>CAVPSV010000004.1:0-1911136 GCA_963708625.1 uncultured Actinomycetota bacterium
GCGTTGATGCAGGGTCCATTCGATCGTCGACCAGGCTGCGGCCGTTGCGCCGAGCTTGTCGAACGTGACGCTGAGTTCGCCGTGCTGGTCGGTGAGGCGCAATGCGACTGAGGACCAGGGTCTTCCCGTCGTACGGCATGCGGGCAGATCGGCTGGGTGCTTGGCGTGTTCTATCAGGAAGTCCGCCCATCCGTCCGGCCAGCCGAACGGGACATCAACCGCCCACCATTCATGTGCAGCGTGAGCAGCCATCCTGTTCGCCAACGCGTCCCGATCTCGGTCAGGTTCGGGATACACGGTGAAGCGTCCAGGTCTTCCGTCCTCGTGCCACTCGACGGAGACCAAGCCCGTCCGATGAGGGACCGTCGCTAGGTCGACACCCCACGTCCGGCATTTCGTCGGGTCCATCGGGAAGACCTCCTACGTCGATGACGGCGATACACCGAATATTGGTTTGAAGTCGTCGACCGCCTGTGACTCCCACTCGTTCGGCTGTCGATACCCGTGTAGGTAGCCCTTGCGCGAGATTCTGTGAAGGCGGTCGGACATTTGGGAGTAGACGTCCGTGGACTCTCGCAATGAACGCTCGATCTGCAGGACCGGCTCATCGCTCGGCCAGAGGTAGTGCGCATGCGAGGAAATGCCGTCGCTCCCCAGCACGATTTGGTATCGCAGATCGCGGGCGTTTTCCGATGCGATCAATTCGTTCAACGCAGGCCACGGCGCGACGCGACGCGTCAGAAAGCACGTTAACCCAAGTCCATCACCTTCGCCGAAGCCGTCGGGGCCGATCAGCAAGCAGAGCATCTTCCGCCGTCTCAGAAACAACCGCCCTCAGCCTCGAAGCGAACGTCGAGATCGCGGGCCGGGAACAGTCTCACCAACGTCATGGTCACGTCGTGCGCGTTCCATCGCGCAGGAGGCTTGGCAGCTTGGTCATGCACACCGCGCAACCTAGTCGGTACATCCGACCGTTCGGGCCGAACCTCGGCCCTGAATCGGCCAGACGCGCAGCCTGCAAGACGGCGAATGACTCCCCGCCGACTTTGGAGGGTGCGTAGCCTCTCATCGCTCCCGGGCTCACGTTGAACGAACACACCGTAAGAAGTGCGACAAACACCTGGAAACGCACGCACGCGCACCACCGGAGTATGCCGACACAGCGTGCTTGGGGTCCGCGAAATGCCTCGCTGCTGGGCGAGCACGCCTACCCTGGCATGTATGCCGCTGAATTTTGACGAAGACGCCTTGATGCGAATGGTGCACGAGTCGGACGGATTCAAAGCGATGCAGGAGCGGGCAAACGAGCACATCCGAGACGTCGTGCGAGACGTCAACGCCACCCACTCCGGCAAGTCTTGCGACGACGTCGACGCCGAACTGCGAGCTAAGTTCACCGAAGCTGGCATCAACCCGACGGAGCCCGGATTCAGCAATCTCGTGCGGTCGATCGCCGACGGCCAGCTCACCGGATAGTTGTTCTCAATAGACGCCGGTCGTGTTTACATCCCCGGCGGCATCCTTTCCATAGGTCACAAAGCTGTCTGCAGACTCCCGGAAGCGTTGGGCAAACGTCTCGAATGCCGAGTCTCGGACGATATCGACGAGCACCGGATGCTTGACGCTGGGATGATTCCAATACACCTGCCCGGCCTCGATCGGCCGTGCGGTAATGGCGTCGCCCTCTAACCACGCTTCGTAGAGCAGGCCGCGGACCACAACGACGGGAAACACCACGCCGAAGACCGCCGCGTCCTCGCGCGCGCTCAAGTCATCGGCCCACGCTCTCGCCGACTTGGTCGCACCCATGATCGCGGCGTAGGCGGAGTCGATATTGCCCCCCTTCCGTCTTGGGTTCTGATCGCCCCGATCTTCGTCGTTGACGTGCGCCGTCACGAGTGAATGTCCCGGCCGCGGCTCCTGCTGGAAGATGTGGCCCCGTGCAACCGCGGGGTGGAGACGCGCCTTGTCGAGAACCTCGTGCCCGTAGGTCGTCGTTATGCGGTCGAAATTAGGTATCGCCGACTCGTATTCAGGTCGACCGCGGACGATCACCCACGGCTTCGGCGTGTACTTGCACTCGATGACAAGATATGCGGCGATGACCCCGACGTCGGCGAGATGCACTTCGCGACAGCCGATCACGTCGATCTCACGAGCTGTGTCGGTTTCGGGATCCGGGAGGTAGAGACCAGGGATCACCGACAGGAACTTCATAGCAAGGGTCCGGGCAACGAACAGCTCGACTGTTGCGCCGCTGGAGTTCAGCCAGGCAATGACGCCATCGGTCGTGGCGGCCGTGTCGGTGTCGGTGTCCGCCATGATCGAAGCGTATGCCGCTCGTCGAACAACCGGCTTCTCGTCGCGGCAGGTGAGCGCGCGCGTCAACCTTCCTTCGACGCGATGCCCGGGTGGATCGCCGGTCGCCGCCGTCCGGCTCGCTACAACCTCCAAAAGACGAACCAGCGAAGCCGGACACGACGTCGACCGGTCTGACGGGCTTGTCTCGTCGCCCGCACTCGTCCATCCGCTGGCCAGCGCCACAAGACCTGGAACGCAATCATCGCCAACAGGCCAACTGACCAAAATAGCCAGAATCGCCCGGCGACTGCGCCATACACGATGCATGTTGCGCTGAGAGCGAGGAAGGCAACTGCCCACCAAAATCGTCGAACTGCCCCGTAGTTGCGGGTCGCCAGATTGGGGGCGGATCGTCGCTCTACAGGAGGTTCGACCACGGGTCGGAGCTTAGTTCAAGATATTGAACTAGCACAGTCTGCGCCCGTGCTCCGCTGTGCGTCGTGGGGCAAAGCCAGGGCCGCGACCGACGTGCTGGACGCCCTGAGCTATTGGCGCTCGGCCACGCAATTCGTCGCCGCCGTGAAGACAAGGGATGGACCGTGGATGCCCTGGCCCACGAATCCGGCGTTAGTCGAGGGATGGTTATTGCGATCGAGCACGGTACGCGAAACCCCGGCGTGATCAGCGTGTTCAATCTCGCTTCAGCGCTTGGCGTGGCCGCCAGCGAACTGATCCAAGAGGCATCGGTCGACCCGGACATGTAGGGCGCTGGGACGCACTTAGGCCTCAGGACCAGCGCGGCTCATCGCGATGGCACTCGCGGGGGGGATTTGCCGTTTGAATGGAATGACGCGGGCGACTGCAGGCGAGGCGTTGCCTAGCTAATCGTTGCTCGCTGGGTTGCTGTTGGCCTCAATTGGCGGCCCAAGGATCTCGTTCAATGCGGCGAGGGCGGTCTTATAGTCCTCCTCCGCATCGCGGTATTCCGGTCGGCGTTCGTCCGCCACGGCGATGATCGACCGCGCGGGACAGTCCAGTCCCAGGAAGGCTGCCCTCCGTTGTAGGCACATCAGGACCAGACGGGCTGAGCGATGGTCACCATCCATAGCGGCGTGCCATACGGCCCCGAGAACTGCGTCCAGTCGCGCCAGTTCGAGAACAAGGGCCTCACGAACGGGCTCCCGGACGATCTCTTCGAGCGCGGCCTGAACCTCTCGGTACGCGTTGCCCGGACTAGCGAGCTTCAGTTCGCGTGCAATCTCACGGAAGGTCTTGCCACTGACGCGCAGCTCCAATGCCCTGGCACGCCGTTCGGCAAGCTTGATCCCGTCGTTCCTTGCAGTCACCTGCTTCTCACCTCAGACCGGATCCCAGAGTTCCGAGTCGAATGGTTTGGGCAGAGCTGCGACGGCATCACAGACTCGACCTGGCAGCTGTAACAGTCCGGGTCACGTCTTAGAGGCAGACGCACGGCATCGCGTGGGGCGTAGTTTGCTTGTTGTTCATCGCTGAGCAGTTCCCGAACACTCGGTGACTGAGCGACGCCGCCGGCGCTGTTGTGGCGGAGAGACGCGCGGTTTTGGTCTTCGGACGCGCGCGCATTGGTTGGCCCCCCGTCCGCACCATCTCGCCGAAGCCACGGTGGTGCGGACGACAGACCTGAAATGTTGGCTGCAGACCGCCCCGACGGGTTGGTGCGGTCAGCCGCACCCGTCGAACCAAGTCGCTTGGTGCGCGCCCGCGCACCGTCGCCACCCGCAGGGACCATCGCTTGGTATTCGGCGGTGTGCCCTGGGCACCCGGAGCGAACAACTGCCAGATAGTTCGCCAGTATCGCTGATTGGATCCGGTCGGTTACGCGTCTGGGCGACCGGCCGATCTGTTTCGCTAGGTCATGGCGAGGAATCGAGACGTAGCCCGCCGCTGTCATCTTTCTGGCAAGAACCATGAGGAGCACGCGCACGGCGTCGCTGAGGTCAGGCGCGGCAGTCACGCGCTCTAACCACGAGTCGCGGAAGTGGGAGTCACGCTTGGCCATGGTGGCGGGTCACGACTCGCGGGGACTGGCCGGTGGAACGGCTCGGTCGTCCTGGCGTTCGGCACGAGATGGGCTCGATCGCTCCCGCCGGTCGGGAAGGCGAGGGCCCCGACGGATGGACGCGGATGGAACTGCCTCGTCGGCGCTGGTGGCGGTCGTCTCGGGAGCAGCGGTGTCGCTCATTGGTGCCTCCGGCGCGATACCGAGGAGATCGCAGATGTCCTGGGTCGGTATCAGGATGCGATTGCCAACTCGCAAGACACGGGTTGCCGTCCATGTCCCGTGGGCGATCGCCTCGTAGACACCTTGGATCCCGCACCCCATTGCACGCGCCAGGTTCTCGACGTTTGTCGTTGCACGCGCCTGCGCGAGCGCGAGCACCTCGTCTCGCGTAAGCGGGGCAGACGCAGCGGCTCGGCTCGTCATGTGTCTCCTCGGTTGGTGTTGGCACGGCGCGGATGCTGCCTTACAGTCTTGGGCACCCACTCTGTGGATTAGATGCTCATAGCAAGGCGACTTGGGGAGGGTGGCCAGTGCCAATCGCGGTAAGCGTCGTAGGGGACGACGTCGAGATCCGAGGTGTCCGCGGCTGGAGCGAATGGACATTCGTCGTGCGCCTTTGCCACAAGCATCGAACCGATCGCGGCGAGCCAACAGTGGTCGGCTTCGACGCCAGATCGGGTGACCACGGCCAGGGAATTCGTCATCCGCGGCTAGACGCCGACACCTTCCGGCGTCTTCCGTTCGGCACACTTCGTCGCCTGGCAGTCGGGGCGTTCTTCGACCCCTTCGTGGCCCTTTTAGCCGCCGAAGTCAACGCGCTATCGGCCGGGGGAAGGCCAACGTCGGAGCAACTAGCGGACGTGTACCGCATGGCGCTCGATCAAGGATTCCCCCCGCGTGCGGCCGTTGCCAGGCACTTCGAGGTCTCAGAGAAGTCAGCAAGTCGGTGGCTCACGGAGGCTCGCCAACGTGGGCGGCTAGGCAGCTATGAGCAGGAAGTCGCAGATTCCCGACGACGCATGCGGTTTTGACGCACAGAAGGAGGACGAACGTGAGGAAAGGTTCTGTGTATAAGCGCTGTAACTGCCTCGCAACATATGGCACCTCGGGCGGGCGGTTGGCGTGCAAGAAGCCGCACGGGTCCTGGGTGTACGTCGCCGACGCAGGGGTTAACCCCGTAACCGGCCGGCGACGCCAGATCAGGAAGGGCGGATTCCGCACGCACGATGAAGCCCAGGCCGCGCTCGATGACTTGGCCACCAGCGACGGGCAGGTGCGTCACGATGAAGGCCAGACGGTGGCGGTGTACCTGTCGCACTGGATCACGGACAAAGAGCGCAATGGCATGCGCCCGACCACACTTCGCAGCTACCGCCACTACATCGACGACTATCTCGCTCCAACGCTCGGGCGCTTGCGTCTTCGCGAACTACGCCCAGGGCATGTGGAGGATCTTCTACGCGAATTGCCCGCGAAAGGGCTCGGCCCCGCCAGCGTGCGGCGAGTCCATGCGACGCTGCGGAGCGCGATGTCGACAGCAAAGCGGCGAAGACTGATCGCATACAACCCTGCGGTCGACATTGACCTGCCTTCTGCACCGCGGCCAAGAGTGCGTCCCTGGGAACCTGAAGACCTCGGCCGCTTTCTTGATCTTGCCGCAAGCGACCCGATGGGTGCGCTGTTCGAGCTGATTGCCGCCACCGGCTTGCGTCGCGGAGAGGCCTGCGGACTCCGCTGGGACGACATTGACCTCGATCGTGGCCGCCTGGTCGTCCGCCAGCAACTCGTCTCGCTCACTGGCACCGAAGCGTCCTGTCCGTACTGCGCCGGCCACCACCGCGGCGCAGTCTTCGGCCTGCCCAAGACGGCGAGCGGCGAGGAGCGGATGGTCGACCTTGATGGCGGGGTGATCGGCGTGTTGATGGCTCACAAGCTGCATCAGGACGCCGAGCGCGCGCGTTGGGGCGCGGCGTTCGTGGAACACGGACTCGTGTTCGCCCGAGAGGACGGCACACCAATCCCCCCCGAACGCGTCACCCGGCGCTTCATTCGTCTCGTCGCGACATCTGGACTCCGCCCAATTCGGCTGCATGACCTTCGCCATGGGCAGGCCTCCCTCATGCTCGCCGCGGGCGTGCCGATGGCGGTCGTGTCGAAGCGACTCGGCCACTCGACGATCACCCTCACGAGCGATACGTACTCGCATCTACTCGAAGGTGTCGGCCGCGATGCCGCGGAGCGGGCTGCTGCGCTCATTCCGCGTACGTCGCGCGCCGGGGCAGAGGACCGGTGTGATCACTCTGTGACCACTGAAGACCCGAAAGGCCCCGAGGACGTCCCTACCGACGCGCGAGACCCCGGAACTTGGGCTCCCCCATCTGGACTCGAACCAGAAACCCTTCGATTAACAGTCGAATGCTCTGCCAATTGAGCTATGGGGGATCGTGCCGCGAGACAACGGCGTCGCTGCCAGGCGGCGGCGTCGCCGTCGGGCAGTTTATCCCACGGTGTCACCGGCCGACGGGTCCCGCTCCCGGCCCGGGCTACGCTGGCCCCGACGATCATTCGCGAGTCGAGGGAGAACCGGCGATGAAGCTCTCGCTGCTGGTCGGCGCAGCTATCGGATACGTCCTGGGCGCCAAAGCGGGACGTGAGCGTTACGAGCAGATCGTCGCCGCGACCCGTCGCTTCGCCGGCAGCCAGACGGTGCAAACCACGGCGGGGGTGCTGCAGGCGCAACTCGACACGGCGGCCCACCGCGCCCGAGCGACGCTGGCGAACAGGATCCACGGCGGCATGCCTGCGCACAGTGTCAACGGCGGCCAACGCCACTGATCTCCACGATCAGGGTGAGGTTCGGCGGCTACTCAGCCCGGACGCTGTCGTATTGACGCTGCAACTGCTCGATGACCCTGCGCGCCTCGTCCCGCACTTGCTCGGTGTCCAACGTGCCGGGCTCCAGTCGCACCCACCACACCAGGCCGTCGCGACCCGGGATCCGGCGGGCCACGAAACGCCCCGCTCCGCCCGGCAGCGCGTACACCTGCGAATGCACCACATTCGCCTCTACGCGCTTGCGCACCGTCGGCGGTAGATCCCGCGGCCGCGTCACCCGCACCGTCTGCGCCGGCAAGTCCACCAGGATCAGGTCGTCGCGCAGTTCGGCCTCGATCACGGTGAGCGCGTCGTCGCGCCAGACCACCTTGTCCACGAACTGCCACCGGATCAGGCGCGGCCCCGTCGAATCCGGCCACCACAACCCGTGCCGGGAGGCGAGCACCACCTCGCCGTCATCGACGTCCGCCCACGACAGCACCCGATCGTCCGGCTCCAGCAGCGCGACGATCCGCGCCGGCGGGCTCTCCCGGCGATGGAACAGCGGCATCAGCCGATCGCCCGTTCCCGAAGCGTGCGGCGGTGCTTCTCCAGCGAGATCAACTCACCGAACAGGCGGGCGTGCTCGTCCGGCCGCTCCTGCGGATTGATCCGCTGCAGCCGGGACTTCAGCGCCGAGATCTGCCGAGCCGCAACGATCTCCTGCAACCGCGCGAGCATCGCGTCGGCATAGCGATCCTGCGACAGCGGGCCGGTGTGCAGCGGTTCGACCGCGAGTGCGTGCACTCCCGGGCGCAACGATTCGTCGATCTTGCCCACCACCGTCTCGGTCCAGCCCGGGCCGCTGACCGCTGCCGCGGTGCCGCCGGACGCGGCGATCGCCACCCGCACGCAGCGGTGCGCGGACACCAGGAACGCCTCCTCGCTGAGCGCATCGAAGGCGGGACCCGCGATGGCCGGCAACTGCAGCGCGACCTTGAGCACCTCGCGTTCAACCGAGGCCACCGACTCGTCGACCTTCTGCGCGGGACGCTCCGCGGCCGGACCGCCCGACTGCGCGTTGGACTGCGCGTTGGCCGATCCGCCGGCCGGAGCGCCGGCTGAAGCTGAGCCATTTCGCATGAGCGCAGCACTCGCGCCCCGGTCGTCGGCACGCGCCAGACCACGCACCCGCGCGACCACCTGGTCCTCCAGCCCGAACCCGATCAGACCGGCCAGCCGGCGCGCGTACTCGTCGCGCAATGAACGGTCCTTGATCCGCGCGACGTGCGGGATACCCGCGTCCATTGCCGCGACCTGGCCCTCCGCGGTGTCCAGGTTGAACCGCGCCACCGTCGAGCGAAGCACGAACTCCACCAGCGGTATCCGCCCGGCGACCAGGTCGAGCAATGCGGCCTCACCCGAAGCGAGCCGCAGATCGCACGGGTCCAGCCCGTTCGGCTCGATCGCGACGAACGTCTGCGACATGAACTTCTGATCATCGGCGAAGGCGCGTTCGGCCGCCTTCATCCCCGCGGCGTCACCATCGAAGGTGAAGATCACCTCTCCGGTGAACGCGTCCGAGTCCATCAGCAGTCGCCGGATCACCGAGACGTGTTCGGTGCCGAAGGCAGTACCGCACGTCGCCACCGCGGTTGTGACGCCGGCCAGGTGACAGGCCATCACGTCGGTGTAGCCCTCCACGATCACCGCGCGATGCTGGCGGGCAATCTCGCGCTTGGCCATGTCCACGCCGTACAGCAGTTGGCTCTTCTTGTAGATCGGCGTCTCGGGCGTATTGAGGTACTTGGCTTCTACCCGGTCGTCGTCGAACAACCGCCGCGCACCGAAACCCACCACGTCGCCGCCGACCTCACGGATCGGCCACAGCAGCCGCCGGTGGAAACGGTCGATCAGCGAACCGCGGCCGGACTCCCGGGACAGGCCGCCCACCGTCAACTCCGGTCCGGTGAACCCCTTGGCCAGCAGGTGCTTGGTCAGCGCATCCCATGCGCCCGGTGCGAAACCGCAGCCGAACCGGTTGGCGGCGGCCTCATCGAAGCCCCGCTGCGTGAGGAAGTCACGCGCCGGCTGCGCCTCGGCACCGGAGAGCTGCTCGGCGTAGAACTCGGCCGCGAGCCGATGCGCATCGAGCAGCCTGACCCGCTGTCCCTGCGGCCGGTGTGGCACGGTCGAGCCCTCGACGTAGCGCAGTTGCACGCCGGCGCGATCAGCCAGCCGCTGCACCGCATCGGCAAAGTCGAGGTGGTCGATGTTCTGCACGAACCTGATCACGTCGCCACCCACGCCGCAGCCGAAGCAGTGGAACAGTCCACGGGCCGGCGACACCGACAGCGATGGCGACTTCTCGTCGTGGAACGGGCAGATCCCCTTCAGATTGCCGCCGCCGGCGTTGCGCAGCTGCACGTGCTCGCCGATGACGTCCGCGATCGGCGTCTTTTCGCGGACCAGGGCGATGTCCTCGTCCCGAATCCGGCCTGCCACGGCGTCAGTCTAGGCGGCGCAGGCGACGGCTCGGGCCGCTCGATTCGGTGCCCGCGAGGCGCTGGTGCCAGGTTCGGGCACTCGTGTCGGTGAGCTGGGCAACCTGGTCGACGACCACCCGCAGCTGTTGCGCGTCAGATCCGGCGTGCTGCCAGGCCGGACTCAACCCGTGGTCGAGGGAGCCCGGCGCCCCCTTGGCCACCAGCTCCACCAGCTCCACCAGGATCCGGCGTTCCTCGCTTTGGCGGCGACGCGAATCGGTCCGGTTCATCACGAAGTGGGCGGCCATCGCCTTGAGCAGCGCACATTCGGCGGCGATTCCCGAGGGCACCACCAGATCGGCGTCATACCGGGCGAGCGGCTCGCTGCCGTACTTGGCACGGGTGGCCAGGATGGCCGCACCGGCAAAGCGGCCGGTGAGTTCGCTGGTGGCCCGCTTGGCGGCGGCCTGCGCCGCATAAGAGGCGTCATAGCCGGCCAGGTCGCGCAGGGTCGGCAGGTCGAGCAACTCGTCCAGGACCGGTGCGAGATCCTCGTCGGCCAGCCCGGAATATAGCTCGGCCGCGATCCGGCAGATTTGTTCGCGAGCGTGTGCATCGACCGACTCCAGCCGCAGCAGCCCCGCGTGCACCCCGTCCTCGACGTCATGTACCGAGTACGCGACATCGTCGGCCCAGTCCATGATCTGGGCCTCCAGGCAGCGCCGCTCCTGCGGGGTGCCCTCGCGCATCCACTCGTAGGCGGCGGTGTCGCCGGCGTCGTGGCGGTAGTAGCCGTATTTGCGCTCGCCTTCGCGCCTCGGCCAGGGGTACTTGCACGTCGCGTCGAGGACCGCCCGGGTGAGGTTGAGCCCGGCAGGTTCGCCGTCGGCGCAGAGCACCTTGGCCTCGAGCCGGGTCAGCACGCGCAGCGTCTGCGCATTGCCTTCGAAGCCGCCACAGTCCGCGGCGACCGAGTCCAACGCGTCCTCACCGTTGTGTCCGAACGGCGGGTGGCCGATGTCGTGGGCCAACCCGGCCGCGTCGACGACGTCCGGGTCGCAGCCGAGCGCGGCGCCGATCTCGCGCCCGATCTGGGCGACCTCGAGCGAATGCGTCAACCGCGTGCGGGGGAAGTCGTCCTCCCCCGGCACGACCACCTGCGTCTTGTCGGCCAGCCGCCGGAATGCGTAGGAATGCAGTACCCGGGCCCGGTCGCGCTGGAACTCCGTGCGCGAGGCCGATCCGTGGGCCGCGCCGGCCCGTTTCGGCGGCTCGTCGACTCGGCGCCGGCCGGCCGCGGCGTCATAGCCGCCCATTCAGACCTGCTCGTCGACCCAGTCGGTGAACCGGAGCAACGTGTCGCACCACATGCCGATCGCGTACTTCAGCTGCGCCCGGGTGACGCCGGCATCGAAATCGTGGCACTGCTCGGCGCAGATGCCCACCATGCCGTCGTCTGGCAGCACCGTGTACGCCTTCGGGAACAGCTTGGTCCGGTTCCACTCGTCAAGCATCAGGGCAATCGCGGCCCGGTTCTCCACCGAGAACCTCCGGTTGAGGTAGAGACGCGCTTGCAGGACTTCGGAGCGCTCGCCGTAGAAGAAGAAGAACACGCTGCACTTCTCCCACCGCACCATCAGGTCGCCCTCGTCGTCGAGCGAATGCTTCAGCCCGAACTCGTCGAGGATCTGCTGGACCAGGGCAACCGTGGGCAACACCATCGTGCCGCCGTCCGGCTCCCGGCGCCGGGACTCCAGCGTCGGCGGCATCGGGGCAGAGCGAGGACGGCGCCGAAACACGCTTCGACGTTACCCGCGACGCACCCGCGGCGCTCAGGCCAGGCGGTCGTCGGTGACGCTGCGGCCCGCTTCCAGCCGGGCGACCGGGACGCGGAACGGCGAGCAGGAGACGTAGTCCAGCCCGACCTCGTCGAAGAAGTGCACGCTGTCCGGGTCGCCGCCGTGCTCGCCGCACACACCGAGCTTGAGCCCCGGCCGCCGGGAGCGTCCCTTGTCCACCGCGATGCGGATCAGCTCGCCGACGCCGTCACGGTCGATGGACTCGAACGGGCTGATGCCGAAGATGCCCTTCTCCAGATACGCAGTGAAGAACGATGCCTCGACGTCGTCGCGCGAGAAGCCCCAGGTCGTCTGGGTGAGGTCGTTGGTGCCGAACGAGAAGAACTCCGCGGCCTCCGCGATGGCGCCCGCGGTGAGCGCCGCACGCGGCAACTCGATCATCGTCCCGATCAGGAACTCGAGATGCACGCCGGTTTCCGCACGCACCTCGCGGGCCACCTCGATGATGTTGTGCTTGACGGTCTCGAACTCCTGCACATTGGCCACCAGCGGCACCATGATCTCCACCCGTGGCACGCCACCGGCCTTGATCCGCTCCGCCGCCGCCTCCAGCACAGCCCGCGCCTGCATCTCGAACAGTCCGGGGATGACCACCCCGAGCCGCACGCCGCGCAGGCCGAGCATCGGGTTCTGCTCGTGCAGCTTGTGCACCGCCTGCAACATGCGCAGGTCGCCCTCGCGCTTCTCACCGCGCGCCTCGGCCACCGCGACCCGCACCGACAGCTCGGTGATATCCGGCAGGAACTCGTGCAGCGGCGGGTCGAGCAGGCGGATGGTGACGGGCAGGCCGTCCATCGCCTCCAGGATGCCGACGAAGTCCTGCCGTTGCAGCGGCAGCAGCTCGGCCAGTTCGGTCTGCTGCTCCTCGTCGGTGTCGGCGAGGATGAGCTGCTCCACCAGGTGCCGCCGCTCGCCCAGGAACATGTGCTCGGTGCGGCACAACCCGATGCCCTGCGCACCGAAGCGACGCGCGCGGGCGGCGTCTTCCGCGGTGTCCGCGTTGGCCCGCACCACCATCCGACGGGCGCCGTCGGCATAGCTCATCAGCCGATCGACCGCCTTGACCAGATCGCCGGCATCGTCGGCCTCCGGGTCGAGCTGGCCCTCGAAGTAGCGCACGATCGGCGAGTCGACCACCGGCACCTCGCCGAGAAACACCTCACCGGAAGTGCCGTCGATGGAGATGACGTCGCCCTCGTGCACCTCGACACCATGCGGTGCGCGCATCACGCGCTTCTTGGTGTCGACGTCGAGGCCCTCGGCCCCACACACGCACGTCTTGCCCATGCCGCGCGCCACCACCGCCGCGTGCGAGGTCTTGCCGCCGCGGGAGGTGAGAATGCCAGCCGCGGCGATCATGCCGTTCAGGTCGTCCGGGTTGGTCTCGCGGCGAACCAGGATCACCGACTCACCCGATCGTGACCACTTGACCGCGGTGTAGGAGTCGAACACCACCTTGCCCACCGCCGCTCCCGGTGAAGCGTTCATGCCCTTGCCGATCCGCCTGCGACCGGCCACCTTCTCGTCGAACCGGGGGAACATCAGCTGTGCCAGCTGCGCGCCGGTGACCCGGGAGACCGCCTCGTCCATGTCGATCAGGCCCTGGTCCACCAGCTGCACCGCGATCCGGAACGCTGCGGCGGCCGTGCGCTTGCCCACCCGCGTCTGCAGCATCCACAACGTGCCCCGCTCGATGGTGAACTCGATGTCGCACAGGTCGCGGTAGTGCTCCTCGAGCTTCTGCATGATGGCGAGCAGCTGGTCATAGGACCTCTTGTCGACGCCCTCCAGATCCGCCAGCGGCACGGTGTTGCGGATGCCGGCGACGACGTCCTCACCCTGCGCGTTCTGCAGGTAGTCGCCGTAGATGCCCTGCGCGCCGCTGGCCGGATCGCGGGTGAACGCGACGCCGGTGCCGGAGTCCATGCCGAGGTTGCCGAACACCATCGCGCAGATGTTCACCGCCGTGCCCAGCTCGGACGGGATCCGCTCCTGGCGGCGGTAGATCACGGCTCGGTCGGTGTTCCACGAGTCGAACACCGCGCGCACGGCGAGGTCCATCTGCTCACGCGCATCCTGCGGGAACGCCCGGCCGGCGTGGGTGACCACCAGCTCCTTGAAGACCTCCACCAATTGCCGCAGATCCTCGGCGTCGAGATCCAGGTCGCTGGCGGCGCCCTTGGCTTGCTTCGCCTGCTCCAGCGCGTCCTCGAAATGCTCGCCGGCGATACCGAGCACGGTCCGGGCGAACATCTGGATCAGCCGGCGGTAGGAGTCGAACGCGAACCGTTCGTCACCGGCCTGCGCGGCCAGCCCGCGCACCGACTGGTCGTTGAGCCCGATGTTGAGGACCGTCTCCATCATCCCCGGCATCGAGTACTTCGCACCCGAGCGCACCGAGACCAGCAGCGGATCGTCGGACTGCCCGAGCTGCTTGCCCATCACCTTCTCCAGGCTCTCCAGGTGCTCGGAGACCTCCTCGCCCATGCCCTCCGGTTCCCGGCCGGACTTCAGGTACAGCTGGCATGCCTCGGTGGTGATGGTGAAGCCGGGCGGGACCGGCAGGCCGAGGTTCGTCATCTCCGCGAGGTTGGCGCCCTTGCCCCCGAGCAGGTCGCGCATCTCCTTGCTGCCCTCGGCGAAGTCGTACACGTACTTCGGCATCCGTGCTCCGTCCGCTCGGTACTCGCTGGGCATCACCCTAGTGAGCCCGCTCACCCGCCGCCGTCCTCGAGTTCGGCTCCGTCCGGGACGAGCCGGGACTCGCGGTCCTCGAGCCACCGGTACGGCAGCGCAACTGGCCGCGCGCCGCTGGTGCGCCCGCGCGGCCGGCCGAGGACCTCGTCCGGGAAGGGCTGATCGGCACCGAGTCCTACCAGCAGGTCGTCCAGTTCGGCCATCGACGACGCGGACGCCAACGCCTTGCGCAGCTCGCTGCCGACGGTGAACCCCTTGAGATACCAGGCGACGTGCTTGCGGAAGTCGACCACGCCCCGCTCGGACTCCAGCCACTGCACCAGCAGCTCGGCGTGACGGCGCATGGTGGCCGCGACTTGGTACAGCCCCGGCCGCGCCCGTTCCGGGCGTCCGTCGAAGGCCGCGGCCAGGTCGGCGAACAACCAGGGCCGGCCGAGGCAACCGCGCCCGACGACCACCCCGGCGCAGCCGGTCTCGCGGACCATCCGGACGGCATCGTCGGCTTCCCAGATGTCCCCGTTGCCCAACACCGGGATGTCGAGCAGGTCGGCCAGCTCGGCGATCGGCGCCCAGTCGGCGGTGCCGCCGTAGAACTGCGCAGCGGTACGCCCGTGCAAGGCCACCTGCGCGACGCCGGCGTCCTGCGCGCGCACACCAGCCTCGCGATAGGTGTGATGCTCCGCGTCGATGCCGACGCGCATCTTCACCGTCACCGGAAAGGCACCCGCGGCGGCGCCGACCGCGGCCCGGACGATCGCGTCGAACAGCTCGATCCGCCACGGCAGCGCCGCACCGCCGCCGCGGCGGGTCACCTTCGGCACCGGGCAGCCGAAGTTCAGGTCCACGTGGTCGGCCAGGTTGTCCTCGGCGATCATGCGGACCGCGGCGCCCACCACGGCCGGGTCGATGCCGTACAGCTGCAGGCTGCGGGGCTGCTCATCCGGTTCGAAGCGGATCAGCCGAAGCGTCTTCGGATTTCGCTCCACCAGCGCCCGGGAGGTGATCATCTCGCTGACGAACAACCCGCCTGTCGCGTGCGCCGGCAACGCCGGTGCCATCGCCTCGCGGCACAGCCGGCGAAAGGCGGTGTTGGTGATGCCGGCCATCGGCGCGAGCACGACCGGCGGGTCGGCGACCACCCGGTCGGACAGCCGCAGCGGCGCGCTGACTGCAGGCGCATCCGGCAACGTGGACGTCGGCACCGTCCCAGCCTACGGAAACCACTTGGGGAGCTTTTGGCCCGGATTCCGGGAAGAAAGCTCCCCACGTGCGAAATGGATCAGCTCTCGCCGCAGAGTTGGTAGGCGCCCGGGAAACCGATGACGGTGAACACGACCGAGTTGGTGTTGACCTCGGTGGACTGCCGTGGCCGCACGTCCAACTCATACGACAGCGCGTCGCCGCCGGCAGTTGCGGTGGCGCCGTGAAAGACCGCGCGCAGGACCGCGAGGGTGAAATCGCCGCCGGGTTGGTCGATCTTCTGGTGCCAGGCCGTCAGCTGGCCGGGGCAGATCAGCGAGGCGGCATCGGTCCGGTTCTGGGTGTTGATGTCGTCGAGGTAGCGCACCACAACCGCGCGCGCGTCGGCCACGGGTATCGACACCGTCGTTCCCGACGCACCAGCCGATCCGCCGGCCGACGCACCGGGTAACCCACCCGCCGAGGTGGACGATCCCGTGAGCAGGTGCGGCCGCGGCGCACCGCCCGCGGCGAAGACCACCACCAGCGCCACGGCTATCACGACGACCGCCAAGCCGGCCGCCGCGGCGATCAGGACGACACGGCGGGTCGGTCGCATGCCGCGTCGTCTCATGTCGCGCCGTCGCACGCCAAGCTCACGCTCCGACGAGGCGTGCGGCCAGATACCCCTCCACCTGGTCCAGCGACACCCGCTCCTGGGACATCGAGTCGCGCTCGCGGACGGTGACCGCCGCATCGTCGAGTGATTCGAAGTCGACGGTCACACAGAACGGGGTGCCGATCTCGTCCTGGCGCCGGTAGCGGCGCCCGATCGCCTGCGCGTCGTCGAACTCGACGTTCCAGTTGCGGCGCAGGTCCGCGGCGAGCTTGCGCGCCATCGGCGACAGGTCGGCGTTGCGCGACAGCGGCAGCACCGCCGCCTTCACCGGGGCCAGCCGGCGATCCAGGCGCAGCACGGTCCGCTTCTCCAACTGCCCCTTCGCGTTGGGCGCCTCGTCCTCGCTGTAGGCATCCAGCAGGAACGCCAGCACCGAGCGGGTCAGCCCGAGTGCCGGCTCGATGACGTACGGCACCCAGCGCTCGTTCTTCTCCTGGTCGAAGTAGCTCAGATCGACGCCGGAGTGCTTGGAGTGCGTGGACAGATCGAAGTCGGTGCGGTTGGCGATGCCCTCGAGTTCCGCGAACTCAGAACCGCCGAACCCGAACCGGTACTCGATGTCGATGGTGCGCTTGGAGTAGTGGCTCAGCTTCTCCTTCGGGTGTTCGAAGTAGCGAAGGCTCGCCGGGTCGATGCCGAGTCCGATGTGCCAGTTCCAGCGCTGCTCGAGCCAGTAGTCGAACCAGGTCTCGTCGGTGCCGGGTTCGACGAAGTACTCCATCTCCATCTGCTCGAACTCGCGGGTCCGGAAGATGAAGTTGCCAGGTGTGATCTCGTTGCGGAAGCTCTTGCCGGTCTGCGCGATGCCGAACGGCGGCTTGCGCCGCGAGGTCGTCAGCACGTTCAGGAAATTGACGAAGATGCCCTGCGCCGTCTCCGGTCGCAGGTAGTGCAGCGACGAGTCGTCCTCGACCGGACCGAGGTGGGTGCGCATCATGCCCGAGAACTGCTTCGGCTCGGTGTACTGGCCGCGGGTGCCGCAGTTGGGGCATGGCACCTCCGCCAGCCCACCCTCAGGCGCACGGCCCTTGCGCGCTTCGAACTCCTCGATCAGGTGGTCGGCGCGGTAGCGCCGGTGGCAGTGCAGGCATTCCACCAGCGGGTCGGAGAACGTCGCGACGTGTCCGGAGGCCTCCCACACCTGCGAGGCCAGGATGATCGCGGAGTCGATGCCCACTATGTCGTCGCGGCCGGTGACCATCGTGCGCCACCACTGCCGGCGGACGTTCTCCTTCAGCTCCACCCCGAGCGGGCCGTAGTCCCAGGCCGAACGGCTGCCGCCGTAGATCTCGCTGGACGGGTAGACGAATCCCCGGCGCTTGCTCAGATTGACGACGGCGTCGTTTCTGGCACTGAGGTCATCGGCAGGCACGGGGTCTCCAGCGTCGGATCGTCGAGGTGTTCGTCGGTCGGTGCCGCCGGCGGTGCGTCGCGGCGCGCAGGGGGCAGGGTGTTCAGGGTATCCGGGGCATGGCGAGCGGCCCGTTTCCGTTCGATCCGTCCCGCGACCAGGGTCACCACCACCGCGAGCAGCCAGCCGGCCAGGACGTCGCTGACGTAGTGCTCGGCGGAGTAGACGAGGCAAAATGCCATCAGCAGCGGATATGCCGCCAGCACTGGGCGCCACCAGCGGTTGACCCGGCGCCACATGAACAACACGAACAGCAAGGTGCCGCCGGCGTGCAAGGACGGCACCGCGGCAACCAGATCGACAGCGGACTGACCCTCCTTGATCAGCGTGCCCGCCGCGGTCAGGTGCAGGTCGGTCCAGCCCTTGAACGACAGCCGCTCGATCCACGGGTTCGCGCCCGGCCGTACCGAATGCATGGCGCCGAGCAACCCACCGCCGGGCACGGTTCGTGGGTCCGCGGTGAGGCAGGACGGTGCGCTCGGATGCCCGGAGACCTGCGCCGAGGTGCACTGCGCTGCCGCCCACGGCGGGGCGGACGGGATGAGTGCGAACAGCGCGAAGCCGGCGAAGGACAGCGCCACGAACCGCCCGGCCCAGCGGTGGAAGTCGCGCCGATTGCGCAGCCAGAGCACGGCGGCGGTGAGGTAGGGCAGGAAGAAGAAGGACAGGTAACAGACGCACACCGCAACGTCCCACCACCGCACGGACGGATACTTCAGCCGCTCCTGCAGCCAGACGGTGGGCTCCGTTCCGCCGAACAGGAACTTGTCCACGTTCAGCTGTGGCGTCCACCAGGTGGGCATGCCCAGCGTGTCGGCACCGCCGCGGAGCAGGTCGTAGCCGATCAGCACCGCCGCGAACGGCACGAAGTCGACCACGACGTAGAAGAATCGCCGCTGCCCTATGGTCGCCGCGAGCAAGCCCAGCGCGAGCCAGTAGAGCTGCCCGGTCCGGTCGAAATGAATGCCGCGGTAATAGCAGTCCACGCCGAAGGCCACTGCCCAGGTCGCGATCGCACCCCAGCGGACGTAGCGCAGCAAGGCCGGGGTGATGTGCCGACCGAGACCGGCGCGCCACCAACGCTCGAGCCGGTGCTGCCGCCGCGCCAGGCCGTGCCGCCAGCGCGCCAGCGCGTGCCACCGCGGCTGGGCGGCGCCGGTCATGGCGGTGCGGACCCGGTCGGCGCCAGTGGCCCGGCGGAGCCGAAGCGACGATCCCGTTGCGCGTAAGCCAGGCACGCGGCCCAAAGATCGCGCCGGTCGAAGTCGGGCCAGGGCGTGTCCAGGAACACCAGTTCCGCATAGGCCGACTGCCACAGCAGGAAGTTCGAGATGCGTTGCTCACCCGAGGACCGGATGAACAGGTCGACGTCGGGCAGCCCCGGCTCGTCCAAGTGCTCCGCGATGGTCCGCTCGTCGATCTTCGCCGGGTTGAGCCGGCCCGCCGCCACCGCACGCGCAATCGCGCGGGTGGCGTCGACGATCTCGGCCCGGCCACCGTAATTCACACAGAACTGAAGCGTTAGCCGATCGTTGTCACGCGTGTACTCCTCCGCGTCCTCGAGTTGGTCGATCACGCTGCGCCACAGCCGCGGCCGCCGCCCGGCCCAGCGGATGCGCACGCCGAGTGCAGCCAGCTCATCGCGCCGGCGGCGGATGACGTCCTTGTTGAAGCCCATCAGGAAGCGCACCTCATCGGGCGTGCGTCGCCAGTTCTCGGTGGAGAACGCATACGCCGAGATGGTGGAGACGCCGAGCTCGATGGCACCGTGCAGCACGTCCATCAGCGCGGCCTCACCGGCGCGGTGCCCTTCGGTGCGCGGCAGGCCGCGGGCGTGCGCCCACCGGCCGTTGCCGTCCATGACGATGGCGACGTGCCGCGGCACCAGTTGCGGCGGGATGACCGGTGGCCGAGCACCGGACGGGTGCGGCGGCGGAGCTGGCCAGGTACCCGGTGCGTTCACCCAGACACACTAAATCCGTCATCGACGATGCCGACGGACGAGGCCTGTCCACGGTCCACAAGCGGCAGCGAGCGCAGCCCGCGCTCGAGGTGCCACTGCAGGTGCGCAGCGATCAGGCCGCTGCCCTCGCGCCGGGCCGCGTCACTGCTGCCGTCGGCGACGGCCCAGTCGCCGTGCAGCAGCGCGGACATGAGCCCGAACGTCTCCGGCTGAGGCCGGGCCGACCCGGGCGGGCGGCAGCTCTCGCACACCGCGCCACCGGAGGCGACGTGGAAGGCAGCATGCGGCCCCGGCGCCGAGCAGGTGGCGCACTCGGCCAGCGCCGGTTCCCAGCCAGCGCAGCCATGGCCCGGATCAGGAACGCGTCCAGCACGAGCCCGGGGGCGTGGCCCTTGTCGACCAGGGCGCGCAACGCGCCGACCACCAGCAGGTAGAGCCGCAGCGCCGGCTCGCCTTCTTCGGTGAGCCGCTCCGCCGTCTCGCAGATTGCCGAGACCGCCGTCCATCGGCCGTAGTCGCCGGCCAGCTGGGCACCGTAAGCGCCGAGCGAGTCGGTCTGGGTGACCAGGTCGAGGCCGCGACGGCCGTCGGGGGCATGCTGGCCGTCGGGTAACCGGCTGTGCAGCTGGACGTCGATGTGGCTGCCTGGTTCGAGCCGGGCACCGAAGCGCGAGGTGGTACGCCGCACGCCTTTGCCGACGGCGCGCACTCGCCCGTGCCGCCGGGTAAGCATGGTGACGATGCGATCGGCCTCACCGAGCTTGTGCACTCGCAGGACGACCGCTTCGTCTCGGTACAGCGGCATCCGTCCATGGTTCCACTCCACACCGACCGGGACCCTCAGCCAGACCGGGCGCGGCGCGTCCACCGGCCAGCCGGTCAGCGCTCAGGCGCCGATATGGGTAGCGCCGACCAGTCGGCCGTGATGGCTGTGGAAGAGCTCGTGCGCGTGTGCCAGGTCGCCGCCGCGCAATGCCTCGAGCAGCGCCCGGTGCTCGGCGGCCGTCCCGCTCAGATACTCCGTGCGGCGCTCACCGACCCGGGTGACGAGGTACAGGTAGATCTGCGCCCGGATAGCCCGCCATGCCGCTTCCAGCCGACGATGACCAGCGGCGGCATACACGGCGTCGTGGAAGTCGATGTCCAGCCCGGCCATCGTGTACTCGTTGGTGGTCGTCTCCATCAACGAAATGGCGGCCTCGGCGCGGATCAGCGAAGCCGAATCGCCCTGCGCGACCACCAGCCGCACCGCGACCTCGTCCAGCGCGGCGCGCAGCGAGGTCAGTTCCGCCGCGTCTTCCCGGGACAGCGTGGTAACGGTGGCGCCCCGATGCCATTGGGTCTGCACCAGGCCCTCGCGCTCCAGGCGCAACAGCGCCTCGCGCACCGGACCTCGGCTCACCTCCAGCTTCCGAGCGATCTCCGCCTCGCGCAGCTGCGTGCCGGGCGGGAACCCGCCACTGAGGATGGTGTCGCGGATCCATTGCGCGACGCTGTTTGCCAGCCCCCGCGGCAACACCGGCGGAACGGGTTCACTTGGGCGGTCCACGTTGGGTAGACGGAGGCGGTGTCGGCCTCATGACGTCCTACCGCCGGGTAACGCAAGCCTTGCCCCCGGTCACGACGGCGCGAGCGCGACCTCGACCGGGCGCAGCCTGCGCTGTAGCGCGAGACCGAGCACACCGGTGCAGAGGGCGCTGGCCACCGCGACCGCAAACGCCGCACGCGCCCCGGACGAGTCCGCGATGCCGCCGACGAGGGCCGCCCCGCCGCCGTAGCCCACGTCGATGCCGGTGGTGAACCAGGTCAGCGCCTCGGTGAGCGAGACCGTGGGCGAGAGCTGTTCGATGAGCCCGAACGTGGTGATGAGCAGCGGCGCGATGCACAGCCCGACCACGAATGCGCAGACCGCCAGCACCGGTATGTTCACCGCCGCGAACAACACGGCAGGCAGCACCGCGAACAGCACCGACTGATTCCGGAACCGGGTCAATAGCGGCGTGCGATGCGGCCTCGCGCCGTAGACGAATCCGGCGAGGGCACTGCCGGCCGCCAGCGCCGCCAACACGATGCCGCTCGCGCCGCGATGGTGATGCTGGCCGCAGAAGGCGACCATCGACACCTCGGCGCTGGAGAACAGTGCGCCCATCGCCGCGCCGGTAACCACCAGCAACACCATGCCCCGGCCGCGCAACACCGAGCGGTGACCGCCCACGGGTTCGGCATGCACCGGCGGTTCGGTGCCGCGCAGCCGCGCCAGCCACGCCCCGCCGACGATGACCAGGGCAACCGCGAGATAGAGCACGAGGACGGGAGCCACGGAGGTGGCGATCAAGGTCGCCACCAACGGCCCGATGACGAAGATGACCTCGTCCAGTGTCGACTCGATGGAGAATGCGGCCGTGAGTTCAGGGCTGCCGGCGAGCACGTAGGACCACCGCGCCCGTACCAGTGCGCCGGCATCGACGTAGCTCAACCCCGCCACGACGGCGGGCGCGATCACAGCGGCGTCGGACGCACGGCCGTGCAGCAGGATCGCCAACACGAGCACCGACGCCAAGTGCGCCAACGCCGCCGGTCGGATCACGCGCGATTGCCCGAACCGATCGACCAGCCGGCCGAGCACCGGATGCCCGAAGCACCCCCCGGCGGTGAAGCAGGCGCTCAGCAGGCCGGCGAACTGGTACCGGCCGTCGCGCGCCGAGACGATCAGCACCAAGCCGATCGGGTAGATCGCGATCGGCATCCGCATGACGAACGCGGCCGCGCAGAACTGCGGGCTGCCCTTGGTGCGAAACGCAGCGCGGTAACTGTCGAGCACGTCAGAAGCCGAGCCGGTCGAGTTTCTTCGGATCGCGCTGCCAGTTCGACTCAACCGCCACATGCAGATCGAGGTTGACCCTCCTACCGAGCAGCTCCTCGATCCCGGCCCGGGCGATGGTGCCGATGCGCTTGAGCGACGCGCCGCCGGTGCCGATCACGATCGGCTTCTGGCTGATTCGTTCCACATGGATGGTCGCGAAGATGTCGATCAGGTCGGACCGGCCCTCGCGCGGGTTTCGCTCCTCGACGGTGACGGCGATGGAATGCGGCAGCTCCTCGCGAGCACCGTCCAGGGCGGCCTCGCGGATCAGCTCGGCGATCTGGGTGTCCAGGTCGGCGTCGGTGCTCATCTGCGCCGGGTACAGCGACGGGCCGGGCGGCAGGTGGCGGGCCAGCACGTCGACGAGCACGTCCAGCTGACCGCCACGCACCGCGGACACCGGCACGATGTCGGCGAAGTCGGCGAGCTTGCTGACCGCGATGAGCTGCGCGGCGATCTGGTCCGACCGCACCGCGTCGGTCTTGGTGACGACGGCGACCAGTGGCTTGGACAGCGCGCCGATCTCGGCCGCGATGTAGCGGTCGCCCGGTCCGACGCGCTGATCGGCCGGCACGCAGAACGCGACCACGTCCACGTCGGACAGCGTCGAGCGCACCACGTCGTTGAGCCGCTGACCGAGCAGGGTGCGCGGCCGGTGCAGTCCGGGCGTGTCCACCAGTACCAGCTGCGCGTCCGGACGGTTGAGCACGCCGCGCACCGCATGGCGAGTGGTCTGCGGCTTGTCGCTCGTGATCACGATCTTGCTGCCGACCAGCGCGTTGATCAGGGTGGACTTGCCGGCGTTCGGGCGCCCGACCACCGAGCAGAAACCGGATCGGTGCGGTGGCTGCTCCGACTCGGGCTGCCCGTCCATCCCGCCATCCTCCCATCGGCGGCGGCTGGGCCATGGCGGATTTGCGGCGCCGGGCCAGCTGATTGACAACGAGGCCCGGATGGGGCAATCTGCCTAACTGTGACAGCTTTGCCTAATCGCAATAGGCTTGCCGAACGTCGTGAGGCCACACGTCGGGAGATTCTGGACGCCGCCTGGGAGATCGCCCGCGGCGAGGGCCTCGGTGCCGTGACGCTGCGGGAGGTTGCATCAAGGGTGGGAATGCAATCTCCGTCGCTGTACTCGCACTTCGAGTCCAAGAACGCGATCTTCGACGCGATGTTCGGCCAAGCCTGGAGCGATTACCTGGCGGTCGGCGAGGCGCTGAACGGGCAGTTGCCCGCTGCGCCGCGAAAAGCCCTGCTGATGCTGGCGCAGACCTTCGTCGACTTCTGCGTCGCAGACCTGGCCAGGTTCCAGCTGATGAATCTGCGCATCATCGCCGACTTCGAACCGACGCCGGAGTCCTACGCCCCATCGCTGCGGGTGATGGAACTGCTGCGCGTGCACATGGCCGAGCTTGGCGTCGGCAACGACGCCGATATCGATCTGTTCGCGGCCGTGGTGGGCGGTCTGATCGACGGCCAGTTCGCCAACGACCCCGGCGGCCGGCGCTACATCGGACAGCTTGACCGTGCGATGGACATGTTCGCTGATCACGTGGGGCTGCCCGGCCCCCGACTGAGGAGGGCTCGATGACCATGACGACCGGTATGCGCGCTGCGCCGCGCACGTCCCAGCTCGACCGGGACGTGGCCATGCGACTGGCCGCAACAGAGTACGAGCGCTTCGCGCAACAGCTCGAGTCCCTGTCCGGAGCAGACTGGCAGGCGCCGTCCGGCTGCCCGCCGTGGGACGTCCGAATGCTGGCCACCCACCTGCTCGGGATGGCTGAGATGGCGGCCTCCCTGCGCGAGCAACGGCGGCAGTCCCGCGTCGCGGGGCGACGCGCGGCGGAACGCGGGGGCCAATTCATCGACGCACTGACCGGCCTGCAGGTCGAGGAGAAAATGCACCTGAGTCCGGCCGAGGTGATCTCCGCCTACCGCGCAATCGCGCCGAAGGCGGTGCGCGCGCGGCGCCGTACCCCGGGCTTCATCCGGCGACGGGCCATGCCGGTGTCGCAGCGGGTGAACGAGGTGGACGAGCAGTGGACGATCGGATTCCTGGTCGACGTGATCCTCACTCGGGACCCGTGGCTGCATCGCATCGACATCGTGCGCGCGACCGGAGCCGAACACGTGCTCACCGCGGAGCACGACGGCGTGATCGTCGACGATGTCGTCGGTGAATGGGCGCAACGACACGGCCAGCCGTTCTCGTTACGGCTCACCGGGGCGGCCGGTGGCTTCTGGGCACACGGCAGCGGTGGCCCGACCTACGAGCTGAGCGTCGCCGAGTTCTGCTTGGCGGTGAGCCGGCGCGCGCCGGCCGAGGGACTACTGGCGACCGAGGTTCCGTTCTAAGGCTCCGTTGCACGGCTTCGTGCTAGCCAGGACGCCTGCGGGCAGTACCGTGCTGAGGCGTGCACCTCGCGCGGCCAGTGCCGGAGCGCACTGCGTGACGGCCAGCAGGATCCGGTACGGCACCCACCCCGACCAGTTCGGCGAACTGCACCTGCCGACCGGCCCGCCGATCGCCACCGTGGTGGTGATCCACGGCGGATTCTGGCGAGCGCAGTACACCCTCGATCTCGGTACGCCGCTCGCCGCCGACCTCGCCGAACGCGGTTACGCCGCATGGAATCTGGAGTACCGGCGGGTGGGTTCCGGCGGCGGGTGGCCGGCGACCTTCGCTGACGTCGCGGCTGGCATCGACGCGCTCGCGGAGCTACCGGTCGACACCACCCGTGTCGTTACCGTCGGGCACTCCGCCGGCGGGCAGCTCGCCGTGTGGGCGGCGGGACGGGACGCGCTGCCGGCCGACGCGCCCGGTGCGCGGCCGCGGGTGCGGCTCACCGCGGCGGTGGCTCAGGCCGGCGTGCTCGACCTGTCCGGCGGGTACCGCGCCGGGATCGGCGGTGGCATGGTCGCCGACCTGATGGGTGCCTCGCCGGAGCAGGACCGGATGCGGTACGAGTCGGCCGACCCGTTGCGGCAGGTGCCGTTACCGGTGCCGGTCGTTTGTTTGCATGCCCGGGCCGATCAGGACGTCCCGTTCGCGCACAGCGTCGACTACGTCGCGGCGGCTGAGCGCGCCGGCGCCCAGGCGGAGTTGATCAAAACGCCTGGAGACCACTACAGCCTGATCCACATCGACACGCCGGCCTGGCAGCTCACGGTAGACGCGGTGGGCCGGCTGACGAGTGGATCGTGATGCACCTGGCGCCCTATAGCGGCGCCGTGGCCTCACGATCCAGTTGTCAGGGTCCCGTCCGGGCCGGCGTGCAACAACGCGGCCGAGGGCGCGACATCGCGCAGTGCGGCGACCCCCGGCTCGTCCTCAGGGTCTGTCGGCTCGCCGAGGATCAACGCCGCCTCCAGCCCGAGCGCGCCGGAGGAGACCGCCATGCACACCGCCAGTTGCAACGCCGACAACGTCAGCGACGGCAGCTGCACCGTGGTGGCGACGTAGGTACGGCCATCCGTGTCGCGCACCGCGGCGGCCTGCGCAGCTTTGGTCCTGACTCGCGCGGAGCGAGCCAGCGCGGCCAGCTTGGCGTCCTCCGGATCGGGCGACGCGTCCGCCGGCGCACTCATTGCGCATCCCCTACCCGCTCCGGCTCGCGCTCCTGCTCGGCCAGCCGGCGCACCAGGATCGTGTCGATGCGGTTGCGCCGTCCGCCGGCGCTCTCGGCCACCAGCTCCAGTCCGTGCACCTGGGTGCGCGCGCCCGGGATCGGCACCCGCCCGAGGGACTCGGCGAGCAGGCCGCCGACCGTCTCCACGTCGTCGCGGTCCGGCAACGTCACGCCGAAGATCTCAGACAGGTCCTCCACGGCCAGCCGCGCGGACACCCGCGCGGTGTCGTCGTCGATGCGTTCGATCGGCGGGCGTTCCACGTCGTACTCGTCGGTGATCTCGCCGACGATCTCCTCCAGGATGTCCTCGATGGTCACCAGCCCGGCCGTGCCGCCGTACTCGTCGATGACGATGACGATGTGGGTGCGGTGGCTCTGCATCTCGCGCAGCAGCTCGTCCACGGGCTTCGACTCGGGCACGCAGATGGCCGGCCGCGCCACTTGTTCGACCGTTGTCTCGCGCGCGGTCTCGACATCCTGCGCACGCCGGGCGAGATCCTTCAGGTAGACCACGCCGACGACGTCATCACTCGTCCCGCCGATCACCGGAATCCGGGAGAAGCCGCTGCGCAGCGCCAGCGCCAGTCCCTGCGGCACCGACTTGTGCCGTTCGATCCAGACGATCTCGGTGCGCGGCACCATCACTTCCCGGGCGATCGTGTCGCCGAGCTCGAACACCGACTGAATCATCTGCCGCTCGCCGTGCTCGACCACGCCGCGTTCCTCGGCCATGTCGACGAGTTCGCGCAACTCCACCTCGGACGCGAACGGGCCGTACCGGAAGCCACGCCCGGGCGTGATCGCGTTGCCGAGCAAGGTGAGCAAGGTGGCCAGCGGATTGAAGATGCGACCCAGCACCCGGACGGCCCCGGCCGCGGCGAGCGAGACCTGGTTCGGATGCTGCCGGCCGATCGTGCGCGGCCCGACGCCGATCACGGCGTACGAAATCACCACCATCACCACGATGGTCACCAGCGGCACGGTCCAGCCGGAACCGAACTGCGAACGCGCGACGATCGTGGCGAGCACGGTCGCGGTCAGCTCACACGAGACGCGCAGCATCAGCAGCAGGTTCGTATACCGCGCCCGGTCCGCGACGATCTCCCGCAACGCCTTGGCGCCCCGGCGCCCTTCGCGATGAAATTCCACCACCCGCGCCGCGGAGACCCGTCCCAGCGCGGAGTCGACGCACGCGAGCAACCCGCCGATGGGCACCAAGCAGATGGCGACGACGAGCGCGGCGATGTCGGCGGGGTTCATCGCGGACACCCGTGCGCACGCCGCGCGGTATCAGCCGGATCAGCCATGCCGGCCCCCGGGCGCGTCGCGGATCTCGCCGCCGGTTCCTGGCAATGGCGTCCGGATCGGGCCCCGGCCGGTCGCGGCCACCCAGTCGGCGACCAGCCGCGACTGCAGCTCGAACATCTCCCGCTCCTCCTGGTCGTCGCCGTGGTCATATCCGAGCAGGTGCAGGATGCCGTGGGTGCAGAGCAGGTGCAGCTCCGCCTCCAGCGAGTGACCCGCCGAGGCGGCCTGGTCGGCGGCCACGGCCGGGCACAGCACCACGTCACCGAGCATGGCCTCGGGATGGCGGTGAGACGACCCCGGTGGGGCGGTCAGATCCTCATGGTCCAGCGACGAATCGGCGGCGTCCATCGGGAACGCCATCACGTCGGTCGCCCCGGGCAGGTCCATCCACTGCAGGTGCAGGGCCGCCATCGAGTCGGGGTCTATTAACAGCACGGACAGTTCGGCGAGCGGGTCGACCCGCATCCGATCGAGCACGAACCGGCCCAACTCGGCGATGACCACCTCATCGACGTCGACGCCGGACTCGTTGCTCACCTCGATGCTCATGCGACAGGGTGGACGTCAGCCGCGGGGCGCGGACCGGCGGCGATGATCGTCGGCCGAATTCCCGTCGCGGGCAGGTCTGCCGGCGCCGGCCTCCTTGGCGTCCCATCGCTCGTATGCATCCACGATCTCGCCGACGAGGCGATGGCGGACCACGTCGGTGCTGGTCAGCGTGGTGAAGTTCACGTCCTCGATGTCGGTGAGGATCTCGCGGACCACCTTCAGGCCGCTGCGGGTGTCGCCGGGCAGGTCGATCTGGGTGATGTCTCCGGTGACCACCATCTTGGAGCCGAAGCCGAGGCGGGTGAGGAACATCTTCATCTGCTCCGGCGTGGTGTTCTGTGCCTCGTCGAGGATGATGAACGCGTCGTTGAGCGAGCGCCCGCGCATGTACGCCAGCGGCGCCACCTCGATGGTGCCGGCCTGCAGCAGCCGCGGGATCGACTCCGGGTCGACCATGTCGTGCAGCGCGTCGAGCAGGGGGCGCAGGTACGGGTCGATCTTGTCGTAGAGGGTGCCGGGCAGGAACCCGAGCCGCTCGCCCGCTTCGACGGCGGGCCGGGTCAGGATGATCCGGGTGACCTGCTTGGCCTGCAGCGCCTGCACTGCCTTGGCAACGGCGAGGTAGGTCTTGCCGGTGCCGGCCGGGCCGATGCCGAACACGACCGTGTGCGCGTCGATGGCATCGACGTAGCGCTTCTGGTTCAGCGTCTTGGGACGGATGTTCTTGCCGCGCCTGGACAGGATGTTGAGGCTGAGCACCTCGGCCGGTCGGGCGGTGGTGTCCGCGGTCAGGATGCCGAGGGTACGGCTGACCGCGTCCGGGGTGAGGTTCTGGCCGGCCCTGATCAGTTCGAGCAGTTCCTCGAACAGGCGGACCGCGACGGCGTTGTCGGCGGCGGCACCGGTAATGGTGATCTCATTGCCGCGGACGTGCACGTCACTGTTCAGGCTGGCCTCGATGACGCGCAGCAACTCGTCTCGCGAGCCGAGCAGGGACACCATGGCCTGGTCGCCGGGGACGACGACGACGGTGGAGACGCGGTCCGGGCTGGTCTGTGGGTCTGGCAAGTCGGACTTTCTCACTCGGCGAGACGGACCACTCCACTGTACCGGCCCAATCGCTGCCCCTCACTTGGTCGAGAACACGCACTTCGCATACACGGCCGGCCGCAGTGCGCCGAGAGCGGTCATGAATGCCGCGTCAGCGACGATTGATGATCAGCCGGGGGGCCAGGTCATGGGGCGACCGGCCAGGACGTGCGCATGCACGTGGAAGACGCTCTGGCCTACCTCGGCGCCGGTGTTGAAGACCGTGCGGAAGTCGCTCAGGCCCAACTCGCGGGCCACCGCGGCAATCGCCTGCGCCAGCGTGGACGCTGCGGTCGGATGCTCGGCCAGCTCGACCAGGTCGACGTAGTGCGTCCGCGGGATCACCAACACGTGCGTCGGCGCCTGCGGATTGATGTCGGTGAACGCGATGGCGTCCGCGTCCTCGTAGACCTTGTCCGCGGGCACGCTGCCCTCGACGATCCCGCAGAACAGGCAACCCTCGACCATGATTCGGACCCTAGCAACCCTCGCCCAGCACCGACGCCACACCTGACCCGAGGCGTTTGGGGAAGATTGTGGCCGCTATAGGGCCAAAACCTTCCCCAAATCGGATGTGGTTGGGGGTTCGGACGAGCGGTCAGGTCCAGCGGCCCAGGCGCAGCGAGAGCACGGCCAGCGCGGCGGTTCCGGCGGTGGATGTGCGCAGCACCGGGTCGCCGAGCCGAACCGCCTGGGCGCCGGCCGCGGCGAACTCGGCCAACTCCTCCTCGGCGATGCCGCCCTCCGGACCCACCACGATCATCAGCTCGCCGCCCACCGGCAGCGCCGCCCGGGCAAGCGGCTCGTCGGCGCGCTCGTGCAGCACCAGCGCCGACCCGGTACCGATCCGGGCCGCGACGTCCTGCGTGCTGGCCAGGTCGGTCACCACGGGGACCCGCGCCCGGCGACTCTGCTTCGCGGCTTCGCGGGCCGTGCGCCGCCACCGCTCCAGCGGCTTCGCGGCGCGATCGTCGCGCCACTGCGTCACCGACCGCGACGCCGCCCACGGCACGATCTCATCGACACCCAGTTCGGTGATCAGCTCAACGGCCAACTCGGCGCGATCACCCTTGGGCAACGCCTGCACGACGACGAGGTACGGATCCGGAACCGGTACGTGCCGCCAATCCAGCACGGTGAGTTCCAGCGCATCGGCGAACACCTGGGCCACCGTGCAGTCGGCCACCGCGCCCAGGCCGTCCGCGACCAGCACCCGCTCCCCCACGCCGAGCCGCCGCACCCGAGCGGCGTGATGGCCCTCCGCACCGTCCAGGCGCAGGGTCGGCGCACTGGGCAAGTGCTCGACGAAGAACAGCGGCGGTGTGCTCAAGTCCGCTGCCTCACCTTCCCCCGAAAGCGTCTCTCACTTTGCCCAGCAGGCCACCGTTCTTCATGTTCACGGCGACCTCCTCGTTGCGCAGCGCGGCCAGCTCGCGCAGCATCCGCTCCTGCGTCTCATCCAGTCGGGTGGGCGTGCGCACCTCTACGTGCACGTGCAGGTCACCGCGCGTCGAACTACGCAACTTCGGCATGCCACGGCCGCGAAGCGTGAGGACACTGCCACTCTGCGTCCCGGCCCGGATGTCGAGCTTCTCCTCGCCGTCAAGGCCGCTGAGCACCAGGTCCGTGCCGAGCGCCGCCGCCGTCATCGGCACGGCAATGGTGCAGTGCAGGTCGTCGCCGTCGCGCGTGAACGTGTCATGCGGCGACTCGGAAATCTCGACGTAGAGGTCGCCGGGCGAGCCGCCGCCCGGGCCCACCTCGCCCTGGCCGGACAGCCGGATGCGCATGCCGTCCTCGATGCCCGCCGGCACGTCGACGGTGATGGTACGCCGGACGCGAACCCGTCCCTCGGTGCCGCAGGTCGGGCACGGCGACGGGATCTGTTCGCCCGTGCCCGAACACGCCGCGCACGGCCGGGTCGTCATCACCTGGCCCAGGAACGAGCGCTGCACGGTCTGGATCTCCCCGCGCCCGCCGCAGGTCTGGCAGGTGCGCGGCGAGGTACCCGGTGCACAACCGTTGCCGTGGCACGTCTCACACAACACCGCCGTCTCCACCGAGACCTCGCGGCGCGACCCGAAGGCCGCCTCCTCCAGCGTGAGCGACATCTGCATCAGCGCGTCCGCGCCCGGCCGGACCCGGCTGCGCCGGGCACCCCGACCCCCCATGGTCGCGCCGGCACCGCCGAAGAATGCCTCGAACACGTCGCCGAAGCCGCCGAAGCCGGAGAACGGATTGCCGGCACTGCCCGCGCCCTGTCCCAGCGGATCGCCGCCGAGATCGACGATGCGCCGTTTCTCCGGGTCGCTCAGCACCTCATAGGCGGCGGTGACCTCCTTGAACCGGTCCTGCGCGCCCGGGTCCGGGTTCACGTCCGGGTGCAGTTGGCGGGCCAACTTCCGGTACGCGCGCTTGAGCTCCTCGGCGGTCGCATCGCGACGCACGCCGAGCAAGCCGTAGTAGTCGCGCGGGCTGTCAGGCACGGTGGAAGTCTACGGAAATCTGCGCGGTGACCGCGCTCAGCGCTCTCGGAGCAGGTCGCCCATGTACCGGGCCACCGCAGCCACCCGCGCCATCGTGTGCGCGTAGTCCATTCGCCGCGGGCCGAGCACGCCCACCGCGCCCAGCGGCGCCGCGCTCTGGGCGCCGTAGCCGCCGGTAACGACCGAAGTGGCGATCAGCCCCTCGTGCTCGTTCTCGTTACCGATCCGGACCACGATCTTGCTGGTCTCGATCGAGCGGTCCAGCAGCCGGAGCAGCACCACCTGCTCCTCGAGTGCCTCCAGTACTGGCCGGATCGCCGGGAAGTCCAGCGCGTTCTCGGTCAGGTTGGATGTGCCGCCGAGCACGATCCGGCCACTGTGCGGCTCCACCAGCGTCTCCAGCAGCACCGAGGTGAGGGCGCTCAGCAGGCCCCGCAGTTGCCGGTCGACCTTCGCGGGCAGATCGGTGACGATCTCCGGCGCCTCGGCGAGCAGCCGGTCACGCAGCTGCGCATTCAACGTCACCCGCAGATCGGCCACCACCACCTCGGTGACCGCACCCGGCAGATCGACGATGCGCTGCTCGACCCGGCCGGTGTCCGTGATGAGCACCAGCATCAGCCGAGACTCGGTCAGCACCACCAGTTCGACGTGCCGCACCCGGCTGCGGGACAGCGACGGGTACTGCACCACCGCGACGTTGCGCGTCAACTGCGCCAGCGTGCGCACTGCGCGGTGCAGCACGTCGTCAAGATCGACCGCCTCGTCGAGAAAGGTGCGGATGGCCCGGCGCTCGGCCGCCGACAGCGGCTTCACCTCGGTGAGCCGGTCCACGAACAGCCGGTACCCGGCGTCCGTGGGCACCCGCCCGGCACTGGTGTGTGGCTGCGCGATCAGGCCCTCGTCCTCCAGCGCGGCCATGTCGTTGCGGATCGTCGCGGGCGAGACGCCCAGGTTGTGGCGGTCGGCCAAGGACTTGCTGCCGACCGGTTCGTTCGTGGAGATGAAGTCCTCGACGATCGCGCGGAGCACCTCGAGCTTGCGTTCCTCGACGCTCAAAGTGCCGTCCTTCCTGATCGACGGTGTTACTTGGGAGTTTAGGTGTTCGCCGCTGCATCAAGGGGCTGTGTGCGGCGAGTAGTCGCGGTATCGATGCATCGATGCGCGATAGGCTCCAGCACGAGGCGGCAGCGCCGCGGCCCTGCGGCCCGCCAACGCCGCGGGAGCGGCACTGTGACCAGCTGACAGCGCCAATGCTCGGGGGACCTTCGTGATCTTCAAGGCGGTGCAGGACGGGCGACCGTACCCGGAGCACGGCCTGACGCCGCGCGACTGGGCCAACGTGCCGCCGCGCACCATCCGTCTGGACGAACTCACCACCACCAAACGAGAGCTGGCACTGGACCGCCTGCTCGACGAGGACTCGACCTTCTACGGCGACTTGTTCCCCCATGCCGTGCAATGGCACGGCGAGGTCTATCTCGAGGACGGGGTGCACCGTGCGCTGCGCGCCGCCCTGCAGAACCGGCACACCATGCATGTGCGAGTGCTCGACCTGGACGCGCTGCAACCGAAGCCGTAACGGCTCAGCCCAGCAGCTCGCGGACGACAGCATCGGCAAGCAGCCGGCCACGTTGCGTCAGCGCTACCCGACCGTCGGCCGCCGCGTCATGGTCGGCCAGCCCCCACGACGTCAACTGCGGCAGCAGGCGCTGCGCCCCGTCCGGCAGCTCGGCCAGGGGCAAACCGGCTCGCATCCGGATGCCGAGCATGACCCGCTCGGTCAGCCGCGCCGCATCGTCGAGCGTCTCCCGGCCCGCCGCAGGACTGCGACCGGCGGCAAGTAGGCCGGCGTAGCGCACCGGGTGCTTGACGTTCCACCAGCGCACACCGCCGATATGGCTGTGCGCACCGGGCCCCAGCCCCCACCAGTTGGCATCAGTCCAGTAGAGCTCGTTGTGCCGGCACCGGGCCTGCTCACTGCGCGCCCAGTTCGACACCTCGTACCACTCGAACCCCGCGGCACGGAGCAGCTCGTCGGCGATGATGTACCGGTCGGCCAGCACATCGTCATCCGGTGCAGGCACCACACCCCGGTCGACCTGGCGTGCGAGCGCGGTGCCCGTCTCGACGACGAGCGCGTACGCGCTGATGTGATCGGCGTCGGTGGACAGGGCGGCATCGAGGGACGCCTGCCAGTCCGCGTCGGTCTCGTACGGGGCTCCGTAGATCAGATCCAGGTTGATGTGCTCGAAACCGGCGGCGCGGGCCTCGGCCACCGCCGCTTCCGGCCGGCCGGGCCGGTGCCGGCGGTCCAGCACCTCCAGTACCCGCGGCACCGCGGACTGCATGCCGATCGACACCCGGGTGAACCCGGCCTCGCGCAGCTTGGCGAAGTACGCCGGCGTGACCGACTCGGGATTTGCCTCAGTGGTGATCTCCGCGTTCTCGTCGAGGCCGAAGCGTGCCCGGATATCATCGATCACCAGGCGCAGGTGCTCGGCCGGTAGCAGCGTCGGCGTGCCACCACCGAAGAAGACCGTCGAAGCTGGGGGCACCCGCATGCCGCGCACCCCGCGGACGCCGAGCACATCGGCTGCCAGGCGCACCTCGTGCAGCAGGGTGTCGACGTAGCTGCCCCGGCTGACGCCGTCCCCGAGTTCAGCAGCGGTGTAGGTGTTGAAGTCGCAGTAACCACATCTGCTCTCGCAGAACGGCACGTGCACGTACACGCCGAACGGAATCTCGCGCGCGGCCTCGAGCGCGGTGCGCGGCAGCCGCCCGTCCGGTGGCGGCGGGTCGCCGTGCGGAAGCGCGGAAGGCACGCATCAAGTGTGCGTCATAGCGGCCGGCGCGGTGCCAGCGGCGCGCCTCATCGGCGGCCGGTTTCGCATAGCTGTCAATCCACCGCCCCGCTCGTACAGTCCGCCTCTTTCGGCTGGGACGGGAGGTCGCGCATCCGCCACATCGGTTTGGCGAGGATCAGCCCCGGTAGGAGGTTCACGCTCAGCAGGATCCAGACCGCCGGACGGATCCCGATCGACCCGGCCAACGTGCCGGCCAGCAGCGCACCCACCGGGATCGAGCCGAACAGCACGAACCGCATCGAGGCGACCACCCGGCCCAGCATCTGGGGCGGACAGTATGCCTGGCGAAAACCCCCGATCGTCACGTTGTAGATCAGCACGCCGGTGAACAACACGACATTGCCGAGGACGAAGAACACCAACCCGGCGCCGCGGCTCGTCAGCGGAATGAGCAGCCCGAACGGCTCGGTAACCAAGGTCACCAGCCACGCCGCCCGGGACGTGCCGAACCATCGACCCACCGGGCGCGCCAGCACCGCCCCCAGCACCGAGCCGAGGCTGACCAGGCCCACCAGCAATCCCACGCTCGACGGGGCCAAGTGCACAGTGCGAACCAGGAACAGCACCACGATCGCCTCGAACCCGGTGAAGCAGATGTTCGCCAGCGCCGGTGCGATCGTCATCGCGCGCAGGATCGGGTCGGCGGCCACGTATCGCGCACCCTCCGCGATCTCGGCCCGGACGCTCGACGGCTGCATCACCTTGGGCTCTTCCCGCGCCCGGATGCCGACCAGCGCGAACACCGAGACGACGTAGCTCAGCGCGTCGGCGATCAGTGCATACGGCGCTCGGATCGCTTGCACCAGCAGGCCGCCGAGCCCCGGCCCGACGACCTGGGCAACGGCGTTGGTGCCCTGCAGCTTGGCGTTCGCCTCGGGCAGGTCATCGCGGCGGACCAGCGCGGGCACGTAGGCCTGGTAGGCGACCTGGAACACCACGGTGGCCAGGCCGGTCGTGAACGCCACCGCGAACAACTGCGCCATGCCCAGCGCGTCGAACGCGGCCGCCACCGGAACGCTGCCGATCAGCGCGGCCCGCGCCACGTCACACCAGATCATCAGCGGGCGGCACCTGGACCGATCCACCCACACCCCGGCCGGCAGCCCGATCAGCAGCCACGGCGTCCACTCCGCGGCAGCGAGGGCGCCCACCTGGAACGGCGTGGCATGCAGCGCCACGACGGCGATCAGCGGCAACACGATGGTGCTGACCGCCGTCCCGACATCGCTCACCGACTGCCCGGTCCACAACAGCAGGAAGTCGCGCTGGCGCAGTAATCGGCCTCCGCGCGGGGCCCGGTCCGGCCTCGTGTCGGCAGTCACGGCCCGCCCTCGCCTCAACCGCGGGGCACGGAGGTCGACGGGCTGGGCGGCCGGTGCTGCGGATGATGTTCGCCGGCGCGAACCGCGTAGCCGACGAGCAGCGCTGCCACCAGTACCAGCAGCGCGAGCAGTGGTCGGCGGATCCGGCGGCGCGGCATGGCAGTTCACTCTATGGGGCACGCACACCCCGCACCGTCCACAGCCGCACATGGTTCGATCGACTAATGATCACTGGAATGACCGCTACCACCATCACCGATCCCCGGCGCCGGTGGCGAGGAGATCGAGGCGTATCTGGCCCGACCCGAACTCGAAGGACCACGTGGCGGCGTGGTGGTGATCCACCACATGCCCGGCTACGACCGGGCCACGCAAGGAGATCGTGCGCCGGTTCGCCGAGATCGGCTACGACGCGATCTGCCCCAACCTGTACTCGCGCGAGGCGCCGGGCGCCGACCCGGACGACGCGGCCGCGCCGGCCCGGGCCGGCGGCGGCGTGCCCGACGACCGGCTGGTCGGCGACGTCGCCGGCGCGGCCGCACACCTGCGCGCGCTGCCGCACGTCGAACGGCAAGGTCGGCGTGATCGGTTACTGCTCGCGGCGGCCGCCAGTCGGTGCTCGCGGCCTGCAACCTCGACCTGGACGCGGCGGTCGACTGCTACGGCGCGTTCGTCACCGGCACCCCGCCCGAGGGAATGGCCGATTCCGATCACGAACCTGGTCGACCAGTTGCCGAACCTGCGCTGCCCGCTGCTCGGCCTGTTCGGCAACGAGGACAACTACCCCTCGCCGGAGCAGGTCGACGAGCTCGACCAGATCCTCACCGAGCACGGCAAGGAGCACGAGTTCCACTCCTACGACGACGCCGGCCACGCGCTTCTTCGCCGTCGACCGCCCGTCCTACCGGGTCGAGGCCGCGCCAACGACGGCTGGCAGCGGATCGCCGCCTTCTACGGCCGCACCTGCGGCTGAGCGGAGCCTGACCATGTGCACCTACGCGACCGAGCACGCAGCCGTGACCGGCAGCGCGCAAGGGCCCGGACGGCGTGGTTCCCGTCACCGACGCCACCGTCTACTACGACCACCCGGTGCACGCGATGGCCGAGCACACGCTCAACATCGACATCACCGACCCGTCCGGCGGGCCCCGGGCCCGGGTCGCGGTGGAGCTGACCGCCGACATCGGCCCGGCGAGCTGGTGGCGGCGATCCACGATGCGCTCGCCGCCGCGCCGGCCGGAGCTCACCGGCCGAGCCCAGCCCCGAGCTCACGGCTAGGGTCGGCACATGCGTGCTGCCTATGCCGAGTCCTTCAACCCCGACGACCCGCTCGCCGGCCTGGTCATCGGTGAGCGTCCCGAGCCCCGGCCGGAGCCGGGCTGGACCCGCGTCGCGGTGCAAGGCGGCCAGCCTGAACCACCACGATCTGTGGACGCTGCGCGGCGTCGGCATCAAGGCCGAGCAGCTGCCGATGATCCTCGGCTGCGACGCGGCCGGCATCGACGAATCGCACCGGCGCCGAGGTCGTCGTCCACTCGGTGATCACCTCCGCCGGCTGGACCGGCGACGAGACGCTCGACCCGCAGCGCACGTTGCTGTCGGAGAAGCACCAGGGCAGCCTGGCCGAGTACGTCATCGTGCCCGCGCGCAACGTCGTCCCCAAGCCGGCCGAGCTGAGCTTCGCCGAGGCGGCCTGCCTGCCCACGGCGTGGCTGACGGCGTACCGGATGCTGTTCGTCAAGTCCGGGCTGCGGCCCGGGCAGACGGTGCTGGTGCAGGGCGCTTCCGGCGGGGTGGCCACGGCGTGCATCACGATGGCGCCGGGCCGCCGGCCTGCGGGTGTAGGCGACTGCGCGCACCGAGGCCAAGCAGGCCACCGCGCTCGCGCTCGGCGCGCACGCAGGCGTTCGCCGCCGGCGCTCGGCTGCCGGAGCGGGTGGACGCGGTGATGGAGACGGTCGGCGCAGGCCACCTGGGCGCACTCGCTGCGGTCGCTGCGGCCCGGCGGCCGGGTGGTGATCTCCGGCGCGACGTCCGGACCGAACCCGCCGGCGGAGCTCAGCCGGATGTTCTTCCTGCAACTGCAGGTGGTCGGCTCGACGATGGGCACCAGGGCGGAACTGGGCGATCTGATCGCGTTCCTGCGCGCGACCGGGTTGCGGCCGCGGCTGGATCGCACCGTGGCGCTCGAGGAGGTCGGTGCGGCGCTGCGCGACATGGCCGACGGCAAGATCGTCGGCAAGATCGTCGTGGAGTTCTGAGCCGAACTCGGACGGTTACTTGGTGGCCTCGAGCCGGCCTTGTGTCGGTGGTGGACAGCGCGGCGATGAAGGCCTCCTGCGGTACCTCCACCCGGCCGACCATCTTCATCCGCTTCTTGCCTTCTTTCTGCTTCTCCAGCAGCTTGCGCTTACGGGTGATGTCACCGCCGTAGCACTTGGCCAGCACGTCCTTGCGCATGGCGCGGATGTTCTCGCGCGCGATCACCCGCGAGCCGATGGCGGCCTGGATCGGCACCTCGAACTGCTGGCGCGGGATCAGCTCGCGCAGCTTGGCCGTCATCGATCGTGCCGTAGGCGTAGGCCTTGTCCTTGTGCACGATGGCGGAGAAGGCGTCGACCGGCTCGCCCTGCAGCAGGATGTCGACCTTGACCAGGTCGGCCGTCTGCTCGCCGGCCTGCTCGTAGTCGAGGCTGGCGTAGCCGCGGGTGCGCGACTTCAGCTGGTCGAAGAAGTCGAAGATGATCTCGCGCCAGCGGCAGCGTGTACCGCAGCTCGACCCGGGTCTCGGACAGGTAGTCCATGCCGCGCAGCGACGCCGCGCCGCTGCTGGCACAGCTCCATGATCGCGCCGATGTACTCGCTCGGCGCGATGATCATCGACTTCACGATCGGCTCGTAGATCTCGGCGATCTTCTGGCCCGACGGCCAGTCGGACGGGTTGGTGACGACCACGGCCTCGGCTGCGGGGGCCGCTCCGCACGCGATGGCGCGTCCCGCCGTCCTCCAGGATCACCCGGTTGACGACGTTGGGCGCGGTGCTGATCAGGTCGAGGTCGAACTCCCGCTCGAGCCGGTCGCGGGTGATCTCCAGGTGCAGCAGGCCGAGGAAGCCGCAGCGGAAGCCGAACCCGAGCGCGGCGCTGGACTCCGGCTCGTAGACCAGCGCGGCGTCGTTGAGGCGCAGCCGGTCCAGCGCGTCGCGCAGCAGCGGGTAGTCGGAGCCGTCGATCGGATACAGGCCGGAGTAGACCATCGGCTTGGGGTCGCGGTAGCCGCCGAGCGCCTGGGCTGGCCGGCTTGGCGGCGTCGGTCACCGTGTCGCCGACGCGGGACTGGCGGACGTCCTTCACGCCGGTGATCAGGTAGCCGACCTCGCCGACGCCGAGGCCGGCGGTGGGTACCGGCTCGGGCGAGATGACGCCGATCTCGAGCAGCTCGTGGGTGGCGCCGGTGGACATCATCTTGATGCGTTCGCGCGGGGTGAAGTGGCCGTCGATGACCCGGATGTAGGTGATCACGCCGCGGTAGATGTCATAGACCGAGTCGAAGATCATCGCCCGAGGCGGGCTGTCGGCGTCGCCCACCGGCGGCGGCACGTCGCGGCAGATCAGGTCGAGCAGTTCGTCCACGCCTTGGCCGGTCTTGGCGCTGACCCGCAGCACGTCGTCGGGTTCGCAGCCGATGATGTGCGCGATCTCGGCGGCGTAGAGGTCCGGCTGGGCGGCCGGCAGGTCGATCTTGTTCAGCACCGGGATGATGTGCAGGTCGTTCTCCAGCGCCAGGTACAGGTTGGCCAGGGTCTGCGCCTCGATGCCCTGGGCCGCGTCCACCAGCAGTACCGCGCCCTCGCAGGCGGCCAGGCTGCGGCTCACCTCGTAGGTGAAGTCGACGTGGCCCGGGGTGTCGATCATGTGCAGGGTGTAGTCGGTGCCCGTCGCGTGATCGCCACGGCATGCGCACGTTCTGCGCCTTGATGGTGATGCCGCGCTCGCGCTCGATGTCCATCCGGTCGAGGTACTGCGCGCGCATCTGCCGTGGGTCGACCACGCCGGTGAGCCGGAGCATCCGATCGGCGAGGGTCGATTTGCCGTGGTCGATGTGGGCGATGATGCAGAAGTTGCGGATCAGCGCAGGGTCGGTGCGACCGGCTCCCGGCTGAGCGTTCACACTGCGTTCCTCGATCCTGTCCTTCGGCCCGCGGCGCGATCGGCGACGGGCCCGTCCATGGTTGCACGGCGCCAGCACCGGTTCGGGCACCGCAGTGCGCGGCTAAGACCGCGATCAGGAAGGATGTCGCCCATGACCGCTGACCCCCGTGCCGCCGTCGAGTTCCGCGTGCCGGCGACCGAACTGCGCCCCGGTGACCTCGTCAACACCTCTCCCGGCGAGGACGACTGGCAGGAGGTGCTGCGCGTGCACCGCAACGCCGGCAGCACGCGCGACGAGGCGATGAAGTCACTCACCCAGTTGCTCGGCGGGCGGTACGTGGTGGTGGAACTCACCGACCTCGCGCCGGTGGATGCCGGGGTGTACTTCACCGACGACGGGGCAATGATCGCCTCGGACGATGGCGACCATCCGGTGGACGAGGTGGTCAGCAGCGAGGACGGCGTGCGGATCTACCTCTACACGCGCTATCGAGCTGGTGACGATCCGGTCCAAGACCGTCTAACGGCGGATTTGGGGCGCTTCCGTGGCCGCTGGTAAGCTGGCGAGGTTGCCTGAGCGGCGGTCGGGACCCCTGACAGCCCTGCGGCGCCCACTTAAGACCAGATCCAGTTCCAGATCAGATCGACTTCCAGATCACCGACTTCCAGATCACATCGACTTCGAGGCTGTTCGTGGCGAACATCAAGTCCCAGATCAAGCGCATCCGCACCAACGAGGCGGCCCGCCTGCGCAACAAGGGCGTCCGGTCCTCGCTGAAGACCGCGGTGCGCAGCTTCCGGGAGCTCGCCGAGGCCGGTGACCGCGAGGCCGCGCTGGCGGCATTGAAGTCCGCGTCGCAGCAAGCTGGACAAGGCCGTCAGCAAGGGCGTCATCCACGCCAACCAGGCGGCCAACAGCAAGTCGGCGATGGCTACCCGCGCGAACTCCCTCTGACGCGGTCGCTCAGCCGGTTCTGACGCTGCTTTCAGCTGACCGCGCGGGCCTCGGCCAAGCGCCGAATGGCCCGTTCCAGCGCGTACGGCGCGTCCACGGCCACGCCCTTCACGTCGGCGTTGACGTCAGCCACCACACCGAGTGCCCGGCGTAAGCCGGCCTCCGTCCAGCCCTTGGCTTGGCCGACCGACTTCTTGACCTTCCACGGCGGCATGCCCAGCGTGCTGGCCAGGGCGTAGGGATCGACGCGGCCGGCGGCGGCCACGCGTGCGATCGAGCGGACGCCGTCCGCCAGCGCATCCGCGATGAGGACCTCGGCGACGCCGATCGACAGCGCGTGGTGCAGCGTCTCCAACGCTTGCGCCGCCCGTCCGGCGACAGCCAGGTCGGCGACAGCGAACCCGGTGACCTCAGCCCGGCCACGGTGGAACGCGCGGACCAGCTCCGTGTCCACGCGACCGCCTGAGTCACTGACCAGCTGGGCGCACACCGCGGCGAGCTCGCGCAGGTCGCTACCGACCGCGTCCACGAGCACCGCCACCGCCTCGGCGCTGATCGAGCCGCCGTTGCGGCGGATCTCGGCGCGCACAAAGTCGTACCGCTCCTCGACACGGGTCAGGCGCGCGCAGGCGACCTCGATCGGGTGGCCAGTGCGCGAGGCTTCGAGTACCACCTTTCCCTTGGCACCGCCGGCGTGCTGGACCACGATGGTGGTGCCTTCCGTCGGTGTCTGCAGGTAGGGGCGCAGCGCCGGCAGCGCGGCGACGCGGACGTCTTGCGCCGAGCGGATCACGAACAGCCTGGCCTCGCCGAACAGCGAAGGTCCGAGCAGTTCATGCAGCTCCGGGCCCTCGATAGCGCCGCCCTCGCGATCGGTCTGCAGCAGCGAGTCCTCGGCGCGGCGCGCAGCAGCGGCCACCGCGGCGATGGCCCGCCCGACGAGCAGTTCCTCGTCGCCGATCAGCAGTACGACCGGAGTGAGGGCCTCGGGCAGGTCGTCGATCGCGACGGTGCGGGGTGCCACCCCGCCATCCTGGCATCTCGCCCAGACATGCCGTGGGCCGTGGTCCGCCAATCATTGTCCGAAGATCACCTCCCACCTACGCTGGTGCGGACATTGGCAGAACGCCTTTCGGGACAACCGATGCGTGAGGGGACGGGGACCACATGACACCTGGCAGCGGTGGCGGAAGTGTCGACAGGGCAAAGATCGACGGCCTGGAGAAGAAGAACAAGGAGAACCTCAAGAAGCTGAAGGAAGGCCAGTCCATCCCGTACAAGCTGACCATGATGGGCAAGGTGCCATTGCTGCTCATCGGCCCCGCACATGACCCCTTCATGGTCGGCCTGGTCGAGCACGCAAAGCACATGAAGGGCGTCATCACGATCACCAAGGGCAGCGGACTCGACCCCGGCGAACTCAAGGTCACCGGCAACAGCGGCCGCCGGATGGAGATGCAGACCGCAATCAACAAGTTCTCGAAGAAGAAGATCACCTGGGTCTGAGGCCCAAGGTCGGCGGCGGCGATCGCGCCGATGGCCCGCGCAACCAGCGATTCCTTGTCGCCGACGCCGAGGGCGACTGGGGTGCGGTTTTTCCGCAGGTGGTCGATGTCGACGGCCTGGGCAGGCCCGCCGCGATCCTGATACCCGCGCCGGACGGATGTTCGGTCGGCTCGGGGCGAAGCGGAAACGGCTCGGCGCGCGCGAGCGTGTGCTCGAGCGAGCCGGCGGCAACGCTCGACGCGACACCATGTGCCACCACCCGCAGTGTCGCCGCGTCGGCTCCGGTAACCGCGACGTCGCCGTCGATATCGGTTCGCGCCGCAGACAGCCCGAGGTGGCCGAGCTCAGCGAGCAGTGACGGGGCCGGGTGACCGTAGTCGTTGTGCGCCCCGACGCTGATCACCGCCGCGCGCGCGTGCACCGCCGCCAGAAATGCCGGGCTGTAGTACGCCGAGCCGTGGTGCGGCACTTTCAGCACATCGGCCCGAACATCGACGCCGGCGGCGAGCATCGCGTTCTGCGCGTCGACTTCGGCGTCCCCCGTCATCAGGATGCGCACACCGTGCACCGTGATCCGCAGTACCACGGACGAGTTGTTCGGATCGGACCTCGTGCCGTGGTACGCGTGCGCGCCGAGCACGTCCACCCGCGCTGAGCCAGCCGTGTACACCTGTCCCGGCTGCGCGATCACGACCGGCGCCGACCGGCCCGCCAGCGCGGCGGTGACCGTCCGGTGACCGGCCGCCGGCTCCGCCAATGGACTGGTCACCACCTCCTCCACCCGGCGACCGTGCAGGGCTCCTTCGATCCCACCGACGTGGTCGTCGTGAAAATGAGTGAGCACCAGCAACGCGATGTCGTCGATGCCGAACTGGCGAAGGCAGCGGTCGATCGCCACCGGTTCCGGACCGGTGTCGACCACGATCGCCCGGCCACCGCCGAGCGGGACGAACAGCCCGTCGCCCTGCCCGACCGAACACGCCAGCAGCACCGTCCGCGGCGGCGGCCAGGCCGCGGTGAGTGTGCGCACGGGTATCTGCACCAGCGCGGCGACCACACCCGCGGCGATGAGCGGCGCGCGCGTGCGCGGCTGATAGAGGCCGACCAACAGCGCGGCGCACACGACGGCGAGTAACAGCGCGCCGTTCATACCGTCAGGCCAACCCAGCCGCGCCCCGGGCATGGTGCCGAAGAATCGTGCCACCGCGAGCAACCACCGGCACGGCCAACCCGCCAGCCACGCCAACACGTGCGCCCCGCTCAGCCACCACGGTGCAACCACCGCAGCGGCGAACCCGAGCACGGTGACCGCCGCGACAACCGGCTCGGCGAGCACGTTCGCCGGAATCGCGACCAGGCTCACCTGCCCGGACAACCCGGCCGCGAGCGGCGCCGTCACCACGTGCGCGGCCGCAGCCACCGCGAGTGGTGCGGCGAGCACCGCAGGCACCCGTCGCCGCCGCAGCGCATCGGTCCAGACCGGAGCGATGACGATCAACGCGGCAGTGGCCAACGCCGACATGGCGAAGGACGCGCTGTCGGCGAGCAGCGGATTCCACACCAGTAGCGCCAGGACGCAGCCGGACAGGGCCGGCAACGCCTGCCGTGGCCGCCCACCCGTGAGCGCCACCAACGCAACGCCGGCCATCGCCGCGGCACGCAGCACGCTCGGCAACGGCCGCGCGACGATGACGAAGCAGACCAATGCCGCCGCGCCGGCGGCCGCCGTCAACCATCGACGAGTACCGACGCGCCGCAGTAGCAGGACCACGCAGCCGATGACGATGGAGCAATTCGTGCCGCTGACCGCGACCAGGTGTGTCAGACCGGCGACCCGGAATTGCTCGGACACCACCGGAGGAAGTGCCGCGGTGTCACCGTCGACCAATCCCGGCAACAGGGCGGCGACGTCCGGGGGCAGACCTCGGCAGGCCCGGCGCAGGTCGTTGCGCACACCCTGCGCGGCCCGCTGCCACCACGGCGGCACCCCGAGCAATTCCGGCGGCGCGCGGGCCAGCAACGTCGTGGACAGGCCACCGTCGGCACTAGGCAGCAGCGTGCCCTTGATTCGCACCGACTGGCCCGGAATAACGCCCTGCCAGCCCTGCTCCAAGCCCAGCACGACCACCCCACCGGACACGCCGACCGGTACCTGCCCAGCGGCATCGGCCGGCAGCACAGTTCGCGCCGCCGCGTCGACTGCGATGCGCGCGCCACCGGAGGGGCCCTTGGCCGGCAGCACCCTGGGATCGGCGCTGACCCGCGCCACCACGACCACCGGCGTCGCGTGCCGGGCGAGCGCAACCAGTGGCGAGGTTTGCGCGCGCCACAGGCGTCCCGCCAGCGGCAGCAACACGAGCGCGGTACAGAACAACGCCACCGCCACGGCCGGCCCGGCTCTGCGCACGGCGTCGGACACCACACGCACCAGGCGCGCACCTTCGGACCGGCGGGGTCGCGCCGCCAACACCGCCGCTGTGCCGGCCGTCATCGCCGCCGCCGCTACCGCGGCCACCGTCGTCGCAGGCGCTGCCGAGGCAGCAGAGCAGCGCGATCCACGCCAGCGCCGCACCGATGGCCAGCCGCAGATCGAGTTCCCCGGTCATCGCGGCGATCACACGGACACCAGCGGTTTCAACGACGCGTACTTCGCCGGGCCGATACCGCTCACCTGCTGCAGCTGATCGACCGCGCTGAATCGCCCGTGTGCGCTACGCCAGTCCAGGATGTGCTGCGCCAGCACCGGTCCTATGCCGGGCAAGGTCTGCAGCTGCTCGGCGTCGGCGGCGTTGAGATCGACCGGACCGCGCGGTGCGGCCGATCCTGCCGCCGCGTCCGGCCCCGACGACCCGGACGGCCCCGACATTGCCGTAGGCGCTGCCCCCACCGTGAGCTGCTCGCCGTCGCTCACCCGGGCCGCGAGGTTGATCGAGTCCAGGCTCACCCCAGGCAGCGGCCCACCAGCGGCCCGGACGGCGTCAAACGCACGCGAGCCAGCGGACAGTCGCACCAACCCCGGCCGATGCACCTTGCCCGCCACATCGACGACGACCTCACCAGCGCTGCTTGCGGTCGGTGCCGCGCGGGAGGTGGAGTCGAGCGTTGCCGGCGTGCTCTGCACCGCGAGCGGGGCCGCTGCCGGGATGCCGTGTGGGCGCGCGGACAGCACCCAGATACCGGTCAGAACGGCCGCCAGCACGGCCGCCGCCCCGACCGCTATCGCGCCGCGGCGCCCCGGATCGACGCGCAGCCGTGCACGCAGTGACCGGATGCCGTCCCAGGACGAGTCGTCGAGCACTCCCCGACGCTAGGAATCGGCCGGCCACCGCCGGCCGCCCGCAGCGTCGATGTGGACAGCGCCGTCGGTTGTGGACGGCGTCCGCCGTTCCTGTCGTCAGCGCGTGCTATCGGCCGATCTTCGGCACGCAGAGCCACCGCAGAGCCACTGCGGAGCCACCGCGGAGCAACCGTCAGCGGCGAACCACCACAGTGCCGATCACGCCCGGTCCCAGGTGCGCGCCGATCACCGGCCCGACCTCAGCGATGATCGACTCCCCCACGTCGGGCAACGCCGCCCGCACCTGCTGCGAGACGGCATCGGCACGATCCGGGGCGGCCAGGTGGTGCACGGCAAGGTCGACCCGGTCGTGACCGGCCGCTTGCGCGGTGAGCTGCACCAGCCGGGCGATCGCCTTGGCCGAGGTACGTACCTTCTCCAGCGGCACGATCCGCCCCTCGACCATCTGCAGCAGCGGCTTCACCGACAACGATGTCGCCACCAATGCCGACGCGGTGCCGACCCGTCCGCCCCGGCGCAGGTATTCGATGGTGTCGACGTAGAACAGCGTGCGGGTGCGGTCCACCACGTCCGTCGCCGCGCCCTGCACCTGCGCCGCCGACGCGCCGTCCACCGCCCGCTCGGCCGCTGCCCGCACCGCGAAGCCGAGCGCGGCCGCGGTCGAGCGCGAGTCGACCACCCGCACCACGCCGTAGCCGAAGTCCTGCGCGGCGAGTACCGCCGACTCCCAGGTGCCGGACAGCGCGGCGGCCAGATGCACCGCCACCACGTGCGTGGCGCCGGCATCCAGGCATTGCCGGAACGCCGCGGCGAACTCCGCGGGTGAGGGCCTGGACGTGGTGACCTGGATGCGGTCGCGTAGCGCTGCGGTCACCGTCGCCGCCGGCAGGTTCGGACCGTCCACCAATTCGCGATCGCCGATCGACACCCGCAGCGGCACCACCCGCACGCCGAGCCCGGCTGCCGCCCCCGGCGGGAGGTACGCCGTCGAGTCGGTGACCACCGCGACACGATCCGTGCCCATCGTCGCCCCTAGATGACGAAGTTGACGAGACGACCGGGGACGGTCACCACGCGCTTGATGTCGCGGCCGCCCAGCGCCGCCACCACGCGCTCATCCTGCTGCGCCGCCGCGGACAGCGCATCGCCCTCGGTGCCCGACGGCACGCGGATCACCGCGCGCACCTTGCCGTTGACCTGCACCGGAACCTCGACCGTCTCGTCCACCAGCAGCGCCGGATCGGCGACCGGGAACGCCTCCCACGCCAGAGACGATTCGTGGCCCAGCCGCGCCCACAACTCCTCGGCAATGTGCGGAGCCAGCGGAGCGATCATCAGCACCAGCGCCTCGGCCAGCGGACGCGGCGCGCCGCCGTGCGGGTATGCCGCGGTGATCGCGTTGTTCAGCTCGGTCAGTCGTGCGATCGAGGTGTTGAACCGCAGCGTCTGGAATCCGTCCCTGGTCGCCGCGATTGTCTTGTGCAGCAGCCGGTTCAGCTCAGCAGGGACATTGGCGTTGACGACGTGGACCGCGCCGGTGTCCTCCTCGACGACGACGCGCCAGATCCGCTGCAGCAGTCGGTACGGCCCGATGATCGCCTTGGCATCCCACGGCCGCGACTGATCGAGCGGACCGCTGAACATCTCGAACAGCCGGAACGTGTCGGCACCGAACTCGGCAATGAACTCATCCGGCGTGACGACGTTCTTCAGGCTCTTGCCGATCTTCCCGAACTCCTGCCGTACCTCGACATCGCCGACGTAGAAATGGCCATCACGTTCGGCCACCGCCGCCGCCTCGACGTAGAAGCCGTCGGCGTTGGTGTACGCCGGCAGTTGCAGCATGCCCTGGTTCACCAGGCGGTGGAACGGTTCGCTGCTACTCAGATAACCCAGATCGAACAGCACCTTGTGCCAGAACCGGGCGTAGAGCAGGTGCAGCACCGCGTGCTCCACACCGCCGACGTACAACTGCACGCCGCCCAGCGGACGCTCCGCGGTCGGGCCCATCCAGTACCGCTCGATCTCGGGGTCGACGAAACGCTCGTCGTTCGTCGGGTCCAGGTACCGCAGCTCGTACCAGCACGAACCGGCCCAGTTCGGCATGGTGTTCGTGTCGCGGCGGTAGCGCTTAAGGCCATCGCCGAGGTCCAGCTCGACGTCGACCCAGTCGCGCAGCCGGCTCAACGGCGGCTCCGGCACCGAGTCGGCGTCATCCGGCGGGAACGACTTGGGCGAGAAGTCATCGGTGTCGGGCAACTCGACCGGCAGCATCGACTCCGGCAGCGGCACCGGCAGGTCCGACTCGTCGTAGACGACGGGAAACGGCTCACCCCAATAACGCTGGCGGCTGAACAGCCAGTCGCGCAGCCGGTAGGTGGTCGCCGCACGCCCGTAACCGGTGTCCGTCAGCCAGTCCATCATGGCGAGCTTCGCCTGCTCGACGGTCAAACCGTCCAGCCGCAAACCTGGCGCGCTGGAGTTGATCGCCGGCCCGTCACCGGTGAACGCCTTGCCCCCCGCCGCCTCGAAACCCTCGGGCGGCTCAATGGTGCGCACGATCGGCAGGCCGAATGCTTCGGCGAACTCCCAGTCCCGGGCGTCCTGGGCGGGCACGGCCATGATCGCTCCCGTGCCATAACCCATCAGCACGTAGTCGGCGACGAATACCGGAATGCGGCCACCGGTCACCGGGTTCGTGGCGTAGACGCCGAGGAACACACCGGTCTTCTCGCGGCCTTCGGCCTGCCGGTCCACCTCCGTCTTCGCGGCGGAGGTGCGCCGGTAGGCGGCGACCGCATCGGCCGGCGTGGGTGCGCCGCCGGTCCACTGAGGCGGCGTGCGTGCCGGCCACACCGGCGTCGCCAATTCGTCGACCATCGGGTGCTCCGGTGAGAGCACCAGATACGTGGCACCGAACAGCGTGTCCGGCCGCGTGGTGAACACCTCGACGCGCGACGTACCGCCCTCGACCGGGAACTCGACAAAGGCACCGGTCGAACGACCGATCCAGTTGCGCTGCTGCGTGCGCACCTGCTCGGGCCAGTCGATCAGGTCCAGGTCGCGCAGCAGCCGATCGGCGTAGGCGGTGATGCGCATGTGCCACTGCGCCAACGGCCGGCGAAACACCGGCACATTGCCGCGTTCACTGCGACCGTCCGGCGTGACCTCCTCGTTGGCCAGCACCGTGCCCAAACCCGGAGCCCAGTTCACCAGCGATTCCTCGCGATAGGCCAGCCGGTGGCGGTCCACCACCTGCCGCCGCTGGATGGCGGTCAACTCGGACCACGCCGCGCCGAACGGATTGGTGTCCGGCCGTGGTTCTCGGGTACCTGCGTCGAATTCGGCGATCAGCTCCGCGATCGGGCGGGCTTTGTCCAGGCCGTCGTCGTACCAGGCGTTGTAGATCTGCAGGAAGATCCACTGTGTCCAGCGATAGAACTGCGGGTCCGTCGTCGCGATCGAGCGCCTGGTGTCGTGACCCAGTCCCAGCCGGCGCAACTGTCGGCGGAAGATCGTGATGTTGTCGTAGGTGGTGACGGCCGGATGCTGTCCGGTCTGCACCGCGAACTGTTCCGCGGGCAGGCCGAAGGCGTCGAAGCCCATCGTGTGCAGCACGTTCTCACCGAGCATGCGCCGATACCTGGCGTACACGTCGGTACCGATGTATCCGAGCGGGTGACCGACGTGCAGCCCCGCACCGGACGGGTACGGGAACATGTCCAGGATATAGGCGTCCCGGGCGATGGCCACCCGGTCGAAACCATCCGAGAGCGGACCAACCGGGTTCGGCGTGTGGAACGTGCCGTCCTTGTCCCAACGGTCCTGCCAGGCGCGCTCGATAACGTCAGCGAGGGCACCGTTGTAACGATGCGGCGGGGCGTCGTCGGCCGGCGCGCCTGTCTCGGCGCCGGGCTCGGCGGTGCTCATCGTGATTGCTCCTTGGTGTGCCGTCTGCTCCTGGCGGACAAACGAAGAGCCCCTGCACCCGGTGCGGGTTGTCAGAGGCTCGGCCGCGCTACGTGATCGTCAGCGCGGCGATGTAAGGAGTTCGCGTCCGGTTTGCATTGGCTCAGGGTACTCCGCGCCAACGCACAGCGCGCCGAGCTAAGGATCTGCGCGAATTCGGGGGTATTTGGTGCACACCCCGCGTTCGCCGTCCGTCGCCGCCGAACGCGGGGGCACCTGCCAACACTCTAGGAGTCGGCCCCGCGGTTCTTCGCGCCCTGCCGCTGTGTCCTCGCTCACGCCAGTCATCGAACAAATGCCGACCGGAGTGCGTCTCGGCAGCGCTGAGCTCAGGCGTGCGCGTCGGGCGGATCCTCCTCGAACAATGTCGTCAGCACCGGCAACGGGGTGACCACGCCGGGCACGCCCAGATTGTGTGCACGCAGACGCCACAGCGCTCGATCGCCATCGACGTGCTCGGTGACCAGTTCGGACCAATGGCAGTTGGCGAGCGGACCCAACACATGCACGTCCTGCGTCATGCCGAGCAACCCGGCGCACAAGGCCATCGCGGTCGCGCTGTGCGTCACCAGCACCGCCGTGGCCACCGGCGGCATCGACCAGAACGCCGCCAATGCCCGCTCGGCCACCACTTCGCGCGTCTCCCCGCCCCGTCGGCTCACGTCGCGGCCCGCGATCCAGTCCCGGTACTCATCGGGATAGCGCTCCCGCACCTCATCGCGAGTCAACCCCTCCCAATGGCCGAGCGAGCGCTCGCGCAGCCCGGGCTCCGGCCGGGCTGCCAGACCGGTGATGGCCACGATCGGCTCGGCGGTCTGCACCGCGCGGACCGCGTCGGAGGTGAGCAGCAGATCCGGTTCCAGCGCGGCAATCCACGGGGCGACCTCGTAGGCCTGCCCGCGACCGACCGAGTCCAGTGGCGGGTCGGCCTGGCCCTGGAATCTGCGTTCGGCGTTCCACGCGGTGCGGCCGTGCCGCAGCAGCACCACCCGGCGTACGGACGGCGCCCGGGAGTCCGCCGGATCGTCAGGCATCGCCCGGACGAGTGCCGGATTGAGCGGCGGTGGCCGGTGCGTCCTGCGGCGTGAAGGGCAGGAACGGGCAGTCCTTCCACAACCGCTCCAGCGCGTAGAAGACGCGCTCCTCGGCGTGCTGCACGTGCACGACCACGTCGACGTAGTCCAGCAGCACCCACCTGCCGTCGCGACGTCCCTCGCGGCGCACCGGCTTGGCACCCGCGCGGCGCATCTTCTCCTCCACCTCGTCCACGATCGCCTCGACCTGACGCTCGTTGTTGCCGGTCGCGATGACGAAGACGTCGGTGATGACCAGCCGCTCGCTGACGTCGATCAGCACGATGTCGGTGGCGAGCTTGTCCGCGGCGGCATTCGCGGCGATCAGCGCGAGCTCGCGCGAGGAATCGGTGGCGGTCACGACGGTGCAGTCTACGTGGGCGGCTGGTACAGCCGGTGCTTGTTGATGTACTGCACCACGCCGTCCGGAACGAGGTACCAGACGGGTCTGCCCTGGCTCACGCGGGCCCGGCAGTCACTGGAGGAGATCGCCATCGCCGGTACGTCGAGCAACATCGCCGAATCCACGGGCAGGTGCGCGTCGGTGAGTTCGTACCCGGGCCGGGTGACGCCGACGAAGCGGGCCAGCTTGAGCACGTCGTCCGCGTCGCGCCAGGACAGGATCTGGTTCAGCGCGTCGGCCCCGGTGATGAAGTACAACTCCGCACCGGGGCGTTGCGCACCGATGTCGCGGATGGTGTCGATGGTGTACGTCGGACCGTGGCGATCGATGTCCACCCGGCTGACCCAGAATCGCGGGTTGGACGCCGTGGCGATCACGGCCATCAGGTACCGGTGCTCAGCAGTGCTGACCCGCCGTTCGGACTTCTGCCACGGTTCGCCCGTGGGCACGAAGATGACCTCGTCCAGGCCGAACAGTGCCTGCACCTCCGAGGCAGCGACGAGGTGGCCGTGATGGATCGGGTCGAACGTGCCGCCCATGATCCCGACCCGCTGCGTCATGGCGAGAGCCTAGCTACGCGCGCCGTGCGAAGTTACCAGTGCACGCCGCGCAGGATGTGTGCAAATGCCACGCTTTCCGAGGACGGCTCGTCGCTCTTGCCGGCCCGTTCGCCGCCACCGCGGGCAGCCTTCGAGTCCGGGAACATCTTGTAGCCGGCGTTGAGGATGACGTCCACGCCGCGTGGCGCCACCTGGTAAGCCAGCTCACCGATGTTGCCGAGCGTCGTGCCCATCTTCTTCGGTTTGCGGATCATCGCCTTGCAGATCATGTCCGCGGCTTCGGCGGGCGTGATTGTCGGGAACCGGTCGTACATCGTCGTCGGCGCGATCATCGGCGTGCGCACCAGCGGCATGTGGATGGTGGTCAGGTGCACGCCGTCGTCGATCACCTCGGAGGCGATGCAGCGGGAGAACGCGTCGAGCGCGGCTTTGGACGCAACGTATGCCGAGAAGCGCGGCGTATTGGTCTGCACACCGATCGAGCTGATGTTGATGATGTGGCCGCCCTTGCGGCCGTCCGGGCTGGGCTGACGCATCACCGGCAGCAACGACAGGATCAAGCGCACCGCGCCGAAATAGTTCAGCTGCATGGTGCGCTCGAAGTCGTGGAACCGGTCGTAGGACAGCGCGATCGAGCGGCGGATGGATCGACCAGCATTGTTGACGAGCACATCGACCCGTCCGTGCTGGTCGAGCACCTCCTTGGCCAGCCGTTCGATGTCGGCCATGTCCGCCAGGTCGCAGCGGTGCACGAACGCGACGCCGCCGAGGTCGTTGATCTCCTGTTTGGTCTGCTCGAGTTTCTCCGCGGTGCGCGCGACCAGGATGACCCGCCCGCCCGCGGCGCCGACCCGCAGCGCGGTGGCGCGGCCGATACCGGAGGAGGCACCAGTGATCAGCACGGTCTTGCCGCGGATGGCGCGCGAGAGCGAGCGGTCCTTGCGGCGGTCCGGGCTGTAGTTGCGCTCCCAGTACTCCCACAAGGTCTGCGCGTAGGTGGCCAGCGGCGGCACCGCGATGCCGGAGCCGGCAAGCGCCTGTTGCGTCTTGGTGGAGTCGAAGTGGGTCGGGTAGGTGAGGTAGGCGAACATCTCGCGCGGGATGCCGAGTTCGGCGAGTGCCAGTTCGGTGATCTGCCGGGCGCCAGGCAGGTGCGCGAGCGTCGACCCCAGCCGCACCGGCAGCGCGTCGAAGGAGCGCGCGTCGAAGTTGACGGCGGGCATCGGCGCGTGCGCGGCCTTGGTGAGTACGCGGATCAGGCCGCCCACGCTGAGCGGCTCGGGGTCGGTGAGGTGGAACGCCTGGCCGTCGAGGCCCGGTTGGTGAGCCAGGTAGTCCATGGCTTTGGCCACGTAGTCCACCGGCACGATGTTGATCTCGCCGCCCTCGACGCCGACACCGCGGAACCACGGCGGGAGAACACCGCGCAGGCGCTGGATCGCGCTGAAGAAGTAGTACGGTCCGTCGATCTTGTCGATCTCGCCGGTCTCCGAATGACCGACGACGATGCCGGGTCGGTAGACGCGCCACGGAATCGTGGCTTCGTGTCGGACCACGGCCTCCGACTCGTGCTTGGTCAGGTAGTACGGGTTGTGCTCCACGTCGTAGGCCTCGTCGAACATGTCCTCGGTGAACGTGCCGCGGTACAAGCCCGCCGCGGCGATGGAGCTGACCTGGTGGAAATGCCCGGCGTGCACGGCCTCGGCGAGTTGCAGCGCGTGCCGGGTGCCTTCCACGTTCGCCAGGCGCTGGCTGTCGCCGTCGGCGGTGAGGTCGTAGATCGCGGCGAGGTGGAAGAAGTGGTCGATCGTCCCGTCCAGGCGCTCGATGTCCTCGGCATCGACGCCAAGCCGCTCCTTGGACAGGTCGCCGACGACGGCGACCAGCCGGGAGTCGTCGGTGCCTAGACGGACCCGGAGTTCGTCCAGCTTGTCCAGCGAGCTGGCGCGGCACAGCGCATAGATCGTGCCGTCGCGCTTGAGCAGCTCGGCGATCAGGAACCGCCCGATGAACCCCGTGGCACCGGTGACGAAATAAGCCATGACGTCTCCCCGGGAGAGGCTGGGGCCGGCGGTGCGCCGGCCGTGTTATGAGCCAGTGTCGTGTACGCGTCTCGGATATACCAACCCGGTCAGCCGTCGTGTACCGGCGACAGCGCGGCGCCGATGGCCGGCGGTCGGACTTCCGCGGCGGCGAACGCGCTGTTGTGGATCGAGCTCGGGGCGCCGCTGACGCTTCGCGATGAGACGATATGTGCGCTCGCGCAGCACGAAACACCCGATGAAACGGTGCACACCCCAGCCCGGCAAAGGCGTCGCGCAGAAGATCGAGGCTACCTGCGCCCCGAATTCCAGCATTGCCTACGATTGGTCTTAGTCTTTTCTACGACAACACAAATGCACATGCGGCTGGTTGGGCAGTCCATCGGCTAACCTGATCGGTAACCGAATACAGAGGAGTCCCGGTGGCAAAGAAGACATTCGTTGAGTTGATCGACGATATTGACGGGTCCAAGGCCGACAGCACAGTCAGATTTTCCTGGCAGGGCGCGTCCTATGAGATTGACCTGAGCAAGAAGAACGCCAAGGCATTCGAGACCGCCGTCGAGCCCTATCTCGCCCACGCGACCCGTGCCGCGGCCGGGCGGGGTGGGCGCCGTTCTGCCGGGCGTGGCAAGAGCGATCTGAGTGGTGTGCGCACCTGGGCCGCCGCGAATGGTTTCGAGCTCGCGAGCCGCGGTCGGATCCCGGCAAACATCCTCGAGGCGTACCAGGCTGCAGAGGGCTCGGGCAGCACAAGGGCAAGCACTGGCACCAAGGCCGCGGCGAAGAAGAGCACTCGTCGGCGGGCCACCAGCCGCAAGAGCTGACTACCTGATCTGACCGTCGCCGGTCACAACCCACTTCGTCGAGGTCAATTCGGCCAGACCCATCGGGCCGCGGGCGTGCAGTTTTTGGGTGGATATCCCTATCTCTGCGCCGAAGCCGAATTCGCCGCCGTCGGTGAACCTGGTGGACGCATTTACCATCACCGCGGCCGAATCGACGCGTGCGACGAAGTGCCGCGCGGCGGTCAGGTCACGGGTCACGATTGCCTCCGTGTGACCCGTGGACCAACGCCGGATGTGGTCGATCGCATCGTCGATGTCGTCGACGACGCGAGCAGCCAGGTCCAATGACAGATATTCCGTTGCCCAATCCTGGTCATTCGCGGGCAGCACCCCAGATTGCCGGCAGAACTCGTCGTCGCCGTGCACCCGCACGCCGGCCGCCTGCAATGCGCGGGTTATCCGGGCGACGAACTCCGGCGCCAGCGCACGATGTACCAGCAGTGTCTCGGCCGAGTTGCACACGCTCACCCTCGACGTCTTCGAGTTGAGCACGATCCGCTCTGCCATATCCAGGTCCGCCGATGCGTCGACGTACACGTGCACGTTGCCGACGCCAGTCTCGATGACGGGCACGGTCGCGGTCTGGACTACGAAATCGATCAAACCGGCGCCACCGCGAGGAATGACCAGATCGACCAGCCCGCGCGCCTGAAGCAGGTGCCGCACACTGTCCCGGTCGGTGCCGGGAACCAGCTGTACCGCCTCCCGCGGCAACCCCGCTTTTTCCGCGGCGCCGGCCAGTACGTCGACCAGCACGGTGTTGGACCGGTACGCGGACGCCGACCCTCGCAACAGCGCCGCGTTCCCACTCTTGAGCGCCAGGCCGGCCGCGTCCACGGTCACATTCGGCCGCGCCTCGTAGATCATGGCGACCACGCCGAACGGAACCCGAACTTGACGTATCTCCAAGCCGTTCGGCTGGGTGTAGCCGCGCAGCACCTCACCGACCGGGTCGGCGAGCGCCGCCACCTCGCGCAGGCCGTCGGACATCTGCCCAACCCGTGCCTCGTCAAGTCGCAGCCGATCCACCAGGCCGTCGTTGAGGCCGGCCTCGCGACCGGCCGCGACGTCCTGTTCGTTGGCTTCGAGCACATCGTCGACCGCGGCGCGCAGCGCGTCGGCCATCGCATGCAGGGCCGCGTCCTTGGCGGCGCGCGACAGTGGTGCCAGCTCAGCAGCCACCGCCCGGGCGCGGGCAGCTACCGCTCGGACATCGGCATCGGATGCGTGCTGCTCGCTCACCCGCTCAGGATACGGCGACAGGCTCGGCTCACGTGATCACGAGATCGTCGCGGTGCACGACTTCGCGGCGGAATTCGACGGGCAGCTCACTGGTCTTTCGCCCGAGTAGCGCGGGCAGGTCTGCGGCGTCGTAGCCGACCAGTCCGCGCGCGAGGACGACCCCGTCCGGCCCCACCAGTTCCACCGGATCTCCCGGCGCGAAGTCGCCGTCGACGTCGGTGATGCCGGCGGGCAGGAGCGACGCGCCGCGTTCCAGCACCGCCGCTACTGCGCCGGCATCGAGCACGAGCCGCCCGCGGGGCGTGGTGGCGTGCCGGAGCCAGAAAAGCCGCGATGCGGTGCGGTCGCCGGATGCGTGGAACAAGGTGCCGCCGTTGCCGGCCAGTGCCCCATCGATGTGGGCACCGTGCGCCAGCAGCACCGGGATCCCCTCGCTGGTGGCGATACCCGCGGCGTCGATCTTGGTGACCATGCCACCGGAGCCGACGTGAGAGCCGGTGCCGCTGACCGCTACGCCGGCGAGCTGGTCGAACGAACTCACCTCCCCGATCAGGGTGGAATCTGCACGTGAGGGCTTGCCGGTGTACAACCCGTCCACGTCGGTGAGCAGTACCAGTGCGTCCGCATGTACGAGATGCGCGACCAGTGCGGCCAGCCGGTCGTTGTCGCCGAACCGGATCTCGTGCGTGGCCACCGTGTCGTTCTCGTTCACGATGGGGATCACGCCGAACGTCAGCAGCTTCTCCAGGGTGCGCACGGCATTGCCGTAGTGCCCGCGGCGGTGCAGGTCGTCCGCAGTGAGCAGGACCTGCCCGACCCGCAGACCGTAGCGGGCGAACGAGGCGGCGTAGCGCTCGACGAGCAGCAACTGCCCGACACTTGCCGCCGCCTGCTGGGTGGCCAGATCACGGGGGCGGCTGCGCAGCCCGAGTGGCCCGATGCCGGCGGCGATCGCGCCGGAGGAGACCAGCACGACCTCCTGCCCGGCCGCGTGCCGGCGAGCCAGCGCGTCCACGATCTTCTCGAGGCGTTGCGGGTCGAGATGGCCGGCCGAGGTGAGCGAGGACGATCCCACCTTCACCACAGTTCGACGGGCGGCGGCGACAGCCTCACGGGTCATTCGTCACGCTGCCCGCCGGGAGATTCGTCGTCGGGAGCTGCGCCGTCGGGAGCTGCGTCGTCGGGAGCTGCGCCATCGGCATCGACGTGCGCCCGGCGTGCCCGCTTCGCGGCCAGGCGCTCGTCCGCGCCGGGGCGGGTGACGGTGTCCAGCCGCACGTCGGTGCCGCGACGGGTCGGCACGTAGTCTGCCTCGACGATGCCCGCCGTCGGCTCGAAGTCGAAGGTCACGGTGCCGATGCGCACCGGTGCGCCCGGCTGCGCGCCCAGGCGGGTCAGCTCTGCCTCGACGCCGAGCCTGGCCAGGCGGTCGGCCAGATATCCCACCGCCTCGTCGTTGTCGAAAGCGGTCTGGTACACCCAGCGCTGCGGCTTCTCGCCATGCACCACAAACCCACCCGGCTCGTCCGGGTCCGCCCTCACCGTGAAACCCGCCTCGCCCAGGGCGGGCGGATGGAGCACGATCCGCTGCGCCGCCGGTGCGGGGTGTGCCGCTCGGTCGAGGGCAACCGCCTCGGCGAGTGCGAAGCTGAGCGCGCGCAGCCCTGCGTGCGAGACTGCCGAAACCTCGAACACCGCCAAGCCTCGCGACTCAAGATCCGGACGCACGAGTGCGGCGAGTTCAGCGGCCTCCGCAACGTCGATCTTGTTAAGGACGACCAGTCGCGGTTTGGCGAGCAACTCCCCGAATGTCCCCTGATACTGCGCGAGTTCGGCCTCGACCGCGTCCAGATCGCTCAGCGGGTCCCGCCCGGGCTCGAGCGTCGCGCAGTCCAGGACATGCACCAGCACCGAGCATCGCTCCACGTGGCGCAGGAATGTCAGGCCGAGACCTTTGCCTTGCGCAGCACCCGGCACCAGCCCGGGCACGTCCGCGACGGTGTAGGTCGTCTCACCGGCACGCACCACGCCGAGGTTCGGCACCAAGGTGGTGAACGGGTAATCGGCGATCTTGGGCCGGGCCGCGGACATCGCCGCGATCAGCGACGACTTGCCCGCGCTGGGCAACCCGATCAGGCCCACATCAGCCACGCTCTTGAGTTCGACCACGACATCGCGCGCCTCGCCCGGCTCACCGAGCAGCGCGAACCCAGGCGCCTTGCGCCGGGTGGAGGCGAGTGCGGCGTTGCCGAGCCCACCGCGGCCGCCACGGGCCGCGATGAACCGGGTACCGGCGCCGACCAGGTCCGCAAGCACCTCGCCGTCCTCGTCCAGCACCACGGTGCCGTCGGGCACGAACAGCACGGCATCGGCGCCCTCGCCGCCATTGCGGTTGTTGCCGGCGCCGGGGCGGCCGTTGCCGCCGCGCTGGTGCGGATGGTGGTGGAAATCGAGCAGCGTGTGCACATTCAGGTCGACGACCAGGACGATGTCACCGCCACGACCGCCGTTGCCGCCATCAGGTCCGCCGAGCGGTTTGAACTTCTCGCGGTGGACGGACGACACGCCGTGCCCGCCGTTGCCCGCGGCCAAGTGCAGGACGACGCGGTCGACGAATGACACTGCCGGGCTCCTGTCCGAATGCATTGATACGACTATGAACGTGTCCGAATCTGCACTGATTCGATATCTGCTGATCCGAATATGCGTTGTTCTGAAATACGCACTGTTCTGAACTATGTGCTGGGCCGAAATGAGAACGGGCGGGCACCGGTAACCCGGGCCCGCCCTTCGTGGCACCGCGGTGGGCGGCGCCGGCGCTGTGGTGCTGGCGGCCTCAGACCTCCGACGGGACGATGTTGACGGTCTTACGGCCGCGCGAGAGGCCGAACTGCACGCTGCCTGGAACCAGGGCGAACAGCGTGTCGTCGCCGCCACGGCCGACGTGCGCCCCGGGGTGGAACTTCGTGCCGCGCTGACGGACCAGGATCTCGCCCGCGTTCACGACCTGACCGCCGAAGCGCTTCACGCCGAGGAACTGGGGGCTGGAGTCACGACCGTTGCGGGAGCTGGACGCACCCTTCTTGTGTGCCATCTAGCCTCTCCTCACTTGCCCGTGGTGATGCCGGTGACCTTCACCTGCGTCAGCGGCTGACGGTGCCCCATGCGCTTGTGGTAACCGGTCTTGTTCTTGTACTTGTGAATGCTGATCTTCGGGCCCTTGGTCTGGGCCAGCACTTCGGCCGTCACCGACACCGCGGCCAGCTTCGCCGCCTCATGCGTGACCGCGGCACCGTCGACAAGCAGCACCGCCGGTAGCGCAACCTCTGCGCCGGGCGCTGCGTCGAGCTTCTCGATCTCGATCACATCGCCCTCGGCGACCTTGTACTGCTTGCCGCCGGTCTTGACGATGGCATACACGTGGATCACTCCGTCGGGCCTTGGCTGGGCGTTCGCGCGAGCGCGTTCTCGCCGCTACGTGAAGAGGGCCCACCTAGCGATGGGCCGTCGTCCAGGATACGGCACGCCCACGAATACAGGCAAAACCGCTATTGCGTCCCGCCCGCGAGCACGGGCGGACCAGCCGGGCGGCTGGCCCCTCGCCGCCGCCGTACCCCCGCAGGACGGGCGCCGTCCTCCGATTCCGGGTAAGCCGGGTACGGCTCCACGGCCGAACCGAAGGTCTCCTCCGTCGGGCCGGCGTCGTCGTCGGCAACGTCGGCCTCGATGGCCTCGGCAACAGCTTCCGCAGCCTCGGCAGCCTCGTCGGCGAGCAGTTCGACCGGCTCCTCGTCGTCGTCCGCGTCTTCTTCGGCGTCGTCGAGGAGATCGTCGAAGGTGTCGTCGGCGAATTCCTCGGCGAGTTCGGCGTCCGGCAGATCCGGCAGATCCGGCACGTCCGCCTCGGCGACATCGTCCAGCGACTCGACGAGCGAGCCCTCCTGCGCCTCCAGCGCCGCCAGCTCGGCCTCGGCAGCGGCCTGGGCCGCGTGCTCGTCGTCCGGGTGGGTGGCACGGTGGATCGCCGTCATCGCGGCCAGCCGGAGCTTGCGCTGCTCCTCGGCGGCCGCACGCTCCTCGGCCGTGGGTTCGGGCGACGCTGCCTTCGCGCCGCCACGTCCCCGCCAGCGCCGGCCCTTCGGCCGCTCGTCGTCGTCATTGTCATGCGCGTGCCCACTGCCGTGCCCGCCGCCGTGTCCGCCGTTCTGGCCGGAGCGCTCGACCGGGTCTGCATGCACGATCACACCCCGCCCGTTGCAGGTGGGGCACGGCTCGCTGAACGCTTCCAGCAGCCCCTCGCCGACCCGCTTGCGGGTCATCTGCACCAGCCCGAGCGAAGTCACCTCGGCCACCTGATGCTTGGTCCGGTCCCGGCCCAGGCACTCGGTGAGGCGCCGGAGCACGAGCTCCCGGTTGCTCTCCAGCACCATGTCGATGAAGTCGATGACCACGATGCCGCCGACATCGCGCAGCCGCAGTTGGCGCACTATCTCCTCGGCCGCTTCGAGGTTGTTTCGGGTTACCGTCTGCTCCAGGTTCCCGCCCGTGCCCACGAACTTGCCGGTGTTCACGTCGACGACGGTCATCGCCTCGGTGCGGTCGATCACCAGCGAACCGCCCGAGGGCAGCCACACCTTTCGGTCCAGCGCCTTCACCAATTGCTCGTCGACGCGCAGTTCGGCGAACACGTCGGACTCGGCGGTGTGCCGTGACAACCGCTCGGAAAGGTCGGGCGCGACCGAGTTCACGTAGTCCGAAACCGTCACCCACGCCTCGTCGCCCTGCACCACCAGCCGTTGGAAGTCCTCGTTGAAGACGTCGCGGACCACGCGGATGGCCAGGTCGGGTTCACCGTGCACGAGGGTGGGTGCCGCCGACGTCTTCTTGGCTTTGGTCGAGATGCTGTGCCACTGCGCCTGCAGCCGTTCCACGTCTCGGGTCAGGTCTTCTTCGCTGGCACCCTCGGCCGCGGTGCGCACGATGACGCCGGCGTCCTCGGGCACGACCTTCTTCAGGATCGCCTTGAGCCGATGCCGCTCGGTGTCCGGCAGACGCCGGCTGATGCCGGTCATGCCGCCCGCCGGCACGTACACCAGGAACCGCCCGGGCAGGGAGATCTGGCTGGTCAGGCGCGCGCCCTTGTGTCCGATCGGATCCTTGGTGACCTGCACCAGCACCGCGTCACCGGGCTTGAGGGCGTCCTCGATCGCGCGTGACTTGCCTTCCAGGCCGGCCGCGTCCCAATTCACTTCGCCGGCGTACAGCACGCCGTTGCGACCCTTGCCGATGTCGACGAATGCCGCTTCCATGCTCGGCAGCACGTTCTGCACCCGGCCGAGATAGACGTTGCCCACGTAGGACGTGGCGCTGGCTCTGGTGACGTAATGCTCGACCAGGATGCCGTCCTCGAGCACGGCGATCTGGGTCCGGTCGCCGTGCTGGCGCACCGCCATCACCCGGTCCACGGCCTCGCGCCGGGCCAGGAACTCCGCCTCGCTGAGGATGGGTGCGCGGCGCCGGTTGGTGTCGCGACCGTCGCGACGGCGCTGGCGCTTGGCTTCCAGCCGGGTCGAGCCCTTGACCGCCCGCACTCCGTCGTCGGCCTCGCGCGGCTCGCGCACGTGCACCACGGTGTTCGGCGGATCGTCCGGTCCCGGCTCGGCCTCGCCTGAGGTGGAGCGCTTGCGCCGGCGGCGCCGATGCGTGCCGCCCTCACCCGCTTCGCTCGCGGCGTCATCGGTCTCTGCCGCCTCGTCGCCGGCGGCGGGCTCGATGTCCTCGTCCTGCTGATCGCCCTCCGCGCCCTGGCGTGCCCCGCCACCGCGGCCGCGACGGCCCCGGCGACGGCGCCGGCGCGCCCCGGTCGCCTCTTCGACAGCCGCTTCCCGGACGTCGTCCGGCTCCGCAACGCCGTCCTGGGCGTCCTCGACCGTGGTGAGATCCACGTCGGTCGCATCCGGCTGGCCTGCTTGCTTGGTCGCCTTGCCTCGACGGCGCGACGCTGGCCCGGTGGCTACCGGGGTGCCGGCGGTGCCAGCGGCACTGAGTTCCGGCGCCACGAAGGTGACCGCCGGGGCAACCATCGCCGGGGTTCGGCGGCCGCTCCCGCCGTGCTGGAGCTGGTCCGCCGAGGTCTGCTTGGCCGCCTTACGTGCCCGCTTGCGCGGGGCTGCGGGCTCGGACGAGCCGCTGTCATCGCCGCCTGCGGCAGCTCCGGCAGCAAGATCAGGCGCGGTCACCGCCGCTGCCGCCTTCTTCGCCGGCTTGGCCGCAGCCTTGGCGGCCTTCTTCGGCTTGGCGGCTTTCTTTGTCTTCGGTGCGGACGTCGCGTCCTGCTGCGCTTCCGGCGCGTCCGGCGCATCCGTGGATGCGGCCGGTTCGGCTGCCCGCTTGGTCGCGCGCTTTCGCGGCGCCCGCGCGGGGCGCTCGGCGCCGTTGCCCTCCGCGGTAGCCGCGGGGCTGGTGGTGTCGGTGGTCGGGTTGTCGCTGTCGTGCTGGTTATCGCTATCGAGCATGTGCTCGGGTCACTCCGTTTCTGCGGCCTCCGGGCGCGGGCGGCATATGCCGACGCGACCGCACGGAGGCGGTTGTGGCGAGTTGCCCGGCCGGTATCCGGTCCGACAATCGCGAAGTCTTCGGGTTACGGCGACGCCTCGGGCATGCTGCGGTCCTCCCGCAGCGGATCGCCGACCGCGCCGGTGTCGTCGAGCGGTCCCTGCGCCACGCGGACCGCGACAGGCGGCCCAGCGAGGGCGAGACCGGCGACGCCGCGTAGCGCGGCGAGAACGTCGTCGGGTCGTACAGCGGGTGTCACCTGCCGGACGACCAGATCCAGTATCGCACGTCCAGGCTCCACGGCCCGGTTACCGTCGCTCGGCCCGTCGCCCGGGCCCTGGCGCTCGGCCGGGCCCGGTGGCGCGATGGCCACGGTGGCCGAAACCACTGCGGCCCGACCATCCACGGCCTTGCGGCCCGCTTTCGTCACCCGCTCGATGGGATAACTCGAAACTGCCAGAAAAGCTTCCACGGCCGTGCGAGCCTGCTCCGGCGTCACCCCGGGCAGTTGCACCTGCCAGTGCGAGCCCTGGATCCGATCCGCCAGCGACGCCGCGCCGGTAGCGGCCACCTGCACCACCTCGACGATGTCCAGCCCCTCGGGCAGGGCGTCGTCCAGCGTGCGCGCCAGTGCAGCCAGGTCCACCGCATCGGCCAGGCCAATCTCCAGGTATTCCGCCTCGCTCGCGACGCCGGTCGGGGCCGCGCCCAGGTAGGAGATCTTGGGATGTGGCGTGAAGCCGCCCGAATACGCCATCGGCACGGCGGCGCGGCGCAGCGCCCGCTCGAAGGCGCGGGCGAAGTCACGATGCGAGCTGAATCGCAGCCGGCCGCGCTTGGCGTAGCGGATCCGGACCCGCTGCACCACCGGTGCCGGCGGCGGGCCCTCCGGGACTCGGCGGGACATCGCAGTCCCGCGTCAGGACGTGGGGGTCAGCGGGAGCAGCGTGCGGCCGGTCGGACCGATCTGGATGTCCGTGCCCAGGTTGGAGCACACACCGCAGTCGAAACAGGGCGTCCACCGGCAGTCGTCCTGCTCGAACTCGGCGAGCGCGTCCTGCCAATCGTCCCAGAGCCATTGCTTGTCCAGGCCGGAGTCGAGGTGATCCCACGGCAGCACCTCGTCGCCGTCACGCTCGCGCGTGGTGAACCAAGCCAGCGAGACAGGGCCGCCGGCGAATTCCGCCTCGCAGGCGCCCACCCACCGCTGGAACGAGAAGTGCTCGGTCCAGCCGTCGAAGCGGCCGCCCTCGCGCCATACCCGTTCGATCACCGCGCCGACTCGGCGATCGCCACGGGACAGCAGACCTTCGATCAGCGACGGCTCACCGTCGTGGTAGCGCATACCGACCTGCCGGCCCACCGACCGGTCCGCGTTGATCGCCTCGCGCAGCTTGCGCAGCCGCGCGTCGACGGTCTGCGGGTCGGCCTGGGCAGCCCATTGGAACGGCGTGTGCGGCTTGGGCACGAAGCCGCCGATGGAGACCGTGCAGCGCACGTCGCGCCCGCCGGTGGCCACCCGCCCGGCCCGGATCACGTCGTGCGCCATGCCGGCGATCTCAAGCACGTCGTCGTCGGTCTCGGTCGGCAAGCCGCACATGAAGTACAACTTCACCTGGCGCCAGCCCTGCGCATACGCGGTGGACACGGTGCGGATCAGATCGTCCTTGCTCACCATCTTGTTGATCACACGGCGCAGCCGCTCCGAGCCGCCCTCCGGCGCGAACGTGAGCCCGGAGCGCCGCCCGTTGCGGCTGAACTCGTTGGCCAGGTCGATGTTGAACGCATCTACCCGGGTGGACGGCAGCGACAAGCCCACCCGCTCACCTTCGTAGCGGTCGGCCAGGCCCTTCGCGATCGCGCCGATCTCGGAGTGGTCGGCCGAGGACAGCGACAGCAGCCCGACCTCCTCGAAGCCGGTGGCGGCAAGCCCGCGCTCGACCATCTCACCGATGGTGCCGATGCTGCGCTCCCGCACCGGGCGCGTGATCATGCCGGCCTGGCAGAACCGGCAACCGCGGGTGCAGCCGCGGAAGATCTCCACCGACATCCGCTCGTGCACCGACTCGGCCAGCGGCACCAGCGGGGCCTTGGGGTAGGGCCACTCGTCGAGATCCATCACGGTGTGCTTCGCGACGCGCTCGGGCACCTGCTCGCTGGTGCGACGTACTGACTGCACGCGCCCGTCCGCGTGGTAATCGACCTGGTAATAGCGCGGGACGTACACCACGCCGGACGATGCCAACCGCAACAGCACCTCGTCCCGACCGCCCGGGCAGCCCGCCAGCTTCCACTCGCGGATCACGTCGGTGATCCGGCCGACCGCCTGCTCGCCGTCGCCGAGCACTGCTGCGTCGATGAAGTCGGCTATCGGCTCCGGGTTGAACGCGGCGTGCCCGCCCGCGATCACCAGCGGATGCGTGTCGTCGCGCGCGTCGGCGTGCAACGGGATCCCGGCCAGGTCCAGCCCGGTGAGCAGGTTGGTGTAGCCGAGTTCAGTGGCGAACGAGACGCCCAGGACGTCGAAGGCGGCCACCGGCCGGTGCGCGTCCACGGTGAACTGACCGACGCCGTGCTCGCGCATCAAGGCCTCGAGGTCGGGCCATACCGCATACGTTCGCTCGGCGAGCGCGTCGCTGCGTTCGTTGAGCACCTCGTAGAGGATCTGGATGCCCTGGTTGGGCACGCCGACCTCGTACGCATCGGGGTACATCAGCGCCCAGCGGACAGCGACGGAGTCCCAATCCTTCACCGTGGCATTGAGTTCCCCACCGACGTACTGGATGGGCTTGTTCACCAACGGCAACAGCGGCTCGAGGCGCGCGAACAGGGACTCGACAGTCATGACGCGGTTCATGGTACGGGCCTGACAGGATCTCAGACGTGCGAACGCCGCCACCACAACTGTTGCTGCTGGGCAGCATCGCCTCGGTGCAGTTCGGCTCCGCGTTCGCCGCCAAGCTGTTTGGCCAGGCCGGGCCGGGCGGGGTGGTCATGCTGCGCCTCGTTCTTTCCGCGGTGCTGCTGCTCGCGGTGAGCCGCCCGTCGGTGCGTGGTCGCTCGCGTGCGGACATCGCCGCGGCGATCGCATTCGGGCTGATCCTCGGCGGGATGAACTGGAGCTTCTACGAGGCCCTGGACCGGCTGCCGCTCGGCGTCGCGGTCACCATCGAGTTCCTCGGCCCGCTGGCCGTCGCCCTCGCCGGCTCGCGCCGGCTGCTCGACCTGGCCTGGGTCGCGCTGGCCGGCGGCGGCGTAGCGCTACTGGCCACCCAGGGCGAACATGATCACATCCGGCCGCTCGGTGTCGCGCTGGCACTCGTCGCCGGCACCTGCTGGGCGTGCTACATCCTGCTCTCGAAGCGAGTAGGTGCCGCCTTCCCCGCGCTGGACGGATTGGCCATCGCACTCGGCGTGGGGTCGTTGCTGGTATTGCCCGCCGGCATCGTCGAGGGTGGCAGCGCACTGACGCGCGGCAGCGTCCTCGGCGGCGGACTGGCGGTGGCGCTGCTGTCCTCGCTGATCCCCTATTCGTTGGAGATCGTCGCGCTGCGGCGGCTTTCCGCGGCTGCGTTCGGCCTGCTGATGAGCCTGGAGCCCGCGGTGGCGGCGCTGGCGGGCGTGATCGTGCTGAGCCAACCGCTGTCGGGCGTGATCGTCGTCGCCATCACGATGGTGGTCGTCGCGAGCATCGGCACCACCATCGCGACGCGGGCACCGGTTGCCGCCGCGGACATTCCCCAACTCTGACGCTCAGGCCGATGAGCGCCGGTGCACCGCCTGCAGCAGCCCGACGGCCAGGCCTTGGGCGAACATCGACGAGCCGCCATAGGAGACGAACGGCAGCGGCAACCCGGTGACCGGGGTGAGACCGAGGGTCATGCCGATGTTCTGGAACGCCTGGAACGCGATCCAGCACACCACGCCGACCGCGACCAGCCGCCCCACCCGATCCGCGGCACGGGCGATACGCAATCCGCGCCAGCAGAGCACCGCGAACAACGCGATGATCACCACACCGCCGAGCAGGCCGAACTCCTCGCCGGCGACCGAGAAGACGAAGTCGGTCTGCTGCTCGGGGACGAAGCCGCCGTTGGTCTGCGGTCCGGCGAACAGGCCCTTGCCGAACAATCCCCCGTTCGCGATCGCGATGTGTGCCTGGGTCACGTTGTAGGCCGCGCCCTGCACGTCCTGGTTCGGATGGGTGAACGAGCTGAAGCGTTTGAGCTGGTAATCGGCGAGCAGGCCGGCCTTCACCGCGATCACGGCAACGACGACGCCCAGCAACACCAAGCCGACCGTCCACCGGGCCCGGGCGCCTGACGCGACGAGCACGCCCAGGGCCGCGAATCCGAGCACCATTGCCGAGCCGAGATCGGGTTCCAGAATGACGAGCAGCAGCGGGACCGCCACCAGGCCGAGCGCGCACATCACGTCACCGTTCGACGGCCGCGGATCCTCCTCCCCCCGCTCGGCCCGCTGGGTGAACAGCACGGCCATCCCGACGATCATGCCGAGCTTCATGAATTCCGACGGCTGCACCTCGAAGCCGCCACCGAGGCGGATCCACGCGTGCGCGCCGTTCACGGTGGACCCGATCGCGAACACCGCCAGCAGCCCCAGCAGGCTGGCCAGGTAGACCGCCGGACCGAACAAGCGCAACAGCCGCGGGTCCAGCCGCCAGGCCACGACGGCCAACGCGGTCGCGATCAGCACGTCGACGAGGTGCCGGTACAGGAACGCCTGCGGGTTACCGCCGTTGAGGCTCGGCACGTTCTTCGTCGCCGCCCACACCAGCACCGCACCGATCAGGCCGAGTCCGAGCGCCGCACCGGCAAGCACCCAGTCGACGCCGCGGCTGCGTCGATCCCACGATGGCACCGGGCCGGGCAGCGTGAACGGTGCCCGCGGATCGCGGGCAAGCAACGTCATCGCGCGACCTGCACCAACGGTTTGACGTGCGGCAGCTGCCGTATCGGCTGCTGGCCGGGCAGGATCGACGGGCCGCCGACGCCCATGATCCCGTCCCAGATCCGCTTGAGCATCGGCCCGGCGGCGGTGGCACCGGTGCCGGCCTGCTCGACCATGCCGACGATGACCAGCTTCGCCTGCACCGCGCCGTGGGCGTTCTTGCTCACCGGGCCCCAGCTCGCCAGCCAGGACGTGTCCTGGTGGCCGAACACTTCGGCGGTGCCGGTCTTGCCGCCGATCTCGTTGCGGTACGGCGAATCCAGGTACGCGAACGCGCCGGAGACCTGCCAGCCCAGACTGAACGACAGCGAGTCGGCGATGTAGTTGAGCAGGCTCTGCGCGACCGGGACCTTGTTGCGCACCTTCGGGTTGATGGTGCGCACGACCTTGCCAGCGCCGTCCACCACGGCCCAGCCCAGCGTCGGGCTCCAGATCCGGCCGCCGTTGACCAGCGCCGAGTACGCGATCGCGAGCTGCAGCGGCGACACCGTCGTCTCGCCCTGCCCGATGGCCATGTCCGCGTTGTCGCCGGCGCGGTAACGCCAGCCGTCGCTGCAGTTCTCACTGGCCAACTCGGTCAGATAGGCGCGCTGCGCCGGGTCGGACTCGTCCGGGAAGCCACTCCTAGCGTCCGCGCAGTACTGCGTCTTGTTCGCCTGCCAGCGCGCCATCCGTGTCTCTCGGTCGGCATAACTGCCGCTGGCCTGCTCACCGACCGGCAGGTCGATGCCCGGATCGGTACCGACACCGAAGGCGGCAGCCATCTTCTGTAGGTACTCGTTCGGCTTCTGGCCGAGCGCGATGCGCGCCTGATCGGTGTAGTACTCGTTCGCGGCCGGCGTATAGAAGAAGGTGTCGCAGGAGTAGCCGAGTGCCCCGGCCAGGGTGAGGCCGCCGAAGGACTCGCTGTCGAAGTTCGTCTTCACCCGGCCGTCGATGGTGACCGACGGCGGGCACGGATAGGTGTCGGTCAGCGACAGCTCGTTGTGCGTCACCAGCGAGGACGCCGTGATCAGCTTGAACGTCGAGCCCGGTGCGTACTGCCCGTCGAACACGCGAGCTAGCAACGGATCGTTGGCCGATGGCGCGGTCAGCGCGGCGTAGTCGGCGTCGGAGATGCCGCCGACGAACTGTTGCGGGTCATAGGTCGGGTAGCTGGCCGCGGCAATGACGCGCCCGGTCTGCGGGTCCATCACCACCACCGACCCGGATGTGGCCGGGTAGCCCTTCGCGCGCGAGTCCTTGATCTGCTGGGCTAGTGACTGCTCGGCGAGCTGCTGCACGTTGGCGTCGATGCTCGTCACCACGGTGTCGCCCTGCACCGGCGCCACGCTGGCGCCGGTGGTGACGGCCACGCCTTGCGGGCTCAGCCGCATCACCTGCGTCCCGTCCACGCCGCGCAGCACCGAGTCGTACTCCGCCTCCAGACCGGTGCGCCCGATGGTGTCGGCATCGTTGAGCGACGGGTCCGTCTTCTGATCGCCCGCGCTGACGGCACCGGTGTAGCCGAGTACATGGGCGGCCAGCGAACCACCGGGATACACCGGCTGGGTGACGGTCTGCAGCGTCACGCCCGGAAACTGCTCCCGGTGTTCGGCGACGGCGAGGACGACGTCGGTCGGGGCGTTCGTCGCCACCGGCACCGGCTGGTACGGCTCGCCGGTCCAGCACGGCGCCGCAACCTTGGGCGAACACGGGGTGATCTCCTTCGCGAGCTGCGTTCCGGTGGTGTCGAGCAATGCGGCCAGCCGGGACAGCACGCCGGCGCCCTCGTCCGGCAATGTCTGCAGGGCGTCGCGATCGACCTCGATCACCTGCGCGGAGGTGTTGCCGACCAGCACCTTGCCGGTCGCGTCGACGATGAGTCCTCGCGGTGCGGGTAGGACGATGTCGCCGTTGTGCAGGATGCCCGCCGTCTGCACCGGCTTGTGCGGGTCGAGCAGTTCCACGTAATACAGCCGCGCCACCAGCGTGAGCACCATCGAGGCCACCAGCGCGAAAATGATCGACAAGCGGCGCCCGCCGATGCCGCGACGCGGGCTAGTCACGCCCACCCCGTCCGGGGCCTTGTGCCACTGCATGCCCCAGTGCCCGATGTTCCAGTGCCCGATGGTCCAGTCCCCGCGTGCTCGGGTGCGGTGCGCGCAAGGTCTCGCCGCGCAGCGCGGCGCGCACCACCGGGACGACGATCGCCGCCAGCAGCGTGTCGCCGAGCAGATCCGGCAGCAGTGCGTGCATCGCCGTGCCGACGGACGCGCCTGCGCCGTGCACGACCGCGAGCAGCAAGGTGGCCGCCGCGGCGGCAATTACGCAGCATCCGGCGACAGTGATCGCGTCTGACCGCAGCCGCCGGGACGGCGCCGCGAGTCCGCACACCGCGCCGAGCAGCATCCACACCAGGGCGAGCACACCGGCGGGGTGGGTGGAGCCGAGGTCGGCCAGCAGCCCGGTGGCGAAGCCAAGGGTGAGTCCCGCCGCCGCACCGTCGGTCACCGCGACCGCCGCGACGAGCACTGCCGGCAGGCTCACCGTCGCTGTCGTGGCAATAGGCGCGATCAGAGCCGCCTGCACCAGCATCGCGGTGAGCATCGCGGCGAGCGCCGCAACCGGACGCAACCAGTTCATCGCTGTCCGCCCGGACCTTGAGCCTGTATCGAGGGACTCAGCGCGGGCCGGTCGGTGTTCGCCGGCGCGCCGCCGCCACTGCCTCCGCCACCGACGAGAATCACGCCCACCAGGTCGAGCGCGGTCGGTGAACTCGTCGGGCGGACCTCGGCGTGCTCGGTGCCGTCCGCGCCACTGCGCACGGCGGTGACGGTGCCGATGGACAGGTTCGACACGAAGCTGGTCGCGCCGGTCGGGCCGGTTGCGAGCCGATCACCCACGTGCAGGACTGCGGCCGGGTTGAGCGGCACGAAGGTGAAGCCGTCAGCGCCGTGACCGGTCAGCACGCCGACCTCGCCGCTGGTCAGGTCCCGGGCGCCTACGCCGGAGCCGGGATCGGCCGCGAGCAGCACCACGCTGGTGTTCGCGTCGGCCTCAAGCACCCGACCGACCAAGCCGTCACCGTCGGTCACGGTCTGCTCCGCGCGGATGCCGGCGCGGGTGCCGGCGTCGATGGTCACCGTCCAGTCGAAGCCCTGACCCGGCCCGAGTGCGATCACCCTGGCCGGCAGGATCCGGTAGCCGCCGTGGTCGGCGGCGAGCTGCAATGTGGCCAGTCGCGCGCTGGTGCTGCGGTCCGCGGCGTCGGCGTCGAGCTGGCCGCGCAGCACCGCGTTGTCGTGCTCGAGCCGTTGCACGCGAGCTTGGTTGGTACCGGCCGAGGGCACTCCCTGCAGATAACGGCGCGCAGGCCCGAGAACGGTGTCGGTGCCGCGGTACAGCGCACCGAGCGCTCCCCGCACTCCGGTGTGGGCTGAGTTCAGTGCACCGCCACCGATGTCGAGGGTGATGAAGCAGAGCGCGGTGGCCGCCAGTACGACGACGGCGACGCGCTGGCGCCTGGTCAGCCGCCTCATGCCCCGTTACCTCATCGACGATGGCCGTCGACGACGACCTTCTGCAGCTGCTCGAAATGCTCGACCACGGTCGCGGTACCGAGCACGACCGAATCCAGTGGTCGGTCGGCGACGAGCACCGGGACGCCGATCTCGTGTTGCAGCCGCGCGTCGAGACCGCGCAGCAGCGCACCACCGCCGGTGAGCACGATGCCGCGGGTGACCAGGTCGCCGGCAAGTTCGGGTGGGCACCGGTCGAGAGTGGAGCGAACCGCCGCGACGATGCGCGTCACTGGCGGCTCGATGGCCTTGCGCAGCTCCGGACCGGACATGGTCACGTTGCGCGGCAGCCCGGTGGCCATGTCGCGCCCGCGGATCTCGGCGTTCTTGGGACCGCTGACCGGGAAGGCCGTGCCGACTGAGATCTTGAGTTCTTCCGCGGTGCGCTCGCCGATGAGCAGCGAGAAATTGCTGCGCACGTAGTCGACGATGGCGGTGTCGATCGCGTCGCCGGCCACCCGCAGGCTCGTCGCGGCGACGATGCCACCGAGAGCCAGGATCGCGACCTCGGTGGTGCCGCCGCCGATGTCGATCACCATCGACCCGGACGGCTGATTGACCGGCAGTCCGGCACCGATGGCAGCGGCCATCGGTTCGGAGATGATGTGTACCCGTCGCGCGCCGGCCGCGTACGCGGACTCGCTCACCGCGCGCTGCTCGACGCTGGTGATTCCACTGGGCACGCAGACCACGATCCGCGGACCGGTGAACGCGCCCCGCCGGCGCAGGACCTTGCGCACGAAGTAGCGCAGCATCTCGGCGCTGACGTCGTAGTCGGCGATCACCCCGTCCTGCAGCGGCCGGACGGCGACGATGTGACCTGGGGTGCGGCCGATCATTCGCTTGGCCTCGGCGCCCACCGCGACGACGGCGTTGGTGGTGGTGTCCACCGCGACCACCGACGGCTCGTTCAGCATGATGCCCCGTCCGCGCGCGTAGACCAGGGTGTTCGCGGTGCCCAGGTCGATCGCGAGGTCGCCGCCGAGAAAGTCGCCGCCACGTCGCGACACGTGCGACAGACGTGTCAGCGGGGTGAACGCCACAGAGCAGACCCTTCGAACGCGTGAGACAGGCTGTCGCGATCGTATGGTCGGCCAGTGATCGTTTCGGGTTGCGACGCGCGGTTTGCGGCGATCGTGATACTCAGGCGCCGCTATAGCAGCGCACCTGCATCACGATCGGCGTTGGGGTCAGAGGTCGGGGAACCAGAGACCGATCTCGCGAGCGGCGGATTCGGCTGAGTCCGATCCGTGCACGATGTTCTGTTGCACCGGCAGTCCCCAGTCGCGGCCGAGGTCACCGCGGATGGTGCCCGGCAGCGCGGTGGTCGGGTCGGTGGCACCTGCCAATGCCCGGAAGCCCTCGATCACCCGCTCCCCCTCGGCGACGAATGCGGTGACCGGCCCGGACAGCATGAACTGCACCAGCGGCTCGTAGAAGGGTTTGCCCTGGTGCTCGGCGTAGTGGGCGGCGAGCAGTTCCGGCGTCGCCCGCCGCAGCTGCAGCGCGATCAGTCGGTATCCCTTTGCCTCGACGCGCCGGATCACCTCGCCGGTCAGGCCGCGGGCGAGGCCGTCGGGCTTCACCAGCACCAGCGTGCGTTCGGTCGCGGGGATGCTCATCGGCTCGGTCGAGGTCACGCCTGGCAGCGTATCGACCGTTACGAATACAGCATGCGGACGCCGCCGGGGGTGCCGACGAGTTCATGCCGCAGGTTGAGCAGATAAGCCCAGATGCCGGCGAACACCGCGCCCAGGAAGAACATGGTGCCGATCCATACGCCGGTCAGGATGAACGGCACTTGTAGCGCCGTACCCACCGCGATCCCCCACGGCCGGCGCGCCACCGCGGCACCGATGACGAGCAAAATCGCCAACGCGATGAGCAGCGTGGTGCGGGTTGCGCCGAGCCCGACCGTGAACCTGATCGCGCGGGGCACCAGCAGTACCACCAGTGCCTGCAACCCGAGCACGCCGGCCATCGCACGGCGCGTTGCCTTGTCGGCGCGCCTGGCCCGCTCAGCAACCTGTTCCGGCGTCGGTCCGGCTGTCGGTGCCGGCGTCGGCTCCGGTGCTTGTTCCGGTGACCCTCCGCTCGCGCCGGCTTCGCTCACCGGTCGGCGCCGAGCAGCGTGCGTGCTTCCCCGGCCGTCACCACCGAACCGGTCACCAGCACGCCCGCACCGGAGAGCACTTCGTCACCAGTGTCCTCGGCCAGCCGCACGGCGGTCTCGACCGCGTCGTCGAGCCGGTTCTCCACGGTCACCCGATCGGCGCCGAACACGCGGACGGCGTGCTGGGCGAGCTCGTCGACGGGCATCGCACGCAGCGAGGAGTTGTGCGTCACCACGAGCTCGTCCGCGACCGGCTCCAGCTGCTCGAGCATGCCGGTCACGTCCTTGTCGCCGAGCACCGCGACCACCGCGACCAGGCGCCGGAAGTCGAACGCCTCACGCAGGGCCGCGACAGTAGCCGCCATACCCGCCGGATTGTGCGCCGCGTCCACCAGAATCGTCGGCGCCGATCGCACCGCCTCCAGCCGGCCCGGCGAGCGCACCGAGCCGAACGCGGCACGCACGATCTCGACGTCGATCGGCCCAGTGGCCGCGCCTGCGCCGAAGAACGCCTCGACTGCGGCCAGCGCGCAGATCGCGTTCTGCGCCTGATGCGCCCCGTGCAGCGGCAGGAAGATGTCGTCATACACACCGCCGAGACCCTGCAACGTCATGATCTGGCCACCGACGGCGACGCGCCGCGAAGCGATGCCGAACTCCATCCCCTCGCGCGCGACGGCCGCCTCGTATTCGACCGCGCGCGCCAGCAGTGGGGTTATCGCCTCCGGCGGCTGCGCGGCGAGAATCACCGACGAGGCGGGTTTGATGATCCCGGCCTTCTCCGCGGCGATCTGGCCGATCGTGGTGCCGAGGTACTGGACGTGATCCAGGTCGATCGGCGTGATGACGGCGACCTCGGCATCAACCACGTTCGTGGCGTCCCAGGTGCCGCCCAGCCCGACCTCGATCACGCCGACGTCGATCGGGGTATCCGCGAAGATCGCGTAGGCCAGCGCGACCATCACCTCGAAGAAGGAGAGCTTGATGTCGAACCGCTCGTCCACCAGGGCAAGGTAGGGCGCGAGCTCCCGATAGCCCTCGACGAACCTGCGGTCACTGACGGGCTGGCCGTCGATGACGATCCGTTCGGTGAGGTAGCTCAGGTGCGGGCTGGTGAACCGGCCGGTGCGCAGCCCGAAACCGCGCAGCAATTCGTCGATCATCCGTGCCGTGGACGTCTTGCCGTTGGTGCCGGTGAGATGGATGGCGCGAAAGGAGTCCTGTGGCTCACCCAACAGCTCGACCAGTGCCCGGATGCGTTCGGTCGTCGGCTGCAGCCGGCCCTCACCCCAGCGGCTGGTGACGTCAGCCTCGATCTGCCGCAGCAGCGACGCGTAACTCTGCTCCTCGGCCACGACGGGCGAGTCTACGTCTGCTGATCGGGCGGGATGCGCGGACTCAGGGCGGAGGCAGCGCGCCCAGGGCTGCCTCGATGCGGACGATCTCGGCTTCGGCAGCCGCGAGCCGGCCGCGCACCTTGTCCACCACCGGCGCCGGCGCCTTCGAGGTGAAGGCCGCGTCGCCCAGCTTGCGCGTGTTGACCTCGCGTTCGGCCACCGCTGCCTGCAGATCCTTGCCGAGGCGGTTCCGCTCGGCCGTGACGTCGATCGAGGCGGACAGGTCCAGCCCGACGACGACGCCGGTGGGCGTGGTCAGCGAAGCGGTGGGGCTGAACTCAGCACCAGGTTGGTCGAGCCGCAGCAGCGACCGGACCGCGGCCTCGCCGGCGCCCGCGCCGCTGATCCGGGCGGGCACGCGCTGCGACGGCTTGAGGCCCTGGTCGGAGCGGAACCGGCGCACCTCGCCGACCACGGCTTGCACCATGGCCACCTCGGCGGTGGCGGCGGGGTCGGCGCGCGACGAATCCGGCACCGGCCAGGGTGCGATCACAACCGATTCCCCACCGGTCAGCGCCGTCCACAGCGCTTCGGTGCTGAACGGGATCATCGGATGCAGCAGCCGCAGCAGGGTGTCCAGCACCTCACCGAGTACGCGCCGCGTCGTGGCTGCAGCCGGCCCGGACAGCGTCAACTTGGCCAGTTCGAGGTACCAGTCGCACACCTCGTCCCAGGCGAAGTGATAGAGGACGTCGGTGATCTTCGCGAACTCGAACCGCTCGTAGAGGGCATCGACCTCGGCGATCACCTCGTTCAGCCGCGAGATGATCCAGGCATCCGGGCCGGTGAGTTCGCGCGGCAGCTCGCCGGCGACAGTGGCGCCGTTGAGTTGCGCGAACCGGGTCGCGTTCCACAGCTTGGTGCAGAAGTTGCGGGCACCGAGGACCCACTCTTCGTTGACGGCCTGGTCCGCGCCGGGGTTCGCGCCCTGCAGCAGCGACAGCCGGGTCGCGTCCGCGCCGTATTCGTCGATCCAGAGCATCGGGTCGACCACGTTGCCCTTGGACTTCGACATCTTCTTGCCCGAGCTATCGCGCACCAGGCCGTGCAGCATGATCGTGCGAAACGGCACCGAGCCCTCCGGGCCGTTGCCGCGCATCGCGTACAACCCGAACAGCATCATCCGAACGACCCAGAAGAACAGGATGTCGTAGCCGGTGACCAGCACGGTGGTCGGGTAGTAGGCGCGCAGATCCGCGGTGTCCTCCGGCCAGCCCAGCGTCGAGAACGGCCACAGCGCGGAGGAGAACCAGGTGTCCAGTACGTCCTCGTCCTGGGTCCAACCCGCCGGCGGCTCCTCGTCCGGCCCGATGCAGACGTCGTCGCCATCGGGCGAGTACCAGACCGGGATGCGGTGGCCCCACCACAGCTGCCGGCTGATGCACCAGTCGCGCAGGTTGTCCACCCACGCGAAGTAGCGCTGCTGCATCGAGGGCGGTTCGATCACCACCCGGCCGTCGCGCACCGCGTCGCCGGCCGCGCGGGCCAGCTTCTCCACCCGCACCCACCACTGCAGCGACAGCCGCGGCTCGACCACGGTGTCGCATCGCGAGCAGTGGCCCACCGAGTGTCGGTACGGGCGGCGCTCGCCCGCGATCCGGCCGTCCTCGCGCAACGCCGCCACGATGGCGAAGCGCGCCTCCATCCGGTCCAGGCCGGCGAACGGGCCTGGCGCGGTGATCACACCGCGCTCGTCCATGATCGTCAGCATCGGCAGATCGTGCCGGCGGCCGATCTCGAAGTCGTTCGGGTCGTGCGCCGGGGTTACCTTCACCGCGCCGGTGCCGAATGACGGGTCGACGTGGGTGTCGGCGACGATCGGGATACGGCGGTTGGTGAGCGGCAGGGAGACGGTAGCGCCGACCAGGTCGCGATACCGCTCGTCATCCGGGTGCACGGCCACCGCGGTGTCGCCCAGCATCGTCTCCGCACGGGTGGTGGCCACCACGATGCTCGGCTCACCCGGCTCGGTGCCGCCGTAGCGGATGGAGATGAGCTCGCCGTCCTCTTCCTCGTGCTCGACCTCGATGTCGGACAGCGCGGTGAGGTCGCGCGGGCACCAGTTGATGATGCGTTCGGCGCGGTAGATCAGGTCGTCGTCGTAGAGCTGCTTGAAGATGGTGCGAACGGCGCGGCTGAGCCCGTCGTCCATGGTGAAGCGCTCCCGGCTCCAGTCCACACTGTCGCCCAGACGGCGCATCTGGCCGAGGATCTGGCCGCCGTAGCGCTGCTTCCACTCCCACGACTTCGCGACGAACTCAGCCCGGGTGTAGTCGAAGCGGCCCTTGCCCTCGGCCTCGGCGAGGTAGCGCTCGACCAGGTTGTGCACGGCGATGCTGGCGTGGTCCATGCCGGGCAGCCACAGCGCGTCGAAGCCGCGCATCCGGGCGCGGCGAGTGAGCGCGTCCATCATCGACTGCTCGAGCGCGTGCCCGAGGTGCAGGCTGCCGGTGACGTTCGGTGGCGGGATGACCAGGGAGAACGGCGGCTTTCCGCTGCTGGGGTCCGCGGTGAAGTAGCCGCGCTCGACCCACCGCTGGTACAGCGCCTCCTCGACCTCGGCCGGCCGGTACTGGCTCGGCAGTTCGGCCGCCTGATCGCTCGCTGTCACAGCGGCATTCTATTGAGCCCGGTCAGCCCACATTCTCATCGAGCGGGAACAGCATCGCGCTGAAGCGGACCAGGCGGGACCCGGGCGGGCGATCCGCCGGTGTCCGCCCGCGAAACCGATCGACGAGATCCGAGACCGTCTGCTCGATCTCGGCCGCCTCCTGCTGCGTGACCCAGAGCCGGGAGTTGCTGACCCCGGACGCGTCACGCCAGGCCGGGTCGTCGTCTTCGGAGCGGTCCATCCAGTCGGTGAACTCGTGCCGGACCTTGTCCACGACGCTCAGCGCAAGTGTCGTCGTCGCGGCGTGCGCCAGGTGCGAGGACGTCGAGTTCACCGACAGCCTCGTGCCCGCAGCCCGCCACGGCCGCTCCCGGCCATCGTCGCTGGTGGGCGCCCGCTCGATCAGCCCGGCCCGTTCCAGGGCCCGCAGGTGGTAGCTCATCGCGCTGGGGCTGAGCCCGACGATCTCCGCGCACTCGGTGGCGGTCAGCTCCCGGCCGGCGTAAAGCTCGTCGATGACGGCAAGGCGGGCCGGATGCGCCAGCGCCTTGATTGTTTTGGGGTCGTCGATGACTACCCGTCGGTCCGGCGGCGTGCGTTTGCGGGGTGTCACGCCGAGAACGGTAACGCCGGTGCGGGGTCTTGACACGGATAATGTGAAGCAATAATTTCGCAGTATGTCCTTCACATCTAGCCGCCGGGACCTGCGGCTGGTCGTCTCGGCCAAGGCGATCTCGCTGCTCGGCGACGAGGTCGCTGCCGTCGCACTCGTTCTTCGGCTGCAGGCACACGGTGCCGGACCCCGCGGGGTCGCCGCCCTGCTGATCGCGGGCATGCTGCCGCTGCTGCTGTTTGCCGGACCGGTGGGCCGCCTGGTGGACCACGTCGACAGCCGACGCCTGCTAGTGCTCTCCGGCCTGCTCCAGGCGGTGGTCTGTTCCGTGCTGGCCTCGGTTGGCTCGACGGCGTCGGTGCTTGGCCTGGTCGCGCTGCTCGGGGCCGGGCAGGCCGTCAACGGCGCCACCTGGCAGTCGCTGCTGCCCGCGATCGCGGGACCGGAGGAGTTACCGCGCGCGGTCGGCATGGCGCAGGCGGGCACGACGATCGCCAGCATTGCCGCGCCGGCTATCGGCGGACTGCTCACCGGTCGCTACGGCACGCGCGTCCCGCTGCTCGTGGACGCCGCGACGTTCTTCGCGGTGACCGCGGCGGGGCTGTTGCTCGCCACCCGGCGCGTACCGGCAACGGCAGACGGAGCCGCTGCCTCACCACGCGGAGCATTCCGGATCGTGCGCGCAGACCGGATGCTGCGCGTGTTGTTCGTGCTGCTCGGCCTGCTCGTTCTAGTTGGCGCCATGGTGAACGTGATCGAGGTGTTCTTGATCCGCGAGACACTGCACGCCAGCTCGACCTGGTACGGCTTCGTCGGTGCCATGCTCGGCGTGGGCCTGCTCAGCGGGGCACTGCTCGGCGGGCGGGTTCGCGGGACCGTCAAGCTCGCGCGCATGTTCGTCGGCAGCGCGATGCTGCTCGCCGCCAGCATGGTTCTCATCGGCCTGATGCCGAGTGTGGGGTGGCTGCTGCTCCCCGTCTACACGCTGGGGCTGAGCAACGGCATCGTCAATGTCGCGCTGTCGTCACTGGTGATGGGCCGGGCGCGGGCCAATGAACGCGGTCGAGTTGCGGCGATGCTCAGTGGCATCGCATCCGGCACCCAACTCGGCGCATATGTGCTCGGCGCAGTTGCGGCGATCGCACTGACGCCCCGGGAAATCTTCATCCTCGCCGGCGCCGGTGCCCTCGCCGTCACCCTTCTCCTCGGTCGCGGACTTGTTGCCGCTGGGGTGGCCGAGCTGGATCAGTCGGCAGACGGATCGGGCGCCTTGGCGAGCCAGGCGGCGAAGGCGGCGAAGGAGTACGGACGACCCAGGAAGTCGGCCACCAGATCGGCCGCGTCGCCGCTGCCACCGGCGGCCAGCACCTTGTCGCGGTAGCGATAGGACACCGAGGTGTCGAACAGGTCGTCCGGGTCGAACGCGGAGAACAGATCCTTCGCGATGACCAGGCTCCACATGTAGGTGTAGTAGCCCGAGGTGTAGCCCTCCAGGTGCCCGAACGAGGCATGAAAGTGCGTTTCCGGGATGTAGTCGAACGCGTCATAACGCTCTTGGAGTCCTCGCACCGTCGCGGTGATGTCGTCCACCGGTCCGGAATGCAGCACGTACGACACCGAGGCGTAGAACATCTGCGTGCGCGCCTGGTAGCCCTTGCCGAACTCGTGCGCCGCCCGCATCCGTGCGACCAGGTCGCGCGGGATCGGAGTGCCGGCGTCGTCCACCGCGAACGAGCGCAGCACGTCCGGGTCCCAGGCCCACTCCTCCAGCATCTGCGACGGTGCTTCGACGAAGTCCCACTCGGTCGCCACGCCGGAGAAACGCGCATAACGCTGCCGGCCGCCGAGCACGTGATGCACCAGGTGCCCGAACTCATGGAACAGCGTGACCACGTCCGAGTGCTCCAGCAGCCCCCGGCCGAAGTTGCACACCAGCGCGCCCTCCGGCAAGCGCTCCCCCACCGCGCCCGCGACCAGGTCGAACTGCGCCGCGTGTTTGAACTTGCCGGCGCGCGGGTGCAGGTCGAGATAGATCCGCCCGAGCAACTCCCCCGAGCCGGCCGAGTGCACGTCATAGGCGGCGACGTCCGGATGCCATACCGGCGCGTCGGGCACCTGCTCGTAGTGCAGCCCGAACAGCCGGCCGGTCACCTCGAGCAGGCCGGCCCGCACACCCGCGAACTGGAAGTAGCGGCGTACTTCCTGCGCGTCCACGTCGAAGCTCTCCCGCCGCACCGTCTCCGCGTAGAACGGCACGTCGGCCGCGTCCAGGGAGGTCGCGTCCGGCCGGTCCCGGCGCAGCCACTCCAGCAGCACTGCGACGTCCCGGTCGGAACTCGGCGTGGCGGCCTCGGCGATTCGTTCGATGAACTCCGCGATGGCCTTGCCGGAGCCGACCATCTTGACCTCGGCGTCGAAGTCCGGCCACGCCTGGTAACCGAGCAGTGCAGCGTGCTCCTGGCGGGTGGCCAGCAACTCGCGCAGCACGCTGTCGTTGTCCGGCCAGCCGCGGTTCAGGAACTCGACCATCAGCGCACGCCGCGCGGACGCGTCGCGGGCGAACGTCCGGAACGGGATGATGTCCGGGTAGTCCGTAGTGATCTCGACGGTGCCGTCCGCCGCTGCCGGGTGCGCGGCGACGAAGTCCTCGGGCAGGCCGGCAAGCTGCTCGGGCCGCAGGCGCACGCTGCGGACGTCATCGCGGATGTGGCGGGAGAAGTCCTGCCCGAGGCGCACCTCGTGCTCGGCGATCTCGCGCAGCCGCGCACGGGTCGCGTCATCGCGGTCGACGCCGGCGCGGCGAAAGTCGCGCAGGGTCAGCGCCAGCAGCCGCTGCGGAGCCGGATCGGCCTTGTTGTCCGCGCCGAGGCGCTGCTCGGCATCGGCCAGCACCTGGTACAGCTCGCGGTCCTGCCCGATCTCGGTAACCAGCTTCTTGACGTCGCGACTGCGCTGTTCGGCGAGCGTGCGCACCTGTTCGTCCGGGTGCACCTCGCCGAACAGCGACGCGACCGAGCCGGCCAGACCGAGCGCCGTCTCCACGTCATTCCACTGCCTGACCGCGGCCATCGCGTCGACCGGCGGGGCGTTTTTCAGCGCGGCGACGCCGGTGCGGGCCACATCCAGCAGGGTGTCGCAGCGCCCGGTGATGAACGGAGCCCACTGCGTTGGGTCGGTGGGCAGAGCAAGCGGGGAGATCGATTCAGCCACTCGTTAACCCTATCCGGGGCTCCGGACTACGCGGATTTCTCCCGGGGCTGACGCTTGGGCACTTCGCGCGGCACGAGGGTCGGGTAGACGTGTTCGAGCACCGTCTCGCGTGTGATCACGACCTGGGCGATGTCCTCGCGTGAGGGCACCTCGTACATCACGGACAGCAGCACTTCTTCCATGATCGCGCGCAGGCCGCGGGCGCCGGTGCCGCGCAACACCGCCTGGTCCGCAATGGCCTCGAGTGCGGAGTCTTCGAATTGCAGCTCGACATTGTCAAGTTCGAACAGCTTCGCGTACTGGCGCACCAGCGCGTTGCGCGGCTCGGTGAGGATCTGCACCAGTGCATCGCGGTCGAGCGGCCGCACCGAGGTGATCACCGGCAGCCGGCCGATGAACTCCGGGATCAGCCCGAACTTGATCAGATCCTCGGGCATGACCTGGCCGAACACGTCGCTGTTCTCCCGGTCGAACTTCGTGCGCAGCTCGGCGCTGAAGCCAAGCCCCTTCTTCCCGATCCGCGACTCGATGATCGTCTCGAGACCGGCGAACGCGCCGCCCACGATGAACAGCACGTTGGTGGTGTCGATCTGGATGAACTCCTGGTGCGGGTGCTTGCGCCCGCCCTGCGGAGGAACGGATGCGGTGGTGCCCTCGAGGATCTTCAGCAGCGCCTGCTGCACGCCCTCGCCGGAGACGTCCCGGGTGATGGAGGGGTTCTCGGCCTTACGCGCGATCTTGTCGACCTCGTCGATGTAGATGATGCCGGTCTCGGCACGCTTGACGTCGTAGTCGGCGGCCTGGATCAGCTTCAGCAGGATGTTCTCGACGTCCTCGCCGACGTAGCCGGCCTCGGTGAGCGCAGTGGCGTCAGCGATCGCGAACGGCACGTTGAGCATGCGGGCCAGGGTCTGCGCGAGCAGCGTCTTGCCGGAACCGGTCGGACCGAGCAGCAGGATGTTCGACTTGGCCAGCTCGACCGTCGCGTCCGCGTTGCGCGGCTTGCTCTCGGTCCCTGCCTGGACGCGCTTGTAGTGGTTGTAGACGGCGACGGCGAGCGTCTTCTTCGTCTGATCCTGGCCGACCACGTAACTGTTCAGGAATTCGTAGATCTCGCTGGGCTTGGGCAGCTCGTCGAAGCTGAATTCGCTGGTCTCGGCGAGCTCCTCCTCGATGATCTCGTTGCACAGGTCGATGCACTCGTCGCAGATGTACACACCGGGACCGGCGATCAGCTTCTTGACCTGCTTCTGACTCTTCCCGCAGAAGGAGCACTTGAGCAGGTCTCCGGTCTCGCCGACACGCGCCACGAGGTCGGTTCCTCTCTGTGCGTCAGACGCTGCTGAGCTTGTGGGGGTGGTCCGTCGAGGTCATTTCTTCGGTGCAGCCGGTTCGAACGCTACCCGGAAAACCAGTGGAAGTCCTGCGTAATCGGCCTTTCCGGCGCGCCGCGTCGTTAGTCGTTGACCACCTTGCGGGTGGAGATGACGTCGTCGACAATGCCGTATTCCTTGGCCTGTGCGGCCGTCATGATCTTGTCGCGCTCGACGTCGGCGCGGATCCGAGCGAGGTCCTGACCGGTGTGCCGGGCGAGGATCTCTTCCATCAGTTCACGCATCCGCAGGATCTCGCGCGCCTGGATGTCCAGGTCGGAGATCTGCATGGACCCCTCGGTGCCGCCGGAGGGCTGGTGGATGAGAATCCGGGAGTTCTGCAGCGCGAAGCGCTTGCCCTTGGTGCCGGCCGCCAGCAGGACCGCGGCCGCGGAAGCGGCCTGTCCCATGCACACCGTCTGGATCTCCGGCCGGACGAACACCATGGTGTCGTAGATTGCCGTGAGCGCGGTGAACGAACCACCCGGCGAGTTGATGTACAGGATGATGTCGCGGTCGGGATCGGTCGACTCGAGGCAGATCAACTGGGCCATCACGTCATTGGCGACCACGTCGTCGATCGGCGCGCCGAGGAAGATGATGCGCTCCTCGAACAGCTTGTTGTACGGGTTCGACTCCTTGATGCCGTAGTTGGTGCGCTCGACGAACGAGGGCAACACGTACCGCGAACTCGGGCCCTGCGGGATGTGCAAGCCGCTAGGCATGATCGATTCGGACATGGCGGCCGCTCCTATTCCGGGGTGACGTTGCCGGCGGGCACGTCGCTGACCCGGCGGACGATGTGATCGATGAAGCCGTACTCCAGCGCCTCCTGCGAGGTGAACCAGCGGTCGCGGTCACCGTCGGCGATGATCGTCTCCACGTTCTGACCGGTGTGCTGGGCGGTGAGTTCGGCCATCTCCTGCTTGGTGAGGTTCCACTGCTCGGCTTGGATCCTGATGTCCGACGCGGTGCCGCCCAGGCCGGCCGAACCCTGGTGCATCAGGATCCGGGCGTGCGGCAGGGCGTAGCGCTTGCCGCGGGTGCCGGCCGAGAGCAGGAACTGGCCCATCGACGCGGACAAGCCGAGTGACCAGGTGGCCACGTCGCACTCGATCAGTTCCATCGTGTCGTAGATCGCCATGCCCGCCGTGACCGATCCGCCCGGCGAGTTGATGTACAGGTTGATGTCGCGCTTGGCGTCCTCCGCCGAGAGCAGCAGCAGCTGCGCGCAGATCTGGTTGGCGATGGCGTCGTCGACGGGCTGGCCCAGGAACACGATCCGCTCGCGCAGCAGCCGGTCGTAGACGGAGTCGTTGAGGGTCATTCCGCCGCCCGCGCGCGACTGCACGCCGGTGCCGGTCTGATCGTCCACGGAATCGAAGCGACTCACAGCGCTGACCTTCCCTTCTCGATGCGATGACATCGACCCTAACCAAGACCGGTGCGCAGAATTGCGCCAAAACCGTGCCGTTCGCTCAGAGCGTCACTCCGGCTCGCCGGCCACACCCTCGGCCGGATCGCTCTCCCCGGCCGGATCGCTCGCCGCGGGCGGTCCGTCTTGCGCCGACGAGTCGATCTCCGCCGACGGGTCGATCTCCGCAGACGGGTCCTCCGCCAGCGCGGACAGGTCCACCCGCTCGCCGGACGCATCGGTCACCACCGCCGACTCCAGCACGTGGGCCAGCGCCTTGCTCCGGCGCACGTCGGCGACCAGCGACGGCAGGCTGCCGCCCTGCACGACCTGGTTCGCGAACTCCTGCGGGGCCATCTGGTAGCGCGCGGCCTGCCGGACGATGTACTCGGTGAGCTCCGCATCGCCGACCTGCACATCGGCTTTGTCGGCGATCGTGTCGAGGATGAACTGGGCGCGCACGGACTTCTCCGCACCCTCGCGCAGGTCCGCACTGAACTCCTCGCGCGTCTGGCCCTGCATGGCCAGGTACCGGTCGAACAGCGCGTCGTCGTGGCCGAGGGAGTGCACGATGTCGTGCTCGCGGACCTCTACCTCGTCCTTGACCGCTGACTCGGGCACCGGGAACTCGACGATCTCCAGCAGCCGCTCCAGCACCCGGTCGCGCGCCTGACTGCCCTGCTCCAGCTTCTTGGCGCGACCCAGCCGGGTGCGCAGGTCGGCGCGCAGTTCGTCGATCGTGTCGAACTCGCTGGCCATCTGCGCGAACTCGTCGTCGAGTTCGGGCAGCTGCTTCTCCTTCACCGAGTTCACCGTGACGGTGATCGAACCCTCGGCCCCGGCCTGCTCACCCTGTTGCAGCGTGGTGGTGAACACGGCGGCCTCGCCCGCGGACAACCCGATGATCGCGTCGTCCAGGCCGGGGATCAGATCGTCGCGGCCGACCTCGTAGGAGATGCCGTTGCTGGTGCCGTCCTCGACCGGCTGCCCGTCGACGGAGGCGGCCAGGTCGATGGAGACGTAATCGCCGGCGCTGGCCGCGCGCTCCACGCCGGTGAGCGTGCCGAACCGGTCGCGCAGCGCAGTCAGCTGCTCGTCCACATCGGCGTCGCTGACCTCCGCGTCCTCGACGCTGACCTGAAGTTCGTCGGTGTCCGGGAGGGTGATCTCCGGCCGGACGTCGACCTCAGCGGTGAAGCTCAGCGAATTGCCGTCGTCGAGATTGGTGACATCGATCTCCGGCTGGCCGAGCGGTCGCAGCTCGTGTTCGCGTGCTGCCTCCGTGTAGGCGCGCGGCAGCGCTTCGTTCACCGCCTCCTGCAGCACCGCGCCGCGGCCGACCCGCTGGTCGATGATGCGCGTCGGGACCTTGCCCGGGCGGAAGCCCGGCACGCGAAGCTGCGAACCGATCTTCTTGTACGCCGCGCTGACGCTGTCCTCGAACTCGGCGAACGGCACCTCCACGGCGAGCCGGACGCGCGTCGGGCTCAGGTTCTCGACGGTGCTCTTCACGGGCGGGATGCTCCCTCGTAGGTTCGGCGGTGGGTGGGCTCGGGTTCACCGGCTCTCGGACGGCGATCGGCCGACCACGCGCCACTGAGATCGGAGTCTAACGAGGGCGCGGTAGACGGCAGTCCCGGCGGCTCAGCGAGGGCGGCGACCGCGACGAGGACGCGCATTTGTGCGCGTATGCCTGCGTTGCGTCCGCGAACGGTAGCGAGACTGAGCTCGTGACGAACGCTGTCTGAGGCGAACGACCTCGCGCCCGGCCCGGCCCCGGCAGAGCCGGGCGCGAACTAAGCGGGACGAGCAAGTTCTTCTGCTCTCGGCCTACGTCGGGGTGGCGGGATTCGAACCCACGGCCCCTCGCTCCCAAAGCGAGTGCGCTACCAAGCTGCGCCACACCCCGGGCGCCGGCGGCAGTTGAGCCACCGAAGGCTCAAGTGTAGGGCTGCGGCGCGAACCACCGGGCCGGTCGGTCCGCGTCGGTGCCGGTCGGTGCCGGTCGGTCCCGGTCGGTCCCGGTCCGTCCCCGTCCGTCCCGCGAGGACCGGAACGGACTCGCGCACCCGGTACCATCTCGGCCGTAGGCCAACTGCGGGCGTAGCTCAATGGCAGAGTCTCAGTCTTCCAAACTGATTACGCGGGTTCGATTCCCGTCGCCCGCTCCACCGGCGGCCGAGGTTGTCCGGCCCAGTCCCCCGGACACCCTGGCAGGATCGTTGGGTGACCTCGGCCCGCCACAGCTACCCGCCCAAGCCGCTGCGTATTGCCGGCGTCCCGGTGCCCATGGTCGGCCAGGTGCGCATGTACGTATGCGGCATCACGCCGTACGACGTCACCCATCTGGGCCACGCGGCGACCTACGTCTGGGCCGATGCCGCCGACCGGGTGCTGCGCTGGCACGGCTACGGCGTGACGCTCGCCCGCAACGTCACCGACGTGGACGAGGTGCTCTTCGCTGAAGCGGCCCGGCTCGGCGAGTCCCCCACCATGCTCGCCACCGTCCAGCGGGCGCGGTTCGAGCGCACCATGGACGCGCTGCGGGTGCGCACCCCGGACGAGTCGCCCACGGCGGCCCAAGCCGTCGGGCACGTGGTGCAACTCGCCGCTGCGCTGTTCGAGCGCGACGCCGCGTACCTGCGCAACGGCACCGTCTACGCGCGCACCGGGGCAACCACGCCCGCCCGCGCCGGCATCGACCGCGAGACGGCGCTGCGGTTGTCCACCGAATATCGCGACCACCCCGACGATCCGGACAAGGACGATCCATTGGACGTCGCGGTGTGGCAGTCCACGCCCGGTGCCGAGATCTCCTGGCCCAGCCCGTGGGGCGACGGCCGCCCGGGCTGGCACGCCGAGTGCGCGGCAATGGTGCTGGCGCTGTTCGGCGCCGGGGTCGACGTGCACTGCGGCGGCGCCGACCTCGCCTTTCCGCATCACGCCTGCGAGGCGGCGCTGGCCGAGGCGGCCACCGGTGTCGCTCCGTTCGCGCGGTCCTGGCTGCGCGCGGGCACCGTCTCGATCGACGGGGTGAAGATGTCGAAGTCGCTCGGCAATCTGGTGCTGGTGGACGACCTGCTGCGCGACTACCCGCCGGCGGCGGTGCGGTTGCTGTGCCTGAACCGGCCCTGGGCGCAGCCGTGGTCCTACACCCGTGACGAACTCGAGGCCGCTGCCACCACGCTGGACGAGTTGTACACGGCCGCCGCGAAACCCGGCCAGGCCGGCTCCGCGCTGATCCCGGCCGCGCTGCTGGATGACCTCGACGTGCCGGAGGCCGTCAAGATCGCGGTGCTGGAGGGCGGCCAGGCCGCGCGCACCCTGATCGAACTACTCGCGCTGAGCTGACCGACGCACCCCGACGCACCCGACGCACCCCGACCCGCCCGCCCCGACACCGGTTTGGGGAAGGTTGTAGCCGCTATAGGGCTAAAACCTTCCCCAAACGCGGAGGGGACTGGTCAGCGGGGGCGGTGGCTGGGGAATTCGATCACTTGCTGGAACGTCGGCCGGTTCTGCCAGTCGACCTCCGGCTGGGTGACGACGCCGAGCGCGCGGAACTCGATGCCGTCGTAGACCGGCATGGTCTGCTTCGCCGCCGCCGAGTCCGTCGATGCCGTCCAGCTCGCCACGGTGCTCGACCCGTTCGCCGTCACCAACGCGTTGTAGGTCTTGAGCAGGGCCGCGTCGATGGAGGTCAGGCACGTGCCCGGACCTCCGTTGCACTCGCGGTCGGTGATCTCGTTGCCGAACCCGTCCGCCGGTGATTGCCCGAGCAGCTGCTGCAGCGTCGAGACCAGGTAGCCCTCGTAGCCGCCGTCGTACGAGCTGCCCAGATGCGAACCACCGGAGTTGGGCGTGTTGACGAACTGCATCGGCAACACCGCGTAACCCGGCGTGGACGCGCCACCCGTCGAACCGACGCCACTGAGGCCGCCCGCGCCGAGGATCGGGTTGTACAGCGACTCGATCAGGTTCGGCATCAGCTCGTCGGCGATCGCGATCGCAGCGGCGTGCTGGTACTGCGTGTCGGACGGGTTTGCCTTGACCCGGTGCGCGCCGTTATTCACCCACGAGGTGAGCTGATCGAGCATCGACTGCACACCGGCCGGCTCACTGCGACCCTGCAGGTATTGCAGCAACAGCGGCATGACGCTGGTGCCGTCCAGATCCTGCGTCGAGGCGAACGACATCGCCTTGACCACATCCGATCGCTGCACGCCACCAGGATGCGCGGCGAACTGTGCCTGCAGCTGATTCACCAGCAGCTGCGAGCGATACACCGCCCCGTACCCGTACTGGTCGTCAGCGGCCGAGAATCCTGGCGCGGGTTTGTTGTTCCAGCTGATGAAGTACCCGCTCGGCGGATTCACCTCATGCACGTGCTGGTCCTGGGTCAGGTATCCCTGCCATTCGGCCACCCCGGTGCCCCACGCCGGCAGGGTCGGGTCGACGTCGGCGGGACGGACGGGGTCCAGGCCGCTGACGAAGTATCCGGTGTCGCGGTCGTCGGCGTAGAACCAGTTGAACGTGTACAGGATCTTGTTCGCGTTCTGCATCCAGGACGTGACGTCGTGGGTCTGTGCCGGTTCACCGAAGCCGAGGAACCCGACGACCGAATCCACGTCGTGGTTGTACGTCGAGCGCTGGTTCACCACCGCCACCGGCGCTCCGCCGGACGTGGTCCACCCCTGCACGATCCCGTGCTGGGTCAGATAGATGTTGCGCTTGAGGATGGTCGGTGCACCGACGCCGCCCGGCTTCGGGATCGCGGTCTCCAGGAACACCTCTTTGGTCATCGGCAGGCAGTTGCCGTTGAACAGGTAGTAGGTGCCCTGCGGCTGCGGCGCGCCGCCCTTCGGGTTGCAGATCTTCTCCAACCGCTGGTCGATCAGGTCGCTGCCGGCCGAGGTCGCCGACCAGGCGTAGTCCTGACCGCGGCCCAACTCGACGATGCCGGTGCCTGGGAAGGACGCGCCCTCGGCGTCGTAGTCGGGCGAGTGCAGGTCGAGTTGGGACAGGATCTGCGGGGCGAAGTAAGAGACCTGTGGCCCGAACACGGCGATCGGATGGCCGTCCGCGCTCTTGTCCGCGTTGACCACCAGCGCGTTGCTCATGTGTTTGGGCAGTGATTCCAGGCTTGCGATGATGCCGAGTGCTTCCACGTTCGGTTTCTGCAAGTTGCAGTTCGGATCGGTCGCCGGCGGCCCACCGGTCAGCGTCGAACTGTCCGGCATCGCCGTGGTCGCCGGGTCGACGGTGCCCGGCGTCTCGTACGGGAAGTTCACGTCGGAGGTCGTTGGCGCCAGCGGGTCGTTGGACCGCTTGAAGTCGTCGTACGCGCGGCGCCCATCAGTCGTACCCAACTCCTGCTGCAGGTACTTGAGGAGCATGGCGTTGGCCACCTCGGACCCGCCGCCGCGGCCGAAGATGCCGCCGATGAGCCCGGCGATGGCCACCACGTCTCCCACGTTCCACTTGACCGGGAGGATCTCCGGGACTGCAGCCACATAGTCGGCGGGCAGGTACTTGACGTTCGAGAGTGCCTTCTTGATGTAGGCATTCACGCCGTCGACGTAGTTGTAGATCATCGTCTTGGCGAGTTGGCCCTGCGCGCCGTACTCGGCGGGCAGCGCGTCCACCTGCGCGACCGCCTGCTTGTGCGTGTATGCGGAGAGCAGTAGCTGGTCGTGGTCCATCTGCTCGAAGTCGCACGATGCGCCGAGGAAGCCGGCCAGCGACCCCTCGCCGTAGTGGCGCAGGACGTCCATCAGGAACAGCCGGTCCTCGGCCTGGGCATAGCCGGCGCCGAAGGCAAGGTCAGCGTCGTTGTTGCCGTAGACGTGCGGGATGTCCTTCGTGTCCCGGTAGATGGTCACGCCGGTTTCCGGTGCCTCGGTGCGCACCACGTCCTGCGGGCGCACACCGAAGGACTCGTCGTTGTAGTACGTCGACAGGGTGGAGTCGGTCAGGCTCGACGCGCCGTAGATCAGGTTGGTGTACTGAGCCAGTTGGTCCTGGCTGTTCGGCGGCCGGATGCCCAAGGCCTCGTACTTCAACAGGTCGGAACCGTTGACCAGCCCGTTCTCGCCGGGCGGCAAGATGCTCATCGCCTGCCCGTTCGCGTAGTCGTTGGCCCGGTACGCGGTCGACGGGGCGGCGGCCGACGCGGCACCGGTCGACGAGGCGAGCGCCACGGTTATCGCCGACGCGGCGGTGACGACCAGCGCGGTGTACAGCCGACGGCGCGGACGGGAGCGCGGCAACGGGACCTCCTGTGCGGTGGGCAGCCACCGGCGCAAGACGACGCCTGCTGCCACGACGGAATGGGCGCTGAGGTGTGACTAGAACGTGTTCCTCAACACAGGCTTAGCCCATTGCGGCGGTGCGCGCCACTCGACGCAGTCCAGGCAGAGTCAGCCAACGGGGGCCGGGGCACATCTCCCAGGACTCAGCGCTGTTCGCGCTCGTGCAGCCGGCGCTCTGCCGAGCGGACCGCGGCCTCGGCCGGGCGCAGCTCGCGCTCGGTGTCCTGCAGCCGGCGTCGAAGTTGCTCCGCCTCGGCGAGCAGGTCGTCGCGGTGCTTGCGCGCGGCGGCGAGCGCGTCGCGCGCGCCGCCAGCTTTCGCTCCCGTTCCATCGCGGCCCGCGACGGCGCAGTGCCCCGGCCGCGCGCCGGGGCGGCCTCCGCCCGCGCGGCAGGGGCGGACGGCGCGGGCGCGCACGACTTGAAGCCGCGGCCGGTGCGTCGAGTGCGGCCACGGCGTCGCTGATGTCCACCTCGCCGAAGCCGCTGTAGGCCAACGCGGTGGTGAGTCGCCCGGTGCGCACCGCGATTTCGGCGTTCTCGTCGGCCACCGCGGCATCAAGGGTCGCCTGCACCTCCCGCACCGTGCCGTCGTTGATCGCACGCTCGGTCGCGGCGGCGAGCTGGGCGGCGTCGCGAGCAAGCGCCGCGACCGCGGCGTGCCGTTTCACCGACAGCTCGCGCAGCTGATCGCCGCGCAGGGCTCGCTGCGCCTCGCGCAGCTGCCCGGCCAGTTCGAGCAGCTTGTTCACCTCATCGGGACGTTCGCGCACCAGCAGGTTCACCGCCCAGGCCGCGACCGTCGGGCGCCGCATCGCCTCGATCGCTGTGCGCGCCTGCGGGTCACCGTCGCGCTTGGCCTGCGCGACCAGCTCGCCGCGGCGAGCGGTGAACCGGTCCGGTCGTAGGCCGTAGAGCTCGTCCGCGGCGGCGTCGGCGTCCATGGATGCGACCTCGCGCGGTGCCTCAGCTGGTTTCGTGCCCGGCGATGGCACCGGTGCGCTCGTACTCGTCGACCTCGGCGATGCGGCGGCGATGCCGTTCGCCCTCGCTGAACGGCGTCGCGATGAAGATGTCGACGAAGCGCACCGCGTCGGATTCGGCATGGTTGCGCGCGCCGATGCTGATGACGTTGGCGTCGTTGTGCTGTCGTGCCAGCCGGGCGGTGTCCTCGCTCCACACCAGCGCGGCACGCACCCCGTGCACCTTGTTGGCGGCGATCTGCTCGCCGTTACCCGACCCGCCGATGACGATGCCGAGCGTGCCCGGTTCCGCAATCGTGCGACTCGCGGCGGTGATGCACGGTGCGGGGTAATCGTCGTCGGGATCGAAGGTGAGCGCACCACAGTCGACGGGATCGTGGCCACTGCCGCGCAAATGCTCGATCAGCCGAGCCTTCAATTCGAATCCGGCGTGGTCGCTGCCGAGGAATACCCGCATCTGGTCATCATCGCAGCACCAATCCGAGCCGCACCGCCGCCGCCGGGCATCGCCGCAACACCCGGGCCGCCGACGGCGCAGACTACGGCGCCCGAGCGGGTGTCCGGCAGCCAGCGCAGCCAGGCACCAGGCGGACAATGGGCTGGTGCCCAACGCCCAGCCTGCGCCCGAGCTGAGTGGCCTGCTCGCGCACTGGCAGCTGCAACCGCTGGCGATCGTTGTTGCGGTGGCGCTCTGCGTCATCTATCTGGGCGCGCTGCGGTCGCTTCGTGCCGAGCCCGGCGGCCCGGGCTGGCCAGCGCGGCACACCGCCGTCTTCGTTGCCGGTCTGGCTCTGTTCGTGTGGACGACCTGCGGCTGGCCGGAGGCGTATCGCCGCTCGCTGTTCTGGGTGTGGACGGCGCAGACGCTCACGTTGCTGCTGGTGGTGCCGGTGCTGATCCTGGCGGGACAACCATTGCAGCTGGTACGGCTGGTGCGCGGTCCCGGTGGCGTGGTGGATCGATTCCTGCGCTCGCGTGCCGGACGGGTGCTCGGCAATCCGCTCGTTGGGCCGGCCGTGGTGCCGCTGCTCTCGGCCGCACTGTTCTTCGGCCCACTGCCGGCATGGGTGGTGCGCTCCGAAACACTGGCGTGGCTGCTGCAGTTGCTGCTGGTCGGACTTGGCGCGGTGATCGTGCTGCCGCTGGTCGGCCCGGTCATCGAGGCAACGTCGCTCGCGGTGGGCCTGTCGCTGGCCATCGGCTCGTTCGAACTCGTCCTCGACGCGATACCGGGGATCGCATTGCGGCTGCGCACCAGCACCGCGACCGACTACTTCAGCCATCGCCAGCTGCACAGCTGGTCGCCCAGCCCGCTGCACGATCAGCAGATCGCCGGCGCGATCGTGTGGTGTCTGGCCGAGCTGATCGACCTGCCATTCCTGTTGCTCGTCTACCGCCGCTGGTTGCAGGCCGACGCGCGCGACGCGGCCGAGGTCGATGCCGTGCTGGACGCGGAACGGGCCGCGCGGTCGGCGCTGAGCTCGGCCGGCCGCGCGGGCGTGCGGGCGGGCGTCGAATCCGCGATCGGCGAGAGCACGAACACCGTTGACAGCAGTGATGGCGCGCAGCCGGTCACCGATGCGCCGTGGTGGCTTACCGATCCGCAGATGCGACGCCGCGGTTTCTCCGATCACCCGCCGGTCCGGGGGGAGTGAACGTGGCGGCCGGCTGCTCGCCAGTGACCGCGCGACCGGGATCGGACCGTAGACGTGCGGGAACGTATCGCCGCCGCCGTCCTCGAGCCGGATCGGCGCGGTCAGCACCGCCGGATCGATCTCGAGCACGAGCAGCCCGGCCACACCGTCGAAATGGCGAGCGAGCGTGCCGGGCACCTGCTCGGCGAAGGAGCAGTGCACGAAGCCCTCGTCCAGCAGCGACGGCGGACGCAACTGCCCGTCCGCTCGTGCCAGCGTCTACCCCTGCTCGTCGGCGACGATGTGGAACAGCGGGCGTCGGCGCGGGTTCATCAGTCGAATGTAGGCGACTCGGTGCGGGTGCGCTTGAGTTCGAAGAAGTACGGGAAGTTGGCCAGCGTGACGGTCGCGTCGAACATTCGCAGCTGCCTCGCTCGCCTCGCGGTACGCGCGTGATCACCGGACCGAAGAAGGCGACGCCGTCGATGTGCAGCACCGGCGTGCCCACCTCGTACCCGACCGGGTCCATGCCGGCATGGTGGGACTTGCGCAGTTGCTCGTCGTACTCGTCACTGTCCGCCGCGTCGGCGAGCGACGCGGGCAACCCTGCTTCTTCGAGCGCTTCGACGATGACAGTCGGTGTCGAAGTCGCGATGCTGTTCGTGCCGGCGACGGCCGAGTGCGGTGTAGAGCGGTAGCAGCACTTCGTTGCCGAACTGCTCCTCCGCGGCGATCGCCACCCGTACCGGCCCCCAGCCGCGGCCGAGCATCTCGCGGTACTGCTCGGATAAGCCCTCCTTGTCCTCGTTGAGCACCGACAGCGACATCACGTGAAAGGCCAGGTCGAGATCACGATGCTCGGCCACTTCGAGGATCCAGCGCGAGGTCGCCCACGCAAACGGGCACAACGGATCGAACCAGAAATCTACGACGGGCCGGGCATTGCGGGTATCTGCCATATAGCAAGCGTACCCGACTCGTTGAGATCTAAACCAAAGTCTCAGCCCGGCCTCGCGGCGCCCCTGCACCGTGACAGACTCGACGGTGCCGATCTTCAGGAGCGTATGAATGCCAGCTACCAGCAGCGTGCCCAATCTGAGCAGGGAGCAAGCCCGAGCGCGGGCAGAACTGCTGTCCGTGGACGAGTACGACATCACCCTCGACCTCACCGACGGCGGGGGAAAGCCATCCGAGCGCACGTTCCGGTCCACCACTCGGATCCGGTTCAGCGCGCGCAGGCCGGGTGAGTCGACCTTCGTCGACCTCATCGCCGACGCGCTGCACTCGGTGACGCTCAACGGCGAGCCCGTGGACGTCAGTGGCTACACCGCGGCAGAGGGCATCACACTCACCGGCCTGGCCGCCGACAACGAACTCATCGTCGAGGCGGACCTGCTCTACACGAACACGGGCGAAGGGCTGCACCGATTCGTCGACCCGCTCGACGGCGAGGTGTACCTGTACTCGCAGTTCGAGACCGCGGACGCCAAGCGCGTCTACGCCTGCTTCGACCAGCCGGACCTCAAGGGTGCGTTCACGCTGCGCACGATCGTGCCCGACCACTGGCAGGTCGCGGCGAACGGGCGGGAGGTATCCGCCGAGCCGGCGGGTCCGGCCAAGCAGGTGCAGTTCGCCACCACCGCGCGGATGAGCCCGTACGTGACCGCCGTCGTGGCCGGGCCGTATCACGTGGTGCGCACCATCCATGACGGCATCGAGCTGGGCTTGTGGTGCCGGCAGACCCTGGCGCAGTACCTCGATGCGGACGAGCTGTTCCTGGTCACCGGCCAGGGTTTCGACTGGTACCACACGAACTTCGGCCTGCGTTACCCGTTCGACAAGTACGACCAGTTGTTCGTGCCCGAGTTCAATGCCGGCGCGATGGAGAACGCGGCGTGCGTGACGTTCCGCGAGGACTACATCTTCCGCAGCAAGGTGACCGACGCGCGGTACGAGCGCCGCTGCATCACCGATCCTGCACGAGATGGCGCACATGTGGTTCGGCGATCTGGTGACGATGCGGTGGTGGGACGACCTGTGGCTGAACGAGTCGTTCGCCGAGTGGGCCGCAACCTATTCCCAGGTGCAAGCCACCCGCTGGGTGAACGGCTGGACGACGTTCGCGAACAAGGAGAAGACCTGGGCCTACCGGCAGGACCAATTGCCGTCCACCCATCCGATCGCCACCGACGCGCCGGACGTGCAGACCGCCGAGGTGAACTTCGACGGCATCACCTATGCCAAGGGCGCATCGGTGCTCAAACAGCTCGCTGCGTATGTGGGCGTGGACGCGTTCCTCGCCGGGTTGCGGGAGTACTTCACCGAGCACGCATATGCGAACACGACACTCGCGGACCTGCTTTCGGCGCTGGAGCGCTCATCCGGCAGGGAACTCGGCTCATGGTCGAAGCTGTGGCTGGAGACGACCGGCATCAACACCATCCGCCCGGAATTCACGCTGGACGCCGACGGCCGGTACACGACATTCGAACTGGTGCAGTCGGCGCCCGCAGAGGTGGCGCGGACGAATACCCTGCGCCCGCATCGGCTCGCCGTCGGCAGCTATGAACTGCGCGCGGACGCGCTGGTGCGGGTGAATCGGGTGGAGCTCGACATCACCGGTGACCGGACGCCGGTGCCGCAGCTGATCGGCGCAGCACCAGCCGGCACTGCTGCTCGTCAACGACGACGACCTGACCTACTGCAAACTCCGGCTGGACGACCGGAGCTTCGCCACCCTGCGCGCGGGCGGCATCGCCAAACTCACCGAGTCACTGCCCCGTGCGCTGGCGTGGTCGGCCGCGTGGGACATGACCCGCGACGGCGAACTGGCCGCGCGCGACTTCCTCGGGTTGGTGCTCGCCGGCGCGGAGCACGAGAACGACATCGGCATGATGCAGCAGCTGGTCGCGCAGGCGGCCCGAGCGCTGGAGATCTACGCGGACCCGCAGTGGGCACGGGACGGATACGTTGCCCTCGCCGACACCGCCATCTCAGCCCTGCGACGGGCGGCGCCCGGTTCGGATCATCAGCTGGCCTGGGCGCATGCGCTGCTCACCTCGGCCCGGACCGAGGCGCAGATCGCGGTGATCCGCGAACTGCTGACCGATGCCTCCTCCATCGCGCCGGGGTTGGCCATCGACACCGATCTGCGCTGGGCGATCCTGCAGTCGCTGTCCGCCCTCGGCGCGGCCGGGGTCGAGGAGATCGACGCCGAACTCGACCGCGACCCGTCCGCGGCGGGCCAACGACATGCCGCCACCGCGCGCGCGTTGCAGCCGACGGCGCAGGCGAAGGCGCGAGGCGTGGCGACTGGCGGTCACCGACGACGAGCTGCCCAACGCCATGCACGCAGCCGTGATCGCCGGGTTCGCGCATCCGACCCAGGGCGAATTGCTGATCGAATACCGCGATCGCTACTTCGCCGACGTCGCCGGCGTCTGGGAGCGGCGCACCAGCGAGCTTGCCCAGGCCGTCGCGGTCGGGCTCTTCCCGACCTGGACGTCGACCATCGCCGCGGAGACGGTCGCCGCGGCCGACGCCTTCCTGGCCGGCCAGCCCGGCCGGCCGAGGTACCGACCGGCCTGCGGCGCCTCGTCATCGAGGGGCGCGCCGACGTGGTCCGGGCGCTGCAGGCGACGGGCGGTGGACGCAGCCGCCGGCTGAGTGCCGGCCAGCCAAACCATGGCAGCCTCGATCGGCGGTCGGTTCGACGCGCTATCGGCTCGCGTCCCGCGCACACAGGCCGCCTCTTTCGGCCGCGCAGCCATTGGCGGCCTCATCGGCGGCCGGTTCGACGCGCTATCGGCTCGCGTCCCGCGCACACAGGCCGCCTCTTTCGGCCGCGCAACCATTGGCGGATGACTGGGAGGCAGTTAACGCGTATCCCACATCGGGTTATAGTCGTTGATGGGGGTAACGCCGAGCGATCGGCGACGTGCCAACCGACCACGGAGTATCCGCCCGATGTCGATCCCCCGCCGCATCCTCTCCGCCATCCCGGTCCCGGCCGTCCACGGCAGGTATTCCCGGCCCGGCGCGACGACGACGTGATCCAGGCACCAGGCATCGCGGCGATGATCCGGCGTCACCCCACCGCACTGCGCCGCAGCGCAAGCGCGACGGTCGGTGCCGGCCTGGTGCTGTTCGTGGTCGCCAGTCTCACCAATGTCGGGGCCGGTGCGGCCCGCTCGACCGCGGCAACCGACGCCCGCCGCATTGTCGTCGACGTCCTATCTCGCCCCGGTCGATATCAACGGCCCGGACTTCGCGCTGCCGGTCACCACCCCGTCGGCGCAACCGAAGGCCAAGCCCAAGGCGGCGTCGGCACCGGTGGACAACACGCTGATCAGTGCGATGACCGACAGCGGCATTCCCGCGGTGGCGCTCAACGCCTACCGGGTCGCCGCCGCGCGCGTCGACAATGACGACCCGGGATGTGGCATCGACTGGGCGCTGCTCGCCGGCATCGGGCGCGAGGAATCCGACCACGGCCAGTTCGCCGGTGCGGTGCTGCACGCCGATGGCGTCTCCACGCCGCGGATCATCGGGATCCCGCTCAACGGCCACGGCACCGCGCTGATCCCGGACACCGATCATGGACGCCTCGACGGCGACACCGTCTACGACCACGCCGTCGGCCCGATGCAGTTCATCCCGTCCACCTGGGCCATCTACGGCGCGGATGCCAATGGCGACGGCGTCGCCGACGTGTTCAACATCAACGACGCGGCGCTCGCCGCCGCGCGATACCTGTGCGACGCCGGCGGCAACCTGCGCACCCACGCCGGCCAGGTCGCCGCGATCCTGTCCTACAACGAGTCCGACCAATACCTGGCCCAGGTCCTGGCATTGGCCGACGCCTACCGCCGCGGCATCCCGGTCACCGGCATTCCGGTCGGCAACATCACCGGCGCGCTGGCTCCGGTCAACTCGGGCGGTACGCCGCCGCCGGTGAACCCCGGCGCGCCCACCGCGAACCGGCCGCCGGCCCGCGGCGAAGACCACAGCCAAACCGTCGCCCACGCCGACGAAGACGTCGCCCGGTGGCTCCGGCAACCCCGGCGGCGGCTCCGGCACCCCCTCGGGCGGCGGCTCCTCCGGCGGCTCACCGTCCGGGCCGCCGACCGGATCCAGCCCCGATCCGTCCCCGAGCCCGTCCTCGACCAACACTTGCGCGCTGCCCGATCTGTTGAATCCGGGCCACTGCGCCATCAAGAAGAAGTAGCGCCTACCCGGCAGATCGTGCGCGCCTGAGCCTGCGCGTGGGCCGTCACGAGCTGATCGGTGCTCGTCTGCCTGTCAAAGATCGCCTAGCCGTAATAGCGGCCCTGGGTCTGACGTCTTACGTCGGTGGAGCCACGATCGGCGTCGGCGATGCAACAATCGCGGCGCCAGCCGCGTGTACCCACCGAGATGGTGGACCTCGCCCGCGTCGACCGGTCGACCGACCGGCAATTGTGCGCGACCCGCGGACTCCGAGCCGTCCTTCGACGAATTCGTGCGGCGGCACCAGGCGGCCCTCGTGCGGTACGCGACGCTGCTGGCCGGGTCGGCGGCGCAGGGTGAGGACCTGGTCCAGGAGGTCCTGATCCGGATCTATCCCCGCTGGACCGGGCTGTCCGCACGGCCGGGTGAGGTCCTCGCCTACGTCCGGCGTGCCGTCACCAACGAGCACACCTCCTGGCGACGGCGATGGAGCACCAGGCACATCCGGACCACTGACGACGGCGAGGTACCTGACATGGCTGTGCACATGGTCGGCGAGCCACGGGACGAGTTGCTCTGGCAGCGGCTCCTGCAGCTCCCGCCGCAGCAGCGCGCGGCGCTGGTCCTGCGTTACTACGAGGACATGGCCGACGGGGACATCGCCGCGGTGCTGAGCTGTCGCCCGGCAACTGTGCGTGCCCACGTGAGCCGCGGCCTGGCCCGGCTACGTGCGCGCCCGGCCGGTGCCGACGCGCCGACGACACCGCCGACGACACTGCCGACGACACTGCCGATGACGGCGCCGTCGAGGAGGGGGACGGCGATGACGCAGCCTGACCAGCTTCCGGGCGAACTGCGCGAGCTACTCCACCGCCGCGCGGCGGGCGTCACCGGTTCGCTGACCGGGCCGGCGCTGCGAGCCTTGGCGATGCGGGACAGCGCCGCCCGGCCGATCGGCCGGCGGTCCACGGCCGGGGCACATGCCCTGCTCGCGTCGGCGGCGGTGCTGGCCGTCGCCGTGGCGGTCACATTTTTCCTCGGCCGTTCACCGGCATACCGGCACGCGCCGGCCGGAAGGACCACTCCGACGGCTCCGTACGCCACCACGACTACGGCCCGGCCCACGCAGTCCGCAACGGTGCGGCCCACGACGGCACCCCCGGTCGTTCCCACCGGCGGCCCGGCCAAGCCGTCGACCACCGGGCCGTCCACCGTGCCGTCGAGCGGGCCGTCCAGCGTGCCATCGCCGGCGACGTCGCGGCCCACGACGCCAGTGGGTGCAACAGAACGGGCCTCGACCCGCGTGGGATAGGTGGCCCCGCACGGTGCGGGGCGTGCATCCGAAGGAGAATCTATGACCCGCAAGCGCGTCACCCGGCTTGCCCTGCTCGGCGGTCTGGCCACGGTGGGCACTGTCGGAGTCCTCGGCCTCACGCAGGCGCACGCGGCCCCGGTGAAGCAGGGCGTACCGTCCGTCGCACCGACCCGCGTCGCGACCCAGCCCATCGGGGCCACGAAACCGACCGATTCGATCGCGACCGTCGCACCGACCCCGGTCGCGACCCAGCCCATCGGGGCCACGAAACCGACCGGTCCGATCGCGACCGTCGCACCGACCCCCGTGGCGACCCCTGTGGCCGGTGCCTATCAGGACAGCAAGGGCGTGTGGCACGTGCCCGGCGGAAAGACCACCGACGAGGCGTCGGTCAACACCGTCGCGCCCACGCCCGTCGGCGGCTGACCGGCGGCGACTCCGTCGGCCAGCGTCCTAGGCGCGGCCGGCGGAGTCGGCGAGCATGCGTAGCCCGGTGACGATGCCGCCGACCAGGTCGCCCTGGCTGAACGACGCACGCATCGCCAGCGCTGCCAGCGCGCAGGCGCGGTTCGGCAGGCGCTTGCTGGATTCGGGACCGGTGACGACGTGCAGCACCCGCTGCGTGGGCGAGATGGCGATGAGCACGGAGTCGTCGTCGAGCCGTTCGAACAGCGCTTCGGCGTGCGCGCGGGTCGGCGGCTGGAGCGCCCCGATGTACACCGAGAAGGTGAGACCCGATTCGCGGCTGGACAGCGTCAGTGCCTCGTCCAGCCGGCTGAGCTGACGGGCGGTGAAGCCGTGCTCGCCAACGTCGAAGCCGTGCGGCCCGTGCTGGATGAAGTTGTGCGGGCTGGTCGCGACCTCACCACTCACCGCTGGCACCTCCGACTGCGGTTGTCGAGGTAGAGACACCCTCGACCGCGGGCGCGGAGCCCGGCCGCCCACCGGCGACGACGGCGTCCGGGTGCGGCACGAACCATGCGGGCTGGTAGTTCCACGGCCGCCCGGGGCGGTAACGGTTCGGCTGGTGCAGCAACGATTTGCCGTAGACCGCGAACCCGAGCGCCGCGATGATCCCGCCCGGGATCCCCACGAACACGCCCACCGTCTCTGGGATGGTCATGGGCAAACGTTAGCGAACTGCACCTGTGGAAAATCGAGGGCCCTGGCCCGATGCCGGACGGTGTCAGACGGTCGGCAGGACCGGCGTACGGCCCGCCCACGGCAGCGCTTCCTCGAGCTGTGCGGCGAGCGCGAACAGCAGTGGCTCAGCGGCCGGACGCCCGACCAGCATCATCCCGATCGGCAAACCATCCTCGCTCCAGTACAGCGGCAACGACACCGCGGGTTGCCCGGTCAGATTGAACATGGCGGTGTACGGCGTGTACTGCTTCTGCCGCTCGAAGTCGGCTGCCGGCCCGTCGTCACGGGTGAACCAGCCGAGCGGTCGCGGCAGCATCGCCACGCTCGGGCACAGCAACACGTCGAAGGCCGCGGTGGCGGCGATCGCCCGGCGGGCCAGCACGTTCAGCTGCGCCTGCGCGGAAGCGAACTGCGGCGCGGTGGCGGCGCGCCCGCGCTCGCGCAGGTACCGCGTCAGCGGACGCAACAGTTCCTCATCCGGCACCGGGATGGACGCGGCCGGCACCGACCACACGATCTCGAACAGCGACACCGCCTCTACCGGCAACGGCGCGACGGTGTCCACCACCTCGTGCCCGAGACCGGCGAGCAGCGCGCTCGCCTGCTCCCAGGCCGCGCGCACCGGTTCGTCCACCTGGCCCGGCATCGGCGAGTCGAGGAATCGGCCGACCCGCAGCCGGCCCGGAGATCTATCGCAGTAGCCGAGAAAGCTCTCCCCGGCGGGCAAGCGCGGCAACGGGTCGGGGTCGCCGAGCATGGGCACCGCCACCGCGTCCAGGAACGTCGCCGCATCCCGGACGGTGCGGGCCAGCGGCCCGAGCACGGTCAACCGGGTGCTGTCCAGGTCGGCCGGTCCCTTGGACACCCGCCCGCGCGCGGTCTTCACCCCGACCAGTCCGCACGCGCTGGCGGGGCTGCGAATGGAGCCACCGCCGTCACTGCCCTGCGCAAACGGGACGATCCTCGCCGCGACCGCAGCACCGGCCCCACCACTCGACCCGCCGGCCAGCCGCTCGAGATCCCATGGGGTGCGCGCCGGCGGGCCGATGTCCGTCTCGGTGTAACACGGCAGTCCGAACTCCGGTGTCGCCGTCTTGCCGATGCTAATCGTCCCCGCGTCGCGCAACAGCGTCACCACGTGATCGTCGTAGTCGGGCACGAAGCCGAGCATCGAGCGCGAGCCGAACGCCGTGGGCACCCCGGCCACCATGTTCAGGTCCTTGATCGCGGTGGGCACGCCGAGCAGCGGCGGGAGGGCGGCCGGATCCGCCGCGTCGAGCACGGCTCGCTCCGCACGCCTGGCTTGTGCGCGTGCCGTGTCCGCAGTGATCGTGACGAACGCACCCACTGTTGGGCCGAGGCGTTCGGCTCGATCCAAACTGTCCTCGACGAGTTCGACCGGGCTGACCTCGCGACGGCGCACTGCGGCCGCCGCGTCCAGCGCGCTCAGGTCAGATAGCTGCACGGCGCGATGCGCTCAGACCGCGGGCGCGACGTCTGGCGGCAGCGCCTGCCAGGTCAGGTATGGCTGCCAGGACGGGTCGCGTTTGGCCCAGCCCATGACAACCGCCACCGTTGCCGGTGGCGGGATCGGTGCGACGCTCAGATGCCAGCCGAGTTCGACGAGCAACCGGTCGCCCTTGCGATGGTTGCAGCGCGCGCACGCCGCCACCACATTCGTCCAGATATGCCCGCCGCCGCGCGAACGCGGCCGGACGTGATCGATGGTGTCGGCGCGCCCACCGCAGTACCCGCAGCTGTGCGCGTCGCGGTCGAGTACCGCGCGGCGGGTCAGCGGCACTTCGCGCCGGTACGGGACACGCACGAATCGCGACAACCGCACCACGGTGGGGATCGGGATGGAGGTGCGCTCGGAGCGCATCACTGCCTCGCCGGCTTCCACGATGATTGCCTTCTCGGCCAGCACGAGCACCACGGCGCGGCGCAGCGGCACGACGCACAGCGGCTCGTACGTCGCGTTCAGCACCAGCGCCCCGGACACCGTGGTCACCTCCAGGTCAACCCCAGCGGCCCTGCCCAGCCGCTATAAGTGAACCGGACGCCCGCCCGGTTCGCACACCGACCCCGCCATGGCAGGCTAATCGGTCGTGAGCGAAGGGCTACCGAGATACGTACACGATCACAGCAGATGGATCATCGAGATCCCGATCCGCATCGTGGTCATCATCCTGGTTTCCCTGCTGCTGCGCGCCCTGCTGCACCGGACGATCAACCGAATCGTCCGGCCGGTGCACGTCGGTGCGGTGCCGCGCATACTGCGGCCGTTCAAGGAGCGGATCGAGGCCAGCTCGTTGCTGGAGTCCTCCGGGCTGGTGTCCGAGCGGCGCCAGCAGCGGGCCGCCACCATCGGCTCGGTACTCAAGTCGGCGGTGTCGTTCACCATCCTGGTGATCGCGGTGCTGCTGATCCTGAGCGAGCTCGAGGTGAATCTCGCCCCGTTCATCGCGGGTACATCGATCGTGGGTGTGGCACTGGGCTTCGGCGCGCAGAACGTCGTCAAGGATTTCCTGTCCGGCATGTTCATGACGCTCGAGGACCAGTACGGCGTCGGTGACGTGATCGACTTCGAGAAGGCGACCGGCACCGTGGAGGCGGTCGGACTGCGCACCACCCGACTGCGCGACGTGAACGGCACGGTGTGGTACGTGCGCAACGGCGAAGTGGTCCGGGTCGGGAACAAGTCGCAGGGTTTTGCGCAGGTGGTGCTGGACGTCCCCATCGATGCCACCGCCGACGTCGAGCGGGCCTCGCGCGCGATCGTCGAAGTGAGCACCGCGCTGCGTGCCGAGCCGGACTGGGCGCCGGTGTTCCTGGGTGAGCCCGAACTGCTCGGCGTGGAGCGGATGAGCCGCGAGGAGACGGTGTTGCGACTGGTCGCCCGTGTTCGCCCGCTGGAGCAGTGGCGGGTGGCGCGCGAGCTGCGGCGACGGATCCGGATCAGGCTCGACCATCTGGACATCGATTCGACGCTGCCGGTGGACGAGGGCGCCACCGCTCCCCCGTCGGCCGCAACCGATCCGATGCAGATCGGGGATGACAGCCCGCCGATGCCGTGATCGCCTCGCCGGTGTCGCAATCACCGCGGGATCGGGTCAGGCCAATGCGCGCACCGCGTCCAGCACCGCTCGGTGCAGCGTCGGATACGTGTAGTGCATCGACGCGAGCCGGCGCGTCGGCACCCGGGCATGCACGGCGAGCGTGAGCAGGCCGAGGATCTCACCGCCGTACGGCCCGACCACAGTCGCGCCGACGAGCACGCCACGGTCCGCGTCCTCCACCAGCTTGACGAAGCCGTCGTTGCCCGGGCCGTGGATCCAACCGCGCGGTGTCGCCGACATCGGTTCGCCGCCGGTGCGCACCCGCAAGCCGGCCGCGCGCGCCTGCTGTTCGGACATGCCGACGCGGCCCACCTCGGGGTCGGTGAACGTCGCCCACGCCAGCGCGTCGTAACCGCCGAAATCGACGTCGTGCCCCAGCCAGCTGTCGATCAACGCGCGCGCCTGCCACACCGAGACATGCGTGAACGCCCCGCGCCCGGTGATGTCGCCGATGGCGTACAGCCCGTCGACGGCGGCGCCGCCGTGCTGTACCTGCATGCCGTCGTCGACCGGCAGGGAGTGCGCTGACGGGTCCAGACCGAGTGCCTGCAGGCCGAGGTGAGCCAGGTTCGGGACGCGCCCGGCGGCGACCAGCAGCTTCTCGCCGGTGAGTGTGGTGCCGTCGTCGAGCTGAACCTGCACGCCGTCCCCGACGGCCGATACCGACGACACCGCCACGTTCGCGTGGACCGCGATTCCTTCCCGGCCGAACACCTCGGCGAGCACCGCGGACGCCTCGGGCTCCTCGGGCATCAGCAGTCGCGGGCCGTGTTCGACGACCGTGACCCGGGTGCCGAATCGGGCGAAGCCCTGGGCGAGCTCGCAGCCGATCGCCCCGCCGCCCAGCACCACCAGCGAACCGGGCGCGGTGGTGGCTCGCAGCGCGTCCCGGTTCGTCCACACCGGGCCGTCCGGCCCGTCGCCCAGTGCGCGCACGTCGGCCAAGCCGTCGATGGGCGGCAGAGCCGGTGCGGTACCGGTGTTGAGCACGACGCGACGCGCGCGCAGTGTCTGCTCGCCGACCCGCACCAGCAGCGTGCCGTCAGCCTCGCGGCCGGCGAGCGCGGCACTGCCGCGCACGAAACGCGCTCCGGTCGCCTCCAGTCGCTCCACCGCGGCCCGGTCGTCCCAGTCGTCGGTGGCCTCGTCGCGGATCCGGGTGGCAACGGGGGTCCAGTCGGGCTGGACACTCGCGTGCCCGGCCAATGCGTCGACACGCCGCGCCTCGGCGAGCAGGCCGGCCGCGCGCAGGATCATCTTGGACGGGATGCAGCCGAAGTAGGGGCACTCGCCGCCGACCAGCCGTTCGTCGATGCCGATGACCGACCGTCCGGACTCGGCCAGCCGGCCGGCCACCTCCTCGCCGCCAGGGCCGAGACCGATGACGATGACGTCGGTGATGTCTGTCGCGATATCTGAATCACTCACGCTGCGACCGTATCGGCAGGTGGGCCGGGGGCTTGGTCGCAACCGAGACATTCGACCAATAGGCGCATTCGATCGACCGGGACGATCGAGAGCTCGCTGCTGCGAGAACGGGCACCTCGCGGCTGCGAGAATGGGTACCTCGCGGCTGCGAGAATGGGTACCTCGCGGCTGCGAGAACGGGTACCTCGCGGCTGCGAGAACGGGTACCTCGCGGCTGCGAGAATGGGTCTCGTGCCGTCCGAGCCACTGCCCGATCCGACGTCCGATCCCACCAGCGGACGGGCCGACTCGCTCTATGCGGCGATCGGTGGCGAGGAGACGTTCCGGCGGCTGGTCGATGCCTTCTACGCCGGCGTGGCCGATGACCCCGTGCTGCGACCGCTGTATCCGGAACAGGACCTCGGTCCGGCCGCCCTGCGGCTGCGCATGTTCCTGATCCAGTACTGGGGTGGGCCGACCACGTACTCCGACGAGCGTGGACACCCACGGCTGCGGATGCGCCATGCGCCGTTCCGGATACGCACCCTCGAGCGCGACGCGTGGCTGGCGCATATGCACAGCGCGCTGGTGTCGTTGGACCTGGCCCCAGCGCACGCGCAGGTGCTGTGGGAGTACCTGGTGCGGGCGGCGGACTCGATGCGCAACGCCGAGGACTGAGGCGAACGGCGTCGGCCGCGGCACGCCAGGCAGACTGGACCGATGAGCACCAGCGATCCGGCCCGTCCGTGGTGGGCCACCGCGGTGTTTTACCAGATCTACCCGCGTAGCTTCGCGGACGGCAACGGCGACGGCACCGGCGATCTGCGCGGCGCGCGCGACCGGTTGGGCTACCTGCACGAGCTGGGCGTCGACGCGCTGTGGCTCTCGCCGTTCTACCGCTCGCCGATGGCCGACGGCGGCTACGACGTCAGCGACCCGTGCGATGTCGATCCGCTGTTCGGCACGCTGGCCGATTTCGATGCGTTGCTGTCCGACGCGCACGAGCGCGGTCTGCGGGTGACGATCGACCTGGTGCCGAACCACCTCTCGGCGCAGCATCCGTGGTTCGTCGAAGCACTCGCGTCGCCGCCGGGTAGCGCCGCCAGGGACCGGTTCATCTTTCGGCCGGGGCGCGGCGCGGAGGGCGCTGAGCCCCCTAACGCTGAGCCTCCCAACAACTGGCCATCGGTCTTCGGCGGCCCGGCGTGGACCCGGGTGCCGGACGGCGAGTGGTACCTGCACCTGTTCGCACCGGAACAGCCGGACCTGAACTGGGACAACCCCGAGGTGCCGGCCGAGTTCGAGCGCATCATGCGGTTCTGGCTGGACCGCGGCGTCGACGGCTTCCGCATCGACGTCGCCCACGCCATGGCCAAGGAGCCGGGCCTGCCCGATCTCGACCCGTCGGTGCTGCCCGAGGCGAAGGCCGGGGCGACGATGCCGTCGCAGCGCGATCTGCGCTGGGACCGCGACGGCGTGCACGCATTCCACCGAATGTTCCGCAAGGTCCTCGACGCGTATCCCGGTGAGCGGATGGCGGTCGGCGAAGCGTGGGTCGCCGACCCGGAACGGCTGGCTCGCTATGTCCGACCGGACGAACTCAACCTGGCGTTCAACTTCGAGCTGACCGAGACGCGGTGGGACGCCGGCGAGATGCGTGCCGCGATCACCCGGTCGCTGGCTGCCATGGCCGAGGTGGGCGCGCCGTGCACGTGGGCGTTGGCGAACCACGACGTGCCGCGCATCGTGACCCGGTTCGGCGGCGGCCGCGAGGGTGCGGCGCGGGCCCGCGCCGCGGCGCTGATGCAGTTGTCTCTGCCCGGCGTGCCGTACATCTACAACGGCGACGAACTCGGCCTGCCGAATGCGGAGCTGCCGGACTGGGCGTTGCAGGATCCGACCTGGGAGCGCAGCGGGCACACCGCGCGCGGCCGCGACGCCGAGCGGGTGCCGTTGCCGTGGCGCGGGTCCCGGCCGCCGTTCGGGTTCACCACGGCGGCCCAGTCATGGTTGCCGATGCCGGCCGACTGGAGTGCGCTGACGGTGGCGGCGCAGGAGCGCGCTCCGGACTCGACGCTGTCGCTCTACCGTGCCGCCATCGCGGTTCGCCGGTCGTTGCCCGACCTGACCGGCACCGAGTTCGAGTGGGTGTCTGCGCCGACGCAGTGCCTGTCCTTCCGTCGCGGCTCGGTGACCGTGTTGCTCAATGCCGGCGAGGCGTCGGTGCCAGGGCCGGCCGGCGAGTTGCTGATCTCCTCCGGGCCGGCTGTTGCCGGCCTCGTCCCGCCGGCAACCTGTGTCTGGGTGCGCGGGTAGCGCGTCGTTAGCCGAAGTCGATCCAGGCGAGCTGCTGAAGCGTCGACTGATCGCTGACCCGGATGCCGCTGGACGACAGTGTCCACAGCGCGTTGTCGACGATCAGGCTGCGATCGATGTTGTTCGAGAGTTGGCCGCTGGTGCCGCTAGTGCCGCTAGTGCCGCTAGTGCCGTTGCCGACGGTGCCGAGCTGCACCAGGGTCTTGCCACGGACTTGCACCGCGAGCACCTTGCCCATGTCCGTCGGGCTCCAGGTGCCGACGGGCACGACGACCAGCCCGGTCGATGGCCAGTACAGGAATGCGTGCGGGTCGAACTCGGCCTGCCCGGGCGTGTTGGACAGCACGATGCGCGACGCCCTGGTCGGCTTGCTCGGGTTGCTGACGTCGAACAGCTGGACCAGCAGTCCGTTGAGGTGGGCGTACGTGCCGCCGTTCTCACTCACCGGGGTGGTGTCCTGGCCGACGCCGATCAACCGACCGGCGCCGATGTCGTGCAAGTAGCTGGAGAAGCCGTCGAGTTGCAGCGAGCCCTCCACCCGTGGCTTGGTGGGATCGCTCAGGTCGAGGACGTAGAGCGGGTCCACCTGGTTGTAGGTGACCACGTAACCGAGCGCACCGAGGAATCGCACCGCGTACAGGCGTTCTCCGTTGCCCAACCCGTCGACGTGACCGTCGACCGTCAGCGTCGCGTCGTCGAGCACGTAGACGCTGTTCGACATGGTTGGCGAGGAGATGGGTCGCGACGTTGGCGTACTGTTCGTCGGCGGCGTGGTGATCGTGGTGGCCACGCGCAGTGACCCGTCGTAGTCCGACAGCGAGTACTGGTTCAGCAGCGAGCCCGGCACACTGCCCGAGCCCAGGTAGGTCGGCTTGCCGGTGCCGGTGATGTCGAATCGGTGCAGTTGGGTCGAGCTTGACGCGGCGCTCGCCCCGTAGCAGTAGACACAGTTCGGGTTGCTCGCGACGTAGAGGCTCGTCGTGGTGGCGTAGACGGTGTTCCCGTCTGCCTCGAGGCTGACCGGCTGCGGGTCGGCGGTCGACGTTGCCGGGTTCAGCGTGTAGATCGTGACGGTCGATGCAGCGGTGTAGTCGCTCGGATGGCTCACCTGCCCGCACGGCACTGTCTCCGGAGCGGCTCCGTTGATCGTGTAGGTGGGCAGCCAGGTGCTGAGCGGCGCCTTGCCGAGCGCGGATTTCAGCTGCGGCTGCGTCGCGCCTTCCGGCAGTTTCAGCTGCGGCGAGTTGGCCACGACCAGGCGCACGGTCGGTGCCGATCATCCGCGCGTCCACGATGTCGCCGTCGGCCTGCATCGTCCCGGCGACCCTCGGGGTGCCGTCGAGGTCAACGTAGAGAACGGTCGACCGGGCGGCGCCGAGCGGTGCGATGGCGTTCGGCGCCAAGCCGCCGACTGAGGGGCCGCCGATGGCAGGGACGATGCCGTAGCCGAGACGACGGGTGCAGCAAAACGATCGCGTGGTCGCCGGCAGTCAGCAGCTGCGCGCTCTGCCAGTTCGCGTACATGGTGAGGTTCAGGCTGCCGACGACCTGGCGGGTGGAGGCGTCGACCACCCGCAGGTGGCCGTCGGTCACTGTTACGACGCGGTCGCCGTCGGTCTTGACGATGTCCGGCTCGTCGACGCCGATCTCCTGCACGTTCGTGGCGGAGGTCTGAGCGCTGGACGCTCCCGTCGCGGCGGCGGGTGCCAGATTCGTGGCCTGGGCGGCATAGGGCTCGGGAGCCGTCACCGCAGAGCTGAAGCTCGTGTAGCCCTGGAATGCGGTCGGATGCGCCATAGCGTGCGCGCGCAGGCCGGCGAGCAGGGTGCTCGCATGACGAGAATGGCGTGAGCAGCTTTGCCGCTGGCTGCAGCCTGATCTTGGGCAGCTCGTCCTGGGCGTGTGTGGCCCGGTGCGGCGAACTCGACGATGCGATGACGACGACCAGCACCGCGGCGATGGCCACCGCCGCGGCGGGGATGAGGGTCCAGACTCGGGCGCGGCGCGCGGCGTGGGCCTTCTGCGTGCGGCGGTGCACCTCGGCCAGCATTTCCCGCGCCTCGTCGGTGCCGGTCCAGCTGCCGTGCGCCCCGTCGCCGTCGGCGGCGGTGGGTGGCCGGACCCGGCGCAGCCATTCGTTGACTTCGTCAGGCACGGAGTGCCTCGGCGAACTGTCCGGCCGGCGAGTCGCCTCGGTAGCCGCCCGCGTCCAGCGCCGCGGCCAGGCGCTTGCGCGCCCGGTGCAGCCGCACCGCGTAGGCCGAGGCTGAGCATCCGAGCGCGCCGGCGGCCTCGGCCGGGGTGAGGCCGTACCAGCCCGTCAGGGTCAGCACCTCGCGGTCGGCGGACGAGAGGGTGGCGAGCGTCTGCAGGAAGGCCTGCTTGAGTTCGCCCAGATCGGCGTCGGATTCGCGGCTGGCATCCTCAAGCAGCCGGTCGATGAGCTGATCATGGCGGCGGTAGCTGCGGCGCTTGTTGGCGAGGATCCGGCGGGCGGTGCCGAAGAGCCAGCCAATAGGCGGCTCGGGCAGATCGTCGGCCTTGCGGAACGCGGTCACGAATACCTCCTGCAGGACGTCCTGGGCTGTCTGCGGGTCGGTCCGGTGCAGCAGGTACGCCAACACCCGGTCGGCGTAGGCGCGGAACCAGACCTCGAGCAGCGCGCGCCGTTCGACGTCGTCCACCAAGCCCCTCCTGATGTGACTCCTCGTCTGCGCCGGGCGAACCCTCGCCTGGTATGTGTCCAGACGAGGCGGGAGGATTACGGGGTTCTCCGCTCGGCGCGCTCAGCTCAGGGCGAGCGACAGTCCGGCGGCTTCTGCGTAGACGGTGCCGTAGGCGGCCGCGACCCGCGTCCAGCGACCGGCGACATCGACATTGATGTGCGAACCGCGCGGTAGGAATCCCATCCGGGTGAGCGCGCTGAGCGTGCGCAGTGCGACGCCGGCGGTGAGTCCAGCGTCATCAGGGTGGCTGACGGTGAGCACGACCGAGTCGAGCAGTGCGTCGGCGGCAGCTTGGGACGGATGCGTGCCGACCGTGTCCTGCGCGTCCTTCAACGCCAGGGCGCCTTGCCGCACCAGGCCGCGGACGATGTCGTCGGGCACGGTCTCGATCCGTCGCCAGCCGGCTTGCGGCGGCAGCCCGGTGCGCCACTGCGCGTCTCGCTGCTGCGGTGCCGATTCGCGACCGCCGTCCAGCCAGGCGATAAGTTCGTCCGCCCGCACGGTGGCGTCCGTGATCAGGCCGGCCGCGTCGCGAGCACCCCCGTTCGGACTGCCATGCGCACTGTCATCGGTGTCCTGCGCCTCGGCGGGCAGCGCGATGGTGCGCGAGACGAGGACATCGAACGGCAGCCGGGCCAGGATCGTCGCAGCCCCGGGGCCGAGACGCAGCCGTGCCAGCGCGGATGGGTCGAGCGCAAGGGCACGCCGGGCGACCGGCGCGAGTTCGACAAGCACCTCGCGCACCGCGTCGTCGAGGCCCGTCGACACCTCAGTCCCGGTTGAGCTTGCGATGCGTCACGGCGTGCGGACGGGCCGCGTCGGGTCCGAGCCGTTCGACCTTGTTCTTTTCGTAGGAATCGAAGTTGCCCTCGAACCAGAACCACCTGGCGGGGTTCTCGTCGTCGCCCTCCCAGGCGAGGATGTGCGTCGCGACCCGGTCCAGGAACCACCGGTCGTGGCTGGTGATCACGGCGCAGCCGGGGAACTCGAGCAGCGCGTTCTCCAGCGAGCCAAGGGTCTCCACGTCGAGGTCGTTGGTCGGCTCGTCGAGGATCAGTACGTTGCCGCCCTCTTTCAGGGTCAAGGCCAGGTTGAGCCGGTTGCGCTCACCGCCGGATAGCACTCCCGCGGGCTTCTGCTGGTCCGGGCCCTTGAAGCCGAACGCGGAGACGTAAGCGCGCGACGGCATCTCGACGTGCCCGACGTTGATGTAGTCCAGGCCGTCGGAGACCACCTGCCACACCGTCTTGCTCGGGTCGATGCCGGCGCGGTTCTGGTCGACGTAACTCAGCTGCACGGTCTCACCGATTCGCAGCTCACCGGAGTCGGGCTTCTCCTGGCCGACCATCATCTTGAACAGGGTCGTCTTGCCGACGCCGTTCGGACCGATCACGCCGACGATGCCACCTCGCGGCAGCGTGAACGACACGTCATCCCACAGCAGTTCGTCGAAGCCCTTGGTGAGGGCGGAGGCCTCGACCACGAGACTGCCCAGGCGTGGCCCCGGTGGAATCTGGATCTCCTCGAAGTCGAGCTTGCGCGTCTTCTCCGCCTCGGTGGCCATTTCCTCGTACCGCTGCAGGCGGGCGCGGCTTTTCGCTTGCCGGCCGCGCGCGTTCTGCCGGACCCACTCCAGTTCCTCGCGCAGGCGCCGTTCCAGCTTCTGGTCCTTCTTGCCCTGGACCGTCAGGCGCTCGGCCTTCTTCTCCAGGTAGGTGGAGTAGTTGCCCTCGTACGGGTACGCGCGCCCACGGTCGAGTTCGAGAATCCATTCGGCGACGTTGTCGAGGAAGTACCTATCGTGGGTGACGGCGAGGATCGTGCCCGGGTACTTGGCCAGGTGCTGTTCCAGCCACTGCACGCTCTCGGCGTCGAGGTGGTTGGTGGGCTCATCCAGCAGCAGCAGGTCCGGCGCCTCCAGCAGCAGTTTGCACAGCGCCACCCGGCGCCGCTCGCCGCCGGACAGATGCGTGACCGGCTCGTCGCCTGGCGGGCAGCGCAGCGCGTCCATCGCCTGCTCGATGCGGCTGTCGAGTTCCCAGCCCTCGGCGTGCTCGATGGTCTCCATCAGCTCGCCCTGCTCGGCAAGCAGCGTGTCGAAGTCGGCATCGGGCTCGCCCATGGCTGCGGAGACTTCCTCGAACCTCTTGAGCGTGGCGCGCAGGCTGGCAACGGCTTGCTCGACGTTCTCGCGAACCGTCTTCGTCTCGTCCAGCTTTGGTTCCTGCGGGAGCAAGCCGACCGTCGCGCCGGGGGCGAGCATCGCGTCACCGTTGGACGCCTGGTCCAATCCGGCCATGATCCGCAGCACGCTCGACTTGCCAGCACCGTTGGGGCCCACCACGCCGATCTTCGCGCCAGGCAGGAATGACAGGGTGACGTCGTCGAGGATCACCTTGTCGCCGTGCGCCTTGCGCACCTTGTACATCGTGTAGATGAACTGAGCCACTATCCGTCCAAACTCCGTGAGTACGCGCCGCAATCGCGGCGCTCGCCAGTGCCGCGCGAGTCTGCCCGCGCGGGCTCCTCTCCAGTGTCCCAGCCCGGTGGTAGCGACCGCGCCCGTCCCCTGCCGTGGCTGCGCCCTCCCCGGTCAGCGTCCTCGGTCAGCGCCACCCTGACGTCCACGCTGACGCTTGGCCAACCAGCCTCGGCGGCCGCCCCTGGCGGGACGGCCGCCGCGCGGGTCAACCTGCCTTGGCCAGGACTAGCTCCTCGGCGTCCTCCGCCGCTCGGCGGTGCCGGGTTCGGATGCGGTGGACAGGCCGAGCCACTCGTCACTGGTGTCGGCAGGCATACCGCTCTCGTCGGCGTCGACCTGAGTGACGGCGCGCGGGCGATAGGTCTTGGTGAATTCGGTGGTGCCCCGGGACAGGTCGTGCCCGACAGCACCTGCCTCCAGTTCGTAGGCGACCTTGCGCACTTCGTTCACGACGTATTCGCGGGAGTAGTACCGCCCGGTGACCAGCACAGGTTGGCCTTTGTGCACCGATAGTGCGACGTTCTCGCCCAATGCGCGCCAGCAGGTGACCGTGACGAACAGTGTCCCGTTGTCCACGAAACCTCCCTGCTCGCGGTCGTAGCGGCGCGACGTGGAAGCCATCCGGAAGTTGGTCACCGCATGTCCGTTCTTGGTGACTCGCATCCTCGGCTCGTCGACCACGTTGCCGACGACGGTCATGATCGTGTCGTTCATCCGTTCCTCACTCTTCGACAGGACGCCCTACCTGGGCGTGCACTGCGTCAAGCAAAGCGTCGGACGGGGGGTGACGAGGCTCCCTTGGGCATCGTTTGTGGACAAGCAGTGACGCTGTGGATTCGCCCCGCCGACAACGTCGTTGCGCCGTGCTACGCGCCGCGTTCGTTGCCGAGAGAAAAGTCAGTCGCGGCGCAATGTTGACAAGCGCAGACTTAGTACATGGTTGCCCTCGTGCTCACCCTCGTCGCGTTCATCGCGTTCGGCGTCGCGGCCGTGCGCGGTTGGCTACCCGACACCCGCGACCCGGAGTTCTCGTTGGGCCGGGTTCTGCACGGCCGATAGCAGAGTTGACAACGTAAGTTAATCATCGTAACTTCTTGGCTAAGAACATTAACTAGCCAGGAGGGCAACGATGACGAGCGCGACACCGAGCACGCAATTCCTCACCGTAGCCAGCGCTCGGCTCGCCTACGACGTGATCGGGGACGGCCCGCTGGTCGTCCTGTCCCACGGCATGGCGGACAACCGCAACAGCTTCCGGTTCCTCGCGCCGCTGATCGCTGCCGCCGGCTACCGAGTGGCAACCGCCGACCTGCGCGGGCACGGCGAATCGAGCACCGACTGGGACTCATACACCCGCACGGACACCGCACATGACCTGCTCGAACTCATCAAGCACCTCGGTGGTCCTGCGGTCATTGTCGGGCAGTCGTTCTCCGGCGGTTCGGCCACCATCGCGGCCGCGGCCGATCCCGCCCTGGTCCGCGCGATCGTGGAGATCGACCCGTTCACCCGTCCGGCCAAGATCAGCCTCGTCGGCTTGATCCGCAATGCGCACCATCGCCGCGGCGGCCTGCTGCTGATGCGCACCGCGATCAGCGGCAGCATCAAGACCTGGCTGCGCTACCTCAACGTCGCCTACGACGGTGCCAAGCCCGCTGATTGGGACAGCTGGCTCGCCGCACTCGAGCAGAACCTGGCCGAGCCCGGACGGATGAGCGCCGCGATCAACATGGGCCGCGCCAAGCCGACCGACGCACAAGCGCAACTGCCCAACGTCGGATGCCCGGTGCTCGTGGTGATGGGCTCGCGCGACCCCGACTGGGCCGACCCGCAGGCCGAAGCAGCCGACATCGTCGCACTGCTCCCCCAGGTCGCCGCCAGCTACGTGATGATCGACGGCGGCGGGCACTACCCGCATGCGCAGTACCCGGACCAGGTGGCCGCGGCGATCATCGCGTTCCTCGACGAGCACGCAGATGCCTAGAGCCGGCCTCGGCACCGACGAGGTCGTCTCCGCCGGCGCAGCACTCGCCGACGAGATCGGCTTCGATGCGGTGACGCTCGCCGTGCTCGCCAATCGACTGGGCGTCAAGCCGCCGGCGCTGTACAAGCACATCGACAGCCTGGCCGACCTGCAGCACCGGATCGCGACGCTGGCGATGGCCGAGTTCGGTGACGCCATTCGCGAGTCGCTCCAGGGCAAGTCCGGGCTGGCGGCCGTCGAGGCACTGTTCACCGCGTTGCGCGACTACGTCGAAACCCATCCCGGCCGGTACACCGCCACCGTCGGCGCGGCATTCGGCGGTCCGGACGACCCGCTCTTCGTGGCGGGGCTGCGAGTGATCACGTCGCTGCGTGCGGTGGTGTCCGGTTACGGCATCCCGGCGGCGGACCTCGACCACGCCATCCGCACGCTGCGCTGCACCATCCACGGCTACGCGGTACTACAAGCGGCCAACGCGTTCCAGTGGAGCAACGACCCGGACCAGAGCTTCGGCTGGATGATCACGTTCGTCGATGCTGGCCTGCGCGCCGTCGGCACTGCCGCCTGAGACTTCGTGCGCCTGAGACTTCGTGCGCTGCGAACCGGGCGGCCCCGAACGGCGGCCCTGACCGACGGCCCTGAACTCAGACCCTGACCGGCGCCCCCGGCTGGACTCGAACCAGCGACCTGCCGCTTAGAAGGCGGATGCTCTCTCCTCTGAGCTACGGGGGCAGTACGGCACGCTGCCATCACGCCGCGGCTCGATGGTCGCACCGTCGCGCAGTGTACGCACGGACGTGCGCGCCCGAGCGTGTTCCGGCGGACCGCCCCAGCTCAGGATCAGGGCGGTGGCGCCCCGATGTCGTCGCCGATGTCGTCCCCGAAGTCGTCCATCTCCGCCTTATCCGCGGCGTCACGCATCTCGAACGCGTCCGAGGCCCACTCCCCCAACTCGCGAGTGACCTCTCGGACGGCACCGGTGACGATGACAGCGATGCGCCCGACGTGGGACGCCGCGGACTCGGTGAGCACCTGCAGCGTGTCCTTACCGATCTCGAACCTGCCCACCATCGACCGTCTCCTGCCTACGCAGCCTGCGTGACCTTGTCAGGCACCACGCTAATGGCGGGCGGGGTCACACCCGAACCAGAGCCGGGACGGCAACGCCAGCCGGAAGATCTTCGACCAGGTCGAGCCAAGCTGGCGGGACAGCCCGCCGGAGTTGTACGGCAGCCCGTACTTCTCGCACAGCGCCTTGACCTCGCCCGCGATCTGCGGGTAGCGGCGCGCCGGCAAGTCGGGGAACAGGTGGTGCTCGATCTGGTGCGACAGGTTGCCGGACAGAATGTGGAACAGCTTGCTGCCGGTGATGTTGGCCGAACCCATCATCTGCCGCACGTACCAGTGCCCGCGCGACTCGTCCTCGCACTCCGCCTCGGTGAACGTGGCGACGCCGGTCGGGAAGTGACCGCAGAAGATGATCGAGTAGGCCCAGATGTTGCGCACCAGGTTCGCCGTCGCATTGGCGGTGAGCGTGGACAGGAACAACGGACCGGTCAGTGCGGGGAAGAGAACGTAGTCCTTCAGCGTCTGCCGGCCGATCTTGCGGGCGATGCCCTTGCGCAGCTTCTTCGTGTCCGACCAGCGCGTCTGCCGGCTGAAGCAGTCTCTCCGCTTCCAGGTCATGCAGGGCGACGCCGTACTGGAACAGCGTCATCAGGAAGAACGCGTACACCGGGTTGCCCAGGTAGTAGGGATTCCACTTCTGCGTCTCGTCCATCCGCAGGATGCCGTAACCGATGTCGCGATCCTTGTCGAGGATGTTCGTGTAGGTGTGGTGCATGTAGTTGTGCGAGTGCCGCCATTGGTCCGACGGGCACGCGGTGTCCCACTCGAACTTCTTCGAGTTCAATGCTGGATCGCGCATCCAGTCGTACTGGCCGTGCATGACGTTGTGGCCGATCTCCATGTTGTCGAGGATCTTCGACAGCGACAGCGCGGCCGTGCCCGCCAGCCAGAACGGCGGCAGGAAACCGAGAAACAGCGAGGCGCGGCCGGCGACCTCGAACCCGCGCTGCCACTTGATGACGTTGTAGATGTAGCTACGGTCGTCCTCGCCGAGGTCGGCGACCATCCGCGCGCGGATCGCGTCGAGTTCGCGGCCGAGTTCGTCGAGCTGGGACTCGGTGAGCACCATCGGCGCACCTGACTTGGTAGGCATGGCTGGTCCTCCAGATAGCTGAGTTGGGTGGCTGAGTTGGTAGCTGAGATCAGATGTCGAGCGTCACGTCGCCGACCGGCACGTTGATGCAGAGCTGGATCTCCGTGTCGGGGTCGGCGTCGGTCTCGCCGGTGCGAATGTTGCGGGTGCAGCCGCTGGTCTTGATCTGGGTGCAGGAGAAGCAGATCCCCATCCGGCAGCCGTAGGCCGGATCGAGCCCGGCGGCTTCGGCCTGTTCCAGCAGGGTGGCGCCGGTGTTGGCGGCCGCAGTGCTGCTGCGGCCGAACGTCAACGTCCCGGTGGCGTCGGCGGCGCCGACGGTTGGCGTGGTGAGCGTGAAGGCTTCGGTGTGTAGCCGTGTGCCGAGTTCGAGGTGGTCGAAGTGCTCCTGCACCGCGGCCATCAGCGCCGGCGGGCCGCACACGAACGACTCCGCCTCGCCGTACCAGGGCGCGACGGCGTCCAGGTGCGCCGGATCGAAATGGCCGGCCAGTTCGCCGCCGCCGCCGCGGGTGTAGGCGAAAGCGACGCGCAGTCGCGGATGTTTCGCCGCAAGCTCGCGCAGTTCGTCGGCGTAACAGACCGAGGTGGCGGCCGGGGCGTAGTGCAGGAACGTGATCTCGCCGGGGTAGCCCTCGTCGCACAGCGTGCGCAGCATCGACATCACCGGCGTGATCCCGCTGCCACCGCTGATCAGCAGCACCCTGGCCGGCCGGTCGTCGGGCAGTCCGAACGTCCCGTCGGCCGGCGCGAGTCCGAGCACCAGCCCGGGGGTTGCGTGCGCGTACAGGTGCTGGGACACCAGGCCACCGTCGTGTGCCTTGACGGTGAGTTCGATGCAGCCGTCGGCGCGGTGCTGCGATGACGCCGGGGAGTAGCACCGGGTGCGGCGCACGCCGTCGATGTCGACTGCGATCTGCACGTACTGGCCGGCGCGGAAGCCTTGCCACTGCCGGGTGGGCCGAAGCGTCAGGGTGATCGAGCCACCGGGACGGCGATCAGCCCGGACGACCTGGGCGCGCATCTCGCGCACGGTCAGCATCGGGTTGACAAGTTCCAGATAGCGGTCCAGGCCGTGCGGGGTGGCCAGCAACTCGATCGCGTCGACGAGCCGGCGCGGCGACAGGCGGCGCGGTGACAAACGACCCGGTGCAGTGCCCGGCTGCTGCGCTGGTGCGAGTGCGGTCATCGTCGTCCTCCTTCTGGATGTGCCAAGTTCAGTGAACGCTCGTACACTCAATAGTGAATCGAGGAGGTGCAGGTCATGTCAACGTGGACGGGCAAAAGCGTGGGGTGCATCACGAAAATGCGTACACTCGTGCACGTGAGCAGCGCTGGCCGGCGGATCGGCGGCCGCAGATGAGCGAGGCGCAGCGCAATAGCCGCGCCGAGCGCAAGGAGCGCACCCGGCAGGCCTTGCTCGAGGTCACCCTGCGTCTGATCGCCTCACGCAGTCTGGCTGGCATTTCCCTGCGCGAGGTCGCCCGGGACGCCGGCATCGTCCCCACCGCGTTCTACCGGCACTTCGACTCGATGGACGCCCTCGGCGTCGAGCTCGTCGATGAGAGCATGCGGCCGCTGCGCCAGATGATCCGCAACGCGCGCCGCGGGGTGGCCGCGCACGGCGACATCATCAAGAGCACCGTGCAGATTCTGGGTGACCAGGTGCGTGCGCATCCGGCTCAGTTCAGGTTCCTGGTGCGCGAACGTTACGGCGGTGTGAGCGGGGTCCGCCGCGCCATCGACACCGAGCTGCGCCTGTTCACCAGTGAGCTGGCCGTCGACCTGGCCCGGCTCACCACCGGCTTCGACTGGACCGCCGACGACCTGGAGATGGCCGCTGACCTGATGGTCTCGGCAATGCTCGGGGTTGTCATGAACCTGCTCGAGGTCGATCCGCGTCACGGCGAGGACGAGGCCGCGATTCTCGGTCGCGCCGAGCGCCAGTTGCGCCTGATCGCGCTCGGCATGGGGAGCTGGCGCAGCAAGCCCTGACCCGATCTGGGAGTTTCTTCCCGGAATCCGGGCAAAAAACTCCCCACGTCGGGACTAGACCAGCGTCAGGCCTGCGGCAGCCCGGCCGCGACCTCGTCCACGATGTCGGCCAGGCTCAGGTCCAGCTCGGTCACCCCGCCCGCGCTGTGCGTGGACAGTTCCACATCTACCCAGCGCCAGCGAATGGCCAGATTGGGGTGATGATCCAGCTCCTCACAGCGCGGGGCCAGCCGGTTCACGAACTCCACCGCGGTCGGGAAATCGGCGAACTCGATGGAGCGGGAGAGCTTGTGCCGATCACCGGCCCAGCTCGCATGCAGCGACGACAGACGTGCCTGGATGTCCTCGTCAGTCAACAGCTGGGGTGCCATCGCGGCCTCCTCCGACCTCGTCCTGCTCCCCACGCTAGTGAGGCCGTATAACCTCAGCGATCGTGGCAGAGCATCTGGTGTGGATCGACTGTGAGATGACCGGACTCGACCTGCGGCGCGACGCGCTCATCGAGGTGGCCGTGCTTGTCACCGACGCCGATCTCAACCAGCTCGACGACGGGCTCGATGTCGTCATTCATGTCGCCGACGACGTGCTGGACACGATGATCCCCTACGTCCGGGACATGCACGCATCGTCCGGGCTCACGGACGAGGTGCGCCGGGCCACGACGACGCTCGGCGAGGCGGAGACGATGGTGCTGGACTATGTGCGCAGGCACGTGCCGGAGCCGAAGTCCTCGCCGCTGTGCGGCAACTCGATCGCCACGGACCGCGGCTTCCTCGCGCGGGACATGCCGGCACTGGACGCACACCTGCACTACCGGATGATCGACGTTTCGTCGATCAAGGAGCTGGCCAAGCGCTGGTATCCGAAGGTGTACCAATCCCAGCCACAGAAGGGCCTCGCGCACCGCGCTCTCGCCGACATCGAAGAGAGTGTGCAGGAGCTGAGGTTCTATCGCGAGACCCTGTTCGTGCCTGCGCCCGGCCCGTCGCAGGAACAGGCGCAGGCAGCGGCGCGGGCCATCCTCGGCGAAGTCGGCGGGCTGGACCCGGTCCCTGAATCGCCGCCGAGTCAGGGTGGGTCGCCGACGGATTCCGCCGCTGGGGTGAACAGCCCGGCGGGGCCGGTAAACTGATCGGGCCCGGCGATCCGTCGCCGTCATGGTGGGTGTAGCTCAGCAGGTAGAGCACCTGGTTGTGGTCCAGGATGTCGCGGGTTCGAGCCCCGTCACTCACCCCAGGCTGACCGATCGGGGTGCCGTCCGGCCGTTGCCGTCGTACGCTCCGATCGCTCGGCTGGCTGACCGCGCACAGCACCGACGATGTCCGAGGACCGATGGCCAACACGAGCGAGATCGCTGAACTCGATGCGTTGCTGCGCGCCGGAATCCTGACTGCCGACGAGCACGCGCAGGCGCAGCGCAAGCTGGCGGCGCGCTCGAACGGCGGCAACGGGCAAGGACCGGCCGCCCCGGTGCATGTGTTGCGCCCGACCGGTGCGCCGCCGACCCGGCCACACCCGGCCACGGGTGGCCGCCCTGGCGGCCCCACCTCTACCGTCCAGGGCGGAGCCCCGCCGGTCGACCAGCGTCTCGGACACGTACAGGCGGCACCGGCACGAGTCGCCCCACCTTCGCCACGTGCCCAAGCCGCGGCTGCGCGCCGGCCGGTGCGCAGCGTGTCGCACGCCGCCGGTCATTCCGACGCGGCGACTGGTGCTGCCCCGGACGCTGCCACCGGCGCCATCGCCACGCTGCCGCGCGTGGACGAAGCGGACGCGCCACGATCGCGGATCCCGGCCGGGCGCGGACGGCACGCGAAGGACGAACCGCCGCAGTGGCCGTGGGTGCTCATCGGCCTTTTCGCACTGGTCTCGGTGACGATCCTCAGCGTCGCGCTGATACAGCAGTCGCGACACCACAAGGCCCACCCGTCCGGGCCGGCGCGAGCGGCCAGCCATTCGGCCGATCAAGGATCGCCGCCACCGGTGGTCGTCGGGTCGAAGGTCGATACTCCGGTCTCGATCAACGTCAACGGCGCGGACGCCACCGTCACCGTGTCGAAGCTCAAGCAGCTGCCGGCCGCGACGAACGCCAAGGCGGTGCCATACCAGGCAACGGTCACCGCACTCGGCGTGTACGGCTCGTTCCCGATCGACTCGACGAACTTCAGCGCCGAGTCCAACAGCGGCGCAACGGTGCACGCGCAGGTCGGCAAGGCGACCCCGCTGACCAAGACGGTGGTGACCACCGGGCGCCGGGTGGCCGGCACGATCGTGTTCTCGGTGCCGAAAGGCCAGTCCGTGCAGACGGTGCTGTTCACCACGTCGCTGGGCGAGCAACTCGGCATCTGGACGACCTACTGAACGGCGAGAATCGTCTGAATTCGGTGGGTTACCTGCATGCTAAAGTCGCTGTGGCGGCCCACCGAGGTGGGCCGATTGCGTGTGAGCGCCGCTAGCTCAACTGGCAGAGCAGCTGACTCTTAATCAGCGGGTTCGGGGTTCGAGTCCCTGGCGGCGCACAAATCCGGTGTATTGCTTCGGTTGATGCTTCCCTTTCGGCCTTCGGTTGATGGGTGACGGTGTTCCGGTTGATGGGTTACACCTACTTCGGTTGATTGGTGACACTCCCGTTCCATGAGGGAGTTGTCTGTGGCTGAGCAGCGCTGTCAGGCGGGAGCCACTCCTACGTTTCCGCGCTTGCGGGAGGTGTAGCCGCCTCGGTAGCAATCGCATCCTGCTCGGCTTGGGCGATGGCCTCGACCTGCATGGCGTCGGCTTGGGCTACGGCGATGGCGTGCAGGGCCATGCCCGTGACGCGGGCGACGTTCGCCGGACTCGCACCCATGGCGGCGTTGATGGACACCGCGGCGGTTGCCTCGGCGGCGACTTCCCCGACGCCCGCGTCGGCGGCAGCGATAGCGGCACCGACCGGAAGGATGCCGTCGGCCGCGCGAGTTGCGCCAGTGGGTACATCGACCACAGTCATCTTCCGGTCCTCGTCGTCGTCGTCCGGCTCATCCCAGGTGCGTGGCGCCATGGCCATCAGAACTCCTTAGGCGTACTGGTCGGACGAGCCGGACGAGCGGTTCGTCTCGCTCGAATCATTCGACTCGCTGGATGCCGACGCCGAGTCGCCGCCGCCCTCGGAGTACTCACTGGCCCGGTACTCGCTGCCACCGCTCGCGCCGCTAGCCCCGCCCTCACCCGATTCGCCGTCGTGCCCCGACTCGGCGCCGTCGCTTGCGTCGTGACCGGCGTCGGATTTCGCGCCGTCGGCATTGGGTGGTGACTGTCCGTCGCCGTTGAGGCTCGGCCGATCGGGGCCGGCGCCGTCCGCCGGTGCTGCGCCACCCGCGTCCGGCGATGCCGGTTCAGTGGCCGCCGTTGTCGTTGACGGCTGCCCGGGCTGTTGCCCACTTCCCCAGCCGCCGTCGTGCGTGCCGGTGGCCGCAGGAGCTTCGTGCAACGACGAACTCGTCTCGTTACCGGTGTTGTCATTGCCGTGGCCTTGCGCACCGGTGTCGCGACCTGATTCCTCGCGTTGTTCGGATGACGCCGATGCGTACTCGCGGTTCTCCTGCGCCTTCGCGGCATCCGACTTCTGACTGGCTTCGCTCTTCTCCGCGTCAACCCGCTCGTGCGCGGTGCGGTTGCTGTCGGCGGTGGTACCGCCGCCGAGGTCGTGGGCCACGTCGCTGACCAGGTTCTCGCGCGCCCCGTCCCACGACATGCCGGACATGCTCGACGAATCCGCCGGTGGCGCGTCCTCGGTGGCGGCGTCGTAGACATCGTTGGCCAGGTCGGCGATGCCGGTGAGGACCTGGGCGGGCGCACTCACCACATCGAAGACGTCGCCGGCGATGTTGCCGACGTCCTGGTGCACCTGGGCGTCATGGCCGTAGGACGAATCCGTCGCGTCGGCGATCAGCTGGCCGACGTCTGCGGCGAGCGGCGCGGCCATCAGCGCCTCGCCGGCGATCGGTACTGCGTCGCCCACCGCGGCGGCCTCGGCCATCCCGCCGGCGCCGGCAGCGGTTTCGGCGCCGGCAATCGTGCCCGATTCGGCCAACGCACCGCTCGCCGATGTGGCATCGGCGCCTTCGGACGCGAGGGCCGTCGTCGAGGCTGCGTCAGTCGCCGTCGCTGCGTCAGTTGCGCTCGCTGCGGGAGCGCCATCGGCGACGTCCGGTGCTTGAACGCCGGCGGTCGGGGCACTCTCCCACTCGCCGCTCTGCGCGAGCGGGTCGGCCGCGTCCGACGAAGCCGCTTGCGACGCACCTGTTTCCGATTCCGCCGTGTCGGGCCCGGCCGCGTCCGCGTCGGCTGCGGGCGACGTCGCCGGCGCGTCAACTCCTGCCGTCGGCGCGGTCTGCCATTCCCCACTCTGCGCCAGCGGGTCCGCGTCGCCTGCGAACGAGGCACCCAGGTCACCCCGACCGCTGTCAGAGGCAGGTTCGGTGTCGGCGGCGGCGCCGTCGGGTTCGGCGGTGTCGCTCGTACCGGCGCCTGTCTCAGTAGCAGCTGTGTCGGCACGGCCCACGTCGGCAACGGCGTCGCTGCCCACGGCGTCGCTGCCCGCGGCGCCATTACCCGCCGCGTCGCCCTGTCCCGCTGGGGTCGGCGGCGGCCCGGCCGGCGCCGGGCTTTCGGGCTCAGGCGCTGTGCCGGACGAGCTGGGCGGCGTCGAGTCGGGACCGGTCCGCGGCGACTGCGCGTCGGCCGTGCCGGCAGCCGCGCTGTCGGCCGCCGCGGCCGGGCTGTCGTTGGGCGTCACGGAGTCGGCCGAACCGGCGCCGGTGTCTCCCGCATTCTTGGCGGCGATGTCGTTGGCGAGGTTGTCGAGTTTGGCTTGTGCGGCGTCGACCTTGGCGGTGGCTTCCTGGAATCGATCCGCGGCGGCGGACAGGGCCGCATCCTTGGCCGGGCCGGAGTCCATCGAGTTGCCGATACGGCCAAAGTTCTCGCGCGCGGCCTGTTGGTCCATTCGCGCCTGCGCGGCGTCGATCCGTGCCTCGACAATCTCGCTGTGCGCCGCGGAAGCGTCGCTGACCTTCTGATCGGCCGCCTGCCAGGCCGCGTCCGCCTGCGCCATCGCCGCGTCACGTTCCGCGCCGGGCGGCAATTGCGCCGCTTCTACCGCAGCCCTGGACGCGGCGTTCTGCTCGCTGTAGGCAGCGTTGAGGGCGGCGTCACGATTGGCGAGTTCGCCGTCCAACACCGCCTCGGTCGATTGACGAGCGGCGGCGTCGCCCGGCGCCGGTGCGGGGGCTGCCTGTCCGGTGCCCGCGCCGGAAGCTGCTTGCTCGCTCGGTGCGGCCGTAGCTGGGGCGTCGGGTGAGGGCGCCGGGCGCCCGGCTGCCGCCTCGCCGTCCGGGTTCGGCGGGGTCGGTGCGCGTCCGGCGATGTCGTTGGCGAGGTTGTCGAGTTTGGCTTGCGCGGCGTCGACCTTGGCGGTGGCTTCCTGGAATCGATCCGCAGCGGCGGACAGGGCCGCATCCTTGGCCGGGCCGGAATCCATCGAGTTGCCGATACGGCCAAAGTCTTCACGCGCGGCCTGTTGGTCCATCCGCGCCTGCGCGGCGTCGATCCGTGCGCCGACGATCTCGCTGTGCGCCGCGGAGGCGTCGCTGACCTTCTGCTCAGCCGCCTGCCAAGCCGCGTCCGCCTGCGCAACCGCCGCGTCACGTTCCGGACCGGACGGCAACTGCGCCGCCTCAACCGCAGCCCTGGACGCGGCGTTCTGCTCGCTATAGGCAGCGTTGAGGGCGGCGTCACGATTGGCGAGTTCGACGTCCAACACAGCGTCGTTTGACAGATCCGACGCGGCGTCGCTGTCCACCGGCTGTCCAGAGCTCCCCGGCGAAGGTTGCTGTCCGCCTTCCGGTGCCGGTCCAGAAATTGGCGAACCCGCTGGGTCGGTACCTGACGGTGGACTCGATGACGGCGGTGTATCAGGCGACCCGTTCGGCATCCGTTCGGTCACCGGGTCATTGAGCTGGTCCGCGATGACGCCGGCTGCCTCGTCGGCGTGCGGGCCGCCGGCGATCATCGCCTGCTCGCCTCCACCGCGGTTAAGCACCTCTGTGTCGATACCTCGGTTGCCGAGTGCGTCGGCAACGTTGCTCGGAAGTTGATCCAACCGCGCAGACCCACCATCGACGTCCAGGTTCAGGCCGTTCACGTTGCTGGCTAGGCCGTCGCCAGCCGTCTGTTCGGCGCGGCCGCCCCAGTCCTTCGGACCGCTGAGGTCGGATACGTCATGCTCCAGCGGCGTAGTGGAGGGTGAGACTGCCGAAGCGTCGGTAGCGGGCGGAGCGGCCTGCCATTCGCCGCTCTGCGCGAGTGGATCGACTCCCTCCGTCGCAGCGTCGTCGTCCCCCGGCCCCCCAACGTTCGGCTCGGTGTTCGCCTCAGCGTTGGCGGCAGAAGTGGCGGAGGTGTCGACGGAGGTCGCCGGCGGGATTGCTCCACCGGGCGGGGCAGCCTGCCATTCGCCGCTCTGCGCGAGCGGGTCCACGTCGGGTTCGACGGATTCCGATGGGGCCGCCCCGTTGCCGTCCGCGGGTGCGTTGCTCCCGGACGGCTCGGGTGCGGGGGCGTCGCTGGGTGGCGGCGCGTTGTTGTCGTCGGCGGGTGCGCGATCGAGTTGTTCCGGCGCGGGACCGTCACTGGGCGAGGGCGCGTTGTTGTCGCCGGCAGGTGCCCGGTCGAGGTTTTCCCATCCTTGCTGGTCACCGGCGAAGTCCGGCAGGTCAGCGGCGCGCCGGTCCGCGGCTGGGGTCGCGGCGTAGACGTCGGCGGCGAGCTTGTCGACCGCGGCCGCCATCCGATTCTGCGCCACGTCGAGCTGTGCGCGCGCCTCAGCCACGGCGGCGTCGCGCCCGGCGCCTTCCGGGAGCGCCCGAGCGTCACTCAACGCGGCGACGGCAGCTTGCCGATCAGCCTGAGCCGCGGCGACGTCGCGGACGGCGGCGTTCGTCATCACGTCTTTCTGCGCTGCCGCGGTGCCGGATGCCGTCGCCCCCGGACCGAGGGCGGCGCGCTCGGCCGGATCGAACAGTTGACCGGCACGCGGCGTCTGCATGTAGTCGTGAATGTCGGCGGCGACGGAGCGGGACACCTCGCCGCGGACGGAGCTCTGCAAGGTCTCGTGCTGTGCCAACTGCTGCGTCTTGTCCGCGATTGCCGCGTCGCGCGCCAAGGACGCTGGCTGGCTACGCAGATCGTTTATCTCCCGGCCGATCTGGTTGCTGCGGACCTGACTGGCCGCCCTCGCGTCGCTCAGATCCGAATAGCGTTCGGTCGACAGCTTGTTCGGATCACTCGCGGTCGCTGCCGACCCGGGCTGGCCGGGCGCCGGTGTCGGCGCCGGGCCGGGCGCGGGCTGAGTCGCAGCCAGAGCATCCACACCCGGTGCCGGCTGAGTCGCAGCCAGAGCATCCACACCCGGTGCCGGCTGAGTCGCAGCCAGAGCATCCACACCCGGTGCCGGCCGAGTCGCGGCCAACGCATCGACACCAGGCAGGGTTGCCGCTTGGGCAGCATCCGGGAGCGTTGCCGGCAGCGCGGGAGAGTCCGCCGGCGTTACCCCTGACCCGTCCGGCGTCGGCGCCGCAGCTGCCGCCGACTCCGGAGCGACTACCGGCACCGTGTCCGCATTGGCCAGCGCGGGGCCCGTGCCGTTCGACGGACCCCAGTCGAGCTCGTACCCCGCGGTGCCCTTGTTCGGGTCGTATCCGGCCACAGAGTCCGCCGGGGACGAATCCGGTGGACCGTAGTCCCCAATGGTTTCACCGGCCGGCGCACCCCAGTCGACCCCGTAGCCCGCCGTGCCCGCGCCCGGCGTGGGCTGGTCGAGCACGGCCGGTCGATACGCGGACTCGGCTGCCGAGGAGGTCTGCGCGTCATCGCCGGCCGCGCCGTTGTTTGACTCGGCAGCTGGCGCGACTGCACCATCGCCGTCGCTCTGACGCGTGGCGTACACAGCTGCGCCAGTCGCCGCGGCCGTCGCGGCCGCACCACCAGCGACGACGTCGCCCGTAGCCGGGCCCTGGCTCGCCGCGTGCCCGCTCGACTCCGACGACACGTGTTCAGACGACGTCGTGCCAGACTCCGACTTCTCCCCGACCGGCCCGTCGTACCCGCGGCCGATGCTCGTCCTATCTCCGCCCATTTTGATCGCGCCCCCCTCGGCTGAACCGGCAGTCATTGATTAACATGGGCAGTTTTCGGATCTACCGTCACACCGCCGTGGAGCGGATCGCGCCCAGTGACACCCTGCGGTTAGTGATGCTCCTCATGGCCTCCACCGTCACCACCATCACGACTGTCGCCTCCGTTCGATCCCACGTTCCCGTGGTCGTTGCGTTGCGCCTGATCTGAGCCACCAGAATCGTCATTGTCGTGATCGTCGTCGTCGTCGTGATCGTCGTCGTCGTCGTGATCGTTGTCGTCGTCGTGATCGTGATCGTGAAGATGTGGATCGGGCCGGTTGTCAATGACCAGCGGCGGTTCAGGTGGGGCTTCCTTTACGGAGTGCCGCCCCGCAGCCCACTCGAAGGTCATTGCAGCCCCGCCTCAGCCATCGTGCGGGCGAGGATGCGGCGGACAGTCCGGGGAGCTTTGCCATAGTCCTCGGAGAACGTCGGTGAAGCGTCGCCAGCTGACTGGTCGTTGTTCCCCCGGCCGCCGTCGTCGCGGTTGCCGGCAGAGACGTCACCGCGGTCGTTGCGATGGCCTTGGTCCGCGCCGCCGCTTTGTTCGCGCCTCATACGTCCGGCTCGCTAGGTAGCTCGGGGGGTGGCATTGGGGGCGGTTCCGGATCCGGCTGGCTCACGATTGGCTCATGCGGCGGTGGTTGATCGAACATTTTGGCGAAGTTACCCACACCGTCGACAGTCGCCCGTTTAACGAGATCGCCGCGGTCGTTGCGCTGGCTGGGATCAGTGCCTCCTGCGTCGTTGTTCGAGTTCTCCGATGACGGTCCGGTGTCGGACTTGGGAGCGCCGCCTCCTTCTAAGAAGAGGCCGAGGCGCTGTGCCAGCGAATAGGCGCTGCCTGGATTCGTCACTCCATTCCCGCTTCGGTGAACGTGCGGGCGAGGATGCGGCGAACGGTGCGCGGGACTTTGCGGTAGTCCTCGGCGAGCATTTGCTGTTCGAAGCACATGCATGCTTGGCGGGCGGATTTGAGAATCACCGGCAGCAGCTCGGGCGGGGTGACTTCGTCGGGGAATTCGATGAGCTCGTAGGCGGCGTCCTGGCAGACCTCCCAGGTGGCCTTCTGGCCTGCACCGGCTTTGGCATCGGTGGCGTCAGCGTCGCGCCATGTCCGCCGATAGCGGCCAGAGGTGACTAGGTCGGCCACGGCGGATCGATACCGGCACTCGCCCTCGGACCCGCAGACCGTGGAACACACCGGATAGGGATCGAAGTCGCGGCGGTGTAACCGTGCCGCCAGCGCGGTGAACACAACGCGGCTCGGGTCGGTTGCGTCGGAGCCGTGGAGCTTGCCGAGCAGAACGTCGCGCACCGCGGCCGTATAAGCGTCGGTGTCGATGAACGTCCAGCCGCCTTGCACGCCGCGGTGACGGGCGAACCAGTCGGCGCCGTGGCCGGCGAACGCCTGTAGCAGTGCGTGTTCGGTGATGCCGGGTTCGCGGCGGGCGTTCAGGGTGTTGACGAGGTCTTCCCAGAGCCGATCCAACGCGGACGGGTCGGTCGCAGTCGAGAGCAGGGTGCGCGCCAGGATGCGTTGGACGTAGGTGTCTTCGGCGAGGCGACGCGCGGCGGCGCAGGCGGCCGGATCGTCCGCACAGGTCTGCGCGCAGCTGGGAATCGGCCAGAACAGCCCGGTCGAGCGAGCAGCGGCCGACCATGCCGCCATCCGCTCCGCGACCTCGGTATGCGTCGGCGGCACGGGTGAGAGCGGATCCTTGGCGAGCGGGATGCGCACCAGCACCGGTGTGTCGTCGCCGCTGCTGAACACCGCTGCTTCGCCGACCGCGAGCGTGGTGAGCGCTCGCGCTTGTTCCTCGTCCATGGCCATGGCGCCGGCGAGGGCGAACCGGTCGTCGTTGGCGACGATGCGGTGCGCGATCTTGAGGTCGGTGTTCTTCACGACGTCGGGTGCGAGTCGAACGGGTACTTGGTCGGCGATGATGACACCCTGGCCGTAGGCGCGGATCTCCGACAGCAGGTTGGAGAACACCTCGACGGCCTGGCCGCGCGGATCGGCGTAGCCCTCCGTCATTCGTCCGACATTGGCGAGCAGCCAATGCGCCTCTTCGATGACGAGTAGGTGCTGCAGGCTCGGCCGTTGGCCAGCCGCGCGCCGGTACTCGACGAGCCGGATGAGCAGCAGTGCGGTGAGGAACGCCTTGTCCCCGTCGTCGCCCATCGCTTCGAGTTCGATGACTGCCGGTGCGGCGAGCAGGTCCTCGATCGGCATGGACAGGCCCACGTCGAACATCGATCCCTTGCCGCCCGCGCGCAATGCTTCGAGCCTGGTGACCAGCGCGGCACGCAGGTCGCCGGCGACGCGGTCCTCGTAGCCGAGGGAGGGAATGACGTCGTTGACCTTGACGATCAGGTCGGTGAGTCGGGGCCACGCGTCGGCGGTCGTCGCACCGGAGCCGATGCGTGTGTTGATGTTCGTGCGCAGATCCCAGCCGCGGTCGACGTAGATCTGGTGCAAGCAGCGCTCCAGAATCTGCGGCAGCGGCGTCCACATGCCGAAGCTGGCGGCGAACGCGGCGCGCAGCAGGTCGAGGTGTTCACTGACCGTCACCCCGTCCGGTACCTCGAACGGATTGATCAGCAGCGGTGACACTGTGTCCCGGCCGGCGGTGAACGCCCGGACCCGCGGTCCCAGGTGCGGATGGCGCAGCAGCGCCCGGTATTCGGTCTTCGCCGGTTCGATCACCAGGAACGGGACGTTGACATCGTCGGCGGCGCTGAGCAGCGAGAAGATCGTGTTGGTCTTACCGGAGCCGGTGAGGCCGGCGACGAGAACGTGGCGGGTCAATGCGTCCAGCGTCAGGCGGTAGTCGGTGCCGGTTGCTTTCTTGTTGTGCAGCACAGCTCCGAGCGCGATGCCGTCCCGGTCGAGCGCGCTGGGGCGGACCGAGTCGAACCGGGGTGCCGTGTCGACGGAAAAGCCCGGCGTCTCGGTCTCCGGCAGATGGACGTACTGGGCCAGCTGAGCCGAGGTGAGAAGCGTCTGCGCCTCGAACGGGCGCCGGTACAGGCCCGCACCGGCTTGTTCGGTCGGTTCGGCATAGGCCCACGTCCGCGCGAGCTCACCGGCCTGCGGCGCGTCGAACACACGAACCGGCTCGGGCAGTGACTCCGGCCCGGAGAACACCGAGCGCCACGCGGCGGCCAGCCGCGGGTAGGAGTCGCCGTCGCCGAGCAGGTAGACGGCCGTGCGCCAGCCGCCGGTGGCCAAGGCTTCGCTGAGCGAGGCGAGCTGGCGGCGCAGCAAGCCGTCGTAGGTCTCCAGCAGTGGGCTCGGCGACCCTTCGAGCTTGCCGGCGGTGGACACGGAACGGATCTCGTTGAGCACGCCCTGCCGCTGGTCAGCGAGCGCATGCTCGCCAACCGGATAGGCCAGCACCAGCGCGCAGTAATCCGCTCCGCTCATGGACCGGATGATCCGATCCCACGGCGCCGCCGCATCCACCGACGACTGCTCGTGCGCCATCGGTGCGGGCGTGCCGAGCACATACCCGGACAGCGGCCAGTCGCCGCCGATCCAGGTCGCCATCTCGGCGTCGACGACCGGGTACAGGCTGCGCAGCACCGATAGGGCGACATCACGGCGGCGATCGTCATTACCTGGCTGGCTCTCCCGCAGCGACCAAGCACCAAGCGTGACCTGGACACCGTCGGGCTTGCCGCGCACGGCGAACGCGACCGGGATCCGGTGCCCGTAGAGCCCGGTGAGTAGTTGCGCGGTGGGCGGGACCTCGGCCGCTCGGCTGTACTTCTCGGTGCGCCCGATGCCGGCGATCCGCAACAGCCGCCGGGCCGACTCCGGTCCGGCCACCGTCGAGCCGGTGCTGAGATCCGGCGCGGCACCGAATCGCTGCAGGTAGTCGATGTTGGCGGTGTTGACGGCCGCGGTCATGGCGAGGTCGACAGTGCGGGGACTGACGGCGGTGAGACGACGCCCCCGCCCAGGGTCGGCAAGGACGGCTTCGTCAGCGACGGAGGAGTGAGCGACGGCGTGCCGGACGTCGCGCCAAATCCGGGCAGGTTGCCCGAGGACAGCATGATGGTGACTGTCGAGTGCGGCGCGACGCGCGTCCCCGCCACGGGATTCGTGCTGACCACACTGCCCGCCGGCACGGTGCTGGACGACGCGATGGTGGTGGCCGCATCCAGGCCGTCGCTGGACAGTTGCTCTGTTGCAACCTCGACGCCTTCGCCGACGAGGTTCGGCACGGCAACCTTGCCGTCGGAACCCGTACTGACCTTGTCCACCGCAGGGAGCTTCGGGGGGTTGGAGCCGCCGAAGGATTGACTCAGGATGACGACGAAAAGGATGACGAAAACGGTGAGGCCGGCGCCGACGAGGATGAACAACCCGCGATGCTCGGTCCACAGGGTGGCCAGGCTCATGCGTTTGGACTCGGCGCCAGTGGTCAGGCTGCGAATGCGATCGGCATTGATGACGTTGTTCTTCCAGGTGCCTTCGACCTCAACCTCGTCGCCGCTGGTGACCACGCCGCCCATGGAGCGGAACCTGACCGCGACCGGCGCGAGGCGGTTGCCCGCCTCGTCGTAACGCTCCAGCCGGAAGGAGATCACTGACCTGTTGTTGGCGCTGTCGCGGAAGCGGTCGATGCCCTCGACCCGGCCACGGACGACGACCTTGCCGGATGCGGGTAGCGACGACTGGGCCGACGATGCTGCTGCCGTTGTCGCTGCTGCTGCTGTTGCCGACGGCGTCACCGGCGGGGGTGCGGCTGCGGGTGAGCCCGCCGCTACGGGTCGCGTTTCGTATTCGTCGTCGGACCGTAGATAGGTGGCGGGCGGCGGCTCGGTCGGTTCGGTCAACGGTGCCTCCCGCGGTGCGAAGGACGATGTGCAGGCTCAACGCCAGCACCGTCGCTCGGTGTGCTCGACGAGCAGGCCGCGATCAACACGGCGATATCTCAGACAGAAACGGCCGCCGGATTGCCGCGACATGCCTGCGCACCATGCCTGCCCTCCCAGCCGGCCAGCCGCGGACGAGCACCTGGCACCCGCGAATGGGCGCCAGTATCCCGCCAAGATCGTCGGCCATCCAGTCGAATCTCCACACCGTCGATTAACGGGAAATAACACACGGACGCGACGGCTGACGGCGAATAGGAAATCGGTTGAGAGATGCCTGAGAACCACGCCATACAGCGCGCTCACGTGCGCGATCGGGATGCCCCTCTCCATGGTCGCCAGATGGCCACACAGTCGCAGCGAAGCTCCGGAATTCGCCGTGATCAGTCGGGACGCTAGCGCTGTCGGCCGGGGTGAGTCAGCGATACCCCCGCGGCGCCTGGAGCTGCACCGGGCGGCCCCAGTTGCCCTTGAGCCGCTTACCGCGCTCAACCCAGATCTCCTCGAGCACCGGTAGCAACGCCCCGTACACCGATTCCCCCAACAGCGTCGAATACTCCGAAGCCATCCGGCGAAACACCGGTTCGCCGGCCGAGAACGCGGCCGGGTCGGACATGCAGAAGTAGCCCTCAGCCGCGAACCAGCCGAACCAATGTGGCCGCAACGTGACCAACACGCGCTCACCACCGTTGGCCAGCTCAGCCACGGTGAATGCCGCCGCCGGCGCACTGTGGCACACCATCGGCCGCGTCTGCTTCGGGTCCAGCCCCAGCCGGTTTGCCAGGTGGTACAGCGAGCAGCCGAGCTTGTCCTGCGGCGTCTCGGTATTGAGGAATATGCAGTTGCCGCCAACAGCGGTATGTCGGCTGACCAAACTGCCGAGTTCGTCGTGTTCCTCGACGTACCACTCGCCGGCCGCGATCTGCTCGTAGTGCTGCGCGTCGTCCGGCCCGAGCGCGTCGGCGAACGGCTTTACTCGCAGTGGCGAGTCCACCCGGGCGGCGTCCGCTTCATCCACCTCTGCCGTCGCGAAGTCATAGCTCGGCGTGATGCGGCAACACCCGGCGACCGAGGGATCGGCCGGCTGATGACGACCGGGCCCTTCGCCGGCCAGTGGCGTCGTCCCCTTGCAACCCCGCCCATAGATGCACTGGTAGTTGCTGGTCAACGCCAGCACGTCCAGGACGTATTCGTCGTCGCCGTGCCGAACGACCACAGCCTCGTCGGGAACCGGACCGTCGAGGCCCGGCAGCGGCTGGAAGGGCACGTACGAAATGTAGCGCGGGCTTTCCGGTCCTCGGTTTCGAAGTGCCGATCCTCAGCGTGGCAAAGGGTCGTGCTGGTCCGACGCCGCACGCATCGATGCCCGGAACTCGCGGACGCTGTAGCCGACGAGCTGCGCGCGCGACACCGCACGTGCGGATGCGCTGCGTGGCAGGTTCATCATCGGTCCGAGTTCGCCGAAATACCGGCCCGGCGTGACCACGTCCAGCGGTTCCTCGCTGCCATTGGCCCGCTCCCGATAGATACCGACCTCGCCGGAGCGCACGACGTAGACGAGGTCGCTCGGATCGCCCTGGCGAAACAGCACCTGGCCGGCTTCGAGTTCGACCTCGACCGGTTCGCGCTGCAGCGACGCAGCGTGCGGCACCAGCTCGATCACCTGATCTGCCAGTTGCGTGATCCGGTCGTCGTGCGTCGCGACCACGACGAGCCGTCCCGGCGCCGCGATCTGCCGGATAAGCCGCAGGATGCCTTCGACCTGGATGTAGTCCAGGTGCGCGGTCGGCTCGTCCGCGATCACCAACGGCGGATCCTGCGCCAGCGCGCGCGCGATCGCCACCCGCTGCTGCTGACCACCGGACAGTTGTCCCGGCCGGTGGCCGCCACGCTCGCCGAGATCGACGTCTCGCAGGAGCTGATCAGCTCGCTCACCTGCGCCCGTACGTCCGACGCCGCTGATGCGCAGCGGCACCATCACGTTCGCCCGCGCGGTCAGGCTCGGGATCAGGTTGAACGCCTGGAACACCACACCCACCGTGCGCCGGCGGTACGCGGACAGTGCTGCGCCGCGCAACTGGGTCACGTCCAGATCGTCGAACGTGATCCTTCCCGCGGGTCGGCGTGAGCAGGCCGGCCAGGCAGGACAGCAACGTGGTCTTGCCACAGCCGGACGGACCGAGCAGCACGGCGAGTTGCCCGTCCTCGGCCACAAAGGACAGGTCACGAAACGGGGTGACCTTGTAGCCGCCGGAAACGAACTCCACGGTCAGGTCGGTGACGCGCAGTGTGCCCACCTCAGCCGCCGAACGCCGCGACCGGATCGGCGGAGGTCGCCCTTCGCAGCGCGACCAGGCTGGCGGCGACGCCGACGACGAGCGCGACCAGCGGCAAGGTCGCGTACGCGCTGGTGGGCACCGACAGCGGCTGGTTGAACACGCCGGTGAGGAAGAACGACAGCACGGTGCCGAATGCGGCGGCGAGCAACGTCACCAGCACCGCCTGCAGGCACAGGCTGCCGAACAGCGCCGCGGAGGACGAGCCGAGTGCCTTCAGCACCGCGAAGTCACGCACGCGTTGCAACGCGGAGACGTACACCAGCGCGGCGATGATGATTGCTGCCACGACCCACATCATCGTGCGCGACTTGTTGATCGATGAGACGCCGCTGGCGAGCGTGGTGAGGCTGTGCGCCTCGACCTGCCCGGGCGTGAACATCGCGAGCCCGGTCGGCACGGCGGTCGGCACCCCGGTGGTGACGACGGCCGTTACCACCGGCTGGCCACCGAGCAGTGCGGCCTGCGCATCGGCGAGCGTCATGTACGCGAGCGGGATGCCCGCGGTGAGGGTGCGGCCGGAGACGGTGCCCACCACGTGCAGGGCGGTCGTGCCGAGCGTCACCGCCGAGCCGAGCGGCACGTGGGCGCGTCGGTCCAGCACGAGTTGACCGCCGCCGGTCAATGCGCTGCCGCTGCCGGGACGAGGCGAGCCCAGCCCGCCGGGCCGGACCGCGAGGACGTTCACCGTCACCTGCCGCCCGCCGACGCGCAGCACCTCCTGCGGCAGCATCACCACCGGGTCCGCCGCGCGCACGCCAGGCTCGCCGGCGATCTGTTGCACCGCGGCCTGGTCGAAGGTCGCGACGGACGCTACCCGGCCGTTCGACTTCTCACTCATCACCCAGCGATCGGCGCCAACGGCGCCCACCGTCGCGTTGATCTCGGTCCGGAACCCGTTGGCCAGCCCGGACAGCAAGATCGCCATTGCCAGCACGACCCCGCCGCCGAGGACCGCGATGAGGAACTGGCGGTATCGGTAGCGCAGGTCCGCAAGCGTGATGACAATCATCGCCGGTCAGCTCCTCCACACCGGCGTACCGAACGCGTCACGGAGGCTAGGACCTCAGAACGCGCCGATTCCGTTCGGCGTGCCGTTGCCGGTCGGACCGTCATAACCCGGCCCGCCGGTGCACAGGTACGAACTGCCGCACGATCCGTTGCTGCCGCTGGTGACGTCGTGCAGCGACGCCGCGTGGTTGTACGTCGACTGCGCCGCGGCAAACCCGGCCGCGTTGCCGGCCAGTGCGTACATGCTCGCGATGATCGGCGCCGCGGCGCTGGTACCGCCGACGGTCCCCCAGCCGTCGAAGCACTTACCGCCGAGTGCGTTGAGGGTGGAGCAGTTGGAGTCGTACACCGACACGCCGGTGTTCGGGTCGGCGACGGCGGAGACGTCGGCCACGGTCCGGTTGGCGCACCCGCTGTCGGTCTGCCAGAGCGGCTTGGCCTCGTACTTCGAGCAGCCGCTGCCGGCGCCGCTCCACACGGTTTCGTTCCATCCGCGCGGGCTGCTGTCGCGGCTCAGCGTGGTGCCACCGACCGCGGTGACGTCCGGCGACGAGGCCGGGTACTCCACGCCGTAGCCCGAGTCACCGGAGCTCACCGTGATGGCGATGCCGGGGTGGTTGAAGTGGACGTTGTTCGCCGGGTCGTTCTTGGTCTCCTTGCCGCCATAGCTGTTGGAGATGGCCCCGGGGTGCAGCTGTGCCGCTGTGTCGACGGCCGCGTACAGGTTCGCGTTCTGGTTGTTCTTCGCTTCCACCAGCACGATCTTGCATGCCGGGCAGATCGCGCTGACCATGTCCAGGTCCAGGCTCACCTCCACCGCCCAGCCCTGGTTGTTCTTCGGGTACGAGCCCTGCACGCCGTTCTGATTGACCTTGGTGAAGCAACCATTGGCGGTGGTGCAGGCGGGCAAGTCGTAGAACGCCCGGTAGACGGCCAGGTCGGCCTCGGCGGTCTTGTCGTCGAAGGCGTCCACGACGGCGACCGTCGGCGCTGACGGGCCGCTGAAGGTGGAGGGAACCTGGTAGGCCGAAACCAGGTCGGGGGGGCCGTAGCCGGTGGGCGCGGAGGCTGCGTCCGGGCGGCCGGAGGCGTCGGCGAGCAGCGACAGGTTGCAATGCGAGAAGCCGGCGCGCAGGTCCAGCCCGCAGCTACCGAGAATGCTGTGCAGCAGGGCGGTTGGTGACGACGAGGCACCCGCCGCGCCCGCGCCGCTCGGCCACAGCAACGCTCCCGCGCAGGCGAGCACCACGAGGACGATCAGGGGTCGACGGCGCACGCTGTTGTCCCTCCGATGAACGCCCCTTCCTGCCGGGGCGAATCTGCACGGATGCTATGCCGTTCTCCGTTACGCCGCAGTACAAGAACTCCAGCTGAGGACCTCGCCACGGCGCCGGTCGGCAGCGTGGCCGCACCCATCGGCGCGGCCGGTGCCTGTGCATGAAGTCGTGGACGAAGGTGTGGATGCACCGGTGGACGAAGCCGGATTCTGGGGATAACCGAGGCACTTCTGTGGACCGTCTCGTCCTGCGAAAAGAATCTTTGAAAGACGCGCGCCAAGGCCTTGTGCGACGCCCGCAAGCCCAGTAGAACTACCGCATCGCACGGCACGAAGATTGGTCGAGGGAAACCTAGACAGGCCGACGGAGACGGGAAACCGACGACGAAGGTTGATCGGCGTGACCGACGATCGGTTCGGCAACGCGGGCCGGCTGAGCACGTTGAACACGTTGGACGCACTGAGCAATCGGTGCATTCGGCGAATCAGCGCAATCGGCAGGCGGTGCAGCAGGACCGGCTGAGGCCCCTCCATCTCATACATGGAGGGGCCTCACTCATTCTTGCCCATACCGGTGGCGAATCCCGGCAAACACCGCGCCTCGGCGCGTCGCGCGAGCCTCGCTGCGCAGTGTCTATCGAAGCGGTTCGACACCCACGCGAACCCGGCGCGGCGTGCAGGTGAATGCGCATCGACAGACCTGTGCGCAGACCGTCGCGATCACCCCTTTGACACGGCCGCGGCGCGTCGCCCGCGGCTAGACTGGTCCGGTGGAGGGCGCGGCGCATACCGCCGCGGGCGCCGGTATGCACACGGCAGTCGGTGACCCGCTGGCTCCGTACGTCCCCCGGCTCGTCGTCGACTGGCTCGCCGAGGATCCGGACCGCACCCACCGCACCGTCGCGGGCACCTTCGTCTTCGCGGACATCTCCGGTTTCACCGCCCTCACCGAGCGCCTCGCCGTGCGCGGCAAGGCCGGCGCCGAGGAAATGGGCGACCTGCTCAACGTCGTGTTCGAGCAGCTGTTCACCGCCGCGTACGACTACGGCGCCAATCTGATCAAGTGGGGCGGCGACGCGGTACTGCTGCTGTTCGACGGTGCCCGCCACGACGAGCGGGCCTGCGCGGCCGCGTGGCAGATGCAGGTGGTGATGCGGCGCATCGGCACGTTGCAAACGTCAGTCGGCGTGGTCCGCCTCGGCATGTCCATCGGGGTGCACACCGGCGACGCCGACTTCTTTCTCGTCGGCGACCTGCACCGCGAGCTGGTGGTCACCGGTCCGGTCGCCACCGGCACCGCACTGATGGAGAAGCTCGCCGCAACGGGGCGAGGTCGTGCTCAGCCCCGCGGCCGCCGCCGCGTTGCCCCGTCGCTGCGTCGGCCGGGCACGAGAGTCGGGCCTGCTGCTGGCCGGCGCGCCGCCGGTCGGGCTGGCGCCGAACCGCAGCCCGAAGCGCGTCGACGTCGACCTCGGCCAGGCGCTGTGCGCGACGCTGCGCGAGCATCTGCGCGGCGGGCACGTGGAGCACGAACATCGCGCGGTGACCGTGGGCTTCGTCGAGTTCTCCGGCACCGACGCGGTACTGGCGCAACGGGGGCCAGAAGAACTCAGCGCGGCGCTGGCGTACGTCATCGACGTCGCCGAGCAGGCCGCACAAGCCAACGACGTGACGTTCCTGGCCACGGATCTGACCGAGAACGGCGGCAAGATCATCCTGACGTCCGGAGTCCCGCGCGCGGCCGGTGATGACGAGGCCCGGATGCTGGCGACGGTGCGGCGGATCGTCCATCCGGGCGGCCGTCTCTCGCTGCGTGGCGGCATCACCTGCGGCAATGTGTTCGCCGGCGACTACGGGCCGTTCTATCGCAAGACGTACTCGATCGCCGGCGACGTGGTGAACCTCGCCGCGCGCCTGATGAGCAAAGCCGGCCCCGGGCAGGTCATCGCGCTGCCGGCGGTGCTGGACCGCTCGCACAGCACGTTCGAGGCAACCGCGCTGCCGCCGTTCCAGGTCAAGGGCAAAGCCAAGCCGATCGGCGCGGTGCTGGTGGGTGACGTGCGGCGTGAGTCGGACGCGACGACCGAACGACGGCTGTTGCCGCTGTTCGGGCGCGAACAGCAGCTGTCGCTGCTGCTGGACGCCGCCCAACGCAGTGCGAGTGGGCACGGCGCCGTCATCGAGCTGGTCGGGCCGCCGGGCATCGGCAAGACTCGGCTGCTCGAGGAGCTCGGCGCGCGGGTCGAGGCGCGGACCCTCTGGGCCGACGGCGACATCTACGGCCGGGCGACCCCGTACCAGCCCATGCATCGCATGCTGCGGCGAACCCTCGCGCTGCCGGGCGACGTCGAGGACGCCGTGGTGACGGCCGCGATCGGAGACCTGGTGCGGGGCTCGGCACCGGATCTGCTGCCGTGGCTGCCATTGATCGCCATCACGGCCGGCGTGGACATCCCACCCACGCCGGAGGTCCAGCGGCTCGACCCGCAGATGCGCCGCAAGCGGCTGGAGACAGTGACCAGCGACCTGCTGGGCAGGCTGCTGAACAGCCCGATCGTGATGGTGCTCAACGACGTCCACTTCATGGACGACGCCACGCTCGCGCTTGTGCGCCGCCTGGCCGCGGACACCCCGCACCGGCCCTGGCTGCTCATCGTCACCCGCCGGCCCGGCACCGCGGCTCCGGTCGATCCCGGGCCGGACGTCACCACCCTGGAACTCGAGCCGCTGGACCCCGCGGCGGCGAACGAGTTCCTGCTCGCCGCGACGGAGAATCTCCCGTTGACGGGCCACCGTCGTCGTGAACTCGTCGCCCGCGCCGGCGGCAATCCGCTGTTCCTCACCCGGCTGGTCACGGCCGCGGCCGCCGGCGCTGATCTCGACAGCCTGCCCGACTCGCTGGAAGGCATGATCTCGGCGCAGATCGACCGCCTGCCCGCGCCCAAGCGGCGCTGGCTGCGCGCGGCGTCGGTACTCGGCATGGTGGTCGAGCCGTCCTGGCTGGCGGCCATGCTGGCCGGCACGGACCTCGCCGACACTTCCGCCGCCGACCTGAGCGAATTCATCACCGAGCATCTCGATTCCCGCCTGCACTTCGTGCACCACCTGGTGCGGCTGACCGCCTACGAAGGGCTGCCGTACCGTCGGCGGACCGAATTGCACGCCCGCGCCGCCGAGATCATCGAAGCCGCGCTGGGTACCCGCAGCGACTCGCACGCCGCGCTGCTCTCGCTGCACTGCCTCAACGGCGGTCGCTTCGCCGAGGCATGGCGGTACGCGCGCCTGGCCGGCGACCAGGCGCGCGCGCAGTACGCGCTGACCGAGGCGGCCAGCTGCTACCAGCGGGCCGTCGCGGCTGCCAAGCACGTGCCCGCTCTCGCCGATGTCGAGGTGTCCGACGTGTATGCGGCGCTGGCCGAGGTGAGCATGGACCTCGGTGAGATGCCCGCCGCCGAGCACGCGTTGCGGCGCGCGCGAGTCCACGCCAAGGATGACCCGCGCCGGTTGGCACGACTGCAGCTGAAGACGGCGCAGCATCGCCAGCACGTGGGCCGGCACACCGACGCGCTGCGCTGGATCGCGCGCGGACGCACGAGCGCCGGCCAGGGCGACGGCGCGCTGAGCCTGCGTGCCGAACTCGCCGAGCGCGGTGCGCTGATCCGCTACGACCAGGGCGCATACAAGCAGGCGATGGCCTGGGCCACCCGCGCGGTCGACGAGGCTCGCGCCGCGGGCGACCCCGTGCTGGAGGCGCGGGGCCTCGGCGTGCTCGTCGGCCAGGCCGCGCTCGCCGGATTGCCCATCGACCCCTCGCGCGTGTCCGAGGCGCTGGACATGTACGAACGCACCGGCGACCTACGTGGCAAGGCGCGCACGTCCAACGCGTTGGGTGTGTGGGCCTACTTCGCCGGGCGCTGGGACGACGCCGTCGCGTACTACGCGCAGGCCGAGCATGCCTCGCACCAGATCGGCCGCGACTTCGACGCCGCGGCTGCCGCGGCGAACCAGGCCGAGGTGCTCATCCAGCAAGGACGCATGGACGACGCGGACCGGGTGCTGACGCCGGCCATCCGCACCCTGGTCGAGGCGAATGCAACCAGCTTCCTGGCCTTCGCGGTGGCGCTCAGTGGCCGAATCCTGGTCGCACGCGGACGGTACGGCGACGCGCTGGATCGATTCACCCAAGCGCGGTCGATGTGCCTGGAGATGGGCGAGGTCGGCGAGGCGCTGGCCATCGAGGCGCACAGCGCGGAATGCGTGCTGCGCGCCGGTGAGCCGGAGGAGGCGGTCCGGCTGTCGGACCGCACTGCCGGCTCAGCGGAGTCCCGTGGCGTCACCGCGTCGGTCGCGGCGCACCTGCACCGGGTCCGGGGGGAGGCACTGATTGCACTTCGGCAGCACGAGGCCGGGGCCACGCACGTGCGCGCGGCGCTGGCCGAGGCGCGGGCGCGCGATACGAGTTACGAGATCGAGGCGAGTCTGCGCGCGCTGCTGCGTCTTGGCGTCGCGGCCTCTGCAGCCGAGGCGGCGCAATGGAATGCGGAGCGCACGGAACTCGCCCGTGCGCTCGGCATCACCTACTCCCCTTGAAGCTCCTACCGAAGCTCCGTCTGGGGAGAGTTGGTGGCGCCTGGACCAGCGAACTCTCCCCAGGTCGGGCTGAAGGTCCTTACCCGATGTACTTGGGATCGCCGAACTGTCCGTACTCCCAGTTCACCACGATCGTGATCACGTCGGACTCGGTGTTCTCGCCGTACTGGTCCACGCCGTCTTCGATATCGACGCACGGCGCGTCCGAGCCCTCTCCACACACCGGCAGCGGTGCCTCGTAGAGGGCCTGGGTGCCTTCGACCACCAGCGGCGCGGTGTTGCCGGTCTTGCCACTGATGAACGGGTTGTGGGCGGCGAAGCAGCCGAGGTAGCCGGGGTGACTGTCCAGCGCGGCACGGATGTTGTCTGCCTGGCTCGGGTCGGTGACCGTGTAGTCCATCGTCTTGAAGATGCCCTGCACGTCGGGGGTGTCACTGAACGTCGACTGATCGCCCGCGTGCGGGTCGGCACACTTGAGCTTGGCACCGCCGAGAGACTCTGCCAGCGTGTGCTTCACCGAACCCTGCTGGTCAGTGAACAGGTCCGCCCAGGTGTTGCCGCTGTTGGACTCGATGAGGCCGGCGTCGCAGAAGTTGTCGTTCTTGGAGCACGGCACCGACGACGAGTTGGGGTACGACGTCTCGTTGATGGTGAGGTGGGTCGTCCCCGAGCTCTGCTTGCCGACGCTGTCGCCCGGCCAGGATGCCGTGATGACGTTGACGCCTTCCGGCAGGGATGTGGTGTTCAGCGTCGCCTTGCACGTCTTCAGCACGCACGTGTCCAGTGGCGCCGAGCCCAGGTCGCCGACCGTGTCGGCGGAGAAGGTCACCGTGCCGGTGGGCGCCACGCCGAGCCCAGGCAGCTTGAGGATCTTCACGCTGGCGACGATGGCGACGTTGGCCTCCACCCCAGCCGGCGACGGAGATGCCTTCACCGTCGTGCTGCTCGGTGCCGTGCCGGCGGCATTCGCCGTGGCCGGTATCACCAGCGCCAGGCCGGTCGCTGCGCCCGCGGCGGCAATCGTCGCGATTGCCCGCCGGGTCCAGCGCGGCTGTATGCGTGACGTGGGTTCGCTGTGGCGGCCCATGACCCTCCCATCGTGGGGGCGACGCCGTGTCGCCCCTGCTCGATCAACTGTCTTGGCCGAACGCAGGGTACGGAGTACCCGCTAAACGGCGCGTAAATGCCGAGGGTTGTCACGGGCAGGGCGGTCGAAAGCCGACAATTGGCCGTACGCCTCGGACGGCTCGGACGGCCACACCCGACACCCGCCGACCGGCCGCGGCTGCCAGATCCGCCAGGTGCCCTCAGTACGATCTGGGCACAAACCGGATGTGAAGGACTGTGATGACCAACTTCGAGCGGCTGGCTCGGCGTAGACGGCTAATGCTGATCGGCACGGCGTTCCTCGCGCTGCTGGCGCTGATCCTGGTTCCAATCATCACGCTGTCCGGGGGGAACAAGAACAGCGACAAGAACAACCCGAAGACGGGCACGGCGTACGGCACGGTCTCGATTGCCAGCAAGAACCTCTACGTCGTCGACCCCGTCACCGGCTGCCACGGCTACGGCGATTACACCGACCTGGCGCCGGGTGGCCTCGTGACGATCACGGACATCTCCGGGAACACGTTGACCACCACCCATCTGGACAAGGGCAAGGTGGACGAGAACGGATTCTGCGAGCTCGACTTCTCCGCACCGGACGTGCCGACCAATCGCGGTCCGTACGGCATCCAGATCACGCGCCGCAAGCTGGTGCAGAACGTGAACCAGAGCGATCTGTTCACCCGCATCACGCTGTCGTTCGGCACACCGGGCTGATCGGCACGACCTGGCTCAGGGCTGCGGCGTGGCGGCGAACCTGGTGCCGCGCAGCTGCGCGGCTAGCGCACGCAGGGCCTTGCCGCGGTGACTCATCGAATCCTTCACCGACGGTGGCAACTCGCCGTTGGTGAGGTGCTGGCCGTCCGCAACGAAGATCGGGTCGTAGCCGAACCCGTTCGCGCCGCGCGGCTCGCGCACCAGCCGCCCCGGCATCCGCCCCTCGGTGACGATCTCGCCCGTCGCGTCGACGAATGCCGCGGCGCAGACGAACGCCGCGCCGAGCCGCTCGTCCGGTGTGTCGCGGAGCTGGGCGAGCACGAGTTGCAGGTTCGCCTCGTCCTCACCGTGCCGGCCGCTCCAGCGTGCCGAAAGCACGCCAGGCATCCCGTTGAGGGCATCGACGGCGAGGCCGGAGTCGTCGGCGATGGTGGCAAGTCCCGTGTGCGCGTGCCCTTCCCGCGCCTTCAGCAGCGCGTTCGCGGCGAAGGTGGCGCCGGTCTCGGGCACCTCCGCGTAGCCGGCGACGTCGTCGAGGCCGACGATCTGCACGTCCGGCAGCGGCGAGGCGAGGATGCGCCGCAGTTCGGCCAGCTTCTTGCCGTTGCGGGTGGCCAGCAGGATCGGTCCGGTCACCGGGCCGGATCCGCGGGCAGTTCGCCCAAGGCCTCGTGCTGCAACTTCGTCAGCGCGGTGCAGCCGGCCAGCGCGAGGTCGAGCAGCGAGTCCAGCTCGCCGCGGCTGAACGGCGCACCCTCGGCGGTGCCCTGTACCTCGACGAACTGACCCGCGCCGGTGACGACCACGTTCATGTCGGTCTCGGCGCGCACGTCCTCCTCATACATCAGGTCGAGCCGCGGCTCGCCGTCGATGACGCCGACCGACACCGCGGCGACGGAGTTGACCAGCGGTCGCGGCATTGCCAGCGCCCCGCGCTCGCCCAGCCAGGACACCGCGTCAGCCAGTGCGACGTAGGCACCGGTGATCGCGGCCGTCCGGGTGCCGCCGTCGGCCTGCAGCACATCGCAGTCGATCGAGATCGAGTTCTCCCCCAGCGCCGACAGGTCGATCGCCGCGCGCATGGAGCGACCGATCAGGCGTGAGATCTCATGGGTGCGCCCGCCCAGGCGGCCCTTCACCGATTCGCGGTCGTTTCGGGTGAGCGTGGCCCGCGGCAACATGGCGTACTCCGCGGTGACCCAGCCCAGCCCGCTGCCCTTGCGCCACCGCGGCACGCCCTGCTGCACCGAGGCGGCGCAGAGCACCTTGGTCTCGCCGAACTCGACCAGCGCCGAGCCCTCCGCGTACTTCTGCCAGTGGCGGGTGATGGTGACCGGGCGGAGTTGGCCGGCCGCGCGACCGTCGGGGCGAGGCATGCTGTCGAGCCTATAGAAGAGCCGGCAGAGCCCCGGCGACACGCTTCGTTTCCCGCCGGTTCGGCGGGCGTTCGGCGCGTCGATCAGCCCGGTTCTGCCGAGGCTCCCTGGGTGCGCAGGAACGGCGTCTGCTCGAACATGTAGTACACCGCGAGCAGCAGATAAATGATCAACATCAACGGCGGCCAGGCGAGGCTGATCAGCGAGACCAGCGGATACAGCAACACCCCCAGGCCGAATCGGGCGATGACGCTGCGCGGATTCCCGGTGACCGGCCGGATGGTCATGTTGTGTCGCACCAGCCGCGCCAGGATCAACGTGAAACCGACCGCCATGCCCGTGTTGGACGCGCCGTAGACCAGCACCGCGACGCGGGCGTCCGAGCCGCCATGGCGCAGGAACGAGGCGTAGGTCGAGGTGGTGAACGGAATCGTGGTGACGAAGAGCAGGAGCAGCAGGTTGTAGAACATGAGCACCCGGTCCACGCGAGCGGCCAGCGCGAACAGGGCGTTGTGGTTGACCCAGATCGTGCCGATCACCAGGAAACTCACCGCATAGGCGGCGAAGGACGCCCAGTCGTGTCCGAGCTGGTGCGCCAGGCTGCCCGCGGCTCGGTCCGTGCTCGCCTTGAGGTCGAGCACGAGCAGGGTGATCGCGACCGCGAGGACGCCGTCGCTGAACGCCTCGAGCCGACCCGTGGGCACGTCAGATCCAGTACTCGGCGCCTGGCTCGGCGTATTCGACCGGGCCGTGGAAGGCGGCGGCGGCCTCCTCGGCGGCCAGGTCGCGGCGGTTCCACGGCGGGACGTGGGTGACGATGAGCCGCTCCACGCCGGCTCGGTCGGCATGCACGCCGGCCTGCGTGCCGGTCAGGTGCAGGTTGGGCACGTACTCCTCGTCCGGGCCGACCGACGCCTCGCAGAGCAACACGTCCGCACCGGCGGCCAGCGCGATCAGCTTGTCGGATTCGCCGGTGTCGCCGGAGTAGACGAGGCTGCGGTCGCCGCAGGTCAGCCGGATCGCGCTGGTCGGCACGGGGTGGTTCATCTCGGCGTAGGACACCGCGAACGGCCCCAGCTCGCCCTCGGTCGGAGTGGCAAAGCCGAACAGCTCGTGCAGACCGAGCTTGCGGGCGTACGGGTCGTAGGCGGCCTCCAACCGGTCCCGGGTGCCGGCCGGACCGATCAACGGGATGCGCCCGTCCGGCCCGGTGGAGCGATACCCGTCGGCGCCGTAACGCAGCGCGACGATGTAGGCGGTGAGGTCGATGCAGTGGTCGGCGTGCAGGTGCGTGATCACGATGGCATCCACCGAGGCCGGGTGGACGTAGCGCTGCAGCGCGCCGAACGCGCCATGGCCGAGGTCGAGCACCAGCCGGAAGCCGTCGGCCTCGAGCAAGTAGCCGGATGCGGGCGAATCTGGCCCGGGCACGCTGCCGGAACATCCGAGGACGGTCAGCTTCACCATGCGCTCCCATACGCGGGGACGGGCGGTGGCGGTACGGCTGCGGATCGGCCGACCAGCCGCGGCCCGAGGAACCGCTCGCTGCGCCGCAGGAATGTGTCGGACTCGCCGGTGGTCCGGAAGACGTGCACCGGCTCGCCGGTGCTGTCGGCACTGTCGACACTGTCGGCACTGTCGGCACTGTCGGCACCCTGGGCATCGTCCGGACGCAGCAACCCGGCGGCGGTGAGCACCCGGTACAGCTCCTGCGCGGTCTCCTCGGCGCTGGACACCAGCGTCACCTTCGGGCCCATCACCACCGACAGCAGTCCGGTGAGCAGCGGATAGTGGGTACAGCCGAGCACCAGCGTGTCCACGCCCGCGGCATTCAGCGGCGCCAGGTAGGCTTCGGCGAGCCCGAGCAGCTGGCGACCATTGGTGATCCCGCGCTCGACGAACTCCGCGAAGCGCGGGCATGCTGCGGCGCTGACCTCCACGCCGGGCGCGGCGGCGAAGGCATCCTGGTAGGCGCCGCTGGTGATCGTCGCGACGGTGCCGATGACCCCGATGCGCCCGTTGCGCGTGGTGGCCACCGCTCGGCGGACCGCCGGCAGGATCACTTCCACCACGGGTACGTCGTAGCGTTCACGTGCGTCGCGCAGGCAGGCCGCGCTCGCGCTGTTGCATGCGATAACCAGCGCTTTGACGCCGGTGGCCACCAGCTCGTCCATGAGCGCCAGGGCGTGCCGGCGCACCTCGGCGATGGGCTTGGGGCCGTAGGGGCCGTTCGCGGTGTCGCCGACGTAGTGCAGCGACTCATGCGGTAACTGATCGAGTACGGCGCGGGCCACGGTGAGGCCGCCGACGCCCGAGTCGATCATGCCGATGGGCAGCCCCGGTGGCGCGGCGACATCGGGTGGCGGCACCGGGCCAGAATACGGCCGCCGGGTCGCTATCAACCTGAGGTCGACGCGTCCCCGACACGGCGGGCAGGGTCGGTGCCGCGTTTGCGGGGGTTGCGGGGGTGCAGCGCTGCTCCGGCGAGGATGCCGGCGAGGAATCCGCACAGGTGTGATTCCCATGACACGTGCTCGGACGGAAGCAGGTTGGACAGCAACGTCCCGAAGAAGAACAGCACCACGACGGCAGCCGCGATCCATCGCACCTTGCGCGAGAAGTAGGCCCGCGCGAGCAGGTAGCCGAGCCAGCCGAAGACGACGCCACCGGCGCCGACGATCAGGCCGTGCCGCGCCACCAGCCAGGTGGCGAATCCGCCGACGACGATCACCACCGCGGTCACGGTCAGCCAGGTGCGCAGACCGGACAGCAGCAACAGCCAGCCGATCGCGACCAGCGGCACGGTGTCCGAGAGCATCTGGCCGTAGCTCTGGTGCAGCAACGGTGCGGTGAGCACGCCCCACAGCCCGCGGATCTCCCGTGGCTGCAAGCCGAATCGATTCAGCCGGTAGTGCTGGGTCGCGTTCACCACCTGTACTAGGAAGATCGACAGGCCGACCACGCCCATGACGATGAGGGCACCGCTCCAGGTGGTGGCGTCCAGCGGCGGTTCACTGCCGGCTCCCGGCCTCGGCGCGCGCGGCGCCGGCTCGGGTTCGCCCGCCGTCGAGCCCGAGTTCGCCACGCTCGGCAGAATAGTCAGAACGTGCGTGGGACCGCGCCCAGCACCGAGCCGGCCTTGCTGCGCCCGCGGTGTCGCCCGAGCAGGGCGACGCCGAACAGGGCCAGGGCGGCGACAGTGGCGACGAGTTCACCGGCCAGCGACCAGTTCTTCTCGGCGAACCACTCCGGGTCGTACATGTTCGGCACGGGGCCGATCTTGCCCACATTGACGTAGCGGTAGATCAGCAGTAACGCGGCACCGCCGCCGGCCACGAGCACCGCGAAACCGGCACTGAGCACGGTGGGACGGACCAGCAGCCACACCGCCGCGGCGATCGCTATGCCCGCTTCCACCCGGAACAGCACGGCCTCGCTGACGGTGCTGGTCCGGTTGAACACGTACAGGTGGGCCAGGTGAAGGTGCGTGTAGGCATCGACGACGAGCCCGGCTGCGGCGACGACGGCGAGCCCCCATCTGGCGAAAGTGTTCATATCTGCTAATCGGATCCGAGCGCCGGCTGGTTCACTTCAGTGCCGGTCATCGGGCCCGAACGCTGATGGTATGCAGGCCTGTGGCGCCGCTCGGGAACACGTCGGCCGCCTGCGTCGTCTGCACCGTTGCGCTCGCGTCGGTGGCACGGACACGCAGGGTGTAGGTGCCGGCCTGCGGCGGGGTCCACGCAAGCACCCACTGCCGCCAGGTATCGGTGGACGGGACGGTGGCCAGCCGGGCCTCCTGCCAGGCGCCGGAATCCACCTGCACCTCTACCTTGCTGACGCCGACGTGCTGGTCCCAGGCGATGCCGGCGACCGCGACCGGGCGGCCCACTGGCACGGTGGCGTGGCTGTGCGGGGTGTCGATGCGCGACTCGAGCTTGATGTTGGTCTGCTGCGCCCAGCCGCCCGCCACCCAGTACGCGGTTTGCTGGTCGAACGTGGTCGCCTCGATGTCCACGACCCACTTGCACGCGGAGACGTACCCGTACAGCCCGGGGACCACGATCCGGGCCGGGAAACCGTGGGCCTGCGGCAACGGCGCGTCGTTCATGCCGATGGCGATCATCGCGTCGCGCCCGTCCATCACCACCTTGGTGGGCGCACCGATCGTCATCTGATCGACCGAGGTCATCAGCAGCTGGTCCGAATCGGGGTGCACGCCGGCCTCACGCAGGACGTCCGCCAGCCGGACGCCACGGAACTTGGCGTTGCTGATCAGTCCCCCGCCGACCACGTTGGAGACACAGCACAACGTGATCCAGCGCTCGATCAGCGGGCGGGCCAGCAGGTCGTCGTAACTGAGCCGGACCTCGCGGTCGACCATGCCGTGGATGCGCAGGGACCACGACGTGGGGTTCACCTGGGGCACGACCAGGGCGGTGTCGATCCGATAGAACTGGTTGTTCGGCGTCTGCCACGGCACCCCGCTCTTGCCGAGATCGGTGCCGGCGGCAGCGCGGCACCGGTATCGCTCGGAGCGGGCAACCGAACCGCGGCGCGGGCCGCGCTCACGTCGAAGCGGGCGTGCTGTGCGGCGCGCCCGCCGAAGCCTGCGCCGGCCGCGAGACCGGCCAGCGCCACGCTGCCGGTGAGGAAGCCACGCCGCGGCACCGGCGCCGGCGGGGTGGACGGCGGAGTCGGCGCGCTCTTCGCGGTTTTCGCCGCGGGGGTGCGCGCCGACGGGTTCCGCGTCGGGGTGCGTGCCGAGGAGGGCGGCGTCGACGTGGGCTTCGCCCTCGAGCGCGTCGTGCCGTCCTCGTCCGCCGTCGTCGGCGCCAGCCCGGCGCAGCGGTGCAAGTACCACATTGCCGCCAGCGCGGCCGCCGTGCCGACCAGCGTGGGAATGACGTCCGAGGCCCGTCCGCCACGGTCGCTCACCGCAGCCCAGGTGCCGATCGCGCCGAACAGCAGTACGCCGGCGAGGCCGTACGCGAGCCGTTGCGCCGCCAGCACGCCGACCACTAGCGCGAAGATCGCGACGCCGATGTAGATGCCGGTCAGCAGCGCATGCTTGTCGTTGGTGCCGAAATTGCGGATGGCCCATCGCTTGACGGACTCCGGGGTCGCCAGCACGAACCGGTTTCCCACCGCGATCACCGGCGCGGCCGCCGGACGCACCAGTGCCGCGACCAGCTCGCCGACACCGAGTGCCACGCCCGCCGACAGCAGACCGATCAATGCGCCCATGCCCAGCCGGCTGGGGCTGCGAAGCATCGCGTTCATCGCGTGAATAGTCCGTCCATCGCCTTGATCGTTACGTCTCGAGGCGACGTTTGGTTCTGCCGGCGGCCGCGCCGTCCCTCAGCCAACTGCCAACCGGCTTACGCCCACAGCTGGCCCTCAAGCTTCTCGGCGGCTTCCTGTAGTGACCCCGAGTAGGCGCCGGTGGACAGGTACTTCCAACCGCCGTCGGCGACGACCAACGCGATGTCGGCGCGCGCGTCGTTCGCGGCGGCGCGATCCGCAACGGCCAGCGCGGCGTGCAGGATCGCCCCGCTGGAGATGCCGGCGAAGATCCCTTCGTGCTCGATCAGGTCCCGGGTGCGCCGCAGCGCGTCGTAGGACGTGACAGAGAACCGGCTGGTGAGCACCGAGTCGTCGTAGAGCTCCGGCACGAACCCCTCGTCGATGTTGCGCAGCCCGTACACCAGCTCGCCGTAGCGCGGCTCCGCAGCGATGATCTTGACGTCGGGCACCTTCTCCCGCAGGTAGCGGCCGGTGCCCATGAGCGTGCCGGTGGTGCCCAGCCCCGCCACGAAATGGGTGATCGTCGGCAGGTCGCGCAACAGCTCCGGCCCGGTGCCCTCGTAATGCGCCTGCGCGTTGGCCGGGTTGCCGTACTGGTACAGCATCACCCAGTCCGGGTACTGCTGCGCGAGCAGCTTCGCGGTGGCAACCGCTTGGTTCGATCCGCCGGCCGCAGGCGAGGAGATGATGCGTGCCCCGAACATCTCCAACAGCTGCCGACGTTCGATCGACGTGTTCTCCGGCATCACGCACACCAGCCCGTAGCCGCGCAGCTTGGCGACCATCGCCAGCGAGATGCCGGTGTTGCCGGACGTCGGCTCGAGGATGGTGCAGCCCGGGGTGAGTCTGCCGTCGGCCTCGGCCGCGCGAATCATGGCCAGCGCAGCCCGGTCCTTGATCGAGCCGGTCGGATTGCGGTCCTCGAGCTTGGCCCACACCCGCACCGGGCGCTCGCCGTCCCAGCGCGGCGACAGCCGCGGCAGCCCGACCAGCGGGGTGTCGCCGACCGCGTCCACCAAGGAGTCGTAGCGCGCCATCGCCGCCCTCAGCCGCCGGCAACGGCCGGCAGGATCGTTACTGCGTCGCCGTCTTTGAGTGCGGTTTGCAGCGAGCCGGTGAAGCGCACGTCCTCGTCGTTGACGTACACATTGACGAATCGGTGCAGCTCGCCGTCGTCGGTGATCAACCGGCCTTTCAGGCCGGGGCTGCTGGCGTCGAGGTCGTCTATAAGGGCGGAGAGCGTGTCGCCCTTGGCCTCGACGGTTTTAGCCCCGCCGGTGTAGGTCCGCAGAATGGTCGGGATCTTGACCTCGATGGCCATGCTGGTGGGGCTCCTGTCAGACGGGGAACGGACGACGGTGTAACGCCGGCGACCGCTGGAATCCTCCCACGCCCGCCGCCGGCGGCCGGTCGGACATCGGCTCAGCCATCTGCCCGAACCACCTCCACCGGCTCTTCGGCCACCACGCCGTCGACGATCGAGAACGAGCGGAACTCGGTGCGCTCCTGCTCCCGGGTGGAGACCAGGACGTAGTGGGCGTTGGGCTCAGAGGCATAGGCGATGTCGGTGCGCGACGGGTAAGCCTCGGTGGCGGTGTGCGAGTGGTAGATGACCACCGGCTCCTCGTCGTTGGCCGCCATCTCCCGGTACAGCTTCAGCAGATCGGCCGAGTCGAACTCGTAGAAGGTCGGCGAGCGAGCCGCGTTCACCATCGGCACGAACCGCGTCGGGCGATCGCTGCCCTCCGCGCCGGCGACGACCCCGCACGCCTCGTCGGGATGGTCCCGGCGCGCGTGGTCGACGATGGCGTCGTGCAGGTCGCGTGAGATCCGCAGCACGCTTGCCAGAATAGGCGTCGATCATCGCACGCGATCCGGGGAGGGTTTTGGCCCTATCGGGGCCACGATCCTCCCCAAAGCGGGATGATCGAGGCTCAGGGCATCAACGCCTGGACCAGCGAGTCCTGCAACGTGGTCAGCCAGAAGTACAGCGCCCGTTGCTGAGCATGGGGCGGGTCCGACTCGTCGTCGACGTCGCCCATCTCGTCCTCGGTAATGCCGAGCCGGGTGCCCAGCACCAACCGCACATCGTTGAGCGCAGTGATCCATCGCGTACCGCCGTCGGCGTCCAGGTGCAGATCAACCCCGCGTGCTGCGGCCTCGTCCGCGTCCTGCGCGACCTCGACGACGCAGCGCCGAGCGCGCTCCGTGCGCTCGCTGCGCAGCGAGGATTCGGTCAGGTCGCGGAACTCCGTTGCCGCGGCGGCGTCGTCTCGGTAGCCAGCCGGAAACAGCCGCTGTCGCACCGGATCGGTCGCGGGCAGCGCGTCGGCTTCCAAGGCGTCGGCAAGCTCGGTGAACACGGTGGACAGCACGTGTACCTCCACCGGTTCCAGGCGCAGTCGCACCTCTCCGCGGCGGCGAGAGACCTTCACGAGTCCTGTTGCAGGGTGGCCCACAAGCCGTAGCCGTGCAGGGTGTTGACGTCGAGTTCCATCCGCTCGCGGGTGCCCGAGGAGACCACCGCGCGACCGCGGTGGTGCACGTCGAGCATCAGCTTCTCCGCCTTCGCCTTGGGATACCCGAAGACGGTCATGAAGACGTGCGTCACGTAGCTCATCAGGTTGATCGGGTCGTTCCACACGATGGTGACCCACGGCCGGTCGACCTCCGGGCGGGTCTGCTGGTCGGCCTGCCGGGCCCCCTTGCGGGTCGGGGTGAGCGTGCCGGGCATGCGCCCATCGTGGCACGTCGAGGGGCCTCGTTCACCCTCTCCGGCACCGGCCCGGGATCTGACACGATGCCGGGTATGACGACCGCGCTGTTCACCGACCGATACGAGTTGACCATGCTCGGCTCGGCGTTGCGGGACGGCACCGCGGCGCGTTCGTGCGTGTTCGAGGTGTTCGCGCGGCGGCTGCCGGACGGTCGGCGCTACGGCGCGGTGGCGGGCACCGCACGCATCCTGGACGCGATCGAGGCGTTCCGGTTCGACGAACAGACGGTGCAATGGCTGCTGGGTGAGCGCATCGTCGACGCCGCCACTGCCGATTACCTCGCCGGCTATCGGTTCACCGGCGACGTCGACGGCTACCCCGAAGGCGAGGTGTACTTCCCGTACTCGCCGCTACTCACCGTCGCCGGCTCGTTCGCCGAGACGGTGGTGCTGGAAACGCTGGTGCTGTCGATCCTGAATTACGATTGCGCGGTGGCTTCGGCCGCGGCGCGGATGGTGAGCGCGGCCGCCGGCCGCCCGATCATCGAGATGGGTTCCCGACGCACCCACGAACGCGCCGCGGTCGCCGCCGCCCGCGCCGCCTACCTGGCCGGGTTCGCGTCCACGTCCAACCTGGCCGCGAGCCGCGCGTACGGCATTCCGACCGCAGGTACGGCAGCGCACGCGTTCACGCTGCTGCACGACGACGAGCGGGCCGCCTTCGCCGCGCAGGTCGCCTCACTCGGCCCGGAGACCACCCTGCTGGTGGACACCTACGACATCACTCGCGGCATCGAACTGGCGGTGCAGGTTGCCGGGACATCGCTGGCGGCGGTGCGCATCGACTCCGGCGACCTCGGCGTGATGGCGCGCCACGCGCGCGAGCAGCTCGACGGCCTCGGCGCGACCGGCACCCAGATCGTGGTCAGCGGCGATCTGGACGAGTTCTCCATCGCCGCGCTGGGCGCAACCCCGGTGGACGCCTACGGGGCGGGTACCGCGGTGGTCACCGGCTCCGGTGCCCCGACCGCGAACCTGGTGTACAAGCTCGTCGAGGTGGACGGGCGTCCGGTCGCCAAGCGCTCCGAGCACAAGCAGACCCACGGCGGGCGCAAGACGGTGCGGCGCCGGTACAAGCCGACCGGCACCGCGGTCGAGGAGATCGTCCTCACCGGAGCGCCGGGCGAGGCGGCCGAGGGCGAGCGAGCCATACAGCGGCCGTTCCTGCGCTCGGGCGCACGCGTCGCCGACCTACCCACGTTGACCGACTCCCGCGAGCACATGCGCGCGGCGATGGTCAGTCTCCCCTGGGACGGCCTGAAGCTCTCCCGCGGCGAGCCGGCCATCGCAACACGCTTCGTCGGCCCGCAGTGAGCGGCGCAGCCCGCGCGGCGGCATAACACCCGCCGCCGTGGGTAGCGTGGAGTCGTGGCAACCGCGGTGATCGTGGTGGACGTGCAGAACGACTTCTGCGAGGGCGGCTCGCTGGCCGTCGCCGGTGGCGCCGAGGTGGCCCGCTCGGTGAGCAGATTGCTCGCGGACACCAACGCGGACCACGTGATCGCGACTCGTGACCATCACATCGATCCTGGGCACCACTTCGCCGCGCATCCGGATTTCGTGCACAGCTGGCCGCGGCACTGTGTCGTGGGCACCGGCGGCGTCGAACTGCATCCGGACCTCGACACCAGCCGGGTCGAGGCGGTGTTCGACAAAGGTGAGTACGCGGCGGCGTACTCCGGGTTCGAAGGCCGAAGCGACGGCCTCGGTCTGGCCGACTGGTTGCACGCGCACAGCGTCGACACGGTGCAGGTCCTCGGCATCGCGACCGATCACTGCGTGCGCGCGACCGCGCTCGACGCAGCCCGGCTCGGATTCGATACCACTGTGCTGCTCGATTACACCGCGGGTGTCGCGGCGGCGACAGTCGACACCGCGCTCGTCGAGCTACGCGATGCACGTGTCGCACTCGTCGGTGCACCGATCGTCCGCACGTAGCTGCGCATCAGCTAGCGTTTCTCACATGAGCGCACCGTGGTCGCCGGAGCCGCAGCCGGGTCAGCCCCCGATGGGACCGGTCACCACCAAGTTCGCGAGGCTCGATCCCGGTCCCAGCCAGACGTTCGGCTGGCTCGGCTTCGGCATGAGCGTGATCGGCTCGGTCATGGTGCTCGTTTCCTACTCAGCACTGATCTGGATCGGCGCGGGAAACTACACGTTCCCCGACCTGCGTCAGCGAATCACCGCGATCGACTCCGACGTGCTGGTGCACCCGGTCGCAAAGACGTACTTCTCCTGGCTCGGCTGGGCAATATTGGCCTTGGTCGCGGTGTGCGCGATACTCGCCGCGACACCCGCACTCAGCGGGCCGTTTCGGATCCTCGCGCCACTGCTCGCGGTAGCGGCGATAGCCCTCACCCTGGTCGCGATCGACATCACCAACCAGCGCGCTTACGGCGTCTGGTTCAGGGACGCACGCGCCGGCTTCTACCTCGCGTTGGTCGGCTTCGTCCTGGTGGCCATCGGCAGCGCGTTAGGTCCGGGCCGAGAGCGGCGCTACTGACTCACCGCGAGGCGTGCCCGCTCGCGGCACGGCCGGCTCACTCGGCAACCGGCGGTACCGCGACGATGCCGTCCGCAGCGTCCGCCGCCACGATCTCCTCGCGGCCGATGCCCAGCACGAACAGCACCGTGTCCAGGAACGGCACGTTCAGCGCTGTGTCGGCCGCCGTGCGCACCGCAGCCTTTGCGTTGAACGCGATGCCCAGACCAGCCACTTCGAGCATGTCGATGTCGTTCGCACCGTCGCCCACCGCCACCGTCTGCGCAACCGGGACCCCGAAGCGTTCCGCCACCTGCCGCAGCGCAGCGGCTTTCCCGGCCCGATCGACGATCGGCTCGCGCACCTTTCCGGTCACCTTGCCAGCGGCGATCTCCAGCTCGTTCGCGACCGCGAAATCAAGACCGAGTTCCGCCACGAACCGATCGGTGAAAACCGAGAATCCACCGCTGATCAGCCCGACGTAGAAACCGAGCCGGCGCAGCGTCCGGACGAAGGTGCGGGCGCCGGGCGTGAGCACGAGGCCATCCCGGACGGCGAGCACGTCCTCCTCCGACAGGCCGGCGAGCAGCGCCACCCGCTCGCGCAACGCATCGGCGAAATCGGACTCGCCGGCCATCGCGCGTTCGGTGGCATCGGCCACCTCCTCGCGCACGCCGGCTCGCTCGGCGAGCAGGTCGATCGCCTCGCCGCGGATCAGGGTCGAATCCACATCGAGGACGACCAGTCGTTTCGCCCGCCGGCGCAGCCCGGCCGGTTCCACCGCCACGTCGACGCCGGTGTCTGCGGCGGCCTGCACCAGTGCGCCTCGTAGCGCGACCGAATCGGCGGTCCGCACGATCATCTCCAGTGCGCTCACCGGCTCGGTGGACAGCTGCAGCACCGACTCGATGTTGTCGCCGATGTCGGCGATGCACTGCGCCAGGTGGCTCAGCGCGCCGGGACGCAGCGGTCGGCCCACGACGATCACGTGACTCTTGCTGGTGTGCGCCTGCGATCGCACCGGACCATCGGCCAGCGCGACCTCGCACTCCATGCCCAGCGCGGCGGCAGCCTGGGTGACGGAGTTGCGCAGCGCGCTCGGGTCGCCGCGCAAGTCGAACAACACGGCCAGGATCAGCCGGTCGCGAATGACCACCTGCTCGACGTCGCGCACGTCCACGTCATGGGCGGCCAGCGCCGAGAAGAAGGCGGCGGTCACGCCCGGACGGTCCCGGCCGGTGATCGTGGCCAGCACTGACGTCGGATGCATGCGCGCTCAGTTCCCCCGAACTCACCCGCGGGCGGTCACGCCGCCCACGGCAATGCTCAGCCGTGATGCGGGTTGGACTCCGCGTCGTTGGAGCGGTGCCCGTCGGCGCCCACGGCAGCGGTAGCCAGAGCTGGCGCGTGATTGTGCCGCTTGCCGGCATGCGCCTCGGCCTCGAGGCGCTCCAATAGGTGCGGGTAGTGGTACTCGAAGGCCGGACGTTCGGAACGGATCCGGGGAATCGAGGTGAAGTTGTGCCGCGGCGGCGGGCAGGACGTCGCCCACTCCAGCGAGTTGCCGTGGCCCCACGGGTCGTCCGCGGTCACGATCTCGCCGAACCGGTAGGACTTGTACACGTTGTAGGCGAACGGGATCATCGAGAACCCGAGCACGAATGATCCGATGGTCGACACCGTGTTCAGCGTGGTGAATCCATCCGAGGCCAGGTAGTCGGCGTACCGGCGCGGCATGCCCTCGGCGCCGAGCCAGTGCTGCACCAGGAACGTCAGATGGAAGCCGACGAACGTCAGCCAGAAATGCCACTTGCCCAGACGCTCGTCGAGGTAACGGCCGGTGTACTTCGGGAACCAGAAATAGATGCCCGACCACACCGCGAAGACGATGGTGCCGAACAGCACGTAGTGGAAGTGCGCGACGACGAAGTAGCTGTCGGCGACGTGGAAGTCCAGCGGTGGGCTGGCCAGGATGACGCCCGTCAGGCCACCGAACAGGAACGTGACGAGGAATCCGACCGCGAACAGCATCGGCGTCTCGAACGTGACGGAGCCACGGAACATCGTGCCGATCCAGTTGAAGAACTTGATGCCGGTGGGCACCGCGATCAGGAAGGTCATCAGCGAGAAGAACGGCAGCAGCACGGCGCCGGTGGTGAACATGTGGTGCGCCCACACCGTCAGCGACAGCGCCGCGATCGACAGCGTCGCCAGGACCATGCCCTTGTAGCCGAACAGCGGCTTGCGGCTGAACACCGGGATTACTTCGGTGATGATGCCGAAGAACGGCAGCGCGATGATGTAGACCTCGGGATGGCCGAAGAACCAGAACAGGTGCTGCCAGAGGATCGCCCCGCCGTTGGCCGGATCGAACACCTGCGCGTGCAGGTGCCGGTCCACCCAGAGCACGAGCAGTGCCGCGGTCAGGATCGGGAACGCCAGCAGGATCAGCAGGCTGGTCACCATGATGTTCCAGGTGAAGATCGGCAACCGGAACATCGTCATGCCCGGCGCGCGCAGCGTGATGACCGTGGTCACCATGTTGACTCCGCCGAGGATGGTGCCGAGGCCGGCGATGACCAGACCGATTATCCACAGGTCGGTGCCCACCCCGGGCGAATTGATCTCGTTGTTTAGCGGCGCGTACAACGTCCAGCCGGCATCGGCAGCGCCGCCCGGGGTCAGGAAGCTGGAGACGGTCATGGTGGCGCCGAACAGGTACAGCCAGTAGGAGAAGGCGTTGAGTCGCGGGAACGCGACGTCCGGCGAGCCGATCTGCAACGGCAGCACCAGGTTGGCGAAACCGAACAGGATCGGCGTCGCGAACAGCAGCAGCATGATGGTGCCGTGCATGGTGAACAGCTGGTTGTACTGCTCCGGGGTGAGGAACTGCATGCCCGGACGTGCAAGCTCGGCACGCATGAGCAGCGCCAGCACGCCACCGATACCGAAGAAGATCAGCGAGGTGACCATGTACAGCCGACCGATGATCTTGTGGTCGGTCGTGCGGATCAAGGCACCGAGCATCGAGCCACGAGCTGCGGTGTGGGCCGGGAACGGCCGGGCGACGATCGGCCGGGGCGTCGGCGGCGCTGGAGCGCTGGCCGGCGGATCAGCAGTCGTGGTCACATAGGCAGAATAGTCATCAAGGCCTCCGGTGAGCGCATCGGGCGGGGGTGGCTGCGCGGTCGGGCCAGGCACCCCGCCGGCGCGTCCGCGGGGCCCCCGCTACAGCCTCCGGGCGGCACCGCGGCGATCGTCGTCCCGGCGCCGATCCAGCACACGGCACAATCACCGGGGTGACGACTCCGGAGGAGGTGCCCAGCGGTACCGCCGCGACACCGCACGACCGACTGAACCGGCATGTCCGCGACGGCCTGGCCGCGCTGGCCGGCAACGCCGCGATCGCACCCACCGACCCGACCTTGCTCGCCCTGTTCGACGCCATGGCCGGCAGCCGGCTGCTGGACATCGCGGCACGCCGCATGCGGGAGCGCGGCGAAAGCTTCTACACGATCTCCTCGGCCGGGCACGAATCGAACGCGCTGATTGCCAATGCGCTGCGGCCGACCGATCCGGCGCTGCTGCACTACCGCTCCGGAGCGTTCTACCTGGCCCGGGCCCTGCAGGCCGGCCGCACCCTCGACGACGGGTTGCGCGCGGTGCTGCTCGGGCTGGCGACCGCGGTGAGCGACCCCGCCTCCGGCGGTCGGCACAAGGTTTTCGGCGACAGCGGGCTGGCCATCATCCCGCAGACCTCGACGATCGCCTCGCACCTGCCGCGCGCGGTCGGCGTCGGCTTCGCCATCGGCCGCGCACGGCGCCTCGAGCTGCCGACGCGCTGGCTGCCGGACTCCGTTGTGCTGTGCAGTTTTGGCGACGCGAGCATCAACCACTCCACCGCGGTGGGCGCGCTGAACACCGCGTCGTACTGCGAGGCCGGCGGCCTACCGCTGCCGATCGTGTTCCTGTGTGAGGACAACGGCTTGGGCATCTCGGTGCCGACACCGCCGGGCTGGGTGGCCCTAGCGGCGCAGCGTCCCGGCATCCGGTACCTGGCCGCCAGCGGCGACGATCCCGGATCGGTATCACTCGCGGCACGGGAGGCGGTCGAGTACGCCCGCGAGGAGAACAAGCCGGTATTCCTGCACCTGCGCACGATGCGCTACCTCGGCCACGCTGGCACCGATGTGGAAACCGGCTACCGCAGCGCCGCCGCCATCAACGCGGACCTGGTCCATGACCCGCTGCTCGCGTTCGCCCGGGTGATCACCGGCACCGACCTGCTGCACCGCTACGACTTCATCGGCCGGCGGATCAGCTCCATCGCCGTCGAGGTGAGCGCCGAGCCGAAGCACAAGTCGGCGGCTGCGATCATGGCGCCGCTCGCGCCGCGCGATCCCATGGTCACCGCCCAGATCGCCCGGCAACTGCCGGCCCCGTCGGTGCGGGAGCGGATCTTCGAGGGCAAGCTGCCGGAAACCGCGGGCCCGCTCACGCTGGCACAGACGATCAACGCGGCGCTGGTGGACGTGATGGCGACGCGACCGGACATCTTCGTGTTCGGCGAGGACGTCGCCCGCAAGGGCGGGGTGTACGGCCTCACCCGTGGTCTGCAGGCCCGCTACGGCGCGGCGCGCGTGTTCGACACCCTGCTGGATGAGCAGTCGATCCTGGGACTCGCGCTCGGCTTCGGCGTCAGCGGACTGGTGCCAATCCCGGAGATCCAGTACCTGGCCTACCTGCACAACGCGGAGGACCAGTTGCGCGGCGAAGCGGCGAGCCTGCGCTTCTTCAGCGACGGCGCGTTCGCCAACCCGATGGTGTTGCGGGTGGCCGGCCTGGCTTACCAGAAGGGCTTCGGCGGCCACTTCCACAATGACAACGCGCTCGGCGTGCTGCGCGACATTCCCGGTCTGGTGATCGCGGTCCCGTCCCGCCCCGAGGATGCCGGGCCGATGCTGCGCAGTTGCATCGGCGCCGCGATCAGCACCGGCCAGGTGAGCGTGTACCTGGAGCCGATCGCGCTGTACCACGAGCGCGACCTGTACGAGGAGGGCGACCGAGCCTGGCTCGGGCCGTACCTGCCCGATCGCGACGTGCCAATCGGCTCCGCGCAGGTGCACGGCGACGGCACCGACCTGACCATGATCACATTCGGCAACGGCGTGCGGATGAGCCTGCGCGCGGCGTACCGGCTCAGCGCCGAGCGGCTGCGTGCCCGGGTGGTCGACCTGCGCTGGCTGGCGCCGCTGCCGTTGCGGCAACTACTTCGGGAGGCCGACGCCACCGGGCGGGTGCTGGTCGTCGACGAGACGAGGCATTCCGGCGGGGTCGGCGAGGGGATCGTGACGGCCCTGCTGGAGAACGGCTTCACCGGGCGGGTGACCCGGGTGTCCAGCCGGGACACCTTCATTCCGCTCGGCGACGCGGCCGAACGGGTGCTTCTCGGCGAGGAGCAGATCGAGCGCGCTGCGCGCCGGCTGTGCGGGCGCCGCGCGCACCGCCGAGGTCAGTAGCCGAGTTCGCTCAGCACGCGGTCGATCGCCGCGACGGCCCGATCCAGGTCCGCTCGGGTCGCCGTGAGCGGCGGGCGGAACCGGATGGCGGACGTCCCGCAGCCGAGCACCATGACCCGCTCGGCCACCCGCAACCGGCGCACGACCTCGTCGCGGACCTGCCCGCTCGGCAGCGTGAAGGCGCACATCAGGCCGCGACCACGTACGCCGGTGATGCCGGCGTGGGCCGTAGCGAGCTCGTCGAGCCGGTCGAGGAGATATTGCCCGAGTTCGCCGGCGCGCTCGATGAGGTTCTCGCTCTCGATCACCTCGAGGATGCGGCGCGAGCGCACCATGTCGGTGAGGTTCCCGCCCCAGGTCGAGTTGATCCGCGAAGAGACGGCGAAGACGTTGTCCGGCACCTCGTCCACCCGGCCGCCGGCCATGATGCCGCAGACCTGCGTCTTCTTCCCGAAGGCCACCACGTCGGGCTGCACACCGAGCTGCTGGTAAGCCCATGCCGTGCCGGTCATGCCGCATCCGGTCTGCACCTCGTCCATGACGAACAGGGCGTCGTATTCGCGGCAGAGGGACTGCATCGCCACCAGGAACTGCGGACGGAAGTGGTTGTCGCCGCCCTCGCCCTGGATCGGCTCGGCGATGAAGCAGGCGATGTCGTGCGGATTCGCGTCGAACGCGGCGCGGGCGGCTCGCAACGCGTGCTGCTCGCGCTCGTCGATGTCCGCCGTGGCTGCCACGGCCGGGTGCACCATCGGTGCCGGGATGCGTGGCCAGTCGAACATGGGGTACCGGGCGGTCTTGGCGGGATCGGTGTTGGTGAGCGACATGGTGTAGCCGCTGCGGCCGTGGAACGCGTGTTCCAGATGCAGCACCTTGGTGCCGAGCGCGGGGTCGATGCCGTGCGCCTCGTTCCAGCGGCTCTTCCAGTCGAAGGCCACCTTGAGCGCGTTCTCGACGGCCAGCGCGCCGCCGTCGATGAAGAACAGATGTGGCAGCGCGGGGTCGCCCAGCACCCGGGCAAACGTCTCGACGAAGCGCGCCATCGGCACCGTATAGATGTCCGAGTTCGAGGGCTTGTTGACCGCCGCCGCGGCCAGTTCGGCGCGGAACCGCTCATCGGCGGCCAGCGCCGGATGGTTCATGCCGAGCGCCGAGGAGGCGAAGAACGAGAACAGGTCGAGGTAGCGCGTGCCGTCCCGCGCGTCGACGAGTTCGCAGCCGGCCGATCGATCCAGGTCGAGGACCAGGTCGAAACCGTCGGCGAGCATGTGCCGGCCGATGGCGGCGTGGACCTCGGACGGACCGAGCGGAGGGGCCACCAGATCGATCATCGTCATGTACGGCATCTTACCGGAATTCTTCCGGTGTTTATCCCTTTAGGCGGCCGAATCTACGGCTCGCGCAGCATGGGCCGGTGCTCGTAGAACGTCTGCAGTACCACCGTCGTCCGTGTGGAGACGTTGGCTCGGCGCCGGATGTCGCGGATCAGCGCCTCCAGGTCGGTGGGTGAACCCACCCGGACGAACAGCACGAAGCTGTCCTCGCCGGCCACCGAATGGCACGACTCGACCGCTGCCAGATCGGAGATGAGGTCCGGCACGTCGTACTCGCGGGCCGGGTCCAGCGGGGTGATCGCGACGATCGCGGCCAGCGGCAGGCCGAGCGCATCGGGAGAAAGCTCGGCGCGGTAGCCGGTGATGACACCGGAACTCTCCAACCGGCGTACCCGGGCCTGCACGGCGGACACGGACAACCCGCTGAGCTCGGCCAGGCTCTTGAGGGTGGCCCGGCCGTCCACGACCAGGGCAGCGGCTAGCTGGCGATCGATGTCGTCGTCGATGCCCGCGCGGATCTCCCCGCTCACCTGGCAGAGGCTAGCGGGTGGCGCGTGCGTCCTGGTGGATCGCGATCCAGCTGCCAGGGCGGGATTGGCCAAAACGAGAACACGTTCTATTCTGGCCTCTCCCGCCCCAGGAGGCTCCCGTGCGATTCACCTACGCCGAGGCGATGACCGACGCGTCCTACTACCTCCCGCTGGCCCAGGCCGCGGAGGCCGCCGGATACACCAGCATCACGGTGGCCGACAGCCTGGCCTACCCCAAGGAGTCGGACAGCGTCTACCCGTACACCGCCGACGGCAGCCGCACGTTCCTCGAGGACAAGGAGTTCATCGAGACGTTCGTGCTGGTGGCAGCGATGGGTGCGGTGACCAGCACGCTGCGCTTCACCCCGTTCGTGCTCAAGCTGCCGGTGCGCCCACCCGTGCTCGTGGCGAAGCAGGCCGCCTCCGTCGCCGCAATCACGGGTAACAGGCTCGCGCTCGGCGTCGGCATCAGCCCCTGGCGTGAGGACTTCGAGATGATGGGGGTGCCCTTCGCCAGGCGCGGCAAGCGCATGGACGAGTGCATGCAGATCGTCCGCGGGCTCACCGCGGGCGGCGGATACTTCGAGTTCCGTGGGGAGTTCTACGACATCCCGGCCATCAAGATCTGCCCGACACCCACCGAGCCGATCCCCCTGTTGGTCGGCGGTCACGCGGAACCCGCGCTACGCCGAGCGGTCGTGCATGGTGATGGCTGGATGCATGGTGGCGGGACCGCCGAGGAATTGGACACCTTGCTGGGCCGGCTGGCCGAGATCCGCAAGGCCGAGGGTTCGGCCGGCTCGTTCGAGATCCATGTGATCTCGCTGGATGCGTACACGCCGGACGGTGTGAAGCGTCTGGAGGACCGTGGCGTCACCGATGTCATCGTCGGCTTCCGGCTGCCGTACATCGTCGGCCCGGACACCGAACCGCTCGAGCGCAAGATCGAGCACCTGAACCGGTACGCGGAGAGCGTGATCGCCAAGGTCAACGGCTGACCCGCGCCCGCGCTGAGGCGCACGCGGGCCAGCCGGACGTTAAGCGGCCACGCTCTTGGGGAGGGGGAGCAAGAGCGTGGCCATCTATGAGACGCGCCCGTCCGGCGATGATGACGGCGATCGGTGTCGAGTTTCACCCGGAAGCCGGGGAGGCCTTGCGCACCGTACGCAAACGTGAGGTGATCGAGGTGAGACGGGGAGTGTGCCTATGTCGATCACCGACCAGGACCGACCGACCGCGCCGGCCGGCGGGGTCACCGAGCAGCAGGCACGGGAGGTCGCCGAAGCGGCCCGGGAGACCACCTGGACCCAGCCCAGCTTCGGCAAGGAGCTGTTCCTCGGTCGGTTCCGGCTCGACCTGATCCACCCGCACCCACGCCCGGACGAGGCGATGCGCGCCCGCGGCGAGGAGTTCCTGGCCCGGCTAGGGCAGTTCTGCACCGAACACATCGACGCGGCGGTGATCGAGCGTGACGCGCGCATCCCCGACGAGGTGATCGTCGGCCTGGCCCAGCTCGGCGCGTTCGGCATGAAGATCGACGAGAAATACGGGGGCCTCGGCCTGAGTCAGCGCTACTACAACCAGGCGTTGATGCTGGTTGGATCGGTGAACGCATCCCTCGGCGCTCTGCTCTCGGCGCACCAGTCGATCGGGGTCCCGCAACCGCTGAAGATGTTCGGCACCGATGAGCAGAAGCAGGCGTTCCTGCCGCGGTGTGCCCGCGGCGAGGTGAGCGCCTTCCTGCTCACCGAACCCGACGTGGGCAGCGATCCGGCGCGCCTGCACTGCACGGCTACGCCGAGCGAGGACGGCACCGAGTACCTGCTCGACGGCGTGAAGCTCTGGACCACCAACGGCGTGATCGCCAAGTTGCTCGTCGTGATGGCTCAGGTACCGAAGGGCGAGGGCCGCCGCGGCGGGATCACCGCGTTCGTCGTCGAGGCGGACTCCCCCGGCATCACCGTCGAGCACCGCAACCAGTTCATGGGACTGCGCGGCATCGAGAACGGCGTGACCCGCTTCCACCAGGTGCGCGTGCCGGTGGCCAATCGCATCGGTGGAGAGGGGCAGGGGCTGAAGATCGCGCTGAGCACGCTCAACACCGGACGGCTGTCGCTGCCGGCCATGTGCGCCGGTGCGGCGAAGTGGTCGGTCAAGATCGCCCGGGAGTGGGCCTCGCAGCGCGTGCAGTGGGGCAAGCCGGTCGGCGAACACGAGGCGGTGGCCGGCAAGGTCGCCTACATTGCCGCGACAGCGTTCGCCTTGGAGGCGGTGCTCGACCTGGCCAGTGACCTGGCCGACGCCGGCACGCACGACATCCGAATCGAAGCCGCGCTGGCGAAGCTGTACGGCTCGGAACAGGCCTGGCTGATCGCGGACGAGCTGGTCCAGCTGCGCGGTGGGCGTGGCTACGAGACCGCGGCATCCCTGGTCGCGCGCGGCGAGCGCGGGGTGCCCGCGGAACAGGTGCTGCGCGACATGCGCATCAACCGGATCTTCGAGGGATCGACCGAGATCATGCACCTGATGATCGCCCGCGAGGCCGTCGATGCGCACCTGTCGGTCGCCGGCGACATCGTCGACCCCAAAGCCGACTTCAAGCAGAAGGCCGCGGCCGGGGCGAAGGCCGCTCGCTTCTACGGCACGTGGTTGCCGACGCTGGCGACCGGGCGCGGTCAGCTGCCGGGCAGCTACGGAGAATTCGGGGCACTCGCCAAGCACCTGCGCTATGTCGAACGAGCCAGCCGGCGTCTGGCGCGCCAGACCTTCTACGGCATGGCACGGTGGCAGGCCCGGCTGGAGTACCGGCAACGGTTCCTCGCCCGCATGGTCGATATCGGCGCCGAGTTGTTCGCGATGAGCGCGGCATGCGTCCGAGCGGAGATGATCCGCACCGACCAGCCCGATCAGGGTGCCGCCGCCGTCCGCCTGGCCGACGCGTTCTGCAACCAGTCCCGGCTGCGCGCCGAACGGCTCTTCGACGCGTTGTGGCACAACGGCGACGCGGCGGACCGGTCGCTGTCCGCCGAGGTGCTGCGCGGCGAGTACGAGTGGCTCGAGAAAGGCATCGTCGACGTGTCGGTGCCGGGGCCGTGGATCGCTGACGCCGAGCACGGGCCGTCGAAGTCCGAAAACGTGCACCGTCCGGTCTAGCCCGCCGGCGCCGGCACCGGCACCGACACCGAGATCGCTCACCGCGCCGCCGCAGGTGCGATTCGTTACGGTCGCCGGGTGAGTTCCGCTGCGCCGTGTTCGCTCGTGCTGGTCGATGATGCCGACGACCTGCGCCTGCTGATCAAGACGCATCTCGGCTTCTCGGACCGGTTCTGCATCGTGGCCGAGGGCGCGGACGGCGTGGCGGCGATCGAGGCCGCCCGCCAGCACCAGCCGGACCTGTTGCTGCTGGACGTGTCCATGCCGCGGATGGACGGCTTGGAAGCGCTCCCCCAGATCCTGGCGGTGGCGCCGAATACGCGAGTCGTGATGTACACCGGATTCGACGACGCGGCACTGGCCGAGCGGGCTCGACGCCTCGGCGCGACGGCGCTGATCGAGAAGTCGTTTCCGCTGGAACGCCTGGCCGACGAGCTCGATGCGATCTGCGGCGACGGGGGTGCGGCCGGCTCGCCGAGGCGCGCCGCGGTGCCGGCGCCCACGTCCGCCGCGGAGCTGGACAGCGGCGTGCTGGATGAGCATCTCGAGCGGTTCCGCGAGCTGTTCGAGGAGGCCGCGATCGGCATGGCGACGATGACGCTGACCGGGTACGTGGTGCGTGCGAACAAGGCACTCGCCACCGTCATCGGTCGCCCGCTGCACGACCTCGTCGGGTCGCGCTACGCCGATTTCGCCGACGACTCGACGCAGCGCGTGGTCCAGGCCCTGCACGAAGCGCAGGACGGTGCGGGCGCAGTGGTGCGGTTCGAACATTCGACGCAGTCACCGCCGCGACGGCTGCTGGCGACCGCAGCACCGGTGCGCGACAGCAACGGCCGACCGCTCTACCTGTTCCTGCAGGTGCAGGACGTCTCGGCACAGCGCGGCGCGGAAGAAGCGCTGCGACGCAGTGAGGAACGCTTCCGCCTGCTCGTCGAAGCGGTGCAGGACTACGCGATCTTCATGCTTGATCCCACCGGGGTCATCGCCAGCTGGAACGCAGGCGCGCAGCGGATCAAGGGGTACACCGCCAGCGAAGCCATCGGCCAGCACTTCCGGATGTTCTATCCGCCGGACCAGCAACGCATCAAGCACCCGGAACACGAGCTCGAACTGGCGCTGGCAAACGGTCAGTACGAGGAGGAGGGCTGGCGCATCCGCAAGGACGGCACCCGATTCTGGGCCAGCGTGGTGATCACCGCGGTGTACGACGACGACGGCGAGCACGTCGGATTCGCGAAGGTCACCCGCAACATCGATCAGCGCCGTCTGATGCAGATCGAACTCGAGCAGGCGGCCGGGGCGCTGGCATCGGCGAACGAGGACCTGGCCGGGGCCAACCGCCGGCTCTCCCGCGAAGCCGCCGATCAGGCACAGTTCCTCGCCGTCACCGCGCACGAGCTGCGCTCGCCGGTGACCGTGGTCAGCGGCGGTGCCCGGATGCTCGCCCAGCATTGGGACGACTTCGACGAGAGCGAGCGCGCCGGCCTCTTCGCGTCCATGCAGTCCAGCGCCACCCGGCTGCAGGCTCTGCTCAGCGATCTGCTCACCGCGGCTCGGGTCGAGTCGGGGGCGCTGCGCCTGTCCATGGAGCCGGTGGACGTGCGGAGCTTGCTCGTCGACGCAGTCGCCGCGGCCCGCACAGCCCGGCCCGATGCGCAGATCACGCTTGAATGCACCGAGGGTTTGCGGGTACGCGGCGAGCAACCAAAGCTGGCTCAGGCGGTGGACAACCTGATCACCAACGCGATCCGGCACGGTGCCCAACCGGTACGTGTCGGCTGCCGTGCCGTGGGCGCGACGGTGGAGATCGTGGTCGCCGACGCCGGCCCGGGTGTCGCCGCGGAGGTGCGCGATCGGCTGTTCGAGCGGTTCGCGACCGGCTCCGGGCGATCCGGTACGGGACTGGGCCTGTTCATCGTGCGCGAACTCGCCCGCGCGCACGGCGGTGATGCGTGGTACGTGGCATCGGGCGCTGACGGTGCACATTTCGTGCTCTCATTGCCAGCCGTCCACGACGACTGAACACGCCCGGTGGCCTAGCCTGAGATCGTGGCCATCCGCGTCGTGCTGGTCGACGACGTTGCCGAGATCAGGCAGCTTGTCCGCACGGCGCTGCGCTTTCGCGGCGTGTTCTCCGTCGTCGGCGAAGCGAGCGACGGCCTCGAAGCACTCGATGTGGTCTCCCAGCACCAACCCGACATCGTCGTGCTCGACATCGGCCTACCCGACATCGCCGGGCAGGAGGTGCTCACCGGTCTGCGGGAGCGCTCGCCGCAGAGCAAGGTGGTCATTTTCAGCGGCACCATGCCCGCCGAAGCCGGCGAGATCGCCGGGCGGGTGGAGGGATACGCGCTCAAGGACAACGACCTCGACTATCTCGTCGAGTTGCTGGAGACCCTGGGTCGCGAACCGGCGGGCCAGACCGCGCTGCACTTGCCCGCGGATCTCACCAGTGCCAGTGCCGCGCGCGCCTTCACCAGAGAATCGCTCGCGGAATGGAACGTCACCGACGTCGTCGACGACACCCTGCTTGTCGTCACCGAACTGGTGAACAACGCGGTCACGCACGCCCGGTCCGAATGCCATTTGCGACTGTCGGTCAATGCCACGGCGGTACGGGTAGAGGTGATCGACCGCAGCGCGGAGACGCCGGAGCCGTTGGCGCCGAGCAACACGCGTGATCACGGCCGCGGCTTGCACCTCGTCGACGCGGTGACCGCGGCCTGGGGAGTGGAACGGGTGGACGATACGTCGAAGATGGTGTGGGCGGAGTTGCGGCGCTCGGGCTGAACCGCGTCGGCATCGCGTGGGCATCGCGTGGGCATCGCGTGCCGGCGCGCTATGGCACCGTGATCGAGCCGACCTCGTCCACGAGCAGCCACTGCTCGCTGGGGACCGGACGCGCCACCACCCACCACAGATCGCTCAGCCCGTCGCCGCGTGCCTCCAACTCCCGGCGGGTCCCGCGGCGCACCTTGTGCCGGGCGGCCCAGTGCCGCCAGTGTTGGGCGTCATCCACGGCGACGGTGAACCGCACCAGTTGCTCGCCGCTGGACCGTTGCGCCGGCCCGGCCGCGGCGATGGGCAACAGCCCCGGTCCGACGTCGGGCGCCTCGGTGAGCCACACCACCTCGCGCCTGTTACGTAATCCGCGCAACGGCACGGCGCTGGGCAAGATCGCCCCCTGTGCGACTGCCTGCTCCGCCCCCACCACATCGGCGAAGTGGTAGAGCAATCGACGATGGTTCCCCGCGGCCACTGCGCAACTGTACGAACATCTCGTCCGGCTTCGACAGTCCTGGGCCGGCACAGTTCTCAGCGCATCCTCCGGCTGCGCCCGCTCTGCCCCGCTGTGACCCGGCAGCGGCCGCGTCATGGCTCGCTGCAAGGATGCAATCGTGACCGACGCGCTCGCTCTGCTGGACTGGCGCCGCACGGTGAGCGCGATGTATGCCGACGTCCGAAGTGCGGCCGATCCCGCGAACGGGCACGCCCGGTGGCGGACTGCGCGCGACGATCTGTTCCGGAATCATTCGCAATCGCCGCTACTGCCTGACGATCAGCTCCGGGTCTCCGGATTGCCCTACTGGCCCTACGATCCGGCGTTGCGCTTCGAGGTGGCGTTGCGGCCGGCCCAGCGCGACGACCGACGCGAGATACCCAGCGTTAACGACGGTGTGATCCGAATGTCGCTCGTCGGCCATCTTCAGATCGAGCCTCTCGACGTCGCGCTCGACGTGTGGTGGCTCGATCAGTACGCAGGTGGGTTGTTCGTGCCGGTACGCGATGGCACCGCCGGTACCGAGTCCTACGGCGGCGGTCGCTACCTGCTCGACACCGCGAAAGGTGCGGACCTCGGGGCCGGCGAGGGCACGCTGATCGTTGACTTCAACTTCCTGTATCACCCGTCGTGCCGGTACAACCCGGCGTGGGAGTGCCCGCTCGCGCCGGAGGGCAACACCGTGGCGGTGCCCATCCGGGGCGGCGAGCGACTCAGCCTCTGATTGACGTCGTGCCGGACCGGCGTCGGTCGTGACTGGCGTTGCGGCTCAGCTGTGGCGGCCGAAGTCCTCGGTGAGCCAGAGCTTGTGCGTGCTCGAATCGATGACCACGTCGATGCCGACATCGACGAACGTCTTGCTCAGGATGTTGAGCCGATGCCCGTTGTTCGGTGCCTTCTCGTTGTACATGGCCGTTTCCTCATTCGTTGCGCCAGTCTGCGAGACGTCGGAATTCCACGCGATGTTCTCGCCACATGAGCTGTACTTGTAGCCGGCGTTGCTGATCCGGGTGTAGAACGGCGGCTCGCCCGGGAGCTGATGCGACATGGTGTTGTGCTTGTCCATCGCCAGATTGTGACTGTGCGCCGCGCGTTGCAGCGCGGTATTGGATTTCAGTGCGGGCAGGTGGTTCGCCGCGCGCTCCTGGTTCAGCAGCTTCAGCACTGCTTGGGCGATCGGTGCGCTGGTGGTGACGGTGGCTGCGGCCGGCGTGGCCACGGCAACGCCGATGCCGAGAGCAGTCGCGACGATCGCCAGCACGGCGGAAAAGCGGGTGCGGGGGGTGGTGAGCATGTGTTCCATCCGAAAGGTCGGGGAGCGACTTGCTCGCTCCGCGGAGCCCCCGCGCGCACCGACCGTAACAGCGTTAACGCGAACTTAAAAGAGGTAGAAAGGGTTGAATTGGAGTATCCGGACGGAGCCGATGTCGCGTTGGCGATCACATGGCCACGGAGGACGTGAGCGCTGCATAGAGCACGACGTTCACGTCGACGTCGGTACCGTCCTTCACGCCGCAGGTGATCAGCACGATGCGATTCGGCGTGTTCGCGGCCATGATCGACTTGACGTTGATGGCGCCCGTCTTCGCCACCGTGAACGCACGGTCCACGGTGTAGGTCAACAGTCCACGCGACGTGCGCAAGAGGATCCGGTATCCGTTGAGGCCGATCACGTTGTGCAGCGGGACTCCGGTCTCCATCGTGGTCGTCGGATCCACGTGGTTCAGCGCGTAGGTGGACAACGGGTTGAGCACGAGGTTCGCCTCCGCCCACGCATGACCGAGGATGTAGCTGGTCCCGGGCGCCGCACTGCCGGGCGCGACGCCGAAGGTCTCATCCACCCAGCAGACGGTGTGGAACTGATCGCCCGGCGGGTCCAGTGGCAGCACGTAGGGCATCTGGCAGACGTTCGCGCGGATCGTGAATGCGTGCCCGGTCATCTCGAACGAGGTGGGGGCGCCCTGGGCGACGTACTCCCGCGGCAGCGCGGTCTTGGTCGGCTTCGGCTTCGGTGTGGGGGTGGCGCTCGGCGTGGCCGCCGCGGCCGGCACACCGGCCACCACCGGCGATCGCGACGTCAGCACGAGGTACGCCGCCACCGAGACGACGGCGATCACGGCCGCTACCGCCACCGCCAAACCCTTGCGCTTGCGCTTGCGCTGCACCATGACCCATGCCGTCCGGAGTGCGCGTGTCGATCACGCGTCGCATTCACGGTAGCCGCGGCCGGGCCAGTGTCCAAGCGCTGCGCGCCGATCCAGCAAACGGCGCTTGAGCACGAGCTTGGTGCCCGCCGGCCCTTCGACCGTCAATCCCAGCGCAACACAGTCAGAGGCCGTGCGCGTGCGCGATCTTGCCGGCTTCCACCCGATTGGCGACGGCAAGCTTGCGCAGGACGTTCGACACGTGCACGCTCACCGTCTTCTTGCTGATGTACAGCGCCGCACCGATCTCCCGGTCGCTCTTGCCGGCCGCGAGCTGCCCCAGCACCTCGACCTCTCGCGCGGTGAGCCCAAGCGTGTCGGCAACCTCGCGGCCGGATGCGCGCACCGGCGCCTCGGCATCGCGCAGGTCGATCCGGCCGCGCTGGGCCAATGCGGTGATCCGTGACGCGAGCGGTGCGGCCTCCAGCTCCATGGCGATCGTCCAGCTGCGTTGCAGACGCTCGGTCGCCTCGGCGCGGGACCCCTTGCTCTCGACCAGCGCCTCAGCCTCGCGCCACAGCGAGTACGCCAGCGGGTATCGCTCGCGCGCGATCTCCCAGCGCCGCACCGCCTCGGCCCAGAGCAGCGGATCCGACCGATCCAGGCGCGACCGTTCGGCAGCCGTGGCTGCGACACATGCGCACAGGCGCGGACTCGGCTGTCCGCCGCGAGCCAGTTGGCTCTGCTCGACCGCGCTTACCGCCGCCGACAGTTCCCCGCAACGGGCTCGCCACTCGGCGTTGCTTCCGCCGCGGTCCTGCGGGATCGCGATCTCAGCCGCGTCGGCGATCGACCTCGTGGCGAGCGCGCACAGTTCGGGCAGGAGGGTCTCGTCGTCGGAGCCGGTCGCGAGCGCGAGTGCCTGCTCGACCAGCGACACTGCGTCCTGTGGCCGGCCGCGTTCGAGGGCGAGTTCAGCCGCATCGCCGAGGACGGATGCCGCCTGCTGGACGTCGTTGAGCTGCGAGGTCATCTCCCGCGCGGTGGCCACCAACGCCTCGGCGACGTCGAAACGCCCGCGGCGGATCATCATCGGGGTCGGCATGGTCCACGGACCCGGCGCACACACACCCAGCGCGTGCGTGCCCAATTCGGCCAGCACACTCTCGGCCTCGGCGTAGCGGCCAAGCCGGACCAGCGCCTCCACCCCGTTGCCCGCGGCTCCGTTCAGCCGTACTCCCCACAGCTGCTCACCGACCGCCGCGCCGTCGAACATCACGGCCGCGGCATCCTCCAGCCGACCGTCGTCCAGCAGGATCGAGGTGAGGTTGCCAAAGGCACGATTGAGGTCGTCGGGGCTCTCCAGCTCTTCGGCAATCACCAGCGACTGACGGACCAGGTCGAGGCCCTCTTCGGCCAGGCCGAGGTTCGCGCGGCAGCACCCGAGGGTGTTCAGCGCGTGTCCCTCGATGTCGCGTGCATCGATGCGCCGGGCGACGTCGATCGCGTCCTGGGCGTACTCGGCGCCCATCGTGTTGCGGGACATGAGCATGTGGCCACGGGCCTGTTCCGCCCGCAGGCGGGCAAGTTCCACCGACGGCTCATCGGCGGGTAGCAGCACAACTGCGGCTTCGTAGGCCTGGAACACTCCGGCAGAGTCGCCGACCGCCCATTTGTTGCGACCCAGCATGGTGTAACAACGTGCCGCTGCGCGGGGATCGGCGTCGGCGTCGACGGCCTCGATCGCGGCCACGGCCAGCTCGACCGCGCGTTCGTGCGCGCCCGCGAAGTACGCGACATCGGCGCCGCGTTCGAGCAACGCCGCGCGCCGCACACCCGCCGCCGCGGCGTCGTCCGGAGCGCGGTCGCAGATGACCAGCACTCGCTCGATGCAGGTGAAGGCTTCCGCGAACGCGCTCACCGCGAGCGCGGCGTCGATCGCCTCCAGTGACGGCGCGAGCGCAGCCGCCCACTCCCCCGCCTCCCACCAGTGCCCGGCAATTTCCACGCTGCGATGGGTCGGCGCCGCGGACATGAGCCTGGTGTCCTCGGTGAGCGCCCTGGCAATCTCCCGGTGCAGCTGCACCCGCTTCGGCGGCAAGAGCGAATCGTGGATCGCCTCGCGCAGCAGGGCATGCCGGAACCGATACCCGTGGTCGGTGTTGTCCACGACGAGAACGTTGGCCTCGACCGCCCTGGTGATGGCGAGCGACAGTTCGTTCGCTTCGAACGAGGCGATCCGTTCGACCAACGCGTGATCGACGAACGCGCCGGCGACGGCGATGACGTCGAGGACCTCGCGTGCGGAGTCTCCCAACCGGTCGACCCGGCTCATGATGACGTTGTGCAGGGCCGCGGGCAGCGACGACGGATCGCCGGCCGCGATCAATTCCTCGGTATAGAACGGGTTTCCCTGACTTCGGTTGAAGATCGAATCGAGCACCGCGGGATCAGCCTGACTGCCCGTTCGTTCTGCGATAAGTGCGGCGATCTCGACTCGGGACAGACCGGCGAGGGGGAGCCGGAGGACTCGGTTGTGCCGCCCGAACTCGCCCAGCCAGGCCGTCAACGGATGCTCGCGCCCGAACTCCTCGACGCGATACGTCCCGATCACCATGACCCGACTGTCGCCGAGGTTGCGGGTCAGGTAGTCGACGAGTTCGGTACTGCTCGAGTCGGCCCACTGCAGGTCCTCGACCACCAGCAGGAGCGGGGTCTGTGCCGACACCCCGGCAATCGTGTTCAGCATCGACTCGAAGAAGACGGTGCGCGCGAACTCTCCGCCGCCCGGCGCCAGCTGCGCGTACAGGTTCCCCGGATCCGCGGTGCCACTGGCCCGAAGCGTCGCGAGGACGCCGTGATCAGTCGCTACCTGCCGGCTCAGGTCACGCAGGATGCCCATCACCGGGGCGTAGGGCAAGCGTCCGCCGGCCGGCGTGCACACCCCGGTGGCCACGATCGCACCGGCGAGCCGGGCGGTATCGCAGAACTCCTCGACGAGTCGCGACTTGCCAACGCCCGCCTCGCCGCCCACCAGGACGGTCATGGCACGGCCCCCCGTGACGGCCTCGAGCACCGCGGCGAGTTGGTCGAGTTCGGCGACGCGGCCGACGAGCCCGGCTACCTTGACGCCGGAGGGCGAGACATCGCGGGCAGGTACCGCCACGCCGGGACCGGCCCGCCGAGCTGTCGCGTCGGCGGGCCGGTTGGTTGCGGTCGGCTGTGCAGGGGACATTCAGACACCTTCTTGCGCCGAGGAACGGAGCGTAACGGGAACTTTCAGCACGGGCCGTGCAGGTGGCACACGAGTGCAGGTTGCTGAATCTGCTGCACACCGTGCAGGCCGGGCGCATCCGCGGGCACCGAAACGCTCGTCCCCGAGTTGGTGGTCGACGAGGTGGTGCTGCTCGATTGCGATGTGCTGGTCACCCGTCCGATCGCGAACGACGCTGCGATGAGCGCGGCGACGGCGAACGCGACGATTGCGAGGCGGACGGTGTTCCATCGATGCGGAGCCACCTCGAGCGGCTGCATGGCGATATCGGTCATGACGATCCCTTCCCTGATGTCGGCTTTGCGGCGATCGGTCCGTCCGGTCGTCCAGCCGTTTCTGCTGTGACTGCAGCCTGCGCGCCCGGGTCCGGGCGCGGCATCGGGAAGCGACCTCAGATTGGCCTACGCACATCCCTATCTCGCGGCACGAGTCGATCTGCGGGCTACCTATTTGCCCGTCCAGCAGCTCAGGCTGGGACGGGCTGACGTTGCTGCTCCGCCGCACCTTCCGCGCGATGGGCACGCAGCCGGTCCATGACTCGGTGTGCCTGCCCGACCAGGTTCGCGCACACGGCCAGGATCGCGACGGCCACGATGCCATCGAGCCAGAAGTGATTCCCGGTGACCACGACGACAAGGGTCATCACCACGGCGTGCACCGGCCCGATGATGCGCCACCTGCTCGGGCTCACGTGCCATACGTACCAACCGACGAGCACAGCCCACGCGACGTGCACCGACGGCATCGCGGACAGCTGGTCGATCGCCAGCCCGTGCGAGTACACCGATTGGTTGTAGCTGAGTCCCGTGTCGACGATGCCGGGCAGCATCCGCGGCGGCGCCACCGGGATGAGCTGCACGAGCAGGCAGCCCAGGGTGGTCCAGGCCATCACCTGCCGGATCGGCCGGTACCGCTCGCGATGCCGGACGAACAGCCAGATCAGGAAGATCAGCATCGTGGTCATGTGCATGGCCGCGTAGTAGAGGTTGGCCCCCTGCACCAGTAGCGGATGGCTGAGCGCGGCGTGCTGGACGGTGTGCTCGGAGGGCAACGGCAGGTACCGCTCGGCGTGCTCGATCCAGCGAGCCCGGGCCAGCGCACCATTGCGGCTGGCACCCGAGACGTCCCCGGCGAGTTGCCATACCGCGTACAGGACGCCGATCACGGCCACCTCGCGGGCGAATGCGCCCAGCGCCTGCACGTACCGGCGCCCGGACAGTCGCATCATCGTGCCGGTCGCCGCGACGGCAGCGGCGGCCTCGAACGAGTGCTGCCAACTCAGCCCGACGGTCTGCACCCTGCGAACTATGCCGTTCCGGGCCGACGTCCGGAAAGATCTGTGCCATGACGGGCGCACACCACCGGTTGGTGCTGATCCGGCACGCGAAGGCCGCCGAAGGCCGAGTCGACATCGATCGCGGGCTGGCTCCGCGCGGGCGCTCGGACGCCCCGCGCATCGGCGAATGGCTGGCGGCTCGCGACTGGATACCGGATCTGGTCGCCGTCTCCCCCGCCCGCCGCGCCGCGCTGACCTGGCAGCTCGCCGCGTCGGCGATTCCTTCGCCACCCCGTCATGTCGTCGACTCCCGCATCTACGACAACACCGTCGAGGACCTGCTGCTCGCGATCCATGACACCCCGGAGGACGTCGCACTCCCTGGCGCTGGTGGGCCACAACCCCGGCATGCACTCCCTCGCCGCCGATCTGGACGACGGCACCGGCGAACAAGGCGCCCGGGTGGCGCTCGCCCGCGCCTATCCCACCGGGGCGGTCGCGGTGTTCGACATCGACGTGCCGTGGGCGCGGGTGGATTTGTCCGGCGGGCGGCTGCTCGGCTTCGCCACCCCGCGCGACTGAGGCCGTGCGGGGGGCGGGGGCAGGCGTTGGTCTGATCCACGACACGGGCTGCATGCTCGACGTGCGGCGACTGTCTACTCACCGCTAAGACGCCCTTGGGCCGTTCAGCTATGCCGCGCGTGCCTTCTGGCCCGCGGCGGGCGACGTCTCATGCGTCTGCACGATCCGCCATCCGGGGCGGGCGTGCACCTCGCTTACCTGAAAGGGAACCCATTCATATGAAGCGCCTTGCCATGGCCACCGGCCTGTTCGTGGCCGCTGCGACTGCCGCCATCGGCGCTGCGGGCGCAGCCGAAGCGGCACCGACCTGCCCGGCGCCGGTCGTCACGGTCAGCCCGACCCAGAACGTCTCCCAGGACGGCACCCTCACCATCAGCGCGCAGCACCTGCTCTGCAACGCCAAGACCGGCACGGTCGGCTTCTACCTGCATTACCCCCATTACGGCGCCGACGCCTCGACGAACGACCTCACCATCCCGAGTTCCGGCAACCTGACCTACCCGTGGAAGCTCTCCTCGTCGTTCTTCACAGCCCCGGCCGGTACCAAGCTCACGCTCGGCGGGCTGGTCTCCACGCCGGGGGGTGCCGGCGCGACCCTCACCGGTCCGACGATCACCCTTGCTGCCCCGCCGCCAGGTGCAGGCCGTGAGACCGCGGGATACAACGGTGCACCCACGAATGGTGCACCCACGGCGGTGCCGGCTGGCCATGTCGACCCGTCGTCGACGTCGGCCGTGTCGATGTGGGAGATCGGTGCGCTGGTGCTCGGCGGCGTCGGTCTGCTCGGTGCCGGTGTGGCCACCGCCACCCGTCGTCGTGGCGCAGCCAGGCACTGACGCCATTGGGCTGATGCTCCCCGCCGGGACGCCACGTGCACTCCGGCGGGGAGCGCCTGTCACGTAACGGGTCAGCCGTGCCCGGTACCCAGGCCGGCGATCAGGTTGATCATTGATGCGAGGATCACCGAGCCGAACAGGTACGACAGCAACGATTGGCGCAACGCAGTCGCCCGGATCGATCCCGTCTGCAGGTTCGTATCAGAGACCTGGAACGTCATGCCGATGGTGAAGGACAGGTAGGCGAAGTCCAGGTAGCGCGGTGGCTCGTCCTGGTTGAACTCGATGCCGCCGCTCAGTGCCGGCGTAGTACAGCTCGGCGTAGCGAAGCGTGTAGAGGGTGTGCACGGCGAGCCACGACAGCACGACGCTCGCCACCGCGAGCGTGGCAAGCAGTTCCGCGCGGGTCCCCTTGCTCGAGTTCGCGGTCACCAAGACGAAGCCGACCGCGACCAGGCTTGCGACCGCCGCGATCAGCAGGATGGCGTCGCTCGTGGCCCGGTCCGGATTTTCGCGGGTGGCGTGGCCAGCGGTGTCCGTGCGTCCATGTGGGCGATCGCCAGCCAGACCCAGCCGAGGAAGACCACCGCGGACACGTCCCAGCCGATCAGCGCCGCATAGCCCCACAGGCCGCTGATGCCAACGACCACCGCAGTGACGAGCCCGCACGTGAGCATGGTGGCGACCCGCATCCGCGCCGTCACCGCTATCCACCGGCGCGCGGATCTCGCGGTTCCACCGCGGGTCTTGTCCCGGCTCGGCACGCGGTCAGCCTAAGGGTCCGCGTCGCCCGGGCCGGGTGTCACCACGCGGATCGGCTGCACCTCGACACGAAGTGCGATTCGTCGACCTTGGCGGGGCTCGTCATGAATTGCTGGGGCACGCACCTACCGTCCGCGTTAAGCGACGGGTCGCTCCGATTGATCTTCTCGGTGCCGGGAGATATACCAACCGCGGGTTCCGTCCGGAACCACCACTCTTTGCGGGGGTTTTTTCATGAAGGTGTCACGCAAGGTTCTGGTGACGGCATCCGCGCTCGCCCTCGGTGGCGCGTTGATTGCGTTGCCGGCAGCAGCCTCGGCCAGCACGGCCGAGTGGGTGAGTACGGCTCCAGCGGTCCTCGGCGGCAACTCCTGTGCCAGCCCAGGTTTCAACAGCGTCCAGGCAGCGCTCGACGCGGCCGCCGTCAATGCGACCGTCAACGTCTGTGCCGGCACGTACACCGAGCAGGTGCAGGTCACCAAGTCGGTCAAGCTGGTCGGCACCGGCGCGCCGATCCTGAAGCTGCCGGCTTCCCCGGCCAACTCGAGCACCACCTGTGACACCGCGATCCCGGGGTCGTTCCAGCCGAACCAGGACGAACTGTCCATCTGCGGCGCGATCACCGTGCACCTTTCCGGCCTGGTCGTCGACGCAGCATGGCCAGCCAATACCTGTTACGACAGCGAGTACGGCGTGTTCGCCGGCGGCGGCGCCAAGATCGTGGCCAACAAGTTCTCCGTGGTCGCGGCCGGCGCGCAGCCGATCAACGGCTGCCAGGGCGGCGTGGGTATGCAGATCGGTACCAGCCGCACCAGCCCGGCCGAGACGGCCAACCTGGTGATGACCGCATCCGCGGTCACCGGCTACCAGAAGAACGGCATCGACGTCGCGGGTGCGGGGTCCAAGGCCAACATCGGTGGCTCCAACATCACCGGTGCCGGGCCGACCGACCAGATCGCGCAGAACGGCCTCGAGATCATCGACGGCGGCTTCGCCAACGCGCACAACAACACCATCAGCGGCAACGAGTGCAACAACGTGAACTGCGGCCCGGACAGTCTGCTGGCATCGCAGTCCGCGGGCGTGCTGCTGATCGGCGCGGCACCGAAGACGCTGATCAACAACAATGCGATCACCTCGAACGACATCGGCGTCTACTACTCGTCCGAGGACAGTGGGGCGGCACCGGCTGCACCGGTCAACAGCATCAAGGGCAACACATTTGCCAATGACCGCTACGAAGGCGTCTGCCTCGACCAGGGTTCGGCACTGCTTAGCGGGAACACCTACACCAACGGCAACGTCGGCATCCAGGCCATCCAGTACGACGGCCAGACGCAGGCGTCGAAGCACACCGCGAACCGCGAGAAGATCAGCGGCGAAGCAGTGGCAGCCGTGCAGGTGCACTCAGACGGGGCACTCGGCGACGAGCCGGGCCTGCTGACGGTGAACAACAGCGCGTTCCACGGTGGCGCGGTCCTGGACGAGAGCGACAACTACCCGATCGTCCAGAACCACGACACGCACTGAGTTCCGCCGGGGCGCAGTCCCGCACCAGCGAGTTCTCTGACCCGTAGTACGCGGGCGGCGGGCCGGTCTTCGGACCGGCCCGCCGTCTTTTTCTCCGCGCCCCTGGGCCAACCGCCCCGCCGTGATGGCGGGTGCGGGCCCGTAGTTCGACCGGTGGTGCGAGCAAAGGCGGCGGGCGCCCTGCGATGAGTTGGCGCCGCGCGCCACGTCCTTACCCTGATGAGCACCTCGACCATCTGGTGCCGGCTCGTGATCCACGGGCCGGACGGTGCCGTGCTGCACTCGGCCACCCTGCGCGGGCCCGGGTCCCCGACCGTCGAGGTGGTCGATCGCCTGGCCCGGCTACGGCTGGAGCTGGGTCGTCGCGGGCGGATCGTCACCGTCGCCGACCCGTCTGCCGAGCTGGCCGAACTGCTCGACCTGGCCGGGCTCGACCTGCTAAGCGGCTAGCCGCGTCGGCAGGCCCCACGCGGGGAAGACGCGCTGGGTCTCCAGGAACGACGAGATGGCGCTGACCCGGCCCGCGGAGATCTCCAGCACCTGCAGCGCCCACCCGTAGTAGCCGCCCGCCGGGTCGCGGCGGTATTGCGCGAATGCCGCGCAGCCGTTGGCCGAGGTGGCGATCAACCTCGAGCCCGCGCAGGCGCTCGGGCCCGGCTGCACCATCCAGGTGCCGATGTTGTGCGCACCGGCAAGCCACATCGCGAACGGCGGCATGTTCTGGATCGCGTCCTCGTGCAGCAGCGCGACGAACGCTTCGATGTCGTAGCGCTCGAACGCGTCGACGTAACGGGCCAGCAGGTCGGCATTGGCCGTCGGCTCGTCCAGTGCCCGTCCCTCGGCGGTGAGCGAGGAGACGGTGCCGCGAGCACGTTGCAGTGCGCTGTTGATGGCCGGCACCGACGTGTCCAGCAACTCCGCCGCCTCGCTGGCCTGCCAGCGCAGCACGTCGCAGAGGATGAGCGCAGCACGCTGCCGGGCCGGCAAGTGCTGCAACGCCGTCACGAACGCGAGCCGGATCGACTCACGGGCGATGGCGATCTCAGCGGGGTCGGTGCTGTCCGGCAGCACTCGTTCGTCGGCGATCGGCGACACCCAGGTGGCCTCGGGCAGGAACGGGCCGAGGTTGGACTCGTCCGGGTCGCGCGGCGGACCGAGTTCCATCGGCCGGGCGCGGCGCTGGGCGCTGCGCATCATGTCGGTGCACACGTTCGTGGCGATCCGGTACAGCCAGGACCGCACCGAGGATCGGCCTTCGAACCCGTCGGCGAACCGCCAGGCCTTGATGAAGGTCTCCTGCACCGCGTCCTCGGCCTCGAATCCGGAGCCGAGCATCCGGTAGCAGTAGCCGGTGAGTTCCCGGCGGTAGACCTCAAGGTCCTCGGCCGCGAGTGTGCTGGTCACGACCTTGGACGCTACCTCGGGGGACGGACATAGGGCAGTCATGCTCTGGAAGACGAGTCCGGCCCCCGGAAATCATCGAAATAGTGGATCGTGATGCGGAGGGGCCGCTATAGCGCGCTGTCAGCATCACGATCGACAAGGAGATACGTTGGATACCCCGCTGCTAGGCCGGATCCGCGAGGCCGTCATCGGCGACGACCAGGTGATGTACGGACCGTACGGACCGCGGCGGGTCACCTACGCCGACTACACGGCATCCGGGCGGGCGCTGTCGTTCATCGAGGACTTCATCCGCGACGAGGTGCTGCCCCGCTACGCGAACACGCATACCGAGTCCAGCGGCACCGGGCTGCAGACCACCCGGCTACGCGAGGACGCCCGCGCGATCATCGCCGACGCGGTGGCGGCCGACGACGACTACGCGGTGATCTTCGCCGGTTCCGGGTCGACCGGCGCGATCGCGAAGCTGGTCGGCATTCTCGGTATCCGTATCCCGTCCGAGCTGGACGACCGGCACCGGCTCAGCGAGCACATCCCGACGTCCGAGCGACCGGTCGTGTTCATCGGACCGTTCGAGCACCACTCGAACGAGCTGCCGTGGCGCGAATCCGTCGCCGACGTCGTCGTGATCGGGCAGGACCGTGACGGCCACGTCGACATCGCCGAGCTGGAACAGCAATTGCTGCGGTTCGCGGACCGTCCGGTGAAGATCGGCTCGTTCTCCGCCGCCAGCAACGTGACCGGCATCCTGAGCGACACCGACGCGATCTCGACGTTGCTGCACCGGCACGGCGCGCTGTCGTTCTGGGACTACGCCGCCGCCGCGCCGTACCTCGACATCCGCGTCACCGCGCGTCCCGGTGCACCCGGCAGCTACCACGACGCCGTGTTCATCAGCCCGCACAAGTTCATCGGCGGCCCGAGCACGCCCGGGGTTCTCGTGGTGCGCCGCGAACTGCTGCACAACCGGGTCCCGGACATCCCGGGCGGCGGAACGGTGGAGTACGTCAACCCGGACGAGCACCGTTACCTGCAGGATGTGGTCGCCCGCGAGGAGGGCGGCACACCGGCGATCGTCGAGGCGATCCGCGCCGGCCTGGTGTTCCAACTGAAGCAGGCGGTGGGTGCGGAGGTGATCCGCGCGAAGGAGGAGCAGTTCCTGCGGCGCGCAATCGGCGCGTGGGCCGCCGAGCCCGCGCTGGAGGTGCTGGGCAACCTGGACGCGGAGCGGCTGTCCATCGTCTCGTTCGTGGTACGCACGCCGAGCGGGCGGTACCTGCATCACAACTTCGTGGTGACGCTGCTCAACGACCTGTTCGGCATCCAGTCGCGCGGCGGCTGCTCGTGCGCGGGGCCTTACGGCCACCACCTGCTGGGCATCGACCTGGACCGCTCGCACGCCTTCGAACGCCAGATCGCCGTCGGCTGTGAGGGCATCAAGCCCGGCTGGGTGCGCGTCAACTTCAACTACTTCCTCTCCGACGCCGTCGTCGACTACGTGATCGAGGCGGTGAGTTTCGTGGCGCGGCACGGACACCGCATGCTGCCTGACTACCGATTCGACCCGGCCACCGGCTTGTGGACGCACCGCGGCGGCCTGGTTCAGCCGCCGCTGAGCCTGCGCGAGTTGAGCTACGCCGCGGACGGCAACCTCGTGCATCCACGCCGTACCGAGCGTGCCGGCGAGGACGCGCTGCGCTCCTACCTGTCCGACGCGCGCGCGATTGTCGAGACGATGCCCGTGGCGATGGCTACGGACGGCTCCCCCCGAAGCGTCGGCGCCGCCGCAGCCAACGGTGCCGGTTCTGCAGCCGGTACGGCAGCCGAGGCAGCATCCGCCGGGACCGGTGCGGAGCCGGCGGCCAGGCAAGCGTGTCACCGGATTTCGACGCGCTGTGCTGGTTCGACCTGCCGGACACCTGTGTCACGGGCGCCGCGGTCGGGGTCCGGCACCACCGCCACGACGTCTAACTCGCGGTTTCGCGATACCCAGAGCGCGGGTAAAGCGCCGATGTGACGTCGTCCAGTGGTAGACGCGGTGCGGCCGGGCTGAAGACGATCCGGACGAAGATTCCGGCGCGGCTCGACCGCCTGCCCTGGTCGCATTGGCACTGGCTCGTCGTCATCGCGCTCGGCTCGGTGTGGCTGCTCGACGGCCTCGAGGTGACCATCGTCGGCAACGTCGCGCCGCGGTTGGGCGAGCATGGCAGCGGCATCCACATCAGCACTTCGCAGGTCACCGGCTTCGGCGCGGCGAGCTACGTCGCGGGCGCCTGCGTCGGCGCGCTTGTTGTTCGGCTGGCTCACCGACCGCTTCGGCCGCAAGAAGCTGTTCATGGTGACGCTCGGGGTGTACCTGACCGCCACCGCACTCACCGCCGCCTCGGTGGATTCGTGGATGTTCTTCCTGTTCCGCTTCCTGACCGGACTCGGCATCGGCGGCGAATACGCCGCGATCAACTCCGCCATCGACGAGCTGATCCCGCGCAAGTACCGGGGCCGCGTCGACATCATGATCAACGGGACCTTCTGGGTCGGCGCGGCGTTCGGCGCGCTGCTGTCCATTCCCGCGCTCAACGAGAACATCCTGCCTGCTGACGTCGGCTGGCGCGTCTGCTTCGCGCTCGGCGTCGTGCTCGGCATCGGCGTGCTGGTGGTGCGTCGCAGCATCCCGGAGAGTCCGCGGTGGCTGTTCATCCACGGCTACGAGGACGAGGCCGAACAGATCGTCGAGGACATCGAACGCCGGGTCGGCCAGGGTGGCGCGGTGGCGTTGGACGACGTGGACGAGGAGATCGAGATCCGGCAGCGCCGGTCGATCGGCTTCGTCACGATCGCCCGCACCGTCTTCGGCACGTACCCGAAGCGGACGGTGCTCGGCTTCTCACTGTTCATCGGGCAGGCGTTCCTCTACAACGCGGTCACGTTCAACTTCGCGTCGATCCTGACCACGTTCTTCAAAGTCGGTTCCGGCTCGACCGGGTACTACTTCGCGGTGCTCGCGGTGGCCAACTTCGGCGGCCCGCTGCTGCTCGGCCGCCTGTTCGACACCGTCGGGCGCCGGGTCATGATCACGCTGACGTATGTGCTCTCCGGCGTGGCACTGCTGGCGACGGCATGGTTGTTCGACGGCGGCCATCTCAGCGCGGTCAGCATGACGCTGTGCTGGGTGGTGGTGCTGTTCTTCGCCTCGGCCGGTGCGAGTTCGGCGTACTTGACGGTGAGCGAGGTCTTCCCGATGGAGACCCGCGCGGTCGCTATCGCGTTCTTCTACGCGCTCGGTACCGCGGCCGGCGGCATCTCCGGTCCGCTGCTGTTCGCGAAGCTGATCAAGACCGGCCGGATCGGCGACACGGCTTCGGGCTTCGTAGTGGGGGCGCTGTTGATGCTCGCCGCCGGCCTGGTGGCCGCGTTCCTCGCGGTGCATGCCGAGCAACGTGGGCTGGAGGACATCGCCCGACCGCTGAGCGCGCAGGACAGCGACCAGGATGGGCCGGACGACGGGGACTCGGGCCTGACAGACCGCGGCGACATCCATCCGGTCTCGGGCGCGGCCGGCACCGCGGCGCGCCCGCGTCCGCCCAGTGAGCCGGGCTCCGCCCGGGCCGCTGACGCTCGTTTCGCGCTCGTTTTCCTGTGTGGTGCAGGTCTCCAGAAAAAGCGGAGTAGGCGCCTCCACATCGGTGTTATGGTGAAAACGGAATCGGAGTTATCACCTCCGGAAGTTCACCGAAAGGTCCACCATGACCGCCACCGCACTGCTCGACGAGGCCCCGGCACGCAACGGCGCGCTTGACCCGGCCGCAGTCGAGAACCCACACCACGCTCGCCGCTGGCTGATCCTGGCCGTGCTCGGCATCGCCCAGCTGATGGTTGTCCTCGACGCCACCGTCGTGAACATCGCGCTGCCCACCGCGCAACACGCGTTGGGCTTCTCCGACAACGCACGCCAGTGGATCGTCACCGCCTATGCCCTCGCCTTCGGCAGCCTGCTGCTACTCGGTGGCCGGCTGGCCGACCTCATCGGCCGCAAACGGACGTTCCTGATCGGCCTGGCCGGATTCGCGGTCGCCTCGGCCATCGGCGGCGCCGCCACCAGCTTCGGCATGCTCGTCGTCGCGCGGGCGGTGCAGGGCGGGTTCGGTGCGCTGCTCGCACCGGCCGGACTCGCCCTGCTCACGACCACCTTCACCGAACCACGCGAGCGTGCTCGCGCGTTCGGCATCTACGGCGCGATTGCCGGCGCCGGCGCCGCCGTCGGGCTGCTGCTCGGTGGCGTGCTCACCGAGTTCGCCTCGTGGCGCTGGACCATGTTCGTCAACCTGATCTTCGCCGGCATCGCGTTCATGGGCGGGCTCAGCCTGCTGCACCACCGCCCCGCCGAGCAGCGCCCGCGGCTGGATCTGCCTGGCACGCTCGCCGTCTCGGGTGGTCTGTTCGCGCTGGTGTACGGGTTCTCGCACGCGGAGACCGCCGGGTGGAGCAGCCCCACCACGCTGGGCTTCCTGGTCACCGCAGTGGTGCTGCTGATCGCCTTCGTGCGGATTCAGCTCACCTCGGCGCACCCGCTGCTGCCGCTGCGGGTGGTGCTCGACCGCAACCGGGGTGGCGCATTCTTCGCGATGTTCACCTCGGCCGTCGGCATGTTCGGGATCTTCCTGTTCCTCACCTACTACCTGCAGCAGATCCTCGGTTACAGCGCGCTGCGCAGTGGGGTGGCGTTCCTGCCGATGGTGGTGGCGCTGGTGCTGGCATCGACGACGGCGTCGACCACACTGTCGGGCCGGGTCAGCCCGCGCGTGCTGATTCCCGCCGGGCTGGCGTTGTCCGCGGTGGGCATGTACCTGCTCACCGGCTTGAGCGTGCACAGCGACTACCTCACCGCGATCATGCCGTCGACGCTCGTCACCGGGGCCGGCATGGGCTTGGTGTTCGCCTCGGCCATGAGCGTGGCCACGCTCGGCGTCCGCCCGGACGACGCCGGCGTCGCCTCGGCCGCCGTCAACACCGTGCAACAGGTCGGCGGCTCGATCGGCACCGCATTGCTGAACACAATCGCCGCGACCGCGGCCAGTGGCTACCTCGCCACCCACCTGGCATCGCACGCCACCGGCGCACTCACCGGCCACGGCGGCGCGAGCGTGCTGCAGTCCGCGGCAGTGCACAGCTACGTGGTCGCGTTCTGGTGGTCGGCGGCCGTCTTCGCCGTCGGTGCGCTGATAGCCGCGTTGATTCTGAAGCCCGGCGTGCCGCAGCCGAGCGAGACCGAGGCGCTGGCTCTAGTCTGAGCGAGACAGCCGACGACAAGGCAGACAGCGGCAACCAGCGGCAACCACGAGGGAACCCCCGGCGAGTCGGCTGAACCACAAGCAGGAGAAGGGCAGGCGGGTGCGATGAGCCCGGCAACCGAAACGGTCGCCGACGCCACCGCGCCCGCCGTTCGCCCGCTGCGCAAGGACGCGGTGCGCAACCGTGAGTTGCTCATCGAGGCGGCGCGGGAGGTGTTCGCCCGGCGCGGCATCGAGGCCAGCCTCGACGACGTGGCCCACCACGCCGGACTCGGTGTGGGCACCGCGTACCGCCATTTCGCCAACAAGCACGAACTACTGGTGGCGATGATCTCCGAGATCATCGACAGCGTCGTCGCTGAATCCGAGCGCGCGGCCACGATCGAGGACCCGTGGCAAGCGCTCGTGGCCTTCCTGGAAGCCTCGCTCGCGCTGCAGGCCCGCGATCGCGGCCTGCGCGAAGTAATGCTCGGGATCTACGACCCGGACCAGCTGGAACGCATCCACGAGCGCTTGTCGCCGCCGCTGAACGAGATCGTGCGCCGGGCCAAGCGAGCCGGCGTGGTGCGCAAGGATTTCGAGCCGTCCGACGTCGGCATGCTGATCGCGATGGTGTGTGCGGTGACGGAGGTGGCGGGCGAGACGGAGCCCGACCTGTGGCGCCGCTATCTCGGCATCGTGCTCGACGGGATCAAGCCCGGTGGCGACAAGCTGCCGGTGCCGGCCCTCGACGAACCGACGTTGATGCAAGCCATGGCGACGCACAAGCAGGCAGCAGCACGCTCCCTGCCCGGCGCGCGACCCTCCTGAGGGCAGCTACTCCACCGGCAGCCGACCGGGTGCCGGACACCGGGCGCCGGCTCGCTGCGAACGCGACTGGGCGAACCGTTCTCACCGTTCCCCAGCACTTCTATAGTGTTGGATAGCCAAAGATCGGCGGCACACCGGACCTGCACATTCTGGCGGTGACACATGGAGCGACGCCCGCTGCCTGACTTTCTCGTCATCGGCGCACCGAAGGCCGGCACGACTGCGCTGCACGCAGCCCTGGCCGAGCACCCCCAGCTCTATGCAGCACCGGTGAAGGAACCCAAGTACTTCCTGACGCCGGACCGCCGTCCGCGACGCAGCGAACACCGCGGGCCGGGCGATGCGCACAGCCGCCGCGAGTGGATCTGGCGCCGCGACCGCTACGAGGCCCTGTTCCGCGATGCCCCGCCCGGCGCGCTGCGCTTCGAGAGCACGCCGTTCTACCTGTGGAGCCGGCCCAGCCACCTGCGCATCGCGCAGACGCTCGGCCCGGAGGCAAAGCTCGTTGCCATCATCCGGGACCCGATCGACCGCGCGTTCTCCAATTGGACGCATCTGCGCGCCGACGGACTGGAACCCGAAGCGGACTTCCTGACCGCATGCCGAGCCGAGTCGACGCGTGCCCGGGCCGGCTGGGCTCCGTTCTGGCGCTACCTCGAACTCGGCCGCTACGGCACGCAACTGGCACATCTGTTCCAGGTGGTCGACCCGAACCAGGTCCGCGTGCTGCGCTACCGCCAGCTCATCGACGAACCGCAGTTCACCCTGGACCAGCTGTGCTCGTTCCTCGGCGTCGACACGGGCGTGCTCAGCGCCCTACCCGAAGCGAACGTCGGCCGCTGGGCGCACGAAGGCACGGCCAACCGCGCCTTGCGGCGCGCGGTGCGGGCCGGCGCACACCTCGGCTCGTACCTGCATCCGCGATTGTGGCGAGCTGCCGAACGCCGACTGCTGGCCACCATGCAGCGCGGCGGCCACGAACGTCCGCGACTGCAGCCCGAAGAGCGCGCCCAGCTGGTGCAGCATTTCGCCGATGACAATGCGACGCTCGGACAGCTGCTCGGCGCCGACTATTCCGACTGGCTGTCCACCGAGGGCCGCGGGATGTACACGGTGCGCAGGTCGTGAGAACCGTCGGCGGCCGAACCTTCGAAATACGCGCGGTGACCGCCGTCGACAGCCACCAGGGTGACGTAGCGCAACACGTCGCCGACCCGATCGGGCACCGGCCCGGCAGCCGCGGTGAACCGCTCCGGCGCGTCCCCGACGGCCAGCCCTGAGCGCTCCAGCCAGTTCTCCTCCGCGCTGCGCCGCGCGTCATAGACCGCCCACCATTGCCCGTGCTCCGCGATCACCGAGGTGATCCGGGTGCCGCGGGCGTTCCAGGTGCCCTGCGTAGGCGCCAGCGCTTCGCCGCGCAGCGTCCATCCCAGCCCGTCCGCACTGGTCGCGTACCACGTCGTCATCCGATCGGCCTGCTCCTCGCCGTCGTCGAGCGGATGGCGGCAGGCCCACATCTGCCAGCCGCCGGCATCGGCGCGCACCACGACGTCCTTCCACGCCACCGTCCGGTCGCCGGGCAGCACCACGGTGCGGCGTCCGGTCGGCAGTTCGGCCACGCTCGGCGCGTCGATTGCTTCCACCCACCAGTGCTTGGAGCCGGCGGTCGAGCAGCTGACGTACAGCCGCCAGCCGCCGCCGGGAACCCGTACCAACGCCGGCCGCTCGAGGGAGGCGGAGCCGAACTGATCGCTGGTGAGGATCGCCACGGTGGTGAAATGGCGTCCGTCCTCGGAGCGGGCGACGACGTTCGCGTAGCCACGTCCGAGGGTGACCGGCCGGCGCAGCCGGTAGGCCAGCCATATCGCGCCGTCGTCGACGACAGCGCTCGGGCCACCGGCCCAGAACCCCGCACCTTCACCCGGGGCCGGCACCACCACCTCGGCGTCCGCTGAACTCAGCGCCGCCAGCACGTTCAGCACCCGGGCATGGTATCGACGTGCACAGTTCGCGACCTCGCCGGCCGCGCGGGCTCAGGTGCTCGCTTGGCCGAGCACGTGCGCGGTATCGGCGGGCGTGATCTCCCGTGCCCCGGCCGGGACACGAAGCGTGAGTACCGCCGTCAACCCGCCGCCGGGTGTCTCCTCCAGGGTGAGCGTGCCGTGCATGGCGTCGGCGAAGCCACGGGCGATGGCCAGGCCGAGGCCGACCCCGGGGCCGTCGCTGCGCGGGTGATCATCCAGCCGCTGGAACGGGGCGAAGAGGGCGTCGCGCTCCTCCGGCGGCACGCCCGGGCCGCGGTCGATCACGCGCACCTCGACCGAATCGCCGTGACTGCTTGCCGCGATTCGCACCCGCTCGGTCGGTGGGGAATAGCGCAGCGCGTTGTCGAGCAGGTTGGCGATGACCCGTTCCAGCAGCCCCGCGTCCACGTCCACCTCCGGCAGCGTCGCGGCCACGTCCAGGTCGATGCGATCGAGGACGTCGAGGTGGTACAGCGCCTGCGCTACGACGTCGTCGACGGCCACCGGTGCCGGCACCACGAGTAGCGCACCGGCTTGCAGCCGTGACAGGTCGAGCAGATTGGTGACCAGTGCGGTGAGCCGGTCCAGTGCTTGGTCGGCGTTGGCGAGCAGCTCGTCCTTGTCGCGCTCGCTCCAGGTCACCTCATGGCTGCGCAAGCTGGATACCGCAGCCTTCGCGGACGCGATCGGCGTGCGCAGATCGTGGCTGACCGCGTTCAGCAGCGCGGTCCGGGTGCGGTCCGCTTCGGCGATCGGAGCCGCCGCCTCGGCCACCGCGGCCAGGCGGCGCTGCTCGTAGGCAACGGCGACGTGGGCGGCGAACGCGGTCAGCACCCGCTGGTCCTCCGCCGCCAGGCCCCGTCCGCGCAACACGAGCTTCAGGTCGTCGGTGACGTCGATCTCGGTGTCCGCGTCCTCCGGGCGCAGGCACGGGTCCGCGCCGACCGAGGCCACGCAGGTCCAGCTGCCGGACATCCCGCCCGAGCTCTGCACCCGGGACGGGCCGGTGCTGGCCGGCGCCTGCACGTCGCGACGCAGCAGCGTCACGCTGGCCACGGTGAACGCCTCCTGGATGCGCTCCAGCAACGCGGGAATGGCCTGCGCGCCGCGCAGCACATTGCCGGCGAGCGTGGAGAGCGTCTCGGCCTCGGCACTGGATCGCGCCGCCTCGACGGTCCGCCGGGCGGCTACATCGACGACGCGCGAGACCAACGCGGCGATCACCACGAACACGACGATGGCCAGGACGTTCTCGCCCTGGCTGATGGTGAATCGATGGATCGGCGGGACGAAGTAGTAGTTGATCAGCAGGCTGGCGGCGACGGCGGCGGTCAAGCCGGGGTAGAAACCGCCGACCAGGCTCGTCAGCACCACCGCGAACAGGAACAGCAGCATGTCGCTGGTCAGGCTCAGCCCGCCCCGAGCCGACACACCGATCAGAGTCAGTGCGGTGAGCAGCACAGCAGCCAGGGCGAGCCCGATCAACCGCCGCCGGACGTCCAGGCCGCCGGTGAGCGGAGGTAGCCGGCGTCCCTTGCCGATGTAGTCGTGGCTGACCACGTGCACGTCGATCGAGCCGGACTTGCGAGTGATCGTCATGCCGGTACCCGGGCCGGTCAGCGCCGCGGCCAGCGGATGGCGACGACTCGCGCCGATCACGATCTGGGTGGCGTTGTTCGCTCGGGCGAAGTCCAGGATCGCGTCGGCCACGTCGTCGCCGACGATCGAGTGATAGCTGCCACCGACCGACTCGGCGAGCACGCGCTGCTGCGCCAGAGCCGCGACACTCGATCCGCTCAGCCCGTCGCTGCGCTGCACGTGCACCGCGAGCAGATCACCGCCGGAGGCGCGGGTGGCGATGCGTGCGGCACGCCGGATCAGGGTCTCCCCCTCCGGACCGCCGGTGAGTGCGACCACGACTCGCTCCCGGGTCTCCCAGGTGCCGCTAATGCCGTGTTCGGCGCGGTAGCGCTGCAGGCCCTCGTCCACCCGGTCCGCGAGCCAGAGCAGCGCGAGTTCCCGCAGCGCGGTGAGATTGCCCGGCCGGAAGTAGTTGGACAGTGCGGCGTCGACCTTGTCCGGCTGGTAGATGTTGCCGTGCGCCATCCGCCGCCGCAGTGCCTCCGGGGTCATGTCGACGAGCTCGACCTGTTCCGCTGCCCGCACCACTGAGTCCGGCACCGTCTCCTGCTGCCGGATACCGGTGATCGACTGCACCACGTCGTTGAGCGACTCCAGGTGCTGCACGTTCACCGTGCTGATCACATCGATGCCGGCTTCGAGCAACTGCTCGATGTCCTGCCAGCGCTTGTCGTGCTCGCTGCCCGGCACGTTGGTGTGGGCCAGCTCGTCCACCAGCGCGACCTGCGGTCGCCGTTGCAGCACGGCGGCGATGTCCATATCCGTGAAGGACGACCCGCGATAGTCGACGATCCGGCGGGGCACCACCTCGAGACCTTCGAGCTGCTCGTCGGTGTGCGGGCGCCCGTGCGTCTCTGCGTAGGCGACCACCACGTCGGTGCCGCGCTCGGCCCGGCGATGACCTTCGTCGAGCATGGCGTAGGTCTTGCCGACGCCGGGAGCCGCGCCGAGGTAGACGCGCAGCTGGCCACGTCTGGTCATCTGCTCCCCCGTCCCCGGCACGGTCCGGCGTGCCTGTGCTCGGTGTGCCTGTGCTCGGTGTGATTACGCGTGGTGGTACGGATATTCCGCGTCGAGCGCCGCGTTGAGTTGCAGCACGTTGACGCGCGGCTCGCCCATGAACCCGAGGTCGCGGCCCTTGTCGAACTTCTGCACCACCGCGTCCACCTCGGCCACAGTGATGCCACGGGTTCGTGCCACCTCCGCCTCTTGCAGGTGCGCGTACGCCGGGCTGATCTCCGGATCCAGCCCGGAACCGGACGAGGTCACGGCGTCCGCCGGCACGGCCGGGTGCGCCGGCGCGGAGCCGCGGATCGGCACGACCTGACCGGTGGCGTAATCGTCGCCGAACTTGCCGCAGGTCACTGCGACGCCCTTGTACGTGGCGATGAACGGCGTCCTCGGGCAGGCCTGGTTGATGCTCACCGCGCGTACCACGTGCCCGTGATAACCGGGTCCGGACCAGAACACCGCAAGCACCGCACCCACGCCGTCCGGCGAGCAGAACGGCCGCGAGCCGTCCACGCCGTACAGCTTGCCGATGTCGAGACTCCGGGTGCAGACCTGGGTGAGCAGGCTCTGCTTGCCGGTGTCGCCCTTGACCGACGGATCCGGCAACGTGTCGACGATCGACTCCGGGCCGAGGTTGGACGCCGACGACGCGGTCGGGTCGTAGCCTTCGCCGGCAGCGGACGGCCGCGGCTGGAAGTACTGCGGCAGCGGGTTGCCGTTGCTGTCGGTGAACAGCTGACCGAGCAGCTTCGACCCGACCACCTGGCCGTTGACCTTCAGCAGGGACCCGTCGGCTCGGCCTTTCAATCCCGGCAGTTGTGCGATGCCTGTTATCAGCAGCGGGTAGGCGATGCCGAACAGGACCGTGAAGATCAGCAGCATGCGCAGCGCGGCGGTGTGCCGGCGGAGCATTGCCATCAGGGCATTCATTTCATTCACCGGATCCCGGGTAGGAACTGGATGACGAGGTCGATCAGTTTGATGCCGGCGAACGGCAGCACGATGCCGCCCAGGCCGTAGACGTAGAGGTTGCGGCGCAGCATGTGGCTTGCGCTCGACGGCCGGTAGCGCACGCCGCGCAGGGCGAGCGGGATCAGCGCGACGATGATGAGCGCGTTGAAGATGACCGCGGACAGGATCGCCGACTGCGGCGAGTGCAGCCGCATGATGTTCAGCTTGTCCAGTCCCGGGTACACCGCCGCGAACATCGCCGGGATGATCGCGAAGTACTTCGCGACGTCGTTGGCGATGGAGAACGTGGTCAGTGCACCGCGGGTGATGAGTAGCTGCTTGCCGATCTCGACGATCTCGATGAGCTTCGTCGGGTCGGAGTCGAGGTCGACCATGTTGCCGGCTTCCTTGGCTGCCGACGTGCCGGTGTTCATCGCCACGCCGACATCGGCCTGGGCGAGGGCCGGCGCGTCGTTGGTGCCGTCGCCGGTCATCGCGACGAGCTTGCCGCCCTCCTGCTCGCGCTTGATCAGCGCCATCTTGTCCTCGGGCTTGGCCTCGGCGAGGAAGTCGTCAACGCCGGCCTCCTGCGCGATGGCCCGTGCCGTGAGCGGGTTGTCACCCGTGATCATCACCGTGCGGATGCCCATCTGGCGCAGTTCGTCGAAGCGTTGGGACATGCCCTGCTTGACGACGTCCTTGAGGTGCACCACACCCAACACCTGCGCGGGCTGTCCCCCACCCGCTCGGCCACCACCAGCGGCGTGCCGCCGGCCGAACTGATGCCATCCACGATCTCACTCACGCGTGGCGGTACCGGTCCGCTGTTGTCGCGGACCCAGGCGACCACCGCGCCGGCCGCGCCCTTGCGGACCTCGCGGGCCGGTTGGTCGTCCAGCGCGGTCAGGTTCACGCCGCTCATCCGCGTCTGGGCGGTGAACGGTACGAACGTGGCGTGGCTCAGCTCACCTGGGACTCGCTCCCGCAGCCCGAAGCCGCTCTTGGCAAGCACAACGATCGAGCGGCCTTCCGGCGTCTCGTCGGCCAACGAGGACAGCTGTGCGGCGTCGGCCAGGCGGTTCGGCTCGACGTCGTCCACCGGCAGGAACTCGGTGGCCTGGCGGTTGCCCAGGGTGATGGTGCCGGTCTTGTCGAGCAACAGCGTGTTCACGTCGCCGGCTGCCTCGACGGCTCGTCCGCTCATCGCCAGCACGTTGCGCTGCACCAACCGGTCCATGCCGGCGATACCGATCGCGGACAGCAGCGCACCGATGGTGGTCGGGATCAGGCAGACCAGCAGCGACACCAGCACGATGCCGGTGATGCCGTTGTTGTCCAGTGCGGAGGTGGTCGGGATACCCGGCTGGTTCACCTTGGCGAAGATCGCCATCGGCTGCAGGGTGACGGTGGCGAGCAGGAAGATGATCGTCAGCGACGCGAGCAGGATGTTCAGCGCGATCTCGTTCGGCGTCTTCTGCCTGCTGGCGCCCTCGACCAGGGCGATCATCCGGTCGATGAAGCTCTCCCCCGGCTTCTGCGTGATCTCGATGACGATCCGGTCGGACAGCACGCGAGTGCCACCGGTCACCGAACTGCGGTCCCCGCCGCTCTCGCGGATGACCGGCGCGCTCTCACCGGTGATCGCGCTCTCGTCCACGCTGGCGATGCCCTCGATGACGTCACCGTCGCCTGGGATGGAATCGCCGGCCTCACACACGACCCGGTCGCCCTGGCGCAGGGCCGGCGCGGGCACCGGCTCCTGCGGACCGGTGAAGTCGTCGGGGTTGACGAGCCGGCGCGCGACCGTCTCGGTCCGAGCGCGGCGCAGCGAGTCGGCCTGCGCCTTGCCTCGGCCCTCCGCGACCGCCTCCGCCACGTTGGCGAACAGCGCGGTGAGCCAGAGCCACACCACGATCCACCACGCGAACACCGACGGGTTGGCGATTGCGATCACCGTGGTGAACACGGCGCCGATCTCCACGATGAACATGACCGGGTTCTTGTAGAGCGTGGCCGGGTTCAGCTTCTTCACTGCGTCGGGCAGCGACGTCCAGAGCATTTTGGGGTCGAGCAGGCCGCCCTGAATTCGGCGCGGCCCACTCGGTGCGGGAGCGTGGACGGTAGTGACGGTCATCAGTGCAGCCCCTCTGCGAGCGGCCCGAGTGCGAGTGCCGGGAAGTAGGTGAGGGCGACGACGATGAGCGTCACGCCGGTGAGCATGCCGATGAACAGCGCACGATGGGTCGGTAGCGTGCCCTCGGATGCAGGCACAGGTTTCTGTCTGGACAGAGAGCCGGCCAATCCGAGCACGAAGATCATCGGCAAGAATCGGCCGAGCAACATCACGATGCCCAGCACGGTGTTGTACCAGACCGTGTTCACGGAGATGCCCGCGAACGCGCTGCCGTTGTTGTTCGCGGCGGAGGTGAACGCGTACAGCACTTCGGAGAAGCCGTGCGGGCCTGAGTTCAGCATGCCCGCGCGTTCACCCGGGAATGCCATCGCGGCCGCTGCGCCGACGAGCACGATCGACGGCGTCGTGAGCAGGTACAGCGACGCGAACTTCACCTCGCGCCCGCCGAGTTTCTTGCCCAGGTACTCCGGTGTTCGGCCGACCATCAGTCCGGCCACGAATACCGTGATCACGGCGAGGATCAAGATGCCGTACAGGCCGGAGCCGGTACCACCGGGCGCGACCTCCCCGAGCATCATGTTCAGCATCGCCATGCCGCCACCGAGGCTCGTGTACGAATCGTGGAAGCTGTCCACCGAGCCGGTGGACGTCAATGTCGTGCCGGTGGCGAACACGGCAGAGTTCGGTACCCCGAATCTTGTTTCCGTGCCCTCCGTCGCACCGCCGACCGCGGTCGGCACCGTGCCGTGGTGCATGCCCTGGAACGTCATCATCAGCACGACGCTGACCACCGCGAGCAGCGTCATCACGCCCACGATCGCGTAGCCCTGGCGGTTGTCCTTGACGATGCGGCCGAAGGTGCGCGGCAACGCGAATCCGATGCAGAGCAACAGGAAGATCTCGATGAAGTTGGTCCACGTGGTGGGGTTCTCGAACGGATGGGACGAGTTCGCGTTGAACGTCCCGCCACCGTTGGTGCCGAGATCCTTGATCGATTCCTGGCTGGCGAAGGGCCCGCCCGGGATGGTCTGCGAGCCACCCGTGAGGGTGTGCACGGTCGCGTAGTGGTGCAGGTTCTCGATCATGCCGGCCCCTACGAACACGATCGCGAACACGATGGAGATCGGCAGCAGGATCCGGAAGCAGATGCGGGTGAGGTCCACCCAGAAGTTGCCGAGTCGATCGGTGCGGTTGCGTGCGAAGCCGCGCACGAGCGCGATCGCGACCGCAACACCGACGGCCGCGGAGGCGAAGTTCTGCACGGCGAGACCGGCCATCTGCACGACGTAGCCCAGCGCGTTCTCACCGGAATATGACTGCCAGTTCGTGTTCGTCACGAAGCTGGCCGCGGTGTTGAATGCCTGACTGTGGCTCATCTGCGGCACGGCGTACGGCGGCCAGAAATGCTGCTGCACGCGCAAGAAGATGTACAGGAACACCACGCTGACCGCGCTGAACGCGAGCATGGAGCGCAGGTAGGAACTCCAGGTCTGTTCCGAGTCGCCGTCGACGCCACCGACCCGGTACAGGCCGCGTTCGACCACGAGGTGCCGCTTGCCCTCGAGCACGCGGTACATGTAGTCGCCCAGCGGGCGGTAGGTGAAAGCCAGCGCCGCGATCAGGACGAGGAGAAAGATGATTCCGGCGAGAGTGTCGCTCATCAGAATTTCTCCGGGAACACCAGCGCCACGATGAGGAACACCGTTACCAGGATCGCGAGGATGAGCCCGACGAGGTTGGTGGCGGTCACAGCTTCTCGGCTCCCTTGACGATCAGCGCGAGCAGTACGAACACGCCGACGCTCAGCAGCACGAACAGCACGTCATGCACCGCAATCTCCGCCCGACAGGGGGTGAACCGCACCCGACGGTCCGGTCCGATGTCGGCCCGGCGAGCACAGTCAACCCTCAGGACGCAGCGGAATTCCACCGACGCGGGCACGTCTCACGCGCTGTTAGCACGGCACTCACGCGATCCTCACCCGGGCGATCCGGCGGCGCAGTCGCAGCCGGATTTCGCTGCTCCGGCCAGGGTCAATCCGCGGGCGGCGCGAACCGCGCCAGGTCGTCCAGCGACGGGACGAAGTAGTAGGCGCCGGTGATCGGCCGGGTGTAGCGGGTCAGTGCGTCGCGTTCGCCGGAGACGCCGGCCATGCTGTCCAGCATCGCGGACAACCGACGCTGCTCGGCGCTGAAGCCCACGAACATGGTGCCGTGCTCGAGCACGGTGCCATACGGGGTGTTTCGCCGGAAGATGTGGCCGAACTCGTCCTGGTCGGTGCGGGCGACGTGCGATGTCTCAGGCTTGTCCTCGAGTTCGATGCTGTCGCTCTTGCGCCGCCCGATCACGTCCTCCTGCTCGGGCACGGGCAGGCTGGTCCACGCCGCGGTGTCGTGCGCCCATTTCTGCAGCAGCAGCACCGACCCGCCGGCACCGGACGCGCCGTCGGGTATCAGCACGCAGGCGGGTGCCTCCCCGAGCGTCGGGTTCTCCGAGCCGTCGATGAAGCCGGTGAGGTCGAGATCGCGGTGATACGTCCAGCCCGCGGTCTCCACCGTCAACTCGGCCACGCCGCGCAACGCCGCGAGGACCTCGATGGTCGCGTCGAACACGACGTCGTAGCTGCCGCCCGCTATCCAGACGACCAGGTCGCGCTGGGTGGCCGGCATCGTGTAGCCGTCGCCTCCGACGACCGGCTCGCTGAAGCCGGCCACGCCGGCCGGCGCCTGCTCGGGCGCCGCCTGCGCCCACAGCTCGGGGCGGACGCCGGTGACGATGTTGACGCCACCCATGGTGGTGCGCGGCTCGGCCAGCCCGGCGGCGCCGGTGACCAGCGCGAGCGCGTCCGCGCCCGGTGCCAGGTCGAACTCGAGGTAAGTGTGCGCGAGCGTGCCGAGGGCAAAGATCCCGGTCTGCGGAACCGCCATGCCGAACACCGTAGCGCCGCGGCAGCCGCCCGCCGACGGCCCGTGCGCTCAGCGGTGGCCGAGGCGTCCGTAGGAGAACAGCACGACCAGGTCCACCGCCGCGATGGCGATCACCGCGTAGAACGCCAGCTTGCCGATTGCCGCACGCAGGGTCACCACGATGATCGTGACGACGAGCGCGAACGCGATGGCGAGCCCCGCGATGCCGGCGCTGGTCGGCGCCTGCGCCGGTGCCAGCGCGGCGATCAGCGACGCGGCACTGGCGAGCGCGGCCGCGCTCAGTACGGCGCCGCGAGCGCCCATGCGGTGCGGCAGCCCGATGATGCCGGTGGCTCGGTCGCCCTCGATGTCCGGCACGACATTGGCGAAGTGCGCGGTGACCCCCAGCAGCGCGGCCGTCGCGATCACCCAGGCCGGCGGCCACAGCTGCGACGGCCCGGCGAGCGTGGCGACGGCCGGCAGCAGGCCGAATGCGACGGCATAGGGCAGCCACGACAACACCGTCGACTTCAGCCACAGGTTGTAGCTCCAGGCACAGGCGACCGCCGCGAGATGCACCACGCCGGCGCGCCAGCCGAGCAGCAGCGAGAGCGTCACGGTGCCGGCCAGCGCGAGCGCGATGCCGGTCTCGACCAGGCGGTGCCACCGATCCGATGCGGCCAGGGGCTTGTCCGTCCGGTGCACCGCGCGATCGCGTCGGGCATCGATTCGATCGTTTGACCAGCCGATGGACAGCTGGCCGGTGCAGACCGCGCCGAAGACGAGCGCGCAGGTGCCCGCCGAGTCACCGGCCCGCACCGCGAGCGCAGTGCCGAACGCGGTGACCGCGGCCACCGGTGCCGGGTGGCAGGCTGTCGCCAGCACGGCGAGGGCAGACCGTACCGAGCGGGATGGTTCCGAAGTCTGCACGCCAGCATTGTCGTGCAGCCCGCCCCATCACGCCGACCACACGGCGCCACAGCGCACCGGCCACAGCACGCCGGCCCCACCTCGTCGTCGCACCGAGGCTGAACCAGCGGCCAGGTAGCGTCGTGGGTAGTCCCGACAGGATCGAACGACGGCAATCGGCACGTCAGGCGACTTGGAGCGAGGCGAGCGGATGCGCACTCCTGCAAGGCGAACGCGGTGAGCGTCATCGCCGCGGTGCATACTGCACTGCCGCCGCATCGCTACCAGCAGGACGACATCACCGAGATGTTCGCCGGCCTGCTCGACCAGCCCAAACGCGCGCCGCTGATGCGCCGGCTGCATCGCAGCGCACAGGTCGACACGCGCCACCTGGTGTTGCCGCTCGACGGTTATCCCGCACTGAGCGATTTCGGTGCGGCCAATGACGCCTACATCGAGCACGCCACCGCCCTGGGCAGCGAGGCGGTGCTCGGCGCGCTGGAGGCGGCCGGGCTGGAGCCCGCGGACGTCGATCTGATCATGTTCACCACGGTGACCGGTATCGCCGCGCCATCCATCGACGCGCGGATCGCCGCGGTGATCGGGCTGCGGCCGGACGTGCGACGAATCCCGCTGTTCGGTCTCGGGTGCGTGGCCGGCGCGGCCGGGATCGCGCGCGTGCACGACCTGCTGCGCGGCGACCCGAACGCGGTCGCGGTGCTGGTCTCGGTGGAGTTGTGCTCGCTGACCGTGCAGCGTCACGACGACTCGACCGCGAACCTCGTCGCCTCCGGCCTGTTCGGCGACGGGGCCGGCGCGGTCGTGGCCGTGGGTGACGAACGGGCCCAACACCTGCCTGCCGTGTCCGGCCCGCGCGTCATCGACTCGCGCAGCCACCTGTACCCGGGCAGCCAGCGCACCATGGGCTGGGACGTGTCGGCGACCGGGTTGAAGATCGTCCTGGACGCGAACGTGCCCACCCTGGTGCGGCGTTACCTCGGCGATGACGTGCGACAGCTGCTGGACGCGCATGGGCTCAAGCGCAGTGACATCACAGCTTGGGTCAGCCACCCCGGCGGCCCGAAGGTGATCGAGGCGATCCAGGACGTGCTCGAGCTGAGTCCGGACGCCCTCGCGCTCACCTGGCGCTCGCTCGCCGAGGTCGGCAACCTGTCCTCCTCGTCGGTGTTGCACGTGCTGGGCGAGACGATTGCCACCCGGCCGCCGGCCCGCACCCCGGGCCTGCTGATGGCGATGGGGCCCGGCTTCTGCGCCGAGCTCGTGCTGCTCGAGTGGACGTAGGGCACTGCCGGCGATGACCTGGTTCGCGGTCCTGATCGGGCTGGTCGCAATGGAGCGGCTGGCTGAGCTGGTGGTGTCCAAACGGCACGAGCGATGGAGCCGGGCCCAGGGCGGCGTGGAACACGGGGCGCGGCACTACCCGGTGATGGTCGTGCTGCACACCGGCCTGCTCGCCGGCGCGCTGATCGAGGTGGGCGTTGCCGACCGGCCGTTCGTGCCGGGCCTCGGCTGGCCGATGCTCGCGCTGGTGCTCGCGTCGCAGGGCCTGCGCTGGTGGTGCATCCGAACACTCGGCCCGCAGTGGAACACGCGGGTGATCGTCGTTCCGGGGCTGCCCCGGATCACGGGCGGCCCATACCGCTTGTTCAGCCACCCCAACTACGTCGCTGTCGTCGTCGAGGGCGCGGCGCTGCCACTGGTGCACACCGCGTGGATCACGGCGTCGGTGTTCACCGTCGCAAATGCTGTGCTGTTGCGGGTGCGGATCCGCACCGAGAACGCCGCGCTGGGCGCACTCGCGGCAAGCCCGGTGTCGCGGCGGGCCTCGGCCGCGCAATCGTGATCGACCTCGTCGTCGCGGGCGGCGGCCCGGCCGGGTTGGCTACCGCGCTGTACGCGCACCGCGCCGGGCTGCAAGTTGCCGTCGTCGAGCAACGGCCGGCACCGATCGACAAGGCCTGCGGCGAGGGGCTGATGCCCGCGGCAGTACGCGCGTTGGCCGATCTCGGCGTCCGGCCGGCGGGGCGATCGTTTCGCGGCATCACCTACGTGGATCGGGACGCGGTTGCGACGGCGGACTTCTCGGCATCAGAGTCGGGTGCACACGGCCTCGGGGTGCGGCGCACTCAGCTGCACGCGGCGCTGCACCACGCTGCGGTCGCGGCGGGCATAGACATGGTTCACGCACGGATCGACGCAGTGTGCCAGCACGACGCTGGTGTGACGGTGGCCGGCGTGCGGGCCCGATACCTCGTCGCTGCCGACGGGCTGCACTCGCCGATCCGCGAACGACTGGGATTGAGCAAGCGGGCGCACGGGATGCCACGGTGGGGGTTGCGCAGCCACTTCGCGGTGCCGCCGTGGTCCGACCGCGTCGAGGTGCACTGGTCGCGGTACGCCGAGGCCTATGTCACACCGGTGGGCGACGAGCTGGTGGGCATCGCGATCCTGACTCGATCACGGGGCCGGTTCGCCGACCAACTCCAGGAATTTCCGGCGCTGCGCGCGCGGCTCGACCCCGCGGCGGCGCAACAGGTGCGCGGTGCGGGGCCCCTGCGCCAGCGCGTCGCGGCCCGGGTGGCGGGGCGGGTGTTGCTGGTCGGCGATGCGGCAGGGTACGTGGACGCGCTGACGGGTGAGGGGTTGTCGATCGGGTTCAGCTGCGCGCAGGCGGCGGTGCAGCGGATCTGCAGCGGTGAGGTGGCCCGGTACGAAGGCGACTACGCCCGAATCACCAGGCGCTACCGGCTGATGACCTCGTCGCTGCTGTGGGCGACCAGGTACCGGCCGGTGCGGGAGCGGATCGTGCCGACCGCGCAACGGCTGCCCCGCGTGTTCGAGTTTGTGGTGCGGCAACTCGGCACCTGATCCACTAATGGATCGTGATGCTGTGGCTGCGCTATAGCGGAGCGTGCGCATCACGATCCACAACGGCGGCGCTCAGAGGATCTTGTTGATGATGTCGGAGCCGATGCCGAAGGCGGCACCGGTGGCCATTGCCTGACCGAAGCCACCGTGCAGGAATCGCTGCAGGCCGCCGCCGCCCATGCCGCCGGCCATGCCCATCGGTGCTTGCTGGTACTGCTGGGGTGGCTGCTGGTACTGCTGGGGTGGCTGCTGGTACTGCGGGGGTGGCTGCTGGTACTGCGGGGGCGCCGCGGCCTCGGAAGCTTGCACGTGGTTGTCGACCAACGAGTGAATCGACTGCAGGAGCAGGGTGACCTGGCCCTGCTCCTGCTGGATGCCGAGGGCGATCTCCTTGAGATCGAGTTGCCATTCCCTCGCGTTGGTGTCACCCGCCGCGGCCGCGCTCTGCAGCTTGGTGGCGAGTGTCTGGATCAGCTGACCGGTCTGGTTGGCCTGCTGCTGCAGTTGGGCGTAGTTCTGGTCAACGGTGTCGGCATCCATCGTCGCTCCCGGTCCGTGTTGGCGTGCGGAGATGTGTGCGCGTAGCCAGCAACTATGCACACACGAGAAGTAGGTACACACGAAAACTAGGTACACACGGATGTGCCCTACGAACCTAGTCCGTGTCGGGCCGGCGCGGTTGCGGGTCAGCTGAGAGGGTTCTGAACCGCTCAGCTGGGCAGGTAATCGTCGAGCAGCGGACCGATTTCGCGGGCGACCGTCTGCAGCGGCGCGACATCCTGCTCGGCACGCGCGATGAGGATTGCACCTTCGAGCGCGCTGACCATCAGCGTGGCCAACGCCGGCGCCTTGCGGGCCGGCACGCCCATCTCGACCAGCGCGCTGCCGATCGGGGCGCGCCAGGCATGAAACGCGCCGGATGCTGCGCCGCGGGTGGAGTCCACACCCTCGGCCCAGTCCACCGTTGCCGCCGCAACGGGGCAGCCCGCGTCGAAACCGTCGCGGCGGTACTGGTCGATCCATTGCTGAACCATCGCGGCGAACAGTTTGCTCGGGCTCGGGCGGGTCATCCCGGCGACGAGCCGCTCGACCCGTTTGCCGGCGTACCGGCCGGCCCAATCGACCGCCTCGTTGATCAGCTGCTCCTTGCCGCCCGGGAAGTAGTGCTGCAAGGAGCCGCGCGGCGCCCGGGCATGTTCGACCACGTCGCGCATGCCCGTGTTCGCCACGCCGTGCCGGCTGATGAGCTGCGCGGTGCTGAACACCATTCGCTCCCGCGGACCGCGTTCAACACTCATCTGCTACTCCGGTTCGCTGTCGCACGTTCCACCGCTGCTCCGATCCTGGTCCGATCCGGTACACCGCGCTCACCTCGTCCTCACCGAAGGTGATGTCCTGCATCCGGTAGTGCCGCGCTAGCCACTCCAGCAGTGCAGTTCGGCCGGGAAGTACGGACGCGGTCAGCCGCGTCACACCACGAGCACGGGCGCGGCGGGCGAGTTCCCCCGCCATCGCGGTACCCAACCGCTGCCGCTGGTGCGTGTCGTCCACCAGGATCGCGAGCTCGCCGATGCTGTCGCCGGTCGCGACCACGCTGGCCAGTCCGACGAGTTCGCCGGCCTGCCAGGCGCCGAGGGCATCGTGCCGCGCGGGCACGGCCGCGAGCGCGCCGGCAAGGTAGTCGGGCGGCAGTTCGGTGACGTTGCCGAAGAAGCGCAGTCGCCGGGTCTGCGCCGAGCATCGGGCGAAGAGCGCACCGATCGCGTCCCGATCGGCGGGCGTGATCGACGCGATACGCGGGACCGGCGGACAGGCGATCCTCGACGCATCGGGCGCGAGAAGTGCCCGAGCTGCGAGGGGAACCGCCACCAGCGCGTTTGCGGACGGCGCAGCGAGCGCGCCCGTCCACGCCGGGGCCCGGTGCTGCCTGGGTGGTGCTATGACGCTCGTCATGATGTAGACCAGGCTATGTCAGCCGTCATAGTCTGGCAAGCGTGGATATGCGCAGCGACCTGCCGATCGTGCAAGCCCCGATGGCCGGCGGCCCGTCGAGCGTCGAGCTGGCCGTGGCGAGTGCCCGCGCCGGCGCCTATCCGTTCCTCGCCGCGGCATATCTGTCCGTCGACGCGTTGAACGACCAGCTCGACCAGCTGACGGCTGGCACGGATCGTCCGTTCGGGGTGAATCTGTTCGTGCCGTCCACGCCGAGCGATCCGGAGCCGATCCGCGATTACGCGCGCCGGCTGGCCGCCGAGGCGGCGCGGCTCGGCGCGAGCCTGGGTGAGCCGCGCTGGGACGACGACGCGTATCCGGCGAAGGTGTCGGTCCTCGAGGCGCGGCCGGTGGATCTGGTGACGTTCACGTTCGGCTGTCCGGCGGTCGAGGACGTCGCGCGGCTGCACTCTGCCGGGTCACGCGTGGGCATCACCGTCACGTCAGTGCCGGAGGCGCGCGAGGCAGCCGCCGCCGGCGCGGACCTGGTGATCGTGCAGGGCACCGAGGCGGGAGGGCACCAGGGCACGTTCGTCGATGACGGCCCGAACGAGACGCCGCTGCTCGAGGCCTTGACCTCGATCCGCGCCGCCGTCGACGTGCCGATGATCGCCACGGGTGGCATCGGCTCCGCGCCCGCGTTGCGTGCGGCGCTGGACGCAGGGGCGGTCGCCGGGCAGATCGGCACCGCCTTGCTCTGTGCCGAGGAGGCCGGCACGTCCGAGACGTATCGGCGCGCGCTGCTGCAGCGCCGTTACGACGCCACGATCGTGACGCGCGCGTTCAGCGGCAGGCACGCTCGCGGGCTGCGCAACCGCCTTGCCGTCGAGTACACCGAGGTGGCGCCGGCCGGCTATCCCGAGGTGCACTACCTGACTCTGCCGCTGCGCCGGGCTGCGACGAAGGCCGGTGACCCGGACGTGCCGAACCTGTGGGCCGGGCTGAACTGGCAGCAGGCGCAGGCCGGCCCCGCGGCCGACATCATCCATTCGATCGCCGGCGACTGACTGGGACCGATCAGCGCAGCGCCACCAACGCATGTGCCCGCTCCAGCGGTACGAGGTACGAGGTACGAGGTACGAGGATCGATTGGCCCACGCCACGCGCGCCGGGTCAACCGCGATCAGACGAGTGCCGGGTCGCGTCCGTTTGTCGCCGGTGTGCATCGGGAGGCGATGACGTCGAGCGAACTGACACCGGCCGAACTGGCGTAGTCCGAACTGACATCCACGGCAGCGACGTCGGCCGCAACGATGTCCGCGGCAGTGACGTCGGCACGGATGACGTCGGCGGTGGTGTCGTGGGCGTGGTTGCGTTGTGGTGTGTGGGTGGGGTCGAGCCAGCTGGGCGCGGTCCAGTGCGGTATTCCGTCGAGCATGGCGCAGCTCCAGCCGAGGGCGGGGTGTTCGCGGTGTTGGTAGCCGCAGAGCAGGGTGCCGTTGTCGATGGTGGTTGGTCCGCCGTCTGCCCAGTCGATGATGTGGTGGGCCTGGCACCAGGCGGGTGGCGCGGTGCAGCCGGGGAAGCTGCAGCCTTGGTCGCGGCTGATCATGGCTAGGCGTTGGCCAGGGGTGAATAGGCGTTGGGTGTGGCCGTAGGCCTCGATGCGTTTGGTGCGTGCGAGTAGGACCGGGATCAGCTGCGCGTCGCCGGCCAGCCGCAGTGCTTCGGAGGTCGGGATCAGCGCGCCGTGCCCGGTCGTGGCGACGCCGCGGCCGCGCCTGAGGTCCTCGTCGGTGATGGTGAGCAGGATCGTGGTGGTGATTCCGCCGCACGCGGGCAATTCGTCGCTGCGCAGCATGGTGAGCATGGCGTCGTGCAGCGCATCGTGGCGTCGCTGTGTGGCGGCGCGCGAATCTGGCTGAGGAACGCCGCTCGCACTGTCGCCGTCGCCGGCAATGCCCGTGCACTCGTGCTCGGTGACGCTCGCACCGTCGGCATCGCCGGGGCGCGCGGGTTTGGGCCGGGCGAGGGTGTCGAGCACGGTGAGCAGTGCTTCTGCGCACAGCGGCGCCAGTTCCGCCTCGAGGTGTGCCGAGCCGTCCGGGCGCTGGGTTAGGGTCAGGTGCCGGCGGCGCTTACGGTCGTCGATGTCAGCGAGCGCGCCGTCCGGATCGAGAGTGTCGCCGATGCGCCGGGCCAGCACCGCCAGCTGCGCCGGGTTGCACCGCTGTGCTTCCGACACCAGGAACGTCTCGACCGAGCGATCGTGCTCAGCCTGCACCGCACACGGCAGTGCATCGACGGTGCGGACGATCACCGTGGCGTGCCGATCGGAAATCTCCCCCGCCGACATTGCCTGCGCCACCGTGGGGAACACCGGCTCACGCGGCTGCCCCGTCAACGCCCGCCGTGGGCCCAGGTTCGCCGCGGCGCGAACACGAGACGCTGCTTCGCGGGGATGCAACCGCAACAACTGCGTCAACAACGCAGCGGTCGATGCACAGGCGCGTTGACCCGCCAAACCCCGAGCGTGCACCTCAGCAACAACCGCGGCATCGAACGCGGCCAATCGGGCCTTCGCGGCTTCCACATCTCGCAACAAGTCCAGCAGCGCATCATCGTCGGCCGTGCCCAGGGACAACCCAGCCAGCACATCGACCGCAACGTGCAGCTCAGCGCCACCGCGCGCCAGCCGAGCTGCACCACTCACGTCCTGATCGAACATACGTACTAATATATCATACGAATCTGAGCGCGATTCCTCTCGGTGCCATCTGAGCTGACAAACCTAGCCGCGACTGAACCGCCAGAAGAAGACGGCCATGGCGGCGAAGGCCAGGAAGCCAGCAAGGCACACAAGCCCGGCGGCGACGTGCCCGTAAACGAACTGATAGATCACTACCCCAGCCACGAGCGGCGTGGCCGCTCCGAATCCGATGGCATAGCGCCTGGCCTGAGGCCGAAAGCGAATCCGACGTTCGTCCTTCCCAAGTGGTCGATTCGGCTGGCGCCGACGCCACAAGCACGATGGCGATCATGGTGAACCAGATAGCGAAGCCGAATCCGTACACCACACCCGTCGCTACCGGCGCGTCGGACGCCGAGCCACCAACTAGTAGGAACTCGTTCGCAACCCAGCCGCACACCAGGAACGTCCGAAACGTCGCCGGTGTGTAGGAACGAACCTTCCCGCGTTTAATCGCCTTGGTCTCGACCCAATAGACATAGCCGAACAGCGCCGCGCTGAAGGCGCTATAGCCGACGAAGCCCACGGAGTCGAAGCTCACCGCACCTCATCGTTGCCGTGGTCGACGCTCGGTTCCTCTCGCCGTCGCTGCCTGTGGTCCGCTCACAAATGCCGGTGACGAGAACTCGCGCCATCCGATCACGCTAGCCACCACGGGATCCGCCCATCGAAACCCGCGAAACCGGCGACCGTAAGGCGCGATCGGAGCGGCACGCGACCCGGCGACCGTTCACCGCGTTCGGACTGACACGTGCGCCCGCGCCGGATAGCGTCGGCGCGAACCGAAGGAGGACCGATGCGCTTGCCCAGCTACCCCCGGCTGCCGACCGGAATCGCGATCGTCGCGCTGGTGGCAACGCTGGCGGCAGCCCCGTCGCGTGCACATCGACGAAGAAGGGCAACGGCTCGGCCACCTCCGGCGCATCGACGACCAGCGCGTCCAACGCGACGACCGCGACGACCGAGACATCCGCGACGACCGAGACGACCGAGACATCCGCAGCGACAACGTCGTCCGCGCCGCGCAACCTGACCAGCCAATTGCTCACCGTCGCCGACCTGCCCACCGGCTGGGCGATCGACAACTCGGCAGACACCAACGACAACACGACCACGCCACCGTGCCTGGCCAGCGTCAAGACCAAGGTCGAACCGCCGAGCAAGGCGGAGCAGGACTTCGTCAAGGGAACCGACTTCCCCGCCCTGTCCCAGCACATCGGATTCTTCGCTTCGCCGTCGACGGCCACGAGCACCTTCGGTGACCTGAGCTCGATTCTCGACGCGTGCAAGGACGTGTCGTTCTCCAGCGACGGCACCAAGATCACCGGTTCGATCGGTGAGATGTCGTTCGCCAAGCTCGGCGATCAGTCCGAAGCCTGGCAGATGGTCCTTTCGGCCGAGGGCCAGACCATCGGCATCGATCTGGCCCTGGCACGCAAGGGTCCGGAACTGGAACTGCTGCTCTACGGCAACTACGGCACGCCGGACGTCGGCGAATTCGTCTCGCTCGCCACCAAGGCAATGAGCAAGGTGCCCGCCAGCTGAGCAGCCCCAGCCGGACCCTCACCCGCGGCGGGCAGGCCGGTCAGGACTCCTTCGGTGCCTCGACCACCATCAGCGTGTGGCCGGACGGGTCGCGGAACCAGAACAGCGGCGGCACCGGGTCACCGTGGCGGGCGACCTCGGCGTCGACGTCCACCCCGAGCGCCTTCATTTCCGCATGCGTCGCGTCGATGTCGTCGGTGGTCAGCGTGATGCCGGTGTTCACCGGCGTGACGTTGCCGTCCGGCGGCGGTGCGATCGCGATGCCGGTGACGCCCTCGGGCGGGTAGACCTCGACCCAGCGGTACTGGCCGGCGAACGGCTCGTCGGTGCGCTTTTCGAAACCCAGCGACTCGTAGAACTCGATCGCCTTGTCCTGCTCGATCGTCGGCACGCAGACGAGACTGATGCCTCGCAGACCGGTCTTGGTAGCGGTCATGGCAAACCTCCTATGTCGGGGACGTACAAGACGTACAACCGGTAGACGGCGCGGGCTGGCAAAAACCATCGCCCGGCGTCGCCTCGTTTTCGCCCGACGTGGGGCACGGGTCAATCATGCCCCGCACGCATGCCCTCGCTGAGCCATGTGCTCACGTGGCACGGGTTCGGCCGACTCGTTAGGGTTCGGCGCATTGCCGGACCGCCCCGGCTCCGGGACGCGCGAATGAGGGCATGGTGGACGACGAGACCGAACCGCAACCGGTCCTCTACGAGGTGACCGGCGCGGTCGCGCGGATCACCCTGAACCGTCCCGAACGCGGCAACGGGCTCACCACCGAACTCATAGCGGAGTTGGCCCGCTGCGTGGAGCGCGCCGATCTCGACCCTGCCGTGCACGTGCTGGTGCTGTCCGGCAACGGCAAGGGGTTCTGCGGCGGCTACGACCTGCTCGCGAGCGCAGAGCGTTTGGGTGCAGAGCGTTTGGGTGCGGAGCGTCTCGGTGCGGACGTCGGCGACGCTGACGTTCCGCCGGGCGCGCCGACGCATCCGATGACGATCGTGACCAACCACGACCCGTCGCGCACCTGGGACCCGATGCTCGACTACGCATTCATGTCCCGCAACGTGCGCGCGTTCATGACGCTGTTCTCCTGCACCAAGCCGGTGGTGTGCAAGGTGCACGGGTTCTGCGTGGCCGGCGGCACCGATCTGGCGCTGTGCTCGGACCTGCTGGTGATCGCGGCGGACGCCAAGATCGGTTACCCGCCGGCGCGGGTATGGGGCTCGCCGACGACATCGATGTGGGCGCACCGGCTTGGTCCGCAGCGCGCCAAGCGGTTGCTGTTCACCGGCGACTCGCTGTCGGGCACCGAAGCCCTCGACTGGGGCTTGGCCATCGAGGCGCCGCCGGCGGACGAACTGGACGAGCGCACCGAGATCCTGGTGCAACGGATCGCGCGGATGCCGGTCAACCAGTTGCAGATGATGAAGCTGCTGGTGAACCAGTCGCTGTACGCGCAGGGTCTGCACACCACGCAGGTGCTCGGCACCGTGTTCGACGGCATCACCCGGCACACGGCGGAGGGCTATGCGTTTCAGCAGCGGGCCGCGGCGGCTGGTTTCCGGGACGCGGTGCGGGAGCGCGACGAGCCGTTCGGCGACCACGGCCCGTCCACGTTCAAGGGGTGAGGGGCAATTCCAGCGCGTCGGTCCTGAGGATCCGCCAGTGCGATCCGGAGTGGATCTGTCCGGTTTCGCACAGAGATCAACTGATTGAGCGCGACGCGCCGGTGTGCTGTGCCCCCTATTACTTGCCAATCCGGCGCGACAGGTAAATCCTCAACCGGAACAAGGGGGGACGAATGGGCAAACGTGGCCGCCGGTGGATCCTGTCACTGGCAGTGGCGGTGAGTTTGGGCGCGCTCGGAGTGTGGGCGACGCCTGCCACGGCCGCGCTGCCGATGCCCACCGTGACCCCGGGGACGGTGCTCGCCGGCGGAACGGTCACGGTGTCCGGCACCGGCTGCACACCGGACGGCCCCAACCCACTGAACGTTGAGGTGTCCATCCTTAACGGGACGACGTCCATCGTGTCCAACGGCACTCCCGAGACCATGGGCGGGAACTGGTCAGTGCCGATCACGATTCCGGTCGGCACAGGGCCCGGTACGTACACGGTGGCCAGCACCTGCGACAGCTACTACTCGGTCCTCGGCACGAATTACCAGGCGGCACAGGTCGTCGTGCAGGCGCCCGTGGTCACGCCGCCGCCCCCGCCCCCCGCGCTGCCGAAACCCACGGTGTCACCGGACACCGTGCTGGCCGGCGCCACGGTGACGGTCAGTGGCGTCGGGTGCTTGCCGCACGGCACCACCCCAGTGAACGTGGAAGTGTCCATCCTCAACGGGACGACGCCTATCGCGTCCGGTGGGATAGCTCCGACCGCGACCGGCACCTGGTCCGTACAACTCACCGTGCCGGGGACCGCCGGCCCGGGCGGGTACACGGTGGCAAGCACCTGCGACAACTACTACTCGGCCCTCGGCACCAACTACCCGGCGGCGCAGGTCACCGTGCAGGCGCCGTTGGTCGCGGCCCCGCCGGCCGTGACCGTGAACCCGAACGTGGTGCAGGTGGGCGGCAGTACCGACGTCACCGGGGTGAACTTCGGCGCGAACGAGCAGGTGAACGTCGAACTGCACTCCAACCCCGTCTTGCTTGCCACCTTCACCTCGAACGCCAGCGGACTCGTGCGGGGCACGGTGACCGTTCCCGCCGGTACGGCCCTCGGTGATCACGAGGTGCAGTTGGTCGGCTTGTCGACCGGCGTGTCGGCCAGTGCGCCGCTCACCGTCGTCGCCGCGCCGACCACCACGGGCACGGCCTCGTCATCGTCGACGCAGTTGGCGTCCACCGGCACCAACTCCAGCCTGATGGTCGATGGGCTGATCATGCTGGTGGTCGGTCTGGCCACGGTGCTGTTCACCTGGCAGTGGACGCTGGCGGCCGAGCGAGCGACTATCTCGCGACGCAAGCAGCAGATGGAACGGCCGACGACCAAACAGATCCGGTGGGAGTACTGAGCCAGCCCGAATCACCGCCTACAACTCGTCGGCGGCTCGCCACCTGGTTCCGGCGCCTCGGCAATTGGCTGCGGCGACGGCGGCGCACCATCGCCATCGTCGCCGCCGCCTTCGTGCTGGTGGTCGCCGTCGGCGCCGTCACTGATTTCTTCCTGCTCGACAACCGCATCCGGCACGTCAAGATCGCCTTCCACCACAGCACATCGGGCCAGACGTGGTTGATCGTGGGTTCAGACAGCCGGGCCAGCGTGCCGGGCGGTCCGAACGTCTACGGCACCACGACCGCAGTCCCCGGCCAGCGGGCCGACGTGGTCCTGCTGGTGCACAGCGACGGCACCTATACGCACGTGCTCTCGCTGCCGCGCGACCTGCTGGTCAGCCCCAAGGCCGGTGAGATCGACCGGCTCACCCTGACGCTGCAACTCGGGCCGCAAGCGGTCGTCGATTCGCTGTGCAACACCCTGAACGTGGCGGTCACTCGGTTCGTCGAGATCACCATGGCCGGCTTCGCACACGTCGTCGACACGGTCGGCGGCGTGACCGTCGCCATCCCGTACCCCATTCGCGACGCATTCACCGGCCTGAACATCACCCGTACCGGGCAGGTGCATCTGAACGGGACGCAAGCGCTCGCGCTGGTCCGCTCGCGGACCCCGCAGCAGCTCATCCACGGCCGGTGGGTCGGCGCGAGCGAGCCCGCGGGTGCGGCCGATCGGACCCGGTGGGCCGGACCGTGTTCGCGGCACTTCAGCACAAAGCCAAGAATGCGGTGCCCGACCCGTTCGCCATGCAGAGCCTGGCCTGGGCCGGCACCGGCGCGCTGACCACGGACAACCACACCGGACTGACCGACCTGTTCGGGTTGCGCGGCGCGGGCGCGATCACGGACGTGCCGGCGGCACCGGTGGGTAAGACGCTGGCCGTCTCCCCGGACGCGGCCACCACGGCCGCGCTACACGCAGCCGGCCTGACCTCGTCCTGCCACTGAACCTCCCCCGGCACCTCCACCCACCGCGGGCGTTTGGGGAAGATTTGGGCCGCTATAGGGCCACGACCTTCCCCAAACCGGTAAAGCGGGGGCGGCGGTCAGTGGCGGGCGCGGGCGGTGACGCCGGCCAGTCCTAGTCCGAGTTCACCAGCGAAGAAGGCCCAGAACGTCCAATCGGTCTCGGGCTCGTCCACCCGCAGCGAGAGCGCACGCATCGCCGCTGCGCCGAGCCAGGTCATGCCGACCGCCCGGTAGGCGTCGGCCGAACCCCGCGTCGCGGCCCAGAGACCGAGGCCCGCGTACGTACCGCCCAGACCGACGCGGGTCTCGGTGATGCCCCGGCGCGAGGTTGCCGCCATGCCGAGCGCGGCCAGCGCCTGATTCGGCTGCGCGACGATGCCGATACCGGACAGGGCGAGCGCCAGGCTGCTGAGAAGCCCGGCCCGGCCAGCGCGACGAGTTCGTGTCATGGCCAGACCGTATGCCTGCGGCGAGGTCACCGGCCAGCGCCGGTCCGGGCCGAAAGGCACGCCGGATTCCAGCCGCCGCCGCGCGGGACGTGGGCACCGAGCGACGGGATGTGGGCAAGATGGGCTCATGATCACCGATGCGCCGGCCCGCCGGCTGGCGGACGCCCTCGTCGACCGGCTCCTGGACGCGGACCCGCTGGCCGGCAGTTCGCTCGGGCTGCGCAAGTACGACGCGCTGGTGCCCGACCCGTCCGCGGCGGCCGAGCAGCGCCTCGCCGCGGATCTTGCCGACCTCGCCGCGCAGGCCGACGGGATCGCGACGGAGGACCCTGACGACGCCGCCACCCTGGACGCGGTCCGCGGCTCGTGCGAGCGCCATCGCATGACGACCGAGATGGGCCTGTCCGAGTTCAGCGTCACCGCGATGCCGTTCTTCGGCCCGCCGAAGATGTTCGCCGAACTCGCGCGCAGCGCCCTCGCGGACCCGCAGGCCGCTGCCGATTACCTGGCGCGGGTGCGCGGCACGGCGGTCTGGATCACCGGCGTGACCCAGCGCCTGCGCGAGGGCGCCGCACGGGGACGGTTCCCGGTGGCGTCGTTGCTCCAGGACGCGATCACCTGGGCCGACCGGGCCATGTCGGACGGCCCGCCCGCCGCGATCATGGCGCCGGCCGCACCGGCCGGGTGGGACGGCGCGGATGTCTGGCGCGACACCGTCGAGCAAGTGGCGCGCGACGACGTCGCCCCGGCGCTGGCCGGCTGGCGTGAACAGCTGGTCGAGCTGCGCGCGCAGGCGCGGGGCGACGAGGCAGCCGGACTCAGCGCCGTCCCGGGCGGTGAGCAGATCTACGCAAACGCGATCGCCGCGCACACCACACTGGCCTTCAGCGCGCAGGATCTGCACCGCATCGGGCTGGAGCAGGTTGCGCTGCTCGAGGAGCGTGCCCGCGAGCTCGGCGCACAGATCGGGCTGACAGACCTGGACGCGGTGCGGGCGGCGACACGCGCCTCCACCTCCGCCCTCGATCCGCACGAGGCGCTGGCCGCAGCCCAGGCGGCAGTGCGCCGGGCAGAAGATCGCGCGCACGAGATCATGCCCGAACCGTTGCCGGCGCCGTGCGCAGTCTCACCGATGCCGCCGACCGTCGCCGAGTCGGGGATGGCGCCGCACTACACCCGCCCACGCGAGGACGGCACCCGGCCGGGGACGTACTGGTTCAACACCCTGCTGCCCACCGCGGGTACCGGTTGGGATCTGGAGGCGGTGGCGTTCCACGAGACGGTGCCGGGGCATCATTCGCAGCTGGCCCGGCTGCAGCGGCTGGCGGATTTGCCGCTACTGCAACAGCTGTCGGTCACTGTGCACGCCGAAGGTTGGGGGCTCTACGCGGAGCGCCTCGCCGGCGAGTTCGGTCTGTACAGCGGCGTCGAAGCTCAGATCGGCTCGGTGTACGTGGAGATGCATCGCGCTGCGCGTCTCGTCGTCGACACCGGGTTGCACGCGCTGGGCTGGTCGCGCCAGCAGGCGCGTGACTACCTGCTGGGCCACGTCGCACTCTCCGCGGGTTTCCTGACCAACGAGATCGACCGCTACATCGTCTGGCCCGGGCAGGCGCTGGCGTACCTGGTCGGGCAGCGGGAGATCCTGCGGCTGCGGGAGCGGGCCCGCGGCGAGCTGGGTGACCGCTTCCAGCTCCCCGCGTTCAACGCCGCCGTGCTCGACCACGGCAACCTGCCGATGCCGGGCCTGGACCGGGCAGTCGAGCGCTGGATCGCCGGGGTGTCCGACAGCGGCTGAGATCGGCCTGTTGACCCGCGGCCAGCCCACACGCGGCCAGCCCACCCGCGGCGCTCAGGAGTCGCTGGTCGCGAAGTAGCTGCCTGCGTCGAGGTCGGCGATCAGACCGGGCTGGGCCGGCTGCCAGTCGAGACGTTCGCGGGTCAGCTCGCTCGATGACGGCATGTCCCGCGAGAAGAACATGCCGAGCCAGCCGAAGTGCTCCGCGGCGCCTTCGCTCGGCACGGAGGTGACGGGCAGGTCCAGCCCGCGGCCGATGGCCTCGGCGATGTCGCGAGTGGCGATGCCCCCCTCGGCCACGGCATGCACGACGCACGCAGCCGCCGGGTTCTGCATCGACAGCCGAACCAGTGCGGCCGCGTCCCGGCGGTGCACCGCCGGCCAGCGGTTCGCACCGTCGCCGACGTAGGCGGACACGCCGCGCTCGCGGGCAATGGCGACGAGCCGCGCCACGAAACCGTGGTCCCCTGCGCCGTGCACGGTCGGCGCGAACCGCACCACGACCGGCTGCACATCCTCATCGGCGAGCGCGAGTGCGACCTCGGCATTCGCCACCCGGGGATGCATGCCCACCTTTGGCCGGTCGTCCTCGGTCGCGGTCCGGCCGTCGGTCAGCCCGGCGACGCCGGACGCCACCAGGAACGGGCGGTCCGTGCCGGCCAGCACCGCCCCGATCGCCTCGATCACCACCCGGTCGGTCCCGGCCGCGGCGTCCATCTGGGAGAAGTCGTGGTTGTAGCCGAGATGGATCACGGCGTCGGACTTCTCCGCACCGCTACGCAGGGTGTCGAGATCGGCCAGGTCGCCGCGCAGGACCTCGGCGCCGAGCGCGGCAACGATCTCCGCGGCCCCGTCCGAGCGCGCCAGCCCGATCACGTCGTGGCCGGCGTCGATGAGTTCGGTGACGGTGGCGGATCCGATCCAGCCGGACGCTCCGGTGACGAAGACACGCATGTGCGACCTCCAACAAGTCTCGACATCGGCCCCGAATGCCTGATGTCACTCAATGACATCACCCTAACATGCCGATGTCACAACGTGTCATCACCTACACTGGCGCCATGGGTCGGTGGGAGCCGAACGCGGCCGACCGGCTTCGCGAGGCCGCGATGGAGCTGTATCTGGAGCGCGGCTTCGAACAGACGACCGTCGCCGACATCGCCGAGCGCGCGGGCCTGACCGCCCGGACGTTCTTCCGCTACTTCGCCGACAAGCGCGAGGTGCTCTTCGGCGGCGCGGAGCGCTTGCAGGCGGCGATGGTCACCGCGCTCGAGTCAGCCCCGGCATCGGCGTCGCCCATCCAGGCCATCGCCGCCGCGCTCGAGGCCGCGGCGCAGTTGCTGACCGACCACGAGTTCTCCCAACGACGCCAGTCGGTAATCACCGCCACGGCCGAGCTGCGCGAGCGTGAACTGATCAAGATGGCGTCGCTGTCCGCCGCGCTCGGCGGCGCTCTGCACGAGCGCGGGGTGCCGGAGCCGGAGGCCAGCCTGGCGGCCGAGGCGGGGATCGCGGTGTTCCGGGTGGCGTTCGAGCGCTGGGTGACCGCTGCTCCCGAGCCGAGCCTGGGCCACGTCATGCGCGAGTCGTTGGCGCAGCTGAAACTGCTGACCAGCGCCGGCTGACAGTCCAGCAACTACCTGCGCTCGATGGGGCGTTCGCCTCATGTGCTGCGCGCTGCGCGCTCCTAGCGTGGTAGCCGTTCGGACCGGCACGGTCCCCGGCGAAGGAGCAGGTATGCCGACGACATCGGAGCACAGCATCGAACTCGAAGACTTCGGCCCGGTCGCCTCTCGCGACACGCAACTCGCCGACCTGGCCGTCAGCTTCACCACGTTCAAGGAGGAGGTGGACATGACGCCGATCCTGGCGGCACTGCCGACCAAGAGCTGCCAGTGCCCGCACTGGGGTCAGCTGCGTAAGGGCGGGGCCGTGGTGCGCTACGACGACGGTCGCGAAGAGACCATCGAGCCCGGCGACGTCTATTACATGACGCCCGGTCACGTGCCGGTCTTCCAGGCGGGCACCGAGGTGCTCATGTTCAGTCCGGCCGATGAGTTGAAGGCGACGGACGACGCAATCAAGGCGTTCATGGCGTCACAGCAGACTGGGTAGTACCGGCGCTGCCGCTCAAGCCTTGCTCTTCGTCGCTATACCGGGTATATATACCGGGTATAGCGACGAATGAGGAGTGCCCGTGAGCGTTCGGCACGCACTGCTGGCCCTGGTCAGCGAAGGTCCCAAGTACGGGCTGCAACTGCGGCAGGAGTTCGAGGAACGCACCGGTGAGGTGTGGCCCCTGAACGTCGGGCAGGTGTACCAGACCCTGCAGCGGCTGGAGCGCGACGGCCTGGTCGAATCCGAGGACGAGACGGCCGACGGCCCGCAGAAGCTGTTCCGCATCACAAGCGACGGCGCGGCAGAACTGGCGACCTGGCTGCGCACACCGCCGGACGTCAGTTCGCCGCCGCGCGACGACCTCGTCATCAAGGTGCTCATCGCGATCCGGCTACCTGGAGTGGACGTCCGGGACGTCATCCAGACGCACCGCCGGTACCTGGTCGAGCTGATGCAGCAGTGGACCCGGGTGAAGGCCGAGGCGGCGCCGGAGGACCTCAGCCTCGCCCTCGTCGTCGACGCCGAGCTGTACCGGTTGGATGCCGTGATCCGGTGGCTCGACGCCGCCGACGGCCGGCTGCGCCGCGCCAACGGCGGACGCGCGCCGGCCACGACCACACCGGCCACGACCACACCGGCCACGCGGGCGAGCACGCGGCCGGTCGCGAGAGGACCGCGCGCAGTGGTCGCGCAGCGCCGATCAGCCAGCGAACCAGCGACGACAGCGGGGTTGGACTCATGAGCACGTTGGAACTGCGTGACGTCAGCAAGGTCTACGGCGACGGCGCGACCGCGGTACACGCGTTGCACAACGTCGATCTCGTCGTCGAACCGGGCGAACTGGTCGCGGTGATGGGTCCGAGCGGATCGGGCAAGAGCACGCTGCTCACCATCGCGGGCAGCCTCGAGGAGCCGTCGGCCGGCGAGGTGATCATCGGCGGTGCCGTGCTGTCCGAGCTGTCACGCAACCAGCGAGCGCAGCTTCGTCGCCGCGTGATCGGCTACGTGTTCCAGGACTTCAACCTGCTGGCCGGACTGACCGCGAGCGAGAACGTCTCGCTACCGCTCGAGCTGGACGGGATGTCGCCGAAGCTCGCCCGCGTGGCCGGCACCGCGGCACTGGACGAACTCGGCCTGGCCGATCGCGCCGACCGGTTCCCGGATGAGCTCTCCGGCGGTGAACGACAGCGCGTCGCGATCGCCCGCGCCGTCGTCGGCGAGCGTCAGCTGCTGCTGGCCGACGAGCCATCCGGCGCACTGGATTCGGCCAACGGCGAATCGGTGATGCGCATGATCCGCACCACCTGCGAGCGCGGCGTGGCCGGCGTCATCGTCACCCACGACGCGCAACTCGCCTCCTGGGCAGACCGCGTGATCTTCCTGCGGGACGGCCGGATGGTCGACCAGACAGCACCGCGACCCGGCCCGGAGTCCCTGCTCGAAGCAGACGCGGTGTCATGACCACCACCCTGGAGCGGCCCACCACGTTCTCGTCCCTGCCGGGTGGCAACGGCGGGCGCACCGGCCGCCGCGCGATCATCCGGTGGGCCTGGCGGCTGTACCGCCGCGAGTGGCGCCAGCAACTGCTCGCATTGTCGCTGCTGATCGTCGCGGTCGCCGCGACCACCGTCGGGCTCGGCCTGGTCGGCAACGTCATCTCCGGGGACAAGTCGACGTTCGGCACCGCGAACACCCGCCTGGACATCGACGCCACCGTGGCCGGGGTGAATGTTCAGGCCGAGGCTGCCCAAGCGCGCCAGCTCTTCGGCACCGTGGAGGTGATCGAGCACGCGAGCATTCCGATCCCCGGTTCGATCGCGTCCGCCGATCTGCGCGCGCAGGCTCAGCACGGGCCGTTCAGTGCGCCCATGCTGCGGGTGATCAGTGGTCACTACCCGTCCGGCGCCGGCCAGATCGCCGTCACGCCAGGTCTGGCCACGACCTTCAAGCTGAGCCTCGGCTCGGCCTGGACCGTCAACGGACACACCGAGCGCGTCGTCGGCACGGTGGAGGACCCGACCGACCTGCAGGACGACTTCGCGTTGGTCCCACCAGGGCAACTGGGCCAGCCGACGTCGTTCTCAATGCTGTTCAACTCGACCGGCAGCGCCACGCTGCAAGGATTCCGGCCGGTCGGCGTGCAGGGAATCATGACCACTGACGCGACCGGAGCGTCGCAACGCCGGATACAAAGCCTGCTCGTGCTCGTGCTCTCGACGATAGGCATGGTCTTCGTCGGGCTGCTTGCCGTCGCCGGTTTCACGGTGATGGCGCAACGGCGCATGCGAGCGCTTGGGATGATCGGTGCGATCGGTGCGACCGACCGTCAGGTTCGGCTGGTGATGCTGTCCAACGGCGCCGCGGTGGGTGTTGCCGGCGGCCTGGTCGGCACGGTGGTCGGGCTGGCGGCCTGGTTCGGGTTCCGGCCCGCGTTCGAGCATCTCGTCGGTCACCGGATCGACGCCGCCAACGTGCAGTGGTGGGCGGTGGCCGTCGACGCCGCACTCGCCGTCGTCACCGCTCTGCTCGCCGCGTGGTGGCCGGCCCGGTCGATGGCCCGGCTGCCGATCGTGTCCGCACTGTCGGGACGCCCCGCTCCCCCGCCGCCGGCGCATCGGTTCGCCGCCGCCGGCACCGCCCTGCTCGGCGCCGGGTTCGGCCTGCTGGTCTGGGCGCACCCGCACACCACCCCGATCCTGGTCATCCTCGGCATCATCGCCAGCGTCGCCGGCATGCTGCTGATCGCACCGCTCGGCATCCGCGTCGCGGCAATGTTCGGGCGTCGGGCACCAATCGCCATCCGCCTCGCGCTGCGCGACCTCGCCCGCTATCAGGCACGCTCTGGCGCCGCGCTGGCGGCCGTGAGCCTCGCCATCGGTATCGCGGCCACCATCGCGGTGACCGCGGCCGCTCAGGCGGCGCAGTCGCGCGACCAGACCGGCGGGAACCTGCCGGCCAACCAACTCGCGGTGTGGACGCAGACCGGCGGCGCACCGGGTGGGCCTGGCGTCAAACTGGGCGGCGGCGTACAGGCGGCGCCGGCCGGCGGTGGCGCCCAGACCCTGACGCCCGCGCAGCTGGCGGCACTGGAGCAGACCGTCGCGGCCATCGCCTCGGACATCCACGCGAGTTCGACCGCGACGATCGAGCAGGCGATCGAGCCGAACGCCGCCCCGGGCCGACCGGGCGGCGCGGCCGGGCCGTTCGTGGTGAACCTGGTCCAGTCGTTGCCGGACGGCTTCCGGTCCGTCGCGCAGCTGTACGTGGCCACACCACAGGTGCTCGCGCTCTACCACGTGCCGGCATCGGCGATCACGGGTGACATCGTCACCTCGCGCACCGACCTCGGCGGCATGAAGATCGCCCTCGGGCCCGACCCGTCGGACCTGCGGAGCCCGACGATCCAGGTGCTGCACTCCCTACCCACCTACGGCTCGGCGCCCAACACGCTCATCAGCCCGCAGTACGCGACCTCGCTCGGACTGCAGGTCTCACCGATGGGCTGGCTGCTGCAGTCGAACCACACGCTGACGTCAGGCGAGATCACCGCGGCCCGCAATGCTGCCGCCGCTGCGGGCGTGGCCATCGAAACTCGAAACCAACCCGACAAGTCACTGCAGCAGTTGCGTGACTACTCCACTGCGATCGGCGTGCTGGTCGCGCTCGGCGTGCTCATGATGACCGTCGGCCTGATCCGCAGCGAGACCGCGAACGATCTGCGCACGCTCAGCGCCGCCGGCGCAAGCGGATCCACCCGGCGCACGTTGACCAGTGCCACCGCAGGCACGCTGGCGCTGGTCGGCGGTTTGCTCGGCACGGCCGGGTGCTACCTGGCGCTGCTGGCCTGGAACGTCCACGACCTGGACTACCTGGCCCACCCGCCGGTGCTCGACCTGCTCGCCCTCATCATCGGCTTGCCCGTTGCCGCGATCGCGATCGGCTGGTTGACCGCATTCCGGGCGCCGTCCGGGATCGCCCACCGGCCGATGGAGTGACCACGCCTGAGTGACTTGGCGGGAATCCTCCTTAGCGCGGTGCGGACATGGTGTGGTCGGAGGTGGCCAGGCCGGCCGCGGTCGACCGGGCCTGCGTGAGCAGCTCGACCGCCGGCTCGGGCTGGCCGCTGAGCAGGTCGTGGTCGGCGTCGGCGGTCATGGACGCGGTGGCCGACATCGCACTGGCGCCACCGGCCACGATCGCGTCCTGCGCGATGTCACGCGCGACCGACACCAGCAGATCCTGCTCGGCGAAGGTGTACGGCGCGCCGGTCATGTCCTTCGCCGCGGCGTCGAGTTGCTTCAGCACCGTCTTGACGTTGCGCGGGCTGCCGTCCGGGTTCCAGTTCCGCTTGTTCAGCAGCTTGTCCAGCACCTTCACCGTGGCCGACGTTCCGTGCACGGCGTTCAGCTGACCGCGCAGTGTCTGAATTCGTTGCTCCGCCGAATCGGTACGCAAACCCCAACCGAACGGGTACAGCGGGTCGTAGGTGGCATCGCCGACGTTGATCGGCAACTGGCTCTCCGCCTTGGCCCACGTCTCCGGCAGGCTGCCGGTAAACGGGCGGTGCCCGAACAGCACGTCGGCCACGCCCTCCCCCTCTGATCCGGGCAGCCAGGAGGCGACGATCGCGTCCGCCTCGGGCACGATGCCGGTGATGTCGAGCGGGCGACCGCTGACGTCGAGCACCGCGCACGGCATGGCGGCGCACACCGTGTCCACCGCATTGCGGTCGGCGACGCTGAGTTGCATGGTGTGTCCGTTGCCGACGTCGCCCACGCCCTCGGCGTACGGCGTTTCGCCGACGACGACGACCCCGACGTCGTAGCCGGCGGTGCTGTGCCGAGGCCGTCTTGGAGTACGTGATGGACGCGTGCGGGGCGTCCGCGCGCATGCCGGACAGGATCGACGTGCCGCCCGGGATGGCACCGGATTGACCCTGCCAGGTCAGCGTCCAGCCGCCGCTCTGGTTGCCGATGTCGTCGGCGTTGCTACCGGCCACGTAGATCTTCGCGGTAGTCGCTCAGCGGCAGCACGTTCTGCGAGTTCTTCAGCAGCACCTGCGACTCGGCGGCGGCCTGCCGGGCAACCGCGCGGTGTGCTGCCGAGCCGATGGTGCCGATGTTGGTGCGGTCGGCGAACGGGTGGTCGAACAGGCCGAGGCGGAACTTCTGGGTGAGGATGCGGCTGACCGCGTCGTCGACCCGGGCCTGGGTGACGTCGCCGCTGTTCACGAGCGAGGTCAGATCCGCAGTGAAGGTCTGGTACTGGTACGGAACCATGATCATGTCGATGCCGGCGTTGACGCCGGTCTCGACGTCGGTCTTGTAGTCCGGCCCGATCTGGTCGATGCCCTGCCAGTCGCTGATCACGAAGCCGCTGAAGTGCAGCTGGTTCTTCAGCACGCCGGTGATCTGGTCGCCGCGGGCGTGCATCTTGATCGGCGCCGCGTCCTTGCCCAGGATCTGCAGGCTCGAGTACGACGGCATGACGGCGCCGACGCCGTCGTTCACCGCGGTCTGGTACGGCGCGACGAACAGCGCGTTGAGCTGCTGCTGCGTGACGTAGGTGACGCCCTGGTCGATCGTGTAGGTGCCCGGTGGTCGACGAGCCGTACTTGGTGCCGCCGTCGCCGAGGAAGTGCTTCGCGGTGGCGAGCACGCTGGTGTTCTTGCTCAGATCACCGTTGCCCTGCAGGCCGTTGATGATCGTCTCGATCTGGCTGACCAGCGCCGGGTCCTCGCCGAAGGACTCGTAGGAGCGGCCCCACCGCTCGTCGCGGGTGACGCAGACGCACGGCGAGAACGCCCACGGCACGCCGGTCGAGCGCGTCTCGGTCGCGGTGATCACGCCGTCTTCCTGCACCAGCGCCGGGTCGCGGGTGGCGCCCATGCCGATGTTCTGCGGGAACACGGTTGCGCCGGCGAGGTTGTTGTCGCCGTGCACCGAGTCCTCGCCGTAGATGATCGGGATCTGCAGCGGGGTGGCGAGCGCGTCGGTCTGGAATCCGTCGACCATGTCGGCCCAGGCGCTCGGCGTGTTCGGGGTCGGTGTCGAGCCGCCGCCGGACAGGATCGAGCCCAGCCGGTAGTTGGTGATGTCGGTGCCGTCGCCGACCGCTCGCGCGTTCGGCCTGAGTCATCTGGCCGACCTTGTCGGCCAGGGTCATCCGCGACATCAGGTCGGCGACCCGCTGCGCGATGGGCAGGCCGGCGTCGAGGTAGGGCAGCCCGTGCGCGTTGATGACCACGAGCGGGTTGCCGCCGATGAGCGTCGCGCCGGTGGCGGTGAGCGTGACCGGAATCGTCTTCGCCGTGGACGCGGGCGTGCCGGCGGCGGTGTGCACGGTGATCGTCCGTGCGTCGTGCCTGATGCGGTGCCGGTGGGGAACGTCAAGCGTGCCCGAGTCGGCGGTGAAGTCGGTGCCTGCGGTGGCGGTGCCGCCGCCGAGTGCGTAGTCGACGGTGACGTCGTGATCGAGCCGGCGCGCCGTCCGGCGTCGTCATGCGTGACGGGGATGTCGACGGACTGGCCGGCGTCGACGAGATAGGTCGTCTTGGCTGCCGACACCTTGGGCTGGAGCGGTGCCGTACAGCTCGAACTGGTCGAACTTCAGGTCACCGCTGGCCTGCGGCAGGTTGACCGCGAAGCCCCACATCGACGTCAGGTTGAGGACGCCGTCGGTCGGCGCTCCGCTGGGCTGGTAGTCGGTGCGCTTGACGAAGCTGGTGAACGGCTCGCTGATCTGTTGCCAGCCGTTCACCGAGTCGGTGAAGAAGCCTTGCCACAGTTCCGAATGCTCACCGTCGCTGCCGCCGTCCTTGATCTCGTATTCGACGCGCTGGCCGGAGCCGGTGCCCTTGACCCAGAAGCGGAAGCCGCTGTAGGCGGTCCAGTCCTGCGCGGCGGCGAGGTCGTCGCTGAAGCCTCCGTACCCGCTGACCGTGTACGGCACGTCCAGGGCGTGGTTGGACGCGCTCGCGCCCGGGCGGTCGGCGGCGGCCACGACGCTGAGGACGGGGGTGCTGGGACCGTCGTTGCCGAACGGGAAGATCCCGGGATTGCCCGAGCTGAGGGCGACGGTGCCTTCAAAGTCCTCGACGGTGGGCAGCGGGCCGGTGACGGCACGAGCGGACGTGCCGGTGACGACGGCGACCAGGCCGGCGAGCAGGAGGGTGGCAGCGACCGCGGAAATTCGGCGGCGGGACGGAATACGCATCAACACGACCTTCTACGGCGAAATGGACGCGACTGCCGTCGGACGCTAGCGGCGTCTAAATTGCCGTGTCAATAGTCGTAATGCGCGGGATTCGTCCGACTTATGTCCTCGATTATGACTGTGGATCGGTCTTAATTCGGTCAGGATGCGCCCGATGGGTCATATTCTGTCCCCGTGGGTGATCCGCTGCGTGAGTTCAATCGCTCGCGCGTGCTCGCCGCCGTACGGGCCGGGTCCGCGACCAGCCGGACCGAATTGGTGGCAGCGACCGGCCTCGCCCGCAGTACCGTCACCGCGATCGTCGCGGAGTTGCTGGCCGCGCACACACTGATCGAGACCGACCTGCCCGCCGACGTGCGGCGGACCGGACGGCCGGCCCGTGGCTTGCGTCCGGCACCACGCCAGGACCTGGTCGCGGCCGTCGACTTCGGGCACAGCCACTGCCGCGTCGGCGTCGTGGACAGCCAGGCGCGGATCATCGCGGACGAGACGACGGCGATGGACGTCGACTCCTCGCCACAGGCCGCGCTCGACCATGCCGGGGCCGCGCTGGCGCGCGTGCTGGAGCGGGTGGACCGCGACCGCGTCGTCGGGGTCGGCGTCGGTCTGCCCGCCCCGGTGAACTCGGTGACCGGGACGGTCGGGCCGGGCAACGTGCTGCCGAGCTGGGTCGCCTGCCATCCGGGCGACGAGCTGGGCGCCCGGCTCGCTCTGCCGGTGACCGTCGACAATGACGCGAATCTCGGCGCCGTCGCCGAGGTCTCCTACGGCGCCGCGCGCGGACTGTCGGACGTCATCTACGTCAAGGCCTCGGCGGGTATCGGCGCGGGTTTCGTGCTGGGTGGGCGGCTGTTCCGCGGATCCACCGGCCGGGCCGGCGAGATCGGGCATGTACCGGTCGACCCGAACGGGCCGCTGTGCCGGTGCGGCAATCGCGGCTGCCTGGAGACCCTCGCCTCGATCACGCAAGTGATCACGACGATGCAGCCCCCGCACGATGACCCGCTCACGGTGGCGCGCGTGACCGAACTGGTGGCCGCCGGCGATGCCGGTGCGATGCGAGTACTGGGCGACACCGGGCGAGCGATCGGACGGGTGCTCGCCGACGTCGTCAACAATCTGAATCCCGAACTCGTCGTGCTCGGCGGCGAACTGTCACTGGCCGGCGCGCCGGTGCTGGACGGCGTGCGCGAAGCGATCGACCGCCACTGCCAGCCGGGCATCGCCCGGGACGTACGGGTCGAGATCAGCCAGCTCGGCGCGGACGCGCAGCTGCTGGGCGCGGCGGCGGTAGCTCTCGCGCTGGCCGACGCGACGCCCTAGCGGTGTGCCGTAGCGGTGTGCGGTAGTGATGCGTCGCAGCGGTGTCGTCGCGGCGCGGCTCAGCGCCTGCGACTACCCGGCGGCTACCCGGCGGCACTGCCGACCACCTCGAACGCCTGCCACATCGCGGCATAGCCTGCGCCGGCCGCGATCAGTTCGTCGTGCGTGCCGATCTCGGCCACCGATCCGTGATCGAGCACGACGATCCGGTCCGCGGTCCGCGCCGTCTGCAGCCGGTGCGCGATGACGATGGTCGTGCGCGCCTGCGAGATGTGCTGCATGGCCGCGCTGACCTGGGCCTCGGTGGCCAGGTCGAGGTTGGACGTCGCCTCGTCCAGCAACAGGATGGCCGGATCGACCAGTTCAGCACGGGCCAGCGCGATGAGCTGGCGCTGACCGGAGGACAGCGACTTGCCGCGTTCGGCCACCTCGTGCAGGTACCCGCCGGCCAGGGTCGCGATGAAGTCGTGCGCGCCGACCGCCCGCGCAGCCGCCTCGACCTCCGCATCGCTGGCGGCCGGGCGCCCGTAGGCGATGTTGTCCCGGATGGAGCCGGTGAACAGGAACGCCTCCTGCGGCACGTAGCCCAGTTGCTGCCGGTAGTCGGTGAGATCGAGGGCGCGCAGGTCGACACCGTCGACGCTCACCCGGCCCTGGTCCGGGTCGTAGAACCGGGCCAGCATCTTCATCACGGTCGACTTGCCGGCACCGGTCTCACCGACCAGCGCGACCGTCTCGCCGGCGCCGACGTGCAGATCGATGCCGCACAGCGCCTCCGGCGGCTTCGCCACCTGGTCGGTATCCAGCCGAGCGAACTTCGGATCGGCCGGCCCGACCAGTGCGCGGCCCGGCCGCGGCGGCGCGGCCGGGTAGGAGAAGCGCACCTGGTCGAGCACGAGCTCGCCACGCAACCGGCCCGGCACGATCGGATCCGGCGGCGGCGGGGTCAGCGACTGCAACTGCATCAGATCGGCGATCCGCGCCACCGACACCCGGGTCTGCTGCCACGAGTCGAACACCTGCGACAGCTGCTGGATCGGCGAGAAGAACATGTCGATGTAGAGGATGAACGCGATCAGCGCACCAGTGGTCAGGTGGCCGTGGACGATCAGCGAAGCGCCGACGCCGAGCACGATCGCGTCGGCGACCGCGGACAGGAACTGCACGAACGGGAAGTAGGTCGCCACCAGCCGCTGCGCGGCCACCCGCGATCGAGGTAGTCGCCGCCGAGGCGGTGGAAGTGCTCGATCGTGCGGGCCTCGTGCACGAACGCCTGCGATTCGCGGACGCCGGACAGGCTCTCCTGGAAGTCGGCGTTGACGATCGCGATGCGCTCGCGGGACAGGTCGTACAGCCGGGCCGCCCGGCGCCGGAACACCACGGTGGCCAGCGCCAGCGGGACGATGACCAGCAGGGTCAGCAGCCCGAGTTCGACGTTGATCACCACCAGGGTGACGCCGACGCCGGCGAACGTCACGAACGACACCAGGGCGGCGAGCAGGCCGTTCTCGATCAGGGATTCGAACTGGTCGACGTCGGTCGTCATCCGGGTCATGATCCGGCCGGACATCTCGCGCTCGTAGTAGTCCAGCGACAGGCGTTGCAGCTGCGCGAACACCCTGATCCGCAGTGACAGCATGATCCGCTCGGCGGCGCGGCCGGTCACGAACGTCTCCGCGACCTGATCGAGCAGGTCGGCCAGCGTGAGCACCAGGAAGATCGCCGGACGCGACCCAGAGCACCGCCGCGGATCCCTTGGCGACGCCGTTGTCGATGCCGGTCTTGACCAGGAACGGTCCGGCCAGCCCGGCCAGCGAGTCGAGCACGACGAGCAGCAAGCCCGATCAGCAGCGGCCGGCGGAACTGTGCCAGCAGCCGGAGCAGGCCGAACTCCGGGTCGGGCCGGCTCTCGGTGGCCAGGTCGACCTCGGCGACGTCGGTGATCGGCCGCAACGCGGCCACCCGGGCCAGCAGTTCCGGCGTCGGCGCGAGGTTCAGCCGCCAGCTGCCCCCGGAGCCCCCGCCCAGGCCGGCGCCGATGCTGGGCGCGCCGACGGATACCGATCGGCCCTGGCCGGTGCGGCGCTGGCGCCGCGCCGTCCCACGCCGCGGCGGTGACCCCGTTGCCTTGCGCGGCGATCGCGGCGAGCGCCTCGACCCGATCGCCGAGTTCGGCGGCCTGCTCGGCATCGAGACCGGACAGCAGGGCCCGGTAGCGCGCGCTGCGCTGGGTCAGTTCCTCGTGCGTGCCCTGCTCGATCACCCGGCCGCCGTCCATCACCGCGATCCGGTCGGCCAGGTGCAGCGTGGAGACCCGGTGTGCGATCAGCAGCGTGGTCCGGCCGGGCAGGATGCCGCGCAGCGCGTCGTGGATCTGCTCCTCGGTGCGCGCGTCGACGGCGCTGGTCGCGTCGTCGAGGATCAGGATGCGCGGGTCGGTGAGGATCGCCCGGGCCAGCGCGATCCGCTGCCGCTGCCCGCCGGACAGCGACAGCCCGCGCTCGCCGACGACGGTGTCGTAGCCGCGCGGCAGGTCGAGGATGAACTCGTGCGCCGCGGCCGCCCGCGCGGCGGCTTCGATCTCGGCGTCGCCGGCCTCCGGGCGTCCGTAGCCGATGTTGGCCCGGACCGAGTCGGAGAACAGGAAGCTCTCCTCGAACGCCATGCCGAGTTGGCGCGCAGGGAGTGCAGGGTGACCTCGCGCAGGTCGTGACCGTCGACGGTGATCCGCGCCGGCGTCGGGGTCATGCAATCGGGCCAGCAGCGCGGCCACGGTCGACTTGCCGCTGCCGCTGGCTCCGATCAGCGCGACCCGCTCCCCGGCGGCGATGCTCAGGGTGAAGTCGCGCAGCACCGGCGAGCCGTCCGGGTAGCTGAAATCGACGCCGGTGAAGGCGATGTCCCCGCGCAGCTCGGGCAGCTCCGACGGCGCCCGGTGCGTCGGCGATCGCGGGCCGCAGATCGAGCAGCTGGAAGATCCGCTCGACACCGGCCCGGGCCTGCTGGCCGACGGTGAGGATGCCGGCGAGCTGGCGGGCCGGCGCGGCGAACTGGCCGACGTAGGTCGAGAACGCCAGGAACGTGCCGATCGTGATCTGGTGGTGCAGCGCCATCCAGCCGCCGACGGCGAGGATCGCGACCTGCGCCAGGGACGGGATCGCCTCGAGCAGCGGCTGGTAGCGCGCCTGCAGCCGGACCGCGCGCATCCGCGATCCGAACAGCCGACCGGCCGCGGCAACGATCCGGCGCAGTTCGCGCTGCTCCTGACCGAACGCCTTGACCACCCGGACGCCGTTGACGTCCTCGTCGACGATCTGGGCGACGTCACCCTCGCGCTGCTGACCGTCCCAGGAGGCCGGGAACACCCGGCGCCGCATGCGGTAGGAGACGACGAGCAGCGCCGGCACCACGACCAGGCTGATGATCGCCAGCAGCGGCGAGAGCACGAACATGATCACCAGCGCGGCGAGCATCATCAGCACGTTGCCGCTCATGATCGGCAGGAAGCTGAGCAGGCCCTGCACCAGTGCCGAGTCGGAGTTGGCCCGGGCGACCAGCTGCCCGGTCGGCAGCCGAGCCAGGTTGTCCTGGTCCATCACCTGCAGGTGGTCGTGCATGGCGTTGCGCAGGTCGTACTGCACGTGCAGCGCGACCCGGCCACCGCGGTAGCGGCGCACGTAGGCCAACCCGAAGGTGGCCAGCGCCGAGACCAGCAGGATGACCAGCCACGGCCAGAGCGCGGAACGGTGCGCGACGATGACGTTGTCGACGATCTGGCGCGCGATCAGCGGTACGACCGACTGGAACGCGCTGCCCAGGACCGCGGCCGCCAAGGCCAGCACGACATCGCGCCGGTGGCGCATCAGGTAACCCCAGAGCCGGCGGATCCAGCCGGCTGCGATCGGCTGCGGTGGGGTCACGAGCGGTCGGGAACGGTCACTCGATCCAGGTTAGCAAGTTAGTTCGGTGTCCGAACTAGATTGGGAAATGGGCGTCGCGACTTTCGGGTAGACCTATTCCATGACCGACATCGTGGCAACCGCAGAGATCGACATCGCGGCCTCCGGCGAGGCGGTCTGGGCAGCGCTCACCGAACCTGCCCAGATCAAGGAGTACATGTTCGGCTCGACCGTGGAGACCGACTGGCAGCCCGGCAGCGCCATCACCTGGTCCGGCGAATACAACGGCAGGCCGTACGAGGACAAGGGCGTGATCATTGCGGTGGAGCCGGGCCGGCGCCTGGAACTCACGCACTTCTCCCCCATGTCCGGTGCAGATGACGTCCCGGAGAACTACCACCGGCTCACCTACACGCTCTCGCCGGTCGCGGACGGCACACACGTCGAACTGACCCAGGACAACAATGCGGACACCGACGCGGCCGAACACGCCACCAAGAACTGGCAGGCGATGTTGGATGGGCTCAAGCGCCAGGTCGAGGGCTGAGCCTCAGCGGGAGGCGGTTCACAGCGCTGGTCGAGCCACCTTCGGAGTGTTCCAGCGTGCATAGCGCCCCGGCGTGCGGTAAACCCTGATGCGAATCACCTCTGGCATCGGCGCTGCGCGGCAGCGCCATGGCTGCCGGAGCGTGGGGAGGGCAACGCCATGGCCGTTCGAACTGGGGGCACCAGTCCGACCACCGAGCACACCACCGGTCCCCGTCGGCGCAGGGGCTTCGGCGCAGCCGCGGCCGTCGTGTCCGTCGCGGCATTGGTAGGCGCGGTGCTCGCCGCGCCCAGTGGCGCAGGTGCGAGCACCACCGCGTCGATCTCGGGGACCGCGTGGTCCGCGACGGACGGCACACCGATGGCTGGAGTTGACGTCTCGCTGTACGAGTACGGCACGGTCAAGTTCGGCGGGCACCGGGTCAGCGGCCCCGAATACGTCACCGACGTCAGCACCGGTGCCGACGGGACGTACTCGTTCACCGGTCTCAAGCCGCCGACGAAGCCCGGCTACTTCGTCTGCTTCGACGTGCCGGTGCAGGCGCCCAGCTCAGTCGGCGTGTGCTGGGCGGACCAGTTCTGGATCGACACCTTCCCGGACCCACTGGGCTTCACCCAGATCTCCGGATCACCGATCAAGCTCCCGGCCGGTCATCACGTGAGCGGCATCAACGCGGACATGGTCGACCCGTCCGCCGTGAACGAGCAGACGGCCGGATCCATCACCGGGACCGTGAGCAAAGGCGGTGCCCGTCCCAAGGCGCTGCCCGGCGTGGTGGTGACGGCGTTCAACCAGAACGGGCGCGTCTTCGGGCAGGCGGTCAGCAGCGCCGACGGTAGCTACGAAATCGACAACCTGATGGCGTTCAGCACGCCGTACCTGGTCTGCTTCGACGCCGCGTCCTCGGCTGCATCGGCACCGCACCACTTCGGGCGCGAGTGTTACCACGAGCAGCCGTGGGACGGCACGAATGCGCCCGCTGCGGCCACCGGCGTATCGGTGACAGCCGGGCAGAGCACAGCCTCGATCGACGCCAACCTGCCCGCACCTCGCTGAGCCGCCACGTCAATAGTTCGAGCTGAGCCGGCGCGCGGCGCCCTGATGCCGAGCTAACGAGCGCGTAGCTAACCTGGGCGCCACGTCAGGGGGCAGAGCGCGGCGTCAGTGCGGACAGGGGGCGGTTGTGGCTGGTTGGGCAGAGGATTGGCGCAAGAAGAAGCCGAAGACGCTCATCAACGAGCCGCTCAGCGCGGCACTCAAGCAGGTTGATCAGGCTTGGGCCCGGCTCAACAAGAACCAGTCCACCGGGGAGTTCCAGCTGTTCGGCGGCGTCCTCGTCCAGGCGCTCGCGGCACTCGACGCGACCGAACAGAAGTGCAACCCGAAGCTGCACAAGCAGGGTCTGCAGGAGCTTGGGAAGATCCGCACGGAATTGAACGAGATGAAGCGGGAGAACACGGACAGCCTGAGGCACTTCGTCGAGATCAAGAAGTCGCTGCGGATCGCCCAGGATCGGGTGATCGCCGGACTGGACGCGTTCGTCCAAACTCCGACGCGAGAGGGGATTGTCCGGCTCAAGCAGGCGAACGACAGCGTGGCAAACGCTGTCGATCCGAAAAAGGTGCCGGGCAGCCAGGAGTTCGACAAGGTGTTGCAGCAATTCGAGTACGCGAGGGCGTACTACTCCCAGGTCATGAAGGCGGACGCAGGCAAGTTGCCCCAGCTCGTCAAGCAGGGTACGGAGCTGGCCAAGCAGATGACCGCTGCGCGCTTCAAGTAAGTACGTCAGCCGTCTGGATAGGGCTGCACGAGCACGGACGGGTCGAACTCCGCGCTGCCGAGTTCGTACACGCCGCCGTGCGCAGTGACCAGCCGCGTCTGCGCGACACCGCGCCGGCGGATCGCCACCCTGACGGCGGCGGCCGAACAGTTACGTACCTGGTGCCGCCCGCCGGCCGGATCCGCGTACTCCCAGCCGACGCTGGCGGCAATCGGCACCGTGACGTGCACGGTGAGCGATACCTCGCGGCCGGGCAGGACGAGGTCACACCCGTCTGCTCGTTCAGTCACCGCCACCCGGTGACCGAAGCCGCCCACTCGATGGCGAACCGTGTCGTCCGTGCCGTGCGCGCCATTGAGCGCGAGCGCGCCGTTCGCTATCCACGGCGTCACGAAACGCCCCATCCTGATCCGGCCGATGACGACGTCCAGCCACGCGTCCGGCTGCTCGGCGAACGACGCACCGCGAAGCCAGATCCAGCGGTGCGCGTGCTCACTGCCCCAGTTGTGACCGAGCATGCCGCGCCAGCCATCCAGGTCCAGCCGCCGACCGGCAACGGTCACGCTGCCGCTCACCCGCATCGACGGATACGGGCTCGTCGACTTCGTCCGCGGAATGCCGGCACGGTACATCCAGCCATACGGCAGATGACGTAACTCCGGGGCGCACGGGTCGAACCGCACATCCCAGGAGGCGTCCACGCCTGTGCCCGTCGAGGTGATGGCGCCGTCTGCGCCGTCGGCGCGCACGGCACCGTAGCCGCCTACGGCCAGCAGCTGTCCGGCATCGGCGCGCGGGTCGTCGGTGGTGACCTTGACCGCGGTGGGACCGCCCGGTTCGAACAGGGTGAACCAGATCGAGGCGGTGCTGGCCTCGCCCGGGCGCTTGTGCACGGTGTAACGGATCCACACCGCGACGGGCTCGGACCGATGGTGCGCGGTGAAGTAGAAGCTCTCGTAGTGACCCGCGCTCGCCGGGACGTGCGGGAACTGCGGCGCGAGCGTCACCGCGCCAGTATGTCCGCTCAATTGCCCGGCGGCGGCACCGTCATGCGCACGTCGATGCCGATGTCGCTCGCGCGCGCCAGGATGCCTACCGAGGCGCGCTCGGCCAGTGCCGCGATGGTGAGGGACGGGTTGACCGTCAGCGAGGTGGGCACGGAACTGCCGTCGGTGACGAACAGGCACGGCGAACCGCGCAACTCGTGCCCGTCGTCCAGCGCGGAGAGCTTCGGCTCATCACCCATCCGACAGGACGAAAGCGGGTGGGCCGTCAGCGTCGACTGGCCGCCGACCCAGGGCAGGTGCTTGCCGAGCCCGTCCTTCTCCACGATCGCAGCCAGCGCGGCATCGGACAGATCCCATCCTCGCTGCGTCTTCGCGGTCGGCCGGTAGCGCAGCGTGCTGATGGTGGCCGAGGACGCCACCCGGATGAAGTTGCCGGTGGGCGGCGGTACGCCGAACACACCCTCGTTGTCGTCCTCGGTCATCGCCAGCAGCGTCAGCCAGGATCGCCACTGCGCGCTCATCGTCTTCTTGTCCACGCCGAACCACTGCGGCTGTGGCGGCGTGCCGTCCGCCGGCAGGATGTTGGTGATGGGCGGGAAGTAGATCTGTTGCAGCCCGAACCGCTCGAACTCGGGCCGGGCCGGGTCCAGGTAGTCGAAGCTCATCGAGCCGATCGGTTTGCCGATCGGCAGCGCCCGGTACGGATCGGTCTCGGTGCGCTGCAGGCCGAGCACCGACGCGATCCGTGCCTCGTCCATCAATGCCATGGACACCCGGTCGCCGTTGGGTGAGAAGTACCGGCCGACCGCGTGCGGCACGTCGTGCAGGGTGGCCGCCGAGCGGCGCAGGATCACCGGTGTGGCCATGGTGCCGGCCGCGAGCACGAGGATCTTGGCCTCGATCACGCCGGCGCCGACCGGTATGCGGTAGTCGTTCGCGTCCACCACCGTGTAGGCGACCTGGTAGCGGTAGCCGGGCGTGACCGCCTTGGTGATCACCTGTACCTCGTGCAGCGGACGGATCTGCGCCCCGTGTGCTTGCGCGGCGGGCAGGTAGTTGAGCAGCATTGATCGCTTCGCGCCGAACCGGCAGCCGTTCAGCATCCAGTTGCAATTCGTGCAACTGGCCAGATCGACGGCGACGGGGACCGGATTGCAGGTGTGCCCTGCGTGCCGGCAGGCGGCCGCGAACAAGCCGCCCGGATAGGGCACGTCGTCCCAGCTCTGCTGCGCGACCGGAATCGTGTGCTCGACGCGGTCGTAGAACGGGTCGAGCGCGGCACGGGTGATGGACGAAGGCCACAGCCGGTGCCCGGTCGAACCCTGCCGGTCGAAGACGAACGTCGGCGCGCGCAGCGAGGCCGCGTAGTACACGACGCTCGAACCGCCGACGCAGTTGCCCGCCACCACCTGCACGCCCTGTGCCGTGATCAGATCCGCGATGCGGGTGTAGGAGCCGATGCGCAGGCTGTGCTCGAACTGCTCGGTCGACAGTTGCGGGCCGCGTTCGAGCAGCACCACCTTCGCGCCGGCCGCCGCGAGGTTGTACGCCGGGATGGCGCCGCCGAAGCCGGTGCCGACGACCAGCACGTCCGTCGTTTCGATCACGCCGCTCACGGCGGGTTGCCCGTCGACGTCGTCGCCGGATGCAGGTCGGCCAGCGCAAGCCGGTAGGAGAAGTCGGGGAAGCGCCACAACCCGTCCGCGTCCGGCATCGGGAACTGGATCCAGGCCAGACCTGGGTGGCCGGCGCGCACCGCGGCGGCGGTGTCCAGCTGCGCCGCGGTATGAAACGCGAGCATCGGTATCGCCGCGAGCGCGTACCACAGCAACTGGTCGACGCGCTTCGGGTTCAGCAACTGAAGCGCGAGCGCAGTCCGGGCCGCGAAGGGCAGCGCGACGAAGGGCGGCACGGTCACGTCCGGGCGCAGGCGGTGGGTGAGCGCGTAGCCGGTGGCCTGGGTGTTCAGCAGCGTGACCAGCGCGGGCAATGCGGGCGCCAGCCCCACGTCCGGGTCGTTCATCAGGTCCCAGACGCCGGCCTGCACCGCGCCTGGACCGGCGCACGCACCGGCGATAGCGCGATCGGTGGCGGAGCGCTTCTCGCCGGGGACGATGGTGTCGCTCCACGCCTCGAGGGTGATCCGGTCGATGTCCTCGGCGGCCGCCGGTGTGCCGTCGGTGATCAGCGGCAGTGTCGCGAGCGCCGCGGCGACGAGTTGCAGGACACGACGTCGCGAGATCGGCCGGTCGAGCACGGTCGCTACTTCGGGCAGAAGGGGTTCAGCGGGATCGTGCCCGCGTAGCCGGCGCCGGGCCCGTCCTTGGCGAACTCCAGGAAGTACTGCGCGAGCTTGCGGCTGAACGGCGCGACAAGCGCTGCCGCCTGTCGCGAGTTCACCGCGATGCCCCCGACGCGCAGGTTGGCCAGCTGCGCACCGGCTTGCCCGGCACCCTCGTCCCACCAGTAGTTGCCGTCCCAGCGGATCAGCGCCACGCTGCCCGGCGCGAACTGCACGCTCCAGTGGTCCTGCTGCCAGTACTGGCATTTCGGCACCGCCACCAGCACCCGCGCAGGTTCGGCCAGCAGGAACCGGATGGCGCCGCCGTCGCTCACCGTGATGTCTCGCTTGGCGTAGTCGACGCACAGCGGATCGTCGGTGATGCCGGACAGCGGCGGTGCCACCCCCTCGCCGAAGTAGTGCACAGTGCACGAGGTCGCGAACGGGGGTGGGAAGTACGGCTGGAACGGACCTTTGACGTGTACCGCCGCGGCGCCGGCCGGTGCTTCGGCCAGGACGAGTGTCGCGGCGGCGGCTGACGCCAGCACCAGCGCAACCAGGCGACGCATGGTCAGCCCAGGTCCGACATGGCGTGCAAGTTGCGCGCCGTCTTCGACTTGGGCACCGACGTCGGGTCCGGGTAGGTACGGAAGAGCCGGTCTGCGGTGCCGGCGGTGGTCACGGTGAACCAGTAGTGCTCGTTCTTGTAGTGGTGCAACCGGTGGTTGTTCCACACGGCCCGATAGAGCCGGGTCTTAGGGCGGTAGTCCGAGTGCACAAGGAAGTGCGTCCACTCGTAGACGAGGCCGGTGGTGCTGATGACGAAGAGATAGGTCAGGCCGAGTCCGAGCCGCGGAAACGCGAACAGTGAGATGGCAATCGTCACCGGCACGATCCACAGCATCGCCTGCCAGGGGATGAAGATCAGGGGCACGTCGCGCGGATCGGCGTGGTGCAGCCGGTGTTTGCGGGCGAGGATCGAGTCGACCGTCACCTTCCCGACGCGTCGCGGCTTCCAGTGCAGGACGAAGACGTGGACGATCCACTCGTACACGGGGAATACGGCAATCATGACCGCGGGCAGGATCGCGTCCGAGAGCTGCCAGTCGCCGTGCACCAACCGCACGGCCAGGCCGCCGGCAGCCATCGCGAACAGCGCCCACGGCGACGGATGCTTGATCCACTCGGCGAACGCGGCGCCGATCGAGATGGAGCGGCGCTTGTCCTGCTCATGGCCGATCGAGGCCAGGTCGCGGGTTTTCACTGCATCTGTCATGGCGACTCCTCGAAGGCGCGCAACGCGCTGAGCAGCGCGTCCGTGGCGGGGCGGAGCAGATCGGCCGCGGCTTTCGCGGCGTTCGCCGGGCGAGCCCCGGTGATGGCGGCAGCGAGTCGGCGGTAGCCGGTGTGGTTGGAGACCTCGACGTCCAGCACGACCGACATCGCACCGATGACCGGTTCGTAACTCGCGCGCAGGCTGTTGTACATCAGCCGCAGCGCGATCGAGTCCGCTCCGTCGACGATGACGTCCCAGAACGCCAGCGCGGCGTACTGCCGTGCCACCGGGTCCGTCTGCGCGACCAGCTCGTCCAGCGCCGCGGTCAGCGCCGGGCCGAGGGCGGCGCCGCCGCGCTCGGCGGCCAGTTGCGCGACGAACGGGCCGGTGTGTAGTCGGGTCTCCATCAGGCTGCGCGCGGTCGCAAGGTCGACCCGGCCGCCGGACATCAGCAGTTGCGGGAGCAGATCCATGCCGCCGGTACGGCGGAAGTCGCGCACGATCGTGGCGTCGCCCTGGCGGACGTCGACCAGGCCTGCGTGCCCGAGCCGCTTGAGCGCCTCGCGCACCGACGGGCGGGAGACACCGAGGACTTCGGCAAGGCGTCGCTCGCTCGGTAACGCATCGCCGGCGGGGACGTCCCCGCGCATGACCTCTGCCGCGATCTGGTCGAAGACGTCGTCGGTCACGGATCGGCGGGGTACGGGCCGCAGCGCCATGCCGGCACTGTAGGCGAGCTACGGCCAGGTGGTCAAGTGGTCTGACCAGTGCGGTGCCCGATGCGGCGATCGTGATGCTGTGGCGCTGCTATAGCCGCCGGTGCGCATCACGATCCACTGGTCAGGCTAGGTTCAGCCGCATGGACTGGTCTGTGGCGACGGCTCCGAGCGGGCAACGGTTCGTGTACGCGGAGTCCGGCACCGGACCGGTGGTGGTGTTCCTGCACGGCTTCCCGGACACGCCACACAGCTGGGACCGCATCGCGACGGCAATCGCAGCGGCTGGTTACCGCACGATCCGGCCGTGGCTGCGCGGCTACCACCCGGACACCCTCGTCGCCGGCCGCGGATTCGACGCGTTGACGATCGCCGCCGACCCCGTCGCACTCCTGGACGCACTCGGCGTCGAGCGGGCGGTGCTGGTCGGGCACGACTGGGGCGCAGCGATCACCTACGGCGCGGCCACGGTGGCGCCGGAGCGGTTCCGTGCTGCGGTGCCGATCGCCATCCCGCACCCCAGCCTGCTCCCCCGCGATCTCGGCACGCTGTGGGCGGCACGTCATTTCGGCGGTTTCAAAATGCCGTGGGCCGAACCGATGACACGGCGCAACGACTTCGCCTATCTCGACACCCTGTACGCGCGGTGGGCGCCGAACTGGGTCGGCACCGACCGCGACGACTCGCTGCGCCACGTCAAGGAATGCTTCCGGGAGCCGCGTTCGCTGACCGGCGCCATCGAGTACTACCGGGCGCTCGCGCCCAAGGCCCCGCCGGAACTCACCCGGCCGGCGCCGGTGCGCGCGCTCATCGTCGGCGGCACCGATGACCTCGTGCCGGCGGAGCTGTTCGCCAAGACCGCGGCGCGAATGGGCGAGGGGTCGGCGTCGTTGATCATCGACGGAGCCGGGCACTGGCCGCACCGCGAGGGTGAAGGCGAATTCATCGCGAAGCTGATCGGTTTCCTGGCCGCGACACCGGAGTGACTGCCTAGCATTGCCCGTGACCAAGGCAACTGGCCGAGCGAGACCGGGATGGCATCGTGGCGCTGAGTGACTTTCCCCGATACCCGCTGTTGTTCGGACCTAGTCCGGTGCACCGACTCGAGCGCCTTTCCGCTCACCTTGGCGGTGCGCAGGTCTGGGCCAAGCGCGAGGACTGCAATTCCGGCTTGGCGTTCGGCGGCAACAAGACACGCAAGCTGGAGTATCTGGTGCCCGACGCGCTCGCCCAGGGTGCGACGCACCTCGTCTCGATCGGTGGCGTGCAGTCGAACCACACGCGTCAGGTGGCGGCAGTCGCGGCCAAGCTCGGGCTCAAAGCGCGGCTGGTGCAGGAGAGCTGGGTGGACTGGCCGGACCCGGTCAACGACCGGGTGGGCAACATCCTGCTGTCGCGAATTATGGGTGCGCAGGTCGAACTCGTGCAGGCCGGATTCGGCATCGGCTTCAAGGAGAGTTGGGAGAACGCACTAGAGGAGATCCGCGCCGAAGGCGGCGTTCCGTATGCGATCCCGGCCGGTGCGTCCGACCACCCCCTCGGCGGGCTCGGCTTCGCGAACTGGGCCGATGAAGTGCAACAGCAGGAGCAGGAACTCGGGGTCTTCTTCGACACGATCATCGTCTGCAGTGTCACCGGGTCCACACACGCGGGGATGATCGCAGGCTTCGCCGGGCAGGATCGGCCGCGTCGGGTCCTCGGCATCGACGCGTCGGCCAGGATCGACGAGACCCGCGCTCAGGTGGAGAAGATCGCCCGCAACACGGCCGACCTCATCGGGTTGGGGCGCGACCTGCGCGACGACGAGATCACCGTCCTGCGGGGTTGGGCCGGCGAGCACTACGGCATCCCGGTGGCGTCGACGCTCGCGGCGATTCGACTGACGGGCAGCCTCGAAGGCGTGATCATCGACCCGGTGTATGAAGGCAAGTCCATGGCCGCACTGATCGACCTAGTGGCTAGCGGCACGATCGACCGAACATCGAACGTGCTGTATGCCCACCTGGGGGGTCAGCCTGCGCTGAACGCGTACAGCGCGCTGTTCACGCACTGATCGCAGAGCAACCATGGCTTCCGAGTCCATCTGGTTGGCCGTCGTGGAGTTGTGCGGTGAGCTCGGCCCGGTGGAACTCCGTCGCTCCCGCTGGGCGGACAAACCGGCGTTGCAGCTCGGCGGCCGCGAGATCGCGCACCTCGAGGCGCCGGGCCGCGTCGACCTGCGGCTCACTGCGAAGGGGTGGCGGGCGGTGGCGTCGAGCTACGTCGACGACCCTCGCGTCACCCGGGACCCGGCACGGCGGGACTGGATCGAACTCACCCTCGCACACCGTCACGACGTCGATTCGCTGAAGCCGTTGTTCCAGCAGGCGATCGCCGCGAATGGCGGCTGAGCCCATGGACGCGAACTGCCCACGGCGCCCCGGAGCTAGTCCGGGAAACCGTGGGCAGGGCGCAGGTTCGATTTAGCAGAACCGGGTGGCGGGAGCGGGCGCGCAGACCTGGTTGTACTGGCCTGACTGCACGGTCGCTCGAACCGGGAATCGGGAACCGTGATGCGAGGAGGACAACGTCAGCACGAGCGTGGTGGCGATGACTGCGGCGAGCAAGAGCGCTGCGCTCACCCACAGGGCGACGCGAGAGTGAAACGGGGTTGTGCTGATCGTGGTTGCGGTCATGGGACTCTCCAAGGTCTGGTGCTTCGGTGCGGTCCTGGTGCTCCGAAGCGGTGAGGTGGACAAGCACAAGGGTGCTAGCACCACCGGCCCGGCACTGTTCGCTGCGTGACAGTCCGAGCGTTGTATCGCTGACGCACGCCACCCCGGGTGGGGCGACAAAGCGATGCGGGGTGGGGTATGCCAGAGCCATGAGTGAATCGAACGATGCACCTTCCGACCCGATTTTCGACGAGGTCTTCGAGGTAACCGAGAGCGCGCCACGGGACCGGTCCGGACACGGCAAGCAGCCACCGAGGCCTAACGACGACGAACTGGCGCACCGCACCGAACAGGAGCGGGTCGAGATCGGCATCGACGACTACGACCCGGACGAGGTCCCGCCCGCGACGGACTGAGCGGTTACTCCGGCACCCAGTGCAGTCCGCCGGTGGCCGACAGCGTCCAGGTGGCGATTTCCTTGAGCGCGCCACCGGGCGACGAACCTGCCCATGCCTCGGCCTCCTCGGCGCTGTAGACGCCGCCGATCTGCCCGAAGTGGGATACCCGGAACTCGACCGTGCGCCGGACGATACTGGTTGCCGACACGTGGTTCACCAGGGTGGCGGATGCCCGCGCTTCCCGGGCGAGGCCGGCGCCCACTGAATGTTCGTCATCTGGTTGTGCATGTCCAAGACCAGGCTGGTGGGCTTGACGAAGACACGGCCGACCCCACCGTCGAAGAGCGAGATCACCTGTGCGGTCGCCGCTTGCGTGGGGTGCGGTGTCACGGTCGACTTCGGCTTCGTTGTCGCTGTGCTTGTCTGCGCGCTTGCGTGCGTGGTCGACGCGGCCGATGACGTCGTCGCGACGGCAGTGGACGACACGGGCGTTGTCACCGCTGATGCGGAAGCCGACTTCGCCGCGACGTGGGCTGCCGTTCCGCTCGAGCAGGCGCCGACCGCAGCCAGCACCGGGATGGTCAACAGCATGCCGGCGGCACGGAAACGACGGTGAGCCACAACGTCCTCGCTTCTCCTGACGCGTCGGCCCGATCGGTCGACGGCGCGAGGACCGTCCCATGCGCGGCAGCCATGTGCTGTCGCCAAGACGGGAACATGACACTTGTGGATGCCCGCCCGGCTGCTCCCAGGCACGGACCGGACAATGGGAGCGTGATCGAGGTCGAGGATGACCGTTTCGAGGCGATGGTCACCGAGGCGCTCGATGGCCTGCCGCCCGAACTCGGACGCAGGATGCGGAATGTGGCGGTCACCGTCGAGCACGGCCGCGGGCCGCGCGGCCTGCTCGGCCTGTACCGCGGCGTGCCGCTGACCAAACGAACGACCCACTACGCCGGCGTGCTGCCCGATCAGATCACGATCTATCAGCAGGCGATCTGTGCCATCTGCCGCACCGAGGCCGATGTTGTCGAGCAGGTGCGACGAACCATCGTGCACGAGGTCGGGCACCACTTCGGCATCGGCGACGGGCGCCTGCGCGAACTCGGTTGGTGAGCAGGTCCGCCGCCAGTTTCGCCTCGCGCCGTTACGTCACGGTGATCGTGTACGTCGCCGTCGCCGTGTTGGCCGTGGGCTTCGTGTTGTCCTTCGCGGTCACGGTGAACGTGTAGCTCCCGGCCGTCGTCGGCGTACCGGATATCTGGCCGTGCACCAGGCTCAGCCCCGGCGGCAGCGCACCGGTCGTCACCGTCATGACCACCGGAGCCTTGCCACCGGTCATGGCGATCTTCACCTTGTACTTCGAGCCCACCGCCGCACTCGGCAACGACGCCGTCGCGAACGTCATCGGGTCGATCACGAGCTGGATGGTCCGGGTCGCCGTGTTCGCCGGCTTGCTGGTGTCGGAAACGGCCACGGTGACGTAGTACGTGCCCGGCGTCGTCGGTGTCCCGCTCAGCGCGCCGCTGCTGGCCAGCTTCACGCCGACCGGTAGTGCCCCACCGGCGATCGACCAGCTCTGTTTGCCCTTGCCGCCGGTCGCCGCCAGCTTGGCCTTGTACGACTTCCCGACGAGCCCGTCCGCCAGCGCGGACGTCGTGACCGACATCGGCCCGATCGTCAGCGTGACGCCGACCGTCACCTGATTCGCCGGGGCGGCCGAGTCATGAACCGAGATCGGCACGGTGAACACACCTTGCACGGTCGGCGTCCCGGAGATGGTGCCGGTCGAGGCGAGCTTGAGGCCGGCCAGGCAGCTGCCCTTGTGGTCCGAGCGCCCAGGTGTACTTACCGGTGCCACCCGAGGCGGCCAGCGTCCCCTTGTACGCCTTGCCCACCAAGCCGACCGGCATACCCGCTGTCGACACCGCCAGCGTCACCGTCAGCGTCGCCGTCGCGGACTGGTCCAGCTGGTAGTTCGCGCCCGCGTTCGCCCCGCTGCACCGGATCACGTACGTGCCGACGGCCGAGTGCGAGCCGGAAACGCCGCAGTTCGGCACCGAGGTGAACGTATCCCCCGGCACGAGCCCGTTCACGTGATAGGTGAAGGTCGGGCTGGTCCCGAACGGGACCGTGATCGGATCCGGGATGACGGTGAGGCTCGCCACCGCCACCGTCACCGACACCGGCGAGGACGTGCTTTCGGCGCTCTGGCCGTCGCCGCCGTAATGAGCCGTGAGCTGATGCGCCCCCGCGCCCAGCGTGGCGGTCTGCAGAGTGGCCATGCCGTCGCTGCCGACCGGTGCCGCCCCGAGTGCCGTCGCCGGCGAGCTGGACGTGTCGGTGAACGTGACTGTCCCGGTCGGCGCGGTCGACGACGACACGGTCGCCGTCAGCGTGACCGGGTGACCGTACGTCGACGTCTGCGGAGCGTTCAGCGTCGTCATCGAGTCGCCGATCACGGACCGATAGCCGGCGAACGGATCCGCGCCCTGGTCGGGATCGCACGCGTCACCGACACCGTCGTCGTCCGTATCGGCCTGCGACGGGTTCGCGACGACGATGCAGTTGTCGCTGCCGTTCGGCACGCCGTCCCCGTCCACGTCGGCCGCCGGACCATCGGTCGGATCGAGGTCACACGCATCCGGATAGCCGTCGCCGTCGACGTCTGGGCCGCTGTCCAGGGAAGCCGGACACGATGCGGACCTGGTCATGTAGTACGCGACGGTGCCGTCTAGTTCGTCCGTGTTCTGGTTGCGCAGCTCGAGCGTGTGCCAGCCGGGTGCAAGCGTCCCCGGCAGCAGTGCCGTGACATCGACGGGCTGCCCGGCGACTGCTTGGAACCTAGCCACGATCGTCGGCACCGAGAACGTGCTCACCTGGACGAGTTCATTCTGAGCCGGGTAGTACTCGATGACCGTGTCCGTCTGCCCCTGGGGGTCGGTGAAGTACTGCTGAGCCAAGTAGGACGTGGGCGGCACGATCTGGATGCCGCCGGAATGGGGCGTGGGGTTGGGTTCGCCGAGGTCAGCGGCAATGGTGGGACCAGCGACTTGGGCGAGCCGCGCGTGCCCTTCGTCGGTGGGGTGGAAGGACTCCTGAGCCACGGCAACGCCGCGTATGTCCTGGACTGTGCGGGAAATCTTGGCGCCGTACCAGTCGTGTCCAGCGGACAGGCCGTTCGCGTAGCCCGATCCGGTGCAGATTCCGTTGTTCTGGAATGCGTGGCTGAGGTCGATGAGATGCGCCCCGGCACCCGCGGCCGCGTCGGACACGATGCCGTTGACCTGATCGATGAACTTCGTCAGTCGTTGCTGTTCCTGCACGGAGATGTGGCTCAGTGATCCACACGTTTGTCCCGGCGGGTCGATCGGGTTGACGTAGTTCGCGATGAAGATCTTGGCGGCACCGGCCTTCTGCCGGATCTTGAAGATCACGTTCTCGACGTTCTTCTCGATCTGGCTGACCTTCGCCGACGACAACGACGGTGAGCACGCCACCGGGCTGATGAGGCAGTTGGTCACGACTCCCGTGAAGCCGGCGTCGTTGCCGCCGATGCTCAGCAGCACGACATCGGGCGCGCCTCCTTGAGCCACGTAGCTGTCGAGATCGTTCAACTGCGGCTGCCAGCCCAGGTACTGGTGCGGCGAGTCCTTGTACTGCGGTTTGGTGTCGATGTTGGCGGTGACCGCGCCGGAGCAGGCCGCGAACAGCAGGTTGCTCCCGGTCGCGCCATACGCCGTCGCCATCCCGTACGCCCACGACGTCGTTGACCGGTGGCAATGATTCGCGGTGCCGTCCGTCCCGTCCATATAGCCGGTCACCGGATTGCCCTGCAGGTCCGTGGCCGGCGCGGTCAGGCCCTCACCCGATATGAACGAGTCGCCAAGGATGGCCCAGCGGGTGACGCCGTCGCCGTTGACATCTCCGGAGAGTCCACCGCCGGCGGTGACCTGCCCGCTGGCGGACAGCAACGGATGCGACATCTGCGGATGACCGCCCACGATCGGGCTGATCGCCAGGTAGTGCCGCGGGTCCACGGTTATGTCCGCGTACGGCACTGGATGCGCGGCTGACGGCGTGAACGAACTCGCCGAGACCTCGGCCAGCGGCGAGGAGCCGAAGTCGTGCTCGGGCGAGTCGGTGTCGAAGATGCCGTAGCTGGTGGCGCCGGCGACCGGTGCCCACTGAACTTCCACCCCGGCCTGCGCGTCGCCGGCGGACCCACTCGTTATCGTCGCCTCGGCGAACAGCGCGGGTGTGGCCGGATGCGACGTGATCTCATCCGCCGGGTCCACGTTTCCGGCCGTCTTCTTCACGAATGAGTCGGTGAGGTCGAGCGTGCCGCTGATCGTCGGAACGAGGATGTAGTTCGCCCAGAACGTCTGCCCGGGATCGATCTCGGCCGTCTCCTGCTCGAGTTCCTCACGCGGCTGATAGATGTAGTTCACCTTGCCCTGGGTGAGCAGTTCGACCGAGGGGTTGTAGACCGGCACGTCGGCGATGTCCTGGAGTCCCACCCGCACGCGGTACGGATTTCCGTCGTGCACCGTGCTGTCCGCATCCACGATCATCTTCACCGCCGAGCCGCCCCAGACATGCAACTGGTTGGCGGAGACACCGGTGATCGCGACGGTGCTGCCGAACGGCTCCAGCACTCCGGCGTAGTCCGCGCTGATGTCGTAGAACCCTTCGTTGTCCCCGCGCACGATCCACGACACCGACCGGCTCTGGCCACCAGGGATGTCGTCCATCGTCTGGGTGGCGTGCTGCGGTGTCGACGTCGGGGCCAGGGTGAGACCGTCAGGCAGCGGCAACGTGGCGGAGCCGTTGTCCAGGGTGAAGGTGGGCGCGGCGAGGTTGGTCACCATCATCGAGACGTTGAAGAATTCCTTCAACCACTTGGCCTTGCCGGGAATGATCAGCCACAACAGTTGCGGGGCGTCGTTGATGTAGTTGACGGTCATCTGCGCCGTGTAACCGCCGCCGATCGGCACGTCGCATGTCGAGGTGCACGGCGTGATGACGCCGTCGACGCCGACCCCGACCGGGAAGCCGCCGGCGCCCGACCCGTCACCCCCGGTGTAGCCGGTGATCGTGGAGTCGGCGTCCGGGGTGAACGCCAGGTGGATCTCGAACTGGTAGACGTTCTGGTTGTCCGGGTCGTTCGGGTCGATGCCGGCGGCCACCACCTGCGATTCGGTCAGCGGGGTGGAGGTCACCGAACTGGTCGCGACCTGGCCCTGGTCCAGTGACATCGCCGCCGTGCCAGAGTCGCCGCTGACGGTGGCCGCGACAGAACCCGGCAGGTAACCGTCATGCCAGCCGTACACCGTGTACGCACCGTCCGGCAGGCCTTGAATGTGGGCGATTCCGTCAGCCGCGGTCGTCGCCGAGTAGCGGGTGCCGCCGCTGTCGATGACGAGCACCTGCGCGTTGCTCAGCACAGCATGGGAGGAGCTGTCGGCGACCGATACGGCCAGCCCGGGCTGAAGCGGAACCGGCGTGACCGTGATGAGCGCGGTGTCGGAAGCTTGGCTGGTTCCGTTCTGCACGGTGAGCGTCGCGGTGTAGGTGCCGGGGTTGGTGTACACGTGATCGACGGTCGCGCCGTCAGCCGACTGCCCGTCGCCGAAGGTCCAGTGGTAGGCGGTGATGGCCACCGACGGCCGGGACGCGGAGCCGTCGAGGTGCACCGCGGCACCGGCGACCGTGCTCTGGTCATCACCGGCTACCGCAGCGAGCGGCTCGCTGAGCGCCGTGGTGATCCGCGTGAAGCGCACCACGGACAGTTGTCCGTCGCTCACCTCTGTCCGCACCAGGAACGCTCCGGCGTTGTGGAACACGTGGTTCACGCCTGCCACCGGCAACGCGCCCGTCTGTACGCTCGACCCGTCTCCGAAGTCGATCTTGTATGTCAGTGGGTCGCCGTCCGCGTCGGACGCCGAAATGGTCGTGACCGTCGTCAACGGAACGGTGCCTGAGGTGGGTGACGTGCCGATGGTGACCACCGGCGGGTTGTCCGGCCTGCCGGTCGCGGTGATCGGCACGGTCTGCGATTGGTAGCCGCCCTGTCCGTTGCTCACCGACACCAACGCCTGGTACGTGCCAGCGGCGGAGAACGTGTGCTGCACGCTCACCGGCGCGTAGGGCGCCGCAATGGTTGAGGTCTGCGGGTCCGACCCGTCTCCCCAATCGAGGTACAGCGTGAGCGGTTGGCTGTTCGGCTCGGACGCGGTGACGGTGAACGAGGCGTCCAGCGGCGCCGCGCCACTCGTATTCAGGTTGGACACGGCCAGCGGGATGCTGGTGGGGTCGATCGCGACCTGCCGTGAGATCTGGTAGTAGTGCTGCTGGCCGAAGGTGTCGGTCCAGGCGACGGACGCGTACAACGTGGTCGGACCTGCGGGAAGTGAACCCACCGGGTACGTGGTGCGCCAGACCCCGTCGGCGGACGCGTTGTAGATCGCCGAACTGACGCCGCCGAAAGACAGCGAGACAGTGTCGATCTGCACCCCCGCGGAGGGGGTGAATTCGAACGGCGCGGTGCCGGCCAACGTGCCACCCGCCAGCGGCTTGGTGAGTTGCCCTGGCGGCACCCGGTTCACAACCACGGCGACGGATTGCGATGTCGTGCGGTCGGTCAGGTCCGTCGCGGTGACGCGGAAGGTGTAGTTGCCGTCCGGCGCGGGGTTAGCACCGTCGTCGAGTCCGTCCCAGGAGGCCGACGTGTAGTAGCCGTACCAGGCGTAACAACTCGGCGCCGGATCCATCTCGGCGTCGCTCAACGTGCGGACGACGTCGCCGGAGGCGTTCACGATCTGGGTGAGGACGTGCAGTTGCCCGCCGTCGAGTGCGTCGGTTGCGCAGTACGACCAGGTGGCAGTGTCCTCCTGGTTGTCGCCGTTCGGGCTGAACGTCTGCGCTGCGGTGCTCAGTTGCACGGTGGGTGGCGCGGGATTGTCGAGCCGTACCGGGATGCTGGCCGACCAGTAGTGCGAGGTGCCGTTGGCATCCGTCCAGTACGCATACACGGCCAGCGTGTGCGCACCGTCGCCGCAGGATGCGGTGTTCATGTCGATCCGGAACGCACCGTCTTCGTCTGCCTGCGTGTCGCTCGGCAGCGCGCAGGAGGTCGCGGTGTCGCTCAGGTCGCCGCCGACCTCGGTCACCGTGTAGCCGCTGGTGGGTGTGACCACGAGGGTGGAGTCGCCGGACAGCGTTGCGTTCGGCACCGGCGCCGTGATCGTGACGGGCAGGCGGTGGTCCACGGTGATCGGTGCAGTCACGGTGGAGGACAGGCTGGTCGCATCGGTCGCCTGGATGCGGAATTGGTAGTTGCCGTCGGGCACCGTGTTGCCGTGGTCGTCGGTCCCGTCCCAGTCGGCGTATGTGCTGTAGCCGTACCAGGAATAGCAGTAGGGCAACGGGTCCTGATCCTGGTCGAGCAGGGTGCGTACCACGGCGCCGGTGGAGTCGATCACGGTCACCGTGACATGCAACTGCGTTCCGTCCACCGAGTCGGCGGCACAGAAGTTGATGGCCGCGTCGTCGTCGTACCCGTCCCCGTTGGGTGTGATCGCCGTGGCTGCGCTGAACACGGTCAGTTGCGGAGCGCGCGGGTTGTTCAGAACGAGATTTCGCGCTGGCGAGGACCAGGAGTGACTGTGTCCGAACTGGTCGGTCCAGTTCAGGGAGGCGGTGACCTGCCAGTCGCCGTCGCCGCAGGTCGATGTGTCAACGGTGGCCCGGAACACCCCGTCCGGATCCGGTTGGTAGATCCAGCCTGACGAACATGACTGCGAGTTACCGGACAGCGAGAACGTCACCTGGGTGATCGTGTAGCCGCTGGTGGGCGTGAAGGCGAATTGGGCCGAGCCGGCAACGGTCGCGCCGTCAGCGGGGGCCGTGAGCGCGCCTGGTACCGAGCGGTCGAGCACAACCGTGGTGGAGACCGTCGAGCTGAGGTCCGCGGTGTTCGTCGCGGTCGCGACCAGCGTGTAGGTGCCGTCGGGCGCCTGAGTGCCGGCGGCGGTCGTGCCGTCCCAGCTGACATTGCCGGAGGAGTAATAGCCGTACCACGAGTAGCAGTACGGCTGCGGGGTCACGTCACCGTCGGTGAGGGTGGCGATCACATGGTCCGCGGAGTCGCGCACCTCGACGAGCGCGTGCACGGTGGTGTCGCCGGCGTCGGCGACGCAGAAGCCGGTGGAGGCGACGTCGTCGGAGCCGTCGCCGTTCGGCGAGAATCTGATGCCGTCCTGGAACAGCGTGACCGTCGGCGGGTTGTTGACGGTGACGGTGGTGGTCACCGTGGATCCGCCCGATGTCCAGGAATGCGTTTGGTTGAACTGATCGATCCACTGCACCGTCGCGGTCATGCTCTTGGACCCGTTACCGCATTGCGCCTCGGTGGTGTCCAGCGTCGTACGGAACACGCCGTCACCGTCAGCGGCGCTGACCCAGCCGGTGCTGCAGGACGCGGACGAGCCGGACAGCGCAAAATCGACCTGAGTGACGTTGATACCGCTCGTCGGCCTGAACGCGAACGCGACCGTGCCGGACAATTGCGCGCCGGGGGTCGGTGCGGTGATGCTGCCGGGGATCCGCCGGTCGACGACGATCGTGTCGCTGTCGCTCGTGTGCACTCCGGTCGAGTTCACGGCATCGAGTTCGACCGTGTAGGAGCCGTCGGGGACGGGCGAACCGCCGTCGTTCAAGCCGTTCCAGGTGACGCGCTGAAAGCAGCCGCTGGGAAACGACACGCCCGCCGCGAAGGTGCGCACCACGGTCGTCCCGCTGAGAACATGCGCGGTGATGTTGGCGGCCGCGTCGAGACAGAACGAGATGTCGGACGTGTCATCGAAACCGTCGCCGTTGGGCGAGAACACTTGCGGTGCGATGCTTTGGATCGTCACGGTGGCCGGGCCGACCGGTATGTCGCCCGATGCCGAGGAGACGCAGAGCAGGGCGCTGACGGCAAGCGCCAACAGGGCGAGGATCCCTCTGGGCCAGCCGATCTGGCGGCGGGCTGCTCGGTGCGATGCCATCTGGGGACCTCAGCTTCTCGGCGACAGCGTGGGTGCCGCGGGCGTGGAGCACGGCTGATCGGTGGGTGTTACCTCGCGTACCTTCCAGTGGCCTGCGTCCAGCGACAGCTGGGTCGACAGCGCGTATGGCCCGGACGCGGCGCCCGCCTTTCGCTTGTGGGTGCGGTCGTCATAGGTGGCGGTGCGAACGGTGAGGCAGTCGCGGACGGTCGCGCCTGTTGCGGAGATCGCGGTCACCGACGCGCGGTGCGCATAGGACCCCGCGACGTATTCGCCTGCTGCCGCATGCGCGGCCGCCACCTGCTTCGCGCGGTTGAGTTCGACGCCGGTGGTGTAGGCGACGAGGGCAGCGGGGTCGGGTTTCGCCGTGCGTGACGAGGCCAGCACGGCCGCCCAGTAGCTGTTGTAGGCACCAAGCACTCCCGCGTCGCGTGGGTCGGTGGCCGCTGATGAACCGGAGATTGTGCCGACGGGCCGGTGCTGTGCCGAGGAACAAGCGCCCAGGAGGAGCACCACCCCGAGACAGATGAGTCCGGCTCTTCGTGACACGTGTGGCCCTCCCGGTCGCACGGCCTGCTGCCGGACGTCCCTCGGCGATGCAGGTTGCGGCGGCGCGGGTTCCGATTGGCGAGAGCCATGGAATACGAGCGGGCTGTGGCTGTCAAAGCGAACGTCATGAAAGCGGATGAGGACTTACCCGCCGATCACATGGCACATTCGGGCGCATTCGTGAATGGGGAGCAAACCGACGCGTGGGAAGTCGCGGATACACCGTTTCGGCATCGGCGACATACGTTTTGCGCGAATTCGGTTGGTGAGGCGGCTATCGCGTGGCGCGCACCTCGGTGGGCGTCGACGAAGCGGCGACGACCTTCGGCGCAGTGAGGCCGGTGATGGCGACAGCCAGGTACCACAGCAGCGCCAGCACAACCGGGAAGAAGATGATCGACAAGATGCTGCCGAGGACGCCGAGCCAGGCGGTATAGGCGACCCACGCCGGTAGCCCGGAGCGCCGGGCGCTGATCGCGACGACCGTGATGACGGCGGCGCTAGCCAATCCGAAGCCGACGAACAGGAACGGATAGGTCAGATCCATCATCACCCGAATCGTGTCGCCGTTGGGCACGGGTTCGGATCCGAAAGAGATCGCACCGGCGACGTCGGCGGACGCAACGCCGGCCGCGATGATCGACGTCCCGCCCAGGATTGCCAGGCTCGCGACCAGTTTGCCGGCCGCGGCGGACGCCAGTCGCGCGCGCAGGCCGAGGCCGAACCACACGAACGAGACGGCGGCGAGCACGAGCAGGTACGCGCCCACGATCAGGCCGGTGCGGTGCCCGCTGCTGGACAGCTGGTGCACGTACTTCGCTGCCGCCACGGCATCTGAGTCCGAGGACTTGACGCTCGGATCGTTCGCGAAGCTGATCAGCAGACCGGCGACGAACAGGACCACGAACGCGATACCCGCAAGCATTGATCGACGTAGTTCAGCGGTATTCATTTTCATCCTCCCAGGGTGACTTACCGGCCGTTGCCGGTGACGAGTGCGCTGCTGTCGGCGGGGAATGGTCCGCTGCCGCAGTTTCCGGATGCGACCACCTGCCCCATAACGTGGTTGGCGATGACCTGCACGCCGTGCTTGTTGTTGGCGACGGCCAGCGCGCCGGACACGGTGTTCGGGGCGCAGCCGTCGGGCGAATCGCCGACGAGGACGAATCCGGTGGCGCCAGTGATGACAACCTGGCCACCGACGGTGGAAGCGCAGACTCGTAGCGCACCTGGGCCGGACGCGGCGATGGCGCTCGACACGGTCGAGTTCTCCACGTCGACCCGCCCGCCCGGCGCAACCGTGATCGCGCCGACGGTGGCGTCCCGGATCAGCACGACCTGCCCACTGCCGACGGCGACCGAGCCGGGGTGCGCGCCGGTGATGGTGCTGGTGCCGCCCACCGTGAAGGTCACCGAACCGGAACTGTGGCCGAAGTTGTCGTCGCCGCCGTAGTCGGCTCGGATCGTGTTCGCGCCGCCGGGCAGCCCGTTCATGGTGAGGGTGGCGACGCCGTTCACCAGGTTTGCCGACCCCAGCGCGCGCGGCGCGCCGTCGAGGGAGAAGGTGACCGATCCGCTCGGCGTGTTCGGGTTGGTGGCCGTCGGCTGTACCTGCGCGGTGACCGTGACGGCGGTACCGAACCTGGGCGCGGTCGGCGATACCGATACCGAGGTCATGGATGCGGGCGGGGTCAGGCACGACACCGAGGCAGCCGGCATCGAGGACGGAGCGGCATCCGCGCAAATCGTGTCGATGTCTATCGCGCCCGCGCCGGCACTGCCGAAGAAGATGCCGTTCGATCCGCCGTTGGCGTTCACCTGGCCGTCGCCGAACACGTGCGGAGCCTGCAGCCAGACCGCGCCACCGCCGCCGCCACCACCGCCGATCGAGCCGTTCGCCGGGAACAGTCCCGCGCCGCCGTCGGCGTCGATCGAGCCGGCCACCGTGATCGTCGACGCGGATTCGATCAGCACGGCACCCGCGCCACCCCCGCCGCCACCGCCGGGTGAGGACTGGTCGATGCTTGCCCCGGCTCCGCCACCCGAACCGCCGACGATGCGGCCGGTCGCACGGTCGATGGCGCCGCCCGCACCGCCGCCACCGCTGCTGAAGGTGACACGGGTGAGGGGCGTGGCCGCCCGCTCGCAGAAGCCGTCGTCACCGGTCGTGCTGAGCTGTCCGCCGCGGCCCGGGGTACATGATTGGTCCAGACCGGCGTTGCCGCCGGCCCCGCCGATACCGCCGTAGTTCGACTCACCGCTGCCGCCACCCACCTGCACCGACGCGAATTGGCTCGATCCGATGTAGCCACCGCCGCCGCCGCCGGCGGCGCCGTGGCCGCCGCCACCGCTGGCACCCATGAACTGGAAGCCGGACGTGTTGAAGTCGGCCGAGCCACCACCGCCGCCACCACTGCCCGGGGCCGCGCCGTTGCCGTCGGTGGCTGGGGTGCCGGCGACCGACACGGTGCCATCGATCTGCACCGCCGCGCTCGCATCGATCACCGGGACGCGGGTGCCGACGAACCGCACCGTCACGCCGGCCGCAACCGTGAACGTGGTCGCGTCGATGACCCAGTGGTCTGGGCTGCCGTTCGTCACCGTCTCCGCGTGTCCGGGCGCGGCACCGCCGGGCGTGATGGTTCCGGCGGTGGTGTCGAAGACGGTGTCCACGGCGAATGCGATCGGCCCGTCCGCGCCGGCAGCGGCGTTGGCCCGGGTGGCCGAGATCGCGCCGGTGAGGCCTGCGAGCAGGGTGAGCACCGCGACCTGGGTAACGGCGCGGGTGCGCAATGCAGGACGGATCATTCGGACTCTCCTGGCCGGGCCGGGTCGGCCGACGCCGTTTCCGATGTCGGTTGCAGATCGCGCTCGAGCGTGCTGATCAGTTCCATCCAGCCCGCGAACGAGCGGGTCTCGCCTGCAGCGGTGACGGTGCCGCGGATGTGAGTCGCGTCAGACCCGTCGATCCGCACGATGTACTGCACGACCGACACCCGTCCCTCCCTGCGGCACCGTCCATGACGAACTCATCGAGGTTAGGAAGATCGACCGCGCGATCGCCCTAGGGGCGTCCCCTAGTTTTCGAACCTGCCGCGATACCGAGGGTCGAGCGGTGGGGTCAGTCGATCGGGCCGTCGAAGTCGCTCGCGAGCGCGGCGCCGAGGTCACGGCGCGACCGGATGCCCAGCTTCGTGAATGCATTGGCCAGGTGGTACTCGATCGTCTTGACGCTGACCACTAGTTCGGTGGCGACCTCGCGATTGGTCCGGCCGGCGGCTGCAAGCCGAGCCACCGCGAGCTCCTGCGGTGTCAACCGCAACGGCTGCACAACCGTTCGGCGAACGGGTGCGAGGCCGCACGCCGCCAGTTCGCGTTCCACCCGTTCCAGGAACGGTTGCGCCCCGAGTTCGAGATAGGTCGACCGTGCTGCCTGCAGTTGACCTGCCGCGGCACGGCGGTCGCCGCTGCGGCGCAAGGCCCGCCCGTACGCGTCGGCGACCAGCGCCGCGCCGAACGGCGAGGGCACGGTCGCGGCCTGGCCGAGCCCGGACTCGAAGGTGCGCCGAGCCGCGGTGATGTCGCCGCGGGCGGCGTACCAGCGTCCGCGCACCGCCGCGAGCGCGGCCAGCACCGAGGGATGCAGCTGCCGCGACGCCGCCGCCTCGAGACCGATGAGCAGCACGTCCGCGTCGTCGAGGCGACCCAGCTCCACCAGTGCCCACGCATAGAGTTCGGCCCACGCGACGATGCCGGGCTGGTCCGAGCCGCCGCGGTGATGCAGCCGCAGGATGGGTTGGACCGCGGCGACGACCCCGGCAGCGTCCGCCCGAGCAAAGGCCAGGTGTGCTGCGGCCCCGGCGGCGTAGGAGACGTTGGCGGTGTCATCCGGATCGAACGGCGTCACCGCGTCGGTCGCCGCCCGGACGTGTTCCCCGGCCGCGGTCCAGTCACCACGTGCGGCCAACGCGAGCACGGCGATGGCGTGCACGAGCGGCCACATCCGGCGCTGATCGGAATCGACGCACACCGACACGGCGAGGTCGGCGTGGCCGATGCTGTCGTCCCAGTGGCCGAGCCGGAACTCCACCTCGGCCAGGTAGGTCTGCGCGATCACCGCATCGCGCAGCGTTCCGCTCTCATGCAGCACCGTGGTCACCGTGCGCAGGTCGCGATGGGCGCCGAGCAGATCGTCGGTCCAGAGCCGGGTCATCGCACGGCCCATCAACGCATCCATCTCACCGGCGTTGCGCGGGGCGGCGGTCTCGGCCAGGTCTGCGGCTACGGCGAGTGCCTCGCGCGGGCGACCCGACTGCGCCAGTGCCGTCATCAGTCGACTGCGCACGCCCGCCACCATGGATCCGTCTGCGCCGATGGCGTCGAACGCGCGTCGAGCCCATTGCTCGGCCTCATCCGGAAGCCCTTCGAGCAGCGCCAGCTGCGCCCGCTCGGCTCCGATCTTGGCGACGAGTTCGGGTTCCTCTTCCGCGTCGAGGGCCTCAGCCGCGGCCTCCAGTCTCGCCTTTGCACCGTGACGATCGCCGCCGAGGATCGACAGGAATCCCATTGCCGCGTCGCGGCGCCCCGATGGCGGCAGGTCGGCGACGGCGGCCGTGAGCGGGCCGGACCGGTTCGAGTCGCCGGACAGCAGCAGCGCCCGCGTCGCGTCGACCAGAATCTGCTCGCGCAGCTCGGGTCGCGTCGTCAGCCGCGCCGCGGCGATCAGGTGGTCGGCCGCGGCGACCGGCGCGCCCTGGATCAGGTCGCCCGCGGCTGCGCTCGCCAGATCGGTGGCGAGATCTTCGTCGGCACCGACGCTGGCGGCGACCCGATGTCGCAGCGCGACGGAGCCGGTCTCGTGCTCGGCGACGGCCCGGTGCAATCCGGTACGAGTGGCCAGGCTCAGGTCCTCGTAGATGGCAGCGCGCACCAGTGGATGGGTGAAGACCGCCGCGCCGTTGTGCGCCGCGCGCCGGTCGAGGATGCCGGCGGTGCACGCCTCATCGGTCGCCGCGGCAATGTCGTCGACGTCGGCGATCGAAGCGGCCACGGCCAGCGATGAGCGCTGCCCGTGCACCGCCGCGCCCGCAACCAACGCGCGCGTACCCAACGGGCAGCTCGCCAACCGGGACAGCACGAGCAACGCGAATGACCGTGGCACCGGCAGCTCACCGTCGGTGTTCGCCAACCCGTCGGGATCCACCTCATCCAGGATCGCGCGCAGGTACAGCGGGTTACCGCCGGTGTGCCGCAGCAGCCGCGTCGCCGCCGGCAGGCCCAACTCCACGTTGGACACCAGTCGCGCCAAGGTGCGGGTCTCCTCCGCCGAGAACGGGGTGAGCTTGATGATGCGGCCCCGATCGACCGCGAGCAGACGGCTCAGGCCGTCCGGCAGGACATCGCGCGACCGCGAGGCGATCAGGGTGAGGATGGGATCGGATCTGAGCCGGCGTAGCGCAAAGGTGATCGCCTGCATCGACGCCGCGTCGGCCCAATGCGCATCGTCGAGGACGACAGCGATCGGCGCTGCGGCGGACAGATCTGCCAGCGTCGACACCAACGTCGCCCCGATCGCGACCGGGTCCGCATGCCGGGTGTCGCTTCGTAGGACGCCGGGGGCACCCGCTGCGGATACGAGCTGATCCACGACGCCCCAGACGAGATCGCTTTCCGCCTCGTCCCCGCTCGCGCGCAGGATGGTGTCGATGTCTGACTGCTTGATGAACTCATCCAGCAGGGCCGACTTCCCCAGTCCCGCGTCGCCTTCGATCAGGACCGTCAGCGCGCGGCCGGCACGCACGTCCGCGAGCGCCGAGGCCAAGCGCTGTAGCTCCCCCGTGCGCCCGACGAACCAGCCCGTGCCGTAAGCCCGGTCCACAACACCACCATCTTGATCATTGGCACGCCGCCGTCGCGTGCCGTTGAGCTGACGTCCTGCTGAGTGTGCCCAACTGTCGAAGTACCGACACGGTGTCTGCCCGTGCCGGTGGCAACTGGAACTCTGACCGCTCAGTCGGACGGATGAGCCATATCTCGGTGGCGACCGCCGGCAGGTCAGACCGACCGCATGCTGCGATCCAACACGAAAGGCAATTACGTGAAGCTGAACAAGCGTGCCGCCGTGCCGGCGCTGGCCGCATCGGCACTGGTGGCAACCGCCGTGCTCGGTGCCGGAGCGGCCTCGGCCGGCACCGGCAATCCCGCGGGCTGCAACCCGGGAGTCACCGTGTCGCCGGGGACCGGCGTCACGACCGGTTCGTCGATCACCATCACCGGTACCGGCTTCGCCTGCAAGGACCCCGCCACCGCGTCGATCCCGGTGACGATCAGGTTCATGGACGGCCGCCGTGCCCTCGCCAACAATCCGGTCCTGGCTACCAGTTCGGCCACGGCCAAGAACGGCAAGTTCAGCGTCACCGAGGCAGCACCCGCCCTCAACCTGCCCGCGGGCACCCAAGTCACCGTCGAGGCGGAAACGACGTCGGGCACGTTCCTGAGCAGCGTCAACTCGTTCACCCTCGCCGGCTCGTCCAGCGGTGGGTCGGTCTCGGTGCCGGCCGGGCATGTGGACGTCGCCGAGCAGGGCGGCACGACCGGTCCGGCTGACTGGGAGATCGCGCTGGCTGCGATCGCCGGCCTTGGTCTCGTCGGCGCCGGTGTGACGGTCGCAGCCCGACGAAACGCCGCCTGAGCCGACTCAGCATCTGACGTAGATCACCAGTGATGTCACCTCGAGCACGGTCCCGCACTGTCAGCCGCACCGCGGTGCTGCTGACCGTGCTCGGGGTGGCCTTGCTGATCTGTGCGGCGATCTTCGTCGCGTCCCGGCACAGCAAGCACGTCGCGGGCACGCCGGTCGTCAACCGTGGCACCGTGCCGAACTACAGCACCTCAGCTGCCGCCAGCACCACACCAGCACCCGCAACGAGCCAGCGCGCATCGTCCACGCCGCCGCCTCGGCCCAATGCGCCGCTTTCCGCGGCCGGCGCGCAGCTGCTGATCCCCAGCCAGCACGTCGACGCCTCGATCGTCACGGTCGCGGTCACCAACCACGTGATGGACGTCCCGCTGAACCCGAACGTGCTCGGCTGGTGGAATGCCGGTGCCGTGCCGGGCTCCGGTCACGGCTCGGTCGTGATCGACGGCCACATCAACTACAACGGGGTGAACGGCGCGCTGTCCGTGCTGCCGAACCTGCACCCCGGCGACACGGTTTCGCTGGCCGGCTCCGGCCGGTCTCTCGCCTACCGGGTCAGTGCGGTGCACACCTACTCGAAGGACACCGGCTTGCCCAGCGACCTGTTCTCCCAAGCCGGTTCGGAACGTCTCGTCCTGATCACCTGTGGTGGGCCGTTCGACGCGAGCACCGGGAACTACGAGGACAACATCGTCGCCATCGCCAACCCGGCCACCTGATCCGAAGCGATTCGTCCGCGCGCTGCTCGTGCGCGGGCGGGTCAGTCCGATAGCGCGAGAGCGGCGCGCGCCGCCGGCAGCGCCCGGGTGCGATCGGCGTCGACGAGGCCGATGCGGGTGCGGCGATCCAGCAGGTCGGATTCGTCCAGCGCGCCCTCATGCCGCACCGCGAAGATCAGTTCAGCCGTCGTGGCGTCAATGCCGTCGGCGATCGGCTCTCGCAAGGCATCATCGCCGGCGGCAAGCGCCAGCACGTCCGTCGCTTCGGTGCCGTACCGGCGGATCAGCCGGGCCGGCGCCGGCAGCGCATCGAGCTCCCGCCACGGGGCCGCGCCGACCAGCGGCAACCGCTCGGTCCGGCATCGACCCGCGTTCAGTTCCGTGTCGGCCAGCGCCGTGGTGTGCGCCAGTGCGGCGTCGAGTGCGTCCTGCGCCATGCGCCGGTAGGTGGTCAGCTTGCCGCCGACGATGGTGGTCAGCCCGTCCGCCGCTACCAGCACGGCGTGCTTGCGGGAGATGTCGGCGGTCGAACCGGCACCGTCCGGGCCACCGGTACCGCCGGTGTCCAGCAGCGGGCGCAAGCCGGAGTAGGTGCCGAGCACGTCGGTTCGCGCCAGCGGCCGCTCGAGCACCGAGTTGACGGTGTTCAGCAGGAAGCCGATCTCCGTCTCGGACGCCACCGGCACGTCGGGGATCGGCCCGGGCGCATCCTCGTCGGTGAGCCCCACGTACACCCGACCCTCGGGTGAGGGCAGCGCGAACACGAAGCGGCTACTCGAGCCGGGGACCGGCACGGTCAGCCCGGCGGTCAAGCCACCGAAGGATTCACTCGCCAGCACCAGGTGCGTGCCGCGGCTGGGTCGCAGCGTGACGCCGGGGCTGAGTTCACCGGCCCAGACGCCGGCTGCGTTGATCACGATCCGGGCCGGCACGTCGTAGCGAGTGCCGCTCAGCTCGTCGCGCAGCACCGCGCCGGTGCCGGTCAGTTGCTCGGCGGCGCACCTGGTCAGGATCCGCGCGCCGTGCGCGGCGGCGGTGCGGGCCAGCGCCACCACCAGCCGCGCGTCGTCGCCGAGCTGGCCGTCGAATGCGAGCAGCCCGCCGCGCAGGCCGTCGACGCGCACCGTCGGCGCGAGCCGACGCACCTCGTCGGCGCTGATGCGGCGTGAGCGTGGCAGTGTTCGCGCGGACGTGCCGGCCGTCGCGCGCAGTACGTCGCCGGCCGCGAAACCGGCTCGGACCAGCGCCGCGTGCGGGCCGGAGACGCTCGGCAGCAGCGGAACCACCTGAGCCAGCGGGCGTACCAGGTGCGGCGCGGTCCGTTCGATCAGGATGCCGCGCTCGACCGCGCTCTCCCGGGCGATGCCGACGGCGCCGGAGGCCAGGTAGCGCAGTCCGCCGTGCACGAGCTTGGAGCTCCACCGGCTGGTGCCGAACGCGAGGTCGTGTTTCTCCGCGAGCACCACGGACAGTCCGCGGGTCGCGGCGTCCAGCGCGATGCCGGCGCCGGTCACTCCCCCGCCGACGACCAGCACGTCCACCGGCTGGTGCGAGCTGAGTTCGGCGACTTCGGCGAGTTCGCGCTCGCGGCGCTGCGCATTCAGCGAGGCGCCGGGAGTCGCGCCGTTTCGCGGCGCGCCGGAAGCCGCGCTGTTTCGCGGCGCGGTCACGGCGCGAGGTAGCGGTCGACGAGCACGGCGAGCTCGGCGTCGAGATCGTCGGTCGCGCCGGTGCGGCTTGCGCTGCTCGCACTGTTTCGCGCCGCGCCCCGCGCATGGTCCGCCGCACGGTCACGCGTGATTGCCCGCGCGGAGAGCACGAACGACATCGAGGCGAGCAGCACCGCTTCGGCGAGCAGCTCGGGACGGCCGGGACGCACCGAACCGTCGGCCTGCCCGGCCCGGATGGCGGTCTCCAGCGTGCTCAGCTGCAGCTCGGTGCTGGACCCGCGTCGCTGTAACACATACGGCAGCAGGAACTCCGGATCGCGCTCGACAATCCCGCGCAGCAACGGGTGCTCGCGGATCGCGGTCACCATCGCGACGACGGCGCGCACGAGTTGGGCGCGGGCCGGGCCATCGCCCGGACGGAACGTCGCCGCGGCAAGGGTGGACCATTCGCGGGTGACGATCGCGCCGATCAGCGAGCGCACGTTCGGCCAGCGCCGGTAGAGCGTCGCGCGCGACACCTCGGTGTGCCGGGCGACATCAGCCATGGTCAGCCGGCGCGGGCCCACCGAGAGGAACAGCTGGTAGGCAGCGTCCAGGATGAGGTCGTCGTCGATCGCATTGGCTGCGGTCGGCGCAAGTGCGGAGTTGCGATGCTGCGACATCATATGTCACAGTGTATCAGCAGTCGTTCCCGTGTGGGGAGGGTTGACGTGTCTATGCGCAGAGAACTCTCCCCACGTGGGTCACCATCGGCAGGAGTGAGTCCGTTGACCGAGTCCGATCTGCCCGTCATCGAGATGGTGCGACCCCGCTGGGGCAATCCGGCCACCCCGGGCTCGCTGCCGAGCGTCGCCGAGCAGGCTCTCGGCGCGCTGGGCGTCGGCGGCCCGCGACCGGCCGTCGCGGCGCAGGAGATCGCGGTGCCGGTCAGCACCCTGCCGGTCGAGGTGCGCGAGGCGCTCGCGGACGCGGTCGGTGCGGACCACATCAGCGTCGATCCGGCCGTGCGCGCGCAGCACACTCGCGGCTACTCCACCCCGGACCTGCTCAAGCTGCGGGCCGGTGACGCCTCCGATGCGCCCGATGCCGTCGTCTACCCCGGCTCGCACGACGAGGTCGTCGCGGTACTCACCCTGTGCGACCAGCACCGGGTGGCCGTGGTGCCGTTCGCGGGCGGCACCTCCGTGGTCGGCGGACTCGTCGCCGCGCGGGCGGGCATGACCGCGGTGATCGCCCTGGACGTACGGCGGCTGGACCGCCTGGTGGCCGTCGACGAGGTGTCCCGTACCGCGACGCTCGAAGCCGGCATCCGCGGTCCACGTGCGGAGGAACTGCTGCACGGGCACGGTTTCACGCTCGGACACTTTCCGCAGTCCTACGAGGGCGCGAGCATCGGCGGTTACGCCGCGGCGCGGTCGGCCGGGCAGTCCTCGGCCGGCTACGGCCGCTTCGACGAGATGGTGGTCGGGCTGACGCTGGCGACGCCGCGTGGCACGTTGCACCTCGGCACCGCACCAAGATCGGCCGCCGGCCCGGACCTGCGTCAGCTCGTCCTCGGTTCGGAAGGCGCGTTCGGCGTGATCACGTCGGTGATGGTGCAGGTGCATCCGGTGCCGCAGGTACGCGTCTTCGAGGGCTGGCGCTTCGAGTCGTTCACCGCCGGCGCCGCGGCATTGCGCGCGCTCGTGCAGGACGGCCCGATGCCCACCGTGGTGCGGCTGTCGGACGAGGCGGAGACGGCGATCAATCTGGCCGACCCGACCGGTGCGACGACCGGAACCGGTGGCTGCCTGGCCATCGTCGGGTTCGAAGGCACCGAGGCCGATGTCGCGGCCCGGCGCGACGCGGTCACCGCGGTGCTGACCGGCGCCGGCGGCGAAGGCCTCGGTGTCGAACCGGGTGAGGCGTGGCGGACTGGCCGCTACCGCGGCCCGTACCTGCGCGATCCGCTGCTGGATGCCGGCGTACTGGTGGAGACGTTGGAGACGGTCACGTTCTGGTCCAACCTGGACCGGTTGCGCGCCGCGGTGACCGACGCATTGACCGGTGCGCTGTCCGCCGACGGCGCGCCCGCGCTGGTGATGTGCCACATCAGCCACGTCTACTACTCGGGCGCGTCGCTGTACTTCACTGTGGTCACCGCGCAGTCGGACGACCCGATCGCGCAATGGCACGGCGCGAAGCTCGCGGCGAATCAAGCGATCCGTGCCGCCGGCGCGGCGATCACGCACCATCACGGTGTCGGCACCGACCATCGGGAGACCTATGCCGAGGAGATCGGTCCGCTGGCGGTCGAGGCGCTGCGCGCCGTGAAGCGGACGCTGGACCCCGGCGGCATCCTCAACCCCGGCGTGCTGATCGCGCCGGAGGCGTGAGGTGCGTTCGTTCACCGCGCTGGTCAACCCGCTTTCCGGCGGCGGTTCCGCCGCGCTGAAGTGGGAGCCACTGGAGTGCGCAACTGCAGCGCGCCGGCGCGGAGGTGAAGGTGGTGCTCACGCGCAGCCGCGAGCACGCGGTGTCTGCTGCGGCGAAGGCGGCGGATGCCGGTGACGTGGTGGTGGCGGTCGGCGGGGACGGGCTTGTTCGTGACGTGGCGACGGGCGTTGTGCCGGTAGGCGGCACGATGGCGATAGTGCCGGCCGGGCGTGGCAACGATCTGGCCGCCGGACTCGACCTGCCGAGCGATCACGCGACTCTCGGCGAGTTGCTGCTGAACGGCCCGGTGCGCCGGTTGGACGTGCTGGCAGCGAACGGGGTGTTCGTGCCGGGCAATGTCTACACGGGTCTGGACGCGGTCGCCACGAAGATCATCAACGAGAATCGGCGGATACCGGCGAAGCTGCTCTACCGGCTGGCGCCGGTGATCGCACTCGCCCGCTGGCGGCCGGTGTGTTTCACCGTGACGACGGGTGGCGCGGACGGTATGAACGGGGCCGACGGTGTGGACAGGGCCGACGGTGTGGGCGGCGCGGGCGCTGCGACGACGACGGAGCGCGGGCACATGGTCGTGGTCGCGAACTCAGGCCGGTATGGCCACGGGCTGCACATCGTCCCGACCGCGGTCCTCGACGACGGCCGGTTGGACGTGTTGGCCGTCGGGGCGGTGCCCAAGTACAAGATCGCCGCGTTCATGGGCGAGACCAAGACCGGCGAGCACGCCAAACGCCCGGAGGTGCGCCTGTCCCGAGGCACCACGGTGACGATCAGCGCGGATCGTCCGGTGCCGGTGTGTGCCGACGGCGACGACATCGGCATGCTGCCGGTGACCGTGTCGCTGCGTCCCGGTGCGCTGAACCTGATCGCGCCGCGGTCGCATTGACGATGTTCGCGTCGATCGACGCTGTCAGTCCCCCGGCGGCTCGACGTCAGTCCGAGTGCGTGGCTCGGCGTCAGCCGCTGGACTGCGCTTGCGATTCGTGCGCGAGCAGCGCGAACACGATCTCGTCCGTCCACTCCCCCTTGAACCACTCGTTCTCGCGCAGGTGCGCCTCCTGCCGCATGCCCAGCCGGCGGCACACGTTCGCCGATGCCGAGTTACGCGCGTCGAGCCGGGCGAACAGCCGGTGCAGCCCCATGTCGTCGAAGGCCAGCGGCAGCAGTGCCCGGACCGCCTCGGTGGCGTAGCCGTGTCCGGTGTGCGCCGGATGCAGCACGTACCCGATCTCGCCGGTGGCGTGCTCGCCGCTCGCCCACCGCAACATGACGTCGCCGATCAATGAACCGGTCGCGGCCAGTGTCACGCCGAGCGTGATCGCGTCACCCTCCGCCGCGATCGTCGAGCGCCAGGCACCGCTGTCGAGCCGCTGTCGGACGTCGGCCACGGACCGCGGCGAATAGGGGATGTAGCGGCAGACGTCCACGAGTCCCTGGTATGCCGCAATGGCCTCGGCATCATCGGGTTCGAACGGTCGCAGCACCAGCCGATCAGTACGCAGCGGGTAGTCGGGGTGTAGCGCGGAGTTCATTCGACGTCGGCTCCGGCCGGGTCGAAGGACAGGTGCGCAGAGACGTCGCCGATCAGGCCGAGCGCGAAGGTGCGATCGGTGAAGCGCCACTGCCCGTCGACGCGGGCGAAGGTGTCGACGTAGGAGCCGGTGACGATCGGCTGCAGCGGTGTACCGGGAGCCGCTTGCAGCACGACATAGGCGGATCGCGCGACCGCTTCGTCCGTGGCCGTGCCCTCGTCGAACGTGGTGTTCACGATCAGATGTTGGGTGAGCGGAGTGCCGTTCGCGTGGCGGCGCGTGGTCGCTGCGTACAGCGCTTGCGCCTCGGCCGCGCCGGTAGCGATCACGGTGCCGGCCGGATCTCGCAGCGTCGCGTGCGCGAACAGTGCGCCCAGGCCGGCGAAATCGCCGGCGTCGATCAGGCGGCAGTACGTGCCGAGCAGCCCGCGGATTCGATCACCGTCGCTCAACTCCACCCGCGGAGCCTATCTACGCCCAACTCCGCTGCACTTCGCGAGAGTCGCACTCACCACAGCTGCCAGGCACCCCGGACTCGTCTCGCGATGGCAGTCACGTCGCTGAGTTCGCCGGTAGCGATGGCAATGATCAGGTCATATGCCTCGTCATTGGTCAGGGCGAGCCGACGGCCATTGACACCAAGGAATGCGATCAGGCCGCCCAGCGCCAGACGCTTGTTGCCATCCGCCAGCGCGTGGTTGCAGGCAATGGAGTGGACGAGCGCGGCCGCCTTCTCCTCGAGGGTGGGATATGCGTCCTCGCCGAAGGCAGATGCTCGAGAACGGGCTAGTGCGGCTTCAAGAAGACCGGTGTCTCGGATCACGGGCGGTTGCCCGAGCACGCGCTCGGCGACGTGCAGGAGCTCCGGATAGGTCAGGTAGATCACTGGCCGAGGCGTTCCAACGCCTCGGCGTAGTGCGGTAACTCCCTGTCGAGCACACGATCGAGCAGTTCGGCACGGCTGTGGCTTTCCACGTACTCGCGAACCGCCTGGCGCGCAACGTCCTGCATCGACCGGCCTTCCAGCTCCGACCGGCTGCGGAGGGCGTCTGCCTCCTCGTCGGTCAGTCTCAATGTCATAGCCACCCAGCAATGGTATCACCGCTGATACCTTACGATTGAGGCTTTTTCTGGGTCGCGGTCAATCCAGGTGGTTCACGCGGCGAGGGCTAGGGCGAACGGGTAGACCGGACCGGCGCCAGCCTGGCGTAGCAGCCGGGCGACGACGGTGAACGTCCAGCCGGTGTCGATCAGATCGTCGACGAGCAGCACCGGCTGGCCGGTCAACTGCGCAGCGAGCGCGGCCGGCACCTGGTACGCGTCCCACACCTCCCGCAGGCGCAACGCGCTGTTGGTACGACCGCCCGAGGACCGGCCGGTGTGCGGTATGCCGCCCAGGTCGCTCAGGCGTCCGAGCTCGGCCAGCCGTGCGGCAGTATCGGCAATCAGGGCGGGGCGCCGCAGCGAGCCGACGTGCACGACTGCGGCCGGACGCTGCGCCCAGTCCCACGACGCGAGCACCTGCACGCACGCTGCGATCAGGTCGTCCGGCACCGGACCGTCCGCCGCATCCGCGGCGAGCAGCGTGCGCAACCGGGTGCCGTAACCGAGGTCGGTGAGGCGCGCGATCACCCGGCCCGGCTCGGCCTGGTCGGCGGCCGGCACCTTGCCCTTGACGTCGACGCCCAGACCCGGCATTGCGCTCGGCCACATCCGCCGCGGGTCGAACGCCACACCCGGCCGTCCCAATACCGTCGCCGCGGCGGAAACCGCGTCTGCGCCGACCTCGCCGGGCAAGGTGAGCCCGCCGCAGTTGTCGCAGCGGCCGCAGTCGCTCGCGTCCGGGTCGTCGAGTTGCTCGCGCAGGAACCGCATCCGGCACTCGCCGGTGCTCTGGTACTCGCGCATCGCCTGCTGCTCGTCCTGACGCACCCGGGAGACCTTCAGATACCGGTCGGCGTCGTACTGCCAGCTGGCACCGGTCGCGATCCAGCCACCGCGCACGCGCTTGACCGCACCGTCGACGTCGAGCACCTTGAGCATCGTCTCGAGCCGGGACCGGTTCAGCTCGACGCGAGTCTCGAGCGCGGCGGTGCTCGTCGGCGCGTCTTCGGCGGCGAGCGTGCGCAGCGCCATCCGGACGTGATCCTCGGCCGGGAATCCCACCGACACGAAGTAGTCCCAGATGGCCTGATCCTCCGGACCCGGCAGCAGGATCACCTGCGCCCGGTCGACGCCGCGCCCGGCGCGACCCACCTGCTGGTAGTACGCGATCGGCGACGCCGGCGCCCCGAAGTGGATGACGAAGCCCAGGTCGGGCTTGTCGAAGCCCATCCCGAGCGCGGAGGTCGCGACCAGCGCCTTCACCCGGTTGTTGATCAGATCGTCCTCGGCGGCGAGCCGTTCGGTCTGCTCGGTCTGACCGGAGTACGCGGCCACCGGAAATCCCCGCTCGCGCAGGTAGCCGGCGACCTCCTGCGACGCGGCGACGGTGAGCGTGTAGATGATGCCCGAGCCGGGCAGGGCGCCGAGGTTCTCGGCGAGCCACGCCAGCCGGTGCGCGGTACACGGCAACTGCAGCACGCCCAGGTGCAGCGACTCGCGGTCCAGGCTGCCGCGCAACACGAGCACGTCCTCGGCGGCCTGGCCCAGACCGAGCACGTCGGCAACGTCATCGACGACACGCGCGTTGGCGGTGGCGGTGGTGGCCAGCACCGGGATGCCGTCCGGCAGTTCGGGCAACAGGGTGCGCAGCCGGCGGAAGTCCGGACGGAAGTCGTGGCCCCAATCGCTGATGCAGTGTGCCTCGTCGACGACGAGCAGCCCGCACGTCGCCGCGAGTTGAGGCAGCACGTTGTCGCGGAAATCGGGGTTGTTCAGACGTTCCGGCGAGAGCAGCAGCACGTCCACGTCACCGCGGGCGACGTCGGCGTAGACCTGGCGCCATTCGTCGACGTTGGTCGAGTTGATCGTCACGGCGTGGATGCCGGCGCGTTCGGCCGCCGCGATCTGGTTGCGCATCAGGGCGAGCAGCGGCGACACGATCACCGTGGGTCCACTGCCCTGGGCACGCAACAGCGCGGTGGCGACGAAGTACACGGCCGACTTGCCCCACCCGGTGCGTTGCACGACCAGCGCGCGGCGCCGGTCGGCCACCAGCGCCTCGATCGCCGCCCACTGGTCGGCACGCAACACCGCATCCGGGCCGGCGAGCGCGCTCAGGTGATGCTGCGCCTGGGCACGCAGCTCGGTCAGATCACGCACGCCGGTCATTCGCCCTGTCTAACAGCCCGACCCGACACTTCGGGGGCGGCCCTGCTCGAGCGTCCGAAATACTGAGGGCATGGCCGAGCTGATCTACTCCGCGATCACGTCGCTGGACGGGTATGTCGAGGACGAGGCCGGCGGATTCGACTGGGCCGCGCCGGACGACGAGGTGCTCAGCTTCCTCAACGACGTGGAGCGGCCGGTCGGCACGTATCTGTACGGACGCCGGATGTACCAGACGATGGTCTACTGGGAGAACGCCGCCGCCGGCGACCATTCGCCGCTGGAGCAGGACTGGATGCAGCTGTGGCGGGCTGCCGACAAGATCGTTTACTCGCGGTCACTGGAAGCGGCGTCGAGCGCCCGGACCCGCATCGAGCGCACCTTCGATCCGAGCGCCGTCCGGGCGTTGAAGGACTCACTCGAGCGCGACCTCACCGTCGGTGGTCCGGAGCTGGCTGCCCGAGCATTCCGGGCTGGGCTCGTCGACCGCTGCCAGCTGTACCTGACGCCGGTCCTCGTCGGCGGCGGCAAGCGCGCACTGCCCAGCAAGATAGGGCGTGATCTGGAGCTGATCGCCGAGCATCGCTTCGCCGGCGGCGTCGTCTTCCTCGACTACCGCGTGCGATAACGCGACGGAACTAGCTGCTGGAGCTGGCTACTGGAGCTGGCTACTGGCGCGCGGGCAGCAGGGCGCGGGTGGCGCGGACGCAGAAGTACACGGCCGCGGGAAAGGCGACCACCGCGCCACTGAGCGCGAAGCCGACACCCGGAGGGCCGGTGAGCCTGGCTTGGTCTGCGGAGACGAACGCGAGGGCGACGGTGCCGGCGGCGAAGGCGGCCGCACCGAGCGCGTCGATCAGGCCGGCGGGTAGCAGTGGCGCGACGCGGCTGTTGCGCCGCCACACGTAATAGCCGACCAGCACCACCAGCCCGACCAGGCCGGCGAGGACGCGGAGCACCACCGCGTCGTCCGCGGTCTCTCGGACGGAGGCCTGCGCGCCGACAAACACGCTCTGACCACCGACGAACGAGCGGCCGGCCACGACGTTCATCACCAGTGCGACGAGCCCACTGATGCCTACCGCGACGAGGCCGCAGCCGCCGAGGAACAGGGCGGCGCGCACCGTCTCCAGGACGAGGGCAAATAACGACTGACGGTGCGCGGCCTGCACGATCGGGGTGACCGACCCGAACCGGCGCACGGCTTCGGTCTCGGCTTCCTGCCGCGACATCCCGGCACTGCACAGTTCGGCCGCTGTCGCGTGCAAGTGGTCACCGGCCTCGTCCAGCAGCCGGCGGGTGGTGCGCGCGTCGGCGTGCGTGCGGCGCAGGAGTTCGTCCAGGTAGTCCTCGAGCGGAGACGTGCTCATGCGATCACTGCCTGCATGTTCTCGACGTAACTGCGCCACGCTCGTCGCTGGCTTGCGAATTCCTTCCGGCCCTGCGCGGTGAGCGCGTACGTGCGCCGCCGACGGCCCTGCGCCGATTCCAGCGAACTCTCGATGAGCCCGGCGCGCTCGAGCCGGTGCAGCGCGGGATAGATCGTGCCCTCGGCCAGGTCGAACTCGCCATCGCTGCGATCACGCAGCGCAGCGATGATCGCGTATCCGTGCGCCGGGCCGTGCCGCAGCACGCCCATCAGCAGCAGATCCACGCTGGTCTTCGACGACGCGGCTACCATACCTCGGTACTCTAGGCATCGGCACGCTAGGTGTCTAGGGCTGCCGCGGTCGAGAATTCCGTACCGATGTCAGGGTCATCCCGGAGGTGCGGTGCCCGGCGGCGGGGCAAGATCACAGCCGCACCGGCGCAGACTCGGTGAACCCTCGCCACATCGGACGCCGGCCGGCTCAACAACGGAACGCGACAAGGATGCGCCATGCCGATCGAATCGAGCACGGACAGCCAGTGGGCGGTGGAGACCCGCGGCCTGACGAAGCGCTTCGGGTCGACGGTTGCGGTGGACGGAGTGGATCTGCGCATCCCGCGTGGCTGCGCGTTCGGTTACCTCGGGCCGAACGGTGCCGGTAAGACGACGCTGATCCGTGTCCTGCTCGGGCTGACGCACGCCGATGCCGGGCAGATGTCACTGCTGGGTCATCCTGTTCCGCGCGAGCGCGCGGTCGCGTTGGCTCGGGTCGGTGCGATCGTCGACGAACCCAGATTCCACGGCCACCTGACCGGCCGGCAGAACCTGCAGGTGCTCGCCGCGGCACGGGAACGAGCCGCGCGATCGCGCATCGAGCCGGCACTGGAACGGGTCGGCATCGCCCATCGCGCAGACGACCGCGTGGCCAAGTACTCGATGGGGATGCGACAGCGCCTCGGTGTCGCTGCCTGCCTGATCGGCGATCCGCAGCTGCTCATCCTCGATGAACCGATGAACGGGCTCGACCCGGCCGGCATGCACGAGATGCGCGACATGATCCTTTCGCTGGTGGCCGAGGGCCGCACGGTGGTGCTGTCCTCGCATCTGCTCGACGAGGTGGAACGGACCTGCGACGCGGTCGCCATCGTCGATCGCGGGCAGGTGATCCGGCAGGGACCGATCGCCGAACTGCTTACCGGGGCGTCGCAGACCCTGGAGATCGAGTGTTCCGATCCGCAGCACGCCGCGGCGCTGATCAGGTCGATCAACCTCGAGCTGAGCAGCGAGGTCCGTCCGAACGGCGTGTCGATCACGTTGCCGGCGGGCACCCCGCGTGATGCCACCGCCGAGATCGCGCGGGTGCTGGTCACCGGCGGCATCGAGCTGTACCGGTTGCAACAGACGCAGGCGTCGCTCGAATCGTGGTTCCTGCAGGTCACCAGCCGCCTGGGAGATGTGGCATGACCGCCGAACCCGCTGTGCTCCCCCGGGTACCGAGCCCCGCCGACAGCACGGAAGATCACCGCGGCTCGCCGATACCCACGACGGCGATGATCACGTCACGGTTCATGGAGCTGCGCCGGCGCCGCGGGTTGATCGCCGGCCTGGCGCTGGTGACGGTCGGCATCCCGACGGTGTTCCTGCTGGTGCGGTTGTTGCTGCACGCGATCGCACCGAAGACCTACGGCCCGGCCGGCGGGTACGACATCTACACGGGGCTGACCGCCGGCCTGCTGTACGTGTTCGGGTTCGTTGTCGCGGCGGCACTCGGATGCACCGCGGGATCGGTGGACCTCACCGAGGGGATGTTCCGGCATCTCGTCGTCACCGGACGGTCGCGGCTGGCGCTGTACCTGGCGCGCATCCCGGCCGGGCTGGCGATCATCGTTCCGCTCGTCGCCATCGGCTTCTCGGTCGTGTGCGCGGTGTGCGTCTTCGCCGCGCCGAGCACGGTGCGCTTCGACGGTCTGCACCTGCCGCCGAACATGTCGCTGTCGCAGCTGGAGACGTATGCGGCCAGCAACGCCCAGCAGGTCGTCTGCGACCTCCCGTACAACGGGCCGGTCGATATCAACACGCAGTGCGGCGGCCCGAACGGACCGGGCCCGGGCGGTGTGGTGATCAAGCGCGGGCCTGGGGGTGCGGTGTCCAGCAGCCCGGCGCCGAGCACCGTCGCACCCACCTCGCCGGCCGAGCTGAGGACGCTGGCCATCCAGCTCGCCCAGCAGAACTACGCGGACTACCGGACGCACTTCACCGTTCCGTCCGACTCGTTGATGGTGAAGACGGGGTTGTGGATCGAACTCGAGGCCGTGGTCGGGTTCATGGTGGGCCTCGGGCTCGGCTCACTGCTCGGGCAACGAACCGTCGGCGTGGTGCTCATGATCGTCTTGGAAGTGATACTGACGCCGATCTTCATCCGGGCCCGGATACCGCACTTCATCAACGTTCAACGCGGAGTCGTCGGCATCGCCACCGCGCACCTGGAACCCGGCAGCCTCCCGCTGGCGTTCGGCGGTGGCGGCGGCGACTTCCGGGTGACGGAGACGACCACAACCGCGGTGCTGGTGATCCTGGCGTGGCTGATCGGCTGGACCGCGATCGGCGCCTGGCGGATGGTGACCCGAGACGCTTAGCGGCGTTCGACGCACCACAGCTGGTGCTGCGAGCGCCTGATCGGGTCGAGAATCGCCTACGTGGACGACGACACGGCGCCGCCGGGGGATGCAGCGCAGCCGGATGATTGCGCGCCGGCCGAGGTCGAGTACCTCGATCTCGGGTCGCGAGGCGGGGGTCTGCTGTCCCGGGGCCGCGGGTCGGGTGCCAGGCGTCGCCCGCCACGCTGGGTATGGCTACTGGTCGCCGCGGCGCTGGCGACGGTCGTCAGCCTCGTCGTCGTGAACACCGGGCACAGCCATCGCGCCGTGTCGACGGCACGCTCGGCCGTGCCAACGACTGCGGTGCTGACGCAGGCACCGGCCGGCCCGCCGCTCGACCTCCCGGCGTCGGTGACCGTCACCGATCTCGGGCATCCGTTGCTGCCGGGTTCGAACGGGTGGGATCTGTTCGGCCTCAGTGAAGGGGTCGTCGTCCGCGTCGAGCTCGCCCGCGGACGGGTGACCACGACCCGGATCCCGTCCCTGCTGAGCACCGGCCCGGTGTCGTTCGTGCCGGTGGACGGCGAGGTGCTGATCCGGCCGATCGATGTCGTGCCGGGCTACCTCGTGCCGGACGGGCAGCCGGCGCAGCCGATGCCGAACAGCCTCGCGGACAGTGGCCCGATCTTCGCCGGTCCGGATGCGTACCACATCTGGGTGCAGTCCGGCGTGACCGACAATCCATCGATGGTGCTGACCGCACTGTCCGGATCGCACACCGACGAAACGATCCCGCTGGTGACGGAACGCAATCAGCCGGTGGCCGGTGACGGTGCAGGCTACTTGCTGCTCCAGCCCAGCGACGGCGGTTTGCTGGATGCGCGCCCGAACGGCCTGCATCAGATCACCGACGGGTATTTCGTCGCCGGGGGCCGCACCGGGTGGCTAGTCGCCGAATGCGACGCCAGCCATGAATGCAAACGGGTGCTGGTCAACAGCGCGACCGGCGCCCGGCACGTTGTCGACACCGTGTCCGACTCCAATTCCCCGTACGGCGTCATCTCCCCCACCGGAAGCACGGCGGCGATGTACGACGTCGGGGCGGACGGTCACCTTTCGCTGTACCTGCTGGATCTGGCGACGGGTGCTCGGCGTCCCGTCGCGGTGGACGTCGATCAGCTGGTCACCGCGGGCAGCCTGATCTGGTCACCGGACGGCCGGTTGCTGCTCGCCGTCACCTCCGGCGGTGGTGTCGACGTGGTGACTGCCTCGACCGGCCACGTCACCCCGCTGGACGCCGACCTGCCGCCGCTGCTGCAGCTCGCGGCGCGATCGGCTTCCTAGCGCTCGGCCATGCCGCCGAGGTGAGTCGAGCCGCTACTTGGAGTACTTCTTCAGCACGGTCTCGAATTCGGCGAGTGCTTTGACGAAGTCGGAGTACTTCATCAGGCTGTTGCTGTATTGCAGCGCGAACGTCGTCAGCGCTCGCGTGACCGAGGCTGTGTCGGTCGCGCCCTTCAGGCCCAGCTGAATCTTCTTGGTGGCGGTATTGCCCGGCTCGTCACCCACGGTGTCGACCCACGGCAGCTGGTTGAAATCAGCCATCGCGCTGCCGGGCCGGATCATCTTCGTCAGCTCGGGGAAGTTCTTGACGAGGATCTGGTCCCACAGCCGCGGGGTGGTCCGCAGTGTCCGCGCCGCGCCGTCCGAACCCCACATCTCGTGGACGAGTTCGAGGCGCGGGTCGGCTTCGAGGCGCTTGATGTCGCCGAGCACTTCCTGCCGGTGTCCTTCGGTGCTGGCGGCCAGCTTCTTCTCGACCGTCTGCTTCCAGTAGGCCGAGCCCTTCAGGTGCTTCTTGAACTCGTCGAAGATGGCGACCCGCTGCTTGGTGGCGATCGCGCCTTGCAACTTGATGCCCGCGCGGAAGTTGGCCAGATCGGATTCGAGCTTCGTCAGCACCGCAAGCACCGCCTTGTTGCCGGCGAAGGTGGACTTGGCCGCGGTGATCTTGGTCTGCACGGTGCCGGCCGCGGCGTCGATCTTCTTCGCCTGGGTCTGCATGACCTTGTCGAACTGGGCGAGCCGCTTCTCGAACAGGATCGGGTCGTAGGTCTCGGTGCCGAGCTTTGCCGGGTCCAGCATGAAGCCGCTGCCGTTGAATTCCTTCTCCATCGCCGTCAGCGCCTCACCGATCCCGGTGGGCTTCGCCTTGGCAAATAGACCTTTGTTCTTTTGCCACTGTTTGTTGGTCAATTCGGACGGAAACGACATTACGACTTCCCCTTCCCCCGGTGCACCCAGTCGTGTGCGCGATCATCTTCGTGGACGTTTTCGGTGCTGACAAGCACTTGCACGCAGGCTTGGCGGGTTCCGAGCGCGAACCCGGCGACCCCGGCGGACCAGCTATTTGTTACCTGATGTTAGATCTACGCTAATTACGCGTTAGTTCTGCGCTAATCGCATGTGAGATCCACGCTAAATTGACGTGAGATCGCCGCTAATTATCATTACCCAATGCGGTCTTTACATGAAGCAGCAAACGGCGCGTTTACGACGCATACCGCGCCGTGATTCGGCACGCGTTGATCGAGTCCCTAGGAAAACCTTGTGAATTCGTCCGCATTCCGATATTCCATTCCCTGGCCTAGCGCAGGCGCGCAACCCGGGGTGGGGGTTCTAATGAGGGGTAAGGGCTTCGTTTCGGTCGCGTTCGTCGCGATCATGTCGATGGTCGCCGTCGGGGCGCAGGTGTTACCAGCCAGTCCCGCGTCCGCATCGGTGCAGTCGGCTCCGGCCGCCGCGGCGACCTTGGCAAGCACTCCGCTCACCGGCAAGGGCGGCACCGCTCTGCCCTACACCGGCAAGCCACCGGCGTCGTGTGCCACCCCACCGAGCAGCCCGAACGCCACCCCCGAAAACCGCAATCGGTTCATCTCGCTGTGGGCTCCGCGACTGGCGAACAAGGCGTGGTTCGACAACTTCACCCAAGAGACCACCGTGCCGGCGAGCATCCAGGCTGAAGGCTTCCAAGCGATGGATCAGCCCACGCAGGCATGGCTGGTCGCCTGCCTGGTGGACAACGTGCTCGCCGCGGCCCACCAGAAGGCCACCGAGTCGCAGGTCGGCGGGTACCAGATCGCCCTCGACCTGGTGATCTTCGACAAGAGCGGCATCGCCTCGGCCAAGCAGAAGCTGAACCAGACAACGCCGCACAAGGAGACGACCGGCCCGGCACCGTCGAGTGCCCTGTCCAAGTCGAACAAGGACGCGGCGCTCTATCGGCTCGGTCACAGCCCAACCATTACTTCCGCGTCGCTGCCCAAGGTGACGCGGACGGTGCAGAAGGCGACGAAGGCGACCGTCCAGGCGGCGTCCGCGCCCTCGGCGCGGTTGCAGTCACTGCAGGGCGCGCAGCAGCAGGCGCCGGTCTCGGTCACCCCGAAGGTCCTCAACAGTGCCAAGTTCGTCCGGGCGAACGAGAACGCCGCCTCGACGAACCGTGCTGCGGCCACACCGAAGGTCGTCCAATCGACGCCAGCGGTGACCGGGCCGACCGTGCACGCGGTCAACCCGAACTCGCTGTTCAGCACGCTGCTCAGCGCGCTGACGGTGACGATCCTGCCGGCGATCCTCAACGCGCTCGACCAGTTGGAGCAGATCGTCGCCACGATCGAGCAGACGCTGTTCACCGTGCCACCACTGAACATCGTCGCCACGCTCTTCTACCGCGTCTGCGCCGAGTCGGCGACGCTGCCGCTGGAGTGCAGCATCCTGCTGCCGATCGGGGTGCCGATCCCGGCCGACGTCAACGGCGACCACGTGCCTGATGTGCTCGCCGAACTGATCCCCTACGTCGGTGGCACCAACCCGGCCGACGTGAACATCTCGCTGTCGGTCACCCGGATCAAGACCGCCGGCCTGCTGCCCGCGCACGTGTTCTTCGTCTACGACGTGCCGATCATCAACAAGCGGGTCGAGTTCGGGTACGACGGGCGCTCCTCGACGCTGGCCAACCAGTCGAACACGACGCTGACGCTGCATCACGCCTACACCGCACTGACCGGTGATGTGGACGTGAGCGCGTCGGTCGTGAACAAGAAGCCGGGTGCCACCGAGGCGCTCACCTTCGCGGTGAAGGACCTGATCGGCGGCTCGATCGGCCACCAGCCGACCGAGGCGAACCCGATGGCCGGCGCCGCGCAGTTCTCGCCGTTCCCGACCAAGTTCACCGCGGAAGCTCACCTGACGCACGGCGGAAGCAGCGGTAAGGACGAGGACGTGTTCACGGTGACGTCCTCGACGCCGTCCACGGTGAACGCTGTCTTCGACCAGGACACCACCACGACGACGCCACAGACCCACCGGCAGTTCACCGCGCTCATCGACAAGCTGCCGACGTCGGTGATCGTCGACCTCGTGCAGAACAGCAGCGGCGTGCAGACGATCACCTACACGGCCAGTGCGGCGATCGCACACGTGCAGGCCAGCGACACCGACACACCGGACTCCAGCCAGCCCACCAGTTACACGCAGAGCATCTACGACGTGTTAGGTGTGCCATCGTCGGTCAAGGTGACGTTAAATACGTCGGCGAGCGCACAGGACGTGCTCTACCAGGCGTCGTCGAAGGTCACCCAGGTCAGCTTCACCACGCAGACCTACCTGGCCGGCGTGCTCCAGTCGGACATCACCGCGCAGGCGCTGCAGATCCCGACGATGGTGCACTTCAACATGGCGACCAGCCCGGACGTCAGCACGTATACCTACAACTCGAACGCGGTGCTGCCGAACGTCACGTTCTCGATGTACGACAAGAGCCAGGACGAGACCAACGTGGTCGCGACCGTGACCAACATCCCGACCCAGCTTCAGTTCACCCAGACCAAGAGCACCGGCACCTACGACTTCTCCGCCAACAACCCGATCGGCGTGATCCAGGCCGACCTGACCCGCGGCGGCGGCTCGGTGCTGGGGATCACCGGTGAGGACCACGCCACCGTCTACAAGCGCGGGGACGGGCTGGGCGCGGAGTTCCAGCTGTCCGGATTCCAGGCCGCGCACTTCGACGGATCGCAGAAGACCACGCTGTCCATGGTGCTGAACCCGGGCACGCAGCCGTTCCAGGCCATCGCCGACCTGGACAGCCCGAACGTGTACGCCACGGCACACGTGTCGGCGCTGCCCAGTTCGATGGCGGTCACCATCGACCCGGTCGGCGGCTCGGCGACCTACAGTGCGTCCAGCATCATTCCGGAACTCGACGGCGCGTTCACCCAGCGCGACACCAGCACCACGGCCAACTTCACCCTGAACAACCTGCCCAAGAACATCGCGGCTACCTGGGCGATCACCGGCACCAACCCGCAGGTGACGTACTCGGCGGACTCGCAGCTCGGCGAGATCCAGGGCTTCTACCAGCAGGCGCCGGGCGGGCTGTCCTTCTCGGCGACCATCACCAACCTGCCGAACTACATGCTGATCAGCGGCACCACGCCGATCGTGTTCGACGCACGCACCTCCTCGGGTGCGAGTTCGGGCTCGGGCAGCATCGGTTCGATTCAGTTCTCCTTCGCCAGCGACGGCAACTTCGAGCCGGCACCGACCACGGATGACTACGCCCTGCTCGACACCACCGGTGCGCAGACGCACGCCAATGTGCTCTACCACGGGCTGTCCTACATCAACATCAATTCCGCCAGTGGCCAGTTGCACGCCGAGGTGCGCAACTCCGCGCCGCGGTTGTTCCGGATGTTCGTCACCACGCCTGACCTGAGCGCGAACGGGTTCATCAACGCGGTGCCCGCCGACGTGAAGGTGGACATGGTCGGCAACGACATCCAGTACCACGCCAGCTCGACGATCAGCGAGATCTTCACCCATCTCACCCGCAGCACCGGTGACACGATCAGTGCCGATGTCACCGGCATCCCGTCGTCGATCGACCTGACCTTCGACGCCGCCAGCTCGCAGATCGTCTGGTCGTCCTCGTCCGTCGTGTCCGGCATCTCGATCTCGGCGCACCTGACCGCCGGCCACCCTGGGCACGCCACAGGCGTTCGACGGAACGTTGACGATCACCAGCATCCCGACGGCGTGGAGCGTCGGCTACGGCAACGGAAACGTCGACTTCACCACCAACGGTTCCGGGATCGGCCAGATCGCGGCAACGGTGACCAACCACGGCATCGTGTCCACGCTGCCTGGTGATCACCTCAGCGTGTTCTACGACCAGGGCTCCGGCCAGCTCGACGCGAGTCTCCAGGTGAGCAACCTGAAGAGCATCCATTTCCACAAGCTCACCGACAACAACGGTGGTGGCTTCTCCGCCGGTCTGAACATGGGTAGCGGCGGCAGCCTGGGCCTGAGTGCGCAGATCAACCTCGGCACCAACAGCCTGAGCGCGAACGGCAGCTTCGACCACCTGCCCTCGGCGATTTCGCTGATCAGCGACGGGGGCCACGTCACGTACAGCGGCAACCTCAACCCGACGCTGAACCTGTCCATCGCCGCCGGGGACAACGCCGCCATCGCCGCGACGCCGGCACCGAGCAACGTCAACGGCATCTCGATCCGCGACGGCAAAGCCGGTTCCGCGATCGCGATCAAGGCGAACATCTCCCTGGTCGGCCTGCCCACCGCGCTGGACTTCAACACGGTCACCGGCATCTACACGGTGACCAACTACGCGCCGGGGACGGTCAACCCGCTGACCTTGGACGTGCAGCTCAGCGCGCTGACGCCACAGCCGGCGACGCTGTACGCGACCCAGGCGTTCACGACGTCGCCGGTGAGCTTCACGTTCGGCCCGATGACCACGACGGCGAACGCCGACGCGTCGCACACGACGAACATCCTGTACTCGGCGACCAGCGACCTGGGCGCGTTCGACGCCGAGGCAACGTACGGCTCCGCGCCCATGGGCGTGGACGCCCAGCTGCACATCGCCAAGATTCCGCACACGGTCAACGTGGCCGTCAACTTCGGCGACGGCACCGACTCGGTTCACATCGCCAACAGCAGCGGGATCGACGAAAGCGACGGGATCGGCGACATCAAGGCCTCCTTCCGCTACATCAACGACACCGCAGCTTCGTCGATGGCCTTCGACGCGTCGGCAGCACTGACGATGGTGCCGGCGACGGTCGACATGGTCATCGGCCGGGGCAGTTCGCAGATCAACGGTGGCACCGACTCCGCACCCGACTTCAGTTACACGGCAAGTTCGGCCGGCATGGGAATCACCGCTTTCGCCGACGGGTACATCGTCAATCCCGGTTCCTTGTCGGTAACCGCGGCGGTCAGTTTGATCGTCACCAACATCGGCTCCCAGGTGACGGCGACCCTCAACGGCACCGACATCCATCTCACGTCGTCGCCGAAAACCACGTCGTTCCTGCTCGACGCCGCAGCCGACATCGTGTTCACGGTGGGCCTGAACGGAAGCTTCGTCGGCTTCACCAACACGGGGTCGTTGACGGTCAACGCAAACATCTCGGACCTGACCATCGGCTTCGAGAACGCGTCCGTACTCGACGTGAACCTGGGCGTCACTACCGGCCTCACCGGTGACTTCACGCAGTTCACCCTCGGGGAGACCAGCGACACGCAGGTCAGCGTCTGGGACAACCTGGACCTGTGCCTGGACTTCCCGCTCGGGATCGGCACTGAGTGCTTCAACGTGTTCTCGATGGGCGACGCGGCGCACCCGGCGAACTGGGACCTGATGAACGTGATCGACCACTGGCACCTGGACATCGACCAGGAAGGAACCATCTTCCACATCCCGGCACTGGAGTTCGGGGTCGCGAACTGCGGCGTCGACGTCACCGCCAACCCGAACGCACCGGCGACAGACGCGAACCGCAACGTCAATCAGATGGTCCTTGGCACGCCACCGTCCGGTCAGGACGGTCTGCCGGCCGCGTGGTTGATCACGCCGGACCCACAGATCGGCGGGTTCACGCTGCCGGACTTCGCGCTCGACGCCGTCGCATTCTTCGAGTCGCCGTACGGCAACCACATCGGAGCGGGCTTCTCGTGCGACTGGGGACCGTTCTGACACCCCGGTCGGACTCAACGTCGAGTGCTCGCCGCTTCCATGGCCATGGGAAGGAAGATCATGGGTCTAACTCCGGGTGAAGGCGAAGGACGTCGCCGGCCCGCAAGCAGGCTCCGGCAGACGGTGACCGCGGCCGGGCGAGGGCAGGGCCGCCGCCTAGCCATCGTGCTGGTGGCTGCCGCCTCGGTCGTCATCGGGGTGGCGGTCGGCGGCTCGGCCGCCTCGGCACTCACCTCACAGACGATCACGTTCGCCCCGCTGTCCGACGAGACCTACGGCGCCGGAGCGCTGGGCATCAGCGCGACCGGCGGCGGCTCCGGCAACGCGGTTACCTTCTCCACGTCCACCAGCTCGGTTTGCTCGGTGACCAGCAACGGCGATAGCACCGGCACTGTGAGCGTGGTCCACTCCGGAACCTGCACGGTGCTCGCGAACCAGGCGGGCAACGGCAGCTTCGCGGCCGCACCGCAGGTCTCGCGGTCGTTCGCCATCAACAAGGCCGTGCTGACCGTCACCGGCGCGCCGACGAATCAGGTCTACGGCACGACCGCGTCGCTCGGCGCCAACCTCAGCGGATTTGCCTATTCGGAAAACGGTGGTGAGCTGACGGGCTCGCCGAGTTGCACGACGACGGCGACCGCCACCAGTTCGGTGACGGGCAGCCCGTACCCGGTTAGCTGCACTATCGGGACGATGACGGACCCCACTGGCAACTACACGTTCTCGTTCGTCACCACCAACGCGCTGACGGTCGTCCCCGCGACGGTGACGGTCATCGCGAACAACCAGACCATCACCTACGGCCAGGCTGATCCGCCGTTCACCTTCCACACCGACGGGCTGGTCGGCAGCGACTCCCTGACGTCGACGCCGACGTGCGGCGTCGGCGGCGCGCACACCGACGCGGGCACGTACACCATCACCTGCGGCGGCGCGGACGCCGGCTCCAACTACACGATCGCCTACCTGAACGGCACGCTGCACATCAACAAGGCGACGCTCACGGTCGACCGCGGACAACAAGGGCATCACCTACGGCGACCCGTGCCGGCGTTCACCTTCACGCCCACCGGTTTCGTCGGCAGCGACGGCTTCACCACCGCGCCCAACTGCGGGGTATTCGGTTCGCCGACACATGTCGGGTCGTACTCGATCACCTGTTCCGGCGGGAACGCCGGCGGAAACTACACCATCAACTATGTCTACCGGGACACTGACGATCGAAGCCGCCGGCGTCACCATCACGGCCGATTCGCAGACGATCACGTACGGCCAGAACGACCCGAGCTTCACCTTCAGCGTCAGCGGGCTGGCGCACGGTGATTCGTTGACGACCCAGCCCACGTGCCTGGTCACCGGCAACCACCGCAACGTCGGCAACTACCCGATCGTGTGCAGCGGCGCGAACGCATCCGGCGACTACACCTACAACTACCTCCAGGGCACGCTGCACGTGACCGCAGCGCCGCTCACCATCACCGCGCAGAACCAGACCAAGGTGTACGGGCAGCCTGATCCGCAGTTCTCCTACACCGTGAGCGGGTTGGTCGCTGCGGACTCGCTCATCGCCGAGCCCGCGTGTGGCGTCAGTGCCACCCACGCGCACGTGACCAGTTACACGATCGCCTGCTCGAGTGCCAACGCCGGATCGAACTACACGATCAACTACTTCCCAGGCACGCTGGTGATCACCACCGCGGCGCTGACGGTGACGGCGAATTCGGTGGAGCGGGAATACGGTGTCGCGAATCCGACCCTCACCGCGGGGATCACCGGCTTCCAGAACGGTGATACGACAGCCAGCCTGTCCGGCAGCCCGTCGCTGAATACCACCGCCACCACCAACAGCGACCCGGGTCGTTACCCGATCACGGTTGGCCACGGAACGCTGGCATCGTCGGACTACACGTTCATGTTCCAGGATTCGACGCTGACCATCGACGAAGCGCCGGTGAACGTCGTCGGTGCCCCCGTCAAGGCAAAGCTCCTGGGCGGGAAGCTGACGCTGAGCGCGACGGTGACGAACGCGGCGTCCGGTGCCGGGGCCTCGGGCGTGCCCGTGGTGTTCACCGCGACCAACAAGAAGGAGAAGGTCTTCCAGTGCACGGCCGTGACCAACTCCTCCGGCGCCGCGAGTTGCGGTATCAAGAGCGGCAGCCCGGCGTCGCTGAAGAAGACCACCTACGTCGTACAGAGCCAGCCGACCATCGACTACCTGCCCGGCACCGGAACAGGCACCATCGGCTAGCGGTCGCGGCAGCTGACGGTGGACGGTGAGATGCCCCGAACGGGTGGATCTTCGGCCTGAGGCGGCACGGTTGTCGGGGCGCTTGTCACCTCGTTTGTCGGCGCGCTCGTCGGCGCCCTCAGACTCGCGCTTGTCGTATGGTGCCGCTATGCGGCGATGCCTGGTGCTCGCAATGGTGTTGGCGACGGTCGTGGCGTCGTGCGCAGCATGCCGATTCAGCAAGGTGAATCCGCAGGCCACGGTGGTGATCACCGGGCGCGCGCTGGATTCCGCCGGACACCCGTTCGCCGCAGCCAACGTCCGCCTGTTCCGCGAAGCGGACCTCGGCCAGGTACTGCTCGGTTCCGTGCTTGCCGTGGGCACGCTGGGCCTCGTCTGCGCGCTGCCCGGCGCGCCGGCACCGTGCAACTCCGCGCACGTCGCCACTACCGATGCGAACGGTGGCTACCGGTTCGAGCTCAAAGGATCCGACACGCAGGGGCTGATCGGAGAGGTGAACAACCTCGACGTCGTGATCGGAGCACCCGGCTCCGGACCTACCGCGCCGAGCACCGTGCTCCGGTTCATCGCCGAGACAACATCGGTGAGCTTGCCGCCCGCGCGGATCTGGAGCGCCGGGGCACGGGTCGAGCAGACAGCAGCGCAGATCCGGCTCGGCTGGGACGCGCTGCCATCGACGGACGGAGGCTCGGTTCGGTACTCGGCGCAGCTGTACGACGCGCACCAACAGACGTTGTGGACGCAGGCGGCGGGCGCGAGCAGCACCGCCATTGATGCGCGGGTGCTCGAGGACTACTCCGGCGCTAGCACGGCGGTAACCGCGTACGCCACGGTGCCCGGTAGCGCCAACGCGGGCACGGTGCATGCGAGCTACCTGTCCGCGCGGCTGCCGGTTCATCCGACTGCCGGCGCACCGCCGTCCCGTCATCGGCCGTGCGCTGCGGTCACTGGTTCCACGACGTTGCCCACCACGCCGCAACGGGTCTGTCCGGTCACCAACGGCAACCTGGTCGCGCCGGCTCGGCTGGTGGGCGCGAAGGCTCAGATCGTCAGCGGCGTCGTCGTGGATCTCGGCACCGTCCGGCCGGTGCACCTGATCGTGGTGCGGGGCATGGCCGGCCAGTTCGTCATCGAGGTGTCCAGCGACGGCAGGCAGTTCCGACCGCTGGGCACACAGCTGGGCTCGGCGGTCGCCTTCGCCCCACCGGGTTCGCCGGCGGCCCGTTACGTGCGCGTCCGTGCGCCGAGCGGCCTGGACGAGAGTCTGATGTCCCAGATCTCCATCTGGTAGCGCAGGCGCTGGTGGCAAAACGATCAACCGAGTAACGTCCCCGCCTCGGGGGTGCCTCTTCTCAAGCCGGCACGAGGGGACAATCAGATGGCGCTGTTGTATTCGTTCGACTCCGCGAAAGTGATCGCAAACCAGAAGTATCCGAACTCTGGGGAGACGATCGCCAAGGTGCAGAAGGCGTTGGCCGCCAAGAAGGTAGCCAAGCCGCAAATCGACACATTCGTCACGAAGCTGAAGGCGCAGAAGTTCAGCACGGTCACGTTCGACGCCCAGGAGTACATCCGCAAGAACCAGAAGGGCGCATCGCTCATCCCGATGGATGCCAACGCGGCGGAGAAGGCATTGGCGGTGATGCTGCTCGGGCCGCAGAAGTTGGTGCTGATGGCCAAGTTCGACCTGTCCGTGCACGAGAAGGGCGGCAAGCTCGAGTTGCAGCACACCAACTGCAAGGGCGTGAAGAAGACGCTGTTCGCGCTCTGACCTTCCTGCTGCCTTTCGGCGGCCGACGAGTTCTCCAGGAGCGGGATCCGGCCCGAGGGGGGCGGCCTGTATGTCTCAGCTGCCGCCGCCGGGCTGGTATCCCGACGCGTCTGGGGTCACGCGGTTTTGGACTGGCACCAGCTGGACCGACGCTACGGCGCGCCCGGCGCTACCAGCCAACCCGCCACGGCTGGTAGTCCCGCCACATCCTTCGCCTGCCCGCGGCTACGCCACGACTCCCCCGCTGCGGCACAGGCCGCGTCAGACGCGTCGCGACTGGTACCGGCACAAAGGAGTCATTGCCTCCTGCGCGGTCATCGGTGTCCTGCTCGTGGTCGCGGCGATCGCAATAGCTGCCAACTCGTCGACGTCGGACAACGCGCCGGCGAGTGCGTTATCGACGTCGTCCGAAGCTGCGCACCCAGCGACGAGTCCGTCCGCTCGGCAATTCTCGTTGGTGCAGTATCCGACGGCAGGATTCAGCGGGATTTACGCGCAGACGGCCGCGGCTCGGGTGACGATCACGATGGAGATGTACGAATTGGCCGACACCACCGAGGAGAGCGCCCTTGCGGCGGCTGAAGCTCGGGGCGTGTCGGTACGCGTATTGCTGGACTCAGCGTTTTCCGGCCACTCGGTCAACACCCCGGCGTTCACCTATCTCGGCGGGCATGGCGTGTCGGTGCGCTGGGCGCTTTCCGGCGCGATCTTCCACATCAAGGCCACCACTTTCGACGGCGCGACCGCAGACGTGTCCAGCGCGAACCTGACGAGCAAGTACTACGCAACCACCCGGGACGCGGAGATCATCGACACCGACCCGGCTCAGGTGCACGCAATCGCCGCCACGTTCACCGCGGACTGGGCCGCGACCTCCACCGCAGCGCTGGGCACCGGAGCGGTTCAAGCACCGGGGCTGGTCTGGTCGCCGGACACCGACGGTCACACCGCGGAGACGGCGCTGGTCACGCAGATCAACGCCGCGCAGCACAGCGTCGATTTCGAGAGCGAGGAACTCAGTGACGCCGCGGTCTATCAGGCGCTGGCGGCCGATGCCCGCCGCGGGGTGACGTGCGAGGTGACGATGACGAACTCCAGCGACTGGGACGCCGGGTTCGCTGCGATCACCGCCTCCGGCTGCCACGTGCACGTCTACCCGGATAGCGCCAGCGCGCTGTACATCCACGAGAAGCTGATCCTTGACGATGCCGGCACGCCGCAGGCGAGCTTGCTGATCGGCTCACAGAACGCATCGGCCACGTCGTTGACCCGCAACCGCGAACTGAGCCTGCTGTTGACCGCCGAGCAGGCACCAACCGTCCTCGCCGACGTCACAACAACATTCGGCGGCGACTACAACGGTGCGAGCGCCTGGCAGGCGACACCGAGCACGCATCCCGCCCCCACCCATCCCTCGACACCTCACCTCAGCTCGTCGGCGCCCCGCGTCGCCCCTACCTCTCCCACGAAGCCCAGCTGCACACCGCTGACGAGCAAGGGCGGCTGCTACACGCCAGGAGAGATGTGCCGCACCAGCGACCGCGGCCACTCCGGCATCGACAAAGACGGGGACCCGATCACCTGTGAGAACAACAACGGCTGGCGCTGGGAACGCAGCTGACGTCAGCCCATCTCAGCTGGGCTGGGTCGACTCGATGCCGACGGCTTGGGCGGCCGCGGCCAGACGGTGGTCGCTCGAGCCCTCGATGACGTCCGTCCGGCCGCCGCGGCCCGGATCGGAGCGTAGATCGATCTCGGAAGCGTGCCCGGCGCTGTTAGGTTCGTCGGATGAGCGAGGCTGCGGACTTTGTCGTCGTCGGGGCTGGTTCAGCCGGTGCAGTGATCGCCGCCCGGTTGTCCGAAGACCCCACCACCCGGGTCATCCTGATCGAGGCCGGCGGCACGCCCCCCGCGGCGGAACTGATGCCCGCCGCCTGTCCGGTCCTTCAACTCGATCCCGACACCGACTGGATGTTCACGGCCGACGCCGGCGGCGCAGGGTTGGGCCTGGTCGGGGGTCGGATGATGGTGCCGCGCGGCAAGATGCTCGGCGGCACGTCGGGCATCAACTACATGGCCTACGTCCGCGGCCACCCCGGCGATTTCGACGCGTGGGCCGATGGCGGGGCGACGGGCTGGAGCTACGACGAGGTCCTGCCCTACTTCCGCAAGAGCGAGGGACTCGTTGCCTCGCCGGAGATACCGATCGATCCGACTGCGCACGGCACCGACGGTCCGATGGGCGTATCCGTCCGCTCCCCTGTGCTACCGGGAGCGCGGGCGTTCGTGGACGCCGCGGTGGCGGCGGGGATTCCCGAGGGTGACTACAACGGACGCGATCGAGGCGGCCCGGCCGGTCTGGTGTCGCTGTTGCAGACGACGACTGTGGACGGCAAGCGGACGAGCACGTATCACGCGTTCCTCGAGGGCAAGGTCGAGGTCCGTCCGAATCTCATGGTCGTCACCCACGCCCAGGTCACCCGCATCATCGTCGACGGCGAGCTTGGCGAACTGCGCGCGACGGGCGTGGAGTACGTCGACAGCGACGGCGTGACACAGGTCGCGACGGCGGGTCGCGAGGTCGTACTCAGCGCTGGTGCCATCGGTTCACCGCAGCTGCTGATGCTGTCCGGCGTCGGGTCGCGCGAACACCTGGAATCGGTCGGCATCACGTGCGTCGTCGACTCGCCCGAGGTTGGCCAGCACCTCAAGGACCACCTGCAAATGGGGTTGATGTTTGCCGCTCCCGGCCTCGGTGTGTCGATGGCGGCGGTCGGTGTTGGCATGGGTCCCGATGCGCTGCGCGCACCCGCCGGTCCGTTGCCGGCCGACCCGGCCGACGACGATGGGCTGCCGCCGGAATTGAGCGGGCTCAAGGCTGAGGCGCAGCGTCAGCTCGTCGAGTGGGCGACGACGGGCCGGGGCGTGGTGTCGTCGTCGTTGTATGACGCGAGCGCGTGGCTGTCCACCGGTCTGGGCGATGCGCATACCCATGACGCACAGATCGGGTTGTTCGCGTGCGGCTACAACACCGCTATCTGGCAGGGGTGTCTGCGCGTCGACCCGGCCACCTACTTCGCCGATCCCGAGACCGCACTCGGCCCGCAGGCTGAGAGCCTGATTGCCCTGGCGAACCCGGTGCAGCCGCACAGCGAGGGCGAAGTCCGGCTGGCGAGCGCCAACCCACGCGCCGCCCCTGACATCCGGATGAACTACTACGGCGATCCACACGACATGGCTGTCATGCGCGCCACCGTGCGTCGCACCCTCGACATCATCGACAAGTTGCGCGAGACGCACCAGGTCGGGGACGTACTCGTGCCGCCCGCACTTGCCACCAAGCATGGACACACACCTGGCGCGGCCCTGAGCGATGAGTTGATCGAAGACTTTGCCCGTCACTATTCGTTCACGGTGTATCACCCGACGAGCACCTGCCGGATCGGGTCGGTGGTCGATTCGCGCCTGCGTGTCGTCGGCGTCGACGGCCTGCGTGTCGCGGACGCGAGTGTCATGCCCAACGTCGTCAGCGGCAACACCAATGCGGCCGCAATCATGATCGGCGAGAAGGCCGCCGAGATGATCGCGGCCGACCACGACCTCGCGCTCGATGAATTCGTCGGCCAGCCCGCGTGAGTTCGAGTAGGTCCTTCCGCCTCTCAGGCGGGCTGGATCGACTCGATGCCGACGGCTTGGGCGGCCGCGGCTAGTCGGTGGTCGTATGCGACGAACGCGGTCAGTTCGGCGTGGACCGACAGGGCGCTGGCCAGGTGAATCGCGTCCAGCGTGCGCAATGCGCGATCGCCCACCTCGGAAGCCTCATCGATCAGTCCGCCGTTGAGCGGGATCAGGTCCAACTGCGCGACCAGTGCTCGTGCCGCGGGGACGACGCTGGCGTCCAGCCGCCGTGACGCGCGCACGACCTCGATCTTGGCAATCTCGCTCGTGATCATCGGCGTCTCGGCGTGTTCGGAAATCCAGCGAGCCAGCGACGCGCTGTCGCTCTCCTCGAACAGCAATTTGAGCAAGGCAGACGAATCCAGATAGATCACCGATCGTCGCGCAATTCGTCGAGAACCGAATCGCTCGACCTTGCCGCAACCACGCGTGCGGGCAGGCGCAACGCCCCCGAGCCGGGTATCAGGCGACCGTCCGCAATCAGCCGATCACGCGCGTCGCGCGCGGGGCTGGGCGGCACCAGCAGCGCCACCAAGTGCCCGCGCTCGGTCACCTCGACCGTCTCCCCTGACTTGACCCGGTCCAGGTAGCGACTCGCGTGCTGGCGCAGCTCGCGCACTCCAATCCGTTCCATTTGGCAATTGTAGCATTTCAAGTGCTACCTCCACGCGGCTGAAGCACTCACGTGGACGCGGGCGCTTTCCGGCCATAGCGTCATCGTGGCCGGCTGACTGGAGCGGGTGCCCGACACGATGGGAGCGTCATGCACGACTGGCCGGCGATGCGGAAGACGTGGCAGGACAACCGCGACGGAATGAAGGTGCCGAAGGGTGCTGGTAAGACCAGTATTGGTGACGCCATCAAGCGCGTCTCAGTGGCGCAGCCCAAGGGCCTGAAGCCGTTCGTCGCAGAGCTGACGAAGCTCGACGCGAGCCTGAAGCTGTACAAGGCGACGATCGTCAAGAACAAGAAGTACCAGCCCTTCGCCGCCTGGATCGGTAACAACATCGAGAAGTGGGTGAAGGACGACAAGGCATCGGCCGAGAACGAGCGTGCCCAGCTGACGAAGGCGGTCAACGACATCCATCAGGCGCAGCTGCAAGCGAGAGTGGGCCTGCCGACGGCAACTCAGGACCTGCTGGCGGCCGCTGATGCCAGCGCTCGGGCGCAAAGCAAGCCTGCAGACTCCGCGATGTCACTTGCCCTGGTGAAGGAGGATGCCGCCAGGATTGGTGATGTCTTCAAAGACTGGCTGACGGCCGTGGCCGAAGTCGGCAAGATCTGCGATAGGACGGCGAAGCTCTACGGGCAGAACTCGACGATCACCGTCGCGACCAAATTGGCCGCGCTGTCGAGCGAGTCGACGGACTTCAAGACCAAGATTTTGGCGATGGCGAAGCGCAAGACCTGGGGAGACGTCCTATCCGAGGTCCGGGTGCTCGAGTCGGACGCCAAGGTGTGGATGTCAGCCCTCGATGACGTCCGTCCCGCCGCCGCGGCCCGCATCGGAGCGTAGGTCGAAGTCAGCTCCCGGGTAACGCAGTCACGCCTCAGGAGAGCCCGTGTCGTTCGCACCATGCGAACTCGGCGCACGCTGATCACGGAACGGCGTCACGACTCCACTAGTTCGACGCCGCGGTGGCCGTGCGGCCGCTTGCAAAACGTGCGACGATCGCGGACCTGCGGTGCCCTCAACGGAGGTCCAAACATGGCTGCTACCACCGACCCACCCTCGATGGAAATGCTGGTCAAGCGTTATTTGCGGGTTCAGTCGCGGGCTCGGATTTCCTGGGCGAAGGAAAAGAAGGATGTGGCCAAGACGATCGACACCACGGTCTTCACGCGGGATCTCGGTGGTCAGCTCGACAGGCTGAACACGATCGGCCTGGCGACGAAGAAAATCATCGAAGTGGCCGGCCCGACACATGCGGCATCGGTGCGCGCGAAGCAGGCGGTGACCAGCCAGAACACCAAGGTCACCCGGATCATCACGGAATACAAGAAAATCTGCACCGACCACATCAACTCGGGTTGGGTCACCAAGGAGCAGAAGAAGGCGTGGCAAGACCTCGGCCACGAATTGGACTCGGTCAAGACGCAGGTAACCGGATTCGTCAACAGCCTCTGACGCCGGCCGATCCTCGGTTCAGGCCGTCGAACGGAGTCCCAGAGGGAGTTGGCTGCCGCGGCCAGGTAGAAAGGTGATTCCCCTCGGCCTAGCGTCGGCGGCCCGTCTATTCGAAGTCGCTCCAGGCCACGGCGGGCTGCCACGTCGCGAGGTGGCGGGCTCGGGAGTAGATCCGTTCGACGGAGGGGGTGCCAAGGACCGCCGGCAGATTGTGTAGATAGTCGACGAGGTCCTCTCCCCCGATGACGACCACGCAGCCATCGCTCGGCTGCTCTTTCACGGTAAGCCGAAGTTCTGGGCCGACGAAGGCAACCACGCCAAGCACCGTGACGTCGAAGCCTGCCGTGGCGGTGAGTAGGTTGGCGGCCCTGGCTGCTTCGAATCGACTATTGCGCACGTACTGCCCGTTGAACCCGTTCACCTTGACCGTGTTGCCCCGGACCCACACGGCGGCCTTCGGGTGGTTCTTGTCGTTCACCGTGAACACGCCGGCGGGGCCGATCACCACGTGGTCGATGTCGCTGCCTCGATCACCGACGGGTACGGCGTGGAGTGTGTACCAATCGGGGCCGAGCGTCGCCAAGTAACGACCGACCAGCTCCTCGCCCTCGGCACCGGTGCTCCACGGGTGCTCGTCCGGCCGTCGCCCCAACGCGCGCGCAAGCAGTGAGCGGGCCGGCGCGGCAGCCGACGTGTCCCCAGCCCGTTCCCGGGCGGCCGCGCCCGGCACGTTCTGCGCCAAGTCCCGGTCGCACAACTGAGGCACGGCTTGTTCTGGCGTCGTTGCCGAACTCGTGCTCGCGTCCGCCACGTCCTGCGCGTCCGCCACGTCCTGCGCGTCCGCCGCTTCCGGTGCTTCCGGTCCTTCTGGCGTATCCGGTGCGCGGTGCTTTGGGCTGTAGTCGGGCGTGCGTGTCCGTTGAGCACGCTGCAAGATGCCGGCGGTCGTCTCGGCGATCAGTTCAGCATCGCCGTCATCCGTGCACGTCACATCGCCAGTCCGCAGGTCGCGGTACCCGAGCTTCACATCGCCGCGTCTTACGTAGGCGCGGTCATGGCCGTAGCGGTGCCACCGCTCCACGACGACCACCGGTGTTGATGTGTCAGCACTATCCAAGGACATGGCGCAGAAACCCCGACAGCCTGGCGATCACGGATCGCAGCCAATTGATCAAGGCAAGCTAACACCGTCGTAAGTTCTTTGTGAAGCGATTCAGAACGGCGAATAGCGGCCATGGCCCCGAGTCGTTGATCAGGTATGGGGGAAATCGGCACAGATCGGACAGGAAGCGGATGGTCTCTCGACGAGTACATCGTCGCCGCTGACCTCTACCTGCGGCGCACTCGCAGCTCGGGCGTCGGTGAGCAACCCGACCGGGTGGGATGCTGTTCGAGCGCTTGCTGACCGCCTTCTTCGTCACGAACAGCCGGGCGGCAATCACAGCGTTCGACCGTCCCTCAGCCATCAACTCGAGCACCTCACGCTCGCGCCGGGTCAGTGCCGCCAACCGCCGGTCCGCCGCCCCCGCCGGGTCCATCGCGGTCCCACCCGCCGCTACCTGGCGCACCGCGTCGATGAACTGCGCGACGTTCGACACCCTGTCCTCAATCATGTCCGCTACGGCATGTAGACGGTGCGTCCTTCACCGGAGTGGTCGGAGCATGCTCCACGCCGGCCGCCGGACATGCTGAACGTTCCGTCGTTGCATTCCACCATGTAGCCGACACCGTCGGAGAAGCTCGGGATGCAGTTGAAGTAGGTGCACACGCCGGAGGCGGGATTGGTGATCGCAGAACCACCGCAGAAGTTGTAGTGCCACGGGTTGGCGGGAGCACCGCAATAGTTGAACGGAGGTGGCGGCGGGGCAACATGGGTCGCTGGCGGCGGCGCGGCGACGTACGTCACTGGCGGCGCCGCGTGCGTGATCACGGCAGTGGTGGCCGGGGCAGGCTTCGCCGCCGGCTTGGCCACGTGCGTAGACGCCGCCTGAGTGTGGGCCGGACTGGATGACACCGCGGAAGACGTCGCGGCAGGAACGACAACCGCCGCAGTGGAACTCACCACCCCGCCCGACGCGGAGGTGTTCTTCGATTTGGTACCTGGTCCGGCAACCGCCGTCGCCACCATGACAATGCCGACAAGGCCGAAGACACCAATAACCGCCCAGGGCCAGATCGGCCGTTTGCCACGCGGCGGCGAGCTTGGGGCCACGGACATCGACGCTGCGGTGCCTTGGTCCAACGCGGCCCATTCGGAACCGTCCCACCAGCGGGTGTTGCCCTGGCCATCCGGGTACCAACCCGGCGGTGGCGTTGCGGACATCGCCGCTCCTCTGCCCTACGACGACCCACCCATGAGGCCGCTCCGAGCCAAGGATGGCCCTATCAGCAGCGATTCGTCATGTGCTGACTGTCGATATGTGGTTCTCATCTGCATTTGCGACGCCGGACGCCCCGATCGCGGCCATCTGGGCGATCATCACGGACGTAGTCGCGCATCGGTCAACAGAGGCATTTTTGGCGTGCGCACATGGCATCCTTGCCATCCGAACGGAGGCGCTGATGGCGACGCTGGTGATTCATGCTCTCGACGACCAGTTGCTTGCGCGGCTGAGGAGCCGTGCGGCAGAGCACGGGCGGACGATGGAGGCCGAAGCACGGGCGATCCTCGCCGCGTCGGTCAGCCGGCGCCCGCCTCGCCTACTGGGCAGCCATATCCGCAGTCAGTTTGCCGAGCTGCACGGCGTGGAGCTCGACATCCCCGCGCGAAGTCGAGACCGATGAGTAAACCTGAGTCTGTACGCCTAGCAGCCGAACAACGGTGGAGCCGAATTCAACCGTGACCACATCCGAGCGGCTTGCGGTGCGTCTGGCCGCGGAGCAGCGCGAACTGATTGACCGCGCTGCCGAGGCCGAGGGCCGCACAGTCACCGACTTCACCGTCCAAGCCACGGTGGCCCATGCCCGTGACGTCCTGGCCGACCGCCGATTGTTCGTGCTCCGCGATGCTGCCTGGACCGAACTCACCGCGATCCTCGACCGCCCTACATCGCGTCACCCGCGGTTGGAGAGGCTGTTCGATTCGCCGTCGATCTTCGAGTGACCAGCTACCCCCGGCCGCGCCCGATCAGGATTGCCGGGACCTGTCGGCGGCTGCTTTCGCGGTTACGCGGGGATAGTTTGGGCGGGTGAGGGGGTCCGGGGCGGTCTTCGCGATGCTGCTGCGGGCCTCCGTCGACGCCGAACTCGCTGACGACGAGGTGGCCGGCGCGGTCGCCGACCTCGCGCTGCTCGTCGACGCATTGCCATCAGCCGCGCGGCGCGTGCTCAGCACCGGCGTGACCATGCTCGATGTCGGTTCGGTTCGTCCCCGCTTCGGCAATCGTCGCGCACGAAACCTCGACGCCGAATCGGCCAAGCAATACCTCGCGTGGTGGCAGACGCGACCGCTGGCGCTGCGGCGAATCGCGCTGCTCGCCCGCGACCTGATCCTGATGGCCTACTACGAGCAACCCGCGGTGCGGGCCCGGCTCCGCTACCTGCCCGACGCCTGGATCGCCGGCGTCGCGAAACGTCGCACCGACACCTGGCACGACGACATCGCCGCGCACCAGCGGTTGTTGATCACCCCTCGGCCGCTGCGCGACTCCCCCGCCACGACACCGCCGCGGACACCGGCAGCGACGCCCACATCAGGCAGCATCCGCCCCGCCACCGCCCTCCCCCCGGACGCCGAATTCGACGTGATCATCGTCGGCTCCGGCGCCGGCGGCGCGGTCGTCGCCGCCGAACTCGCCGAAGCCGGGCTGAACGTCGCCGTCCTCGAAGAGGGCGAGCACCACCGCACCGAGGACTTCACCACCCGCACCCTGGACCAGCTGCGCCTGCTCTACCGCGACTGCGGCGCGAGCACGACCCTCGGCGCCGCACCGGTCCAGTACTCCGAGGGCCGCTGCGTCGGCGGCTCCACGACCATCAACGGCGGCATGGCCTTCCGCGCGTCACCACGCATCCTCGACCACTGGGCACGGGACGCCGGCCTGCGCACCCTCGACCTCGACGCCGAATACACCCGCGTCGAGCGATTCCTGTCTGTCGCGACGCCAGACCCGGACTCCATCGGCCGCGACCAGCAACTGCTCAAGGCCGGCGCGGATCGACTCGGCTGGCGCATCATCGACGACCGCCGCGCCCACGTGCACTGCGGCGGCTGCAACGTCTGCGTGTGGGGCTGCCCCACCGGCGCGAAGCAGTCCACGCTGGTCTCCTACCTCCCCCGCGCAATCCATTTCGGCGCGACGGTCTGGACCGGGTGCCGCGTCGACACAATCCTCTTCGACGGCAAGCGGGCGATCGGCGTCGCCGCGACGGTGCGCGGACAGCAGATCCGCCTGCGCGCGCGACGCGTCGTGCTTGCCGCCGGCGCCGTGCAAACGCCGGCGCTGCTGCAGCGCTCGCGCATCAGCACGCCGTCGAGCCAGGTCGGCCGCAACCTCACGCTGCACCCGGGCGCTGCGGTCGCCGCGGTGTTCGACGACGACGTGGACGGGTGGACCGGCGCGCACCAGTCCTATCAAGTGCGCGAGTTCGAGGACGACGGCGTGATCCTGGCCGCGGTGAACCTGCCGCCGTCGCTGGCCTCGCGGGTGGTGCGTTCCGCCGACCGCCCGATCGACGCCGTGATGGCGGACTACCCGCGGATGGTCACCGCCGGGGTGCTGGTCGAGGACACCGCCGCCGGGCGGGTGCGCGCGCTCGGCCGCACCAACGTAGCCGTGACGTACCCGGTCAGCAGCGTCGATTCCGATCGGGTCATCCGCGCCGTCGCGCTGCTCGGCGAGGCCCTGTTCGCTGCCGGCGCGCGGCGCATCTACCTACCCGTCGACGGCGTGGCGCCGGCCTGCACCGTGGATGACCTGCGCCGGCTGTCCAGCGCACCGGTCGCGCCGGCCCGGCTGGACCTGACCACCGTGCATCTGATGGGCACCGCGCGCCTCGGCGCCGATCCGGCGAGTTCGGTGTGCGACCCGTACGGCGCGGTCCGCGACACCGACCGGCTGTACGTCGCGGACGCGAGCCTGTTCCCCGGGCCGGTCGCGGTGAACCCGCAACTCACCGTGATGGCCCTTGCCACCCGCGTCGCCGGGAGGATCATCGACGAATGGTGACAGCGCCCACCTCCGCCTACCTCGACCTCGTCCATCAACCGCAGCGAGAACTCGCGCGACTGATGCTTCGCGGCGAGGCACCGAAGCCGGCCGACCTGGTCGGGCTGGAGTTCCGCGGCACCAACATGCCGGCCGGCTCACGCGCTCTCGGCCTGCGCCGGTTCATCAAGGGCTTCACCACGCACTCCGACGGCAGCGTCGTCGGCTACAACCGGCGCGTCCGCGGCGGGGACCTCGCCACGCCGTGGACGCCCAGCACCTGGCGCGGGCAGGACCGGTTCGGCTGGTACGCCGTCGAACCGGTCGCCGCCACCGCACGCGACAACCGCTACCTCAACGCTGTCCTGCTCGACTACGGCTCCGGGCTCAACACGCGCTGGGACCCGACCGCCCGGCTGCGCGACTACCTGGTGCGCACCGACGCCGGCCTGATCCTCGGCCGCGCGTACGTGGCCCTCGGGCCAGCGCGTATCGCTGTCGGCTACTTCGCGCTGGAACAGCTGTAACCCATGCGCTCCTGATGACCGCGTCCTTAAGACACCACGAGTAATTTGACGATCACGAGGCCCGCATGCGCGGGTCGGTCGCGGCTGGGGGCAGCAGATGGCTGAGTGCAGGGTCTGGGATCGCAAGAAGTGGCAGACGAAGCGGGACGAGTACAACGTCCCGAAGGGTGCCGCACGGGTCAGCGTCGGCGACGCGCTCGACAAGTTCCACAAGGACCGGGCCAAGGGCAGCCAGGCGGCGCTGAAGGCGTGTGCCGACCTGAAGAAGGTGCTCGACAGCTACATGAAGGCGGTCGCCAAGCTCAAGCCCACCAAGAAGGGCGAGAAGTACAAGGAGTGGGCCGAGTACGTCAAGAAGATGCAGTACGGCAACGTGACGGACTACGAGCAGGGGCTCCAACAGGAGGCGCGAGCGGGGCACGAATACCCGCGCTGCTTCGCGCAGGCCGTGAGCGACCTGCGCCAGGCCAAGACCGAGTTCGAGCAGTTCAACGGGACTGGCAAGTTCAAGCCGACACATGCGGCGACCGCCGAGGACAACCTGGGCAAGCTCATCGGCTGGGCCACCACGTTGGCCAACATCAACCCGAAACTGAACAAGGACGACATCAACACGTACCGAAAGGCCGTGGTCGACCTGCAAGGCGTGGGCTGGACGCCGAACGTCATGACCAAACTCGCGACCGGCTTACAAGGACTGCCCGCGAATCCGTGACGGCAGGTCCGCCCCGCTGAGTCACGAACGCGCGGGTCCGGCTACGTAGCTGCGGCTGGGTGCAACTACTGCGTCGTGGACGCGCCGCCCGCGGTAAAGGTGCCGTGCGAGCCGACCACGGACGCGGGCGCAGCGTGCGGTCCGTCCTCCAGCCGCGCGGCAAGGTCCTGCTGGAAGGCCTGGAACGCGGCCACCCCGGGCAGGATCCGGTCCCGGTCGACGGCGACGTGCACGAAACTCACCCCGTCCTCGAGCCGGAACACGGTGTAGGCCACGCCGTCCTGGTTCGCCTCGGCCAACTCCCGGAACACCGCCTCGATGAGCTGCGCGTTCGTCTCGGCCTGATCGGGCCGGGTGCGATACCTGACCACAACACCTGATGTCATCGGTTCTCCTTGACGTCGAGTTCTCGGCGGGGCCGGCTCCCCGCGGCCACCTTGACTATGCAGGACGCCGGCCGTGCCAGCACAGCGCCTGGTCGCCTCGACGACGTATGGACGATCGACGGCGGACGTGGCGGGCTTCCAATCAGCGGTCCGCCGGTGCGTGGCCACGTACCCGCCACGGGCCACTGCAAACTCCTTGAAACAATATATTCAGACAATCGGACTATGCTTGCCAGGTCCGCGGGGGTCGGCTAGATCAGCGAGTACGAAGGCGGGCACCGGGTGCCGAAAATAGTCCTGAAACGAGACCATGGCCCGGACACTCGACCAGGCCAGGCACTCAACGCCGACGATCTCGCTGAGCTAGCCGCGGAGGTCCTGGGTTCGAGCCCTTATCCCGCGCTGGTGCTCGAGGTTCCATCGCAGCGGATCGTCGCCGCTGGGCCGGGCGCTGCGCGATTGCTCGATCCGACGGGCGCCCCAGTCGTCAACCATCTGCTGGAGGAGTTCACCGCCGACCAGCCGATGGTGGGCACGGACCTGCTGGCCGGGGGCCGACTGAACGGCTTCGAGTCCTTCCGAGTGCTGCGGCGCGCTCGCGGTGCGGGCGTGAAGGTCCGAATGTGGGTGCGCACGTTCGAGCGGCAGCCTCCGTCCCGGCTCGTGCTGGTGGTACTGATCGCCGATCGGATCGCCGGGAAAGCAGTCGCGTTAGCAACGCCGGAACCGCCGCCCCGCACACCCGCGGTCGTGGGCACGATCAACGCGGAGCTGTGTATCGAACGAATCAGCGGCGACGCCGCGGAATTGTTCGGTGTGCCAATGGACCGCCTGCTCGGCCAGCCGGTCGCGAACTTCGTCGCCGGCATGGATCGCGATGTCCTCTCCGCCGCTTTCGAGGCGGCGACGGCAGGGACGAACGGCGTCACCGTCACCGTCGACATCGAGGTTCCCGCCGACGACGGAACCAGCCACGAGATGGGATGCGAGGTGCTGCTCCTGCCGCTCGACCCGGCGCCGAGCTGTGTATTCGTGCTGCTACCGACGCAACTGGATCCAACACCGCATGCGGCAGAGAGCCTGCCGGCGATCCTTGCTCGCTTCGGTGCGGGGGCCGAGATCGCCCACCTCGCCCACGGCGTGTTCAGCGGCACGACCGAGCGCGACGTCCCCGGCCTCGGCACGCTGACGACACGGGAACTCGAGATCGTCGGGCAACTGCTGGACGGCAACCGTGCCCCGGCGATCGCCACCAAGCTCTTCCTGACGCCGTCCACCGTCCGCAACCACCTCGCCGCCGTATTCGCGAAGCTCGGCGTCCACTCCCAGCAGCAGCTGGTCAACCTGTTCCGGCGGGCGTGATAGACCGTCTAGACGGATATACCGGCACGCGTCACATACTGAACGCATGTTCTGGTATTAGCGGTCGAACGGAACGCTGCGACACATCGAAGCGCGCCTAGGCGCGTACCGCCACTGAGCGCTACCGCGCCCGCACCACGCAGAACATCCGGCGGAAACCCCTCTGCTCTCCCCCATGCCGCCGGAAACCTGGCGGCTCCCCCATACCGCCGGAAACCCGGCGGACCTGTCTCGCCTGCGAACCGCAGGCCGGAGGTTGACATGACGATCACCGCACTCGCTGCAATCCACAAGAAGCACAGGCTCGCCCGTCCCCTCGGTGCCGCTGCCGTCGCCGCGCTGGCCGGCGGCCTGGTGCTCATCCTGCCGTCGCTGACCACCAGCGCATCGGCCGCTACCGCGCCGGTCGGACTCGGCGTCGACGCAAGCTATTCCGTGCTTGGTGGCGAGACCGTCACCAATACCGGACCGACGGTGCTCGCGGGCGACCTCGGCGTCAGCCCCGGCACGGCGATCACCGGATTCCCGCCGGGCATCGTCTCTGGTACGACCCGTTCTGCCAATGCCCAAGTCGGCCTGGCCAAGGACGCGTTGCTGACGGCATGGAATGGTGCCGCCGGACGAGCGCCCAATACGTTGGTGTCCGGCGATCTCGTCGGGCAGACCCTCGTCCCCGGCGTCTACAAGTCCTCCGGCCCGCTTGCGGTGAGCGGCACGCTCACGCTGAACGCCCAGGGCAACCCTGCCGCCGTCTTCATCTTCCAGGTGGCCTCGACGTTGACGACCGCAACATCCAGCAACATCAGCATGATCAACGGCGCGCAAGCGTGTCACGTGTACTGGCAGATCGGCAGTTCCGCGACGCTGGGCACCACGTCGACGTTCAAGGGCACGATCCTGGCGCTCGCATCCATCACCGTCACCACCGGTGTCCAGGTCGAAGGCCGGGCGCTGGCGCACGACGGCGCGGTCACGCTGGACAGTGACGTGTTCACCAAGCCCGGTTGCGACACCGGCGGCGGCACGACGTCGCCCGTCACGACGACGCCGGTCACTACTCCGGTGACGACGCCGGTCACCACACCCGTGACGACCCCCGTCACCACTCCGGTGACCACTCCGGTCACCACACCCGTGACGATCCCCGTCACCACTCCGGTGACGACGCCGGTGACCACTCCGGTGACGACACCCGTCACTACGCCGGTGACCGTCCCGGTCATCACGCCCATCATCACGCGACCCGGTGGCACGACGACAGCCACTAACACGACGCCTGCACTGGGCGGCGGGTTGGGCGGCGGCTCAGGTGGCGGCTCGGGCACCACGTCGACCACCGCATCGACCACCGCATCGACCACCGCGGCGGCCGGCAACGTCTCCGCCACCACGACCAACGCAACCACCGCTCAGGCCGCGCACGCCGCGTCCGTTGCAGCGGCGGCACATTCGCGCCTGGCGAACACGGGCGTATCCGTGCCGCTAACCACCGCACTCGCGGTAGGCGCTGGGCTCCTTGCCGGCGGAATCGCCTTCCTGCTCTTCGGGACGCGCGGAACTCCGGCCCGCACCAAGGTTTCTCGTCGGCACTGACATCGCCGAGAAGTGGCAGCGACGGGAATTCACCGTCGCTGCCAGGTCCGAGGCAGAGGCAACCGCCGCTGTTGGTGCACATCAATCAGATCGGAAGTACGTGCCATGACAAGATTCAGTAGAAGGACCAAGCGCCTGTCGATCCTGGTAGCGGCGGTCGCCGTCGTCGCTCTCGGCGGCGGCCTGGCGTACGCATACTGGACCGCGGGCGGTTCGGGAACGGGCTCTGCGACCACCGGCACCAGCGCCGGCTTCACGATCGCCTCGACTGCGCCAACGGGTGGGCTGCTGACGCCGGGTGGCGTGACCGACACCGTCGCATTCACCGTGACGAACCCAGGTCCCGGCGTCCAGCACCTGAGCAACGTCGCGGTCAGCATCGCGGGGCCGACCGGTACCGCGTGGACCGCGGTCTCCGGCTGCTCCGCGCTGGACTACACGGTCGGTACGCCTGCGATCACCTACGCCGACATCGCCCAAGGCGCCTCGGCAGCGGGCACGGTGACCATCACGATGAACAACCTGGCCACCAACCAGGACGCCTGCAAGGGCGTGACAGTGCCGCTGTACTTCCTCGCTAGCTAAGTGCAGTGCCCGTGGGTGGTGCCGCACGTCGGCACCACCCACGAGGTCTTTCCATCTGTGTGAATCTCCACGACAGCCGGGGCAGCCATGCCCCTGGTGAAGGGCGGGTGCCGGCATGAGGTTCCGGATGCACCGCGCCGCGTTCATCTACCTCGCCCTGTTCACGCTCGCCATCCTCGCTGCCGCGCCAGCCGGTGCGTATTGGCATGCGACCGGATTCGGTACGGGCTTCGGCATCACCTCGACGTTGGCCGCCCCCACCGCCGTCACCGTGCCGGCGACCAGCACGGCAACCGTCGCCGTCAGCTGGACCGCGTCGACCGGATCGCCCACGCCGACCGGTTACTTCGTCGTTCGCACCGCCGCGGGTATCTCGACGCCGGCGTGCGCGAGCAGCCAGACCACGCTCATCACCGGCACCTCGTGCAGCGACACGGCAGTCGCGGACGGGACGTACACCTACGTCGTCACCGCCGTGTACCGGTCCTGGACCGCCGCGAGCATCGCAAGTAGCAGCGTCACCGTCCTCAGCGCGACTCACCTGACCTTCTCGGTGCAGCCGAGCAACGCCGCGTCGACGGTTGCCATCACGCCGTCGATCCAGGTGCGGCTGCTCAGCGCCGCCGGCGGAAACGTCCTGGTCGCGAATGTCTCGGTGACCGTCGCCATCGGCACCAACCCGAGCGTCGGCGTGCTGTCCGGCACGTCGACCGCACTCACCAATGCCAGCGGGGTCGCCACGTTCGCCGGTCTGTCCATCGACAAGGCCGGCGCCGGCTACACGCTGACGGCCAGCAGCACCGGACTCACCGGTACTACCAGCAGCACGTTCACGATCACGGTGGGAGTTGCCACCCAGCTGGCGTTCGTCACGTCACCCACCGACTCGTTCGCCAAGTGGGCCTTCTACAGCCAGCCGGTCGTGGTGGTCGAGGACGCCGGCGGAAACACGGTCACGTCGAGCGTTGTCTCGGTCACGATGACCATCACCACAGCGGCAGGCGCCGTGTTGACCTGCCCGGCCACGTCGGCGGTCGCCGGCATCGCCACCTTCAGCGGCTGCTCGATCGACAAGGTCGGCACCTACACGTTGACTGCGAGTTCCGGCAGCCTCACTGCCGCGATCAGCAGCTCGTTCGCCATCGTCGCCGCGCCGACGCACCTGGCCTGGAACAACTGGACGACCGCCGGGTGTAATCCGGGCACCGGCACCTCGTTCGCGCTCCACTTCGATTGCGGCCTGCTCGGCGGAGGTATCTTCACCTCGTATGTGAGCCTGAGCGACAGCAGCAACAACGTGCTGACGAACCTCGGCCCCGCGATCACGGTGACTCTGGCCGCGGCTCACGGATCCGTGAGCGCCTCGACCGTCACCATCGCGCACGGGCAGCAGCAGTCGAGCACCACCTCGACGTTCACCCCCTCCTACGTGCTCGTACTCCAGACGACGGACACCGTCACCGCCACCGACCCCACCGCGCCGACGACGCTCACGTCGGCAACGACAGTCCTGCACACCCTGCTCTGACATGGCGCCTGTGACATGACAGCTACTGCAGCGAGTTGCATCACCGTGGCGAACACCGGATTCCCGTTCGACCGGTTCGTCCTCATCGCCGCCATCTGCCTGGCCGCGGGCGCGCTGCTGCTACTGCTGGGCTGGGCGCACCGACGAGGGCGGGCGGTCGGCGTGGTCGCGCTCGTGGTTTTGGCTGTTGGCGCATCCGTGATTGCCGGTGCATCGGCAGCAAACGCGCAGCGGTGCGGGCCTAGCTCCGGGTCCGGGTCCGGGTCATCGCTGACGATCGTCCAGACGTCGACCAACATCGGCCTCGCACCGGCAGTGCAACCGGCCGGTGTCACCGGCCGCGTCACCAACAGGGGCACTGCCGATGTGTACGTCGACTCGATCACCGTCGGCATCGTCGCGGTCGTGAAGACCGCCGGTGCCAGCGCCGGGGACTGCAAGGCCAGCGACTACGTGGTGACCAGACCGACGATGATCCTCCGCCGAACGCTGCACCCGAGCGAGTCAGCCACCTTCGGCGGCGCGGCCATCGGTTTCCGCAGCACCGCCAGTAACCAGGACGCGTGCCAAGGGGCTCTCGTCCGACTGCGATTCACCAGCTCGGTGCGGCGATGAGCCCAGGCCCACGACCCAGTCCGGGCTGGCGACCTGGGACGACAGTTGGCTGCGGAACCGCCGGCTCAGCCGCGACCGCACATAGCGCGTGGCAACGACGTAGTTGATCACGATGACCCCCACCGAAGCGCAGGTCCACGCCAGCGCATTCAATCGGGCGTGCGGCGCGGAGAACGTCGTGGTGCCGAGCCGCAGGCACGCCACCGCAACCGTGGTGAACGCAACCACCGGCAACCAGGCCGGACGCCAGGCCCACGCGATCAGTGCCACCACTGCGGCCGCGATCAGCAGCCAGGTCGCCGGGCCTGCGAGCGCACGATTGAGCTGGACGTGATCGCCGGTCGGGTTCCAATAGAACATGGGTCGCGAGGTCAACCACGAGCGCGAGAGCGTCGGCGGAATGTCGCGCAACGACCACAACCTCCAGCCGATCAGTGTGGCTGTGACAGCGAGCACCGCACCGGCGGTCACGAACCGTCGTCGCGGCGTCGGCGCCGGCACGATCGGCGTGACGGCAGCGCCGACACCCAGCACGGCGAGCGTCGCCAGCAAGCCACCGGGCGGCCGCTGGTGATGCGTGAGCACGGCCAGCAGCGGAGCGAGAAACGCGAATGCGACCGCGATCAGGCCCAGTTCGCGGCACGCATGCACCGGGCCGAGCAGGTACATGGCCAGCAGCACCAGCCAGACGGCGTAGGTGGCAACGCCGACTGTCAGGAATGGGCCAAGGTCGTGACGCAGAAACAGATCCAGGTGGTACGGCGGCGTCCCGTCGCTGAGGCCGGGCACGCGAATTTCGCCGGCAAGCATCAAGAAGATCGACAGCGCGGACCCGAGGACGATCGAAACCTGAGCGACGCGCAGCCGCACGTCGTCCGGGACCACGATGCCGACCAACCGCAGCCGCTCGCCGACGCCATGGAGGCCGACATCCAGGCAGTCCGCGGCAGACGGGCGCGGCCGCCCGGCGGCCTCCGCCGAGTCGAGCAGCACTGCCAGTAGCTCGTCGCCGCGTCCATTTGCTCGCCATCGCCGCGGGTAACAACCCAGCAGGATCGCGTAGGTACGCGGCACAGCTGTCACGAGTGGCTCACGAATCGCTCATAACTCCAGCATGAAGACCGTCATACCTCAGCGGCGCGAGCCCTCAGTCGGCTCGCCGCCCGGGTAGCGTTCTCACGCATTCGGCGAACCTCGGCCTCGAGCACCCCAGCGCCGGCATCGGTCAGGTCGTAGTTTCGGCGCAGCCGGCCGTCCACGACTTCGGTGCCCACCTCGGTGATGAGTCCCTCGGACACGAGGCGGTCCAGCGCGGTGTAGAGCGTGCCGGCACGCATGGTCACCCGCTCGGCCGAGATCGAGCGAACCTCGCGCATGATGCCGTATCCGTGCTGGGCGCCACCGGCCAGCGACGCCAGGATCAGGAAGGTCGATTCTCGAATCTCGGGCTGCTTCATGACCGGAGTGTAGGCGGAATATCCCTTACGCCGAGCTATATCGGGCACGGGTAGGCGGTCTCGGGCCGAGCACGTTGGTGCCCGGCCCGAGACCACCCATTCAGGACGTCTCAATCAGGTGCCTGGCAGGCACCAGCTCGAGGCGTCAGCACGGACCGTGGATGGCCGTGTTTCCCACATAGAAATACCCCGAGAGAATCGACACGTCGTACTGCGACCCGATCCACTTACCCGAGGTATTCGACGACCAGAGTGCACCTCCGGAGCTTGCGTACACGACGAAGTTGCCGTCCGACTGGTAGGACACGTGGGCGCCAGTGTGGCCATTCGTGTTGGACGCGAAGCACGCCGTTCCGGACGGATTGCGCATCACGAGATTTCCATCACCCTGCATGTTCAGGGTCCAACCACCGTTGAGCAGTCGCTCGCCGCCATTCATCCGGCAGGTACCGCACGCCGGCGGGAACGGGATGTCCCCGGAGTAGCTCGCGGCCTCGGCTGCCGGCGCCAGCAAGCCGATCACTATCGCGACCGATGCCAACACCATGATCAATTGCCACCATGACGGCAGCACAAATTTTTTGCGTGAAACGGGCATGTCGATTCAGCCCTCCTGGAACCCTTCGGTTCCACATTGGGAGTGAGGAGTTGATTCGACGGCCGTCGGTGTCGGCGTAACACCGCGCAATAGGCACGGTCAAGGCATAGGGAGCTTTCCTAACGTCGCGCCCCGAACAGGAGTGACGCGATGCATCAGAAGTGCCGTCGTGAGGTATATGTCTATGGCCTGTGTATACCTGGCCCGTGCGTACCGGATACCCTCAGCTACCGGGTTACGAGCGCTGCGGAGTCCCCGCGAGCAGTTGCCGGGTTTCCTGCGCGATTTGAATGTCCTCCCGCGCAGCAACGACGACAGTTCGCACGGATGCGTCGCCGGCGGTGATATCGCCGTCGAGTCGGACAGTGGCGTTGCGGTGCGCATCGATGGCGATACCGAGGAATGCCGTCCGACTCGCGGCACGCTGCCGGACCTCCGCCGAGCGCTCACCCACGCCGCCGGTGAAGGCAAGAACATCGATACCGCCCGCGGCGGCGGTCATGGCCGCGATGCCAGCGACGAGGCGGTGGATGTAGACGTCGAGGGCGAGCCGCGCCTGGGGCTCCCCGCGACCGGCAGCAGCCTCCACCTCGCGCATGTCGGACGTGCCCGATAGCGCGAGCAAGCCGGATCGTTCTTCCAGCGCCGCGGCGATCTCATCCGGTGCGATGTGTTCGTGCTGTTGGAGCCAGAGCAGCAGGCCAGGGTCGAGGCTGCCCGACCGGGTCGCCATCACCAGACCCTCGAGCGGGGTAAAGCCCATCGTGGTATCCACACTCCGCCCGCCCACGACGGCCGCCAGTGACGCGCCGGCGCCGAGGTGACAGGTCACCACACGCAATTCGGTCAGCGGCGTATCGAGCAGTTCGGCAGCCCGCAGAGAGCAGTACGCGTGGGACAGCCCATGAAATCCGTAGCGGCGGATGGCGTACTTGTCCCGCCATTCCCGCGGGATGGCGTAGGTCGCAGCCTCGGCCGCAATGGTGGCATGGAACGCGGTGTCGAAGCAGGCAACGGCAGGCACCGACGGCAGCGCGGCGGTGACCGCGTCCAGCGCAGCCAATGATTTGGGCTGATGCAGCGGAGCGAGATCGACGAGGTCTTCCAGCTGCCGACGGACCGCCGCGTCGACAAGCACCGGACCGGTGTACGTGCGGCCGCCGTGCACGACACGATGGCCGACCACATCCGGTCGTGTCCAATGCGCGATTACGCCACCGAGTGCTGCCGTGTCCAGCCCGGATGGTCCAGCGGTCAGGTCAGCGCTCTGTTCGACGACGTCGTCGTCATCGAGCAGGCGCAGTTTGAGGCTGGAGGACCCAGCGTTGACCACGAGCACCCGCACCGGCTACTCCCCTCGCGCGTCAGCCGGCCAGGTCCAGCCGGAGATGGCCGGGTCGTCCTCGCCATGTTCGCGGGTGTAGATGCGGGCTGCCAAACGGGCATCTGCCATCTGTTGGCGCAGCGTGGCGGCGTGACTGCCGAGCGTCGGGACTCGGTCGATCACGTCCATGACCAAGTGGAAGCGGTCGAGATCGTTAAGCATGACCATGTCGAACGGGGTCGTCGTCGTGCCTTCCTCTTTGTACCCGCGCACATGCAGGTTGTCGTAGTTATGCCGACGGTAGGTCAGGCGGTGAATCACGGTGGGATAACCGTGGAATGCAAAAATCACCGGCTTGTCGTCCGTGAACAGTGCGTCGAAGTCGCGGTCGGACAGTCCGTGCGGGTGCTCGTCGCTCGGTTCCAGACGCATCAGGTCCACGACATTGATCACCCGCACCTTCAGTTCCGGCAGATGAGTGCGGAGCAGGTCCGCGGCACCCAGCGTCTCCAGGGTCGGAATGTCGCCGGCGCACGCCAGCACGACGTCGGGATCGTCGTGCCCCGTGCCGGCCCAGGGCCAAATGCCCAATCCGCGGGTACAGTGCGCAATCGCCTCGTCCATCGTCAGGTAGGTGAGCGCGGGTTGCTTACCGGCGATGATCAGGTTGACGTAGTTGCGGCTGCGCAGGCAGTGGTCGGCGACCGACAGGAGCGTATTCGCATCCGGGGGCAGGTATACCCGGACAATTTCCGACTTCTTGTTGATGACGTGGTCGATGAATCCGGGGTCTTGGTGCGAGAAACCGTTGTTGTCCTGGCGCCACACGTGGGACGACAGCAGGTAGTTCAGCGACGCGATAGGCGCCCGCCATGGGATGTGGCGGGTGGTCTTGAGCCACTTGGCGTGTTGGTTGAACATCGAGTCGACGATGTGGATGAACGCCTCGTAGCAGTTGAACAACCCGTGCCGCCCGGTGAGCAGGTAGCCCTCGAGCCAGCCCTGGCACAGATGCTCGGACAGCACTTCCATGACCCGGCCGTCGGGAGCCAGGTGATCGTCGGTGGCCATCCGCTCGGCGTCCCAGGCCCGGTCGGTGTGCTCGAACACCGGAGTGAGCCGGTTGGAGACGGTCTCGTCGGGCCCCATCAATCGAAATGAGTCCGGATTGGCGGTGATCACGTCGCGCAGAAAGGTACCGAGCACGCGGGTGGCCTCACTCGATTCACCTCCCGGGTGCGGCACCGGTACCGCGTAGTCGCGGAAGTCGGGCATGACCAGGTCTCGCAGCAGCAAACCGCCGTTGGCATGAGGGTTCGCGCTCATCCGGCGCGCACCAACCGGTGCGAGTGCCTGCAGCTCGGGGATCAGCGCGCCGGTCGCGTCGAACAGTTCCTCCGGCCGGTAGCTGCGCATCCATTCTTCGAGCTGCGCGCGATGCTCGGCATTGGTGCGGGTCTCGGCCAGCGGCACCTGGTGCGCGCGCCACGTGCCCTCGACGGGTAAGCCATCGACGATCTTTGGTCCGGTCCACCCTTTCGGCGTCCGCAGAACGATCATCGGCCACCTCGGCCGGTCAGCGTTCGCTCGGGTGCGCGCCTCGTGCTGAATGCGGGCAATGTCGTCCAGCGCTGCGTCCAGGGTTGCGGCGAGTTGTTCATGCGCCGGGTAGGGGTCATCGCCACTGACGAAGTACGGTTCGTAGCCATACCCGCGCAGCAGCTCGGCCAGCTCGTGCTCCGGGATGCGGGCCAGCACGGTGGGGTTGGCGATCTTGTAACCGTTCAGATGGAGCACCGGCAACACCGCACCGTCTCTGGCCGGGTTCAGGAACTTGTTGGAGTGCCAGCTCGCCGCCAGCGGTCCGGTCTCCGCCTCACCGTCACCGATCACGCACAGGGCGAGCAGGTCGGGGTTGTCGAACACGGCGCCGTAGGCGTGCACGAGTGCGTAGCCCAGCTCGCCGCCTTCGTGGATAGAGCCCGGAGTCTCCGGGGCAACGTGGCTGGGGATCCCGCCAGGAAACGAGAATTGCCGGAACAGCGCGCGCATCCCGTCCTCGTCCTGACCTACAGCGGAATAGACCTCGCTGTACGTGCCGTCGAGGTAGGCGTTCGCGACGAGCCCCGGGCCACCGTGACCAGGTCCGGTCACGTACAGCACGTTCACGTCGCGTTCTCTGATCGCCCGGTTCATGTGCGTGTACAGCAGGTTCAACCCAGGAGTCGTCCCCCAGTGACCGAGCAACCGGGGCTTGATGTGCTCAGGCAGCAGAGGTTCACGCAGCAGCGGGTTGTCGAGCAGGTAGATCTGCCCGACGGAGAGGTAGTTCGCGGCACGCCAGTAGGCGTCCAAAAGATCGATGCGGTAGTCGGTCATGGGCTGTCTCCTGTGGCGGATCGCGCCCGCCGGTGTGCTGGCACTGTGGACGGGATCGAGTGGGCCAGGCCGAGCGCGTGGCTGATGCTGAAGCGGGCGGCGCGGCGGCGCACCGCCCGCACCCTGGTATAGCCGCGCCGCGGCCGTGGGTGAATGGCGGCCGTTCGGTAAAAGATGCGTTTCCCTATTTCGATCAGGACGAGATAGCCGACGACCATTCCGGCCAGGGCCGCGAAGAATGTCGCTGGCAGCGCACTGAAGCCCAGCTCATGGGCCAACGGCGTCGAGGGCAGTACCGAGCCCACAATCACCACGCTCGCCGCCGCGAGGACCAGTGGCAGGCTCGGATGGCTTCGGAAGAAGGGGATCCGCCGGGTGCGAATCGCGAAGATCACCAAGGTCTGTGTCGCCAGCGATTCGACGAACCAGCCGGAGCGGAACTCGGCCGCACCGGCATGGAAGATCCAAAGCATCACAGCGAAGGTCGCGAAGTCGAACACCGAGCTGAGCGGCCCGAAAAAGATCATGAAGCGGCGGATGAACGCGATGTCCCAGTGCGAGGGTTGCCGCAATTGCTCTTCGTCGACGTGGTCTGTGGGAATCGCGAGCTGGCTGGAGTCGTAGAGCAGATTGTTCAGCAGGATCTGTGACGGCAGCATCGGCAAGAACGACAGGAACAGCGATGCTCCGGCGGCGGAGAACATATTGCCGAAATTGCTGGACGTTCCCATCAGCACGTATTTGATGGTGTTGGCGAAAATGCGGCGACCTTCGGCGACGCCGTCGGCCAGTACGTCCAGATCCTTCTCGAGCAGGATGACGTCGGCGGCATCCTTGGCGACATCGGTGGCGGAGTCGACGGAGATACCGACGTCGGCGGCGTGCAGGGCAAGGGCATCGTTGACACCGTCGCCGAGGAACGCGACCCCGCCGCCGCTCATGCGTCGCACCCGGACGATTCGCGCCTTGTCCTGCGGGCTGACGCGTGCGAACACCGTCGTGACGGCGATGGCCTCCGCCAGGGCGTGATCATCCAGTGTGACGAGATCGGCGCCGGTCATCGCCTTACCGTCAGTCAGACCGAGCTCGGCGCAGACCCTTGACCGCGACGGCCGGGTTGTCGCCGGTGACGACCTTCACGGCCATGCCGAGTCCGGCCAGCCGCCGCAGCGCCTTCGCCGCGTCGGCCTTCGGCGGGTCGAGGAAGACGAGGAATCCGATCAGGCACAAACCACGCTCGTCGGCCGCGGTCGGCCGCTCGTCGGTGGTGGCTGTGCGGGTAGCGACCGCGACGACCCGGTTACCGGCGGCGAACTCGCCGGCCAGCGAGTCCCGCGCGGCCTCGGGCACATCCACGCATCGCTCCAGCACTGTCTCCGGTGCGCCTTTCGTCACCAGAGTGAGGTGCTGAGCCTCGTCCCGGACAAGGACCGAAACCATGTTGCGTTCATGATCGAACGGCAGCACTCCGAGGCGTGTGCAGGCAGTCACCGCGGCCAGTTGGCCAGTGACGCCCGGGGCTTTCCACAGCGCCTGATCCAGCGGATTGCCACCAACCGCACTGCCGTCGGCGCCGACGTTCTCGGTCGCCATCAGCCCCCAGCGCAACACAGCGTCAGCGTCGGCGTTTCCGACGGGAGTCGACCTGGCGTAGTCGATCCGTCCGGCCGTCAAGGTGCCTGTCTTGTCGGTGAACAGCACGTCGACGTTGCCGAGATCCTCGATGCAGACCAGGCGCTTGACCAGCACCTTGCGTTTGCTCATCCGTCGTGAACCCGCGGCCAAGCTGCTGGACACCACCGCGGGGAGCAGCTGCGGGGTGATCCCAACCGCGATCGCCAACGAGAACAGCAACGCGTCCATGACCGGTTTGTGGAACGCCACATTGAGCACGAATATCGACGAGGTCAGCGCCCCGGCCACATAGACGAGGAGCATCGAGAACTTCCGCAACCCGACCTGGAACTCGGTGTCCAGTTGGTGCGTGGACAGCCCGGCGGCAATCTTGCCGAACTCGGTTCGCGCCCCGGTCGATACGACGGCGCCGCGCCCGCTACCGGCGTTCACGACGGTCCCCATCAACGCGCAACCGGTGAACTCGGCCAGTGCCGTCCCCGCCGCGACGACATCGGTGTTCTTGTCTACCGGCAGCGACTCGCCGGTCAGCACTGACTCGTCACACGCCAACCCGGTGACCGAGATGAGTCGCAGGTCGGCCGGCACGATGTCACCCAGCCGCAGATCCACCAGGTCGCCCGGGACGAGGTCTGTGACGTCGACCGTGCTGGACCTTCCGTCACGCGTGACGACGACCTCGTGATGAATCTGGTCGTGCAACGCTTCCGCGGCCTTCTCGGCCCGGTACTCGTTGACGAAACCGAGCCCGACCGAGAGGGCGACGATGACGCCGATGATGACCGCGTCGCTCTTCTCCCCGACGAAGTAGGACGCCAACGCGGCCGACAGCAACAGCACCAGCAGCGGTGAGCGCAGCTGACGCCACAGCACCGGCCAGAAGCGGGCCTGGTGCGAAGAGACCGCATTCGGACCCCACCGGGCTCGGCGCTCGTTGACCTCGGCGCCGGACAATCCGTCCGGGTCCACGACGCCCAACCCGCGCATCGTGTCGTCGGCAGACAGTTGCGAGGCGACGGTGATGTCGCTGGGCGCAGGCAAGCTGCCGGTCTGAACGGGCGTCGCGAGTGTCACGCTCGGCGCCTGCCGCCGGTCACAGTGACTCTCAGAGCGTCATTCATTGCGTGCCTCGCCGTGCGCGGCGTCGAGCCTGGCCCAGCTGATCAAGTGGTCAAAACCGGCGCCGGGTCCAGGACGCCACTCAATAGTTCGGTTACACCTGCCGCGAGGAACAGCCTCTTGACTGCAGCGGACGAGCTGACGATGCAGATTCGGCTTTCGCTGGCAGAGAGGCCACCCCTGATCTGGGCGATCGCACTAAGCAGCGACGAGTCGGCGAACGTGACTCCGGCCAGGTTGAGCTGAAGATCGGCAGGCATCGAATTCCGCATCGCGATCGCGGCGGTGACGAGCAGTGGCGCGGTGCTCATGTCCACATCGCCGAACACCCGGATTTCCCGCTCGGGCACGTCCAGATCGATGTCGAATCGGTCGCTCAACCTCTCGCCGGTAGGGCGTGCGGTCATGTGGTGCGGTTCCGCTCTGCGATGCGCCGGCTGCTGCGGCACACACGGTCACGCCTGCACCGAGACCGAGTGCGCGAAAAACGCGCAACGAGGACGACCTCGACGCGTCCACTGTCCCACCGTTGCGCCAGTTCGATTCCATTAACTCAGCCCGTCCCCACCAACATCGAGCAAAGGATGCGGTTTGGCCTGGTTTGGCTGGTGCCGTGGGTACGTCGGATAGCGGGGGGTAGCCCCATTTGGCCAGCGACGTCCGGTGCAGCGCATACTCGGCTGGTCAAGGTGTCGCCTGCACGTGTGCGGGTGGTCCGGCAAGAGACTCGCGCGGTGCACTGAGGCAGTCGGCGCATCCGGATAGGAATGCCAGCGATGGCCAGCGCCATCCCGCATCTCTCAGCCGCTGTCGACGTACTCCGGACGCTGAAAGGCCTCCGTCAATGAGTTCCGACGCCCGCGGGCAGGCTCAAGCCCTCTCGGTCGAGGGATTGACCAAGTGCTTCGGCCCGCGCACCGCGTACTCCGACGTCTCGTTCGACGTTGCTCATGGCGAAGTCTTCGGCTTCCTCGGGCCCAATGGTGCGGGCAAGACCACGATGGTCCGCACTCTCGGCACGTTGATCGCCCCGACCTCGGGCACGGCGACCGTGGCTGGGATCCCGCTCAGTCCCGAGAACGGCGTAGAAATCCGCCAGCATATTTCGATCATGCCCGAGGCACCCGGCCTGTATTTGCGGCTGACCGTGACGGAGAACCTCGAGTACTTCGCGGGTCTCTACGGACTGAAGGACGACGCAGCATCAGCCCGGATCAGCGGCGCCCTTGACGCCGTCAATCTCATAGAAAGGGCTGGTGACCTCTGCGGCGCTTTGTCGAAAGGGCTTCGCCAGCGAGTGGGGCTGGCGCGCACGCTCCTGAGTGATCCGACGATCATGTTCCTGGACGAGCCGACCTCGGGGCTCGACCCCGTCGCCGCGCGCGAGGTCCACGATCTGATCATCGGGCTTCGGGAGAAGGGAGTTACCGTCTTCCTGACCACCCATCGGCTTGCGGAGGCGGAAAAGGTATGCGATCGGGTGGCCATCATGAACACCACGCTGCGCACGATCGGTCGGCCTGCCGAGCTGCGCGCACAGCTGTTCAACAGTTCGATCGTCGTCAAGACCGTCGCGCCGCTGACCGACCCTGAGCGGCTCTTCACCAGCATCGGCGCCGTCGAGAACTGGCGATCAGACGACGCCGGATCCTATGCGCTGACAGTCTCCGATCCGACGATCGCCGCGCCCCTGGTGACACGGGCACTGGTCGGTGCCGGCGCTGACGTGCTTTCCATCAGTGAGGCGCTGCACTCGCTCGAAGACGTGTACCTCGAGCTGATCGACGAGGACGTCGAGGCTCGCCGACCGTGACGGGCTTCGACGCCGGCCGTACGGTCGCAGTTCTGCGCAAGGAACTGCTGGACTACCGTCGCAACAGGGCGATCGTCGTGACGATGTCGGTTCTTCCGCTCCTCTTCCTGCTCCAGCCGATCATTTCGATCTTTCTCACCCCGGCGACCACGTCGGGTTCTGCGTTGGACAACAGGCTTGCCCTTTCGATCCTCTACTTGCTCCTAACCTCCGTCGTCATGCCCGCCACCCTCGCTGCGTACTGCGTCGCCGGTGAGCGGGAGCAGGGAACCCTGGAGCCGTTGCTGACCACACCCGTCCGGCGAGGGGAATTCATTCTGGGCAAGGCGGCAGCCGTCATGATTCCCACCGTCGCGCTCTCTTACGTGATATTCGGAATCTTCTTCACCGCCGTAGCACTATTCGCCCACCCCGTCGTCGCCTCAGCCGTGTTCCACGACGGTCCGGTAATTCTCGCCCTATTTCTACTGTCGCCGCTCGTTGCCGGCTGGGCCATCGTCGTCGGAATGGCGGTGTCGGTCAGAGCTCGCGAGGTGCGCGTCGCGCAGCAGTTGGGGACGCTCGCAAGCCTGCCGATTGTCGGCGTCGTCGTGCTCCTCGCCGTCGGCGTCATCCACCCGACCTTCGTTGTCGCGGTCGAGTTCGCCGCCGGGCTGCTGGCGATCGATGCCCTGGCCTTACGGATGGTGTCCGGGATGTTCGACCGGGAGCGCCTCGTCACCGGCGTCAAGGCTGCCCGATCGCGAACGTCTCGCCGCTGGCATCTGCGCGCCGGCATGTTTGCCGCTGAGCACACCAGGCGGGACTGAGCGTGATCCTGCGACGATGACGGTGTGACCTCGGACGACGAACATCGGGCTCATCGTCGATCGCTTCGATCTGTCGTCCTCGCCCGCCTGCGCAGCGGTGTGCTCATCGTCATCACGCTGCTGGTCGTCGAGTATTTCGTGGTGCCGGAGCTCGTCGGCGCGAGCAAGAACATCGACGAGCTGCGCAATGTCAACGTCGGCTGGCTCGTCGGTGGCCTCGGCCTGGAGGTCGCAGCGCTGCTGGCATATGCGCTACTGATGCGCACCCTGCTACTCCGCTCCAGCCCGCCCCTGTTCCACCTGTTCCAGATCGTGCTTGCGACAACCGGCATCTCGCACGTCATTCCGGCCGGATCCGTCGGCGGCGCAGGATTGGGCTACCGGCTGCTGACGACGAGCGGTGTCGACGGAACGGATGCCGCATTCGTGCTCGGCAGTCAAGCGATCATCTCGGCGATCGTCTTGAACGTCATGCTGTGGCTCGCCCTGCTCGTGTCCATACCGCTGGCCGGGGTGCACCCGATCTACGTCGTCATCGCCCTCGTCGGCCTCGTTGCGCTGTTCGCCGTCTCCGCCTTGCTCTACACGTTCACCCGCGGTGAGGAACAGGCGGTGCGCGCCGTACGTGCCGTTGGTAGGCGCCTGCCCCGCGTCGGCGCGGACCGCCTCGAGGCGATCGTGCGGCACGTCAGCGAGTCGGTCGGGCACCTTACCCACGACCGGCTCGTGCTCAGGCGGGCATCGGCTTGGGCAGCGGTGAACTGGCTGCTCGATGCCGCGTCACTGTGGGCATTCCTCGCCGCGTTCGGTCACTTCATCGATCCGATCAAGCTGTTCGCTGCCTACGGCATCGCAAACGTGCTCGGCGCCATTCCGATCGTGCCCGGTGGCTTGGGCATCATCGAGGCATCCTCGGCATCGTTGCTGGTGAGCTTCGGCGTGCCACGAGTCACGGCGACACTCGGAGTGCTCGGGTGGCGATTGGTGAACTTCTGGCTGCCGATACCGGCGGGCGCAGCTGCCTACGTCTCCCTCAGCTTGCCGCGAGGATCTCGGCTGCGCCAGGCGCGAAAGGCCGTTGCCGAAATGTCCGAAGCGCCGCCATCATCCGACCCGCCGCAGCCGCCAGATCCCCCAGCAGACCAGTAGGTCCGCACGCCCTGCGCCCGAGCGCGGTCAGATCGCGTGATCGCGGAGCTACTGCGCGGCGCGGGCAATGCGTGCGCCCAAGTCGTCCAGCTCATCCAGGATGAGCGAGGCGCCCCAGACCTGGTTACGTCGACGATCGGTCAGAGACCGGAGCACACCCGCTTGAGCGAGCCGCTCGATCCCCGTATACACACTGCTCACCGGTGCGCCGATCAGTTCCACCGCGTCGTCGGCCGAGAGCACCGGATGCGCCGGCAGCACGTCGAGCAGCTTCGCGGCGGCACTATCGATCCGAACCGGCCCCAACATCTGAGCCCATTCGTCCGGAATCGCGGCGAGCCGTTGCGCGCTGGTTGCCGACTCCGCCGCGGCTATCCGGGACGCAACCGCGAACGAGTCGATGATCGGCCGAACGTCCCCCTCGCGGTACGCCGTCAGCTGATCGAAATATCGGTCGCGGTGCGCCACCAGCGCGGAGGCGAGCGGCACGACGACACGGTTAGTCGCTCGTCGACGTCGCAGCGTCGCGTTGATCAGTGCTCGCCCGATGCGCCCGTTCCCATCGGTGAACGGGTGTATTGATTCGAACTGGGCGTGCGCGACTGCTGCCTGCGCGAGGACCGGCATGTCGTCGCGATTGGCGAATTCGATGACGTCGGCCATGTACTCAGCAACCGTCGCGGCGGGCGGCGGAACGTAGAGGGCGTTGCGCGGTGAGTAATCGCTACCACCGATCCAGTTCTGCACATCGCGAAGCTGCCCCGCGTACCTGCTCTCGCCTGGGTCATCCGCCATCAGCGCCTGATGGGCCCGAAGCAACCCCGCCAACTCGACCTGCCCGCTGGCCGTCGTGTCGCTGATGAGCAGCTCCAGTGCGCGGGTTGCTGCGACCACGGAGGCGGCGGCCGAGCTCGCCTTGTTGCCGTGCAGGGCGCGCGCGTAATCGTCCAGGCTCGCCTCGACGAATTCGATCTTGGACGATGCCACGGACTCGGTCCGCAGCAGCAGGACGCCGAGGGCCTCCAACTGGTCGCCGTGGGTGTGGTCGAGCGCGACGATCTCGGCCACGGCCGACTCCATCTGCGCAGCCAGGTCGCTCTCGAGCGGGACGGGCAGGGTGGAGATCTTCGGCGGGAGCGCGACGCGGATTTCGGCCAGCGTGCGGTCATCGCGATTGCCGCCTCGCTGTGCCTGCCGCCACGGCCGCACCTCGTACCGGTGCTTCGGCCAGCCCGCCATGTCACCTCCGGCCAAGTCGGAATAAGCCTATCGTTATTCCGACTTAGCTGGGTATCTCGGACTAGCGACTGCCCTGGGTCCAGCGGCGACCACGCCGTGGCCGACGCGGATCCACCGGTCAGCCAAGGCGACGGGTTCGTCAGATGGCGTGGTCGCGGCGGCGGGGCTGGCGCGCCACCACCAGCAGCATGCAACCCGAGACGATCATCAGTGCGCTCACGATGATCGCCGCGGTGTGGTCGGTGCCCGTCTCGGCCAGGACCGGCGGATTCACCGGCGGCACGGTTGGCGGCACCACGACCGGGCTGGTCGGCGCAATCGTCGGCGGTGCGGTGGTGCTGTGGCAGGCACACGTCGGCGGCACCGGGGGGACGGGGGGCAACGGCGGCACCGGCGTTAGCACCGGTGCGGGGGCCGCCGGCGGGACCGGCGGCACGGGTGCGGCGATCGGGGCCGACGCGCTCGCCGCGCCGGCCAGCAGCATGGAGCCACCGCCGAGCACGAACAAGCTGGCGAGGAGGATCACGAAAGCGCGGACGGGCCTGGCCCGGCGACCTGACGCAGAACGAACGGACATCCGGTCCTCCCCGTTAGACCCGGTCCCACTGACCCGGTTCACTCAAGACGCACACAGCATCTTCCTTCCCACCCCGGCACGCAACCAACCGCCCCGACCCAGGACGGCCAACTGCGGGAACGTCGGCCCCCTCGCGATGGCGACTCCGTCCGATCACCACACAGCGCGGGCAGCGATGATGGTCGGCGTGGAAACCACTCGGGCAGCGCCCGGCATCATCCGCACCGTGGGCCTGAGCAAGACCTACCCGACGATGACCAGGCCCGCCGTCGACCGGCTGGACCTGGACATCCCGACCGGCGAGATCTTCGGCCTGCTCGGCCCGAACGGCGCCGGCAAGACGACGACCGCGGGCATGCTGACGACTCGCGTCGTGCCGACCTCGGGACAGGCGTTCATCGGCGACGTCGACGTGGTCGCACACCCGGCGCTCGCCAAGCAGCTCAGCGGGATCGTGTCCCAGCAGAACACGCTGGACCGGCAGCTGACCGTTCGGGAGAACCTGTACTTCCACGGCCGGCTGTTCGGCATCAGCAGCCACGCGTCTCGAGTCACCGCCGACGAACTACTCGAACGGTTCCAGCTCACCGAATGGGCCAACGCGTCGGTCTACGCACTCTCGGGCGGCATGGCACAGCGATTGATGGTGGCGCGGGCGGTGTTTCATCGACCAGCCGTGTTGTTCCTCGACGAACCGACCGCGGGCTTGGATCCACAAAGCCGGCTCGCGCTGTGGGAGATGCTCGGTGACCTCAATCGGCAGGGCCAGACCATCGTGCTGACCACGCACTACATGGAGGAGGCCGATCATCTCTGCCAGCGGGTCGCCATCATCGATCACGGCCGGATCGTGGCACTGGACACGCCCGCCGAACTCAAGCGCACGATCGGCGCGGACACCGTGGTGACCGTGAAGACCGCCGGCGACCCCGACACGCTGGCTCGGCTGCTGACCTCGGCCATCACCGGCGTGACCCGAACCCGCACCGTCGGCAACGGCGTCGAGCTGCACGTCAAAGGCGGGGAACATCTCGTACCCCAGGTGGTGAACGCGGCCGAGGGCGGCGGATTCGCCGTGCTGGACCTATCCCTCGCCGAACCCACGCTGGAGACCGTGTTCATCCAGCTGACCGGGAAGGAGTTGCGCGAAACGTGACCGCTATCCCGCAGGTCGAGACGCGGACGCCGTTCGCGACGTCGCCGACCCGGACCGCGTTCGCTGCCAGCCGTACCGCGTTGGGGGCGCTGCTGCTGCGCGACCTGGTCGTGCTCGGCAAGCACACCGGCGAATTCGTGCTGCGCACCGTCATCCAGCCGTTCCTGCTGTGCTTCGTGTTCCTGTTCGTCTTCCCGAAGATCGGCCAGGGCATCGGCGGCTCGGGGCGCGGCGCTGAGTCGTCGTTCGCCACCGTGCTGGTCCCCGGCGTCGTCGGCATCTCGATCATGTTCCAAGGCGTGCAATCCATCGCGCTGGCCATGGCGCAGGAATTCGGGTTCACCAGGGAGATCGAAGACCGGGTCCAGGCGCCATGTCCGATCTGGTTGGTCGCCATCGCCAAGGTGCTCTCCGGCGCCGCGCAGGGCGCGATCTCAGCCGCCATCGTGCTGCCGATCGCCGCCGTGGTGCACGCGCGCGGCGCAACCGCGCAGCTCAACCTGCACTGGCTGTACATCCTGACGCTGGTCCCGCTCGCCTGCGTCGCCATGGCCGGCCTCGGCCTCATCCTCGGCACCAGCTTCGAGCCGCGGAATATCGGCTTGATGTTCGGATTCATCATCCTGCCGATCACCTTCCTGGGCGGCACCTACTACCAATGGACCCGACTCGCGCCGGTCACGATCGGCGGGTGGCATTGGCTGCAGACGCTCGTCCTCATCAACCCGCTGATCTACGTCAACGAAGGCATGCGTGCCGCGTTCACCGACGCCCCGCACATGCACCTCTACGTGATCTACCCGGTGTTGCTCGGTTTCTCGGCTGCGTTCCTGGCCCTCGGGCTGCGCAACTTCCGGCGCCGCGTCCTGTCCTGAGACGATGCGGCTCAGCCCGCGGCAATGGCGAGCGAAAGCTCGTCGGCGGCGGGATATGGCAACGACAGGATGACTCGATCGGCGAGGCCCCCGAACCGCCGGACCAGCTCCGAGCGAACCCCTGCCACGTCCCCCACCACGGCGAAGGTGTTCAGGATGCTGTCGTCGATCAGGCTCGCCAGCTCGTCCCAACGCCCGGCCTTCGTCAAAGACCGGGCCTCGCCATGCAGCGCCGACAGGCCGTGATGGGCCAGCACCGGCACATACGCCGGGGTCGACGCGTAGAACCCGATCTGGCGTCGAGTCCCCGCGACCGCGGCGTCCAGCTCCTGTTCGGTCCGACCGGACGCCACCATGACCATCGCCGCCAGGGTGAACGCGCGGTCCGAGTTGCCGGCGCCCGCTCGGCTGCGCGTCACGCCGGGACCCAGCACGTCGCGCAGGTAGCTCGAGGACAGCAACGGGTGCGCGATCAGCCCGTCGGCGACCGCACCGGCCGCCTCGACCATCTTCGGCCCGACCGCCCCGAGCCAGATCTGCGGGCTGTCGAATCCCAGCGGTCCCGGCGACAGCAGCGGCGGCATCAATGTGTGCGTGTAGAACTCGCCGCGGAAGTCGAGCGGCTCACCGGTCTGCCACGAGTGCCAGATGCTGCGCAGCGCCGCCACGTACTCGCGCATGCGTGCGGCCGGACGCGACCACGGCATCCCGTACCGATACGCGATGTGCGCCTTGATCTGAGAGCCGAGACCGAGGATCGTACGACCGCCACTGACCCGGTGCAGGTGGTAGGCCGAATACGCCATCGACATCGGCGTCCGGCCGAACGCGATCGAAACGCCGGTGCCGAGTTGCAGGGTTGAGGTCGAGGCACTAGCCAACGTCAGCGAGATGAACGGATCCTGCGTTCCCTCCGGCACGAAGAAACCGCCGATGCCACATTCCTCGGCGGCGTGTGCGAGCGCCGCGGTCCGATCGTCCGGACCGTGATAGGAGACGTCGATTCTCAGCGGCGCAATCACTGCGCTGGTCAATGGCTGGTCAGGACGCGCCGAGGCGGATCGTGGTCGTGTACTGACCGCTGTTGTTGCCGACGCCGATGTCGTTGATGCCGAGGTACAGCACCCCGTCGTCTTGCGCGATGCCGTTGTAGTTGGCGCCGACGAAGAAGATCGAGCCCGAACCCGCGATCAAGCCGATCAGCCCGGCGTGGTGCTCGCCGCCGCCGAGCAGCGAGTACTTGGCGAGATTCCCGATAGCCCCGTTCGGGCCGGCGAAGTTCCCCGGTGCGTTCGCCACCTGCCCGGTCGCCGTGATGTTGATTCGCTCGCCCTTGGCCACCACCAACCCGGTAGGCGTCCACGAGACCGTGCCCGGGACCGTCACCTTGTGCGCCGAACCAAGCGGCGCGGCAAGGTTGCCCGCGGCCGTACTACTGCTCGCCGAGACCGAGGTCGACGAATGAGCTGACGTCGAGGCGTGGCTGCTCGTACCGGTCGACGGGCCGCCCGCGGTGTGGTGCTTGCTCTTGGGCCACGCCACGAAGGCGACGACCCCGATCACGACCAGCGCGACGACGATGGCGGCAACGATCACGCCGGTGCGGCGTCCACCGCCGGCACCACCACCCTGCGGCGTCGGAACCGTCGACATCGGACCGGACGGCGGCGGGGGCGAACCCGGACCACGCGCCGACGCGACTGCCGCTGCCGGCGCCGCTATTGGCGGCGCGGCGGGCGGCGCGGGCTGACTGGGCAGCACGGTGGCCGGTTCACTGGACGCGCCCGGCTGGTAACTCGGTGCCGGCTGGCTCGGCGCGGGTTGGCTGGGTGTCGGCTGGCTCGGTGTCGGCTGGCTGGGCAGCATGGTGGCCGGTTCGCTGGACACGCCCTGGCTCGGTGTCGGCTGGCTGGGCAGCATGGTGGCCGGTTCGCTGGACACGCCCTGGCTGGGTGTCGGCTGGCTCGAAACCGGCTGGCTCGAAACTGGCTGGCTGGGTGTCGGCTGGCTCGGAATCATCGTCGGTTGCCCCAACGAGGAGGCGCCGACCGCTTCCTTCCACGCCGAAACCGCCCACTCCGCCCGGGCACGTTCGATGCCGCGATTGTTGAGATCGGCCACCAGCCGCGGCTCGACCACCGACAGATCGTTCGTGGCGGTGTGCTCGATCAATGTCTGCGGGATCCGCGCCTCCAGCGCAGCCACCAGCAGGAACACTTCGGACGGCTGCGCGCCGAGGTCGTTGAGGACGTTTCGCAGCAAGTTCTGGTCGGCCATCAATTGGGCGAGCGAAAAGTGCTCTACTGCTTCGACGAGCGGGCTAGGCGCCATAATTTCCCTCGAGATGGTGATCTACGCGCGAAGGGCAACTACCGCCGAGCGTGGCGCGAGCGGCCCGAGCCCGACTGAGCTTTCCGCACATCATGCCCGCTCGCCAGAGCCAGCGCCGAATGGAAACAATTAGGCTGATGCTGGCGATATTGGGACACGCTGGAAGACATTGCCCCGAGCTGGGTCCGACGTATTGTGATTCGTCCGGCCATGCGCTGAGGTGAACGACATGGCGGAAGAGGTCCAGGAGCTGCGCTCTCTCGGCGGACCGATGGCGCGTCGCCAATTGCATTTCATCTGGATTCTCGACGTCAGCGGCTCCATGCGGGCCGACGGCAAGATCCAAGCCCTCAACGTCGCCATCTCCGAAGCGCTGCCATCGCTGCGGGCGGCCGCCCAGGGCAATATGTCCGCCGACGTGCTGGTGCGCGCGGCCACCTTCAGCACCGGCGCCCAGTGGCACCACCCGGAGCCGACCCCGGTCGACGAATTTCGCTGGGAGCCGGTCAGCGCCGGGGGCTTCACCGACATGGGCGCCGCGCTGAGGATCGTCGCCGACGGCCTGCAGGTGCCGCCGATGCCCGAGCGTGGGTTGGCACCGGTGCTCGTCCTGGTCTCCGACGGACAGCCGACCGACGACTTCGACGAGGGACTGCGCCGCGTGCTGGACACGACCTGGGGTTCCCGCGCCATCCGGTTGGCGATCGCGATCGGCCGCGACGCCGACCAAAACGTGTTGCAGACGTTCATCGGGCACGACAGCGGCCGGCACCCGGTGCTGGCCAACAACCCCGAGGGCATCATCGCGGCCATTCGTTGGGCCTCGACCGCGGTGGCGCCGACCTTCCGCGACAACAGCGCCGTCGGCGTCCCCGGTGACGACGACCTGTTCTACGCACCGGACGACGTGTCCTCGTCATGAGCGCCCGGATTGATCGGGTCGAGGTCACCACTGCGTCCGAGACCGGGGCCACGCACCGGCAGCACCAGCGCGAGTGCGAGGACGCCGTCGGCTGGAGCGGCGCGGACGGAGCCGCCGTGGTCGCCACGGTGGCGGTCGCGGACGGCCACAGCGACCCGCGCTGCATTCGCAGCAAACTCGGCGCCGATTTCGTGGTGGCCGCGGCGACGGCGTTGCCGCCCGAACTTGCCGACGCGGACGAACTCGCCGCGGCGCTGATCGACACGTGGCGCCGCAGCGTCGATGAGCACCTGGCCGGTCACCCGCTCGACCCCGCCAGCGCCGTCAGTGACGCCGACGCCGACAGCGCCTCAGCTGCGTCCGCCGACGCGACCGACCGGGCCGAGGCGGCAACACTCGCCGAAGCGTGGGCGACGAACCCGCGAATCGCCTACGGCGCCACCGCGGTGCTGTGCCGGGTGAGCGCGGACGCCATCACCGTCGTGCGGGTCGGCGACGGCGACATCATCGCGGTCGGCCGCGACGGCGACGCCGACCGGCTGGCCGCAGTCGAGCGCCAGGCCGACGGCGCCACCGATTCGATCAGCCATCCGGATGCGTACGAGCTGGCACACAGTGCGCGCATCCCCGCCGACGCCGCCCCGGTGCTGCTGGTGCTCGCGACCGACGGCTTCGACAACGCCTATCCCAACGACGAATCCATGCTCCGCGCGGCCCGGGAACTGGCCGCACACCGCCGCGAGTCCGGTCAGCCGATCGGCGCCGACGCGCTCAGCACATGGGCCCGCGAAGCAGCCGACGTCAGCGGTGACGATGCCACCGTCGCCGTGGTCTGGATCGAGACCAAGCGATGACCGACGGCATCAGCACCGCGGACGGCGTCCGGCTAGTTGCCTCGGGCCAGCAACTCGAGGTCGGCCGCCTGTTGGGTGCGGGCACGCAGGGCCTGGTGTACGAGGTGGCCATGCGCGGCATGGGCCGGATCATGGCGCTGAAGTGGTATCGCGCCGACTCGGCCAGCAACAGCCAGCGTGACCGCATCAGTCGATTGCTCGGGTTCGGGGCGCCAAGCCGAGCCTTCCTGTGGCCGATCGATATCGCGCACGCCGACCACCGGCCCAGCTTCGGCTATGTCATGCCGGTGCGCGAACCGCGGTTCCGCTCGCTGTCGGCAGTGATGGACGCCGGCGTGCGCATCCCGCTCGAAGTCGTCTGCCGGGCCGCGGCCAACCTCGCCGACGCGTTCCTCGCCCTGCACACCAGCGGGCTTTGCTACGCCGACATCAGCTTCGGCAACCTGTTCGTCGATCCCATCAGCGGTGACATCCAGATCTGCGACAACGACAACGTCTGCGTCGACGGCCAGCCCAGCGACGTGCTCGGCACGCTCTACTTCATGGCGCCGGAGATCGTGCGCGGCGAGGCGGTACCCAGCATCATCGCCGACCGGCACGCGCTGGCCGTGGTGCTGTTCTACCTGTTGCTGCGGCATCACCCGCTCTTCGGCGCCCGCGAGCACGCGTTACAGGACCTGACCCCGGACTCGCTGCGCGAACTGCTCGGCGACCATCCGTTGTTCATCTTCGATCCGGACGACCCGTCCAACCGGCCGACGTCGGCGCAGGCCAACCCCATCACGATCTGGCCGGCGCTGCCCGGTTACGTCCGCGAGCTGTTCACCACCGCGTTCACCGCGGGACTGCGCGACCCCAAGGTCTCCCGGGTGACGGAAAGCCAGTGGCGCGCGGCCATGCGGCGACTGGAGGACCTGGTCCGGATCTGCCCGGTCTGCGGCTCGCAGCAGTTCTTCGACCCGGTCGAAGCCCTGGCGAACTGCGCGCAGCCGGACTGCCGGACGCCGCTGGCGCCCCCGCCCCGGCTCGTCACGCACACCACCGTGGTGCTCGAACCGGGCAAGGCAATCCGGCGGCACCATTTCACGCCGGTGCGCACCGCCGACAGCGACGTCGTGATCGGCGCGGTGATCCGCCATCCGGCCACCGGACTGCTGGCATTGCGAAATGCCTCGTCCCAACCGTGGCTGCTCTATCGCCCCGAGCGTCCCGAGGCGAACATCGAGCCCGGAATGGCCGTCACGATTCGGGCGGATATGACCATTTCCGTCGACGGAATGAAAGGACAACTGCACGCCTGAGGGCTCTCTAACCAATGCGATCTTCGGATACCCTTCGTGCCTCTCACAACAGTTGTCCGAACTGCCGCCGAAAGCCGCGTAGTGCGCATTTCGATCACCGGCCTGGCCGTCGTTTCGGGCACGGGTGACGCCAGCGGGGTGGCCGATGAGAACCGCCAGCATGACGCGGCTGTTCGGCACGCAGCCAGCCACCCGCCGCCGGCGCAAAATCATCGTGATCGTGCTGGCAGTGCTCGTGGTCCTGATCGCGGCCGATCGCATCGCCGCGGTCGCCGCCTCGGGCGCGGCCGTGCAACGAGTGGTGCAGAGCGACGAAGGGCTGGCCAAGAAGCCGACCATCTCCTTCGGCGGCTTCCCGTTCCTGACCCAGGTGGCCTTCGGCAAGTACTCCGACATCAATATCGGGATCGACGACATCACCCCACCAGGCGGGCCGCGGATCGAGCACCTGTCCGCACACCTGAAAGGCGCCCACATCCCCTTGTCGAAGGCGATCAGCAACAACACGACGAGCATTCCGGTCGACCACATCACGGCGAAGGCATCGATCGGATTCGCCGACCTGGATGCCTTCCTGAAGACGCAGCCGGGCGGGCTGGTCATCGCCAAGGGCAGCGGCTCCGCGGTGCAGGTCGCGGGCAGCATTGCGCAGGACGGGGTGACGATCGCGGTTGCCGGCAGCGCCACGTTGCAGGCCGAGCACGGCCAGCTCACCCTGACCCCGCAGGACATCCACGTCAACGGCAGCGGCTTCGACGACATCATCGACCAGCTCGGCGGCCTGCTGTCGCTGTTCCCGCCGATCCCGGTGCCGCTGCCGAACCTGCCGTTCAACCTCAGCATCACCGGAGTCAGCGCGAACGCCGACGGCGTCGCGGTCTCTGCCTCGGTAGACCACATCGTGCTCAGCACCGGCTCGTGATGACCCATATCGGAGGGATTGCGTGACAACCGGAACCATGACTGTGACGACGGGCGCGGGCACCGCCGCCGGTCCCACCTCGAACGTCGCGCCGCCCGGCAAGGCGTTCGTCATCGGTCGCTCGATCGAAGCCGACCTGCTGGTGGACGACGCCCGCGTGTCACGACGCCACCTGCTCCTTCAGAGCGAGGGCGACGGCTGGCGGATCCGGGACGTCAGCTCCAACGGCAGCTGGTGCGACGGCGCGCGACTCGGCGAGGACGGCCTGCTGATACAGCACTCCGGCACCCTGCGGCTGTTCCTCGGCGACGCGGCCGGCCCCGAGATCGCCCTCACCTACCAAGCGCCGGTGCCCGCCGCGGTGCCGGTGGCCGCGCACGCGCCGGCGTTCCCGGAGACGGTCCGCCCACCCGAGCGCCACCTCACCTCCGGCACCATGCTGCGCCGGCGCGACGAGCTGCCGGCGTCGGACCCGGAGCGCGACCTGGGGGCCAGCGGCACCCGCCTGCAGCACCAACAGCAGGCCGCGCACGACCTGGTCGTCGGCCGCATCACCGTCGGCCGCGACCCGGCCAACGACGTGCACGTACCCGACCTGCTGGTGTCCCGCTTTCACGCGGAACTGCGGGTGGCCAACAACACCGCCGAGATCGTCGACCTCGGCTCGGCGAACGGGACCTTCGTCAACGGCCAGCGCGTCATCCAGGCACCGGTCTTCGACGGCGACGTCATCACCATCGGCCACTACCTGCTGCAGGTCGAAGGCAGCCAGCTGGTCGAATTCGTCGACACCGGCGACGTCAGCTTCGAGGCGCAGGAATTGGCGGTGTTCGCGGGGCCGAAGCAGCTCATGCACGAAGTGAGCTTCCAGTTGCCGGCCCGCGCGCTGCTGGCCGTCGTCGGACCGTCCGGCGCCGGCAAATCCACCTTGCTCAACGCGCTGACCGGATTCCGGCCGGCTGATTCCGGCGCCGTCTGGTATGCCGGTCGCGACCTGTACGCAAGCTACGACGAGCTGCGCCGCCGGATCGGCTACGTGCCGCAGGACGACCTGCTGCACACCACCCTCACCGTGCGCAAGGCGCTCGAGTTCGGTGCCCAACTGCGGTTCCCGCCGGACGTCACCGCGGCCGAACGCACCGCCCGGGTCGACGAGGTGCTCAGCGAACTCGGCTTGACCCAGCACGCGAACACCCAGGTGGCCCGGCTGTCCGGCGGGCAGCGCAAGCGCACCAGCGTCGCCCTCGAACTGCTCACCAAACCGTCGCTGCTCTACCTGGACGAGCCGACATCCGGCCTCGACCCGGGCTTGGACAAGTCGGTGATGCAGTCGCTGCGCACGCTCGCCGACGACGGCCGCACGGTCGTGGTGGTCACCCACAGCGTGGCCAATCTCGATGTCTGCGACTTCGTGCTGATGCTGGCGCCCGGTGGGTACGTCGCCTATTTCGGACCGCCCGGCGGCGCCCTCGGCTACTTCGACAAGCCCGACTTCCCGGACGTGTTCCTCGCGTTGGAAGCGACGCCCGGCGCGGAATGGGGTGAGAAATTCCGCTCGTCGAAGTTCCACAAGGCGCGGCCGGCGGACTCCTCCGCAGCGCGGGTGCCGGAGGAACTGCCCAACATCCGCCAGCAGTCCGTGGCCAGGCAGCTGTCCACCCTGGTGCGGCGCTACGTGTCGGTGATCGCCTCGGACCGGTCCTATACCCGGCTGATGATCCTGTTCCCGTTGCTGCTCGGGGTGATCCCCCGGGTCGTGCCGGCGAAGAACGGGTTGCGCGTGGTGGCCGCCCAGCCGAACACGGACGCGCCGACGGTGTTGCTGGTGCTGATCCTGTGCGCCTGCTTCATGGGCATGGCCAATTCGGTGCGCGAGATCGTCAAGGAACGCGCGATCTTCCGGCGCGAGCGTTCCATCGGCCTGTCGATGACCGCCTACCTGGGTTCCAAGATCGTGGTGTTGACCGTGATCACCGCGGTGCAGGCGCTGGTATTCACGTTGATCGGTGTGCTCGGCCGCACCCCGAGCAAGGGCGCGCTGATAAGTCCGGGCCTGGTGGAGGTCGCACTCGCGGTCATCGTCACCGCCGTGGTGTCGATGTTGCTCGGTCTGGTCATCTCCGCCCTCGTCGACAACGCGGACAAGACGATGCCACTGCTGGTGCTGATCACCATGGCCCAGCTGGTGCTCTCCGGTGGCCTGGTGCCGCTGGTCGGCAAGCCGGGCCTGGAGCAGGTGGCGTGGTTGGCACCGGCCCGCTGGGGCGGTGGCGCCGTCGGGTCGTCCATCGACCTGAACCGGGTCATCGAAGCCGGCAACAAGGCGGTCAAGGCCCCGCCGCACGACCCGATCTGGGACCACACCGCGTCGACCTACCTCACCGATCTCGGATATTGCCTCGTGGTCGGTGTCGTCTGCGCGGTGCTGTGCGCGGTGCTGCTGCGTCGCGGTGACCCCAAGCCCGGCCGGCGCCGCGCCTGATTCCAACTGCAGACCGGACGCTGGGAGGGGTTTGGATGCGACGTCGAAGAACACCGTGGTTCGCCGCGGGTGTGCTGGCGATGGCAGTGGTGGCCGGCTGCGCGTCCACCAAGGCTTCGGTCACCCAGGGCATCGGCACGGCGAACTCACCGACGACCGGGAGCGCAACCGGCGCGTCATCGTCCGGCGTGCCGGTCCCAGCCACGACGCCCGCCACCGCACCGGCGTCGTCGGCCTCGAGCGACGCCGCGGCCGCAGCGTGCCTGAGCGCGGCGCAGGCCTTCGCCATCGTGATGCAGGCGGCCGGCCCCCAGATCGCGCTGGACAGCGAGCACGGATACGGCTGCCTCGACGGCTGGGCCTACGTGAACTACCACCACGTGCCCGAGGGCAACCACGCCACGAAGGCGCTGCAATACCTGCACGGAAGTTGGGTGATCGGCGACCGCGTGCTCGGCTGCGGCGACGGCACGCACCCGCCCGCGATGCCACCGGGGATCATGCAATACGGCTGCGCGAACTAGACGAGGGCGCGCGCTCGGCGCGTCAATCGCCGGGCCGGCTAGGTCGTCAGCGTCGCCGCAACCTGGCGGGTAGGGGCGAGCCAGTCCAGCCACTCGTCCAGACCGTCGCCGCGGGTGGCGGAGACCGGCAGGATCTGCGCGCGCCGGTTGACCAGACCCACGTCGTGCTCGAACCGGTCGGCGTCGAAGTCGACGTAGGGCAACAGGTCGATCTTGTTCAGACGACCACGATCGAGGCCGCCGCGAAGATGTGCGGGTACTTCAGCGGCTTGTCCGCGCCCTCGGTCACCGACATGATCACGACTCGGGCGTCCTCGCCGAGGTCGAACAGCGCCGGGCACACCAGGTTGCCGACGTTCTCGATCAGCACCAGGCCGTCGTGCGGGTCGAGCCGGCGCAACGCCGGTCGCACCATCGTCGCGTCGAGGTGGCACCCGGACCCGGTGTTGACCTGCAGCACCGGCGCACCCGCGGCGGCGATCCGGTCGGCGTCGAACGTCGTCTCCTGATCGCCCTCGATGACGCGCACCGGCACCGAACCCGCGAGCGCGGTGATCGTGCGCTCCAGCAGCGTCGTCTTGCCCGAGCCGGGTGAACTCATCAGGTTGACGGCACGCACGCCGCGGCCCGCAACCAGGCTGCGGTTCTGCGCGGCGAGCTCGTCGTTCTTGGCGAGTATCCGGGTCTCGAGCGTCAGCGTCTCGGTGTCGCGGCTGTGCCGTGGGTGTGGCCGTCGGCGTGCGGCGTGAGTATGCGTGTGCGGCCGTCGTCGGCATGCGCGTGGGTGTGGCCGTCCGCATGTGCGTATGCGTGTGCCCGTCGGCATGGCGTGTGCGTACCGGATCGACGATCCGGGCGCCGGCATCGTCGCCACAGCCGCACGTCGCGCACATCAGCGACTCACCTCGACCGACAGAATGCGCAGTTCCTCGCCGGCCAGCACCCGGACGTCCGAGCTGCCGCACCCGCACAGCAGGATCGGGTCCTCGACGACGAACTCCTCACCGCAGGTGACGCAGTGCGCCCGCCCGGGTGGCTCGTCGATGACCAGCGTGGCGCCGTCCGCGGCGGTGTCGGCGGCCGCCAACTCGAAGCAGAACCGCAGCGCATCGGCGGACACGCCGGACAGCCGCCCGACCTCGAGCCGGACCTCGCGCACGGTGCGCTCGCCGGTGCGCGCGGTGATCGTCTCGATGACGCTCTCCGCGATCGCCAACTCGTGCACCCGGCCACCACCTTCGCGCTGGATCTGGTCGTAGAACCTCACCATACGAGCGCGCACGCCTGGGTTGGAGAGCCGAAAAACCTCGATTCCGGGAATCACCGATTCTCTCCAAAACGGTCCGCCGATCGCGCGAACCGTTCTACGGTCAAGTGAACTCTCGGCTGTCGCGCGAAAGGCGATGCCCCATGACGACCGCCACAGAAGCCCCTGTACTGCACGTTCTCTGGATCAACGCCGGGCTCAGCTGCGACGGCGACTCGGTCTCGCTGACCGCGGCGACCCAGCCCAGCATCGAGGAGATCGTGCTCGGCGCGCTGCCGGGCCTGCCGAACATCCAGGTGCACTGGCCGCTCATCGACTTCGAGTGCGGTCCGGAGACCGGCGCCGACAACTTCATCGAGTGGTGGTGGAAGGCCGACCGCGGCGAACTCGAGCCGTTCGTCCTCGTCGTCGAGGGCTCGATCCCGAACGAGTCGATCAAGTCCGAGGGCTACTGGTGCGGCTTCGGCAACAACCCGCTCACCGGCCAGCCGGTGACGACCAGCGAATGGCTCGACCAGCTCGCGCCGAAGGCCACCGCCATCGTCGCGGTCGGCACCTGCGCCACCTACGGCGGCATCCACGCGATGGCCGGCAACCCGACCGGCGCGATGGGCGTGCCCGACTACCTCGGCTGGGACTGGAAGTCCAAGGCGGGCCTGCCCATCGTCTGCGTGCCCGGCTGCCCGATCCAGCCCGACAACCTGTCCGAGACGCTGCTCTACCTGCTCTACCAGGTCGCCGGCCAGGCGCCGATGATCCCGCTCGACGACCAGCTGCGCCCGCCCTGGCTGTTCGGCGCCACCGTGCACGAGGGCTGCGACCGCGGCGGCTACTACGAGCAGGGCGAGTTCGCCGACCGCGTACGGCCAGCCGACCTGCCTGGTGAAGCTCGGCTGCTGGGGACCGGTCGTCAAGTGCAACGTCACCAAACGCGGCTGGATGAACGGCATGGGCGGCTGCCCGAACGTCGGCGGCATCTGTATCGGCTGCACCATGCCCGGCTTCCCGGACAAGTTCATGCCGTTCATGGACGAGCCACCCGGCGGCAAGGTGTCGGCGACCGCGAGCGGCACCTACGGCAAGGTGATCCGGCGGCTGCGCAAGGTCACCGCTCGACACGCGTCGAACAAGGAACCGAAGTGGCGCCATCCGGGCCGCGAGCTGACCACCGGCTACACGCCACAGCAACTGGACTCCAGCAGGGGGAGCACACCGATGACCGACGTACAGGACCAGGCCCGAGCATGGCGCAGCACGCCGACACCGACGTCGTGGAGATGGCGTGGGATCCGATCACCCGCATCGTCGGCAGCCTCGGCATCTACGCCAGCGTCGACTTCAAGCAGAAGATCGTGCGCGAGTGCCACAGCACGTCGTCGATCTTCCGCGGCTACAGCATCTTCATGAAGGGCAAGGATCCGCGCGACGCGCACTTCATCACCAGCCGCATCTGCGGCATCTGCGGCGACAACCACGCCACCTGCTCGGTGTACGCGCAGAACATGGCCTACGGCGTCGCGCCGCCGCACCTCGGCGAATGGATCATCAACTGCGGCGAGGCCGCCGAGTACATGTTCGACCACAACATCTTCCAGGAGAACCTGGTCGGCGTGGACTACTGCGAACGGATGGTCCGCGAGACCAACCCGGGCGTGCTCGAACGCGCCAACAGCACCGAGGCGCCGCACGCCGGCGACCACGGCTACAAGACCATCGGCGACATCATGCGCTCGCTCAACCCGATCGAGGGCGACTTCTACCGCGAGGCGCTGCAGGTCAGCCGCTACACGCGCGAGATGTTCTGCCTGATGGAGGGCCGCCACGTCCACCCGTCGACGCTCTACCCGGGCGGCGTCGGCACCGTCGCCGACCGTGCAGCTGTTCACCGACTACTACATCCGGCTGATGCGCTACATCGAGTTCCTGAAGAAGGTCGTGCCGCTGCACGACGACCTGTTCGACTTCTTCTACGAGGCGCTGCCCGGCTACGAGCACGTCGGCGAGCGGCGCATCCTGCTCGGCTGCTGGGGCAGCCTGAACGACCCGGCGGTCTGCGACTTCAAGTACCAGAACATGACCAACTGGGGACGCGCGATGTTCGTCACCCCCGGCGTCGTCGTCGACGGCAAGCTCGTCACCAACGACCTCGTCGACATCAACCTGGGCATGCGCATCCTGCTCGGTCACTCGTTCTACGACGACTGGGAGGGCTCGGGCAACGAGGTCTTCGTCGACCGCGACCCGCTCGGCAACCCGGTCGACATCCGGCACCCGTGGAACCAGCACACGCTGCCCCAGCCCGCAGAAGCGCGACTTCGACAAGCAAGTACAGCTGGACGATGTCGCCGCGCTGGTTCGACGGCACCGACCACCTCGCGCTGGACACCGGCGGCGGCCCGCTCGCCCGGCTGTGGTCGACGGCGCTGTCCGGCCTGGTCGACATCGGCGGACTACGTGAAGGCAACCGGGCACAGCGTGCAAGTTCGAGCTGCCGCGCACGCGCGCTCAAGCCGGCGGCCAGCTACGAGTGGCAGATCCCGCAGTGGAGCAACGCGCTGGAGCGCAACCGGGCCCGCACCTACTTCCAGCTCTACGCCGCCGTGCGCCGCGCTGCACTTCGTCGAGATGGGACTGGCCGAGGTACGCGCCGGACGCACCGAGACGTGGACGCCGTTCACCGTCCCGGACGAGGCGATCGCGGTCGGCTTCACCGAGGCGGTGCGCGGCGTGCTCAGCCACCACATGGTGATCCGCGACGGCAAGATCGCGAACTACCACCCGTACCCGCCGACGCCGTGGAACGGCAGCGTGCGCGACTGCTACGGCACGCCCGGACCCTACGAGGACGCGGTGCAGAACACGCCGATCTTCGAGGAGAACCCGCCGGAGCGGTTCAAGGGCATCGACATCATGCGGGCCGTGCGCAGCTTCGACCCGTGCCTGCCGTGCGGCGTGCACATGTACACCGGCAACGGCGGCAAGGTCGAGCAGGTCCACTCGCCGGCCGTCGCCGTCAAGCCGTACTGACATGGACGGCCACGGACGTCCGAGCGAGCTGCCCGGCCCGCATCGAGGCGCTGCTGGACGAACTGAGCGCAACTCGGCGACCCGGCGGTCAGCGAGCGGGCCGAGGAACTCGTGGCCGCCGTCGTCACTCTGTACGGCGCCGGACTCGAACGCATCGTCGAGCTGCTCGGCGCAGCGAGCCGGACGGCGCCGAGCTGCTGCGCCGGCTGTGCCGGCGACGACCTGGTCGCGAACCTGCTGATGCTGCACGAGCTGCACCCCGACGACGTCGGACGCGCGGGTACAGGCCGCGCTGGACAAGGTCCGGCCGTACCTCGGCTCGCACGCCGGCGGCATCGAGTTTCTCGGCGTCGATGACGACGGCGTGGCGCAGCTGCGGCTGGAGGGCAGCTGCGACGGCTGCGCCGGCTCGACCGCGACCGTGCAGAACGCGGTCGAGCGGGCCGTGCTCGAGGCGGCCCCGGAAGTGGTCGAGCGTCGAGGTCGAGGGCATGGTCGAGCCGAAGCCGGCGACTGCCGGTCTGCTGCAGATCCGGCATGCGCTGCCCGGACGGCGACTGGCTGAGGCGGTCGGCGCGTGACGCAGGCCGACCGACCCGTTCGGAGTCCTGCGCCGGGTGCTGCAGCCGCGCGAGCGGCCGCGGCCCGGCGAGGCGTGCGAGATGTGCGGCGAGCCGATCGCCGAGCCGCACAGCCACGTCGCGAGCCTCAGCGAGCGGCGGCTGCTGTGCACCTGCCGCGCCTGCTACCTGCTGTTCACCGCCCAGGGCGCCGGCGCGCCGGCGGCTGCGCGCTGTGCCGGAGCGGGTCGTGCTGGCCAGCGACTTCACCTTCACCCAGGCGCAGTGGGACGACCTGGCGATTCCGGTCGATCTCGTGTTCCTGTTCCAGCAGAGCGACGTCGACGGACGTCGAGGCCCCGACGGCGCTCGTCGCCTGCTACCCGAGCCCGGCCGGCGCGACCGAGTCCGAGCTCGACCTCGTCGGCCTGGGCCGACATCGTCGCGGACAACCCGACCCTGGCCGACGTCGAGCCCGACGTCGAGGCGGTGCTGGTCCGCCGCAACGGCGAGCGGCGACTTCACCTGCCTCGTCGTGCCGATCGACGCCTGCTACGAACTCGTCGGCATCGTGCGCCAGTACTGGTCCGGCTTCCAGGGCGGCGCCGAGGTGTGGCAGCGCATCGACGACTTCTTCGCCCGGCTGCACACTCGAGCCCGCGGCCCGACGGGGCTGACATGCCTGAGCTCGAGTTCGCCTGCACCGGCGCGCACCCGGACCATCGCGCGGCCGCGCCGACGATCTCGCTGCGCCTGCACATCACCGAAACGACCGGCGACGACCGGTGCACGCGCTCGTCGCTGCGCACCCAGATCCGCATCGAACCGCGCAAGCGCCGCTACGACGACACCGAAGCCGAGGCGATGCGCGACCTGTTCGGCGAGCGGGCACGGTGGGGCGACACGCTCAAGCCGCTTGCAGCTCGCCTTCGTCAACCAGGTGGTGCCGAGCTTCACCGGCGAGACCGACGATCGACGTGGCGCTGCCGTGCAGCTACGACTTCGACGTCGCGGCGAACAAGTACCTCTACGCGCTCGACGACGGCGAGATGCCGCTGCTGCTGCTGTTCAGCGGCACCGTATTCACCGTCGGGCGCGAACGGCTTCTCGGTCGTAGCCGGTGCCCGTGGGACAAGGAGGCCACCTTCCGGCTGCCGGTCGGCGTCTGGAAGCAGACGATGCAGCTGCACTTCCCCGGCACGCGCCTGGCTGCGGCTGAGCGAGCGAGACCTTCGACGCGTTGCACCGCTACCGCACCGACCAGCAGCTGCGTCAGCTGGGACGACGCGATCGACCGGCTGCTGAAGGAGGCCGAGCGAGTGAGCGCGCACGCGTGCACGGCACTCGCGGCGCATGCGATCGCCGACACCGTGCTGTTCGAGGGCTACATGCTCTACCCGTATCGCGCCAACGATCCGAAGAACCGGGTGCGCTGGCAGTTCGGCGTGCTGGCGCCGCCCGCGTTCGCCGCCGCGCGACCCGTCCGAGCGCGTCGTTCCTGCAGGCCGACTGCCTGCTCGAGGGCGCGATGTCGAGCTCGAGCGTGCAGGTGCGGTTCCTGCACGTGCAGCGGCGCACGGTCGAGCGTCTCGACGGCGACGGGTTCCGCGACGTCGACTCCCTCGACGTCGGCGACGCCACCTACCTGCCGTGGGACGAGGCGGTCGTCACGAATCCGAGACGACGTTCCGGCTCGCCGACCTCGACGCGGCCGAAGCAGACCACCGCGATCGCGCGCCGATGCCGCGGCCGAGATCGAGGCGCTGTCCGACGCCGACGGAGCGATCGTCGGCCGGCTGGCCCGTGCGCGCACGCGCCGCTACCGGACGCGCTGTCGTGCGACGGCCGAGCCGCTGCCCGGTCCCTACGGCGTCCGGCGGCTGCGGCTGCGGCTGGAGAACACCACGCCATGGAGCCGAGCACTGGATCGGGTGCGCCGGACCGTCCCGACGCGCTGCGGCACGCCCTGGTCGCCGCGCACCTGCTGCTGTCGGCTGCGCGGCGGCGCGTTCATGTCGCTGATCGACCCGCCGGAATGGGCATCCGGCTACGCCGGCGGCCTGCGAGCAGATCGGCGCCTTCCCGGTGCTGGCCGGGCCGGCCGGTGACGCGTCGATCTGTGCTCGCGTCGCCGATCATCCTGTACGACCACCCGAGGTCGCGCCGGAAAGCGCGTCGCAGTTCTGCGACGCGACCGAGATGGACGAGATGCTGACGCTGCGCACGCTGACGCTGACCGACGAGGAGAAGCGACTACGTGCGCGGCAGCGACGCCCGCGGCGCGGCACTGGTCGACGAGGTCGACAACCTGCCGCCCGAGCTGATGGACCGCCTGCACGGCGCGATCCGCTCGATGACGCAGCGTGGCCCGGCCCGCGGCGGCGACGCCGGCGGCCGTTGCGCCGGACGAGACCCCGCCGTTCGCGAATGCTCCGTTCCTGAACGCGGAAGAGGACGCACGCTTCGACCCGGAGACCGACGTGGTCATGGTGCAGGGCGTGCCGCTGTCGAAGGGCGCGTCGGTGCGGCTGCGCCCGGGTACGCGGCGCACCGACGCGCAGGACATGTTCCTGGACGGCCGCAGCGCCACCGTCGAGGCCGTGCTGTTCGACGTCGACGGCGCTACCGCACCTCGCGGTCACGCTGGACGACCTGGTCGAGCTGTCCGAACTGGGCTACAACCCGCACGGCCGCTTCCTGTACTTCGCGCCGGACGAGGTCGAGCCGATCGAAGGTGGACGCATGATGCGCATCCTGGTCGCCGGCCTCGGCAACATCTTCGAAGGCGACGACGGCTTCGGCGTCGAGGTCGTGCAGCGACTGCGCACAGCGGTCGTGGCCCGAGGGCGTCGAGGTGCGCGACTTCGGCATCCGCGGCGTGCACCTGGCCTATCAACTGCTCGAGCCCTACGACCTCGTCGTCATCGTCGATGCGGTCGCGCGCGGCGAAGCGCCGGGCACCCTCTACGTCATCGAGCACGGCCCGGACCATGACGCCGCCGAACCGGCCGACGACGCGGCGCTGATGGACGCACACGACCTGGCCCCGGACGGCGTGCTCGCGCTCGTCCCCCGCCTCGGTGGCACGCTGGGCCGCGTCGTCGTGATCGGGTGCGAGCCCGAATCGATCACGCCGGACATGGCGCTTTCACCGGCAGTCGCGGGTAGCGTCGACAAGGCGGCCCAACTCGTGACCGACCTCGTCACCGACCTCGTCACCGACTCGTCACCGACCTCGTCACCGACCTCGTCACCGACCTCGTCACCGACCTTGTGACGGACCCGACGACCAACATCGTGCAGAGCGCACGGCCGGGTGCCATGCCCGGCACCGAGATACGAGTGGGAGGCGGTTGACCATGGGTCGATTGCTGGCGTACCGGATGATGCTCGGTGCCGCGGCCAGGATGTCCGTGTCGTTCTCCGACATCCGCCGTTACTTCCGAATGCGCAAGATGTGAGGGTGAGCGCGTCATGTGTCTAGGCATTCCCGGACGAATCGTCGAGGTCCTCGACGGCGGCGACGTCGCGCTCGTCGACGTCGCCGGTGTCGTGCGCGAGATCAACCTGGGCATCTTGGACGGGCCGTACGACCCTGGCTCCTACATCCTGATCCACAGCGGCTTCGCGCTGGAGCACATGTCGGCCGAGCAGGCCGCGGACGCGCTGCAGGTGTTCAGCGACGGATCGATGACCTCGGGCTGAAACTCCGATCCGGCACGTCGGTGCCGAGGATCAGCGACGACGCCGCGCGCTCGGGCGCGATGGCTTCGGGCACCGGCTCGGCAGCTGATTCACGCCGGTGAGGCTTCAACGGCGTCGCCGCGTCGTCCGGCTCCCACCGGTGCGCGTCGTCGGTCAGTCCGAGCAGGTAGGTGACGGTGCAATCGAGCGCCGTGGCCAGCTCGGGCAGCTTCGCCACATCCAGTCCGGTGCCGTGTTCGAGACTCGACAGCGCGCGGTTGGTGGTGTGCAGCCCGCACCGCCCGAGCCGGGTCACCACCTGCTTCTGGGTCAGCCCGAGGTCGTCGCGCCGCTGCCGCAGCCGCTGCGTGATCAACAGATGGCGCATCGAGATATCGACGTCCGAGGCGATGGTCACGAGTCACGCTCCCGCGCTTGACTGAGCGACGACATCTCCGCCAGCGGATAGATGTCGTAGCGAGCGAAATTGAAGATCGGTGCCCGGGCCAGCAGCCGTTCGAACTCCTCGTGCGAGTCCACGTCGTAGATCCAGGCGCCGCCGTGCGCGCCGACGATGTGATAGCGGGCGTCCACCTTGCCCTCTTCCTCGAGGGTGGAGCCGTACTGCGCCATCCGCCCTACCGCCTGGGCCATCTCCCGGGACAGCAGGTTGAGCTCCATCCGCCACAACACCAGGAACTTCATGACGCCAACCGTTCATTGGTCACGGCGAGCTGCCAGCCGGTGCACTCACGCAGCCGGTGCAGGTTCTCCTCACAGAGGCGTTCGCAGACGGAGTCCCAGTGCAACGCGAGCCAGTCGCCCTCGACCGGACTCGCGACGAAGCCGATACCGTCGATCGCGCGGCGAACTCGCTCGGGTTCGGGCTCGGCAAGGTGCAGTGCTCGTCCGTCCCAGCGCAGGCGTTGCGACGACACGACGACGTGGTCGCCGTCGGTGTCCACGACCTGGCCCCAGCGAATGCGGCAGTTGTCGAGGACGTGCAGGGCGTGGGCCGGTAGCTCGCCGAGCAGGCGCGTCCACGGGTAGACGCCGAAGACGTGGAACCCGTGCGTGGGCGCGGCCTCCGGCAGCAAGTCCGCAGTGAGATGCCCCCAGTAGCGCCCGGCCTCCGCGCCGATGCGGTCCAGCAGCTTCACCCCGAAGTCGGCGCGATCGACCGCATCGAGCAGCGGACCACCGGTCCAGTACGCGCGCATCACCCGCTCGTCGAGTGGATCGGCGACGCCGGCCATCTCGGCAAGCAACGCCGCATACGGCCACGCGCCGGAGAACCGGCGCGCGATCGCGTGCACATCGGCGTTCGTCTCGCCGGAAACGCCCAGATCGAACAGCGCCTGCGTCTCGGCCGGCCCGCAGTAGCCCAGCTCGTTCGGTGCATAGGCGTACCGAGCGAAAAGCACCAGTCCGGGCGCGGACATGGTCTGGCTCAGGTCCGCGCTGACTGACCGACGAGTTCCGCCGTCTCACGATGCAGCCGGCCGAAGTTGTAGTACGCCGCGCAGGCGCCTTCGGGCGACACCATGCAGGTGCCGATCGGTGTCTCGGGCGTGCATGCGGTGCCGAACACCTTGCACTCCCACGGCTTGATCACGCCCTTGAGCACCTCACCGCACTGGCACGCCTTCGGGTCGGCCACCCGGATGCCGGGCATCTCGTACCGCAATTCGGCGTCGAACTCCGAGTACTTGTCGTTCAGCTTGAGCGCGCTCTGGCTGATGAATCCCAGACCCCGCCATTCGAAATGCGGACGCAGCTCGAACACCTCTGCCAGTAGCGCGATGGCCTGCGGATTGCCTTCATCGCGCACGACCCGGCTGTACTGGTTCTCGACCTCGCAGCGCCCCTCGCGAATCTGCGCCAGCAGCATGTGCACCGACTGCAGGATGTCGAGCGGTTCGAAGCCGGCCACCACGATCGGCTTCCCGTACACCTCGGGCACGAACCGGTACGGCCGGTTGCCCACGACGGTCGAGACATGGCCAGGGCCGAGGAAGCCGGACAGGCGCAGGTCGGGCGAGTCGAGGATGGCCTTGATCGGCGGCACGATCGTGACGTGGTTGCAGAACACGGTGAAGTTCGTGACGCCGAGGTCCTTGGCGCGGACCAGCGTCACCGCGGTCGACGGCGCAGTCGTCTCGAAGCCGACCGCGAAGAACACGACCTGCTTGTCCGGGTTCTCGACCGCGATGCGCAGCGCGTCCAGCGGCGAGTACACGAAGCGGACGTCCGCGCCGCGCGCCTTCGCCTCGAGCAGGCTGCCCTTGCTGCCGGGTACGCGCATCATGTCGCCGAAGGAGGTGAAGATGACGTCGGGCCGTTCGGCCAGCCACATCGCGTCATCGACGCGGCCCATCGGGATCACGCAGACCGGGCAGCCCGGCCCGTGCACCAGCTCGATGTTGGGCGGCAGGATGTGCTCGATGCCGTGCCGGTAGATCGTGTGCGTGTGCCCCCCACACACCTCCATGAACTTGAACTCGTCGTCGCGCGGCCAGCTCCTTGATGGACGCTACCAGGGCACGGGCGGCAGCCGGATCGCGGAATTCGTCGACGAACTTCATAGTTTTGCTCCCTAGACGATCGCGGTGGAGTTGAACGCGGACAGTTCGTCGGTGTAGCTCTGACCCATCTGTTTCACGGCCTCGAGCGTGAGGTCGGCTTCGTGCTGATCGATCTTTGCCATTGCGAAGCCGACGTGCACGAGCACCCAATCGCCGGCGTATCAGGTTGTCCTTCGCCAGCAGGCGCACGCTGATCGTCCGCTTGATGCCGTTCACGTCCACCTTCGCCAGGTGGTTGTCGGCGTCGACGATCTCGACCACCTGGCCGGGAATCCCGAGACACATGTCAGGTCCTCTCCTCGTGCATCGACGTTCAGCAGATCCGCGGCAGCGGGTCACCGACGAGCATGTCGACGATCCGGCTGCCGCCGAACGGTGTGCGCAGGGCAACGATGCCCTCGGGTTCGGCGACGATCTCGCCGATGACAGCCGCGTTCTGGCCGAGCGGATGCGGCGCGCAACGCGGCGATCGCCGCCTGCGCCTCGTCCGGCGGTACGACCGCGACGAACTTGCCCTCGTTGGCGACGTACACCGGGTCGATGCCGAGCAGGTCGCACGCGCCCTGGACCATCGGCGCCACCGGGAGCAGCTCCTCGTCGAGGATGACCGCGACCGATGCGTCCTGGGCCAGCTCGTTGCAGATCGTGCCGAGTCCGCCGCGCGTCGGGTCGCGCATCCAGCGCGTGTTCGGGGCGGCGGCGAGCAACGCCTCGACCATCGTGTGCACCGCGGCCGTGTCCGACTCGATCTCCGCTTCGATGTCCAGGTCACCGCGGGCCATCATCACCGACATGCCGTGGTCGCCGAGCGTCCCGGACAGCACCACCCGGTCGCCCGGACGCACCAGGTGCGCACCCAGTTCCCGGCCGGCCGGCATCGACGCCGATGCCCGTGGTGGTGATGTAGAGCCCGTCCGCGGCGCCCTTCGGCACGACCTTGGTGTCGCCGGTGACGAGCAGCACGCCGGCGTCGGCCGCGGCTGCGGCCATGTCGGCGACGATCTCCTTGAGTTCGGCGATCGCGAATCCCTCGGCGATGACGAAGGCTGCGGACAGCCACTGCGGCTTCGCGCCGCTCACCGCCAGGTCGTTCACGGTGCCGTGCACGGCGAGCTGGCCGATCGAGCCGCCGGGGAACCGGCGTGGCGAGACCACGAACGAGTCGGTGCTGAACGCCAGCCGCTCACCGGAGGGCAGCGTGAGCAGCGCGCCGTCACCGAGCTGTTCCAGCTCGGGGTTGCGGAACGCTTCGAGGAACACCGCATCGACGAGAGCCGCGGACGACTTGCCGCCCGCGCCGTGCGCGAGCGTGATCACTTCATCGATCAGCCGGGGCCGCCGCTTGCGGAAGTTCTGGATCTTCTCCAGCACGCGGTCCTCACGCGAGACGACGTCCTCGACGGGAATGATCTGACCGGTCATGCTGCGCCTCCTACGGCGCTCGACGCCACGTCGTTCGCCGATGTAGCGAGCGCGCGCTGCGTCGCGGCCCAGAGTTGGTAGCCGAGCAGCGCCTGGCTCTCCTGGATGCGGTGGATGCTCTGCGAAGCGACCACGAAACAGTGATCCACCGCGTCCGATTCGGCCATTTCGCCGCCGCGGTAGCCGGCGAAGCCGATGGTCATCAGGCCGCGTCGATTCGCTTCCCGCAGCGCGTTCATCAGATCGGCGGAGTTGCCGCTCGTCGAAAACGCGACCGCGATGTCGCGCCCAGAGGCGTGCGCGATGATCTGGCGGGAGAAGACCAGCTCGAAACCCACGTCGTTACCGAGCGCGGTGACCACTGCCTGATCGGCGGCCAGGTTCAGCGCGGGCAACGGGCGACCACTGACCGGCTGGGCGAACAGTGCGGCGAATGTCGCCGCGTCGGTAGAGCTGCCGCCGTTGCCGAAGACGTAGAGGCGACCGCCGTGGGCGAATCGATCGGCCATCTCGCTCGCGGCGGTCAGCACCCGTTCCGCGCACGCGGCCAGAGTGGCCTGTTGCAAACCGGCGCTCTCCCGCGCCTTCTCCCGGGCTGAGGCCGCCAGATCGGCGAGCAGCGACCCCGAATCGCGTTCGTCGCCGTCGATGAAGGGATAGAGAAAACCGGTCTGTTCGCTCATCGCGGCCCCCCGATCCGAGTCAGGGCCGAGCCGGCGTGCACCAGCAGCAGATCCCCTGGATCGACGTCGCCGATCAGTGTGGTGTCGACGTGTTCGTCGCCCTGCGCGGTGCGCACCAGCGCGGCGCCCAACGGTCCGTCGCGGCCCACGATCACTTCCGCCGGGACGACCTTCGTCGCTGCAGGTGATGCAGACCTCGTCGGTGCAGTCGGAGTCACGCTCGACGAGCAATCCGGGATGCTCGAAACACACGTGCGTCAGCTCCCACAGCAGGTGATACATCAGTACGAAGCGGCCGGTCGCGGGCGCCAGCGGGTTGGCGTCGTCGATCCACAGCACCTGGTCGGCCGCGCCGGCCGGCGGGCGTTCGCCCGAGCCGATCCAGACGCTCAGCGCCCCCCAGGCGGGCGTGCGGCGCATCAGGTCCTGCACCGCCCGGTCGCCGGCACCGGCCACTGCGATGACGATGTCGCCAGGACGGACCGAGACTCGCGCCTGAGCGACGACGTCCCCCGAGGTGAGCGCGAATGCCGGCAGCGCCCGTTTGCCCACGATGACGGGGTGGACGAACTCGACGGCCATGTGGTGCGCGTGTGGCTCCCACTGCGGCGCGACGCACCACATGGTGGCGCCGGCGTGATAGCGGCGTGCGAGCGAGAGCGCGGCCGCGGCCAGGTCCTCGGCCAGGCCACGGTCCAGGATGTCCGGGGTGATGCCGGAAGAGACGTCCAGCTCGGGCGTCGTTACGAAATCGACGGTCACGGTGCTACCCCCTGTTGGCGTGCATAGCCGACGGCACCGATCACGGCTTGGCCGAGCGCGAGACCCCCGTCGTTGGGCGGGACGAGGCGGTGGGTCAGGACTCGCAGGCCGCTGCCCTCGAGGCGTCGGCGGCAGAGGTCCAGCAGCAGGACGTTCTGGAAGACGCCGCCGGTCAGCCCGACCAAATCTTGATCATGTGAATCGCATACCCGGATCGCGACCGCGGTAACCGCGTCGGCAACGGCTACGTGGAACCAGTGCGCAAGCGTGGCCGTGTCCACGCCCGCACGCAGGCCCGCCACCAGGCCGCGAACGACCGGTGCGTAGTCCAGCCGTCCGTCCTCGATCGCGAACGCCCACGGCGGCACGGCGCTGGCCGGGTCCGCGACGGCCGGGTCCGCGCCGGCGGCTGCACTCGCAGCCAAGATCTCGAGTTCGATCGCGGCCTGCGCCTCGTAGCCGATTCGCTGGCGCACGCCGAGGATCGAGGCGACGGCGTCGAAGAGCCTGCCCATGCTCGAGCACGGCACCGTCGCACGCCCGGACGTCAGCTGCGACCGGACCGCGGCGAGTTCGCGCGGCTCGCAGGCGGCAACCGGCGCCACGTCGTCATCCCACGCGACATCGCTGGCGGCGAGGTAGGCCAGCGCGGCTCGACAGGGGTTGCGCACCGCCGCGTCCCCACCGGGCAGATCCACGGTGCGCAGGTGGCCGACCCGCTCGTAGCTGGTCACGTCCGCGGACACCTGCAGGAACTCGCCACCCCAGATGGTGCCGTCGTCCCCGTAGCCGGTGCCGTCGAACGCGACGCCCAGGGCCGATACCCCGAGCAGGTTGTGTTCGGCCAGCAGGGACACCACATGTGCGTGATGGTGCTGGACGAGTCGCAGCTGCGGCTCGCCCGGCCGACCGGTGTGGCGCTGCGCCCACTCGCGGGTCAGGTACGCGGGGTGCGCGTCCACCGCGACGATCTCGGGAGCGAGGCGGTGCAGCGTGGTCAGCTGATCCACCGCGCGCTCGAAGGCGCGCAGCGTGTCGAGGCTGCCCATGTCCCCGACGTGCGCCGAGCAGAACGCGTTCGTCGCGTCCACGAGGCAGAAGGTGTTCTTCAGCTCGCCACCGACGGCAAGCGTCGGGGGCAGCGCGTGGCCCAATGGCACCGGCAACGGCGCCAAGCCACGCGAGCGGCGGATCGGCAACTCGCGGCCATCGAAGACACGCACCACGCTGTCGTCGCACGGCACGTGAATGCCACGGTCGTGGGTGAGTACGGCGTCGGCGAGCGAGGGCAATCGCCGCTGCGCGTCGATGTCGTCGAAGCACAGCGGCTCGTCGCTGACGTTCGCACTCGTCAGCACGAGCATGCCGGCGCCGGTGCGCCGGCGTCGGGCACCGGCGCGAGCAACAGATGGTGGATCGGGCTGTAGGCGAGCATCACCCCGAGCAGCGGGTTGCCCGGCGCCACACTGTCCGCGACCGGCGCGTCCGGCCGGCGGCGGAGCAGGACTATCGGCCGGGCGCGGCTGGTCAGCACCTGAGCTTCGGCCTCGTCGATGACAGCGAGGCGGTGCGCGGTGGGCAGGTCACGCACAAGCAGCGCGAACGGCTTCTGGTCGCGCGACTTCCGCTCCCGCAGTCGTGCCACCGCAGCCGGGTCGTCCGCGCGGCAGGCGAGGTGATACCCACCGATACCCTTGACGGCGACGATCTGCCCGTCGGCCAGCGCGTGCTGAGCGTGGGCCAACGCGGAGTCGCCGACGGCTGCCGTCGCGCCGTCGCGCTCGAAACGAAGTACCGGCCCGCAGTTCGGGCAGGCGACGGGCTGGGCATGGAAGCGGCGATCGGCCGGATTCGCGTACTCGCGCGCGCAGTCGGCACACATGGCAAAGTCCGCCATGGTTGTGGCGGGCCGGTCGTAGGGCAGATCGCGAATGATCGTCAGCCGCGGTCCGCAATCCGTGCAGGTGATGAAGGGATGGCGGTAACGGCGGTCGGTCGGGTCGAACAACTCGGCGAGGCAGTTGTCGCAGGTGGCCACGTCGGGCGGGATGAGCGTTCGCGCGCCCTCGGCCGCACGGCTGGCGACGATGCGGAACCCGCTGTCTTCGACCAGCGGTAGCGGCGTGCTGGTGACGGAGATGACGAACGCCATCGGCGGCGCATCGATGCGAACTCGGCGCTCGAACTCCGCCAGTAGCCCGGCCGGACCCTGCACCTCAGCGAAGACGGCCTCCGCGTCGTTGCCGACGAAGCCGCTGAGGCCTAGTTCGGTGGCCAACCGGTGGACGAATGGGCGGAAACCGACGCCCTGGACGACACCGGTTATCGAAAGCCGCGCCCGTTCTCGCGCTGCAGCATCCGGGCGGAAGGCGAGCGAGCGGGCCGTCGCGGTCATGTCGGCCGTTGGGCGTTGTGGTCTTGCACCGCGTCCGTGTGTTTTACGGATTCGGTGATAGGGAGAATCCCGCCGGTGCGGCAAATAGCCACTCACCCAACATAGGTAGACCGATCGTTCTCTGTCTAGACTCAATTTCAGGATCAGGAGTGCAGATTGGCCAGCCAGCCGGAGACGAATGCGAGCGATTCGTCCGCGCGAGAGCGAATCCTCGATACGGCCTACGACCTGTTCGCGCGCCGCGGTATTCGCGATGTCGGGGTCGATGAGATCGTCGAGCGCGCCGGCATTGCGCGGGCGACGCTGTACCGCCATTTCAAGTCGAAGGACGAACTCGTCCTGGCGTTCCTGAGGCGACGCGAAGAACGCTGGACGTTCGGTTCGGTCGAAGCCGAGGCGCGCCGACGCGGCAAGACTCCGGAGGGGCGGCTCCTGGCGATCTTCGACGTCTTCGACGAGTGGTTTCACCGGGGCGACTTCGAAGCCTGCTCGTTCGTGAACGTGCTGTTCGAAATGCGTCCGAGCCACCCGCTCGGGCAGGCGAGCATCCAACACCTGGCGAACATCCGAGGCATGGTCGAGCGGCTGGCCACCGAAGCCGGGCTGGCCGACGTCACCGAGTTCAGCAGGTCGTGGCACATCCTGATGAAGGGCTCGATCGTCGCTGCGACCGAAGGTGACCTCCGGGCCGCGCGTCGCGCGCAACAGATGGCGAAGACGCTGATCGCGAAACACGGCGGCCATCTCCCCGAGCAGCCCGCCCAGCTACCCGTAAGTACCGTGACGCATAGATGAGGTGAGCGTCGGCTATCTGAGGGAGCGAGATGTTCGATCTGGAACCTGCGACCCGCACTGTCGCCGATATCGTGGCCGGCGTCCGCGATGATCAACTCGGCGGACCGACGCCGTGTCCGGAGATGTCGGTCGGCGCGATCCTCGATCACATGGGCGGATTCGCGCTGGCATTCACCGCGGCCGCGAACCACACCGAGCCACCTGGCGGCAGCAGGCCGCCGTCGCCCAGCGAGTCCGGGCTGCCCGATGATTGGCGCACGTCGATACCGGCCAGGCTCGCCGAACTGGCCGACGCCTGGCGCGACGAGGCCGCCTGGTCGGGCATGACGAAAGCCGGCGGCCAAGACCTGCCCAGCGAGATCGCCGGCGTCATTGCGTTGGACGAAGTGGTCATGCACGGCTGGGACCTCGCCATCGCTACCGGCCAGCCATATGCCGTCGAGACTGAGCTGCTGCACGCGGTGTTCGGTTTCGTGTACGGAGCCGCCGAGCAGAACCCGCAAGGAACGCCAGGTCTGTTCGGGCCGCCGATCTTCCTTCCGGACGGCACGCCGCTGCTGGACCGCGTCGTCGGACTCGCCGGGCGCGACCCCAGCTGGACGCCCGCCTAACCGACCGCGGCCCGAGGCTACGGGCTCGTCGTCAGGGCCGTCGGCATCGCCAGCAGAGGAACTCAGTCGGACGGGATCATCGACCGCAGGCCGTCCACATCGTCGATGATGATCTGCCGCCGTCCCAGCGAGATGACACCGCGGCTCACCAGTCGCTGCAGCACCTGATTCACCGTCGGCCGGGCCGCGCCGGTCATCATCGCCAGATCACCCTGCGACAGCGGGATCACCGCGGCGCCCGGTGTGCCGCCGTAGATGTCGGCCAGGGCGATCAGCCGCCGGTAGACGCGGCGGTCCACGCCGAAGTACAGCGCCTCCAGCAGCTGCCGACTCAGATCCTCCACGCGCTGGGCGAGTGCGGCGACCACCAGCCCGTCGATCTCCGGGTGCGAGTTGCGCAGCGTCGCGAAGGCCGTGCCGGCCAGCGCCAACGTCTGGCCGGGGGTCAATGCCGCGACGGTGGCGCTGCGCCGCGGCGTCTGACCCGACTGCAGCAGCGCGAGCTCACCGAAGAAGTCGCCGCCGGAGAGCACGTTGACGGTCAGCCGGTCACCGTTGGCCGCGGTGACGTGCACCGCGAACAGGCCACTGTCGATCAGGTGCATGCTGTCGGCGGGATCACCCTCGTGAAACACCACCTCGCCGCGCGCGAACGTGCGCCGGCGTGCAGAGCTCAGCACCTCTTCGCGCGCCTGCGCCGGCAGCGTGTCCAGCAGCGGCCACTGCATCAGCGCACCCACATCTGGTCGAAGAACACGCCGAGCACCGAGCTGCGGGTGTAGTTGTGCACCCTCGGCGAGAGGACGTCCACCCACGACGGCGTCACCAGGCCCACCCACGCGGCCTGATCGATGAGTTGGCGGTCCAGCTGTGCCCAGGTGGCGGCAGCCGCGGCCGGTGAACTCGCCTGCTCCTGTTCGGCTCGTGCGGTGAGGGCGTCCAATGCCGGATCGCAGAACTCGCTGGGGTTCAGGCTTGCATCCGAATTCGGCACGAACCCCGAGCACTCGAACTGGGGCACGATGAAGTCCTCCGGATTGGGCGGTTCGGCGACCCAACCCGCAAAAGATGCCTGGACTTTGTTGGCGGAATTGCCGATGTAGCTGAAGTAGTCGTCCTTGGGGTAGACGACCAGCTTCGCTCGATACCCGAGCTGGTCAAGCGCGCCGACGACGTCCTGCATACCCGCCGCGGTCCTGGGTCCGGTGACAACATCCACGGCCATGCCTTTGGTGTGCGACTGGTCGACCAGGCGCTCGGCCGTCGGGAAGTCAGGCGCGGACCAGGCGCCGGCCGTGCCGGGCCGAAGCGTGTACGGGCAGTACGGGCGATATCCCGGGAAGTTGGGCGGCAGCAGTTGGCAGGTCGGAATCGCCGGGGTGAACCAGTCGTCGGCCACCGCCTGCCGGTCGATCGCGTACGCAAGTGCGCGGCGTACCCGCACATCGTTGAACGGCGCGATCCGGGTGTTGAGCGCGACGCCGTGCGCCGCCTCGGTCGGGGTCAGGTACAGCCGCACGCCGAAGCGAGCTTGCAGTTGCGCCAGTGGCGCGGCGCCGCGCGCGTCGGCCCAGTCCGCCGATCCCGCCGCAACGCGGTTCACCGCGTCCTTGGTGTCCGCGCCGTTCGCGTCGACGTTCCACGTGATCGAATCGGGATATCCCGCCGGCTGGGCGGCCGGGGACCACTCGTGGAAGGAGGGGTTGCGGCTAAGGACGATCTGTTTGCCGTCGTCTCGGGTGATCGCGTACGGCCCAGTTGCGGGGATGGGCTTGGCGCCCTGGTCAGCCAGCGGGGTCGCCGCGGGTGTGGCCACGGCGGCAGCCAGCAGATCCAGGAAGTCGCCGCTCGGCCGGTTCAGCGTTATCGCGACGGTGTCGGCGCCGGCGTCCGCGGTGACGCCCGAGATCGTGCACCGCTGCGTGGTACACGCCGAGGCGCCGACGATTTCCTGCGGCAGGCCGGGCAGGCCGCTGGCCACGATCCGCTCCAGCCCACGTTGCACGTCGGCGACGCTCACCACCGCCCCGGTCGACCAGCGCACGCTGCCGCGCAGCTGAAATGTGTAGGTGCGGCCGCCGTTCGTCGGCTCGGGAATCGACGTCGCCAGGTCGGGCACCAACTCGCTGCCCTCCGCCCCATTCGCGTGGCGGAAGCCGACGAGTGCGTCGAAGCTGTCGTTGATCAGCCACAGCGTCCACGGGGTGCCGAAGTAGTCCGGGTCGACCGAACCAGGGTCCTGCCCGTCCACCGTGATCGATCCGCCGACGTGCCGCGCGGGGTCGATGGTGGTGGTGACCCACAGTCGCCCGCCTGAACTCACCAACGCGGTCGGAGTGGCTCCGGTGGGCACGGTGCGCACCGGGCGGCTGGACTTGGTGTCGAACTCCCTCAGCGATCGGGATCCCTCGCTGGCGACCCAGAGCGCAGTGCCGAGGACCGCGATCTTCGTCGGTTCCTCGGCCACCGGCACCGTCTCGGCCACCGAACCGGTGCCGACGTCGATGCGGGTCACGGTTGCGTCCAGATTGTTGGTCACCCAGGCGCTACTGCCGGAGACCGCGACATCGCGCGGGTCGTTGCCGACATGCACCGTCTGGGTCACCGTGCCGCTCGCCGGGTCGATCACGCTGACCGTGTTCGAGGTGGCGTTCACGATCCAGACCGAGTGCGCGACCGCAATGCCGTCCGGGCCGTCGCCGACGCCGATGGTGGCCGTCACCGTGTCGTCGCCGGGATCGATGCGCGAGACGGTGCCGTCGGCGGTGTTGGTGACCCACACCGATCCGTCGCCCACCGCCAAGCCGGCCGGTGACGTACCGACGACGACGGTCTGGACCCCATACGTCGTGGGGTCGATGCGCGAGACGGTGCCGGAGCCACTGTTCGCCACCCACACCGAGTCGAAGCCGAAGGCCACTGCCGACGGTGCCTGGCCGACGCTCACCGTGTTCGTGACGCGTTTGCTCCCGGTGTCGATCCGGCTGATCGTGTTGGCGCCGGTATTGGCGGTCCAGATCGCGCCGGGCGCCGCGGCCGCTGCCGTGGGTGACAGGTCGACGCCGAGTTGAGCCACGATGTGGCCGTTCTTCGGGTCGATGACACCGACCGCATTCTCGGCCACGCGGTGCAGGTCGTGCGACGTTCCGGACGTCAGCACCAGTCCGACGGCGGTGCCGGCCACGGCAATGCCGACCGCGGCACCGATCGCGACTGCCCGGCGGCCGCGCCACCACCGGGGTCGTCGGTCGCCGGTGCGAGGGAGCGGACGAGCGGCGGCGATGAGTGCGCTCATCTGTCGCGCCGGGTCGTGTCCGTCCGGCACGACCCGCACCATGCGGACCGCGTCGCGCAGGCCCTTCACATCCACGGTGCCGCCCGCGACGTAGCGGATGCCGTCGATCGTGCGAGCCAGGTGCGTCACCTCGTGGCTGGCCAGCGTCTCGCCCGCCTTGGCCAGGCCGCACAACCGGGCCGCGAGGTTGAGCGCGCCGCCGCGGTATCCGTCCGCGCTGCGAACCGCCTCGCCGACGTCGACGCCGATACCGACAGTCAGCGGCAGGGAGGGATCAGTCACCGTTTCCGTGACGAACCGCTGTTGCAGCGCCACCGCGGCGCGCAGCGACAACCTGGGCGAGGCGAACACGCACATGGCCTCGTCGCCACGCAGTTCGAACACCGATCCGCTGAATTGCGCCACTACGTCGCGGACCATGTCGGCGAACCTGGCGGTGAGCCGGGCGGCCGCCTCGTCGCCGTTGTTCTGGGTGAATGTCGTGTAACCGCGGATATCGGCAAAGAGAAATGTCAGGAGTTCAGACGATTCCGCTCCCGGTTTCCCGGTTTCGGGTTCGTTCGGCGGGCCGTTGGCGGCGCCGTCCGGCGACATGGCGCCGAGTATGGACCACATTTCTCACGCGTGCCCGCCCGTGCCCGAGGACGTGGCCCGAGAAGGTGCCCGAGGACCGACGCGGCACGACGCTCAAACCGGACGTCCAGGCTCGATCATTCTTTGGCGAGCAGGGCGAGTTCCTCGCGCAGCCATTGGATGAGCAGGTGCAGATCGGGCATCCGGTCCCGATCGGCGATCAGGCCGAAGTCCAGATGACCGCAATAGCTCATCACGGTGATGTTCAGTCCCATGCCGTCGGTGATCACCGAGATCGGATAGTTCGCGACCAATCGCGCGCCGGCCAGGTAGAGCGGCAGCTGCGGCCCGGGCACGTTGGAGATCACCAGATTCCAGGGCGGGCGACCCGCGGCCGAGGTGGCCAGCGCGAACGTCGAACGTGCGGCCAGGGCGAATACCGCGGGCGGGATGAAATGGTTGGCGTCCTGCAACAGCTCCGCCGGCAGCGCGCGGTGGCGTTGCTTCATGTCGCCGAGCGCGTCGTGCGTCAGGCGCAACCGCTCGACCGGATCCGCTACCTGGGTGAACAGCGGCGTGGTCTGCAGCATGATCCGGTTGCCGTAGGTACCGGTCTGTTCTTCGGTGCGGACCGAGATCGGGATCTGTGCCACCAACGACTCGGCCGGCAGCGCGTCGTGTTCGATCAACCAGCGCCGCACCACACCCGCACACAGCGCGACGACGACGTCGTTCACGGTCGTCCCGTACCGATCCTTGACCGCCTTGACGTCGGCGAGGCTCAACTGCCCGAAGGCAACCTTGCGATGCCCCGAAACGCGGCCGGAGAACGGGGTGCGCGGCGCGGGCAGTCCCGGCAAGCTCTTGTGCCGCGGCTTGCGCAGCGCCACCTCCCGGGTGCGCTTGACCACCTGGCCGAACGTGCCGACGCCCGGCACCACCGCCAGCGAGCGCACCTCGGCCAGATTCGGTAGCGCGGCCGGCGCCGAGCGGGCAAAGCGCACCGGGAACTTCAGTGCACCGACCACCCCGCGAACAAGCATCTCGCCGCTACCGGGCATGCGGTCGAAGCGAGATGACGGTTCCGGCACCTCGCGACCCTCGGGCGTCAGGTCCAGCAGCGAGGCCATGATCTCGGCCCCGGACAGACCGTCCACCACCGCGTGATGGATCTTCGTCAGCACCGCGGCGTGGCCGTCCTCCAGACCCTGGATCAGGTACAGCTCCCACAACGGTCGCCGGCGATCAAGCGGCCGCGCGACGATGCGCGCCACCTGTTCGGCGAGCTGCGCCTCGTTGCCCGGGGCGGGCAGCGCGATCTCCCGCACGTGGAACTCCAGATCGAAGTCCGGGTCGTCCACCCAATAGGGGTAGTCGAGATTCAACGGAACCTCGGCCAGCCGCCACCGCAACGGCGGGACCAGCGGCAACCGCTGTCCGATCAGCTCCTGCACCGCGGCCAGATCGAGACCACCCGGACGAGTGGACGGATCGAGAATGGCCAATCCACCGACATGCCCGTATTGCGAGGCAGTCTCCATGGCGAGAAATTGCGCATCGAGGCTGGTCAGCTGCCGCATGCCGTCCACCGTGTCCCGCGACGCGCCATCTGTCCAGCGAGGGTGGTGGTGGGCTAGCACTCCTCCCGAACATGGGGCTGACTTCCTGGTGCCGGGCAATCAGCGCGAACAGACTGTGCGGATGGCGACGTCGCGCTCGGCGCACGCGCAGCTGCCGGCCGGGTGAGCCGATGTCGCTGCGGTTCGGCTGGTACGGCCTGCGCGTCAACCTGCGCCGGCGCCTGGGCGGCTTGCTTGCCGTGGTCCTGCTCGTCGGACTGATCGGCGGCACCGCGATGGCCTCGATCGCCGGCGCCCGGCGCACCCAGTCGTCATACCCCGAGTTCCTGCGCAGCACGAACCCGTCCGCCCTGGTGGTGTCGTCCTTCGGCGCCAACACGTCGCCGTCCTCGAGCAACGCCGCCAACACCGTGACCGAGCAGAGCATGGCGCGGCTGCCGGATGTCGCCTCGGTCCGCAGCGTGATCGCGTTCACCAGCCTGCCGCTGGACGCATCGGGCAAGCCGGACCCGACGAACGTCCCGATGCTCGCGGCTGCAGGCAGCTTCGACGGGCTGGCATTCACACAGGACCGGGTCGCGGTACGGCACGGACGATTACCGAACCTGGCTCGATCGGATGAGTTCGTTTCGACGGTCGACGGTGCGCACCTGCTCGGGATGCAGATCGGCCAGGTGAAGTCGTTCGGGGTGTATACGTCCGCGCAGGCAGTGCTGCCGGGGTTCGGCACGGCTCGTGTCGCGCCCTACTACACGATCACCGCGCGGCTGGTCGGCACCGTGGTGCTGAACAACCAGCTGATACAGGACGACATCGACCGCTATCCGGCGTTCCTGTTCTTCACGCCGGCGACGACGCGGCACCTGCTCGCGGCGGCGAATGCCACGCTGTTCGGCCTGCAGTTGCGCCACGGCGATGCCGACGTGCCTGCGGTCGAGCAGGCGTTCGTACATTCCGTTCCCGCGGGTTCCACCTACGAGTTCCACGAAACGGCGAGCATCGAGGCGCGGGTCGAACGGGCACTGCGACCGGAGAGCATCGCGCTCGGGGTCTTCGGCCTCATCGCCGGGGTGGCAGCCCTGGTCATCGGCATCCTCGCCTTGTCGCGCCAGCTGCAACGTGACGACAACTCAGCCGCCGTGCTGCGCGCGCTCGGCGCGGGGCCGTGGCTGGGTGTCGCCGACCAGATGATCGGCCTGGTCGCGGCGATCGTACTCGGGGCGATCGCGGCGGGCGTCGTGGCCGTCGCGCTGTCCCCACTCGCCCCGGTCGGCCCGGTACGGCCCGTCTACCCCCACCCCGGTGCCTCGTTCGACGCCACGGTGATCGGCCTCGGCGTGCTGGTCGTGGTCGTCGTCCTGGGTGGTTCGCTGGCCTTCCTGGGCTGGCGTTCGACGCGGCGAGGAGCTGTCGATCCGAATCGCGGCGCTTCGGCACGGCCGTCCGGCATCGCGCGCGCCGCGACGGCGGCGGGGTTGCCGGCCTCGGTCTGCGTCGGCATCCGCTTCGCACTCGAGACCGGCACCGGCCGGGTCGCGGTACCGATGCGCTCGGCCGCGGTGGGCGCGGTCCTCGCCCTGGTCACCGTAGTCAGCACGCTGACGTTCGGCAGCTCGCTGCACACGCTGGTCTCCCGCCCGGCGCTCTACGGCTGGAACTGGAACTACGTGCTGAACGCATCACAGGCCGTTCCAGCGCAAACACTGAAGGCGCTCGGTACCGATCCGGACGTGCTCGCCTGGGGTGACGCCACCGAAGCCGAGATGCAGCTGGACGGGCACAACGTGCCGGCGCAGATCATGACGCTGCCCGCGGCCGTCACCCCACCGATTCTGACCGGGCACGCGCTGCAGGCCGGCAACCAGATAGTGCTCGGCGCCGCGACGCTGGCGGAGCTGCACAAGCGCGTCGGTGACGTAGTCACGCTGACCTACGGATCGCCGCAGAACGCACCGATCTACGTGCCGCCGACGCGACTGATCATTGCCGGGACGGCGGCGTTGCCGGCGATCGGCTACTCCAGCTTCATCGCTGATCACACCTCGATGGGAGTGGGCGCACTCGTCTCGGACGCGATCGAGCCTGCGGCGTTCATCAAGGCGACGACCAACCCCGATCCGCTATTGAACGGGCCGCAGTTCGCGATGGTGCAGCTGCGCCCGGGCGTCTCGGCCAAGGCCGGCCTGGCGGACCTGCAGCGCCTGTCCAATGCCGCGGACGCCGCCTTCGCCGCGGACCCGAACGCGGTCGGCAACACCGTGACGCCGCTCGGGGTGCAGCGGCCGGCCGAGATTGTGAACTATCGGTCCACCGGTAACACGCCGCTGCTGCTGGCAGCCGGCCTGGCCGGTGGTGCCACGCTCGCGCTCGGACTGACCATCGCATCGTCGGTACGTCGCCGCCGGCGCGATCTCGCGGTGCTGAAGGCGCTCGGTTTCACGCCGCGGCAGCTCGTCTCCGTCGTTGTCTGGCAGGCGATGGTGCCGGCACTCGTCGGCGTAGCCATCGGGGTTCCCGTCGGCATCGCCGCGGGCCGGCTGTTGTGGAATGCGTTCGCCCGGACGATCTTCGTCGTACCGGAGCCGAGCGTGCCGCTGCTCGGCGTCGTCATCGCGGCCGTCGCCTCGCTGGCGTTGGCCGCACTTGTCGCCGTTGTGCCCGGGCTGGTGGCCAGCCGGATCCCGATCGCAGAGGCCCTGCGGGCCGAATGACCGCCGGCGCGCCGTTAACCGCGCGCTGTTGCGACTCGGCTCGGGATCCGATCGTGGCGGGCCACGAACGCCTCGACGTCGGGCGAGTCGATCTCGTCCCGGTGCCGTGCGATCTTCTCATCCGGCCAGTCCCACCAGGCGATCCGCAGCAGCGCCGCTCTGGTCGGCTCGTCGAAGCGGTACCTGATGTGCCGAATCGGATTGCCGCCGACGATCTCGAACGGCTCGACGTCGCGGGTCACCACCGCACGCGACGCGACGACGGCGCCGTGCCCGATGGTCACGCCGGAGAGCACCAGTGCCTCGAAACCGATGAGCACGTCGCTGCCGATCACGACCGGGCCGTTACTGCGCACCGACGACTGCGGAATCGCCAGCCGGCCGTCCGGGCGCAGATGCGCGTGCGCCACCCCAACCCATTCCGGGTGATGCATTCCGCCGTGCAGGATGGTGGCGGAGTGCGCGATCGCGCTGTACCTGCCGACCGTGACGGGATCGCCGTCGTGGCGGTGGAACTGGATCAGCCGCACATCAGCGGTCGTCGTGTCGTCATGCAGGATCCGGCGGCGCGGGTCGCCGGGAAAGTTGGCCTCCGGCCCGAAGATCCAGCGTTGCACCCGGCGTCGAGCCGCGTCGCGCAGTCGCGCGCGAACTGAATGGCTGTGTATGCGTTCGGTTGCCACACCGGGACGTTAACCGGACGTAGCTGAGCCCGGGCGCCGCGTCTCAGCAGTGTGCCAACCCGCCGCGCATCGCGGCTCGGACGGCTCAGGCCGTCCGTCGCCGGCCGCTGCTCATCCAGGCCAGCACGAACGCGATCAGCGCAACAACTGCGGCAGCAATGCCGTGCTTGGTGTGATGGTGCGTGCTCCCGGACTGGTGGCCGGGGAAGAACGACGGCAGATGCCCAGCGGTCCGCGAGAAATACACGACTGCAATCACGGCAAGGACGACGCCGATGATCACCAGGAGCAGGGTCACCCAGACCGGCGCCAGACGGCGACCATTGCGAGCCATTCGGGCAGCGTATGGAGCCGCCCATGCCGTCGCACTCGACACCCAGCACCCACACAGGCACGCCGAGAGGAACTATTCTGCGAGGCCGAGAAACACGATGAGCGCACGATCGAGCCTGATCAGATCGGCGTCCGGGAGCCGGCCGAGCTGATCCCGCAGATTCGCCCGCGGCATGGTGGTGATCTTGTCGACCATGATCATGCTGGGCTGCTCGATCCCGGTGGCGGGAGTGGGCTGCACCGAGATCCGAGTCAGCGGGGCCTCGACCGGATTCGTCGTGAGCGGGCAGACGGTGACCGACGTGGTGGCATCGAAGCGGTCATCCTGAACGATGACCACGGGCCTGGGCTTGCCGGTGTAGGCACCTCGCGCGGCGGCGACGCGAATATCGCCGCGGCTCACTCGGCCGAGGTCCCCTCATCGGACCAGTCGACGGAAATAGCGTCCACGAATTCCTGGTCGGCAGATTCGTACTCGCTGGCCGCAATTGCCGCCGACTGCCGGTGCGCCTCGGCCACAAATTCCGGCGCACGCACATCAGGCACCCAGATCTGGACCGGTCGCAGCCCCAACGCACGCAGCCGCTGCCGATGTTCTCGGACTCGTTCCCGCGTGGTCGCCATACACCCAATGTTACATGTAACGGAGGCCGGAGACAACTGGCGTCGCAGCTCAAAGGGGGCGGACTGCTGCACCCGTCGTAATTATCAGCGGGTAGCGCTGTTGCGGCATTGTTAAGATGATCATTGGGCGCGTAGCGTTCAGGTATGAAAACCCTGAGAGCCCCACGCGCCACATTGGTCGCGATCATTTCAGTATTCGGGCTCGTGATCAGCCTGCTGGCCGGCGGTGGCCTGGCCGGGGCCAACGTGCCGGGACCACCGGTGATCACCAACGTTCAGGCACCGACGGTGCAGTCCGTCGACCCGGGTCAGGTTGCGACGTTCCAGGCCATCGCCGACGAAACCGGCGTCGACCTCTCCGCTCCGCACGGCGTGAGTTGGCAGGTCTCCGCCGACCGAGGCACCACCTGGACGAACGTGGCCCCGTCCGCCGGTACCGTCACCGACTGCGCCCCCGGCACGAACGAGCTGTGCTCGCAGTTCTCGTTCACGGCCACCCTGCCGGAGAACCAAACGATCTATCGCGTCCTCTGGGCGTTCTACCTGTGCCAGCCCACCTGCCATCTGCTGACACACGCCTCCCAGGCCGCCGTGCTGCTCGTGGGCACCGGCGAGCGAACCGTGGCGGTCACGAAGAACCCGTCCGATGCGACCGTGGCGCCTGGACAGTCCGCGCGATTCTCAGCCGCCGCCACCGGCAATCCCGCGCCGGTGGTGCAGTGGTACCAGCTGCCACTCGGGTCCGACCAGTTGGCTGCCGTCACGCTGCCGACCGGCCGGTCGACGACACTGGTCGTGCCCGCCGCGAACGCGGTGAACGGCACCCGTTACGAGGCGTACTTCCTCAACTGGCTCGGCCTCGGCACGCCATATCAGTCGCCGTCAACCGCCACCACCACGCTTGCGACCCTGACGGTCACGGGCTGACGGGAACATCCGGATCGGCGGCAGGTCTCGACCAGCGGCGCGTGGGTGTCGATGGTGCGGGTGATCACACCCGAGCCCGCGCACGTCAACAAACGCGGGGGTCGGCGCGGACGTTCCTGAGAACGGACCCGTCGCGACACACAACGGTCATCTGTCCGGGTGACCGTGGAGGCATGAAGAAAGAACAACGACCCGTCGACCCGTCCCGCCACGATCTGTACCTCGCCAAGATCAACGATCTGATCGAGAACGGGCAGGAGTCCCTGATCTGGGTTCTCGTCGACGAATTCGACGAGCTTCACCGCGCCGCGCCGGTCACGACCAGCAAGGCCGCCTGACACTCCGGCCCCGCCCCCATCGCCGGCCCCGCTCCGGCAATCGACCTGGCATGCGGTGCGCGCAGCATGCCCGCGCGGCGCTGCGCACACGGACACGCACACGCACACGCCCGGCGACCGCTCGGGTCGGCGGTGGGGCCATGTGCCGCCCGCCCGCAGAGGGCTAAGTTCGGTGAATGTGCGGGCTCGGATGATCTTGCTTGACCTAGGGAGCCGGTCCTCGGCGGGTTCTGATGGGTAGGCCGGAGGACTCGCCGGTCGGGCTCGCCGGCAGGATCGTGACGGCCACGCGCGGCGCGGCCGGCCCCGGCGAGGTGCAGCTTCGCATTCGCGGTGGCACCGAGATCTTCATCGCGCGCAGCAAGGATCCGTTGCCGGTCGGCGCTGCCGTCATCGTCCTGGACACGCTTGGTCCGCGGACCGTCGTCGTGTTTCCGTGGGCTGACCCAGTGGACAGCATCCTCGATCTCACCGATCCCCCAGCCTGAAGGAGACATTGCCATGTTCGGATATCACGTACCTGCGCCGGACGAGGCGATGCTCATTTCCGGAGGTGGCGCGCGCGGCGAGGCGCCATTTCGGGTGGTCACCGGTCGCGGCGCCTACGTCGCGCCGGTGTTCCGCAAGGTCCGGTTCATCACGCTGTCGATGTCGGAGTCCGAGGTCGAGGAGACGTGCGTGACCAAGCAGGGCATCGCGCTGCAGGTCAAGGCGGTCATCGCGTTCAAGGTGGGCAACGACATCGAGTCGATCGTCAACGCCGCGCAGCGGTTCCTGTCCGACCAGTCCCAGATGTCGGTGCTGACCGGACGAATCTTCTCCGGGCACCTGCGCTCGATCATCGGCTCGATGACGGTCGAAGAGATCGTCACCGAGCGGCAGAAATTGGCCACCGAGGTCCTCGACGGCTCCAAGGACGAGATGGCCAAGATCGGTCTCACGGTCGATGCACTGCAGATCCAATCCATCGACGACATGGGCCTGGGCTACATCGCTGCGATGGCCGCGCCGCACAACGCGGCAATCCAGCGCGCCGCGAAAGTGGCGCTGTCCCAAGCCGATCAAGCGGCGGCCGAGGCACAGCAGGCATCGTTGCGCGCCCAGGCCGAATACATCCGGCAGACCGAAGTCGTGCAGGCTCAATACGCGGCCGACGTCGAGGCTGCGAAGTCCGCTGCGGCGGCGACGGCGGCCGCTGCGGCTCAGGAATCGGCCCGCAATCAGGCCAACTACGAGGCCGAGACGTCAGTGACCCGGTCCAAGGCGGCTCAGGTCTCGGCGGAGGCTCAGCAAGAGTCCGACCGCAATCAGGCGGACTTCGCGCGGCAGACGGCCGTCGCGAAGGCCCAGTTCGCCGCCGAAACCCAAGCCGCGCAGGCGAAGGCGGACCAGGCCGGCCCGTTGGCGCACGCGGTCGCTCAGCAGCAGGTGATCGACGCACAGACGGCGCTCGCCCAGCAGCAGGCCGAACTCGCGCGGCAGACGCTGGTCTCGACGGTGGTGCGACCGGCCGAGGCCGACGCGCAGAAGGTCAAGATCCTTGCCGCGGCCGACGCCGAGCGGACCAAGATCCTCGCCGAGGCGGCCCAGTCGCACAACCGGGTCGCGCTGGACCAGCAGATCATCACGCAGCTGCCACTCATCGTGGAGAAGGCTGCGCTAGGCCTGGCCGGAGCCAACCTCACCGTGCTGAACGGATCCGAGGGGATGACCGAGGTCGTCTCGTCGCTGGTCGGCCAAGGCTTGGCCATCCTGGAGTCCGTCAAGCGTGGCGTGGGCAACTCCGTCGAACTCGAGGGCGAAAGGTCGCCGCGAACGCCGCGCCGCACCGAGCCGTAGTCACCGAGCCGTAGTCACCGCCGTCACGAGCAGATAGCCGCACAGGTCAGGCGCGGACTGCGTCGATCGCCTTCTTCAAGGCACTCGGCTGCAGCGGGCTGTGCGGCGCCTTCTTCTTCGCCTCGAGCAGGTCCGCGCCGAGTTCTTGCAACTGCTTGCGACCGAGGCCGGCACGAACCTTCGGGAACCACTCCGTCTCTTCTTCCTCGATGTGGTGACGCACGTTCTCGATGAGGACGGTTGTCTTGGCGTTGAAGCGCTCGTTGTCCGGGGACATAGCGTGCAACTCCAGGCACAGCACGTCGGCGACATGGTGCTCCTCATATGACTCGAGCACGTCGTCCTCGACCTCTGGCAGCAGCTCGCGCACGCGCGGGTACATCACTTCGTTCTCGATGTAGGTGTGCACCGTCAGCAGCTCGATGATCTTGTCGACGATGCGGCCCTTCGTCGCGTGCGCGCCGTCGCCCGCGGCCTCGAATTCGCGGAACAGTCGCTGTACCTCCCGGTGGTCGCCCTTGAGCAGAACGATTGCATCCGTGGACATATCTACCTCCGATGATGTCGTGCCTCGGTCGTGTCGGTCTCAGTCCGCGATGTCTGCACGCGCGGCAAGAACTCCCGGTAGACGAGTTCCCGTCCGCCGGTCGGCGCTAACACGCACGGCCCGCCACGTTTGCCCGGAGGTCAGCCCGGGTACTCGGTCCGGGTGACCCCATCTGCTGAAGGTGACCCGGCATGCCAACCGCGGTGACCCGGATTCCCGACGACCTGCGCGCCGTGCTGTTCGACGTCGACGGCACGCTCGTCGACAGCACCGCCGCGCACGCGCTGTGCTGGCACGAGGCGCTGCGCGCGTACGGGCACACCGTGCCGACCGCGAAGACGCACCGCGCCGTCGGCATGGGATCCCAGCGGCTGCTCGACTCGGTCTTGGCCGACGCCGAGGACCGCTCCCACGATGACGAGATCATCGAGGCGCACCGCGTGCTCTACCGCCTGTTCTGGGAGCGCCTCGCCCCGCTGCCCGGTGCCGTCGACCTCCTTCGCGCCTGCCACGACAACGGCCGGCGCGTGGTCTTGGCCTCCTCAGCAGCCGCCGACGAGCTGGCGATGCTGCGCCGGGTGCTCGACGCGGACCACCTGATCGATGCCGCGACGGACTCCTCCGACGTCGAGGCAACCAAGCCCGCGTCCGATCTGGTGGAGGTGGCGCTGTCGCGGGCGGGCGTCCGGGCCGAGCAGGCGCTGTTCGTCGGCGATGCCGTGTGGGACGGCCTGGCAGCCAGTGGCGCCGGCGTGGCGTTCGTGGGGGTTGCCTGTGGTGCGGTCAACGCGGACGAACTGCGCAAGGCCGGAGCGGTTGAGGTGGTCGCCACCCCGGGCGAGCTGGTGCCGATCCTGCAGTGGGCGGGGGGGCGGCGCGCATAGGTCCCCCGCTTAACGATCACCCGCCGCGGGTAGGTCTGAGCCATGACCACTTGGGGCGGGTACCGACGTCGCGCGGCACCAGGGCTGCTCAGTGCGGTGCTCGTGATCTGGCTGATCATCGGGGTTGTCGCCACCGCCCAGCGACACTACTTCTCCGGTTCGAATGAGACCTGCGCGAAGGCCGGCACCATCGCCGTGACGATCCTCGCCGGCCCGCTGAACTATGTGGGCGTCAACCCGAAGATCACCTGCCACATCCCGCAGCCGAGCAAGTAGCGACCTGCTTCGCCCGTCGACGTTTACCGTGCGCGCTCGGCGGGCACATACGGGCTGTGACGGTCATGCAGTGGACCCGCCGCCAAGCGAGCGGGAAAGGAGTAACTGATGCCGGGACGATCAGCGAACGTGAAGAATGAGAAGCAGTACGAAGCTCTCAAGGACAAGGGCATGTCCAAGCAGCGCGCCGCCCGCATCGCCAACTCACCGAGCGCCTCGAGCAACGGCGGCAAGCGCAGCGGATCCGGCAGCAACGCCAATCAGGGCGGCACAACGGCGCAACACAAGGCGGCCGGGCGCAAGGGTGGCAAAGCCGCTGCGCGCAACTCCTGACGCGCGTTTACCCGGGCTGTCCATGAAGCGCGGCGAGCACCCACAGCGAACGCCGTTCTACGGCGCGTTGCTGATGATCGCGGGGATGCTGATCGGTGTCGCGGTCACTGCATGGTCGCATCCGGCCGCCGCCGTGCGGGCGACGTTTTTGGTGTTCGCATTGATCGTGGCGATCATCGGCTTCGGCATGACGATGCGGGACAACTCGCGATTTCGTCGCCGCGACGGCAGCTAACCGCGCACGTTACGCATCCGTGACGGCAGCGAGATCGCGAACGAGACCGTCGTAAACCTCGCGGCGCTTGGCGCCCGCCCGCAGGACCGCGGAGGGGTGGATGGTCGCGAACGCGGCGCGGGCCGGTGCCGCTCGCTGCGCCAGGGGTCCTTCGCGCGGCGGCCATGGCAGGGGTTGCCCCCGGTGCGAAGTGAGGGTGAATGCGGGCCCGAACAGCGCGGCCGTTGCCACCGCACCGAGCGCGACGAGCAGGTCCGGGCGGACGATGTCGAGTTCCGCGGCGAGCCACGGACGGCACGCGTTGATGTGCCGAGCGGCGGGCTTGTCGTGGATCCGCCGCTTGCCGCGTTCGGCAGGTTTCCAGCGGAAGTGCTTCACGGCGTTGGTCAGATAGACCTCTGCCCGGTCGATGCCGGCATCGCTCAGCGCCGAGTCCAGCAGCCTGCCCGCCGGACCGACGAAGGGCTCGCCGCGCCGGTCTTCAACGTCACCGGGCTGTTCGCCGACGAGCATGATCCGCGCAGTGCGCGGCCCGGCGCCGAAGACGGTCTGGGTGGCAGACGCGAACAGCTCGCAGCCCTGGCAGTCGGCGGCAGCGGCGGCCAGCGAGCGCAGGCTATGCGTGCGCGGAACGAACTCCTCGGCGCCGCCCGCAGATTTCACATCCAACTGATCCCCGCCCCGCGTTGAGAACTAACGACGCTCCCAGGCGATCGAGTTCGCACCGTGGCGGCTCGCCACCATGTACCTCTTTCGCGCGTCCTGACTGCGAGCATCGCATCGCTGGCCGTTGCGCCTAGCCGCGCCTAGCCGCGCCTAGCCGCGCACGGTGAGTGCATCCAGAACCGCGTCGAAACCCCCGGTCCGGTGGGCGGCGCGCTGCTCGTCCGCGCCCGTCCCGCGCTCGCGTAGCCGGCGCAATTCGTGCCGGACCCGCTCGACGTCGCCACTGCCGGCGAGGGAGTCTGCGACGTGGCTGAGCAACGTCTCGACGCACTCCCACGCCGGCCGCAACTGAGGCCGCTGAGCCGGCTGGTCGGCAACGTCCACCAACTTGCCGGCCATCCCCCAACGCGCGGCGCGCCAAGCGCTGGCCCGCAGAGCTTCGATGCGTTCAGCCGACCGGGACACACCGTCGCGCCACGCACGTGCTGCCGTGTCGACGAGCGCGCGGCCCAGCGCAGCGATCAAGATTGCGGTGCCCACATCGTGGTTCACGTCGGCGACCCGCAGTTCCACCGTCGGATAGTTGGCCGAGAGGCGAATGTCGAAGTAGAGCATCCCGTCATCCAGCGCGGCACCGGTGTCGAGCAGCGCCTGCTGTGTTCGGCGATAGGTGTCCAGGTCACCGAACGGCGCGGTCGGCCCGGCGGTCGGCCACTGCCCCCACAACACGCTGCGGTAGCTCGCGTAGTCGGTGTCCTCGCCGTGGTGAAACGGCGAGTTGGCGCTCAACGCGGTGAGCAACGGCAGCCAGCGCTGCACCCGATCGATGACCGCAACGCCCTCCTCGGGCGAGTCGACCGAAACGTGGACGTGCATGCCACACGTCAGCTGCTGACGCGCAACGAGACCGAAGGCCTCCGTCATCCGCCGGTAGCGCTGATCGGCGGTGGTGGCCGGATGCCGCGCGCTCGGATGGGTGCCGCTCGCGATCAGCCGTGCGCCGGTGTCCGCCGCGGCGGTGACGAACTCGCGACGTAGCCGTCGCAGGTCTGCCTCCAGCGCGTCGAGGTCGGACGCCGGCGACGAGCCGAGTTCGGCTTGGGCCTGCTTCAACTCGTGCTCGAACTGTCCGTCCGGGTCGCGTCCGGCCGCATCCCGAACCACCTCGTCGCCGTCGTCGGCAAGCTCGCCCCGGCCGCGAACGAGCAGAAACTCCTCCTCGACGCCGACAGTGCGGCCGTCCCACCGGTTTGGGGAATGTTTTGGCCGTATAGGGGCCACAACCTTCCCCAAACCGGTGATTGGTTCATCGCGCTCGCTCATCAGGTGTTCACCGGCCGCTAGTCGACGATGCCTTCGCGCTGGGCGACCGAGCCCGGCACTGTGGTCCAGACATCCATCAGGAAATCGTCCTCGACGTGCCGCGCCAACCGATACATGCCGACACCAAGCGCGGCATGGACCACGTCCGCGGACTGCGGATAGTCCGGTGCGCTATGGCGCCAATGACATGCCACGACGACCGCGTCGCGCCGAAGCAGTCCGTGCACCGCCGACCGCAACGCGTCGAGGTCGGCAACGTAGTAGCCGACCTCGGACAGCACGACGAGATCGAAGGTCCCGGGCGGCAGGTCGTCCGGTAGCGATCCCTCGCACACCGTGACGCCCGGAAAGTCGGCCGCGTGTTGTCGAGTGAGCTCAACGGCCCGCGGCACCACGTCCATGGCGAGCACCTCGTCGCAGCGCTCGGCAAGCTGCCGGGTGACCAGACCGAGGGCGCAGCCCGGCTCGAAGGCCCGCTCGAACCGCTCCCGCGGCAGGGCCGCCATCAGCAGCGCGAGCTTGCGCCGCTCGTAGAACCCCCGCGCCAGACCCCACGGATCGTCGCTGGCGGCATAGAGATCGTCGAAGTAGCCGGGTCGCACGGTCAGGTCCCGGCCGGAGTGATGACCAAGAAGCACTCGAAATCGCGGGCGAAATAGGCCAGCGAGTCCGGGCCGACGACCGCCTCGTCGCCAGCATCCGCGGACAGCGGCTGGATCTGGCTCGGAAAGCACGCGATCGCCGCCTGTTTCCGTTCGCGCCGTTCGGCGCCTAGCGTCAATCGGCGGGTAGCCGCGGCCTCGGGATCGAGTTCGGCGAGTTCCTGGCGCGCGGCCCAGTGCCAGGCCCAGATCGGAAACTCCAGCAGCTCGATGCCAGGCTCCGCGGCGACGACAGCCCGTGCGGCCCGCGCACATGCCTCGTGATCGGGATGACGATCGTGTGCCCACGGCGCGAGCAGCACCGTGTCGCCCGAGCAAGCCCGCCGCAGGGCCGTGCACAGTTCGCCGGCGTGTGCCGCGAGCTCGCCGTCGGGCAAGCCGAGGAACTCCAGCGTGGCCTGGGGCGCCAGCGTGGCCATCGCGTCGGCGACCTCGTTCTTGCGTAGCGCGGCCAGGCGAGCAGGCGAATGCGTGCGCGATCGCGGATGCGATCCCGCTCCGTCGCTGGCCACGATGACGTGCACGTCCAGGCCGGTGTCGGCGGCGAGCCCGATCAGGCCGGCAGCGCCGAGTGTCTCGTCGTCGGGGTGGGCCGACAACACAACCAGCCGCGTCCCGGTGAGCGTCTCCAGTTCAGGAGCCGCTCGCAGCCACGCGCACTCCTGCCAGGCCCGCTCACTGGTACCCGGCAGCTGGCCGTCGAACGTGCTCACGCCTCAGCAGCCAACAGGCGTGCGCCGAGCGCGGCCAGGTCTCGCTCGGCGTGATGCTGCCGGACGTAGAGCTCGAGATCGGCGACCCGCCGCACGTGCACCGGGTCGAAGCCCAGCGGCCTGGGCCCGAGTGCATGTGCGACGTGCCGCAGCGTCAGCTCCACCGCGTCGGCAACCACGGCGCGCACCCGCAGGGCCAGTAGTGCAGCGTCGGATACATCCGCGGCATCGATCGCGGTTGCCGCCGCGGCCAGTACGGTTCGCGCCCCGTGCAGGGCAGCGTCGACGGCGCCGAGGTGCATCTCGCCCAGGCTGCCGCCACGGCTGCCACCGGCCACCCCGTCGCGCAGCGTGGCGGCCAGTCCCGCTGCTCCGCCCAGCCAGCACGCCGCAACGCCGAGACCACCCCAGGCGAAACCCGGACGGATGAGGTACCACTCGGGCGCACCGACCGGCGTCGCAGCCACCGCGTCGAAGTGGACGGGCACGGTCGCGACGGTGCGCAGCCCGCGGGCCACCCATGCCTGAGTCGCCTCCGCATGCACCCCGCCTGCACGCAGATCCACCGCGAACAGGCGGCGGCCGTTCTCGGCGCGAGCGGTCACCAGGCCGTGATCCAGCGACCCGCCGAGCGAGCACCAGGGCTTGGTGCCGGTCACCGTCCAACCCTGCTCGGACTCCTTCGCCTCGAGTTGCACATCGGGCGCCTCCGCGGCGAAGACGCCCCAACTGCCGGGTTTCGGGTCGAGACCGGCCTCGGCAAGGATGGCGAGCGCGTCGGCGTGGGCTTCGAGCACCCGCGCCACAGTCAGGTCCACTTCGGCGACGGCAGCCAACAGCGACCAGCGCAGCGCGGTTCGGCCGCGCCCCGGTTCGGGCAGCCGATGACCGAACTCGACGGCGACATCGATCGCGGCGACGGCGTCGTCGCTGGCACCGCGCGCGGCGGACAGCAGCGACTCGGCCCACTCCACGATCGCCATGCCTAGACCGGGTTCGATCGCAGTGCACGCGCCTCTTCGGGGCGGCGCACCTGGACCCGCTCGCCGACGATGCGGGCTTCGAAGCTTGGCTGTGGCCGGGTGGCCGGACCGCGCACCACGACGCCGGTGCTGAGATCGAAGATGCTGTGGTGCCACGGGCAGACGATGCAGTCGTTCTGGAGCTCGGCCGTCGTGCAGCGGCCCACCGCGGTGGGTGCAGCGATCGGCCAGCGCGACCAGCCCGGTCTCCAGACGCACGACCAGCACCGCGGTTTCCCCAGCCGCGCCGTGCAACCGGGCGCCCACCGCGGCCACCTCCGATGCCGTGCCGATGTCGGCCCACTCGGCATCCATGTGCTGGAACGCGGTGGTGTCGACGCCGACCCCGAGGGCGTAGGTGAGATGGCCGCCCAGCCACCCTCCGACGGAAAGGACGCCCGAACCGAGCAGGGCCAGCGCTACCCCGCGCGCATGACGTCCCCGACCGCGCGCCGACCAGCTACCGGCATAGCATCCGATCGCGGTCGCGTTCGTCAGCCGCATGAACGAGTCCGACACGGCGCTCGGCGCCGCCGGTGTCGAGCCAATCGGACCAGCCGGTGACTGCCGTCGGTGCCGCGGTCAGCAGTCCGAATCCCACCAGCCGGCGGGCACTGCGCCGTGCTGCTCGGCCACCCACGATGTCGAGCAGACCCGCCGAGGCCCACGCACCCATCGGTACCGCCACGATCGCCGGGTGTACCGCGTGGCCGATCGGCGTGCCGGAGGCGAGATCGCGCGCGCGCCCGGTGCGCACGCTGTCGGGCACCACGGCGGCGATCCGGTCGGCGATCGCATCGAGGAACGACGCGCGTTCGATCGCGTGCGTGATGCGGTCAGCGCGGCGTGGTCTACGGTGCGGCACGCTCGACTCCTACCCGCGGCGGCCCGGGCTCACACAATGCGGCCCGGCGGTGCGCAGGCGTCGGGGCCGCTGCCGCGTACGGCGTCGTGGCGGCGGTCAGCCCTCGCTGGTCGCGGCCTGTCCGTACTCGACGCGGGTCGCGATGTCGCGCAGGTGGCCGGCGAAGCCGATCGAGGTTCGGCCGGCGCGGCGCGCCGAGGTACACACCGCAACATCCATTGCCCACGTCACGGGGATACCGGCCGCCTGCGCGCGCCGGATGAGATCGACGTCTTCCTCGTGCGGTACGGCTCGGAACCCGTCCAGGGCCAGATAGGTGTCGGCGCGAATGCCGAGGTTCGCGCCGTGGATGTGGCCGTGGCCGTCCCCGGCCAGGCCGGCCTCGTACTGCTGCCGGTACACGTCCTCGACGGCCGGTTGCCAGCACGTCCAGTCCTGCACGTCGACGGTGCCGGCGACGATCACGGCGCCGGCTCGAGCGTGCGCGGTGTGGCCGGCGATCCAGTTGGTCGGGACGAGCGAGTCGGCATCGGTGGTGGCGATCCAGATCGAGGCCGGGTCCACTGGATCCACCGCGCCGAACTCGTCAAGCAGGTGCTGGACGCCTTCTCGGCGGGCGCCGCCGACCGTGGCGGCAGCAGAGGTCATGCACCGCGAGGGCAGCGAAAGGCTGTCGAGCATGCCCGCGACAACCGCCTCGGACTCGTCGGTGCAGCTGTCCAGGACCACAACCGTGAGCACGGGAAGCGTCGCGGAGGCGACGGCCGCCGAGAGCGCGCGCAAGCAGCCGGGAAGTGCCAACTCCTCGTTGCGGGCCGGGACCACGATCCCCACCCGCTCGATGTCCACGCGCGCCGCAGTCATCTCCGCAGGCTCACTCACCATGGATCACTGCTCGGCTGCCACGCAATGCGCGAGGCTGCTCGGCCGCATGAGTTCCACCCGCCCGTTCGCAAACTGAACCTCGACCTCGCCGGCGGGCGAGATGCCGGCCACCTCGCCGCGAGTCCCGCGCGCAACCCGAGGCCGGAACAGGCCGACCGCGTAGAGCGCAACGACACAATCGCCGACGCTGAAGGCATCGGGCCGGGGTTCGACGTCGGGCATCACGAGCAATATGTGCCCGTAGGTGTCGTCCAACTATCCATCGGGGAACGGATGATCGGTTTCCGTGCCGCAACGGGCGGGCAGGGCGGCGGGATCAGCAGCCGCCCCGGGCCAGGATCAGTCGTAGTGCCGCTCGGTGTTCACCCATTGATCAATGAGCTCCCACTGGCGCTCGAGCCAGGTGCGGATGGCTTGCTCCTCGCGCGGAACGTCTGCCGCGGGGTGCAGCCACACCCGGATTCGCATGGGTCGAAGGTGCAGCGGCAGCGCTCGCCAGATCTGCCCGGGGTTCACCAGCCTGTCCAGTCCCGCGTGCGCGACGACGAGCACATCGGTGTCGTTGCGCGCGGACAACGCTGCCACCGTGCCGCCGGGCCGGGGTGGCAGCACGTTGGTGCGAGCGCGGACGCGATCTGCTTCTCGCCGGCGGCCGGCTCGCAGTAGCCGCACCACGGACCGGCGGTGCCGGCGCGGGGTCCAGTTGCCGCCTTCGGGGAAGAGCAAGAGGGCGTCGCTCGGCTCCAATTGGCGGCACAGTTCGGCGACGGCCGCGGCGCGGTCCTCGCCCGCGCCCGACGTCGAGGGCAGGAATTCGCAGTCGAGGCGGGTCAGCACGACGTCCAAGCCGGGGTCCCATTGCAACGCCTGCTTGAGGATGACCCGCGGGTTGCGGTCCAACCGGGTCGTCAGCAGGTGGACGAGGGTGAACGAGTCGCCCGGTCCGGCATGGCGGGCCAGCACCACCAGTGGTCGGTCGTGCTGGGCCAGCGGTTGGCTGCCGACGAACTGCACGTCGTAGCCGAGCAGCGCGTGCGCGGCAGCCAGTAGTCGGGTCAGGGTACGAGCCAGCAGGGCGGAATGCCGCTCCCGCCACTGCAGCTCGTCGCGATCAGCGTTGGGATAGCGCAGCCACAGCCAGGTGCAGCCGAGCAGCAACCGTAGATCCAGGTACAGGTACACAGCGCCCAGCAGCGCGACGCGCAGCACGCGGCGCCTTCGGGTGAACGGCGCGAGCACCGCAGCTACCAGCGCCGTCGCGAGGAGCAGCAGGCCGAGCGCGATCGCCAGCGGGATCCAGAGTGGGTCAATGGCCAGGCGGCGGATCGCTCGGGGCGGCACCTTCACCTAGCTGTCGACCGTCTCGACGCCATCCAGGTAGCGCATGGAAGCCCGGTAGGCGGCGTCGATCCGTGCGGTCACCCCGCGGGTGCTTCGGTAGCGCACATTGACCGACGGTGTCGCGCCACCGCCGGTCGGCAACACGTGCACCTCGACACCGGCGGGCAACCGGCTCATCTCTTCCACGAACCGGTGCCGGCGCGCGATCTCGAATGCCACCAGGGCAACCTCCCACGGCCACCTCGGCGGGCGCAGCGGCTGTTCGATCCGACCCACGTGCAGGACGAAGATCCGCTCTGCGCCCAACTCGACGGCTCGCCCGACCGGGATGGAGTGCACCAGCCCGCCGTCGAAGAAGTGTTCTTCCCCCACTCGCTGCGGCCGGAAACAGGCCAGGCACCGCACAGGAAGCAACGACGGCATCCGCGAGCGAGCCCTCGCTGAACCAATGTGCAGCGGAACGCTCGATGCTCGCGGCCACGCATTCGAAATGGATCGGGAGCTCCTCGAACCGTTGCACCGGCAATCGCTGCCGAATCAATTGCCGCAACGGCTCGGCCGACTGCAGGTGCGTGCGATGCCTGGCCAGCCGGGCAGCTTGGGACATGACCGAGTCGGCGAAGACGCCCGCTTCGGAGAACGAGGACCACAATTCACGAAGCACCTGCACCGACGCGGTGGACAGGCCCGTTGCGATCATTGCTCCGTTGACCGCGCCGACGCTCGCGCCGACCACCAGATCCGGACGAACGTCGCGCTCGGCCAACGCCGCCAACATGCCCACCTGCGCCGAACCGAGAACGCCGCCGCCACCGAGCACCAGGGCGGTTCGGCGAGCCATCCTCGCAGGATATCGACGCGGTGCCCGCGGGGTAGCCGATCGCTGACCCGCACCGTTTGACCCGGCGCCCGGTGGGTAAGCCGTTTGGCATGGGCAATGAACTCAACGGAAAGAAGATCGCGTTTCTGGTCGCGAACGAGGGCGTCGAAGAGGTGGAACTCACCTCGCCATGGGATGCCGTGCAGCGCGCCGGCGGTGAGCCGGTCCTGATAGCTCCGAAGACCGGCGACGTGCAGACGTTCAACCACCTGGACAAGAGCGACGTCTATCAAGCCACCGTGCAAACCGGCGAACTCGACGTGGCGGCCTACGACGGTGTGGTCCTGCCGGGTGGCGTCGCCAATCCCGACCAGCTACGCACCGACGACGCCGCGGTGTCATTCCTGCGGCAGTGGACGCGGGCCGGCAAGCCGATCGCCGCGATCTGCCACGGACCGTGGACGCTCGTCGAGGCAGATGCCGTCCGAGGCAAGACCTTGACCAGCTGGCCGAGCCTGAAGACCGACATCCGCAACGCCGGTGGTGAGTGGGTGGACGAGCAGGTGTCTCGCTGCGAGGCCGGCGACTACACCCTCATCACCAGCCGCAAACCCGATGATCTCGAGGAATTCGACAAGGCGCTCGTGGATCTGTTCGGGCGCCGCGTCGACTAGTAGCGGTTCAGCCAGCGATCCAACGGTCGCCGGCCATCCGGGTCGTACATCGTTCGGTACAGCGGCGTCGCCCAGGCACGAGTTCGTGCTGGCAGGTGCGCCGATGGCAGCGGTCGTAGTTGCCCGGCCGGACGCGGACTCGTGCCCTCCCCCGCCGCCCAGCGCTCGAGTCGTTCGGCGGCGTCGGCGAATGCGGTGAATGTCGTCTCCGGATCCGCCAGGTCGATCTCGTCCTGCTCGGACAGGCCCAAGTGTTCGCGCGCGAGCGCGACGCGCAGATCTCGGGCGTACGCCCGCGGCTCGTCCGCGTCCGAGCTTCCTCCGCTGTGCGCACCGGCAGGGGTGTGGTCCCAGATCGAGGCGGTGAGTTCGGAGTCGTGCGTCCAGGAGCGTCGATTGAAGTTGTCCGATCCGGTGGTGGCCCACACGTCGTCGATGACGCACACCTTGGCGTGCACGTAGATCGGCGTGCCGGCTCGGTTCTCGATGCCGTACACACCCACCCGGCCTGGCGCAGCGGCGAGGATCGAGGCCAGCGCGGCCGCGCGACCGACGAGGTTCGGCGGCATCGCGACCTTGCCGTCCTGATCGGGGTGCAGCGGCAAGACGGCGATCATCCGGAGTTCGGACTGTTTGCGCAAGGCATCGGCGATGCACGTCGCGACCTCACGTGACCACAGGTACTGGTCCTCGATGTAGATCAGCCGGCGCGCTTGCCGCATCGCCTTGACGTAGCCACGCGCCACGCTTCGCTCCCCACGTGGCGCGAACTGGTACCCACCCAGCCGCGGCGGATACGTGCGTAGCAGCTGCACCGAATGCGAGCCGCTGGCAGTCGGTGCCGGTGCCCGGGGCGGCAGCGGCGCTCGCGCGTCGTCGTCGGAACGAAGGCGATCGGCCAGGATGTGCAACGGGTTGCGCGTGAGGGGTTGGGGGTCGCTCCATCGTTCGCGGAACACGGTTTCGACGGCCGCGACAGCGGGCCCCTGGATCGCGAGCTGCACGTCGTGCCAGGGTGGCCGCGGTCCGTACACCGCTGCCATCGGCTGGGCCTGCGGGTCGCCGTGGTGGTCGGCGTCGTCGCGGCGGCTGTGGCACAGGTCGATGCCGCCGAGGAACGCCACGTCGAGCGCCGGCCGCCTGGATGGCGCACGACGACGAACTTCTGATGATGCGAGCCACCGACGCGCACCCGCATGTCGAGGACGCAGTGCCCGCCGGCGGCGTTGATCTCCTCGTCCAGGTGCCGGTTTTCCTTCGCCGAGAACTGGAACCGATCGAGATGTGATCGCCAGACCAAGCCGTACACGCCGACGCCCCGCGCAGCGGCGCGGCACAGCAGCGGCGCTATCTGGGAGTCGCTGTCGCTGGTGAGTTGCTCGTCGGGATCGCCGCGCCAGTCAGCGAACATGATCGTGTCGCCGGAGCGGGTTCGGGTGATCGTCTCGGCGAGTTCAGCGAAGTACACCGAGCCGTGGATGAGTGGACGGACGTGGTTGCCGTCGCTCCACGCGGTACCGGGTGCGGCGTCGTCGTCGAGCACGGTCGCGGGGTTTCCCCGCTCGGCTCGACTGAGCATCCAGTCCTGTATCGGCATCCCTTCTGCCTACAGGGGGCACACACGGCTGACAATGAGACCGCGAGCTTTACCGCCGTTTGACGCGCCGATCGGCGGGGTAGGTCACACCCGTGACGACCCTCGCGGCCTCTACCCGCCGGGCGGCGCGCGGTCCGCTGGTCGCGTCCGCAGCGCACCTGGGCCTGGCCACGCGCGGCGTGCTGTACCTGGTGATCGCGTGGCTGGCCGGCAGCATCGCGCTGGGTCACACCCGGCAGCAGGCGAATCAGAAGGGGGCCATCGCCACGCTCGCCGGGCATCGGGGTGGCTCGGTCACCCTGTGGATTCTCGGGCTTGGCCTGGCCGCATACTCCTTCTGGCGGCTGACCGAGGCGGTCGTCGGCACGGCCGCCGAGGGACGAAAGCTCGGACCACGAGTGCAATCCTTGGTGCGCGCGCTCAGCTACGCCGCGTTTGCGGTCATCGCGTTCCAGTTCGTGTTGGGCGCGCACGGGCAGGGTCAGGATCAGCAGCAGCAGTCCGCGACGGCCCGATTGATCAGGCACCCGTCGGGTCGGCTGCTCGTCGGCGCGATCGGGGTCGTCGTCGTCGCGATCGGGCTGTGGATGATCGCCGACGGGTTGCGCAAGCGGTTCGTCCGCGAGTTACGGGTGCAGGAACTGCCGCGAAGCACGCGAGAGCTCGTGATAGTCCTCGGCGTAGTCGGCAATACCGCGCGAGGCGCAGTCTTCGCGCTGGCCGGCTGGCTCGCGCTCGACGCCGCGATGACCAGCCACCCCGACAAGTCCGCAGGCCTGGACGGAGCTTTGCGCACGCTCGCGAACCGTCCGTACGGGCCACTACTGCTGCTCGCGGTCGCAGCGGGTCTGTTCGCGTTCGGGCTGTACGGGCTGGCGGCTGCGCGGTGGGCCAAGGTCCAGCCACGCTGATCACGCCGCGAGCGAACGACCGGTGACATCGCGGCGGGCCACTGGGACGCTCGCGGGGTGAAGCCGACCTTGGTGCTGATCCCTAGTCCGCTACTGGGACCCGCGACCTGGGAGCCGGTAGCGGGCGCATTGGCACGGCTCGGGCAGTCGGTGCGGGTGCCGGGCCTGGCGGGCGTATCGCGTGCTGCGCCGCCGTATTGGCCGGCCGGCGTTGACGCGATCGCGCGTTCGGTCGGGAACGAGCCGGCCGTTCTCGTTCCGCACAGCAACTCCGGGCTGTATATGCCCGCCGTGGTGGACGCGCTCGGCGACCGGATCCGTGGCGTGGTCTTCGTCGACGCTGCTTTGCCAGGCGCGGGTTACTACGCGCAGCGGGATTTCTTGAATACGTTGGCAGACGCGGACGGGCGGCTGCCGGTGTGGACGTCGTGGTGGGACCAGTCCGACGTCGCCGAGCTCTTTCCGAACGCTCAGGTGCAGGCCCGGGTGCAGGCCGAGCAGGCGCGGATGCCACTTGCCTACTACGACCACCTGCCGCCCGCTCCGGATCCGTGGCACGGGCCGCCGTGCGGGTTCATCTGGTTCGCCGAACCGTACGATTCCGGCGCCGAACAGGCGTCTGCGCACGGCTGGCCCACCAAGCAGGTTCCGGGCAGGCATTTGCACATGCTCCTCGACCCGGCGGCGGTGGCCGCAGCCGTAGTCGAGATGGCCGGCCTGCTGAGCCGCGGCTGATGATCGCCGGTGTTGACAGGGGCGGTCCGGCTGACTTAGATACGTGGCTGCAGAGATCGCAACATCACGCTTTGCCCAGTAAGTGATTCGTCCGAGGCTCGACCATCGTCGGAGGATGACCATGAGCATGGCTGTATCGACCTCGCGCGTGCCATGTCCGGCATGTGGCGCCAGCGCCACCCTGACTGTGCGTACAGCCTTCGGCACCGGCAATGAGTCCAGCTCGATGTCGCTGGCTTGTGACAATGGCTGCCAGCCCGATGATGGCGAACTCGCCGCGCATTTTCCTGGTCCGCAGACGCTGGTCGAGGCTATGGAACCGGAGTGACGTTATAGCGCCAGATCAACGGAGACTGCAGGGCAATTCGGTCGTGTAACTCGGGTCGCACTGCAGGTGGGCCCACACCGTGGTGCGCTTGTCGGGCTCACGCGTCACCCCCCACGAGGTCGTCAGGACTTCGACGATCTGCAGCCCGCGACCACTCGTTTCGTGCGCATCCGGCCGCCGCGGGATCGGCCAGCCGTTGGCGTCGTCGGTGACGGCGACTTCGATCCGATCGTGATGAAGCTCCAGCACCAACTCGACCGCGTGAGCTCCGGCGCGGACCGCGTTCGCAACCAGTTCGTCGGCCACCAGCGCGGTGTCCTCGACCAATTCGGTAGGGGGGAGAGTAATCGCGTCGCGAATTACCTCAGTTGCGGCGTAGCGCGCCGCCCGCACCGTGGCTGCATCGACGCCCGCGAAGCGGCGCAACGCACGTTGACACATATGTGCACCACCCGACGATGTCGAAACCGACCAAATCCGTCATTCTCACCATCAGCTATACCCGCTGACCTGCCGTGCCACACCCCACCGGAGATCAAGTTCCGAACAACCGGATGGCCGCCGGGCTGCTCGCCCTCGAGCCAACCGGCAGGCAGGGTCTAGCTCACCGTTGAGCCGTTCGAAGGAGCAGAATCGACGACATGGCCGAGCAACCGACCAAAGCCGAACTAGCCGCACGGATCGATGAACTCAATCAGGCGGCCATCGTCGATCACGAGATCATCGCCCATCTTGAGCAGGAAGGCGTGATCGACCGCGACAAGATCGCCAACATGGAGGTGGCGCTCGTGACATGCCGCCGAATCGGTGCCGCGATGGGCATTCTCATGGCGTCGATGAAGCTGACCGAAGATGCCGCGTTCGATCTGCTGCGGGTCACCAGTCAGCACACCCACCGCAAGCTGCGCGAGATCGCTGAGAGTGTGGTCCTCACCGGGACGGTCGAACCGCCGCCAGGCTGAATTTCTTGCGACGACGACGCACCGCGTCACCCGCACCCGGCCAGCGGGGCGATGCCTTCGACGATCTAGGCGGATGGCTACGCGATGCGTTCGTTATCGCTCGGGGTGATATCGAACTCGCCCAGCAGGCCCGTTATCGCAATGACCTTCCGGACCCGCGGATGGACCGCGCGCAGTTCTACCCGCTGCCCCTGGCGTGCCGCGGCGTTGCGGATCTCGATCAACGCGCCCAGCCCGGTCGAGTCCATGAACTGCACGTCTGTCAGGTCGATGACGAGGCGGCGGCCGTTGTCGAGGGATTCCATCGCGAGTCGACCCACCGCGGCCAGGTCGTCGGCGTGTTCGATGTCGATGTCACCCGACACCGCGACCACGCACGCCGCAGCGTCGCCATTCAGTTCGATTGCAAAGCCAGACATTGTTCGTGCCCCCGTTGCACCTGCCGGCCCTGGCTACCGGTTGAGCCGAGCGGAAGCATACGTCCGCTTGAACAAAATGCAACCGAGCCGCGGGGCTGTTCGCTAGTGGCTCCCTATTGGCCCGGATACCGAGTGGCGAGTTGACATGCACATGACCTACGTGCTTACGCACATGACCTATGTACGATCAAGACATGGAGGCTGTCGAGCGGGTGAGCCGGCTGGTGGACGCATTGCGGCGCGACGGCCGCGTCGAGGTGGCGACGGCGGCGGTTGAGTTCGGCGCCGCCGAGATGACCATCCGCCGCGACCTCGATCAGCTGGTGGCGCGCGGTGTGGCGCGTCGCGTGCGCGGCGGGGCGATCAACCTGCTGATGCGCGGCGAGGAGCTGCCTTTCGCGATGCGGGAACTCGACGCGGTGGATGCCAAGCGGCGGATCGCCCGCGTCGTCGCCGATCTGATCGACGACGGCGAGGCGGTCGGCCTGGACAGCGGAACGACGATGGTGGCGGTGGCGGGTGCGATCGCGGCCAAACGGGTCACGGTAATGCCGCTGTCGTTACACGCCGCCAGCGCGCTGGCTGCCGGAACGGGAGTCCAGTTGATCATGCCGGGCGGGGCATGCCGGCCCGGCGAGCTAGCGATGGTGGGCCCACTGGCCCTGGCCAGCATCGCCGCGGTCCGGTTCGACACGGTGGTCATCGGCTGCTGCGGGGTATCCGCCGAGGGACACGTGCTGGCTCATGATCTCGGCGATGCCGCGGTGAAGCAGGCGCTGCTCGCTTCGGCCAATCGCAGCGTGCTCGCGCTCGACGGAGCCAAGTTCGGCCGGGGGGCGCTGGCCGTCGTGCAAGAGGTTTCGACGTTCGATGTCGTTGTCACCGACGACGCCGCGCCGGAGAACGTGCTCGCCCGGCTGCGCGCCGACGGTGTCGAGGTGCACCGTGCCTGAGTCAATCGTTTCGTCGTGACTCCCGAGGCGACGGCACCTAACGGGATGACACCCGACGCGACGGGCGGCCCACCCTCGTCGGCGTCGTCACGGCGGCCCTGGCCGCGCATCGCGGTGACCAGCGTGTTCGCGGTGCACGGTCTGTTGTTCGCGTCGTGGACCGCGCACATCCCACACGTGAAAGCGCGACTCGGCCTGACCGACGGGACGCTCGGCTACGCCCTGCTCGGCGCCCCGATCGGGTCGATCTGCGCGATGCTCGTGGCGGCCTACCTGCTGCCGCGGGTGGGCAGCCGGCGCGTTGTGCAGATCGCGCTGGTCGGGTACTGCGCCGCCGGGCCGCTGGTCGGGCTCACCGGGAGTCTGGTCGCGTTGATGGGTGCGTTGTTCGTGTGGGGAGCATTCCAAGGCGCGCTCGACGTAGCCATGAACACGCAGGCGATTGCGGTGGAACGTACCGCTCGCCAGTTGTTGATGTCCGGGCTGCACGGCACGTGGAGCATCGGCTCGTTCGTCGGCGCGGGTATCGGCGCGGTCGCCGTCGGCGTCGGTATCTCGCTTACCCCCCAACTTCTCGTGCTCGGCACACTGGCCCTGCTGGCTGCCGGGATGCTGACCACCCGGATGCTGCCCGACGTGGTGGCGCGGCCCGACGCAAACAGCCACGGCCCGCGCAGCGCCGACCGGAAACCGGCTGGGCCATCGCGGTGGTCGGGCGGAATGGTGCTCCTCGGCGCGATCGCGTTCGCGTGCATGCTGTGCGAAGGTGCCGCTGCCGACTGGGCCTCGGTCTATCTGGCCGGGCCACTGCATGCCGCCGGCATTGAGTCCGGCCTCGGCTATGCGTCGTTCGCCTTGGCCATGGTGGCCGTGCGGCTCTCGGGCAACCGGCTGCTGGCCCGCTACCGGCCGGACCGCCTGCTACCTGCCCTCGCCGCCCTGGCGACAGTGGGCTTCGCTACCGGGTTGCTGATCGGAAAACCCGTCGCAGCGATCATTGGATTCGCATTCCTGGGCGCCGGGGTCGCCTCGGTCGTGCCGGCGGTGTTCAGCGCCGCCGGTCGGATCCCCGGGCTGCACCCGGGCACCGCCGTCGCCACAGCCTCGGCCTTCGGGTGGTCGGGATTCGTCTGCGGGCCACCGCTGATCGGGCGCCTGGCATCCATATCCTCGCTGTCCACCGCGCTGTTCGTGCTGCCCGCACTCACCGCGTTCATCGTCGCGGGCACATCGATCGCACGCGCGCTCAAACCCGAGCCGACCTCTGCTCCGGTCAGGGTGTGAGGTCCGGGAACAGGGCGATTGCCTGCAGCGCCGCCGCGATGTCGCGTGCAGACCTGGCTAGGCACTTCCCGCCGCGGGAGTCGATCGGCTGATCGGCTCCGGGTGACAACGCAGAACGGTGTGGCGATCGAGGCTGCCCCGGAAGCCGTCGGCGCGACCCGGCGGGCGCCGGTTTGGCGGTGGCGCGTGGCCCGTCGGCGATTCGAGGCCCGGCGGAGGCAACCTGGCCGGATAGGAGTACGACCTACAGTCATGCAACGACTACGTGTCGCCGCGATCGTCGCCGGTCTCGGCCTGACCGGGGCAGTGGCCTGCAGTGCCGGATCCACGCCGGCCGCCCGCGGTTCCGTGTCGCCGCCGTCGGCCACGAGTCATGCGTTGAGCGGTTCGCACCCGGGCGCGACGGCCTCGGCCACCGGCACGAGCACTTCCGCGAACCCGATCGCGAACCCCATCGCGGACCCGGGCGCGGCCACCACGACGCCGAGCGCGGCGACGCTCGTCAGCTATGTCCGCACCGGCCGCGCCGTTTCCGGCGCCGGCTATCGGGTGGGGGCGTCCGCGCCGGGCCAGCCCATGATCGCGACTCCGGGCGTCGACGAGTTCACGACACCGAGCGGCAACATCTCCTGCGGGATCCTCGGTTCCGGCGTCCAGGTCACGTGCTCGGTAAAGGACTACTCCTTTGCGACACCGGCCCGGCCGGCGAACTGCCAGCTCAACTACGCGCCGGGATGGGTGAGCCTCGACTCGTCCGGCGTGACCCGTTCGCTGTGCCTGGGCGGGCCGCCGTTCGCACCGATCAGCCGCACGCTGTCCTACGGATCGACACTGTCCGAGGGCCAGCTGTCCTGCCGAAGTGAGGCGGCGTTCCTGGCCTGCGCCGACACCGGCACCGGCCACGGCTTCGTCGTCAACCGCACCGCGTTGACGACGTACTGACGAAGCCGTGTGCGTCAATCCTTCGTGCCGGGCCAGCTCCTGCGCGTGATCAGTCCGCGGTCGACCAGATCCAGGAACGCGTTGATCAGCGTTTCCTGAGCGGCAGGCGCTTCGCCGGCCAACGGACCGAGAAGTAGCCCCGACAGGCCGTGTACGGCGGCCCACGCGTTGGTGGCGGCGATGTCGCGGTCCGCTTCGTCCAAGACCCCCGCGTCGAGCATGCCATCGAGTGCCTTGCCGAGAATTTCGTACGGACCAAGACCTGAGTCGCCGACACCCCGCGGTCCATCAGCCTTGTCAGCGGCATTGCCGGCCCCGCGAGGCGGCGCATCGCCGACCTGCGCGGCCCCCTTGCGCGGCGCGAACGCAGTGGCGAACAGCCCAGGTTCGGCTAGCGCGAAGTGGATGTAACCACGTCCCACCGCGTCCAGCCTCGCGATGGCGTCGGACCCCGCCTGCCCGGTGGGCTGGCATTTCGCCAGCTCAGCTTCCATCGAGCGTGCCAACGCGGACAGGGCGTCGGCGGCCACCGCCTGGACCAGATCGGGTAGCGAGCCAAAATGCCGGTACGCCGCGTTCGCCGAGACGCCGACTCGCCGGGCCGCTTCGCGCAGCACGATTGCGGCCGGTCCGCCCTCACGGGCGAGCTCGATGCCCGCCTGCACCAGGGCGTGACGCAGGTTGCCGTGGTGATACGGCCCGAGCCGACTCGCGTCCGATGTCGTCACGACACGCAATGTTGACAGCGTGAACTTCATGTGGCAAGTTCACGCTGTCAACATCGAGCGAGGGAGTTCGCCGTGTTCTACCGCCTCGGTCTCAAGATCTTCGCCCGAGCACGGCTGGTACTGACGCTGGGCGTTCTCGCACTTGTCGTCGCGGCCGCTCTGGGCATCGGCGCGTTCGGAAGATTGCTCAGCGGCGGGTTCGACGACCCGTCCTCCTCGTCGAGCCAGGCGAAGGTGCTGTTGGACCACAAGTTCGGCGGCGACCCAGACCTGATCTTCCTCGTCCAGGCTCGCGACGGCAGCGTCGACAGCCCTGCGGTCCGCATGGCCGGCCAGCAGCTGACCAGCAGGTTGAGCGCCGACGACAGATTGCGCGGCGTCACCTCGTACTGGGCGAACGGGTCACCCGGACTGCGATCGCGCGACGGGAGCGACGCACTGATTCTGGCCAACGTCCTCGGCGACGAGCAGACCGCCGACAAGAACTCCACCGGCCTGCTGAAGGACTACGCCCACCTCGACAACGCTGCGGTGACCGTGCGCATCGGTGGCGAGCAGGGCACCGATATCGGCACCCAGGTCGGCAAGGACCTCGCCGTCGCCGAGAGCATCGCCGTGCCCATCACCGTGCTCCTGATGATCATCGTGTTCGGCAGCCTGGTCGCGTCCCTGCTGCCGTTGGCAATCGGCGTGCTCGCGATCCTCGCCACCTTCGCGACTCTTGATCTGCTCACCCATGTCACCAACGTCAGCATCTTCGCCATCAACCTGGCCACCGGTCTCGGTCTCGGCCTCGGGATGGACTACGCCCTGCTGATGGTCAGCCGCTTCCGGGAAGAACTGGCCAAGGGAATACCCGTTCGCGACGCGGTGGCGCGCACGATGTCCACCGCCGGGCGCACCATCGCGTTCTCAGCGCTCGCCGTCGCCGCCGCCTTGTCCGCGATGCTGGTGTTCCCGGTGTACTTCCTCAAGTCGTTCGCCTATGCCGGCGTCAGCGTCACCATCTTCTCGGCGGCCAGCGCACTGCTGGTCCTGCCGGCGTTGCTCGGGGTGCTCGGCGGACGGGTCAACTCCGGGCGCGTTCGCGGGATACGCCCGATGCGTAGCGTCGAAGCGCCATTCTGGGGCAAGCTGGCCGCCGCCGTGATGCGCCGCCCCGTCGTGGCTGCGCTGCCGGTGGTCGCGGTGCTGCTCTTTCTGGCGACGCCGCTGCTGTCGGTCACGTTCGGCACCCCGGACGAGCGGGTGCTGCCCACCAACGCAGCGAGCCACCGGGTCGGGGATGTCCTGCGCACCGACTTCGCCACTACCCCGGACGTGATTGACGTACTGATCACCCCCGCCCTCGCACAGCCGGAGCTGGACAGCTACACCCAGCAACTAGGCCGGCTCAGCGGTGTGCAACGAACGACCGTGAGCGTCGGCAACGGTCCGGCCGGGCAGCCGGTTACACAACGAGTGAGCCTGAGCACCGGACTGGACTCCGCCTCCGGCGCGGCGCAACACCTGGTGCGGCAGGTGCGCGCGGTGCCGGTGCCTGCCGGAACCACAGCGCTCGTCGGCGGCGCCACGGCGACCCTCGTCGACGCGAAGCACGCGATCAGCTCGCACCTGCTGTTGGCCGGCGGGCTGATCGTGGCGACCACGTTCATCCTGCTGTTCCTGTTCACCGGCAGCATCCTGCAACCGCTGCGCGCGCTGCTCGGCAACGCGCTCACCCTCGGCGCGACGCTCGGCACCATGGTGTGGATCTTCCAGGACGGGCACTTCTCCTCCGTCCTGGGCTTCACGCCACGGCCTACCGACACCGCGATGCCGGTGCTGTTGTTCTGCATCGCGTTCGGGCTCTCGATGGACTACGAGCTGTTCGTCATCAGCCGGATCAAGGAACTGCACGATTCCGGCGAGCCCAACGCGCAGTCCGTCACGGCCGGCCTGGCGCGCACCGGACGTATCGTCTCGACGCTCGCCGCGCTGCTCTCGGTCGGTTTCTTCGCCTTCGGGACCAGCCACGTCAGCTTCATCCAATTGTTCGGGCTGGGTACCGGGCTGGCGATCCTCATCGACGCCACGCTGGTGCGCGGCGTCCTGGTCCCCGCTTTCATGCGCGCGTTCGGCGAGCGGAGTTGGTACGCGCCACCGCTCATGCGCCGGATCCACGACCGAATCGGCGTCAACGAGGCGCCGTCCGACGCACGACGCCTGGTCCATGCCTGACGCACGGCCCGACCCACCCGCTGACCAGGAGCTGCCGACATGACCTACCGCGAAACCAACCTGATCGACACGATCGAGCGACTGTCCGGGATGGACCTCGACACCCTGACCCAAGCTCAACGAGACCAGTTCGACCAGTTCCACAGCGGCGGCAGCGAGGCCGTCGACCGGCTGCTGCCGAGCCTGCACGCGGCGGCGGGCCTGACCGTGCTCGACGTCGGCTCAGGGTTCGGCGGACCGGCACGCCAGATCGCCCGCAGTGCCGGCTGCACCGTTGTCGGCATCGACATCACCGCCGCCTACGTCGACGCCGCCCGGGCGCTGACCCGCGCCGCCGGCCTCGACGGGCAGGTCAGCTTTACCTGCACCGACATCGCAGCGCTCGAAAGCTTCGACTTCGATGCCGCGTACACCATGCACGTCCAGATGAACGTCGAGGACAAGAAGAGCTTCTTCGGCGAGATCGCCCGACGGCTGCGGCCGGGTGCGCACTTCGCCACCTTCGAGGTCTGCCGCACCGGTGCGAGCCGACCGAGCCTTCCCCTACCGTGGTCACTCGACGGCTCGGACAGTCACCTCGCCACCGCGCAGGAGCTGTGCGACACGATCACGTCGAGTGGTTTCGAGCTGCTGGAATGGGTGGACGAGACGGCGTGGGTCGTGGATTGGTTTGCGGGGGTAGCCGAGCGTACGGCGTTGGCCGCCAGCTCAGCGATCCTGCCGGCGCTGCTCGACGACGGACCAGGGCGCATGATGAACTTCGCCGTGGCCCTCAACGCCGGCGTGGTCGTCGATTCAGCGCGGCTCGTTCATCCGGCGCGCAACACCGAGGCATCCGTAATGGTCGACGCGAATGATCGGACGCCAGCGACACGCGGCACCGAGGCTGCCGGGCTGGCCACGCGAACTGCGTCAAGCCTGGCCGTCTCGGACGAATTCGATGCCGACGGCCTATACCTCGACACCGCGACCATGGGACTGCCGCCGCGCCGTACCGTCGACGCACTGCACACGACCCTCGATCGCTGGCAACGCGGGCTCAGCAGCGCTACCGACTTCGACGAGGCGGTGAACCGATCGCGCGCCAGCTATGCGGCATTGGTGGGCATCGATCCCGCCGCCGTCGCGATCGGGCCGCAGGTAAGCGTCTTCAGCGGCCAGATCGCAGCATCACTTCCCGCCGGTGCCGAAGTGATCACTGCCTGCAATGAGTTCACCAGCGTGACGTTCCCGTTCTGGGCCCGCGGTTTGAACGTGCGAGAGGTCCCGCTGCTCGGTATCGCCGACGCACTGACCGAGCGGACCGCCATGGTCGTGGTCTCCGCGGTGCAGTCGGCCGACGGCACAGTGCTCGACCTCGACGCCGTGCTCGGCGCCGCCGCTCGGACGAGGACCAAGGTGTTGCTGGATACCACCCAAGCGGTCGGCTGGCTGCCGGTCGACGCGTCGCTAGTCGACTACACGGTCTGCGGCGGCTACAAGTTCCTCCTCGCACCTCGGGGCACGGCGTTTCTGACGGTACGTCCGGACCTGTTCGCCGAGACACCCGCTGGCAACGCCAACTGGTATGCCGGCGAACAACCATGGGACTCGATCTACGGCGGACCGCTTCGGCTGGCCACCAACGCGCGGCGCTTCGACATCTCACCGGCCTGGCATTCGTGGGTTGGGCAAGCCGCCAGCCTGGACCTACTCACCGAGGTGGGCACGTCCACCTTGCACCGGCACGCGTTGAGGCTGGCCAACGGTTTCCGGCACGCGATGGGCCTCGCGGCCGGCAACAGCGCGATCGTGAGTGTCGAGGTCGTGGGCGATGTAGACGCCACCCTGCGCGCGACACATCTTCGAGCGGCCTCCCGCAACGGCAGACTCCGCCTTGCCTTCCACCTCAACAACACCGATAACGACCTCGACCACGCGGTGGCGGCGCTGCGGGAGCACGTAGTGCGGTGAACGGCCATCGGCCAGGCGACGTCTGCTGTGGACGAGTAGCGCATGGGCGTCGAACACGCAGCCGCAGCGAGGTTCCCCGCCCTCACCAGTCAGACGCGCCAGCGTGCCGGCGGGGAGCGCTTGCGGGTCGTACTTTGCGGTGCGACACCGAGGTCGGCAACTCTGTAGCCCGCGGGTTCGGCCCGCGCCTGGTCAAGACTTCTTTGTGGAGCGCTTCTTGCCGATGCTGGGGAATCGCTTCTTCACCGCGGCCCTAACCTTCTTCTGCTCGGCGGGCGTGCCGTTCTGGGCGACCCGCGCCAGTGCGTTGCGGGCGTGCGCCTTGTCCGGGATCGGATACTTGCGCTTGCCGGGCAGCGCGAACGATTTCTTGCTCAGCTTCTTACGTTCCTTCGTCCCACTGAGGTCCTTAGCCATGGACGAAGTGTTCCCACGCGGACCGCGCGATCACGCGAATTCGGTGCCGTTGTCAGCCATCACGGCGGATCGGTCTACTTCCACACCGACTGACCGACCAGCTTCTCGCCCACGCGCGCGCCCGAACTCGGGTGGCCGCAGTCCCGGTACGCCCCTAGTCTGCATTCGTCGTCGCCTCGACTGCGAACGCCGATGAGGAGGACTCATGCCGCCGATCCTTCGTGGACGTAGATCCCGACTGCGAGGTCAGCTGCTGGTGACCGCGCTGGCGACGGCAGCCGTTGTTGCGGGTGGTCTCGTCGTGGCGAAGGGTGCCACGGCTGCGGGGCCGTTGAATTACGTCGCGATGGGCGACTCGTACAGCACGGTCGGCAAGCTCACCTCGGTGGCCCATGGTTCGCCGCCAGAATGTGGCCGCGACACCGACAGTTACCCCTTCGTCGTCGCCCACGCACTCGGCGCATCACTGACCGACGTTGCCTGCGGCGGTGCGGTGTCAGCGAGTCTGACCGGCTCGCAATACCCGGGGGTACCGCCTCAATTGGCCGCTCTCAGCCCGTCGACGGACATTGTGACGATCACTATCGGTGGCAACGACAACAGCAAGAATCCGTCCGACCCGAACTCCGCCGATGGCTTCTTGGCCCAGTTCATCCTCAAGTGCGGAGCCGCCGACCTGGCACATCTGTGGACCGGAACCCCCTGCAAGAACATGTACCAGGCGCAATTGCAGACGTTGCTCGCCGCCGAGAAGCCGATCATCGACGCAGATTTCACTGAAATCGACGCCGCCGCACCGAACGCGGCCCTCTTCGTCATCGGCTACGCCGACATCCTGCCGCAGACGGGCGCCTGCTTCCCGACGATCCCGCTGTCAGTCGGTGACACGGCGTTCATGAACGGCATCGAGGTACAGATCAATCAGCTCGCCGCAGCCGCGGCGGCGGCCCACCACGCCACCTTCGTCGACGCCTACACACTCTCGATCGGGCACGACGCCTGCCAGCCCGAACGCAACCGCTGGGTCGAACCACTGATCCCTGGCACCGACGCCGCTCCGGTCCACCCGAACGCGAAGGGCCAGCGTGCAATCGGGACATTCGTCGCGGCCACCATCGCCGCTCAACTGTGACACGTCCAGGACATCGCCTGGCTGAGCGTCAGTACGACGTCGGACCGTAGGTTCGCCGCCTCTGCTGTGCGATAGCGATCGGGTCCGCGTTGCATCGGGTCCGACGACCAGGTTCAGTTTGCACAGTCGCGGCGGTTGCCGGTTTTGGTGCTGACGTGCCCGGCCGCGGTGATGAACGCCGACATGCATTCCCCATGGCTGGGCACGTCCAGGCGGATGAAGAGGGTGCCGTTGTTGGTGCCGTGGTCCAGGCCGGCAGGCCCCGTCTCGACCGTAACCGGCGGACCGAATGCGGCCCTCACTTGCTGGTCAACTGTGCCGGCATCGGTGGTGTGATCGGCCACCAGGCGCCGGAGGATGCCAGCCAGCTTGGCCGCCGCCGCTGGGTCGAAGTCGGGTTCAGGTACGGGCTGGGTCAGTGTGACGACGTGATCGGTGCAGGGCACGTCGGCCGGCGTCTGATCGCTCATCTCGTGCCGAAACGTGTACGCGTAGCACTTGGTTGCCGAGCCGCCGCCGAACTCGCTGGGATCCTCGACGGTGATCCGGAGCACGACCTTGCCGTCGTAGGTGGTGCCCTCGACCTCGAGAGCGTCAATCGTGTCGTCAACGCCCGTGCCCACGACAAGGTAGGCAGCGTCGTTGGTCGATCGTTCCCAGTTGTCGCGGATCATGACAGTGCCCGCGACGGTGGCGTGCTGGTCGGCGGACTTCTCCGCAGAGGTTTCGGTCAGCCATCCAGTGGTGCCGCAGGCTGTGATCGGAATGGCGAGGAGGGAGAGGAGCACGAGCCCTCGCCTGCGCCCCGTGCGACGTGATGAAGATGTCCGCATGCTCATGCGCCCATGGTCGGGCGCGGGCGAGGTCGACGTCATGAGTACATGTGCTCAATCCGGTCGACGACGTCGCAGCGATTCGCCTTTACTCGCTCATGCCCGTCTCGATCGCCCATCTGGTGAGTTCGACCTTGTTGTGAAGTTGAAGCTTTCGCAGCGTGTTCTGGACGTGGTTCTGGACTGTGCGGTGTGAGACGACCAACCGATCGGCAACCTGCCTCGCGGTGAGCCCCTTCGCGACCAACCTCAAGATCTCCGTCTCGCGTTCGGTCAGGAGCGGGGCGTTGCTCGGTGGTCTCGGACAGCATTCGCTGGTACTCGCCCAGGACGAGCGCGGCGAGACCGGGCGAGAAGATCGCCTCCCCCTCGGCGGTGCGGCGAACTGCGTCTACCAGCCCGTCGGCCGGCGTGGACTTCACTAAGTAACCGCGCGCCCCCGCCTGCGCCGCGGCGAGGACATCGCTGTCCTCGCCGGACGAGGACAACATCAACACTCGGACTGATGGATCGGCTCGCACAATGTGAGCGGTCGCATCGACTCCGGTCATCGCGTGCAGTTGTAGATCCATGAGAACCACGTCAGGACGGACAGCGGGTGCAACGCGTACTGCGGTCTCGCCGTCTCCGATGCATGCGACCACCTCGAACCCGGCGGCGGTCAGATCTCGTTCGACCGCCGCGCGCCAGATCGGGTGGTCGTCAACAATCATCACTCGTGTCCGCGCGGCGCCGGCCATCACCGCGCACCGGCAGATTCCGGGTAAGGAACGATGATCTCCACCTCGGTACCCTCGCCAGGTACCGAGCTGAATCGGACACGACCGCCTAGTTCGGCGACTCGTCCGCAGATCGAATTCGCTACTCCTAGACGCCCCTCGGCGAGTGCATCATCGATGCGCCCTGCGGCCATTCCGACCCCGTCGTCGCGCACCGTCACGGCAAACTCGACGCCGAGATCTTCGAGGAACACCCACGCACGGGCTGAATCACCGGCGTGCTGTTCGACGTTGCGTAGCGCTGCCTGAACCGCGCTGAGGACTTCGCTGGATTCGTGTGACGGCAGGTGGATCGACGTTCCAGCCACCGACACGACGACACGGGAGGACCGAAGTGTCGCCAGTTCCGCCGCGAGATTGCGCAAGCCCGTTGGCGCGGCGACGATGGCCTGACTCGTGATCAGCGCACGCAGGGCAGCTTCTTGTGCGGCGGCATCCCGCGCCAATTCGGCCCACTCGCCACCCGCCGCGATTCCGCGGCGATGAACGAGTCCGAGGGTTTGCAATACCCCGTCGTGAATCGACCGCGATAGCCGTTCGCGCTCGGCCAGCTTGGCGGTCTCGGCCGCGATGTGGCTACGTTCCTGCTCTACGCGCACCGTGACCGTGGCAAGGTAGCCGCCGATGACGCCGACGATGATGACCAACAGGCCGTTCAGTAACGTCCGGCCGTCATATCCATCGCGAACGACGACGTTCGCGATGAACTGAAGGACACCGGCAGCTCCGCCGGCCGCGGCGCCAAGGACCAATCCCATTTCTATCGCCGGGCCGGCCGCCCAGATAGAGGTCAGTGTGGGCATGCCGCCGTGAAGCTGACTAGGACGTTGCGCCAGCCTTGTGAGCAGAGTCAGGACGATGCAGATCAGGACGTCCGCCGATACCAAGATCAGCCGGTTCGCCCGGCCCTGTGCGACAACCACGGCCACGGCCGCGGTCACGGCCACCATCGCTGCGCCGACGCCGAAGGCCACCGCGGGCTTGGCATAAAGATCGTGCCACCGCATGATGAGGTACAGGCTGAGCAACAGGGCGGCGACCCGGAATCCGACCGCGGCTCGCCACAGCGTCAGCAGAACGCCGGTGACTGGCGCCGGTGGCGAGGCCATGATCCGCACGCTAGTCGGGCACCGGCGCATTCGCGATGAGGGAGTGAAGGCCCTTCGGGGAGATCCATGTCAATCGGCCGCTCACCAGAAGCGCGGCTGTCCGGGGATCGACGCCAGGTCGTTGAGCAGCAGGGTGCGTTCCTCGTCCTCCTGAATGTCTTCGGCCGCGGTCAGCGCCTGCTCGGTGTATGCACGGGGGCCGTCGCGATCACCGCCGACCGCCCTGGCCCGTGCCAGAGCTTCGAACGCGAACGCTCGGTCCCAATCAGGCCGCTGCGCCGCACGGCAACGCGGTTGCGATATCTGCGTCCCACGCGGTCGATTGGCCCACGCCTCGCGCGCGGGGTCAACCGCGATCAGACGAGTGCCGGGTCGCGTCCGTTTGTCGCCGGTGTGCATCGGGGGGCGATGACGTCGAGCGAACTGACGGCGGCCGAACTGGCGTAGTCCGAACTGACATCCACGGCAGCGACGTCGGCCGCAACAATGTCCGCGGCAGTGACGTCGGCACGGATGACGTCGGCGGTGGTGTCGTGGGCGTGGTTGCGTTGTGGTGTGTGGGTGGGGTCGAGCCAGCTGGGCGCGGTCCAGTGCGGTATTCCGTCGAGCATGGCGCAGCTCCAGCCGAGGGTGGGGTGTTCGCGGTGGTGGTAGCCGCAGAGCAGGGTGCCGTTGTCGATGGTGGTTGGTCCGCCGTCTGCCCAGTCGATGATGTGGTGGGCCTGGCACCAGGCGGGTGGCGCGGTGCAGCCGGGGAAGCTGCAGCCTTGGTCGCGGCTGATCATGGCTAGGCGTTGGCCAGGGGTGAATAGGCGTTGGGTGTGGCCGTAGGCCTCGATGCGTTTGGTGCGTGCGAGTAGGACCGGGATCAGCTGCGCGTCGCCGGCCAGCCGCAGTGCTTCGGAGGTCGGGATCAGCGCGCCGTGCCCGGTCGTGGCGACGCCGCGGCCGCGCCTGAGGTCCTCGTCGGTGATGGTGAGCAGGATGGTGGTGGTGATTCCGCCGCACGCGGGCAATTCGTCGCTGCGCAGCAGGGTGAGCATGGCGTCGTGCAGGCCGTCGTGGCGTCGCTGTGCGGCGGTGCGCGAATCTGGCTGAGGAACGCCGCTCGCACCGTCGCCGTCGCCGGGGCGCGCGGGTTTGGGCCGGGCGAGTGTGTCGAGCACGGTGAGCAGTGCTTCCGCGCACAGCGGCGCCAGTTCCGCCTCCAGGTGTGCCGAGCCGTCCGGGCGCTGGGTGAGGGTCAGGTGCCGGCGGCGTTTGCGGTCCTCGATCTCGGTGAGGGTGCCGTCCGGATCGAGGGTGTCGCTGATGCGCCGGGCCAGCAGCGCCAGCTGCGCCGGGTTGCACCGCCGCGCTTCCGACACCAGGAACGTCTCGACCGAACGATCGTGCTCAGCCTGCACCGCACACGGCAATGCATCGACGGTGCGGACGATCACCGTGGCGTGCCGACCGGAAATCTCGCCCGCCGACATCGCCTGCGCCACCGTGGGGAACACCGGCTCACGCGGCTGCCCCGTCAACGCCCGCCGCGGGCCGAGGTTGGCCGCCGCGCGAATACGCGAGGCCGCGTCGCGGGGATGCAGCCGCAACACCTGCGTCAACAGGGCAGCGGTCGATGCACAGGCGCGTTGACCCGCCAACCCCCGTGCGTGCACTTCCGCAACAATCGCAGCGTCGAGCGCCGCCAACCGGGCCTTCGCCGCTTCCATATCGCGCAACATGTCCAGCAGCGCGTCATCGCCGGCCGTGCCCAGGGACAACCCAGCCAGCACATCGACCGCAACGCGCAGCCCAGCGCCGGGCACGCGCCGGCGGAGCCGCACCATTCAGGTCCTGATCGAACATACGTACTAATATATCATACGAATCCACGACGGCGATAGCCGAGGAGTTCCTGCGGGCGTTGCCGCACGTCTGCCCGAGGACGCCGAGGAGGTCCGGGAGCGGACCCGGGCACCCGGCCGGAGAAAGTTCGCGCTGCGCGGGCCGTCCCGGGCATCAGCGGGATTGGGGATGCAGAGACTCGGAACGAGCCCGGGCGGATGCCGCGCCGAGGGCGGTGAGCAACTGCTGGGCTTCCTCGGCGTCGCGGTCGCTGGCCTTGGCATGCCATCCGCGCCCGGCAACGTCGACGTGCACGGTGGCCAACCGGAGCAGGCGCTGAACCGGGCCCTGCGACCACCGCACGCTCTGCACCTTGTGCAGTGGGATCAACACAGTGCGTCGTTGCAGGCGACCGGTCGTGGCGGCAACGTGGGTGTCACTGTGCCAAACGCCAAGGGATCGATAGGACAACGGAGCTTTGATCATGGCTCGTCGAGGTGGGCGAGTTAGGGCGGGGGTTGCCGTGGCCGACGGCAGCACCCACGTCACCACCAACGCGATGTCAGCCGCGTACCCGACCGGCACCAAAGCGCGGCTCAACAGTGAGCTGTCAGACTCCGAACCACGGCGGCCCGATCGCCGTTGTCGCGCCACATCGACCTCAACGCGGAACCACCCGAGAGTTCGCCACAACAGCGGTTGACTCCACCGCACGGCCTGCACGCGTCCCGGCGGGATGGTCTGGGCTCGCGTCTGCACCAAGCCCGCATGCAGCCGTAGTCCGTCGCCGGCCTGCCCGACTCGAAACCCGTACTCGGCGACGATCCGCCGGACCACGGTCGTCAGCAGCACGATCGCTGTCGGAATCAGCGTTGCGCCCAGAGCCCCCGCAGCGTGTCCTGAACCAATCGCTGCCGTCACCCCGAACGCAACGCCGACGATTGCGATAAGGCCAACCGGCCAACCGAGCACGGCTGAGGCCACCAATCGCGCATTGTCCACACGCCAGAGCACAAACTCTTCCGGCGCGGGTGTGCTCTCGTCCAGCCCATGTGCCAGCGCCAGCAGTTGTGCGCGGACGGCCAGTGCTCGCCCCTGCGGAAGGTACGCGAGTCGGCCCCGCGCTGTGCCGGTGCCCGCACTTTCGACGCGCACCTCGCTCAACCCGAACACGCGCGCGAGGCCCGGGCGCACCACGTCGATCGACTGGATGCGGGTGAGGGGCATTCGGATCGATTGCCGCCGCAGCAGGCCGGTCTCGATCTGCAGCTCCCCGCCGAAGACTCGCCACCGGGTGACCAGCCAATGGACCAGGCCGCCTAACAGCCCCAGGCCGAGTACACCCACGTCGATGAACAGTGGACCGCGTTGGCGGTCAAGAAAGAGGCGGGGGACGACGACAGCACTGATAACCACCAGTGCTCGCCCGAACTGCACGACCGGCGACAGCGGATGCAGTCGCGACCACTGCGGGGCCAGCGGCTCTGCGCCCGCCGGCGCAGACTGGGCCGCGGTCACAGCCCGCTCGACTGAGCCTCGCCCAGGCGAGCCAGCTGGTCACGTAACCGATCGGCCTCCACCCGCTCGAGGCCGGGGATGCGAGCGTTGCTGGCCGCGGCGGCAGTGTGCAGCTGAACGGTGGCCAGACCGAAACTCCGCTCGAACGGGCCGGCAGTCACGTCCACGAATTGCATCCGGCCGTACGGGACCACGCTCACCCGCCGAAACAGCACGCCTCGACTGACGACCAGATCGTCACCGCGCTCTTCATACGCCCACGAGCGGCACCTCGTCCGCAGCGACCACCACACCGCGGCGGCTACTGCGGCTACCACCGCGAGTACGACACCACCGCTCGCCGGGCCGGACCCAACCCACACCGGTGTCACGCTGACGGCAGCGACGACGACCACGACAATCGCCCATTCCAGCGTCCGGACCACGAGCAGTCGAGGACTCACGCTGGCCACGAAGCCGCTCCGTTCCGAATCCGAACATGCTCGACGGCCTTGTAGCTCACGGCTCATGCTCGCACGAGCCGAGGCCGCTTTGACCTCCGTTCGCGCCGCACGGCGATAGTTCAGGCGGGAACGCTCGTCGGATCGTCGGGCCCAGGCATTGGCTCGACCGGAGCCTCGGGCAGCGTCTCCGGGGTGTCCGGCGATAGCTCGCCGGGATCGTCGGGCACGGGCTCGTCGGGGTCGATCGGCGGGTAATTGTCTGGGTCAGGGCCGGGCTGCACCACGATTCACGTCCTTCGCAATGCCAGCGCTGTCAGCGGCCTAGGAAGCGTCGGAGCAGGGGGCGGAACAGGATCGAGACGACGATAAGAACAACGATGATCACGAATGGCGAAGCGCCGTGCAGGAAGTGACCCACGCCCACCACGGCGAGCAGCTTCAGGCCGATGACAACAAGCACGCCAATGATGCCTCCGACGGTGCGAACCGGCCGCTTCCGGCGGGGTGAGTCGTACGTCGAGCCTGGCGGCGGCGGAGGTGGCGCGGGTGCGCCATACGACGCTGGCGCGGGTGGTGCGTACGCGGGTGGCGCGGGTGGTGCGTACGCGGGTGGCGCGGATGGCGGCGTGGGTGGCGGCAGAGCGTCGGCCGCCTGCCCGACGACAACAGGCTGTCCGCTCTCATCGCTCATAGTCGCGAGCATATCCGGACACCGACCCACCGATTTCGTTCTCTCAGTTGCTCTATTTTCCTTCTTGCCGAAACTGGATTTCGCATAGCGGGAGCATATTGAGATGTCGCGCAGCGGCTTCGCGGCTCGTTCAGCGGTCCGCGAAATTCCGACGCGTCGGTCAGCATGCGGTCAGTCCCGACAACGGCCGACCGACGAATCGTCCAGGCGGACCAAGTCTCGGCGGCACCACGGTCGTCCACGACGGTGGCGAACTGGTAGGCCTGGCAACATGACTATTCGCCTGACTGCCCGCTGACCCAGCACGCAGCTCCCAGCACCCAGCACCCAACACCGAGCACTCGAAAGGTCCTTCATGCGCCTCGACACCGGATCCGCCGTCGTGACCGGCGGTGCCAGCGGGCTCGGCCTGGCGACCGCGACCGAACTTCGGCGCCGAGGCGCCGCCGTCGTCATCGCCGATCTGCCCACCTCAGCCGGGCAACAGCAGGCCGATGCCATCGGCGCGACCTTCGCCCCCGTCGACGTCACCGACGAGCAGTCGATGCAGGCGGCCATCGACGCTGCCACGGCGCACGGGCCGCTGCGCGCGCTGGTGACGTGCGCAGGCATCGGCACGCCGGGACGCGTGGTCAGCCGCGGCGTCCCGATGCCGCTCGAACAGTTCGAGCGGGTCGTGCGGGTGAACCTCGTCGGCACGTTCAACGCGATCCGCCTTGCCACGCTGGCAATGCTGACCAACGAACCGTCCGACGGTGATCGGGGCGTCATCGTGACCACGGCGTCCGTCGCTGCGTTCGACGGTCAGGTGGGGCAGGTGGCGTACTCGGCGTCGAAGGGTGGCGTGGTGGGCATGGTGCTGCCCGTTGCCCGAGATCTCGCCGACAAGTTCATCCGCATCGCCTGCATCGCGCCCGGAACCTTCCAGACGCCGATGCTGGCGGGCCTGCCGCAGGAGACCCAGGATTCGCTCGCCGCACAGGTACCGCACCCGTCCCGGCTCGGTGATCCGTCCGAGTTCGCCGCGCTGGTCGGGCACATCATCGACAACGGCATGATCAACGGCGAGGTGATCCGCCTCGACGGCGCGATCCGGATGGCGCCGCGTTAGCGCTAGCCGTCCCGAAAGTCTGGCGAGCGGAACTCGGTGAATGCCCCCGTCGCTCCGCCTGATCGGCGCTCATCGTCGCCGACCTGCGCGGCATCCTCGAGTGCGAGGCCTGCCAGCAGGCGCCGTCTCCAGCTGTATCCAGATCACCTTCTTGGTCGCCCAACGCCGTACAGGCTCCCCCCTCGACGCGCCGGTGCGGCAGTTAGCGCGGAGCGTGGCCGGGCAGACTTGACCATGCCCGTGCCCGGCCGGAGGTAGCCATGGATGCCCGTACGGCAGTGCTCAGCGCCGAGGTCGTACCGGCACGCGCGCAGATGGCGACGACGCTGGGTTTCCACATCATCCTGGCGTGCCTCGGGATCGCCCTGCCGACCATGGTCCTGCTGGCTGAGTTCATCGGGCTGCGCCGGCGCAACGCGGTGGCGATGACCCTGGCGCGTCGCTGGTCGCAGGCGATGGGCGTGCTTGTCGCTGTCGGCGCTGTTACCGGAACCGTGTTGTCCTTCGAGATGGGCCTGCTGTGGCCGGGTCTGATGGGCAGGTTCGGCGGGGTGCTCGGGCTGCCGTTCGGCATCGAGGGTCTGTTCTTCTTCCTGGAAGCGATCTTCACGGCCATCTATCTCTACGGCTGGCGGCGCCTATCCGGGTGGGCGCACTTCTGGTCCGGCGTGCCGATCGCAGTCGCGGGGATCCTCGGCGGGATGTCGGTGATCGCCGTCAACGCATGGATGAATCAACCCGGCGGGTTCACCGAGCAGGGCGGTCGAATCACGTCAGTAGACCCATGGCAGGTGTACTTCAACCACGCGGCCGGCTACGAGATGCCGCACATGATTCTGGCGGCCTACCTCGTCACCGGCTTCGTCGTAGCCGGCGTGTACGCCACCGGAATCCTGCGCGGCAGGCGCGACGCGTACCACTACACCGGGTTCGCGATCGGGTTCGTACCGGCGGCGGTGCTGACGCCGGCGCAGATCTTCGTCGGCGACGTCGCCGCGCGTGCGATCGCCAGCGACCAACCGGTGAAATTCGCGTCGATGGAGTACGTCGCCGGTACCTCGCGGAATGTGCCCGAGTGGTTGGGCGGTGTTTACGTCAACGGCCACGTCTATGCCGGTATCCGGATTCCCGACCTGGACTCGCTGCTGGTGGGGTTCAGCCGGAACACGAAGGTCACCGGCTGGCAGACCGTTTCGGCGGCGCAGCGTCCGCCCGCCGCGTCCTTGATCCACCTCTGCTTCGACGCGATGGTCGGAGCCGGGTTCGTGCTCCTGTTCGCAGGCGCCTGGGTGGGCTTCACGTGGTGGCGAGCGCGGCGCCTGCCGCGTCCGCGCATCTTCTGGGTGCTGGGCGCGGTGAGCGGCGTGCTCGCCATCGTCGCGATGGAAGCGGGCTGGGTGGTCACCGAAGTCGGCCGCCAACCGTGGGTCGTGTACCGGCTTCAGACGACCGAGCAAGCGGCTACCAAAAACGGTGGAGTGATCACCAGCCTGTCGGCGGTGATCGCGCTGTACACCGTGCTCGGTGTGGTCACCATCGCGATTCTGCGCATCCTGTCGCGGCGGTGGCGAACCACTGGGGCCGAGGAGGACGGCGTGCCGTACGGACCGGATTCTCGAGACGTTGCAGCTGAGGCACGCGCGTGATCGCCGACGCCGTCGGCTGCATACTGCTCGCGTCGATCACCCTGTACGCGGTGTTCGGCGGTGCCGACTTCGGCGCCGGGCTGTGGGATCTGCTGGCCGGTACGACACGTCGCGGACGCGCCCCGCGAGCGCTGATCGAGGAGTCGATCACGCCGGTGTGGGAGGCCAACCACGTCTGGCTCATCTTCGACCTCGTCATCTTCTGGACGGCGTTCCCGACCGCCTTCGCCGCGGTAATGAACACAGCCGCACTGCCGTTGTGGCTCGCGGCGGTCGGGGTGCTGCTGCGCGGGGCGGGCTTCGCATTCCGCAAGGAGATCGACGAACTGCGCTGGCAGCGTGCGGCCGGCGCTACGTTCGCGATCTCGTCGCTGCTCACGCCGTTCTTCATGGGTACCGTCGTCGGGGCGATCGCTACGGGTCAGGTACCGGCAGCTGCCACCCACGCACGTATGTCCGCGTGGACGAACTCCACGTCCCTGCTGCTGGGATGCCTGTTCGTCGCGGCCTGCGGTTATCTTGCCGCCGTGTTCCTCGTCGCCGAAGCTGCGAGCCGAGGCGACCACCACCTCGAGGTGTATTTCAGCCGGCGTGCGCGCGCAGCCGGGCTTGTCGCCGGGGCCTTGTCGCTGGCGACACTGGTGGACCTGCACAGCACCAACCACGCGCTGTACCACCGGCTCACCGATCGTGCGCTCCCGTTGGTGATCGTGGCCGCGCTGTGTGGACTGATCGTGGTCGCCAACCCCCAGCGACGTTTCGGCGCACGGGTCGTTGCCGCAACTGGTGTCGCGGCAGTCGTGTGGGGCTGGGGCGTCGCTCAGTATCCGACGCTGCTGCCGGGGACTGCGATCACGCTGAGCAACGCAGGCGCGCCGCACACGACCCTGGTGACGATCGTGGTGCTGTTCGCCGCGGTGGCGTTGGTCATCGGTCCGTCGTTGGTCCTTCTGCTGGAGCTGCAGCGGCGGCACGTGTTGGCCGAGCCTTCAGCAGGCGCAGGACCTCCGGGTCCAGCAGCGCGCCCTTATGCAGGCGATCAGACGCCCTCGGTCCAATAACGATTGAGGCGTTCGATCGCCTCCGCTTTGGTCATGGCGGCTATGTGCTCGCGGCTGAGCCCGACGCGGTCGACGAGCAGGAACGCGAGCTCAGCGGGAAGTGCAGCCGTGGGAACAGCCGGCCCGCTGCGCGTCGGCGTCACACCGTCGCGCACCGCCGCCCAGAACGTCGTCTCGTCCACGTCGAGCTGGTCGCGCAGGAGGTGGGCCCATAGACCGGGGCCGTAGGTCGCTCTGTTCGGCGGATGGGAGATCCGCGTCCGCAAGGTTCGCCCATCGGCGAGCGCCAACTCGTAGGTGATGTGGTGCGTACCGCTACGTCCCGTTGCATCGCGGACCGGCTGCCAGCCCTCGGCTCGGCAGAACTTCTCGTGGTCGGCGCGGGTCGGTGCCGGCCAGCTCATGCCTGCTTGGCGAGCTGACCCGCGCTGAGCCACTCGGCAAGCTGGTCGTCGCTGGAGAGCACCACCAGCTGGACCAGGCCCCAGTTGTCGGCATGATTGGGGGCAGTCGACAGATGATCGACCCAATCGGCGGCGTACTCACGCAGCGCGTCCACCATCTCCTCGACGGCCTCCGCGAGCGTCTCGCCATCCGCGGCTACCGGCGTGCCGGGGATGAACACCGACCACCCGTCCGCTTCCGCCACGACCTCAGCGCGCCGCGACAGCCCGGCCAGGAAGTGGCGCAACCGGGCGGCGTCGACGACGGCGAACCCTTCTCGGTCCCGGCGAAGTCGGGCGGGGATGCCGCGGGCCGCCGCATCGAGCAGCTCCTTCAGATGAGCACGGCCCTCGGCGACGCTGTCAAACTGAACCGACCTGGGCATGTACACAATGTACATGCCCAGGTCGGCGCGAGTCTTCGAGCGGCGCTAGCGCTTGCGGCGGGAGCGGTTGCCCCTACTCCCCCGGTTCGGGTTGCCACGGGATCGCTGCGGCCGCTGCGCGTTCGCGCCGCCGGCGTCCGCGCCACCTTCGGTGGTGCGCTGCACGTTCGGTGATTCCGAACCGAGTTCGGGCGAGGTGTACACCAGCGACTTGGACGAATTGTCCCGGTCGAGTCCCTTGGCCCGAACGTGCGGATGCCCGTTGGCGGCAGCCTCGTGGTCCTGCTCCGCGGCCTGTAGGACGGACGGGTCCAACCCGGGACGGTGCGCAGTCGGCGAAACACCGGGAGGCCTGACCGCGGGCGTCGGCAGCGGCGGTGGCTCCGGCGGCGCCTCCTGCTCCTCCACCTGGACCTCCAGGTTGAACAGGAACCCGACCGACTCCTCCTTGATGGCGTCCATCATCGCGGTGAACATGTCGAAGCCCTCGCGCTGGTACTCCACCAGCGGGTCGCGCTGGGCCATCGCGCGCAGGCCGATGCCCTCCTGCAGGTAATCCATCTCGTACAGGTGCTCGCGCCACTTGCGGTCCAGTACCGACAGCACGACGCGCCGCTCCAGTTCGCGCATCACCTCGGCACCGAGTTCTTCCTCGCGCACGTCGTAGGCGGACTGGGCGTCGGCGGTGAGTTCCTCGAGCAGGTACTCCACGGTCAGGTCGGTCTTCGCACCGCCGGCCTGCTCGATCGCCTCCTCGACGGTCAGCGACACGGGATACAGCGTCTTGAGCGCGGTCCAGAGCTGGTCGAGATCCCACTCCTCCGCGTAGCCGTTCGCGGTGGCACCTTCGACGTAGCTCTTCACCACATCGTCGATCATCGATCGGATCTGCTCGGAGAGGTCGGCTCCCTCGAGCACCTCGCGGCGCTCGTCATAGATGACGGTGCGCTGCTTGTTGAGCACCTCGTCGTACTTCAGCACGTTCTTGCGGATCTCGAAGTTCTGCTGCTCGACCTGCGTCTGCGCCGACTGAATCGCCTTCGACACCGCCCGCGCCTCGATCGGCACATCCTCCGGCAGGCGCAGCAAGTTCATCATCGCGGCGACCCGCTCGCCGTTGAACCGCACCATCAGGTCGTCGCCGAGGGAGAGGTAGAACCGCGACAGCCCGGGGTCGCCCTGGCGCCCGGACCGCCCGCGCAGCTGGTTGTCGATGCGTCGCGACTCGTGCCGCTCGGTGCCGAGCACGTACAGCCCGCCGAGTTCGAGCACCTCTTCGTGCTCCTTGGCGACCTCTTCCTTCGCCTTCTCCAGCGCCTGCGGCCACGCGGCCTCGTAGTCCTCCGGCGTTTCGTCCGGAGTCAGCCCGCGGTCGCGCAGCGCGAGGTCAGCCCCGAACTCGGGGTTGCCGCCGAGCATGATGTCGGTGCCGCGGCCGGCCATGTTGGTTGCGACGGTGACCGCACCCTTGCGTCCGGCGTTGGCGATGATCGCGGCCTCACGCGCGTGCTGCTTCGCGTTGAGCACCTCGTGCGGAATGCCGCGGCGCAGCAGCAGACCGGCCAGGCGCTCGGACTTCGCCACGCTCGCGGTGCCGACGAGGACCGGTTGTCCGAGTTCGTGCCGCTCAGCGATGTCGTCCACCACCGAGGAGAACTTCGCGTCCTCGGTCTTGTAGATCAGGTCGGTCTCGTCCTCACGGACCATCGGCCGGTTGGTCGGGATCGGCACCACGCCGATCTTGTAGATCTGGTGCAGCTCGGCGGCCTCGGTCTGCGCCGTGCCGGTCATCCCGGACAGCTTGTCGTAGAGGCGGAAGTAGTTCTGCAAGGTGATCGTCGCCAGCGTCTGGTTCTCCTGCTGGATACGGACGCCCTCCTTCGCCTCGATGGCCTGGTGCATGCCCTCGTTGTAACGGCGACCGTGCAGCACTCGGCCGGTGAACTCGTCGACGATCAGCACCTCGCCGTCGTTCACGATGTAGTCCCGGTCGCGCTTGAACAGCTCCTTGGCCTTGAGCGAGTTGTTCAGGTAACCGACCAGCGGCGTGTTGGCCGCCTCGTACAGGTTCTCGATACCGAGCTGATCCTCGACGTAGGCCACGCCCTCCTCGGTCACCGCGACGGTGCGCTTGCCTTCTTCGACCTCGTAGTGCTCGTCCTTCTGCAGCCGCGGCGCGATCCGCGCGAACTCCAGGTACCAGCGCTGGTTCTCCTCCGCCGGACCGCTGATGATCAGCGGGGTACGCGCCTCGTCGATGAGGATGGAGTCGACCTCGTCCACGATCGCGAAGTTGTGCCCGCGCTGCACGACGTCATCGAGCGACCAGGCCATGTTGTCGCGCAGGTAGTCGAAGCCGAACTCGTTGTTGGTGCCGTAGGTGATGTCGCACTGGTAGGCGAGCTTGCGTTTCTCCGCCGGCAGGTCGTTCGGGATCTTGCCGACGGTCAGGCCGAGCATCCGGTGTACGCGCCCCATCCAGTCCGCGTCGCGGCCGGAGAGGTAGTCGTTGACCGTCACCACGTGCACGCCCTCGCCGGGCAGGGCGTTCAGGTAGGCAGGCAGGGTCGCGACCAGCGTTTTGCCCTCACCGGTCTTCATCTCGGCGATGTTGCCCAGGTGCATGGCGGCGCCGCCCATCAGCTGCACCTTGTAGTGGAACTGGCCCAGGGTGCGGCGCGCGGCCTCGCGCACGACCGCGAACGCTTCGGGCAGCAGGTCGTCGAGGGTCTCGCCGTCGTGGTAGCGCTCGCGGAACACATCGGTGAGCGCGCGCAGCTCCGCGTCGGTCAGGCCGACGTAGTCCTCCTCGAGCGTCTCGATGTGATCGGCGATCATCGACAGCCGACGGACGATCTTGCCTTCACCGGCTCGCAATACCTTGGCTATCACCACGGCGCCATGGTACGGGCTGGATCTTTCCGTCAGCCAAACTCCGAGCTTTCGGCGGCTGAGACGCGCCTACGCGGCTGAGAGGCGACTAAACAGCGAGGCGGATAAGGCCGTAATCGTAGGCATGGCGGCGATAGACCACGGCGGGGCGACCCGAGTCCATGTCCCGGAACAGGTAGAAGTCGTGCCCGACCAGCTCCATCTCGAACAGTGCCTGGTCGACCGTCATCGGCGTTGCCGGGTGCTCCTTCTCCCGCACCACGCGGCCCGGCCCGTCGTCATCCTCGATGTCGGCGCCGGTCGCGTCCGTCAGCAGGCTGTCGGCCGCGATGCTCGCCTCGGCAGTCTCGGCTGTTACCGCCGCCACTGACGGCGGGGTCCGCCGGCCGTGGTGCACCCGCCGACGGTCGGCCGCCTGACGGAACCGGCGTTCTAGCCGCTCGGCCGCCACGTCCAGCGCCTTGTAGAAGTCCTCCGCGCACGCCTCGCTGCGTACCACCGGCCCGCGGGTGCGACAGGTGATCTCCACGTGCTGGCAGCTGTCGGTCTGTCGCGGGTTCGGTTCGTGGTGGAGTTCCACGTCGGTCCGGATGATCTTGTTGTCGTACCGCTCCATCTTTGCGAGCTTTTCGGCCACATGTTGTCGGTAGTGATCCGGCACCACCACGTTCCGGCCTCGGACGACGATCTCCGCACTCACGGCGCCAACAGCAGTGTCCATGCGACCTCCAGTCGACTTGCGCCCACGTCAGGTCAATCTCACGGTAGACGCGTCAGCTGTGGCTGACCAGAGGTGGACGGCATGGTTGCCCCGCGGTCCTGCGGCGCCGGTGTGGCCGCGACCACGGCGGCGCCGAGTACCCGCCATCCGGCGGCGTCCAGTGCCCGGGCCGCCTCGGCGACGCTGGCGCCGGTAGTGCAGACGTCGTCCACCACCACAGCGCAGCGGCTGCGGACCGGGCCGGTGGCCGCCATCGCCCCGGCAAGGTTCTGGGCGCGCTCGGCGACGGTCAGCCCGGCCGAGTCCAGCACCGGACGCGCCAGCCGCAACGCCGCGGCGACGGGTACCGAGGTCCCCTGTGCGCGCGCGACGCGGTGGCTCGCCGCACCCGCCAACCGGCGCACCACGTCCTCACCCCGACGTCGCGTCGCCGCCCGGGACGACGGGACCGGGACCAAGGCCACGGGGGCCAAGGAGGCCACGGGGGCCACGGAGGCCAGTGGCGACCCACTTGGTGTCGCATCTGCGAGGTCCGCAAGCAGGCTGCACACGGCCTGGGCGAGCAACGCCGCGAGCGGCCGTCGCAGATCTGCGCGCGCACGTTCCTTGTACGAGAGCACCGCTGCGCGCACCGCACCCCGATAGGCGGACGAGGCGTGCACCGGCACGCCGGCCACCGTCAGCCGTCGCACGTCCAGGCGAGCGCATGCGGCGCACAGTGCTGCGCCAGCGCGTTCGCAGCCGACGCAGCGGCGCGGCAACAGCAAGTCGACCAACTCACGCAGGACCGCGGCATTCATCCGGCCAGCCTGACCTGCCCGGGCGCGCAGCAGCGCGGAACCGCGGCAACTGTGGACGGCGGGCGAGTGAGCGCCTACTCCAGGTAGACGGGGTTGACGCCGGGGGTCTGCCCGTTGCTCGGACTCGCCCACGCCCCTGCTCGTTGCACCCACACCGTCTCGCCCGCGGACCCGGAGGACACCCAGGCATCCTCGTTCTCGGCCACGGTGATGCTGTCCGGCACCCCCGGCAGGTTCGCGATGGTGCGCGGCGTCCACAGCGATCCGTCCACCTGCACCTCGTAGACGTTGCCTGAGGTGCCTGAGCTGTCGGCCCAGCCGATCACGAACAGCTTGAGCGGGTCGTTCCACGCGACATCGCGGATGAACACCCCGGTCGGCGTGATCTGGGTGAGGCCATCGACGCTGACCTGGGTGGCGGTACGGACGACGGCACCGATCCAGACCTGCGCCGTACCGTCCGGCGCGTCGATCACCACGGCGATACGTGCCCCCTCCGGACTGAACCGGACCGCGGCAATGGTGCTCTCGTGGCCGGGCAGGGAACTGGACGCCGGCACCAACGGGGCCGCTCGGCAGGCCAGCGACAACGTGCAGAACCGCAGCCCGCTGCCGTCGCCGACCCACACCTCGTCGCGGCCGGGTACCCAGGCGGGGCGGGACAGTTGCCCGTGCACCGAGGTCGGCTTCAGCCCACCCTGCAGCGTGCCGATCAACAACCTGGCATTCGCGCCACTGCCGGAGACACCGGCGACGCGCAGGTCGCCGGAGCCGAGCGACGCGACTGCGGCGGAGCCGAGTCCGTACGTGCCCGAGCCGACACCGCCGGCGAGCGGATGCCCGTTCTCGTCCACCACGCCGCCGTTGCGGATGTAGTACAACGTCGGTGCCGGGATCGATTCGTTCGCAAGCTCCGGGAAGTCGAGAGCGGAGAACGTGGTGCCGCCGGTCCGTGGGATCGGCACCGGCCGGCCGGTGTCGATGACCTGCAGTGAACGCACCGTCGGCACCTGCGCCAAGGTGATGGCAAGCTGCGCAGCCAGCAGGTTGCGGGTCGGGCTGTCCAGCTGGCCCGCACCGGGCAAGGTCACCGTGGTCGGATTGCCGATCGTCACGGACACCCGGTTCACATCGGTCTGCGTCGGGAGCTCGTTGGTCACCGCGTTCGACAACGCCTGGACCTCGCCGGTTGCCAACTGCGCCACCAGCCAGGTTGCCAGCAGTGCGGGATCGGTCAGCGTGGTGAACCGCGGATCCGGTACGAGGTGCTTCTCGGCCAGGTCGAAGAAGTACAGCGGGTGCTGGGTGTAGAGCGCTTCGAAGCTGGCCTCGCTCAGGATCACCCCGTTCGGTGGCGTGTTGATCCGCCACTGCCCCTTGACCTGGGTCATCCCGAACGTCGCGTCGGTGGTTCCGCCCTGCAGTGCCGGCTGGTACGCGCCGTTGATCGACACCGAACCGACCTTCTGCCCGGTTACCTGGATCGCGCCGTTGTCGAAGTTGCTGATGGTGTCCGTCTGCAGCACCGTCACGGTGGCGTCGGACCAGCGCTGCTGCGCATCAGCAGTCAGGAAGCCCAGCGCCGCGGTGTGGTTGGTGTCGGCGGTGGCCACCGCCGACAGGAAGTCACTGACGATCTCGCGCGGTCCCTCGCCGGGCTGCGGGGTGACGGCGACCTCGCTCGGCTGAGCCTGCTGTCCCACCCGCTTGACCACCTGAGGCGAGGAGTTGGACGGCACGCCACCACACGCGGCCAAACCGAGCGCGGCAGCGGCAACGACGACCACCCGGATCGCGTGCCGACGGGGTCCGAAGCTGCCTCGCGCGCTCACTCGTCGTCCTCCAGCTCGTCGACCTCGTCCGGGTCCAGCGGCAGCGGTGAGCTCATCAGCGTGTGCCCGGCGCGGCGCGGCAGGGTCAGCCGGAACTGCGCGCCCCGGCCTCGTTCACCCCACGCCTGCAGCCAGCCGTCGTGCAGTCGCGCGTCCTCCAGGCTGATCGCCAGTCCCAGCCCGGTGCCGCCGGTGAGCCGACTGCGCGAGGTGTCGCCGCGCCAGAACCGGTTGAACACCAGCCCCGCCTCGCCGGGACGCAGCCCGACGCCGTGGTCGCGAACCGTGATCGCCGCGGCACGCTCGTCGCACGCGACGGTGATCTCGACCGGCTTGCCCTCGCCGTGGTCGAGTGCGTTCGCGATCAGGTTGCGCAGGATGCGCTCCACCCGCCGCGCGTCCATGTCCACCAGCACCGGCACGTCCGGCTCAGCCACCACCAGCTGACTGCCGTGCCGCTCGGCGAGGACCCGGTTCGCGTCCACCATCGCCTGCACCACGGTGCGCAGATCGGCAGTCTCCGACTCCAGCCGCGCCACGCCCGCGTCGTAGCGCGAGATCTCGAGTAGATCGGTCAACAGCGACTCGAACCGGTCCAGCTGGGTATGCAGCAGCTCGGCGGACCGCCCGAGTTCGGGCGAAAAATCCGCCCGGTTCGCGAACAGCAATTCCGAGGCCATCCGAATCGTGGTCAGCGGCGTGCGCAGTTCGTGCGAGACGTCGCTGGTGAACCGCCGCTGCAGCCGGGACAGGTCTTCCAACCGCCGGATCTGGCGCTGCAGGCTGCCGGCCATGTCGTTGAACGAGCGCCCGAGCCGGGCCAGCTCATCGGACCCGCGCACCTGGATGCGCTGGGACAGGTCACCGGCGGCCAGCCGCCCGGCCGTCTGGGCCGCGACGCGCACCGGCCCCACCACCTGCCGGGTGACCAGCAAGGCGATGCCCAGCACCAGCAGCACCAGCGCCAAGCCGGCAAAGAGCACGGTGCGCCGGACCAGGTCGATCGTCTGCGCCTCGTTGGTGAGCGGAAACAGGTAGTACAGCTCGAATATCGCGCCCTGCGCCCGTACCGGCTCGCCGACGATCAGCCCGGGCACCAGCCGGGCTCCCGGCGTGGTCCGGACCGGGGCGTACTGGACGGCCAGGTTGTTCTGCTGCACCAGCCGGCGCAGCCCAGCCGGAATGGGCGTGTCGCCGGTGGCCGCCGCACTGCTGGACGCCGATTCGATCGCGACCGAGAACAGACCGACGCTGCCGCCGCTTGCGGTGAGGGCGGTCTTGATTTCGTCCTGGGCCGACTCGACGTCGGCGGAGACACTCGCGCTGACGGTGGCCAGCACCGGTGCCGCCACCGCAGAACCGATCTGCGCCTGGCCGACGGCCGCGTTCTTCTTCGCACGCAGGATGCCGCTGGACACCTGATCGACGAGCAGGATGCCGACGATCAGCACCACCGTCCCCGCGATCAGTGCGGTGCTGGTGCCGACCCGCAGCTGCAGCGAATGGCGCCAGGTGCGCATCGCCGTGCGCACCGCGGTACGCACCCCGGTCCGGCTTCGGGACAGCGCGCGCCTGCTTGCGTCCTGCAAGCCTGCCGCCGCAGCCGTAACGGTCACGGTGGACCGGCTTTGTAGCCGACCCCTCGCACGGTCAGCACCACCTCTGGGCGCTCCGGGTCACGCTCCACCTTCGACCGCAGCCGCTGCACGTGCACGTTCACCAACCGGGTGTCCGCGGCATGCCGGTAACCCCACACCTGCTCCAGCAGGACCTCACGCGTGAACACCTGGCGGGGCTTGCGCGCCAGCGCGACCAGCAGGTCGAACTCCAGCGGCGTCAACGCGATCTGCCTGCTGTCCCGGATCACCTGGTGCGCCGGTACGTCGATCTGCACCGGCGAGTCGGCCGGCCCGATGGACAGCGTCTCACTGGCCAGCTCCTCGTGCTGGCGCAGCCGCGCTCGCATCCGAGCGACCAGTTCCTTCGGCTTGAACGGCTTGACCACGTAGTCGTCCGCGCCGGACTCAAGCCCGAGCACCACGTCGACGGTGTCGCTCTTCGCGGTGAGCATGATGATCGGCGTGCCGCTCTCGGCCCGGATGGCCCGGCACACGTCGATGCCGGAGAGCCCCGGCAGCATCAGATCGAGCAGCACCACGTCCGGCTTCGTCTCCCGGAAAGCCTGCAGCGCGCGGCTGCCATCCGCGACGAACGCCGGGTCGAACCCATCGGTCCGCAGCACGATGCCCAGCATCTCGGCCAGGGCCGAATCGTCGTCGACGACCAGAACGCGTGGTTTCACGCCCCACATCGTGACACTTCACGGCGATGACACCGCGATCTGTCCGCAGCGGCGACTAGGTGTCGCGCTCTTCTCGGGCCCTGGGGCTCTGCGATCCGCACTCCGCCCTCGACTCGACGAGACGATCTTCTTCCGCAGCGGGCGCGGAACTGGTACGTATTGACCAGTTGGTCATATTGGGTCACCGGTGGGAGGTATCCGTGCGAAAGTCGCGAATTCTGATGGTCGCCGCGGCGGTCGGCGCCGTCGCCACGCTGGCACTCGGCCTGGCTCCGGCGGCCACCGCGAGTTCGGTGAAATATGTGGCGCTCGGCGACTCCTACGCCGCCGGGGTGGGTTCCGGCAGCTACATCTCCGCCAGTGGCAGCTGCTCGCGCAGCACACTGGCCTACCCCTACTTGTGGGCCAGTACGCACGCGCCCGCATCGTTCACCTTCGTGGCATGCAGCGGAGCCAAGACCACCGACGTCAACGCCAACCAGTTGTCCGCGTTGAGCTCGTCCACCACGCTGGTCAGCGTCACCATCGGCGGCAACGATGTCGGCTTCGCCTCGGTGATGGAGGACTGCGTCATCTACGGCACCGACACCTGCGTGTCGGAGGTGAACACCGCGGAGAACACGGCACGCAATCAGCTGCCCGGCTGGCTGGACACCACGTACAACGGCATCCGCAGCCACGCCCCCACCGCCACCGTGGTGGTCGTCGACTACCCGCGCTTCTATCACGATCTGTGGTACTGCGTTGGGCTGAGCAGCACTTCCCGCAACAAGATCAACGAGGGTGCGGACGTACTGGACGGGGTGATCTCGGCGGCTGCGACACGGCACGGCTTCCGCTTCGCCGACGTGCGGCCCGCGTTCGGCAACGGCCACGAGATCTGCGACAGCAACTCCTGGCTGCACTCGGTCGACTGGAGTGATGTCACGCAGTCGTACCACCCCACTGCCGCGGGCCAGTCCGGCGGGTATCTGCCCGCATTCACCGCCCAAGCCGGGTGAGGTCAGGGCGAACGACCCCGGTAACGCGGACCACGACATCTCGCGCCGAGGCGATTGCCAGCCGTTGAGGCGGCTGCCAGGCTGGCTTTCGCCATGGCCGACAATGCTGCCGCGCACCCCCGATCGGCGGGACAGCGTGCCGCCGCATCGGCCGCGGCCGTCCTGCTCACCGGTGCCGCCGTCGCGGTAGGCCTCGGCGTCTACGCGCGCGAACACCAACCCGCGCTGCGACCGCTGTACCTGTTCGGGTTCTCCGGCATGTTGCAGATGAAGACGTGGTTCGCGACCGCGGTGCTGGTGCTGGTGCTGGCACAAGTGGCCAGCGCGTCGTGGATGTGGAACCGGTTACCCGGCGCCGGACCGTCGCCGTCCTGGCTGCCGGGCGTGCACCGATGGACGGGCGCGCTCGCTTTCGTCGTCAGCGTGCCGGTGGCGCTGCATTGCCTGTGGTCACTCGGCTTCGTCACCTCGACCCCGCGGGTGCTGGTGCACAGCATCGCCGGTTGTGCCTTCTACGGCGCATACGCGGCCAAGATGCTCGCGCTGCGGCTGCGGGCGTTGCCCGGGTGGACGCTGCCGGTTCTCGGCGGGTTGGTGTTCGCCGTGTTCATCACGCTGTGGCTGACCTCGGCGCTGTGGTTCTTCACCCGCAGCGGTCTGCCGCTGACATGACGAACACCGGTGAGTTCGGCAGCGACGTGGACACCGCGGTGTCGCGCCGCTCCGTCGTCACCGGTGTAGTGGTCGCGGTCGTCGGCGGGGTGGCCGGCGACGCCGTCGCGCGCAACAGCTCCGCGGCCAAGGCGAAACGCGGCACCACCGCGGCCAACGCGTACGGGCCGCCCGCCACCGCGTCCGGCGCGCAACCACTGGCCAGCCTCGCGCAGATCCCGGTGGGCGGCGGCGTCGTCCTGTCCAAGCAGTCGATCGTGCTGACCCGCACGGCCGACGGTTCGGTGCACGCCTTCTCGGCGATCTGCACCCATCAGGGCTGCACTGTGGACAAGGTCAGCCACGGCACGATCAGCTGTCCGTGCCACGGCAGCACATTCGATGCGAGCACCGGTGCGGTCACCGGCGGGCCTGCACCGAGGCCGCTGCCGGGCATCACGGTCACCGTGCGGGATGGGAGCGTGTACCGGTCGTGAACAGAGTGTGGACGGTGCTGCCGACCATCATCTGGCTGCTGGGCGCCGGCTTCGGGATCGGTGCGTTGATCGCCCTACGTTGATCGCCCTACGTTGATCGCCCTGCGTTGCTCGTCCCCGGCTGATAGACCTGCATTGATCGCCCGTGCGGATTGCCGCTTGCGGCCGGGCTTATCGCGTCGCGGCCGGTCCCGGCCTAACACTTAACGCCTTCCGGGTGAGCTAGGCACCAACTCTCCGCTAGCATCTGACGCCCTAACGGAAAATGAACTTCTGTGGGTCTGGAGAGGACGGCGCGGTGACCGAACGCACGACTGTCGGCCGCACCGTCTTCGTCCTCGGCGGTGGCGGCGCGCTGGGCTCCTACCAGGCCGGCGCTCTGCAGGCCTTGCTGGAGCACGGCGTGGTGCCGGACGCGATCTACGGCGCATCGGTCGGTGCACTCAACGGCGCCTACCTCGCGCACGATCCCACTCCCGCGCGAGCCGCGCAGCTGGTCGGCTGGTGGACCGGCGAGCAAGCCCGGGAGGTGCTCACGCCCACGCCGTGGCAGCGCCTGCGCGGCATTGCGGCGGCGGTCCGGGGTGCCGGCGCGCTGTTCGACGAGCGCCCGCTGCGTCGCATGATCGAGCGGCATGTCGGCGCGCACGACATTGCCGAACTCGCGATCCCGCTGCTGGTCACCACCACCTGCCTCGACTGCGCCCGGCCGATCCAGCACAGCCAGGGCGCGATCGCTGATGTGCTGGTCGCCAGCTGCGCGCTGCCCGGGTTGTTTCCCGCCGTGCGCCTGCTCGACGGGCACCGGCACGTCGACGCCGGAGTGCTGTGCGGCGTGCCGGTCCGGGCGGCGGTGGAGGCGGCCTGCCCGGCAGACCGGATCTTCGTGCTGGACTGCGCGCTGGCACCGGTCACCAGCCGCGCCGGATGCGCAGTACCCTCCCCCGAGCTGCCGCCGGACGTTATGTCAGAGCTGCCGCCGGGCGAGCGCTGCGCCGTGACGTCGGCGCCGAGCCGCACCGACTACGTGCCACCGGTCGAATCGTTCCCGGGCGTATTGCAGGCGGTGCTGGATTCCTTCGCCGTGGCCCGTACCGGCGCCAACATCGCGGCCGTCGGGCCGAGTCTGGCCGATGCGCGAGTGCACGTCGCACCGCACATCGCCGATGCCTGGGCCGCCGGCCACTTGGACCGCGTGCCTGCCAGTCCCCGCGACTGCTCAGCGGTGGACGAGCTGCTCGCGGCCGGCCGTCGCGCTACCGCGGCCTGGCTCGACAGCGCGCACCTCGACGGTGCCCACCTCGACAGCGGGCACCTCGACGGCGCTCGTGCCGGCGCCCTCGCCGACCCGGCGCAGCTGATCGACCCCGGTTCCGTCGTCCACCCGGCCGAGCACCACCTTCGGTAGCCGGCTGGCCAGCCACGGCGCGCCGTGGGTGACGAACCAGCGCAGCTCGGCGAGCTTGCCGGCGGCTGTGTCCGGTATTGGCATCGGTGCGATGACGGCAGTCGGCACAAGGAGCACAGTGGGCACCGTCGACACGGTCGGCACAGCAGCCTCCCGCATGCGCAGTGCGCGCAGCCCTGCTGTCGCCACGGCGTGGTGTCCGTACTCGCTGAGATGAATTCGATCGACGGCCCACGCGCACCGCGCACGCAGCGCAGGGACGGCGGCCAGGTCCAGGGGTACCGCGTTGGCGCAGGTGGCGATCGCGGCTGCGAGCGCCGCATTGACCGCGTCGATGCGTGCGCCATAGCGGCGACGCATGACACGCGGCAGCGGCAGCCGGGCCATCGCGTCGTGCAGCAGCACGACGAGGACGACGTCATGGCATGCGCCCAGCTCACCGACGATGGTGGCGATGTGGGCGTGCGTCGCGTCCGGATCGAAGGCGGAGCGCACCACGTCGTTCAGCCCGACGAAGACGGTCGCGACGGTGCCGGGACGATCGAGTGCGCGCGAGAGCTGCGCGTGCGCCACTTCCGCCGATGCGAGCCCGGGCGAGGCGAGCAGGTCGATATGCATGCCTAGAGCGGCGCCGAGCAGGCCGACCCAGGTCCGCTCGGGCGCCACGACCACGCCCACGCCGACGCCGCAGCTGAAGCTGTCACCGAGCGCCACCAGCCGGGGCCGAATGATCAGCGCCTCGACCTGCTCGCTCACGAGGCCACCGCGCTGGGTGTCGTGAGCCCGTGCACAGCCAGGAAGCCGGCCACGGTGCGCGCCCAGTCGAACTCGAGTGCGCGTGTGCGGGCCGCGGCGCCGGTGCGCGCGGCCGGTTGCGCGAGCACCTCCTGCACTGCGTCCGCGAACGCGGTGCCGGAACCGTACGCCGCACGCCCGGCCGTGCCGACCACGGACGGCAGCGCCGAGCGGCGGTTCACCACCACCGGCGTGCCGCAGGCGAGCGCCTCCAGCGCGGCAAGGCCGAAGGTCTCCACCGGGCCCGGTGCGAGTGCAACGTCCGCACTCGCCAGCACCGCGGCCACCTCGTCGCCCGGCAGGTGCCCGAGAAAGGTGATCGGCAGGCCGCGCGCCTGGCGCTCCAGCCGGCCGCGCAGCGGCCCGTCGCCGGCGATGAGCAGATGCGCCGGCCGTTCGCGCTCGAGCAACTGGCGCACCGTGTCGACGGCGATAGCCGGTCGCTTCTCCGGCGAGAGCCTGATCGCCATCGCCAGCAGCGCGGCGCCGTCCGGCGCGAACCGGCGCCAGTGGGCGTGCTCGGCGGCACGCGGACTGAACCGCACATGGTCGACGCCGAGCGGCACCACGCTCAGGTTCGGCACCGACAGCCGCTGGAACTCCGCCGCGGCCCAGTCCGTGGTGCACACGACGGCGTCGAACTCGGCGCTGAGCCGCTTGTTGCTGGCGTCGGCCAGTCGCCGGGCCGGAAAACGGTTGCGGGTCCACTGCTCGACGAGCCGATCCAGCCGCTCGTGCGACACCACCAGCGAGCCGATGCCCGCGCGCCGGGCGAAGGCACCCAGGCCACGCAACGTGGTGCGGTCGTGCACCTCGAGCCGGTGCGTGCCGGCGGCCAGGGCCGGCGCCACCGCGCGCACGGTGAGCACCTGGTACCCGGTGCCGGGCAGGACATGGCCGGGCAGTTCGAGCCGTTCGCCCCAGTCGTGGCGCGTGCGTCGTCGCTTCTCGCCCGGGACGATCTGCAGCACCTCGTGCCCGGCGCAGGCATACCCGGCGGCCAGGTTCGCCAGCACGGTGCGAATGCCGCCGGAGTGCGGACCGACGAAGTTCGCCACCTGCACGATGCGGCTCATCGCCGGCGCCTCAGGACGCTCTCGTGACCGAGCGGCGCGTGTCTGCCACCGACGCATAGTGATCGACCAACTCCTGCGTGACTCGCTCCCAGGTGCGGCGAACCACGGACGGGCGGGCGTGGAAGGCAAGCTGGGCGAGCCGGTCCCGGTCCTGGCACATCCCCTGCACGAGTGCTGCCAGTTCGCGTGTGTCACCGCCGCGCCACAGCAGTCCATTGCTGCCGTCGTGCACCAGGTCCAGCGGGCCGCCCGCTGCGGCGGCGATCACCGGCACGCCCGCGCTCAGCGCCTCCTGCACGACCTGGCAGAACGTCTCGTCCGTGCCGGGATGCACGAGCAGGTCGAGCGAGGCCATCACCCGGCCGAGGTCATTGCCCACCAGCTGCCCGGTGAAGATCGCATCCGGCATCAGCCGTTGCAGCGAGTGGCGGCGCGGGCCGTCGCCCACGACGACGAGTTGGACGCCGGCGAGCCGGCTCACCGACGCCAGCCGGTGCACCTGCTTCTCCGGCGCGAGCCGGCCGACGAAGCCGACCAGCAGCCGTCCGCCGCTGGTTCGGCGCCGCCACAGCTCCTCGCGTTGGTCCGGGTGAAAGCGGCGGGTGTCCACGCCGCGGGCCCACCGCGCGAGCGGGCCGATGCCCTGGCGCGCGAGTTGATCGGCCGATGCGCCCGACGGCACGAGGGTCAGGTCGGCCGCGTTGTGGATCCGACGCAGGTGCGCCCACACCAACGGCCCGCTGAGCAGCACGTGGTAGCGACGCGCGAATGCGGCGAGGTCGGTCTGGTAGATGGCGACGGTCGGCAGCTCGAGCTGGTTCGCGGCGCGTACCGCGGCGGATCCGAGCAGCGCGGGCGAGGCCAGGTGCACCACGTCCGGGGCGATCTTCTCCATGATCGGCACCAGGTCGAGTGCCGGCCGGGCCACCTGCACCTGGCGGTATCCGGGCAATGTCACCGACGGCACGCGGATGACCGGGACGGGCAGGCCCGAGCGGCTTCGGTAGCTCGCGCCGCTCGGTGCGACGACGACGGGTTCGTGGCCGCGGCGGGCGAGGTTGTCGGCCACCTGGATGACGGAGTTGACGACGCCGTTCACGGCGGGAGTGAACGTTTCGGCTATCAGCGCGATACGCACAATCCAGACGGTCGAGAGCCAATTGATCCAAATGCCAACCTCGACGAGGCGTCACGTTGAACAGAACATGACGAACCAACACCTGCCAGCAAACGTGGGGAGGTTTCTTCCCGGATTCCGGGAAAAAACCTCCCCACGTCGGGAGAAACGGTGTCTTAGTAGCGGTAGAGCTCTGGCTTGTAGGGGCCGGCTACGTCGACGCCGATGTACTCGGCCTGCGACTTGGTCAGGGTGGTCAGCTTCGCGCCGACGGCATCGAGGTGCAGCCGGGCTACCTTCTCGTCGAGGTGCTTCGGCAGCGTGGTGACGGTCGGCTTGCCGTCGGTCAGGTACGCGTCCGGGTTCTTGTGGATCTCGATCTGGGCGATGGTCTGGTTGGCGAACGACGCCGACATCACGAAGCTCGGGTGGCCGGTCGCGTTGCCCAGGTTCAGCAGGCGACCCTCGGACAACACGATGATGGAATGGCCGTCGGGACGATTCCCATTTCCCGGGAAATGCCACTCGTGCACCTGCGGCTTGACCTCGATCTTCTGCACGCCAGGTATCTTCGCCAGCCCGGCCATGTCGATCTCGTTGTCGAAGTGACCGATATTGCCGACGATCGCCTGGTGCTTCATCTGCGACATGTGCTCGGCCATGATGATGTCCTTGTTGCCGGTGGCCGTGACGAAGATGTCCGCCTTGGCCACCACGTCGTCGAGGGTGACGACCTCGAGACCATCCATCGCCGCCTGCAGCGCACAGATCGGATCAACCTCGGTGACGACGACGCGCGCACCCTGGCCGCGCAGAGACTCGACGCAGCCCTTGCCGACGTCGCCGTAGCCGAGCACGACCGCGAGCTTGCCGCCGATCATCACGTCGGTGCCGCGGTTGATGCCGTCGATCAGCGAGTGGCGGCAGCCGTACTTGTTGTCGAACTTCGACTTGGTCACCGAGTCGTTGACGTTGATCGCGGGGAACAGCAGCGTGCCGGCCTTCTCGAACTCGTACAGCCGGTGCACGCCGGTGGTGGTCTCCTCGGTCACGCCGATGATGCCGGCGCCCATGCGGGTGTACTTGCCCGGCTGCTCGGCAACCGAACGACGCAGCACGTCGAGGATGACGTGGTACTCCTCGCTGTCGTTCTCGTCCGGCTGCGGCACGACGCCCGCGGCCTCGTACTCGGTGCCCATGTGGATGAGCAGGGTGGCGTCACCGCCGTCGTCGACGATGGAGTCCGCGCCGGAGCCGTCAGGCCAGGTCAGCATCTGCTCGGTGCACCACCAGTACTCCTCCAGCGACTCGCCCTTCCAGGCGAACACCGGGATCCCCTTGGGGTTGTCCGGAGTGCCGTCCTTGCCGACGACGATCGCCGCCGCGGCGTGGTCCTGGGTGGAGAAGATGTTGCAGCTGACCCAGCGCACGTCGGCGCCGAGTGCGGCCAGCGTCTCGATGAGCACCGCGGTCTGCACGGTCATGTGCAGCGAGCCGGCGATCTTCTTGCCCTTGAGCGGCTGTGCCGGTCCGAACTCGCGGCGCAGTGCCATCAGGCCGGGCATCTCGTGCTCGGCTAGCTGGATCTCCTTGCGGCCGAAGTCGGCCAGCGAGAGATCGGCGACCTTGAAGTCGCTGACGGTGCCGGCGCTGTCGGCGGTGAGGGTGATGCCCACGGTGTCTCCTAGCTGATCGGGTGAGAACGTCTCTGCGCGCTCGGGATGGGACGGGTGCTCGGAATGTGACGGGTGCTCGGAATGTGACGCGTGTTCGGGAACGGAGGTGTGCTCGGGGTAGGACGCCTCGTCGGGGGTGGCCAGGCGCCGGTAGAGCTGCGCGCCCGGTGGTGCTGCGGTGCGGTGGATCGGCCCGAACCATTCGTCCACGGCTCGAGAGAGTTGCGGATCGGTGCGCATCCGCAGCTCGAAGGCGAGGTCGGTGATGCCCAGGCCGTGCTCGTCGATCAGCTCGCGCAATCGCTGCAGCCGGTCGATCTGGCGCGGACCGTAGTGGCGGTGACCTCCCGGGGTACGCAGTGCCGCAACCAGGCCCACCTGCTCCAGATAGCGCAGCATCCGCTGCGACCAACCGGTCGCATCGGCCGCCTGCTGGATGGTGAGGGCCTGCATCGCGGTAAAACTACCACGACCGTGTCAGATTTGCTCGGTAGCGCCTGCGGACGGCGCGGCAGCCGATCCGGTGGTGGCAAGAACGACCTTGCCGCTGCCGGCGAGGGTGAAACCTGCGTCCCGGGCGGGCACGAATGCGGCCTGGGCCGGCTGCAACCGCACGGTGTCTCGCAGCGTCTCAGCCCCCAGCGCCGCGACATCGACAGCACCGGCCACACACAGCACGACGTGGGGCCCAGGGCGGTCCACGTCGCGCCTGCCGCGGTGGGCGTCTAGATCGACGACGGTCACCGCGAAGTCCGGCACCGGCACGTCGAATTCGACGTCGACGCCGGCACCCGAGCCTTCGGCCCGCACTGGGCAGCGCGGTTCGGCCAGCGCGGTGAAGTCGGTGACGGCGAGCACCTCAGCCACATCGACGTGCTTGGGCGTGAGCCCGCAACGCAGCACGTTGTCGCTGTTGGCCATCACCTCGACGCCGAGCCCGTCGAGGTAGCAGTGCACGTTGCCGGCACCGAGAAAGATCGCTTCGCCGGGTTCGAGCCGGACATGGTTCAGCAGCAGCGACAGCACCACGCCGACGTCGCAGGGGAAGGCGGCCGCGGCGCGGCGCACGGCCGAGGCCGGCCCGCCCGCGGGATGGTCGTCGCCGAGCTGTGCGCAGCGGTCGAGCACCGCCGCGACGATTCCGCTCGGATCGGGCAGCGACAGCAGGTGGACGAACGCCGCGCGCAGGCCGTCCGGGCCGGACAGCAACGCCGCGACCTCACCGAGTTCGGGCACCCCGAGAGCGTCGAGCAGGGCCAGCGTCCGCTCGATCGGCCGGAACCCGCACAGTGCCTCGAACGGCGTCAGCGCATACAGCAACTCGGGCTTGTGGTTCGCGTCGCGATAGTTGCGATCCGGTGCGTCGCGCGCGATGCCCCGCGCCTGTTCTGCGGCGAAACCGTGCTGCGCCTGCGGCCGGTTCGGATGCACCTGGATCGACAGCGGCACCGCCGCGGCGAGCAGCTTCACCAGGAACGGCAGTCGGTTGCCGTACTCCTCGGCGACGTCGACGCCGAGCATCGGTACGGGTTGCGCGGCGATGACGGCGGCCAGGGTCGTCTCGCCGTCGGCCGTCGGCGACGGGTCGTCCTCGTGCGCGCCGAACCACAGCTCGGCCACCGGCCGCCCGTCGGGTTCCTGTCCTTGCAGCCGCGGGATGGCGGTGGGCGAGCCCCAGGCGTAGTTGCGGGCAACCCCGTGCAGCGCCATCACCGCCGGCAGCTCAGGCAGCTCAGGCAGCTCAGGCAGCTCAGGCATCGCCGGGTGCATCGCCGTGTGTCTCGCGGTATGCATCGCCGTGTGTATCGCCTCGTGCACCGCTGGGTGCCGCCTCGGCCGGGGCGGCCGACGATGCGCCCCGGTCCAGGTCTGGCTCGAGGTAGATCACCCGCGCGGACGGCACCGCGGCTCGCACCCGCGCCTCCGCCTCGTCGATCTCACGCGCCACCTCGGCCAACGTGGTCGTCGCGGGCATGGCGAGCTTGGCACCGACCAGCAGCTCGTCCGGGCCGAGATGCATCGTGCGCAGGTGGATGATCCGGTCCACGCCACCGCCGAGCAGCGCGTCGCGGATCGCCGTTTGCTGCACCGGCGCCGCCGACTCGCCGATCAACAGGCTCTTCGTCTCGATCACCAGGATGACCGCCACGCTCAGCAGCAGCACACCGATCGCGGTGGTGCCGATGCCGTCCCAGACACGCTGGCCGGTGGCTGCGGACAGGCCGACACCGGCGAACGCGAAGGCGAGCCCGATAAGAGCGGCAACGTCCTCGAGCAGCACCACCGGCAGATCCGGCACCTTGGCATGCCGGATGAACGCCGGCCAGCTGTCCGTGCCCTTGAGTTCGCGTGACTCACCGATGGCAGTGCGCAGCGAGAAGCTCTCCAGGCAGATCGCCGCGGCCAGGATGACGATGGCGACGATCGGCGAGTCCAGGTGATGCGGGTGCCGGATCTTCTGCACGCCCTCGTACAGCGCGAACAACCCGCCCGCGGAGAACAGCATGAGCGCGACCAGGAATCCGTAGACGTAGCGATCGCGGCCGTACCCGAACGGGTGCTCCGGGGTGGCCGCGCGCCGCGACGAGCGAGCGCCGATGAGCAACAGGCACTGGTTGCAGGAGTCGACGACGGAATGCACGCCTTCGGCCAGCATCGACGCCGACCCGGTGATCGCGAACGCCACGAACTTGATTACGGCAATGCCCAGGTTCGCACCGAGCGCGGCCAGCACCGCGCGCGAGCCACCGCCGCTGCTCACTCGCGGCCTCGCTCGGCCATCAGTGCGCCAGCTCCGCCGGCCCGCGCGCGCCCGGGTCCAGGCCGAGCCCGAACGCCAGATACGCCGCGGTGTATTCGCCGAATGCGGCGGCCGCGCCGAAGCGGGCCAGCGCGGAGGACTCCGGCACGTCCACGCTGGAGGAGTGCAGGCCGAGTTCGCGCGCCAACGAGTGCAGCGCCGCGGCGGCCCGGCGCGCGGCAACCTCGTCCAGCTGAATCTGGGCACCGGAGCGATCACCGAGCGCGGGGTCATCCGGTGCGCCGTCGTCACCGATCACGAGCAACCGCGCGCGCCGCGTGCCCGCCGGCTCCTCGAGCCGATCGCGGAAGAAGTCATCGGACGCGGCCGGCCCACCGCCGCGCAACAGCGCACCGGCGCGCGCCACGCCGTCCGGCAGGCTGACCGAGACCGCCTCCACGCCGGCGCACAGCTGCAATGCATCGGCGGTCGCACGGGCCGCGACGCTGGCCAGCGTCCCGGCACCCACGATGAGCGGCAGCGTCTCGGCGAACTCGACTGCCAGCGCCTTGGCCGGGTTGGTGAATGCCTCGCCGGACGGGCGGCACTGCTCAGCCATCTCATCCAGCGCGTCCGCGACCTTGTGCAGCTCCACCGACGGCATCGGATGGATGCCCAGGGCGTCCAACGCCTGCAGCAGCGGGGTCAGCACCGCCCAGCGCGACGCCCGGACATTGAGGCCTTCGGTGAGTTCATGCACCGGCGCGCGGCCGGCCGCGACCGCGACCTGGGAACCTGCCGGGGCGACGACGGCCATCGCCACACCGCGCCGCGCGCCCTGCTCCGCGAGCGCGGCCAACCGCGGATGGCGGCCGTCCACCGCACCGATGAGCAACGCGTCGGCTGGGCCGGTCCAGCGCGGCAGCTCGACGCCGTGCCAGGGCAGCGCCGGCACCGTCTCGCAGCTCAGCCGGGTGACCAGGCGCAGCACCGCGGACGGTGGCGCGTCGCTGGCCACCAGCAGCGCGCGCGGCAACTCGCCGCGCAGCCGTTCGACGCCGTAGTCCGCGGCCGTGTCGATGGCGCGCCGGACCTGGGCTCCGGCCGTGGCCAGCGACCACAGCAACCGTTGCTCGTCACGACGCTCCAGCAGGTCGCTGTCCTCGAGCACTGCGTCGTCGAACACTCAGGCCTGCTTGCCCAACCCGTTGGGCCCCGGCGTCGCGTCGTCGAGCAGCAGCACCGGGATGCCGTCCAGGATCGGAAAGGTCGATGAGCAGTGCGTGCACACCAGCACCTGCTCCGCGCCACGCGTCTGGAACCGCAACGGCGAGTGATCGTCGCTGGGGCAGGCGAGCAGGTCCAGCAAAGCCGGGTCGATGGCCAATGGCTGCCTGCCTTCGCTCACGGCTGCTCCGCTCGGATGACGGCGAGGACCTCGTCTCGCACCGCAGACATGCTCGCCTCGTCCCGACCCTCCACGTTCAGGCGCAGCAACGGCTCGGTGTTCGACGCACGCACGTTGAACCAGTTACCGCTACCCAACTCGACGGTGAGCCCGTCCAGTTCGTCCACCGATTCCGCACGGTCGGCGAACGCCGCACGTACCGCTGCCATCCGCGCCGCCGGGTCGTCCACCCGCGAGTTGATCTCACCGGAGTCTGCGTAGCGCACGTACGGTGCGACGAGATCTGCGAGCGCAACGTCGGTTTCACCCAGTGCGGCCAGGACGTGCATCGCGGCCAGCATGCCGGTATCGGCGAACCAGAAGTCGCGGAAGTAGTAGTGCGCGGAGTGCTCGCCGCCGAAGACCGCCGATCGCTGCGCCATCTCCGCCTTGATGAACGAATGCCCCACGCGGGTACGCACCGGCACGCCGCCGGACTCGCGGATGACCTCCGGCACCGCCTTGGACGTGATCAGGTTGTGGATCACGACCGAGCCGGGTGACTTGGCCAGTTCGCGTGCGGCGACCAGCGCGGTGATGGTGCTCGGCGACACCGCGTGACCGGCCGCGTCGACCACGAAGCAGCGATCCGCGTCGCCGTCGAAGGCCAAGCCGAGGTCGGCCTGCTCGGCCACGACCGCACGTTGCAGGTCCACGATGTTCGCCGGCTCCAACGGGTTCGCCTCGTGGTTCGGGAAGCTGCCGTCCAGTTCGAAGTAAAGCTCCACGATGGTGAGCGGCAGCGCCGGCAGGGCCGCGTCGCCGAGCACGGCGGGCACCGTGTACCCGGCCATCCCGTTACCCGAGTCGACCACGACGCGCAGCGGCCGGATGTGGGACAGATCGACCAGACCGCGCAGGTACTGCGCGTAGGCACCCAGCAGATCGACTTGTTCGACCGTGCCGGCCACCTCTGCCGGCGGCAGCCCCTTCGCGAGGTATTCGCCGGCCCGGGCACCGATCTCGGTCAGCCCGGTGTCCTGGCCGATCGCCACCGCATTCGCGCGGACCATCTTGATGCCGTTGTACTGCGCCGGATTGTGGCTCGCGGTGAACATGGCGCCGGCTAGTCCGAGGTGGCCCGAGGCGAAGTACAGCATGTCGGTGGAGCCGAGCCCGGCTTCGACGACGGAGGCGCCGCGATGCAGCGCGCCTTCCGCGAATGCGCGTGCCAGGCCCGGTCCGGACTCGCGCATGTCGTGCGCCGTGACGATCTTCCGGGCGCCGGTGACGTCGACGAACGCGGCACCGAAGGCACGCGCGATCGGCTCGTCGAGCTGATCGGGCACGGTGCCACGGACGTCGTAGGCCTTGACGATCGTCTGTAGGTCCACGATTCGCGAGCCTACCCAGACTCCAAATCAGACAGTGCCCGTCCGGGTCAGCTCGGCGGCGGGACCACGCGCAGATGGCCGCGTCGACCGGTGCTGGACTCCTCGGTGCCGTCCGCCGTCGGTGCCGTCTGATCGGCACGCGCCGCCTCACGCACGGCGTCGGCGAGCGCCTCCAGGTCGTCCGCGTGCGGAATGGGCGACGGGAACTCGCCCACGTGCCGCACGACCTCCCAGCCGCGCGGCACGGTCAGGCGCAGCGCGTGCTCCTCGCACAGGTCGTAGGAGTGCGGTTCGGCGAAGGTGGCGAGCGGACCGACCACCGCGGTCAGATCCGCATGGGCGTAGGTGAGGGTGGCCACCGCCGGGCGCACGCACCCGGTCCGAGTGCACCGCCGCGCGATCATCACGCCGCCCACCGGCGGCGTCGCCGGAGGCTCGGCCCCTGGCGTCGGGTATGGCCCACGCTGGGACCATATCGGCCGCGGAGTCGCCAGCGTCGATTTGCGCCGCGCGCCGCGGATCGTGTCGCCGCTCGGCGATGGGCCGCCTGGCGCTCCCGCGTCGGGGGCGGACGGCCTCGTGCCGCCCGCGTAGGCTCGCAGCTGTGCGGACCGACCCGCGATCGCGCCCGCAGCCGGCAGCACGCCGGCCGCGGCGGGACCGGCGCGGGCGCGGCGTGCGCGGCGGCCTGGCCCCGCGCGGCGTGCCGATCACCCGCAGTCACAGCGAGGTGTTCGACGACCTCGTGCTGGACGCGGTGGAGGAGCTGGAGGAGCACCTGGCCGCCGAGCTGGCTGAGGTGGAATTCGCGGTCGAGGAGGTCCCGCCGGACGCCGGCCAGGCTGCCTCGGACTTCGATCCGGATACGGTGGCCGATCGCGGAATCGCGCTGGGACGGCTGTTCCGCGACGGGCTCGGCCCGCTGACCCGACCGGTGATCGTGGTCTACCGCCGGCCGGTCGAGGCGCGCGCTGGCGAGCGGGAGATGCGCGCCGACCTGGTGTTCAGCGTGGTCGCCGAACTGGTGGCCGAACTGATCGGCCGCGACATCGCCTGAATGATCTCCGACCAGCGAGCGGCGGCCAGGTGCGCCAGATGCAAGGCCGTGGAGGAAGCGCTATAGGTGGTTTCTATGCGCGACGGCGAGAACGCCGCAGATGGTGTGCCTGGGCGTCGCTTAGACTGCGCGACGCTTGAGGCGTCGCCTCTCACGTTCCGACAGTCCGCCCCAGATCCCGAAGCGCTCGTCCTTGGCCAGGGCGTACTCCAGGCATTCGGAGCGCACCTCGCAGCCGGTGCAGATCTTCTTGGCCTCGCGGGTGGAGCCGCCCTTCTCGGGGAAGAAGGCCTCCGGATCGGTCTGCGCGCACAGCGCGCGTTCCTGCCAGCTGGCCTCTTCGGGCAGGCCGAAGAGTTCGGCGAGTTCGTCCTCGGCCAGGCTGGCAGCCAAGTCCGTGGTGCTATCCAGCGGCACTCCTCGGCGCGCCGCCGGGGCCGACATCGCTCGTTGCGCGGTAGCGTCGGCGCGGCGGTCCGCGGTGACGTGGCTGTGGAACGACATCGCGCTCCCTAGTGGTATCGCGCTCTCTACTGGCATGGCGCCCTCCAGTTTGTCTGCAGGCCGCACGCTCATCGCGAACGACACGTAGGGAATTACACGCGTGTCGTTACCATTCGTCAAGCGGTGACTCTGTTAAACGGCGCAAATCATCCGGGCCCACCCCACGGGCGAACCCGGACAAACTCTGTGTTACGGACGCAACGACCGCTGCCAGGCCCCCCGCGGAGCCCTGCACCAGCCCTCCGCGGGGCCTCCACCGGCCCTGCGCCGAGCCAGCACCAGGCACCGAACCCGCCCGGTTGCCTACAGTGGCCGTGCGGCGCCCGAGCCGGAGACCCCGCGCCGGCGCCACCTGATCCGACGCACGCCGAGGAGCCCACATGGCGATACCCACCGCCGACGAACTTGCCACCGAGACCCGCGACATCCTGCGCCGCCTGGGCGTCACCGACCTGCCGGCCGACGGGGACCTCAGCGCCCGCTCCCCGATCACCGGCGGCGAACTGGCCCGCGTCCAATCGCACACACCCGCCGAGGTCACCGAGCTGATCGGTAACGCGGCACGCGCCTTCGAGCAGTGGCGGATCACCCCGGCACCGATCCGGGGCCAGTTCGTCCGCGAGCTGGGTGAGCTGCTCCGCGAACACAAGGACGATCTCGGCGCACTCGTCTCCATCGAGGCCGGCAAGATCCGGTCCGAGGGTCTCGGCGAGGTGCAGGAAATGATCGACATCTGCGACCTCGCGGTCGGGCTGTCGCGCCAGCTGTTCGGGCTGACCATCGCGTCCGAACGCCCCGGCCACCGAATGATGGAGCAGTGGCACCCGCTGGGCATCGTGGGCGTCATCAGCGCGTTCAACTTCCCGGTCGCGGTGTGGTCGTGGAATGCCTCGCTCGCGTTCGTCTGCGGCGACGCGGTGGTGTGGAAGCCGTCGGAGAAGACGGTGCTCACCGCATTGGCCTGTCAGGCCCTGGCTGCCCAGGCCGCACGTCGCAGCGGAGCGCCCGAGGGCTTGTCCACTGTGCTGCTCGGCGGCGCAGCGGTGGGTGAGGCGGTCGTCGAGGACCCGCGCGTCGCGCTTATCAGCGCGACCGGATCGACCCGGATGGGTCGCCTCGTCGCGCCGAAAGTCGCCGCCCGCTTCGGCCGGCTGTTGCTCGAACTCGGCGGGAACAACGCGGCGATCGTGACCCCGTCGGCCGACCTCGACCTCACCGTGCGCGGCATCGTGTTCGCGGCGGCCGGCACGGCCGGCCAGCGGTGTACGTCATTGCGGCGCGTGATCGCGCACGGGTCGGTCGCGGACGAACTCGTGCGGCGCATCCGGGCCGCGTACTCCTCGCTGCCGATCGGGTCACCGCTGGCCGACGGCACCCTCGTCGGCCCATTGGTCGACGCTGCCGCGTATGCCGGCTACACCGACGCGTTGGACAAGGCCCGCGCCAACGGTGGTGAGCTGGTGGCCGGCGGCGAGCGCGTGCTGTCAGAGCAGGCGCCAGATGCGTACTACGTGCAGCCCGCAGTGGTGCGCATGCCGTCGCAGAGTGAGATCGTGCAAGCGGAGACGTTCGCACCGATCCTGTACGTGCTCACCTACGACGATTTCGACGAGGCGATCGCACTGCACAACGAGGTGCCGCAGGGACTGTCCTCCTCGATCTTCACGATGGACATGCGCGAGGCGGAACGGTTCGTCGCCGCCGACGGCTCGGACTGTGGCATCGCCAACGTGAACATCGGGCCGTCCGGAGCCGAGATCGGCGGCGCGTTCGGCGGCGAGAAGGAGACCGGCGGCGGCCGCGAATCAGGCTCGGACGCATGGAAGGCGTATATGCGGCGCGCGACGAACACCGTCAACTACTCGACCCAGCTGCCACTGGCGCAAGGGGTCGAGTTCGGATAACAGCTGATCAGAGTTGTGCGAGCTTGCGGAAGTCCCAGCTGGCGATCTTGTTCGGGACGACTCGCAGCCACGCGTGTCGACCGTCGTGGAACATCTCTGCGGACCCCATGTACTTCTGCGCGAAGTGCGTCTCGAGGTCGCTGAGCCGCTCGTCCGGTACACCGGTTCGAGGCACCTCGCCGACCTGCTCCACGGTGCCCATCACTTCGACGCCGCGCAGCTCGAGATAGTCGTTGCCACTGTCGACGACGACGGAGATGCGCGGATCGCGCTGCAGGTCGGCCCACCGCTTGCTGCGCGTGATCGAGTAGAGCCACACGTCCGTGCCGTCCCAGCCGAACCACAACGGGGTGGCGTGCGGGCCGTCCGCACCGATGGTGGCGACCCGACAGGTCCGCTCGGTGCGCAGGAACTCATCGAGTTCCTGCGGCGTCATCGCGATGCGGCGACCGCGCTTCTGCGGGCGAACCGCCTCGGAGGTCACATCGCGATCCTGCCAGACCTGCCCCGGACAAGCCGCAGCCCCCGCGCCCATCGGCGGCGGGGGCTACGAGTCCCGGTTCGATCAGTGGCCGAACGCGTCCTTGACCTTCTCGCCGGCGTCCTTCAGATCGGACTTGGCCTGGTCGGTCTTGCCTTCGCGTTCGGTGCTGTGGTCGCCGGTGACGCGGCCAAGAGCCTCCTTGGCCTTGCCTTCGACGTCCTCGATCGCGTTCTTTGCCTTGTCAACGGTGCTCATCGTTCGTCCCTTCGGGTTGCAGGTACGGACACCACTGGCCTACCCGCTACCCGGCTGCCGGAAACAGCCGTGTGCCACGTCACTGCCTGCACCTGAGGCGAAATCACGCCGGGATGCCCGCGGCATCAGGACAAGCGGGTGATCTGAACCTCGACCCGAAGGTCCGTTCGCACCGGGGATCCAGCCACGATGCCCTTGATCGGCGGTACGTCGGCATACTCGCGACCGCAGCCGATCGTGACGTGCTGGTCGCTGACGAACTTCGCGTTCGTCGGATCGTGTCCCACCCACTCCCCGGCCCACCACTGCACCCAGGCATGGCTCTCGCCGACGACCTGCTCGCCCAACGGAGCGTCCGCTCGTGGGTGCAGGTATCCGGAGACGTAGCGCGCGGGGATGCCGACGTGCCGAAGTGCGCCGATCACCAGATGGGCATAGTCCTGGCAGACGCCACGCCGCGCCGACCACGCCTCCGCGGCAGAGGTCCGCACACCGGTCGAGCCGGGCTGGTAGGTCATCGAATCGTGGACGTGTGTGCTGATCGCCAGAGCCGTCTCACCCGGCAGGGCGCCGACGAGCGACTCAGCCGTGGCGGCGAGATCCGGCGCCGGCGCGGTACCGGGGGACTTCGCCAGGAACTCGCCCAATCGGCCGACCGTGCGTTCGGCACGCACCAGCTCCCAGCCGACGTCCGGGCTCGCCTGCGGTCGCAGTTCCGGCTCCACCTCCACCAAGCCGGTGGCGCGCACCTTGAGTTCCCGATGCGAGCGGTCGAGTTCGAACACGCGCACCTGCGTTCCCCAGTAGTCGACGTAGCGGTACTGCCAGCTCGCGCCGTCCACCTGGAACACGGTCTCCAGCGGGGTCTGCCACTTCGCGGCGAGAGGGGTCAACCGCGCCTCGTTGAACGACGCCGTCACCGGCTGGTCGTAGCTGTAGCTGGACACGTGCGAGATCCGGTATCGCGCCTTCGGCATCAGGACGCCTTCCACGCGGTGACCGCACGGCGCGGGAAGTACCGCCGGGAGATCGCGTCGCTCGCGGTGGAGCACGCCACCTGCACGCGTTCCATCACGTGATAGATGTCCTCGATCAACTCAGGGGTGCGGGTGAACTGGAGCTCGGCGCGGATCATGCCCAGCACCCGGTGCGGTTCGCCGCCACGGGTGCGGCGGTCGCGGTCGCTGCTGTCGTGGTCGTGGTGCGACAGCTCGTCCAGGCATCGTTCCGCGCTGACCAGCGCACTCATCAGCGTGCGCGGGAACAACGGGTCGAGCAGCAGGAACTCGATCGCGCTGCTGTCGTCCACCGCGCCACGCGCACTACGCAGGAACGCCTCGTAAGCGCCGCAGCTCTGCAGCAGGGTCACCCAGGACGGGCCGGCCGACCCGGCCAGCGTCCGCGCCGCCGCCAGCCGCGCGGTCATGTCCGCTCGTTCGATGCTGCGCCCGAGGACCAGGAACTGCCACGCGTCGTCGCGGGACAGGGTGGCGTCGGCGGTGCCGTTGAAGGCCGCGCACCGTTCCCGGACCCAGGAGAAGAACGCGTGTGTGTGTACGCGCCGGCCGGGGCGGTTCACCTCGTGCCAGGTCACGTTGATGCTCTCCCACAACTCGGCCGACACGATCTCCCGGCTGCGCCGGGCGTTCTCGCGAGCGGCGCCGAGCGCGCCGAGCACCGAGATGGGTGTGCTGGCATCCCATGCGAGCGCATCCAGGATCTGCGGAGCGGTGACCAGATCGTCCACCTCTCGGCCCATCGCGGACATCAGCGATGCGCACACCATGTCCTCTGGTGCCCACGGGTCGTCCAGCAGGAGCGAGAGGTGGACGTCGAGGATCCGGCTGGTGTCATCGCTGCGCTCGATGTAGCGGCCGATCCAGTACAACGACTCGGCGATGCGGCTCAGCACGATGCACCGGTGGGGGTCGGCGGCGCAGCGGGGCGCGCCGGTGCTGCCTGCCCGCCGGGCACACATCGGGCACGCTGTTGCTGTTGCTGTTGCTGTTGCTGTTGCTGTTGTTCCTGCATCCCGTCCTCACCGAAGGTATCCGGACGGCCCAACGGCGTGCGCTCGCGCGGCGGCGCGCCGCCGGCACGGCCACTGCCGAGCACCGCCGGCCGCTCTCCCGCGAGCACCCAGGTGTCCTTCGACCCGCCCCCCTGGCTCGAGTTCACCACCAGCGATCCTTCGCGCAGCGCGACGCGGGTGAGCCCGCCCGGCAGCACCCACACGTCGTTGCCGTCATTGACCGCGAACGGCCGCAGGTCGACGTGCCGGGGTGCCACCGTCTCGCCGCACAACGTCGGCACGGTGGACAGCTGCACCACGGGCTGGGCGATCCACCCGCGCGGGTTGGCCACCAGCTGGGCGGCCAGCTGATCCAGCTCCGGCCGCGTCGCAGCCGGTCCGATCGTCAACCCCTTGCCACCCGCGCCGTCTACCGGCTTGACCACCAACTCATCGAGCCGGTCCAGCACCTCGGCCAGCGCTTCCGGCTCCTCCAGGCGCCAGGTGTCCACGTTGGGCAGCAGTGGCTCCTCGCCCAGGTAGTAGCGGACGAGGTCGGGCAGGTAGGTGTACAGCAGCTTGTCGTCGGCCACGCCGTTGCCCACAGCGTTGGCGATGGTGACGTTGCCCGCGCGGGCCGCGGTGAGCAGGCCGGCGCAGCCGAGCATCGAGTCGGGGCGGAACTGCACCGGGTCGAGGTACTCGTCGTCCACCCGGCGGTAGATGACGTCGACCCGGCGCTCGCCGGCGGTGTCGCGCATCCGCACCACACCGCCGGAGCAGACCAGGTCGCGGCCCTCCACCAGCTCGACGCCCATGGCCCGCGCCAGCCACGCATGCTCGAAGTACGCGCTGTTGTACACACCCGGCGTGAGCACCACGATGCACGGATCGCTCACCCCGGCCGGGGCGGCCGCCCGCAGCGCGGCCAGCAGGCGCTGCGGGTAGTGCGAGACGGGCCGCAGCCGCACCTTGCCCAGCACCTCCGACCACAACTGCCGCATCGCGGAGCGGTTGGCCAGCACGTAGCTCACCCCGGACGGCACTCGGACGTTGTCCTCGAGCACCCGGAAGTTGCCCTGCTCGTCCCGGATCAGGTCGACGCCGGACACGTGCACGCGCACGCCGTTCGGTGGTTCGATGCCGTGCGCGTTGCGCTGGAAGTTGCGCGAGGAGGTGATCACACGTCGCGGCACGACACCGTCTGCCACCACTCGACACGGGCCGTACACGTCGGCGAGAAAGGCCTCCAGGGTGAGCACGCGTTGCCGCACGCCCGCCTCGATGGCATGCCAGGTGACCTCGTCGATGACGCGTGGGACGACGTCCAGCGGGAACGGTCGTTCCTCGCCGCCGATGTCGAAGGTGACGCCCTGGTTGAGGTACGCGCGGGCCAGCGAATCGACACCGGCGCGCAACTCCTGAGCGCCGCTGTGCCGGATCGACTCGTACAGGGTGCGGTAGGACGGACGCACACTGCCGTCCCCGGCGATCATCTCGTCGAACGCGACGCCGGGGGCGTAGGAGTCGAACACGTCCGCCATGTGGGGGACAGTATGGCGGTCATGTGTCGTCGATGTGACGTTCCCCGACCGTAGGCGGTCAGCTGGGCGGTACATCGACCAGCCCGAGCCGGGCCGAGGCGAGCTCGATCCGATCGTCCGGCTGCACCGCCGCCACCCGGAAGAACGCCGCCGACGCAGGCCCGTAGAACTCCCCCGGCGAGACGACGATGCCGGCCCGCTCGGCCAATTCCCGCGCCGCCACCCACGCATCCGGCGCGGCGACCCACAGGTAGAACGCACCGGCCGGTAGCTCAGCCGGGTAGCCGGCCACGGCGAGCAGCTCACGCAGCCGCTTCAGCCGCCGCAGGTAGCGCTCGCGCTGGACACGCACGTGCTCGTCGTCGTTCAGTGCCACCACCGCGGCCGCCTGCACCGGGCCGGCCGGGAGCAGACCCGCGTGCTTGCGGACCTCACGCAGGTAGTGCACGAGCTCCGCATCACCGGCGTAGAAACCTATGCGCGCACCGGCAAAGTTGTCGCGCTTGGACAGTGAATGCACCGCGAGCACACCGGACGTGCCGGCGCGCACGATCGTCGTCGGCTCGCCGGCCCAGGTGAACTCGGCGTAGCACTCGTCGGAGATCACCGGCACGCCGCGCTCGCGTCCCCACGACGCCGCAGCGGTCAGGTCGCTGAGTTCGCCGCTCGGGTTGGCGGGCGAGTTCACCCAGACACACAGCGCCCGACGCGCGTCCTCGGTTTCGATGTCCGCGATGCGCTGGTAGGCGACCGGGCGGCAGCCGGCCAGCACCGCCCCCATCGCATAGGTCGGGTAGCTGATCACCGGGTACAGCACGGTGTCGCGCGACGGATCGCGCAGCTGCAGGTACTGCGGCAGCGACGCGACGAACTCCTTGCTGCCCACGCACGCGGCCAGCTCGGTGTCCGGATCCACCTGCGCACCCAGGCGCCGCTCGAGCCACGCCGCGGCTGCCCGCCGGAACGCCACGGTGCCGATCGACGGGGGGTAACCGCGCTCGGCACCGGACGCCGACAGCGCAGCGACGACGGCCGGTGGCGGCGGGTCGCACGGCGTACCGATGGACAGGTCGACCGCGCCGCCGTCGTGCCGCTGGGCGATCGCGGTGATCTCGTCGAGCCGGTCGTAGGGGTACGGCGGCGGGACGAAGCCCCCGCTGGGCGTGCCGCGGGCCGGGTCGCCGGTCATGATCCGTTCCCCCGTTTCGGTGTCGGGTCCTGGGCTGGGCGCCCGTGCTCATCGCTCAGGTGCTCCGCGAGCAGCTGAGCAAGATGCACGCCGGCGGTGCCGGCGAGTTGCGCCAGTTGGGTGCGGCAGGAGAACCCGTCCGCCAGCACGACCGAGCTGGCTCCGTCCCGCGCCGCGGCATCGCGCACCGCGGGCAGCAACGCGGTCTCCGCAACCGCGACCGACACGTCGTAGTGACCGCGCTCGACACCGAAATTGCCGGCCAGCCCGCAACACCCGCCAACCGCTTGCATATCGGCACCGCCGGCGGCGAGCAGCGCGGCGTCGGCGCTCCAGCCCAGCACCGCGTGCTGATGGCAGTGCGGTTGCGCGACGCCACGCACGCCGCCCAGATCGGGCGGGCTCCAGCCCGGCGTCGCCGTCAGCACCTCGGCCAGCGTGCGCGTCGCCGCGGCCACCCGCTCGGCACGCGCGTCGCCCGGCAGCAGCTCGACCGCGTCCTGGCGCAACACCGCGGTGCAGGACGGTTCCAGCCCGACGACCGCCATCTCAGGGCCGTCGAGCACGTCGTCCAGCGCGGCCAGGCTGCGGCGCAGCTGCCGCCGCGCGCCGTCCAGCTGTCCGGTGGAGATCCAGGTCAGGCCACAGCAGACGCGCCCGCGGGGAATGCGGACCGAATAACCCGCCGATTCGAGCACCCGCACCGCGGCCTGGCCGACCTCCGGCGAGAAATGGTCGGTGAACGTATCGACCCACAGCAAGATCGGCACACCGTCACCGACCGGGCGGCCGGCGAACCAGCGGCGAAACGACTGACGCGCGAAGCTCGGCAGCGGCCGGCGCCCATCGATGCCGCCGGCCCGCTTCGCCACCGCAGCCAGTCCCGGACGGCGCAGTGCCCCGTTGACCAGCCGGGGCGCCACCGCGGCCGCGCGCGCCCAGCGCGGCAGCCAGCCCAGCGCATAGTGCGCCGGCGGGCGCAGCCGATGCCGGTAGCGCTGGTACAGCGCCTCGGCCTTGTAAGTGGCCATGTCGACCCCGGCCGGGCAATCGGAGGAGCAGCCCTTGCAGGACAGGCACAGATCCAGCACATCAAGCACCGCCGGGTCACGGAAGTCGTGCACCAACGAGCCGTTCGCGAGTTCCTGCAGTACCCGGGCGCGGCCACGGGTGGACTCCCGCTCGTCGCGGGTGGCCAGGTAGGACGGACACATCACGCCACCGGTCGCGGTGGTGTCCGCGCGGCACTTGCCCACCCCGACACAGCGGTGCACGGCCGTGCCGAAGTCGCCACCGTCGTGCGGATAGGAGAAGCCGAGACGATGGCGCACCGGTTGCGCGGCGGCCAGCCGCAGGTCTGCATCCAGCGGCGCCGGGTCGACGATCACCCCCGGGTTGAGCACGTTGTGCGGATCGAAGAGCCGCTTGATCTGGCCGAACATGTCGATCGCCTGTGCCGAGTACATGGCCGGCAGCAGCTCGCCGCGGGCCCGGCCGTCGCCGTGCTCACCGGACATGGACCCGCCGTGCCGGCCGACCAGCGCGGCCGCCTCGGTGACGAAGGCACGCAGGCGCTGCGGGTCGTGCTGCAACGGGAAGTCGATCCGCGCATGCACGCAGCCGTCGCCGAAGTGGCCGTACACCAGCCCGTCCAGCTCGTGCTCGCGCAGCAACGCATCGAACTCGCGCAGGTAGGTGCCGAGATGCTGCGCCGGCACCGCGGCGTCCTCCCAGCCAGGCCACGCCGGTTCGCCGGCGGGGGTGCGTCCGCCCAGCCCGGCACCGTCCTCACGTATGCGCCACAACGCGGCCGCGACGTCGCCGGTCACGATCGACGCGTCCAGCGCGCCGGCGTCGGCGACGAGCTTCTCCGCGGCGGCACGGGCCTCGGCCGCCGTGCCGCCGGATACCTCGGCGAAGATCCAGCCGCCGCCACGCGGCAGGTCCGGCACCGCAGCCGCACCGCGACGGCGGCGGACCACGTCGACCAGCCGGGCGTCCAACCCCTCCAGCGCGACGGGCCGGTGCGGCAGCAACGCCGGCACCGCGTCGGCCGCGGTAGCCATGTCCGGATACCCGAGCACGGCCAGCACGACCGCGGCCGGCGACTCGACCAGCCGCACCGTCGCGCCGAGCACCACCGCGAGCGTGCCTTCGCTGCCGACCAGGAACTTCGCCAGATCGGTGCCGGCCTCGGGCAGGAGATGTTCGAGCGAGTACCCGGACACCTGGCGCACGAACCGGCCGAACTCGGTCCGCACCATCGCCAGCCGGGGCGCGACCAGCTCGGCCAGCGCGGTCATCAGCTGCGCGGGTGCACCCGCGCCGCCGAGCTGCTGCGGCGTTGCGTCCCGCCCGAGCGCACCGACCGTGAGCCGCTGGCCCTCGGCGGTCACCACGTCCAGGTCGATGACGTTGTCGGACGTGCGACCGAAGCGCAGTGCCCGGGAGCCGCAGGCGTTGTTGCCGATCGAGCCGCCGATGGTGGCCCGGGCATGCGTGGACGGGTCCGGCCCGAACCGCAGCCCATGTGGCTGTGCCGCCGCGGTGATGGTGTCCAGCACCGCACCGGGCTGTACGACGGCGGTGCGCGCCTCGGCGTCCACGCCGAGCACGCCGCGCAGGTGCCGGGACAGATCGGCGACGATGCCGGTGCCGACCGCGTTGCCGGCGATGGACGTCCCGCCGCCACGGGCGGTGAACGCGACGCCGAGCGTGCGCGCCACCTCGAGGGCGGCGACGACTTCGTCGGTGTGCCGCGGGAAGACGACGACGGACGGGACCACGCGGTAGTTCGACGCATCCGAGGAGTACTCCGCGCGCCGGCGCACCGAGTCATCGACCTCGGCCAGCCCGGCCCGCCGCAGCGCCGCTACGAGGTCGGCAGGGTCGGCGCGCTCCGTCACTTCGTCATTGTCCCAGCCACGGTGGTGGGTCGGTGCCGTCGAGGGCGAGCGCCACGGCTGCGCGCGCCGCCACCCGTCCGACCAGGTTCCCGGTGCCGCTGTAGCCGCCGATCGCCAGCACGCCTTCGCGCGGGCGCGCGCACACCGGGCGCCCGTCCGCGGTGAAGCCGACCGAGGCAGCCCACCGGCCCGCGACCCGGACCGGCGTACCGGCGAATCGGGCGGCGAGAGCGTCGAGGTAGTGCTGCACCGGGGTGGTCGGCTCGCCGGCTGCGGTCCATTCCTGCTCGGCGAACAGATCCCGGCCGCCGCCGACGAACAGGCGGCCGTCCGGGTCCTGCTGCGCGTAGTCGTACCCCCACCGCCCGTACACCGGGCACGGCAGCCGACCGGGCGGCGCCGGATCGGTGACGAGCATCTGCAGCCGGGCGGTGCGGATCGGCAGCTCCGGCAGCAGCAGCTCCGCACGGCCGTCGACCGCCACGATCACCAGCTCCGCCTCGATCGTGGCGTGCGGGGTGCGCACCCGGCATCGCCCACCCGGCGCGTCACGACCGTCGACGGACAGCGCCGGCGTGTGTTCGTGCAGCGCGACCCCGGGTCCGAGGCGCGCTGCGCTCGCGAGCGCCGCCGCGGCCGGGTTCATCGCGCCGTCGTCGGGCAGGTAGAGCCCCTGGCCCAGCTCGCCGGCGTACTCGGCCACGGCGATGCCCTGCGCGATCAGGGCGGCGGCGTGCGCGGCGCAGTCGGCCAGCTCGCGATCGCGCTCGCGGGCCTCGTCGTCGGACTCCGGTGGCCCGGGTAGGCCGGCGAGGCGAATGGAGCCGTCGCGGCGTATCAGCCCCGGGCCGAGGTCGGCGCGCAACCGGTCGAGTTCGGCGAGGGTGGCCCGATAGAGGCCGACCGCGGCCGGCTCGCCCCACGCCGCGATGGCGCGGTGCAGGAACATCGCCGGGCCGCCGAGCAGGAACCCGCCGTTGCGACCCGCGGCACCGGCGGCGACCCGGCCCGCGTCCACCGCGATGACGTCCAGGCCACGGGCGGACAGGTCGGCGGCGGCGGCCAGCCCGGACGAGCCGAGACCGATCACGCAGGCATCGGCGCCGCGGTCGCGTTCGAGCGGCGGATAACCCGGCCACGCGGCGACCTCGGCCGCCGCGTCCCACCCGGTGGCCACCGGAGCTAGAGCACCTTGGACAGGAACGCGCGGGTGCGCTCGTGCTTCGGGTCGGCCAGCACGTCGCGAGGCTGGCCCGCCTCGACGATGACCCCGGCGTCCATGAACACCAGGCTGTCACCGACCTCGCGGGCGAATCCGATCTCGTGCGTCACCACGATCATCGTCATGCCGTCGTCGGCCAGCGTGCGCATCACCGCCAGCACGTCGCCGACGAGTTCCGGGTCCAGCGCCGAAGTCGGCTCGTCGAAGAGCATCAGCTTCGGCTCCATCGCCAGCGCGCGGGCTATCGCCACACGCTGCTGCTGTCCGCCGGAGAGCTGGTTCGGGTAGGCGTCGGCCTTGTCGGACAGGCCGACCCGGTCGAGCAGTCGCAGTGCCCGCTGCCGAGCCTCGGCCTTCGATTCGCGTTTGACCCGCACCGGGGCCTCGACGATGTTCTCCACCGCGGTCATGTGCGGGAACAGGTTGAAACGCTGGAACACCATGCCGATCTCGGAGCGCTTGCGAGCGACCTCGCTCTCCCTCAGTTCGTGCAGCTTGTCGCCGCGCTGCACGTACCCGACCAGCTCTCCGTCCACCGACAGCCGCCCGGCGTCGATCTTCTCCAGGTGGTTGATGCACCGCAGGAACGTGGATTTCCCCGACCCGGACGGCCCGATGATCACCATTACGTCGCCGGGTGCGACGCTCAGATCGATGCCCTTGAGCACCTCGAGCAAGCCGAAGCGTTTGTGCACGTTCTCGGCCAGCACCATCGGTGTCACGGCGTCGCGCGGCGCGGCGGCCTTCACATCGACCCGCTTTCGTCGCGTCGCTGAGCCGTTAGCGCGAGGCCTGGGGGCGGCGGCGCGCCCGGGTGGAAGGTGGTGAGCAGGCGCCGGAACCGCTGGAACGGCGTCAGCGGCATTGCGCGTGCCGAGCCGCGGCCGAAGTATCGCTCCAGGTAGTACTGCCCGAACGTCAGCAGTGAGGTGATGAACAGATACCAGAGACTCGCCGCGAGATACATCGGGATCGTCTGGAAGGTGCGCGCTGCGATCAGTTCGGAGGCGTAGGTGAGTTCGGTGAGCGGGATGACGCTGGCCAGCGACGTCGTCTTCAGCATCGAGATCGTCTCGTTGCCGGTGGGCGGGATGATCACGCGCATCGCCTGCGGCAGCACGATGCGACGCATCGTGTGCAGCCTGGTCATGCCAAGAGACTGCGCAGCTTCGGTCTGCCCCTCGTCTACCGACAGGATGCCGGCGCGCACGATCTCCGCCATGTACGCCGCTTCGTTGAAGCCCAAGCCGATCACGCCGGCCACGAACGGCGTGATCAGGTTGTTCGCGTCGTAGTGCGCGAAGGTCGGGCCGAACGGGATGCCGATAGAGATGCCGGTCGGCGGGGGGAACAGGTAGCTGATGTTCGCCCAGAACAACAGCTGCACCAGCACCGGCGTGCCCCGGAAGAACCAGATGTAGAGCCAGCTTGCGCCGGAAAGCAGCGGGTTCGCCGACAGTCGCATCACCGCGAGCACGATGCCGCCACCGATGCCGATGGCCATCGCGAGCACGGTCAGCTCCAGCGTGAGGTACAGCCCGTGCACGAGCTGGCTGGAGAACAGGTAATGCCCGACCACCGACCAGCCGAACCGGGTGTCGTTGACCGTGCCGCGCTTGACGCGCGCGAACACGATCGCGTGCACCATCATCGCGGCCAGCACGAGGAGCACGGCCGCCGCTACCCAGCGGCCGCGATGACGCACCGGTACAGACTTGATCTGTACCGGTCCGTCCGTGCTCGCGTCGCCGCTGTGCCCGGCGTTGCCTGCCGACATCGTCGTCAGCGAGTCTCAGGCTGGCCTAGCTCTGCGCGCCGTTGATCACCGGCGTGGTGATCGCGCCGGCCTGCAAACCCCACTTGGCCAGCACCGTCTGGTACGTGCCGTCGGCCATCACGGCCTTGACCGCGGCCAGGAAGGCCTGCGTCAGCGCGGTGCCCTTGGGAAGTGCGATGCCGTACGGGGCCACCTCGAACGCGGTGCCGGTGAGCTGGAACTGCCCGTTGGACTGCTTCACGATGTAGCCCGCGACCTGCGAGTCGACGAAGCCGAGGTCGGCCCGGCCGCTGGATACCGCGAGGTTCGCGCTGTTCTGGTCGTCGTAGGCCAGCACCGTCGGCTTCGGCTTGTTCTCGGTCGGGCACTTCTTCTCCATCGACTGCGCGTCGCTGAGTTCTGTCGTGCCACTCTCCACCGCGACCTTGGCGCCGCACAGGGAGTCGAGCCCGTCGTAGGTCTTGCTGGCACCGGCCTTGGTGTAGAAGCCCTCGCCGGCCTGGAAGTAGGTGACGAAGTCGACGGTCTTCTCGCGGTCCTTGGTGTCTGTGAACGACGACATGCCCACGTCGTAGGTGCCGCTCTGGATGCGCGGGATGATCGAATCGAACTTGACGTTGACCAGCTTGGTCTTCAGCCCGAGCGTCGCGGCCAGCGCGTTGATGAGGTCGACGTCCATGCCCTCGATCGTCTTGCCGTCCGCAGCCACGCTCTCATCCGGCGGGTAGGTCGCGTCCATGGCCACCGTAAGCGTGCCCTTGGACTTGATCGCGGCCGGCACGAGCGCGGCCGCCGCGGCGTTCACGCTGGACGAGGACGTCGATGAGGTGCCGGCGCCGGCACCGGTGGACGACTTCTTGCTGCTGGAACAGCCCGCGAGCGCGAGGATGCCGATCGTCAGCACGCTCGTCGCGGCGACCAGGCGGGGACGCTGAAACACGCAGGACCTCCTTGTACGACTTTGACTTTGTACGACTGGGTGACCTCGTACGACTGTGACGGCTCACCTTAGATGACTCGGACCGGGCCGAACGGGCCCGTTGCCGAATCGCCGCCGACCCGGCCGGCGGGGCACTCAGGGCAGTGCGAGCTGGCTCTTGCCGAGCACCACCACGCCACCGTCGGAGACGTGGTACCGGGATGCGTCCAGATCCGGATCGACACCGATGTGCGCGCCTTCGGGCACCACGACGTCTTTGTCCAGAATTGCCCGGCGCACCACCGCGCCGCGGCCGATCTGCACGCCGTCCATCAGCACCGAGCCCTCGACGTAGGAACCGGCATGCAGCCGCACCCCGTGCGCGATCACGCTGTGCCGAACAGTGGCGCCGGAGACGATGGTGCCGGCGCCGACGATCGATTCCTGTGCCAGCCCACCCTCGACGAACTTCGCCGGCGGCAGGTGCGGATGGTGTGTGTAGATAGGCCACTGCTGGTTGTAGAGGTTGAAGATGGGGTGCACCGCGACCAGATCGGCATGCGCCTCGTAGTACGCGTCGATCGTCCCGACATCGCGCCAGTAGCCGCGGTCGCGCTCCTCGGCGCCGGGCACGTCGTTGTCGGAGAAGTCGTACACCCACGCCTGGTTCCGCTTGACCATCATCGGCATGATGCTGGCGCCCATGTCGTGCACCGAGTCCTCGTCCTCGGCGTCCTGCTTGAGCGCTTCCAGCAGCGCCGAGGTGGTGAAGACGTAGTTGCCCATCGACGCGTAGCTGCACTCGGGGTCATCGGGCAGGCCGGGCGGGTCCTCGGGCTTTTCCAGGAAGTCGTTGATCCGGCGGTCGGCCGCGGCATCGATGACGCCGAACGCGCTCGCCTCCTTGCGCGGCACCCGGATGCCGGCGACGGTTGCGCCCGCGCCGGAGTCGATGTGCTGCGCGACCATCTGCCGCGGATCCATCCGGTACACGTGGTCGGCGCCGAACACGACGATGTAGTCCGGCTTGTCGTCATAGATCAGGTTGGACGACTGCAGGATCGCGTCGGCGCTGCCGGTGTACCAGCGCGGGCCGAGGCGCTGCTGCGCCGGCACCGGGGTGACGTAGTTGCCGATCACCGTGGACATGCGCCAGGTCTGGGTGATGTGCCGGTCCAGGGAGTGCGACTTGTACTGGGTGAGCACGCAGATGCGCAGGTACCCCGCATTGACGAGGTTGGACAGCACGAAATCGATGAGCCGGTAGTTGCCGCCGAAGGGAACCGCGGGCTTCGCCCGGTCGGCGGTGAGCGGCCACAGCCGCTTGCCCTCTCCGCCTGCGAGCACGATGCCCAGGACGCGGGGCTCCCTAGCCATGAGTCGACCCTATCCGGCCGAGCGCGCGTTCGGGTCCTCTGCGTACCATCGCCGGCCGGCGTGGGCGTGTGTTGCTGGCTCTACGCTGCCTGATGTGCGCGTTGCCGTGCTCTCCCGCGAGTACCCGCCTGAGGTGTATGGCGGGGCCGGCGTGCATGTGGAGTTCCTGGTACGCGAACTGAGGCGGCTGGTGGAGGTCTCGGTGCATTGCTTCGGCGCGGACCGCGACGAGGACCAGGTGCACGCGTACCGGCCGCCGGCCGAACTGGCCACCGCGAACGCGGCCGTGCAGACGCTCGGGGTCGACCTGGAGATGGCGGCTGCGTTGGCGGATGCGGACCTGGTGCATTCGCACACCTGGTACGCGAACCTTGCCGGTGTGCTCGGCGCGCAGCTGCACGGCGTGCCGCACGTGCTCACCGCGCATTCGCTCGAGCCGCACCGGCCGTGGAAAGCGGAGCAGCTCGGCGGCGGCTACCGCATCTCGTCGTGGGCAGAGCGACAGGCCTACGAGACGGCGGACGCGATCGTTGCCGTGTCCTACGGCATGCGGGCTGATCTGCTCGATGCCTACCCGTTCGTGGACCCCGCGCGGGTACACGTGATTCACAACGGGATCGATACCGCGTTGTACGCGCCGGCCGAGTCCGCCGACACGCCCCGGCATTACGGGATCGACCTGGATCGTCCGTACGTGCTGTTCGTCGGGCGAATCACCCGGCAGAAGGGGGTGCCACACCTGCTCGCCGCGGCTGCCGCATTCGATCCGGAGATCCAGGTGGTGTTGTGCGCGGGTGCCCCGGATACCGACGAGATCCGGGTTGCCACCGAACAGGCCGTCGCCGGCCTGGCGGCCAGCCGCAGCGGGGTGGTGTGGATCCGGGAGATGCTGCCGCGGCCGCCGCTGGTGGAACTGCTGACGCATGCCACCGTCTTCGTCTGCCCGTCGGTGTACGAGCCGCTGGGCATCGTGAACCTTGAGGCGATGGCATGCGGCACCGCTGTCGTCGCCAGTGCGGTAGGCGGCATTCCGGAAGTGGTGGCCGATGGGCTCACCGGCATTCTGGTGCCGCAGGTGGCGGTGACCGACGCGGAGTTCGAAGCTGGGCTGGCCGCAGCGGTCAACGAGCTGTGCGCCGACCCGGCTCGGGCGAAGACGATGGGCGCCGCCGGCCGCGAGCGCGCGCTGCGCGAGTTCGGTTGGGACAGCATCGCGCACCGGACCGTCGAGTTGTATCAGTCGCTGCTCTAACCGGGCGCGCGTCATCTGCCAGCTGCCGGGCTTCGGACTGCCGGGTATCTGATTGTCGGGCGTTGTGTCTGTGTCAGCACGGGATGAGTTCTGGGTCGGGGGTGCGCCCGGCGGCTTGGTCGAGTGGGTCGCGCGGATCGGTGATCAGGGTGTGTGCGGTGTTGCGGGTGGGTTGCTGGTTGGGGTCGATCCATGGCGGTGGGGTCCAGTGTGGGGTGCCGTTGGTCATGGTGCAGGTCCAGCCGAGGTTGGGGTGTTCGCGGTGGTGGTAGCCGCAGAGCAGGGTGCCGTTGTCGATGGTGGTGGGTCCACCGTCGGCCCAGGCGATGACGTGATGCGCTTGGCACCAGGCGGCGGGGATGGTGCAGCCGGGCAGGGAGCAGCCGCCATCTCTCGCTGCCATGGCCAGTCGTTGGGTGGCGGTGAATGAGCGGCGGGCCGGGCCGTAGTTCGCGATCCTGATGTTCTGGTTCTTGTCCCGGCTCAACGTGACCGGCATCAGCTGCGCGTCGGGGAGCAGCTGATGCGTGATGGTGCGCATTGGCAGTAGCGCGCCGTGCCCGGTGCGGGCCAGCCCGGTGTGTGTGCGCAGGTCCTCGGCGGTGGTGGTGATCAGGATGGTGGTGCTGATACCGCCGCACTCGGGCAGGCGCCCGCTGCGCAGGGCGGTGAGCAGTCCGTCGCGCAGACCATCGTGGCGCCGCTGGGCCGGGGTGCGCGGATCACGTTGGCCGTCGGCGGCCGGCGCGGGCCGGGCCAGGGTGTCCAGCACGCTGAGCAGGGCCTCGGCGCAGACCGCGTCCAGCTCGCCACGCACCGTGGCGCTGCCATCAGGCCGCTGCTGGACATCCAGACCCCGGCGCCGGACCCGGTCGGCTTCCTCGGTGAGGGTGCCGTCCGGATCGAGGGTGTCGGCAACACGCCGGGCGATCAGCCGCAAGCTGGCCGGGGTCACCATCCGAGCCTGGCCGGTCAGGAACTCCTCGACCGCGCGGTCGTGCTCCGCGGCCACGGCGTGCGGCAGCGCGCTCACCGTGCGGGTGACCACCTCGGCGTGCCGGTGGTGATCGACCCGTCGGCCAACGCCGCAAACACCGGGGCAAACACCGGGGCCAATACCTCACCGGTCAACGCTCGCCGCGGCCCGAGTTCCTGCGCGGCGGCGACGCGGGCGCGGGCGGCACCAGGATCGATGCGCAGCACCTGCGTGAGCAGGGTGGCAGTGTCGCGGGCGCCACGACCAGCGCACAGCCGGCGCGCATCCACCTCACCCACCACCTTCGCGTCCACCGCGGCGAGCCGGTTCAGCTGCGACTGCACAGCCCGCAACGCGCCCAGCACGAACTCGTCCGAGGCAACCGCCACGCTCAACGCAAGCAACTCATCCACCGCAGCCGCCAGCCGCGCCAGCGCCCCCTCCGCGATCACCTCATCGAACATACGATCGAATCTAACCGCACCCCTCCCACCGCCCAAGCATTTGTCGGCTAATTTCCAGCTGCGCCGCTAGCGAGGTGCGCCGTCCGCGCTCTACGGCTCGGGCAGCAGCACTAGAGCCGTTTGGCTGCCGGGCGCCACTTCGGTGAAGCCGCCGTCGTGCACCACCACCGCGCCGGCAGCAAGCGCTTCGCGCCACTGCGCCCGGGTCGCGTCTCGCACCGCGAGCGGGAAACCGGCCGCCCGCCATGCCTCGCGGAACGGCCGGCTCGCCGCCCGCCAGCCGAGCTGCGCCGCATGTCCCGCCTGCGCCATCGCCTTCCCGGCACTCATCGCCAACTCCGGCGAAAGCAGGATCAACGGCTCGCCCGTCGGCGGCGCGCTCGGCGCGGTCGGGTCGTCTAGATCGGTGCCACCCACCTGCAGGCGCAGCAGTTCCGGTGGCCACGCATCGACCTCGATCGGCGGGTACACGCGCACCTGCGCCGTGCCACTGCGCACGTCCAGGCTGGGCAGCGCCGCTGCCCTCTCCCAGTTCGCGCCGCGGGCTCGGCGCACCACCTTGCGGATGCGCTGTCCGTCCCAGCGGGTGACGGCCGGCTGCCAGTCCGCGACGTCCGTGGTGAGCATGAGCAGCACCGCCCGGGCCGCTGCTTCGAGCGCGTCGGTACGCGTCGGCGGCTCGGCACGCTCGATCCGGATGACGAGCGGAAGCACCGTCTCCGCTACCAGCTCGTCCGTCTCCATGCGCGCTACGCGAGAGATTCGACCCACCGCGCGAGCAGCCGCGCGCCGAACCCGGTCGCGCCGCGGCTCAGGTAACCGCTGTCCGCCGCCGCGCGCGCCGGCCCGGCCACATCCAGGTGGGCCCACGGCAGACCACCCGTGAACGCCCGCAGGAACAGCGCCGCGGTGATAGCGCCGGGATTGCCGGGCGCGTGGTTGGCATCGGCCACCGACGAGTCGAGCGAACTGAGGTAGTCCTCGTGCAGCGGCAGCCGCCAGAGCGGCTCGTCGACGGACGCGCCGGCCACGATCAGGGCCGCGGCCAGCCGGTCGTCGGTCGCGAACAGCCCGGCGGTGCGCAGCCCGAGGGCGACTTTCATGGCGCCGGTGAGCGTGGCGATGTCGAGCAACACGGTCGGTCGCAACCGTTGCGACGCATACGCGAGCGCGTCGGCCAGCACCAGGCGGCCCTCCGCGTCGGTGTTGGTTACCTCGCTGGTCCGGCCGTTCACGTGGGTGATGACGTCTCCCGGACGGAACGCCGAACCGGAGATGGCGTTCTCCGCCGTGGGGACGAGCACGGTGACGCGTACCGGGACCTTGGCCTGCGCGACCGCGCGCAGCGCCGCCAGGGCAGCGGCACCGCCGGCCATATCGGTGTGCATCATGCGCATCGCGTCGCCTCGTTTGAGGTTGAGCCCGCCGGTGTCGAACGTGATGCCCTTGCCGACGATGACGGCGTGCACGCCGGCTCGTGCCCCGCGCGGCCGCCACCGCGCTTCGATGAGCCGAGGTGGACTCGCCGAGCCGCCCCCGACCGCCAGCACGCCGCCGAAGCGCTGTTCGGCGAGCCACTTGTCGTCGTGGACGTGGACCTCGACGCCCGCGCGCGACAGCGGCTGAACCACGGCGTCGGCGAACCGCTGCGGCGGCTTCTCGGCGGCCGGGGTGTTGGTCAGATCGCGTGCCCATGCGGTCGCCGAGGCCAGGCGCAATCCGGTGGCCAGCGCGTCCTCGTCGTCTATGCCGAGCAAGTCGACGCGCGCCGGGACCGGCGCCGGGCTTGCGGCACGGGAGAACCGGTAGGCGCCGAGGACGAGCCCTTCGACGAAGGCGCTGAGCCGTGCACCGCTGAGCCCGCGCGCGTCGATGCTGCCGGCGTCCAGGCTCAATTGACGGGCGAGACGGCCGGCCTTGATCCGAAGTTGGGTGGCATCGCCGGTGAGATCCGCGCGCTGAGTCCGATCCGTGGGCTTGTCGGGCGAGGAGCGGACGTCCAGCACGGGCTCGATCCTGTCACGACGCGACGCGAGGCGAGGGCGGAGTGAGCATCGCAGGGCCCCCCAGGGCCCGAGGAGCGGAGCGACCCCGAGGCGAGCAATAGGACACGCGCAGGCTGGAGGGGTCTGGACAGAACACGGCCCCGGTCCTGTCAGCCAGGTACCGGGGCCGGGCGGGATTGGCTCAGCTGACCACGTTCTTCAGGGCGTCACCGAGCGCTACGGCCTCGTCGGCGGACATCTCGACGACGAGCCGTCCTCCCCCTTCGAGAGGGACGCGCATGACGATGCCGCGCCCTTCCTTGGTGACCTCGAGCGGGCCGTCGCCCGTCCGCGGCTTCATGGCCGCCATGCGTACCTCCTCGGTCGAGCGCGCTGCTCGCGCCGTCATGCGTCGGGCCGCCGGAGCGGGCCTGGTCTGCGACTCCCCGCGGCGGGCGCGGGGGACTCGGTTGACGACCATTGTCCCGCATTACCCGTCAGGCGCCCAAACCCGGACCCGTCGGGCAGTGAAAACCCGGTCCCCCGCGCCGGGCCGAGCCGGGCCGATCGGCGCCGGAGATGCCGACCCAACGGAGCCCCGCCGAGCCATCCACCGACCAGCGGCCACGCCTTGGGCGGCACCGGACGGCACCCGGGCGCGGTAGCGTCGCGGGCACCGGCGATGGCGAAGGAGTGGGAGTGTCCGACGTGCTGCTGCTCGACCGCGACGGCGCGGTCATGACGATCACGCTCAATCGGCCAGAGGCGATGAACGCCCTGTCGGTGGAGCTGAAACTGGCCCTGCGCTCGGCGCTGGACGACGCAGCCGCCGATCCGACCGTCCGCGCCCTGGTACTCACCGGCTCGGGGCGAGGCTTCTGTGTCGGCCAGGATCTGCGCGAGCACGTCGGGCTGCTCGAGGCGGGCGACGTCGCGCCGCTGAACACGGTGACCGAGCATTACAACCCGGTGATCCGGGCGCTGGTGGGCATGCCGAAGCCCGTGATCGCGGCGGTGAACGGCATGGCGGCCGGTGCTGGGGCCGGGCTTTCGTTCGCCTGCGACTTCCGGATCGCGGCGAACACGGCCGGCTTCCTGCTCGCCTTCGCCAACGTGGGGCTCACCCTCGACAGCGGCGTGTCCTGGACGCTGCCCCGGTTGATCGGCACCGCACGCGCCACCGCATTGGCCTTGCTCGCCGAGCCCGTCACCGCCGAAGCAGCGCTGGAGATGGGGCTCGTCAACGCGGTGGTCGAACCGGAGCGGCTGTTGCCGGCGGCCCACGAACTCGCCCAGCGCCTTGCCGCGGGACCGACCGTGGCCTACGCGGCGATCAAGGAGTCGCTGGCATTCGCGGCCACGTCGACCCTGGCCGAGGCGCTGGACAAGGAGGCACAGTTGCAGACGCGCTGCGGCGCCACTGACGACCACCGCAACAGCACCGCCGCGTTCGTCGCCAAGCAGAAGCCGGTATTCGCCGGCCACTGAGCGGAGCCTGGGTCGCAGCGGTGACCCGCGCCCGGTATCCGCTGATCAAGGGGCAAGCCAGCAGCCGGGCTGGTGATCGTTCACCATGCCGACGGCCTGCATGAGCGCGTAGCCGGTGGTGGGTCCGACGAAGCGCAGGCCGCGCCGCTTGAGTTCCTTGGCCATCGCGATCGACTCGGGCGAGGTGGCCCGCACCTGCCACGGCGGCTGCTCGGGCGGCGTGAAGGACCACAGCAGCGCGTCCAAGCCTTCGGGCACGTTGGCCAGCACCGCGCGAGCATTGGCGATGGTGGCGTCGATCTTGGCCCGGTTCCGCACAATGCCGGCGTCGGCAAGCAGCCGGCGCACGTCTCGCGCGCCGAATCGAGCGACGGCGCCGATCTCGAAGTCGGCGAATGCCTGCCGGAACGCAGGCCGCTTGCGCAGGATGATCAGCCAGGACAAGCCGGACTGGAACGCCTCCAGCGACAGCCGCTCGAACAGCGCACGGTCGCCGTGCAACGGACGCCCCCACTCCTCGTCGTGGTAGGCGACGTACTCCGGCGCACTGGTCGTCCAGCTGCACCGAGGCCGGTCAGGCACCAGGCTGGGCCTGGCCGGCCTCGGCCTCGGCGTCCGGGGGTGGTTGCTCTGCCTCCGCCGGCTGTTCGGCGGCCGCCTGTTCCGTCTCCGCCGGCTGTTCGGCCGCAGGCTGTTCGGCCGCAGGCTGCGCGCCAGATTGCGGCTCGGCATCGTCCCCCTCGGCATCGTCCCCCTCGGCAGCGTCCCCCTCGGCAGGTTCCGCCTCGGCTGCTTCCGCCTCGGCCGGCGCCGGCACGTTCTCGACGTCACCAGCCGCTGCGTCTACCGGCCCGGGCGCGGCCTGCGGCGGCACTGTCTCGTGCAGCTCTGCGGACGGCACCGGCATGGTGATGAGCAGCCCGTACAGACGTTCCAGCTCGTCGTCGCGCCGGCGCAACTCCGCCACCACCCGGTCCAACAGCTCGTCGGTCTCGGCGAAGCGGTACCCGCGCAGGGCCACCGGCAGCCGCAGGTCCTCGATGTCGTCGGCCTTGAGGTGCCGCTCGGCCGGCAACGCCCACGGCGGCTCGTCGCGCAGGGCAGGTGCGATCTGCTCGCCGGCGGGCAGGAAACGGGCCGCCACGAAGAACAGCACCACCATCAAACCAACCGCGAGCAGGCCGTACAGCACGAGCGACAGCACCCGACGATCGTGTCATGCCCGGTCCTCTGTCAGGGTGGAGGCGTGCATCTGCGCGTCGGGAATCGCACCTTCGCCCCCGGCGAGCACGCCGTCATGGCCATCGTCAACCGGACGCCGGACTCGTTCTACGACGGCGGCGCACACCCCACCGTGGCCGACGCGCTTGCCACCGTTCAGCGCGCGGTCATCGACGGCGCGGACCTCGTCGACATCGGTGGCGTACGAGCCGGATACGGCGCAGCGGTCGAGGTCGAGGAGGAGCTGCGCCGAGTATTGCCCGTCGTCATCGCCGTGCGCGAGCGCTTCGCCACGCTACCCATCAGCGTGGACACCTGGCGCGCGGAGGTGGCCGATCAGGTGCTGGCAGCGGGTGCCGACCTGGTCAACGACACCTGGGCCGGCGCCGACCCGGACCTGCCGGCGGTGGCCGCCCGACACGGCGCCGCGCTGGTGTGCAGTCACACCGGCGGCCTCGGCCCGCGCACCGACCCGCATCGCGTCGAGTACCACGACGTGACCGCCGACGTGATCGACACCGTCACCGCCGCCGCGCGGCGCGCCGTGACGGCCGGCGTGCGCCGCGACGGCATCCTCATCGATCCCACCCACGACTTCGGCAAGAACACGTGGCACTCGCTGCAGCTCACCCGCCGCTTGCACGAATTGGTCGCCACCGGCTGGCCGGTGCTCGTCGCCTTGTCGCGCAAGGACTTCATCGGCGAGACGCTCGATCTGCCGGCCGCCGAACGTCTCGACGGCACCCTCGCCGCCACCGCAATCTGCGCATGGCACGGTGCCCGGGTTTTTCGCACGCATGACGTGCTGGCCACGCGCCGGGTGCTCGACATGGTCGCGTCGATCAGCGGAACCCGCCCGCCCGCAGTGGCCCGACGCGGGCTGGCCTGAATACTGTCCGCGTGAGCGAGGATGCGGTCAGGGATGCGGTTGAGAATGGGGTCGAGTCGGCGCACGGCGCCGTCGGTACCGCCGGCGTGACCCGAGCGCGGGCCGGCGACGGGATCGAGATCCTGCGGTTGAACCGGCCGGCCAAGCGCAATGCGCTGGACTCGGCCACGTTGCACGAACTCCTCGCCGCGCTCGACGCCGCCGCCACCGACCCGAACACCAAGGCGGTGGTGCTGTCCACGACGTCGACCACCGCGTTCTGCGCCGGCGCCGACATCAGCGAGGAACTCGACACCGACGGCGGCCAGCAGCGGATGGCGGCGTTCTGCCGGCTCTATGCGGCGGTGGAGGCCTGCCCGGTGGCGACCATCGCCGTGTGCGTCGGCAACTGCGTCGGGGCGGGCGCGGAGATCGCGGCCGGATGCGATCTGCGGGTCGGCGGCGACAACCTCAAGCTGGCATGGGCCGGTGCGCGGCTGGGCGTGCCGGTCGGCCCGGCCCGGCTCGGACCGCTGATCGGGGTGTCTCGCGCCAAGGACCTCATCTTCACCGGACGGGTCGTGGGCATGACCGAAGCCGAAGAGATCGGCTTCCTGCACCGCAGCGCCGCCGCCGACGACGCAGAACGGGTCGCGGTGCAGCTGGCCGAGACGATCGCAGCTCAGTCGGCCACGGGCATTCGGCAGCTCAAGGCAATGTTCCGCGATCTGGACGCGAGCGCGCAGCGGGTGGCGCACGAGAACGAACTGCTCATGCAGTTCCAGCGTCACGGGAGCGGGATCCCAGCTCGCCCGGCAGGTTGAGCCGCTGCGCGAGCGCCGCCATCGCAGCGCCGACGCTGCGCACGTGCACCAGCTCGTCCAGTGCCGCCTGGCGCACAAAACCCTTGTCGCGTAAGGAATTCAGATACGTCCAGAGCGGGTCGTAATAGCCGTCGGCATCGAGCACGAGGACCGGCTTGCCGTGCATCCCGAGCGAGCGCGACGTCCACATCTCGAACAACTCCTCAAGCGTGCCGATGCCACCCGGCAACGCTACGAACGCGTCGGACCGCTCGTCCATGATGCGTTTGCGTTCGCGCATGGTCTCGACGACGACCAGCTCGTCGGCGTCGGTGTCGGCGACCTCATACGGGATCAGATGGGCCGGGATCACCCCGACGGTGTGCGCCCCGCCGGCCCGTGCGGCGCGGGCCACTGCACCCATCATGGACACCCGCCCACCGCCGGATACCAGGTCGTACCCGCCGTCGGCGAGGGCGGCACCGAATTCGGCGGCGAGCCGCACGTAGGCCGGGTCGATCTGCTCGGCGGAGGAGCAATACACGCACACCGACGGCATCAGTTCAGCTCTCGAGCCACGCTGTGCGTCATCTCCTGCGCCGCCCGCTCCTCGACCACTTCCTGATCGGAGCGCAGCTGCGAGGACGCCACGATGCGTTCCACGATGTCGTCCACGTCGTCGGTGACATGCACGAGATCGAGATCGGCGTCGCCGATCTTGTGGCCGGCCAGTACGGAGGCGCGCAGCCAATCGACCAGGCCGCGCCAGTACTCGGTGCCGTAGAGCAACACCGGGAACCGGGTGACCTTGCGGGTCTGCACGAGCGTGAGCGCCTCGAACATCTCGTCCAGCGTGCCGAACCCGCCGGGCATGATCACGAAGGCCTGCGCGTACTTGACGAACATCGTCTTGCGCGCGAAGAAGTACCGGAAGTTGATGCCGATGTCGACCCAGTCGTTGAGCCGCTGCTCGAACGGCAACTCGATGCCGAGTCCGACAGAGACGCCGCCGGCCTCGGACGCGCCGCGGTTGACCGCCTCCATCGCGCCCGGCCCACCGCCGGTGATCACGGCGTAGCCGGCCTCGGCCAAGGCGCGCGCCGAGCGCCACGCCCGACCGCGTACTCCGGGTCGTCGGCGGGCGTGCGCGCGGAGCCGAATACCGACACCGCCGAGGGCAGCTCGGCCAGCAGGCCGAAGCCCTCGACGAACTCGCTCTGGATGCGCAGCACGCGCCACGGGTCGGTGTGCACCCAGTCGCTGGGGCCGCGCGAATCCAGCAGCCGCTGGTCGGTCGTACCCGGTCTGCACCTGCGCGCGCCGCAACAGCACCGGGCCGCGCTGGTGTTCGGCCTCGCGCGGTTGCTCGGCCCGCGGGTCGGGCGGCCCGGGGTGGGTGTCGGTCATGGAAGCAAACGTTAGCTGCGGCGGCGAAGAGCCGTCGGCAGCCGTCCGGCCGCGGCTAGGACAGGAACGCCAGCAGCGCGGCCTCGGCCGCGTGGATGCGATCGACCTCGACGTACTCCTCGCGGCTTGTGCGCCAGGTCCGGGTCACCCGGGCCGAAGTTCAGCGCCGGCACGCCGAGCTCGGCGAACCGCGCCACGTCCGTCCAGCCGAGCTTCGCTCGCGGCGGCTGTCCCACCGCGGCCACGAACTCCGCGGCCAGTGCAGCGTCCAGCCCGGGCGGTGCCGCCGGCGCCGCGTCGGTGATCTCCACCTCGTACCCGGCGAACACCTCGCGCAGGTGCTCCTGCGCGTCGCCGACCGAGCGGTCCGGAGCGAAGCGGTAGTTCACCGTGACGATGCACTCGTCCGGGATGACGTTGCCGGCGACTCCGCCGCTGATCGCGACGGCGTTGAGGCCCTCGCGGTAGGTCAAGCCCGACGACTCGACCACCCGCGGGCGTGTAGTCGTCCAGCCGGCGCAGCACCTCGCCCGCGGCGTGGATTGCGTTGCGCCCCAGCCACGACCGGGCGCTGTGCGCGCGCACTCCCGTGGTACGCGACCTGCGCCCGCATGGTGCCCTGGCAGCCGCCTTCGACGACGCCTGCGGTGGGCTCGAGCACGACGGCCAGGTCGCCACGCAACACCTCCGGCTGCTCGCGCGCGATCCGTCCGAGTCCGTTGCGGGCGGCCTCGATCTCCTCGCAGTCGTAGGCGACGAAGCTCAGCTCGGTCCGCGGGTCGAGCGCACCGGTAGCCACCGCGTGCGCGACGCGCAGCATCACCGCCACGCCGGCTTTCATGTCGCTACTGCCACAGCCGTACAACCGGCCGCCGTCGCGGTGCGAGGGCAGGTTGCCGGCGACCGGCACCGTGTCCACATGCCCGGCGAGCACGATTCGCTGCGGTCGCCCCAGCGTGGTGCGGGCCAGCACCACGTTCCCGTCACGATGCACGGTCAGCGCCGGCACCGCGCGCAACGCGGTCTCTACCAGGTCGGCCAGGCGGGCCTCGTTCCCGGACACAGATTCCACGTCGATCAGCTGCGCCGTCAGCGTCGCCGCATCCGCACCGATGTCGAGCACGCTACGAAGCTACGCTGCCCGTCCGCGGACGGGGCAAAGCTAGGGTGGACGAGTGAGGAGAACCGCGTGGGGCTACGGATTGGCGACCACCGTCGTCGACGGTCCTGCCGCCGGTCTGGTCCTCGACACCTGGTTCCCGCTGGTTGCCCTCGGTGAAACCGCCGCGCAGCCGCCACACGAACTTGCCTCCCTGGCCGGTACGCACGGCAGCACCAGCGAGCGCGGCGTGCACCAGGACGTAGTGCGCTGCGAGATCGATCTCGACGTGGCGCCGGCCGGTGTCTCCGACGCCTACCTTCGGCTGCACCTGCTCTCCCATCGCCTGGTCGCGCCGCGCGAGTTGAACCTCGACGGGATCTTCGGCGTGCTGCCCAACGTCGTGTGGACCAACGCAGGCCCGTGCGCGGTGGACAACTTCGAGCGCACCCGGATGGCGATGCGCCGCAAGGGCCCGGTGCAGGTGTACGGGGTGGACAAGTTTCCGCGCATGACCGACTACGTGGTGCCGAGCGGAGTTCGCATCGCGGACGCCGACCGGGTGCGGCTCGGCGCGCACCTGGCCGAAGGCACCACGGTCATGCACGAAGGCTTCGTCAACTACAACGCCGGCACGCTCGGCACGTTCCATGATCGAAGGACGCATCTCCGCCGGCGTTGTCGTCGGCGCCGACTCCGACGTCGGCGGCGGCGCCTCGATCATGGGCACGCTGTCCGGCGGCGGCAAGCGAGCAGATCACCGTCGGGCAGCGGTGCCTGATCGGGGCCAACGCCGGCATCGGCATCTCGCTCGGCGACGACTGCGTCGTGGAGGCAGGGGTGTACGTAACCGCCGGCGCGAAGGTGGCGCTGCCGGACGGCACCGTCGTCAAGGCCGGCGACGCTGTCCGGCCGCGACGGGCTGCAGTTCTGGCGCAACAGCGTGTGCGGCGCGCTCGAGGCGCGTCCGCGTACCGGGCACCGGCATCGCGCTGAACGAGGCACTGCACGCGAATGGCTGAACGACTGATGCCATGCGCAGTCGAAGCGCGCGCCATGCTACATCGGCATCGTGGTCGTGATCGCTGCGGTCGGCGGTCGTCGTGGTACGCGTGTTCTGGAAGGGCACCACCACCGCCCTCTACGAGCACTGCACCGTCGGCGACTACGACATCGACCCGGGCCAGGCCGCGACTGCCTCCACCATGGTCGGGGTGGTCACCATGCGTGAGCTGCCCGAGCGCGCGGCGGTCCTGGCGCTTGCCGCCGGCCTGCAGGAGAGCAAGCTGGAGAACCTGCCGCCCAACGCCGGCGATCGCGACTCGGTCGGTGTGCTGCAGCAGCGCCCGTCCCAGGGCTGGGGCACCAACGCGCAACTCAACGACGTGCACTACGCCACCGGCGCGTTCCTGGACGCGCTGGTGAAGGTGCCGAACTGGCAGGGCCTGATCTGGCCACCGCGGTGCAGGATGTGCAGAACTCGGCCGACGGCAGCGCGTACACCCAGCACGCACGACGAGGCGCAGGTCTTCGCCGACGCGCTGGGCGGCAAGCCGCCGGCCGGCATCACCTGCGCGTTCGACAAACCGACGAAGGTCGCCGAGCGGCACAGGTGGTGGCAAGGTTGCGTCGGACCTGCCGGTGAACCCACCGGCGATTTCCGGTCTGACCGTCTCGGTGCCGGGGGCGAAGTGGCAGACCGCGGCGTGGTTCGTGGCGAACGCCGAACGGCCTGGGCATCGACTCGGTCGGCTACGACGGCAAGCAGTGGACCCGCGCGAAGGGCTGGGCCGCCGCGCCGACGCCGGCGACCGGCGTCACCGCCACGCTCGCCAAACTCTGACGGTCGCAAATAATGTCAGTGGCCTTCGCCCTGTGGCGGTAGCGCCTTGATGAGCTGCCGGGTCGTGGGCCGTCTTGCCGACCTTCGAGGCGCCGCCGGGCGAGCCGAGTTCGTCGAAGAAGTCCACGTTCGCCTGGGTGTAGTCGCGCCACTTCTCCGGCAGGTCGTCCTCGTAGAAGATCGCCTCGACTGGGCACACCGGCTCGCACGCCCCGCAATCCACACACTCGTCCGGGTGGATGTAGAGCATCCGCTCGCCCTCATAGATGCAGTCGACCGGGCATTCCTCGATGCACGCCTTGTCGAGCACGTCCACGCAGGGTTCGGCGATCACGTATGTCACTGCAGTCCTCCGGCGACTGGTGTCAGTAGCGGCAGGCCCGTCGGGGGGCGGCCCCTAGTATGCCGCTCGTGCTCGAGAGTAGTTGGGTGGGTATGCGGGTGACGGTCCGCCATGCGCTGGACCGCGACGATCAGGGCCGGCTGCGGCTGGCCGACGTGGTGGGCGAATTGCTCGATCTGGACGACCGCCGGGCCGTCATCGACGGCCGCGCGGGCATCGTCGAGGTAGCTCTGGATCGGGTGGTGGCGGCCAGATCCGCCCCGCCGTCCACCCGCGATCAGCTCGACCTCGAGGCGATCGTCGCCCGCGGCTGGCGCGCGGCGGAAACCGACACCGTCGGCGGCTGGTTGCTGCGGGCCAGCGGCGGCTTCACCGGGCGCGCCAACTCGGTGCTGCCGCTCGGGCAGCCGGGCATGCCGCTGCCCGACGCCCTGGTCCGGGCCCGGGCCTGGTACGCCGAGCGGAACCTCCCGCTGCGGCTGCAACTGCCCACTGAAGCTCGCCGATTGCTCGATGCCTCCGTGGCCGAGCAGGGCTGGGCGGCCAGCCCGGACGTACACGTGATGGTGGCCCGCCTCGACGCGCTGACGGGCGGCACCGCGGATGAGCCGCCCACCCACCCGGCCGGCAACGCACCAGCGGAACCGGTGCGGCTGTCGGCCGCGCCGGATCAGGGGTGGCTGGCTCGCTATCGAGACGGCGCCGGCCGGTCCGCGGACGCCTGGGGCATCCTGACCCGGCACGAGCACGTCACCTTTGCCGCGATCCGGGCAGATCCGGACGGGCCGGTGCGGGCCATCGGCCGCGGCACGGTTAACGACGGCTGGCTCGGCATCACCGCGGTCGAAGTCGACCCGCAACTGCGCCGCGCCGGACTCGCCGGCCGCATCCTGCTCGCGCTGGCGGGCTGGGGCCGCGACCAGGGCGCGACCAGGGTGCACGTCGAGGTGTCCAGCGACAACGCGCCCGCGGTGGCGCTGTATCGCAGCCGTGGTTTCCGGGTGCATCACGACTATCGGTACCGCACCGATCCCGGCGCCATGGCACCGCCGGGCAGCTGAGTCAGCCGGCCGTACCAGCTTCCCTCAGCCGGCCGGTCGTGCCGGGCGCGCGCGGGGTGCGGGCGGCGGCATCGAGGTGACCACGGTGCCGATGCCGGCCAGCACGCCGCCGAAGACCATGCCGAGTCCGACCCACTGCACGTAGCCGCCGCCAGGCAGCAGCACGTCACCTTCCGGTCGCGCCGTGAAACCCAACACGAACGCCAGCACCACCCACACCGCGACCGGTGCGGCAGCGGCCCAGGTAGCGGGCACCAGCGCCCGGCTCAGCCGCGGCAACAGCACGTTGCCGACGACGGCGAGGACCACGGCGAGCGGGACGAGCACCTTGCCGGCGTACAACGGCACCAGGAACACGTCGAATAGCGCGGACAGGAACGCAACGCCGCACAGCACGACCACGCCGACATAGTTGATCACGTTCGGCCGTGCCGTGGTGGCCGGCGCAGGCTCGCCCGCTTTCACGTGCTGTCCCCGGAGACTGAGCCCCCCGAGCCCGTGACCCCGGAAAACAGGTCGGTCTCCCAGCCGTTCTCCGCGCCCCGGTCCGGCCCGAGTTCACCGACGGCCAGCCGGAAATACTCCACCGCCATGACCTCCCGACCGAGCAGGTTGGACAGCGCGAAGAACGGGCCGTCGACGGTGATCTGGGTGCGATGTGCCGCGAGCGCCTGCATCTTGGCCTCGCCGTACCCGCTCGCGTCGATCTGCGTGGTGAGCAGCTCGTCGTCCACACCGAAATCGAGCTCGTCGGGATCGGCGACGTCGAACAGGGTCTGGCCGATCGCGGCCAGCGCCTGCGCCCCGCGTCGCATGTCGGCCTTGCGCGCGGCGACCCAGTAGAGCTTCTCCACCCGCCACGGCTCGCCGCCGGCGCCCGGTTGTGCGGCCCGCTGCGTCGCCGCGGTCGCCACCCGGTGAGCCATGATGTGGTCCGGATGCCCGTAGTCACCGGTGTCGTCGGAGGTCACCACCACCTGCGGGCGCACCTCGCGGATCACCGCCGCAGCGGCGTCGACCGCGGCGTCGAACACGTCGGCGTCCTTGTCCGCCCGCCAGAACGCGCGGGTGTGGTCGTTCGCAGGGGTACCCATCATCCCGCTGTCGCGAAATCGCCCCGGCCCACCGAGGTAGCGATGGTCGTGCACGCCGAGCACGCGCATCGCCTCGTCGAGTTCCGACATGCGGTAGCCACCGAGTTGGTCCGCCTGGCCGGCGGCGAGCTGGCTCAGCTCGGGAACCAAGACCTCCCCCTCCTCGCCGAGCGTGCAGGTGAGCAGGGTGACGTGCGCGCCGGCCGTCGCGTAGTACGCCATGGTCGCCCCGGCCGCGATCGACTCGTCATCGGGATGCGCCATCACCACCAGCAGCCGCCGGGGGCTCTGCGGCGCAGCTGGCTCCTGCGCGGCCGGCACCGGCGCAGCGAGCGCAGCGGAATCGGCCGGCATGGCCGGCGTCGGAACCGTCATCGCTCAGGCGCCCGGCTCGATGACGAGTTCGCCCTCTTCGTTCACCTCGGTATCGGCAGTGAGCCGCTGCGGCGTCTTCGAGCCGAGTTCCGGCGCGCACGACGGCGGCGCGGACGCCTGCTCGTCGGTGGGCCGACCGGTCGGCCATTTCGCGAGCGTGGGCCGCTCGGTCCGCGCCTGCTCGTCGCCGAGGATGTCCGTTCGCACCTCGGCGAAGTGGCACGCCGCGCTGTGCACCGGGAACTTCAACTCCAGCGGCGGCTCGACGTTGACGCACCATTCGCGCTGCTGGTTGTCCAGGTCGTGCGCGAACTTCTGGCAGCGGGTGCGGAACCGGCAGCCGCGAGGGCGGGTTCACCGGGCTGGGCACGTCGCCGGTGAGCAGGATCCGCTCGCGCTCGCGTTCCTTGACCGGGTCGGGCAGCGGGATCGCCGACATCAGCGCCTGCGTGTACGGGTGGCACGGGGCGGCGGAACAGCTCGTCCACGTCCGCCGCCTCGACGATCTTGCCGAGGTACATCACGGCGACCCGGTCGGCGATGTGCCGGATCACCGACAGGTCGTGCGAGATGAACATGTAGGCCAGGCCGAGTTCGGCTCTGCAGGTCCTCCAGCAGGTTGATCACGCCGGCCTGGATCGACACGTCGAGCGCGGAGACCGGCTCGTCGAGCACCAGCAGCTTGCGGCTTGAGCGCGAGCGCGCGGGCGATGCCGATGCGCTGGCGCTGGCCGCCGGAGAACTCGTGCGGGTAGCGGTTGCCGTGCTCGGGGTTGAGCCCGACCTGCGCCAGCAGCTCGCGCACCCGCTCGCGCTGCCCCGTCGTCACCGCGGTAGCGCCCGTGGATGCGCAGCGGCTCGGCGATCAGTTCGCTCGACCGTCATCCGCGGGTCCAGCGAGGCGAACGGGTCCTGGAAGACGATCTGCATGTCGCGGCGCAGCGGCCGCATCTGCGCGCGCGGACAGCAGCGGTCAGGTCCCGGCCCTGCGCAGATCACCTCGCCGGTGGTCGCGCCGGATGCAGATTGAGCACCAGCCCGGCCGGTGGTCGTCTTGCCGCAGCCGCTCTCGCCCACCAGCACACAGCGTCTCGTTCTCGAAGATGTCGAAGGAGACGCCGCAGACGGCGTGCACGTCACCGATCTTGCGCCGGATCAGCCCGGTGGACCGGATCGGGAAGTGTTTGCTGAGGTTGCGCACCGACAGCACCGGCTCGCGCGCAGGCGGACCCGGGCGGCGGCGCGCCGTGCTGCTCCCCGACGCCCGCCGCAGTCGGCGGGGCGGCCGTGCCCGGGCCGGTCACGGGTTCACTCCTGCCACGGCGTCTGCAGGGTCGGCGGCATCAGAGGCATCGGTGCTGAACAGGTCGGCCGCGTCCTTGCCCCGCACCTCATCGCGGAAATGGCAGGCGCGAGGTGTGGCCGGGTCCGTCGACGGGCAGCAGCTCGGGCTCCTCGCGATCGCAGATCTCCTTGGCCAGCGGGCAGCGCGGGGTGAACGGGCAGCCCGGGCGGCAGGTTCAGCAGCGACGGCGGTGAGCCCTTGATCGGGGTGAGCCGCTGTCGCTCCTCCCGGTCCAGGCGCGGCAGGCTGCCGAGCAAGCCGAGCGTGTACGGCATGCGGGGACGGTAGAAGACGTCCTCGGTGCTGCCCGTCTCCACCAGCTTTCCGGCGTACATCACGCAGATGCGGTCCGCGTGGCCCGCGATGACACCGAGATCGTGCGTGATCAGGATCAGCGCGGCGCCGGTCTCCTCGCGCGCCGCCTCCAGCGCCTCCAGCACCTGCGCCTGCACGGTGACGTCGAGGGCCGTCGTCGGCTCGTCGGCGATGATCACGTCCGGGTTGTTGGCCATCGCGATGGCGATGACGATGCGCTGGCGCATGCCGCCGGAAAGCTCGTGCGGGTAGCTCTTGATCCGCTGTTCCGGGAACGGAATGCCGACCACCCCGAGCAGTTCGATGGCCCGGTCCAGCGCGACCTTCTTGGAGACGTCGTTGTGCGCCAGTACGGCCTCGGCGATCTGGTAGCCGATGGAGTAGACCGGGTTCAGCGACGTGAGCGGATCCTGGAAGATCATCGCGATCTTGTTGCCGCGGACGCGCGAGTAGTCCTTCTCCGACATGCCGATGAGTTCCTGGCCCCGGAACCGGACCGACCCGCTGATCTTGGCGCTCTTGGGCAGCAGGCCCATCACCGCCATCGAACTCACCGACTTGCCGGAGCCGGATTCGCCGACGATGCCCATCGAGGCGCGCGGCAGGACCGAGTAACTCACGCCGCGGACGGCCTGCACCTCGCCATCGTCGGTCGGGAACGAGACGGTGAGGTTGTCGACGACCAGCAAGGCGTCGGGGTCGGCCTGGGTGGTGGACCCGTCGCCGGGGACGACGTCGACTGTCATCTCTCTCTCTCGTCTGCCGGGGGTCGAGCGCGTCGCGCAGCCCGTCACCGATGAAGTTGACGGTCAGCGCGATCAGGATGATGAAGATGCCGGGGAAGTAGAACAGCCACGGCCTGGTATCGACCGCTCCTTGCGCGTTGGTGATAAGAAGGCCGAGCGAGGTGTCCGGCGACTGGATGCCGAAGCCAACGTAGGACAGCGCGGTCTCCAGCAGGATGCCGGCCGCGACCAGCAGCGTGGCGTTCACGATGAGCACCGGGACGGTGTTCGGCAACAGGTGCCTGGCCATGATCCGGAGGTTGGACGCACCGAGTGCGCGGGACGCTTCGATGAACTCGCGTTCGCGCAGTGACAGCACCACACCACGGACCACGCGGGCCACGTACGGCGCGGACACCAACGCGAGGACGAGCCCGATCACCCAGAGCTTGCCGCTGCCGCGCCGTGCCAGCGCCGCGGCCAGAGCAAGTGCCGGAATGGTGAGCACCAGGTCGGCCAGGCGCATCAGCGCTGAGTCGACGACGCTGCCGAGGTAGCCGGCGACGACGCCCCAGATCGCACCCACGCCGGTGCCGATGAGGGCGATCATGAACGCCACCTTCAGCGATTGCTGGGTGCCACGCATGACCACCGCCAGCCCGTCGTAGCCGGTCGCGTCGGTGCCGAACGGGTGCCGGAGACCGGGTCCGACGCTCAGGTCGTTGGTGTAGACGTTGAACTTGAACTTCCAGAACATGGGCAGCACGAACGCGAACAGGATCAGCAGGACGAACACCACGACACTCGCGGCGGCCACCCGGTGGCGCAGGAAGCGTCGGAACGCCATCCGCCACTGACTGCGCTCCTGGACGGTGAATTCGCGCTCGACCGGCTTCTTCGGCCCGTGCTGGTCCGCGGTCGGTTCGTCGCGCAGAATCTCCGGCATCTCAAGCATGGCGGATCCTCGGGTCCAGGACGCCGTAGAGCAGATCGGCGATCAGGTTGAAGGCGATCACGATGGTCGCGGTGATCAACAGCCAGCCCAGCATCACGTTGAAGTCGATCTGGTACAGGGCGGTGAGGAACAAATAGCCCATGCCGTGCCACTGGAACACCGTTTCGGTGATGATCGCGCCGCCCAGTAGCGCGGCGATGTCGAGTGCGGTCACTGTGGTGAGCGGGATCAGCGCGGTACGCAGTGCGTGCTTGACCAGCACGGTCCGCGGCGACAGGCCCTTGGATCGGGCCAGCCGGACGTAATCGCTGCCGAGTACCTCCAGCATCGACGCCCGGGTGAATCTGCTCCAGGCGGCGTAGCCGACCAGGCCGAGGACGATGACCGGCAGGATCGTGTGGCCGATGATGTCGAAGGAGCTGCCGGCCACGCACTGGTTCGGGTCGGGCGCGACCGACCGGTCACCGATCGTGTAGAAGAAGTCGCAACCGAAGGATCGGTTGGCCGAGATGCCCTGCTGCTTGAGCAGGATCGCGAACCAGAACGTCGGCATCGACAGGAAGATGAAGCCGAAGAACGTGGTCGCGTAGTCGAGGATGCTGTACTGCTTGACCGCGCTCAGCACACCGGTGAGGACGGCCAGCACCAGGGCGATCACCACAGAGGCAACGACCAGCTTGGTGGTCACCCCGAGCGCCTTGATGACCTCGCTGCCCACATCGGCGTTGCCGCGAACCTGCTGGCCCCACTTACCGTGCAAGAGCAGGTTCGAGATCCAGTGCCAGTACTGCGCCGGCCAAGACCGGTCCAGCCAGAGGCGGTGCGACTCAGAGTTGATGAACGTCTGTGCCGGTCGCGGCTGCCGCTGTTTGAGGTACAGCAGCGGGTCGCCGGACAGCTTGACGATGACGAAAGTCAGGAACGTGGATGCGATGAGTACGGGAATCGAGATAAGCACTCTTCGGATCACGAAAACCAACATCGTGTGTTAGCCCTTCATGCTCCGCGGGGTTCCCCGGGGGCTGTTACCCCCGGGGAACCCCAACGAGTCAGTTGTGCTTGCCTACTGGACCCTGACGGCTCAGCTGGCCTTGAACCCCCACTCTTGCACGTTGTACGGCGGACCGGTACTGGTCGAGTCGTCGCGGATATTGACGAGGTTGCTGTACGCGGCCAGGAATGTCGGCTTCTGGAACAGTGGCAGCTCGTACGCGTCGGCCTGAATCTTCTGGTCGGCTTGGTTGAGCAGAGACTGAACCTGAGTCTGGTCCGTCGACGTCGCAGCCTGGTTGATCAGTGCTTCAGCCGCGGGGTCGTTGTTGCTGCCGTAGTCAGCACCACCCTTGAGCTCGTAGATCTGCTGCGCACCCGCCACCACGAACGGCGTGCCGACCCAGGCGAAGACGATCAGGTCGAAGTCGCCGGTGCCGAGCTCGGAGAGGTCGGTCGTGGTCTTGAGGGTGATGTTGATGCCCAGCTGCTTGAGCGTCGCCTGGACGATCTCGCAGGTCTGCTGGCGGTTGGCGTTACCGGCCGAGTACGTGCACCGGAATGTCACCGCCTTGCCTGCCGCCGTCTTCAGCGCAGTGCCGACACCGGTGTATCCGGCCGCGGTCAGGATCGACTTGGCCTTTGCGATATCACCGGAGCCCTGACCCGTGGAGGTCGTGTTGTCCTGGTAGCCCGGCTGGCCCGGCACGTAGATGTGGTTGCCGAGTGGCTGAGCATCCGGGACGAACTGTCCCACGGTGCGGCGAATGATGTCTTGACGGCTGATCGCCGTGAAGACCGCCAGTCGCAGCTTCTGGTCGGAGAGGAACTGGTTCTTCTCGTTGAAGTCCAGGTGCTCCCAGACCAGGCCCTTACCCAGGTACGTCTGCACGCCCGCGATCTTGTCGGCCTGGCTGACCAGGTCGGCGTTGGGCTGCGGGTAGATCGCCTGGACCTCGTTGTTCTGCAGGGCCGGGACTTCCTGCGTCTGGTCGGTAATGATCCGGAAGATCAGCTTGTCGAGGCTGGGCTTCACGGCGCCGTACCACTTGGGGTTCGGCACCTCGGTGACGCTGGTGTCCTTGCTGTAGCTCTGGATCAGGTACGGCCCACCGGACCAGGTCGGCACGGTCTTGTCGAAGTACTGGAACGACGCATTCAGGCCGGTCGCTCCGGTGACGCCACCGTGCTGGGCGGCGATGTGCGCCGGGTACAGGTTGCCGAACATCGACTCCCAGTCGGCGAACGGCGTCTTCATGACGACCGTGACCGTCTTGCCGTTGTCCGAGGAGGTCATCGACGAGATGGCGTTGTAGCCGGCCGAACTCGAGGCACCGCACTTCGGGCAGGTCGTGCCGTCGCTGGTGTCCTTGAGGTACTTGAAGTCGGTGAAGTCGATCGGCTGACCGTCGCTCCACACCGCGTTCGGGTTGATCTTGTAGACGAGCGTCTGCGGGCTGGTACTGGTCTGCGTGGCCGACGTCATCAGGTCGGTGTTGAGGAACGGCTTGAGGTCCGGTCCACCGAGGTACACGCCCGGCGCGACGCCGTCGAGGGCCTCCGCAATTTCGAACACGTTCGACGGCGAGTAGTTGATGTTCCAGCCGGCGAAGGTCTTCTCCAGCACGTAGGTCATCGTGCCGCCGGCCTTCGTGGTGCCCTTATTGCAGTCCAACGGCGAGGTCGCGCAGTTCGCGAAATTCCCGTTGCCCTTGGTACCGGCAGTTGCGGCGGAGTTGGCATTGCTACTGCTGCTGTTGTTGGTGGTGGTGTTGCTCTTCTTGCTGCTGCTACAGGCGGTGAGGGCTAGAGCGATAACTGCCACTCCCGCGATGAGCGCTTTACCCTTGCGGGCTCTGTCAACTCTCACTGGTGGGTGACCTCCTGTGATTTCGGCGCACGCGGACGATCTGCCCGCCAGCCAAGGCACCCAGTCAAGTAAACGTTTGACACATATGGCAAGCAGGGCCACCGATCGTGACCAACTGGTAATAGTGCCGATACCGGGTTGGCTATCTGGCCCCGTGCCGACCAGTCGCGGGGCGACGGTCCAGCAGAAATGGGAACTCCGCGCGGGTCCGGGTGACAACCTGCGCGTCCACGTCGGCAACAAGAATCGCCTCGCCGCCGGACGCCTCGGCAAGGGTCGCACCCATTGGGTCGATGATCGCCGAGTCGCCCACGTGCGAAAGATTCTTGATGGAGCCGACTCTGTTCACTCCTACCACGTAGGCCTGATTCTCGATAGCCCGGGCTCGGAGCAATGCCCGCCAATGCTCCCGGCGCGGTTGGGGCCAGTTGGCCGGCACCAGGTAAACGTCGGTGCTCTCGGCCAGGGCCCAGAATTCGTCGGCGAACCGAAGGTCATAGCAGACGAAGACGCTGACCCGCAGGTCGCCGATGTCCAGCGTGAGGTGTTTGTCTCCGGCCGTGTACCGCTCGTGCTCCCCGGCGTAGCTGAACGGGTGGATCTTGGCGTAGCGGTGCACGACACCGTGCGGCGTCGCGACGATCGCATTGTTGCGATAGCGGCCGTCGCTGCCCCGCTGGGCGACCGAGGCGACCAGGTGGACGTCGTGCGCACACGCTTGCGCCAGCAGGAACTGCTCGCTCGGGCCGCCCTCGTCCTCGGCGATGCGCTCGGGATGCATGGAGAAGCCGGTGCCGAACATCTCGGTGAGGCAGATCAGCCCGGCGCCATCGCGGGCCGCGCGGTCGATCAGCGGCGCGACCCGCTCGTGCGTGGCGCCCGCGTCCTCCCAGCAGATGTCGTGCTGAATCGCAGCAATCTTCACGGGTAAGCCTCCATCTCAGGCAACCTCATAACACCGACCTCACGCGACGGCTTTGAGCCGGCGCAGTGCTTCAGTGAGCACTTCCGGGCGTTTGCAGAATGCGAACCGAACGAAATGGTCGCCATCGGAACTGTCGTAGAAGACGCTGCTCGGTATCGCCACCACCCCGGCGCGATGCGGTAGCTCGCGACAGAATTGGACACCGGAGGTACCCACGTCGACCGTCGCGAAATATGTCCCTTGTGGGCGAATTACGTCGAAACCGAGTTCGGCAAGTCCGTCGCAGAGCAGGTCGCGCTGCTCTTGCAAACCGGTGGCGAGGCCTCGATAGAGCTCGTGGTCCAGCGCCGCGGCAATTGCCGGTTGGAACGGCGCGCCGTTGACGTAGGTGAGGAATTGCTTCACCGTCCGCACCGCGGCCGTCAGGGCCGGCGTCGCACACACCCAGCCGATCTTCCAGCCGGTCACGCTGAACATCTTCCCGGCACTGCCGATCGTCACCGTGCGCTCGCGCATTCCGGGCAGCGTCGCGATCGGCACGTGTGTGCCGACGTCGAAGACCAGATGCTCATAGACCTCGTCCGAGATCACGTAGAGATCGGCGGCGCTGGCCAGCTCGGCGATCGTGGTCAGCTGCTCGGTGTCCAGGACTGCCCCGGTCGGGTTGTGCGGGGTGTTCAGCAGCAGCGCCCGGGTGCGACCGGTCACCGCGGCGCGCAATTGCGCCGGGTCGAATCGCCAGCCCGCTCCATCGCGGTGCAGGGTGACCGTGCGCCGGCGCGCACCGGCCAGCGCGATGCAGGCCGCGTAGCTGTCGTAGTACGGCTCGAAGACCACCACCTCGTCACCGGGTTCGCACAGCGCGAGGACGCTCGCGGCGATCGCCTCAGTGGCACCTGCGGTGATCAACACCTCGGTGTCCGGGTCGAACTGCAGCTGGTAATGGCGGGCCTGGTGCGCGGCGACAGCCGTCCGCAGCGGCGCGATGCCAGGCCCTGGCGGGTACTGGTTCACTCCCTCGCTGATCGCCCGAATCGCCGCGGCCAGCAGCGCCGGCGGCCCGTCCGTATCCGGGAAGCCCTGGCCCAGGTTGACGCTGTTGGTCTGCACGGCCAGCGCCGACATCTCGGCGAAGATCGTGGTGCCGAAATCGCGCATCCTGCACACCAGTGGCCCCGTCGGTCCAGTCACCGGCCCAGTTTGCTCCGAGGACCCCGCGGGTACCCAACAGGCATGCCACAGCAAGCCTGGAGCGCGAAGCGCGAGCGCCAGTACGAGCACATCGAGAAAGGGCTGGAGCAGCGTGGGCGCAGTAAGCGAACGGCGAAGGAGATTGCCGCGCGCACGGTGAACAAGGAGCGGGCGCGCGCCGGGGAATCAGCGCAGGCGAGTCCGACCTCGACGCAGGACATCTCGTCCTCGCGACGCGGCGGGCTGCGCTCGCACAGCGGGTCGGCCGGCCGTACCTACGACCAGCTCTACGCCGAGGCACGGCACAAAGGTGTGCCGGGCCGGTCGAAGATGAACAAAGCCCAACTGGCCCGCGCCGTCGGCCGATGACTCACCAGCGGACCTTGATCAAGAGACCGTTTTTGCTGCTATAGCGACGAAAAATGGGCTGTTGATCAAGTGTCGGCGGCGGCTAGCCCCGGTTGCGTGCGCGCTGCTTGGAGCGCGTTTCGGCGGTGAGTTCGACCTTGCGCAGGCGCACCATCGCCGGTGTCACCTCGACGCACTCGTCGCCGCGGCAGAACTCCAGCGCCTGCTCCAGTGAGAGCACCCGGTGCGGTATCAGCGGCACCAACACATCACTGGTCGACGAGCGGACGTTGGAGAGCTTCTTCTCCTTCGTCGGATTGACATCCAGATCGTCCTGGCGCGAGTTCTCGCCGACGATCATGCCTTCGTAGACCTGGGTGCCCGGTCCGACGAACATGGTGCCGCGCTCCTGCAGGTTGGCCAGCGCAAACCCGGTCGTGGCGCCGCGTCGGTCGGCCACCAGCGAACCGGTGGGTCGGGTGCGGATGTCGCCGGCCCACGGCTCGTAACCCTCGTGCACGTGGTGCAGCATGCCGGTGCCGCGCGTCTCGGTGAGGAATTCGGTGCGGAACCCGATCAGCCCGCGGGCCGGCACCAGATACTCCATCCTGATCCAGCCGCTGCCGTGATCGACCATCTGCTCCAGTCGCCCCTTGCGCAGCGCGAGCAGCTGGATCACCACGCCCTGGTAATCGGACGGCACGTCGATGGTGAGACGTTCGATGGGTTCGTGCAGCGCGCCGCCGATGGTGCGGGTGACCACCTGCGGCTTGCCCACCGTGATCTCGAAACCCTCCCGGCGCATGATCTCGACCAGGATCGCCAGCTGCAGCTCGCCGCGGCCTTGCACCTCCCAGGTATCCGGCCGGTCGGTCGGCAGTACCCGGATGGATACGTTGCCGACGAGTTCGGTCTGCAGCCGGTTCTGCACCTGACGTGCAGTCAACTTGGTGCCGGACTCCCCTGCCAGTGGGGCGGTGTTGATGCCGATCGTCATCGAGATCGACGGTTCGTCGATGGTGATCACGGGCAGCGGGCGCGGATCGTCCGGATCGGCCAGCGTCTCGCCGATGGTGATGTCCGGGATGCCGGCGATGGCGATGATGTCGCCCGGTCCGGCCGATTCGGCCGGGAAGCGGTCCAGCGCTCGGGTCATCAGCAACTCGGTGACCTTGACGCGCTCGACCGTTCCGTCCGCCCGGCACCAGGCAACCTGCTGGCCCTTTGTGATGGTGCCGTTGTGCACCCGGCACAGTGCCAGCCGGCCGAGGTAGGGCGAGACGTCGAGGTTGGTGACGTGTGCCTGCAACGGCGCGGCGTCGTCGTATACCGGTGCCGGGATTGCGGTGACGATGGTCTCGAAGAGCGGTTCCAGGTTCTGTTCCTGCGGCATCTCGCCGTTTTCCGGCTTCTTCAGCGACGCTCGCCCGACCTTCGCCGAGGCATAGATGATCGGAAAATCGATCTGGTCCTCGCGCGCGTCCAGATCGAGGAACAGTTCGTAGGTCTCGTCGACCACCTCGGTGATGCGTGCGTCCGGGCGATCGACTTTGTTGACGACCAAGATGACCGGCAGGCCGGCGGCCAGCGCCTTGCGCAGCACGAACCGCGTCTGCGGCAGCGGTCCCTCAGACGCGTCCACCAGCAGCAGCACGCCGTCGACCATGGACAGGCCGCGTTCGACCTCTCCGCCGAAGTCGGCGTGGCCGGGGGTGTCGATGACGTTGATGGTGATCGTGCGGCCATCCGGCAGCGCGTGCTGGATCGCGGTGTTCTTGGCCAGGATGGTGATGCCCTTCTCGCGCTCGAGATCGTTCGAGTCGAGCACCCGCTCGTTCACCTCACCGGTGTCGGCCTGATGCGCGGTGAAAGCACCGGACTGCCAGAGCATCCCGTCCACCAGGGTGGTCTTGCCGTGATCGACGTGCGCGACGATGGCGATGTTGCGCAGATCGTCACGATGCTTGATGGGCACGCCGGGATCCTTGTCTTGTCGAAGAAGGGGAGTTGGGTCCTCGCGATCGCCAGGTCCGGTGTCCAGGGTACGGAAGCGGTGAAAACCGGCGCCCGAAGGCGACGGCGGCGCTTCCGTCGCGGGCGGAGCGGGTTTCGCCATGCAGGCGGCGCCCGGGCGCGCCATGATCTGCCCATGACCCGCCACCCTCGGCCGATGCGGCGCGTCGCCACCGTCGTCGCCGGCACCGTCGTCCTCGGCGCCGCAGTGCTCACCGCGGCCGCGCTCACCTCACCCGCGAGGGGCAGCGTGACGCCCAAGCAGGTGAGCGCCGCGGCACTCGTGCACCAGTCCGGACAGGTGCTGCTCGACGCGCAGGGCCGGGTGGTGGTGCTGCACGGGCTCAACGAGGTGTTCAAGGTGCCGCCGTACGAGCCGGCCGCCTCGGGGTTCAGCGACGACGACGCCGCGTTCCTGCAAGCCAACGGTTTCAATGCGATGCGGGTGGGCGTGATCTGGGCGGCGGTCGAACCACAGCCCGGCGTGTACGACGATGCCTACCTCGCGTCCATCCAGCAGACCGTGCAGACGCTGGCCGCGCACGGCATCGTGTCCGTGCTCGACTTCCACCAGGACCTGTACAACGAGACCTTCCAGGGCGAGGGTGCCCCGGCCTGGGCCGTGCTCGACCACGGCCTGCCGAACCCGGCCCTCGGGTTCCCCGGCAACTACTTCGCCAATCCGGCCGAGGACGCGGCCTGGGACTCGTTCTTCGCCAACGCCAAGGCCGCTGACGGCGTCGGCCTGCAGGACCACTACGCGCGCGCCTGGGCACACGCGGCAGCGATGTTTGGCAACCAGCCGGGCGTGTTCGGCTACGAGCTGCTGAACGAGCCGTGGCCGGGTACGGCGTGGGAGGCGTGTGCTGTTCCGCTGGCAGGTTGCCCCGCCCAGGACATGCAGCTGACCAAGTTCTACCAACGGGTCGCACGCGCGATCCGCGCCGTCGACCCGAGCACCACCATGTGGGTCGAGCCGAACGTGCTGTTCTCTTATGTGGACACCACGCAGCTGGGGCGCGTGAATTCACCCGACGTCGGCTTCGCCTTCCACGACTATTGCGGCCCGCAGGCGATCGGACTCGGCTCCGCGACCTGCAAGCCGCTCGACGACCTGTCCATCTCGGCCGCCAAGACCTACGCCGGCAAGCACCATCTGCCGTTGTTGCTCACCGAATGGGGTGCCACCACCGATCTGACCAACCTCACCGAGGTGCGCGATCTGGCTGACCACTTCCAGCTCAGCTGGCTGGAGTGGGCTTACACCGGCAACGACAAGACCAGCGCGTCGCCGAACGGTCAGGCGTTGGTGTTCGACCCGACGCTGCCGCCCACCGGGTCGAACGTCGATACGTCCAAGCTCGCCGTGCTGGCCGAGCCATACCCGCAGGCGGTCGCCGGCACACCCACGTCCTGGCAGTTCCGCAACGGCGTGTTCACGTTGACGTACGCGACCACCCGCGCGGGTGGCTCGGGACGGTTCCCAGCCGGGTCGACCACCCAGGTTGCCGTGCCGGCGATCCAGTACCCCGCCGGCTACACCGTGGCGGTCAGCGGTGGCACGGTGACGTCCGCAGCCGGGGCGACCACGTTGCTCGTCGCGTCGGCGGCCGGTGCGAAGACGATCACCGTGACGGTGTCGCCGGCCTGATCCGCAATGAGCGCCCGGCCATCAGGGCGCGACGTCTGTCCAGCCGGTGAACCCGGTCGGGTCGTGCCGGCCCAGGCTGGCGTGCTCGAACAGTCCCCAGCCGAGCGCACCGTCGCAGGTGGCCCGGGCGACATGATCGGTGACGCCCCACGGCAGCCGCGCCACGATCGCCGGGTCGGTGAGGTCATAGCGATCCGCGCGCGACCAGCCGCGCCCCATCCACCGCCCGTGCGACCAGTCCGGGTCGCCGCCGTAGCCGCCACCGACGTGCAGCGCCACCGAGGTAAGCGTCTCGACCTCGACGAGCAGCGGCTGGCCGGAGGGCGTGGTCAGCGCGATGCGCGCCCGCTCCGGATGGCGCGAGCCACTGCGGTAGTCGATCTCGACCCGTGGCCAGCCCAGCTGCTCCACCCGCCCGTCGGCAAAGACGCGGCTGGCGTCGTTCAGGGTGCGGAAGCCATCCGGTGATTCCTGCACGATGACGATCAGCGTGAAGTCGTCGAACCTGATCGGAACGTAGAGCCACCAGAAGCCCTGGCCGGGCTCCTCGGCTGCGCGTCCCGGCGGCGCCGGCTCGCCGACCGGCCGGATTCCCCAGGACCGGTCCCGCGTACCGACCCAGACCGCCGGGTCCACCTTGACCTCGAAACCGTCGATGTTGAGCGTCCCGCGCCAACTGCCGGCCTGCGCGAACCGGGTGGCCTCCAGCGTCACCCGAGATCCGGTGAGCAGGGTGTGCGGCTGCTCCAGCAGCGGTGGGAACGACCCGCTCCAGGTGAGGTCGAACTCGATGAAGTTGCTCTCACAGATCAGCCGGAGCGTCCGCAGCGGTTCCACCACCTCGATGCGGTACGGACCGACGCGTTGCTCGAGCGAGCGCTCCTGGAGCGCATCGGAGAACCGAACCGCGTACTGCTGATCGCCGCGGCGGGCCAGTACGTAGGCGTCCACCACGCCCAGGTTGGGATACACGCCCAGGCCGGTGACGAGGAACAGATCGCCGGTGCGGTCGTGCGCGTTGAAGTAGCAGCGGTCGTAGAAGTTGCTGTCGCTGGTGGCGACGCGGGCCAGTGACAGCGGGCTCTGATGAACCGGGTATTCGTCGAGCGCGATCGGTTTCACGTGCTGGTCCAGTCGTAGTTGCCGTCGATCATCGCGCGCAGGGTCGCATGGTGCAGCACGTATTCGTCGGGCGTTTCCGGTTCGGTGTCCTCGCCGAAGTGGATCATCCGGCGCTTCACCTGGCTCATCACCACGGCGTGGCGCAGCGCGGCGTAGACGAGATAGAACTCGAGGTCGCGCACGGTGTGGCCGGATGTCTGCTCGTATGTTGCGACGACGTCGGCGCGGCGGCACATGTCCGGCAGCCCGGGCTGGTCGAACATCTCCGCGATGTCCTGGAAGAAGCGGTGGATGAAGATGAACCAGGCCAGATCGAGTTCGGGTGGGCCGAGCGCTGCCATCTCCCAGTCCAGCACCGCGACCGGACGGAACTCGTCGTAGATGACGTTGCCGATGCGGGCGTCGCCCCAGGACAGCACCGCTTCGCCGGGATCGGCCGGCCAATGCTGTTCGAGCCAGGCGAAGCCGTCCTCGATGACGGGAATGCGCAGGCCGTCGGTGCGCCGCGTCCACTCGTAGTACGCACGCTGACCCTCGACGTGGCTGCGCAGCGCGTCGCCGTCGCGAATGTCTGCGGCAAGCGACGGGAACGTTCGCCCCGGGTCGCCGATGGCATGCAATCGCGCGAGTAGCGCCACCGTCGCGTCCTGCAATTCGCGGCGCTGCGCCGGCGTGGCATCGAAGAGCCAGCCGAAGAAGACGTACGGCGGGTTGTCGACCGGGACACGTCCGGCGACGCGATCCATCACCATGAACGGCGAGCCGAGGACGTCGGGCGATTCCTCGAGTTCGCGCAACGCGGGTACCGGGACGTCACTGCCCGCGGCGACCGCGGCGATCACGTCGTACTGGCGGCGCAGGTCGTAGTGCGGGAACACCGGGATGGCGCCGGTTTCCGGAGCCATCCGGGCCACGAGCTCCACCTGGCGGGCGGTGCCGTCATCGTCGGGCCACTCGGCGTCGAACAGCAGCGAGATGCTGGACATGCCACCCTCCGGTGGCCGGCTGATCTCGCTGATCTGCACCGGCCGGCCCTGCGCTTCGCTGAACCACTGCTGCAGCCGGGTACGCAGCACACCGACATCGGCTCCGGTGGTCGTCATCTCCTTGCGGACGTCGGCGGCCACCGTTTCGGCGGCTGGTTCGGTGGCCATCGCACCCCTTGGCGAACGTGCAGAACGTGTTCTAGTTCCGTTGGACGCTAGGGGTGCGCCACCGACCGGTCAAGCCGTCCGCGGGCCGTCGACACTCCTGCGTCTGCGCTGTTGGGGTTGCGCTGGATGCGCGCCGCGGTGCTCAGCCATACGTCTTCGCCATCAGCTTGGCGCGGTTGAGCAGGTTGGAGATCAGAGCCTTGTCCGCGGAGACTGAGCCCGGCGTTGGCTTGACTCCCTTCGCAGCCTTGGCAAGGACCAGCTTGATCTTCGCTACGTCCGCATCCCGATCCTGGACGAGCCGCTTGAGCGCGGCTTGCTCGGACTGGAACTCGCCGTCGCTGTGCGATGCACCGGATGCCAACGCGCCACTGTCGGCGATCAGCGTGTCGGTCGCGAACTCACCCACGCTCGACTCGATCTGCGCATACCCGGCCGCCAGCGGCTCGCACGCCTTGAGCGCAGGTGAGGTGCTCGTGAGCGCCGCGGTGATCACGGCGCCGTCGCTCTGGTAGTCGTCGCTCAGCCCCACCAGGTGCATCAGCGTCGGGCGGATATCGGCCTCCTCCACCCAGGTGCCCACCGTGCTCGCCTGCGGCACCGTATTTGTCGAGTTCGGATCCTGAGCTTCGTTGCTCTGCGCCGGCTGCGGGCCGTCGACGCCGTTCGGCGCGACCCCAGGCCCAGCGAACGCGGCCCAGGTGACGTCGATGTTGGGGCTGTAGTAGCCGTGATTCCACGCGAACCCGCTGTTGATGCTGACGTTCGGCCCCGGTCGTGGAGAAGTAGTAGTCCGGCACCGGGAACATCGTGTACGTCGGCAATCGCGCTGGATCCGCGGTCTGCATGTGCAGGACCCGTTCCTCCAGTGCACTGGCCTGGTACTTCACGATCTTTTGACCGGTCACGCCGGAGTACGGATTGTCGCCGGTCATCGCGGCCGTGTCGCGTTCCAGTTGCCGCGTCGTCGGATCCTTCGCGGTCGGGTTGCCGTGCACGTAGATCGACGCGCCTTGCGGCTCGATGTCGAAGGACGTGTTCGCGCTGGCTGTGCCGCCGAGCAGGCCGTCGATGTTGGCCTGCAGCTCGCCCACCTGACTGGTGGCGTAGTTGCACGGGATCGTCACGCCGTCGCAGTTGGCCGGAGTGGGCTGGGCGGCCCGCCCGGCGTTGGCGCCGGCGAACTGGTCGTTCTCTTCCGCGCTGATGACGAACTCGGTGTTGGCCGGCGTGATTCCGTCGGCCTGCAGGCGCTGGAAGAACGTGTTGAACGCGCTGTCGTAGTTCTGCGCGTTCGTGACGTAGCAGCTGTCGCCCGGGCCGATCGGCTTGCCCGAACCGGTCGCGGCGGCGGTGGTGCAGTTGCTCGGTTCCGGCCTTGCGCTCGTGCATGTCGGAGATGTAGCCGTAGGTGACCGGGATGCCCGCCTCCTGCATGTCCGCCATGTACGCGAGCGTCTGCGACGGCGTCGGGCTGAAGCCGGGGAACCCGGGCCGGTTGCTGGTGAACGCGCCGTTGATCTGGTTGCCGTTCTCGTCGACGAGGTTGCCGCTGGCGTTGGTCACCTGGAATCCGTTGTGCGCAACGTTGGGCGTGCCCGCACCGAGCTGTGGTGCGACGTATCGCGCGCCGAACAGAGCCTGGTAGCCGTGATAGCCGCCCGGCTCGGTGGGCAGCGCGTCGGTCGACGCGGTGGGCGTGGGCGTGCTCTGGCCGTTCTTGATCCCTTGCGCATTGGCGCAGACGGTGTCGCCCTGCGCGCAGTGCACCGCGACCCCGACGTAGTCGGCGACCTCGTTGTCCTTGAACGAGTCGGAGTCGGTGGCGAGCTGCGTCGCCTCCGGCGAGCTGCCGCCGAACACCTCGGGAATGTCGAAGTTGGCGTTCTCCAGCACCATGTTCGCGGTGGAGAAATCACCGACCGAGCAGCCGGCGCGGGTGAACGGCACCCACGGCGCTGGCGTGATCTTGTTGGGTGCACCGGTCGCGGGGACGCTGGCCGAGTAGGCCATCGACGGGGTCGTGTCGTGTCCGATGGAAGCGCTCGCGGCGGTGTCGTCGACCGGGTCGGTCCAGTATGCGAACGAGGTCGCCGGGTCGGTACTGCCGTCGGAGTTGTAGGTCTTGTACGTGTTGGTCAGTGGCTGGCCGTGCCGGTCGCCATACAGGCCGGTGTAGATGGTCAGGCTGTCGTCGGCGGTGTGGGCGATCATCGGTGTGTGCGAGTTCGAGAAGACGGTGCCGTAGGTCTTGAGGAAGTTCAGCAGGTGCGGCATCTGCTCGAGATCGGACGGGACGTTGGGGTTGTCGCGCGCGAAGTGCACGTTGTCGAACACCAGCTCCACGACGTGCTGGACGCCGTTACCGAGCTGGCAGCCGGTGGTGATCGTGGGTGCGGCCGCGAACCGTTGACCGACCGGAGCCGCAGAGGCGTTCGCGGCTTGCACGGTCGCCCCGGCCACCGCGAGCAGGGTGGCACCGATCGTGATACGGCGTAGCAATACGGATTTCATGGCCATTCCCTCCGAAGCCGACGAACCTCGCTTTTCGCAGGCTAGCGCCGGGGAATGGATTGGGCGAGACCCTGCGGTTAACCAGCGACGAACGGCCCCGGGACGGCTGACCTCAACCTATTCATCATATGAATCTCGCCGACTCCAACACGCTCACCGTGCGCGGCCGGCCAACCCTCAGCGTGAACACATTCCGCGCTGGCACCCTCGCGTCGTGTCGACTCGGCCTAGGCAGGCCCGGTGATCGAGGCGGTGTACCTCGATATCGGGGAGACGATCCTCGACCGCAGCCGCGAGCATGCGGCCGCGGCCGCCGCGTGCGGCGTGTCGGCACACACGTTCTCGGCTGTGTTCGGCGCAATCATCGCGGCGGGCGGCACGGTCGCCGACGTGCACGCCGCGTTCGGCATGGTGGCGCCGGCAGCCACACGCGTCGCGCTGCGCGAGACGGATCTCTTCCCACACGCAAGAGCCGCGATGGCATTGTTGCGGCGCGATGGTCGGTTCGTCGGCGTCGCCGGCAATCAGACGTCGCTGCTCGCCGCGCAGCTGCGCGCACTGGCATTGCCGGCTGACGATGTGGTCGCCTCCGCCGAACTCGGACTCGCCAAGCCGGACCCCCGATTCTTCGAAGCACTGGCCAGCCGATGCCGACACGCCCCGGCGTCGATCGTTTACGTCGGCGACCAGCTGGACAACGACGTCGTCGCGGCCGTCGACGCGGGACTGCATGCGGTGCGAGTGCTCACCGGTCCGTGGGGTCGGCTGTGTCGCAATGCGCAGATCGAACGCCGTTGCCTGGCCGTCATCGACACGCTGGCCGAGCTACCCGACGTCCTGCGCACCGTGGACCGAGAAGAACTTCCAAATCAGCGAAGCGCCTGACGCCGCGGATCCGACCAGCGATGAAGTAGGCCACAGATGTGGCAGCCGTACGTACTGCACAGCCTGCACACGAGTCCGGCCGGCGCACGAGGACCAGGTACTGATCGTGGCGGAACCGATCGTCGTGGCCGTCGCGGCCGACGCCGAACAGCCGTCCCGCTCCCGCCATGTCGCCGTCGCGCCGGCCAGAGCCTGGGCGGCGGGGACGGCCAGGCTGCTGATGGGCAACTCGGGATCCTCGGCACCCACCGCGATCAGCACCGACCGCGGCGGCTGCACCGTCGCCCGGCACGTGGACAGCGGCGTCGCCGCGACCACGGCGAACGCGTCGAACAATTGCGGCTCGGTGCACATGACCTGGTACGCGAGCTTGCCGCCGTTGCTGAAACCGACGAGATAGATGTGGTCGGCTTGCATCGATTGCGTCGCCCGCAACCGAGCGACGACGTCGGCGATGAACGCCACGTCGTCCACTCCCCGCGCCGCAGCCGGTCCGCAGCAGTTGTCGGCTGCGACGTTCCACGACTCGCCGTACCCGGCCGGGTAGACCAGGATCGCCTCGTCCGTCCGTACCAGTGGCGTGAACTCGTCCCGCGTGATTTCCGAACTGACCGCCGCATTGCTGCCCTGCAGGACCACGATGACCGGAAGTGGGCTGGTCTGCGCCGTCGGCGCGAGGACGACGAATGTGCGCGCCACCCCGCCGACCGACAGCGACGTTGTCGTGGTGCGTATGCCGCCAGGTGCGCTGGTGGCCGGGACGCTGATGACGCTGGGATCCGATCCCGTCGAAGGCGTCGGCAGGATGACGGCCAGCGTCGCGACGACCACGACGGCCGCGATCAGTAGCAGCACCGATCGCGGTCGCCCTCGCGACCGTCCACGCACACCACGACAGTGCGCGAAGCCGTACCGATCAGGCAACGAAGATCAGAATCTTCTGTTGAGGTGCTCAGCGACACCACATCTCGCTGCGGGTTCACGCCCATAGACCGCGATCAATGTCGAGAACATGACAGCCGCGGTCGGTACTGACGAAGAACCCCGCACATCGCGCCTGCGTGCACTCATCGACGCAAGACAGCGCTGTCGCGGCGCGCAGGTGTTTCTCCAGGACGCGCGCACGCAGCGTGCGGTTACCTATCAGCTACTGGCCGAGGTGTCACGCGGGTGGGCCCACGTGCTGACAGAACAGTGCCTCGACGACGGCGCGCGCATTCTGGTCGACGTCGACGACCCGCTGACGTGTGCGACGACGCAACTCTGCTTGCTCGCGGCGGGGCAACACATTGTGCCGGTCGACCCGGAGGCACCGCCGGGCGAGATAGCCCGAATCCTGCGGGTGACCGAGCCGGTGCTGGTAGTGACCGATCGCGCGGAACGCGGAGTGCTCTATCCCCGCGTGCGGGTGCTGGTCATTGATCCGGAACTGCTCGGCCGGCCGCGCGAGGGCTCCGACGACGGTCGCACCGAGACGGCTGCACGGCTCGCCCGCACCGAGGCACCCGCGCCGAGCGGGTCGGTGTCGCTCAGCACGTCCGGCTCCACCGGCGAGCCGAAGGTCGTTGAACTCGACGAGCGACGTCTACTGCATGTCGCGGGTGCGGTGGTCGACCATCACCGACTGGTGCCCGGCGATCGCGGCTACAGCCCACTGCCGCTGTTCCACGTGAACGCGCAGGTGGTGGCCGTCCTTGCCACGTTTCTCGCCGGCGCCACGGTGGTACTCGACCGACGGTTTCGCCGGCACGGGTTCTGGCAGTTGTTGCAAGCGCGTGAGATCACCTGGCTGAACGCTGTGCCCGCGATCCTCTCCATCGTGGCCGCCGACAAGCAGCCTGCCCAGCTACCGGGGCTTCGCTTCGTGCGTTCGGCATCGGCCCCGCTGCCGCCGTCGGTGCGCGACCGGATCGCCGCGCGACTGTGCGTGCCGGTGGTCGAGAGCTACGGCATGACCGAAGCGGCCAGCCAGATCACCGCCACGGCGCTGCACAGTGGCAATCCGCTGCACGCGAGCGCGCCGCCCGGCTCGGTCGGCCGACCGGTCTCGGGCGAGCTGCAGGTACGTGAGCCGGAGGGCGCGCTGGCCGCACCCGGCGTCCTGGGTCGCATCTGGATACGCGGCCGTGGCGTGATCAGCCACTACGCCGATGGGCGCGCCGCGGAACGCTTCGACGGCGACGGCTGGCTGGATACCGGCGACCTGGGCCGCGTCGACACCGACGGGTTCGTATTCCTCGCCGGACGGGCTGATGACGTGATCAATCGGGGCGGGGAGATGGTCCATCCGCGCGAGGTCGAGGAGGTTCTGCTCAGCCATCCGCGGGTGGCAGAGGCGGTGGTCGTCGGCAAACCGGACGGGACACTCGGAGCTGTACCCGTCGGCTACGTGCTGGCACATCACGGCGCGAACGCCGGCTTGACCGACGAGCTGCAGCAATGGTGCGCGTTACGGCTGAGTCGCTACAAGCAGCCGGTGGCCCTGCACGTGGTCACCGATTTCCCCCGCGCAGCGACCGGCAAGATCCGTCGCTACGAAGTCGCGTGAGCAGCGGCGGTGACGACGGCATCCGAAGCGCGGAGCGTGCGAGCTCGGCACGTCAGCGACGTGGACGTCGTTCGGGTGCTCACCTTTGCGGCGGTGATCGCCGTGCATACCGTCTCGCAGACGAACTCCGACACGAGCGTCGCGGCCAACGCAGCGGTGATGCTGCTGCACTTCACCCGCGAGGCGTTCTTCTGCCTCACCGGATTCGTGCTCGCACACCAGTACCTCGATCGCCGGATCGATCTGCCCGCCTTCTGGCGACGCCGGTTCGTGCTCGTCGGCGCGCCGTACCTGGTGTGGACGGTGCTCTACAGCGGCCTGCAGTGGGTGCAGGGATCGCGCACGATGTCGTTCGCCGCATGGCTGCGCCTGACGTGGCGCTATGCGTACACCGGCGCCGCGTGGTTCCACATGTACTTCCTGCTGGTGTCGATGCAGATCTACCTGCTGTACCCGCTGATCGCGGCGCTGGTTCGAGCCACGCGGCGCCATCACGCGGCGTTGCTTACGGTGAGCGCGCTCGTCCAGCTGAGCATGGCGACGCTGCTGCACTACACCGCGGCCGGCCGCAGCTGGACCGGCACGGCCGACGTCGTCGTGCTCGCCTACCAGTTCTACGTGCTGCTCGGCGCGGTCGCCGCCGACCACCTGGATCAGTGCGCAGCCTGGCTGCGTCGGCACCGGCGCCTGCCCGTCGCGGTCTTGCTGCTGTGCGGACTGGGCACGCTTGCCTGGTATCTGGTCTCGGTGGCACGGGGAACGCTGGCATCGGATGCCGCGGCCGTCTGGCAGCCGGTCATGGTGCCCTGGTCCATCGCCGCGGTATGCGGGCTGGCGGTACTCGGATCGGTCTGGGCGCAACACCGGCGTCCCGGGCAGCCGTTGGAGCGGATCCTGCGCGTCGGCTCGGACCGCTCCTTCGGCGTCTACCTCGTCCACCCGGCTGTGCTCTGGCTGGTGCTGTGGACCGGCGGCCACTGGCTGGGCCGTCACCTGGACAGCGCGGCGCTCACTGCGGTGGCCTACCTACTCACCGTCGCCGGCGCGATCGCCGTCACCGAAGCATTCCGTCGTTCGCCGCTGAGCCTCGCCGTGACCGGTCGTCCCCGTCGCCGACGAACTCAAACACCCAACCAAGCGCAAACCACCGGTCCGGAGGTGACCAACCATGCATTCGACTGCCCTGACCTTGCCCGCGCGTGAGACCAAGCCGCGCGTCCGCGGGCTCACGATGATGATCGACAACGGGCTGCCCACGGCGCATTTCCTCGATGTCTTGTCGAGCTTCGCCGACCTGATCGACGTGGTGAAGTTCGGCTGGGGCACGTCGCTGGTCACCAACGATCTCAAGTACAAGATCGACTCGTCGGCCTATCACGATGTGGACTACTACTTCGGCGGGACGCTGTTCGAGAAGTTCGTCGCCCAAGGGCGCTTCGACGACTGGCGGCGCTTCTGCGATCGGTGCTCCTGTCGCAGTGTGGAGGTGTCGAACGGGACGATCCCGATGACGAACGAGGTCAAGGCCGGCTACGTCGCGCAACTGGCCGGCCAGTACCGGGTGTTCAGCGAGGTCGGTTACAAGGACTCGCAACGCTCGGAGCAGATGTCGCCGCAACAGTGGGTCGAGTTCATCGCCGAGGACATCGCCGCCGGTGCGTACCGGGTCATCACCGAGGCGCGCGAGGGCGGCCGCAGCGGGATATGCCATCCGAACGGCGAGCTGCGCAGCGAACTCATCGAGGCGATCGCCGCCTCGGGCATATCCCCGGACGAACTGATCTTCGAGGCGCCCACGCGCGAGTTGCAGATAACGCTGATCAAGCGGTTCGGCCCGGACGTCAGCCTGGGCAATATCAGCCCGGCCGATCTGGTCGGGCTGGAGACGTTGCGGCTGGGGCTGCGCAACGACACGTTCGACTCCTTCGACACCGTCGATCCGTCCGACACCTTCGACCTGGTTTCGTCCGGTACGGGCCTGCCGCATCGTCGACCGGAGCCCGATCATGCGTGAGGGTCGCGACGCATTCCATCTGGCGATACCCGTTGCCGATCTCGACGAGGCGCAGGACTTCTACGTCGGCGGGCTGGGCTGCAAGCTGGCGCGACGCTACGCCGACCGCATCACGCTGGACTTCTTCGGGGACCAACTGGTGTGTCACCTCAGCGAGCGAATCGAGCCAGAGCCTGCGTTGTACCCGAGGCATTTCGGCGTGACCTTTCGCGAGCAGGTCGATTGGGAGCGGCTGCGGCACCTTGCGGAGAGCCGGGGGCTGCGGTTCTTCGCCATACCGTTCCGGCGGTTCGAGGGCATGGTGGAGGAGCATCACAGCTTCGTCCTGCAAGATCCGGCCAACAACCTGTTGGAGTTCAAGCATTACGCGGATCCGCGGATGATCTATTGACTCGGTGCCCGGCGCTTGGTTGGGCGTCCCCGGGCGGGCGGCGCGAGCGGGTTCGCGTCCGGACGGGAGCTGGTGTGCGCCTTCGATCGTGGCGTCGGGTCGTGCCTGCCGCGCTCGGGCTGGGCGCCGTCGCCGCAGCGCTGATCGTTGCCACCGTCGTCCAGGCGGCCGAGGTGAGTCCGGCGATCCCCACCGGCGCACCGACGCACCGTGCCGATGGCGGCGGCATCGTGTTCGTCGGGGCGTCCTACACGGCCGGCGTCGGTGCTCATCCGCACACCGACGGGTATGCGTACCTGGTCGGGCGGGATCTCGGCGAGCCGGTCGAGGTCGACGCGATCTCGGGCACCGGGTTCACCAACTCGGGTCCGCGTCATCAGGGCACGTTCGACGACCGCATCCGCCACCTGCCGCGCGACTGGTCACCACACCTGCTGGTGTTGCAGGGTGGTCGCAACGACGTCGGCTGGCCGGTGGCACGCTTGGGCCCAGCCGTCGCCGACACGTTGACCGAGGCCCGGAGTCGCTTTCCGCAGGCTGGGCTCGCGGTGATCGGGCCGATCCCGGGCACGTTGCCGATCAGCCCGGCGCTGCGCGCGGTGAACGGCGTACTGGCCGGCGTCTGCCTCGCGGATCACGTGCTGTTCATCGATGCGATCGGGCAGGGCTGGATCAGCCCGGACAACGTGCGCCGGTTCGCGGGTTCGGTACCGCAGCATCCGAACAATGCGGGCTACGCCTACATCGCGTCCCACGTGGCTGCCGCACTCCGTCCGTTGCTCGCCACCGACCGCTGATCCTGATCGCCGGCAGGTACAGCTGCAGGTGCTACGTGCTGTCAGCGAGCGGGCGCCGCTGATGGCCCGGGAGCTGTCTGACCACAGCACCGCGCCGAACAGTACGAGCGTCACGAGGTGCACCCCGGTGCACCACAGGCACACGGCATTCACCTCGAACAGTTCGATCGAGACCAGATACAACGCCATGGCAACGCCGACGCCTGCCGCGGCGATGCGCAGCAGCGCGATCCAGCGGTTTCCGGTACGAGAGAGCAACAGGCCCGTCATCACCACGAAGTAGGCGAGGCCGAGGACGGCGACCGGAATTCCGGCGATCACCGACCAGCGGCTCGTGGTGACCTTCAGACAGTTGATGGCCGAACTCTCCGGGCAGGCGAAGGTGGTGCCGTGCGAATAGTGCTCAGCCGTGAGATACGCGGACAACGCCACGCCGACCAGCGCCGCGGCCGCGGCCACCAGCCGGGCGCCACTGCCACCGCCGGCTTCGTCGACCGGTGCGGTCGCCGACTCGTGAGCAGCCGTCCGCGCCCTCACGCGCCGGCGCCGATCTTCCCGGCGGCGGCCATGACGCCGGCACTGGTGCACACGGCAGCCGGCTGGCCGCCCGTCAGCGTGCAGAACGCGGCGGTGATGAGATTCGCGGTTCCGTCGATCGCCTGCGCGATCGGCGAACTCGGGTCGGCGAGCGCATCTGCCACCTGCTGCTGCGTCTTGCCCTGCAACACCTGCGGTGTGTAGCTCGCGCCGTTGATCAGGTACTTGCCGCCGATATCGACGAACGGAATGGTGCCCTTTGCCGAGGCGGACACATACGGTGGCGCGTCGTAGGTGCTGAAGAGCGTCTGCTGGGCCGGTGTGAGCGTGTCCAGCGTTTGATAGTGACCGTTGACGACCTGGTTGCTTTCGGTTTCCTTGCCGACGAATACCAGGTACTTGCTGGTGTAGGTCGCACCGTGGAAGCTCAGTGTGGGCGTGCTCGGGAACACGTCGCTCGCGGACGAGGTGGTCTGCCCGACGTTGCTCAACGTGCCGAAGCGCGACAGCGCCGCCGCCATCGCCCACCGTTCGGCCGCACAGTACGGGCAGTACTCGGCGCCGACGTAGAGGATCTCGGGCTTGCCTGCGTCGGTCAGCGCGGGGGCGGACTTGATCGCGATCGGTTCGGCGGTCGCCGTGCCCACCCCGACGGCATTGAAGGTCGCCGACGGCACCGACGTCACCCGGCCCAGCACGGTCGAGGACGCTGCGGTGGCCGCAGGTCCCGACTTCGGATTCCCCGCGCCGGTGACGACTTTGACGACGATCAGCACCGCCACCACAGCGATCACGCCGGCGATCGCCGCACCGGTGACGATCAGCCGTCGCCGCCGTTGTGCGGCGGCAATGCGTTCTCGCGCGGCCGCGGCCCGCTGCGCCGCCAATCGTTGCTGCGCGCTGGCAGGCGCGGCCGGGCGGTTCTTTCCCGCGCCACTGGATTTGTCTTTGCTCACGTCGGCCCCCGCCTCTGTGTCGATGGGTTCGGGCTTTCAGGTAGTGGTGATTCCCCGTTCATCACGCGACGCCGCTCGGCGTGAATGCGGCGATGTCTCCGATGCCGAGCTCGTCCTCAACGCCGGCAACCCGCTGCAGGATCGCTGTCAGCGCGCTGTCGCCGTATTGCCGGTTCTCGAGTTCCGCAAACCGCTCGGCCAGTTCATCAAGAGTCCGCTGCGCGGTCACGGCACGAAGGGCGGGATAGACGACGGTGTCCTCCCAAGCCTCGTGCGGTTCGTACATGCGCACGAACGCGGCGATGTCGGACGCCAACGCCGCTCGCACCGTCGCCTCGGACAACCCGGCCGATGCCGCGGCCTGGATCGCCGCGGTGAGGTGCCGGCCGTGGTCGTGCTGGACGAGCAGCGTCCGGATGAACGCCGGCTGCGTCGGCTGCTACCCGAGGAAACACGTACGCCTCTTCGAGTCCCTCGTGGAAGCTCTCGACGTAGTCGGCGATCAGCCGCGGCGCTGTCGGTAACGACGCCCGCCGCCACCGACTCACCGGCCGCGAGACGGTCGTGTATCGCTCGATACGCGAGCAGCAACCGTTTGAGCACGCCGTGCTCGGTCATCAGCTCCTCGCCGGGCGAGGCCAGGTGCGACTCGGCGGCCGGGCCGGTCTCGGCCAGTGCTCGACCGATCTCGGTCCCGCCGGCACCCACGGCCAGCCCGCCGAATCCGGCGACGAGCACTGCCCGTCTGCTCATTCGCCGCGGACCGGGCCTCGCCGCCGCGCTCGGCTCTGTCATGACGCTCCCGCCGGGTTGGTTGTCACCGGTTGTCCCGAGGGCGTCAGGACGTACCAGGGCCCGCCATTGGTGAATAGTCCCTGGCCGTTCGCGCTGCCGGCCGTTACGTCGCCCGAGTAGCGGTACAGGGGATGGCCGAAGTAGGTGACGATCCGAGCACCGGAGTTCGGATCGGGCAGCGTCGACAGCTGTGCCGGATTGATGCCCGGCCCCGCTGCTGCCCACTGGCCGTCCGCGAGCGAGAGCGGTGGCCAGATGCCGGCACATCCGCCGACGCAACTCACCCGTTGGCTCGCATCGGGCGCGAACATGTACAGCGCGCGTCCCTGGCTGTCGACCACGATCTCGCCCAGTCCCGAGGCCCGTGCAGTGCGGAGCGTGACCTGCGTGGGCACCGGCAGTTCGAGCAGCGCGTCGCGCTGGCCGTCCGCGCGTGATCGCGGCGCGGCGGAGCAACCCGTCAGCATCACGATCGCCGCACTCGCAAGCACGGCGGTGGTCAACCGGAGCGTTCGCATCGACGAGGGACCTCGCTTGTCCTAGATCAGGAATGGGCCGGTGCCATCGGCGCGGATCGAACAGGTCCGGGCCACGCCGATGGCGCCACGGTCCTCAGCTGCGCCGGGCGACCCGGATGGTGGTGTAACCGATCGATCCCGCGGCCAGCACCAGGGCGATCACGGCGAGCACGACAGCGCCGGTGTTGCTCGACCCCTTCGCGGTGGCGACGGCTGGGGCGGGTGACGTCGCGTTCGCCTTGGCTGCTGCCGCCAGCGTGAGCACCGGAGCAGGGTGGTCCGGTTCCTCGGTGCTGCCCGGTGCGGCCACCTCCACCCAGTTGACGACGCTGCCGTCGCTGTAGGTCTGAATGGCCGGGAAGGTGAGCGACGCGGTGTCCGGCAACTGTCCGGCGATGACGGGGAACTGGTCGAACTGCCCGACCGGAATGCCGTCGGCCTTCGAGTCTGCCTTCCAGGTGATGGTGGAGACCGCGTCGGTGATGTCGCCGTCATCGGTGACGATCGGCTTGGCGAGCTTGACCGTCGTCGTGGTCACCGTCCAGCCGGGATGTGGCTGCGGGAGAACCGACGCGATCGGCGTGTCGGTGGGGAACTTCACCTGCAGTTCGGTGGTGGCCGCGGTGGCACTTTCGTTCGGCACGCGGAAGGTGATGATCTGGTCGCTGCCGCCGGAGGTCGCGCCGGGGGCGCTGACGGTGACATGTGCGGATGCGGGACCGGCCAGGACGAGCCAGCCGACCGCGAGGACGAGCACGGTAGATGCGCCGATCAATGCTCGGCGGGTTCGCTGCATGAGTACTCCTTGCTGATTATGAGGTTGCTGGTGAGGTGGCGCCCGACGGGCGACGCGGGTATGCCGAAGTCACCTGCCCGGGGGCAGGACAGGCGGGACAACCCGGTTCCAGCAGACAGCAGGATCGGGTCCCGCTACGCGAAGGCGTGCACGATATGCCGCGGCGGCGCCCGACTCCCCCAGCGCGTGACATGAACCTGCGGGACAGCAGCGTCCGAACGTCCCTGGGCGACGAGCATGGCGCACAGCGGCGCCCCTGCGGAGCGCAGGCCACCGAGCAGGGTGCGCACGACCCGGCATGCCGCGGTCCACAGGGCACGTTCTCCTCGCCGCAGCCACCAGGCAACCACGGTGGCTGCCAGCAGGTGAGCGGCGATCATCGCGGCGGGGGCCCAACCGACGAGCCAGCCGGGCGGTGGCGTCGGCGTGGTATGCCTTGCGAGCGTGGTCAGTGAACTCAGGTCGATGCCGGCCGTGGCTGCCTTTACCTGCGCCGAGGAAATGGGCGTCGAGCCGTGGTGGCAGAGGAACAGGCTGGCCAAGTTCAAGGAGGCTCGCGAACCTGCCGGTCCGGCCATTCGCTCCCGGAGCACGAAGACCACATGCAGCACGGCCTGGGAACCGATGACCAGCGCGGCGATCTGCCTGCCGGTGCGCTCGCGCCGTGATGCCAGCCAACCGAGCAACATCAGCGCGCCGAAAGCGACGTTCGCGACGGCGGGCGGGGGCCGATGGCCACCGCCGGCAACGTGAGCGGCGACGGCGAGCCCGAGGCTCACGGCCGCGAAGGCAGCCACGCGAATAACCCGGCCGATGCGACCGCACGGATGCCAGTAGCCGTCGGGGCCGATGGCGACCCGTAAGCCGCCTGCGCCAGTCCACGCCTGACCCACCAGCCAAGGATGCCACCCTCGACCGCGGTCAACGCGCCCAGGCGGCGGTGCTAGTCCGACCCACAGCTGCCCAAGCGCACCCGACCGCATCGCCGCCGCCGGTCAATGACCGGGACGCCCATCTACGTCCGCTCTACGTCCGCGAGGGGCGGCTCAGGTCTTCTTGCGGCCGAAGTCCTTGGCCTCGGTGCGCAGGTATTCCCAGGTGTCCTTGTAGCCCTTGATCCGGAACCGCTCGGCGTCGGTCTTCAAGTCCGGGTACTGCTCCTTCAGCCAGTCCATCGCGGTCGTGATGCTCGCCTTGTTCCGGAAATTGATGTCCTTGCGCTGGGTCTTCGACTTCCCGATCTTGACGTGGTCGTTCTGCCCCACGATGTGGACGTGAACACCGTTCGGGTCACCGACGAAGTCGCCCTTCTTGTTGCCTCCGCCACCACGAACCGGACTTGACATGCGTGCCCCCAACCCGTGCCGAAACTGCCCGAACGGGCAGTCAAGTGCACCCTAAGACGATCTTCACGCGCGGTCCAGAGTCAGCGAGGCCCGACTGAGCCCGCGCTCGGCCGCCACGCGCCTCACAGTGCTACTGCGCGAACCACGCCCCGTCGAAGGACGTGAAGTACCGGGCGTCGGAGAAGTTGCCGCCTGCAGGGCGCCGTCGTCTTCCGCTAGCGATAAACATCCCGACGATGCGCGATGTGAATCACGCCAACCACGACGCGATCATCGAAAATTTGATAGATCACGCGGAACTCGCCGCGCCGGGCTGAATACCGGCCTGCCAGGTGATCACGCAAGGGCTTGCCGAGGCGGTACGGATCGGCGGCGAGTGGCCCGGCGACGAACTCCCGGCACGCGACGGCAACCGCTTCGGGCAGGGCTCGTTCTAGTGCATGTCGTGCGGACTTGGTGAGTTCGACCCGATAGTTCAACGAGGAAGCCGCCCGAGAGCGCGCATCCGTTCGGTGACGTGCTCAAGGCTGTAGACCTCGCCGCGGTCTGCCTCGGCTTCTGCTTGACGCAGGTCACGAACCAGATCGGCATCACTCAGGATGTCGAGCGTCTCCAACAGCGAGTCGTAGTCGTCGGCGCTGAGCATGACCGCCGCCCTGCGCCCGTTGCGCGTGATCTCGACCCGGTCGTGGGTGCGCACCGCCTCATCGACGAGGCGGGAAAGGTTCGCCCGAACCTCCGCGAGCGGTAACGTCGTCATGTACAGAATTGTAGCGCGAATGCGCCGCTGGGCTAGCGGGGTTCGAGCGTCGTGGGGCGCCTGTGCCACGTCGTCAGACGTTGAAGCGGAACTCGACGACGTCGCCGTCGGCCATCACGTAGTCCTTGCCCTCGATGCGCACCTTGCCGCGCGCGCGTGCCTCAGCCATCGACCCCGCGTCCACCAGATCGTCGTAGGAGACGATCTCCGCCTTGATGAAGCCGCGTTCGAAGTCGGTGTGGATCACCCCGGCGGCCTGGGGTGCGGTGGCACCCTTGCGGATCGTCCACGCCCGCGACTCCTTCGGACCTGCGGTGAGGAACGTCTGCAACCCGAGGGTGTGGAACCCGATCCGGGCGAGCTGGTCCAGGCCGGACTCGTGCTGGCCCATCGACTGCAGCAGCTCCAATGCCTCCTCGGGCGAGAGCTCGATCAGCTCGGCCTCGGTCTTCGCGTCCAGGAACACCGCATCGGCGGGCGCGACCAGCGCGCGAAGCTCGGCGATGAGGTCGGCATTGCCTAACTCGGCCGGGTCGACGTTGAAGGCATAGAGGAACGGCTTGGCCGTCATCAGCTGAAGCTCACGCAGCGGCTCGCGCTCGATCCCGGCGGCGAAGATCGTCTGACCGGACTCCAGCACCGCCTGGGCGGCTTCGGTCGCGGCCAACGTCTGCGCCTTGTCCTTGTGCAGGCGTGCTTCCTTCTGCAACCGCGGTAGGGCGCGCTCGATGGTCTGCAGGTCGGCCAGCAAGAGCTCGGTGTTGACCGTCTCGATGTCCTCGCGCGGGCTCACCTTGCCGTCGACGTGCACCACGTCGGGGTCGGTGAACACCCGCACCACCTGGCAGATCGCGTCCGCCTCCCGGATGTTCGCCAGGAATTTGTTGCCCAGCCCGGCACCCTCGCTGGCGCCCTTCACGATGCCGGCGATGTCGACGAAGGACACCGTCGCCGGCACCACCTTGGCCGAGGAGAACAGCTGGGCCAGCACACCCAGCCGGGCATCGGGCACGCCCACCACGCCGATGTTCGGGTCGATGGTGGCGAAAGGGTAGTTCGCGGCCAACACGTCGTTTCGCGTCAGCGCGTTGAACAAGGTCGATTTGCCGACGTTCGGCAGCCCGACGATTCCGATGGTGAGGCTCACGGAGGGCCAGTCTACGAAGGCGGCGCGAAACTGTCGGACCCCGCGGCGAGGATCGCAACCATGAACGGTTCCACGCTCGCCACACTGGTCACCGTGCTCATCGCGCTCGGCTGCGGTCTGATCATCGGATCGCTGCTGGCCGCGCGACGCGCGGACGAGCCGGCTACGCCGCAGCCATGCGGAAGTCGCGGCACTGCGCCACGCGCTGGAGTCACAACGTTCGGCGACCCAGCATCGCGACGAATTGCTCCTGCAGCACGGCGATCTGGTCGACCTGCTCGGTCCGCTGCGCGACTCGCTCAGCGCGGTCACCACCCAGCTCGGTGCGGTCGAACGCGGTCGGGTTGAGTCGGATGTCGCGTTGCGCGAGCAGGTGGTGGCGATGGGCCGCGCCTCGGAACATCTGCACCGGCAGACCGGACAGCTGCTCACCGCGCTGCGGGCGCCGCATGTGCGCGGACGGTGGGGGGAGATGCAGCTGGAGCGGGTGGTCGAGGCGGCCGGCATGACCGAACACGTCGACTACGACACACAGGTGAGTTCGGCGGGCGAGGACGGCATGGTCCGTCCGGACATGGTGGTCCGCCTGGCCGGCGGCAAGAATGTCGTCGTCGACGCGAAGGTCGCCTGCCACGCCTACCTCGACGCACTCGAGGCGACGGACGAGGCCACCCGCAACAACCGTTTCAAGGCTCACGCCCGGCAGCTGCGCACGCACATCGACGCGCTGGCGGCCAAGGGCTACTGGGAACGGTTCAGCCCCACACCTGAGTTCGTGGTCTGCTTCGTGCCGGCCGACGCGTTCCTCGATGCCGCGTTGCGCGAGGATCCGTCACTGCTCGAACATGCCTTCACCCGGCATGTCGTATTGGCGACGCCGAGCACGCTCGTCGCCCTGCTCCGCACCGTGGGCTACGGCTGGCGGCAGGAGGCGCTGGCCGCGAACGCCCGCGAGATCCAGCAACTGGGCCGCGACCTCTACCGCCGCCTGGCCACCCTGGGCGGGCACTTCGACAAGCTCGGCCGCAGCCTCGGTACCGCCGTTGGCGCGTACAACGATGCCGTCGGGTCGATGGAACACATGGTCCTCAGCAAAGCCCGACAACTCGCCGAGTTGGGCATCGCCGACCCGGCGTCGGCGCCCAACCGCCCGGAACCGCTGGTCTCCGTGGCGCCGCGCCCACTCACCGCACCCGAGTTCACCGATCCAAAGGTCGTACCGCTTCCCGAGCGTGTCGGAATACGCGGGGATCAGCCATCACCCAGCTATCCCGGGTAGCGTCATAGGGCATAGGAGCCGCTCGGCGCCTGGTAGCTGGTCGTCTGAATAGCTGGTCGTCTGAACCGGCCGTCGATGCCTCAGGGGCTCGCGGCAGGTATCTCGGTTGGCACAGGTCCGATGACTACCCTCCTCGCGCCGGCCCGGCGGGCCGACCAGATACGAGAGGGAGTGACCGTGGCGAACTCTGCACGCTACGGTTCGCGGCGTCCCGCCCCCGCTCCGCAGGCTCCCTATGGTTCCTATCCGGCCGGCCAACTGCCAGGTGGCGCCGGCCAGTACTCCGACTGGAGCACGCCGACGGCCGTCCGGACCGACGCGGCCGCCCCCGCCGCTCGCCCGGCAGAGCCCGCGCAGACGTTCCGGGACCGCCATCCGCACATCCCCCGCGCCGAGCAGCTGTCCGAGCGCGGGCTGCCATGGTGGGGCGCGCTGCTGGTACTGCTCGCCATCGCCGGCGTAGGCGGAATCCTCGACACAGTCAGCGGCGGCCAGGCCCGCGGCGGATTCAACTGGGGCATCGTCATCGCCTCCGTCGTGGCGATCGTCATCGTGCGCCGCTCGGGCATGTTCCCGATCGTGATCGCGCCACCGATCGTCTACTCACTCGGCTCCGGCGGCATGCTCTACATCCGCTCGGGCGGATTACACGACAAGCGCGTGCTGTTCGACGGCGCTGCGAACTGGCTGGTCTACGGATTCCCTGCCATCGCCATCGCCAGCGCATGCGTGCTGATCATCGCCGGCATCCGGCTCATCGCCCGGCGGTAGCCGCAGTCACTGCACGCTGCGATCGCTCGCGTGCAACTCCCGGCGCAACTCCCGCGGCAACGCGAAACTGAGCCGTTCTTCGGTGTGGGTCACTTCCTCGACGTCGGCATAGCCACGCGCCGCGAGCCATTCGAGCACTTCGGTGACCAGAATCTCCGGCGTCGAGGCACCCGAGGACACCCCGACCGTGCCCACCCCGTCCAGCCACGCCGGATCGATCTGCGCAGCGTTGTCGACCAGATGCGCCGCCGGCGTGCCGGACGCCAGCGCGACCTCGACCATCCGTACTGAGTTCGACGAATTCGACGAGCCGACCACCAGCAACAACTCGACCTGCGCCGCGATCGCCTTCAATGCCGCCTGGCGGTTCTGGGTGGCGTAGCAGATGTCGTCCGACGGTGGCGAGTTCAGCAACGGGAACCGCTGGCGCAGGGCATCGACCGTCTCCAGCGTCTCGTCCACCGACAGCGTCGTCTGCGACAGCCACACGACCCGTTCCGGATCGCGCACCGTCACGTTCGCCACGTCCTCGGGGCCGTCGACCACGGTGATGCGCTCCGGTGCCTCCCCGCGAGTGCCCACCACCTCTTCGTGGACTTCGTGACCGATGAGCAGGATGTCGTAGTCCTCGTCGGCGAACCGCCGAGCCTCCTGATGCACCTTGGTCACCAGTGGGCAGGTGGCGTCGATCGTGCGCAGCCCGCGCTGCGCCGCCGAGCTGTGCACCTCCGGCGCGACGCCGTGCGCGGAGAACACCACGATGCTGCCCTCGGGCACCTCGTCGTTCTCCTCCACGAAGATCGCGCCACGCGCTTCCAGGGCGCGCACGACGTGCAGGTTGTGCACGATCTGCTTGCGGACATAAATCGGCGCACCGTAGTGGGACAGCGCATGCTCGACCGTCTGGACAGCCCGGTCGACGCCGGCGCAATACCCGCGCGGCTTGACGAGCAGCACCTTCCCCACCGGCTTCTCCACGCTTGTCATCCTACGGACGGACCCCGGGCGTGGCAGGCTGGTGTCATGCCACAGCTCCCCACGCCGTTCCGGGCCGTGCTCGGCTTGGTCGCGACCGCGATGGATGAGGCCAAGAACCTGCCCGACAAGGCGATTGAGCTGCCCATGCTGGCCGTCAGCACGGCTCTGCAAATGTCACTGCGCGCGCAACAGCGCTACGCGTCCCTCGCGGCTCGCGGTGACGAACTTCTCAATCGCCGCGAGGCGACCGACGAGCCACCGGAGTGGGCGGTCTTCGACGAGCCGGTGACGCTGGACCGACTCGTCCACGCTGAGAGCGATGACGGCACCGCGCGCAGTGCGGGCACGTCGTCGGCGGCCAGATCGCCGCGCAAACCGCGAGCAACACGCTCCGCCGCGAAGACCGTGCGGCGCCCTCGTAACGGCAAGCCGTCGCCGTTCGACGCGATCGGCGACGACTGAGCACCCCAACGACACCCCCGAACGAGAACCTGACGCAGCAGCGCTAGATGGCACGCCTGGAGACGTCCGCGCAGCAGCCGATCCCTGTGCGGGTGGTCGCACAGAAGATCGGCGAGTGGATCGCCCGCCTCGGCGAGATCTGGGTGGACGGGCAGATCGCCCAGTTGACCCGTCGGCCAGGCGCCGCGACGCAGTTCCTGACCTTGCGCGACCCGGATGCGAACATCTCGCTGACCGTGACCTGCTCCCGCGCCGTGCTCGGGGACGAGATCGCCGAAGGTTCCCGGGTGGTGGTGCGCGCCCGGCCGGATTTCTGGCTCGAGCGCGGCACGCTGAGCCTGCGCGCGATCGAGATCAGGCAGGTGGGTCTCGGTGAGTTGCTGGCGCGGCTGGAAGCGCTCAAGAAGATGCTGGCAGCCGAGGGGCTCTTCGCGGCGGCCCGAAAACGCGCGCTGCCGTTCCTGCCGCGGCAGATCGGGCTGATCACCGGGCGCGCCAGCGCAGCCGAACGCGATGTCATCTCCAACGCTCGTCGCCGCCTGCCCGGCATCGCGTTCCGGGTCGAGAACGTGGCGACGCAGGGACCGTCCGCGGTCAACGAAGTGATCGCCGCGCTCGAACTCCTCGACGCCGACCCGGCCGTCGACGTGATCGTGATCGCGCGCGGCGGCGGCAGCGTCGAGGATCTGCTGCCGTTCAGCAACGAGAGCCTGATCCGGGCGGTGTCCGCAGCACGCACCGCGGTGGTCAGCGCGATCGGCCACGAAACCGACAGCCCGCTGCTCGATCTCGTCGCCGACCTGGCCGCATCCACGCCCACCGACGCCGGCAAGCGGATCGTGCCCGACCTTGCCGAGGAACTCGCCGAGATCGCCGCGTTGCGCCGCCGCGCCCGATCGTCGGTACAGCGCCGGCTCGGCGCCGAGGCTGAGCTGATGGCCGGCCTGCCGGCGCGGTTGCGCCGAACAGTGCGGCACCGGGTGAGTTCGGAGCGAGCGGAAGCGGGCGGGCAGCGCGATCGGGCTCGGCGCCGGCTGGCCGCGCTGCTCGAGGCCGCTGCGTCCGACCTCGGTCATTTGCGGGCGCGGGTAGCGACGCTGTCACCGCAGGCAACGCTGGACCGCGGTTACGCAGTGGTGCGCCGAGAAGACGGTGCGGTGGTTCGCGCGCCGGTCGAGGCGATCGGCCCGCTGCGGGTTCGCGTGGCCGGCGGCGAGTTCCGCGCCCACCCTGATGCCGCGGCGCACGGTAGCTAGGCTGCCACCTGACGATGACCGAGGAACCGAGTTATGAAGCGGCCCGTGCCGAGCTGCGCGAGGTCGTGGCCAGGCTCGAGTCGGGCGGGCAGAGCCTGGAGGAGTCGCTCGCGCTGTGGGAGCGCGGCGAAGTGCTCGCCGACATCTGCCAGCGCTGGCTGGACGACGCGGCCGCGCGCCTCGATGCGAAGATCGCCGAGCGGTCGCCGGCTGACACCGACGAGACCGACGCCGAAGAAACCACCCCGGACGGTTGATCACTGTAGGCGGACGGTCATCAGCCGAGCCGTGAGTCAGTCGGGACGGTCGAGCTGCGCGGCGAGTCGCTTGGGAGCCACCAGGCAGTACGCGTCGGTGACGATCTCTGCGATTTCGCCCCACTCGGGTTCGCGGTCGATGCGCACGCCGATCCAGCCGCGGTGACCGACGTAGGGCGGTCGGAAGAACTGTTCGGGGCTCGCGGCGATCAATTCCTGTTGCACGCCGGGCGGGGCCGGGCACCAGAACGCGAGGTGCTCCGCGCCATGGTGGTGGTCGTCCACCGAGACGAACTGCTTCTTGTCGCGGACGAAGAAGGACGGCTCGCCGTGGCTGGACCGTTCGGTCGTCTCCGGTAACCCGAGGCAGATGGTGCGCAGGCGAGCGACCGGATCGGGGCGACGCGGCATGGCCTCACTGTGGCACAGCGCCGAACAGCGCTCGCTGCGAACGACGCGTGGGGAGGGTTGTGATCGCGGGCGTGACCCAACCCTCCGCACGCGCGCCGAGCCGGTCCCTTCCACCTGAACCCGAGCCGGCCCGGCCTGGGAGTGGCTCCACGCGCAGCAGAGCCACTCCCAGTTGCTTCGAGGATCAGGCGGCGGTGAGTGCCGTGTCGTCGAGGACGAAGGACGTCTGCAGTGAGGAATCCTCCGAGCCCGAGAACGACACGCTCACCGTCTGCCCCGCATAGGAGCCGACGTTGAAGCTGCTCAGCGTGTAACCGGTCGCCGCGTTGAGGTTGGAGTACGTCGCCAACGTCGTGGTGCCGATCTTCACGGTGAGCTTGTCGTACGCGGTGGTCCGCGTCGTCTCCGCGGTGTCGACGTGCAGGTAGAACGACAGCGTCGAGTTGGTGCAACCGGCCGGGATGGTCACCGACTGGCTGACCGTGTCGGTGTGCGTCCGGCCGTAGCCGTCGAGCCACGCGTCCCAGGTGCCGCTGTGCGCCGGTTCACCGGAGGAGCCGTTCTGCCCGATCACGCCGCTGCTGGCCGACCACACGGTGTTGCCCGACTCGAAGCCGGGGTTGCCGAGCTTCTGTCCACTCGCGCAGCCACCGCCACCTGCCGGGTTGACGGTGAAGGTGAACGAGGCATTGCCGGACGAGGTGCCGGATGTCGCGGTGACCGTCACCGAGTAGCTGCCCGCGTTGCTCGGCGTGCCGGACACGGTGCCCGAAGTCGACCCGATGGACAGCCCCGGCGGCAGGCCGGTGGCCGACCAGGAGTAGGACCCGGTACCGCCCGATGCGCTGAGCGTGAAGCTGGTGATCGCGGTGCCGACGGTGCCGGTCTTGTCGCCCGGGTTGGTGACGGTGACACCGCTGGTGCCGCCGCCGGAGGTGAATGCGGCGGTGCCATTCGGGGTGCCGAGGCCGGTCGGGCCGTCCCAGCCGGCGCCGGCGGTGCAGATCGGCGCGCCACAGGTGCCGTTGCTGCCCGAGGTGACGTCGTTGAGGTTGGCGGTGTGGCTGTACGGGTACGCGTTCGGGTAGTCCGAGCTGCCGGGTACGCCGGCCAGCGCGTAGACGGATGCGACGATCGGCGAGGCGGCGCTGGTGCCGCCGTACACCGCCCAGCCGCTGCCGCCGTAGGTCTGGTAGACGGCGACGCCGGTGGCGGGGTCGGCCACCGCGGAGACGTCGGCCTCGGCGCGCTTGCTGCAACTGGTGCTGACGCCGCTTTGGAAGGACGGCTTGGCGATGTAGGCCGAGCAGCCGGAGCCGGTGCCCTCGGTGTAGCTGGTGGTGTTCCAGACGGTCTCGTTCCAGCCGCGGGAGTTGGCGGCGCGGACCAGGGAGGTGCCGCCGACCGCGGTGACGTGCGCGCCGGTGGCCGGGTAGGAGCCGTGGTCGTAGTCGCTGTCGCCGGCGCTGGCGGTGATGGCGACGCCCGGGTGGTTGAAGTAGGAGCTGTCGGAGCTGGTGACGGTGGAGTCTTCGGGTCCGCCGTAGCTGTTGGAGACGAACTTGGCGCCGAGGTTGACCGCGGTGTTCACCGCGGTGCCGAGGTTGGCCATGGATGCGCTGCTCGCCTCGACCAGCAGGATGTGGCAGTTCGGGCAGATCGCGGACACCATGTCGATGTCGAGGGAGATCTCACCGGCCCAGCCGCTGTTGGACGTGGGCAGCGGCGAGGTGGCGCCGTTCTGGTTCACCTGCTTGAAGCAGCCGTTCGCGGTGGTGCAGGCGGGCAGTCCGTATTGGCTGCGATAGGCGCCGAGGTCGGACTCCGCGTTCGGGTCGTTGTAGGCGTCGATGATGGCAACGGTTTCCGATGCGCTGCCGGTTGCGCTGAGCTCATAGGCGCTGCGCAGGTCGGCGGGTCCGTAGCCGGAGGGTGTCGCGGCAGGGTTGACGGCGGCAGTGGTCAGCGCCGGGGGTTCGGTGACGTCGGTGCGGCGCAGCGCGAAGCAGCTGGCCGTCGTCGGCTGGGTGGATTGGGTGCAGACGCGGACCGCGTTGTGTGCGCCGACCGATGTTGCCTGGGCCGGGGTTGCCACGGCTAGGGTTGCCAGCGCGGCGACCGCGGCGGCGGTGCCGATGAAGACGGTTAGTCCTCTGTGAATGAGCGCCACGAATTCCCTCCTCGGGGGGTTGAAAGGTGAGGGCACCGTAGAGCCCTGGCGCTCGCCGTGGAATTTCCGAGAATTGGCAGCTTGTACCGAAGAAGAACCTGCCATTTGATCCCTTGGCGCAGGTCCTGTTCGTTTTTGGCATCAAAACGCCGGAGCTGACCGCCGATTTCTGTTCGCACGGTCACCCCAATCGACTGCAACAAGCTGCCATGCAACAAGGAGACAGCAACTCGGCAGGCCGGTACCCGCGCGCCGCCCTATTCTTCGGTGGCCATCGGCGCCCATAAGGCACGGCGTTGTGAGTCGGACCGGGCCATCGCGGAGGATCTGCCATGAAGAAGCGCACGCTCGCCGCCCTTGTTGCCGGCGCGACGACCCTGCTCGTGTCGACGGTGGTGGTGGCGAGCCCGACCTCGGCAACGACGAATCGGTCGATTCCGAACACGCTCCCGTCCTGGCTTGCGCACGCCACGCATCTCGGCGACGTCGCCACCAAGAGCCAGGTCAGCGGCGATGTCTACCTCGCGCCGCGTGGCGGGCTTGCCGCGCTCGGGCAACTTGCAACCGAGATGGCGACTCCGGGGACGGCCGCGTATCACCAGTTCCTCACCAGTGCCGAGTACCAGGCCCGCTTTGCCCCGACCGCGCTGACCGTGCAGGCGGTGACCCGCTACCTGGTTACCTCCGGCCTCGCGGTCACCGATGTCGGTGCCGGCAACGGCTACGTTTCGTTCACCGGCACCGCCGCCGCGGCGCAGAAGGCATTCAGCACTCGCCTCGAGCGCTATCGCCACGACGGAGCCGACGTGCAGGCGCCGGATTCAACGCTGAGCGTGCCGGCTGACCTGGCGGACACGATCCTCACCGTCGACGGCCTGGACACCACGCCACACATCGCCAAGCCGGCGGGCATCGTGTCGCCGGACTCCCCGGTGCCGGCCGGATTCCGCAACGCCAGGCCGTGCTCCGTCTTCTACGGCCAGGTGCAAGCCACCTACCAGGCCGACTTCACCACACCGTTGCCGACCTTCGACGGCCAAACGCTCGCCTACGCACCGTGCGGCTATACCGGGCCGCAGATGCGCGCCGCGTATGAGGGCAACACCACGCTGTCGGGTGCCGGCGTCACCGTCGCGATCACGGACGCCTATGCCGCGTCCACGATGGCAAAGGACGCCGAGACCTACGCTGACCGCAACGGCGACGGGTCCTACGCCGCGGGGCAGTTCGTGCAGACCAAGCCCGGTGCCACCACGCACCAGAAGGCCTGTGACCCGAGTGGCTGGGCCGGCGAGGAGACGCTCGACGTCGAGGCCGTGCACGCGATGGCGCCGAGCGCGAAGATCCACTACTACGGCGCGAACAGCTGCGAGGACGCTGACCTGCTCAAGGCGCTGAACAAGGTGGTCAATGACGACACCGCTCAGCTCGTGACGAACTCGTGGGGCGACGTCGAGAGCGCCACCTCGGCGAGCCTGGTGGCGTCCTACGAATCGGTGTTCCTGCACGGCGCGGTGGAGGGCATGAGCTTCACGTACTCCTCCGGCGATGACGGCGACGAGCTGGCCAACACCGGCGTGAAGCAGGCGGACTACCCGACGTCCGACCCGTACGTGACGAGCGTCGGCGGTACCTCCACCGGCATCGACGGCAGCGGCAACCTCGCCTTCCAGACCGGTTGGGGCACCGAGAAGTACAGCCTGTCGGCGAACGGGACGGCCTGGAACCTGTCGACCGCGTTCCTGTACGGATCCGGCGGTGGCAGCTCCGGGCTGTTCAACCAGCCGAGTTACCAGGCCGGCATCGCGCCGGCCGGGCACCGTGACGTGCCGGACGTGGCGATGAACGCCGACCCCAACACCGGCATGCTGGTCGGCGAGACGCAGAAGTTCGGCAAGAAGACGCTGTATGACCAGTACCGCATCGGCGGCACCAGCCTGGCCTCGCCGCTGTTCGCGGGCATGACCGCGCTGGCGATCCAGGCCAACGGCGGCCACGGCGTCGGTCTGCTCAACCCGGTGATCTACGCCAACCCGTCGGCGTTCACCGACGTGGTGGAACCGCCGGCCGCGTTGGGTGATGTGCGGGTGGACTTCGCCAACGGGGTCGACGCATCCGACGGCTTGCTCTATTCGGTGCGGACGTTCGACCAGGACAGCAGCCTCACCGTTGGTCCGGGTTGGGACGACGTCACCGGCCTGGGTAGTCCGAATTCAGCGTGGCTCAGCGCCGTCCACTGAGCTGCGCTTCCTACTGATGCACGTCGCCTACTGATGTCTGTCGCCTAGAAAGGCGGTCCGTCCGTGTCTGACTTCGTCAAAGCCGGCCGGCGTCGGCGCTCGGTGCGTCGCATGCTGCTCGCTGTCGTCGCGGTGGGTGCCGCCACCGCGGGCCTGACCGTCACCGCGGGTTCGGCCTCGGCCGCGGGCGCCCATCAGATCCCCAACTCGCTGCCGAAGTGGTTGGCGCATGCGACCCATCTGGGTCACGCCGGTGCCTCGGCGCCGGTCTCGGCGCGCGTCTACCTGGCCCCGCGGGGCGGGTTGACCACGCTGGCTCAGACCGCGACGGCGATGGCGACGCCCGGTAGCGCCAGCTATCACAAGTTCCTGACCGCCGCGCAATACCAGGGGCAGTACGCGCCGGCGTCGGCCGACGTTGCGGCCGTGTCGGCGTACCTGCGTTCGTCCGGCCTGCACGTCACCGGAGTCGGTGCAGAGAACAACTACGTGGCGTTCACCGGCACCGTGTCCGCCGCGGACCGTGCGTTCGGCACCAGCATCGACCGGTACCGGCACGCCAACGCGAACGTGCAGGCACCGGCAACGGCGCTGTCCGTCCCGGCGAACCTTGCCTCGAGCGTGCTGACCGTGTCCGGCCTGGACACCAGCGCGCACCAGGCGAAGCCGGCCGACGTGTCGCCGCCGCCGCCGGGATTCCGCAATGCCCGGCCGTGTTCGACCTACTACGGATCGGTGAAGGCCACCTACCAGGCCGACTTCCACACCAAGCTGCCGAAGTTCGACGGCAAGGTGCTGGCCTACGCGCCGTGCGGGTACGTCGGTTCGCAGTTCCGCTCGGCGTATGAGGGCAACACGTCCCTGGACGGCAGCGGCGTCACGGTGGCGATCACCGACGCGTACGGCTCGGGCACGATCGCGTCGGACGCGAACACGTACGCGGTGAACAACGGTGACGGCGGATACGCCGCGGGGCAGTTCAGCCAGACCCTGGCGCCCACGTTCACCAACACCGGTGCCTGCGGAAGCTGGTCGGCTGAGGAGACGCTCGACGTGGAGGCCGTGCACGCTATGGCACCGGGGGCGAACATCCACTACTACGGCGCGGCCAGCTGCTTCGACAGCGACTTCATCGACAACCTCACCCAGGTGGTCATGGACGACACCGCGCAGTTGGTGACCAACTCGTGGGGCGAGCCGGGAGAGGGCGAGGACCAGACGGCGATCGCGGCGTACGAGTCGATTTTCCTGCAGGGCGCGGTGGAGGGCATCAGCTTCATGTTCTCCTCCGGTGACGAAGGTGACGAGCTGGCCAACACCGCCATCGCGCAGGCCGACTATCCGACCTCGGATCCGTACGTGACCAGCGTCGGTGGCACGTCGACGGCGATCGGCGCGAACGGCAAGGTGTCGTTCCAGACCGGTTGGGGTACCGAGAAGTACAGCCTGTCCGGCTCGGGCACCTCGTGGAACCTGGCGGTGCCGTTCCTGTATGGCTCGGGCGGTGGCGCGTCGTCGCTGTTCAACCAGCCGAGCTATCAGGCCGGCATCGCGCCCGGTCCCTATCGCGAGGTGCCGGATGTGGCGCTGAACGCCGACCCGAACACGGGCATGCTGATCGGGCAGACGCAGGTGTTCCCGGACGGCACGTACTACGACCAGTACCGGATCGGTGGCACCAGCTTGGCTTCGCCGTTGTTCGCCGGCATGACCGCGCTGGCGGTGCAGCATGCCGGTGGTGCCGTCGGCCTGCTGAATCCGACGATCTACTCGCACACCTCGGCGTTCACGGATGTGAAGGGCACGCCGGGTGCGCTCGGTGACGTCCGGGTCGACTACGCCAACGGCGTCGACGCGAGTGACGGGTTGCTGTACTCGGTGCGGACGTTCAATCAGGACAGCGAGCTGGCCATCGCTCCCGGCTGGGACAACGTGACCGGTCTGGGCACGCCGAACTCGAAGTGGCTGCACGCCCTGGGCTGAGCGCCGCTGGTGTGGATCGTGATGCACCCGGGCGGCTATAGCCGCGCTGGTGCATCACGATCCACTTTTCGGGTCAGTGTGCGGGGTGCGCGTCGGTGGGGTCAGGCACGAGTTCGCCGCGGGCTTGATAGATGTGCACGGTGGTGAACTGCGCCGGCCCGGTGACGGTGTCCGGGATCTGACGCCACGCCCCGGCGCCGACCTGGAACTGACCGGACCAGCTCACCCGCGCACCGACCCGCCACAGCCCATGGTGGGTGTAGACGTGGCCGAAGTAGTCCGGACACAACTTCGTCCGACACGGATCAGCACCGGTGTAGGCCTTCCCCGGACCCGTACTCGTCTCACGTGCCCCGTCGCCGAAGTCCCAGTCCACCCGCAGCAACTGCACCCGCAACCGCACCAGCTGACCGACTAGCCGCACCGTCCCCAAGGACACATCCACCGGCGTGCCCACCCAGAACAACGTCTGAATATTCACCAACGACACCCCACCCGGCGGCGCCACCCCCACCCCCGGACCAGGCACCCGCCGCCGAATCTCCGCCTCCACCGCCGCCGCCGACACACCGGCTGCTGCTTGCGTCGTTGGCACATTGCAGGCAGCACTTGCAAGCGTCAGCCCGCCGTTGGGGCCGCTCTGGAATTGACCGATGTTTGTTGTCTTCGCACCGTCCGCTGACGTCGGAGCGCCCTGGCACCACAAAGCGACCTGCTCGCAAGGGCTGGTGATTCCACCCGAGACCGCCTCCACCGAGACATGTGACCCACAGTCGATGGGCTCAGTCTTGGCGACCGAACCCGAGGATGGCGATGGTTCATGAATCGGAGCGCATCCTTGACTGCCGAAGACACCGACCATGCCGCCGCCGGCCGCGCCGCGAAGGCCGGTGGCGCATCCCGCAGATACGACAGCACCCAAAGGAACTGCAGGAGTGGTGAACGCAAAGCACGCGGCCGCAAGGATGCCCAGTCTGCGGATCAGCCTCATGATGGCGACACCTGGTCAACCACACGCCATCGGCCGTTGATCCAGGAGACGAGGACAACGGATCGAAAGCCTTCGTGTGCCGGAAACCTCTTGTTACTTGGCAAGAGAACCGCGGCTGACTGATCGAGTGTGAATTCCATTGCGTAGTCCGCCAGGACGGGGAACGGTCCATCCACTGGATGGGCATTACGTACGGACGGTCTGCCGCCGCGTTGCACTTGATGCTGCGCCCGCAATGTTGTCAGCTCGTTGATGTAGTTCTTGCAGGTTTCGCATGACGGCAAAGAGAGTTCCGCTATCAACGCAGCATCGTTCGTCGCGATAGCCCAGCTAAGGGCCGAGAGGAAATAGCCCGCGAACGCGTAGGCACCGGCGCTGCTGTATTCGGTGGCGAGTGGCGACTCCACCGGTGGTTTTTCGCCGGGGAGGACGCCGGGGCCGGTGGTCAGTGGGCCCGTCCGGGTCGGGGTGGGCGTAGCACTCGGGGTTGCGCTCGCACGCGCAGACGTTGCGCTCGCGGGTCCGGGTGACGGGGGCGGCCCGCCACCAGAGCAGCCCGTCACGAGCAATGCGGCCGCCAACACGACGCCGACGCTTGTAGTCCTGACCATGCCGTCCTTCCTTGTCATGACACCGGTTCCCGTGCCGAGGACGTGACTATGTGCCGCACTCCGGCTGCCTTGCCGAACAGCGCTCCGAACGGCACGTGGGCGACCCAGGTACAGCTCACTTCGATCGTCTCCGCGTCCGCGGACAGCTCGGCGGCCGCGAGCACGCCGCGCCCCGCGTCGTCTCGTGACACGTAGTCATCGACCGCCTGTTGCACTCCCCCGAATCGCACCGCGCTGCCCCCGACCGGCACTCCAATGCGATCCAGATCGGCGGCACTCGCCGCTGCCGACGCGGCCGCGCCGTCGCACAACTCCTGCAAGTCGCGCTGTTGCACGAACGCCTGACCAGCCGCGATCGCACCGGCGGTCATGACCATCGCGAGCAGGAAGAAGCCGAGGATCAATGGGATCGTCGAGCCGTCATCCGAGCGCGCGCGGACCTGTGCCGCTCGTCGGCGCGCAGCCGACACCAGCAGGTCCATGCCGCGCCACGCCGACGCCGTCATGATCCGACGTCCCGGAACTCGTCCACATGCACCGTGTAACGGCCCACCGTCGTGATCCCCCGTCCCGACAGCACCGACGGCACCGCGGGCACATCGACACGCCGCGTTACGCACACGGTGAACACCGAGCCGGGCGCGAGCGAGGGCGAGACGACGCCGGCCGTGCATGCATCGCCGGCGGCGACCACGCGCACAGTCACGTCGCGGTCATCGTCCTGATCACCGAGCGCGATCCGCACCGCGGCGGCCACCCGTTCCGGCGCCGACGCAGTGTCCGGGCTCGTCGCAAACGCGCGCCCGGCTTCCCGCGCCGCATTCGTCACGACCAGCTGGCTGTGCTGAACCACCGCAACCGCCACGATGAGGTACACCAGCGGTAGCAGGACGACGAGCGCAACGAACACGAACTCGATCACTGCGCTGCCACGCTCGCCCGCTGCCGTCGCGGCGCCGAGCCGGTCCCGAACCCTCGCGCGGGCACCATCGATCCACCGACGTCGGCATACCGATCGCTCGACGCCCGGCGTGGCTGGACAGCCGGGCGCGACGTCTTCGTCAGGGTCGGCGTCGAGACCGGCCGCAGCGAGAGCCGTCATGGCGAGCCCTCCTTGAGCGCCGAAGACGTCACGCGGATCGTCGCCGGCATTGCGAACGGCAACAGCACCATCTGCAACTGACCGGTGCAGCGCACCTGCACCACACGCAGGCCGGAGTCGGGGTCAGGAGATTCGCTCGCCGCACAGGAGAACCCGCGGGCCGCGCCCGGGCTCAGCCCCGACGCGATCAGCGAGGAGGCCTTGCCGTTGGCAGCGTCGTTGTCCACGCCGACGTTTGCGGCGTACCGCGCGGCGGCGGCCGCAGAGGCGGCCACAACGTTGCGCGCGTACATGAACACCGCGAGCTGCAGCACTGCGAACAGCAGCAGGACGAGCAACAGCGTCATCAGCACGAACTCGACGACCGCGGCGCCGCGATCTGCACCGCGGGGCCCACCTGGATCCGCACCGCGATCGCCGCCGCTGCCAAGCCGGCGGCGGATCGCGTCGACGGCGTGAAGCCACGGCGAGGTCACGGTCAACCACACCCGCACGCCCCAGCTCGCCGACGCCGATACTTCGCTGCTCATCTACTTGCTGCCGGTCACCGAGTCCAGTGCCGAGCTGATCGCGGTTTTGATCTCGGGCTCGAACAGGGCCAGGATCGCCACCACCAAGATCGCCGTCATGACCGTGACCATGACCCAGCCCGGCACGTCCCCTCGGTCCGGCGCACCGGATCGCACACGTCGCAGCGCGGCCGCATGCAGCCGCCGTCCTCGGGCGTCGATCCGACGGCATGCATTCCGGGTCCATCGGCGAATGGGCAGCGTTTCTGTCATCCGGTTTCTCCTTCTTCTCAGCGGGCGAGTGAGGTAAGCGTCAGCAGCCCTGGGTAGAGCGCAAACATGACGGTGACCGGCAAGATCATGAAGACGACGGGCATCATCATCGCGATCTCTTTCTTGCCGCCGGCCTCGAGCAGGGCGCGCTTCGACATCTCGCGGACGTCGGCCGCTTGGGCACGCAGCACGTCGGCAAGCGGGGTGCCGCGTTCGATCGCGACGACGACGCCGGCGAGGAAACGGGCGAACGGCTCGAGGGTGGTTCGTTCCGCGACACCGCTCAGCGCCTTGGTCAGTTGAGATCCGGAGCGGGCCTGCGCCAGCGCACTATCGATGTCGCGCGCCAGTTCGCCACTGGTGAGCCGGGCGACCCGGGCAAGCGCCTCGGCCGGCGCCTCGCCGGCGACGACGGACAGCGCGAGCAGGTCCGCCACCACCGGGAACTCCGCGAGCATCGCCTCCTCACGCTGGTGCACCTGGCGACTGAGCCACCAATCCCGTGCCAGCACGCCGACAGCCATGCCGGCGATGGCCGCCCCACCGACCAGCACCGGCTGGACTCCGCCGCGCGCAGCACAGGCGAGCAACAGCGCCACGGCGCCGAGGACGGTTCCCGCAGTGCCCCAGACGATCTGCTCGATGCGGAATTCCTCGACCGTGGTGTTCACCCCGAGGCCGGCGAGACGGCGCCGGACCGACGTCGCCCCGCCGATCAGTCGATCGAGCGTCGTGGTCATGTCGCCGAGCGCCGGGCCGAAGATTCGACGTGCCACGACAAACGGCGCAGAGGTGGCCGACGGGCGAGCCAGCAGCTTCGATTGCGGCGGCGCCTCGCCGAGGTAGGGAGCAATCCGATCGCCGAGGCGCACCGGACGCATCGGCGGCGCCGAGCGCACCGCGATGATCATCCCGATCGAGCCGACCAGCCCTAGCAATGCACCGAGCATGCTCACGTGCGCCCTCGTTTCGCTGCTGGCGCGCAGCAGACCTCAACCCGGGTGCATAGTTCGATTCGCCCGCCGTGTGCACTCACCGCAGCACTCGCTGTTCCTCGGGTAGGCGCCCGATTCGGATCATGACGCGGTAGGCCAGAGCGCAGACACCAGCACCGATGGCAAGCAGCGCGGTGCCGCCAGGTGAGTCGAACGCCTGCAAGGTGGTGCTCTGGGTACCCAGCAGCAACAGCACCGCCCACGGCGCGCCGACGGCGAGCCGGGCGGCATTCACCACCCAGCCCTGTCGCGTCTCCAACTCTGCGCGGGTTCGCGCATCGGCGCGCAGCAGGCCCGACAGGGTGCGCAACACCGAGCCCAGATCGCTGCCGCCGACTTCGCGTGCGACACGAACGGTTTCACACACGCGATCGCCGACGGGATCGGCGAGGTCGGCCTTCAGGACGTCCAGGCAATCGGCGAATCGGCCGTTCGCCTGATAGGCCGCGCTGAACCGTCCGAACGGCCCGCGCAACTCGGCCGGTCCTCGGTGGCCCAGGGCGGACAGGCCCTCGGGCAGCGACATGCCGGCGCGCACCGCCGAGCCGAGGTTGTCGATCGCCTCGGGCCAGATATCGCGCAGCGACACGAGCCGGCGCCGCCGCAGGCGGCGCACCGCGACCACCGGGGCCACGAACGCGAAGCAGGCGAACGCGCAGGCAACGGTCACGGTGGAGGTCAGCACGAGCACGAGCCCCAGTGCGACGACGGCGCAGACCACCTGGGCGCCGAGCAGTTGCGATGGACCGACACCCTCGACTCCGGCCTGCCGCAGCAGCTCGGCCCGACGCGTCATCCAGCCTGCCGCGGCACCCCTGTCGCTCGGCGGCTGCCGCGGCCCGCTTCGCCAGATCAGCAGGACGCCCAAGCCGAGGGTCAATCCGAGCAGCGCGCCCACTCAGCAGTCCCGATCGCGATCGCCGGTGCGATGAGCGCCAGCAAGTAGCACGGCCAGGTCGACTCCCGCCGCCTCGTACCGCTCGGCGTGCGGTGGATATCCCCCGCCGCGCTCAAGTCGGTCCCGGCGCAGCGTGAAGATGTCGCTGGTCTCGATGACGTCGCCCTCGACCCGTCCGGTCACGCCGACGATCTCCCGGACGCGGCGATGGCCGGTGGCGTCCATGCCGAGGTGCACCACGAGATCGACCGAGGCGGCGACCGTCGGCACCACGAACGATGCCGAGACGTTCTCACCGGCCAGCAGCGGCAAGGTGCACATCTTGACGAGTGCCTCGCGGGCCGAATTCGCGTGCAGGGTGCACATCCCGGGCAGCCCGCTGTTGAGCGCGATGAGCAGGTCGAGACACTCGGCCTGCCGCACCTCGCCCACGATCAATCGCGAGGGCCGCATCCGCAGCGCCTCCTTGACCAGGCGCCGGAGCGGGATCTCGCCCGTGCCCTCGAGATTGGACTGGCGCGTCTGCATCGCGACGACATCCGGCGCGTCCACGTGCAGCTCGAAGACCTCTTCCACCGTCACGATGCGTTCGCGTGCGGGTATTGCCGAGCACAGCGCGTTGAGCATGGTGGTCTTGCCGGCCTGCGTTCCGCCGGCGACGAGCACGTTCAGGCCGGCACCGACCGATGCCTCGAGGAACTGCGCCGCTTGGACGGTCAGCGATCCGGCATGCACCAATTCGTCGAGTGTGTTCAGCGTCATCACGAACTTGCGAATGTTGACTGCCATATGCCGCCGAGTGATGTTCGGTATCACCACGTGCAGGCGGGATCCGTCCGGCAGCATCGCGTCCACGAACGGCGTGGAGAGATCGATGCGCCGACCGGACGGGCGCAGCATCCGCTCGACCAGGTCGGCGACCTCCTCGGCGGTCAGGATGACTGTGGTGAGCTCGGACCGTCCGCGTCGCGCCGCAAACACCCGACCGGGTTCGTTGATCCAGATCTCTTCGACGCCGGCATCGTCGAGCAGCGGCTGCAACGCACCGAATCCCGCGATCGCGTCGTAGATCGCGCGCGACACGGTAGGCACGTCGCCGAGCGGCGGCAGGCGAGAGGTGACGGCACGGTCGAGGTACTCGGTGACCACCTCGTCCACCAGCCGTGACACTGCGTGTGGATCGACCGCTGGATCGATGCCGCGACGGCGTACGAGTTCGCGGACCTCCGCGTCGACGATTGCCTGCCCGCCGGACATGCCTGGTTGCCTCACTCACCAATTGCCGGATATGTCCGGACGAGGCTAGGGGCAACCGACCAGTAACAAGCGATCCAACCGACACCTGTGGACAACCCGTGCAATCCAGGCCCGCGTTTGTCAGTTAGCCGACTTTTCGCTGCCCTGCCTGTATGACGTCTGACTATGTTTCGGACAAAACGGGCGCCTCACCGATCGAGGCGCCGGATGGAGGAGTTGAGACGGATGAACGGGAAGTTGTCGGGTGCGATTAGGGCCGCGCTTGCGGGAGCGTGCGGGGTCGCGGTGGTCGTAACGCTCGGTGCGGTGCCCGCCTCTGCGGATCCATCGAAGGCGTCATCAGATGTAGCCGCTGGATCCGCACAAGCGCGCTTCTCGTGGAGAACACCAGTCGAGCGAGCTTCGCTTGTTCGGTTCGCAAGCACAGTGAGCCCTGGAGCCGCCAGCACTGTCATGACTCTCATGTCCGCGGACGCGCCGAATACGTACCGCTTTCCACTGACGTTGCAGCACGGAGAATCCATCGTCAGCGACGGCGCCGGCGGCTACGACCTGGTGAGGATCACATCCGGTGCCGCTATAGGTTTCGCGCATCTGGACGCCCCTTGGGCCCACGACCGATATGGTCGGACGGTCCCGACATCATTCAGCCTGGACGGCAATACCGTCATTCAAAGCGTTGATACGAGTGGCGCAACGTTCCCACTCACAGCAGATCCGCACTACACGTGGGGATGGGTCACCGGGACCATCTACTTCAACAAGCATGAGACCCGGCTCTTTACTGCGTACGGCACGGCGGTCGGACTCATTGCATCCCTTGGCGGTCCCTGGGCGCCGCTGCTGCGCGGGTACGTCGCCTACCTGATGACGGTTGCGGCTAAGGCGTCGGCCGATGGCAAGTGCTTGAAGGTCAAGTCCACGCTGACCGCGTACGAATACAGCGGCGGCTACTGCACCTGATTTGGAGGCGCACATGTATTGGTATTTCATCGGGCTGAGCGGCGTCGCCTCGGGGTTCTTGTACGACTTCATTCGAGGACGCACGTACGGCCACGAGTCCTACGACTGGTCGTTCGTCCACAACCGACAAGCATTGGTCCTTGGCGCAACGGTGGGTGTATTCATCGTGGCCACCACTCTGGGATCCGGATGGCATAACACGCTGCTTTCGATCATTCCCGCACTATTGGTGGGGTCTCTTGTCGCCCTGTCAATTCACCGTTACCACAGGAGACAAGAGCGCCACGGGCCAAAGTCCTCCTGATAGTGGGAGCAGCGCGCGACATGTCGTCAGCGCGAGGAGGTAGCGGCGTGGGATCAATGAATCACGACGAGCAGATCACCATCGTGACCTCGTCCCCAGCCGACGCGGCATTGACCGAAGACTTGGCCGACCTCGTCGCAGATACCACCGACGACCTCGACCCAATCGAAGTCAGCCCGCCCGAGCGCGGCTCGCACGGAGATGTGGGCGGCCGTCCGGAGACGGCCGCCCACCAAGCGTCAGCTGACTGAAGAGCTAGTCCAGCTAGCTACACGTGTTGCCGTAGCAACCGATCCGCGCGCCGGTCACGGTGACGTTCCACGCCGTGGCGTCCGGCCAGTTGTTGAGGCACACCAGCGAACCGATGATCGTCGCGTCCTCGATCTCGACCCACTGCTTGTTGTTCACGATCATGACGGCGCCGTGGATCGTCATGTAGCCGCATTCGCCGATCGATGAAATCGCTGCGTACACGGAGCCGCATGCGACACGGCAGGCACATCTTCGAGTGCGGCTGGCAAGAGATGACGGCCCAGTCGCGGTAGTCCGTGACCATCTCGTTCCGCAGCCGGAGCACCGCGTGCGGATCGACCGCCCGGACGGACGTCGCCGCAGTGCACGAATTCCGGTCCTCTGCGGCGATGGTTGTCGCCCGCCGGATGTTTTAGTTGCCTCGCACACCGAGTCGCCTATGTCCGACGAGGCTAGGAGTATCGATGCGGACCAATCGCCTGCGGCAGCTCGCTCGATGCTCAGTGGCCGAACGGCGTGCGAGCAAGTTCCAATCTCAGATAGCTGTTCGGTCGTAGAACTCCACGCCAAGGTGCACGTGGCTCGCACCTCAGAACCACGCGCTGCCCAGGCTGCAGGTCGAGCGCGACCCGCGGGCTTCGAGCAATGAGTCCGAGTCGGACTTGGACAGTGCGAGTGCCAGACGGCACGGGAATGTCGATGGTCCGACCTTGACGTACCGAGCCCCGAGTCGCTCCGTCGATCTGCACTCGATAGCGACTCGCGCGGTCTCTCCACAGTTTCGATTCGCGGAATACCGAGATCGTGGCGTCCGGAACGGCACCGAGGTAGCCACGGTGAGCCACCTCAGCCGCCACAAGGGGTGGGCTTGGACTGATAGATGCGGGCGCGGACCCCACCGGTAAACGATGCCGTAAACGTGACCTTGGCATCTTCGTGGCTCTTCGCGGCACCGTCGAGCCAGTCGGTTAGTTGGCCCACGCCAACGGCTGCGGCGATCGTGCAAGCTAACCCGGCAACGAAAGCGACGACAGGTGTTGCGAGGAGCCCAATGGCACCGCACAACGCGCCGGACACCGCGGCCACTCCTGCCAGACCGGGCAGCGATAGCAGCTCGTGAACAAGACTCTCTGCTTCATCAGGAGTCACCGATACCGTGCACGATGCAGAGGTCCAATGCAGGCTGCAACTCGCGCTGATGCCCGCAACCCCGCCGTCACCACCACCACATCCGGATTGCCCGGATAGATCGCCGGAGTTAACTGGATCCCCAAACGCATACACGTAAGCATTGGCGCAGCCGCCTTCGATGGGGTCGACCGATGTGAATCGGGATTCCGCTGGGTTGAAGGCCCGCGCACCCATGATGATCAGATCAGTCGTCGTGTCGGTGACCTTGCCATCCGCGCCGGCTGCCCCAAGGTTGCTGCTACTGCCAGCCACGTTTTGGATCGTGTCACCGCTCGACGTTTGGCCCCATGGATCGTAGGTCGTCGACGTTAAGGTCATTCCCGTGCTCGTCGTGGATGCCGTGTAGTTGCCGTGCAAATCTGGATATGACCAGGACCCAGCTCCGGTAGCTGCGCCGGTTTTGTAGTAGCCGACAAGATCCCCTGTGAGACGCAATGTGCCTGATGAGCCGTTATAGAGGTCGACGGCGTTCTGTGTATACGCTCCGGTGATCCAGCCCGAATCGGCGACCACTTGCCCAGCTTCCGCTGACGGCGACGTGCTCACTTTGAAGTCATAGGACAGGTAGTCGGCTGGATCGCATCCATTGCCGCTGCTCTTCGGCAAGCCGCTCGCTGAAACGTACTTGCAGATGCTGGGTGCCGTCACCTTCGCCGTCAGCGTCGGTGTCGGGTTACTGATGATGCTGCCGGTGGGCATCGAATTGACCGAGGTCGGTGGAAGTTGCTGCTCGAAGGTGAATGCGGCGTCAACATCGTTTGACGGAAACTGGACGTATGAGCCTGACGGCTCGTTCGCCGCTAGTCCGAACCACGCACTGCCACCGGCCACGTACGCGGCGTCGGAGGTGAACGTGGCGGTAATGCTGCCCGAAGTGCCAGTTTGCGCGTCGTTCGGATGAACGGTGGTCGGCAGCGCCGAACCGGTTGCGACGGAGCTGTAGGAGTTCGGCTGACTCGCTTCGTTGTAGACCGTAGCGTTCGCCAACGTGCAGAGAGCAGAACAATTCAATTCAACCTGACCGGACACGAGTGCCCATGGCTCACTGTCGCCCGGCGTAGCCGCGAGCGGCTTCAGAGGGAGGGACCAGGTGCCGTCCCAAGACCCCGAGGCGTTGGCGCCTACTGCCAACTCCGTCGCGGTGCTTCCCGTGCTTGAGAATGCTTCGATTCCGGTGAAGCCTTGAGCGAAACTCATTCCTGGATCGATCACTACCGGGAACGCACTCGCTGACAGCGACGCGAGCCATTGGGGAGAGACCACGACCTCAACGACCGAGCCGTGAACAACAAACCGGGCCTGAGCGGATTTCGCGGCCGATGCTGCGGAGACTTGGCCCGATGTTGCGATGGTTAACGGTGCGACGGTCGCGATGGTCTGGCCTCGATCTTGCAGATTCAGGCCTCCATCGCCATTTGCGGACGCAATCGCACCGTGTAGATCGAAGGCGTAGGTGGCTTGCGTACCGGGCCCGGTCAGTTGCAGCTGCTCGTCAACACCATCGCCTGAGACTCGCTCAACGAGATTGGTATTCGGCCACACCCGTCCGTACGTCGCGACCGACCCGGAAACCGATGGCGTGATGGTTTCACTCGTGGCAGCCCGCGGTGTGAATGCGACATGTGCAGAACCAGACGTGGCCTGTTCAGCGCCCCCGGAGCGATCGAGTGGGCCAAACGTTACCGACCACGAGTTCGGCCCCGAGCTCCACGTACCGGGCCGGCCAGCCACCGGCGACAGGATCGTCGAAAGCGGCTCCCAGGAAGCCCCGGGAGCAGGCTTGTAGTAATGCGGTTCGGCGTAACGGTTCACGGTCACCGTGCCATCGGAGTTCCGCCAGGTCGAAGACGTTGCGGTGCGATCGGCAACGATCTCGTCGACTGGGGTTGGCTTCGCCCGACGCGCGTCCGACGCTGCATGCTTCGCGGAGGCCGTCGGCACGGCTTTGGTCAACCTTGCGGAGCGTAGGAGGGGTGCTGGGCTGGCCGACCGAGACAGGGAGCTATGCGGTGGCTTCGGCCGTGGGGTTGCCGCATGGGCCGGCACCGCGGCGGCGCCGATAACCGCGAGAATCGTGGCCAAGGAAGCGAACCGGCTCCACCGGTGGCGTCGAGCGAGGGTCATCGCGGACACTCTCTCGAGGGTCACGAAACCGACCCTCGCTGCAAGTCCCGAAGCCGCCCCTTGCTCCAACGGGCACGCTGAATAAAGGCTTCCAGAGCCTCCCTTATGCGAACTAAACACGCAATGGTGATTTTCCGACTAAACAGCGCCTCCAGCTGAGCCGGCGTCTGCGATGAGCCGAGTATGTGGCAGAAGTGCTACGATTACGCACATGTCCTCTGTGGCGTCTCGAGATCTCCGCAATCACACGGCGGACGTGTTGAAGCGTGTGGCCGCGGGTGACCGCGTGACCATCACCGTGAACGGCACGCCGGTCGCGGAACTCAGCCCGGTGCGCGGCGAGCGGCGGGTGTCGATGAACCGCCAAGAGCAGATCGCGATCTTGACGCGCTTCCAGGCCGATGCGGAACTTCGCCAACAGTTGGCGGCGCTGGTTCCCGAAACGACTGACGATCTCGATCCAATCGAATGAACGTTGCATCTCGGGGACTGTGGGACACGTCCGTCCTGATCGCGGACGAATCCGGCCGACCACTGCAGGTCTCGGCCCTGCCGGATGAGGCATTCATCAGCGTCATCACGGTCGCCGAACTGCACGCAGGTGTGCTCGCCGCGACCAGCACCCATAGCCGAGCAACGCGACTAGCAACCCTCGAAAGCGTGGCTCACCTGGAGCCGTTGCCGATCGACGCCTCGGTCGCACGTTACTGGGCCGAACTACGGATCCGGCTAGCCGAAGACGGCCGACGAGCCAAGGTGAACGACCTATGGATTGCCGCTACAGCCGCTGCAAACGGCCTTCCGGTGGTAACCCAGGATGACGACTTCGATCCGATCGCGGCAGTCGGAGGACCTTCAGTTATCCGCGTCTGAGGCGCACCACGACAGCCCACGCGAAGATGTGGGCGGTCGTCCGGAGACGACCGCCCACTACCCGTCAGCTGACTGAAGAGCTAGTCCAGCTAGCTACACGTGTTGCCGTAGCAACCGATCCGCGCGCCGGTCACGGTGACGTTCCACGCCGTGGCGTCCGGCCAGTTGTTGAGGCACACCAGCGAACCGATGATCGTCGCGTCCTCGATCTCGACCCACTGCTTGTTGTTCACGATCATGACGGCGCCGTGGATCGTCATGTAGCCGCATTCACCGATCGACACTTCCAGGTCATCGTTGTACGGCGCATTCTGCACGGTGATCCCGCCGCCGACATAGTGCGGGCAGATGTAGGCCGAGTAGTCGTAGCTGCCCCTCTCCGTGCACGGCGAGCCGCCGCCCGACAGCGGCGAACCCGGCTGGTCCAGCAGGATCCCGCCACCGATCCACGAGGTGTTGTCGATGTTCACGTACGCCTGCGTCGCATTGACGCCACCGGCCACGGTCACATCGCACGCGTCGAACTCAGCATTCTTGTTAACCCTGACGCCGCCTCTGACCGTGGAATCGCTGATGATGCACGAACCGCCGGCCGGCACGGTCAGCGAGCTGAACGTGACGCCGTCGTAGGTGCCGTTACACGTGGTCAGCGATGAACTCGCGTTGCTGACGCTCGCGCCGACAGCGGTCAGAGCCAGCATCATGGCCAGCGCAACCCCCAGCACGAAAGCAATCCGCTTGCGCATGGCATTCCCCTCCCAGACAAGAACCGATGCGCGGAATGTAGCCCCACGGCACGTCCGCCGGAAGGCGCACGCCCGACTAGTCCCGGATGTCCATTGCCTACGCGTCGAGCTGTCGCGCCATGCAGATGGGCGTTTCGCTGTCGAGATACGGATCGAAGCGCGGGACCTGGACGAAGCCGTGCCGCCCGTACATCCGCATCGCCGTCAGCAGCGACTCCACCGGCTCAACCTCAACCTCAGCCACGCGGTGGACGGTATCGGCGCGGCGTGTCGGCCGGGTTTCCTGCCCGGCTCCCGCATCCAGCCGCGGGACACTGAGGGCGACCGAACCGGGAGGCAGGCCGTGGCGCGCGAGCCGAAGTTCATCGAGCGCATCCACCTCGCGCCGGGCGGCTTCCGCAGCGAGCACATCGACGAGGTCGAGCTGCGACACAGCGACACCGGCATCGTCGAACGGCTGGACGTCGGCATCGCCGCCCGCCTCATCGACGACTACGGCTGGGACATCCGGGTTCTCGTGCCGGCCGCACCGCGCACCAAGCCGCCCGGCCAGGTGACCACCATTCACCCCTACGGCCGGCCCGCCTACCTCCGCTCCACGGCTGGCGGCTACCCCACCGACGACCTGCTGCAGCTCCCGACCTATTAGCCCAGGATCTCGTCGTTGCGCAAAGCGCCGTCCTGACCGCTCGGCTCCGATGCGCGGCGTTCAGCCCGACCGGCGCTACTGATTGAGCTTGTACTCCTTCAGCAGGCCACGGCTGATGATCGTCTTCTGGATCTCCGACGTGCCCTCGCCGATGAGCAGGAACGGCGCCTCGCGCATCAGCCGCTCGATCTCGTACTCCTTCGAGTAGCCGTAACCGCCGTGGATGCGGAACGACTCCTGCGTCACCTCGGCGCAGTACTCCGAGGCCAGCAGCTTGGCCATGCCGGCCTCGACGTCGTTGCGCTCACCTGCGTCCTTCAGCCGCGCCGCGTTCACCATCAGCAGGTGCGCAGCCTCGACCTTGGTCGCCATCTCGGCCAGCTTGAACGCGATCGCCTGGTGCTCGGCGATCTGCTTGCCGAACGTCTTGCGCTGCTGGGCGTAGGCAACCGCGAGTTCGAACGCCCGGATCGAGATGCCGCAGCCGCGCGCCGCGACGTTCACCCGACCCACCTCGACGCCGTCCATCATCTGGTAGAAGCCGCGCCCGCGACCCTTCTCGCCGCCGAGCACCGCATCGGCCGGCACCCGCACGCCGTCGAGCACCATCTCGGTGGTCTCGACGCCCTTGTAACCCATCTTGTCGATCTTGCCGGGAATGGTGAGGCCCGGCCGCGTCTCACCGAAGCCCGGCTCCTTCTCGATCAGGAACGTGGTCATGTTCTTGTAGACCGAATCGCCGCCCAGATCGTCCTTCACCAGCGTCGCGACCACCCCGGCGCGCGCGCCGTTGGTCAGCCACATCTTCTGCCCGTCCAGCACGAACTCGTCACCATCGGCTTTGGCCCGCGACTTGATCGCCGCCACGTCCGACCCGCACTCCGGCTCGCTCATCGAGAACGCGCCGCGGATCTCACCGGTCGCCATCTTCGGCAGCAACCGCTGCTTCTGCTCGTCCGTGCCGTGCTGGTTGATCATGTAGGCGACGATGAAGTGCGTGTTGATCACGCCGGACACCGACATCCACCCGCGCGCGATCTGCTCCACCACCAACGCGTAGGTCAGCAGCGACTCACCCAACCCGCCGTACTCCTCGGCGATGGTCAGGCCGAACAGCCCCATCTCCTTCATGCCCTCGACGATCGCCTCCGGGAACTCGTCCTTGTGCTCGAGTTCGGTGGCGTTCGGGATGATCTCCTTGTCCACGAAATCGCGGACGGTGCGCAGGATCTCCTGCTGGACGTCGGTCAGCCCGGCGGTCTGGGCGAGGCGAGCCATGGGGTCGTCCCTCCAAGGTCACGACGCGCGCAGACGGACACGGGGACAAGCATCGACAGGCGCGTCTGTACTGCCGCCAGTATCCCCTGCCCGGTAGTAGGACGACCAACTGTCACCCGGATGCGTTAGGAATGCCACATGCATCGAATCCTGCTGCGCACCGTCGTCATCGACGTCCCGTCCCAGGCCAACGACGCCACCCGCGACTTCTGGACCACGGCGCTATCGGCCACCACCCGCCGCGCCACCAAGCACCCCGAATACCACGTGCTGGAGCACTCCGCCGCCGCCGGACCGGTGATGGTGCAGGACGTCGGCAGCACCGCCGCCCGGGTGCATCTCGACATCGAGTCCGACGACGTCGCAGCCGAAGTGGCGCGCCTGGTGGCGGCCGGCGCCACCGTGGTGGAACAGCACGGAGACTGGGTGGTGCTGCGCGACCCGGCCGGCCTGCTGTTCTGTGTGGTGCCTGGCGCGGGCGCGGACTTCGTCGCGCAATCGACCGCCGTCGACGACTGAGACAGCCGAGACAAACTAAGCCGTCAGGTCCCCGACGGCGCAGACGTCAGGACGTGGTGAACACGTACACCTGCGCGGCTGGCGGCTGCTTCACCACGAATGGCTTGTTCCACGAGTCGAACGTCGAGGTGGCGCTGGTGGCGCCCTTCGTCCCGGTCGCCTGCACCGGATACGGTTTGCCGTTCTTCGCCACATAGAGCGCCGAGCCGGTCGTGTGGTCGGTCAACGGGATGGTGACCACCTTGTTGATCACCTTGTCCCCGCCCTTGACGAACTGCGTCGGATCGCCGCTGCCGACCACCGATTCCATGAACATCTTCAGACTGGTCAGCCGCTCCACCTGCGCGAACGTGCCGGTGAAGGTCGGGTTCTTCACCCACTTGCCATGCACCTTCGGCAGCAACGCGGTGGCCTTGGCCGCGGCCAGCTCGGCCTGCCAGAACGCGTCCGGCCCGTTGACGTAGACGTCCGAGCCGATCCGGATCAGCAGCACCTTCGTCTTGTCCACCACGACGTTGCCGGTGGAGTTGTTGCCGGAGAAGTCGATGTCCAGCACCGTGGTGATCTTCTTGTTCTTCGAGTTCGTCACCACGTGCACCGAGGTCGCCGCACGCATGTCGTCGTATGCGGCAGTGGCAAGCGCGCTGGCGGTGAGGTTCGTGCTCAGCGCGTCCGTCGCCGGAGCGCTCGGCAGGACATTGCCGCTCTGGCTCGGGAAGTTCGCCCCGCCGGACGTCGAACCACCGCACGCCGTCAGTGCCGTCGCCGCCAGCGCGACGGAGGCGGCAGCGAGCCACCGATGAGCCGGCCTGAGCACCTGGTCCCCCTCGATCCGTGTTCGCGTCACCGTACGTGATCGCCGCGGCACGATCCGATCGGCCGTCGTCAACTCTCAGGGGGCGTGAACGCCGACGTCCGCGCCAGCCCCGCCGCGCGGCCCTTCCCCGCGATCACCAGCGCCATCTTGCGCGACGCCTCGTCGATCATCTCGTCGCCCAGCATGGCCGAGCCCTTCGCCCCGCCGGCCTCGGAGGTGTAGTAGTCGTAGGCGTCCAGGATCAGTTCGGCGTGGTCGTAGTCGTCCTGGGTCGGGGCGTAGACCTCGTTCGCGATGGCGATCTGGTCCGGATGCAACACCCACTTGCCGTCGAAGCCCAACGCCGCCGACCGCTGCGCCACGCGCCGGAAACCCTCGGCGTCACGGATCTGCAGGTAGGGGCCGTCGATGGCTTGCTTGTCGTTCGCGCGGGCCGCCATCAGGATCGACATCAGGATGTGGTGATACGCATCGCCGACGTCGTAACCGGGTGGCTGCTCGCCCACCACCAGCGACTTCATATTGATGCTCGCCATGAAGTCGGCCGGCCCGAAGATGATCGTCTCCACCCGCGGGCTGGCCTTCGCGATCGCGTCGACCGCGATCAGGCCCTGGGCGTTCTCGATCTGGGCCTCGATACCGATGCGGCCGACCTCGTAACCCATCGTCTTCTCGATCTGGGTCATCAAGATGTCCAGGGCGACGATCTGCTCGGGGCTCTGCACCTTCGGCAGCATGATGCAGTCCAGGTTCGGCCCCGCGCCCTCGACCACCTCGACGACATCGCGGTAGGTCCAGTGCGTCGTCCAGTCGTTGACGCGCACGACCCGGATCTTGTCGCCCCAGCCGCCCTCGTTCAGCGCGGCCACGATGTTCTTGCGTGCCTCGGGCTTGACCAGCGGCGCGCACGCGTCCTCGAGGTCGAGGAACACCTGGTCGGCCGGTAGCCCCTTCGCCTTCTCCAGGAAGCGCGGGTTGCTACCTGGCACGGCCAGGCAGGACCGGCGCGGTCGCAGGTTCCCGCCCGCGGCCGGCGACACGGGAGATTCGGACTGGTTCACGGTCATACCGGCGAGCATGCCCCACCCCGCCGCGGGCACGCCAACCCGCGCAGACCCGGTGTCGGGGGTCTCACACGCCGTGATCCGGGTTGGCCAGCCGAGCGCAAAGAGGGCGCCGGCCAGTTAGACGCCCCTGAGACGCGTCCGAGAGAAACCGCCGGAACCGGCGCATGGTTCCAGCACTCGGCCGGGCACGCCGACTAGCCTGCTGTCGTGAGTACCGGAACGCGGATCTTCCTGGCGAGGCTCGCCGGAATCGGCGTGTTCGACCCCAACGGCGACCAGTTGGGGCGCGTCCGTGACGCTGTCACCACGCTGCGCGTCGACCGCCAGCCGCCGCGCATCCTCGGCCTGGTGGTCGAGCTGCTGCACCGGCACCGCATCTTCGTGCCGATGGGCCGGGTCACCCGAATCGAACCGGACGCGGTTGTGCTCGTCTCCGGCACCGTCAACATGAAGCGCTTCGAACGCCGCCCGAGCGAGGTGCTCGTGCTGCACGAGCTGCTCGACCGGACCGTCGTCGTCAACGACCAGCAGGTGACGATCGTGGACGCGGCCATCGAGCAGAACCGCAACCGGGACTGGGTGATCACCAGGCTCGCGGTCCGCACCACCACTGCCGGGGTCCGGTTGCGGCCGCGGCGCGGTCAGCACTTCCAGGTGTCCTGGGAGTCGGTGGACGGGCTCGCGGTGCCGCCGGAGCAACAGCAGGGCACCGACGCGCTGGTCGCCATGTTCGCCGAGATGCGTGCCGCCGACATCGCGACCGCACTGCAGGATCTGTCGCCGAAGCGGCGGCGCGAGGTCGTCGCGGCCTTCGACGACGAGCGCCTGGCCGACGTGCTCCAGGAGCTGCCCGAGGACGACCAGGTGGAGCTGCTGCACGGCCTCAACGACGAGCGTGCCGCCGACGTGCTGGAGGCGATGGACGACGACGACGCGGCTGACCTGCTCGGCGAACTCACCACGGCCGACCAGCAACGCCTGCTCGAGTTGATGGAGCCGGAGGAGGCCGAGCCGGTCCGCCGGCTGATGACCTACGGCGACTACACCGCCGGCGGCCTGATGACCTCCGAGCCGGTGATCCTGCTGCCGGACGCCACAGTTGCGGACGCGCTGGCGCTGGTCCGTAATCCGGAACTGTCACCGGCGATCGCCGCACAGGTGTTCGTCGTTCGCCCGCCGCACTCCACCCCCACCGGCCGCTACCTAGGCACCGCACACATCCAGCGACTGCTACGCGAACCGCCGTCCTCACTGGTCAGCGGCCTCGCCGAGAAGGACACCGGTTGGTTGCGCCCGGACGCCCCGATCGACGAGGTCACCCGGCACCTGGCTACCTACAACCTCGTTGCGGCACCGGTGCTGGACGAGGGCGACCGGCTGCTCGGCGCGGTCTCCGTCGACGACGTGCTGGATCACCTGTTGCCGGAGAACTGGCGCGATGCCGACGCCGACGAGGAGCTCGCCCGTGGCTGAGCGGCGCGACCGGCTGGACCAGCCGCGCGTGCCGCGGGGCATCCGGCGTCCTCGCATCGACCCCGACCGCTTCGGCGAGCTGTCCGAGCAGTTGGCGCGCTACTTCGGCACAGCCCGCTACCTCGCCATCCAGACGCTGTTCGTGCTGGCCTGGATCGCCATCAACGCGGTGTGGGGCATCAACTGGCACAACTCCGGCCACCACGGCAGCAAGCCGTTCGACCCGTATCCGTTCATCCTGTTGAACCTCGCGTTCTCGACCCAGGCTGCCTACGCGGCACCGCTGATCCTGCTGGCGCAGAATCGCCAGGCCGACCGGGACCGCATTCAGGCCGAGGCAGACCGCGCCGCGGCCGCCCGAGCCGTCGCCGACACCGAGTACCTCGCGCGCGAACTCGCGTCGGTGCGGATGGCCCTGGGCGAGGTGGTCACACGTGACTTCCTGCGTGCCGAACTGGCCCGGCTCGAGGACCGCCGCGAGGACCGCCGCGAGGACCGACGGGACGAGCGGCGCGACCCGCGCTAGCCACCGGGGCCGGACATCCCGACGGCGGCCACATGGCCAGTCGCGCAGGTGGTCAGGCCAGGCGAAGCAGCGCCGCGGTGACCGCCGCCGCCACCACCACCACCAGGAACGGCGCCCGGCGCCACACCGCGAGCGCGCCGACCGCGAAGCCGGCCAGCCGCGGCCCGTCCGCATGCAAGTGGCGGCCGTTCGCGACCGCCTCCACGACCACCAGCGCGGCCAGCAACGCGACCGGCACGAGCTCGACGAGTCGCCGCATCCGTGGGTGGTCGAGTACCCGCGCCGGCACCAGATACCCGGCGAGCTTGAGCAGGTAGCAGCCCGCGATGGTGGCGATGACCAGCGCCCACAGGTTCATCGGGACCGCTTCGCCGGTCCGGAACGAACCGTGGTGGACAGCAGCAGCGCAGCGCAGGAGACGAGCACCGGGACGCCCGGCGGCGTCAGCGGGATCATCACGAACGCGATCACGGCACCGCCCAGCGCGACCCGTCGTTCCACCGCACCGTCGCGCAGGCGCGGCGCGAGCAGCGCCAGGAACGCGGCGGGAATCACCGCATCGAGCCCGAACTTGGCCGGGTCACCGAACGCGCTCGCCCCTGCCGCACCGAGCAGTGTGGACAGGTTCCAGAACGTGAATACGCCGGCGAACGTCCACCAGAAAGCGACCCGCGCCAGTGGCGGCCGAGGCTGGCCGACGGCCATCGCCGTCGACTCGTCGATCGTGCCCAGCGCGGCCAGCAGCCGCCGCCAGCCGCGCACCTGCAGCAGCGGCGCCATCCGCATCGCATAGAGGGTGTTGCGCGAACCGAGCAGCAGCCCGCTGCCGAGCGCAGCGCCGAGCGAGCCACCGCCGGCCACCACGCCGACCACGGCGAACTGGGTGCCGCCGGTGAACGCCAGCAACGACAGCAGGCACGTCTGCAGCACCGACAGGCCGGCGGCCACCGAAGCGGCGCCGAACGCGAACCCGTACGCGCCGACGGCGACACCCACGCCCAGACAGTTGCGAATCGTGGCCCGGCGCTCGGCACTGCTGGGCGGCAACTCCGGTTCGGTCATTCGTCCGGCGGCGCGTCGGCCAGCCGGCCGAGCGAGGCGGCCAGCGAGCGCAGCTCCTCGTCGTCGAAGCGGGAGAGGAAGTGCCGCTGGATCCCGGCGAGATGGATCGGCGCGGCGGTGCGCAGCCGGTCCAGGCCGTCGACGGTGAGCACCGTGAAGGTGCCCCGCGCGTCGTCGCGGGAACGTTCACGGCGGACCAGTCGCTCCGCCTCCAGGCGGTCGACGAGCCTGGTCAGCCCGGAGCGAGACAGCAGCACCCGCTCGGCCAGCTCGGCCATGCGCAGCCGGCGCCCGGGTGCCTCGGCGAGCTGGAGCAACACGTCGTACCAGCTCAGCGGCAGCCCGGCCTCGGCGGCCAGCTCGCGCTCGAGTTCGCGCACGAGGGCAGCGTGTGCGCGCAGGAACGAGCGCCAGACTTCGAGCCGCCAATTGGACGCGCCGATATGCGCGGGTGTGGGGGAACTCATCGCGGATCTGATCCTAAGCGGCGCCCCGACATTGGCCGGGTGGTCCATTCGGCGGCGGATGGCCCGGGCTCCGTAGGATCGAAGCGTGCCCCGCCCTGACGAAACCGCGGTTCGCGCCGCCCTGGCCACCGTCGACGACCCGGAGATCCGCAAGCCGATCACCGAGCTGGACATGGTCGCCGACGTGCGGATCGAGGACGACGGCGCGGTCGCCGTGACCGTGCTGTTGACCATTCCCGGCTGCCCCATGCGCAACGAACTCACCCAGGGCGTCACCGCGGCGGTGTCGCGAGTGGCCGACGTGCGATCGGTTTCGGTGACGTTCGGCGTGATGAGCGACGAGCAGCGCACCGCGCTGCGGCTGAAGCTGCGCGGGGACGCGCCGCAGAACGAGATCCCGTTCGCGCAGCCCGGCTCCCGGACCCGTGTGTACGCGGTCGCATCCGGCAAGGGCGGGGTGGGCAAGTCGTCGGTCACGGTCAACCTGGCCGCCGCACTCGCGGCCCGCGGCGTCGCGGTCGGCGTGCTCGACGCCGATATCTACGGCTTCTCGGTGCCCCGGATGCTCGGCGTCACCGGCAAGCCGACCCAGGTCGATCAAATGATCATGCCGCCGGTCGCGCACGACGTGAAGGTGATCTCGATCGGCATGTTCACGCCGGGCAACACCGCCGTGGTGTGGCGCGGCCCGATGCTGCACCGGGCGCTTCAGCAGTTCCTGGCCGACGTCTTCTGGGGCGACCTGGACGTGCTGCTGATGGACCTGCCGCCGGGCACCGGCGACATCGCCATCTCGGTGGCGCAGCTCGTGCCCTCGGCGGAGCTGCTGGTGGTCACCACACCGCAACTGGCCGCGCGGGAAGTCGCCGAGCGCGCCGGTTCGATCGCGCTGCAGACGCACCAGCAGATCGTCGGTGTGGTGGAGAACATGAGTTGGCTGGAGCTGCCCGACGGCACCCGGATGGAACTGTTCGGCAGCGGCGGCGGCCAGGCGGTCGCCGACTCGCTGGCGGCGATGACGGGTACCCGCGTACCGCTGCTGGGTCAGATCCCGATCGATCAGCAGGTCCGTGAGGGTGGTGACGACGGGCTGCCGGTGGTGTTGCGGGCGCCGCAGTCGCCCGCTTCGGTGGCGCTGCTCTCGGTGGCCGACGTGCTCTCCCAGCGCCAGCACAGCCTGGTCGGCCGGTCCCTGGGCCTGGCCCCCGCCCGCTAACTCCGCGGTTACGTCGCGTCGGGGTCGAACGGGGCTGCCTCGCCGCGGCCGAGCGGGTGCGGCGCAGGTGCAGGAGCCGGCGTCCGGGTTTGGGTCGCTGGCGGCTCGGTCGCGGCCGGGTCGCTGTCCAGGTCCCGAAAGACGTTCTCGATGGCGGCGCGCGGGTTCATCGTGCGCAGGTTCGCTGCGCCGTCGACGGCTTCGTCGCCGAGCAACGCCCGCGAGATCGCGGTGCGTGGGTGCAGATTGCGCAGGTCGATGTCGGCGAACTCCGGGCCGAGTTCGTCACGCAACTGCCGCCGTGCGCCGGTGGCCATGTCGCGCAGGGTGCGGATCATCCGCGCCGCATCGCGGGCCAGGCCCGGCAGCTTGTCCGGACCCAGCACCACCAGGCCGACGAGCGCCAGCACGATCAGTTCCATCGGCCCGACGTTGAACACGAACCGAGTCTAGGCCGATCTGCGCAGCGATCGTGCTGCTGTGCGCCGGCTATCGCGCACCCTCTCCGCTGCCGACCGAGCTCAGGCCTTGGCCAGGATGACGGTGGCATCGATCTTCTTCGCACCGCGGAAATAGGTGATCCCGATCTTGTCGCCGGGTTTGCGATCTTGCACGGTCACCACCAGCTTGTCGTAACTCTGGATCGGCTGGCCGTCGGCCACCACGATCACGTCCCCCGCCTTCAGCCCGGCCTTAGCGGCCGGCCCACCGGCCGCCACCTGCACCAGGTAAGCCCCTTCGTCCAGGCCGTCGTTGGTCGTCACCGACCGCCCCTGCACACCCAGCGTCGTGTGCACCACCTTGCCGCTGTGAATGAGCTGCTGGGCGATGCCGCGGGCGTAGTTGATCGGGATGGCGAAGCCCAGCCCGCTGGCGGGTGTGGTTTGGCCCGACGGCGAGGTCGTGCCGAAGGCCCCCGCCCAGTTGATCCCGATCACGGCCCCTGACGCATCCACCAGCGCACCGCCGGAGTTGCCGAGATTGATCGCCGCGTCGGTCTGGATGGAGCTGATGTAGGCGCTCGGGGTGCCGTTCTCGTCGATCGGATGGAACGGCCGGTTCAGCGCCGAGACGATCCCCTCCGTCACCGTTCCCTGCAGCGCCAACGGCGAACCGATCGCGATCACCGGATCGCCGACCGCCAACTTCGACGAGTCGCCGAGCGAGGCCACCGTCAGCTGGCTCGTCGGCACCTTGAGCACGGCCAGGTCGCTGGTGGGGTCGGTGCCGACCACCTGCGCCTTGGCCGTCGCCTCGCTCGCGAAGGTGACGACGATGGTGGCCTTCACCCCAGGATCGACCGCGACCACGTGGTTGTTGGTGAGCACGTATCCGTTTTTGTCGATGACCACGCCCGAACCGACGGCGTACTCGTCCGGCGTAGTCACCGAGATGGAGACCACGGCCGGCCCGACCCGTCGGGCGATGTCCGCAACCGATCCCGGCGGGCGGTTCGCCGGCGTCCCGGTCTTGGACAGCTTGACGTCACCGTTGTGCAGCAGGTGGTTGCTTGTGTCGGCGATCCACCAGCCGATGGCGCCGCCGGCCCCGCCAGCCAGCAGCGCCGCGACGATCACGAGGGTCAGTAGGGACAGGCCGAGACGCCCGCGGCGGCCCGGCTTCTCCTGCGTGTCGGGCTCGGCCGCCGGTGGCTCGAGCGGCAGGTCCAGATCGGTTTCCTCGTCCTCGGCGGGATCGAGCTGGGCAGGCTGCTTGCCGCTGAACACCGCGCCACGGCCGAGCCAGTACAGCGCGTTCGGGTCGCGCCACGGGTCACGATACGCATCCGGCTTCCACCACGGCGAGGACGGCGGCGGTCCGGCTGGCTCGATCCGCGCACCCGGCGGCGGAGCGAACCCGTCGCGCGCGCTCGGCGGGGTGCCGAAGGCGTCGGCGAGGGGCTGGGACACCGGGGGCTTGTCCAGTGGCCGCGGTGGCACCCGGTCCGCTGCCGGCGGCGCGAAGGGCGGCGCACCGGCCGGGCGCGCGAACACCTCGTGGTCCTGCGGTGACACCGTCGGCGGGGGCGGCGTGTAGGCCGGTTGCTCGTCTCGCGGCGCGAATGGGGAGTCCACGCCCGCCGGCCGGGCGTATTCGTCCCCGGCGGCGTCTGCTGGATTCGGTCCGGCCGGGGTCGGTGCGGCTGGGGTCGTGCCGGACGTCGACACGGATCGGGGGTCGCGCGCAGCGTGCCGGCCAGGGCCCTCGGTCACGCATCTCTCCTCACCGGCAAAGCGGAGCTACAACGTCGAGTGTGCCTGAGATTGCTGTGCGGCGGGACAGCGGTGCCTGTTGCCGGATTCAGTCCCCGACCAGTGCCGGAGCAGTGCTCGCCCGGCGCCGGGCGGGGTTCGAACCGTGGCCGGCGAACCCTTGCCGCGACAGTCAGCGTCCGAAGCGAAGACGCCTGGGGCTGCGCTCGGCAGACGAGCGATCCGACTTGCCGTCCGACGTGCGCCGCGGGGGTTTCGACGGGGCGATGAACGCGGCGGCACCCATGCCGCCGAACGCGCCGAACATCGCGGAGCCGTCCGGACCCATGCCGGACGGGATGTTCTCGATCGGCGTGGTGAGCGCAACGGACCGCAGCCGGTCGATGAGATCGATGGGCAGCGGCGGCGCCGGCGCGGCCCGCAGGGCCCACACCGCTTCGCGCTGCACGGCGACCGCATAGGCGCATTCCGCGCAGGACGAGATGTGCCGCCCGGCGCGTTCGCGCGCCGATCCGCGCAGCACGCCGTCGGCGAACGCGGCGATCGCCTCGTCGGACAGATGGCTCGGCATCATGTGGTGCCCAACACCGGCGATGGGGACGGGTAGCGACGAGCCCTGGCCTTGGCGCCAGCGGGCGCACGGTCCGCGGCGGTTGCGTTGGCGGACACGGTTACCTGGCCGGCAGCGGTGGCAGCGTCGGGCATGGACTTCACACCCGGCTCGGCGGGACGGCTGCCCGGGGCACGGTGCGCCAGGGCCTGGCGCAACAGCACCCGGCCGCGGTGGATCCGGGACCGAACCGTGCCGACCTTCACGCCCAGGGTTGCCGCGATCTCCTCGTAGGAGAGCTGCTCGAGGTCGCACAGCACCACGGCGACGCGGAAGTCGGCGGGCAGCGCGTCCAGGGCTCGCTGAATCTCCGGGTCGAGGTGCATCTCGTCGTAGGTCTGCTCCGGGCCGGCCTGGCCGACTGGCGAGCCGGTCGCCGGCATCGTCTGGCAACGCGTCGAAGCGGATGCGCTGCCGGCGACGCACCATGTCCAGGAACAGGTTCGTCGTGATGCGGTGCAACCAGCCCTCGAACGTGCCCGGGGTGTATTCGGCGAGTGACTTGAATACTCGGACGAACGTCTCCTGAGTGAGGTCCTCGGCGTCGGCGCGGTTGCCGGACAACCGGTACGCCAGCCGGTACACCCGGTCGGCGTGCTCGCGGACGACCTCATCCCAGGTCGGGGGCACCCAGGTGGGGGTAGTGGGCGCTTCGGTGGTCACCGTGTGTCTCCTCGTCGTCGTCCCGTCGTAGTCGGGAACGACGCAACCATGGCCGGCTGTACTCCGGCTGTATGAACGTGAACGCCTCAGGCAACGCTCACGTTCCCTATTGTCCCCCCGATTGTCCCGTGCTTGTCCCGCGGCGGTCCGCCAATCGTCGCAGTGCCCTACGTCGGCGGCTTGCCCGCGCACCGGTCCGGATCTGGCCGGACCGGCTTCTAACCTGGCACCGTGCACAGTTACTCGGCGCAGGACGCCCGGCTGGCCCGAAAACTGGCCGACTACTGCCTGGAGCGGCTGGCTATGGCCGCGCCACTGGACCGACCGCTCTCACCCGACGACCTCGCCGCACTGGCGGGCCAGACGGTCCTCGCCCAGGGCATCGGCGCGGACGAGGCGATGCGGCTGTGGGCCGACGTCCTGGGCCCGGCCTGCCTGTCCGTCGACCACCGGCGGTACCTGTCCTTCATCCCGTCCGCCCCCACCAAGGCGGCGGCCGCCTTCGACATGCTCGTCGGCGCGTCCAGCGTCTACGCCGGGTCCTGGCTGGAGGGCGCCGGGGCGGTGTACGCGGAGAACCAAGCGCTGAGCTGGCTCGCCGAGCTGGCCGGGCTGCCGGAGCAGGCCGGCGGAGTGTTCGTGCAAGGCGGCACCATCGGCAATCTGTCCGCCCTGGTCGCGGCGCGCGAAGCGGCGCTGCACCGCCGGGGCGGCCGGCCGCGCCGGTGGGCCGTGTGCGTCACCGAGGAGACGCACGCGTCGGTGAAGCATGCGCTGGCGGTGGTGATGGACGTGGACGTGGTCCAGGTGCCCGGCGACGCCCGCGGGCGCATGCTCGGCACCGCGCTGCGGCAGAGCGTGGCCGGACTCGACGACGAGCGGCGCGCGGGCATCTTCGCGGTGGTGGCAACCGCAGGCACGACGAACCTGGGCGTCGTCGACGACATTGCCGGCATCGCCGACGTGGCGCAGGAGTACGGCTGGTGGCTGCACGTCGACGGGGCCTACGGCGGCGCCGCGTTGGCCGCGCCCAGCGTGCGCAAGCTGTTCGACGGGGTGGAGCGCGCGGACTCCTTCATCGTCGATCCGCACAAATGGCTGTTCGCGCCGTTCGACAGTTGCGCGTTGCTCTACCGCGACCCGGTGCAGGCCCGCGCCGCGCACACCCAGCACGCCGGCTACCTGGATCCGGTGACTGTCGCCGGCGAGTGGAACCCGTCCGACTTCGCCATCCAGCTCACCCGGCGCGCCCGCGGCCTGCCGTTCTGGTTCTCCCTCGCGGTGCACGGCACCGACGCCTACACGGCCGCGATCGAGCGCACGCTGCAGGTGGCGCGAGCCGGCGCGGACATGATCCGCGCCGCCTCGCACGTCCGCCTCGTCGTCGATCCCGACCTCAGCGTGCTGATCTTCGAGCGGATCGGCTGGCACCTCGAGGACTACGCGCGGTGGAGCACATCGCTGCTCGAGCAGCAGGTCGCCTTCGTGACGCCCACCAGCCATGCCGGTCGGACATGCACGCGGTTTGCGATCGTCAATCCGCTGACGAGCCCGGATGACCTCGCCCTGATCCTCGACTCGATGCGCTAGCGGTGCGGCGCCGCCGGCAAAAGGCATCCGGTCGTCGCCCTACCTGCCTAGACTCGACGGCATGGCAGCCGAGAACGATGCGGACGGCGCTGCGGCCGTCATCCTGCCCGAAACCGACTCGGCGCAGACGACCGACCCAGCCGAGGCCGCCGGCCAGTCCAACTCCTACGACATCCCGATGCCGCAACACCTGCGCGACTCGTTCGGCGCGGACTGGGACCCGGCCCCACCGATGCCGCACCCGGCTCGCCCGGATCTCGCGCCGTACGCCGCCCAGCGCCGCGCAGCGCTGTCCGCCGCGTTTCCAGCTCAGCTCGTGGTTGTCCCGGCCGGCGCACCGAGGGTGCGCGCCAACGACACCGACTACCCGTTCCGCGCGAGCAGCGCCTTCACCTGGCTCACCGGCGAGACGGCCGCGGGTGCCGTGCTGGTACTGACCCCGAACGGCGCGACGCACGACAGCACGCTGTACATCGCCGAGTACGCCCAGCCCGGCGAACCCGGTTACTTCCTCGACCGTGCACACGGCGCGCTCTGGGTCGGCAACGTCCCGAACGTCGCCGATACCGCCGCCGTACTCAGCGTGAATGTGCGTCCGCTCGCCGAGTTGCGCCGCGACGTGGCCGCCTACCGCGACTGGGACTGCGCGCTGCTGACCGGCTTCGACCCGACCATCGACCAGTTGCTGCCCCGCGGTCGGGGCGAGCGCCTCGGTCAGGTGCTGGACGAACTGCGCCTGGTCAAGGACGACTGGGAACTCGAGCGGTTGCGCGAGGCGTGCGCGGCCACGGCTCGCGGGTTTGCCGACGTCGCCGCGCAGCTGCCTGCCGTCGTCGGCCGTGCCGATGTGCGCGGCGAGCGTTGGCTGGAGGGGACGTTCTGGCGCCGCGCGCGGCTGGAGGGCAACGACGTCGGCTACACCAGCATCGTCGGCTCCGGGACGCACGCGACGACGCTGCACTGGTGGCGCAACAACGGCAGCGTGCCCGCCGGCGGGTTACTGCTCGCTGACATGGGCGTGGAGACCGAGGAGCTGTATACCGCGGACGTCACCCGCACCATGCCGGTCAGCGGCCAGTGGACACCAGCGCAGCTGCAGGTCTACCGGGCGGTGCAAGAGGCGCAGGCTGCCGGCATTGCCGAGGTGAAGGCCGGCGCCGACTTCCTTGCCGCGCACCGGGCCGCGATGTGGGTGCTCTCGGATTACCTGTACGCGTGGCAGATCCTGGCCGTGCCGCCGGAGGTGGCCTGCGCGGACGACCCGGAGCGGCCGGGCGCGGGATCGTTCCGCCGCTATACCCTGCACGGCACGTCGCACATGCTCGGCATCGACGTGCACGACTGCGCACTGGCCCGCTCGCAGTTCTACCGCGACGGCACGCTGGCGGCCGGCTACGTCCTGACCGTCGAACCGGGGCTGTACTTCCAGGTCAACGACCGGACAGTGCCGCCCGAACTGCGCGGCATCGGCGTGCGCATCGAAGACGACGTGGCCGTCACCGACGGCGATCCGGTGAACCTCTCCGCGGCGCTGCCACGCGACCCGGACGAGCTGGTGGCGTGGATGCGCGACGCGCAGCACACCCCCACCGCGCCGTAGCAGCGCAGCCGACGGGGAAGTCATGTCCGATCTGGTGCTGCGCCCGGCACGCGGAATTCCAGCCGGCCTGGTCATCCCCGACAGCGAACTGCACGAGCGATTCAGTCGCTCCTCCGGGCCGGGCGGGCAGTCCGTCAACACCACCGACAGCCGGGTTGAGCTGAGCTGGGACGTGGCGGGTTCGGCCGCGCTGAGCGACGAGCAGGGAGTCCGCCTCCGCCAGCGGCTGGCCGCGCGGCTGGTCGACGGCACCATCACCGTGGCCGCGTCCGAACACCGTTCACAACTGCTCAACCGCAACGCGGCGCGGGCCAGGCTCGCAGCGCTGGTGGCCGACGCACTGGCGCCGCCCGCACCTGCGCGGCGGGCCACCCGGCCGTCCCGAGCGGCCCGCCAGCGCCGATTGGACGACAAGCGTCGCCGCGGTGAACTGAAGTCGTCCCGCGGACGTCCACCGCACGACTGACCTCAGGGTCACCTCGAGTGGCGGTGACCGCCGTCACGTGCAATGGTTCGCGGCGGGTTCGATGCGCGCGTTTTTCTTCCAGCCCGCCGCGACGCGGTTTTGCCCCGCTCGGCAGGCCTGACGGTGAGGGGTCGCGATGGGACGGAACAGTCGAGGCAGCGGCGGCGACGACGTGAACCCGGGCTCGGACGGGCCGGGCGGAGCCGCCCGCCCGGATGGAGCTAAGCACGGCCGGTCGGGGGTCAGCCGGCGCCAGCTCCTCGGCATGGGGGCGGCCACCGCCGGCGTCGCGGCCGCCGGATCTCTGGTCGGCCGGATGGCCGTCGCGCAGGCGAGCCCGCCGCCGACCGTTCCGGTCGCACCGGCCGGCACCACGTTGGCGCAGACCATGCTGCACGGCACACCGGGAGCCGGCGGGTACCGGCCGGTCGTGCTCGGCGACGGCGAGGCTCTGACGCTGCGCGACGACCTACTCGGCGGTGCGACCCGGGGCGCCGCGACCCGCACTCCGCTGCTGACCATCGGCCAGTTCACCGACATGCACCTCGTCGATGCCCAGTCCCCGGCGCGGGTGGAGTTCCTCGACCGCTTCAACGATCCCGGCCAACCCGGCGCCACCACGTTCCCGTTCCAGGGCGCCTACCGGCCGCAGGAGATGCTCGCGCTGCACGTGGCGGAGTCGATGGTGCAGCGGATGAACTCGGTCGTCGGCCCGGTCACCGGGCGGCCGATCGACTTCGTGGTGACGACCGGGGACAACGCGGACAACACCCAGCTCAACGAGATCCGCTGGCACATCGACCTGCTCGACGGCGGCAAGAAGGTCCGGCCGGATTCGGGATCGATCAGCAAGTGGGAGGGCGTCGGCGGTAGCGACGACCACGACACCCACTACTGGCACCCGAACGGCACCCCGCCGTTCGGCACGATCGACAACTATCGCAGCACGTGGGGCTTCCCGACCGTGCCGGGCCTGCTCAACACCTGCCGCACGCCGTTCATGGCGACCGGGCTGATCAAGCCCTGGTACGCCGTCTTCGGCAACCATGACGGAGAGGTGCAGGGCACCGTGCCCGGGCTCGGCGTCATCCCGAAGATCGCGATCGGCAACTTGAAGGTGCTCGGCCTGCCGGCCACCGGCTACAACATCCCGGCACTGCTCGCCGCAGTGGCCGGTGGCGATGCCAGCGCCCTGCAGGTGCTGCTCACCGCCGGTCCGGTCAAGAAGGTCACCGCGGACAAGAAGCGCAAGATGCTCACCCGCAAGCAACTGGTGCAGCAGTACTTCACCACCAGCGCCGCGCCGTCCGGGCACGGCTACACACACGCCAACGTCACCAACGGCACCGCGTTCTACTCCTTCGACCCGGTGCCCGGCGTGCACTGCATCTCGATGGACACCTGCGACACCAACGGCGACGACACCGGTTCGCTCAATGCCGCGCAATTCCAATGGCTGCAGGGCGAGCTGAACGAGAACAGCGCGCATCACCTGGACGCGAGCGGCAACGTGGTGGCGGGCACCGGCACGGACAAGATCATCATCATCTTCAGCCACCACACGGTGGCGACCATGACGAACACCATCGGCGTCGGCCGCGTCACCGGCGACAAGGTCGCCGCGCTGTTCCTGCAATACCCGAACGTCGTGGTGTGGGTGAACGGCCACACCCACCGCAACACGATCACGCCGCACGCGCGGGCAACCACCGCGGCGGTGGGCGGCGGGTTCTGGGAGGTGAACACCGCGGCGCACATCGACTGGCCCGAGCAGTCGCGGGTGGTCGAGCTGGTGAACAACAACGACGGCACGCTGTCGATCTTCGGGACGATCCTGGACCACGCCGCGCCGACGAGCTGGCCGGCGAACCCGAGCACACCGCTCGAACTCGCCGCACTGTCGCGCGAGCTGGGCATCAACGACCCGCAACGCGACGCCGAGGTCGGCAACACCGACGGCAAGCGCGGCACCCCAGCAGACCGCAACGTCGAACTCCTGGTCCGCGCGCCGTTCTGATCCCTCGCTGCGACTTGGGGAGCGTTGGTGGCCTACAGGCCCGTCAACTCTCCCCAGCGTCGGACAAGGGTGACGTCGGGTGCGCCGCGGACGGCGGCCACCCGCGCCGCCTCGGCCTCGACCTGTCGCCACAGCGGCGCAGGGATCGGCGCGAACTCCTCGACGGTCACGGTGAGCCGGCTCTTCGTCGACTTCGTCCGCCAGGTGCCGGCCACCTCTCCGCCGGCGAAGACCACGCCGGGGCGCCCCAGCACCGGCCACAGCGCCTTGTGCACGCTGCGGTCCGGGACGATCAGCTCCCGATCTCGAGCCTGCAGGTAGGGATCGAACGGGCCGAGCAGGCGCACCATGCCGGCAACGACCCCGCCCTTCTCGACCGCGGCGAGCGCATCGGCCTGAGCCTGCGGCAGCCAGCCGGGCACCCCGTCCACCTCCACCTCTACCAGGCCGTTCGGCCACACCGCTTCCACATCGGCACGGCGGGCCTCGAGGTAACCGGCGACATCCTTGGCACTCGCCGGACCGAGCAGCGCCAGATAGGCCGTGATCAGGGTGCGTAGCGCGCGAGGATCCAGGTCGTGCACGTGAGCTGCGTTGGTTCGGGGCACAAGCACCGGCGGGGACGTACCGGGCTCCAATTCGAGGCCCGCGGCCAGCGTCGCTGTGCGCATGGCCGAATCGGAGATGTGCTTGGCCCGACAGACGCGGCAATCGCGCAGCATGACGGCCGGGAGGCGCTTGGACACCGCGGTGCTGGCGGCGCCTTTCGCCGTCGGCGCGCCGACCACCTTGCGCATCGCGTCGACGGCGAGGCGGAACTGCTCCAACGCGGGAATACCGGCGCGACGGACGCTCGGCCCGGTCTCGTTGAGCCGGGCCGCGGCGTCCTCTTCGGACATCGGCCACAGCGCCTTGGCCATCCGGTCCAGATCGCGACGCCGATGCACGTATGGGGCACCGCGCAGCGACCAGGCGAGCGCGAGCGGCTTGCCCGGACCGATCTCCTCCGTCGGCGGCGTGCTCGCCAAGCGGGCGTCGAAGGCGAGCCGGGCTGCATCCGCGCCGGAGTCCTGGACGCCGATGTCGAGCACGGCGAGGGAGCCGGTCGTGCGGGCGCTGCGGTCCAGGCCCTGCGCCGCGGCGCGGAACGCGATCACCTGCCTACGTCCGGCTTTCATGTCAGCTGCTCTCGTCCGGCCCCTGCTCGGCCGGCGGGTTATCCTCGGCGGCCGCTCTCGGCGCGGGAGTGGTCGCCGTCGGCGGCATCGCCGTCGGGGTTGTCACCGGGGTCGCCGGCGCGGTCGTCGTCGCGATGGTGGTCGCCAGGTTCGCCTGGCCAACCTCGGGTCCGGCCGGCGACTGGCCGTCGGCGGGGAACTCCTCGCGCACCTTGCGCAGGTGCTTCGACATCGACTTGAACAGCAGGTAACTGAGGACGCAGAGCACCAGGATGACGGCCAGCCCGATCGGCCCGGACTTGTCACTCTCGCCGGCCAGGACGACGCCGGCTCAGCCGTCCGGCGGAGACGGCCAATGCGAGCGCTCCGGTCACACCTCCACCTTCTCGCGCACGCCGGCGAACAGGTCGTCCTCGGGGATGGTCGTGTCGACCAGCGAGCGGGCCAGCTCGAAGTCCTCGGTCGGCCACACCTTGCGCTGCAGGTCCAGCGGCACCGAGAAGAACCAGCCGTTCGGGTCGACCTGCGTCGCGTGTGCGAGCAGCGCCGCATCCCGCCGCTCGAACCAGTCGCCGACCGGTACCCGGGTCGTCATCACCGGCTGGCGCAGGTTCCCCCACCGCTCCTCGCGGCGCTGGATCCACTCGTCGAACGGCGATTCCAGGCCGCATCCCAGCATCGCCTCGTGCAGCGCGGTGATCTTCTCGATGGTGAAGGTGATGTCGTAATAGAGCTTCAGCGGCTGCCACGGCGGACCCGCGTCCGTGAACGCATCGGCGTCGGCAGCCGCATCGAAGGCAGCCACCGAGATGTCGTGCGTGCGGACGTGGTCGGGGTGCGGATAGCCACCGTTCTCGTTGTAGGTCGTCATCACGTGCGGACGGAACCGGCGCACCTCGGCGACCAGGCGCCGGGTGCACTCCTCGAGCGGCTGCAGCGCGAAACATCCGCTCGGCAGCGGCGGCAACGGATCGCCCTCCGGCAGGCCGGAGTCGACGAAGCCGAGCCAACTCTGCTGCACGCCCAGGATGGCGCGTGCGCGGTCCATCTCGGCACGGCGGATCTCGGCGATGTTCGCCTCGATGTCGGCGCGGCCCTGCAGGGCAGGGTTCAGGATGCTGCCTCGCTCGCCGCCGGTGCAGGTGACGACGAGCACGTCGACGCCCTCGTCCACGTAGCGGGCCATGGTGGCCGCGCCCTTGCTGGACTCGTCGTCGGGATGGGCGTGCACGGCCATCAGCCGCAGGCGCTCAGGCGTTCCGCTGCTCACAACAACCCATTGTTCCTGACCGGGAGACATTCCTTCGACCGCGTCCCGCCACTGTCGCAGGAAATACGATTTGGCCTGCCCAGGGCGTGCGGTGTTACGTTCGATGCTTCGCCCCGGCACAGAAGCGTCGCGCTGGGTCATACCCCAAGTACCGGATTTCAGGAGTTCAGCGTGTCCACCACCGACGATGTCACCGTCACCTGGCTGACCCAGGAGGCCTACGACCGCCTGTCGCGCGAGCTGGACGAGCTGGTCGGCAACCGGCAGGCGATGGCCAAGGAGATCAACGACCGGCGCGAAGAGGGCGACCTCAAGGAGAACGGCGGCTATCACGCCGCCCGCGAGGAACAGGGCAAGCAGGAGGGCCGGATCCTGCAGCTGCAAGAGCTGCTGCGCGAGGCCAAGGTCGGCGAGGCGCCGGTCAGCGACGGCGTCGCGGGACCGGGCACGGTGGTCGAGGTGCGCTTCGACGGCGACGACGAGGTGGAGCGGTTCCTGATCGGTTCCCGCGAGGAGGCGGAGACGGCCGGCATCGAGGTCTACTCGTCCGCGTCTCCGCTGGGCAAGGCACTCACCGGCGCCCGCGCGGGCGACACCGTCGAGTACACCGCCCCGACCGGCACGACCATCAAGGTGACGTTGGTCTCGGCGAAGCCCTTCTCCGGCTGAGCAGATACCGGGCATCATCACCGGCATGGCTCGTACCCGCCGCGCGCGTCCCGCGGCGCTCACCGCCGCAGCACTGACCCTCGCCGTGCTCGGCACCGCGCTCGCCGCGTGTTCGTCCTCGGCCGGCACCGGTGCCGGCCGTGCCGTGACCACCGGCGCGCCGGCGACGTCCAGCACGCCCGCGCCGTCCACCTCGGCGTCCTCGAGCGCATCGGCGAGCGCGTCACCGAGCCACACCGTGGTCACCATCCCGCCACCCAGCGCACCGCTGCGCACCGCCACCGTGACGGCCGGCACGACCGCGTACGCCATCGACGTGTGGGTGCAGAAGTCCGACGCCGACTGCGCGGCGCACGCGCACGGCACGCCGGTCCTCGACTACCTGCGCGCACATCCGTGCACCGGCATGATCCGACAGCTGGCAACCACGACCGTGAACGGCCGTCCGGTGGGCTTCAGCGCCGCCAGCGTGTCGTTTGCGGGCTCGGCGCCCACCGTCTACACCACCGCCGGCAAGTTCCGCACGCTGGTGCTCGCCGACAACACCGGCAGCGTGAACGACTTGCTCGCCGAGGGATACCGCCTGCCCGCCGGGCCCAGCGCGGTGCCCACGGACGAGGCGTTCGCCGCGCTGTCCCAGGACGCCGGCGTGACGGTCTACGACGCCTGGTACCTGTCCGGGACGACCCCCGTCAACGACGCCGCCCTGGAGAAGATGCTGCAGAGCATCTACCTGCAGTACTGAGCGCACGACATGGCCGATCGAGGGCGCCGCTGGGCGAGCGCTCGATGCATCGACGTGGCGGCGCGCCAATTCGCGACGTAGCGTCGGGCGGGTGAGCCTGCCTGCACCGAGCCAGCAATCCGCCCCCGAGATCGAGACCATCGGCGAACTCCGCGACAGCGGACACGTCCATCGTGGCGTCAAAGCCGAGATCCGCGAGAACCTGATCGCCCGCCTCGCCGCCGGTGAACCGAGCCTGCCGGGGCTGGTCGGCTTCGACGACACCGTCGTGCCCGAGGTGGAGCGCGCGCTGCTCGCCGGCCACGACATGGTGCTGCTCGGTGAGCGCGGGCAGGGCAAGACACGCCTGATCCGCACCATCGTCGGCCTGCTCGACGAGTGGACTCCGGTGGTCGCCGGCTGCGAGATCAACGACCATCCCGTACGCCCCGATGTGCACCGTCTGCCAGACGGTGGTCGAGGAGGAGGGCCCGCTCACCCGGATCGAGTGGAAGCACCGCAGCGAGCGCTACGGCGAGAAGCTGGCCACGCCGGACACGTCGGTGGGCGACCTGATCGGCGACGTCGACCCGATCAAGGTGGCGCAGGGACGCACCCTCGGCGACCCGCAAACCATCCACTACGGCCTGGTCCCGCGCACCAATCGAGGCATCGTCGCGATCAACGAGTTGCCGGACCTCGCCGAGCGGATCCAGGTCTCACTGCTGAACGTCCTCGAGGAGCGCGACATCCAAGTACGCGGCTACCAGCTGCGCCTGCCGTTGGACGTGCTGTTGCTGGCCAGTGCGAACCCGGAGGACTACACCAACCGCGGCCGGATCATCACCCCGCTCAAGGACCGCTTCGGCGCGGAGGTCCGCACCCACTACCCGCTCGAGCTGGCCGACGAGCTGACCCTGGTGGCGCAGGAGGCTGCGGTGCTCTGGTCCGACCCGGACCACGAGACGGCGCACGCCGCACCGATCGTGCCCGCACACATGCTGGAGATCCTGGCGCGGTTCGCCCGGGCCGTGCGCGACGCGCCGCAGGTCGACCAGCGCTCCGGCGTCTCGGCCCGATTCGCGATCGCGGCCGTGGAGACGGTGGCGGCGTCCGCGGTCCGTCGAGCCGCGATCACCGGCGAGCCCCTGGCCGTGGCGCGGGTGGCCGACCTGCCCAGCGTGATCCCGGCGGCGCGAGGCAAGGTCGAGTTCGACGACGCGGACGAAGGCCGCGAGTTCGAGGTGCTCGAGCATCTGCTGCGCCGTGCCATCGCGGAGACCTACCGCGCCCGGTTGGCCGGGTTGGACCTGCGCCCGCTGCAGGAGAAGTTCGACGAGGGGCTGACGGTGCTCTCCGGCGACACCGCGAGCGCGGATTCGCTGCTCAGCCAGTTGGGACCGGTGCCGGTGCTGTCGGCGTTGCTGGATCGGCTCGAGCCGGACGGCATCGGCGAGGGGCCGGCCGCGGTCGGCGTCGCTGCCGCCGCGCTGGAGTTCGCGATGGAGGGCCTGCACCTGAACAAGCGGCTGGCCAAGGATTCCGACGGCGCCCGGACCGTTTATGGCGGCTGAGCGGTGAGCATCCGTTACGGAGCGTGGCACGGCGGGCCGGACCCGCTCGCGGCGCCGTTCGACGTGCGCGAGGCACTGGACGAGATCGGCGATGACGTGCTGGCGGGCTCGTCCCCACGTGCCGCGCTGAACCGGTTGCTGCGCCACGGCACCCGCGACCACCCCGGGCTGGACGCGTTGCGACGTCGCGCGCGGGAGCGGGCGCGCGAGCTTCGCCGCGGCGGTCGCCTCGACGGCACGCTGCAGCAGGTGCGCGAGCTGCTGGAGACGGCCCTGGACGCCGAACGCCGGGCGCTGTTCCCCATCGCCGACGACTCGGCCCGGATGGCCGAGGCCGAACTGGACGCGCTGCCGACGGATACCGCCCGCGCCGTGCGTCAGCTCGCGGACTACCAATGGACCTCGCCCGAGGCGCGGCAGGCCTACGAGCAGATCCAGGAGCTGCTTCGCTCGGAGGTGCTGGACGCGCAGTTCGCCGGCATGCGCGACGCATTGCAGAACGCGACGCCGGCTGATCTTGCCCGGATCCGCGAGATGATGGGCGCGCTGAACGACATGCTGGACGCGGACGCGCGCGGGGAGCACACGCAGGAACAGTTCGACGAGTTCATGCAGCGCTACGGCGACTTCTTCCCGGAGAACCCGACCAACCTGGACGAACTGATCGACACGCTGGCGCGACGCGCCGCCGCCGCACAGCGGCTGATGGACTCGCTCACCCCCGCGCAGCGCGCGGAACTGGGTTCGCTGATGTCGCAGGCACTCGGCGACGCCGGGCTGGCCACCGAGATGGACCGGCTGCAGCAGGGGCTGCGCTCGGCCCGACCGGACCTGCGCTGGGGCGGCCGGCAGCGGATGGACGGTGAGGAGCCGATGGGTTTCGCCGACGCCACCGGTGCGCTCGCCGAACTCGCAGACCTCGAGCAGCTCGACGATCTGCTCGGGCAGGACTACCCCGGCGCGAGCCTGGACGACATCGACGAGGAGCTGGTCGAACAGGCGCTGGGCCGCCCGGCCGTGCAGGACATGGCCCGGCTGCGCGAGATCGAGCGCGAGCTGCGCCGGCAGGGCTACGTCGAGCCCGGCAGCAACGGGCTCACGCTGACGCCGCGAGCGCTGCGCCGGCTCGGCGCGACCGCGCTGCGCCGGGTGTTCGACGTGCTCGAATCACGCGGTCGCGGAACTCACGACGTGCACAACGCCGGCGCTGCCGGGGAGTTCACGGGCGCGAGCCGCGAGTGGCGTTACGGCGACGAGCAGCCGCTGGATGTGGTCGGCACCGTCCGCAACGCGGTGCTGCGCAGCGCCGGATCCGGCCCGCGGCCGACCGAGGTGGACATGCCTGGCGGCGCGCCGCTGGTCGAGCTGGCCGCGGAGGACTTCGCGGTGGTGGAGACCGAGCGGCGCTCCTCGGCCGCGGTCGCGCTGCTGGTGGATATGTCGTACTCGATGGAGCTGCGCGGCACCTGGGGCGAGGCGAAGACCACCGCGCTGGCTCTGCATGCGCTCGTGTCCACCAAGTATCCGCAGGACGCGATCGAGATCATCGGTTTCAGCGACTATGCCCGGGTGATGTCCACCGGCATGCTCGTCGAGCACGATTGGGACCGGGTGCAGGGCACCAACCTGCAACACGGGTTGATACTGGCGCGGCGGCATCTGGACAAGCATCGCGACTCCGAGCCGGTGATCCTGGTGATCACCGACGGTGAACCCACCGCGCACCTTGCCGCGGATGGCTTCGCCGACTTCGCCTGGCCGCCGACGCCGCAGACCATCGCCGCCACGCTCGCCGAGGTCGAGCGGTGCACGCGCCGCGGCGCCACCATCAACGTGTTCATGCTCGATGACGACCCGCGGCTGGTCGCGTTCATGCAGGAGCTCGGCCGGCGCAACGGCGGGCGGGTGTTCCTGCCCAAACCCGGCGCGCTCGGCGAGTACGTCGTGGCCGACTATCTGCGCTCGCGGCACGGCCGCCGGCGCAAGGCCGGGTGAGCGGCCGATAGCGTGGTGCGGTGTTCCGCATCCTGCTCGCGCTGCATCTGCTCCTCGCCGTCTTCGCCGTCGGCCCGCTGGCCCATGCGGTGACTACCGCAGGTCGCGGTATTCGCCGGGGCGACGGAAACGCGACGGCGTATGCCGCGCGGATGGCCCGCATCTACACCTATGCGTCGGTGCTGGTGGTCGTGCTCGGCTTCGCCCTGATGTCCTCGAAGCGCAACGGGCACAAGGTTGCCGAGTTCAGCGACACGTGGGCGTGGCTGTCGCTGCTGCTGTGGGTGGCGGCGGCGGTGCTCAGCCTGGCTGTGGTGGTGCCGACGCTGGATCGCGCCACCACCCTGATCGAGGCGGAGCAGTCGGTCGTCACGCTCACTGCCCGCGTCGCCGCGGCGGGCGGGGTGATCGGCCTGCTGTTCGCCGCGATCATCGTGTTGATGGTGTACCGACCCGGCTCGTGATCGTCCGCGTCGTCCCCGGCGTGGTAACCCGCGAGCTGCGCCGGCAGGTGCTGCGGCCATCCTGGCCGGTCGGATCGGCGATGCACGGCGACGACGATCCCGCGGCCGTGCACATCGCCGCGCAGGACGAGGACGGCACCACCATCGGCGCCTGCCTGCTGCTCGATCGGCCATACCCGGGCCGCCCGGAGCGTGCGGGTGCGTGGCAGTTGCGCGGCATGGCGACCGCGGACGGACGCCGCGGGCAGGGTGTAGGCGCCGCGGTGCTGGCCGGCGCGCTGGCCGAGCTCAGGGCGCGCGGCGCGACGCTGCTCTGGTGCGAGGCCAGGGTCAGCGCGGTCGACTTCTACGCCCAGCACGGATTCACCGCGGACAGCGACGTCTACCCGCACAGCGAGACCGGCATTGCGCACCGCCTGATGTATCGAGAACCTTCCGTCGGTGCCGCCTCGTCTGACACAGGGGACGACAAGGACGATGCTGAGACGGAAAGCTGAGGCCGAACCGAGAGGCAGCACGTGCACGACGAGGCGGCGTTCCGCGCTTTCGTGGAGACGAACGGCGCGTCGCTGCTGCATGCCGCCAGGCTGCTGACCGGCGACCATCACCGGGGCGAGGATCTGGTGCAGACGGTGCTGACGAAGGTGTACCTGAAGTGGGACAGGGTGGATGCCCCGCTCGCCTACGCCCGTCGCGCGCTGGTTACCGCGTCGATCGACTCCGGCCGGCGCCGGTGGTGGGGGGAACGGCCCACCGAGACGGTGCCGGAAGCACCGGGACCGGATCCGGTCACCGGTTCCGACGAGCGCGACGAGCTGCGGCGACTGCTCCGCAGCCTGGCGGCGCGCGAGCGCGCGGTCGTGGTGTTGCGCTACTACTGCGACCAGTCCGAGCAGGAAACGGCGGCCACGTTGGGGATGCCGGTCGGGACCGTGAAGAGCACCTGTGCGCGGGCGTTGGCTCGGCTGCGCGTGCAGGTCGGCGTCGCCGGGGGTGCCGACGGATGAGCGAGCGCAGCGAGCGAATCAACGAGTACAGCGCGCGTGGAGCCTCATGCGTGCCCGGAGCGGAGCGAGGACACGCATGAGCGCGGGAATCGGATGAGCCCGAGCGAGGATCAGCTGCGCGCGGCGTTGCGCGACGGCGCGGCGGACGGCTCCGGCGGGCTGGACCCGGACACGTTCATCGCACAGGCGAATCAGATCAGGTACCGGCGGCGGGTCCGCTACGGCTCGGCGCTCGGTGCGGCGGCGGTGGTGGCGGCCGGCGGCGTGCTGATCGGGACGCTCGGCGGCACGGCGCATGCCAACCATTCGGCGAGCCAGCCGGAACGCTTGCCTGCCGCGGCCAGTGGTGTGCCGGCCGGGCCACGGTCCTCGAGCGCATTCGCCGCCGCTGGATCGTCCAATGGCACTGCGACTGCGTGCCCGGCAGCGGCGCCGAGTCGCGCGACGATCGGCACCGGACACGGCTCGTTCTTCAGCGGCTCGGTGGCGTCGTTCACGCTCTGCGCGTACCCGGAGTCAGGCGGCGCGGCGCTGACGTCGGAATCTGGTGCGCCGCTCACCGCGACTTTGTCCGGCGCCGACGCTGCGCAACTGACGGCGAGCCTGGATGGGGCGGCGAAGGCCCCGAGCCCGGATCCGTGCCCGCTGTTCCGCACCGCGGACGGCAAGTTGCTGGTGATGATTCCGCTCACCGCGGACGGCACAGCGATGGCTCCGGTCACGGCCGTGGTGTTGCAGAACTCGTGCAATCAGCCGGTGACCAACGGCGCGGTCGTCCGTTACAACTGGACCCCCCCGAACGTGCTGACGCCGTATCTGCGCCAGCTCGCAGCGCTGAGCGCCCCCGCGGCAAGCGTGGTAACGCCACGGCCGCAGCCGACGATCAGCTCACCGCTCGAGCACGGCTCCCCGATCAACTCGTGACGAGGCACTGACGTCAGGGTAACCTGACGGCATGAGCGAACGGGATCCGTGGCACGACGGCCACGAGCTGTGGTCGGGGCTGCGCGCCTGGTTCGACGACGCGGCAGCACGCAGCGGTCCCGCCGCCCTGGACGCGCTGAGCGACATCAGCAGCCTGCGCCGGTTGCTGGACCGCGCCGAGCTGGCAGCCGTCGCCGCCGCGCGGCGGGCCGGGCAGTCCTGGGCGGAGATCGCGACCCGGCTGGGCGTGACCCGGCAGTCCGCCTGGGAACGGTGGCGCGACCTCGACGACGCCGCACCGGCCGATCCGCCAGAGGCACAGACCCTGCGCGCAGTCGAGTCCGACGTGACTGGCGAACTGGTCCGCGATGCGCTGCGGCAGCGGCGACGCAGCTCGACGGTCGTGGTCCCGGATGTGACGGGCCTGTCGCTGGACGATGCGCGCTCGGCGCTCGCGCAGCGTGGCTTGACGGCGCTGGGTTCGGATCCGGATGGACCGCCGTTGGCCGCTGACGGCTGGCCGGACGGCGTAGTCACCGACCAGAGTCCGGAGTCCGGCGCGAAGGTCCCGAACGGCTCCGGGGTGCGGCTGTGGCTGGAGCGCGGCGGCGGGTCCGGCGGCGTTCGCGAACCACGGCGTCCCACCCCCGGCCCGAGCGTGCTCCGCGCCATGCGCCCGGAGCCGACCGACCACGCTGTGGGCTAACCGGGCCCCTGCGCCACCCCGCGCACCGTCACCGGCCGCACGGTCACAGGCCGCTGAGCCGGCGTGGGCCGGTGTCGGCACGCGCCGTCGCCGCCGCAACCTGCACCCGCGCCGCCGTCACGTGCACCCCCTGACGGGTCGCGGTCACCTCCAGCGCCAGTTCGGCAATCTCCGGTAGCTGGTCACCGAGGGTGGACAGGCGCAAGGCCAGATCGGACAGCGCGGCCAGATCCACCTGCGGGCCGCCGCCGTACCCGTGCAACAACGGTGCCGCGCGTGGGGCCTCGATCAGCTCGGCGGCGTCGATGTAGGTGAGCGGCACGGCGGCATAGGCACGGTCACCGAGCAGATCCGTCGCCATCCCGGCCAGCCCGAAGGACACCAGCGCACCGAAGGACCGGTCGTCGAACACCGACAACTGCACCGCGACGCCGTGTGCCCGCGTCGGTCTCGGCGCCGGGATGCCGCAGCTGACCAACAGCGCCAGCGTTCGGTCCGGATCGAGCTGGCCGCCGCCCGGCGCGGCGCCCAGAGCCGTCGTCACCACGGTCCGGGCCGCGAGCAGATCCATGTCCTCGAACACCGGCAGTGAACTGGCCGGGCGGCGGCGCCACGCCGCGTACCGCACGGCCCGGGCCAGCGCACGCACGGCGCGTTCCGGCGTCGGATACGACGGCACCGATCCGCGGGCCGGCGCCGAGGCACCCGCCGCCGCCAGCGCGCCCGGCACCCCCTCGAAGCCGAGGAAGGTGGAGAGCACCGGCTTGCTGCTCGTCTCGGCCAGCGCGCGCACCGCTGCGGCCACGTCCGCGCCCGATGTCTGCTGCAGCGGCGGCACGAACACCACGACCACGGCGTCCACGTCCTCGTCGGCGATCGCCGTCGACAGCGCAGCGCGGAACACCTCGGCCGGCGCATCCACCCCGATGTCCTCGATCGCCGCCAGCGACAGCCCCTCCGCGGCGCACGCATTGCTCACCAACACCCCGAGCGCGGTCGAGTTGCCCACCACCGCGACCCGGTCGCCGACGGGCAGCGGCTGTGATGCCAGCAGCAGCGCCACGTCGAACAGGTCCCCGAGCGTGTCCACACGGATGACACCGGAGGCCTCGAACAGCGCGCGCACGCTCGATTCGGGCAACTCGACGGTGGTGTGCTCCAGCCCCGGCACGGGCGGACCGGTGCCGCTCTTCACCGCGACGATCGGCTTGCTGCGACCGAGCCGCCGGGCCAGCCGCGCGAACTTGCGCGGATTGCCGAAGCTCTCCAGGTAGAGCAGCACCAGCTCGGTGGCGTCGTCGGTCTCCCAGTACTGCAGCAGGTCGTTGCCGGACACGTCGGCCCGGTTGCCCGCGGAGACGAACGTCGAGATGCCCAGACCGCGCCGCGCGGCCTCACCCATGACCGCGACGCCCAGCGCACCGGATTGCGAGAAGAAGCCGGCGCGGCCGGGCAGCGGCGGCAACGGAGCCAGTGACGCGTTCAGCCGGACCGTGTCCGCGGTGTTGACCACACCGAGGCAATTCGGACCGACGACGCGCAGCCCGTGCGTGCGCGCGGCAGCAACCAGCTCGCGTTGCATGTGCAGGCCGTGCGCGCGCTCGTTCGCGTCGCCGCGCTCGCCGAACCCACCGGAGATCACCACCACGCCGCGAACCCCGCGGGTGGCGCAGTCAGCCACCACGGCCGGCACGGCTGCCGCCGGTACCGCGATCACCGCCAGGTCGACCGCGTCCGGGACGTCGAGCACCGATGCGTAGGCACGGACGCCGCTGACGTGCCGCGACTCCTGGTTCACCGGGTAGAGCGGGCCGTTGAACCCCATCCGCAGCAGGTTCCGGAACACCGCGTTGCCGATCTTGCCTTCGTCGTTGCTCGCGCCGACCACCGCGACCGAAGTCGGAAACAGCATGCGCCCGATGGAGCGCGCCTCGGCGTGCTGCTCGCGCTCGTGCATCACCGCCTCGGTCAGGGCCGTCTCGTCGATCGCGAACTCGAGCGTGACCTCGCCCTGGTCGAAATGCCGGCTGGTCTCGTAACCGGCGTCGCGGAAGACGCGGATCATGGCGGTGTTCTCGGCGAGGACGACCGCGTGGAAATGACCGATGCCGCGCTCGCGCGCCGCGGCCGCGAGGTGTTCCAGCAGCACCGAACCGATACCACGTCCCTGGTGCGCGTCGGCCACGACGAAGGCGACCTCGGCGTCGTCGGTGCCTGGGCTGCGTTCGTACCGGCCCACCGCGATGATCTCGCCGGCGAGTTCGGCAACGAGGGCGACCCGGTCGTGGTGGTCGACCCGGGTGAACCGGCGCAGGTCTCGTTCCGGGATGCGCGGGTACGCGGAGAAGTAGCGCAGGTAGCGAGTGCGGTTCGACAGGCCGCCGTGGAACGTGACGATCGCCTCGGCGTCCTCGGCGCGGATCGGGCGCAGATGCACGGTGCCACCGTCCGCGACGACCACGTCTGCCGCCCAGTGCCGTGGCGGCTCGGGCTGCTCTGGCTGGTCGGGCTGTTCGGGCTGCTCAGGCTGTTCGGGCCGTTCGGGCGGCGCGGGCGGCGCGGGCGGCGCGGGCGGATCGGACTCAGTCACGTGGGTCGTCCGGGTCAAGTCCGAGCAACGGGAAGACCGCCTGCCGAGTGGCGCCGATGGTGCGATCCAGCCAGGACTCGCCGCCCGGCACCCACGGTTGTACCTCGATGACGCGACCCTCACCCATCGTCATCGGCAGCTCGCCGCGCACGCCGCGCTCGCGCAGGTGTGTCAGCCACCCCGGCGGTACGGCCGTCTCCGGGGCGATCGGACGTCCGGCAGCCTCGGCAAGCAGGTGCGTCCAGGTGCGCGGCACACACCGCACCAGGCCGTATCCGCCACCGCCGAACGCCAGCCACTTGCCGCCGGTGACCTCGTGCGCCAGGGCGTGCAGGTCCGCGATCGCGGTGCGCTGCCCGTCGATGGTCAACTCCAGGTTCGCCAGCGGGTCCTCGTGGTGGGTGTCGCAGCCGCATTGGGTGACCAGCACGTCCGGGCGGAATGTGCGCACCGCGCCGGGCACCACGGCTCGGAACGCACGTAGCCACTGCGCGTCATCGGTGCCCGGCGGCAGCGCCACGTTCACCGAGGTGCCCTCCGCCTCGCCACGTCCGACCTCCGACGGGAAGCCCGTGCCCGGGAACAGCGTGCGCGGATCCTGGTGCAGGCTGATGGTGAGCACGCGCGGGTCGTCGTAGAACGCGACCTGCACGCCGTCGCCGTGGTGGACGTCGATGTCCACGTACGCGACCTTGGCGGCGCCGTCGGCGAGCAACGTGCGGATGCCGAGGACGACGTCGTTGAACACGCAGAATCCCGAGGCAAAACCAGGCATCGCATGATGCAGGCCGCCGGCAATATTGACCGCATGCTCGACGGCACCCGAGGACACCTGTCGAGCGGCGATCGCGGAACCACCGGCGATCAACGCGGAGGCGTCGTACATCCCGGGGAACACCGGGTCGTCGCTGGTGCCCAACCCGTAGCCGGCGAAGGTCGGGTCCTCGCTCGCGCGGCGCACTGCGGCCAGGTAGTCCGGGTGGTGCACCGTGCGCAGTTGGTCTTCCTCAGCGGGTTGCGGCGCGAGGATGTCCAACTGATCGAGCACGCCGAGTTCGCGGGCGAGGCGAATGGTGAGGTCGAGGCGGACCGGATTGAGCGGGTGGTCGCCGAAGTCGTACGCCAGGTATCGCTCGTCCCAGACCGTGCTCGCGGTACAGGGCATGCCGGTTAGGCCAGTGCCTGCGCGAGATCGGCGAGCAGATCCTCGACGTCCTCGATGCCAACCGACAGTCGCACCAGGTCGCTCGGCACCTCGAGCGGCGTGCCCACCACACTCGCGTGCGTCATCCGCGCCGGATGCTCGATCAGCGACTCCACCCCGCCGAGGGACTCACCGAGGGTGAACAGCTGCGCGAGGTCACACACCTTCAGCGCCGCCTCCTCGCCGTCGCGCATGGTGAACGAGACCATGCCACCGAAGTCGCGCATCTGCCGCGCCGCGATCGCGTGACCGGCGTGGCCGGGCAGGCCCGGGTAGTACACGTCGGCGACCGACGGGTGCTCGACGAGGAACTGGACGATGCGCGCGGCGTTGGCGCAGTGCCGGTCCATCCGCACGCCGAGCGTCTTGATGCCGCGCAGTACCAGCCATGCGTCGAACGGGCCGCTGACGGCTCCCATCGCGTTCTGCGCGAACGCCAGTTGCTCACCGAGCTCGACGGTCGCGGTGATCAACGCACCGCCCACCACATCGGAGTGGCCGCCCAGGTACTTGGTGGTGGAGTGCACCACCACGTCCGCACCCAGGGCGAGCGGTCGCTGCAGGTACGGCGTCGCGAACGTGTTGTCCACCACCAGCAACGCATCCGCAGCTTGTGCGATCTCGGCGAGTTTGGCGAGGTCGCAGATGCCGAGCAACGGATTGCTCGGCGTCTCACACCACAGCACTCGCGTCGTCGGGCGGATCGCGGCGCGCACCGCGCTCGGGTCGGTGAGCGGCACCGGCGTGTACTCGATTCCCCAATTGGCGAAGACCTGCGCGACCAGGCGCAGCGTCCCGCCGTACGCGTCGCCCGGCAAGATCACGTGGTCGCCCGGGCGGCACACCGTCCGCAGCAGCGTGTCTTCCGCGGCCATGCCGCTGGCGAACGCGAGCCCGCGCGCACCACCCTCGAGCGAGGTGAGGGCCTGCTCCAGCGCAGTCCGGGTCGGATTCGCGCTTCGGCTGTACTCGTACCCGCCGCGCAGACCACCGACGCCGTCCTGCTTGTAGGTCGAGGTCTGGTAGATCGGCACGGTCACCGCGCCGGTGTGCGGGTCGGGTTCCTGGCCCGCGTGAATGGACAGCGTGTTGAAGCCGTACTCACTCATGTGTTTCACGCTACCGGCAGGACATATGGATCTTTTGCGGCATACCTGCCAAGGTGGACTCAGTCAACGCACATGGAATTCGGGGGGCTTCGCATGAAGAAAATCCGCATCCGCGGGGGCCGGTCGATGTCGGCCGCGGCCGCGCTCGTCGTGCTCGCGCTGCTTGCGCTGGTCGGCTCGACCGCGTCGTTCGCGACGTCGGCTGGTGGGCCGCCGGTGCCGCCGCCGCCGGCGAACCCGACCGAGGACTACCAGATGCAGAACCTCGGACAGGTCGTCACCGCGATCAAGGCCTACTACGGCGACACGGTCAGCGGCACCAACCCAGACGGAACACCGCAGCACCTCCCGTCGCCGACCGGCGCGTACGCGCAAGAGGTCGAGGCGATCGAGTCCGGCGCGGGGAACTACCTCGCCGGCGCCGCGCACCTTTCCGGAACGCACAAGGCCGTCGTGCTGGACGTGGACGACACGACGCTGAACACCTACAACTACGAGATCGACACGAGCTTCGTGTACAACCCGACGTCGAACGCGTTGTTCGTGAACGACGCCGCGTTCCCTGCCGTGATCGGCATGCCGGCCCTGGTCAACCAGGCGAAGGCCGAGGGTTTCACGATCTTCTTCATCACCGGGCGACCGGAATCGCAGCGAAGCGGCACCACGACGAACCTGACCAACGTCGGCTACCCGGCCGTCACGGCGGGCCAGCTGTTCCTGAAGGATCTGACCGATCCGTGGCTGTCATCGTGCGCGCCGTCCTGCACGACGATCCAGTACAAGTCGCTGACCCGGGCACACATCCAGTCGCTGGGCTACAAGATCTATGCAGACTTCGGCGACCAGTTCAGCGATCTCAAGGGTGGCTACGCCGGGCTCACCGTGAAGATGCCCAACCCGATGTACTACTTGCCGTAACCCGACTGGTGACCGCGCGGCAACAGCAGCAGCAACACTTCAGGACTGCACAGCGGCTGTACAGCGCATTGCTGCGCGGTCAACAGTCGGTAGCGAGCTAGCCGCGTAACTGTGGCGGGGTGGCCAGGCCCCGGCGTGCCGTTGCCGTGTTCGGCGTTGCGGCCGCGACGCTCACGGTCGTGGTCGCGAGCCGGTTCGTCGGCTCCGGGCAGGGCTCAGTCGCCACGCCCACACCGGTCGCGCAAACGCACGCACTGAGTTCTGCACCCGCGTCGAAGTCGGGTAGTGCGTCGGCAACGCAGCCCGTTGCCTCCGCGGACGCGGCGACGGCTGCGCAGACGCCGGCACAGTCGGCGGCGCAGTCAGTGGTGCAGGCTGTCGTTTCCAGCGCGCCTGCTGGTGGTGTCTCCGTTGCCGCGCTCGATGTCACGACCGGCGCGAGCTTCACCGCCGGGGCCTCGTCGGGCATGACTGAGGCGAGCCTGGTCAAGGTGCAACTGCTGGAGACGCTGCTGCTCGAGAGCGGACGTACCGGGACGCTGCTGTCCGGCGACGAGGACGCGGACGCCACCGCGATGATCGAGAACAGCGACAACGCCGCGGCCGAGGACGTCTTCGACGATGACGGCGGGCGCGACACCATCGTCGCCGACGAGACCGACCTCGGCTTGTCCACCGCCGTCACCATTCCCGGCACGGACGACTACTGGGGGCTCACCGCAACCAGCGCGGCACAACAACTCGTCCTGCTCGACAACCTCGTCAGCACCACCTCGCCGCTCGATGCCGCCGAGCGCAGCTACGCGCTGGACCTGATGACCAATGTCGAGTCGGATCAGCGTTGGGGCGTAGGTGTGGTCGCGGATGCCGGCTCCAGCTTCGCCAACAAGAACGGCTGGCTGGGCGTGGACGACGACAACGGTCTGTGGGCCGTCAACAGCGCCGGAATCGTTTCCGTACACGGTCACACCGTGTTGCTTGCCGTGCTGACCCAGCACGACGACAGCGAACAGTCAGGCATCGACCTCGTGCAGTCACTGGCACAGTCGACGGCGGCGGCCGTCGGCGACTAAAAAACCCGACCTGGGGAGAGTTTGTGGCGCATAGGCACGTCAACTCTCCCCAGGTCGGGTGACCAGGTATCCCAGCAGATCCTGCCGCGTGATCACTCCTGCTGGCTTGCCGTCGATGTGCACCAGCAGCGCGTCGGCCTGACCGAGCGCGGCGATCGCCTGAGCGGCCGGTTCGCCGGAACCGATGATGGGCAACGGCGCGGACATGTGCGGCTCCAGCGCGTCCGCAAGGGAGGCATCGCCGCCGAACAGCGCATCGAGCAACGCCCGCTCCGACACCGACCCGATGACCTCGCCCGCGGTGACCGGCGGTTCGGCTCGGACCACCGGCATCTGCGAGACGCCGTACTCCCGCAGGATGTCGATCGCCTCGCGCACCGTCTCGTTCGGGTGGGCGTGCACGAGCGTGGGCGTCGGCCCGTCCTTGCCGCGCAGCACGTCCAGCACGGTCGCCTCAGTGGCCACCCCGAGGAAGCCGTAGTCGGCCATCCACTTGTCCGAGAAGATCTTCGACAGGTAGCCGCGACCGCCGTCGGGCAGCAGCACCACCACGATGTCGTCGGAGCCCAGTCGCTCGGCGACCCGAAGAGCCGCGACCACGGCCATACCGCAGGAACCGCCGACGAGCAGCCCCTCCTCGCGCGCCAGCCGGCGGGTCATGTGGAAGGAATCCGCGTCGGAGACGGCGACGATCTCGTCGCAGATGTCACGGTCATAGGTCTTCGGCCAGAAGTCCTCGCCGACGCCCTCCACCAGATAGGGCCGGCCGGTGCCGCCGGAGTACACCGATCCCTCCGGATCGGCACCGATGATGCGGACGGCGCCGTCGGAGCGCTCCTTGAGGTAGCGCCCGGTGCCGCTGATCGTGCCACCGGTGCCGACGCCGGCGACGAAGTGCGTGATCCGCCCGTCGGTCTGCTGCCACAACTCCGGCCCGGTGGTCTCGTAGTGCGACTGCGGGTTGTTCGGATTGGCGTACTGGTCGGGCTTCCATCCGCCCGGCGTCTCCCGCGCGAGCCGGTCGGACACCGAGTAGTACGAGCGGGGATCCTCGGGCGCGACCGCGGTCGGGCAGACCACCACCTCGGCGCCGTAGGCTCGCAGCGTGTTGATCTTGTCGCCGCTGACCTTGTCCGGGCAGACGAAGATGCAGTGGTACCCGCGCTGCTGCGCGACGATGGCCAACCCGATGCCGGTGTTGCCGGACGTCGGTTCGACGATCACGCCGCCGGCCTTCAGCTCGCCGCTCGCCTCCGCCGCCTCGATCATCCGCACCGCGATGCGGTCCTTCACCGAGCCGCCCGGATTGAAGTACTCCACCTTCGCGAGCACGGTCGCGTCGATGCCGTCGCTGACGCTGCGCAGCCGCACCAGCGGCGTGTTTCCGATCAAGTCGACCAACGATTCGCTGTAACGCATGAGGCGCACGTTAGCCTCTTCTGCGGGGAATTCGGACGATCGGCGGGGAGGTCGAGCCATGGAAGGCGCGTCGCGGGCGCGCAGGTTCGCCAAGGCAGCTGCCTACGGCGGTGGTGGCGCGGGCGCCGCCGCGGCGCTGCTCGGCGGCGGACTGTTCGGGCTGCTGTTGGGTCAGTCCAAGCTCGCCCGGCGAGCGATCCCCGTGGCGCTCACCTCGCCGCCCGTGTCGAACGACACCACTTGGGCCGCGGCCGGGGTCAGTGCCACCCGCCCGCCGATCCGTCTCGGCGTGCTGGGCGACTCGACCGCGGCCGGTTACGGCGTGCACCGTGATCGAGACACCTTGGCAGCACAGTTAGCGATCGGCATCTCTGCGATCGCCCGCCGGCCGGTGCACATCAGCAACGTGGCCGTCGTCGGCGCTCGCTCCAGCCAACTCGGCGAGCAGGTCGTGGCACTGGGCCGGGCGCATCCGGAGATCGTGCTCATCTCGATCGGCACCAACGACGTCACCCACCGGGTCCGTCCGAGCCATGCCGTGCCGCACCTGGCCCGGGCGGTGACGCAATTGCGCGCGGCCGGCGCCGAGGTAGTCGTCTGCACCTGCCCGGACCTGGGCGCGGTTCGGCCGCTGCAGCAGCCGTTGCGCAGGTATGCACGACTGCTGTCGCGCCAGATGGCGAAGGCGCAGACGATTGCCGTGGTCGAGGCCGGTGGGCGCACGGTGTCTCTCGGCGACATCCTCGGTCCGCTGTTCGCGAGCCAGAGTGAGCTGTTCAGCGACGACCAGTTCCATCCGTCCGCGGCGGGGTATGCGAAGGCCGCCGAGGCGATCCTGCCGTCGGCACTGGATGCGCTCGGCATGGGCACCCGGGCGCGGTCGGCGAGCACATTCCTCACCCGCCGGCCCAAGCCGGTGGCGCGGGCCGCGGCACAGGCCGCGGCGCACCCCGGCACGGAGGTCGCCGGGACCGACCGCGGCACCGGGTTGGGGCGTTTGCGCGTCGGGCGTGGCACCCTGGCCCAGCTGCGTCGCCGCCGGCCGCGCACGCCGGTTCCGTCCTCCCCCGAGGCCGCGCACGAGGTCAGCGCCTCGACGCCCTGACAGAGATGCTGCCCACGTGTGGTCGGCGCGCGATCTCCCGGGATGGCACCATCGGGGACAGCGCCATCGCTGGTGCCACCGCTGGAGAGGGGACCATCCATGCCCGAAGCCGTCATCGTCGCCACCGCGCGCTCCCCGATCGGTCGCGCCGGGAAGGGCTCGCTCGTCTCGATCCGGCCGGACGAGCTGGCGACGCAGATCGTGCGCGTCGCGCTGGACAAGGTGCCGCAGCTGGATCCGCATGACATCGAGGATCTGATGATGGGCTGCGGTCAGCCGGGCGGTGAATCCGGTTTCAACATCGGCCGCGCGGTCGCGGTGCAACTGGGCTACGACTTCCTGCCGGGCACCACGGTGAACCGGTACTGCTCGTCGTCGTTGCAGACGAGCCGGATGGCGTTCCACGCGATCAAGGCGGGCGAGGGTGACGTCTTCATCTCGGCCGGTGTGGAGACGGTCTCCCGGTTCGTCAAGGGCAGCGCCGACGGCTGGCCGGACACGCACAACCCGCTGTTCGCCGACGCGGAGACCCGCACCGCAAAGACGGCCGAGAGCGGCGCGAGCGAGTGGCACGACCCGCGCGAGGACGGCCTGTTGCCGGACATGTACATCGCCATGGGACAGACCGCGGAGAACCTGGCGCTGGCAAAGGACGTCAGCCGCGAGGACATGGACCACTTCGGCGTCCGGTCGCAGAACCTGGCCGAGAAGGCCATCAACGCCGGTTTCTGGGCACGCGAGATCGCGCCGGTGACGCTGCCCGACGGCACGGTCGTGTCGACCGACGACGGCCCACGCGCCGGGGTCAGCTACGAGGCGGTGGCCGGGCTCAAGCCGGTGTTCCGCCCGGACGGCCGGGTGACCGCAGGCAACTGCTGCCCGCTCAACGACGGCGCGGCGGCGGTGGTGATCATGAGCGATCGCAGGGCGGCGGAGCTCGGCCTGACGCCGCTGGCGCGGATCGTCGCGACCGGCGTGTCCGGGCTGTCCCCGGAGATCATGGGACTCGGCCCGGTGGACGCGTCCCGGCGCGCACTCGCCAACGCCGGCATGGCGATCGGCGATATGGATCTGGTCGAGATCAACGAGGCGTTCGCGGCCCAGGTGCTGCCGTCTCAGCGCGAGCTGGGCATCGACATGGACCGGCTCAACGTCAACGGTGGCGCCATCGCGGTCGGTCATCCCTTCGGCATGACCGGCGCGCGGATCACCACCACGTTGATCAACTCGCTGCAGTGGCACGACAAGCAGTTCGGCCTGGAGACGATGTGCGTGGGCGGTGGCCAGGGGATGGCCATGGTGCTCGAGCGGCTCAACTGAGCCGTTCGGCGCCGGGCCTATCGCGAGGACGTCGCACCGCCGGCGCAGCGGCTACCGCGGCTACCGCGAGGCGAAACGACACCGAGGGCGGAGGGATCCTTGTTCCGATCCCGGTCCGCCCTCGGCATTCGGCCCGACCGGCCATTCCCCCACGGATTTCCGGTCGCGCTCACATGAATTAACGAGACCCGTGACGGCCGGTTACGCCTAGCCCGGCCACCTCGCCCCGATGTCGCCGTGGCGACAGCCAAGGACGACCTAGTTGCGGAGGTAGCTGAGCAGCCGCAGGATCTCGAGGTACAGCCAGACCAGCGTGACGGTGAGCCCGAACGCGGCGAACCAGGCGAACTTCACGTCCGCGCCGTTACGGATGCCCCGCTCGATCATGTCGAAGTCGAGCACCAGGTTCATCGCCGCGATGCCGATGACGATCAGGCTGAAGATGATCGCGAGCGCGCCGCCCGAACGCAGGCCCAGACCGCCCGGGTGGAACAGGTAAGCAATGGCGTTGACGATCATCAGTCCGAAGACGCCGATGGTGGCGCCGACGACGACGCGGGTGAACTTGGGTGTCACCCGGATCGCGCCGATCCGGTACACGAACAGCATGCCGACGGCGACCATCACCGTCCCGGTCACGGCCTGGATGACGATGCCCTGGTAGGCCGCGTTGAACAGCTTGCTGATCGCGCCGAGCGCGACGCCCTCGAGCGCCGCGTAGAGCAGTGCTGTCAGCGCGTTCGCGCGCAGCGTGAACGACATGTAGAGACCGAGTCCGAGCCCACCCATGGCTCCGATGAGCAGCACCGCACCGCTGGCGTGCGGGCTGACCAGCTCCCAGCTGACGGCGCCGGCCACCAGCAGCACGCCGAGCATGGCCGCGGTGCGGGTGACAACGTCGTCGAGCGTCATGTACCGCGCGGTGCGCGGGCCGGTGTAGGCCGGCTGGTCGTACATCTTGCGCAGATCGACGGCGGACGGCGTCGCCACCGACCCCCCGCCGGTAGCCTGGCCGAACTTGTTGATCACCGGGTTCTGCGCCATGGTGTGCTCCACGCCTCCTGGCTGTACGCCCGGAGGTGTGCCTGCCGGGCCGTGTCCTGTCCTTCTGCAAACGATAGGCAGGGCCACGGAGTTCCGGGGGATGCAGGAGTGCGACGAGGCGCACGCCACGTTGCGCGATGACTGCTACTGACGGGTAACTTGTACCCAGAACACGGTGTCACCGGATGCCGCAGCTTCGTGGAGGCGCCATGCCAGCCCGTTCCACCCGCCCCGAGCGCCGCGCACGGCCACGGGAGCGACGCGATCCGATGGGCGTGGGCCTGGCCGCGCTCTACCGGCTGGCCGGCGCGCCGGTGATCGACCGGTTAGGACTGCGCAAGCCGGTCGAGCGGGCCGTGTATCAGGCTAGTCGGGCGGGCTTCCGGACAGTCGGTGCGGCCAATCGCGTGTTTACCGCGGTACAGCAACGGCGCAGCGCGGAGCGCCCTGCCGCCGCCAAGGAGCGCACCCAGTTCGACCTCAATCCCACCGACGAGCAGAAGATGATCGTCGAGGCGACCCGCGAATTCGCCGCCGAGCAACTGCGCCCGCAGGCAGCCGCGGCCGACACCGAGTGCATGGCACCGGAGGCACTGCTCAAGCGATCGGTGGCCGAGCTCGGTATCACCCAGGTCGGCGTTCCGGAGACGCTCGGCGGCATGGGCGGCGAACGATCGGCCACCACCGGCGTACTCGTCGCCGAGGCGTTGGCGCACGGCGACATGGGACTCGCCGTCGCATGCCTGGCACCGGCTGCGGTGAGCAATGCCCTCGCGTTGTGGGGCAACGCGGAGCAGCAGGCCACCTACCTGCCCGCGTTCGTCGGCGACGACGTCCCCGCCGCCGCGCTCGCCGTCGTCGAGCCGCAGGTGCTGTTCGATCCGTTCGCGTTGCGCACCGTCGCGCGGCGCAGCGGCGGCGGCTTCGTGCTGGACGGGGTGAAGTCGCTGGTGCCGCGTGCGGAGGCCGCGGAGCTGTTCGTGATCGCCGCCGAACTCGACGGCACACCGGCGCTGTTCCTGGTCGAGTCCGGCACGGACGGGATCACGGTGGAATCCGATCCGGCCATGGGACTGCGCGCGGCGTCGATGGCGCGGGTGGAACTGGCGAACGTCACCCTCGGCGCAGGTGCGCTGCTCGGCGGCACCGACGGGTCGGACTATGCGGAGTGCATCAGGCTGTCGCGGCTGGGCTGGTCCGCGCTCGCGCTGGGCACTGCGCGAGCAGTGCTCGACTACGTCATCCCCTACGTCAACGAACGGCAGGCGTTCGGCGAACCGATCAGCCATCGGCAGGCGGTGGCGTTCACTGTGGCCAATATCGGCATCGAGCTCGAAGGCGCCCGGCTGGTGACGTTGCGCGCCGCGGCACGCGCCGAACAGGGCAAGTCCTTCGCGCGCGAGGCCGCGCTGGCGCGGCGGCTCACCACCGAGTACGGCGTGCGGATCGGCAGCGACGGCGTGCAACTGCTCGGTGGGCACGGCTACGTCAAGGAGCATCCGGTGGAGCGGTGGTACCGGGATCTGCGGGCCGTCGGCGTGATGGAAGGCGCGGTGCTGGTCTAGTGAGTATCAATCTTGAGGTGCCGAAGAAGTTCGGCATGGTCGTGAACCAGGCGCACCAGGTGGCCGTGGAGATCTTCCGGCCTATTTCCCGCAAGTACGACACGCATGAGCATGAGTACCCGAAGGAACTCGACATGCTCGCCTCGCTCATCGACGGGATGAACGCCTCGGGCGAGAGCAATACCGGCGCGCGTGGTGTGCGGCGTGAGGAGAACACCGAGCAGGGCAATCGCAACGGCTCGAACATGTCCAGCATCTTGTCGATCATGGAGGCCTGCTGGGGCGACGTGGCGATGGTGCTGTCCATGCCGCGGCAGGGTCTGGGCAACGCGGCGATCGCATCGGTGGCCAACGACGAGCAGCACGCGCGCTTCGACAAGGTGTGGGCGTCGATGGCCATCACCGAGCCGAGCTTCGGCTCGGACTCGGCCGCGGTGCAGGCCACCGCGATGCGCGACGGCGACGACTACATCCTCAACGGCGAGAAGATCTTCGTGACGGCCGGGCAGCGCAGTGACGCGGTGGTCGTGTGGGCGTCGCTGGATCGCAGCAAGGGACGGGCCGCGATCAAGTCGTTCGTGGTGGAGAAGACGCGCCCGGGCATCACGGTGGAGCGGCTGGAGCACAAGCTCGGCATTCGCGCGTCCGACACCGCGACGATTCGTCTGACCGACTGCCGGGTGCCGAAGGAGAACCTGCTGGGTTCGCCGGACGTCGAGGCGGAGCAAGGCTTCGCCGGTGTCATGCAGACGTTCGACAACACCCGTCCGCTCGTTGCCGGTATGGCGGTCGGTTGCGCCCGCGCGGCGCTGGACGAGTTGCGTGACCTGCTCGCCGAGGCGGGCGCGGAGGTCGACTACGACCGGCCGGCGTACCTGCAGTCGGCGGCCGCCGCCGCGTTACTGCAGATGGAAGCCGATTGGGAGGCCGGCTACCTGCTCACGTTGGAGGCGGCCTGGATGGCCGATAACAACAGGCCCAATTCGCTGCAGGCGTCGATGGCCAAGGCGAAGGCCGGCCGGGTCGGCGTCGAGATCACGCTCAAGTGCGTGGAACTCGCCGGGTCGTACGGCTACAGCGAACGGTCGCTGCTGGAGAAGTGGGCGCGCGATTCGAAGATCCTGGACATCTTCGAAGGGACGCAGCAGATCCAGCAACTCATCGTCGCCCGGCGGCTGCTGAACAAGTCGTCCGCCGAACTCAAATAGCGCTCGGCCAGCGGACATTGCCGCCGAACTGAATCCCTCGTGCACGCTCGAGGTCGGGACGCGCAGTCCTATTCGGCGCGGCGTGCAGCTGCGGCGTCCACCGTCGCGGCGACCCGGCTGCGCGGCTTGCCGCCGGCCACCACCGGGAGCCTCGCCGCTCGCACATCGGCCGTCGTATCAAGGCGGCTCATGCTGCTGGCCGTGTCCGCACCCCCGCTCGGGCCGCTGGGCGTGCCCCGCGGTGGCGTCGTTTCCTGGTGCGGCATCGAATTGGGCGGGACCGGATAGGAGAACGGATTGTTCTTCGAGTCGAAGGTGCCGAGCAGCGTGTCGACGCCGACGTGGCACTCCAGCAGCGCCTGGGCCGTCTGGCTCTTCGGCAGGCTCGGGACGGACGGGTTGGCCGCGGCGGCGAAGTTGAATGCCGAGGTCATGTCGCCGACCGTCGCAACACGCCACGCGCTGAGGTTCGGGACCGGCACGCCGAACAGCGCCTCGGCCAGGCGCAACTGGGAGGTGTGGTCGAACACGTCGGAGGCGACCAGCCCGCCGCGGCTGTACGGCGAGATCACCAGGCCGGGAACACGGAAGCCCAGCCCGATCGGACCGGCGATGCCCATCGAGTCGGCGACACCGGACAGCGGCACGGTGACGTACTCCCCGGCCGTCCCGGGCGGCGCGGTCGGCGGCGCAACGTGGTCGAAGAACCCACCGTTCTCGTCGTAGCTGATGATCAGCGCCGTCTTCTCCCACACCGCGGGGTTCGAGGTGAGGATGTCCAGCACCTGCACGATGCCCTGCGCGCCGAACGCCGGCGGCAGCGCCGGGTGCTCACAGGTCAGCAGGCTTGGGATGATCCAGGACACGCTCGGCAACGCGTTGGTCTTGACGTCGTGTTCGAAGTTGGCCGGGAAGGTCGGCTTGATGCCGCGCGCGTAGAGCTGGGAATGTTTGTCCTGGAAGTTCTTGAACGCGCCGAGCATGCCGGAGAGCACTGCGTCGGAGACTGCGGGCACGCTCTTGTTTGTGTAGACCTTCCAGCTGACGCCGGCGTCCTGCAGTGCTTCTGGATAGGTCTGCCACGAGTAGACGTTCTTCGGCACGGTGGTCGGCGTCTCCAGCAACGGGCCGCCGTTGTGACCGTCCGGGTCGATGGTGCCGCTGATCCAGTACAGCCGGTTCGGGTCGGTCGGGCCGAGCACGGAGCAGAAGTAGCTGTCGCAGACCGTGAACGCATCGGCCAGCGCGTAGTGCACCGGGATGTCGGCTCGGGTGTAGTAGCCCATGGTCGCGGGGCCGTTGCCGATGCCTTCGTTGGCCAGGTGGACCTTGACCCATTGGTCCATCGCGCCGCCGTTCCAGCACTGGTGCTGCGGTCCCCAGTCATGGGTGGGGTCGTTGATGCACTCGCCGTCCAGGGTGGCGCCGTGGGTGGTATCGAGCCGGAACGGTTCCAGGAATGCGGTGTTCGAGGCCTTGTGCGTGCTCGGGTCGTAGCCGACCTGCCGGAAGGCAGCCGACGCGTCGTCGAAGCCGCGCACGCCGGACAGGGTGCCGAAGTAGTGGTCGAACGAGCGGTTCTCCTGCATCAGGAAGACGAGGTGCTCGATGTCGCCGAGCGAGCCGGTGCCGGCTGGATCGGCTGCGTAGGCGCGTTCGATGACGGGACCGGCGGCGCCGGCGAACACCGCCGCTCCGCCGACCGCGGCTGCCGCGGCCAGGAAGTCCCGACGTGACATGCCAGCCAGACCAAGACTCACCGCAGGCCTCCTAGACAGAGGGAACCTGAAGACGCTATCGGCGGCAGGTGGCTACCAACCGGAGCGAAGGTGAACAACGGGAAGCCTACGACGCGCCATCGGCGGCCAGGGGAAATCGCCACAAACTCCAATTCCGTCACGGAACAAGCCGATCACCCTCACGCCGCTCGAGCTCGGCACGTCGGTCATCTCCGTGATCTGGAGGCCCGGGCCGACATTCGCGGCAGACGCCGTCCTCTTCAGATCGGGACGTCGCGACCACCCCTGTTTCGATGTCAAGATCGCGTACTTCCTGCACGAGGCCTACGACATGCCGTCGCATGCGCAGCGTCGCGGAACACAGCGTGCCCGGCACGACCTCCGAATGTCGGCGCGCCAGGTGTGTGCAGCGGCCACCTCGTCGCATCAAGAATCTGACGTCCTATGTCAATCGCGTCGCGAAGGGTAGTTCTGGATGCAACTCTGCCCACTTCTTAGCAGTAGGTGTAGTCGGAGGCCTACGCTGGTTCGGCGCCGCCACGACTTGCAGACTCTTCGGATGCAGATACCACAGCTGGGGCCACTTTCGCGAGGGAGGCCCGCCGGTCGTGTATCCCTTCCGAATCTCCTTCTTTTGTTTCGAGTAGCCCCGAAAGTTGTAAACGAGACCGGCCCCGAGGCAGGCAAAAACACAGGCCAGCATGGTCGATCCGTAAAGGTGCTCATGGCGCCCAAACAGGCGCTCAAAGGCGATACAAACGGTGCAGAGGAAGGCCGCGATCTCGTATAGCACCCCACGAATGATCAGCTGCGAAGCGGTCGGACCGCGGAGCACGGCTGGCGGATCCACTTCAGTGCCTCCGGCGTCTAAGACAGACATACACATCCACGACGCCCTCACCCGGCGCGAGGGAGGTCAAATCTAACTCACATTCCGCGTAGTACGCCGGGTGGGTACGCGGGTTGGCCGCCGCAGATAGGGCATCTCAGGATGGCTGCTCGCCCACACCTTCGCACTGGGCGTCCGCGGCGGGCGGGCTACGCCGGGCCCGCAGATAACCTGCAAGGTGCGGGGATGGGCATACCAAAGCTTAGGTTTCTTGCGCGCTTCGACGGCGGAACTCGTGTAGCCAAGACGGGCTTCTCTTGCTAATTTGCGATACCCCGTAATCATGAGGAAAATACCAAATATTAGGCTCGCCATTCCTATGCTGAGGAAAACGATTTCCCACGCAAACTCGTACCGCTTCAGCTTACTTTCAAAACCGTTACATACGGCGCAAACAAATGTGAGCCCTTCCGCCATCCAACCACGAAATATCGTTTGGGTTCCGGACAACCCAGGGAGCGCAGCCGGCATCTGACCTACGGCGTCGTCCGTGGTCAATGTGCGCCCCCAACCGTGGAAACGATCGCCCCTGACGTTCCGAAACCCGTGGCATAGATTCCAAAAGCCTGATGCAATAGATGGGCTGTTTGCTCCGTGATTTTTCCGAGATGTGGTAGAGCGCTCGAACTCGCACCCGCGAACCTTCCCGCAAAACACCGACCCCGCCACCGGCTCCAACCCACCGAAGTCCGTATATGCCGCAGCCGCGGTCGTCTGCCCCGAGGAATCGCTGATTACGCGCACCGAACCGAGCGCATCCAGATACATCCACCCCGTCACCGACGTCACCGCACCACCGGACGTCGATGCGGCCGTGGTCGTGGTCAGGTGATCAACGCCCTGCGGCCCCTGCACCAGATCCACACTCACCGCTGCAGTGCTGAACGCAACCGGTGTCACTCCGTCTTCACGAATTTAGTCTCCGGGCACGAACTTTCCCTTGTTGAGTGGCAGCGAGCCAAGGGCCGTGTCCCATCTCAGGCGACGTCTCGGGGGGCCATAACACGGCAAGCTCCGCGACGTTCGTGTCGTGGTCGCCCAGCTCGAGTGACAAGGGCGATAGGTCGGCGACTCCAGCTTTCATCTCTCCCACAAAGATGAGCCCGCTTGCCAGAAGGTCCGCGATCGTGTCGAGGGATACCTGACGGAGCGCATCGGGGGATATCGATCCCGACACCTGCCTGATGAGTTCCTGCACACCGTAGAGTTCGATGTAGTCGTCGCTGACCCAGGTCAGAAGTCGGACGGCAGTTGGACTCAGCGGGAGGTTGCCGCCGCTCTCGTTAGCCGGGCCATTTGAGTCAGTTGCCAAAGTGGATCTTCCAATATCCGTATGCGTTATTGACCGTCACCGCTACGTCGCCAGTCCCGCTGGCGTACCGAATATTGATGATCGAGCCATCGCTCATCGTGACTTGTCTCCCACCCGCAGCGCCACCGAAACCGTTCGGTGTCGAGTCAGTACCGCCGGCGGAATAATTATCGAAGAATCTTTGGGCAGCGACGCGTCCGCCGGACAGCTGCCGGATCCTTGGGTCGCCGGCGGCGCCGATGCGGCCCAGCGTACTGGGATTCAGGTTCTCCAGATCATCAACGGTTGGGTCCGCGGGGATGAATTGGCCGCTGGAGTAGTAGCCCATCGCGGCGCCGCCGCCGGCGAGGAGGAGGTTTTGGGCGATTCCTCGGTGTTGGTCGTAGCTGGCGCACGAGTTGGGGTGGATGTAGCAGTAGTTGGCTGCGACGAAGGCTGCGCCGGAGGAGTCGCCGGGATATGCCTTGAGGTAGGTCGCTGCGGCGTCGCAGGCGGCTTGTCCGTAGCAGAGGATCTTGCCGTTCTGCCAGATCGCTGAGGAGCCGTTGGCGCCGTCGTTGGACGCCTGCTGCCAGTAGGTCGACCAGTCGGTGATGCCGTGCGCGACCTGCCCATAACGCGCAGCGTCGCCCTCGGGATCGAGGTAGTACCCGTTGTGCCCACCGGGCGACGCCTGGGCCACGGTCGGTGTTGACCGCTCGAAATCCGACGCCCACGGGTCCCCGCCGATGATCGATGTCCCCCCACCACTGCCGGTTTGAATGACTGGCGTGTAGAAGCCGTCGCCATTCGCACCGACCGCGCACGCGGCCGAATCTGAGCCAAGATTTCGCGCGACGCACTGCTGCTCCGGGCTGGCGCCGGAGTAGTAGTAGTCGTAACACTCCACGCTCCCCGCACAGTTGGCCGGCGCGGGGTCGCGGCCGTCGGGGTCGACCAGGGTGGTGGGGTCATCCAGGACGTAGCTGTAGGCGTTGACCCGCTGCGGTTGGCTCAGCGCCCCGGTGTGCGGATCGGGTGAAAGCCAACTCTGCGTGGACGGCGTGTAGTCACGGGCACTGAAATGCCAGTCCACACCTCCGTCGGACGCACCGACCGGATCGGCCAGCTGACCGGTGAACCCTACGGGGGAACAGCCGGTGACCGGCGGCAACACCGGGCCGGGCAGCTTCTTTAACTGACCCGGCGCGCAACTGCTGTTGCCCTTGTCCCCGCAGTACACCGACCCCGCCGCCGGTTCCAACCCACCGAAGTCGGTGTATGCCGCGGCCGCGGTCGTCTGCCCCGAGGAGTCGCTGATTACGCGCACCGAACCGAGCGCATCCAGATACATCCACCCCGTCACCGACGTCACCGCACCACCGGACGTCGATGCGGCCGTGGTCGTGGTCAGGTGATCAACGCCCTGCGGCCCCTGCACCAGATCCACACTCACCGCTGCGGTGCTGAACGCAACCGGTGTCGCACCGTCGTTGCTCACCGTCACCGGCGCACCCGCAAACGCAGTGTCACCCGCCACCGCCGGGCAGCCCGGTGTGCTGCCGCCATTGCCACACCCTGGGCCGCCGGCCTTGCCCGACCCGCCACCGTTGCCCGGCTTACCGCCACTCCCACCGGCTCCGCTCGCGGCGCGGTCCGGCAGGGTCATGCCCACCGTGCGACCCAACCCGTCATAGCGATACGACGTCGCCGCACCGTCGGACCGACCACTGGACGCCAGATGACCGCCGTAGTCATAGGTGTTGGTCGTGCTCACCGTCGCGGTATCCGTCTTCCCGCTGTTCCCCGGCCCCGCCGACGTACTCGCCACCGACGACGTCGCTAACTGCCCATCAGCGTTCCACGTGTCACTGGTGACCACCGTGCCAGCCGCCACATCACCCTTGCGCGTCGTGTCCGCGCCCTGCGGCGCCACCGTCTGCGACACCAACTGATCCGCGGCGTTGAACGACGCCTGGACGCTCAGCACCTGCCCCGTCACCCGATCAGTGTCCGTGCCACCGACCCGATCCCCCGCCGCGTCATAGGAATACGACGCATCCGCACCATCCGTGCGCGTGGACGCGGCCAGCCGACCCAACGCGTCGTACTGATAACTCGTCGTCAAGTCCTTCGACACCGACTGCTGACGCACCGACGACACTCGACCGTCGGCGTCATAGGCATACGACAGCGTCATCGGCAACCCGTCGGCCGCCGTCAGCTCCACCACCGGACAGCCTGGCGTGACTCCGCCATTGCCACATCCCGGGCCGTCCGTCTGCCCGGACGGCGTCGTTGGCGTCGCCGATGTCGAGGCCGAGTTCGCCGCGTTCACCGACGGAATCGACGGAACCGGCGCCGACGGCGTCGGGGCTCGCGGCGTCGCGCCGGCCACCGCGGTCGCAGCTGCCGACGAGCTCGCCGAGCCGCTCGGAGCCGGGTTGGGCGCGCTCGGAGCCGCGTCCGGCGCTGAACTCGGGCAACCCGGGGTCGTCCCGCCGTCGCCGCACCCCGGTCCCTGGCCACTACTCGCTGCGGTGGTGCCGGTGTGCACGATCTGGGTGATCAACCCGTCCGGGTCGTAGGAGTAGCTGCTCGTCGTGCCGTTCGGCCGGGCAACGCCCGTGACCTCCCCAGCCGCGTCGTAGCTGTACTTCACCGTTCCGGACGAATCTGCCTCCGACGCCACTCGGCCGGCCGCGTCCAAGCCGTACGCAACAGCGCGCCCGTCCGGATACGTGAGCGACGTACGAGCGCCGGAAGCGTCGTAGCCGTACTTGAGTGTCGTGCCGGCACCGCTGGTAGCCGCCACGACACGACCGGCCGAGTCGTAGGTCCAGGATGAGATGCCGGTGCCGTCATGCATCGTTGTCATCCGCCCCGCTGCGTCATAGCCGTAGCTGATGGCTGGTTGCGGCGATGCCGGGATCACCCCGGTGAGGTGACCGGCAGCGTCATACCCGAACGAGGTGACTGCTCCCCCGCCGTCCGCGCGCGCTGTCAGCTGCCCCGCGGCGTCATAGTCGTACTTCGTGACGTGTCCCAGCGGATCGGTCGCCGAGGTGAGGTCACCCGTCGCGTCGTAGCCGTCGCTCTTGGTGTGACCGAGCGGATCGGTCACCCCGGTCAGGCGGCCGACTGCGTCGTAGACGTACTTCGTCGTCACGTTCGTCGTTGCCGAGGCGGCGGTGCCACTGACCGCATTCTCCGTCACCGCGGTGAGCAGTCCGCGCGGGTCTCGTGCGTACGCAGTGACCACGCCGAGCGGATCAGTGGCACTCGCGAGCTCGCCCGCGGCGTCGTAGGCGTAACGGGTGGTGTCACCGTCCGCGTCGGTGCTGCCCGCCAGCTGGTTGGTCGCAGTCCACGCGAACTGCACCCGACCACCGCGTGCGTCCGTGATCCCGGTGATGTTGCCCGTCGCGTCGTAGGCGTAGGACGTCTTGGCAGCCGCCGGATCGGTCGATCCGGCGAGCAACCCGTCCGCCGTGTACTGGTAACTGGTGCTCCGCCCGGCCGGGTCGGTGACCTTCGTCAGCTCGCCGGCCGCGTCGTAGCCGTAGCTCGTCTTCGCGCCGGCAGGATCCATCTTGGTGATCAGGCGATTCAGCGCGTCATAGGCGAACGCGGTGGTACGTCCGGTCGCGTCGGTGTTCGACGTCTGGTTGCCCGCCGGGTCATAGCCGTACTTGCTGGCGTGCCCCGCCGGATCGGTGACGGTAACCACCCGTCCTGCAGGGTCGTATGCGTACGTGGTGCTGCGCTTGTCCGGGTCGCTCACGCTGGTCAATTGCCCGGCCGCGTCGTAGGAGAACGTGGTCACGCCGCCACGCGCATCCGTCACCTTCGCCGGCAACCCGTCCACCGTGTAGGTGATCGCGGTGCTCGCGCCGGCCGGATCCGTCACCGAGGTCAGATGCTGCGCGGCGTCATAGCTCCGCTTGGTGACGCCGCCAGCCGGATCTGTGCTGGCGACCAGCAGCCCCTCGGCGTTGTAGGCGTAGTGGGTGACGTGCCCATCCGGATCCGTCACAGAGGTCCGGCGTCCCTCCGAGTCGTACCCCAGTGTTGTGACGCCACCGTTCGGCTCGGTGATCGTCGCGACATTCAACTCGGCGGTGTAGGTGTACTTCGTAGTCTGGCCGTTCGGATCGGTGATCGCGGCCACCTGATCGTCGGCCTGGTACGCGTAGGTGGTCTTCGCGCCGGACGGCTTGGTGAGCGTGGTGAGGTTGCCGACCGCGTCGTAGCTGTAGCCGGTGGTGCGGCCCAGCGGATCGGTAACTGCACTCACCCGGCCGGCCGCGTCGTAGGACAGCCTGGTGATCCCACCCGCGGCGTCGGTGACCGCAGTCAGATCGCCGTGCCCGTCGTAGCCCGTACCTCGTCGTGTGCCCGTCCGGATCCGTCCGGGCGGTGAGGTCCCCGCCCGCGTCGAAGGACTGCTGCCAGTGCGCGCCACCGGGTCCGGCGATCGCGATCGAGTGGCCGCGCGCGTCGACCGTGTAGCCGGTGGTGTGGCCGTCCGCGTCGGTGGTCGATGTCAGATCACCCTGCGCGGTGTACGCGTACGACGCCTGCGCACCGGACGGCTTCGTCACGGTGGTCAGATTGCCGTCGCTGTCGTAGGCGTAGGACGTGGTGTTTCCGTCCCCATCCGTCGACGACGCGGTCTGCCAGTTGTCGTAGCCGGTGGTGATGGTGTGGCCCAGCGGCGTGACGACCTTCGTCACCCGCCAGGAAGAGTCCATCGTGAACGTCGTTGTCGCACCGGTGGTGTCGGTGTAACTGGTCTGCCCGGTCGCATAACTGATCGAGGTGGTGTGACCCTCGCCGTTCACCTGCTTCACCACCCGGCCCTGGGCGTCGTAGCTGTTGGTCAGGTACGTCACGCCGTCCGGCGCGGTCACGGTGACCATCCGGCCGGAGCTGTCGTAGCTGTAGCGGGTGGTGTGCCCGTCCGCGTCGGTGATGGCGGCGAGGTTGCCGCCGGAGTAGGTGAGCGTCCATGCGGCGCCGTCCGGGCGGGTCACCTTGGTGACGTGCCCGGCGCTGTCGCTGGTGAACCGGATGACCTGGCCGCCCGGCTCGGTGATGGACGTCAACGCGCCGAGCGTTTGATACGTCACCGGCGCGACCGCACTCCCACCGCTGCTACCGTTCGTCGCCACCGGCCACGGGTTGGCCGAACCCTGCGTCGTGGTTGTGGCGGCGGCGTAGCCGTAGCTCCAGACGTGTCCGGCGCGGTCGGTGCGCTTGACCAGAACCCCGCCGCCCGTCACCGGGTTCTCGGTGAACGTCTGCGTCGAGGTGTCCGGCGAGGTCAGGACGACGGTGTGCGCCGCCGTCCGAGTCAGCGTGTCGAAGATGCCGGGCTGCACCGCTCGATAACTTCCGTCGGCAGCGCGGTCGAACGCGGTCGCCGAGCCGTCGTCGCCGGTGACCAGCACCGAACCGTCCGCGTAGGTCTGGGATCGGACGTCAAGCCCAGACGACCAGCCGCGGCCGAAGCTGCCGCTGCGAGAGTCGAGCGAGTTGTACGTCAGCGCCACGGGCGTGCTCACCCCACCCGGACCGGCGACGGTGAACAAACTGGCCTGCTGGACGAAGTTGCCGGTCGCGAAGTTCACCGGGTCGCTGCCGTAGCGCATCCAGTTCGCGAAACCGAGCGCGAACAGCGCGGCCAGTTGCGCGGCACTCGGCGCGGACGGGAACGCGGTCTGACCCGCAGCGGTGTTGCCGCAGGTGATGCCTTGGGCCTGCAGCTGCTGCCCGATCGCCGTGACAACCGCGTCGATCAGGTAGCCGTACTGGGCGCCGTCGTAGGAAGCGTCGACCGCCGGCCAGTCGAAGTTGTGATCCATGTACAGCAGGAACGCCTGCGCATACGTCCCCGGCAGCGATGCGAACTCCGGATACGGGTAGGTGGTGCCGTTCGTGCCGGCCTGGTTCGGTCCACCCGCATTGCGGCGACCAGTGAACTGCGTGACCGCGTCCAGCGTTCGCTTCGCCAACGCGAGGTTATTCGCGTAGTTGCTCGCGAACGCGATGGAGCCGCCGTCAGCGGAAGTGCCCCATGGCGAACCGGTGAGGTTGTTCAAGGACAGTGTCATGGACACCGTCGCGGTACGCATTTGCGCCGCCCGCGCGGTTCGTGACACGAAGTTCTGGGAGGCATCCCGCGTGATCGACACGTTGGTGTCACACAGCTTCTGCAGCTTTGCCTTCGCCCCGACGGCGATTGCGTAGGTGATCGGGAGTTCGGTGTAGCTGACGCCGTTCCAGATCGCGTGCGAGTAGTTGTCGTCCGGATCGAGCACCACCGTCGACGCCGGTGTGGCCGCTTCCGCCGGTGGGTTCACCGCGACAAGCATCGCGGACAGGGACGCGAGTGCCGCGAGCAGTGCGGTGAGCAGGCGGATCCGGGCCGAACGTCGGTGCATCGTCGAACCTCCGACAGGTAGGGGCTGGCAGCAGGCGCGCGGAACCAGGCGCGCACCAGTGGCGACAGGTGGCGGGCGGGATATGAATGGGGCGATGGGCCGGGGCTGAGGTGGTTCGCTGGCCTAGGGCGACACCGCCCAGCACAGCGCGTAACCCGTCAGCGCCGAACCGGCGTGCTGCGGTACCAACGCCAAGCCGATGTGCCGAGCCGACCGATCCAGCAATGGACTCGGCCCGGACGGCTGCCGGGTCAGCGCCGCCGCCACCATCTGCGTGCCTGTCCGGTCGGCGCCGGATATCCAGCCGGTTCGCGGGTGGGCGCCGCATCCGCTAGCAGACGCGTGCCGGGAAGCATTGGCGGACGCCGGCGTCGACGGATCGGCCGGAGCGGCGGAGGCAGCCACGCCGTCGAGACAGGACGATCGTTGCAGCGCCGGAAGACCAGCTTCCTTGCGGACGCCGTTCAGCTGACTCCGCACGGTGTCGGCATTCAATGCCGGCGGCCGGTCAGGCACAGTGACCACACCGCCGCGCGGCAGCGGCGCCGCAGATGTCCGCGCGCCGGTTCGCAGTAGCACGATCACCGCGACCGTGAGACACACCGCAACCACCGTCGCGATGCCGACGACGCGCGATCTGGACGAAAGAAACACTCTGGACCTTTCGGTTGGTCCAGGGTGTTATAGGTGGAACTGGTCAGTAACCGACAGCTAAATGACGGTTGTTTGACCGAATGGGCACGGCGGGAGCCCGACTCGCGCTACTCGGCGAGCAGGTCCTGGAACTCGGCGTGGTCTGCGATGAAGGCGCGGACGAACGGGCAGCGCGGGATGACGCGCTCACCGCGTGCCCGAACGTCGTCGAGCGCTTCCCGGATGAGCCTCGATCCTCAGGTGGCGTTCTAGCGTGCGCTATCTCGACTGACTGCGCTGAGACGCGAGTGTGATGCGGAGAAAACGCGGCCTTACTGCGAGCACTGGCCGGCGCGTCAGTAGCCGGGTACCGCCTTTCCCCGGTGCAGCTGCTTGCCCGTTGCTCGGTGGTGCTTGTATACGGCTTGGAAGGTGAGGGTGCGTTCGGGACTCACCGCGGTGACGGCGACAAACCGGAAGTCCCCACCTTGGGCGCTACGAAGATCGTAGATCGTCGGCTTGACGCGGCGCAGTCCGGGCACCCCGTGGGGGCCGGCGGTGCGAGCCTGTTTGGAGACTTCGTTGAGCCGGGTGACATCGAGCGCTTCTTGGGACGCCCACTTCATGACGTCCTTCTCGACCGAAACCAGCCAGGTCGACTCCGATCCTCGTGGCGGAGCCGAATCAGTCGGCCGGCGGCTCACCGATTTGGTGTCGGACGCTGTTGCGGCCTTGATCAGGAGCTGGAAATCCGGGGTCAGCATGTGCGCCCGGACCCGCACCGTCGTCTCCGGCGTGCTGCGACGAAAGGCCTTGGCCGCCTCCTGGAGTTCCGTACGCCCCATGCTCTTGTACAGGCGTCTCACCGGCTGGCTGACCACTCCGTCGTGGAGCGCGACCTGTACCGCGCCCAGGAAATTGAGGACCGCCTCCGCGGAGTCGGTGTCGAAGCTCTGCAAATCCGCATCGGCGATTGCCGAGCCCGGGTCGCGCCGGGCGATCCTGTTCACCTCAGCGACGAATCGCCGCCCGGCACCGTAGGTGGGCTCGGTGGGTGGTTGATTCGCCGCCAGGTCGGCTCCGTTTCCGCGCGCTTGGTCGACGGCGCGGGCGATCGCCTTGTGATTCGCGAGCAGGTATGAGGTTGCCAAAGTCATCTGGCGCCGAGTGACGGCGGGAAATCGCTTGTTGACCGCTGCCACCAGTGCGGAGTCCTCGCCAGCAGCGATGTCGGAGAGCAGCCTGGCAACGTGAGCCGCGCGGTCAGGTTTCACCATCTTGAAGACCGAGCCCGAGAACTCGTCTTCGCTGGGAAAGCCCCCCTCAACATTGAGCACCGCGCTGAAGGCTTTCAGCGCCCGCAAGGTCTCGAAACCGCGCGCGATTTCGGGGTACTTCTCAAGGTACTTCCGACCCAAGACGCGTAGGTCCTGGCCGGAAATCCGCAGGGTGGGAACGTTGACCGGATTCGACTCGATCTCGTCGAAAAACGCGAGGAGCCGGCGCTTCTGAACGATGGTCAGCTTCTTGTACTCGGCGGGCCGGAGGCTGCTAAGGCCGCCACCCGGTAGCCGGACCAGCGCTTTGGCGCGGTCCTGAGCGCGAACGCGGAACGAGAGCTTGGTGTAGGCAACCGTGTTGAGCAGCACCGAGAACTCTGCTGTCGCGTCCGGTCCCGAGCCCTCAACCGGCTTCGATGACGCCATGATCATATTGAGGTGCGGGTTCTGGCCGAGCAGGGTTTCCACGGCCCATTTGTTGCTCGGGTTGCCGGAGCTACGGAATGCCGCCAACCTCGCAAGAACCTTCTGCTTCCTGTCCGGCATCAGGTCGTGAAAATTGGCGTCGGTGAGGTCTTCGCCGCGGGGAAGGCCTGCGTCGCCGCGCAATTCCGTGTTCAACGCCCACCACGCCCCCGTTCCGACGTCGAATGCGGCCCGGGGGTGAGCGCCGCGGGGGTGAGCGCCGCCAAGCGCCTTGGCATACGCATCGAAGAGACTCCGGTGCTTGGGTGCTTCGATCCATTGGAGCCACGCCCTGGCATGCGGTCCCTGCAGTTGATCGTGCACCCGCCCGAAGTAGTACTTCCATTGCGCAGCAGTCGTCAGATCTTTGAGCACCTCGGGCGTGTCTCGCAGGGTCGGGTCTCGGTCGGGCGCATTCGCGTCACGTGAATCAGCTCGGCCGATGATCGGTTGTGGCTCGGACATTCCGGTCTCCTCGGTCACGGATCCGAGACAACGGTCCGCTACCGCCGAGCCCGCCACACATCGCTGACGCGAATGCGACACCGGCACGCCACTGGCGTTGATCGCCCCGGCGAACACCGCCATTCCGCCCACCGCGGCGCCGCGGCGCCGCGGCAAAAAAGTCGCGCCGAGACACTCCAGACGTGAAGCCTATGGCGTGTCAGCCGGTCGTCCGCGGCCGAGGAGGGTTGGCTCACGAGCCGCGCGGCGGCCTACTCGGCGAGCAGGTCCTGGTACTCGGCGTGGTCGGTGATGTACGCGCGGACGAACGGGCAGCGAGGGATGACGCGCTGGCCGCGTGCCCGAACGTCGTCGAGCGCGTCCCGGATGAGCTTCGACGCCATGCCGTGACCCTCGAACGCCGACTCGGTCTCGGTGTGCACAAACGTGATCACGTCGTCGTCGATGCGGAACGTGGAGAATCCGGCGAGCTCGTCGTCGACGGTGATCTCGTACCGGCCGGCATCGTCGTTGCGCTTCACCACGGTCGTCATCCTCCGATCCTGGCTGACAGCGCGCCCAGAGCAAGGGGACCACGCCGATCCGACCGTCAGATCTGTCAATTTGCCGTAATGCCGGCCGCTCGGGCGCCGCGTGCGTCAGTCTCGTTGCTAACCCGACGATCGGTCTGGAGAGCCTCACATGAGTAGACCATCTGCACAATTCGATCCGAATCATCCCCTGCACCAGTATCCGAAACTGGAGGCCGGCATATCGAAGAGGCTCGGCCTGACTGAGGAGATGGCAGGTATCTGGATCAGTAAGTGGTCAGATCAAAAATGGAATACCGGGGATCATATTGTCGTCGAGGAACTCGCGCAGATGTATCGTGATTTGAAATACAAGAGCGATCTCGACAAGTTCCTCAATACCCCAGGCTTCACGAAACTGAAGTCCGCCGTGCGAAACGCGAAGAAAGGGCAATAACAGCGAGGACAGGTCGGGATCGTTCCCGCCACGACGTCGGCGATTGGGCGATCCAACGGAGACGAGAAACCCTCAGATGTGCTCGTCGAGCTGGCCGAGGCGCTCGATGAGGTTCATGTTCTCGCGATAGTCCACCGGGCAGCTGATGATGGACACCCCGTCATCGTCGAGTGCCTTGCGCAACGTGGGCAGCAGCTCGTCGGCGGAGGAGATGCGATACCCGCTCGCGCCGAAGCTGGCCGCGTACTGCACCCAATCCGGGTTGGTGAACGCGACGTTGCTGTGCCCGCCGACCTCGAGATCCATCTTCCATTCGATCAGCCCATACCCGCCGTCCTCCCACACGAGCACGACCAGCGGGATGCGTTCGCGAACCGCGGTCTCGATCTCCTGCGAGTTCATCAGGAACGCGCCGTCACCCATCACTGCCAGCACGTTGGCCGCGGGCCGCGCCAGCTTCACCGACAGCGCTCCGGGCAGCGAGAACCCCATGGTGGACAGCCCATTGGAAACCAAGCAGGTGTTCGGCGCGTACGTCGGGTAAAGCCGCGCCATCCACATCTTCACCGCGCCGGTGTCCACCAGCACGATGTCGTCGCGACCGAGCGCGCGCCGGGTGTCCGCGACGATGCGCTGCGGGCTGAGCGGGAACCGATCGTCACGTCGGCCGGTCTCCAGCTCTGCGGCGAGCAGACCGGACGCGGCAGATGCCGGCCGCGCCGCGGCTCGATAGTCACCCGCCGCCGCGGCCAGCGCGGCCAGCGACGCGCTGATGTCGCCCTCGATGCCGACGTCGATGATGTAGTTCGCATCGACCTCGGCCGGGAACCGGTGAATGTGAATGATCTTCTTGTCGCCGTTGGGGTTGATCCGCTTGGGGTCGAACTCCTGCAGCTCGTAGCCCACCGCGATGATCAGATCTGCGTCATCGAAGCCGAAGTTCACGTAGTCGCGGCGCATGAAGCCGATCGTGCCCAGCGCGTTCGGGTGGTCGTCGGCCAGCACGCCCTTGCCATGGAACGTGGTGGCTACCGGGATGTCGAGGCGCTCGGCGAAGTGCGCGATGGCCGCCGACGCGTCGTTGCGCGCCGCGCCATGGCCGGCCAGCAGCACCGGGCGCTTGGCCGCGCGTAGCACCTCGGCCGCCCGCTCGACCTGGCTCGGCGACGGCGCTTCGGCTCGCACCGTGTTGCGCCGAAGCGGGCGAAGACCGGCTGCGTCCGGCGACTCGTCGATGTCCTCGGGCACGGCCAGGTAGACGGCGCCGGGACGTTCGGTCTCCGCGGTCTTGAACGCCTTGCGCACGATCTCAGGGATCGCCTTCGGCGACGGCACGGACGCGGACCACTTGGTGATGGGCGCGAACATGGAGACTAGGTCGACGAACTGGTGTGACTCCTTGTAGTTGCGGTCGTGACCGACCTGCGCCGAGATCGCGACCAGTGGCGTCGAATTCGTCTGCGCGTCTGCCACGCCGAGCTGCAGGTTGATGGCGCCTGGCCCCAGCGTCGCCGACACCACGCCCGCCCGGCCGGTGACCCGACCGTGCATCTCGGCCATGAACGCCGCCGCCTGCTCGTGCCGGGTCAGGATGTATCGGATGCTCGAGTTGTCCAGCGCCCGGGTGAAGCGAATGTTCTCCTCACCCGGGATGCCGAATATCACCGTCACGCCCTCGTTCTCGAGCGTGCGTACGAGCAACTCTGCCGCGGTTTGCGAACTGCTCTCGCTCACGCGGCGACCCCGGCCGTCGCCGGCGCTACCGCCGGCTCCAGCGCGGCCGCGACGATCTCCGCAACGTCGGCGACGATCTTCACATCCAGCGCCTCGAGCACCTCGGCCGGCACGTCGTCCAGATCCGGCTCGTTGCGCTGCGGCAGGAACACCGTCGTGAGCCCTGCCCGTTGTGCGGCGAGCAACTTCTGCTTGACGCCGCCGATCGGCAGCACTCGCCCATTGAGCGTCACCTCACCGGTCATACCAACCTCCGCTCGCACTGGCCTCCCCGACGCTAACGACGCAAGCGCCGTCACCATCGTGACACCAGCCGACGGTCCATCCTTGGGGACGGCCCCTGCGGGCACGTGCAGGTGGATGGCCCGATCGAGCGCAGCCGGGTCGATGCCGAGCTGCGGTCCGTGCGAACGCAGGTACGACAGGGCAATGCGCGCCGATTCCTTCATCACGTCGCCGAGCTGTCCGGTGAGCGTCAAGCCGGCCTCCCCGGACATCGAGGTGGCCTCGATGAACAGCACATCGCCACCGGTGCCGGTGACCGCCAGACCCGTCGCCACACCAGGCACCGCGGTCCGTTCGGCCGACTCCGGAGTGAACCGGGGCCGGCCCAGGAAGTCACGCAGGTTGTCCAGCGTCACCGTCACCGGCGTAGCCTCGCCCTCACCCAGCCGGGTCGCTGCCTTACGCAACACGCGAGCCAGCGAACGCTCCAGCTGACGCACGCCGGCTTCCCGGGTGTACTCCGCGGCGATGATGCGCAGCACGTCGTCGCTGATGGTGACGTCGTTCTCGTCCAGCGCGGCGCGTTGCAGCTGCCGCGGCAGCAGGTGCTGGCGGGCGATAACGACCTTGTCGACCTCGGTGTACCCGTCCAGCGTGACGATCTCCATCCGGTCCAGCAGCGCCGACGGGATGGTGTCCAGCACGTTCGCGGTGGCCAGGAACAGCACGTCGGAAAGATCCAGTTCGACCTCGAGGTAGTGGTCGCGGAAGGTGTGGTTCTGCGCCGGGTCGAGCACCTCGAGCAGCGCTGCCGCCGGGTCGCCGCGGTAGTCCGCACCGACCTTGTCGATCTCGTCCAGCAACACCACCGGGTTCATCGAACCCGCCTCCGCGATCGCTCGCACGATCCGGCCGGGCAGCGCACCGACATAGGTACGCCGGTGCCCGCGGATCTCCGCCTCGTCGCGCACGCCACCGAGGGCGACGCGGACGAACTTGCGGCCCAGCGAGCGCGCCACGCTCTCACCGAGGGACGTCTTGCCGACGCCGGGCGGCCCGACCAGGGCCAGCACCGCGCCTGAGCCACGTCCACCGACGAGTTCGAGGCCGCGCTCGGACCGACGGGAACGGACCGCGAGGTACTCGACGATGCGGTCCTTCACGTCGTCCAGACCGTGGTGGTCCGCATCCAGCACGGCGCGGGCCGCGGTGATGTCGGTGTTGTCCACGGTGCGCTCGCTCCACGGAAGTTCGAGCACGGTGTCCAGCCAGGTACGGATCCACCCGGACTCCGGGCTTTGCTCGCTGGCCCGCTCGAGCTTGCCGACCTCGCGCAGCGCGGCTTCGCGCACCTTCTCGGGCAGGGTCGCCTCGCTCACGCGGGTGCGGTAGTCCTCTGCGCCCTCGGGTTCGCCCTCGCCCAGTTCCTTGCGGATCGCGGCCAGTTGCTGGCGCAGCAGGAACTCGCGCTGGCTCTTCTCCATGCCGTCGCGCACGTCGTTGGTGATCTTCTCGCTGACCTCAAGTTCGGCCAGGTGCTCACGCGCCCATTCGGTGACGGTGGTCAGCCGCGCCTCGACGTCCGGGGTCTCCAGCAGCTCCCGCTTCTGCTCGTCGGACAGGTACGGCGCATAGCCGGCGGTGTCGGCGAGTTCGGACGGGTCGGTGATGCGCTGGACCGAGTCGATGACCTGCCACGCGTTGCGGCGTTGCAGGATCGCCACCACCAGCCGCTTGTACTCAGCGGCGAGCTCGAGCGCGCGAGGCGTCGGCTCAGGCTCGTCGAGCAGCTCGATCTCCACCCACAGGGCGGCGCCGGGCCCGGCCACACCGGAACCTATGCGCGCCCGGGCGCCTGCACGCAGCACGGCGGCCGAGGCCCCGCCCGGCAGCCGGCCGATCTGCTCGATCTCGGCGACGACGCCGTAGCTCGGGTAGCGGTCGGGCAGGCGCGGGGTGAGCAGCAGCTTGTCATCGGCGGCGGCACGCGCGGCGTCGACGGCGGCGCGGGCCGGCTCGTCCAGCTCGACCGGCACCACCATGCCGGGCAGCACCACCAGATCGGGCAGGGCCAGGACGGGCAGGTTGATCAGATTGCCAGAGTTCTCGGTCATCAGAATCCTTCGCATTCTTGAGCGACATTGACTCAAGTCCGCGGTCCGCCCGATTGTTCCCACACCACAGGTGTCCGCCCAGGGCGAACAGGTGCCGCGGCTGTTGTGGATCGTGATGCGCGCGCGCCGCTATAGCGGCGTCCCGGCATCACGATCGACATGACAGGCTGGTGGGTATGACCGGACCTAGCGATCAGCCGGACACCAGCGCCGACGTGGCCGGTGACGGCGACGACCCAGCTGACCCGAAGGCGAAGTTCAAGGCAGCGCTGGACCGCAAGCGGGGCGGGCAGGCCGCTCAGGCCGGCAGCGGCCCGGCCGGCGACTCGAAGATCCACGGTGCGCACGGCGCGGCCGGCGGCAAGCGCACCTTCCGCCGCAAGAGCGGCTGAGCTGCGCCCGCGCCCAGGTAGCGTCGCCTTCGCCCTAGCCAGCGGCGCCGCCCGGCGGACCACCCTCAGGCGTGCGGGGAGCTGGGGTCGGCCCCGATCCGCGATTGCGGGCGCCACAGATCAACGTGCGGGTCGTCGATGGCCACGGCGTCGATCGCCGCGAGTTCCTCCGCACTGAACTCGGTGTGCCCGACCGCCGCAACGGTGTCCTCCAGTTGCGCCACCGAGCTGGCACCAACCACCACCGACGTCACACGCGGATCGCGCAGCACCCAGGACACCGCCAGCTGCGCCAGCGACTGGTTGCGCTCGCCGGCGATGCGGTTCAGCTCGCGTAACGCGTTCACTCGTTCCTCGGTGATCAGGTCACGGGACAGCGTGCCGGGGCGACCCGCGCGCGAGTCTGCGGGAATGCCGTCCAGGTAGCGGCCGGTGAGCAGCCCCTGGGCCAGCGCGGTGAACGCGATCATCCCGGCACCGACGTCCTCGAGCACGTCCAGCAACCCGTGCTCCACCCAGCGGTTCAGCATCGAGTAGGACGGCTGGTGGATCAGCAGCGGCGTACCCAGCTCGCGCAGGATCGCGGCAGCCTGCCGGGTGCGCTCCGGCCCGTAGGACGAGATGCCGACGTAGAGCGCCTTGCCCTGTTGCACCGCCGTGTGCAGTGCCCCCATCGTCTCCTCGAGCGGAGTGTCCGGGTCCGGCCGGTGCGAGTAGAAGATGTCCACGTAGTCGAGGCCGAGGCGACCAAGGGACTGATCGAGGCTGGCCAGCAGGTACTTGCGCGAACCGAAGTCGCCGTACGGACCGGGCCACATATCCCAACCGGCCTTGGTGCTGATCATGAGTTCGTCCCGGTACGGCCGGAAGTCCTCGGCGAGCAGCCGGCCGACGTTCTCCTCGGCGGTGCCGTACGGCGGGCCGTAGTTGTTGGCCAGGTCGAAGTGAGTGATGCCGAGGTCGAAGGCGCGGCGCACGATCGCACGCTGATTCTCCAGCGGACGGTCGCCGCCGAAGTTCTGCCAGAAGCCGAGCGAGATGATCGGCAGTTGCACGCCGCTGCGCCCCGAGCGCCGGTAACTCATCGACTCGTACCGCTCGTCGCTGGCGCGGAATAGCTCGGTGCGGTCCATGTGGCCGTCTCCTTCTGGTAGGTAGTCAGTTCACCGGTTCGGCGGGTTGCGCCATGCGGCGGGCCGAGCGCTGGCGGCCCACGCGCCAGCGGTCACGACGGCGAGCAGCGCGGTCGCAGTACTGAGCGCGGCGGTGACGCTCGCGTGCAACACCAGCTCGGCGCCGGCAACAGCGCCACCGAGCATGGTCAGGACCGCCAGTCCCCGCCGCAGCAGCACCTCAGATTTCGCCCCGTTGCGCAGGTCCGCGGCCAGCCCGGTGAGCGTCATGGTGAGCACGGTCGTGGTCAGGTCCGGGACCGCCAGGCGTCGGACCACGGCGTTCTGGGTACCGGTGCCGATCGCGAGGATCGCCACCGTGACATCTCGCGCAGTCGTTCCGATCGGGCTGGCCACGGCGGCGACCAGCACGGTAGCCGCGGCGAACAGGATGAGTTCGAGCCCCGCACCGAGCCCGAGGGAGCCGGCCGCGATCGGTGCCGAACCGGCGAGTGAGCTGCCCGCCCACGCCGGCGCCCACCACGAACCCGGCCAGCCCGATCAGCGATGCGGCCAGCGAGAAGCCAGGGGCGCCGACCAGCGCGAAGCCGACGAAGACCACATTGCCGGTCATGTTCGCCACGAACACCCGGCCCAGGGCCAGGATGCTCACCGCGTCGACGACGCCGGTCAGCACCGTGAGCACCAGCAAGAGCACTGGCAGCGGCCCATGCGCGGGGTCCGCGACCAGCCGCCGCACCGGGGCGCCGCGTCCTTGCTCCATACGTCAGATCGAAGCAGCTACCCGGCACCGTCGGGAATCAGGGTCCCGACCCGGTCGCTTGCCGAGCTGTCCATTCCGTGTGCGTGGTGCGCACATCCGCATCGAACCGCGTCGCGAGCGGACCATCCGGCTGTATCGATGCGCGGAATGTCACGAGGCTGCTTTGCAGGCGACGCAGCGCGTCCACCACGGCCGTGTCGTCCGCGAACGCCGAGGTGGCCGCAGTGATCTCGGCTTGCACGGTCGCGGCTGCGTCGTCGATCTTGCCCGCGTCCGCCCGCAGGCGCGTGCCCAGGTGCGTCATCCATCTCTCGAACTTCGCCGAATCCGCGGTCTTGGTAGCGACTGTGTACGGATTGAACCTGAACGCACTGTCCGCATAGGCGCTTTCCATGGCGCTCAGCGCGTCACCGATTCCAGTTCGCTTCGCCTTGGCGAACAGGCCCAAGCTCTTGTTCCAGTGGTGCTTGGTCAGCTCGTCCGGGTACACCTGCATGTGAACCCCCCTCGCTGGGCTGCGACGATCGGCATCGACATGCTCCTGCACCGCCGACCCGTTGACAAATGGCCAACAGGCAGCATCCGGCCCACTGCTACGCCGAGTTACGAGCGCTCGTGCCCCCGGTCGGGTTCGAACCGACACTGTGACCCTTTTAAGGGGTCTGCCTCTGCCATTGGGCTACGGGGGCAGCTGCCATTCTGCCGCCCCACAGCCGATCGCTCAGGAGACTTCCGGTAAGCGGCGGCGGCCGGCGGCCAACTCGAATTCCGAACGGGGTTCCTGCAACTGCCCCAGCGAGACGACCTCGCGGCGGAAGATGAGCGCCCCGGTCCAGTCGGCGACCACCCGCACCTTCCGATTGAACGTCGGCATGCGCGACACGTGGTAGGTCCGGTGCATCCACCAAGCGACGAACCCGCGCAGCCGGATGCCGTAGATCTCGGCCACGCCGCGGTACAGCCCGAGCGAGGCCACCGAGCCGGCGTAGGCGTGCCGGTAGTCGCGCAACGCCGCGCCGCGCACCGTCGCGATGATGTTGTTGGCGAGCGTCTTCGCCTGCCGCACCGCATGCTGGGCGCTCGGGGACGTCAGCGCGTTGGGGTCGGACTTGGACAGGTCCGGCACCGCAGCGCAATCGCCGGCGGAGAACACGCCGGTGACGCCCTTGACCGTGAGGTTCGCGTGGCACGGCAGCCGGCCGGAGTCGTCCAGCGGTAGGTCGGTCTGGCGCAGCAGTGGGTTGGCCTTGACGCCCGCCGTCCACACCAGCGTCTCAGCGTCGAACTCGTCGCCGTCGGACAGTTCGATGTGCCCGCCCACCGCTGAGGAGAGCCGGGTGCTCAACCGGACGTCGATGTTTCGCTCGACCAGCCGGTCGACGGTGTACGCGGACAGCCGAACCGATACCTCCGGCATGATTCGGCTGGCTGCCTCGATCAGCACCCAGCGCATCTCCTCCGGCTTGATCGTCGGGCAGATAGCGGGTGGCGTAGCGCGCCATGTCCTCCAGTTCTGCCATCGCTTCCACGCCGGCGTAGCCGCCACCGACAAACACGAACGTCAATGCCTTGCGCCGCTGGTCCGGATCATTCGTCGACCCGGCCAGGTCGAGGCACGACAGCACGTGGTTGCGCAGGTAGATCGCTTCGCCGATCGTCTTGAAGCCGATGCCCTGATCCGCGAGACCCGGGATGGGCAGTGCCCGTGAGATCGAGCCGGGGCAGACGACGAGCAGGTCATAGCTCACCTCATACGATTCGCCCTCCGCAGGCTGCACCGTGACCGCCTTGCGCGCGTGTTCGATCCCACTAGCTGCAGCAGTGATCACATTGCAACCCTTGAGCACCTTCCGGAGCGGGACCACGACGTGTCGCGGTTCCACGCTGCCGGCTGCGGCTTCCGGCAGGAACGGCTGATAGGTCATGTTGGACTGCGGCTCGATAACCGTGATGTCGGCGGCGCCGCGCGACAGCTTGCGCTGCAGACGCAGTGCCGTGTACATGCCGACGTAACCGCCACCGACGATCACGATCCGGACTGGCGCATTGACGCTGGTCATGAGTCGACGTTAGCCCGGCGCATGGCCGGCACACATCCGCACCCGGCCCCCGGACTCCTGCGTCACACTGCTGAAGTCCAGACCTTTGGACTGCTCAGCCGGCCGTTATGTCAGGCACGTCACGCCAGGCAGGTCATGAAATCGCGCCCCACGGTCCGTGCTCACAACGGTCCGGCCGGTGGCCAGCGCAGTTGCCGCGACGATCAGATCGTGGGCCCCGCGCGTTACACCGGTGCGTTGCACGTACCCGAGCAGTTCGCCGTGCACGAGCGCGGTCGCGAGGTCATAGGGCTCGACCGGGAGCACGTCGAGAACCCTCTGCACAAAGGCGTTCCTCGGCGCGCGGTATCGGTCGCTGGCCAGCTCGACTCCGGTACGTAGCTCGGCGACCGTGATTGCCGCGATGGCGGCGTCGTCGTCCTCGGCTATGAGGTCAGCGAGGTTGGCGCGCTCCCGTTCCGATGCGATCAGCACGCCGGTGTCGAGGATCAGTCTTCGGGCCACACGACCCCGTCGAACGCCGCGACCTCACGCGCCTGCCGAACAGCCCGTGCGAATGACCGATCGGGCACCGCACCGAGGAGCAGCCCGCGCACGGCCGCCCCGTTTCCTGCACCGGCCGGGCCAATGGTGGCGATCCGCTTTCCACCGCGCGTGACGACTACGGTTTCGCCATGCTCAACCTCATCGAGTAACGCCGCGAAGGCCCTACTCGCCTCGGTGGCTGTGACTGTTCGCATGAGATCAGATTATCTGATTTAGACTTGGTTGTCACTTCGGATGTCCCGCGCTCAGCCCGGCGATACTCGCCGCTCGGTTCATCACAACATCGAGCATCGGCTCGGTCAGGCGCCCGGTGAACGTGTTCTGCTGGCTCACGTGGTAGCAGCCGATCACGGTGCGACCGTCCGCGACCGCTTCGACGCCGTGGCCGAAGGGCGGCACCCGGGCTGGAAGTTCGACCCCGGCCAGGCGCAGCGTCGGCCACAACGCCGCCCAGCCGAACCCGCCAAGCACCACGACCACGCGAAGCGTCGGCCACAGCAGCTCGAACTCGCTCGCGAGCCAGGTCCGGCAGGTATCGCGCTCGTCGACGGTCGGCTTGTTCGCCGGCGGCGCGCAGCGGACCGGTGCGGTGATCCGAACTCCGGACAGCGTCAAGCCGTCCGCAGCCGAGACCGAGGTGGGCTGGTTGGCCAGGCCGCAGCGGTACAGCGACGCGTAGAGCCAGTCACCGCTGCGATCGCCGGTGAACATGCGCCCGGTGCGGTTGGCCCCGTGCGCGGCCGGCGCGAGTCCGATGATCGCGATGCGGGCCTGCTCGTCCCCGAAGCCGGCGACCGGCCGGCCCCAGTACTCCTGCTCGGCGAATGCACGCCGGCGTTCCTGCGCCACCTGCTCACGCCACCGAACCAACCTGGGACAGGCGCGACAGACCGTGCTGCGGGCCGAGAGCTCGCGCAGCGTCGGCGCGGATGCGGCCAGCGCGGCGACGTCGCCGCTCGAGCACGCAACCGGCGTCGCTGCGGTAGCCAGGTCCCCGGGCCAACCGGACCCGGGCGGGACGGAAGTCACCGCACCAGCCTGGCAGCTCGGATCCGGACGATCCCGGCGACGTCGGGCCGCGCGGTCGGGTGGCCGACGAGATGAAGGCGATCATCGCCTGACGCTTTGCCGCCGCGAGTCGGCCGGTCCGACCGTCCGGCCGGCATCGCTCGGCAACGCGTGGGTAGGGTCTTGGCAGCCAGGAGCAACGCCCTCGACGTCGAACGGAGCCACCGATGGCGAACATCGTCGGCCGACTCGGCATGAAGATCATGACGATCGCCGTCGGCATCCCGGTCGGCATCGTCACCAAGAAGGTCGTCGAGCGGGCCTGGCTTGCCGCGCGCCCCGGCGACCCGCCGCGCAAGCCAAGCGAAGCCGGGGTGCACTGGAAGGATGCGATTGCCTGGGCCGCACTGTCCTCGGCCGGCGTGGTCGCGGCCGATCTGATCACCAGGCGCGGGGCCGAATCCGCATGGCGGGCCATCCTCGGCACCGAGCCCCCACCCCCGAAGACGACCCGGGCCGAGAAGAACCTCGAGCAGGCCACCGAGCGCACCAGCCCGGTGGGCCGCGACAGCTAGGACGCGCGCGAGCTGAGCAGGCTCATCGCGATGCCGTCGAGAATGTCGTGCTCGCTCGCGATCACCTCGGTGGCGCCGGTCTGTTCCATGATCGTGCGGAGCACCACCGCGCCGGCGCCGATCACATCCACCCGGCCCGGATGCATCACCGGAAGTGCCGCACGCTGTTCGTGCGTCATCGCGAGTAGCCGCCCGGTCACCTCCGCCACCTGCCCCGCGGAGAGGACCGCGGCGTGGATCAGCTCCGGCTCGTATCGATCCAGCCCGAGGGCTATCGCGGCGACGGTCGTCACCGTGCCGGCCACGCCGACGAACGTCGCTGCCTCGCGCAGCGGGACGTCCTCGGCCGCGGCACCGATCGCGGCCCGCACGTCTGCGACGGTTGCGGCCACCTGTGCCGGCGTCGGTGGGTCGTCGTGCAGATGTCGCTCCGTCATCCGGACGCAGCCCACGTTCATGCTGTGCGCGCGGAGCGGGGCACCATCCCCGCCGAGAACAAGCTCGGTCGACCCGCCGCCAATGTCCGCGACCAGCACAGGCGCCGCGACGCCCGGCAATCCCGCCAGCGCGCCGGTGAACGACAGCCGCGCCTCCTCGTCCCCGCTGATCACCTCCGGATCGGCGCCGAGCACATCGTGCACCATGGCGACGAATTCGGACCGGTTCGCCGCATCTCGGGTAGCGCTCGTGGCGACCATGCGCACGCGCTGCACACCGTTGCCGGCGATCGCGGCGGCGTAGTCGACCAAGGCCAGGCGCGTGCGTTCGATCGCCGCCGGGGCCAGCTGCCCGGTGCGATCCACACCCTCACCAAGGCGCACGATCCGCATTTCCCGCAGCACGTCGACCGGTGCGTCGTTGCCGTCGGACTGGGAGATCAGCAACCGGATCGAGTTGGTGCCGCAGTCGATCGCCGCAACCTTCATTCCTGCTCTCCTTCAGCCGCTCGCGGTACGCACGCGCCGGCCTGCCACCACGGGCCCAACATCGCGAGCGCCTCGTCACCCAGCGGATTGACGCCCGGCCCGGCCGCCAGGGCGTGGGCGACGAGCACGTGCAGGCACTTCACCCGGCCCGGCATCCCGCCCGCGCTGATACCGGCGATCTCGGGCACGTGCTCGAGCGCTTCGCGCCGTGCCAGGTATGTGTCGTGCGCGCGGCGATACCGAGCCGCGAGCTCAGCATCGGTCTCGAGCCGATCGGTCATCTCGCGCATCAATCCGGACGCCTCCAACCGTCCCACCGCGGAACTCGCCCGCGGACAGGTGAGGTAGTACAGCGTGGGGAACGGCGTGCCGTCGGCAAGTCGAGGCGATGTCTCGACCACGTCCGGGTTGCCACATGGGCAACGGTGCGCGACGGCGCGCATCGCCCGCGGTTCGCGGCCCAGCTGTGCGGCGACCGCGGCTCGGTCCGCAGCGGCGAGCGTCAACCTCCGGCAACCTGGACGCTGCGCCACAGGCGCTGGTTCCACGAGCCGGCCGGCGCAGCCTGCACCGTCCCGGCGCTCTTCTCGATGTCTGACTTCTCGCCCCGGTTCACCACGACGTAGACGGTGTCGCCGGGCATCGCGTACATCAGACGCTGGCGAGCCTGCTGCTGGACGTACCCCGGATCGGACCAGAGCTTCTGCTGCGCCTGCAGTTGTTGCAATGCCTGCTGATCCTGCCTCAACTGGATCGCCGCGTGCCCGACATCGCTGCGACTGGCGAAGTACCGATTCAGTGGCGAGGCAAGGAGCACGAGCAGCAACACCACCACCGCGCCGAGCACCAACGCCCGGCCGGTGATGGCGCGGCGGCGCGGCTGGCTGCTTGCAGTGCTTGCGCTGCTACCGGTCACGCCTGCTCCGCGGCGGTGTATTCGCTCGGTTCGTAACGCGGGAATGCCATCGCGCCCGCGTAGCGAGCCGCGTCGTCCAGCTCCTCCTCGATGCGCAGCAGCTGGTTGTACTTCGCCACCCGCTCGCTGCGTGCCGGCGCACCTGTCTTGATCTGGCCGCAGTTCGTCGCGACGGCGAGGTCGGCGATGGTGGTGTCCTCGGTCTCGCCGGAGCGGTGGCTCATCATGCAGCGATAGCCGTGCCGGTGTGCCAGCTCGACCGCGTCCAGCGTCTCGGTGAGGGTGCCGATCTGGTTCACCTTGACCAGCAGCGCGTTCGCCGCGCCCTGTTCGATGCCCTGCGCAAGACGCTTCGGGTTCGTCACGAACAGATCGTCGCCGACGATCTGCACCAGCTCGTCAAGCTCGGCGGTGAGCGCCACCCACGATGCCCAGTCGTCCTCGGCGAAGGGGTCCTCGATGGAGACGATCGGGTAGTTGTCGACCAGCGTTCGGTAGTACGCCACCAGCTCCGCACCCGACTTGGGCGTGCCTTCGAACTCGTAGGACCCGTCGGTGTAGAACTCGCTGGCCGCGACGTCCAAGGCCAGCGCGATATCGACGCCCGCGGTGAGGCCGGCCTTCTCGATCGCGGCGACGATCAGATCGAGTGCGGCTCGGTTGGAGTCGAGGTTCGGCGCGAACCCGCCTTCGTCGCCCAGCCCGGTGGACAGCCCCCTGGCCTTCAGCACGCTCTTGAGCGCGTGGTACACCTCCGCGCCTTGGCGCAGCGCCTCGGTGAACGTGGCCGCGCCGATCGGAGCGATCATGAACTCCTGCACGTCGACGTTCGAGTCGGCATGCGCGCCGCCGTTGAGGATGTTCAGCATCGGCACCGGCAGCAGATGGGCGTTCGGGCCGCCGACGTAACGGAACAGCGGCAGCTCCGCCGAACTCGCGGCCGCCCGCGCCACCGCCAGGGACACACCGAGGATCGCGTTCGCGCCCAGCTTGCTCTTGTCCGGCGTGGTGTCGAGGTCGATGAGCGCCTGATCGACGATGCGCTGCTCGCTCGCCTCGAACCCGACGAGTTCCGGACCGATCGTGTCCAGGACCGCGCTGACAGCCTTGAGCACGCCCTTGCCGCCGTAACGGTCGCCGCCGTCGCGCAGTTCGACGGCCTCGTAGGCTCCGGTGGACGCGCCGCTCGGCACCGCGGCCCGGCTCAGGGTGCCGTCGTCGAGCGCGACCTCGACCTCGACGGTGGGGTTGCCGCGCGAGTCGAGGATCTCGCGGGCGCCGACGGCCTCGATGCTCGCCACGGGCGTCCCTTCTGGTCGGTTGGTCGGTGGGGCTGATCGCTTGATTCGTGCGTCGAACGCAGTCGCAGACGACCCTAGCTCGCCGTTACCCGACGCCCGGCGCGCCCCGCCGGAACCGGGCGGCGCTCACATCTGCCCGCCAGCTGGGTGGCTCGGGCGCTCAGGTGGCTTGCTAGCTCCGGAACTCAGTAGCCGGTGACGCCATCGATGCGTTCACGCAGGAAATCCGCATGCCCGCAGTGCCGTGCGTACTCCTCGATCATGTGCACGACGATCCAGCGCAGCGAGATCGTCTGGGTCTTGCCCCGTCGGGTGCGGGTGTAGGACCGGTCCAGGTCCGCCGTCGCGGCGACGATCTCACGAGCATGCTCGATCTCCTCTTGCCAGTAGCCGAACGCGTCGTCGACCTGCTCCTCGGTCGGCTGGACGTTGTCGAAGTCACCGTCCGGGTCCTCGTCGGAGTAGTAGCGGGGTTCGGTCTCCTCGTTCGCGAAGGTGCGGAACCACCCGCGTTCGACCTCGGCCATGTGCCGGACGAGACCGAGCAGGGACAGCGAGGATGGCGGCACCGACTGCTCGGCAAGCTGGGCCGGCGTCAATCCGGCGCACTTGATGTTCAGCGTGGCGCGGTAATGATCGAGGAATCCGGTGAGCGTGTCGAACTCGTTGCCGGTCTTCGGAGTGTGCGGACGTTCGCCAGCAAGCGTCATGTGCTCATCATGTCGGTAGCCACCGACCGGTGACACCCATATCCGCGATCACTGCTCCGATTCGACCGCCGCGATCCCCTCGCGCTCTGCCTGCTGAATCGCCGCACGATATGCCCGCGTCGTCTCTCGCAGCGCCGACTCCGGGTCCTCCCCCGCCGCGACGGCATCTTGTACCGCGTCGAACAATCGCTGCCCCAAAGCCGAGGTCGGGTGCGGCGTCGGGTCGAGCCCGGCGCGATTCGCCCGCGCCACCAGCTTGGCCGCGAGCGCAAGCGCCGGCTGCGACAGGGGCACGCCGTCGACGGCCGAGGTCCGGCCCTTCTCGACGACCTTCTGTCGCTCCCAGGTCTCGTTGAGCTGCTCGGCGCTGGCCCGATGCCGGTCGGCGTCCTCGGCGAAGACGTGCGGGTGCCGCCGCACCAGCTTGTCGATCAGGTCCGCCGCCACGTCCTCGATGCCGAACGCCTGCTCGGGCGGCAACTCCTGGGTCAGCCGAGCGTGAAAGAGCACCTGCAACAGCAGGTCGCCCAGCTCCTCGCGCAGCAACTGCAGGTCGCCGGTCTCGATCGCCTCGAGCAGCTCGTAGGTCTCCTCGAGCAGGTACCGCGCCAGCGACGCGTGGGTCTGCTCGGCGTCCCACGGGCACCCGCCGGGCGAGCGCAGCCGATCCATGATCTCGACCGCGCGCTCGAGCTCGGACACGGCTGCTCCGATCAGCCGATCAGCCGCTCGGCGTCGGCGGGGTGTAGGTCGGCGCCAGGGTGAGGAAGTTCGGCAGGTCGGAGTTGGACTGCACCACGGAGACGTTTGCCGCCTGCCAGGTGCCGTAGGCCGGGTTGACGTCCACCGAGATATGTTCCGCGGCCACGGCGGCGCCCAGGTCGCTGAGCTGGGACGCCTTGGTGCGCACGACGAGCTGGTATTCCAGGTCGACGACGTGCAGCAGGATCGGCAGCAGGTTCAGCTTGATGCCTTCGGAGAGCAGATTGCCGGCCACCTGGGCGTCGAACTGCGCGCCGGTGACCGACTGGCCGGTGAGCGTCTGCACCGCCTGGTCATGGGCGGCGTTCAGCGCGGCGTCCGACGGCAGGCCGCCACTGGTGCGCGCCAGCGTCGTCGCGAACACCTGGTTCTGCACCAGGATCGTCATCACGTCAGCCTTGGGCAGCACGGTCTGCCCGCTGCTCACGGCAGCGGCGACGTAGGAAGGCGTCGGTCCGGTCGGATCGAGGTACTTGTGCACGTCGGACTCGCTGATGCGGTGCCCGTCGACGATCGCGGCGGTGCCGACATTCGTGCGGCACGCGGTCAGCCCGACGAGCGCGGCGAGGGCCGCCAGGGCGGCAGTCAGTCCCCGAAACCTCACGCGGCTCAGGATGCCATGGCCGGTTTCCCCAGCCGCTGGCGGCCCAACTGGCGGGGTCAGCACCCGCACCCGGGCTTTCCGTCCAGGATGAGACCGACTCCATTCGTGGAACCCAATCTGGGCGCTGGCTCGTCTGACAGGCATGAGAGCTTTCGTCGTCGTGCCGCTGACGCTGTTGATGGCGACGGTGACAATTGCCGGCTGCGGATCACAGTCGACGGTCAGTTCACGCCCCGCGGCAGGCAGCTCGACCTCCTCGCCGTCAACATCTGCCCAGGTGTCCGGGGTGGAGTCGGCGACTAAGCAGGTCTGCGTACAGGCTCTGCCCGGCCAGACCCTGCTCGGTTGGGCGAACGCCACCGTTGGTCAGTTACGCGCGTATCGCTACGGCCCACCGAACGCTCGGCCACCGCTGGAGTCGGCATTCGCGGGAGTCCCAGCCACGCAGACCGCCGCCTGGTGCCTTGTGCGGATCAGTCCGACCTCGAACAGCCTGTGGGGCGTCGCCCCAGGTCAGCAACCCCGTCGTGCGCTGACCGGGACAGGTCCCGGCGAGGGAAGGTACGTCGGTCAGATGAACGGGCCGCCCCAACCACCGTGACTCGACCGCACGCTCAGTCCGTCCGTGGGTGTCGTAGCCAATCCGCAATTGACGCGCGCTGATGTCGGGAACTGGTCAGTTATCGACCAGTTGCGGCGGTTACAGTGCCCAAATGTTTGCTGCCACGCAAAGTTCCCGCAATTCTTGCGATTGCAATTGTCCTTCTAGGTACATTCATCGCACGCACGCAATCCGCCCGAGCAGATACGGCCGGTAGTTGCCGCACTGCAGGGACCGGAGGCGGTAACACCGTATGTACTATGTTCACCGGCTCCGGCCCAGTGGAGGCTCCAATGTCTACGGCTATGTTGGTGAGACATCAGAGCGTCCAGGGACTAATCTAACAACAGTCGTGTACCAATGCGTCGGAACCACTAGCCGCGGAGTTCTGGCCGCCAGCCACAGTAATCCGACAAGTCACAAGCCTGTCGCGGGCGGTCATTACTATAGAACCTGCGCCTCCTTCGACAATTATGCGGGCCAACACATTGTGAACTATTGCGATGACTTTGTCGCCGTTCCGACATAGCGGCGTGCGAACGCGTCTAGCTTTGTTAGCGGTCGCTGTGTCCGTGGTCGTGGCGGGCTGTGGCGCTCACGCTGGATCGGCATCGTCTCGGCCGGGTGATCTGAGCGACAAGGACGTGGCGCACTCTCCCTACCAAGGGCTGGGCATGGATCCGCCACAACCGCGCCCGAACTTCATCCTGACCGATACGTCGGGCAAGTCTTTTTCTTTCGGAAGCACAACATCCGGGCATCCGACATTTCTTTATTTCGGATACACCAGCTGCCCGGATGTATGCCCGACCACGATGGCGGACGTCCGTAGCGCGATTTCCGCCCTGCCGGTTGCGAAGCAGCGCGGGGTGGACGTCGTGTTCGTCTCGACCGATGTCGTCAACGACACGGCCTCGGTTGTCAAGGAATGGTTGACCAACTTTTCGAAAGGAAACGCGGCACATTTCGTTGGCCTACGCGGTGATCGGCAGAACGTCGATACCGCCCAGGTACTGGCGCACGTAACACCTGCCGAGGATGACGGGCATACCCACTCCGCGCAGGTTCTGCTCTTTGGCGCGAACGATTATGCCCCGGTGGAGTTCCTACAAAGCAATACCGAGGACGCGGAAATGGCACACGACTTGAAGATCGTGGTAGACGCCGACGCCACGCCCTCCGCGCATTGACGGCATTCAGACGACACCGTCCGGCGAATGTGGCGACGGGCGATCAGGACGGGTCGTCAGACTCGGCGGTCATTTCCTCTGCCCAGGCGGGGTGCTCTTCGCGTGCCCACTTCAGAGACACGCGACCGGTGCGCATACCGCGCCGCGCCTCGAAGTCCCTGAACGCGAAGTAGATGTGACCGAGGACCAACAGTCCGAGCGCGAGGGCGAACCAGTCGTGCACGAACGTCGCCCCGGTCCGCCAGCTGAGTCGCACCAAACCGACGAAGTACATGATCGTGCCGGTGCCGAGCAGCACGAGTATCGCGCCGGCCGACAGAGCCGCGTTCAGTTTCTGTCCCGCGTTGAACTTCCCCACCGCGATCGCGCCCGCACGCCGGTCGCGATCCCGCAGCCATCGCCAGTCCGCGGGCACGAACCGATTCAGCCGACCGAGGTCGTTGCGGTAGGCGCGCGAGATCAGTCCCAGCAGGATCGGTACCGGCAAGGCGAATCCGCAGTAGACGTGGATCAGTTCGATGATGTGCCGCCGACCCACGAGAATGGCGAACGAACCGTTGTACAGGATCGTGGCGGTCACCAAGCACACGATCATCAGCACCGCGACTGTCCGGTGCACGATGCGTTCGGCGCGCTCGAATCGCCGGATCGACGGCGTTGTTTGCTCGGGCGGCTTCGTTGTCGTCATGCGCTAGTTCTTGATCGAACCGTTGATGCCGTAACCGCGGTTCTCCCAGTAGCCCGGAATCTCATCGCGCGTGAGTTCGATCCGCGAGAGCCATTTGGTGCTCTTGTATCCATACATCGACGCCGCGTACATCCGCACCGGACCGCCGTGGTCATGCGTGACCGGCCCACCCAACATGCTCAGCGCGATGATCACGTCGGATCGCCGCGCCTCGGCCAGCGTCAGACTCTCGGTATAGGTGCCGTCGAAGGAATAGAACCGCACCGCGGTGGCGTCCCCCGTCGGCAACGCCCGGTCCAGCACCGACGACAGCGCCACGCCACTCCAATGCACCTGTGGCACCCGCCAGCCGGTCACGCATTGGAAGTCGCGCACGAAGGCGGTCTGCGGCATGGCCTGCAACTCGGCGAAGGTGTACGTCGCAGGTTTGGCCACCAGACCGGACACATCGAGCCGATACGACGCCGCGGCGCGCTTGGGCACCGAACCGGTGACCGAATAGAACCGAAAGGTGTCACCGAGCGGGAACAGCCCGAGCAGTCCGGTCGGATCCCGGTATTCGAGCGGAGCCAGATTCCGGGCCAACACGTTCTGCAGCCGATTGCCGCCGAGCACACCAGCGACGCCCAGAGCGGCCAGTCCCAGCACCGTCCGACGTCCGATCGGTGTGCCTGCGGACTCGCCCTTCTCAGCCATTTCTCATCGCCGAACCTGCCGCGGCATCAGCGCGAGCCACCCCGTGCACCGACACCCACCAATCCCAAGCCGACAAGCATGATCACCGGGCCGGCCGCGGACCAGAACGTCGTGTTGCTCATCGCGCTGCCGGTCAGGACTCCGACACCCTGCAGGGTGAACACCAGCCCCGCCGCAACAATCAGGACGCCAACCGCCACGAGACCTGGCTTGCGCATGACGACGCCCCTTTCACCTTCATCCTGTCACGATCGCGCTACCACGGCCGCGTGCTCGACGTGCCGCCACTTCGACTGGCGAACGGCACACGTGCCCGGCACCCTTAGCTAGCTTGATGTTCGGCTAGAGGACCCAAGGCCGAACCGGTGGCCGCAGCGGAGGTATATCAGCGTGTGGACTTCGATCCTGTACTTCTTCGGCATCCACTTCTACGGATCGACCAGCCAGTGGTACAACTTCTGGTCCGGCTTCGGCAGCGACCTGGCCGAATTCACGATCGTGTTGGCTCTGATCGCCGCGTACCGCAGGCACAACTGCCATGTGAAGCGCTGCTGGCGCCTACAACGGCACGCCGTTGAAGGCACTCCCTACATCGTGTGTCGCAAGCACCACCCGACGATCGCCAACGACGCACCGACCGCCGAGCAGGTACGCGACGCGCATCGGGCCGCACACCACATCGCGTGAACGATCGGACGTCCCATCGGCTGACGATGAACGCCCGATCGACGTCCGATCAGGGTTCGGTCACGGTCTCCAGCAGTTGCCCGCACCACGCCAGCAGCGCGACGTCACGCAACGGCTCGCCGCCGAACTGAGTGAGCGCGAAGGATCCGTCCGGCTTGACGACGCCCTTGGGTCGCGGCACTGAGATCGTGGCGACGGCCGGTTTGTACACCGCCCGGTCATAGAGCCGGGTCAGCCGCAACTGCGCCGACTCGCGTAGCTGCACCGGCGTGATCCGCACCGACTGGCCCTGCAACGACACCTCGGTGACACCCAGCTTGCGGCACAGCACCTTGAACCGGGCCACGGCAAGCAGGTTCTGCACCGGATCCGGCAGCGGCCCGAATCGGTCCAGCAGCTCGGCGCGCACCGCGTCCACCGCGTCCTCGGTGGTCGCCGACGCCAGCGAGCGATAGGCCTCCAACCGCAGCCGTTCACCGGGCAGGTACTCCACCGGCAGGTTCGCGTCCACCGGCAGGTCGACCCGGACGTCGGCACCCTCGGCCTCGGTCGCCTCGCCGCGGAAGTCTGCGACCGCTTCGCCGACCAACCGCACGTACAGGTCGAAGCCGACGCCGGCGATGTGGCCGGACTGCTCGCCGCCGAGCAGGTTGCCGGCGCCGCGGATCTCCAGATCCTTCATCGCCACTGCCATCCCCGCCCCCATCTCGGTGTGCTGCGCGATGGTGGCAAGTCGGTCATATGCGGTCTCGGTGAGCGGACGCTCCGGCGGATAGGTGAAGTACGCATAACCACGTTCCCGGCCGCGCCCCACCCGACCGCGCAACTGATGTAGCTGCGACAGGCCGAACATGTCCGCCCGATCCACGATCAACGTGTTCGCGTTCGGGATGTCCAGGCCGGACTCCACGATCGTGGTCGCCACCAGCACGTCGTACTGCTTCTCCCAGAAACCGATCATGATCTGTTCCAGGGCGGACTCCGGCATCTGCCCGTGCGCGACCGCGATCCGCGCCTCGGGCACGATCGCGGCCAATCGCGTGGCCGCGCGGTTGATCGACTCGACCCGGTTGTGGATGTAGAACACCTGGCCGTCGCGCAGCAGTTCGCGCCGTACCGCAGCCGCGATCTGACGCTCGTCGTAGGCGCCGACGAACGTCAGGATCGGGTGCCGCTCCTCCGGTGGTGTCAGGATCGTCGTCATCTCGCGGATCCCGGTGAGCGACATCTCCAGCGTGCGCGGGATCGGCGTGGCCGACATGGTCAGCACGTCCACCGCGGTACGCAGCGACTTCAGGTACTCCTTGTGCTCCACGCCGAAACGCTGCTCCTCGTCGATCACCACCAGACCCAGGTCCTTGAACCGCACGGTCTGTTGCAACAACCGGTGCGTACCGATGACGATGTCCACGCTGCCGTCCACGATGCCGGCGAGCACGGCGTCGACCTCGCGGTTCGGGGTGAAGCGGGACAGCTCGCGAATGTTCACCGGGAACTGCGCCATCCGCTCACCGAAGGTCTGCACGTGCTGGTGCGCGAGCAACGTCGTCGGCACCAGCACCGCCACCTGCTTGCCGTCCTGCACCGCCTTGAACGCAGCTCGCACCGCTACCTCGGTCTTGCCGTAGCCGACGTCGCCACAGATCACTCGATCCATCGGCGACGGCTTCTCCATGTCGGCCTTCACCTCGTCGATGGCGGCCAGCTGGTCCGGTGTCTCGACGTATGCGAACGCATCCTCCAGCTCGCGCTGCCACGGGGTGTCCGGCCCGAACGGGTAACCCTTGGTGGCCATCCGGGCGCTGTAGAGGCGAATCAGCGCGGCGGCGATCTCGCGCACGGCCTTGCGCGCACGGCCCTTGGTCTTGGCCCAGTCCGAGCCACCCAGCCGGTTCAGCGTCGGCGACTCGCCGCCGACGTAACGGGTGACCTGGTCGAGCGAGTCCGTCGGCACGAACAGACGATCAGGCGGCTGCCCGCGCTTGGCCGGCGCGTAAGAGATGATCAGGTACTCGCGCTCGCCGCCATTGATGGTGCGACGCACCATCTGTTCGTACTTGCCGACGCCGTGCTGCTCATGCACCACGAAGTCGCCGGGCTGCAGCTGAATCGGATCGATCGCGTTGCGCCGGCGCGACGGCAGCCGGCTGGCGTCCTTGGTGAGCGAGCCGCGCTGGCCGGTGAGGTCGGACTCGGTGAGGATCGCCAGGCGCAGCGATGTGGCGACCAGACCGCCGTCCAGGTGGCCGGTGGTCACCTCGACGATCCCGGCGGCCAGTCCCGCATCCGCAGTCAGCCGGGCCGGCACCTCGGCCGCACCGAGACGCTCCACCGCCCGCTCGGCCGAACCGTGCCCGTCGAACACGAGCACCACCCGCCACCTGTCCCGCGTCCAGCGACGCAGGTCCGACATTGCGGACTCGGTGTCGCCGCGATACGCGGTCGCCGCCTCGAACGCGCTGGTCACCGCACTCTGATCGGCCTCGCCGGCCAACTCTGCGTCGGTGCGCAGCTGGGTCAACCGCCACCACGGCAGGCCCAGCTCGACCGCGCGGGCGTGCACCGCGTCCAGCTCCCACAACGACGCCGAGCCGAGGTCCACCGGCGCCCGGCCGCCGCCGGCCGCCGCGGCCCAGGACGCGTCCAGGAACTCCTGCGAGGTGCGCACCAGGTCCACGGCGCGGGACGCGACCCGCTCCGGATCGCACAGCAGCACGTGTGCGCCGGCCGGCAACTCCTCGAGCACCAGCGTCAACTGCGGCACCAGCACCGGCGCGAGCGCCTCCATGCCCTCGACGGCCTCACCACGGCTGATCGGGTCGAGCAGCTCGGCCAGTTCGGGGTACTCGGCGAGCAATTCGGTGGCGCGCGCCCGCACGTCGTCGGTGAGCAGCAGCTCGCGACATGGCGGTGCCCACAGTCCGTGCTCGGCGATCTCCAAGGACCGCTGGTCGACGACTTTGAAGTAACGGACCTCCTCGACGTCCTCGCCCCAGAACTCGACACGCAGCGGGTGTTCTTCGGTCGGCGGGAAGACGTCCAGGATCCCGCCGCGGACGGCGAAGTCACCTCGACGCTCCACCAGGTCCGCGCGGCTGTAGCCGGCATTGACCAGCCGGGCGACGACAGCTTCGAGCTGCACCCCGGTGTCGCCGGCGCGCAGCTGCACCGGCTCCAGGTCGCCGAGGCCCGGCACCTGCGGTTGCAGCAACGAGCGCACCGGCGCGACCACCACCGACAAGGGCCCGCTGGCGGGATCGTGCGGGTTCGGGTGCGTCAGCCGGCGCAGCACCGCCAGTCGCTGCCCGACGGTGTCGGCGCGGGGCGAGAGTCGCTCGTGCGGCAGCGTCTCCCAGCCCGGATAGACCGCGACGCTGTCCGGCGGCAGCAGGCAGCGCAGCGAGTCGACGAGCTCGTCCGCCTCCCGGCCGGTACTGGTCACCGCGAGCACCAGTCGCTGAGCGCGCACGGCCAACGCCGCGATCTCCATCGGCTGGATCGCGGCCGGACCGCTTAGCGTGAGCGCGGCCGCGCCGGCCGAGGAGACGGCAGCGATCAGTGCCGGGTCGCCGGGGTTTGCCACATCGCCGAGGGCGGCGTCGAGCACGCCGGACAGGCGGGTCATGGGGTGATTGCCCTCCAGAGTGCAGCACTGATGACCCCTGCCCGAGAAGACGGGAGGGGTATAGGTCCAGGTTACGCGCTCGGCGCGAGGCGTCAGGCGCCCTGCGTACGGGGTTGGCAGCCGCGCGTTATGCGCCCTGCGCGAAGCGCCAGGCGTCGTCGATCATGGTCGGCAGGTCGCGCTGCGGCGACCAGCCGAGCAGCTTCGCCGCCAGTTCGTTGGACGCGACCAGCACCGGCGGGTCCCCTGGCCGGCGGCCGGCATCGACCGCCGGCACGCCTGTGCCCGTCACGGCCGCGACCGCGTCGAGCACCCCGCGCACCGAGTAGCCGCAGCCGCTGCCCAGGTTCACCACGTGGTGCTCGCCCGGCTCGCCGAGTTCGAGCGCGCGCACATGCGCATCGGCCAGATCGACCACATGTACGTAGTCGCGGATGCACGTCCCGTCCGGCGTCGGGTAGTCGGTGCCGTAGACCGACAGCGGTTCGGCGTCGCCGGTGGCCGCTCGCAGCGCCAGCGGGATCAGGTGCGTCTCGTGCCGATGTCGCTCGCCGTAACCGCGACCGTCCGGTAGCTGCAGTGCGCCGGCGACATTGAAGTAACGCAAGCTGACCGCGACAAGTCCGTACGCGCGGGCGAAGCCGGTCAGGGCATGGTCGATGGCCAGCTTCGTCGCGCCGTAGGGGTTGGCCGGCGCGGTCGGCGCGGTCTCTTCGATCGGCGCCTGCGCCTGCGCCGAATACACCGCGGCGCTGGAGGAGAAGACGATCCTGGCGACGCCGTGCGCACGCATCGCCACCAGTAGCGCCAGCGTGCCCAGCACGTTGTTCTGCCAGTAGCCGCCCGGGTCGGCGATCGATTCGCCGACGATGGATCTCGCGGCGAAGTGCAGCACCGCTTCGGGTTGCAGCTGCTCGAGGACGGCCCCGACCGCGTCGGTGTCCTGCACCGAACCGGGCACGAATCCCGCGCCGTCCGGGACGGCATCGCGGTGCCCGGTGGACAGGTCATCGAGCACGGTGACCGCATGCCCGTCGGCGAGCAGGCGTGCGGCGACCACGCTGCCGATGTAGCCGGCGCCGCCGGTGACCAGGACCCGCATCGGCTCAGTCTGCCCGGCCGGGTGATGCGAATCCTGTGATCAGGAAGACTGGGGCGATGGCGCACCGCCGAGGCGACGCAGATGACACCGCCGTAGATGACACCGCCGTAGCTGACACCGCCGTAGCTGTCACCGCCGTAGCTGTCACCGACGCGCCCGAAACCACCGGCACTCCCGGTACCGCAGCCACGCTCGGCGACGGGGACGACGCCGACCTGCGCGCGGACGTGCGGCGGGTGGCCGCCCTGCTCGGCGAATCACTGGTGCGCCAGCGCGGCAAGGATGCGCTCGAGCTGGTGGAGAACGTCCGCACCCTGACCAAGCAGAGCAAGGAGCAGGCCGGCCAATCCAGCGGAGCGGCCGCCCGCGACGAGGTTCGGGCGCTGCTCGCGGAACTGCCGCTGGACACCGCCGCGGTGCTGGTACGTGCCTTCGCCGATTACTTCCACTTGGCAAACGTCGCTGAGCAGGTGCACCGGGTGCGCGCGCTGCGGGGCCGGCGCCGGCGCCGGCTGGCTGGCGCGCGCAGTGGCCAACGTGGCCGAGGACAAGGGCGGGGACGCGCTCGGCGACGCCCTGCACGCGCTGGCGGTGCGGCCGGTGTTCACCGCGCATCCCACCGAGGCGAGCCGCCGGTCCGTGCTGACGAAACTGCGCCGGGTCGCGGACATCCTCGCCACGCCCACCGATCCGCAGAGCACCGCGCGCACCCGGCAGGACCGGGAACTCGCCGAGATCGTCGACCTCATCTGGCAGACCGACGAGCTGCGCCAAATCAAGCCGACGCCCCAGGACGAGGCGCGCAACGTGCTGTACTACCTGGCCGACCTGGTCGACGAGACCGTCCCGGACACGATGACGGAGCTGGCCAGCCTGGCCGGCGAGTACGGCGCCACCCTGTCGCCGGCGACGGCGCCGCTCACGTTCGGCAGCTGGATCGGCGGCGACCGTGACGGCAATCCCAACGTCACCGCGGCGGTGACCCGCGACGTGCTGCGGATGCAGCACCACGTCGCCGCGCGCTCGATCACCCGAGCGCTCGACCTGCTCATCGCCGAGCTGTCATCGGCCACGACGGTCGTGCCTGCCTCCGCCGAACTCGCCGCCTCGATCGAAGCCGACCTCGCGGTGCTGGACATCGACCCGCGGTTGATCACGCTCAATGCGACCGAGCCGTACCGGCTCAAGCTCACCTGCATCAATGCCAAGATCGCCAACACGCGTCGTCGCGTCGATGACAGCCTGCCGCACGTGCCCGGTATCGACTATCTCGGCAAGCAACAGTTGCTCGCCGAGCTGGCCCTGCTGGGGCAATCACTGCGGGCGAACAACGGCGAGCTGATCGCTGACGGGATGCTGGCCCGAGTGGAGCGGACCGTCGCGGTGTTCGGGCTGCACCTGGCCACCATGGACGTCCGCGAGCATGCCGACGCACACCATCACGCGCTCGCGCAGCTGATGGATCGCCTGGTCGAACAGACCTGGCTGTACGCAGACGTGCCACGCGAATACCGAACCCGGATGCTGTCCGCCGAGCTGACATCGCGCCGGCCGCTGGCGCGCACTCCGCCACCACTGGACGACGCCGGTGCGAAGACGTTCGCGGTGTTCGAGGTCATCGGTGAGGCGCTGGACACCTACGGTGCGGAGGTGATCGAGAGCTACATCGTGTCGATGACGCGCGGCGCCGACGACGTGTTCGCGGCCGTGATCCTGGCGCGCGAGGCGGGCCTGGTGGACGTGCACGGCGCCGGCGTGGGCACGGTCGGCGAGCCGTTCGCGCGTATCGGCTTCGTGCCGTTGCTGGAGACCGTGGACGAGCTGCGGCGCAGCGCGGAGGTACTGGACGCGCTGCTGTCCGATGCCACCTACCGGCGCATCGTGCAGCTGCGCGGCGATGTGCAGGAAGTGATGCTCGGGTATTCGGACTCGAACAAGGAAGCCGGCATCACCACCTCGCAGTGGGAGATCCACCGGGCGCAACGCTCGCTGCGTGATGTGGCGGCGCAGCATCAGGTGCGGTTACGGCTGTTCCACGGCCGGGGCGGGACCGTCGGGCGTGGCGGCGGACCCACCTACGACTCGATTCTGGCGCAGCCGTGGGGTGTGCTCGCCGGCGAGATCAAGGTGACCGAACAGGGCGAGGTGATCAGCGACAAGTACGCGTTGCCGCCGCTGGCTCGCGAGAACATCGAACTCACCCTGGCCGCGGTGCTCGAGGCCTCCGCCCTGCACACCGCGCCGCGCCAGCCGGCGGACCAGCTGACCCGCTGGGACGACTGCATGGACCAGGTGAGCGGGGCGGCGTTCGCTGCGTACCGGCGCCTGGTGGAGGACGAGGATCTGCCGGCCTACTTCCTCGCGTCGACGCCGGTCGAGCAGCTCGGTGCGTTGAACATCGGCTCGCGTCCGTCGCGTCGGCCGTCCTCGGGCGGCGGCATCGAGGGGTTGCGCGCGATCCCGTGGGTGTTCGGGTGGACCCAGTCCCGGCAGATCGTGCCGGGGTGGTTCGGTGTCGGTTCGGGCCTGCAGGCGGCTCGTGCGGCCGGGCTCGGCGACGTGCTCGCCGAGATGCACGAGCAGTGGCATTTCTTCCGGACGTTCCTGTCGAACGTGGAGATGACGCTGGCGAAGACGGACCTGGAGATCGCGGCGCATTACGTCTCCACGTTGGTGCCGCCGCCGCTGCGCCGCGTGTTCGACGAGATCCGGCGCGAGCATGACCTGACCGTGGCCGAGCTGCTGCGCATCACCGGCGAGACCACGCTGCTGGACGACTCTCCGACGCTGCAGCGCACGTTCGGCGTCCGGGACGCGTATCTGGACCCGATCTCCTACCTGCAGGTGGAGCTGCTGCGCCGGGTCCGGTCCTCGGCCGAGGGTGACGAGGTGGCGCCGGAGTTGCGCCGCGCACTGCTGCTGACCATCAACGGGGTGGCTGCGGGGCTGCGGAACACCGGCTAGCCCGGCACAGGCGACGCCTGAGGGTGATGTCCGAAAACCGCCAGCCGTTGTCCGTGGTACGGGGCAGACTGGCGTTGTGCTCATCCCGGACTTCGACACCTGCTACCGCGCACTGCGCGGGCGCGACGCGCGGTTCGACGGCTGGTTCTTCACCGCGGTGCGCACCACCGGCATCTACTGCCGGCCGTCCTGCCCCGCGATCACGCCGTTGCGGCGCAACGTGGAGTTCCACCCGAGTGCAGCGGCCGCCCAGCGGGCCGGGTTCCGGGCTTGCAAGCGGTGCCGTCCCGACGCCTCGCCCGGCTCGCCGCAATGGGACGTCCGCGGCGACCTGGCCGGCCGCGCACTGCGCCTGATCGCCGACGGCGTCGTGGACCGGGACGGCGTGCCCGGCCTGGCGCGCCGGCTCGGCTACTCCGAGCGTCAGGTGAACCGCACGCTGGTCGCCGAGGTCGGCGCCGGACCGGTGGCGTTGGCGCGGGCCCAACGGGCGCAGACGGCCCGGATCCTGCTCGAGACCACCGACCTGCCCGCCGCGGACGTGGCCTTCGCTGCCGGGTTCGCCAGCGTGCGGCAGTTCAACGACACCGTGCAGGCCGTCTTCGCCACCACGCCGACGGGGCTGCGCGCGCGGCGCCGGCGCGGCGCCCCGGGCGAGCCCGGCACCATCGTGCTGAGCCTGCCGTATCGGGCGCCGATGAGCGTGGACGTGACGCTCGACTTCCTTGCCATGCGGGCAATCGCGGGCGTCGAGTCGACCGAGGACGGTGCCTATCGGCGCGTGCTGCGGGCACCTGGCGGCCCGGCCGCCGTCACACTTTCGGCGGCGCCGAACGCGGTGTCCTGCCGGGTACGGCTGCACGATCATCGCGATCTCGTGGCGGTGGTCGCCCGCACCCGTCGATTGCTCGACCTGGACGCCGATCCGGAGGCGGTCGACGCCGCGCTCGGCGCAGATCTGCAGCTCGCGCCGCTGATCGGCAAGCACGCCGGCCTGCGCTCACCCGGTGCCGCAGACGGGTTCGAGATGGCGGTGCGCGCGGTGGTGGGCCAGCAGATCTCGCTGGCCGGCGCGCGCACGGTCCTCGGGCGTCTGGCCCGCGAGCACGGTGAGGTGGCATTCGACGGCCAGCCGGACGTGCTGTTCCCGGACGCGAGCACCGTCGCAGGTCTCGATCCGGGCGAACTGCCGATGCCGCGCGCCCGCGGCCGCACCCTGGTCGCGCTGGCGAAAGCTGTCGCCGACGACGAGGTACGGCTCGACCCCGGCGCCGACCGCGAACAGACCCGCGCCGCTCTGCTGCGACTGCCCGGCATCGGTCCGTGGACCGCGGACTACCTGCGCATGCGCGCGCTCGGTGATCCGGACGTCGCCCTCGTCACCGACCTGGGCGTGCGCTCGGCCGCCACGGCGCTGGGCATCGACCTGAACGGCGGGCGGCCGGACCTGGCGCCGTGGCGCTCCTACCTCACGCACCACCTGTGGGCGGCGTTGCCGTCGCACCCGAAGCCAGCGAAGAGATCCAGCACCGAAGGAGCACGGACATGAAATACACCTACATCGATTCACCGATCGGCGCACTGCTTGCGGTGGGCGACGAGGACGGGCTGGCCGCGCTGTACCTGCCGAACGCGAAGAAGCCCGCGACGGTGCACCCGGACTGGGTGCGCGACGACACCGCGTTCGCCGAAGTACGGACGCAGCTGAGCGAGTACTTCGCCGGCACGCGCACCGAGTTCGACGTGCCACTCAACGCCGCCGGCAGCGCGTTCCAGAAGCGGGTGTGGGCCGCGCTGATGGCGATTCCGTACGGCGAGACGACGAGCTACGGCAAGATCGCCGCGGGGATCGGCGCGCCGGATGCGGCTCGCGCGGTGGGCCTGGCGAACGGGCAGAACCCGATCCCGCTCATCGTGCCGTGCCATCGCGTCATCGGTGCCGACGGCTCACTGACCGGCTACGGCGGTGGTTTGGACGCCAAGCGCTGGCTGCTGGCACACGAGGCGCAGCACTGCGGTGCGACGCTGCCCCTGCACATGCGCTGATCGCCGACCGAGTGGCGTGAAGCGCGGGCGGGTAGGGCGCGGGCGGTCTGAGTGCAGGCGGGTCGAGTGCGCTCAGTCGTTGTATTCGTTCTGCGCCGCCTCGAGTCCGTCGGCGAGCACCGCCTCCACCGCGTCGGCGGCGCGCTCCAGCTGCACCCCCAGCTCGCGTCGCTCGACCGAACCGAACTCGCGCAGTACGAAGTCGGCCGGATCCTGCCGGCCCGGCGGACGCCCGATGCCGAACCGCACGCGCACATATTCCTTGCTGCCCAGCGCCGCGGTGAGTGACCGCAGGCCGTTGTGCCCACCGTCGCCGCCGCCGCGCTTGAGCCGCAGCGAGCCGAAGGGCAGGTCGAGATCGTCGTGCACGACCACGATCCGCTCCACCGGGATCTTGTAGAAGCGGGACACGGCGACCACGGCGCCACCGGACTCGTTCATGAACGACCTCGGCTTGGCGAGCACGGCCGGGACACCGGCCGGCCGAGCTTCCAGCACGTCCGCGCGTCGCTGGACGGCGCCGGGAGCGCCGAACGACCCGCCGGCCCGCGCCGCCAGCACGTCGAGGACGAGAAAGCCCGCGTTGTGCCGGGTGCGTTCGTAGCGCGGACCTGGATTGCCCAGGCCCACCACAAGGTCTCGGTCCTCGGCCACGGTGGGATGCCGCCGGCCGAACAGGCGCAGCGCTGCCAGCGGGCTACTCGGCGCCGGACTGGCCGGACTGACCGCCCGAAGACTGGCCGCCGGAGGAATCGGAACCGCCCCCGTCGCCGTCGCCCTGCGGCTTGTCCTCGACCACGCCCAGCTCCTCGGCGGCAGCGGCGGTCTCGGCCTCCATCGCCTCCGCGCTGGGTGCTTCCTGGACGATCAGGATGGAGTGCGACGGATCGGTGATCAGCGTCGAGCCGGTCGGCAGGGACAGGTCGCCGGCCGCGATGTGCGAACCGATCTCCATTCCCTCGACGTTCACCTCGATCGAGTTGGGCAGGTTCGTCGCCTCCGCCTCGATGCTGACCGTCGTCGACTCCTGCGACAGCAGCGCACCGGAGGCGACCTCGCCGACGATGTGCACCGGAACGTCGATCGTCACCTTCTCGCCGCGGCGGACCGCGAGCAGATCCACGTGCTCGTAGATGCCCTTGATCGCGTGACGCTGGATGGCCTTGGGAATGGCGAGCTGCTCGGAGCCCTCCAGCTCGAGCGTCAGCAGCACGTTCGCGCCACTGTGCCGGATGGCGTTGGCGAACTCTCGCGCGGGCAGCGAGACATGCCGCGGGTCGGCACCATGCCCGTAGATCACGGCTGGGATCTTCCCGGCGCGGCGGGTTCGCCGCGCACCACCCTTACCGAACTCGGTGCGCGGTTCGGCGTTCAGGCGTACCTCGGCCACGGGAGTGCTCCTTCGAAAGCTGTGCTGGCGTTCTCTGATCGGCGCTGCGGTGTCGGAAGGGACGCGCGCGACGCGCGCCGTGAAAAACACGACACCGCGTCGATCACGGATCGGCTCGCGCCACGATCCCTCGCCGGGGCAACCACATCAGGATACCGGCTCGCCGGGCAGCTGGAGAACCGGGCGGTTTCGGCAGCCGCGCTTCGCGGGTATCGGCACAACATGGTGGCGCTTGGATACACGCTGATGTGCGAGCAGTCCGATCCCAAGTCGCTGGTCCGGAACGCCGGAGCCGCAGAAGCCGCGGGGTTCGACTTCGAGGTGATCAGCGATCATTACTTTCCCTGGTTGGACAGCCAAGGGCACTCCCCGAACGCCTGGCCGGTGCTCGGCGCGGTGGCCGCCGCCACCGACCGGGTACAGCTGATGACCTATGTCACCTGCCCGATCATGCGGTACCACCCCGTGATCGTGGCGCAGCAGGCGGCGACGGTTAGCCTGCTCAGCGATGGGCGATTCACATTGGGCCTGGGGGCTGGAGAGAACCTCAACGAGCACGTGATCGGGCTCGGCTGGCCGCCGGTGAACGTGCGTCACGAGATGCTGGCCGAGGCAGTGGATATCGTCCGGTCGCTGTTCACCGGTGGATACGTGAACTTTTCCGGCAGGCACTTCCGGGTCGACTCCGCCAAGCTCTGGGACGTCCCGGACGAACCCCCACGCGTCGGCGTCGCGGTCTCCGGCGAGCAGTCATGCCAGTTGGCTGGCAGCAAGGCCGACGTCATGATCGCGGTGGAACCGGACGCCGACCTCGGCCGGATGTTCGACGCGGCCGGCGGCACCGGCAAACCGCGGGTGGGGCAGGTGCCGATCTGCTACGACGCGGACCGCGATGCCGCGATCAAGCGGGCGCACGACCAGTTCCGCTGGTTCGGCGGTGGGTGGAAGGTGAACGCCGAGTTGCCCGGTCCGGCCGGATTCGCCGCCGCGAGCCAGTTCGTCACGCCGGACGATGTCGCCGACGCGATTGCCTGCGGGCCGGACGTGGACGCACACGTCGCTGCGGTCCGCGAGTTCGTCGAGGCCGGCTTCACGCATGTCGCGCTGGTGCAGATCGGCGGCGACGCGCAACAGCCGTTCCTCGACTGGGCTCGCGCCGAACTGCTCCCCGCACTGCGCGAACTCTGACCCGGCGCGGGACCCGGTTGCCGCGCCCGGCCGTGCTGGAAAGACGGGTCGGCTCAGTAGCATCGGGTCGGTGGGTTCAGCCAACACGCTCGGCCGCGGCGCGACGCCCACGGTTCGGGTACGGGTGCCCGCGAAGATCAACCTTTACCTCGGCGTGGGTCAGCGCCGCGACGATGGTTACCACGACCTGGTCACCGTGTTCCAGGCGGTCGACCTGTGCGACGAGGTCGTCGTCACCGAGGCGAGCGGGCTGCGGGTCAGGGTGAGCGGCGACGGCGCGGCGGGCGTGCCCACCGGGCCGGACAACCTCGCCTGGCGCGCTGCGGAGCTGCTGGCCCGGCGGATGCAGACCGCGCCGCACGCGTGCATCGACGTGACGAAGGCGATCCCGGTCGGCGGCGGCATGGCCGGCGGCTCGGCCGACGCGGCGGCGACGCTGGTGGGCTGCGCGGCGCTGTGGCACACGGGATCCTCCCGTTCGGAGCTGGTCGAGTTGGCCGCCGAGATCGGCAGCGACGTGGCGTTCTGCGTGCTGGGCGGCACCGCGCTGGGCACCTCCCGCGGTGAGGTACTCACGCCGGTGCTGTCCGCGGGCGAGTTCCACTGGGTGCTCGCGCTGGCCGACTTCGCCATCTCGACCGCGACGTCCTACGCCGAGCTGGACCGCCAGCGGGCCTCCGGCGCGACGGCCGCCCCGCCCTCGGTGCCCGACGGCATGCTCGACGCACTGCGCGCCGGGGACGCGGCTGGGCTGGCGGCCACGCTCGACAACGACCTGGAACCCGTCGCCACCGCGCTGGCACCGCAGCTGCGCCGCACCCTCGCCGCCGGTCGGCAGCTGGGCGCGCTGGCGGGCATCGTCTCCGGTTCCGGGCCGACGTGCGCCTTCCTGTGTAAGGACGGCGCGGCCGCCATCGCGCTGGCCGCCGCGCTCACCGCCGAGGGCGTGTGCCGCACCACCCGAACGGCGACCGGACCCGTCGCGGGGGCCCGAGTGATTCCGCCCGCGTGAGCGCGATTCAGGGGCTGATTAAGGGCAGATTCAGGGCAGCGGCACGCCGATCGGGTTCGGGTAGACGAGCGTTCCGGAGGAGATCACCGCGTCCACGATCGGCCGAAGCAGCACCGCGAGGCGCTCGGTCTGTTCGGCGCCGAGCCCCGCCCACGGTGCCAGCGCCGCGTTGTCGGTGAGTTCCTCCACCTTGGCGTGTGTGGCATGGCCGACCTCGGTGAGCCGTCCACCCTCGTCCACCCAGCCGACCTCGACCAGCCGGGCCAAGGCCGCGTCCCAGTCCGCGTCGTCGAAGTTGCGGCTCACGCGCAACGTCTCGGCATCGGACTCGCCGGCCGCCAGCTTCAGCCAGTGCGCGTCCATCGGCCCCAGTCCGCTGGCGATGAGCACCGAGCTGTGCCCGTCCCCGCGATGCTCACGCAGTGTCGTCGTCGCCTGCCACAGCGCCCCGAACGCGTCCGGCGGCCTGGGTAGACCCTGGTTCGCCCCACCCAGCACCCGTCCGGCGCTGTCGGCACCCGCCGCGGCGGCCCAGGCCAGCTCGGCCGCCTCCTCGACCGCGGCGGAGATGCCGTCGATGCCGGCGGTGAGCCGGGCGAGCGCAGCCGACGAACCGCTCAGACGCGCATGCAGCGCCTGCTCCGGGCTGGCGAATTCCCACGCGTCCGGCAGCGCACGCCGCGCGCGGGAAGGGTGGAAGCCGAAGCACGCCGACACTGCGACGTCCGGTCCGACCGCCCCGACCGGGGCCATCCGGAAACCGAAGTAGCCCATCCAGAAGCCACGGAAACCGACCTGTGCCGCCGCCGCTCGAGCCTCATCGGTGAAATAGACCACCGCGTGCACAGGCTCGAACAGCGACCACATCCGGCGCGCGACCGTGGGCGCGATAGTCGTCACGACATCAACGTATCGATCGCATGGCCGGTAGTCCCGGCCGGCCGATCACTCGTATCGGTGACCGCCCGTGTGCAGCCGGCGCGGCAGGAGTCGCCACGACATCCCGACGAGCACCGCACCGAGGTCGACTCGGCTACGCCGGCGCGGTCCGACCACGCCGAGCGCGAGCAAGCCGGCGACGAGCAGGCCCAGGCCGAGGACGGTGCCGCCCATCAGGTCGGTACCGGTGCTGGCCAGCAGGCCGCCCGACGACCCGCCGATGACGAAGCTGAATGTCGTCGTCTGGCCGTGCGAGCCGGTCAGCGTGATCGTGTGCGAGCCGGCCGGCAGGCTGTCCGGAATGGTCACCCCGAGCGTGGCGATACCGGTCTTGACCGCGTGTGTCGCGCCCAACGCGACCGGCGTCGAGTGCGCCACCGCGCTAACCTGCTCGCCCGCCGCGAAGCCCTCGGCAGTCATCGACAGCGCTTGACCGTGAGCCAGGGTGGACCCGTTGGGCACGGCCTTGCCCTGGGAGCGCACGGAGAGCAGCTTCGGCAGACCGATCACTGTCATCGTCACCGGCGCGGACGTGGACGGCCCGAAGTCGACCGCCGGCGAACCGGTGAAGCTCGCCGTCAGCGACGCCTTGAAGCCGAACAGCTTGTTGGTTTGCAGCTGCGCAGTGCCCTGGTGCAGCGCCACGGTGCCCAGAACGCGGGTGCCGTCGCGGAACGTCACCGACCCGGCCACCGTCGCCGGCGTGACCGTCGCGGTCATGGTGATCCGGACGCCCTCCAGGATCGGTCCGTGGGGCGTCACCGCGAGCGCGGTCATGGTGCTGATCGCGTTCACGGTGAATGGAACGGCAGTCGAGGTAGATGTGGTGAACGCACTCGTATCGGTCGGCGTGAACATCGCCGTCAGCGAGTGCACACCACCGCCCAGGACAACGGTGACCGAGGCAACGCCACCCGAGACCGGCTTGGTCGCGAGCGTCTTGGTCCCGTCCAGGAACGCGACGGAGCCGACCGAACTACTGGGCGAGACGGTGGCGCTCAGCAGCACCCCGGTGCCGAAGCTGACCGGACCGATCGGTGTCGGGGTGAGTGTCGTATTCGTCGTCACCGGCCCGAGCGTGATGCTGTACGGCATCGAGCCGGACTTGGAGTCCGTCACGTTCGGATCGGTACTGGTGAACGAGGCAGTGAGCGAGTGGCCACCGACGCTCAGCGTGCTCGTCGTCGTGGTGGCGACACCGCCGGTCACGGTGACCGGCGAGTTGATGTTGGTGCTGCCATCGGCGAACTGCACCGTGCCGGTTGCCGAGGACGGCGTCACGGTGGCGGTGAGAGTGACCGTCGATCCGGTCGAGGCGCTGTTCTGCGGCGTTATGGCGAGCGTGGTGCTGCTGGTCGCCTGGTCGACCTCCAGGTTCACCTTTTGCGAGGTCGAGCCGGAGTAGTTGCTGGTGGACGGCGTGAACACCGCGGTGAGCCCGTTCGTTGCGACGGGCAACGTGGTGATCGTCGTGCTGGCTGTGCCGCCGCTGACGAGTACGGGCGCACCGATGGCTGCGCTGCCGTTGAAGAACTGCACGTTGCCGGCAGCAGCCGTGGGCATGACACTCGCCGTCAGCAGGACGCTGGTGCCGTGCATGACCGGGCCCGTCGGCGAGACCTGCAGTGTCGTCGACGTCATCGCCGCGGTGATCGTGTACGACTTCGCCGGGCTCGACTGCGACGCGGCGAACTGCGACGAGTCGGTCGGCACGAACGCGGCCACCAGCGAGTGTCCGCCGGCGGCCAGCGTGCTGTTCGTCGCGGTCGCGACGCCGCCGGACACGGTGCCGGTGCCGACCACCACCGAGCCGTCCAGGAACTGGACCGAACCGACCGCGGTGGACGGGGACACGGTTCCGGTGAAGGTCACCGACGTGCCGAACGTCTGCGGACTAGCGGGGCCGACCCCCAAGGTGGTTGTCGTCGGCGTCGCGGAGGCGGCGTTGACGACGTAGGTCTGCGCGGTCGACTGCGATCCCTGGAACGCGTTCGAGTCTGTCGGCGTGAAGATGGCCTGCACCGAGTGGGTGTTCACGGTGAACGTCGTCATGGTCGAGGCGGTGCCGCCACTGACCGTTACCGCCGAGCCGATGTTCGTCGCGCCGTCCTTGAACTGCACCGTGCCGGCTGCATTGTTCGGCAACACGGTCGCGGTCAGCGTCGATTGCGTGCCTACCGTGATCGGGCTGGGCGGCGTGATGTTCAGGGATGTGGTCGTCACCGTTGCCGGGGACGTGATCGTGTATGGCGTCGCCGGGGTGGACGTCGACGAGGTGAACGCATTCGAGTCGGTCGGGGTGAACACTGCCGTCAACGAATGCGCACCGGCGGCCAGCGTGGTCGTCGAGGTGGACGCCGTACCGCCCGAGACGGTGACCGCCGAGCCGATGTTGTTAGTGCCGTCCTTGAACTGGACGGTGCCGGCCGCGGTGCTCGGCAACACATTGGCGGTGAGGGCGACGTTGGTGCCGGTCGGCTGCGGACTGCCCGGCGCCGTGCCGAGCGACGTCGTCGTGGTGACTGGCCCCGACACACCGGTCGGATAGACCTGGGTCCAGGTGCCGTTGGTGCTGTTGAAGGAGATGTCCGTCGCCCAGAACGGCGCGTCCTGCGTTGGGATGCCCGGACCGGAGTCCTTCACCCGCACCTGGACGAGGTTGGCGTAGCCGGCGGTGTTGTCCAGCGTCGTCGTGGTGAGCAGCGAACCCAGGTCGGCGTCGGTGGCGCCCACCGAGACGACCGGCGTGGTGAAGGAATTGATCGGCGCCGGCGCCGCGGAGTTCGGATAGATCGTCGACGCCGAGGCCGGTGACTGGAACCAGGTAGTGCTGTCCGTCTTGGTGTGGTCCGGGAACCCGAAGGACAGGGTCGCGCGGTTGGTCCCGGACCGTCCGGCGCTGGAGGCGACGGCGTAGTCGAACAAGTGGTGCAGGTTCGAACCGGTGGTGACCACCGCGCCACTGCTGTTGTAGAACGTGATGCTGCCCTCGGAGTTGGGGTCGGGCTCCCAGGGTGGAGTGGCGGCGCCGGCATGCAGGCCGAGCGGGACGAACACGGCGGCGAGCGTTGCGACGACGGCGGCCGAGAGCCACCGGAAGCGAGAACTCACGAGTCTGTCTCCCCGAAGATGCGGATCGATTCGGCAAAATTTCTGAACGGCCGCAGACTGCGTTGCCCGCGCCTGCACCTTCGTCTGCCAAGGCTCGATGACAGCAACGACCGTCGCACCCCGGCACGGTTAACTACGGATGAACACGTCCGCGCCCGCCGACGGCGACGTGAAGAGTGCGGTGATTCGACCGAAACACAATCGTCCGGGTGAGGGACCGTGCGGCCCTCACCCGGACGATGGGTGTCGATACGTCGACAGGTACTAGCTGATCGTCACGCTGTAGGACTGACTTGCGGTCTGCGGCGTCGGCTTGTTGTGATCCGTGACCGAAACCGTGAACAGGTAGCTACCCGCCGTGGTCGGCTTGCCGCTGAAGACACCGGCCGCCGTCATCTTCAATCCCGGCGGCAACGTGCCCGAGCTGACGACCCACTTCTTGGCGCCGACAAAGCCGGTTGCGGCGAGCTTCGCCTTGTACGCGACGCCGACCGTGCCGTTCGGCAGCGATGGCGTAGTGATCGTCAAACCTTGCACGGTGAGCGTGAAGGTCTTGCCACCGGTCACCGGCGGCACCGACTTGTCCTTCACCGCAACGGTGAACGTGTACGTGCCGAGCACCTTTGTCTTGCCGGTGATCTTGCCGGTTGTCGCGAGCTTGAGACCGGTCGGCAACGCACCGCTGGCCAGCGACCACACGTACTTGCCGTCACCGCCGCTCGCGGTCACGGCGCCCTTGTACGCCGCGCCGAGCGAGGGATTCGGCAGCGTCGAGGTCACCAGCAGGCCGCCCGGGTTGGTCGGGTAGACCTCCTGCCACGTGCCTGTGGTCTGGTTGATCAGGATGTCCGACTCCCAGAACGGCGAGGACTGCTGCGGCAGGTTCGGGCCTGAGTCCTTGACCCGTACTTGCACGTAGTTGGCGTAGCCGGGGGCGGTGTCGAGCGTGGTCGTCCCGAGCACGCCGGACAGGTCCGCGTCAGTCGGGTCGAGTGTCACCACGGGCGTGGTGAGGCCGTTGACCGGTGCTGGTGCGCCAGCGTTCGGGAAGTTCGTCGACGCGGAGGCGGGCGTGCTGAACCAGAGCGAGGAGTTGGGTTGGGTGTGGTCGGGGAAGGCGAATGACAGCGTCGCCTTGGTGGCGCCAGCGCGACCGGCCGAGGATGCGGCCGCGTAGTCGAACAGGTGGCTCAGGTCCGAGCCACTGGTGACCTGCGTGCCGGTGGAGCTGTAGAACGCGACTGAGCCCTGCGCATTTGCGTCCGGCTCAAATGCCGGGGTGTCGGTTGCCCCGGCACGTGCCGCGAGTGGGACGACGACGGCGACCATCGCCGCGACCGCCGCGCCGGACACCCATCTCTTCTGCACCTTCATCAACAATCTCTCCCGTATCCCGCCCAGCGGGCGATCGTAAGACCGTGCGTGCGTGGCGACAGCGAGCTACACCGTCGCGGATAGCCTCAGCCACTGGGGCGACCGGCTCGCCGCTCATCGGTTAACTGGGAATGAAATGCCGCACCGCAGACAGGCAGCGCGCGAAAGGCTTCCTATTGCTGTCGAGTGGCTCTATTCCGGCGCAAAACGACCACACCGACGCCGCCGGCCGCAGCTACCACGACGACCACCACGAGCACCCAGGCGAGCGTGCCGCCGCCGGAGCCCGAGGACTTCTTGTCCAGCGCCGCGGCTGTCGTCGACGGACCCGCGGTGGCGCCATTCGATCCGGAGCGCGTGCTGCTGCTGCCGGCCGCGTGGCTCGAACCCGAACTCGCCGGGCGCGCACCCGGCGTGGAACGCGCCGCCTGCGCCGCGATGGCCGACGCCGGCAGATCGAGCGTCTCGGCCGAAATCGCCCTGCCTGCGGTGCAGGACACGTCACCGCCGCCCACCTGGGTCCAGGTGTTGCCGTCAATGCGAACCACGGCGGCCGGGTACGGCGTCGAGTGCTGCAGGCCGTCGGGCGCGGTGAAGTACATCCGCAGCTGCACCAGGCCGTCCCAGTGCGGCGGGAAGGCGCCGGTGAAGTCGACGAGCGCGGGGTCGGCCCCGGTGCCGGCGGCCATCGGGTGCGCCGTGTTGCTGTACACCGACGCCGCCGTCAGCTGCTTACCCGACCAATCCCCCGGATCGACGTTCTGGATGGGCTGGAAGGCATCCAGCGTCCCTCGGCCCACGTTCGCGGCATATCCACTCGGCGCGGCGGCCGAGGAGACGGTGAGCCAGGCAAACGGCGCAGCGCCGGTGCTTCCGGAACGCACCTGATGACCGGACTTGTCGCAGAAGCCAAGATAGCCGACCGCGTTGGGATCGCTGAACGGCACGCCGTCGGCGCTCGCGGGCGGTGCCCATACCGCGGCCGAGCAGGCAATGGCGGCAATCGCGGCAATGGCAAGGCCGGCACGCAGGCGCAGTGGGCGGCAGTTTGCCCTACGGATCATGGCGGTGAGCTAATACGGCGCAGGCGACCGACGAACCAACGCGAGCTGAACAGGTGCTTGCGGAACATGTGGATCCCACCACGCGGCCGCGACACGCAGCTGGGGCGGGGAGCTGTCGCTCCCCGCCCAGCTGTCACTCAGGACTTACCCCAGCGTTGCGGGCATCCAATGATGTTGCGATCGATCAGGGGCCGTTCGAGGTGAACGCGTACGCCGGCACGATGCCGGAGGCCGAGATCGCCGACTTCGCGCCGACGGTGGCGAAGTACGGCTGACCGCCCGGGCCGTAGTGCGTGCCGCCGATCGTCACGCAACCGGTGGTGTGGCCCGTACCGGAGCACGGGTTGTAGAACATCGTCCGCACCCAGTTCAGCGTGCTGCCCGGCTGGAACGGCTTGCGTGCTGTTGATGTCGGCGTCCCGGAAGTAGATGTACAGCGGACCGGGTGACGTCGAACAGCGAGCCGCTGTCGTCGGCGTCCCGGTGCTCCAGAACTTCACGTGCGGGGCGAGCGTTGCCGTGGTACCGGTGCACGGGCCGGCGTGGTCGACTCGGACGGCTCGAACGGGCAGCTCGGGTCCTGGAAGTAGCCACCGACGCCGTTCGACGGTGCCGTCGGAGAGCTTGCCCTGGAACAGGTTCAGCCGTCCGCCGGACATCGGCTCGATGGCGTCGGCCGGCGTCACCGGAGGCGTTGATCGCCTCCGGGTCGTTCTCCTCGACGTTGTGACGCAGGTGCCGAGGCGTCGGCCGGCGCCGATCGCGCTGAGGAACGAGGACCGGGTGCCGGAACCGATCTGCGGGATCAGCGGCATGATGGTCGCGGAGGATGTGCCGCCCGACCTGGGTCCACGTGGTGTCGGTGCAGGTGTAGATCGCGTTCAGCTGCGCGGTCGAGAGTGCGACCGCGTTGGTGGTGCCGGCTGCGGCGGTCAGCATCGCCAGCGGGTCGGTGCCGACGGTGATGCTGTCGAACCGGGTGTCCGTACCACGTGGCGACGACGCGCGCGAGAAGTCGACCACACCGAGCCCCTGGCCGTGCCGTGTTCGTGTCGGCCTTGAGCAGGTTGTAGCCGGCGCCCGAACCGTTCGGACGCTGCTCGGGCGAGAGGCCGGCCCGCAGCACGACGGTCGGGTTCAGCACGCACGGCGCATCCGCGTGTGAGTGGCGTTGGTTGCCGGTGCCCGCCGTACCGCCCGGTGCCGGGGGCACAGGTTGCGTGGCCCGAGTACCGCTGCCGCCCGTACGGGCCGTAGGCGAGCCGGGTGTTGGCGTCGGCGGTGGCGTCGATGCTGATGAACTTGTTCTTGTTGCCGAGCGAGTTGTAGCCGCTGTTGCCGGTGAAGTCTCCGTCGGCGACGAAGTCAGCTAGCTGCTGCAGGGTGTCGGACCCGACGCCGACGACATCATTTTGCGTGGGACCGTAGTCCGCAACCGCGCTTGTCGGGAAGAACGCCATGGAGGCGGCAACAGCCGCCAGCACAACGCCCCCGACTGTGATCTTGCGACCGACCATCGTGGAGCTTCCTTCCGCAGAGGTAAGGGGACGAGCCCACAAAGACTCGCGGGGCGAGGTCGCCACCTGCAGACGCTGTTGCTAACTAGGGATGAACCGGCGAGAGAGTTAATTGCTGATTCGGACCCGACCAAGCGGGCAAAATGCTCACATCAGATTCGGCAGCAGTTGCACGGCGGATTGGCTCACGCCCCACAGCCCCGCGAGAATCACCGGTACCCCCACCAGCCAGCTCTGCCAGCGGCCCCACTTCTGGTAGATCCAACCGGTGCCGACGACCGCGATGCCGAGGCCGGGCAGCCAGAGCACCAGCAGGTACAGCGCGCCGCCCACGTCCGGTTGTAACGGCGCCTCGGTCTTCGGCACCGACGTCAGGCGCCCACCGGGATCGCCGAACGGTTGCCCCTGCAGCACGGCGTCGACATAGACGAGCTTGGACGGGGCCCAGCCGGCCCGCCAGCCGCCGCCCTGGGCGGTGATCAGCGTCAACCGAGAGGTGCCGGACGTGATCGCGTAGGTGTCACCGCCGTGTCGCACGTCGGCAACGAGGTACTTGGCCACCCCTTCGCCGGTCGTGACCGTGATGACGTCCCCCGATTTCGCCGAGGCAAGATTGTGAAACGGCCCCCCGAAGAGCTTGTCCCGACCCATGACCACCGAGGTGCCCGGCTGGCCGGGCAACGGTGTGTCGCGCAAGTGACCCGGACCCGCCATCAGGTCGCTCGCGGACGTGCCTTCCACGATCACCTCGTTGCGAAGTCCGACCGCGGGTATGTCGAGCACCGCGACCGGCTGACCGGGATTGATCACGCCGCCGATCGGCGCGGTCTCCAATGCCAGCTGTTCACGAAGCTTGTTGTAGAGCAACCCCTGGTCATGCCCGTGCTGGAGCGAACTGACGAGCAAGGTATAGAAGAGCATCCAGGCGACCAGCGCGGCCAGCAGCAGCAGCGACCAGGTGGCGGTGGTCGACGTCGTCGTCGGCGGCGCCGCCTTGGGAAGAGACCACGCGCTCTTCGGCATTCGGTTGCGGACGTCGCGCAGGGTGGACGTCCCGGACGACAGCAGGCGCTGGACACGTCCCGCGACGTAGGTCGGCTGACGGAACGAGCTACCCGGAGCTGCCGCTGGTTCGGAGTCCGGCTCTGCCTGGGGATCGTCCTGCAGGGTCGTCACCGTCGCCCCACACCGCTGACCCACCCAGCACTGCACAACGCCACCAGGCCCAGCAGTGCGAGCGCGGGAAGCGCAAGCCCGAGCGGCCCGGCGAACAGATTCACCGTCTTGGCCACCTTGACGACCGGTGGCGCCGCCACAGGTGTCGTCGTCGGTGACACCGACGGCAATTTCTGGCCGGGCAGCAGCTTCGCACCGGGCGTCGCGGCCGAGGTCGTCGGCAACGACGGCGATCCGCCGGACACACTGCCCGCCGGACACGACGTGACAGTGGTGGGCTTGCCGCTGACGAACGGCACGACACAGTGCTGTGCCGCGACCGCATCGGCCGCGGCGTTGGTGTAGTTCACCAACGCCGCCATGCCGTTGGCGGAAGTCATCGGCAGGTAGCCGGGCGGCAGTTGACCGTTGCCCTCACCAGGTGCTTGGCCGGCACCGGCAACGAAATGGAGCAGGGTCGCATAGCGCGCGGCGTCCCCGCTGGGCAGGCCGGTCGTGGGCACGTCAGTGGAGAGCAACATCGTGCCCGGGTATGCAGCCACCCCGGCCTTGCTGGTTCGTAGCGTGTCGTACGGCAGCGTCCAGGTGCCCAGTGCGTCGTCCGGTTTGAGTAGAGCCGCCGCCGCCTCGAGATTCGCGTTGTTCGGTGGCACGAACGCTCGAAGCGAGCTGTCACCCGACGTTGCCACTACCTGGGATTGCAACGTTGCGACGTTGAGCTGGTACCGGTCGGCATCGGCCAGCGATACCAGGCCGAGGATGAATCGGCTGCCAGAGGCTTCCCGCCCCACCGACGTCAGCTTCTGGATGTTGCCGGCGGTGGTGGTCACGCACACCGTCTGCGAGTTCGCGATGTCGAACTGCAGGTCGAGCGCGATGGTGGACGGGTCGGAGACCGGCGAAGCGACTTGGGGCAACCACGGGATCGGCTGCCCGTCCAGGCACGGAAACGAGCCGTTCGGGTCCTGCAACAGGTGCGTGTCCAGCAGCGGCCAGTCCGTCACCGGCAGCTGAATGTTCCGATACGCGGGGTTCACGATCATTCCCCAGGGATCGCGCTTCCCGTTGAGCCAGGCCCGGGCTTCCGGATCGCTATTGATGTAGGACGTCAGCGCGTACATCACATCGGAATCACTCGACATGAACGACAACGTCGCCGCCGACACCAGGTTGTTCGTGACCGGGATACCGGGGTTCAGCGCCTGGAACTCCGGATCGCGACTCATGTCGATCGGATTGGTGGCGAGCGCAGCGAAACCCGAGTCGATCGAGGTGAATGACGTGTAGTCCAGGCAGGCCCCGGCGCAACTTCGATAGGACTCGGTCAGCAGCTTGGCCAGCAACCTCGCGTCCAGCTTGATGGGCGCGACGGTATGGCCTTGCGCATCATCGATCGAATACGCAATGGCCCACCCGGTCAACGCGGTCGGCGCTTGCACCGTTGGTTTGGGGAACGGCGATGTTGGCGGTCCGCCCTGGATCGCCGCCTCCACGTTCCCCGTGGCGAGCAGGTTCTTCGCCTCCGGCTCGCTCGTCTGCACGTGGCGCAGCACGAAGTCCTTGGCGTTCAGGCAGAACGTCGGTGCCCATTGCTGCGTCGCCTGCACCAGCGACTCCGCGCCGTACACGTACAGCGTCGGCTGGCTCGTCACCACGTCGCAGACATTCGCCGGCTGCCGGAAGGTGAGCGGGAAGGAGATCCGGTTCTGCCAGTTCGACGGCGACCACCACAGCTGACCGCTGACGGACACCTGGGCTGTTTCACCCGGCGCCGCGAAGCTACCCGGCACGAACAGACCGGTCTGCGAGCACCGCGCGAAGACGTCGTCCACGGAGGTGCCGGTCGCGCCCGGCTGGTCCGCCGGCGGCATGCCACCCGGTGCCGGCGCCGTACCGGCGGCGTCGCAGCTGATACCCATGATCGGAATGACCTCGAGGGTGCACGGCACGGTGTCCGAGCATCCGATGGACGCGTTCGAGTCGGAACTCTGCACCACGAACTTGGTCGAGCCGGTCCCGTTCGTATCGGCCACGCCGTAGGTGGTGTTGCCCGGCTGCAGGGACACCGCAGCCGCGCCCTGACGCGGGTCGGTCATCTCCGGCGCGACACCGCCGCAGCCGCCGGGTCCACCGGCATAGACCTTTCCGTCCTGTGCGTCGAATGGGATCCACGTCTGCGGATCACCGGCGACGCCCGACGAGCAGCCAGACGGGAACGGGTCCGGCACATTGACGTTGTAGGCGCGATCGGCAGTGACGGCGTAGCGGTCCATCCGCCAGGGCGGGTAGACGAAACCATCGCCCTCATACGCGGTGCGCTCGTCGGCGGTCTGTGTCCAGCAGGTGGACGGGGAGGCTTGCTGTGCGGCCGGCAACGAGGCGGAATCGGTGCCGCGACACTCCATGACGACGACTGGGTACTCCTCCTGGTCCGCGGCAGCCGAGTTCTGGTCAGGAACCAGACCGCCGGTCGGGTGTGCACCGGTCCACGACACGTCGACCGGCTGGCGGTCGCGCAGCCCGGTGGTGTTCGACACGGTGACGCTGACGTGCCGGGTATCCACCACATCGTCCGCGCCGTTGACGAGGTGGTCGCGGGTGACGGTCTTGGTCTTCGTGGTACCGCTACCGGCGTCGCTAGCGCCGGCCGGACGGGGAAAGCTGCCGGCGGCTGAACTGAGGGCGACCAGGCACAGGCAACCGATCAGGGCTGCCAGTCGGCGTCTCATGGCGACTTCCGGCGGCGTCGCGAATTGACGATGATGAGCACAGGTGGCAGCACCAGCAGGGCAATGAGCAAGCCGGCCGCCAGCACGCCCAGCGGCAGGCTCAGCCCGGTCGAGTGATAGCTCGCCAAATCGGCCGGCTGGGGCTGGGCGTTGAGGTCGACGCCGCTGGTCGATCCGGTGTCGCCGAAGGGGTTCGACGCGTTGCTACCGCCGGTGGCCGAGTTCGCACCGGACTTCGAGGCGCCCGCCGTGCCTCCGGAACCACCGCCGCTCGAACCACTCGAGCCGCTGCCCGAGCCGCCACCGGCCCCGCCGCCACCGCCCGGACAGGAGCCGTCGTTGTTCATCGGGCCTTGACCCTGCTTGTCGCAGATGGGGGGCACCGGCGCGTTCTCGGCGAGAGAGTTGAGGTTGGGGTTCTTGGGATCGAACGTCGGGTTCTTGCAGTTGCGCGGGTCGTGATTGGTGAGGTCGACACCGGCATCGGCGGCTTTGAGCTTTGCGGTCTGGTTGAAGCTGGCCTGCACGAGGTTGAGCGGCAGCGGCGAGTAGCCGACCTTGCCCATCTCTTTCTGCCCCGCGCACACCGCATAGTACAGGTAGTCGGCAAGCGTCTGTCGCTTCGCGGTGGTCATCCGCGAGTCCTGCGCATTCGTGCCTGTCGGCACCAGAATGTAGGAGTACGACGAGAGCGGATAAACCTGCGGCTCGGGCGCGGCGTAGACCACGTGCAGGTCCTGCAGCAGGTAGTTGGGCGATCGTCTTGTCCATGTTGATGATCGCGTGCGTGCAGCGCCACCGCGACGTTGTACTGGGTCGGCAGCGTGTAGTAGCCGGCCTTGTTCAGCATCTTCGCCACCGGGTAGTTCTTCGCGAGCGCGTAGGAGTACTCGTCGTAGCCGATGGCGCCGTTCGCCGCGGCGGAGGAGATGAAGTTCATCACGCCGTCCGACCCGTTCTGCTGCGATGCCGTGCTGACCGCTCTCGGCGCGGGAAGTACTCGGTGAAGCTGTTCCCGCCGTCGAACGGGTGCCAGATCGTCGGGAATTGCGTTCCAGGTAGGTGGTGAACTGCGCGGTGGAGCCCGAGCCCTCGGAGTGCACCACCGGGATGATCGGCAGGGACGGCAGCTTGCGGCCGTTGTTGTCGGCGGTGATCTCCGGGTCGTCCCAGTTGGTGATCTTGTAGGTGAAGATCTTGGCCAGCGTCAGGCCGGACAGCCGCAGGTTTCGCACCAGTTGGCCGGCGACCTTGATCTGGTACGGGAACGACGTGCCGCCGGCCACGATCGGCTCGTAGGCGTACGGCGCGGCATTCGTTGTTCGACGCAGTTGCTGTCCGGGTCACCGGTGCCCGGGTCGTGCCCTGGTAGCCGATGTCGGTGACGCCGAAGTCGGTCAGGTCGTTGGCGAAGTCCTTGCGCCCCTGTGCCGAACCACTGCCGGTGAAGACGACCTGCAGACCCTGCGAGGTGACGTCGGCGATCCATTGGTTCACGGCATTGGCCGCCCAGGACGATCCGGTGCCCTGGATCAGCACGTGACTGCCGACCCGTTTGCCGGGGTCGGCGCAACCATCGCCACGGCGAGCAGAGCGGCCGATGCGACCGCGAGGCTCGCCCGGGTCAGCCTGGTAGTCCGTCGAAGGCGCATCGAGTGTCCTCTGCGTGCTGGGAATCGGGTCATCGGGCGCGCACCTTGTCGCGAGCGAGGTAACGAGCGGTGGCGAACAGCAACAGGACGAGGAGCAACAGCAACGCGGCGGCGCCGTAGCCGCGCGCGATGAACATCGGCTCGCCGCTGCGGACGGCGGTGAAGATGAACAGCGGCAGCGAGTTCATCGGGTTGTGCAGCGGATTCTTGTTGAAGAACGTCGACGCACCGGAAACGATCAGCAGCGGCGCGGTCTCACCGGCCACCCGCGCCACGCCCAGGATGAGCGAGGTCGCCAGACCCGGCCCGCGCGGTCGGCAGCACGACCCGCCAGACCGTCTGCCAGTTGGACGCGCCGAGCGCCAGGCTCGCTTCGCGCAGGCCGCCGGGCACGACCCGCAGCACGACCTCGGCCGAGCGGGCGATGATCGGAATCATGGTCACGGCCAGCGCGAGCGACGCGCCAGCCCGGTCCCGTTCCCAGCGCAGCCCGATGATCAGCACGGTGTAGATGAACAGCCCGGCGAGGATGTCGGGCAGGGCGGTCATCGCCTCGACCACCGTGCGCACGACCTGCGCGGCCCGGCCGCCGCACCTCGGTGAGGTAGACGGCCGTGCCGACGCCGAGCGGCAGCGAGATCGCCGTCGCGATCCCGACCTGAATTCCGGACCCGACGATCGCGTGCGCGATCCCGCCTTGGTTCAGCGGATCGGTCGGCCGGACCCCGGACATGTCGTGGGTGTAGAAGTTGCCGTGGTGCAGGGCGGGCCAGCCCTTGACCAGGATGAAGAGCACGACCGTGACCAGCACCCCGCCGATCAGAAATGCACCGCTGTGAATGACCGCTGACGCGAGCCGGTCGAATACCACCGGCAGCGGGTTGCCGAGCGCCGTGACGCCGGCGTACAGCGCGAGGAACATCACCCAGGTCACCAGCCAGAAGCCGAGGACCCCGCTGAACGCCAGCAGGTGCTCGTAGATCACCCAGTTGAGCGCCAGCGCGGCCAGCGCGCTGCCGATCAGCGACGCGTAATCGTCGAAGGTCCGGACGGCGAGGCGTCTCGCGGCACGTCGCCGGTCGGGGTCGGCTGCAGTCTTCGGCGTCGTCTGCGTGGTGCTGCGTCGGTCTGCGTCGATCTGCGGCTGTCGCTCCGCCTCAGATCTCGGTCGCGGATCCGCTGCGGCTGCGGCTGACGAAGATCGCGGCGATGGTGTTGACGCCGAGCGTGATGACGAACAGCACGAAGCCGGCCGTCAGCAGCGCGGCCAGCTGCGTGGACGGTCGCCTCGCCGAAGCGGGCGGCGATCAGCGCCGACATGGTGTTGGTCCCGACGGTGAGCACGCTGAGCTTGATCTCGAACGCCGGCGAGATGATCAGCAGCACGGCGATGGTCTCGCCGAGCGCGCGGCCGAGCCCGAGCATCGTGCCGCCGATGATGCCGCCGCGGCCGAACGGGAGCACGACCGTGCGGATCATGCCCCAGCGCGTCGAGCCGAGCGCGTACGCGGCCTCCCGCTCGCCGATCGGCGCCTGCGCGAACACGCCGCGCATGACCGCGCAGGCCAGCGGGATGACCATCATCGCCGACGCACAGCCCGGCGATGAACGCCGAGCCGATGTAGCTGCGACTGCTCCCACGAGCGCCGCGTTCGGATCGGTGTTCACCTTGAAGAGCGGGATCCAGCCGAAGTGCTGGCTCAGCCACCGCGACGACGTACATTGGCCTTGCGGCTCGAGCACGAAGAAGCCCCAGAGGCCGTAGATGATGCTGGGCACGGCGGCCATCAGGTCGACCATCGCGACCAGCGGTCGCTCTTGAGCCGCGGTCGGCGCGTACTCGCTGATGTAGAGCGCGGTCAGCAGCGCCAGCGGGAATCCGACGACGAGCGCGACCAGGGCGACCTCGACGGTGCCGACCAGCACCGCGGCGATGCCGACCTTGTCGAGTGCGGGCTGCCACTGGCTCTGCGGTGAAGAAGCTCAGCCCGTAGTGGTGCAGCGTCGGGATCGCCTGGTAGCCGAGGAACAGCGCCGATCGACGCCGGTCAGCACCAGGACGAAGATGCCGATCGCGCGCGTGCCGTGCCCCGGAACACGTGGTCCGAGGGCGGCCGCGATCGGCTGATCCGCCGCGGTCGGTCGAGCTCGTGATCGAGCAGTACCGGCAGCGGCTGCGTGTCGTCGACCTGCGGCGTGAACTGCAGCGTCACCCGAAGCGGCCGTTCACGTAGTCGGCGGTCCGCGGGTCCTCGGGTTGCTGAAGATCTGCGTCGGTCGCGCCGGCCTCGACGATCTGGCCCGGGGTGCCCTGCGCGGCGAGGAAGAACGCGCACTGCTGCGAGACCCGGGCGGCCTGCTGCATGTTGTGCGTGACGATCACGATGGTGACGTCGGGCGCGAGCTCGGCGATCGTCTCCTCGATCCGGCGGGTCGAGGTCGGGTCCAGCGCCGAGCACGGCTCGTCCATCAGCAGCACGTCCGGGTCGACGGCGAGCGAGCGGGCGATGCACAGCCGCTGCTGCTGGCCGCCGGACAGCGCCGAGCCCGGCGTGTTCAGGCGGTCCTTGACCTCGTCCCAGAGGCCGGCCGCGGCGCAGGCAGCGCTCGATGAGCTCAGCGCGCGCAGACCGCGGACACGTGCGTGCCGGTGAGCTTGAGCCCGGCGGTGACGTTGTCGGCGATCGACATCGCCGGGAACGGGTTCGGCTTCTGGAACACCATGCCGATGCGGCGGCGGGTCTCGGTGATCGCGATGCCCGGCTGCGTAGATGTCCTCGCCGTTGAGCAGCACCTCGCCGGCCAGCTTGCGCCGAGGGCACCAGACTCGTGCATCCGGTTGAGGATGCGCAGGAACGTCGACTTGCCGCAGCCGGACGGGCCGATCAGCGCGGTCACCGTGCGCGCCGGCATGTCCAGCGAGACCCGGTCGAGCACCTTGTTCGACCCGAACCAGGCCGAGATGTTGTGTGCCTCCAGGCCGACCGCCTGCCGCGGGTCCGGTGGCGGGACCACGAGTTCGTCGAACAGCTGCGTTTCCGTGGCGGTCACTGCGCCTCCCACTGCACTGGGTGATGACATCCGAGGCAAGCGGCCCCGCAGCGGTCGATATCTGAACAGGGGACGAACAGCGTGCTCGCTATGGCCGACATGGACTTCACCAGCGCCTAGCATTGGAAATCATCAAGGTCGCCCCGATCTCGGCGTCACGCAGCTGCAACAGGAATTGGGCCAGGCCCTGCTCGCAGCGGATCAGCCGGTCGAAGCCTCGGCCGGAGACGGCGACCACGCGATCGCCGTAGGTCACCTGCCACACCCACTGATTCGTGGCCGACCGGCGCAGACTCGGGTCGACCTCGTCCAGCGCCACCTGCAGTGCCTTGATGGCCACGCGGCACGACTCGGCGTCGGTAAATGATTCGGTGCCGCGTCCCGAGTCGCGGTTGTTACCGCTGAGCAGCCGCCACCGCACCGGCGCCGTCGCCGTTGCCGCGAACAACTGCACGTGTCCGGAGTTGCTGCTCATCGGCTGCCCAGTTGCGCCGAGTCGGAGCGAGCCCGACCCACCAGCCGCCGCACGTCGGCTCGCTCGACGTCCGCGGTGCGGGCGGCATCGAGGAACAGGCCGAGGGTGCGGATGCAGTCGAGGCGGCGCGCGAACGGCCGGGTCGAGGTGGCCGTGAGCGTTGCGTCGAGCAAAGCCGACCAGCTCCACTGGCCGCGCGCGTCGGAGGCGTAGGACGGCACCAGGTCATCGATTCGGTCCTGAACCGATCGGGCGTGGTCGCGGCAGTCGGCCAGGCTGACGAACGTCGCCGCGGACCGACCGAGCGTGCGGTTGTTCGCTGCGGTAACCCGCCACCAGACGCTGTCATCGCCCGCGGGAACGCGGGCACCGGTGCCAGCAATGAAATCGAACCGAGGGCTCCTGCGCGGCGGCAGCCCCACCTCGCCCATCGCTGCTCCCTCCCGCCGCGGTCACCCCGCGGGCCGGGAGTAGCAGAAAGCCTCCAGCGGTAGGCGGCCTTACCGAAAGGTGAACGACGAACGCAAGGCACCTGACAACTTCATCCGATCTGGACACCGCGGATCAGTCGGACTCAGCGAAGCCTTCGTCGCTGCCTGGATAGAGCCGGAAAGGGCCGATGTTCGCGTCCAGTGAGTTGTGCACGACCGCTGCTAACGCGGGACGTGCGAAGGCCGGCTGGCACGGTCCACAGGTGTGCGCAGTGCGCGCGATTCAGCTGGCCGACGTGGTCTGCCCGGCGCTCGAGCTGCTCGGCGCAGGCGTGGACGACAGTGTCGCGGTGGCGCTCGGCGTGGTCGAGTCGGTCGTGCTGCCCGACGAGGTGGGTGAGCCCGAGTCGGTGCTGGTCGGTGTGGCCGAGCCGGAATCCGATGGCGTGCCCGAGTCGCTCGCCGACGTGCTGGCGCTGCTCGACGGGCTGGTGCTCGGACTGTTCGACGGAGTCGGGCTGGTGGTCGGCTTCGACGTGGGACCGGCGGTCGGCACGCCGAGCGGCGCACCCGGATCTGCCGGCGGAAGCTTCGGCTTGGTGGTGGGCACCGAGGACGACGGCGGCGGGGTCGGCGTGATCAGGCCTGCCCCCTGCGCATACTGCGATTCGACCGACATGACCAGCGAGATGTAGGTGTCCGAGTCGTTGTACGCGCGAATCGCCTGCACCTGGCCGGCGGTGGTGTTCAGGTCGGCGCCGACTGCGCACAGGTAGCGCGCCGCTGTCCGGGCGGCATCGAAGATGTTGAACGGGTCGGCGATATGGTCGCCGTTGCCGTCCATGCCGTACGACGCCCAGGTGGACGGGATGAACTGCATCGGGCCTACGGCTCGGTCGTAGACCGTGTCACCGTCGAGCCGGCCGTGATCGGTGTCGCGGATCAGCGCCGTGCCGTGCCCGTTCAGCGGGATACCGATCACCTTCGGCGTGGACAGCCCATCGGTGTGCAGTACCGCGCCGGCGAAGCGGCCGTGGTCGGACTCCACCCGGCCGATGCCGGCCAGCAGCGGCCAGCCGAGGTGGCAGGACGGGTCTACCGCGGTCTCGGCGCCGGCCGCGCGCTCATATGCGGTCAGGGCCGTGGACGGAATGCCGTCGGCGGCCAGGTCCGACGCACTCACCTCGATGACGGCCGGCGCGCTCGTGCGCCGCGCGGCAGCAGTGGTGGGCGCGGGACCGGGGATGGTGCCGAAAGCCAACGGCTCGACGGGGGCCGCGGCTTGTGGAATGGCGGCGATGATGATGCCGCCGTCCGCGCCGACTCGCGGCGGCGGATGGTTGCCGGAACTCGCCGCTGCGGCCACCGCGCCGAGCGTGATCGCCGCCAGTGCTCCGGCGGCCGCGTACCGGACCCGCCGGGACCGCGCGGCGGCTGCGGCGGGACCCATGACGGCACGGGCGCGGGGAGAACCGAGGACGGCGTCGACGCGCGTCATCGCCCGCCGTGCCGGCGGTGAGCGCAGCACGATGCGGACCCGGCGTTCGGCGATGCGTCCGACGCGCGAGCGGCGCAGCAGTGCCGCGCCGACGACGACGCTGGCCGCGACCGTCGCCCACAGCGCCCGCAGCGCAACGGTGATGAGCACGAACATCAGCGCGAGCACGTTCCACAGCAGCGTGGCTACGGCGGTCGCGAATCGAACCACGAGCGATACGGCGAGAGCGAGGCCGGCGCCGGAAAAGCCGGGCATGATGTGCCGTGGCCAGGCACGCGGCGGCTGAGCCTCAGGTGGACTGGCAGCACTCGAAACGCCCCAGCGACGAACAACGGGCATGAGACGTCCGGTCCTCACTCAGGGATTGCTGGCGACCGGCACACCTTACGTTGCGTTGCCGGCCCGCGCATCGCTGAGCGGCCGCGCTTGAGCCGAGGCGCGGCAGAGTTTCCGAACCGTTCAACCCCTGTTCTGACGGAGCAGCACCGGCGCCGGTTTCGGCTAGTCGTCCTGACCGATCTGCCGGGGCCGTGGCTCCAGGTGCTTGAGTCCGTTCCAGCCGAGGTTGACCAGGTGTGCGGCCACCTCCTCACGCTTGGGCTTGCGCTCCTCCAGCCACCACTGCCCGGTGAACGCGACCATGCCGACCAGCATCTGCGCGTACATCGGCGCGAGCTTGGTGGAGATGCCGCGCGCGGAGAACTCGCGCGCGAGGATGTGCTCGACCTGGCTGGCGATGTCGTTGAGCAACGACGAGAACGTCCCGCCCGCACCGGCCACCGGCGAATCACGGGACAGGATCCGGAAACCGTCGGTCTGCTGCTCGATGTAGGTCAGCAGCGCCAGCGCGGAGCGCTCCACCAGCTGCCGCGGGTGCCCGTCCGACAGTGCCTCCGTGAGCCGGGACAGCAGGTCGCTCATCTCCCGGTCCACGACGACGGCGTACAGCCCCTCCTTGCCACCGAAGTGCTCGTACACCACCGGCTTGCTGACGCCGGCGCGCGAGGCGATCTCCTCGATCGAGGTGGCGTCGTAGCCCTTCTCGGCGAACAGGGACCGGCCGACGTCGAGCAACTGCTCGCGCCGTTCCCGCCCGGTCATCCGGACGCGCTGACGTCCTGGGGCATCGCTCATGGCGCCCGGTTCCTGCTGATTCGCTCACTGCTTTCGCTCATCGAGAATGATGGTGTCATGACAACGGCGTCAGGGCCTGAACGCCCGGCATTGCTGACCTATGGCAGCTACCTGCGGCTCGATGAGCTACTGGCCTGCCAGTCGCCGCAGACCGACGAGCACGACGAGCTGTTGTTCGTGATCATCCACCAGGTCTACGAACTGTGGTTCAAGCAGATCCTGCACGAGGCGGCATTGCTGCAGCGGCGGCTGGAGTCCGGCGAGAGCACCGGCGCACTGCACACTGCCCGGCGCATCGCAAAGATCTTGAAGACCATCGTCGGACAGCTCGACGTGCTGGAGACGATGACGCCCCGGCAGTTCGCCGCGTTCCGGCCCGAGCTGGGTAGCTCCAGCGGTTTCCAATCCCAGCAGTTCCGCGAGATCGAGGCGGTGCTGGGCCGGCGCGACTTCACCGCAGCGGGTGATGCGCGGCTACGGGCCGCCGTTGCCCGTCGCTCGGTGTACGACTCGCTACTGCGCTACCTGGCCGGCCGCGGGCAGCCGGTGCCCGAGGAGGTGCTGAATCGCGACCCTGCGCACGCGTGGGTGCCAGTTCCGGCCGTGGATCAGATCCTTACCGATGTCTACGCCGACGAGCAGGATCCGGCGGCCGAGGTGTGCGAGGCGCTCGTCGACATCGACGAGGGTCTGCAGGAGTGGCGCTACCGGCACGTGAAGATGGTGGAGCGCATCATCGGCGCGCGCGTCGGCACCGGTGGCTCGGCCGGCGCGGACTATCTGCGTTCGACGCTGTTCCGTGCGGCGTTTCCGGATCTGTGGGCGGTGCGGGGCGCGCCGGCGCCAACCATTGCACCGAACGCACCGGACGCGCGGTGAGCGAGGGCAGCGCGGCGACGCCGCCGATCGTGCCGCCGATCACGTCGCGTGAACAGGCGGAGGCGGCCGATCGAAACGACCCGCTCGCCTTCGTCCGGGACCGGTTCGACCTGCCGCCCGGCGTCATCTACCTGGACGGCAACTCGCTCGGACCGCTGCCGCACGGTGTCGCGGCCGCGGTCGCCGACGTCGTGCAGCGGCAGTGGGGTGCGGACCTGATCACGTCGTGGAACCGCAACGGCTGGTGGACGCTGCCGGCCCGGCTCGGCGATCGGATCGGCGCGCTGGTCGGCGCCGGCGCTGGCCAGGTGCTTTGCGGCGACTCGACCAGCATCCAACTCTTTCAGGCGATCACCGCGCTGGCCCGGCTGCGTCCGCAACGGCGCACGCTGGTGACCGACGGGGCAAACTTTCCCACCGACCAGTACCTCGCCGACGCCGCTGCGGCGCTGCTCGACATGCAGGTAGTGCGCGTTTCGCCGGCCGAGGTGTCCGGTGCACTTGGCGAGGACACCGCCGTCGTCTCGTTCAGTGCCGTCGACTACCGCACCGGTGTCCGGTGGGACGCCGGGGCTATCACCGAGCAGGTACACGGTGCGGGCGCGTTGATGCTCTGGGATCTTGCGCATGTCGCCGGGGCCATGCCGTTCGCGCTGGACGACATCGGTGCCGATGCGGCAGTCGGCTGCTCGTACAAGTACCTCAACGGCGGGCCCGGCGCGCCGGCGTGGCTTTATCTGGCTCGACGACACCAGGACGCCGTGCTGCCATTGACCGGTTGGCAGGGCGCGGCGAACCCGTTCGCGCTCGAGCAGCACTACCTGCCGGCGCCCGGCATCGAACGGGCGCGCATCGGCACGCCGTCGATCCTCGGGATGGCCGCACTGAACGCCGCGCTCGGTGTGTGGGACGGTGTCGACCTCTCCGTGCTGCGCACCAAGTCATTGGCGCTCAGCGATGTGGTTATCGCCTACACCGACGAACACCTGGCGACCTACGGCGTGCAGGTGGTTACCCCGCGCGACCACGCCCGGCGCGGTTCGCAGGTGTCGTTGCAGATGGCACACGGTTATGAGGTGACGCAGGCTCTGATCGCGCGCGGCGTAATCGGGGACTTCCGCGCGCCGGACCTGCTGCGACTCGGCCTGCCCGCGTCGTATCTGCGCTACGTCGAGGTGTGGGACGCGCTGGAACAGTTGCGCGACGTCCTGGCCACCGAGGCCTATACCGCCCCCGAATTCGCCCGCAACGAAGCAGCCCCCGTCACCTGACCCGCACCGCCCCACCCATCAACCGATTTGGGGAAAGTTTGTGCCCCTATACGGCCAATACTTTCCCCAAATCGGTGAGGTGGGCCGAGGACTACTGCGCGAACCACGACCCGTCGAAGTAGGTGCACTCTGCCGCGTCCGCGAAGCCGCTCCCCGGTGACACGACCATGACCTCGCCTGTGCTGTGGCTGATGCTCAGCAGCGCGTTTTGGCCGCCACCACCCGTCGAGTCACCACAGCTCACCGCTTCGACGTAGACGTCGGCCGCGGGCCGGTCCTTTGTCGGCAGGGTAAAGATCAGCGGGCTTATGCCACTAGAAACGGCACCTTCGAGTCGGACGACTTTGCCACTGACCTTCAGCCCGGCGGGTCGCGCGGGCCAGACACTGCGCCACTCGTTCTGCAACGCGACTGCCTTCGCGTTCGCCGCGGAATCGGCTTTCACGTAGGAGACGCCGTCCAGCGACGTGAAGCATTGCGCGTCGGGGGTGAAGGGCCCGGTGCTGAAGACGCTCAGCGTCCCGTCAGTACCGATTTCGAGCGCTCCGTGCGTGGCGTTGCAGAGGTCGATCGACTGGATCACGGTCGCCTTGGGCCAGTCCGCCTTCGGCAACGTCGCGAACTGGTTTTCCGTCCCGTTGGCGATGGCTCCTTGCAGCCGCACGACGCCGCCGACAACCCGGACCGCCGCATTCGACGTGCCGAACGGCGCATTGGTCCACCCGTTGAGCAGCGTCAGCGGTTTGGCGCCCTTCTCCGTCAGCGTGAACGACACTCCGTCGAGCGGGATGGCGCACTGGGCCTCGCTGAACACACCGTCTGCTTCTTCGACCTCCACCGCGCCGGAGGGCTGAATGAACAACCGGCCGGTGTCCGCATCGCAGAGGTCGACCGAGACGTACACGGCCGTCGCGGGCGTGTCAGCGGCCGGCAGCGTGAACACCGTCGGCGACGTGCCATTGGTCAGCAGGCCCCTGAACGTCACGACGTTCGATATCAGTGCTACGCCGGGCTCGGCGGTATCGGGTAGGCCGGTCCAGCCGTTCGCCAACGCAAGCGGTGCGAACTTCGGTCCCGCGGCCGCGGCGGCGGTCGCGGGAACAAGTATCGAGGCCACGATTCCCGCGGCCAGCAACAACTTCGTCGTTCTCCTCATGTGCGGGTCCCCTCCCAGAGCCCAGATGCCGCGCGATTCGCAGCCTGCACATTCCTACGCCGAAGGGCATAAACGGACCGTGAGCCACCGCCGCCCCACCCATCAACCGATTTGGGGAAAGTTTTGGCCGCTATAGGGCTAAGAATTTCCCCAAATCGGTGATCAGGCGTCGGCGCGGAGTTTGGCGATGCGCTCGGGCTTGGGCCAGCGCACGTCGGTGGCCCAGCCGAACTTCTCGAACAGCCAGATCAGCCGCGCGGATTCGTCGAGCTGACCGCGCAGCACGCCGTGGCGCGCCGAGGTCGGGTCGGCATGGTGCATGTTGTGCCAACTCTCGCCGAAGCTCAGGATCGCCAGCGGCCAGAAGTTCGTGCTGCGATCGCGCGCGGTGAACGGCTTGTCGCCGATCGTGTGACAGATGGAGTTGATCGACCAGGTGACGTGGTGCAACACGAAGACGCGTACGAGCGACGCCCAGAAGAACGCCGACAGGGCGCCGGCCCACGACCAGCTGATCAATCCGCCGAGCAACGCCGGCGCGAGTAACGACACCGCGAGCCAGAGCGGGAACTGCCGGTCCACCCGGACGATGTCACGGTCGCGCAGCAGGTCCGGCGTGTACTTGTCCCGGTTGGTGTGCTCGACGTCGAACATCCAGCCGATGTGCGCGTACGCGAGCCCCTTGGCAAGTGCCGGCACTGTCTCGCCGTAGCGCCACGGCGAATGCGGATCACCGTCACGGTCACTGAACGCGTGATGCCGGCGATGATCGGCGACCCAGCGGATGACCGGACCCTCGATGGCCATGCTGCCGGCAATCGCCAGCGCGATGCGCAAACCGCGATTGGCCTTGAACGAGCCATGGGTGAACAGCCGGTGGTAGCCGATGGTGATGCCGAGCCCAGCCACCTCGTAGAAGACGACGAACAGCACGATGTCGGTCCAGCCCAGTCCCCAACCCCAGGCGACCGGAATCGCGGCTGCGAATGCCAGGAACGGCACGATCACGAACAGGTACAGCGCGAACTGTTCACCGCGCCGTTTGCGGCCCTCGAAAACTGGCTTCGGGCCCGCGGTTTCGTTGGTGTCTTCGAAGGTGTCGGTCGCATCGATGGTGGCGTCGCCGGTCTGCTCCCAGACCGTTGCGGGGGGTCGCTCGTCGAGGTCAGGATCGAGGATCGTCATGGTTACGGGAGCGTAACCTACGCAGCCGTAAGCACCAACTCACTCGGCGGGTCGCTCTCAGTCACGCCGGTAGGCTGGCCTCGGTCATTCGGGGATGGGGTAATCGGCAGCCCGCAGGCCTTTGGAGCCTTGCAGTCTCGGTTCGAGTCCGAGTCCCCGAGCCAGACCGACGCACGTCCGCCGCACGACCGCTGCACCACCGCGACAGGAGGGCCCGCGCACACGTGACCGATGCGCTCACCGTCATCGTGCTCGCCGCCGGCGAGGGCACCCGGATGGTCTCCAGCAGAGCCAAGGTGCTGCACTCCTTCGCCGGGCGCAGCCTGCTCGGGCACGTGCTCGCCGCCGCTGCACCACTCGGCGCGGCGCAGACCGCGGTCGTGGTCGGGCATCAGCGCGAACAGGTCGCCGAACACCTGCAGACCATCGCACCCGATGCGTACGTGGTGATCCAGCAAGAGCAACGTGGCACCGGGCATGCGGTCCGGCTCGCACTCGAGGCGATGCCGGATCCGACCGGCACGGTGCTGGTGCTGCCCGGTGACGCTCCCCTGCTCACCGCGGCGACGCTGGCCGACCTGATCACGACACATCGATCCGCCGACGCATGGGCGACGATGCTCACCTCGGTGGTCGGTGATCCGACCGGCTACGGGCGGGTCATCCGCGGCCCGGACGGCGGCGTCGCGCGGGTGGTCGAGCACCGCGATGCCGACGAGGCCGAGCTGGCGGTAGCCGAGGTTTCTGCGCTCGTCTACGCCTTCGACGCAACCCGGTTGCGCACGGCGGTGCAGCAGCTGTCCAGCCGCAACGCCCAGGGCGAGGAATACCTGCCGGACGTGGTGTCTGTTTTCGTCGCCGCCGGCGGGCGAGTGGTTGCCGTGCTCGCCGATGAGACCGAGACGGCCGGCGTGAACGATCGCGTCCAGCTCGCCGCGGCGCACCGGCAGTACAACGCGCGATTGCTGGCGGCGCACATGCGTGCCGGTGTCACGGTCGTCGATCCGGCGACCACCTGGGTCGATGTCGGCGTGACCCTGGCGCCGGACGTCGTGCTGCTGCCGTCGGTGGAGCTGTACGGCACGACCAGCGTGGCGGCGCAGGCATGCGTCGGGCCGCAGGTCACGCTCACCGACACGACCGTCGGGCCACGGGCAACGGTGACCAGGGCGGTCGCGCTGTCGGCGCGCGTGGGTGCCGATGCCTCCGTCGGCCCGTATGCATATCTGCGTCCGGGCACCGAGCTGGCCGACGGGGTACACGTCGGTACCTACGTCGAGGTGAAGAACAGCGATATCGGTACCGGGACGAAGGTGCCGCACCTGTCCTACGTCGGCGACGCGTCGATCGGCGAGCACACCAACATCGGCGCCGGCACCGTGTTCGTCAACTACGACGGGGTCGACAAGCACCGCAGCACCGTCGGTGATCATGCCCGTACCGGAGCGGACAACATGTTCGTCGCGCCGGTGCACGTCGGCGACGGGGCGTACACCGCGGCCGGCTCGGTGATCACGCAGGACGTGCCGCCCGGGGCGATGGGGGTCGCGCGCGCGCCCCAGCGAAACGTGGAAGGCTGGGTGCGCCGCAGGCGAGCAGGCACACCATCGGCCGAGGCCGCGGAGGCCGCCGCGCGAGCGGCCGAGCGGCCCGCCGAGGACGGGACGCAGGAACGGGGCGAGGACCACGAGGATGGGTGACCGGTCGTGAGTACGTTGCAGGTGGCTGGCCGTAAGAGCCTGGTGCTGCTGTCCGGACGCGCGTATCCGGCGCTGGCAGACGAGATCGCAGCCGAACTGGGCATCACCGTCACCACCACCACGGCACGGGACTTCGCGAACGGCGAGACGTTCATCAAGCCGGACGAGTCGGTGCGTGGCACCGATGCATTCGTGGTGCAGTCCTACACGTCACCGATCAACCAGTGGGTGATGGAGACGCTGATCCTGCTGGACGCGCTGAAGCGGGCCTCGGCCAAACGGATCACCGTCGTCGCGCCGTTCTTCCCCTACGCACGCCAGGACAAGAAGCACCGCGGCCGTGAGCCGATCTCGGCACGGCTGATGGCCGACCTGTTCAAGACGGCCGGTGCGGACCGGATCATGGCGATCGATCTGCACACCGCGCAGATCCAGGGCTTCTTCGACGGGCCGGTGGACCACCTGTTCGCACAGCCGTTGCTGGCCGAGTACGTGATCGGCAAGTACGGCACGCAGGACCTGGTCATCGTCTCGCCGGATACCGGTCGGGTGCGCATGGCCGAGCAGTGGGCCGACGCGTTGGGCGGGCGCGAGATCGCGTTCGTACACAAGACCCGCAGCATCGACGCCGCGAACGAGGTGGTCGCCAATCGCGTGGTCGGTGACGTCGAGGGCAAGGTGTGCCTGCTGATCGACGACATGATCGACACCGGTGGGTCCATCACCAAGGCGGCGAACCTGCTCTACGACAACGGCGCGACCGATGTCGTCGCGGCGGCCACGCACGGTGTGTTCTCCAGCCCGGCCACCGATGTGCTGAAGAACAGCCGGGTCAGCGAGGTCATCGTCACCAACACGCTGCCGGTGACCGCCGAGCAGGAGTTCGACAAGCTCACCGTGCTCTCGATCGCGCCACTGCTCGCCCAGGCGGTCAAGGAAGTCTTCCACGAGGGCTCGGTAACGAGCCTGTTCGCCGGCCGAAGCTAAGGCTCGCGAACCCCCGCTGCTCGTGATCAACAGGTTCAGGGGGCGGCGATGCGGGCGCCCTTGTGGGCAGCGATGCGCGCGAAGTCGGTGACGTCCAGCGTTTCGCCGCGCGCCGACGGATCGATTCCGGCGGCGGTCAGCACGGCCTGCGCGGCCTCGGCCGAGCCGGCCCACCCGGCCAGCGCGGCACGCAAGGTCTTGCGTCGTTGCGCGAAGGCGGCGTCGATCACGGCGAAGGTCGACGCGCGATCCGCACCGACGGCCGGCGGCGGACGGCGCACGAATCGCACCAGCGCGGAGTCGACGTTCGGCACCGGCCAGAACACCGCCCGGCCCACCGCACCCGCGCGCACCGCCTCGGCGTACCAGGCGAGCTTCACGCTCGGCACGCCGTAGACCCGAGAGCCGGGGCTCGCGGCGAGCCGAGCGGCGACTTCGGCCTGCACCAACACCAGACCGTGCGCGATCTCCTCGAATCGCGCGAGCAGTTCCAGCAACACCGGCACCGCGACGTTGTACGGAAGGTTCGCCACCAGCGCCGTCGGTACCTCGCCGGGCAGGTCGGTAAGCGTCAGCGCATCCGCCGCCACGACGTCCAGCTGCGCATCCGGCAGCAACGCGCCGACCGTCTCCGGTAGCGCGCCGGCCAGCGCCTCGTCGATCTCCACCGCCGTCACCGGATGACCGGAATGCAGCAGACCGAGGGTGAGCGAACCCAGCCCGGGGCCGACCTCGAGCACGCGCTCACCGGGACGCAGCTCGGCCACCCGAACGATGCGCCGGATGGTGTTCGCGTCGTGCACGAAGTTCTGCCCACGTGCCTTCCTCGGCCGAAAGCCGAGCCGGTCGGCGATGTCTCGGATCTCGGCCGGGCCGAGCAGCCGGGTCGTCACGATCCGACCTTCGCCGCGCCGTCGAGGTGAGCTCCGCTCCCACCAGCCCCACTGGCACCACGAACGTGCCCGGCCGGCCCAAGAGTCGCCAATGCGCCATTGGAATCGCGCAGCAGTCCGGCACCGCGTGCGTCTACACGGCACCAGACCCCGATGCGAGCGGGCATACGAGGCCAGCCTTCCGGACACGTCGCCGAACGATGCCGCCCGCGCGTCATGAGAGGCGCGTGCAATGCGCAAGGTACGGACGACGGCAATTGTCGCCACCGCGGCGGCCATCATCATCGCAGGCGGTCTTACCGCGGCCGTTGACGTCCGTGCGCAGCCGATATCCGGCTTGCCCACCGCCGTCCCGGCACCTAGCGCGGCACCTGCCGCGTTGCCGAGCACGTCCGCACCGCCAACCACCGTCGCGCCGCGGCCGACGACGGAGCGGCCCAGTACCACCAAGCACCCGACCAGCCAGCACCCGACCAGCCAGCACCCGACCAGCAAGCCGCCGATCAACACCACGCCGCCGACGATCAAGCCACCCACGAGCGTGTCGCTGCCAACGATCACCGGCGCCTGGCGGACCGCACAGCAGACGGCGAACGCCGCGCTGACCTATGCCGAGCACAACGGCTATCACACCGCCATCGCCGTGCTGGACACCGAGACCGGACAGTACGTGAGCGCCGGCGACGCGAACTCGGTCTACTCATCCGAATCTGTGGTGAAGACGATGATCGCGGCACGGCTGCTGGCCTCCGGGCAGATGACCGGGACGGTCGAGACCACCGCGTGGAAAATGATCACCCAGTCCGACGACGCCAGCGCGAACGCGCTGTACGGGCGGGTGGGCGGCGACGGCATCGTGACGTGGGCGGCCTCCTACTTCCACATCGCCAACCTGGGCAGCCCGCCGCCTCGGCCGGGATGGTGGGGCGGTACGCGAATCACCGCCTCAGGCCTGGTGCACCTCTACGCCGCGATCAAGCGCGACCCGAGCATCGGCGGGTGGCTGTTCAACGCGATGAGTCACGCCACGAGGTACGGCTCGGACGGCACGTTCCAGCTGTTCGGGCTTCCCTCGGCATCCACCGGCGTCGCGGTCAAGGCGGGATGGGGGTTCGACTTCGGCGATGGCTCGGCGGACTTCAACAGCACCGGCCTGGTCAACGGCGACCGCTACGCGGTCGCGATCCTGATGCGTGGCCCGAGCGCGTCCTACGGCGCGGCGATCTCGGCGGTGCTGACCCGCTGTGCTGCGCTGCTCATGCCGGGCGGCCGCATCCCCGCTCCGGGTCCACGAAAGGGCTGATGACCGCGCCGTGCCGGTTGCGCGGGGTCAGTACCAGCCGTTGGCCTGCCACGACGACCAGGCGTTGCACGGCGTGCCGTACCGCCCGCCGATGTAGTCGAGGCCCCAGGTGATCTGGGTCGTCGCGTTGGTCTGCCAGTCCGGACCGGCGGAGGCCATCTTGTCCCCCGGCAGCGCCTGCGGGATGCCGTAGGCGCCGCTGGGGTTCGCGGCATCGACACGCCAACCGCTCTCGTGGTCCCACATCTGCACCAGGCAGCTGAACTGGTCATCACCCCAGCCGCGTGCGGCGGCCAGTTGCCGTGCGATCGCCTGCGCCGAACCGGGCGTGACCGAGATGGTGGGCGCCGCTGCTACCGGGGCAGGCGCCCCGGTGCCGACGCCGACCACCTGCGACTGCGGTGCGCGCACAACCACCGTCTTGACCGGCGTCTGCCCGACCACCTTGCCGTCCACGGTGACGATCGCGTACGTCACCTTGGCCAGGCCGTTCTCACCTGGTGTGACGATCGTGGTCTGGCCGGCGGACATGCTGGATACGTTCTGGCGCGAGGTGGAGAACGGCAACACCTTGTTGGTGGTGACGGTGGCATGGCCGACGCGCCCGACCAGGATGCGTTGACCAGGGGCTAGCGCCGACTTCAGTGACGCGGAGACCCGATCCTGGCCGCTCACCTTGACCTCGAGATCGGCAAGCAACTGGGCGACGGTGCTGTCGGTGGTAACCACCTGCACCGTCTTCCCGTCGTGGATGACGGTGACGAACTTCGGGGTGCGCAGCGCGAGGTCGGTCGGTGACAGCGGCAGGCGCTGGGCACGCGAGACCGAGGTGAAGTCCGCACTGGAGTAACCCAGCTGGTCGAGTGCCTGCGAGACGGTGGTGGCTGTCGTCCAGATGTCGCGGTGCACGCCGTTGACGTTCAGCCGGAGCAGGCGCGCCCGGTCGAGGACGATCCGGCTGCCGTTGTGCACGGTGGCGGCGGGGGCGGGCGCGACCAGGTCGTGCACGCCCAGTCGGTAGCCCGCGCCGGTGAGTACGTCCGAGACTTGCCCACCCAGCGTTTGCACTGTGCGCGGCTGGCCGTCGACGACGAGCGTCACGGACTTGTCCACCGAATGCCAGGCAGCGGTCCCGCCAACCACACCGGCCAGCACGGCGGCGTAGATGCCGTACTTCACGCTGCGCAGCAAGAGTTAAGGCTCCTCGAACTCTGTGTTCGCCTATATCGAACGGGAAACCGGCATCGGCCGGGCCATCCCGAAGGTCGGTCACGGAACTGTAACGGATGGCACTCGGGAAGGTGAAGCCGAGTTCGAAACCTGTGCGCTGTTGGGAGCAGCTGACACAGAGAAAACCCGGGCCCAGCGGCGATGTTCTGCCACCGGCCCGGGTTCTGCGCTACTGCACCGGCAACGGCTGCTGCCGTCGCCGGCCGGTGCCGGTAGCGCGCCGCTCACACCGGCGCGCTACCGGGTGTTGCCGGGGGGTGTTACAGGTTGGCGCCACAGACCGGCCACGGGCTGGAGCCGCGGGCCGCGTAGAGCCGGTTCGCAACGGCGATCTGCTGCTCGCGCGAGGCCAGATCGGCCCGCGGGGCGTACGCCAGGCCACCGTTGGAGGCCCAGGTGCCCTGGTCGAACTGCAGGCCGCCGTAGAAACCGTTGCCGGTGTTGATGGCCCAGTTGCCACCGGACTCACAGGCCGCCACTGCGTCCCAGTTGAGACCGCTGGTCGAGACCGCCGGCTGCGGGGTCGGCTTGGTGCCGACCTTCTCCGACTGCGCCTTCGGCTGGGTCAACGTCCGGCTCGTGAGCACCGTCCGGGCCACGAGCTGGCCGTCGTAGTAGGTGTCGTTGGCAGTCACGCTTTCACTGCCCTGCACACCCGCGGTGATGACCTGAACGTCGCCGACGTACAGCGAGGGGTCATTGACCCGGTTCACCGCGTACGGGATCGCCTCGGTGAAGGTGTCCACTCGGCGCACCACAGCGCGCACGGTGATCGTCTCACCCTTGCGGATCCCGCTGGTGGTGCCGGGAACGACCTGGTCGGCCTTGCCCAGCTTCACCTTGAGGTCCGTCAGGAGCTGCCCGACCGTCGCGTCCGTCGTGGTGACGGCGTGCTTCTTGCCGTGGTCGATGACAGTGACCTTCTTGGGACTGCGCAGTGCCAGGTCGAGCTGGCCGATGGGCAGCCGGGTCGACCGGGACACGGAGACGAAGTCCGCGGCCGGGTAGCCGAGCTGGGCGAGCGCCTCGGCCACCGTCGGTGCGGTGGTCCATACGTTGACGGACTTGCCGTCGACGTCGAGGTGCAGCAGGCGGCCACGGTTGTAGACGATCGTCTCGTTGGCCTGAATCTTGCTGCTCGCGCCCGGCGCGACGATGTCGTGGCTGCTCAGCGTGTAGCCGGCGCCCTTGAGGGTGCCGACGACGTCACTGGCGGTCGTCTTGATCTTCTGGTCCTGCCCGTCCACCCGCAGAGTCACGGGTGTGCCACTGGCAGCTGTTGCGAAAGCGGCCGTTCCGGCCACCACGCCTGCGAGTACGGCTCCGTAGAGGCCGTACTTGAGGCTGCGACGCACTTGGAAACTCCCCTCGTCGGTCGCATGGTGCGCCCCTGGTTGGGCGCTGATTGCGATCCGTACCGGCCCGGCGCTTGTGCCGCCGGGCTGTGCCCAGCCGCGGGTTCATGGATGAACTCGCGATGAACAACGATCACAGAACCGTAACGAGAGGCTTGCTCGGCGCTCAAACCCGACTCGCCGAATGACCCGTTGCGCGACGCGCCGAACGGGGTAGGACGTGGTTGGGGTTACAGCGGGGCTCCGCCTGGCCGGCTCGGCGAACACGATCAAGGCCGGGTTGCGACACCCCCGCGAACCATGGGCCAGGAGCAGGTCGTCGGACGTCTCACAAACCGGCCTCGCCGAGCCGCTCCGAGGCTATCCGGTACATCGGGTACCAGGTAGATTGGCCGGGTCTGTGAAGGATCCCACTCTTTGTGGCGGGTCTGCCAAATGGGGACAAATCAGCCCTCCGGGTGCGATCACCGGGCCTAGCACGTCGTCGGCAGCACGTCCAAGACGCGCCGATCGCCGGGCGGCGCAGAGGCTCAGCCGGCGCCGGGGTCGATGCCGAAGATTCGTCGCCCATTCGCCGTGATGGCGGCGCACAGCCCGTCCAGCTCGAGCCCGGTCGCCGCCGCCAGCCCACGCACGGTCAGCGGCAGCAACGCGGGCGCATTGGGCTGCCCCCGGAACGGGTGCGGGGTGAGGAACGGCGCGTCGGTCTCGACCAGCAACTGCTCGGGGGGCACCACCGCCGCGGCCGCCCGCAGCGCCGGTGCGTTACGGAAGGTGATCACGCCCGGGAACGACAACACGTACCCGGCCCGGACGCACTCGGCCGCCATTGCCACATCGCCGGAGAACGCGTGGAACACCACCTGCTCCGGCGGCCCCTCCTCGCGCAGGATCCGGAGCACGTCGGCGTGTGCATCGCGGTCGTGGATCATCAGCGGCTTGCCCACGCGCTTGGCCAGGTCGATGTGCCGACGGAAGTGCTGCCGTTGCTCGGCCGGCGAGGTGCGGTCCCAGTAGTAGTCCAGCCCGGTCTCGCCCACCGCGACGACGCGGGCGTCGCCGGCCAGCTGTTCGAGCGTCGCGTAGTCCGCGTCAGTGAGGCCGGACACCTCGGTGGGATGCACCGCGACCGCCGCAAACACCTGAGGATTCGCGCGGGCGGCCGCGACGCACCACGCCGAGGAGGCCACCGTGTCGCCGACGGTGACTGCCGCCACCACCCCGACCCGCGCTGCGTCAGCCAGCACCGACGCGACGAAGGCGTCGTCGGCCGGTACCCCGGCGCGCTGCGCCATCGCGTCCAGGTGCGTGTGCGCGTCGAACACCGGCACCGTCAGCGGGTCGGCGCGTGGCGTACCGGTCTTCGGCGGGTCGGTCACCGCGGGCCGGCGGCCTCGAGGCGCGCCAGCTCCTCATCGACCACGCCGGGGTCGAGCTTGGTGAACACCGGGATCGGCGCCGCGATCGGCCGCCCGACCGGCAACGGGGTGGACTCCCACCGCGCGCCGGTGTCGTAGTCGCCGGTGAGCACGGAGTACGACGGCGACCCGGCCGCGGTCGCCTCGTCGACCTCGACCAGCTCGGGCATCGCCGCCCAGCTGCCCTCGCCGCCGAGCGCCGCGTGCACCTTCGCCGAGGAGAACGGCAGGAACGGCGTGAGCATCGTCTTCACGTCGTCGACGACCTGCAGCGCGGTGTGCAGCACGGTCGCCATCCGGTCCGGGTCGGTCGTGCGCAGCTTCCACGGCTCCATGTCGGACAGGTACTTGTTCGCCGCGGCGACCACGCCCATCACCTCGGTGATGGCCGCCTTCTGCCGCGACCGCTCGAGCAACGCACCGACGGAGGCGAAGGCAGCGTGCGAATGCTCCAGCAGCGCGCGGTCGGCGTCGGTGCACCGCGCCCGGTGCCGGGATCGAGCCGACGTTCTTCGCCGTCATCGAGATGGTCCGGTTGACCAGGTTGCCCCAGCCGGCGACCAGCTCGTCGTTGTTGCGGCGCAAGAACTCCGACCAGGTGAAGTCGGTGTCCTGGTTCTCCGGACCGGCCACCGCCAGGAAGTACCGCAGCGAGTCCGGGTCGTAGCGGCTGAGCAGGTCGCCGACGTAGATCACCACGTTGCGGGACGAGGAGAACTTACGTCCCTCCATGGTGAGGAACTCGCTGGAGACCACGTCGTAGGGCAGGTTGAGCGCGCCCAGCCGTCCGGGTGTGCCGCCCTTGGCACCGATGCCGCTGTAGCCCATCAGCATCGCGGGCCAGATCTCGGCATGGAAGACGATGTTGTCCTTGCCCATGAAGTAATAGGACCGAGCCTGCGGGTCCTGCCACCACGCTCGCCAGGCGTCCGGCTCGCCAGTGCGCGCAGCCCACTCGATCGATGCCGACAGGTAACCGACGACCGCGTCGAACCACACGTAGATGCGCTTGTCCGGCCGGTCCCGCCAGCCGTCCAGCGGCACCGGGATGCCCCATTCCAGGTCACGGGTGTAGGAGCGCGGCTTGAGGTCGTCCAGCAGGTTGAGCGCGAACCGCTGTACGTTCTGCCGCCAGTGCGTCTGCTGGCGCAGCCAGTCCGCGAGCACGTCGGCGAACGCGGGCAGGTCGAGCATCAGCTGCTCGGTCTCGACGAACTGCGGCGTCTCGCCGTTGATCCGCGACACCGGGTTGATCAGGTCGATCGGGTCGAGCTGGTTGCCGCAGTTGTCGCACTGGTCCCCGCGGGCGGCCGGGTAGCCACAGATCGGGCAGGTGCCCTCGATGTAGCGGTCGGGCAGGGTGCGGCCGGTGGACGGGCTGATGGCGCCGAGCTGCTTCTCGGCAAACACGTACCCGTTCTTGAGCAGGCCCAGGAAGATCTCCTGCGCGATCTCGTAGTGATTGCGGGTCGTGGTGCGGGTGAACAGGTCGTAGGAGAGCCCGAGGTGCTGCAGATCCTTCGCGATCACCAGCGCATTGCGGTCGGCGAGTTCACGCGGCGAGACGCCCTCCGCGTCCGCCTGCACCTGGATTGGCGTGCCGTGCTCGTCAGTGCCGCTGACCATCAACACCTTGTTGCCCGCGAGCCGCTGATAGCGGGCGAACACGTCCGAGGGCACCCCGAAGCCGGCGACGTGGCCGATGTGCCGCGGGCCGTTGGCATACGGCCACGCGACCGCGGTCAGGATGTGTTGTCCGCTCACCTGCTCAGCGTAGTGATGACGAGAGCCACCATTTCCCGATCGTGGTGGCGAGGGCGGGCTAGGGCGAGCGCAGGATCGGCTGGTGCAGGTCGTAATAGGCGACGTCGCCCATCAGCCGCATCCGCTCTTCGATCATCGGCTTGACGTCCTCGGGCGGCTCGCTCGATTCACTCTGCCTGGCCGCGCCCTCGGAGCTGAAATAGGCCGTCTGCACGTACCCGTTGTCGCCGTGCGCGATGAAGTAGCCACCGATGATCTCCGGCCGAGCCTCTCGCAACCGGTCCAACCCCTCGCGGCTGCCGGCCCGAAGTGCCGACACGTCCGGACTGGTGCCGACCATCACCTGGACGAAGCCGGCGTCATCGGATCCACCGTCCATCCACTGTTCGACATCGGTGCTGTCGACGAACTCGGCGCCATCCAGGTTCGCCTCAAGCTCCGACCACCAGCGGCCTTGCTCCGGACGGTCGCTGTTGCGCTTGGCCGACTCGGGTGAGTCGAAGCGCGCCAAGGCGATGAACGTGCCGTCGTCGGTGAAGCCGGCCGTGGTGCCGAGGTAGCCGTCCGCGCCCGGCTGCAGCTCGCTCTGCCACCGGTCCATGGCCGCGCGCACCCCTGCTTCGTCCTTTGTCTTTGCTTTGATGAACTGAACGAACATCACGCCTCCCACGCAGTTGTCGTACCAGCGTGAGAAATCGTTCTCCTCGACGGCGGCCCGGGCAATGGGCGTGGCGCGGTGACGACGCCTCGGCCCGTCCCGGCCGAAAGCTAAGTCTCTCTGGTGGACACCACGGCGCCGTAGACGGTGCGCTTCGGGACACCCGCCTCCCGCGCCACCGTGGCAATCGCGTCCTTGCGCGTGCTGCCGCCGGCCTCGCGCTGTGCCACCAGGCTCGCCAACTCCGCCGGGCCCGGGGCCTCCACGTCGGCGCGGTCCGCCCCGGCTATCACCAGCGTGATCTCCCCGCGGACCTCGCCGCTCGCCGCCCATTGCGCCAGCTCGCCGAGCGGCGCGCGCCGCACTTCTTCGTATGTCTTGGTCAGCTCGCGGCACACCGCGGCGCGACGGGTCGGGCCGAAAGCGGTGGCCAGATCGGCAAGTGCGGCGGCCAGCCGGTGCGGCGCCTCGAACAGCACGAGCGTGCGGCCTTCGCCGGCCAGCCCAGCCAGGTACCTGCGGCGTTCGGCGCCGCGGCGCGGCAGGAACCCGTCGAAGCAGAACCTGTCCACCGGCAGGCCGGAGACCGCCAGCGCGGCCAGCACCGCGGACGGTCCGGGCAGCACGGTCACCGGATGACCGGCGTCGATCGCCGCGGTGACCAGGCGGAATCCAGGGTCGGAGACCGACGGCATGCCGGCGTCGGTCACCACCAGGACGTCGGAACCTGCGTCCAGCGATGCGAGCAACTGCGGCACCCGCGCGGCCTCGTTCTGGTCGTAGTAGGAGACGATGCGCCCGGCCGGGCTCACCCCGAGGGCGGCACACAGCCGACGCAGGCGGCGAGTGTCCTCCGCCGCGATCACCGGGGCATCGGCCAGGGCGGCGCGCAATCGCGCCGAGGCATCGCCCGGATCACCCAGCGGCGTCGCCGCCAGCACCAGCCGCCCGCCGCGGTCCCCCGCGCCGTCCTCGCCGTGCTCGCCCGCCGGTACCTGCGCCATGACGGCTGACTGTATTCACCACCCCGGCGGGATTGCGCTGCCCGCAAAGCTCGCGCCTCTAGGATCGGCCGGGTGACCGCGACGCTGGAGGCACCGGCGCGCCCCAGTGCGCCGGCCGAGCCGCCCGGCGACGGTGGCGCGAACTCCGACCCCCCGGCCGAGCAATTCCCGGTTCCGGCGTCGCTGCAGCCGTGGCGCGATCCGAATCCGCGGCTCGGCTGGCTGATCACCGTCGTGATCACCGGGATCGCCGCCCTGACCCGGTTCTGGGCCCTCGGCTTTCCCAGTGGCAAGACGTTCGACGAGGTCTACTACGCCACCGAGGCGCAGGAGTTGCTGCGGTTCGGCTACGAGGACAACCGCGCGTACATGTTCATCGTCCATCCGCCTTTGGGGAAATGGCTGATCGGGCTGACGTCGCTGTTCTGGGGCAACACCCCGATCGGCTGGCGGGTCGCCCCGGCGGTCTTCGGCACGCTGGCCGTGCTCGTGCTCACCCGCACCGTGCGCCGGATGCTGCGGTCCAACCTCTTCGGCGCCATCGCCGGTCTGCTGCTCGCCCTCGACGGCGTCTCCGTCGTGCTGTCGCGCACCGCCCTGCTGGACATCTTCCTGCAGTTCTTCGTGCTCGCCGGATTCGCGGCACTGGTGGTGGATCGCGATCGGATGCGCGCGCGGCTGGCCGGGCTCATCGCCGACGGTGCCGACCTCACCAATGGTGTGCCGACGCTCGGCCCGCGGCCGTGGCGGCTGCTGGCGGGTGTGCTGTTCGGCGCCGCGTGCGCGACCAAATGGACCGCGCTGTCATTCTTCGTGCTGTTCGCGCTGCTCTCGTTGGTATGGGATCGCGGCGCTTTCAAGGCGGCCGGAGTGCAGCGCCCGACCCGCCGCACGTTCCGCCTCTCGGCGCTGCCGGGGATCGGCTCGCTGATCGCCGCACCGCTGGCCACCTATCTGCTCTGCTACCTCGGCTGGTTCCTCGGCGAGAACAGTTGGGGACGGCACTGGACCGACACGCACAGTGCGTCCACCCGCCTGAACATCCTCGGCGTGCACGTGCCATTCACCTGGGCGTGGGTGCCGAGCCCGATCCGCTCGCTGGGTTCGTACACGCTGCAGGCGTACCGGTTCCACGAGACGCTCTACAGCGGGCACCCGTACCGATCCAGCCCGTGGAGCTGGCTGGTGCTCGGCAGGCCGGTCGATTTCTACTACAACGGCGACTCCACGACCTGCGGCGCCAGCACCTGTTCGCGCGAGATCCTGCTCATCGGCACACCGCTCATGTGGTGGGCGTTCGTGCCCATGCTGCTGTGGTTGGCCTGGCACTGGATCACCACCCGCGACTGGCGGGCGGGCACGGTGTGGGTGGCCTTCGCCGCCGGGTGGCTGGTCTGGTTCCAGGACCTGCGCCGCACAATGTTCCTGTTCTATACGGCGCCACTGGTGCCGTTCCTGATCATCGGCCTGACGTTGAGCCTCGGCGTGCTGCTCGGCCCGTCCGTACCGGCCGCCGCGGCAGTGCCCGCATCGAGTGCGGACGACATCGACGTCGGCACCGGTCCCGAGCGCGGCGGACTCTATCGCCGCGGTAGGGCATGGCTTGGGAACGGGCTCAGGGACGGGCTTGGAGACGGGCTTGGAGATGGGCTTGGAGACGGGCTTGGAGACGGGCATAGCGTCGATCCGGCGCGCCGACGAGCCGTGCGCCGGCGCCGCTGGGGCGCCGGCCTGCTCAGCATCTACCTCGGCCTGGTCATCGCCGACTTCCTCTACATGTGGCCGCTGTTCACCGGCGGACTGCTGACCTACGACCAGTGGCACGCGCATATGTGGCTGCCGTCGTGGGTATGACCTCCAGGTAGCGCGAAAGCACCTGATCCGCGCGCACCGACGAATTCCAGCGCACAACCGCGCACAACGGAGAGTCACATGAGCCTGTCAGCCAAACTGCGCCGCGCACCCACCCGGGCCGTCACCGGGGCGTACATCCTCAACTCCGGCCTGGGAAAGTTGCACGCCGACGATGACATCGCCAAGGGCACGCACGCGATGGCGGCCAACGCGTATCCCGCATTTGAGAAGGTCGAGCCCAAGGTATTCGTCAAGCTCCTCGCAGCGGGCGAAGTCACTCTCGGGGCCGCGCTGTTGTTGCCGATCGTGCCGGCTGCGGTCGCCGGCGCCGGGCTGATGGCGTTCTCCGGCGCCCTGCTCGGCATGTACTGGCGCACGCCACACATGCACCGTGAGCACGACCCGCGCCCGACCCGAGAGGGCATCGCAATCTCCAAGGACGTGTGGATGTTCGGCATCGGCACCGGACTCGTCCTCGATGCCGCCACCGAATCCGCACACACCGCGCGGGTGCAGATGACCGAGCACGTCAAGGACACGGCTGCCGCGAACACCGCGAAGACCAAGGCCTCGGTCCGCCGGGCACGGAAGGCCTCGGTCCGCCGGGCACGGAAGGCGTTGGCCCGCGTCACGTGAAGTAGCGTGTTCGCGTGTTCTATCCGTTGACGGTCCGCGACTTTCTCGACCGCGCCGAACACGTCTATCCGGACCGGATCGCGGTCATCGACGAACCCGACCAGCCGGCACCGTCGCTCGGGGAACTCAGCTATCGCACGTTCGCCGAACTGGCCCGCGCCCAGGCGGCCCGCCTCGACGAGTTGAACGTGCCCGTCGGCGGACGGGTCGCGGTCATCTCACAGAACTCGGCGCGGCTGCTGGCATCGTTCTTCGGGGTGTGCGGCTGGGGCCGGATCCTGGTGCCGATCAACTTCCGGCTCTCTGCCGCGGAGATTTCCTACATCGTCTCGCACAGCGGCGCCGAGGTCGTCTACGCGGACCCCGCGCTGAAAGACGTACTGGACCAACTCGACGTGGCGCACAAGTTCGTACTGGGTGAGGACGACACGCTGTTCCGGCGCGACACCGATCCGCGACCGTGGGCCGCCCCGGACGAGAACGCCACCGCGACCATCAACTACACCTCCGGCACCACCGCGCGGCCGAAAGGCGTTCAGCTCACCCACCGCAACATCTGGCTGAACGCCACCGTGTTCGCCATGCATACGACCGTCACCGACCGCGACGTGCTGCTGCACACGCTGCCGATGTTCCATTGCAACGGCTGGGGCATGCCGCACGCGGTCACCGGCCTCGGCGGCAAGCACATCGTGTTGCGCCAGGTCGACGGCACCGAGATCCTGCGGCGGGTGCGCGAGCACGGGGTCACCCTGATGTGCGCCGCACCAGCGGTGGTGAACGCAGCACTCGACGCCGCGCAGAGCTGGACGGACGGGCCGGTGCCCGGGCACGGGGTCACCAGGATCGTGGTGGCCGGCGCACCGCCGCCAACGCGCACCATCGAGCGGGTACTGACCGAACTCGGCTGGGAGTTCTGCCAGATCTACGGCCTGACCGAGACATCGCCGGTGTTGACGGTGAACCGGTCGCGGGCGGAGTGGGACGAGCTGGACCCGCACGAGCAGGCCCGTCACCTCGGCCGCGCCGGCGTTCCCGCCCTCGGTGTACGCCTGCAGATCGACGCGGACGGTGAGGTGCTCGCCCAGTCCAACCACAACCTCGACGGCTACTGGCATCAGCCGGAGGCAACCGAGGACGCCCAGCGCGGCAACTGGTTCCACACCGGCGACGGCGGCTACCTCGACGACGACGGCTACCTGGTGATCTCCGACCGGAAGAAGGATGTGATCATCTCCGGTGGCGAGAACGTCTCCTCCATCGAGGTGGAGGACGTGCTCACCTCGCATGTGGCGGTGCGCGAGGTGGCGGTAATCGGCATCCCGGACGCCAAGTGGGGTGAGCTGGTCACGGCGCTGGTGGTCACCGATGGCTCCGAGGTGAGCGACGAGGACCTCATCGCGCACTGCCGCGCGTCGCTGGCCGGGTACAAGTGCCCGAAGCGGGTCGAGTTCGTCACCGAGCTTCCCCGGACGGCCACCGGCAAGCTGCAGAAGTTCAAGCTGCGCGAGCCGTACTGGGCCGGGCGCGACCGACAGGTGAACTGAGCACTCAGCTCGACGTCGGTGTCAGCGGTACTGCGGCCCGCGTCGCGGGATCGCTGTTCTCGCCGGGCCGGATCTCGTCCGCGATCACCAGGATCTCGTCCCCGTCCACCAGCCGCAGCGGCGCCGACTTCGACGGGTTGATCACGACGATGCCGGTGCTGGCCACCCGGTATCCCATCGCGCTGTGTCCCTGCGCCGACGCGGTCACCACGATGTCCGCAAATGACGACGCCTGCACCGCCCCGTATCGCCTGCCGTCGTTCAACTCGACCGAGGCGCCCTCGCGGTCGAACAAGTCGCGAAACACCGCGTCCAGCTCCCGGCGCTCACTCAGCTGAGCGATCATCAAGCTGGTGAGTTCGTCGCTGACGATGAAGTCGTCGGCGCCGATCGCGTCCGCCAGCGGGGAATTGCGCTGGTCGAGCAACTCGGCCACGATCCGCACCGGCGGAGCGGCCACCTGGCCGACCTGCTCGACCTGGCGGAATGCGAGCAGGGTCAGCAACGTCCGGGCGTCGGCATCCTCCAGTTCCTCGTCGTCGCGATAGCCGAGCACGATCACCTCGTGGAAGGACCGTTGCGCTGCGTGCGCCGCGATCACTTCCGGGCCGCCGACCAGGACGTTCACCTCCAGCTGCACGTTGCGCGGTGACACCTGCGCGCTGACGGCGGCAACGTCGACGTGGTTGGAGTCCAGCAGCAGCACGATCGTCGTTTCGGGGCCGAAGAACTCGTCCAGCTCCTCGACCACCCGGGGCCCGAGTTCGCTCCAGCCGCAGATGACGATCCGGCGCTCGTCGCGGCGCGAGGGCCGCTGGTCGGTGGGCAGGAGCGTGCCGACCGCTGGCGTCGGCGACATCAGAAAGGTCGAGTCGTCCTCCGCGATCCCGATCAACTCGTCGCGAGCCGAGATGCGCGTGTCCGGCGGAGGGTTGAGCCGCACCGTGCCCTCGGTCAGCACGCCGACCACCGAGCACTTGTCGAAGGCGAGCTGGCACTCGGCATAGCTGCGCCCGTCAAGTTGCGCGAACGGCGCCATGTACAGCTCGTCGCCCTCGAATTGCAGCAGTTCCCGGAATACCGCACTGAAGCCCGACTTGCGGCACGCCTGCGCGGTGAGTTCGGCGACGATGTTGTCCGAACTGACCACCGCCAGCTGCTCGCCGAACAATGCGGTCAGCGACGTCGCGGTGTCTTCGTCCACCACCTCGGCGACCATGTGGAACGAACCGGTCGGCGCGCCTCCGTTCGGCCGGCTCACCGCGCGAACGGCGAGCAGCGCCTTGACCGTGGCCGCGTCGCTCTCTCCGCCCATCACCACCACCGACCTCGCGGCGGCGATGTTGGCCAGCTCCAGGTTCGCCGGCAACCAGGGCTCACCGCTGCGGCAGACGATGCGTGTGGTCTTGGTGTCGCCGATGAACTCGTGCAGCTCGGCCTCCATCTCGTCCTTCTCGCGTTCGGCGAGGACGACGACGGCGGCGTGGGCTCGGCTCTCGTTGGCGATGACGAGTTCGCGCACGATCGCGGGCACCCGGCGCGACCAGCCGAGGATGAGGGTGTGGTCGGTCTCGACCACCAGGCTGCGGCCCTTGCGCAGCTGCTCGATGCGCAGATCGACACCGTTGGCGATCAGGCCGATGAGGCTGCCGGCGATGATGATGCCGGAAAGGGTGACGAACCAGGCCGACGAGCCGGGCCGGCCACGCGGTGTCGTTGGCGACCGTGCCGGTGTCCAGGACGCGGAGCAGTGACTGCCAGAACGACTGGGCCAGGTCGTCGTGCGGTTCGCCGCCCACCCCGTGGATCTTCAGGATGGTGAGGACCGCCGCCGCGATCAGCACGATGACGAGCGTGACCACGGCGAGCCAGTAGATGACGGCAATCGGGCCGCGGGAGAGCTGGGTGTCGAACCGGTACCGGATGCGAGCGCCCAAGCCCGTGCGGTGCTCTTTGCCCGAATTCGCCGCGTCGGCCCGGCGGCGGAATCTGCGGTGGCCCTCGTCCCCGGTTTGGGGAGAGCCTGTGCTGCCGGTCATGGGGGTGGAGTGTGGCACGTCAGACCCGAGAATTGCAGGAGATCGCCGAAATGCGCCCGAGCGCGGTCAGACCTTCTCAGCGATCTTGCAGGCGGCGCGCACAGCCTGTTCGCCTCGCCGTGCCTCACGCTCGTACAGCACGCCAAAGGTGAAGCTGTTGCGCCGTGAGGACGCCGACGCACCCAGGTGGTGCAGCAACTCCCGACCCACCACTGTGTCCTGATAGTCCCCGAGCACGTCCTGCACCCGCTTGTATCGGCGGACCAACGTGGCGGCTTTCCCCCGGCCGAGCACCGGCGCGGCGGCCTCGACGGCGTACCTGGCCCGCTTCGCGGCTTTGCGGGCACGGTGCAGCTGCTCCGGCTCGTTCGAGGCGAGTGCCGCACGCAGCCGACGACGTGCCTTGCGGCGCGTGGCCCGCACGACCGAGGCGGGATCGGTTCGCGGCTTACCGGCCGGACCGCTGCCGAGCTGCACTCGCTCGTCGAGCTGGTCGAGTAGGGCGAGGTAACGCGGGCCGTCCAACGCCACCGTGAGTTCGTCCCACGCGGCGGATCGACGGCGGCCGAGCTCGTCGTTGATCCGTTCCTGCACCGGCCCCACGCGCAGCTCGGCCGACACGTCTTCGAGCAGCGTCAGCATCAGGCTCTCCTGCACCTGCGGATCCCGCACCGCGCCGAGCAGCCCCGCGTACCACTTCAGCTCCTCGTACAGGCGCTGATCAGCCTGGTCCGCACCCGCTGCGTCGCGGAAAGTGCGCAGCGTGCTGCGTAGCCGGCGAGCCGCGACGCGGGTGCGGTGTACCGCATGCTGGTCGCCGCGCCGCAGCGAGAGGTCGCCGGCGAGCAACGCTCGCTGCTGGTCGGCGAGGTATTCGGCCACCGGGCGGGCACCGGGCTTGCGCCGGCGGCGGTCGGGCCGCTCGGGCCCAAGCGCCCGTTCCAGCTTGGACGGATGCGGCGATCGCTTGGCGCCGGCCCGTCGCAGCGAGTGCGCCAGCTCGTCGAGCAGATCCTCCTCGCCGGATCCGAGCTCGACCTCGACCTCGCGCCAGGTGGTCAGCACCGCCGTCGTCGCGCCGGCCGCCGCCGCCGCCCGGACGGTGTCGTCGTCGATCTCGACCAGCCGCCGACCGTCGCTGTCGAGGAGGGCGACCACGCGCCGTTGCGTGGACAGGCGCGCCACGTGCACGAGGTCGCGCCCGCGGCGGATACCGGTCAGCAACGCGGCAAGCTCGGCCGGCACCGCGTCACCACTGCCGAGCGGCAGGCGGATCTCCTCGCGAAAGTCCTCCATCGGGACCTTGAGTTGCCAGCCCACATCGGTGCTGCCGGTGCGCCGGCGCAGCGTGATGCCGGCGTTCAGCAGGTCGTGCTCGGCGGTGTCGTAGTAGTCGCTGTGCAGCTGCTCCGTGCGCTCCTCGACCCGGGCACCGTCGCTCAGCGATGCCCGCAGATCCGGTACGGCGAAGTCCGCTGGAACGTCGAACTTGAGTTCCCGCTCCGCCACGCTGTGAGACGGCATCCGAACATTGTGCGCGGACTACGCGCGGGCGCACCATTGGGTGCCCGATGTGCCCGGCAATGGGTCATTTTAGGGGCCAGAGACCGGTCCGGGTGGCTGTGTCCGAGCTGCCACCTACGGTGGAGCAAAATCGAGCGCTACCCCGGGGGAGCTATGACCACTCTTGCCAACCGGCCGAACACCGCTCTGCTCGTCATCGACGTGCAGGCGGACGTGGTGGCCAATGCCCACGACCGTGCGGCCGTGGTGCAGAACATCGTCGGCCTTGTCGAACGAGCCCGCCGCGAGCAGGTGCCGGTGGTCTGGGTGCAGCACAACGACGAGGGCCTGGTCCGTGGCAGCGACGAATGGCAGCTCGCGCCGGAACTCAAGCGCGACGACACCGAGCCGCTGGTCGAGAAGAACTACGGCGACTCGTTCGAGGCCACCGATCTCGAGGACGTGCTGTCACGACTTGGCGTGGGTCGGCTGATCGTGGTGGGCGCGGAGACCGATGCGTGCATCCGGTCCACGCTGCACGGTGCGTTCGTGCGCGGGTACGACGCGACGCTGGTCGGCGATGCGCACACCACGAATGACCAGACGCAGTGGGGCGCGCCGCCACCGGACGCGGTGATCGCACACACCAACCTGTATTGGAAGTACCAGTCCGCGCCCGGCCGCAAGGCCGGCACCGTGGCCAGCGCCGACGTCGAGTTCGCCGGCGGGTAGCCGCCTCGGCGTTCTCAGGACGTCGGGCACCCGCTCGCGAAGACGTAACAGCGCAGCGGCGGCTCGGCCTTGGTCTCCGGCACGTCCACCAGCGGCACGCCGGGCAGGCTCACCGTGAGCAGGCCCGGCGCCGCCGCCAACACCTGCAGGTAGGTCTGCACGTTGAGCGGGTCGACTCCTGGCTGATACAGCTCGGCGCAGACCTTCTTACTGATGCGGGAGCGTTCTGCCGGACCAGGATGCGTCAACGCGTCCATCACCATGGCGTAGGCAGCCGGGTCGATGGTGCCGACGGTGAGGTGCTCGTACACGTCCAGCGGGCAGATGTCCTGGGTCGAGATGTTGCTGATGGCGCCGGCGCCGGTGTGCAACGCGGAGGACGAGCTCTTGTCGGTCGAGTTCGGCTCCACCACCTCGTCGGTGTGCGTGAAGATCTCGGTGTAGGAGATGCCGGCGAAGGTCTCCGTGCCGCTGTTGAGCGCCTGGATGAAGTTCGACTTCCTGCCTTGCTGCCAGTCGGCCGGGGCGCACTTGTCGAAGCCGGCGATACACGGCAAGGCTTTGGTGCCGTGGTTGGTGCCGGCCATGCCGATGACGTCATCCACCATCGGGCGGGTGTCGGGCCAGAAGCGCAACGCCCATCGCATCGACATGCCGCCCTGGCTGTGCCCGAGCACCGCGATGCGCTGGTGTGCCATGGCGAACATGGTCCGGATGCCGAAGACGATGTACTCCCCCGCGGTCTGGATGTCGCCGAGGGTGTGCTGCGGCAGGGTGATCGCGCACCACGGCCGTCCCTGCGCGGTGAAGTCCAGCTCGTAGTTCCAGGAGTAGTTCTGCTCCGGCGTGACGCCGGTGGCCGGCACGAGCAGCACCGGCTCCGGGCTCGCTGCGGTGAACGTGCCGCTGCACTGCAGGGCCGCGGCCAGGGTCGCCGTTGGCACGTCCAGGGCCGGGCCGGGCCGCGCCAGCGGGGCGTAGCTCACCGCACCCGCCGGGGCCGGTGTGGTGACCACAGGACTAGCCGCCCCGGCTGCGCCGGTCGAACTCAGCAAGGCCGCGCCAAGCGCCGCCGCACAGCCGGCCGCCAGCAGCGCGACCGGCGCGCGTCGCTTCATATCGTGCTCAACGACCCGGCAGCCGGATCGGTGTGACGGTGGCGGACCGCTGCCGGATCAGCGACGGCTCAGGCGCGTACTGCCTTCTGCGTCTCGGTGCGGTCGTGTGCTGGTGGCGGTGTCGGCGACAGTGCGGCGATCGTCGCGCGCAGCTGGGGTGTCATGTCCAGCTCGAGCGCGGCCAACGAGCCCTCGAGTTGCTCCAGGTTCCGGGCACCGATGATCGGCGCGGTGACCGCGGGGTGCGACATCACCCATGCGACGCCGAGCGCGGCCGGCGCGACGCCGAGTTCGCGGGCGAACGCCGTGAAGCGTTCGGCCACCTGGAAGTCGCTGTCCTGGCTGTACCGGTCGGTGTACATCGGGTTGTCCACCAGCCTGCCGGCGTCCGGCCGGGTGCCGGGTCCGTACTTACCGGTGAGCAGCCCACCGCCGAGCGGGCTGTACGGCACGACGCCGAGGTGCGCAGCCTGAGCCAGCGGCAGGATCTCCACCTCGACCTGGCGCCGCACCAGGCTGTACATCGGCTGGATCAGTTCGAACCGGGCCAGCCCTTCGCGCGCGGAGATCCCGAGCGCGGTGGCTATCTGCCAGGCGGCCCAATTGCTGACGGCCGGATAGAGCACCTTGCCCTGCTGCACGAGGTGATCCAGTGCGCGCAAACTCTGCTCGATCGGCGTGCGCTCGTCGAAGGCATGGACGAAGTAGAAATCCAGCCGATCGGTTCCGAGCCGGGCCAGGCTGTCGTCGACGGCCTGCACAATGTGCCGGCGGGACAGGCCACGGGCGTTGACGTCGGTGCCGGCCGGGAAGAACACCTTCGAGGAGATGACGACCTCGTCCCGGCTGCCGGCAACGAGCTTGCCCAGGATCTGTTCGGACACGCCCCCGCTGTAGACGTTGGCCGTGTCGAAGAAGTTGATCCCGGCGTCGCGCACCCGTGCGTACAGCTGCGCCGAGGTCTGCTCGTCCGCCTCCGCGCCGAAGGTCATCGTGCCGAAGCACAGCGGCGACACCTGCACACCGGTCGCGCCGACCGTCACACAGTCCATTCCTCAGATCCTTGCCGACCGGGCGCCGCTCGATGTGAGCGGGCGTAGCTATTCGCCGACGAGGTCGGCCGCGAGGCCGAGCGGCAGCTCGGGTTCCGCCGGCAGCGACGGCGCGGCTTGCGCCAACGGCTCCGCTTGCCCTGACGGCTGTGCTTGTCCCGACGGCTGTGCTTGTCCCGACGGCTGTGCTTGTTCCGACGGCAGCGGCCGACGCAACGGCGGCAGCACGAGCACGGCGACCACGGCCGCGGCGACCAGGAAGATCGCGGAGACGGCGTACGCACGAGCGAACCCCGCAGTCTCGGCGACCTTGAAACCGTGATCGGACAGCACGTGCGTGCGCGATGCGGCGAGCGTGAGCAGCACCGCCAGGCCGAGCGAGCCACCGATCTGCCGGGTGGTGTTGATCAGCCCTGACGCCAACCCGGCATCGCGGGGCTCCACCCCGTTGGTGGCGGACAAGGTCACCGGCACGAACGACATGCCCACGCCGAACGTGGTGATCGATCCGGCCAGGCCGACGTGCAGCAGATAGCTGCTGTCCGCATGGATGCGCGACAGCATCAACATGCCCGCCGCGGCGATGAGCGGACCGATGGTGAGCAGCACCCGTGGCCCCACCCGCGCGACCAAGCGGGTCGAGAGCTGGGTCCCGACGATGATCGCCAGTGGCATCGGGATGAAGGCGAGCCCCGCGCGCAGCGGGCTGTACCCCTGCACGTTCTGCAGGTACTGCGTCAGGAAGAAGAACAGCGAGAACATGGTCGAACCGATCACGATCATGATCGCGTTGGCGCCGGACAGGCCCCGCGAACGGAACAACCGCAACGGCACGAGTGGGTGCTGATGCTTGCTCTCGACCACGAGGAACGTGGCGATGAGTGCGACGCCGATGAGCAGCCAGCTGATGACCGAGGCCGATCCCCACGAGTGCTGGTCGGTGGAGACGATGGCGTACACGAGTGAGACCAGCCCGCCGGTCACGGTGAGCGCACCGGCCCAGTCGAGGGTGGGCCGCTGGCCCTCCAGCCGAGACTCCGGAATGGCCAGCCGGGCGACGATGAACACCGCGATGCCGATGGGCACGTTGATGAACAGGATCCAGCGCCAGGACAGCAGATCGGTCAGGATGCCGCCGAGCAGCGCGCCGGTCGCGCCGCCGGCCGCGGCCATCGCGCTCCACCAGCCCAGCGCCCGGGTGCGGGCTCGCGGTTCGGTGAACGTGGTGGTCAGAATCGTCAGCGTGGCCGGCGAGAGCACGGCGCCACCGAAGCCCTGCAGGCCACGGGCGGTGATGAGCTGGCCGCCGGACTGCGCCAGGCCACCGAGCAGGGACATCAGCACGAAGATCGCCATGCCGAGCAGGAACAGCCGGCGCCGGCCCCAGATGTCGGCCGCGCGGCCACCGAGCAGCAGGAAGCCGGCGAAGGTCAGCGTGTAGGCGTTGATCACCCAGGCCAGGCCGTTGCTGGACATGTGCAGCGTGCGCTGCATGTCCGGCAGCGCCACGTTCACGATGCTGATGTCGAGGACGACCATGAACTGGGCGACGCACACCACCGCCAACACCAGGCCGGTGGACTGGGTGCGGGAGACGGCGAAGCCGCGGCGGAGAAGTTCGGGAGCAGACATCACGTATATAACTAGCACCCGGGTACGACAGAGATATTCCGCGCAGGTCTGTGAAATTCCGCCAGAAATGAGCAGATCCCCCCATGCAACGCGGTGCTCGACGCCACCGGCACCCTGCCCGACGTCGTGTTCGCCGAACTGCCCGACTCGCTGCGGGACGCGCTCACCGTGGGCCGCCCGATCGAGGACGGCGAGCTGCCCGCCACCGCTCGCTGAAACTCATCGGGGGCTGGACAGGGGAGCCACATCGGGCGGTACGTTGGATTTTCGAGTCCCCGCGTCGGCGAAGGAGTCTGCAGATGGCCACCTACCGCATGGTGTACGGCGACGACGAGCAGGAGGTCCGCGAGACCTACCAGGACGTCGAAGTCGTGCGCGAGGACGGCTGGACGGTGCTGTTCCGTGGCAACGACGCGATCCTGCGGGTACAGGACGAACACATCAAATCGCTCGAGCGCCAGGTCGATGGCGGCGACGGAGCCGAGGCCACGTGGACGCCCGTCTGAGCGAACCGGCGCGCAACCGCTGGTCGAGTCCCGAGCACGCCTTGACCGACGCTGCCCGACCGGAGGCTGACGATGGCTGACGAATGCACGCACATGGACACCGTCCGCGACGTCGTACCGTCCAGCACCGGATGCGAGGACTGCCTGCGCATGGGCGGGCGCTGGGTGCACCTGCGCCTGTGCATGGAGTGCGGACACGTCGGTTGTTGCGACAACTCACCCAACCGCCACGCGACCGCGCACTGGCACAGCATCGCGCACCCGATCATCCGGTCCTACGAACCCGGTGAGAACTGGTGGTGGTGCTATCCGGACGAGCTGTTCTTCGAGGTCGCCGGAGCAGCTCCGTCGCCGTCCCACCCGTAGCAGGCTGCACCGCGAAGCGCCGTCACCAGCGAAGCGGCGTCACCAGGTGGTCGCGACGTAGGTCGTTTCCAGGTATTCGTCGATGCCCTCGTAACCACCCTCCCGGCCCAGGCCGGATTGCTTCACGCCACCGAAGGGTGCCGCCGGATCGGACAGGACGCCCCGGTTCAGCCCGATCATGCCGAGTTCGAGGCGCTCGCAGATGCGCAGCCCACGAGCGAGGTCGCCGGTGTAGACGTACCCGGCTAACCCGAACTCGGAGGAGTTGGCCAGCGCCACGGCATCCTGCTCGTCGCGTACCGCGATGATCGGGGCGACCGGGCCGAAGATCTCGTCCACCGCGACTGCGCTATCCCGGGGAACCTCCGCGAGCACGGTCGCGGGATAGAAGTAGCCGGGGCGCTCCACGGCCTTGCCGCCGATGACGAGCCGGGCACCGTCGGCGACGGACCGCCGCACCTTGTCGTCGATGCCGGCGACAGCCTTGGCGTTGATCATCGGGCCGAGGTCGGTCGCCTCGTCGGCGCCGGCGCCCATCCGAAGCGCGCCCATCCGGTCCGCGAGTTTGGTGGCGAACTGTTCCGCCACGTCCTGATGCACGAAGAATCGGTTCGCGGCGGTGCACGCCTGGCCGCCATTGCGCATCTTCGCGAGCATCGCACCGTCGACCGCAGCGTCGAGATCCGCGTCCTCGAGCACGATGAACGGGTCGTTGCCGCCGAGTTCCATGGACGAGTTCACGACCCGCTCGGCCGCTTGGCCGAGCAGCAGCCGACCCACACCGGTCGAGCCGGTGAACGACAGCTTGCGTACCCGCGCGTCCGCGAGCGCGGCGCGGACCAGTTCGGTCGGCTGATCGGTGGTGAGCACGTTGACGACACCGTCCGGCACGCCGGCCGAGGTGAGCAGTTGTCCCAGGTACAGCGCGGTGAGCGGGGTGTCCTCGGCCGGCTTGAGCACGACGGTGCACCCGGCCGCCAGCGCGGGCGCCACCTTGCGGGTCACCATCGCCGCCGGAAAGTTCCACGGCGTGAGTAGCAGCGCCACGCCCACCGGCCGTCGGAAGGTGAGGATGCGGTTGGCGCCGGACGGGGCGGTGCGGAGCTCGCCGCCGATACGCACCGCTTCCTCGGCGAACCAACGGAAGAACTCCGCCGCATAGGTGACCTCGACCCGGGCGTCCGCACGGGTCTTGCCCATCTCCAGCGACATCAGCAGGGCGAGCTCGTCCTGGTGCACGATCATCAGTTCGAACGCACGCCGCAGCATCTCGGATCGCTCGCGCGGTGCGGTCGCGGCCCACCCCGGGCCGGCACGGTGAGCTGCGGCCACCGCCCGCTCGAGATCGTCCACACCGGCCCGCGGTACCTGGGTCAGCACCGAGCCGTCGGACGGGTCGAGCACGTCGAAGGTGCCGGCTGAACCGGCCTGCCACGCACCGTCGATGAGCATTCGAGTCGGCGTTCCTACTGGCAGCGTCATTGCTTCCCCACTTCCCCGTCATGTCGACGTTCGGTCGTCGGCATCAATGGTCCGCTCGGCAAGCTAGGCTGCACAGGTCCTAAAGGACATCATTCCAATGCTTTGGAGGCATCGGTTCAGCATGGAGCTCCGTACCCTCCGATACTTCGTCGCGGTCGCCGAAGCCGGCAGCGTGACCGCCGCGTCCGCGCAGGTGCACGTCGCGCAACCGTCGCTGTCCCGGCAACTGCGGGGGCTGGAGCGTGAACTCGGTGCGGACCTGTTCGACCGGGTGCGCGGCCGGCTACGCCTGTCCGCGGCCGGACGGGAGTTGGTGCCCCTGGCTCGGGACCTGCTGGCCCGGGCCGACGGGCTGAGTTCGGTCGCCCGCACGCTGGCCTCCGGGCGCCTGACCGACGTCCGGTTCGCAGCCCCGTCCACGACGCTGTCCGATGTGCTGGCGCCGTTCGTAGCCAGCTTCGACCGGGACGACCCGCAACCAACGCTGCTCGTCTCGCCCATCGACGCCGGATTCAGCCCGCTGGCCGACGGCACGGCCGATGTCGTGCTCTCGCCCCATATGCCCAGCGATCAGCCGAGCGCACTGGTCGGGCTGTTCCCGATCCTGCTCTACGTCCCGCGCGGCGACCGGCGCGAGCGGCGCAGCCGGATCGACATCACCGCGCTGGATGCGTCGCGGCTGCTGTTGCTACCCCAGTCCTACGTGCAGCGCGAGGTGTTCGACGCGGCCGCGATCCGGGCCGGTCTCGCGCTCGACGGCGCGCGGGAGATCTCCTCGCCCGAGGTGGCCCAGGCGTTGTGCGCCGCCGGGTGGGGTGATGCGGTGGTAACCGACGACAGCCGGTACGGCCTGCACGGGCTGCCGGTGATCGCCGACGGCGCCACGCTGACCATGCCCATCTACGCCGCCTGGAACAGACGGCACGCCGCCGCGCAGTACCTGGCCGAGTTGGTGGATCGGTTGGCTGTGTTCACCACGGCCAGGTACGGGTCGACCTGAGGGCGCTCACCCGCGCAGGATGTGTCGGAGCACGAGCCGCAACGGGAAGACGAGCACCTGCACTACCCGTCGCCATCCGGTCAACCCCGCTGAGCTGTACGGCGACAGCACCGCCGCCCAGCGCACCGGATCCGGGTACGCCGGTTCGGTCGGATGCCGGCCGGCGATCATCTCGAACAGCCCGTTCACCGCGGGGCGGACCAGGTGTTCGGCGCGGATCTCGGCCAACAGGTCGGCGGCGGTCGCGCCCATCACCTGGCCGATCTCGACGCGCACGTCCTCGACCGTCCGCTGCTCCGCCACGATGATCAGTTGAGCCAGCTCGTCGATCTCGTCCTCGTCCAGGCCGAGCAAGTGACCCAAGTGCACTGCGGCGTGCAGCCGCCCCCACATCCAGTCCCAGGCCCGCCACGATCGGCTGCCGAAAGCGGCGAAGTGACTCAGCCGGGTGCCGTAGAGGACGTTCGACGGCGTCGCGTCGTCGGCTGCGTCTCGGGCGCGGTCGGGATTGCCTGCGAAGGCCGGACGCAGGCACGCCGGCGGTGACGCCAGCCCGAACCGCGCGAAGTCGAAGATCGGCGGAGTCTTCGGCTCGACCGGTTGCCCACCGGCACCGTTGAGCACCTCCACGCACAACGCCGCTTGCAGCACCTGCAAGGCGGGCGGCGAACCGGGTACCTGGGCGGCGTAGGTCTGCGCCGCCAGCCGCACCTGCGTCGCGAGCAGCCCTGGCACCCCGAGTGCGGTGTAGGCCCGATCGCCTCGCTCGATGGTCGCGGCGACGGGCTCGGCCGGGTTCGCATCCTGATTCGTGGTCAGCGTCGCCGCGAGGGCCCGCCGCAGCGCCGACACCTTCGCCGCGATGTCGGACAGGTCACGTCGCACGGCATCGTCCACGTTGTCCCGCCTGGCGATGGAGCGCACGAACATGGAGATCACCCGAGCCGCGGCGGTCACCCCCCAGGTCCACTCGGACGCGAACGCGGAGGTGGGAAATGCGTCCGGTCGCCAGGGGTGCGGCGCGTCGACATCCCCTGGTGACACCCGACCGGCCGGGTCCAGATACGCCGTCGCGCTCGCCTCGGCGAGCAGGTCACGCATCTCGTAGACCGCGGTGATGGCGCGCGTCTGCTGGTACAGCGTGAATCCGTCCGTCGCCAGCCGCACTGCGGCGGCAAACTTGCCCGGATCGCCCACCAGCAGTCGAAATCGTTCGACGTCGACCGAGCTGCGCCCGGCGCGGATCAGTGCGTGCATCTGTTCCACGTCGTCACGCAGGTCGGCCTCGCGCGGCAGCCCGAACGCCGCCGTCATCGCCGTCGTCCACGGTGGAGGCTTCGCCGGATCGACTGCGCCGATCTCGCGTCCGAGCGGCGCCTCGTCGGCTGAGGGCACGACGTAGCACAGCGTGCGCTGCCACGTCTGCGACACCGGTTGGTCGGCGATGGCTTGCAGGATCGGATCGAACGGCGAGTTGTCCAGCACCCCGCCGTCGATGAGCCACTCGAGATCGTCACCGGTGTCGAAGTTCGGCCAGGTACGCCGGTCGCGCAGTTCCTTGATCTCATCGACGGGCTTGAACGCCACCGGGAACGAAGCCGACGCCCGCGCCGCACGTGCCACCGCCGCCGAGGCCGTGAAATCGTCTCGGGTAGTCATGACGAAGTCGTTCGTCGCGTACTCGACCTGGCTGGGGCTGTAGCGGAACTCGAAACGACGACGATGATCCGGCTCGTCGAACGGGGTGCCTCGTGAGTCGAAGGTGACGCGAGGCTCACCGCGCAACGCGGTCGCGGTGACGGTCAGCGCCACCGGTCTACGCGCATGCGGCGCGGCGGGATCGGCGAGAACACCGATGGCATCGTTGATGTGCTCGAGGAAGTAGTCGCCGTTCAAGAACGACACCGCACCGCCCTGCTGGGGTGTGAGCAGTTGGTCCGTGCCGAACCCGGCCGTGTCCAGCCACAAGTCACGCAGCGACGTCAACGGCACACCGTTGGCGATCGCCAACGACAGCAGCACGCCATTGAGGCCACCGGCGCTGGTCCCGGCGATCACGTCGACGACCACTCGCTTGCCGGCGACGCGCGCGTGCCGGTGCCACAACTCGTGCAGGTGAATCTCCGCGCGGCCGGCGTCGGTGTCAGCCGTGGCGCCGGAGGGCAGGCCCTCGCACGCGCGGCGCAGGTTGTCCAGTTCCCGCGCCAACCCGCCCATCCACACCGCCAGGCTGACCCCACCGTTCATCACCATGGCCAACCGGTGCTCGCGTGGCCGCGCGGTGTGATCTTGCGTCATGCGCGGCATGGTCCTCTGGCCAAACGGCCGACGCAATGCACCGTCTCGACGTCACGACGGTGCCCAACCAAGGCGCGACGGGTCGGGCGCCGCGCCCTGCCGGACTCGCAAGACCGGCGCGGGGGCGGGTCGCGGTCAGGTAGGGCTGGTGGGTTCGGCGAGGTCGGCGAGCAGCCGCGTCACCTCGTCGGCGATCGCGTCGCGCGCCGGCGCCAGGTAGCGCCGCGGATCCGGCGAGGCACCGAGACCGCGGCGCAGGGTTTCGGTGAACGCGACGTTCAGCGCCGTACCGATATTGATCTTCGTCAGCCCGGCGGCGATCGCGGCACGTAAGCCGGCCACCGGCACGCCCGACGAGCCGTGCAGGACGAGCGGCACATCGAGCACGTCGTGCAGCCGGCCGATCAGCGCGAGGTCGAGTTCCGCGCGCCGCTCGGCCATGGCATGGCTGCTGCCGACCGCCACCGCCAGCGCGTCCACCCCGGTTGCCGCGACAAAGGCAACCGCCTCGCTCGGATCGGTGCGGACCCCGGCCGCATGTGCACCGGCGGGCATGTCCGGCTTGCCGCCGACGTACCCGAGTTCGGCCTCCAGCCACAGCTCGTGCTCGTGCGCCCACCGGACTGCGTCGGCAGTGGCGTGGAGATTCTGCGCATACGGCAGCGCGCCGCCGTCGAACATGACCGAGGAGAAGCCGCAGTCCGCGGCCAGATGTAACAGCTCGACGTCGGTGACGTGATCCAGATGCAGCGCCAGCGGCACGTCACATGCGGCGGCGATGGCCACGCACGCGCACGCCAGCGGCGCCACCGCGCCGTGGTAACGCACCGCGTTTTCGCTGATCTGCAGGATGGCTGGCCGGCCGGCACGCTCGGCACCGGCGGCGATCGCCTCGGCATGTTCGAGGGTGATCACGTTGAACGCCGGCGCCGCCTGCCGCAGCGCTCGTGCCCGTGACACGAGGGCTGCCGTGCTCTCAATGGGCACCGAGCCTCCACGCGAGTATTGCGGCCCCGGTGCGTCCGGCGTCGGCAGCAAGCGATGAGGCAATCACCGGCGGTACCGGCCGAAACCGGACGAGTTCGGCCAGGCGCGTGCGCACCGGCTCGGCGAGTGCTGCACCGGCCGCGGCCAGGCCACCGGTGAGGGCGAACACGTCGGGGTCGATCATCATGGTGCACGCCGCGAGCGCGGTGGCGAGCGCGTCCGTCGCCTCGCGCCAGACCGCGTCGGCTGCCTCGTCGGACTCGCGCCGGGCAATCACGTCCTCGGCGCGCAATCGACGACCGGTGCGTTCGGCATACCGGCGCGCGACGGCGGCGGCGGACGCGTAGCGCTCCAAGCAGCCACGCTGCCCGCACGGACACGGCTCACCGTCGGCGACCACGGCGAGGTGGCCGATTTCGCCGGCCAGGCCGGCGGCGCCGTCCACCTCACGTCCGGCGCAGACGGACACCGCGGCAATTCCGGTGCCGATGGCCACCACCACCACGTCGTCCAGATCGCGCGCGACACCGATCTCGCGTTCGGCCAGCGCGGCGGCATGCACGTCGTGCGCGAGCACGGTCGGCAGCCCGGTGTCGTCGCCGACCACCTGGCGCAGTGGCACGTCTCGCCAGCCCAGGTTGGCCGAATACCGCGCGACGCCGGCGTCGCCGTCCACGTCGCCGGGTACCACCAGGCCGACGGCAACCACGGACGGGTCGAGCAGGCTCTGGACCAGCGCGCGGATTGCCGTGATGACCGCGGTCGGCCGGTCGGTCACGGGCGTTCGGATCGCGTGGCAGGCCGCGACGAGGCCGTCGGCATTCACCCGCGCACCCTTGATGGAGGTTCCGCCGACGTCGACGGCGACCACGTGCGGTCGTTCGTGCGCAGCGGTCACGGCGTCGTGGACGAGAGCACGATCGATCGGGCCAGGTTGCGTGGCGTATCCGCGTCCAGGCCTTTCCGCTCGGCCAGCGCGACGGCCAGCCGCTGTGCCTGGACGAGCTGCGCCAGCGGGTCGCGCTCGGATTGCACGATCAGCGCGCCGGTCCGGCCGATCTCGTCGACGAGCGCGGGCGGTGGCGGCCCGAAGAACCAAACCGCGGAGCGTGTATCGGCGATGCTGATCGGCCCATGCCGGAACTCCATCGCCGGATAGGCCTCCGTCCAGGCCTGCGCAGCCTCACGCAACTTGAGTGCGGCCTCGTTGGCGAGCCCGATCGTCCAGCCGGTACCCAGAAAGGTGAACTGCGTGCGGGCCAGCACGTCCGGTGCCTCGTCCACGTGCAGCACCGCCTCCGCATCGGCCGCGGCGGGTTGGAGATCCTCGCCGAGGTACGCACGCCACAGCGCCAGGGCGGTGGTGGCGAAGCGGGTCTGCACCACCGACCGTTCGTCGGCGAACTCGAGCAGCACGGACTGTCCCGCGGCGCGAGCTGCCGGCACCTCGGCGCTGGTGGTGATCACGGTCGTGCGCGGGCGCGGCAGTTGTTCGAGCAGCCGCAGGACTTCGGTGGTGGTGCCCGAGCGCGTCACAGCCACGACGTGTTCGTAGTCGCGTTCGAGTGGGAACTCCGACGCGGCAAACGCATCGGTCTCGCCCAAGCCGGCCGACTCGCGCAGCGCGGCGGCCGCCTGCGCCATGTACAGCGACGTGCCGCAGCCGACCATGGCCACCCGCGCGCCGGCACGCGGCAAGGCGGCCTGGACGTCATCGCGCCTGGACAGCTCGACGGCACGGCGCCAACACGCGGGTTGGCTCGCGATCTCCGCCGCCGCGTACGACATCGTCTCCCCCAAGGTGGTCAGGCGCTGTGCGCTGGACGAAAGCTATTTGATGGAGCCTGGCGGTCAACCCACTCACCACGCGGCCCTCGATGAAGGCGAACAGGACGATCACCGGCAGCGTCGCGATCACCGACCCGGCGAACAGGTGTCCCCAGTCGATCGAGTATTGGCCGATGTAGCTGTTGATGCCGACGGTGAGCGGTTGCTTCGAGCTGCGGTGCGCCGAGGGTCAGCGTCAGCGCGACGATGAACTCGTTCCAGGCGCCGATGAAGGTGAAGATGAGCGCGGTGACGATGCCGGGCATCGCCAGCGGCAGCGTGATCCGGAGCAGCGCGCCGAGCCGGCCGGCGCCGTCGACCATGGCCGCCTCTTCCAGCTCGAGCGGGATGGAGGAGAAGTAGGCGTTGAGGATCCAGACCGCGAAGGCCAGGTTGAAGCCGGCGTTGACGAGGATCAGCGAGAAGAGCGGGCTGGGCAGGTTGAAGCTGGTGAACTCGCGCTGGATGCCGACCAGCATCGCGGCCGGCTGGAACATCTGGGTGGCCAGCACGAGCAGCAGGAACACGGTGCGTCCGCGGAACTTTCGCGCGCGGTGTAGTACGCGGCGGGCAGCGCGACGAGCAGCACCAGCAGCGTCGCGCCGCCGGCGACCTTCAGGCTCGCACCGAGGTTGCGCGCCGAAGCCGGTGCTGCCAGATCGACGGTGAAGTTGCCGAAGTCGAAATGCGTGGGCAGGTACCCCGGCGACAACAGCTCCTTGGGCGGGCCGCAGCGCCGTGATGACCATCTCGGCGTACGGCAGCAGGAAGACCATGGCGATCGCGTACGCGGCGACGCGATCAGAGGCGCTGGCGAGACCGGCCGGCGGGCCGAGGAGCCGCTCGGCGCGCACAGCGGTGCCAGCGGGTCATCAGGTCAGTCATGTCACCTGCGTCCTTCCAGCGGGTGAACCGCAGGAAGAGCAGGACCATCAGGATCACCAGCCCGAAGTTGACCACCGACATCGCGGCGGACTCGCCGATGTAGGAGTGCTTGAGGAGGTACATGAACGTCGTGGTGGTGCTGGTCTCGTAGCCGGGACCGCCCCGCGTCATCTCCCAGATGATCGGGAAGGAGTTGAAGACGTTGATGACGTTGATCAGCGACGCCGACCATGAAGGCCGGGCGCAGCAGCGGCAGCGTGATCGACAGGTAGGTCCGCCAGCCGGACGCGCCGTCGACCCGGGCGGCCTCGTAGACCTCGCCGGGAACGGTCTGCAGTCCGGCCAGGAGGGCGTACGTCGTGAACGGCAGCGAGACGAAGACGGCGACGAACATCATCCAGACCAGGGCCGAGGTCGGGGCTGCCGAGCCAGTCGGCCTCGTTGGACCGGCTTGTTCAGTACGCCGATGTCGTGCAGGAAGATGTTGATCACGCCGTTGTGTCGGGTCGAGCGCCCAGCGGAAGACCAGGGCGGTCATCACCACCGACGCCGCCCAGGGCGCGATCAGCGCCCAGCGGGCGACCCGGCGGCCGGGAAAGCGCTGGTTGAACAGCTGAGCCAGCGCGAGCGAGAGCACCATCGGTCACCGCGACCACGACGAGCACCCAGACACGGTGTAGAGAGCACGTGACCCAGGGCGGGCTCGTTGAACAGGTCACGGTAGTTCTTGCTGCCGGCCGAACCCAGGACGAAGCCGTCCGGGCTGATGTGCTGCAGCGAGGTGTGGATCATCACGACCACGGGCCACAGCACGACGACGCCGATCAGCGCGAGGCCGGGCCGATCCAGGCCAGGGGCATGAGCTTGCGCCGGGAGCGGCCGGGCGGCCGGCCGGGGTGACCCGGCGGCCGCTCGTCACGTTCTGCTGCACGTCGTGCTGCACGTGTCGCAGCCTCAGCAGAGCGGCCCTGCTCTCGCGCCTTGTCTGTTGGATCGCCGAGAGCACGCTCTGCGGGTTTCCGGTGACGGCCGTGCCGATGGTGTGCTGGATCTGCGTCTTCACCTGTGCCCAGCTCGTGTTGCTCGGGTACTGCACCGCGTTCGGCAGGGCCTTGAGGAACGGGCCGAACACCGGGTCGCTGGACAGCGAGGTCGACGCGCTGGTGGTTGCCGGCAGCAGGTCGTACTCCTTGTCGAACTGCACCTGGTAGCTGTCCTGGTAGGCGAAGTCGAGGAACGCCTTGATCTGCGCCTGGTGGCCGTTCGACTTGAAGGCGGCGACGTTGTCGCACACGCCGAGCGTGCTCGACAGCGGCCCGGTCTTGCCTGCGATCGGCACCGAGGTCCAGTCGGAGCTGGTCAGCACGCCGCCGGAGGTGATGATCGGGATGAGCGCCGGCGAGCCGTTGATCATGCCCATGTCGCCCTGGGCGAACTGCTTCCACAGATCGGTGCGGTTCTTGGTGCCGGGGTTGGGTTCGGTGTCACCGGCGGCGACGAGGCCCTTGAGGAACTGGAACGTGCCGACGTTCGCCGAGCTGTCGATCGTCCATTGACCGGAGCTGTCCTGGTAGCCGCCGTTGTTCCCGAGCATCCAGAGCAGCGACTCGGCCTGTGCCTCTTCCGATCCCAGCGGCAGTCCGAAACCGATCTTGCCCAGGGCCTTGATCTTGGCGGCGTCCGCCTGCACGTCGGCCCAGGTCTGCGGTGCCGCGGTGATGTTCGCCTGCGCGAACAGCTTCTTGTTGTAGAACAGCGTGCGCGAGCTGGTAGTGAACGGCATGCCGTACTGCTTGCCGTTGTAGGTGCCCTGCGCGGCGAACACCGGCAACAGGTTGCCGGGGTTGCTGAGTACCTGATCTGCCGAGTACAGCAGGCCTTCCTGCGCGTAGTTGGAGAAGTAGTCGCCCTCGGTGATGTCGGGGTACTGGTGGTTCTGGATCAGCGTCTGGACCTGGTTGTCGAAGTCGTTCCAGTTGATCGTCGTGACATTCACGCTGATAGTCGGGTTCTTGGCGTGGAACGCGTCCGCGATCGTTGCCAATACTTCTGGCTGCTGTTCGCCGGCCCGGTGCCGTAGTCCGCCGCCACCAGCTTGAGCGTCACGCTCCCGCTCGCCCCGCTGCTACCGCTCTTCTTCGAGCTGGAGCAGCCGGTGATGACGAGCGCCGCGGCCGTGGCGATCGCGATGGCCCCAATGAATCTGCGCCTCATGTCGACCTCTCTCGTGTGCCTACGCCCGGGGCCGAACCGCCTGGGCAAGCCTTCGATGACTCTGCAATCACCCTCACCGCTTTCGCGGGTGATCCGGACCGTACACGTTGCCACGCTATTGGTCTAGACCAGTAGACCCTCGATTTACCGCGACGTCACAACTGGTGTAGACCACTCCCCTCCGACGAGTACGCCGGATACCTCCAGATCGGCGGCAAGAATCACCAGATCGGCGGCGAGACCGGGCGCAATCGCCCCGTAACGGTCGGCGACGCCCAGTACCGCCGCGGGTCGCCCGGACGCCGCATACGAGGCTGCCGGGACGGACAGGCCGCTGTCGCGCACCGTCCTGCGCACGGCCGCCGCCATGGTGGCGGTACTGCCGGCGAGCGTGCCGGTCTCCAGCTGCGCAATCCCATCGCGCACAGCCACGTGCTGCCCGCCGAGCGTGTAGTCGCCGTCGCCCACGCCGGCTGCGTCGATCGCATCGGTGACGAGCACCAGGTTGTCCACCAGACGCGCCATCGCGGGGTGGACATGCACGCCGTCGTTGATGAGTTCGCAGGCCAGTCCGGCCGCCAGCGCCGCGCCGACCAGGCCGGGCTCGCGGTGATGTAGCCCGCGCATGCCGTTGAACAGATGGGTGGCCACGCTCGCGCCGGCTTCGATGGCGGCCGATGCCTGGTCGTAGGTGGCGTCGGAATGCCCCAGCGCAGTGATCACGCCGCGGCTGACGGCTTCACGGACGACCTCGAGCGCGCCGGGCAGCTCGGGTGCGATCGTCATCATCCGCAGCGAACCGCTCGCGGCTGCGTACAGGCGTGCAAGCAGGGCCGGATCGGGTGCGATCAGGTGCGCCGGGTTCTGCGCGCCACATCGCGAGCGCGCCAGGAACGGGCCTTCCAGATGGCCACCGAGCACCGTGCCGTCGGCCGTCAGTTGTGCGATCCAGCCGAGCTGCTCGACCAGGGCACTCGCGGGCGCGGCGACCAGCGAGACCAGCGTCCGCGTGGTGCCGGCGCCGCGGTGGAACTGCACCGCCGCCCGCATCGCCTCAGCCGATGTCGTGACGTCATGGCCGCCGCCGCCGTGCATGTGCATGTCGATGAAGCCGGGCAGCAGCCAAGCGCCGCGCAGGTCTACCACGTCGTCGTCGCGGCCGGGGGTCAACCCGGTGCCGACCTCGGCGATGGTGTCGCCGAGGACACGGACCGACGCGCCGTCGAGGACCCCGGTCGGGGCGACTACGCGGCCACCGACGAACGTGCGACCGGTCGTCATCGAGCCCGCTTGCCCAAGCTCGCCACCAGGGTGATCCGGTCGCCGCGGAACCAGCTTGTGCTCCACTCCACCGGGGTGCGCTCAGCGTCGAAACTGCGCCGCTTCACCACGAGCAGCGGCGAGCCGGTGTCGGTCTGCAGCAACGCGGCGTGTTCCGGCGATGCCGGCACCGTCTCGATCGACTCCTCGCCCTTGCGCAGGCGCACGCCGTAGTCGCTGGCCAGGACCGCGTGCAGCGAGCCGGCTCTTGCGCATGACGATGCCCAGCCGCGGGAAGCGTTGCGCGGACAGCCACGAACTCTCCACCGCGATGGGTTGCTCGTCGCCGAGCCGAAGCCGTTCCACGCAGTACACCGGCGCGCCGCGGGACACGTTCAGCATGCTGGCAACATCGTCGTCGGCGCGGATCCGCGCTGATGCCAGCAGACGCGACGACGGCACCAGCCCGTTCGCCTCGGCTTGCTCGGTGAAGCTGGACAGGTCCTGCGGCCAGGTCATCTTTGCCTCGGCTACGTACGTGCCCGAGCCCTGGCGGCGGACCAGGCGACCTTCGGCAACCAATTCGACCAGGGCCTGGCGCACGGTGGTGCGTGACGTGCCGAGTTCGGCCGCGAGTTCGCGTTCGGTCGCGACCAGGCTGCCGGGCTCCAACGCTTCGATCGAGGTCAGCAGATGGCGCTTCACCGTGTAGTACTTCGGCTCGCGAGCTGCCGGACGATCGGGGCTGGTCAACGAAGACTCCTGACGACGCGGTGCCGCGACGATTGACAGCTGACAGTGAACCATGCACCATCTTGAATGGTCTAGTCCAATGTTGGGACGAACGCCCGCGCCCGACGACCAGGAGAGGTCATGCCGACGTGAGTGCCGACGTGCGCGCCGACATCGGTTCGCCCGGCGCCCTGATGGCCGCCGAGATCGCCGAACAACCGGCGGCCTTGCAGCGCCTGCTTCGCGACGGTATCGCGCCGATCGCCGAGGTGCGACGCGCCATCGAGCTGTTCTCCCCCGAGTTCGTCATTCTCGCCGCGCGCGGCACGAGCGACCACGCGGCGCTGTACGGCCGGTACCTGGTCGAGATCCGGCGTCAGCTGCCGGCCGAGCTCGCGGCCCCGTCGACCCTGACGCTCTACGGCGCGCGGCCGGATCTGCGGCGCGCGCTGTTCGTCGCGGTGAGCCAGAGCGGCGCGTCCCCGGACCTGACCGCCAGCCTGCAGGTCGCCCGCGAGTGCGGGGCGCTCACCGTCGCCGTGACGAACGACGCGGGCAGCGAGCTCGCGACCTTGGCACATCATCACGTCGACGTGCTCGCCGGCGTGGAACGCTCGGTCGCGGCAACGAAGACCTACACCGCCGAACTGCTCGCGCTGTATCTGCTTCTCAGCGATGACGCAGCGGGCGGTGCGACCGGTGCCGCGGCCGTGCCCGACGCCGCCGCCGCGACCCTCGAGCACCGAACTCGCGTTGCCGAGGCAGCGGCTCGGTTCCGCTACGCCCAGCGACTGGTCACGACCGGCCGCGGCTACTCCTATGCCACCGCACGCGAGGCTGCGCTCAAGCTGATGGAGACCTCCTACCTGGCCGCGCTCGCCTACTCGGGCGCGGATCTGTTGCATGGCCCACTGGCGGTAGTGGATGCCGACGTGCCGGTGATCGCGGTGACGACCCCGGGCATCGGCGCCACCGCGATGGAACCCGTGCTGGCGCAGCTCGCCGATGCCGGCGCAGACGTGCTGCGCGTCGGCGACGCCGCGGGCTTGCCGGTCGAACTGGCCGACGTGGCCGAACATCTCGCGCCTCTGGTGGAGATCCTGCCGTTGCAGCAGCTGGCCTGGCAGCTCGCGGTCGATCGCGGCGTCGATCCCGACCGTCCGCGCTCGTTGCAGAAGGTGACCCACACCTGGTGAGCGCAACCGAGGAAGAGACGGATCGCTGATGGCTGACGTTCGATACGCCAAGGCCCAGTGTGTGTACCCAGGCACCACGGTGCCGGCGGTCGACGCGCTGGACCTCGACATCGCCGACGGCGAGTTCATGGTGCTGGTGGGCCCGTCCGGCTCGGGTAAGTCGACGGCGTTGCGGATGCTCGCCGGCTTGCAGGAGGTGAGCTCCGGGAGCATCGGCATCGGTGGACGTGACGTGACCGGGCAGCCGCCGAAGGACCGCGACATCGCGATGGTCTTCCAGAACTATGCGCTGTACCCGCACATGAGCGTCGCCGAGAACATGGGCTTCGCGCTGAAGCTGAAGGGAGTGCCGAAGCCCGAGCGAGAGCGCAAGGTGCTGGAATCGGCACGATTGCTCGACCTGGAGAAGTACCTGGAGCGCAAGCCGAAGGCGCTCTCCGGCGGTCAGCGCCAGCGGGTGGCGATGGGGCGCGCGATCGTGCGCGAACCCGCGGTGTTCCTGATGGACGAGCCGCTGTCGAACCTCGATGCGAAGCTGCGGGTGGAGACGCGGGCGAACATCGCATCGCTGCAAAGCCGGCTCGGCACGACCACCATCTACGTCACCCATCACCAGGTCGAGGCGATGACGATGGGCCATCGCGTCGCGGTACTCAAGGACGGCGTGCTGCAGCAGGTGGACACGCCACGCAACCTGTATGACCGGCCGTGCAACGCGTTCGTGGCGGGGTTCATCGGCTCGCCCGCGATGAACCTGCGCCGAGCGCGCGTCGTCGACGGTTCTGCGCAGCTCGGCGACGCACGCATCCCGCTGCCGCGCGATGTGGTGACCGCGGCGCAGGGCGGCGAGGTGACGATCGGCTTGCGGCCCGAGGCGTTGGCGATCGGTGGCGATGGCGGCGGCAAGAGTGGCCCGACCATGCACGTGCGGCTGGTCGAGGAACTCGGCGCAGACGCGTTCGTGTACGGATCCCTCCACGGCGACGTGGATGACGCGCCGACGTTCGTGGTGCGATGCGACGGCCGGACGCCGCCGGGGATCGGCGACGTGATCACCGTGTCGGCACGCGCCGGCGAGGCGCACGTGTTCGACCCGCAGACCGGTGAGCGCCTGGGGGACGTCCCGGACTGATCTCCGCGGGCTATCGCCTGCGTCTCACGTCGTGCTCAGCAGCTCTGCGACGAGCGTGCGCACGCGTCCTTCGATGTCATCGCGCACCGTCCGGACGACCTCGATCGGCTGGCCGGCCGGGTCGGCAACGTCCCAGTCCTCGTAGCGCTTGCCCGGGAAGATTGGGCAGGTGTCGCCGCAGCCCATGGTGATCACGACATCAGCGTGCTGCACCGAGTCAACGGTGAGCTTCTTCGGCTGCTCGCCGGTTATATCCACGCCGATTTCGCGCATCGCCTGGACGGCTACCGGGTTGACCTGCTCAGCCGGCTCGGACCCGGCCGAGCGGACCTCGATCCGCGCGCCGGCAATGTTGGTGAGCCAGCCCGCCGCCATCTGCGAGCGACCTGCATTGTGTACGCACACGAATAGCACGACCGGCTTGTCCATGCTCACGTCATGACCTCCCTCGGCAGCACCAGGGCCGGTGGGTGCGGGTACAGGCCGCGGATGAGCAGGTAGCCGAGTACCCCGCCGACGGCCTGGGCGAGCACGAAGCCGAGGACGGATGCCGGCGCGATGCCGGCGAAGGTGTTGGAGAACATCCGGGCCACCGTGACAGCGGGGTTGGCGAACGAGGTGGAACTGGTGAACCAGTAGGCAGCCGTGATGTAGCCGCCGACGGCGAACGCGACACGATCGGAGCGGCCGGCGCGTGCAGTGCCGAAGATGACGACCAGCAGTCCCAGCGTGGCGACGACCTCACCGAGCCAGAGCCCGTGCCCACTGCGGTGTCGGGTGGACACAGTCACGGCGTCCAGGTTGAACATGACGTTGGCGATCACCGCGCCGCCGATGCCGCCGCTGACCTGCACCGCCGCCAATACGACCGCCTCGCGAGTAGACACTGCGCCGAGCGCGCGCTCGACTGCGGTCACCACCGGGTTGAAAGCGGCGGACACCGGCTGCAGGGCGAGGATCAGGGCGACCAGCGCGGCGCCGGTGATCAGCGAGTTTTCGAGTAATTGCAGTCCGACGTCGTTCGGTGACAGGCGTTGCGCGGCGATGCCGGAGCCGATCACGGCGGTGACCAGGAACGCGGTGCCGACGAATTCGGCCAGTGCCCGCCGGGCGAGCGCACTCACGGCGCCGTGCTGCCGATCAATGTCGCCAGACCGGACAGGGCTTCGGTGCTCGCTCGGTAGTACACCCACACCCCGCGCTTGTCCCGCTCGATCAGGCCGGCTTCGTGCAGAACTTTCAGATGGTGGCTGATGGTCGGTTGGGAGAGGTCGAATGCGTCGTTGAGGTCGCACACGCATGCCTCACCGCCTTCGTGCGAGGCGATCAGGGACATCAGCCGCAGACGCGCCGGATCGGCGAGTGCCTTGAGCAGCGGGGCGATCCGGTCCGCCGCCGGCTGCGACAACGGCTCGCGAGACAGCGGGGAGCAGCATGCGACCGTCTCGACCGCCGTCAACGTGAGCATTCGAGACTTCGACATACGTGAATATTGACAGATGTCGATGCCTGGTGCCAACCTGGCACCGCCAGTACATAGACGGTTGTCGATATCAAAGGGAGATCCGGATGAAGCGCCTGCAACTCGCGCTCAACGTCAGCGACCTGCAGCAGTCGATCGGCTTCTACCGCAGGCTGTTCGGCACCGAGCCGGCCAAAGTGCGCGACGGCTACGCGAACTTCGCCATTGCCGAGCCGCCACTGAAACTTGTGCTCATCGAGCAGCCGGGTCACGGCGGCGGGGTGAATCACCTGGGCGTCGAGGTCGGCGACACGGCCACCGTCGACGCAGAGCATGCCCGGCTGAGCGGGGCCGGATTCGCACCGGTCGAGGAACGTGGCACGACGTGCTGCTACGCAACGCAGGACAAGTTCTGGGTGGACGGCGCGCCGGACGGCGAACGGTGGGAGGTCCACACAGTCCTCGCCGATGCGGAGGATTTCGGCCCGGACGACGGCGACTGCGAGTGCTGCGGCACGGCGGCCGACAGTCGCAGTCCAGCGCGCTGACGCAGACCCGACGTCGCGAGATCAGCCCGTACCCAGGATCCGCGCCTTCTGCTGCTGGAACTCCTCCGGCGAGATTGCGCCGGTGTCGCGCAGTTGTGCCAACTGCTCCAGGCGCGCAATCGTGTCGTCCTCACTCCCCGGTGTCGGCGGCAGCCCCGTCGCTGGTGGGCCGGCCGGTACCGGGACGGCCGAGACCTGCGACAGGGGCGTCACTGTCGGGCCCATTTCCGGCCCGAGCATGATCGCCTCGTCCGGGTTCTGCGCGTTGATCTTCACGGAGACGCTCGCGCCGGGCTGGAAGCCGGCCAGATCGCCCATCATCTCCTGCGCGATCGTGATCGAGCGGGGCGCGCCCGGCCCGCTGGTCACGTTGACGTCGAATTCCATCCGGATGGACATCCCGTTGATCCCCGGGCCGTGGTTGCGCACCGCGGTCAGCGTGCCGACGCCGTCCACGCCGTTGGCCATCACGCGTTGTGCCTTCTGCGCGTAGGCCATCGCCGCTTGCGGATCGAAATGCCGCGCCTGTTTCATGGCCTCGCGGATGCCCGGGGTCTGCATCGCCGCCGCCTGGTGTCTGAGCTGCTCCGCAGCGTCGAAGGCGGAACGGACCATGGCTCGGTCGGCCGCGCGGTCGGCCTTGTGCTTGTCGAACAGTCCCATGACGCTCCTCGGGTTTCGGCGCGGTCAGATCTCGTTGAGCACTCTGGTGCGCTGCGTTTCGTACTCGGCGTCGGTGAGCACGCCGGCCGCGTGCAACTTCTGCAAGCGGCCCAGCTCACCGGTGACGTCGCGCGCCGGGGCGGAGGCCGGCGCAGTTGGCGTGGCGGTCGGACCAGCAACCGGCGGCGGCGCGGTGGTGGGCATCGTGACACCGAAACTGGCTGCCATCTTCTCCACCTGCGCCCGCATGACCGGATCCTGCACGTTCGTCATCGCGGCCGCGAAGCTGCGCTGCTGCAGTTCCTGGATCTCGGCGACGCGCTGATGCATGTCCGTCATGTCGGTCTGGATCAGCTCGGCCACTTCGCCGGCGATGCTCGGCACGGCGTCCCACTCGATCTCGACGTCGTTCGGATCCGTCTGGCTGATCGTCACCGGCAACACGGCCTGCACGTGCCTGCTCTGGATTCGCGTTCGCATCCAGAGCCCGTACCGCGATCCGTACGGCGGCACCACGCACAGCAACAGCCAGCCCAGGTACTCCCATTTCGAGCAGCTGATGCTCCCGCCCCGTGAGGCGAAGTGCTTGGTGCCAGGAGGCTGGAACGAGTCGCCGAACATGTTTGCGTACGGATCGTTGCTGCGCGAGACCACGAGCGCGTGCGCGGCACTACGTCCGGCCTTGACCGACGGCGGCGGCCAGTCGGTGAGCGAGGACTCGTCCCACGGTGCTTCCGGCGGCGGCGGGTGCGCGCTCTGGTCCAAGGCCTTCAGCAGGACCGAGGACGACGGAAGGAATTGCGACATCTGCGCGCGCGCCGCGTCCAGCAGCCGTGGGTCCGGCGTGGGGACCGGCGGTGTCGCGGTCGGCACGATGTCGTTGAACGTGCGGACCGGGTCGAGGATCGCCGGGTCGCGCTGGGCGATGCGCTGGTCCATCGTCGGTGCCTGATCCCACTCGACCCGCAGATCGGTCGGGTCGTCCGCGTTGAGCGTGATCGGAAGCTGGAACCCGCGCACCGGGTGCTTCTCCCGGATGATCCAGCTCAGGTGGGCGACGTCGAACTCCGCTCGGCCCGGGACGCGGACCCGAAGCCGGTAGCTACCGGTCCAGTTGGCCAGATCGGACCACCCGGAGTTTCCCTCGAGCACGGTGGCGGTGCCCGGGATCGGGTTGGCGATCGGACTGCCGTCCTGCACCTTGCCGAACATCCCCTGCGTCGTGAACCACGCCGCGCCGCTGAACGGGTCTCGGGCCATGGCCAGGATTGTTCCGCCGTCCTGCCGGGTCCGTAAAGGCGCTGCGCACCACTCACATGTCGGGAGCACCGGCAGGAGCGGGCGGGATCACGTGCGGTAGCTGCCCTGTCGGACTCCTCGGACATGTCGCGCATCGACACGTCGCGTATCAACTGAGACCGAACGACGAATCCGTTTTGGGGAAGTTTGTAGCCGCTATAGGGCCAGAACCTTCCCCAAACCGGTTCAGGACAGTTGGTAGCCGATGCGTTGTGCGGGACGGCTCAGCTGCGGACGACGCGAGTCTCGTCGAACACGGCCTGGTCGGACTCGTACACCTGGCCGTCGGCGCCGAAGACCACGTACCGGTCCAGCGAACGCGCGAACCATCGGTCGTGCGTCACCGCCAGCACCGTGCCCTCGAAGGCGTCCAACCCATCCTGCAACGCCTCCGCGCTGAGCACGTCGAGGTTGTCGGTCGGCTCGTCGAGCAGCAACAGCGTCGCTCCGGACAGTTCCAGCAGCAAGATCTGGAACCGCGCCTGCTGCCCACCGGAGAGCGTGTCGAAGTTTTGCTCGGCCTGCTCGCCCAGCCCGTATCGGCGCAGGATCGACACCGCGCGCCCGCGCGGCACGCTCGGCGCATCGTCGACGCCCTCCCACAGCAATTCCAGTAGGGTGCGGCCGACCCAGTCCGGGTGTGCGTGCGTCTGCGCGAACAGGCCCGGCACTACCCGGGCGCCGAGTCGCCACGATCCGTCGTGCGCGACGTCCGCGCCGCCGAGCAGCCGTAGGAAGTGGGACTTGCCGGCACCGTTCGCCCCGAGGATTCCGACCCGGTCGCCGTAGTAGATCTCCAGATCGAACGGGCGCATCAGTCCGGTGAGGGTGAGCGACGAGCAGGTCACCGCGCGGACGCCGGTGCGCCCGCCGCGCAGGCGCATGGAGACGGTCTCGTCCTTGGGGCGGTCCGGCGGCGGCCCGATCTCCTCGAAACGCTGCAGCCGACGGGCTTGCACGCGGTACTTCTGTGCCTGGACCTCGCTGAGCTTCGCCTGGATCTGCAACGTGCGCACCAGCTCCTGCAACCGCTGATGCTCCTCGTCCCACCGGCGCCGCAACTCAGCCATCCGGTCGTGGCGGTGCGCGCGGGCAGCGTGGTAGCTCTCGAAGCCGCCGCCGTGCACCCACGCGGTGTCGCCCTCTACCGTGATCACCCGGTCCGCCACTGCGGCGAGCAGTTCGCGGTCGTGGCTGACGAAGAGCACTGTCTTGTTGCTGTCCCGCAGTCGCTGTTCGAGCCAGCGTTTGCCCGGTACGTCGAGATAGTTGTCCGGCTCGTCGAGCAGCAGGACCTCAGCGCGACCGCGCAGCAGCAACTCGAGCGCCAGGCGTTTCTGCTCGCCGCCGGACAGGGTGTTCAGCTCGCGGTACTTGCACCGCTCGTACGGCAATCCCAACGCGGCCACGGTCACCGTGTCCCACAACACCTCCGCGTCGTAGCCGCCGGCGTCACCCCACGCGGTGATGGCACGCGCGTAGGCCATCTGCGACGGTTCGTCGTCGCGTTCCATCAGCTGGATCTCGGCGGCGTCCAGTTCTGCCTGCGCGTCGCGGATTCCGGCCGGTGACAGGCTGAGCAGGAACTCCTGCACCGTCGTTCGATCCCGCACGGAGCCGATGAACTGGTCCATCACGGCCAGCCCGCCGGATCGCGCGACCGAACCGGAGTGCAGGGTGAGGCTGCCGGCGATGATCCGCAACAGCGTCGACTTGCCGGCGCCGTTCGCGCCGATCAACGCCGCCTTGGCCCCGTCACCGACGCGGAACGACGCCTCGCGCAGCAGCACCCTTCCGTCTGGCAGGGCGAAGCTCACCGACGACACATCGACGTAGCCCACGATCGGAGTCTGACACGTCCACCCCACGACTTTGCCCAGCCGACGAGCCTGATCAAGCCGAGCGCGCAGAAACGGATATCGCGCCAGAGCCAGCGGGACGGGCGCCGTCAGGATGGGTGTCGGGCTCTGCTTCATGTGACGAAGTAGGCACGCCCGCATCCTCGTTACGGTCTAGCTTCTTTTCGATACTAGACGTATCGTTTTGTTATTGGACCTTCACCGACCTACGGAGACGGGCACATGACAACCATCGGCTTCATCGGACTCGGCGCCATGGGCAGCCAGTTGGCGCGGCGGCTGCTGGACGGCAACCACGTGATCGGAACGAATCGGACCCAGGACAAGGCCAAGGAACTCATCGACCTCGGCATGGCCTGGCGCGACACACCCCGCGCCGTCGCCAGCGACGCTGACGTCATCGTCAGCATGGTCACCGACGACGCGGCGCTGACTGCGATCAGCCAGGGGCCGGACGGGCTGCTCGCCGGCCTGGCCACTGGAAAGATCTACATCGACATGAGCACGGTGAGCCCGCGGGCGAGCCGAGAACTGGCCGCCCAAGTCGCCGCGCTCGGTGCGAGCATGCTCGACGCCCCGGTCTCCGGCAGCGTCCCATCCGCACAGGACGGCACCCTGACGATCATGGTCGGCGGCCCGGACGAGGCGTTCCGCGCCGTGCAACCGTTGCTACAGCGGCTCGGCCGGTCCGTCACGCACGTCGGCAGCAACGGGCAGGCGCTCATCCTGAAACTTGCGGTCAATATCAGCCTGGGCGCGCAGATGCTCGCGTTCAGTGAGGGCCTGCTGCTCGCCGAACGCGGCGGTATCGCGCCGTCGGTCGCCGCGCAGATCATGAGCAGCTCTCAGATCGGCTCGCCAATGCTGCAGGCACGTATGCCGCTCGTACTCGATCTTCCGGAACGGGCATGGTTCGACGTCGCCCTGCTGCACAAGGACCTGCGCCTCGTCCTCGACACGGCTGCCGAGCTCGACGTCCCGGTCCCGACCGCCACCGCGACCGAACGAGAGCTGTCCGTGGCCGAGCAACTCGGCTACGCCCACCGCGACATCGCTGCGCTGTATCAGGTGCTGGCGCGCAGCGGCGCAGCATCCGCGTGATGAGCGAGATTCGGACGATGAACGGTGCCCGGCGCGGTCGGCCACGCAGCGACAAGGCGCGCGACGCGGTCCTCGCCGCCGCGGCCGAGCTGTTGCTCGAGCGCGGCCTGACCGCGGTGAGCATGGACGAGGTTGCCGCACATGCCGGCGTGAGCAAGGCGACGATCTACCGCTGGTGGCCCAACAAGGAAACACTGGCTCTCGACGCGCTGTATCACGAGTGGGAAGGCTCGAACCGAGCCGATGACACCGGCGATGTGCGCGACGACCTCATCTCGCTCATCCGCCCGTGGAGCCGGGTGGCACGCCGGCGCCGCTACGGACGCGTGCTCGCCGCACTGATCATCGCCGCGCAGACCGATCCCACCTTCGCCGAGGAGTACCGCACGCGGTTCATCGAACCGCGCCGCGACGTCGCACGGGCGGTCTTCGCCCGCGCTATCGACCGCGGCGAGATCCCGGCGGACACGAACGTCGAGGTTGCCCTCGACCTGCTGTTCGGCGCGGCCTATCACCGCCTGTTGCACGGGCACGCGCCGCTGAACGACCGATTCGTCACCGGCGCCGTCGACACCGTCCTGCGCGGGATCATGCCGCGAACCGGCGACGCGGGCGCCGGATAGACCTGTTCTTCGACGCTCAGCGATGCTCGGGATTGGGGAAGTCGAAGCGGCAGCCGGCGTCCCATTCGGATCGCTGATTGCCGTGTGCCGGGATGCCGCCTGCGTCCTTGATCATGCGGGCCAGGTGCAGCAGGTTCCAGGTCATGAACGTGGTGTTGCGGTTGGTGAAGTCGTTTCCCGGGCCGCCGGAGCCGGGATCGAGGTAGGACGGACCGGGTCCCGCCTCGCCGATCCACCCCGCGTCGGCCTGGGGCGGGATGACGTAGCCGAGGTGCTGCAACGAGTAGAGGACGTTCATCGCGCAGTGCTTGACGCCGTCCTCATTGCCGGTGACCAGGCAGCCACCCACCCGGCCGTAGTACGCGTATTGGCCGGCGTCGTTGAGCAGATGCGAGTTGCCGTACAGGCGTTCGATGACCTTCGTACAGATGGACGATTTCTCGCCCAGCCAGATCGGCGTGCAGAGCACGAGAATGTCCGCGGCGCTGACCTGCTCGAAGATGGCGGGCCACTCGTCCCTCGGCCAGCCGTGTTCGGTCATGTCCGGCCAGACGCCGGTCGCGATGTCATGGTCGACGGCGCGGATCTCCTCGACGTTGACTCCCTGCCTGCGCATGATCTCCATCGAGATCGCGGCAAGACCCTGGGTATGGGACAGCTCGGGTGAGCGCTTCAGCGTGCAGTTGATGAACAGGGCTCGCAGGTCGGTGAAGTCCCATCGGTCCTGGTGGCAGAGTTCTTCCTGTTTAGGCGCGAGCTGTACCACGTCACTCCTTCGATTCTTCCGACGGCATCCGCGTATCGGGCAACCGCACGAATGGCAGCGTAGGGGCTGTGCCACCCGGTGAGTGCTGTTTGACCTGGTCCGTCAGCCGACCTGTCGGCATGAGGACTATCTCGCCGGCAGTTCAGCTCGCGTGGCGCCACGCATCGGCCAAGGCCAGGTAACTTGCGCGGCGACGGTCACGGTCCAGGCTGGGAGTGACGACGATGATCTCGTCGGCCTCGGCCGCCTGCTTCATCTCCAGCAGCCGTTCGGCCACGGCTTTGGGCTCGCCGGTCACCATCCGGCCGTCTTCGGTACCGGTGGCGCGGAACATGTCGGACCGGGCGAACTCGCGCACCTGCTCCGGGCGCAGCGGCTCTCGGATCCCCCGGCGAATGTTCTGGATCGTCAGCGCCCACGCCGCCTCGAACTCGCCGATCGCCTCCACGTCGTCGCTGGCGAACGCCAGCACCGACATTGCCGAGTACGGCAGTGCCCCTTCGGCACGTGGGGTGAATTCGCGGCGGTAGGCCTGCAGCGCGTCAATCGCTAGGTCAGGGCTCATGTGGTGGGCGAACACCGCGCTCATCCCGTTCACCGCGGCGAAGCGCGCACCGTAGCCGCTGGAGCCGAGCACGAACAGCTCCGGCCGCTCGTCGATGACCGGGGCCGCGACCAGCCGGGCGTAGGGATGATCGGGCGGGAAACCGTCGCCGAGAAACGCCAGCAACTCGGCGACCTGGCTCGGGAACTCGGCGCCCGGGTCGGTAACCATTCCACGGCGCAGCACGTGGGCAGTCAGCGGATCGGTGCCCGGCGCCCGGCCCAATGCGAGGTCGATCCGTCCGGGATACATGGCCAACAGCGTGCGAAACGTCTCGGCCACCTTCAGCGACGCGTGGTTGGGCAACATGATTCCGGCCGCACCCACCCGGATACGCGAGGTCAGCGCCCCGACGTGCGCGGTCAGCAACTCCGGCGCGCTGCAGGCCAGGCTCGTCATGTTGTGATGCTCGGAGACCCAGTAGCGCCGATAGCCCGCCGCCTCGACTGCCTGCGCTATCCCCACTGCTCCGGCGACCGACGCCGCGGCGCTCTCGCCGTACTCGATCCCGACGAAATCCAATACACCCAGCGCAAGTGAGTCAGCCACAGCGTCCACTATTGATCCAATACCGCTGCACCCCGCCGCATTCCCGGCACGTCGAGCGCCGCCTAAGGGTTCGCGGGCGCGTTCGTGAGGTCGCGGTCCTCGAGTTCCCAGGCGTGGTCGAGCATGTGCCAGGCACAGCGCCGGATCAGGAACTGCAGCGTCCATGATCGCGCCGGTTCACCTCGGGCATGGCGCTCACGGATGCCCTCGATGAACGCACGCCGGTAGGCACGAAGTGCTTTGGCGTCATCGCGCGTTCCCAGCGGCACCTTGACGCCTACCTTCGGCGCGAACTCGTCGATCTCCGCGCCGTTCACGTGCCGAACGATCCGCTCCTTCTCCCAGCCACCGCCCCGTGGGCCCTTTCGAAGTTCGTCCGAGACACGTGCGGCGGTTTGATCGAAGGTCGTCCAGCAGGCCTGCAGCAGCGCAACCTTGCGCTCGAAGTCTGCCTCGGTCATCGGCTCGTGTTCCGGTGCGGCAGTTCTGCCGGACAGGCCGTAGTAGTCGGTCATCCCGATGCCGTCGAGCACGTCGACCACCTCGAAGCCGCCGGTGGCCGCGAACTCGTCAGCGAAGCCGGCGAGCGCCGCGACCTTGGCGTAGCGGGTGCGATACGTGGCCAGGACGGCGAGCACGTCGTGACCCTTTCGCGCGCTGCGGTCCCAGCCCGGCCAGTCGAAGGCGCTGGCGACGTCACGCTTCTTCCTGCCATGCTCGAGCATCACCCGAATGGGCTCGGTCACCAGGTAAACGTACCCATCGACCTTCGAGCAAGAACTTCCATGACGGCGTGGGACGAGCGAGGTGATCGCGGTCTGTTACACGGACACGATCTCGACGAGATCCTCGACGCCGGCCAGACCGTCGGCGTTGCGGGTGTAGAGGCGCGCCCCATGCGCGTGCGCCGTGGCGGCGATCAACAAGTCCATGGCTCGCGCCCTCGGCTGCCGACCGGCCGCAGCGACTGCGGCGGCGAGACGCCCGTAGCTGATGGCCACCGCGTCGTCGACGGGCAATGCCGTGAAGCGGCGCTGGAACTCCGAGAGCCGGCGCAGCCGTTTGGCTCGAACGGCCGGGTCTGTCGTGACGAGCACCCCGAAATGCAGCTCGGCGAGCGCGGCGGCGCTGATGGCCAGTTCGCCGTCCAGCGGCGGGACGTCGGAGGCGATGAGGACGCTGGTGTCGATGATTGCCTTCACGCGTCGCGTACCCACGGGTTGAGGGCTGATTGATCGATGCGCGCGCGGTCCTCGTCCCAGGTCGGGTCGCCCGGCCCGACAAATGCGTCGGATACCTCGGCCCAGGTGCGCCAGGTCTTCGGCGTGGCCGGTACCAGCCGAGCCGCTAGGCGGCCCGACACGGTGATGTCGATCTGCTCGCCGTTCTCGACGCGACGCACTATTTCCGAGGCATCCTGCCGCAGTTCCCGCAGCCCGACCGTGTCCATGAGTTCATTGTAGCAGCTGTGCTACCAGCCCGAAGAACTGTCAGCCCGGCGCGCAGGACTGCGCTGCTCAAGACGGCGCCTGCTCACCTGGGCCAACTGGTCCTAGCGGCGTCGGCGGCATCGTGCGCGTCACCAGGACCGGACACGGAGCATGTGAGCTGCAGTAGGCGCTGACCGATCCGAGCAGCAGCCCGGCGAAGCCGCCATGCCCCCGACTGCCGACGACGAGCATCTCGGCGCCGTCGCTGGCATCGATGAGGGCCTGAGCGGGGTGGCCTTGGCACACGACCGCACGAATACCGGGCGGCCTGTCATCACCGAAGACCGCCGTGAAGGCGTCGGCGAGAATCTGGGCGGCATCCTCGGCCGGATCCCAGTCCGCCGGTGGACCACTGCCCATGCCGTAGCTCGCCGGATAGATCCACGACGTCACGGCGTCGATCTCCGCATTCAGCGGTATTGCCAGGCGGGCAGCCCATCGCAGCGCATCGAGCGAGGAGCCTGACCCGTCGACGCCGACGACGATGTTGCGCCTCATGGGCGTCGCAGCTGAGCTCATCGGACCTCGGCCTGGCGTGCCATCGCCCGCTTCATGCTGTCCGGAAGCTGGATGTCCTTCAGTTCGACCAAGGTCACCTCGATACCCCAATCCACTGTCGTGACGTCGAGGATTGCCCGGATGTCGAGATTGATCTTGTCGGTCTCCGAGAGGGTCTGGTCGAGCGTGTGCTGACCGACGACTTTCCGCAGCGTCGTCTGAGCAATCTGGTCGATCGCGGAGTAGACGTTCTCGATGGCAACGACGGACTTCACCGCGTCGACGACCTTGAAATAGGCCACCGCCGAGACATCGACTCCGGCGTGATTCCAGGCTGGCTGTTATATCAACCAGGTCCCACGATACGCCGTGTTGCGGTGGGGACAGCCACGGACAAAGTCCCGCGTCAGACCCTCATCGCTCTCGTCGCGGGCGGACGCCGTCCGGACACCGCTGTCAGCCGGGAACGTTCCCGGCCTGATCGGCGTTCTACCCAATGGTCAAGCTTTTGTGTTCGCGTATGACAGACAGTCACGCCCGCAGAGCTGGTTTCTTTCGCGGGCGCTGTACTGACCTGAACCCAGGACGTGCAGCCGCAGAGAAATTGGTGGCCAGGGTCGTCGCACCGCGCGGCACCTGTATTTGCACTCCTGGAAGGAGCGCCGCCATGGCACAGGGAACTGTGAAGTGGTTCAACGCCGAGAAGGGCTTCGGCTTCATCGAGGTCGACGGGGGCGGAGCAGACGTGTTTGTACACTTCTCCGCGATCGCCGACACCGGCGGCTACCGCAGCCTCGATGAGAATCAGCGCGTCGAGTTCGAGACCACCCAGGGCCCGAAGGGCCCGCAGGCAGAGTCTGTCCGCAGCCTCTGAACCGACCGGGTCAGTTCTGGCCAACACGCCGGCTGACGTGGCCGCGCCACTAGCGGCGAAGCGGCAGAACTGAGGCCTCCCGCCTGATCAGATTCGGGCGGGAGGCATCCGGCGGCGGCGATAGTCCCCGCCACAAGACAACAACAGGCCGACCCCCTGCGGGTTCGGCCTGTTTGGCATCTCCTGAAAGACCAACAGAATTGGTGGAGCTGAGGGTGCCTGGGTTCACGACATATGTCTCACTCCGAAGATCGACTTCTACGGGCTGAATCCCCTGCCGACACAGCACTTCCAGCCGGCGACGCAGGCAGCGCCCTCGGTCAGATTCCCCGTGTTCGCTGCGCCCTAGAAGCCCACATGACTCAACTGGACGCGAACGCCACGGCCACGCAACCAGAAGCCGCGACGCGACTCAGGTGAGACCTATGTCGCGACTCATGACATTGGTGGAGCTGAGGGGATTCGAACCCCTGACCCCCTCGATGCGAAGGGTCATTTGGCGTCAGTACCTGTCGCCTCGTCCTCGATCGTGTCGGCCTGTTTCCCTTACACAGCAAGGGTTCAGTCGTCCCGTGCCGCCTGATGTCATCTCGTGCTGGCCGAGGCCGGAGTGTCCGTTCGGGGTCAAATCAGGGTCAAGACCGGTCTGGGTAGCTACCGGTGATCGGCATCGAACTGTCCTGTCTCGTCAATCTTCCAGGTTCCTCCTGGGCGTCGATCGACACGAGAGTATCCGTCGATCTCGTCCATGCGCCGCTGCTTCGCGGCGCGCCCAGATCAGTTGTTCTGACACCTTCCGGGATGTTGCAGTTGACCCCGCCCCACCGGGCAGGTCACCGGTCGGCTCCTACGGGAATCGGTGCCTCCTATAACGCCGGAGTGGGTGGAATCCGCGTCCGCGGGTGACGCCGCTGCCTGCTGATCGTTCCTCTTGCGGTCGGTGCGACGCCCGACGAAAGATCCGGCGTTCTGAGTTGCGGTGTTCTTGATCGGGCTTGCGGTCTTGGGAATCGAGGACGGGCCATACCCGTGCCACACTCGCAGGTGTGGCCATCGCGATGAATGCATAAGAGCTGAGCAGTCGTGCAGCCCCTTGTCTCGGCGCAACCAGCGGCGAAGGTGATCTTCGCCGCGGCGCTCGTGCTCTTCATGGTCGTTCAACTGCGGGTCGCCGGCGCCGGCCTGCTCGGCCGCATTACGAGACGCAAGGTAGGCGTAGCTCGCCTCGACCGCGGATCGCTGCTGCTGGTCACTGCCATGACCGGGGTGGGCATCGTCGGAGCTTTTTTCTTTGCAGCGAAAGTCCACTCCGCGGCCATCGCCGGTGGTAACGCCTTCATCCAATGGCTCTGCCTCGCGGTCGGCGCGATAGCGATCGTGTGCGGATCCCTCGGCAGGCAATGGGCGATCAGCACACTCGGCCGGTTCTTCACCCTCAACGTCCAGGTCAGTGCAGATCAGCGTGTCGTGACCGATGGGCCATATCGCTGGGTGCGACATCCCAGCTACACCGCCGACCTTCTCGCGTTCACCGGAATCGGCCTCGCGCTCGGCAACTGGCTGTCACTACTCGCGGCTGCCACCTTGCCGTTGCTCGGGTTGCTCGTGAGGATCCGGGTCGAGGAGGCCGCGCTGCTCACGAGCCTGGGCGAGCCGTACCGCGCATTCGCCGCCGGCAAGAAGCGCTTGCTGCCACGGGTCTGGTAGGCAGGCGCCTGGCACGCTGCACGATTCGTCTCCAGCGCGGACGACCTGCCGCCGAACATCCGCGCAGGCGTCCAACGCAACTCGAAGTTCTATTCGGGACGACCGCGCTACACCGACCGAGAAGTGCCGTTACCGACCGGTGACGACTCGCTGACCGGGGATAAGTCGAGACTGGCTTTAGACCGTCGTGCGTGCTGGCAGACCGTTCCGGCTGCGATGCCTTCCGACGCCTCGGGCGTGGGCCGCCCGCGCCATGCTAGATCCGAAAGAAATCCTGGCACTCATGTCCCGCTACGCCACCGAACCGGCACCGCCGGCGTGACGAGCGCACGAGAACACCTCGCCATCACCCCAGGCATGTCAACGCCGCACGGCCTTAAGCTTGCGGGCACAGCTGCCGGTGCGGTGGCTGAGCTGGTCAGGAAAGCCGTGGGCCTGGCGGCGGGTCGGCGGCGCACCAGGTGGAGAGCAAGGTCAGGTAGCCGGCCGCGAACGCTCCTTCGGGGGATTGCATCCGGTGATTTGCCTCGGGAAAGACCACGACCTGCTGCGAGCGCGCCGCGGAGGATGCGGTCTGTTCGAACCCTGCGACGCTCGCCGCGACCGGCACAAGGGGATCCTGCTCCCCGAAAATCGCCAGCGTGGGTGTCGTCAGGCGCACGAGGTCGGCGTACGGGTCGTAGTCGACCCACGCCCGCAACTGCGCCCAGGTATCCGCGTCGAGCGTGAAATCACCAAGTGCCGTCGAGTACCACCGATGATGCGCGTAGCTGGTCAGAATCCGCTGCGCTTCCACCGGCCCCGCACCGGATTTCGCCGCCACGGCCAGCTCACTGTAGAGCTGAGCGGCTTTGCTCGCCTCGGCGCCCGTCGCTGTGAGCGCGAAGACTTCGGCGTCGAGGAACGGCACTGCTGGGCAGGAGCTCGCGATCAGGTGCCGCGGCCCTCCGAACCGGGCGCACAGGCGCAGCGCGACCCACCCACCTTCGCTGTGCCCCAACACCCCGACCCTGTCGGTGCTGACCCGTCGATGCGCCTGGAGGAGGGCCACCGCGGCTGCAGCGTCTCCGGCCAGCTCATCGACCGTCGCGGTCGCCCAGGCACCGGTGGACCGCCCGACCCCGCGCTTGTCGTAGGCCAGAACCGCGAGGCCGGCGCCGACCAGGTGGTCACGCAACGCGTCGAACAGCCCCCCGTTGTGCCGGTCAGCCGGACCGGAGCCGCCAACGAGCACCACCCCAGGAGCGTCCTCCGTGCCCGCCGGGTCCGGGACGGTGATCGTCGCGGAGAGGTTTACGCCGACACCAGCGAACATCACGTCCTCCTGCATCGGGTCAGACTCGCACAATCAAATCTCCGGCGAGTCCCCAAGACGAGCCGCAGCCCGTTTCATCGTTCGGCCGTCCGGCCGGGGATCCACTTGTGACGCTTGCGGGTCGGGCCGCGATGGTTGACCGGCGGTCAGCCGTCAAGGTCGACGATGAGCCCCTGGGTAGCGACCTCGACCGGGCCAAGGAACGCCTGCCGCGCCCGTCGGGCGGATGCCACCGGGTCGGTACCGGGCCACAGATGGGTCAGCAGCAAGCGACGAGCGCCAGCCCTCTGCGCCCACACGCCGGCCTCGGCAGCCGTGAGCAGGTTGCGTTCGGGGCGTTCGGTCTCACCAGGCCGGTCGGTGGCATCGAGCACGTACAGCTCGGCGTCGCGGCCGATTTCGGCCAGCGCCTCATGCGGACCGGTGTCAGTGGCATACGCGACCGCAACCCCGTTGCCCACCAGGCGCAGGCCGACGGTCGGCACGAAGTGTGGCAGCGGCATGGCCGTGAGTCGCAGGGGCCCGAGGCCATACTCCCCGGGAAGCGGACGGTGATCGAACACGCCGCTCAAGTCGACGTCCGGTTCCAGTCCGGCCAACCTCTCTAGCACACCTGGCGGGCAGTACAGCGGCAGCCTCGACGCGTCAGAACAGCTGTAATGACGTACCCGAAACAGGGCGTGCAGATCAACGCAATGATCAGGATGCTCGTGCGTGACCACCACCGCGTCCACGCCACCGTCCGGAACGTGGGTCAGCAGCTGCGGCACCGTGGCGTAGCCAAGGTCAAGCACAATCCGCACGCCGTCCCATTCGAGCAGAAACCCACTACATGCCTGACCAGCCGCCGGCCGCCCACCTGACGCTCCCAGCACGACCAACCTCCGCATCCGCCGAGCATCTCAGCCGGCAGCCCAGACCGCGACGCCCATGCCCGGTTACGGATCCGCCAGCGGGACGCTTCGCCGTCGGCGTCGTGGTTGCCACACGCCTTGGACCGGCCGCACTCGTGACCTGAGGTTGACGGCCCCTCTCTCCTCAGAATGCGTTCACCTGGGTCGTAATACAAGACTGCAATTTCGGTCTGTTGCGCCTGATCATCGAGGTCATGACCTCATCGGATTTTGGGACCACCGCACAATCGTCGACCTTGGCCGCCAGGCTGCAACACGTCCGCTGGATCGCCGGTGGCACCGGCTCTGGCAAGTCGACAGCAGCAGCCGGGTTGGCGCACAGGTTCGGGCTTGACGTCTATTCCGGTGACCGCGCCGAGCATGACTGGCTTACCCGCTGCTCGCCGCAACATCACCCGCACCTTGCTGCGTTGCGTCGCCAGCGTCCTGGAGACAACTGGCGCCATCGCTCGGCCGAACCGGCCTACGAAGCGATGGGAAGCCGCCACGGCGAAACAATCGGCTTCCTCATCGAGGATCTTCTTGCTCGACCGGCCGACCGCATCGTGCTCGTCGACTACTTCGGAGTGCTCCCGCGTGACCTGGCACCGCTGCTCGACCGTCCCACACAAGCCGTGTTTCTCATCCCGACAGCGGCTTTTCGTCGCACCGTCCTCGGTCGCCGCTACGCAGATCTCGATCGGGCGCGAGCCAATTGGGGCGACCTCGACCCCGCCGCCGCACTCAAGATCCGACTGGGGCGCGACGCGCTGTGGGATGTAGAGGTGACCGGGCAAGCCATCGCGCTCGGACTCTCGCTGCTCCACATCGACGGCAGCCGCACACCCGAAGCGCTCGTCGACCAGCTCGCCGAACACTTCGAACTGCAACCAACACGACCACACGCAGGGTGACCGGTCCGGAGCCCGAACCACCCATTCGTCGCCTGCCGTCTTCCCGCATGCCGATCCGCTTCGGGACGCCCGTCCCTCTGACGTTCGGTCACTGGTAGTTGAGGTCATGCCCGCGCCGCCCTCGGCTGGGGCTGGCGGTGCTCGCCAGTGTCAGCGGTGCAGCAGCAGCTGCGACAGGGCTCCTTCCACGGCCTGCACCATGCCTCGCATGGCCGCGACGGTCGGGGCAGGGCCGTGCTTTACCGACTGCAGGTCGACCATGACGTCTTGCACAAGCGCGGCCAGCGCCTCCACCTGTGACACGGCCAGGCGCGCGTCGCGCTTGGAGCGGTGTCGCATCACGAACATGACCTTCGCCCGGCGGGTTGGGCGGCCCTCGTGCACCCAGCCGGATTGCTCGCCGACATCGGCGATCCACGCCATGACGTCACCGGCCGTAGCCACCACCCGCAGCGTCTGATCTATGCACTCGACCGCGCAATTCGCAATCTTCGACGCGGCCTTCGGCCCGTCGCGTTCGATGTCTTCCCACGCCGCCTTGAGCCAGTCAGGCAGGTCTGGCTGCAACGAGGCCAGCGCCGCGAACAGATCCTCTCGAGCCCGCGCCGGGCCGGTCTCCCAAGGTTCGAGTACCTCGACCATGTACTGCTCGGTGAGCTCTTCGCGGTCGTCGTCGTCCAGCCCGACCGCCGTCAAACTTTCGGCGATGACCATCCCGGACTGGGCGTCACCGCCGAACCTTGCGACGGCTGCGCGCCGCGCGATGGGCTTGGCGGGCAGCCCGCCGAGGTAGGAGTCGTACCGGCGGGCTGGAGCGCGGGTCAGTCCCCGCAGCAGCACGCTGTGTTCGGCGGTGGCGAACGCCCCGAGGGACGCCTGCACCTGGCCGTACCGGCCAAGGCTGTCGAATAGAGCGGTCGACTTCACCAGGTCCGCACCGAGCACCACGCGGGAGATGGCGTCCTGGGACGACACGATCTGCGCCAGCTGCGCAGCGAAGAGGTTCTGGTGGCGGCTCAGCCCGGCGAGGGCAGCGTTCAGCGCTGCCCGCTGCGGCGCGATGGTGTCCAGCGCCTCGGTCAGCTGGCGCCCGATGCCGACCGCATTCATCAGGTCGACGGAGCGGAACTGCTTGCCGAGCACCTCGGACCAGTTCGTGATGGCGGGGATGTCGAAGGTCTTCGCGACCTGCGAGGCGGTCAGGACAGCGTCCATTGCGCCCAGCGCCGGGTAACGGTCGAGTCCGGCCAGCACGTTGAACGCCGCTGACTGCGGCATCGCCAGCGCCAGCGCCGAGTTCAGGCCGGCCAGGCGCGCACCTACGACGTACCGTCCGGTCGGCCCAGATGAACGTCGAGCGGGCGCGCGGTCGGTGGGGCTGTCACCTGCCATCGCGGGCGGGGCAGCGCTCCTGTCGGGCAGTTCGGTCATCAAGGTCCGTTCGTCGTCGGCGCGGTCAGACTCCGCGCAACTTATTGTCAGCCCCAGGCCCGACGTCGGCCCACAGGTCGCCGTAACTAGCCTGTGCGTCCCGCACCGGGATCGGCTTACGGGTTGCTGCTCGCCCGGCGCGAGGCATCTGGCTTGGCATGATCCGGGCGACGGTCGAGCAGTCTCGAAGAACCACTGCCGGGGTGGTCCCCAAGCCTGAGGCTCCTCGTCGCGGGGTCAGGTTCTTCGGCTTGCGCGTGTCTTGGAGGTATGCGCATCACATACTTCGTCATCACGATCCTGGCGGCGGTGGCGAACGGCTACGCCGCCGTCCTGAACTTCGTCGGCGCCCAGTCGGTCAAGGTCGTCGCGGACCGTGTTCGACTGTCGACGAAATGGATGGTTCCTTTCGGCACTCTGTTGGCCTTGGGAGCGGTTGGACTGCTGGTCGGCTTCGCCGTGCCGACACTGGGGACGGCTGCAGCGATCGGCCTTATCGGCTACTTCATTTGCGCGGCGAGCGCGCACATCCGGGTTCGCGACCGTGGGATTGGCGGCGCCGTCAGCTTCCTCGTAGTGGCCGCGGCCGCCCTAATCGCAGACCTCGCCTACCACGAGCACTGGTGAAACCGTTCCAACGCCGGCGACACCCACCTGGAGCGCGGGAGCCCCGACAGCGTGGGAACACTGCCCTGCCCGGCCGCGCGATTCACATCCCCGGGGCGAGGACGATCATTGATGCCGCCGGCTTCTTGAGGCGGAGGGTGAGTTGACGACGGACGAACGCGAATGGCTGACCGAGCGTTTCCAGCAACACCGATTGCATCTGCGCGCGGTCGCCTACCGAATGCTCGGATCAGTCAGCGAGGCCGACGATGCCCTCCAGGAAGCGTGGCTTCGGATCCGCGATCAGGATCCCGGACATGTCGAGAACATGCGGGCGTGGCTGACAACGATCGTGGGCCGGGTCTGCCTAAACATGCTGCGCTCGCGCAGGTCGCGACGCGAGCTGCTTTCGCTCCACGTGCCCGACCCAGTGGTGCGTTTCTATCAGGACGTTGAAGAGGACGATGACCCCGAACGCGAGGCGCTGCTCGCCGATTCCGTCGGGCTGGCGCTGCTAGTCGTGCTCGACGTGCTGACTCCTGCCGAGCGGCTAGCGTTCGTCATGCACGATGTGTTCGGCGTGCCCTTTGCCGACATCGCCACTGTTCTTGACCGCTCCGAGGCCGCCGCCCAGCAGCTCGCCAGCCGCGCGCGACGGCGCGTTCAGGGCGCCCCTCAGCCAGACCACGACCTGGCGCAACAAAGACAGATCGTGGCCGCGTTCTTCGCCGCCGCACGCGACGGCGACTTCGAGGCACTCCTCGCCGCGCTCCATCCCGACATCGAGCTCCGGATCGATGGCGGCATCCTGCGCGAGGACGCCTCGCTCGTGCTTCGCGGCGCACCGACCGTCGCACAGCACACGACCACATACTCCAAGCTCTACCCATTCGTGATCCCCGCGCTCGTCAACGGAGCGGCGGGAGCCGTGGTAGCCCCACGCGGCCGACCCTTCTCGGTAATGGCCTTCACCGTCACCCACGGCAAGATCACCCGAATCGACACGCTTCTCGACCCCGAGCGGCTCGCGAAACTCGACCTCCGCATCCCGCCAGCAGCCGGCAGCCGCTGGTAATCAAGCCCCGCACACCCACGGCATAGTCCTGGCTACGTCCCCGCCGGCTCGGGGGTGTCAACCGATCCGGGCCAGCGACCGGAACCCAACGGTCCCATTTGCCGAACGGACCCCTTCGCGCCGCCCGCGGATCGCGCGCTCCGCGCCTCCGTGCTAATCCATAAGACCCGCTGGCTGGAATGCCCGGCGAAGGTGCGCGAACCGCGACACCTCCGGAACATCCGATCCGTGCACGCAGGCGCATCTCTCCCAGGACAATCTCGGCGCGCAGAACGCCGTATCGGGCTGTCAGCGGTCGGCCGCCAGCACGTGGCGCCCGTACAGGTGCACTGTCTTCTAGCGCGGGCTCACGACGCCAACCCTGTCACACATGCGCCGGCGACCCCACCAGATGGACTGGCCCGGTCCAGCGCCCTGTGTTGCCGACCAGTGTGAGGGTCACGAAGCCCGATCGCGCGGGTAGGGTCTTGCGCGAGCCCCGACGATCGCATCCCTCCCGCGACCGACGGGGCTCGCCATGTTGCACGCGATAGGTTGCGGGCATCCGAATGAGAGGCGCGAACCGACGTGCGTAGCAGGGTGCAGACGATTAGCCCGGCGAAAGCCGCGGAGATGCTGGACGCGAACACCACCAACCGGCCACTGTCCAGAACGCTGGTGCGCTCGTTCGCCGAGGCGATGGGTCGCGGCGACTGGATGGTGACTCATCAGGGCATCGCCTTCGACGTCAACGGCGTGCTCGTCGATGGGCAACATCGCCTCGCCGCGATCATCGAAGCGGACGTGCCCGTAGAAATGACCGTGTTCACCGATGTCGACGAAGGCACCTTCGACGTCCTCGACACCGGAAAACGCCGCAACGCCGCCGACGTGCTCGCCATCGAAGGCGAGAAATCCTCCACCATGCTCGCGGCGATGGTGCGCACCGTGTGGCTGTATGAAAACCGGCCGGACCTGAACTGGTCCGGCGGCGCCGCGGCCGTCACCAACCACCAGATCGTGCAAACCCTCGAGCAGCACCCGAAACTGCGGGACTTCGTCGCCGTCGGTGAACAGATCGCCGCCGCCACAGGCATGATCAAAAGCGCCGCCGGCGCCGCGAGCTACCTCACCTCGCGCGTGAGCCGCCGCGCCGAACAAGACGAGTGGCTCGACGGCATTATCGACGGCGCCGGACTGGCCAAGTCCGACCCGCGGCTACAGTTTCGCCGAGTCATGTTCGCGATGGCCCGCAAACAAGCCGGACAAGTCCAGCGCCGCCGCGACACCCGCGAACACGTCGCGCTCTACCTCAAAGCATTCAACGCCTGGCGCGACCACGAGCCGCTAACTCAACTGCGGTTCACCCCCCGCGAGGAAATGCCTCGCCTTACCCGCAACCGCTGAACCACCGACCCGATCGGATGCCACCCGAGCAGAGACCCCCAGACCGATCGCCTGCTGCACACACCACCCGCGCCGCGTAGCACGGGCCGCGATACCCGCCCCGCGCCGCGCATCGGGATCCGGTACCCACGCTGTTGTCAACAGTCTGTGGGCGAACCGCACCGGCGGCGTCATCCGCACCAGACCGTGCCGACGTTCGAACCGCATCGCCCCTCACCGACTTCGAGGTCGTATGGTCGGATGCCAGTGAAACCGGGGATTTTCGCCTCGATGGCGTCACCTGCGAGGGTCAACTCGGGGTCGACGGGGTCAAGCCGAGAAACCTCAGTGCTTCAGAACTCCCAGAAACACTGGGGCATGACGTGGAGCTGAGGAGATTCGAACTCCTGACCCCCTCGATGCGAAGGGTCATTCGACGTCAGTACATGACGTCTCGTACTGGGTTGTGTCTGCCTGTTTCCCATACACAGCAGGGATTCAGCCGTCCCGTGCCACCTGATGTCATCTCGTGCCGGCCGGGGTCGAAGGGTCCGTTCGGGGTCAAATCAGGGTCAACAGTGGCCCGGGCCGTCTACCCACAGAGAGTCGGCCAGAACGTGGGTCGGGTCGTAGCGATCAGCGATTGCTGTGAGACGGTTGCGGGTCTCGTCGTCGTAGGCCCGGGCGATCTGGTCCGGGTCGTTGCTGGCAGCGAAGTTGGCGAACTTGCGCCCGGTCGACCACGATCCGACCGCGCCGATCACGCGTTCCGCATGCGCGGTGACGGCCTCAGAGTCCGGCGGGACGGCCAGGCCGATCGTGTGTAGCGCGTAGGCAGCGTCGCGGTAGCTGAAGGCACTGGCGTCACGCGGTGGTCGCGCGAACGCCCCACCGAATCGACGCAGCTCGACAATGAGCAGAGGTGAACCCGAGCCGGGTCCGGCGGTCTGTACGAGGGCATCGACGGCCTCTGGGGTCAGCGCGCTCATCAGCGTGTGGCGTTCCTGGACCGGAGCCGGGTCGCTGGGATCGGCATGGATGTCGCCGATCTGCGTGTACGGCAGTTCGCCGACGCTAGCGAGAACTGGTGTAGCAACAGTCCGGAGCGGGTCGAGTAGCCGCTCCGCTTCGGTAGGGTCCGCCAAGCTCGCGTAGCGCACGACGATCGTCTGCTTGCCGGCGATCGCGGGCGGCAGGAAGGGCAGCTCGGGCAGTCGGACCAGCGCAACCGAGGTGGTCGCGTGCTCGGGTAGGGTCGCCGACCACGTCGACCAGGCATGCAGGACGGGGGCAGTGTCAGCGCCATCGAAATACAGGGCACCGCCATAGATGGTGCTGATCGGAAGTAGGTCGATCTCCACTGCAGTGATGATGCCGAGGGTGGCCTTGCCACCCCGAAGTCCCCAGAACAGGTCAGGATGTTCGGTCCGGGTGACGTGGCGCAGTTCGCCGTCGCCGGTGACCACTTCCAAGGATCGGACGTAGTCCGAAGACACTCCCAGCGTTGCGGCCAGCGGGCCGACACCGCCGCCGCTGAGGTAGCCGACGACACCGACGTTGGTGGACGAGCCGGCCACAGGAGCCAGCCCGTGCGGTCCCGCGGCGTCCAGAACCTGCTGCCACCGCACTCCCGCACCAATCCGGGCGGTTCGCTGCTCGACGTCAACTGTGCATTCATCCAGCCGCGCCGTGTGGACGAGCAGAACCTCATCGCCAACTGGCACCGCGCCGTGTCCGGTGGCCTGCACTGCGACCGTGAAGCCGGCCGATGCAGCGAATCTGACCGTCTCGAGAATGTCGTTCGCGTCAGCAGCGGCGATCACGGCGCCCGGCGCGACGGCAACTGCCACGTTCCAGGGCTGAGACAGCCCGTATTCGGGGTCGGACGGCAGCGCCATCGTGCCCGACAGCACCTGGCGCAAGGCCGCCAGGTCTGCGCGTTGGCTGTGATGGTGAGGTGCTTCGGAGCTCACGAGAATGCCTTCTCTCGTTCGGGTGAGGCGTGGGGTTCAGGCGCCGGTGCCAGCTTGGGCACCAGCAGCGCGATCAGGGCACCGATGGCGAGCACGACCGCGCCGACCGGCAGCCCCGCGGTGAGGCCGTCGGTGAACGCCTGCGGTGAGACGTAGGAGCCGTGGGCGCTGAATACCGACGCCAGCACAGCGACGCCGATCACCCCGCCGAGTTCTCGGATCGCGTTGGCCGCTCCCGAGGCCTGGCCCGCCTCCTGGGTTCGGACGGCGCTGAGCACCGCGTTCGCCGAGGGGGCGAATACGAGCGCCATCCCCGTCCCGGCCAGGATGAACGGGACGATCAGGTGGCCGTAGGCCACCTGCGGAGTGATGATCACTGCGAGCCAGCCGATGGCGGCGGCCTGCAGCGCCAGGCCGACGGCCATCAGCGGACGTGGCCCGATCCGGTCGCTGAGGACTCCGGCGATCGGCGCGACGATCATCGGCATGCCCGTCCACGGCAGCGTCCGCAGCCCAGCCTGCAGCGGCGAGTACCCCTGCGTGGTCTGGAAGAACTGCGCCAGCAAGAAGATCGCCCCGAACACCCCGAAGAACATCGCGAATGACAGGCCATTGGTGGCGGCGAACCCGCGCGAGCGGAAGAACCGCATGGGGAGCATCGGCACCGGCGTCCGCAGCTCCCACGCCACGAACGCGATCACGAAGGCGATTCCGACGGCGAACGAGGTCACGATCGTCGCGCTCGTCCACCCGAGGGCCTGACCGCGGATCGCTGCGTAGGTGATGCCCAGCAGACCGGGGCCGATCAGCGCCAGGCCGCGGAGGTCCAGGCTGGGAGCCGGGCCGCGCGACTCGGTAAGCCGGGTCAGTGCCAGCGGCACCAGCACGAGTCCGACCGGCACGTTGATCCAGAAGATCCAATGCCACGAGATACCGCTGACGACCGCGCCGCCGACGAGCGGCCCGATCGCCACGCCTAGGCCGCTCACTCCGCCCCAGATGCCCAGCGCCATGCCGCGCCGCTCGGGCGCGACAGCCTCTGACAGCAACGTCAGCGTGAGCGGCAAGACAATCGCGGCGCCGAAGCCCTGCAGCGCTCGCGCGGCGATCAGGGCATCGGTGGTCGTGGCCAGCGCCGCCGCGGCGCTCGCGGCGGTGAACAGCGTCAGCCCGACTGCGAACATCCGCCGGCGACCGAACCGATCGCCGAGCGCGGCCCCGGTGAGCAGCAGCACGGCGAAGGTCAGCGTGTAGGCATTGACCGTCCACTCGAGCGACTGGATCGATGCGCCCAGGCTCCGGCGGATCGACGGCAGTGCGGTCGTGACGACCAGGTTGTCGAGCGTGGTCATGAACAGGCCGATCGAGACGATCGCGAGCGTCCAGGCCAGGCTGGTCCTGGGCACGGAGCGCTTCCGGAAACGGGAATTGTCGGAGAACATCTGCTTACCTCTCTGTGTGACTGCTCACTCACTAACAAGGTCCAAAAGATGACTTGGACTACGGGCCGTCGACGGCCCACAGATCGCCGTCCTCCACCTGGCAGGGCAGGTCGTGTCGGGGCATGCGGGGGTGGGTCTCGACCAGGTCGCCTCGAACGGCGATTGAGTGCCTGGCTTCGGTGGCCTGGTCCAGGCCATTCATTACGTCCCCTTGCTCTGCGGCATCATCGTTTGTTGGGCTGGGCTCGACGCTAGGTGGCGCTTTGCGCTTGGGCGTCACTCCTCGGTGGCATCTCGGGGTGGAATCTTCGCGCTCATTGCAGGGCACGAAGGTGCCATCGGCGACCGCAGGCGCCTAGCATGAATGGGAACCAGTCCCGACGCGGAGGATCGCGACTGAGCGTGCGGATATCGAATGGCAGAGCCGTCTGAGCAGTCTGAGGAAGCCGGACCGACCGAGAGTGTCGCGTCGGCTCGCGAGGCGCTGTTAGCCACCAAACTTCGCGTGCCGACTCTGCGGCCGGGCACGGTGGCCCGCCCGCGACTGGTTCAGCGCCTCGACGATGGGCTGGCTCAGGGCCTCATCCTGGTATGCGCGCCTGCCGGCTACGGCAAGAGCGTCCTGGCGGCCGAATGGGCTGGCCGAAGCACGCGCGCGACGGCCTGGCTGTCGCTTGATTCCGGCGACAATGATCCGTCTCGGTTCTGGCGCCACGTGGTTGCCGCGCTCGATCGGGTGCGGCCGGGGATTAGCGAGCGTATTGGGCCCCTGCTCGGGCCGCCGGCGCCACCGTCAATCGAGGCCGTAGTGACGGCCGCGACGAATGATCTCCTCGCGGCGCCGCTCGACGAGGGCGCGGTGCTCGTGCTCGATGACTACCACCTGATCGACTCCCAACCGGTCCATTCGTCACTTGGTGTGCTTCTCGCGCACCTGCCACCGGGTTTAGGCGTCGTCGTGGCTAGCCGCTCTGATCCGCCGCTCGCGTTGGCGCGGCTCCGGGCGCGGGGCCAGCTGACCGAGTTGCGCGCGGGTGATCTTCGGTTCACCTTCGAGGAGGCCGCCGCGCTGCTGCGCGAAGCCTCCGGATTTGAAGGTCCGCTGCCGGACGCCGTAGTCGAGGCGTTGGCGGCACGCACCGAGGGATGGGCGGCCGGTCTGCAGTTGGCGGCGTTATCGCTGCGCGGCCAGGGCGACGTGGCCGGGTTCGTGGCCGGGTTCACCGGCAGCCATCGATATGTGTTGGACTACCTCGCCGAGGAGGTGCTCGAACGCCAGAGTGAGCCGGTTCGCGCGTTCCTGCTCGAGACGTCGGTGCTGGAGCGACTGAGCGGTCCGCTGTGCGACGCGGTCACCGGCCGTACCGATAGCCGGGTGATGCTCGCGGAGATCGAACGCGCTGGGTTGTTCCTCATTCCGCTGGACGACGTCCGCGGGTGGTGGCGCTACCACCATTTGTTCGCCGACCTGCTGCGCGCCCGATTGGACGACCATGCCGGACGCACCCAGCAGCTGCACCGGATCGCCGCGAACTGGTACGAGCATCAAGGTTTGGCCGACGACGCGATCCACCACAGCCTGGCCGCGGCGGACACGGCTACGGCCGCCCGGCTCATCGAGGAACATTTCGACACCGTGTTCAACCTGCGCGGTGAAGAGGTGACGATCCGGCGTTGGATGCCAGCATTGCCCGACGATGTGGTCCGATCCCGGCCGCGCCTGCTCCTCGCGCAGGCGCAGATGGCATCGATGCGCGGTGACCTCGAGACGATGGAATCGCTGATCGACGCCGCCGAGCAAGTCGCCGCCAACGTGAGCCCGCAGCCATTCCGCCCCACGGCTGGCATAGCGGGCAGTCTGCTGGTCAATGTGCCCGCCGTCATCGCGCTGCAACGCAGTTATCTGGCGCAACTACGGGGCGACGCGGAGGGCACCGCAGAGTACACCGCGCTCGCCGCGGCCAAGATCGGCGCCGACGAGCTGATGTTGATCTCGGCGGTCGAGGGATTCCGAGCGATGGCCGATTGGCTGCTAGGTCGCCTCGACAACGCCGAGGAGATCTTCGCGGCCAGCCTTACTTCGTGGCGTTCGGCCGGGCAGCCCACCACGACGGCCTGGGGCAGCTACTCGCTCGCTCGCATTCAGCGCGCCCGGGGCCACCTCGACGCCGCCGTCGACACCGCGCAACAGGCTCTCGCGTTCGCCACCGTGCCCGGCGGGAGGGCACACCCGAGCGCAGGGCCAGCATTGGTGAGCTTGGCTGAAGTGGCCTATGAACGCAATGACCTTGATGCGGCGCTGGGCTACCTCACCGAGGGCATCGCGCTGTGCCGCCAATTCGTCCACACACCCCCGTTGGCATCCGGCCTGGTGAAACTCGCGTGGATCCGTCAGAGCACGGGTGATCCGACCGGCGCCCGGCACGCCATCGATGAGGCCACGAGTAACGCGTTGGGCGCAGCCGGCCTGTTCAACCCCGTCCCGGCCGAGCGCGCACGCCTACTTCTGGCCCAAGGGGACGTGGCCGCCGCAGCCCGCTGGACAAAGACGTGCGGGCTAACTGCCAACGATGAGCTGGACTACCCACGCGAGGCCGGCCACCTTGTGCTGGCGCGTGTGCTGCTCGCCCAGAGCCGACCCGAGCAGGCACTGGACCTGTTGACTCGAGTGCATACAGCGGCACTCGCGCAAGACCGCACCGGCGCCGTCATCGAGACGAGCGCCCTGCGGGCGTTGGCGCTGGCCGCCATGGACGATGTCCAGGCCGCGGTGGACCTGCTGGGCGAGGTGGCCACGCTCGGGTCTAAGCAACGCCATATCCGTGTCTTCGCCGACGAAGGCGCTCCGATCGCGGCGTTGCTCGACCTGCTCGTCGCTGCTCAGCGCACCCGTCACGCCAACGCCGAGATGCCCCTCACCTACCTACTCGACCTGCAGCGGGCCTCGCGCGCCGAGAACGCAGCTTCAACGGCCAGGACAACCGGCGGCGTCGACGCGCTGACCAGTCGAGAGACAGAGGTACTGACGATGCTGGCCGACGGCCGGTCCAACAAGACGATTGCCGCTGAACTCGTCATCACCCTCGACACGGTCAAGAAGCACGTCAGTCACGTCCTCGACAAGATCGGTGCCGCCAATCGCACCGAGGCGGTCGCCCGGGCCCGGGAACTGCACCTGCTGCCCTGACCAGCAACATCTCGCATCTATCCGTCTGATCGCAGCAGTTCCACCTTCGTGCCGCACCGTCGGGTGACAAGATTCCACCCCCAATGTCCACCTTCGAGTGACGCGGCCAGAACGCTGAGTTCCTACTGTGCCAGGTATGCGATACGAGATCCGGGTCAAGGGAGTCCTTGATCAACATTGGGTCGCTTGGTTCGACGGCCTCGATGTCGACGTTCGAGAAACGGACACCGTCATTCACGGCCACTTAGCCGACCAAGGCGCGCTGTTCGGAGTCCTCGAAAAAGTCCGCGACCTCGGTCTGACCCTGATCTCGGTGTCCGGTCGGGATCCCGACCCGACGACTGAACCGTCCTAGCCGCACCTCATGAACAGGACCAGTCATGCATCCCGTCATAACCCAACGCCTCGCCGAGGCAAGAATCAGCGATCTGCTCGAGGAAGCACGACGTGCGCGGGTCGTCCGCGAAGCGCGCAAGGGGCGCAAAGCCCACACGCACGCGCAGAAGACTCTCACCCAATGCCCGCCCCACCTGATCAACGAGGACGAGCCGTCATGGCCGACACGAACGCCCAGCGAAGCGACGGCAAGCCGACGCTGATCGCCCCTGACCCGTTGCCTTTCCCCTCTCCTAGCGGAACGGCCACTCCCGGCCACCCCTCCTGCATCGATTGGAGTCGCGCACAAATGAGCGCCAACACCACCACCCTCGGCGAACGACGCGAGGTCACTTTCACCAGCGGCGACATCACCTGCGCCGCCTGGTACTACCCCGGCACCACCACCGCCTGCGTGGTCATGGCCGGCGGATTCGCCGTCACCAAGGAGCCGGCCACCGACCGGTTCGCGCGACAGTTCCATGCCGCGGGCTTCACCGTCCTCGCCTTCGACTACCGCCGCCTCGGTGACAGCGGCGGGCAGCCACGGCTGGTTCTGCCGATCGGAGATCAACTCGCCGACTGGGACGCCGCCCTCGCCTACGCCGCTATCCTGCCCGGCGTGGATCCCTCCCGGCTCGCGGCCTGGGGTTTCTCGGCCTCCGGCGGGTACGTCTTCGACGTCGCCGCCCGCCACCCGCAGCTGCGCGCGGCGATCGCGCAGACGCCCCACGCGGACGGACCGGCCGGTCTGCGCAACGCCGCCCGTCACCAAAAACCGGTTGCCATGCTGCGTTTCACCTGCCGCGGCATCCTCGACATGCTCGGTGGCCGACTCGGCCGTCAACCCCTGTTGGTGCCGCTCGTCGGCGCGGCCGGGACCGTCGCGATGCTTTCGACCCCCGACGCTGTCCGCGACGCCATAGCAGGCCTCAACCCGAACAACCGCTATCCCGACTGGCAGCAGACCGTCGCCACCGGCTCAGCACTGCGACTCGGGTTCTATGCGCCGGGCCGGCGGGCCTCCCGCATACGGTGCCCGCTACTGGTCCTGGTCTGCGACCACGACGAGACCGCGCTCCCCGAACTCGCCGCTCGCGCCGCCCAGCGGGCGCCGCGGGGCGAACTCGCCCGGATGCCTGGCGGTCACTACGCACCTTTCCTCACGGGCCACGAACACGCCGTCGACGTCGAGGTGGCGTTCTTGCGACGCCACCTCCTCGACGCGGACACTCAGACACCTGCAGAGAGCACCGCCCGTGCGGGCACAGCCGTCACGGACATGCGGCCCGCGTCAGCGTCGAACGGGCGCGACCATGCCTGAGATCGAACTATCCGCCGGCATCATTGACTACCTCGACACCGCCCTTACCCAGCAGGTCGATCCTCCCCGTGCCGCCGGTCCGGACGCTGCTGGCGGCGCGACCGTCGTGCTGGTGCATGGCTTCCTCATGGACGCCACCCTCTGGGACGCGGTGATCGCCGAACTGTCCCCCAGCCACCGTTGCATCGCCCCGACGCTGCCGCTCGGAGCGCATCGCCACCCGATGCGGACTGACGCCGACCTGTCCTTGCCTGCGATCGCGGCACTGCTGTCCGAGTTTCTCGATCGCCTCGACCTGCACGATGTCACCCTGATCGGCAATGACACCGGCGGTGCACTCATCCAACTCCTCATGGCCGCCCGGTCACCACGGGTGGCTCGGGTCGTGCTCGCCTCCTGCGACGCGTTCGACAACTTCCCACCCGGCCTCACCGGCCGCACCCTCGTGCGCGCCGGGCGGCTCTCGCCGCGCCTGTTCGGGTTATTCATGCAACAGATGCGCCTGCGCATGGTCCGACGGCTTCCCCTCGCCTTCGGTTGGCTCACCCTGCGAGGCGACGCCAGCGTCAAGACCTGGCTACGCCCCCTCCTCACCGACCCCGCGATCCGCCGCGACACCGTCCGCATGCTCCGTTCCGCCGGCGCCGACACCGATCTACTCACCCGCGCCGCCGATCGCCTCTCCACCTTCGACCGCCCGGCACTCATCATCTGGGCCGACGGTGATCGCGTGATGCCACCCGAACACGGCCAGCGCCTCGCCGACTTGCTCCCGCTCGCCCACCTGCATCTGATCGAGGACACCTACACCCTCATCCCCCTCGACCAACCCGCCGCGTTCGCCGACGCGATCAGCCGATTCACCGCACAGGCCACCGCCGACTAGCCGCCCCAAGCGCAGCGTCAGCCTGCGCCGGACAGGGCCGGCGTCAGGCAGACCCCGCATAACACGTGGACACGACAACAAGCGCTGACCTCTGCGCGCTCGTGGACCGGCGTGCCGGTCGATCAGGCCCAGGAACGCAATCTCAAACACAAGGACTCAGTCATGAACTCAACACTGTGGATCGTCGCCTCTATCCTGAGCCTGATGACGCTCGCGAGCGGAATGGCCAAGTTCGCACGATCCAGACCGAAGCTGATCGACGGTGGCCACGCGTGGGCCGAAGACTTCTCCGACCTCGCCGTGAAGAACATCGGAGGCCTGGAGGTTCTCGGTGGTTTCGGCCTGGTCCTACCGGGACTCCTTGACATCACCAAATTCCTGGTCCCGACTGCTGCGACCGGAGTGGCGGTCCTGATGCTTGGCGCGGCGGCCACCCACATCCGCCGCGGGGAGATCAAGGAAGCGTCCGTGCCGATCCTGTTGGCCGCCCTGGCCGCCTTTGTCGCGGTTTTTCGTTTCGGGGCCTACAGGCTCTGACCGAGCGGCCTCACATTCCGGGGTTTGCGTGGTCGAACCGGCGAGCCACACCCATCGTCTAGGAACAGGAGGCTCGGAGACATCATGACGACGTCCATGACCGCACCGTCGTACGCCAACCGGCGCCCGCGCAGCGGCCTGTCGAGCATCGCGAAGGACCTCGACGCCATCGCTCGTACCCGGCCACCAAGCCACGCGTCCTAACCATGGACCGTGGGACAAGAAGCAGAGGCCACGCCAGGCCTCCCGTTTCAACCCGTACACCGGCAGAGGGCTGGCGGCAAGTCCCGCGTCCTCGCGCACGATCGACTACCGTTGCCGGATTTCAGACGAGGAACTTCAGGGAGTTGGCAGTTGATGGACGTAGACGCAATCGTTGTCGGCGCCGGGCCGACGGGTCTTATGGTCGCTGGTGAGCTCGGCCAGGCGGGGGTACGGACGCTGGTGCTGGAACGGCGGTCGGAGCCGTCCGAAGTTGCGAAGGCAGGCGGTCTCTCAGGACAGATCCTGCAGCTGCTGCACTACCGCGGTGAACTGGACCGATTCCGCGAGGCGAGCGTCGGTCCCGAGCCGGCTCCCCGGTTCCCGTTCGGTGGACTCCAGTTGGACTTCACGCGCCTCACGGATTCACCGATGCGAACGATGCTGCTGCCTCAGTCGCGGCTCGAAGGTGTGCTCGCCGAGCGTGCGATCGAGTGTGGTGCCGAAGTGCGCCGTGGACACGAGGTGCACCTCTTGAGCCAGGACGAGGACAGGGTGACGGTTGGGGTGCGTGGCCCTGATGGACCGTACGAGGTGGCAGCGAGGTTCGTGGTGGGCTGCGACGGAGGCCGCAGCCGGGTCCGCGACCTGGTCGGGATCTCGTTTCCCGGCACGTCCTACCCTGAGATCGAGCGGCTGGCCTCGGTCACCGTTCCCGACTCGGTGACGGTGCTCGACGACGGAAGTCTCGAGGTCCGTGGAGTCGGCAAGATCCCGTTCGGCTACACCGCGACCGAACGTGGCGTGTTCGCATGCTCGGGCACGGGCGGCACCATGGGCGTCTACACCGCCGAGCTGGAGGCGACCGAGTACAACGACGACGAACGCATGACCGTCGCGGAGCTGAGCGCGAGCGTGCGTCGGGTCCTCGGCATCGACCTGCCGCTGGGAGAGACGCTCCGGATGACGCGGTTCGGTTACTCTGCGAAGCAGGCGGGCGCCTACCGCGACGGCCGTGTCTTTCTTGCCGGCGACGCAGCGCACCTGTTCCCCGCGGGCGGGGTCGCGGTGAACGCGGGCATGCTCGACGCAGCTAACCTCGCGTGGAAGCTCGCCGCCAGCGTCCAGGGTTGGGCGCCGCCAGGTCTGCTCGACACGTACTCCGAAGAACGCCGCACCGCCTCCGAACGCACTCTGCTCCATACGCGTGCTCAGGTGGCGCTGCGCCGCGGGTTCGGGCCAAGCGCCGACGCCCTGCGCTCGCTGTTCCTCGAGCTGACCACCGACGACCAACCGCTGCGCCGCCTCGGTGCACTGATGGCCGGCACCGATGTGGGGTCTCAGGAGTCAGAAACACACCCTCTCGTCGGCACCTTCGCGACCGACCGAGCTCTGTCCGTCGACCACGAGGACCCCAAGTTCGCCGGGGTGCTGCGTAATGGCCGACCGGCACTCCTCGATCTCGCTGACCAAGCGGACCTACGTGAGCTTGCCAGTCAGTGGGGTAACCGCGTCGCCGTTGTCAGCGCGTCCCTGCACGAGCGGCCGGCCGACGCACTGTTGATCCGGCCGGACGCCCACATCGCTTGGGCGGCCGCGGTCGACGAACCTGGCGAGACTGCACTGCCCGCACTGCGGGGAGCGCTCACTGCCTGGTTCGGCGCCCCCTCAACCTAGGTGCGGCTCTCATATCGGTCTGTCGCACGAATCCAGGAGCCACATGCGTCTGACCAGGTCACTCCCAGTGCCCGGACATCCAGGCCCTCGGCCTCAGCAGGTCGTTCAGTAATATGGACCATCCCAGGCTCGGAAGAATGCGATCAACCGCCGTGGCCGCCAGCGACTCCCCTCGCCTCCGAGATGATCCTAAGTTGCTGGCTCCGGCCCGTCAGGTCGGGATGGCACGGTCGGTCACGACCTGCTTCATCACCAGGGTCGAGTTCAACCGTTGTACGCCCGGTATTGCCGCGAGGACGTTGTCCTCCAACTCTGCGTAAGCATCGACATCGCTGGTTCGCACCCTGATGAGGTAGTCGGGGTCGCCGAAGAGGCGTTGAGCATGCAGCACATTCGGAATGGCCGAGATGGCCTTCTCGAAACCCAACAGGGTCTCTCGGTCCTCCTGACGCATCGTGACGAACACCAGCACCTCGAAGTCGAGACCCACACTGTTTGGGTCGACCACGGCACGGTAGCCGCGGATCGCGCCCGACTGCTCGAGCTCACGGAGCCGACGGTGGGTCGGGGACGCGCTGAGGCCGATCCGCTCGGCCAGCTCAGTGATGGTGAGTCGGCCGTCCTCCTGAAGCACGGAGAGGATCTTTCTATCAATCGCGTCCATCGTGATAGATCCTGCCACATCTAGGTCGATTTCGGGGTGAGAACGGGAACACCTTCCGCAAGATCGAGCGTAGTTTCTGTCTTGCCAGCTCGACGCCGGGAGGTCCCGTGTCCACCACTCATCTGTTCGACTTCTGGGCAGTAGCGCTCACATTGATTGCGATACCCGGACCCGACTGGGCCTTCGTCGCGTCCTGCGGATCCCACGACCGTGGGGTGCTCCCCGGTGTCGCAGGGTTGATGCTGGGATACGGCGGGATCAGCACTGCGGTGGCCCTGGGGATCGGTACCTGGGTCGGGAGAACCCCGCTTCTCTTGACCCTGCTCACCGTCGTCGGTGCGATCTTCCTCGGTTTCCTGGGGATCTCGGGTCTGGTGCAGGCCAGCGCGGCGCCGCTCGAGCACCCACAGGGTGCCGACGCACAGCGCGCGGCGGTTCGGCCGACGGCGACAGCCCAGGTCGCGCGCGGGATCGGCGTCAGTGCCCTCAACCCCAAGGGCCTCCTGATCTTCGTTGCGTTGCTACCTCAGTTCGTCGACCAGCACGGATCCTGGCCCCTGTCCATCCAGCTCGGCGCGCTGGGTGTCGTATTCGTCCTCACCTGTGGCACCTTCTACGCATCATTCGGCCTGGCATGGCGCAGGGTCTTCGTGGCTGTGCCCGCTACCGCCCGGATCGTCGGTCGTGTGTCCGGGATCGCGATGCTCGTCATGAGCGCGGTCCTGCTCGTCGATGGGATCCGAATCTTCCGATGATGGCGAGGGCGCCGTCGTACGGAGCTGCATTCAGTTGCTCAATGGTCGGGCAGGCACCGCGCGAGATGTACTCGGATTCTCGCGGCATGGGTCAGCCGCCGGCGAGGAGTTTCCCATCGGCGGCTCGTGCTCCGTCGCTGCGCCGTGGGTGGTGCGTGACGTTGCATGGCGACGCGCGGCCAGACTGAATGCGCAGGTTGGTCACCGCGTGACGGGCGTTCGGCAGGCCGACGTGTCCACTGCGGAGCGCCGCTAGTTGTCGATTCGAACCTCTAACCCCATCACATTTTCAGGCCTTGACGTCACTCGCTCGAAATCCCTTATTTTCTGGGGATTTTGAGCGCGCGCGCCAGGACCGCTCCAGGGTCAAACGGGGGTCAAGCCGGTTGTCAGCGTCTCCGCACAGCGCTGAAAGGCCCAGAAACACTGGGCCATATGTGGAGCTGAGGGGATTCGAACCCCTGACCCCCTCGATGCGAACGAGGTGCGCTACCGGACTGCGCCACAGCCCCTGACTACTTCGATCGGCCAACCCTGATCGGAATTGGCCGTCGATCAGGTTATCAGCAGCTGCGCGTCAGCTGGCCCGGCGCTCGGCCACCGGCTCGGCCTGGAGGTCCTCGCTGTACAGGCCGGTGAGGTCGATCGTGTCGAGGTTCTGCAACTCGATGTCGTCGTCGTCGATACGCACCACGGACTGGGGGATGTCGTCGAAACGAGCGACTTCCTCGGTGGCCTCATATCCGGTGCTCCGCCGGTCGTGCGCACGCTGCCACCGGTTCGCCCGCCGCTCGCGATCGTGCAATGCCTGCGTGCGCAGGAAGTAGAGGTAGCCGGTCGTACCGATCAGGAACGGCGCGTCCAGCAACCACAGCACCCCGCCCATCACCGCGGCGAGCAACGTGAACAGCACCGCACCAGCGATCAGCGTGCCGAGCGAGCGCCGCCGCCGGGACATCATCTGAGCGCGCGCCGCGGACATCTCCGAGCGATCGACGGGGTACATGAGCGCCTCCTCGGGGGCGGGCACCGGACGGCGAGGGGTGACGGCTGCCCTGCTTTCGGGCCTCGGGTCGGGTCTGTCGAGAGCTGCGGTGGCGCGGCGTTCCCGCGGCACGAACACCTCGGTGCCTGCGCGGGCTGAGCTGCGCCGGCCCAAGGCACGCATCGCTGCGCCGAACCCCTCGACCGACCGGTCGCGGCGCCGCTCGTCGTTGCGTCGCACGATCATCGGGACGACGACGATGAGCCACAGGACGACGAGCACGAAGACAGTCGTCATCGGCGACAACACTTCGCACCTCCAGTCACACCTGTAACACCGTGCATCACCGTAGCCAGGGCAGGGGGCACTCCCCGGGTACGTCGCCCGGCGTGTCGGATCTAGATCTCCACCGGAACTCGAGGGCTCGCTGTGGATCGTGAGGCTGTGACGCGGCTATAGCAGCCGGTGCGCATCACGATCCACCGAGCGCGATCAGGGCGGAACGGGCAACACGGCCAGCCGGGAAAGCACCGATCGGCCTGCTGTCTCCTCCACCGTGATCGCGAACGCGATGTGATCGCGCCAACCGCCGTCGATGTCGAGGAATCGCTCGTAGTAGCCCTCGCGCCGCAGGCCCAGCTTCTCCACCACCCGCAGGCTGGCCGCGTTCTCCGGCCGGATGTCCACCTCCACCCGGTGCAACTCGGCCTCGGCGAAGCAGTGGTCGATGACCAACGCGACCGCGGTCGGAGCGATGCCCCGCCCGGCGTACTCGCGGTCCAACCAGTAGCCGATCGTGCACGAACGCTGCACGCCGCGCACCACGTTCGACACGTTCAGCTGGCCCACCAGCCGCCGGCCGTAGACGATCACGAACGGCAACATGGTGCCGGCCTTCGCCGCCTTGCGCAGGGCGGACAGCAGCGACGGCCACGCACCCGGCGCGTTGCGGTCGTACCAGTTGTAGGGAGAGGTGGGCTCCCACGGCGTCAGCCAGGTCTGATTGCGCAGCCGCACCTCGCTCCAGGCCCGGCCGTCACGCAACTTCGGCGCACGCAGCAACACCGGACCGGCGACCAGTTCGGCAGGCCAGCCCGGGTGCGAACTCATGGTTGCGTCAACCGCGCGGCGATCGGAATGGCCACACCGCTCACCGGTTCGACAACAGCAACGGCATGACCGTCACTCGCGTACCCGCCGGCACTTCGGTGACGTCCTCGGCGATGACCACCAGGCAATTCGCCGAGGCCAATGACGCGATCAGATGCGAGCCCGCCCCGCCGACGAACGAGACGCTGTAACCGCCGCTGGCCTCGCGGTGCAGCAGTCCCCTGCGGTACTGCCGGATCCCGGCCGGGCTGTCCACCGATTCCAGCGCGACGGCCTGCACGGTCGCACGCTGCAGGTTCCGCTTGCCGAGCAGCTTGCGGATCGCCGGGCGGACGAATACCTCGAACGACACCAGCGCGCTGACCGGATTGCCCGGCAAGCAGAAGATCGGAATGCGGTTGCCGAGATGACCGAAGCCCTGCGGCTTTCCGGGCTGCATCGCCAGCCGGGTGAACTCGACGGTGCCCAGCTCCGACAACGCCTGCTTCACCACGTCGAACGCGCCCATGCTCACGCCACCGGTGGTGATCAGGATGTCCGCGCGCAGCAGCTGGCTCTCCAACTTGTCCAGCAATGCCGAGTGATCGTCGGGCACGATGCCTAGCCGACGCACATCCGCACCCGCGTCGCGCGCCGCGCATGCGATCAGATACGAGTTCGAGTCGGTCACCTCGCCGAAGGACGGGACGCGCCCGACCTCGATCAGCTCACTGCCAGTGGAGATCGCCATCACCCGCGGCCGCGGACGCACCACCACCCGGTCGCGGCCGATCGCCGCAAGCAGCGCGATCTGTTGCGGCCCGAGTGCCGCGCCGGCGCCGAGCGCAGGCGCACCGGGCGCGAGGTCCTCACCGGCGCGGCGCACGCACTCGCCGGTGTGTACCGGGGCGCTGATGGAGACCCGAGCCACACCCCGGTCGGTCAGCTCGAGCGGGATCACCGCATCGGCACCGGCCGGCATCGGCGCGCCCGTCATGATCCGCATCGCGAGCCCCGGGCCCATGCCACCGCGGCTGGTCGCGCCGGCCACCACATCGCCGACGACGGGAAGCACGGTCGGCTCATCCGAGGAGGCGCTGCGGGTGTCCACGGCGCGCACCGCATAGCCGTCCATCGCCGAGTTATCGAAGCCGGGCAGCGGCACGTCGGTGACGACATTCTCGGCGAGCAGCAGGCCTTGCGCGTCCATCAAGGTGAGTTCGATCGGCTCGATCGAACCGATCCCGTCCAGCACGACCGCGAGGTGCTCGTCGACCGACCGCAGGCGGTCGCCGTCAGCCACTGATCACCCCTGTCCCTGTTGTCGCCGGCATCGACGCCAACTGCTGCCCATACTCCCCCAGCCACGCGGCGAACTCGGTTCCGATCTCGGGGTGTCGAACGGCGAGTTGGACGACGGCCCTCAGATAGTGCAAGCGATCGCCGGTGTCGTAGCGCCGGCCGCGGAACACCACGCCGTGCACCGGCTCGCCGCGCCGGGCGAGCGTGCGCATGGCGTCTGTCAGCTGGATCTCGCCACCACTACCCGGCACCGTCTGCGCCAGCACGTCGAAGATCGCGGGCGGCAGCACGTACCGGCCGATGATCGCGAGCGTGCTCGGCGCCTCGTCCGGGGCCGGCTTCTCGACCAGGTCGGCGATCGCGACAACGTCATCGGCGCGCTGGCCGCCGTCGTCCTGACGAAGTCGTACGCAGCCGTACTTGTCGATCTCCGATCGCGGCACGTCGATGAGCCCGAGCACCACGCCGCCGTGCTCGGCATACACGTCGAGCATCGGCCCGAGCAGATCGTCGCGATCATCGATCACATCGTCGGGCAGCAGCACCACCAGCGGCTCGTCGCCGGCGAAGCCTCTGCCCTGCGCCACCGCATCGCCGAGACCTCGGGGCTCCGGCTGTCGCACGCTGCTGATCCGGGCCAGCTCGCCGGGGCGGCGGATGCTGGCCAGCCCGGCTGCGTCGCCCTTCTTCTCAAGCGCCGTTTCCAGGTCGGCGTCGTGACCGAAGTAGTCCTCGATCGCCTCCTTGCCCTCGCTCAGCACCAGCAGGACGTCGCTGATGCCGTGCCGTGCCGCCTCGGCGACCACGAACTCGATCACGGGCGTGGTGACGATGGGCGCCAGCTCCTTGGGCACCGACTTGGTCAGCGGCAGGAACCGCGTGCCGCGCCCGGCCGCCGGAATCAAGGCCTTTCGGACCGTGGACGCCATCGACCGAGACTATCCGGGACACAATGAGTCGGTGCAGAGCGCGGATACCGGCGCCAACAAGGAGGCCGTACGGGCAGCGGTCCTCGCCGCACGCCGGCAACGGGGCGGCGGCGAAATCGCGGCACAACGGGCGCAGTTGCGCGCGCTCGTGCTGGCTCGATGCGTACGCGAGGGGTGGCGGTGCGTCGCGGCGTACGAGCCCATGCGCACCGAGCCCGGTTCGGTCGAACTGCTCGCTGGGTGGCACGGCTTGGGGATCAGCGTCCTCATCCCGACCCTGCTGCCGGACAACGACCTGGACTGGGCGCACTGGCATCCGGACCCGGACCGCCCCCGCCCGGCACTCGGCCCGGCCGCGATCGCCAGCGCCGAAGCGGTATTCGTGCCGGCCTTGGCGGTTGCCCGGGACGGGGTTCGGCTCGGACGCGGTGGCGGCTCGTACGACCGCGCCCTGGCCAGGGTCGGCGATGTGCCGGTGGTGGCGCTGCTGTTCGACGGTGAGCTGGTGGATGGCCTGCCGCACGATCAATGGGACCGATCGGTGAGCGCGGTGGCCACGCCGAGTGGCTGGACGGACCTGTAGCGGCCGCCGTTTCGGACGCAGGTCCGCCACGCGCTGACCGCACGGAATGCGGAATTGGCCTGGCGCGTTAGCAGTCGTAGTCTTGGAGTGCTAGAGCATCGCGCGGGGACGCGCGAGTGACCCGGAGGAGCGCATGCCGACGTATCAGTACGCGTGCACCAACCCCGACTGCGGCAACCGCTTCGAATTGGTGCAGTCGTTCAGCGATCCCGCTGCGTCGAGCTGTCCCGTGTGCGCGGGCAACGTCCGCAAGGTGTTCTCCGCCGTCGGTGTCGTGTTCAAGGGCTCGGGTTTCTACCGGACCGATAGCAGGGCCGAGGCGAAGTCGGCCAAGGCGTCGGCGAAGTCCGACGCCGGCACCAAGAGTTCGAGTTCGGACGGGTCATCGAGCGCATCGCCGGCGTCGTCCGGCTCGAAGGACTCCAGCGGTGCCAATGGTTCCGGTGGCTCATCGAGTTCTTCGTCAGGCTCGTCGTCGTCGGGATCCTCGAGCACCAGCGGTGTCGCGGCCGCGTCGGCCTGAGCACACGGTCTGGGCCGGCCGCCAGAGCGGTTGTCAATTCGCCCATCCACAGCACCGCTGCACATCCACAGTTCGGTCGGCACTGCACCTGTGCGCGGTCACCGATTCATAACGTGGCCGAGTGCCACTACCCCGTTTCCCGCTGATCGGTCGCTGGTCCGGCTGGCCCCGCCGGCTGGCCGCGGTGTCGTGCCTGCTGCTCGCGGTCACCAGCTTCGCCGGCGAACACGCCGCCGCCGCCCGGGCCCGGCACGACGCCGTGCTGCTCGCTACCAGGGATCTGCCCGCCGGAGCATCGCTCACGGCCGCGGACGTCAGTGCGCAGCCGTGGCCGGCCGGTCGCGCTCCGGCCACCGCGCTGCATGTGGCAGCTGATGTCGTGGGCCGCCAACTGGCTGGCCCGATCGTCAAAGGCGAGGCAGTCACCGCGAACCGACTGATCGGTAACGAACTCACGCGTGGCCTGGCGCCGGGCCAGGTGGCGGTCGCCATCCGGGTGAGCGCGGATGTCCCCTCGTTCGTCCACCCGGGTGACCGGGTTGATCTCGTCGACGCCGGTCAGCCGTCGACGACCGACACGCCAGTCGACGACCCGGGCGCGCGGTCGCCAGCCACGCGGGCGACGACAGTCGCGGCCGGCATTCGGGTGCTCGCCGTCCTGCTGCCGTCCGACGGAACAGGCCAGGACGCGACCGCCGGGCTGGTCGTGGTTGCCGGTCGTGACACGGCGACCACCCTCGCCGCCATGCGCGGTGCCCAACTGGAGACACTGCTGTCCGGCTAGCATCCGGGCAAGGCGCAATTCGCCCGAAACGCCTCGACCTAGGAGGACGAATGCTCAAGGGGTTCCGAGACTTCATACTGCGGGGCAACGTGGTCGACCTGGCCGTGGCTGTGGTGATCGGCACCGCGTTCACCGCAGTGGTGAGCGCACTGGTCAAGGACATCATCACGCCGCTCATCGCGGCGATCGCCGGCAAGCCAGATTTCAGCACGCTGAAATTCACCCTGCACCACAGCACGTTCCTCTACGGCGAATTCGTCAATGCCATCGTCAGCTTTCTGCTCGTGGCGGCCGCCATCTACTTCTTCGTGATCGTGCCGATCAAGCACCTCACCGAGCTGCGAGCCCGTCGGCGCGCCGCCGGGGACGCCCCGGAGGAGGCACAGATCCCCAGCGACGAGCTGATCGTGCTGCGCGAGATACGCGACCTACTCCAGCGCACTAGCTAACCGTTCTGCGGTTCAGGCGTGGTGCGGCGGGCGTTCGCGGCGATACCAGTCGTCGTCGCGGCCGGCCGGTCCGTCGCCCCAGGCCTCGTCCCGGTCCTCGGCCGCCCGATCGGGTAGCACCGGCGCACCGTCGTCTGCCGGCGCGCGCGGTGTCCGGCGGCGGCGGTCGCCATCGGACGGCTTCTCTGCCGGTGACTGGCTCACCCGTTCAGTCTGCTCCCTGCGGCCTACGGCGCCGGGCGAGGCTGGTCCGCGATCGCCACCGAGCCGGTCGGTGCTTTGATGGACGCGACAGTCCTCGTCCGACGCGGGAAGGCACCACGATGAGCGACACCAACGAACCCGACGACACAGCAGAACCCAGTCAGACGGAAACGCTCGGCATGCGTGCCGCGTCGCTAGGCGCAAAGCTCGCCGCCGCGGCTGCGCCCATGAAAGACAGGGCCACCGAACTCGCCCAGACCGCCGCGGCTGCCTCCGCCCCACGCGCCGCGCAGATGAAGGAGCGTGCCACGGAGCTCGCCGAACGCGCCGCAGTGGTAGGGGCGAAGGGTGCCGGAGTCGTCGCCGGGAGTGTCGACCGCGCCACCGGCGGCAAGTACAGCTCGACGATCTCGGGCATCGCTTCGAAGGTCCAGAAACGGCTCGACCCGGACGAGCTGACGCCGACCACGCCGCCGCCCGCCACCGACCAGCCCACGACGGACGAGCCGCAACCCTAGGGGCCGCAGACAGAGCGCTCAGGCCCTACCGCGCCCCGCGGCGCTCAGGTGCGCCGGATGCAAGGCGGAGGAGGCGCGCTATAGGTGGTTTCTACGCGATTGAGCGAGGCCGAGCGAGCTTGCTCGTTTGGGCCGAGCGATTGAGCGTTGCAGGGCCGAAGGCCCGAACATGCGCGCCGAACGACAACGCAGCAGACGGTGTGCCTGAGCGTCGCGCGGTTAGGGGCAGTTGACCCACTCGTCAGTACCGTCCGCGAATACCTGACGCTTCCATACCGGCAGCCGGTGTTTGACCTCGTCCACCAAGCGCGCGCACGCGTCGAACGCCTCGCGGCGGTGTGCACACGACACCGCCGCCACCAGCGCCACGTCACCGATGCCGAGCACGCCGACGCGATGGCTCACCGCCACCGCGATCACGTCCGGCTCGGCAGCGATCTCCTCGGCCACCGTGCGCAACACGTCCGCGGCGCCGGGATAGGCCTCGTACTCCAGCTCGACGACGTGCCGGTCGGCATCGCGGTCGCGCACCACTCCGCAGAACAACGCCGTCGCCCCGGCACCTGCCGCGTCGACATGCACGCGATGCGCGGCGACGTCCAGCGGTTGATCGCTCACGGCCACCAGTGGCGCGAGCAGCCCGGTCACACGCCACCGCCCGGCCGGTGATCGGAGCCGCTGAGCTGATCCACCGCGTGCTCGAGCAACGGCGCAAGCACCCCCAGCCCGTCGCGAACACCACCCGGCGATCCCGGCAGCGTCACCACCAGCACCGGCCCGATAGCGCCGGCGACTCCACGAGACAGCACCGATGTCGGCACCACGCCGCGCGCGTCCAGACGAATCGCCTCGGCGATGCCGGGAATCTCGCGATCGAGCATCGGCCGAACCGCCTCGGGCGTCACATCGGTCGGCGTGAGCCCGGTGCCACCGGTGGTCAGCACCGCGCGCGCCCCGGCCCCGATGGCGGCGCAGACCGCGTCGCGGATCGCAACCACGTCATCGGCAACCACGGCGTGGAACGCGGTTTCGTGCCCCGCATTGGTCAGCAGCTCGATCATCAACGCGCCGGACTCGTCGGCGCGCGCACCGGCCGCGGAGCGATTCGAGCAGGTGATCACACCGACCTTCATCCGTCCGACCCGTCGTCCGCCGCCGCCGAGCTACGCCAGCTGCCGGTCCGGCCGCCGTCCTTGGACAGCAGCCGCACATCGGTCAGCATCGCGCCACGGTCCACCGCCTTGACCATGTCGTAGAGCGCGAGTCCGGCGACGACCACAGCCGTGAGCGCCTCCATCTCGACACCGGTGCGATCGGCAGTTCGGGTACTCGCTGTGATGGTCACACCCCCGTCGTCTAGTTCGAGTTCGACGCTCACGCCATGCAACGCGACCGGGTGGCACAGCGGCAGCAGATCCGGCACCCGCTTGGCGCCGGCGATGCCGGCGATGCGCGCGACGGCGAGCGCGTCGCCCTTGGGCAAGCCGCGCGCACGAAGCAGCTCCACCACCGCGGAAGTGGTGACGAATCGGCCGGTTGCGGTTGCCGTGCGCACGGTGACGTCCTTGCCCGTGACATCGACCATGCGTGCCGCACCGGAGTCGTCGAGGTGAGGCAGCTGCACACCTTGAGCCTAGGTCGTGGCGGGCAGCGTCGGAGACGCTGGTCCGGTTTGCACCGCTCGTGCTATTACGCCGCTATTCACAACGACATTGCGTGCAAATCACAGCGACGCAGGGGAACCGACCACCCATTTTCCGTGCGACCATTACCTCCGCTTTACGCGGGGTCTCCGCACCGAGGAGGGGTTTTGACACGCACCGCCCGGGGACTCGCCGTCCTCATCAGCACTGTCGCAGTCGTCGCCGGCGCGGCCACCGCCGCCGCCAGCGCGTCCGCCACAACACCAACCGTCAGCGCAGCGCCGAACGCCGTCTACGCATGCGACCAGGCCGTCGCGCCGGGCTACAACGCGTGCATGGCGCTGCGCCGCAGCGACGTTGGCTTCCATTCGAAGTCGAACTACGTGGCGCAGGCGGTCAACCCCGCGCTGACGCCGTCCGGCTACGGGCCGTCCAGCCTGCAGTCGGCCTATCAACTTCCGTCTGCGTCCGCCGGTACCGGACAGCGGGTGTACATCGTCGACGCATACGACGACCCCAACGCGGAATCCGATCTCGCCATCTACCGCTCGCAGTACGGACTGCCGACCTGCACCACGGCCAACGGATGCTTCCAGAAGCTGAACCAGAGCGGCCTGACCAGTCCGCTGCCGAGCGGCAACAGCGGCTGGGCCGGCGAGATCTCGCTCGACCTGGACATGGTCTCCGCCGTCTGCCCGAACTGCGGCATCACGCTGATCGAGGCGACCAACAACGGCAACAGCCTCTACACCGCAGTGAAGGAGGCGAGCACCCTCGGTGGGAAGTTCGTCTCGATGAGCTGGGGCGGATCCGAGTCGAGCACCGAATCGTCACTCGACTCCAGCTATTTCAAGTCGAGCGGCGTCGTGTACACCGCGTCCACCGGTGACAGCGCGTATGCCGGCGGGGTGGAGTATCCCGCCGCGTCGCCGCTGGTGGTGGCGGTCGGCGGCACGTCGTTGACCTCCGCGTCCAACGCACGTGGCTGGAACGAGACGGTCTGGAAGACCAACACCTCGGAAGGCACCGGATCCGGCTGCTCGAAGTACGAGGCGAAGCCGACGTGGCAGAGCGTGATCTCCACGACGACCTGCAGCCACCGCGCCGAGGCGGACGTGTCGGCGGTGGCCGACCCGGGCACCGGCGTCGCGGTGTACCAGACCTACGGCGGCAGTGGCTGGACCATCTACGGCGGCACCAGCGCCGCGGCGCCGATCATCGCGTCCACCTACGCGCTGGCGGGCACGCCCACGTCCACCGACAAGCCGTCGTCCTGGCCGTACAGCCACACCGGCAACCTCAACGACGTCACGTCCGGCAACAACGGGACCTGCAGCCCGGCGCTGCTGTGCACAGCGGCCAGCGGTTGGGACGGACCGACCGGACTCGGCACGCCCGCCGGCACCGCGGCATTCACCTCGGGCGGTGGCGGTGGCGGTGGCACCAACACGGTGACCGTGATCAACCCCGGCACGCAGTCGGGCACGGTCGGCACAGCCGCCAGCCTGCAGATCACGGCAACCGACTCCGGCTCGTCCACGCTGACCTACAGTGCGACCGGTCTGCCACCGGGGCTCTCGATCAACAGCAGCACCGGAGCCATCACCGGCACACCGACGACGGCGGGGAGCTACCCGGTGACGGTGAGCGCAAAGGACACCACCAACGCGTCAGGCAGTGCTGCGTTCTCGTGGGCGATCTCCTCGTCCAGCCCGCCAGCCTGCTCCGGCCAGCTGATCAAGAACCCGGGCCTCGAGTCGGGCAGCACATCCTGGTCGGCCACCGCGGGCGTGATCAACACGAACTCCCAGTACGCGCACGCCGGCCGCGGCTATGCGTGGCTCGACGGTTACGGCACCACCCACGTCGACACGCTGTCGCAGGCGGTGACGATCCCGGCCGGCTGCCACGCCACACTGAGCTACTACCTGTGGATCAGCAGCAGTGACACCGGCACAGTGGCGCACGACACGCTGGCGGTCGCGGCTGGCGCCACCACGGTGCAGTCGTTCAGCAACGTCAACCGCGGTAGCGGCTATGTGCTGCGCACCGTGGACCTGTCGTCCTTCGCTGGGCAGACAATCACGCTGAAGTGGACCGGCAGTGAGAACAGCTCGATCGCGACCAGCTTCTTCGTGGATGACACGGCCCTGACGCTCAGCTGAGCAGGTTCTGATGGGATAGGTGGGCCGCGGCTGTGCCGCGGCCCACCTGATTTTGCAAATCCACAGCCGATATTGGTCTTCTGGAGCTATGAACCGCCAACGCGTACTGCTGATCGCTGCTGTCCTGGTCGTGGTCGCGGTCCTCGACGTCGTCCTGGTGAAGACGTTGCACATCCACCGCAAGACCACGCCGGGCCGGGCAATCGCGGCGGCCAACGCCATTCCCGGCTCGGACGGGACCCAGCTGGCCGGCGAGGTCTGGGCACCCGGCGGATCGGGCAAGTTCCCGCTGGTGGTGATGCCGGCGGCGTTCGGCAAGGATGCGACGGAGTACAAGTACGTCGGCCAGACGCTGGCGAACCAGGGTTACGTCGTCGTGGCATACGCGCAACGCGGCTTCATGCCATCGCAGGGTCAGGTGGATTTCGAGGGTGCGCCGACCCAGGCCGACGTGAGCTCGGTGATCACCTGGGCACTGGCGCACACGCCCGCCGATCCGACCAAGATCGGCGTGATGGGCGTGTCTTACGGCGCCGGAGCCACGCTGCTCTCGGCCGAGCGCGACAACCGCATCAAGGCGGTGGTGGTGATGAGCGCCTGGACCGACCTGCAACAGTCGTTCTTCCCCAATGACACCCCGAACACCCAGGCGATCAAGACGCTGTACGGCGCGGCGAAGAAGCGGTTCAGCCCACCGCTGACGAACTTCTACGACCTGTTGGACTCTCGGGACTTTGCCGGGGCGAAGGCGCTGCTGGCGACACTGTCACCGGAGCGCTCCGCCATCACCAACGTCGACGCGCTGAACCGCAACCACACCGCGGTGATGATCGCGAACGACTTCGAGGACTCCTACTTCGCACCGAACCAGCTGGTGACCTTCTACGACAAGCTCACCGGTCCGAAGCGCCTGCAACTGGCCATCGGTGATCACGGCAGCCAGGAGGTGGCCGGCCTGCTGGGCCAGCAGTCGGAGGTGTGGACGGACGCGACGCAGTGGCTGGACCACTACCTGCGCGGAATGAACAACGGGATCCAGAGCCAGCAACCGGTGCGGCTGAAGGACGTCGCCACCGGCCAGTGGCACACCTATTCGTCCTGGCCCGGTTCCGCCCAGGTCGCGACGTTCTACCTGGATCGCTCCGGCGGCGCACTGTCGACCAAGGCCACGACAAGCTGGTCGACGACGATCAAGACGGGGACGCCGACACTGGCCACCACCCCGCCGATCCAGATCGGGGTGGCCACCTACCGCCCGGCCACCGGCGTGCCCGTCTCGACGCTGCCGGCGAACGGCGCGGGGGTATGGACCGGGCCGACGTTGACCCAGGGCGCATCGATCGACGGCACGCCGAGCCTGCACATGACGGTCACGCCGTCCACCGCGAACGCGACGATGTTCAGCTACCTGTACGACGTGAACGCGAACGGCCTCGGCACGTTGATCACGTCGGCGCCGTACTCGCTGACCGATGTCACGCCAGGGGCGGCGCAGATCGTCGATGTGGCGCTACGCCCGATCTCGTGGACCGTGCCGGCCGGCCACCACCTCGCCTTCGTGGTGGACACGTTCGACCGCCGCTTCACTGCGCTCGGGGCGGTGGGCCGCCCACTGGTGCTCAGCTCGCCTGTCGGCGATCCGTCCCGGCTGACCGTGCCGGTGGCTTGATCGAGGAGCTGTCCTCGGCCAGCGACGCGATCAAGGTTCGGTACTGCTCGCGGCTCAGTTCACCTGCCTGCAGCATCCGGGTGAACTCCGACTCGGCCCGCTCGGCAACGGCGGCCGGATTGAGCACGACGGTCAGCGCGTCCGGCGATGTCTTGCGGGCCGCGCTGCGGAAGCTGCGGTAGACCACCGCGACGGCCAACGCGCAGACCACGGACCCAGCTGCGATGACGACGATCTCAGCGATGGGCACGGCCGCGGACATGACCTAAGGACGCCGAAGGCCGCAACATGTGACGCGATTTTCACGGCGCCTAGGCGACGAAGTCGGTTCGCGGACACCCCGACACGACGCACGGTGTCGGCGGCGACTACCCCGCGACCGGTAAGGCCCGGCGCCGTTCGTCAGCTGGCGTCAGTGTCACCGGATTGACTGCGCGCGCATCTGACATGCGTCGACGATGAGTTCCTGCATCCGGCGCTCGTCGACCTCGGCGAGGCGGAGCATGACCAGTGGCCAACCGTCATAGCCCGGTGTGGTGAAGAACAGGTTCGGTTCACCGAGGACGAGGGCCTGCTTCTCCGCCTCGTCGCCGACGAACAGGACGGCGATGTCGGTGCGGATGACGCGGCCGCGGCCCGGGCGGGGCTCGGGGTAGGACCACACGAAACCCTTGCCGGCGACCCGGAAATCGAACCCGTCGCTGTCGATCTCCACGACGTCCGGCAGACCGAGCGCGATCCGCCGCACATCGTCTGCGTCAGCCATCGCCGATCACCGCGCGCGTTCGCCTCGTCTGGTTCCGGGCCACGGACAGCATGATGCCGAAGAACGGCGACGACGGCGGCGCGGGCCGCCGGCGGGCGGGCGACTCAGTCGCCCGTATCCTCTGCACTGCGGTACGTCGAGCCGCGAACGAAGCCCTCGTAGCTCAGGGGATAGAGCGCCGGACTCCTAAGCCGGGCGTCGCAGGTTCGAATCCTGCCGGGGGCACTCAAGAATTTAGCTATTTGCTGGGCTGTGGCGCTTGATTCTCTACTTGCACAGTAGCCAACGAGTCATTCGGTCCGCAGGAAGTCCGCACACGCTTACTTCACGCGCGATTTCTGGCGCTGGAAGTAACCTCGGCTTCGATTAGCCGACGCCAGGTTCGCCTCGGTGTCGGACTCGCTGACGCGCACATCGTGAAGCCGGCCGCTCGAGATTCGGTCAAGCCCCCGCCGCGTCGACGTGCGCGCGGACTGCATCCCATAGCTGTTGTATCTCCGCGGGCACCGGTGTGCGCTCGGCGAACCACCGCGCTGTCTGCGGCTTGCGCGGGCGGGCCTTCGTGCCGTCGGGCATCCGGCGGGCGGCCGCACTGTTGACCTCTGCCCAGACCTGCGGGTTGACCTCGGCCAGCCACGTCTCAATTTCGGCCCCACCCTGCTCTTCGCCGGTCCCGAACTTCGTTGCGAGGGTGAACACGCCCAAGTGCGCCCAGAAGCCCTTTGCGGCATCGAAGTCGTTCGGCGCGTCCGGTTGCCGCTCCGGCAAACGCGTTTGCAGTACCGGGCCGTCGACGATCGCCGCCCACCTGACGCCGAGCTCGTCCATGAGCGACATGTACGGGATCAGTGAGCTGTCACCGTCGATCGTCAGCAGCGCGATGTCCGCCTGCGCGAGGGTCGGCCGGCAGCGTGGCAACCACTCGCGTAGCAGCGCACTCTCGGTCTTTCCCTCGAGCAACAAGGCGCCCGTGGCAAATAGCGCGTCGCGCACCTCCACCGGCCGCAGACGGTCGATTTGCTTGGCGATCAGATCCTGTCTGCTGACACAATGAACCCGGGTGGTTTCGCTTCTCCGGGATAGTCGGACGACTGCGGTCAGGTCGTTGACCGTGTCCGCTGGAACCAGATGTCCGCTGTGCGTGATCAGCACCGTCTGCCGCCCCGCCGCAGTGCGCGCCGCGACCGAATCTGTTAGCAGCTTCTGCGCCGTGCCCGACAAGTTCGTGGCCGGCTCGTCCAGCACTAGGCAAGGGATGTCTCGCGCCAAGACCGTCGCTAGCCACGCGGCTTCTTGCCGCCCGGCACCGGACATCTCCAGCGGCACGTCGCCCCGCCCATCGCCGACGATCGAAGTTAGCAGCATCGTCGCGCCATGCTGGTCGCCGGCGCCGGCGTCGGCAAGCGGCTCAAGGACGACATCCAGGCTCGTGCCACCGGTGAGCCTGGTGAACAGCGTCTGCGTGCTCGCGAAGCGCGCCCGCGCGTCGACGTCGCCGTTCTTGTCCTGGAACAACGCCAGCGCCAGGCCCTCACCGGAGCCGATGTCGGGCTCGTCGCCCAGCTCGTCCGGCCCGTACGCCACCCGCGGTGCGACCCGCCGGTTGGACGTGATCATGATCGACTTTGCCATCAGCGTCGAGGCAAGCTGCGCGAAACCAACTATCCGCGACGGGTGGGACCGGTCGATGCGAAGGACGTCGATTAGCGGCTGCGCCGACGGATGGTCGGCGAACGGTTCGTTGTTGGACAACGCCGCGGCAAGCGAGAAATTTCCCGAGCATGCGAGCTCGACAGCCGAAGGAAACTGGACGGTCGCGGGCAGCGGCGACTGCGCGCCGGCCCCGGTGCCGGCGTCGCCTTGTGCCTGGAGGATCCGGTCGCGGATCAGCTGATCCATCTGCAGCATCGCGCCACCGACAATGTCGCTGCTGAGATCGTTCCGGTCCAACGCCAGCGAGACCACCGTTCGCGCCCCCTTACCCGTCCCGGACGCCGCCTGAGTCTCGGCGTTCGCGCCGATCGGGCGCACCGATGTCTGCCACTGAATCCGCCAAGGGATGATCCGCCTGTCGTCGAAATCCAGATGGAACCAACCACGGCCGAACAACTCGGCGGTCCCCAGTTCGTCGGTTGCGTCCAACAGCGCCCGCCGCTGGGCAGCTTCGCGATCTTGTGTGGGAATCGCCACCCGCAGCAGCGACATCCGCACCCAATGGTCGACCAGAGTCAGCTCCTCTTCGTCGAACTCGACATGCAGTCGCACCGACCAGGTGCGCGCGCCGTAGCGGCCTGCGCGGCCAAATCGTGACATCCAAGCCGATCCGCCGGCGGCAGAGTCAGCCAGCGCAGTTGTGACCATCTCGATGATCCGGCCAAGGCTTGTCTTGCCCGACGCGTTTGGGCCAGTGACGAGTGTCAACGTCCGATTCAACGGGCATGACAACGACGCGAACGACATTGCGTCCTGCGCTTCGACCTCGATCAGACGCACCGCGGTGACCTCCTCGCCCAGGCACTTGCGGTGCCCGGTCCGCAACAGCATGGCGGCAACGAGTTCCGCGCGCACTCCCTCCGGTTGCTCGGCTCGGGTTGGCGTAGGCGAGGTGGACGGCGACTCCGGCACCCAGCGCAGCGCTAGCGTCCGGTGGGCACGGCGGGCAGCGCAGCGCCCGCTCACACCTGACCCAGCGGACTCGTATTGCGGTCGGCTGCTTCACGGTCGGCGCGCCGCAAGCTTCTAGAGCTGGTTATGTGGTAACGGTCGTTTGATCTGTCCTCAGCGAACGGTTCCCGATGGTCCTGATCGACGCGTGGTTCTTCTATGAGCCCGACCCACCGGCGTCCTTCACGCCCAGTTTTGCAGCGGTTGATATCTGTCGGGCATTCGGTGTCACCTCGGCCACCGTGCTCGGCAAGGGCTCGTTCGGCGAGACGTGGCGGCTAAACGGGGATGGCGGCGGTGACATCGCCGCGAAGATCATCCTTCAGGACGACTACGACCCTGACCGGCTCGCCCGTGAAGTGGACGGTCTCGACCGCATCTCGTCACGAAACGTTGTCCGACTCATGGAAACTCGCACAGTGAACCTCAACGGCAGTGACCGTGCGGCACTCATGTGCGAGTTCGTCGCGGGCGGTGACGTTGCCGGCGCTCTGGCAGCCCACAAGTGGCCGACCTACGACGAAGTGCATGCCTTCGCTGTAGGTCTGCTCACCGGCGTCGTCGCGATGCACTCGGCCGACACCGTTCACCGCGACATCAAGCCTGAGAACATCGCGCTGCGTGGCGGTGACTGGTCGCAGCCAGTACTGCTCGACCTCGGCCTGTCGAAAATGCTCGATGTCGACTCGCTCACGGCCTACCCCGCGTTGCTGGGGACACGGCCCTTCATGGCCCCCGAGCAGATCCGCCTACAGGAGGCCCGCAAAGGTGCCGATGTGTGGGCCGTTGGCGTCGTCCTTCACTTGCTGCTCACCAAGAGGCACCCGTTCTACGGACCCAAGACCGCAAGGGTGAACATCGACGGCGCGGTCAAGCTCGTCACCGCCGGCGCCTCGGACCTGCCTGCCGATGTACCCGAGCCCCTGCGCACCGTCGCCATCCGCCTGCTCAACGCTGTGCCGAACCAACGGGGCAGCGCACAGCGCGCCCTGAACGACTTGACCATTCCAGACCGGATCGGGGAAGGACCCGATGAGTGACGATGAAGAGGAATTCGACGACGAGGACGTCGTCGGTGCCGAGGACGAAGTCGACGAAGACGAGCTCAAACAAGCGGCGCAAGCCGCCGGGGCCATCGCTGACAGCCCCGATATCGACTCGCCGGGAGAAGCGGGAGGGTCTCAACTTCCCGACCAGGGGGCAGCGCATACGCCCCAGGCCCCGACGGGAGCGGAAATCCTAAATGGGACGGTGCCGACCTTCTTCCTGCACAAGAGCTACCAGCAGGTTCCCCCGCAGATCGAGGCACTCGGCGTTGCCCGGCGTGTGACACAGGGGCAAGTTGGACTTGGAGCGATCGTCCGGCTGCCCTCCATGAGGACCACCGCAGCCGCCACCTTCCTCAACAACTGCTCCTCCGCGGCAATCCATCTCGCAGACCCCGAGATCTACACGATCGGCGGAAGCGGCTCTCCGATTGGGCCTCCGGGTCAACGCAGCCTCGGCTACCACCCGTGGCTCTCGGCGATCCCGACGGCAGGGCCAGGCACGCAGCAAGGTCATCAGTGGATCAGCCAGGTGTTCGACGCGCAGCACGCCGCCGGAGCGAACGTATTGCTGTCGGCGAGCGGCTGGGTCGCCGACCAGCAGGCGCAGGCATCACTGCAGGGCGCCATGACGTGGGTTGCGGACTCTCGAGCGGTTCTTGCATCGGACGACCCGATGTTCGTGAACCTAACGCTGCCGAGTTCTTGGCTGGGCAACCAGGCGCTGCGCAATCTCTTGCTCGACGAGATTGTCGAATCGAACGAACAACACTGGTACCTGCGGTTCTACTGGCCCATCGTTGATCCCTCCTATGGCCAGCTGAGCGACAGCGCGATCCTGGCCGGATACCGGGAACTCGCGCAGACGGCCAGGGGCGAGGGCAAGGTCTTAGTGCTGCCGAACAGTGGTCTGACCGGATGGGTCGCTACCGCCCTCGGCGCATCAGGGTTCTCGACCGGCGTCTCCTGGTCCGAGCAGGCCTTCGCCGCGGAGCGGATCATGCGCAGTCGGCCGAACCAACCACGGCCAGCTGCTGTTCCTCGCTACTTCGATCGGAACGTTCTTCACCCACTTGAGTGGCCCGCCAGCGAGGCCATGAACCTCTTGGCTGGACATGTGACGTGCAGTTGCCGCTTCTGCATCCGTATGCGCAATGCGAACGCATGGGACAAGGGGGCCGCAGGCGCCCACTACGTGGTTCGTGCCGCACGGCTCACCGCCGAGATCGCCACCAACAACCGACGCCGTGAGGCCCGTCAGATCGTCCAGAACGCGCAGCAGTTCGCCGCGAGCCTCAACGGTACCCAGCACGCGCTGACCGGCCGCTACGTGCCGCGGCACCTCGCCGAATGGGCCAATGTGCTGTAAACGAGAGTTACCGGTTGGCCGTGAGGTCGCGGCCGAACACCTCGAACGTGTCCCAACATTTGCGGCCCTGCAGCACCAGCGACCATGCTCGCTCGCCGATCAACTGGTGCTCGTCGGTGTGCGGGAACCAAGCTGCCGGTCGGGTCACGAGCTGAGCCATGTTCGTCTCCGCATTCACGGTCACCAGCCCGATACCTGCGGCCGACAAGTCCTGCGCAAGCCGCAGTAGCGGGGCTGCGGTCGCGGCATCGATTGCGATGTAGGCACGATCCGCACAGGCCTGATGCCGGCGGGCCTGCGCGATCGCTGACCGCCAGTCGTTGCGCTTCGCCTCGACGGTCACGACCGATCGGGTCAACGGGCGGTACTTGAGCCGCGGCTTCACCAGCGTCTGATCACCGCGTCCCTTCAGCGGCAGCAGCCAGCCCGCCTCGACCAGCGCCGGCACGACCGTGCGGCGCAGATGCGCGGTCGTGACTCGGGCAACCCGGGCCGCCACGTATATCGGGGCCTGCCTGCTGGTGGTGGCCAGGAGCACCCGCAGTGCAGTGAGGTCGAGGAGCGGCGCCAGGCCGAGCTCGGCCCGGCGGCGTAGCTGTGTTGGGTCGAAGGCGACCCGCAGAACGTCGGGCACACCGGCGGCGGTCGGCACCTCGAACAAGACGTGGGCGTGCTCCGACCGATGGCCCGGCAGGCCCGATGCAAGGTCGGCGGCGACCGCAGCCACCGGGGCGAGCATGTCGAACTCGCGCGCGAACGGCACCGGGCGTTCGGCGGTAGCGGCATCGGCGCGACGAACAGGTGCCGCCTCGGTAATTTGCACGCTCCCGAGCCTAGAAGGCGGGGCAAGAGACCTGCCCAGCCGGTCGCTCGACGGCAGCCGAGGAGGTCGTCGGGGAGCTGTCAAGCGCTAAACAGCTAGGTTCCCGCCGCCGGCGAGCCTGTGCAGCGCACGCTGAATGGGCGATCTGTCCGTGATCATTGATTCCAGAACGCAATGGCTCACGTCTGCGATTCGGTGCTTGCTCGACGAAGTTTGACGACCTCGCGTCGCGGTGTCCCAGACTCTCGAGCGGCGCGGTCGAGGGCGTCGGCGACCTCGTCGAGGCGGTCATCGAAGAGGTGGCCATAAAGGTCGAGCGTCATGGTCGCGGATTTGTGGCCCAGCATCTGTTGCACAACCTTCACGTCGGCACCTGCGGCGATCGCGAGACTGGCCGCCGTGTGACGCAGCCCGTGGGGAACCAGACCTTCCAACCCAACCCGCTTCGTTGCCGGTGTGAAGACGTCGCGGCGGAAGTTGCTCGCACGGAGCGGCTCGCCTTGCGGCGACGTGAACACCAGATCGTCCGGCGCACGCCCCGCGACGTGTTCGCCAAGGCGCACTGCGATGAAGCGCGGCACGCTCACCCAGCGGCGCGCGTGACCCTTCGGCGTCCCCCAGACAAGCGCACCGTTGACCGAGGTCACGGCCTCGGCGATCTCGATCCGACGCTTGAGCGGGTCCAGTCGGCGCACGCGCAGCGCTGCCATCTCGCCGAACCGGACACCTGTGTAGGCGAGGAACAGCACGACCAGCTCGTAGTCGGCGGAGACGTGGCCGCGCTCGGCTCGCCGCTTCGTGACGGACGCGGGTGGGTCCGCGCAGGTCGCGGCGAGTTCGCGGACCTGCTCGTGCGTCAGGTACAGCCGATCCTTCTCGGCCTCGCGTGGCAACCCGACACGGTCGGCGGGGTTCTTGACCAGGCGACCGTCGCGGACAGCCAGCGAAAGCAGTAGCGAGAGCACGCGGTGCGCCTTGCGCGCCGTTGACGCCGACCGCTGCGCCGTCAGGCGGCTGACCCACGCCTGCACGTCAGCGTGCGAGACGTCGGCAAGCGTGAGGTCGCCCCATTCCGGCAGGACGTGCTTGCGGACGACGCTCGCATACCGTTCGTAGGTCGACGGCTTGAGGTGCGCCTGGCCGGCGAGCCAGCGCTCGGACCATTCGGCCACGGTGATCTTGCCGAGCGCCGGATCGACGTAGGTCCCTGTCTGCACTGCGGTGGTGACCGAGTCGAGCCAGCGCTGGGCGTCGATGCGCCGGGTGAAGTGGCGCGCATGTTCGCGGCCACGCGGGTCTCGGTAGCGGGCTCGCCATCGTCCGTCGGCGCGCTTCGCGATGTTTGCCATGTCGACCGCCTTCCTGATCGAAGGTTACGTCCGGCCACCGACGCGCGGCAGCGGTCTCACGCCGACTGGGGATCACTGTGGTAGTTGCGATCGATCCAGTCGATGACGTCGCTGTGCCAGTAGAGGACGCGGCGGGCCGGCTTGAAGCTGCGCGGGCCGGTGCGGTTGTGTCGCATCCACCGCAGGGTGGCGACGCAGACACGGGTCAGCTCGGCGACCTCCTCGATGGTGAGAAGTCGGTCGTCCTCGCCGTGCGGGTGCTCGGGACGGGTGAGGTTGTTCATCAGTCTCTCCTTCGGGATTAAGTGGGGCGCCGTCGCGTTGACTGCGGAGTGGGTCCTCCGTAGGTATGGGCTGGGCGTCAGTGGTTTCGATGAACGATGTTGTAGCTCGTGGGTATGCCACGAGAGGTGCCGATAGTGTGGTCCCTCTACTTGAACAGGTGCTCCGGGCGCCGCCCACACGCGCGCGGCCTGCGAAATTGGTCTCGAATTCTTGATCGCGCCCGTCGGTCGTCGTTGGAAACCGTCGGCTGTCGTGGGCCGCAGCGCAGCGCCGCTCCGATCAGCGCCCGATGTGAGGCGACGGCTCGGCCACGCGAAAATCTGGCACGCCGTATCCCCTTGAAACGTCGAATGGCTGAACGCCGGTGTTGACGGGGGTCCAGTGGCGCTGCTCCCGGGCTTGAGCGTCGCGGTCGATTTGCCATTGGTCACGGTGTACGCGCACCGTTTCGGGCGGTTGCGCGCGCACCGCCGGCTCAGCGCACAGACGCTCGACCCGATCCCTCGTGGCACGCAACTCCGCGTCGGTTGCAGCGATGGTGTACTCGAAGTCGGCCAGCGCGGCCACAGGATCGGCGACGCGGCTGAGGCGTCCGTAGTGGTCCAGCGCGGTGCGAAAGCGCGCGTCGGCCGTGCGGTACTCGCGCCATGCCTCGTGCTCAGTGTCGGCGGCGCGCTCGGCCGCGTCACGAGTGATCGCGTAGTCGGGAATGGACGTTTCGGCGACTGAGCGCGCGTAGCGCTCAAAGACTTCGCGGATACGCGGCGTGTCGTCGAACCATCGCGCAAATGTCGCGACGTCCTGTGTCTGGGTTGGCATCGTCGGCAGGTACGGCTGCCATCTGGCCGACCATGCAGCGAGATCCTCGCTCGCTCGATTCACGGCTCGGAGGCGCTGGCCAAGGCGCCCAGGCCCCTCACGAAGGAGGTTCCCAGCATTCCTGGCCTCGGCGCGCTGTGCCTCCCAGTCGCGCTGGAGGCCGGTACGAATCTGTTCGGTTCGCTCATCGACGATCTCCTCAAGGCTTTTTGCAGCGGTGCTGGTCCGCTCGGCATAGGTGCGGGCATCCTCGTACGCACGCTGGAGCTCGGGCACGCTGGCGTCACGCCGCTCGACCAGAGCGACGATGTCGGTCAGTAGCTCGCGGCGCCGTTCAGCGTCGGCGAGACGCTGCGAGCAGTTCGCCTCGTCGGTCCAAGCCGTGCGCAGGTCGGCGAGTACCAGGTCGAGAGGTCGATGTGTGGCGTACCGGGACGCCTCTTGATGAGCCAGCTCGGCGGCATGCGCCGGCCGAGGTCGGCGCGATCACGCGCGAACACGGCCACCCACTGGTCACGAGCATCCGCGACGGTGTCGGCGACGAGGTGCGCGACGTTGCACTCGCGGCCGCGGGTCATGCCCACGTACGCCGACGCGGCAGAGGTGTGATCGCCGACGACGAGATCGGCACGATCCGCCGTGTCGCCCTGCACGCCGTGCACTGTGCTGGCGTACGCAAGCTCGACGTGTTCGCGAACGTACGGCGCTGGCAGCCCGCGGGTTCCTCGGTCCCCGGTTACATCGATGCCGTCGGCGCGGACACGGGTGACGGTCCAGACGTCACGGTTCGCTATCGCAAGGTCGACGTCGTTGCGGCGCGTTGCAATTCTGTCGCCTGTACCGATGCGCTGGCCCGCGTCCGTTGCCAGCGCGTCGACGTCGTCGACGTGTCCGGCCGCGACGAGCCGGTCTCGGATGACCCCGTTGAGGGCAGCGACCCGATCACGCGTGTCGGCGATGAGCACCCGCCGGCCGCCCTCGTGATTCGCGTCGGCTGCCTGACGGCCGAGAAATTCGTCGCGCACATCGTCGGAGCCATGTATGCGGATCTGGCCGCGATCGAGCAGGGCGTCGAACACGCGACCGGGATCGTCGCCGGCACGCATGGCCAGGCTCAGCTGCGCGTATTTGTCGTCAGTTGCGGTTATGACGGATCCGTCGGCCGACGTCAACGTGCAGGTGAACCGGTGCACCGAGCCGAGCGTCAGGCACGCCTCGGGGGCGGCAAACCGGGTGGCGAGGTCTAGCACCCCTCCGCGGCCGACCGCCGGAAGCTGGTACCGGTCTCCGACGAGGGCGACGCGAGCGTTGCGCTCGTCCGCGATCGTCATCAGCGCACGAGCGGTGTCCTGATCGAGCATTCCAGCTTCGTCGACGAGCAGCAGGTCGCCAGGTTGTAGTTGCGCCGAGTCGCGCGGGCCGGTGTAGACGATGCCGGTGGCGGCGTCGACATCGCCGTGCGAAAGTCGCGTCCACGATCCGTCCTCGCGCCAGCGGTAACCGAACTGGTAGGCGAGCCACGCGGCCGAGTGGGCGCGCGTGCCGAGTTCGCGAGCGGCGACTTCGGCAGCCTTGAGGGTCGGCGTGACGACCACGAGGCGGTGCCGCCGTGCTTCGACGGCCGCCCGGGTCGCGGCCAGGACGGTTGTCTTTCCGGCTCCGGCCGCGCCTTCGAGCACGAGCAGTCTTGCGTCGCCGGCGAGGGCGCCAGCAGCCAGCTGTTGCGTGCGGTCCAACCTCGACACGTTGCTGGCTTCGACTGTCGAGGGCGTTGAACGGGTAGCGGCGACGCGCGCTGCGAGGCGGCTGACGAGGTCCGCTTCCACGTCGAGAACATGATGCGACGTGAGCGCTCGGATGTGCTCGGGCACGCCGTCGTCGCCGAGCATCGGAACACACTCGGCAACTGTTCGGGCGGTCACGTCCTCGGCAAGTTCGCGCCGCACGGAGCCGTGGGTGACGACGTTGCGGCGGGCGATGAGCTGCTCGACCTCGCCGCGGATGTCGGCGGCATTCCATGCCGAGCGGCGCGCCGCGAGCCGACTCAGCACCTCCTCGACCGCGTGTTGTCGGTCGAGTGAGCCGACACTCGGGTTGCCGATCGGCGCGGGTGCGGAGGTCTCGCGGAATCCGAGGTCGTGCAGCTCGTCGACCCATCGGCCGGTCAGTTCGGCGCCGTCACGCGGCACGACCTTGTCCGGTCGCGCGTCCGCCCAGGCCCTCGCGTCCCATGCTCGGCGCAGGGTCGGCGGCGGCTCGCGGCCCGGGTTGGCAGCGCACCAGTCAGCCTCGTAACGGCCGACGTTGCGGCCGATCTGCTCGGCGCGCGAGCTAAACGGTCCGACGTACTCGGCGAGTTGGACGACCTCGCCGGTGGCGGGGTCCAGCGAGTAGCCATGCGCTGCGAGCACCGCACGCAAGCCCGGGTCGGTCATCACGGCGGCGTGCCCGATTCCGTTGATCGCGTCGAGCGAGTCCCGCACACCGACCGTGTGCAGGCCGCGCCACCGACCCTCGGCGAGCACCCGCGCGTTGATCTGCAGGTGCAGATGACGATGCGGATCGCCCGCACGCGACGTGTGGTGTCGCACTGTGACCGCGTCGATATGTGTCACCGGGACCTGAATCTGCGCTCCGCGCGGGCCGACTCTGGTGGTCGCGTGCTGCGACAGCCATTCGATGATCTGCTGCGCCGCACTGTCCTGTGCGGCGTCATATGCGCCGGAGATGTCTGGGTGCAACTCAGCGGCGAGCGACCACGACTTGGGGCCGTTGACGACGACCTCGACGAACCGGACGGCGTTCTCGTCGTTGCGCAAACGACCTTTCGGCTCGCCGCTCTCGGGGTCGACACCGGCGACCCAGGCCTCGTAGGCATCGCCGCTCAGCGGCACCGCGCGGTGTACGCCGTCGGCTCGTGAGGCGACGTACCGCTCGGCGATGCCAGTGCCTTCGGCGAGGTAGTAGTCGTCGGCCCGACTTCGGTCAGCCTCGACGTAGTGGCGAGCCGCGGCGGCCGAACCGCGGTAGACCTTCAACCCGCCACGCATCGCGATCAACGCCAATCAATAACAACCAACAATGGCCTCTAAATGCATTTCGCGTCACCCGGAAAGGGCGACGCGACTACCAATATTGGTAGCATTCGTGCCGTTCTTCAGTAAAGAGTGGGAAATGATTGGCTATTGCTGAAAGTCGAAGACTGGCGATTTAGACGAGGCGATAAGCGATTTCGGCTGCGGCGGCGAGCAGGTGGCCGCGGAGGCCTGGGTGGCTGAGTGGCAGGCTGAGCTCGGGTCGATCCGGGAAGCTGTCCGCGGCGTGCGTGAACAGCGTGACGGCATCTCCGCCGGTCATCGACGACTGATGCCAGAGCCCGTCGAGGTCGGGACGGGCCGAGAGAATGGCGCGGGCCCACGCCCGGCAATGGTCGCGCCGACCCGTAATGATCGCGTGCGACGCTCCGGCCTGGATCGGCCAGGTGCCGGTCAGGTCGAGCAGCGTCAGCGGATGAACCGGCGACCACGCGGTGAGGTACGGCGTCCCACGCCGGGTGTTGACGACCCGGGTGCGCTGGAACACCTCGGCGAGCGCGGTCGGGAAGCTCAGGGCGGAGTAGCTGACACCGCGGCTCTGCTCATGCGGCGGCGGCTCGTGCGGATCGAAGCGCATCGTCGCCGCCGGCCCCCAGTAGCGCAGCTGGTCCCACGCGACGACGTGCTCGCCATTGGTCCGGTGCACCCGCCAGAGCACTGCGGCGGTGTCGAGCAGGCGGTCGTGCTCGGGCGGGAACTGCAGCTCCCCTGGTTCGGGCGGGAGCGGCAGTTTCACCACCTGTCGAGATCCTCGACCACCCCGACGACCGCACTGACATCGCCGCCACCGATCAACCAGTCCCGTGGGCTCGTCGGCTCGTCGGCCACGGCGAGGTCGGGGTCGGGCGTCGTCATCAGCCCGGCGACCTCGAGCGGGTGCACGTCAGCCGGTAGCGCGGCCAGCACTGCGCGCAGTCCGGGGATCGCGTCGTGGTGCGTGAACTGCCAGGTCGGCAGCCGTAGCCCGCCGCCGATCTTGAAGCCGTACAGCGCCCGATCGCGCACGCGGTGGCGAACTCGCGAGCCGTCGACCAGCAGCCGCTTCGCCGCCTGCTCCACGGTCAGCGACTCCCGCGTCTCGTCGGCCAGGTTGGACGACGAGGCCCGCAACACCGCTCTACGGACCGAGTTCGCATCGCCGGCCGACGCGGTGATCCCGCCGTGCTCGCGCAAGAGCGACTCCTCGGCTGCAGTGAGCCGGGTTGCAGACGCGTCCGGCGCGGCTTGAAGGTCGCGAGTCAGCTCTTCGACAAACTCGTCCTCGCCCACCCCGAACGGCGCCAGCACCTCGACAAGCGTCACAGCACACCTCCTACCGCACACTATACGACATCGCCGTCACTTGTGCGGGTCATCTCCGACTGGCAGCAATCCGAGGACAGCGATCTTCGCAGTATCGTCTGCGCGTGAGCGCCGATGGTCTGCACGCCGAGCAGCGCGCTCGCGTGCTGATCGACTCGCAGCTCACCGCCGCCGGATGGCACGTCTGCGACGTGAACCAGATCGATCTGATCAACCACCCGACACTCCGCGGTGCGCGAGGTGATCATGAAGATCGGTTCGGGGCGGGCGGACTACGTGCTCTACGTCGACCGCAAGATCGTCGGCGTCATCGAGGCCAAGCCCGAGGGCACGGCCGCTGTCTGGCGTCGAGTGGCAGTCGGCGATGTACGCGACCGGGTTATCGGCGCAGCAGCAGCTGCGCGCGGTCACGGTCGACCGGGCGGTTGCCGTTCGTGTTCGAGGCGTCCGGGACAGAGACGCACTTCACGAACGGCTACGACCCAGGACCCGCGCGCCCGGAAGGTCTTCGCGTTCCCGCAGCCGCAGACGCTGGCTCGGCTGCTCCGTGAGGCGGCCGCCGAACCCGAGCGTCCCACTTGGCGCGCCAAGGTCGGCACGCTGCCCGCACTCGATCCCCTGCCGTTGCGGCCAGCACAGATCACAGCGATCACGGCGGTCGAGCAGAGCCTCGCCGAGCAGCGTTTCGACCGCAGCCTGGTGCAGATGGCGACCGGCGCGGGCAAGACCTACACCGCGGTGACCGAGTCGTACCGGCTGCTCAAATGGGGCGGGTTCAACCGGGTGCTGTTCCTGGTCGACCGCAACAATTTGGGCGACCAGACGCTGCGGGAGTTCCGCGACTACACCACGCCGGACGACGGCCGGAAGTTCACCGAGCTGTACAACGTCGACAAGCTCACCGGTGCCGGAATGGTCGGCTCGTCCAAAGTCATGATCTCGACGATCCAGCGGGTGTACTCGGTCCTGCGCGGCCAGCCGGTGCCCGAGGGTGACGACCCCGAGTTGGATGCGGCGGTGCCGAGCGCGCCGGTCGAGATCGCCTACAACCCCGACCTCCCGCCCGAGGCGTTCGATCTGATCATCGTCGACGAGTGCCACCGTTCGATCTACGGCGTGTGGCGTGGCGTCCTCGAGTACTTCGACGCGCACATCGTGGGGCTGACCGCGACGCCGACCAAACAGACCTTCGGCTTCTTCCGGCAGAACCTCGTCGCCGAATACACCTACGCCGAGTCGGTCGCCGACAAGGTCAACGTCGACTTCGACGTCTACCGGATCAGCACGCAGATCACGGAGCAGGGCTCCAGCGTCGAAGCGGGCACGGTCGTGCCGGTGCGGGACAAAAAGACCCGCAAGGAACGCTACGAGTCGCTCGACGACGACCTTGACTACTCGCCCGGTCAGCTCGATCGAGCCGTCACCAGCGCGAGCCAGATCCGTCTGGTGCTCGAGACGTTCCGCGACCGGCTGTTCACCGAGATCTTTCCGGGCCGCTCGGCCGTACCGAAGACGCTGATCTTCGCCAAGGACGACAACCACGCCGAGGAGATCGTCACGACCGTCCGGCAGGTGTTCGGCAAGGGCAACGACTTCGCCGCGAAGATCACCTACAACGCGAAGAACCCGCGCGACCTGCTAGCGAAGTTCCGCAACTCGCCCACGCTGCGGATTGCGGTCACCGTCGACATGATCGCCACCGGCACTGACGTCAAGCCGCTCGAGTGCGTGTTCTTCATGCGCGACGTGCGGTCAGCGACCTACTTCGAGCAGATGAAGGGCCGCGGCGCCCGGACCATCTCCGACACCGACTTCCAGGCCGTCACCCCTGATGCGGTCGCAAAGGACCGGTTCGTCATCGTCGACGCGGTCGGCGTCACCGAGCACGACTACATCGACGCTGTCCCGCTGGACCGGGAACGGTCGGTCAGCCTCAAACAGCTGCTCGGCAAAGCAGCCGCACTGACGATCACCGAGGACGAGACCGCGACGCTGGCCTCCCGCCTGGCCCGGCTCGACCAGCAGCTCACCGCCGCCGAGCAGGGCGAGCTCGCGACGCTGGCCGGAACGACGCTGTCGGCGATCGTCCGCAGGCCCTCGTCGATGCCGTCGACGTCGACAAACAGATCGAGGCGTTGGAGGCCGCTCAACGGGGCAATCCGCAGGCGACGATGGCCGAGGTTGTACGGCGAGCTGATCGAGTCGGCCGTCACGCCGCTGGCCGGCAATCCCGCACTGCGCGAACGGATCCTCGCGATCCGCGCCGCTCACGACCTCGTGATCGACGAGGTCAGCGTCGATGTGCTGCTCGACGCGCACGGCGTGGTCGACACCGCCAAGGCGCGGCAGGTCGTCGACTCGTGGCGTTCGTACCTGGATGAGCACAAGGACGAGATCACTGCTCTGCACCTGTACTACGCCGGCGACACGACGGCGAAGGTCACATACGCCGAGCTGCGCGAGCTGGCCGACCGGATCAAGCGACCGCCCTACAACTGGACGCCCGACATCATCTGGAACGCCTACGCCGCCATCGAGATCGACCCGACCCATCCACGCGTGCAACGAGCTGATCGGCACACTGCCACCGACCTGGTATCGCTGATCCGATTCGCTCTCGGGGTGGACGAGACTCTGGTGCCCTACGCCGACACTGTCGCGTCCCGGTACGCGGGCTGGCTGGCGCAGCAGGAACAGGCCGGCGTCGTCTTCACCGAGCGCCAGCGTTGGTGGCTCGACCGCATGGCCGACACGATCGCCCAGGCTGCCGGCATCGGCCCGGATGACCTCGACAACGCCCCATTCACCGAACGGGGAGGCATCGACGGCGCACTCTCAGAACTCGGCTCTGAAGCGGCCGACCTTCTTGACTACCTCAACCGGCAGTTGACCGCATGACGGGGCTCCGCGACGGTTGGCAGTCAATACGTCTGGGCGAGGTCGGGGAATGGCTCGGCGGCGGTACCCCGTCGAAGTCGAACAGTTCGTTCTGGACTGATGGCTCGATTCCTTGGCTCTCCCCAAAAGACATGGGGCCTGAGATGCTCACCGATACGCAAGATCACATCACGGCATCGGCTGTCAGCGGCTCGGCCACAAAGCTCGTCCGTGCTGGGTCGGTCGCCGTTGTAATGCGCTCAGGAATCTTGGAGCGCAGGTTCCCAGTCACGTTCGTCCCGTTCGAAACGACGCTAAACCAAGACATGAGAGCGGTCGTCCCGCGAGACGGCATCGACGCACGGTGGATTGCGTGGAGCCTTCGCGCCTCCGAGCGCGAGATTCTTCGCGACTGCCGCAAGGCGGGTACGACAGTCGCGTCAATCGAGGCGCCTCGATTAATGGACGTCGCGCTGCCGATCCCGCCAATCGAGGAGCAGCGGCGAATCGTCGACGTGCTCGAAGACCACCTCTCTCGCCTCGACGCCGCCGAAACCGGACTTGATTCGATTTCGCGTCGAGCAACGCTGCTGACTCTCGCGTCAGGCATGCGGGCGATCACAGGCGTCGGTTCGACGAACACATCTCGTTCTGTGTCGTTCGGCGATCGTGTGGTCACCCTGCCCCGAGGCTGGGAAGCGTCGACGGTAGGCGACGAGGCGTCGCTCGTTCAGTACGGCACGAGTTCTAAGACCTCCGAGGCAGCAGATTTCGACGCCATCGCCGTTCTCCGCATGGGGAATCTGCAGCGTGGAGCGATCGTGACCGACAAGCTCAAGTACCTACCACGCGACCATCCGGATGTCGCGTCGTTGCTGCTCCAGCGCGGTGACCTGCTCTTCAATCGAACGAACAGCGCTGAATTGGTGGGCAAATCCGCCGTCTTCGATCGAGATGACTACTCGATGACGTTCGCGTCTTATCTAATCCGAGTCAGGTTCGGCCGGCCGTCCGGCCCGCCTGGGCAAATCTGGTGATCAATAGCCCGCTGGGACGTGCTTACGTCGGGTCTGTCGCGAGCCAGCAGGTCGGACAGGCGAATGTCAACGGGACGAAGCTCCAGGCATTCCCGCTGGTGTTCCCACCACTCGACGTCCAGGACAGGCTATTGGCCCGACATGAGGCGGTTGCCGACGCGGGTAGACGCCTCGTGGCAGAGGTGGTTCGGGCGCGGCAGCGGAAATCGTTACTCCGACGAGCTCTGTTGCAGGCGGCATTCACTGGGCGTCTGACCGGGACATCGTCTGACCTCGACGGGGCCGAGGAGTCGATCGCGTGAGCGGTAAGCAGATCAAGCTATTTCTCGTCGACGGGACCCCGGGCGGCCTAACCACAGCGGAGATCACTAACTGGACGGGGCACGTGCTCCAGGCCCAGCGTTCCGATCTCGCTGATCTGTTGAAACGCGACGAGGCGCAACGAACGGGCGTGTACCTACTGCTCGGCGATGACGAGTCCGCAGTCGGTGAGACTCGCTGCTACATCGGCGAGGGGGACGTCGTGGCCGACCGACTCCGCCACCACCACAGGGATAAGGACTTCTGGGACCGAGTCGTGGTCATCACCTCTAAGGACACCAACCTCACGAAGTCGCACGGCCGGTACCTGGAGTCGCAACTGATCACCTTGGCTACGCACGCCGGTCGAGTGACTCTAGAGAACGGCACCGCGCCGCCCATTCCGGCGCTTCCTGAGGCCGATGCGTCCGACATGGACTACTTCGTCGGCCAGCTGCAGATCGTGCTGCCGGTGCTCGGCGTCAATGCCATCCGTGTGCGTCCGTCCAAGGTATCGACGAGCGTCACCGTCCAGTCGACCGAGTCTCCGGTCTTTCATCTGCGCAACGCGAAAGGTGGCGTCGATGCCCGCGCACAGCAGATCGACGGTGAGTTCACGATGTTGGAGGGCTCGGTCGTCGTCGCGTCGTGGCACGGCGTCGGCAAGGCCGAGAGCACGATCAGGGCATACGCGTCCTATCGCGCCCGACACGAGCAACTGCTGGCCGAAGGCGCCTTCGTCGCGGACTCGGGCGGCGCCCGGCTGACACGCGACATCGTCTTTCCGTCACCTTCGACCGCAGGCGCAGTGGCCCTGGGTCGCTCGTGCAATGGCCGTCTTGAATGGGTGTCGTCCGACGGACGCCCATTCGGAGTATGGGAAAGCAGGGGCGTTGAGTAGCAGCGGCGTAGCCGAAGGCGGATCACGACAGCTAGTCGACAAGCTGTGGTCGTACTGCAACGTCCTACGCGACGATGGCGTCTCGACGATCGAGTACACCGAGCAGCTGACCTTCCTGATCTTCCTGAAGATGGCCCACGAGCGCGCCACCCGGAAGATCAAGCCGATGAAGATCGTTCCCGACTCGTGCTCTTGGCAGCGGCTGCTCGACGCCGACGGCGACGACCTCGAAGTTACCTACCGGCACATCCTCGAAGAACTCGGCCGCAAGCCCGGTGCGCTCGGCACGATCTTCCGCAAGGCACAGAATCGAATTCAGGACCCGGCCAAGCTCAAGCGCCTGATCGTCGAGCTGATCGACAAGGAGAACTGGTCGGCGGCCGGGGTGGACGTCAAGGGCGACGCGTACGAGCACCTGCTGGCCAAAGGCGCGGAGGACATCAAGTCAGGCGCCGGCCAGTACTTCACCCCGCGTGCCCTGATCGACGCGATGGTCGACTGCGTTCAACCGACGGTGAAGGACACCGTGTGCGATCCCGCGTGCGGCACCGGTGGCTTCCTGTTGTGGGCGCACGCCTACGCCGCCCAGGACGCGGAGAACCTCACACCAGACGAGCGTAGGCATCTGCAAGAGAACTTCATCCGGGGGATCGAGCTCGTCGACGGCACCGCCCGCCTCGCAGCGATGAACCTGCTGCTGCACGGCATCGGCCGCCCGGAGGGCGAGTCGCTGATCAGTGTCAAGGACGCGCTCACCGCCGATCCGAGCGACCGGTTCAGCGTTGTTCTCGCCAATCCGCCATTCGGACGCAAGTCGTCGGTGACGATGATCGGTGCCGACGGTCGCGAGTCACGCGACGACCTGGAGATCGTTCGCGACGACTTCTGGGTCACGACCTCCAACAAGCAGCTCAACTTCGTCCAGCACATCAAGACGATCCTGGCGATCAACGGCCGTGCCGCAGTCGTGCTACCGGACAACGTGCTGTTCGAGGGCGGCGCCGGTGAGACGATTCGACGCCGATTGCTGCGCGAGTTCGACGTCCACACGCTGCTGCGACTGCCGACCGGCATCTTCTACGCCGGCGGCGTGAAGGCGAACGTGCTGTTCTTCGACAGGAAGCCCGCGTCGGAGACACCGTGGACTTCCACTCTGTGGGTCTACGACTTCCGTACGAACAAGCACTTCACCCTGAAGCAGAACCAGCTGCGTCGTGCCGACCTGGACGAGTTCGTCGACGCGTACGCACCTGGCAAGCCACGCGATGGGCGAGTTGAGGCAGAGCGGTTCAAGTCGTTCACGTACGACGAACTGCTGGCACGCGACAAGGTCAACCTCGACATCACCTGGCTGCGTGACGAGTCGCTCGAGGACCTCGACAACCTGCCCGCCCCCGAGGTCATCGCCCGCGAGATCGTCGACGACCTCACCGCCGCGCTCGCCGAATTCGAGGCCGTCGCGGTAGCCCTTGAGAACGCTGACAAGTGACGCGTGGACGCTGTGAGTGAGCCCTGGCCCGTCATCAACATCGATGATTGGGCCTTCGCAGGAATCGAGAACCAGGGCCGTCATCTGCACAACTGGTTCAGACCCGGTCCACGACCTGAACGAACGTGGCTGTTCAAGCCGGCGCGGGTGGATCGCCACCGATCTGCGGGAGAGGATGTCGCGGAGAGGCTTGGCTGCGAAATGGCTCGCCTCATCGGGGTCCCAGCGGCGCGCGTCGAGCTGGCCGTCCGAGAGGGGATACGCGGCGCGCTCGTCGAGGACGTTCGACCACCCGACTGGGAGTTGCAGGCGGGCCGATCATTGCTGCCCGAGGTCGTCGCGGACTATGACCCTGAGGATGGCGAGCATCGCGGGTACAACATGGAGGCGGTACGTGAAGCGCTTGAACGCTTCGGACCGCCGCCGAACTCAGACCTTCCGGCGGTATTCAGGGCCTTCGATGTGTTCGCGGGATACCTCGTTTTCGATGCTCTGATCGCGCATGTGGATCGGCATGACCGAAACTGGGCCGTGCTGGTCCCGCCACCGGGATCCAGCGCGACGGAGGCGCTCTGCGCTTCCTTCGACCACGCCGCCAGCCTCGGTTTGCTGCTGACTGAAGAGGCCCGCGTCAAGCACGTGGACGAGGGCACGGTGGCGGACTGGGCGCTCGGGGGCCGGGCAAATAAGTTCGAGCACTCCCGCGGATCTCGGCCACAATCGCTGGTCGAACTTGCGGCACTGGCGGTCACACTTTGCCCACCCGATACCGGCACACACTGGCGCCACCGGATCGTGTCGGTGGATGCTGATTCCATTGATCACCTGGTCGGGTCCGCTCCGGAGCTGTCCATTGAGACACGCAGATTCATCGCGGAACTCGTGATGATCAATCGAGGGAGGTTGCTCGATGTCCTCCGCTGAGGTGCTCTCACAACAGCTTGATCATGCTGTCCGGCGGTTCGCTGTAGCGTGGCGAAATCGGCCCCTGCGGCTCATCTCGCCGGTCGCAGTGCTCGATCACAGCGCCTCGGGTTACCGCTTCCAGTACCTGCCGAGTGTGCGGACGGATGTCGAAGGTTTCAGGCCATTCATCGGCTTTCGCGATCTCGACAGGGTCTACGAATCGTCTCGGCTGTGGCCGTTCTTCGATCTCAGGGTGATGGACCCGAAGCGTCCCGACTTCCCGGAGTACGTACGTCAACTCGGCCTTCCATCGGACGCATCCCGACTGGACATTCTCAGCCGTAGCGGGGGCGAGCAGAAGGGCGACAGCGTCCTCTTGGTTGAAGCACCCGCTGTCGCCGAGGACGGAGCCACAGAATCGATCTTCCTAGCTCGTGGATCTCGCTACGCCGGGCCCGAGGCCCAGACCTCAACTGCTGTCGATCTACTGCGACCAGGTAGTGAGCTCTCGATCGACGACGACACCGCCAACGAGGCCAACGCCGACGCGCTACTGCTTACGACCGTGGATGGCGTGCCAGTCGGGTGGGTCCCCGACCTCTTGATCGACTACGCGCGCCAGATACGTGCTGGGGGTGGCCATGCAACCGTCGTGCAGAACAACGGGCGCGGCGCGCCGTGGCACATGCGGCTGCTCGCGCAGGTCGCCGGCCGCGTCCCGGCGGGCACGACTGTTTTCACAGGTGGGCGTTGGCCGCCGGTGCAGTGAGAGTGCGGCTTTCGCCTAGACTGCCGAGCAGTGCACTCTGATGCGGCCGGTGAAACAAACGGCTTCGGGACCAGCGTCAGGGATGACCTTCGGGTCTGTGCTCTAGTCGTACGGGCCCCGGCCTCGCCTCGTGGCTTGAGGCCGGGGCCCAATCGATCTCCAACATCCGTGCCGCCCGTCGCGCTCGACCAATCGCTGAGAACTCCGTAGCGTGCGAGCCGTGATCGAGGCAGCGGGAGCGTTCGATGCCTGGGGCTCGGCGCTAGTCGGTGGCGTGCTAAGCGCGGTCGCTACCGTATCTGCCGTGCTGATTGCCCAGAAATTCATCAACGACGGCAAGAGGTTGGAGGAGGCCCGTCGCCGAAGCGGCGATCGACGCGACGCGGCCGAGAAGCTCATTGTCTCGATCCACAACACGAGGGACGAGGCTGGTGGTCAATCGCGAGGTCTCAACGGCAACTATCCGCTGAGCGGTTTTCGCAACAGCCTCTTCGTCACGTACAGCGCTCTGCACGGTCTGCCGGCTTATGCAGAGGTCGACCACCTCTACAACACGATCGAGGCGTGGCGCGAGTGGACTCGAGCACGCCAGCGGCGGGGCGGGCAGGTCGACTGGCTCCCGGAGGTCAGGTCGGAGTTGCTGGTCTACCAATCGGCGCTCAAGGTCTACGCGAAGGGTGTGATCGACCTGCTCAACTCGCAGCTCGAGCGCGATCCGATTGCCTTCACGAGGCCGACTCTGCCGCCCTTACCCGACGTCGCAGAATTGCGACCCGAGTCGTGACTCAAGCTGACGGGCCATTCTCCTACCGACGCATCATCACAGCGGTCGGTAGTGGCGACGTGATCGCGGACGAGATCCTTTCCGTGCCGGTCACTGTTGAGCCCGACACCTTCCTGGACTACTTCTCGGGGTTGTTCGGCGAGCCGACGGACGCAGCTGTTGTCGAACTCGATGGCGAGCGCATGCCGATTGGATGGTTCTTCCGCGCGACGGGTGAGATCGCCGGACAGGAGCCACGCGAGATCGAGGTCGTCCCGATGGTCGAGGACCCGGCCAAGCCGGGCGAACTGATCAGCTTCTACGTCGCGCAAGCAAGAGCCAAGGCCGATTTCATCACCACTATGCAGTCACACGGAGTCCCAACGACGATCGCCACCGTGCACCAACGAGCGGCCGACGACGAGCCCGACGTCGACATAACCCCGCCGTAGCGACGAATCGGGCGAATGACGGCACGGCCTCGCATCGTGCGCCCTTCGATCGCACGGATGCGACCCCAGCGTCCACCGCCCTCCTGCGATGTCCCGATGGACATCTCCTGACGATCCTGGCGACGTCCTCGTACAAGTTCGTCACCCTCAAGCGAACAGAGGAGGCCACAATGGAGGCATTCGAGTCCTTCGTCGCGCTGACGCTGGAGGCTCAGGGTTTGGTGGTTTCGGAGGCGGTCAAGTTTCCGGTGACCCGGCAAACCGCCAAAGCCGCCTACGCCGAGACGCAAACCCACGGCTTTGAAATCGATCTTGTAGCCGCCCGGGCTGACAAATTGATTCTTGCAACGGTGAAGTCGTTCTTCGGGTCGCGCGGCGTCGTCTCAGAACACGTCATGGGCCAGTCATCAACGCGGCGCTTCAACAGGCTGTACGCGATGCTCAATGACGCGGTGGTCCGCGACGCGCTGATCGACGGATCGTGCAAGCGTTACGGCTACACGCCGAACCAGATCGAACTGCGGCTATACGCGGGGCACTTCGCAGGAGACAAGAAGGGCGAGCACGAACTTCGCATCCGGCACTGGTGCGCTAGCCAGCATGTCGGCGGAGGGCCCATCCGAGTCTTCGGCCTCGAGGAAGTCGCAACCGCGGCCCGACGTGTGGCCAACAGCAAGATGTACCGAGACAACCCGGCTCTTGTCGCGATCAAGGTTCTCGAAGCCGCTGGGATGCTGGCGCCGCTCGCATCGTCCGACGTCACCGCCGGTTGAGCGTCGCAGTCGGGGATCGAATACCAAGCGAAGATCACCGCCTGCCAAACGTGTTGATCTTCTTCGGTCCGCAAACAGTCCGCAAGAAGTCCGCAAATGGCTGTTGTTGATCAACGTCGACCAATGTCAACCGACAGGTCCGGAGCCCAGCAAATACAAGGGGTAGAACACTCCGCGGCTCGCCCTTCCGAGGGGGCCGAAGATCGTCAAATTTGCACTCCTAAGCCGGGCGTCGGAGGTTCGAGTCCTCCCGGGGGCACCCACATCGTGTATTGCTTCGGTTGATGCTTGACGGACTGTCTTCGGCTGATGCTTGACAGTGTTTCGGCTGATGCTTGACAGCTACTTCGGTTGATCCTTGACACTCCCTCGATGAGGGAGCTTTCAGTGGCGGAGCAGCGGTATCAGGCGGTGCTGGCCGTGATCGGTGATGGTGAGACGGTCACCGATGTGGCGGCGCGGTTCGGGGTGTCGCGTCAGACAGTGCATGCGTGGCTGGCCAAGTACGAAGCCGGCGGTCTGGACGGTCTCGGGGATGGGTCGCATCGACCGAGGGTGTGTCCGCATCAAATGCCAGCGGAGGTCGAGGTTGAGATCGCACGGCTTCGTTTCTCGCATCCAAGCTGGGGTCCGCGGCGGTTGGTGTTTGAGCTGGATCGGCGCGGGGTGCGCCCGCTGCCGGGTCGGCCGTCGGTCTATCGGGCGCTGCTTCGGCTGAATCTGGTTGATCCGGCGGCTCGTCGCCCGCGGGATCGCAAGTGGAAGCGGTGGGAACGTGGCGAGCCGATGGAGTTGTGGCAGATGGATGTGGTCGGCGGGTTCGTGCTCGCCGACGGAACCCGCGCCAAAGTGCTGACCGGTGTCGATGACCACTCACGGTTCTGTGTGAGTGCGCACCTCATGGCCCGGGAGACCTCTCAGAAGGTCTGCGACGGGCTGGCCAAGGCGCTGCGGGCCTATGGGGTTCCCGAGCAGATCCTGACCGACAACGGCAAGGTGTTCACCGGCCGGTTCAACGTCCCGCCGGCTGAGGTGCTCTTCGACCGGGTCTGCCGGGAGAACGGCGTCCGGCATCTGCTCACCCAGCCTCGCTCGCCCACCACCACCGGCAAGATCTGTGAAGACTTGCAGACGGTGCAGCGCGTGCTTGTGAGGTCAACGCCGCCGATCACGGTCTCTGCCGATGCGATTACCGATGTCATGCTGTTGTGGTCCACAAAATATAGGCATAGCCTGTGCGCGGCAAAGGAGCAGCACCGATGCGGCTGTCACGAATTGCGGGAACGCTCCTGCTCGTGTGCGCGGCGACCGGTGTCAGCCTCATTGCGAGCCCGGCCGCGTTCGCTAATGCAACATGCGGAGCTGCAGGTCATTACCATGTCGGATATTACAACAACATTAACGATTATCCTCCGCCGCAGCAATATTACGGCGTCTCGGCATACATGTACCCGAATGCCCTACTACGCAAATTGTACCGATACTCACGGATATGGTGACGGAAAGTTCGTCAATGACTACGTCATGATCGCCCAGAACGTCGATGCGACATCCCACCCGGGCTGGCAGCAGGTCGGATATCTGGATGGGGAAAACAGCAATACTGATGTGTTTGGCTATTGGTGGTTCTCTCAATGGTACGATCCCGACAATGGTCTCCTAACTTGGTACAGCGGCAATCAGCAAGGCGGCCAAATCGGGGTGCGCCACATTTTCAAGGTACTTTATTACTCCTCCTGTCACTGCCTAGAGTCGATAATAGATACCACTATTGTGCAATATAGCGGCTTTGACCCCTTAGCATTCTGGTCCACGGACTGGAGCCCACAGTTTGAAGAAGAGTCGGATTCTTCCGCATCCAACGTCTTCGGCATCAGTACGAGCAAGGCTCCGACAAGCTCATTAGGGGTTGAAACGAACGAGTCTGGGGCCCTGCTTAAGATTCCATGCATCTTGACTGCCGAAGACGACACATCGCGATGGTCGTACAGCGCTACTACCTGTGACAACATCTCGATGTGGACTAATTCACCGTAGGAGATTCGGTTGAACAGATTGACGGCATCTGCCTCGGTGTTAGGGCTCGGAATCGTCGTGACGCTCGGTCTGCTGTCCTGTGCCAGTGGCGAGGTTAACCAACAGCTACACGCCGGGGCGGAAGCAGATCCGTCCGCAACCAGCCTCGCGCCAATTCCCTCCGGCACCTACTTCGCGAATCCCAGCCTGTTAACAACCACCGCGTATAAGTCGGCAGACGTCCTCCTTGGCGCGGTAGTCACCTATAACACGGACTTGGTAGCGGAGGACGCCGCACTGTCTACGGTCAGGCACGAAGTTCCGACGAGCTCAATGCTTAGCGGAACCCCCCAGGTTGCTCTGCGAGACGTCACAATCGGTTCGCACGTCGCGAGTCTCGGTGGAACCTCACCGGTATCGGCAAACAACACGCCTGCGTGGGTCATTGTCTATCAAGACTCCCCAGCCCAAATATACGGGCCAGCAGACGCAGGGGGAGTAGACGCGTCTCAGCTTACGTGTTCCTTCTTAGCAATCGTCGCAGCCGCGACCGGCGATCTGCTAGTTCAAACCCAGGGCTGCCTCCCGCCGACCACAAGTCCGTCGCTCTCGCAAACATCGTCACCGTGAAGTAGCAGAGCGAGCGGATAAGGTGTGTTGCCGGCAATGATCTCGGGCCGGACGTCGGTCTTGGTATGAGCCTCAGGCAGCACCTCTACCGAAACAACTTCTTGACTGGTGCGTTAAATGCCAGCCTCGCATTGGGCGACTTGGTCCGGCTGACGCGTGGCCGCTTGGATCGGCGCAACCGTCGCGCGGTCCTCGCTACGCGACCTGGACTCGCGGGGTCAACTGCACGACGAGGTCAGCGTCCAGGGCGCTAGCCAGGCGATCCAACACCGGCAGGCTCGGCACGGTTCCGCCGGCTTCGAAGCGGGCAACGGTGGACTGGGTCATGCCCGCAGCAGCCGCAAGTTCGGTCTGGCTCCAGCCGCGCGCGTCCCGGAGCTGGCGAACCGTGCGACCGAGTTCGTAGGCGATTGCGGCAGCGTGGTACGCCTGCGCCGCACCCGGTTCTGCCATCCGCCGGTCCCGGATCTCGTTCCATCCGCTCCGCTTGCTCACGGTTCGTCTCCTTAATCGCCTGACCCACCCCTTGTTTGACGGGGTTCAGGTGGACTTCGCGTTGACCTTGCGGGCGACGACCCAGCGGTGCTTGCCGATCGGACGCGTCCGGGTGAAACCCAGCCGTTCGTAGGTGGACAGCGCACCGTTGTAGAGAAAGCCGGACGGCACCGCGTCCGCGGGCTCCGGATAACCCTCGACAGATCCGCCACCGAGACCCGCAATCAACTCAAGAGCGCCGGCCAACGCCGCAGCAGCCACGCCTTGGCGCCGATGACCCTTGCCGACGAAGCAACACCCAATGCGCCAATCAGGAAGCTGCGTGTCACGGCCCTTTTCATACGCAGCCCGGCTCTTGATCCGCGCGACCTCCTCGCACGAGCCGAACTGGGCCCAGCCCACGCAGTCATCACCGTCAAACACGAGCGCAGCGTGCGCGGCACCCGCTCGAACTCGGGCGTGCTTGAGATCGCGGTGCGATGCCGACCCTCGATTGTTCTTGTCCGCGGCCTCGGGGTGGAAGCCGATGCACCAGCACCCGCCAAAGATGCCGCCATTGGCCTGCACCAGAGCCGCGAACGCCGCCCACGTCGATTCATCCAGCGGCCGCACCCTGTAACGGCGCTCAGTCACTGCGACAGATTAACCAACCCGAGATCGACTTCTCGCCGGATCAGGAGACGGCGAGGCTTCTGCGGGCGAGCAGGGTGAGCCCGCTGGCCAGGGCCAGCGCGGCCACCACAGTCGCCGCGCCGTACGCCGGCCCGCAGTGCCTGGTCGAACCCAGCGGCGCTTCGTCCGGCGAAGACCGAGGCAACGATGGCTAGCCCGACGGCTCCGCCGAGTTGCTGCATGGTCTGCAGCAGGCCCGAGGCCGCTCCGGTGTGCTCGGGTTCGACGCCGTTGAGGGCGAGGACGGTGATCGGCATGAAGCTCGCGCCCGCGCCCAAGCCCAGCAGCAACAGCGACGGGAGTACGCCGGTCGTGTAGCTGGTGGACGCATTCACGCTCAGCAGCAGACCCATGGAGACGAACACGCTCGCAGTGCCGGCGGCGATCAATGGCCCAGGTCCGACCCGCGCGACCAAGCGCGGGGCGAGGCGGGCCATGGTGAATACGCCCAACGGCACGGGAAGGAAGGCCACGCCCGGCCCGGATCGGGCTGTAGCCGAACTGGTGCGAGAGCAGTTGCACGGTGAGGAAGAAGGTCGCGAGCATGCCACCGTAGACGGCGGCCATGGCGACGAGTCCAGCGACGCGCTGCCGGTTGCGCAGCAGCGCAGGACGCAGCAGCGGGTGCGGGTGGCGGCGTTCGGTCACTGCAAGCACGACCAGCAACGCGGCGCCGAGGACGAAACCACCGATGGTGCGCACGCTCCCCCAGCCGTGTTCGGGCGCGTTGATGACGGTCCACACGATCGACACCGCGGCCAGGGTCGCCGAGGCCGCGCCAACGAAGTCGAATCGACCGTGGCGCCGAGCCGTCTCGTTGACCAGTCCGGGGACGAGGGACAGAACGCCCAGCCCGATCGGAACGTTGATGAACATCGTCCACCGCCACGACACCAGGTCGGTGAGCGTGCCGCCGAGCAGCAGCCCGATCGCCGCTCCGCCGGAGGAGATGATGGAGAATGCGGCGAGGGCGCGGTTGCGCGCCGACTCGTTCGGCGCATTGGTGGCGATGAGAGCGAGCACGGACGGTGCTGACAGCGCGGCACCTACGCCCTGCAGCGCCCGGGACGTCACCAGTTCCCACGGTGCCTGGGCGAGTCCGCCGGCGAACGAGGCCAGCGTGAACAGGCCGAGGCCGGTCATGAACACCCGGCGCCGGCCGAGCACGTCGCCCAGGCGACCGCCGAGCAGGAGCAGTCCACCGAACGCGAGGCTGTAGGCGTTGAGCACCCACGACAGCGAGGCGGAGCCGAATTTCAGGTCGGTGGCGATGTGCGGCAGTGCGACGTTCACGATCGTGGCGTCCAGGACGAGCATGAGCTGACCGACGAGCACGACCCACATCCCGAGCGCCGGGTTGCGGCGTCCGGAAGCTGCCGCGGGTGCGGACCCGGTCGAAACCGGACGGGTTTGCAGCGTGGAAGTCATCTGGTTCGACGTTCCTGTTCTGGCCTGCGTGCGTTCGGCTGCAGACCGACGTAGACTGATCTGGAGAGATTCTCCGCTTTCGTCTACCACGATACGGAGACAGTCTCCACTTAGCAAGTAGGTTTTTGGGAGCTGGAGGACGACGGTGCGGGCGGACGCGGTGCGCAATCGCGACAAGATCGTCGAAGCCGCTCGGACGGCGTTCCGGACGCGCGGCTACGACGCGCCGCTCGACGACATCGCGAAGGCGGCCGGCGTGGGGGCGGGAACTCTGTACCGCCACTTCCCGACGCGCGAGTCGCTGATCGACGCGGTCATGCAGGCCTGGGTCGATCGGGTCGACGACGCGGTCGGCAAAGTGCTCGCTGAAGGTGGCACGTCCCGCGAACTCCTGTTGCGCTGGTTCGCGCAGTACGTCGAACTGATATCGATGCACAAGGGCGGCCCGGCCAAGATCACCTTGGCGATGGAGGACGACGCCTCGCCGATGCGAACAAAATGTCAGACGCTGCGGGCTGCCAACGCTCAGATCATCGAGCAACTCGGCGACGATCTGCGTCCCGGCGTGGACTCACTGCAGTTCGCCCGACTCGTCGGCGGGATCGCCAGCGTTGTCGACCAGGGCAACCTGCCCGCCGCCTCCGTACCGCCGATGTTGGAAGTCATCGTCGACGGCTTGCTCGTGTGACCTCTGCGCCGACCGGTGCGGTCAACCCGGATGCGCGCCATGGCCCGGCGCTGGCTACCGGCTGGGGAGCGATCGCGGTAGCCCGAACCACGGCAACACGCTTGCCTCGAAGCGGGTCATCCCGCAGATCCGGCCGCCGGCAATGGTGAGCACGTAGAAGGCAGTCGCGTGACGGTTTCCGCCCGGCCCGCGCAGGTATGCCCCGAACGCGGGCTGGCCGTTGGCTCGGGCCGGCACGAGGTCGAACCTGCGGCCCGCGCTGAGCTGGCGGGCGCAGTAGCGGGCCACGAGTTCTCGGCCCTCGTATCCGAAGGGCTCCGGCGGCATCGCGATGAAGACGTCGTCGGTCAACAGGGCGACCAGCGCGTCGATGTCGGCCGACTCCCACGCGCGGGCGAACACGGCCACGATCGCGTCCTCGGCGGGCGAGCCAGACTCGGGCGACGGCTCGTGGCCGGCGGCGGCAGCTGGCGGCGCTGCAGTCCAGCGCGGGCTCGTTTGAGGGCACTGTTCACCGATTGGACGGTCACCGCCAGCATGCCGGCTACCTCGCTGGCGTGGAATCCGAGGACGTCACGCAAGATGAGAACGGCCACCTGGCGCGGCGGCAGCAACTGCAGGGCGGTTACGAAGGCGAGCGAGATGGCTTCGGTCTGCTCGTAGCGGGCCTCCGGCCCGGAGGGCGCATCGAAGGCACCCTCGAGAAGGGCGTCAGGGAAGGGCTGCAGCCAGGCGGGCTCGTCGCGCGGAGTCGGCACGGGCGGTTCGAACTTCGACACGTCCCACCCCCTGGCCGGGCGCCGGCTCGCTGCGCGGCGCGCGTTGAGGCACCGGTTGGTGGCGATCTTGTACAGCCAGGTGCGTAGCGACGCGCGTTCCGCGGCGAACCCGCCGATGCCTTGCCAGGCGGCCAGCATCGTCTCCTGGACGGCGTCCTCGGCGTCGGTGACGGATCCGAGCATGCGGTAGCAGTGCACCTGCAGCTCCCGCCGGTGCGGCCCGGCCAGCTCCTGGAACGCCTCGCCATCACCGGCGCGCGCCCGTGACAGGAGATCGGCCGTCACCACCCTGCGCTCCTTCCGTCCCGCACCACCTCGTACCTCCGCCCGGTATATACACCGCGCGCGGCCAGAACTGGGCGGCTCGCGGGCGCCCAGTTTCCCGACGCCGCGGTGTATCCACCACCGACCGCCGGACGATCCGCGCACCGGACCGTGCCGCAGCAGCGGGAACAACCCTGGAGGTTGACGATGAATTCGTCCGTATCGGTCGGGCGCGTGGCGTGGCGCGGGTCGCCGCAGGAACCCCGTGAGCAGGACGTTCGCTCCTGTCATCGCCGGCTGGCGGACGGGCCTGCCGAGGCCGGTCATCGTTCTTCAGGCTGGGACCGCGGTCAACTACTTCGGCACTGGAGTGATCCTTCCCTTCGAGATCATCTACCTGCACCAGGCCCGCGGCTTTCCGACGGCGACGGCGGGGCTTGTGCTGGCGGCGGTCATGGGTACGGCGGCGGTCGTCACGCCCTTCACCGGCGCGCTGCTCGATCGTTTCCGCGCGAAGCCGATACTGATCATGGGCAATCTCGCGAGCGCACTGGGCTACGCGGGCTTCGCGTTCGTCGAGCGTCCCTGGCAAGCCTTCGTCTGCTCGGCCGTAGGTGGCGCCGGGTTCGGAGTCGCGATCACCGCGAACCAGGTTCTGAGCCTGACCATGGTTTCGGCGGAACAGCGCGCCTCCTCGATCGCACTCCGTCGAGTCGCAGGCAACTTCGGTCTCGGCAGCGGCGCGACGGTCGCCGGCTTTGTCGTCGCTTCCGCAAACGACCTCCGCTCGTTCCAGGCGCTCTACCTCGTCGACGGCGTCACGTTCGCAGTCTTCGCGCTGGTTGTGCACGTGGTGATCCCGAACGTTCGCCTTGCGCATGCTGCGTCGGCGAGCGACAGCGGAACGGGCTTCCGCGCAGTTGCGCACGATCGGCTCTTCCTCATGCTCATCGTCGCCAACATCGTGTTCGTGATGACCGGCGGCGCGCTCTTCTCCAACATCCTCGCGCCGTTTGCGAAAGCGCACACGCCTGTCGGGCCGGGCGAGATCGGCGTTGTCTTCTTCATCAACACGTTCTTCATCGTCATCGCGCAGATTCCGGCCACCCGAGTCGTCCAGCGGATGCGACGCACACACGCTCTTGCCGCGACCAGCGCGCTATTTGCCATCGGCCTGCTTGCGGTCCTGCTCGCAACGCGGACGAACTCGACGCTCACCGCTTCCACCGTCCTGGCTGGGGCCGCGATCGTGATTGCGATCGGTGAGTGCGCGCAGTTCATCGTGCTCGGCACAATCGTCGCCGACCTCGCACCGCCGCATCTGCTCGGCCGCTACATGTCGCTCTACGGCCTCAGCTTCACGGCCGGCGTGGCCGTGGGTCCAGCGGTCGGCGGCGCGCTGCTCGCAACCTCACCCGACGCGGCCTGGTGGGGTGGCGCGTTGGCGGCAGCGCTGATCGGAGCCGGCTTGCTGCGGCTCGGTGACCGGATACCCGACCCGCTCTTGCAGGCGCAGATCCAACGCGACGGTGGGTCCGTTCGCTGTTCACGCGTGCTCACGGACAAATCTGGATGATTGTCTTTCCGGTGCGTCGCTCGGTCGGGTTGAGCGAACCGTCCGCCGCCCCAAACGATCACGTCTGAGCAATGGTCCGATCAGGTTTGCCTTACGAAGGCCCCATCTGGTTCAACGCTTCGCGGTGCTGCCGGCGCAATGCGATGTATTTCTCGAAGTTCTGCTCCACGGCGAACAACGCGTCGTGGAACTCCTTGATTGCCTTGGACGGCGCGCCGGCGGACTTCTCGATCTCCTTTGCGTAGAGGCCAATTGACTTGTCGGCATCTACGATGGCCAGCCGCAACTGGTTTGCGGTCTCGTCGAGTTGCTGCTCGACCTTTCCGATCTTCGCAAGCACCTTGTAGATCAGGTCAAGCTGCTGGCCCACGTCTCGGTTACCTCCCTTGTACTTCTCGATGTTCGGATCGGACTTCTTGACGTTTTGCCACGCTCTGCGCAGATCGGTCGCCATGGTGCTCCATTTCGGCCTGCCCGGCGTGGCACGGCGCCGCCGCACGGGTTTCGCTGCAGTCTCGCCAATGGCGATGGCGGCTGTCCAGGGGCCAAAGGCGGGCTACCACATGAATCGAGGCAAGGCCGGAATCGATCAGCTCGACGCGTCCTTGTCGGGCCGGTTGGAAAGGTACTTCTCGAATTCGGCGCCGAGTTCGTCGGCCGTGGGTAGCTGGGCTCCGTCGGTGAGCAGACCGCCGCCGCGAGCGGTGGTGATGTCGTCGTATTGCTGTTCGAGGTGGTGCACCAGCGCTGCGACCTCGTCGGCATCCGCGATCTGCCGATCCACATTGCCGCGGACCACCTCCGCTGCGCGGGACGAGCGCTTCAACGGGCAGCGAGAGTTCGCCAGCGCTGGATACGGAGTTCAACAGTGTGTGCGCAGCGTCGGGATAGTCGAGGTTGGCCAGGTAGTGCGGGACGGCGACCGCGAAGCCGCACGCCGGCGTTCCGGACTGCCCGAGCCGGTATTCCAGCAAGCTGGCCACGCTGGCCGGGACCTGGACAGTAGGCAGCCACTTCGGGTGGTCCGCGACGAGATCGGCAGGCGTCCCGTGCGCGATCACCGTCAATGGCCGAGTGTGCGGCACGCCCATCGGGATCGCGTTGAGTCCGATCACAAGCCGCACGTCGAACTCAGCTATGAGGACTTGAACGGCGGCGATGAACCGCTCCCATTGAAAGTCTGGCTCGACGCCGTGCAAGAGCAGGAAGGGCACGTCGTTGAGGTCACGGACCAGGTGGATCGCGATCTGCGGCGCGGCGTAGTCGGCCCAGTGGTCGGTGGTGAACGTCATCTGCGGGCGCTGTGCCCGATAGTCGAGCAGCTGATCGGAGTCAAAGCTGACGAGTAGCTGCGATTCCAGAGCATTGAGCAGGTGCTCGCGCGCGAGTCGCCGCCCGCCACCGGCGTCCACGAATCCGTCGAGCGCCTCAACCAACACCGGTCGCACCAACCCCAGCTCGGCCACCTCCACCTGCTGGAGACTGGTCGTGAACAAGCCGGTTGGATCCTCCACCAGACGTCCTTTCCTCAGAAGCCACCAGTCTTTCACTGAATTCACACAGACCGGCGCGTGCGGCGAACCGGGTCTGCTGGACGCCCGCACAAGGACGTTGACGAGTGGAAGAGTGGCTGACTATGGCACTGGCTCGAATGCGATCTGTCGTTCTGGATTGTCCCGATCCCCGTTCACTGGCGCAGTTCTATCAATCGGTCGTCGGCGGAGAGGTCACCGTCGACGAGGACGACTGGTTCGTCCTCGTCGTCGACGGGCTGCGCCTGGCGTTCCAGCTGGCTGACGACTTTGCCCCACCAACCTGGCCGACCGGCGAGCGGCCGCAACAGTTTCACCTCGACCTGACCGTCGACGATGTCGACGCGGTCGAGCCGCAGGTGCTTGCCCTCGGGGCAACGAAGCATGAAGTGCAGCCAGGCGAGGCGATCGGCGACACGTTTCGTGTCTACCTAGATCCCGCCGGCCACCCGTTCTGCCTGTGCTGGGACTAACCCAACTCGTTCGGTCCGGCGCGTGTTTGTCGTCGGAGCGTAGGCGTGGTGCGGTTAGGGCGCGAGATAGCGGCGCAGGGCGTCGAGCCGGTCGTCCCAGTCGTGCGCGAGCGCCGCGAGGAACTGCTGGGCGATTTGCACGGGCTCAGACCGCAGCCGGTAGCGCACTCGCCGGCGCTCTCCGGGCTCGGGCGTGACGAGGCCGGCGTCGGTCATGAGCGCGAGGTGCTTGGCGATTGCCTGGCGGGTTATCGGGAGACGGGCGGCAAGCTCCGTGACGGTGGACGGACCGTCGGTCGCCAGGGCAGTCAGGATGGTGCGGCGGGTCGGGTCAGCGAGGGCGACGAAGACCTGTTCGGCAACAGCTTCGATGTCAGCGGCCATCGACGTGCTCCACCAGCTCGGCCAGCTCCCGCGACCACCCCTCACTGTGGGAGTCGTAGGTCTCGCGGCGGGTGTCGACGGGAAGTTGGGCGAAGCCGGTCTCGACGAGACGAAGCAGAGTGCCGTCGCCCTCGGGTACCAGCGTGAACTCGACGTAGGTGCGGCGAGGGTCGTCCTCGGGAAGGTCGGGCAGTCGCCAGGTGTATGCGAACACCGTGGGCTCCTGCACGCGCTCGATACGCATGTCGACGGTCATGCCGCCGGCGAAGGTCAGCGCCGCAGCGCCACCGGGCCGCAGGTCGATGCTCGCTCGCTCGCCGAACCACGCGCTCAGACCCTCGGCCGTGGTGAGCGCCTGCCACACCTCATGCGGAGCGCGGGCAAGGGTGACCGTGCGCTCGATGCGGTCGGGAAACGCCATGACTTCCTCCTGTGCGCAGCGATTGTGAAATGCCGACGGACGATCGCCGCCCAGTGCGACCCGGTGACGCCGGGTCGCACCTCGGGGGATCGGGATCAGCCATCCTCCTCGGCGGCGCGGCGGGCGAGGTCTCGTGGGCTGCGATTGGGAGCACCGGGACCACCCTCGGCCAGCTCACGGAGACTGGTTGCGATGAAGTGATCCCAACTGCGGCTGCACATGTCCTTGCACTCGAGCTCGTCGGTCAGGCCGCGGTGCTCGAAGGTCAGCTCGCACGAGCCGTCCCCGAGCGCGGTGATGGTGAACGTCGGCTGCGTCCCAACCCAGTCCTGCATGAAGGTGCACTCGAGCACGGTCCAGCGGACGACCGTCGGGCGCGTCGCCTCGTCGACGCGGACGAGGAGCGGTGGCTGATCGGCCACCATCGGGAATCGCAGCTCGCCACCGGTCAGGCCCGAACCCGTGACCGGGCTCCACCAGGCGGCGAGCGCCTCGGCGCTGGTGACGCGGTCGAACACAGCGTCAGCCGAGGCTCCCACTCGGACGTTCGTGAGGTAGTCGGTGCTGGTGCTGGGCATTGCGGCCTCCTGCAGCTAAATGATGTTATGCAACCTGTCGGTTGCCACAACCATATGGCAACCGACGGGTTGCGTCAATCACCGCGAGTGGATGAGATTGTCGCTCAAGGTTGTTGAATGCTCAGCTAGTTGGTTCCGGACACAATGCGGTCGAACGACAGGAGAGCACCGTGCACGTTGGCATCGATAGCTTCGTTTCGACTGTCACCGACCCTGTGTCTGAACGGTTGATAGGTCCACAGGAGCGGATCGAACACCTCCTGGAGGAGATCGAACTGGCCGACAAATCCGGCGTGTACTCGTTCGGGATCGGTGAACACCATCGCGAGGAGTACTACGACTCCGCGCCGCCGGTGCTGCTGGCCGCGGCAGCCGCCCGCACCTCGCGTATCAGGCTTGGCAGCGCGGTGACGGTGCTCAGCGCCGCCGACCCCGTCCGTGTCTTCCAGCAGTTCGCCACCCTCGACCTCATCGCGAAAGGCCGCATCGATCTCATCGTTGGGCGAGGGTCGTTCACCGAGGCGTTCCCACTCTTCGGACTCGATCTCGCCGACTACGACAGCCTCTTTGCCGAGAAACTCGACCTACTGCTCAAGATCCGCGACAGTGCCCGGGTCACCTGGTCCGGGCGTCATCGCCCACCACTGACCGGGCAGGGCATCTATCCACGTCCGGTCCAGGATCCGCTGCCAATCTGGGTCGGCGTCGGCGGGACACCTCAGTCGTTCGTGCGCGCGGGCCTACTCGGACTCCCACTCATGGTGGCGATCATCGGCGGCGAACCACGGCGATTCGCCCCACTCATCGACCTCTACCGGCGCGCTGGCGCCGAGGCCGGGCATGCCGCTGAGCACCTCAAGGTGGGACTGCACGTGTTCGGATATGTCGGCGACGACCTGCAATCGGCAGCAGACACCATCTATCCGGGCTGGTACGAGATGTTCACGAAGGCCTCTCGCGAGCGGGGATTCCGAAGCCCGACGCGGGCCCAGTTCGACGCGACCAGCGGCCCGGACGGCGCGTTCTTCCTCGGCGACCCAGACAGCGTCGCAGCCAAGTTGCACCGTGTCTCCGAACAACTTGGTGGGGTCGATCGGGTCTCGCTCCAGATGACGAATACCCGTCTCGCACACGCCGACCTACTGCGCGGCATCGAACTGCTCGGCACCGAGGTGGCACCCCGCGTCGCCTAGCCCAGAGACCCCACCAAACGCCCCCTTCAAGAGACGCAGCGCATGCGGATAGGCTATGTGGAGGGGTCATCCGGTTAGTGCGGTCAAGCCCCGACCCAGACCGTGGCACCCCCAGGAGTTGAGCGTGCGCATCGCCGTTGTGACGGGCACGACCCGCGAAGGCCGCTTCAGTGAGAAGGGGTGCATGTGCTGCCCGACGTCATGATCGCCGCCCGTCAGGCGAGCGATCCGAACGACCTCAGCATCTTCGACTCGCTCGAACCGAAATTCGCGCTGCTCATCGACGATCTTCGTTGGTGGGTCGAGACGCTTAACTCCGGCCGCAACCGAATGGATGACGCACATGCCTGATGCCACTGCCTGGATCGAAGCACTGCGGAACTCGCAGCAGCGTCTCACGGGCCTGCTGCAACCGCTGACCGACGAGCAGGTGCGACGGCAGTCCTACGCCGACGAATGGTCGATCGCGCAGGTCGCGTCGCACCTGGGCAGCGGGGCCGAGATCTTCTCGCTCTTCCTCGACGCCGGACGCACCGGCACACCGCCGCCGAGCACCGATGCGTTCCCGCCGATCTGGCAACGGTGGGACGCGCTTGCGCCAATGGACCAGGTCGCCGAAAGCCTCGCCATAAACGACGAGTTCATCGCCCGCGTCGATGAGATCCCCGATGCCGAGCGGTCGTCGTTCGCGCTGCCGATGTTCGGGATGGATCTCGATCTGGCCGGCCTGCTCGCGCTGCGGGTCGCCGAGCACGCCGTGCACACCTGGGACATCGAGGTCATCCTCGATCCCAGCGCCACGGTGGCGCCCGACGCCGTTGACCTCGTGATCGACAACATCGCGATGACCGCCAACCGTGCCGGCAAGCCCGCGACCGGCACCGACGCGGCCATCGGCGCCAGCACCGGCCCGTGGACGATTCACACCACCGAGCCGTCCAAGCAATTCCGCCTCACCGCGGACGGCGAGCACGTCAACCTGGCCGAGGACGACGAACCTGCCAACGACGCGACCGTGCACCTGCCCGCCGAGGCGTTCATCCGTCTCGTCTACGGCCGGCTCGACCCGGACCACACGCCCGCCGACGTCGACGACGCAACGCTGGCCGAGTTCCGCGCGATGTTCACCGGCGTCTGAGAGCGACCCGCGACCCGAGCGCACCTCGTCCCGTGGGTGGCGCCGGCGCCGGACGACACCGCGGCTGAGCGGCGAAAACACCAGGCGGCCGGTGACCTACGTCTCGCCGCCTAATCATCCGGAGCACCCCTCCGGATGATTAGATTGCGGAGTCACCGCTCCGCATACAGTCGAAGGATTCCGCGTGCCCCCGCTCGCCGCACCACGTTCTCGCTACCAGATCACCTTCGCCGTGATCCTGGTGGCCACCGCCTCGTACTCGCTGCTGCAATCCCTGGTCCTGCCGGTATTACCGACCATCCAGGCCAGCCTGCATACCTCGCAAAGCGCGGTGACCTGGGTGCTCACCGCGTACCTGCTCTCGGCCGCAGTGGCGACCCCGATCGTCGGGCGCGTCGGTGACATCGTCGGCAAGAAGAAGACGCTGGTCTGGGTGTTGGCGGTCCTGGCGGTCGGCACCCTGCTCGCCGCCATCGCCACCAACATCGGCGTCATGCTCGTCGCCCGCGTGATCCAGGGAGCCGGCGGTGCGGTGCTTCCACTCGCCTTCGGCATCGTGCGGGACGAATTCCCACGGGAGAAGGTCGTCAGCGCCGTCAGCACGACGGCGGCCCTGCTCGCCGTCGGCGGCGGACTCGGCATCGTGCTCGCCGGACCGATCGTGGACACGTTGGACTACCACTTCCTGTTCTGGATCCCGCTGGTGTTCATCGTCGGTGCCGCAATCGCCGCGCATGTATTCGTGCCGGAGTCGGACAACACCACGCCGGGGCGGATCAATGTCCTGCCGGCGGTGTTGCTCACCGGGTGGCTGGTCGCGTTGCTGGTCGCCGTCAGCGAGGGCAGCGAGTGGGGCTGGGGTTCGGCACGCACACTCGGCCTGCTCGTCGCCTCGGTGGTGCTGATCATCGCCTGGGTACGGTGCGAGGTTCGCAGCGACGACCCGCTGATCGACATGAGGATGATGCGCATCCCCTCGGTGTGGACGACAAACCTGGTCGCGCTGCTGTTCGGCGTCGGGATGTATTCGGTGATGGCATTCCTGCCCGAGTTCCTGCAGACCAAGACCAGCCACGGCTACGGCTTCAGTGCGAGCATCACCACCTCGGGCCTGTTCCTGCTGCCGATGACGGCGGTGATGTTCGTTTGCGGCCTGTGGTCCGGCCGATTGGCGGCGCGATGGGGCTCCAAGTTGGTCCTGGTGATCGGATCAGCGGTGAGCGTCATCCCATTCGCCCTGCTCGCCTTCGCCCATGACCACAAGTGGGAGATCTACCTCGCGTCCGGCCTGCTCGGTGTCGGCCTCGGCTTCGCCTTCGCAGCGATGTCGAACATCATCGTGGAGTCCGTGCCACCGAGCCAGACCGGCGTCGCCAGCGGGATGAACGCCAACATCCGCACCATCGGCGGATCGATCGGTGCTGCCGTCACCTCGATGGTCATCCTCGCCGGGACGCCGAGCGGCGGGATCCCGAAGGAGTCCGGCTACACGCACGGCTTCCTGCTGCTGCTCATCGCCAGCGTGCTCGCCACCGCCGCCGCAGTGATCATCCCGACCGCCCGCCGCCGGGCAGAGCGTACGTACCAACCCGACGAACAGCACCCCATCGTCAAGAACGCGGAAACCGCGCTCGTGGCCGGGGCAACCCTGGTCGAGGTCGAATAGCGTGCCGAGCGAGCAGACCCTGCGCCGTGACGCGGCCGCCAACCGCGAGCGACTGATCGTCGCCGCTATCGAAATCTTCAACGAAGACGGAATCGAAGCCGGCGTCGAACAGATCGCCCAGCGCGCCGGCGTGGGCATCGGCACGCTGTACCGCCGCTTCCCGACGAAGGAGGCGCTGGTCGACCACCTGGTCGACGCGCTGCTGTCGGAGATGATCGCCGCCGCCGACAGCGCGCGCGAAGTGCCGGGCGGACACGGCCTCGAGCAGTACGTGCGGGCCGTGGGAGATCAGCTGTCCCGGCACCGGGGCTGCCTGTCGCGGCTGTGGGGCGGTGGCGACATCACTCGGATCAACGAACTCCGAGCCCGTCAGCACACCCTGCTGATCGAGGCACAACAGGCCGGGGTCATTCGCGCCGACGTCGGCGCCACCGATCTCACCGTGCTGCTCTGGTCATTGCGCGGCATCGTGGAAAGCAGCGGCGACGCAGCGCAGCGGGCCTGTCGACGTCATCTGGACATCGCATTCGCCGGGCTGCGCCCGGGCCTAGCGACACTGACCAATCCGCCGCTCACCACACGCCAGCTGAGCTGACGGGGCGCAGGCGGCACAGGTACCGCGTCCGATTCCGAGCCCGGGACCGACGTGGCAGGGGTGCTACCGTAGGTGACGTTAGGCATCAGTCCTACACGTCGTGACGCGCGGGATTCTTGCAGCGCGCGACCTCGTCTCCGACCACTTCTCGGATCAAGTGCGTCGCACGTGATCCGACGAGTCCCATTCCGGACGACTCGCAGGTCCGAGAGGAGCGCCTGATGCCCATCGTCGTCGACCAAGTGCGGCTGCTCCTCGCCGAGCACCCGACTCTTCGTGATCATCTGCACGGGGCCTGGTGGCCACGTAGCGGCGATATCACCGGCGAACTCGCCCCGTTGCTGCGCGTTGTCGCGGCGCGGGCGCGGGTCGTCTTCGGCGTGGCCCTGAACCGGGACGAATGGCCGGGCGCGCCGCTTGCGCTGCATCCGACCATCACCGGACGGGTGAAGGTCGCGTGGTACGGCTTGAGCGAACCGCACCTGATGGTGCTGCGGCTGGACCGGCAACGGAAGCTGGCCCTGCTGGTGGTGCCGCCGGAGACGCTGGAGAACGTCGCGCTGGCGGCCATGCTGATGGCCTCCCAGCCGGGAAACGACCGCACCACCACCGACGTCCTCGCCCGCGCAGCGGCCCGGACTGCGACCATCGCCAGCTGAGCAGTGCAGTACCTCAGCTAGGCGAGGACACGCAGGAAGGAGATTCCAGCCATGGCTTATTTGCACTACGGAGCCGAGCTGCGACTCGACCTCGACGCCGCCGCCAGCAAGATCGCCGGTGAAGCGATCGGAGCCCACGCGACACGGGGCGGCTGGGTGAGCGTCACCGACAAAGAGGGCCGCACCTGGTCGTTACTAATCACCACGGGAATACCGATCTGGATGAACGAGGACGAGTAGCCGGATACCTCCGGCGTCGCCTGAACGTCGGGTGGCTGCTGAGTCACCTGTTATCCTTGGTAACAGCGGCATTCGCGCCGCACCTCTGCGGGCGAGCCTCCCGCCTCGGTCTTGCTGATCGCCAGCCATCCACGACGGAAAAGCTGCAGCTGATCGCGGACCATTCATCTCGTTGGGAAATTTTGTGACCACAGCAACATCGAACCCTGTCTCCGCGCGCCCGAACGGCCGGCAACGGCCGCATCGCGCTCGCGCGCTCAGCCCCGTCGCCCAGGCGGCGACGGCAACCGATTTCGCCAGCATCGGCGTGCCGGCTGCCCTCGTCTCGGCCTTGTCCGAAGGTGGCATCCATACCCCCACCCCGATCCAGACCGCCTCCATCCCGGATGCGCTCGCCGGGCGTGACGTGCTCGGGCGTGCGCACACCGGTTCCGGCAAGACCCTCGCCTTCGGCCTGCCCATGCTGAGCCGGCTGGCCGCTGCCGACGCGGGAAACCGCGCCTCCGGACGGCCTCGCGGCCTGGTGGTGCTACCGACGCGCGAACTCGCGCAGCAAGTCGAGACCGCATTGCGGCCGTTGGCGCGACGCGTCCACCTGAGCACGGCAACCGTGGTCGGCGGGGCGTCGATGAGCAACCAGATCCAGCAACTGCGCCGCGGCGTGGATGTCCTCATCGCGACTCCTGGGCGCCTGCTCGACCTGCTCGAACGGCGTGCGTTGACGCTGGACGGGATCGAGATCGTCGTGCTCGACGAAGCCGACCACATGGCCGACCTCGGCTTCATGCCCGCGGTCACCCGCATCCTCGACGCCATGCCGTCGACGCGGCAGTGCCTGCTGTACTCCGCCACCCTCGATCGCGGTGTCGACAAGCTCGTGACGCGTTACCTGCACCGACCGGTGACGCACCGCATCGACGAAGCGGACCTGCCGAGTGACGTCATCGATCACCGTGTCTTCCGGCTCGCGCACACCGACAAGACGACGGTCGCTGCCGAGATCGCCAGCAACAGCCCGCGCTCGCTGTTCTTCGTGCGCACCAAGCACGGCGCCGACCGGCTGGCCCGCCAGCTGCGCACCGCCGGCGTGTCCGCCACCGCGTTGCACGGCAACCTGAACCAGAACCAGCGGCGCCGCGCACTGGACGCGTTCTCCTCCGGCAAGAGCACCACGCTGGTGGCCACCGATGTCGCCGCCCGCGGCCTGCATATCGACAGCCTCGACCTCGTCGTGCACTACGACCCGCCGACAGACGCCAAGGTGTATGCGCACCGTTCCGGTCGCACCGCCCGCGCCGGCGCAACCGGAACCGTCCTCGCACTCGCCGAGCCGCACCAGCAGCGTGACCTGTCCACCATGCACGCTGCGGCCGGCATCCAGGCCACGACGACGGGGGTCACCCCCGGGCACCCGGCAATCCGGAGCCTGACCGCAACGTCGGATCGGCCGACGGCGACCGCGCTCGCGCCCGCGCCCGCGCAGTCGGACCGCCGACCGCGGACCGGCGAGGTCGACGCACCGCACCGCGCGCCGAACCGCGGCGAGCACCGCGGCGAGGCCACGCATCGCGGTGGCGGCGCGCCACACCGCGGCGGCCAGCGCAGAGGCCATCGCGGCGGCGGCCACCGCGGCCGAGCCACGTCGTAACCGACACTCGCCACCGGCGACGAGGGCTCAGGCCGCGTGCGCGCGGACGTGCCATCGCACTATGCCGAAGCCATAGCTGATGGCTGCACGCAGCGGTTCGGGCTCGAGCCGGCCGTCCGCCGTCCGCGGCAGCGGCACGAATCGGGCGGTACCCGGGCTGGTCGCGGCCATCAGGTCCAGCAGCGTCTCGACTTCGGCCGGGTCGCGGACGACCTCCGGGGTCGCAGTGACGTCATGGCCGTTGATTCGCAGTAGCACCGGCCGCCCGTCGCTGACGTTGGCCGTCCACCTGCCACCGCCCGGCGTCAACAGGTCCGCACCGTCGCGGACGTAGCTCAGCGGCTGGCGATAGTGCCGGCCGGTCCGCCGGCCGGTGAGGTGCGCCAGCATCAGCCGACGTCCCGCGGGTGTCGGGAACCGCGCAGAGAGCATCAATCGCATCGGCCCGTTCACCATCCGCATGATCCGGGCACGCCGGCGTCGCGCCTGCATCGCATTCGACATCTCGATCCATCCCTTCTCTCATGCCCATGGCGGGGCCACTTGCGCCCCGCCACCGACGTTGGCAACCAGTCGATCGAGAACATCCGCGGTCTGTGCCCGCGCCTGCGCCGGCACGCCGGCGGTGAGGCGACGGTCGAAGGCGACCGCGGATTCTCGAAGTTGCTCGAACAGCCGCTCGCCCGCCTCGGTCAGTTCGACCACGTGGACGCGCCGATTCGCCGCATCGCGGGTTCGGGTGATCAGGCCGGCGCGCTCCATCGCATTCAGGTGATGGGTCAGCGTCGCCTCGCCGATGCCCACTCCCGTGGCGAGCTGCCGCTGGTTCGTTGGCCGACGGACCTTCAGATTCAGCAGCACCAGCCACACCGGCAACGAACCGCCGGCATCGGTGAGCGCGTTGTCGAACGCCTGTCCGACGATCCGGGCTGCCTGGCTCAGGTGCAACCCGATAGGTAGCGATCGGCTAGCCATTCACACATCCCTTCGAGATCGAACTATACGATATCGAAGTGTTTCTCGATGTGTCCAGTGCCGACAGACTTCGCCCCTGATCAGCCCGGTAAGCGCTGACTACACCCGATGCAGAACGGGGATCTCTCGACGATTCGCGGCAGTGTCAGTGTCGGTGCGAGACCCGGACCGCACCGTGCTCGTTCGGCGCAGCCCCATATTCGTTCGCCGCAGCGCCCCGCTCATTCGGTGCAGCGCCCCGCTCATTCGCTGCCGCGCCCCGCTCATTCGGTGCAGCGCCACCACGTAGGTAGCGACGCACGCGGTCACCGAGACGCCGGACGGCCCGAGCGCGTGCAGCAGCCAATGTCCGACTCCCGGGATCGCCAGCGCGGCCACCGCACCGGCGACCAGCCCGATCAACGCCACCGCCAGCCGCCGGCCGAGTCGCCGCGCGCGAGCGCCGACGCCGCTTACGCGCAGCCATGCCATGCGTATGCCGACGGCAGCCAACGCGATGTCCGTGCTCACCGTGAGCCATACCCACGACACGCCATGTGACCCGTGCGCCGACGCGGACGCCCAGCCCAGCACGAGGAACCACAACGGTCCGCGTCGCGCCAGCAGCAACGGCGCCGCCGCGAGTAGGTAGTAGTGGTGCCCGACGATGGGCGAGGCGAGCAGTGCGGCGAGCACGGACGAAGAGAACGTCATTGCCTCGCCGCGCCTTGATCCCACCAGCACCACCACCGCAGCGCATGCAAGCCCGACGAGTTCCGCGACCGCTGTACCGAGCCCGGCGCGCGTCAGGACACCCTGCAGCCCGGACGTGTGCGGCAACTCGTGTGCCGACAGTTGGGAGAGCAATCGCGCGAACCCGAATGGCCCGATCGGCCCGAGTGACCAGCCGAGTGCGAGCAGTCCCAGCACTGTTGCGCTCGCCCGCCCGGCCGCACGGAACCGGCGGCCGAGAACCAACCATGCGAGCAAGGGCCAGCAGAACATCTTGAGCGTGATCAGCAGGCCGACCGCGAGGCCGACGCATGCCGGCCGCGAACGCCACCGCCAGGCCGCGCACGCACCGCAGAAGAGCAGGGCGTCGATCGTGCCCAGCTGCAGCCCGGCCAGCGTCGGGCTGGCGAGCAGCACCGCGGCGAACGCGCCGAGATCCCACCCACGGATGGCCCAGACACCGAAGCCGATGGCCGCCGCCGACACCGTCGCCATGAGCACCGCTGCCGCCGTCGGGGCGAGCACCGTGAACGGCACGAACACCCATGCGCTCACCCACGGGTAGACGAACGCGGAGCCCGACCACACGGCTGGGGTGCCCAGCTCGGGATACGGCGAGCGGTGCTGCGCCACCGCGTGGCCGCCGGCGTAGAACGAGTGGAAGTCCATCGGTACGACGCCGCGCAGGAACACCACCCAGACCAGGGCGCTCAGCCCGGCCGCTGCGCCGAGCCAGCTGAGCCGGGACCGGCGGTATGCGTGGGACCGGGGCTGGGCAGGCAGCCCGATACCGAGTCGAATCGGACCATGCACGCACCGTCACCCGTTCGTCGTCCATCACCCGGAACTCCTGGACGCCCGAGTTGCTGTCCAGGGGGACGACCGAGCAGGGCGGGCGATGACGAGGGTCGAATGATGACGGCGCGAAAGGCCAAAAAAGGTCGGGCGCGCGATACCTCCGCGGTGACAGAGATACGCGCGCCCGAGTGGGTGCTCAGTGGTAGAAGTACGGGTCCAGCACGCTCACTTCAGTGACGGTGTCCACCGGCAGGCCGTTCAAGCCCGCCACCGCTCGGATGGCCTCCGGATTCGGGCCGTCATAGATGCAGAACGTCTTCGCCTTGTCCGAGCTGACGTACGAATGCACCCAGCTGACGCCTTCCTTGCTGTTGTTGGCGACCACGGACAGGCACGTCTGCGCCCCGCCGTCATTCGTCGGGATGTTCAATCCGTCCGGAAATGTGCGCTCCACCATGTAACGCGGCATGCGATCCTCCCTAATTCGATGTGCTGACCACATCGAAGGTAGGGCTGCTGCCGCCCAGGCGCATCGTCTGCCGATACCTAATTGCATCCAGCGGCATACCTAGGTCGCGGCGCGGGTGGGTTCCGACTCGAAAGCCGGAGCCCACCCGTACCCGTCGACGGCCGCCAGCGGACTGGTCTGGCCGAACCGCTACAACAGGGCCAGGAACGAATTCCCGTTCGGCACGCCCAGTCCGGTGACGTTGTCATAGCCGGGCGTGGTGTGGATGGTCAGGTTCGGGTAGTCGAACGACCGCACCGAGGTGGCGAACCCGTTCGTACTGTCCAGACCGTTCACATAGTCGACCCGGACCACACCACCCTTGACATGCACCACATCGGTGATCGCCGGGGTGTGCGCGGTGAAGCCGTACAGCACCGGGTTCAGGAACCCGTGGTCGTGATGGGACATCTGGTTCGACACCGCGACCAACCCGGTGAACAGCGGGCTGGCCAGACTCGTCCCACCGATGCGGTACTCGCCGTAGGCCACCCCCGTCGGGAACGTCTGGGTGATGCCGATGAGCATGCCGGTGTTCGGATCGGCGTCCATCGAGATGTCCGGTACCACTCGGCCGCGGTTGCTGCCGGTCTGGTTCTCCCGCGCGAGCGAGTCCGGCACCACGCCGACCTGGTACGACGGTTCGGCGAACAGCCTGCTGGTGCCACCACCGGCGCCGTAGAGGTACGCACCGGGCGGCGGTGGCGTCCACGCCCCACCGGTCAGCGTGCTCTTGCCGGTCTCCCAGCCCGTCTGCACGACGGTGTGGCCGTTGGCGCCGATACCCAGGCTGGTACCACCGACCGCGGTGACCAGCGGGTCGGACGCGGAGAAGTCCGGCTCGGGCTGGCCCACGTTCGCGACCTCGTCACCGCTGTCGCCGGAGGAGAAGTCCAGGCCCATGCCTTCCAGTGCGGCCTGGATGGCGATGTTGTGGAACTCGGTGACCTCGCCGGCGGGCAGGTCTTCGCCCTGGTCGCCATAGGAGTTGGAGACCACGTCGGCAAGACGGTTGGCGACGATGTAGTTCAGCGCGTTGTCCATCACCAGGTCGTCACAGCTCGCGGCACCGACGTAGAGGATCTTCGCGCCGGGCGCCATGCCGTGCACCGCCTCCACATCCAGCGTCTGCTCGCCGTACCAACCCGAGGCACCGCACGCGTCCTCGAGCGAGGTGTCCTCCGGGAAGACGTACTGCGAGTACTGCGAGGCCAGCAACGGATGGGTGGGGTCGTTGCGCTGCGCATACGTCGCGGCATCGCTGTAGAGCGTGGGCGAGGCGAACGCGTCGACGATGGCGACGGTCTGCCCGCGCCCGTCCAAGCCACCGTGCACCGCGGTGTCGATGCCGTATGCCTGACGCAATTGCGGCGGGGTGTACCCGCACGGCGCGTACGGCAGGTGCTGGCCGTCGTAGGCCGGGTCCGTCGTGTCGATCTTCTGGCCGTAGTAGGCGCCACACGGCTGGGCGTTACGGAAGCCCGCTGGCGGCGGCGCGACTGACGGCGTGCTCAACGGGGCGTTGAGCGACTGGGCAAGCCCGGAGACCGAGGCGACCGAGGCAGCGATGGTGCGTGGCAGCGTGAGGTCACGGTCGATCGCGCGACGGGTCTGACCCTGCACGCGGTAGTTGCCGAGCTTGATCTTGAAGACTGAGTCGATGCGAGCCGCGGTTCCGGTAGCCGAGACGTAGGCGTTGTTCACCGGCACCGCACCCACTCCGAAGCCGGCCGAGCTCAACCACGAGCTGACCGCCTGCACATTCGCGGCGGTGGGCGAGTACAGGGCGCGCACCTGGGCGGTGGACAGGTAGTGCCCGTAGGCCGCGTTGCCCGGCGTGCTGACCGCGAGCGCCTGTGCTTCGGCGGCTGACTCGTTACGCAACGGGAGATAGACCTGGAACGACAGCTGCTGGGAGGCGGCCAGATCGCCAACCTTGGCCGAGGCGGTTGCCCAGCTAGGACGCGAATTGGCCAAGGTCGTCGTGGACGGGGTTGCTGCACCGGCGGGCGTCGCGATAACGACGGCGGCACCGGTGATCAGAGCGGTTGCGCTGGCTAGCAGCACAGATCTGCGCATGCGGGGACTCCAACCTTTTCCTCGGTAGGGGTCTCGCGCCCGTCCGCGCCGACACGGGTGTCGCCGGCGAGTGCGGTCGTCGAGGGTGTCTCATTTACGCCCTTCGGGCGATACGTTGTCAATAGCGACATTCGGCCGCTCACCAGACGTCGCCGTCGCGCCAGCCGCAGGTGAGCTCACCGTCCAGGTCCAGCGGCGCCGCGCCCGGCCTGACGAAGATCGCGCCAGCTACGTCCGGCGTGGCCAGCGGTCCGGACGGAGTCAGCGTCGAGGCCGGCCCGCGCCATTGCTGCCACCCCAGCGCACGGTAGAACGGCACCGCCTCGTCGCTGGCGCCGAGAGCGGCAAGGTCATAGGCCGCGTCGGCGATGCGATCGAGCGCTGCCATCAGCGATCGGCCAACGCCGCGCCTGCGCAGCGAGGCGCGGACCGCGACTCCTTCCACGTAGCCGGCGCGCAGCGCGCGGCCGCCGTGCATCAGCCGGCGCTGAATCAGGGCCGCGTGGCCGACCACTTCGCCGTCGGCGAGGACGAGCGCGTGCATGCCGCCGAGACAGTGCTCCCAATCCGCGTCCGTCATGTCGTCGAACACCTCGAACAGCAGTGCTCGGGCACCGGTTCGCAGTGCCGGCTCAAGATCAGCGGTGTGTGCGAGTTGGACGGTGTGCACGATGCGATCGTCTCAGCATCGGGTGCGGTATCGGCACCGTAATTCGGTGAGCAGGCGGCACCCTTCGCAGCATCGCCGCGTATGAACGGGTCAGCGGACGCCGCGGGTGCGGAACTGGATGCTGATTCGCGGACCCACCGCCCGTGCCGTCTTCGGCACCGCATGTTCCCAGGTGCGCTGGCAGCTGCCGCCCATCACCAGCAGATCGCCGTGGCCGAGTTCGTGGCGCAGCGTACGGCCGGCGCCGCCACCGCTCGGGCGCAGCAACAACGGCCGCGGCGAGCCGACCGAGATGATCGCAACCATGGTGTCGTGCGTGCCGCCGCGCCCGATCCGATCGCCATGCCAGGCGACGCTGTCGCGCCCGTCCCGGTAGAGGCACAGTCCGGCGGTGAGGAACGGTTCGCCAAGTTCAGCGCCGTAGTGCTGGTCCAGCGCATCCTTGATCGCTACCAGCGCGGGGTCGGGCAGCGGTTCGCCCTCGGCATAGAAGCAGAGCAACCGTGGCACGTCGACGACCCGGTCGTACATCGGCCGCCGTTCGGCGCGCCACGGCACGGTGCTGGTGAGGCGTTCGAACAGCAGGTCGGCGCCGGCGATCCAGGCCTTGCGCAGGTCGACCCAGGCCCCGTCGGTGAGCGTGGTGCGTTCGACCGTCGCGCCGAGCGGACCCGGTTCGACGCTCTCGGCGAGATCGAGCAAGGAGGCCTGGAACGCCGCCGTCATGCCGCAAGCGTACTGCATCAGAAACATACGTTCGAAAGCATTGCTCAGAAGGTGGCGGCCAGGCGGGTGCCCTGGTCGATGGCGCGCTTGGCGTCGAGTTCGACCGCGACGTCCGCCCCACCACCAGGTGCACCTGTGGCCCGGCCCCATCAGGGCCGGCAGCGACAGCCCGGACGGCATCAGCCAGGTCTCGCCGCGACTCCTGCCCGGCACAGATGACAACGTCGTCGACCGGCAACACGCGTCGTTCGGCATGCTTGGGCCCGACGCTGATGTGCAGCCCGTCGTCATCGACGCGGTCGTAGTGAACCCCGTTGATCATCTCGACGTCCTTGGCCTTCACCGCGGCCCGATGTACCCACCCGCTTGTCTTGCCGAGGCCGGCGCCGATGCGCGATGTCTTGCGTTGGAGCAGGTACACCTGCCGGCGCGGCGGCTGCGGCGCAGCGACGGAGAGCCCACCCGGGTACTGCACCGGATCGGCGACCCCCCACTCCCGCATCCACTCGTCCCGCTGCTGTGCCACGCCCGGCGTGCCCGTGTGCGTGAGGAACTCCGTCACGTCGAAGCCGATACCGCCCGCGCCGATCACCGCCACCCGCGCACCGACCGCGGCGCGACCCGTGATCACGTCCGAGTAGGAGTGCACGTTGGCCCGGTCGATGCCCTCGATCGGCGGGCGTCTTGCTGTCACGCCGGTCGCGATCACGATCTCGTCGTAGTCACCCGTGGCAAGCTCATCCGCCTGCACCGCGTGATTGAGATGCAGCTTCACCCCGGTGAGTTCGAGGCGCCGGGTGAAGTAGCGGATCGTCTCCGCGAACTCCTCCTTACCCGGGATACGCCGGGCGAGGTTGAACTGCCCGCCGATCTCATCGCTCGCCTCGAACAGGTCCACCGCGTGCCCGCGAGCCGCGGCCGTCGACGCCACAGCCATGCCTGCCGGTCCGGCGCCCACCACCGCGATGCGTTTGGCCCGTACCGCGGGTAGCAACGGCAATTCGCGTTCGTGCGCGGCGCGCGGGTTCACCAGACAGCTAGCGATCTTGTGCGCGAAAGTGTGGTCCAGGCACGCCTGGTTACAGGCGATGCAGGTGTTGATCTCGTCGCTGCGCCCGCTCGCGGCCTTGGCCACCCAGTCCGGATCGGCGAGGAACGGACGCGCCATCGACACCATGTCCGCGTCGCCGCGTGCCAGGATCTCCTCGGCCGTCTCCGGCATGTTGATCCGGTTCGAGGTGATCACCGGAATGCTCACCGCGGGCCGCAGCAACGCGGTCACCCAGGTGAACGCGGCCCGCGGCACCGACGTCACGATCGTCGGCACCCGGGCCTCGTGCCAGCCGATACCGGTGTTGATCAGCGTCGCACCGGCGGTCTCGACCTCCTTGGCCAGGGCGACGACGTCGTTCCACTCCTGCCCGCCGGAGACCAGATCGAGCATGGACAGCCGGTAGATCAGGATGAAGTCCTCGCCAACCGCCGCGCGCATGCTGCGCACGATCTCGACGGGGAACCTGCGCCGCCGCTGCGCGCTGCCACCCCAGTCATCGGTGCGCTGGTTGGTGCGCGCGGCGAGGAACTGATTGATCAGGTATCCCTCGGAGCCCATGATCTCCACGCCGTCGTAGCCGGCCTCACGCGCGAGCGCCGCGGACCGTGCGAAGGCGCCGATCGTCGAGCGCACCTCACGGTCGGCCATCGCGCGCGCGGAGAACGGCGTGATCGGAGACTTCGACCGCGACGCGCTGACGCTGAACGGGTGATAGGCGTAGCGGCCGGCATGCAGCAGTTGCAGCGCGACGCGACCGCCCTCGGCGTGCACCGCGTCGGTGAGCACGCGGTGCCGCCGCGCCTCGCCGGCGTTCGTCAGCTTGCCCGCCAGCGGCAGCAACCATCCGGCGCGGGTCGGGCTGAACCCACCGGTGACGATCAGGCCGGCGCCACCGCGGGCTCGCTCGGCATAGAACTCGGCCAGCCTGCTCATGTGCTTGGGCCGGTCCTCGAGGCCGACGTGCATCGAACCCATCAACACCCGGTTGGGCAGCGTGGTGAAGCCCAGATCCAGCGGCGCAAGCAGATGCGGGTAGCGGTCGTCTCCGGGGGCCACCAACAAAATCTACTGGTCAGTAACCAACTTCGGGACTGGGCCTGCCCGTTCAGCTCGTCACAGTGTCGCCGTCGGCCCACCGGCGGAAATCGACGCCGTGCGGTCCGGCAACCCGCACGATCAGGCCCTCGAGCAGTGAGATGCCAGCGCCTTGCAGCAGGCCGTCGTGGATCTGGTGCACCACCGGAGCCCGCACCGAGATCGCGAAGTCGATCACCTCCGCGCCCTTGTTCCACGGCGCGTGTATCGGCAACAGCAACGTGCGCACCGGCACCGGCGGCACGAACAGTGAATCGCCGGGGTGGTAGACGCACTCCTCGACCAGGAAGCCGACGTTCGCGATCACCGGGATCGACGGGTGGATGAGTGCGTGCTGGCCGCCGAACGTCCGCACCGCGAAGCCGGCCACCTCATGCTGCTGGCCCGGCGCGACGACCACGATTTGGTCCTGCAGTTGCGGCAGCAGCGCGGCGACCGGAGCCGGCGCCCAGATCCGCAGCCGGGGGTTGCGCGTGGCTGCCCCGGCCACGCGTTCGACGTCGATGTGATCCGTGTGCTCGTGCGTGATCAGCACGTCGTCCACGCCGTCGAGTGCAGCGTCGGTCTGGCTGAAGCCGCCCGGGTCCAGCACCAGTCGCCGGTCACCGTCAGCGATCCGCACGCACGAGTGGCCGAACTTGGTCAGCTCCAGCGTCATTCCCAGTCCCGGTCCTTGTCGGCCGGTTGATCGAGGTCGTCGTCGATCTCGGCAGCCCCGTCCTGAGCGTCGTCCTCCTCCTCGGCGACAACCTGGTCCTCGTCGATCACGTGCACTGCGGCTTCCTCGGCGCTGGACGCATAGCCGGCCGGACCCACGTCGGTGGCGATCTCGTCCTTCTCCTCGTCCGCGTGCGCGCCCTCGTCCGGCGCAACCAGCCGGCCGGCGCGCGGCGGCGCGTCCGCCAGATCCGGGTCATCCGCGCTGATGTCCGGCTCCTCCTCGCCGAGCCGCTCGTCCAGGGACTCGCCCTCGCGCTCCTCGCGTGGCGTGTGCGCGTGGCGAAGTTCGTACGGAGCGCGATCCGGCGGATCCCAGCCGGTCTCCTGGATCTCGTCCGCGTCGTCGCCGGTCAGGTCCGCCACCGGGTCCAGGAGATCCGCGTCGTCGACCGGATCGCCGCCCTCGTAAACGCTGTCCCCGAAAAGTTCGTTGTCAGTCATGCCACCAGCGTTCCCTACTCCGCGCCGGGGAGCTACGCCCGGGCCGCCGGGGTGATCCCCCACGAGCCGGTCCAGCTGCCACCCGGTTCCAGCACGATCAGTCCGGCACCGGTGTTGAACGCATCCGGCGCGCAGGTCATCGGCTCCACCGCGATAGCCGGACGGCCATGACTCAGCACGTCCGGGGTGAACACCTGCAGGTAGCCGAACGTCTCGTCGAACCAGATCCGCGCGCCGCCACTCCCGCTGTGCACCAGCGCATGGCCTCGCCCGTCGACGGTGTCCAGGTCGGTGAAGCCTGGCATCCATCCGGGTCGCACCGAGCCGACGTTTGCGGCGGAAGTCGTGCGCACGATCGACGGGACGCACGCCGATCGGCACCTGCGCGTCGTCGGTGACGAACATCTGCGACGCCGGCAATTGCAGCGACACCTCGGACAGCCCACCCGCATCGACGGCCAGGTAAGGATGGAAACCGGCGCCGAACGGCGCACGGCCCACGCCGAGGTTGCGTGCCGTCGCGGTCACCGCCAACCCGCTCTCGACGTCGAGCCGGTAGGTCAGCTCGACCATCACCTGGAACGGCCAACCGGTCTGCGGCGGAATGTCGTAGGCCAACGTCACCGCGTCCGCGTCGTGCCGGACGCAACTCCACCGCGTCCACCGAGCCAGACCGTGAATGGCATTGCCCCGCGCCGGTTCGGTAAGCGGCAGCTGGTAGTCCTCGCCCTCGAACCGGTAGCGACCACCGCGGATCCGGTTCGGCCACGGCACCAGCACGCCACCGCAGCACCGTGGCGGCAGCTCGTCCTCGCCGAAGGACGCGGTGACATCCGCGCCAAGGTGCGTGAAGCTCCGCAGCGCGGCGCCGACCTCGACGACCGTGGCCTCGAACTCGCCTGCCGCAATGGCGTACTGCCGGCCGGTCAGTGCCATGGGCCGAAGGTACCGGGCTGCCTCGCGCCGGCTACAGCAACACCGAAGGTTCGGGGGTGGTGCCAGGGCGATGCCCATTGGTCGGCTCGGGGTCGCTCCGCTCCTCGGGCCCTGGGGGCCCTGCGATGCTCACTGCGCCCTCGCCTCGCGTGGCGTCTCGTAGCGCCAGAACTTTCTCGCCGACAGCCCCAGCACCAACACCACCACGACACAACTCAGCCCGCCGGCCACCCACGAGAACTGCACGCCGGTCGCGGCGGCCATGCCGCCGGCACGCACATCGCCCAACCGCGGACCACCGGCGACGACGGCGACGAAGACGCCCTGCATCCGGCCGCGCAACTCGTCCGGGGCGTAGGTCTGCAGGATCGTCTGCCGGTAGACAGCGCTGACCAGGTCGGCGGCACCGGCCACCGCGAGCAGCAGCACGACGAGCCAAAGCTGGTGCGCCAGACCGGACAGCGCGACCGCGATCGCCCCACCCGACGATCGCGAACACCAGCGCGCGGCCCTGCCGGCGGACCCGGCCGATCCATCCGCTGGAGATCGCCCGCGACGACCGAGCCGATGCGCGATCGCCGCGTACAGCGGGCCGACCGTGCCGTGGAAGCGCTGCGCCGCCACCGCGGGGAACAGCGAGCGCGGCATGGCCAGCACCATCGCCACGATGTCCACCGCGAACGACATCACCAGCACCTGCCGGCGGGCGATGAAGCCGAGCCCTTCAACGACCGCGCGCAGTCCGGGCCGGGAACGCTCGCCGGTCGGCGGCATCGCGGGCAGGCGCAGCGCCGAGTACAGCGCCGTGGTGAACAACAGTGCGTCCAGTGCGTACGCGTACGCGAACCCGTGCCGGAAGCTGATGAACACACCGGCGAGCAGCGGGCCGAGCACCTGGCCCACGTTGCTCACCGTGAAGCTGAGCGTGTTCGCCGCCGGCACCAGCGGCTCGTCCACGATGCGCGGGATGATCGCGCCGCGGGTGGACGACGAGATCGGCGAACGCGCCGGCCTGCACCGCCACCAGCACGAGGATGAGCCCGACACTGGCGACGCCGATCAGCGTCTGCGCGAGAAGTGCGATCGTCACCGCCCAGGTCAGCAAAGAGGACCAGAAGTACAGCCGCCGCCGATCCACCGCGTCGGCAATCGAGCCGCCGTAGAGGCCGAAGATCACGATCGGCACCAGGCCCGCCAGCCCGACGAATCCCACGTACAGCGTCGAACCCGACAGTGCGTAGACCTGCACCGGCACCGCCACCTGCGTCACCATCGATCCGACGAACGCGGTGCCGTTGCCGACCAGCAGCCGTCGGTAGGCGGGCACGGCAAGGGGGCGGGTGTCCACGCCGTGACGGCCGATCAGCCGCCGCACCCCGCCACGGCGCAGTGCCGGTGCCGTTCCCTGGAGTGGTGCCGCTCCCTGGGTGGTGCCGTTCCGGTGCCGCCAGGATTTCCGAGGCCTGCGGTGCGCGGGCGATCTCTGGGTCGACTGCCACGCCCTCGGTCGGCTCGGCCGGCGCAGACCTCGCCCCCGGGCCACCCTGTCCGCCGGTCAAGGAGCCAGCCGCTCGCGCACCCAACCACCGCCGTCGAGCCGATACCGCAGCCGGTCATGCAGCCGGTCGGCCCGGCCCTGCCAGAACTCCACCTCGTCCGGTTCGATCCGCAGGCCGCCCCATCGCGGTGGTGTCGGTACCGCTGCCCCGGTGAAGCGCAGCTCTGCGTCCGCGGCGGCGCGCTCCAGCTCCGCCCGCGAGGAGAGAACCGACGACTGCGGCGAGACCCACGCACCGATCTGACTGCCGCGCGGACGGCTCGCGAAATACGCGTCCGTCTCGCCGGCGGATATCGCTACTACGTCTCCGCTGACTCGCACCTGCCGCTCGTGCGCCAGCCACGCGAACACGACCGCCGCCCGCGGGTTCCCGGCCAGGTCCCGGCCCTTCGCCGAATCGAGGTTCGTGTAGAACACCAGCCCGCGCTCGTCCAACCCCTTGAGCAACACCGTTCGCACGGATGGGCGGCCGTCCGCGCTCGCCGTGGCCAGCTGCATCGCGTTCGCCTCGATCACCGCAGGATCGGCTGCGGCATCGGCGAACCACACCCGGAACAACTCCAGCCAATGTCGCGGCAGCGCGTCCGGATCGTCGATGTCGTCGAGTCGTCCAAGCGAGCATGCAGGTACGCGCGGCGCATTCCGGCGGGTTCGGTCATCGCACCCGATCCTTGCACCTGCCTGGCCGCCGCCCGCGCTGGTGTGAGCAGAATGGAGACCGAGCAGGCAACAGGCAATGCGGGACGCGAACCGTCGCGCATGGACCAGCAAACACCGAATACCCGATCGGAGTAGGCAATGGCAGACGACTACAGCCCAGGCCTCGAGGGCGTCATCGCCTTCGAGACCGAGATCGCCGAGCCGGACAAGGACGGTGGCGCGCTGCGCTATCGCGGCGTCGACATCGAGGACCTGGTCGGGTCGGTCACCTTCGGCAACGTGTGGGCGCTGCTGGTCGACGGAAAGTTCGGCCCCGGCCTGCCGCCGGCGGAGCCATTCCCCATCCCGGTGCACACCGGCGACGTCCGGGTGGACGTGCAGGCCGCGCTGGCAATGCTGTCGCCGGTGTGGGGCTATCGCCCGCTGCTCGACGTCAGCGACGAGGAAGCCCGCGAGCAGCTCGCTCGCGCCGCGGTGATGGGACTGTCCTACGTCGCGCAGTCCGCCCGCGGCCTGGCCACCCCAGCGGTCCCGCAGTCGCGGATCGACCAGTGCAACACGATCGTCGAGCGGTTCATGACCCGGTGGCGCGGCGAGCCGAACCCCGAGCACGTCAAGGCGGTCGACGCCTACTTCGTCTCCGCGGCCGAGCACGGGATGAACGCGTCCACGTTCACCGCGCGGGTGATCGCCTCCACCGGCGCCGACGTGGCGGCCGCCATGTCCGGCGCGATCGGTGCGATGAGCGGCCCCCTGCACGGTGGCGCGCCGGCCCGGGTGTTGCCGATGATCGAGGAGGTGGAGAAGAACGGCGACGCGGCCAAGGTCGTCCGCTCGATCCTCGACCGGCACGAGCGGCTGATGGGCTTCGGCCATCGCGTCTACCGCGCCGAGGACCCACGCGCCCGGGTGCTGCGCCGCACCTGCAAGGAACTCGGGGCGGCCAAGTTCGACGCGGCACAGGCCCTCGAGCAGGCGGCGCTGGCCGAGCTGCAGGAGAGGCGGCCGGACCGCCCGATCGAGACCAACGTCGAGTTCTGGGCCGCGGTGATCCTCGACTTCGCCGAGGTGCCGCCGCACATGATGCCGGCGATGTTCACCTGCGCCCGGACCGCAGGCTGGTCCGCGCACATCATGGAGCAGAAGAGGACCGGCCGGCTGGTGCGGCCGTCCGCGCGCTACATCGGCCCGGCACCCCGCAAGCCCTCCGAGGTGGAGGGCTGGGGCGACATCGCGCACACCTGATCTGCTCGGTTGCTGGGACTGGTGTGACGGTTGATCAGTCTTGAGCCGGGCGGCGACAATCGGCCGCAAACACAGTGCTCCAAGCCCCGATTTCCGCGCCTCGGAACTACTTCAGACCGGCGTGTACTCCCGGCATTGCCGCCCTCGCCGCCTATCGTTCGGGCCATGCGGCAACTGCGCTATGTCGGGCCGGGCAAGGACGTCGATCACGTCATCCTGGAGACCCCGGACGCCGACGAGCAGTTCGTCCTCTACGTGGACGCGGCGATGCGCGACGCGGTCCGATCCGACCTGCCCAGGCTGGCTCCGTCCGCACCCGATGGGCCGGCCTCCATCAGCCCGCGTGAGATCCAGATGCGAGTCCGCGCCGGTGCGTCGCCGGAGGACATCGCCGACGCCAACGAGATGAATCTGGACCGCGTGCTGCGCTTCGCCGGCGCGGTGCTCGAGGAACGTGCCCGGGTCTCGCAGGAGGCTCGGCGCGCCCGTGCCCGGCGCAGCACCACCGACGCGCAGACCGTGGTGTTCGGCGACGCGGTGGACATGCGCTTCGCGGCGCACGGCATCGAACCGTCGGCGGTGAACTGGGATGCCCGCCGGCGCGCGGACGGGCAGTGGATCGTGAGCGCACGGTGGGTGGGTGGCGAGGCCGACCGGGTCGCGGAATGGGCCTTCAACCTCAGCACTCGCAGCGTCACCCCGATGGACGGCGCTGCCGCGGATCTGCTCAGCGATCGCCCGATACGTCCGCTCGTGCCGCCGGCCGACGAACCGGAGCGCCCGTCGCTGGCCGCGGCGCCGCCACTGGCCCCGGGCGTGGTGGCGTTCCCCGCGCTGGACACGCGTACCGACCCGCTGCCGACCGGCCTGCGCGAGGACGTCTTCGACCAGGAGGCACTCGACGAGGACCCGCGGCGCGTGGGTGGCTTCCCCGAGCCCCGCGCCACCGGCGAGGATCCGCACGAAGATCAACAAGAGGACCAGGCTGCACGGGGCGTAAAGGACCGTGCCACGACTCCGCCGCTGCCGTTGCGCCTGGCCGACCCGCCCGCGGAGCGGGCGACAGCTGCCCGCGAGCCGGCCCCGAAGGTGAAGAACCTGGGCGTCGCCCACCGCGACGACCAACCGGAGCGCACGCACAACGGCAAGCCGCGCGTCCCGTCCTGGGACGACATTCTGATGGGCGTGCGCCGCAATCCGGACTGATGCCCCGTAATCCGGGCTGACCCCCACGCCGAGGGCGAAAAGACGTCGCGCCCAGTCACACCCTGGACGTACCGTCGATCATCGTGACTTCCGCCGCGTCTACCGACGCCGCCGGCCATCAGCCGGCGGCCGCGAGCACGGCGCGATCGCTGTGGCGGCTGCGGGCCTGGACTCGACCACACCGCCGCGCAATCACGGTCATGATCGTCTCCGCCAGCCTGGCGATGCTGGCGCAGTCACTGGTGCCACTCGTCGTCGGGCACGTGGTGAACGGGCCGATCCGGCACCACGACACGAACGGGCTCTGGCCGCTGTGCGGCCTGGCGCTCGCGTTCGGCGTGGCCGAGGCGGTGCTGTTCTTCGTGCGCCGCTACGCGATGAGTTCGGCTGCGGTCGGCATCGAGAGCGACGTGCGCCGAGACCTGTTCGCGCACGTGCAACGGCTGCCGGTCTCCTTCCACGACCGCTGGCCGTCCGGGCAACTGCTGTCGCGCTTCACCACCGACCTGTCGACGATCAGGCGCTTCGTCGGCTTCGGTTTCGTGTTCCTGATCGCCAACTCCGCAACCTCCATCGTGGTGTTGATCCTGCTGATCCACATCCACCTGCTGCTCGGCCTGTTCGTGCTGGCAGCGATGGCACCGCTTGTCGTGCTCACCCGCCGCTTCGAACTGCGCTACAGCCGTGACGCGCGGCGCGCGCAGGACCTCACCGGTGACCTGGCGACGTCGGTGGAGGAGTCGGCGCTCGGCATCCGCGTGATCAAGTCCTACGGCCGGCGCCCGCAGATGTTGACACGCTTCACTGCGGACGCGCAGCGGCTCCGGGCCGCGGAACTGACCAAGATCAACACCTTGGCCTGGTTCTGGGCCGCACTCGAGGGCTGGCCGCAATTGGTGCTGGCCGGCGTCACTTGCGGCGGCATCCTCGCCGTCGCCCACTCGAGCCTGAGCATCGGCGCACTGGTCGCGTTCCTCACGCTGTACCTGCGACTGGTCTGGCCGATCATCTCCCTCGGCTGGCTGCTGGCCCTCACCGAAGAGGCGGCCAGCGCCGCCCGGCGGATCTTCGAGGTGCTCGACACACCGGCGACGATCCTCGACCCGCCGCGGCCGGAGATCGCCGAGCACGGCAGCACGCTGAGGTTCGAGCAGGTGTCGTTCCGCTACGACGATGCCTCCGACGACGTGCTGCACGGTGTGGATCTCCACATCAACGTCGGCGAGACGGTGGCGCTCGTCGGTGCGACCGGTTCCGGCAAGACCACCCTGACCGCACTGGTGCCGCGGCTCTATGACGTGACCGCCGGCCGGGTGCTGCTCGGTGGCGTCGACGTCCGTGAGCTGCGGCTGGACCAGCTGCGCCATGCCGTCTCCACCGCGTTCGAGGAGGCGACGCTGTTCTCCGCGAGCGTGCGGGAGAACCTGGTGCTGGGCCGGGCCGGCATCAGCGAGGACGACGTGCGCGAGGCCATCGAGGTGGCGCAGGCGGACTTCGTCTACGACCTGCCGTTCGGGCTCGACACCCGCATCGGTGAACAAGGGCTGTCCCTGTCCGGTGGCCAGCGGCAGCGACTCGCGCTGGCTCGTGCCGTGCTCGGCCGGCCGCGAGTGCTGGTGCTGGACGATCCCCTCTCCGCGTTGGACGTGCGCACCGAGGCCCAGGTCGAGGCAGCGTTGCGGCGCGTGCTGGCCAGCACCACCGCGCTCGTCGTCGCGCACCGGCCGTCGACGGTCATGCTGGCCGACCGAGTCGCGCTGCTGGCCGATGGGCACATCGCCGCCGTCGGCACGCACACCGAGCTGCTGGCCCGCGTTCCCGCCTACCGCGAGCTGCTCGCGCAGGCCTCGGAGCTGGAGGTGGCCAGCCATGACTGAACCGGACGCGGTCGAGCGAAGCACGGATCCGAGCAGCTGGCAGGGACAGCTCACCGACGCCGACGCCGAGCTCGCCCGGGCGCAGGACGAACTGGCGACGACACCAGGCATCCGGCTGCGCGCGGGTGGGCGCCGCCTGCTCCGCGAGCTGATTCGCCCGTACCGGCGTCCGATCGGATGGGTGCTGCTCGCCGCCCTGGTGCAGGTGGTGGCGACCATGGCCGGACCGTGGCTGATCGGCGTCGCCATCGACACGTCGCTGCCGGACGCGATACATGGCCGCTACACGTCGCTGATCGTGGTCACCGTGCTGCTCGTGGTGGCGGCGCTGGTGTCCGGCTGGTTGCGTTCGGTGTTCGTGCTGCGCAGTGGGATCATCGGGCAAGCGATCCTGCTCGATCTGCGCCGCCGCGGCTTCGACCACGTGCAGGCGCTGTCGGTGTCCTTCCACGAGCGGTTCACCTCCGGCCGGGTGATCTCGCGGCTGACCTCTGACGTCGACACGCTCACCGAGCTGCTCGACTCCGGATTGGACGGGCTGCTCACCGCCGTGCTGAACATCGCGGCGATCTCGGTGCTGCTGCTGGTGCTGGACGTGGAGCTCGGGCTCATCGCGCTCGGCTCACTCATCCCGCTGTGGCTGCTGTACCGCTGGTTCTCCGCGCGCGCCACCGTGGTGTTCCGCCGTACCCGGGAAACGGTGGCCACGCTCATCGTGAACATCGTCGAGACGTTCAACGGGATAAGGGCGGTGCAGGCATTCCGCCGCGAGCGCCGCAACGACGCCATCTTCGGCGGGCTCAACGGTGACTACCGGGACGCGAACAGCGCGGCGTTCAAGCTGCACGCCGTGTTCATCCCCGGCACCACGCTCATCGGCAATGTGTCGATCGTGGCCGTGCTGCTCCTCGGCGGTTACCGCGTCGCGCAAGGCAGCCTCGAGCTGGGCGTGCTGACGTCGTTCATCCTGTATCTGCAGCAGTTCTACGACCCGATGCAGGACGTCGCCGTCTTCTACAACTCACTGCAGTCCGCGACCGCCGCGCTGGAAAAGATCGCCGCCGTGCTCGACGAAGCACCGGCGGTGCCCGAGCCGGTGTTGCCGGTGGCGTTGCCGGCGCCGGTGCGCGGCGCGCTGTCGCTGAGCGAGGTGGAGTTCGGTTACACCGCCGATCGTCCGGTGCTGCACCGGCTGAGCATCACCGTGCCCGCCGGCCAGACAGTCGCGTTGGTCGGCGCGACCGGCGCGGGCAAGTCGACCATTGCCAAGCTGCTCGCGCGTTTCTACGACCCCAGCTCGGGCACGGTACGGCTGGACGGCGTCGATCTGCGTGACGTCGCCGAGGCGGATCTGCGGCGGGCGGTAGTGATGGTCACCCAGGACGGCTTCCTGTTCTCCGGGTCCGTCGCGGACAACATCGCGTTCGGGCGGCCGGGCGCCGGCCGGGACGACGTGATCGCCGCAGCGCGAGCGGTCGGCGCCGACCCGTTCATCCAGCTGCTCCCGGACGGCTACGACACCGACGTGCGCAAGCGCGGCGGTCGGCTCTCGGCCGGTCAGCGACAGCTGGTGGCCTTCGCCCGGGCGTTCCTGGCCGACCCGGCGGTGCTCATCCTGGACGAGGCGACCTCGTCGCTGGACGTGCCGACCGAGCGTGCCGTCCAACGCGCACTGCGCACCGTGCTCGCCGAGCGAACCGCACTGATCATCGCGCACCGGCTGTCCACGGTGGAGATCGCCGACCGGGTGCTGGTGCTCACCGACGGAGTTGTCGTCGAGGACGGCACGCCGGCGCAGTTGGTTGCCGAAGGCACCGGCGAATTCGCCGACCTGCACACTTCCTGGCGCGACTCCTTGGTGTGATCGCGGCGCTGCAGGATGACTAGCGCGAGAGGTGGGCAAAGGCGATCGCCGCTGCGGTGGCGACGTTGAGCGAGTCGACGCCCGGCGCCATCGGAATGCGCACCCGCCGATCCGCCGCGGACAGCGCGTCGGCGGTGAGCCCTGGCCCCTCGGCACCGAGCAGGACGGCCCAGCGTTGCGGCGCAGCGACTTCGGCCAATACCTCCGCCGCTGGATCGGGCGTCAGCGCCAACGACACCAGGCCGCGCCGAGCAAGGATCTCGAGCGCCTGCGGCCAGCGGCCGGGCAGTACCGCGAACGGCACGCGCAGTGCGTGCCCCATCGACACCCGCACGCTGCGCCGGTACAGCGGGTCGGCGCAGCGCTCATCCAGCAGGACCAGGTCGACGCCGAACGCCGCGGCGTTGCGAAACAGTGCGCCGAGGTTCTCGAAGTCGTTCAGGGACTCCAGCACGGCAACCCGCCGCGCGGTCGCAAGCGCAGTGTCGACGTCGATCGGTGCCGGCCGGTCCGCCGCAGCGAGCACACCCCGCGTCACCCGGAAGCCGACGACGTCGGACAGCAGCCACTTATCCACCACGTAGACCGGCGCGTCCGTGCCCGCGAGCACCGGCGCGAGGGCCTCGATGCGATCGGCAATTCCCAACACCGCGCGCACCGAGCAGCGCGAGCCGATCAACCGCTGCACCACGTTCACGCCTTCGGCGATCACGATGCCGCGACGGTCCGGACGGGCGTCCGCGTCGGTGAGGTTGCGGAAGTCCGACAGCCGCGGGTCGCCGGGATCGGTCAGCTCGATCGCGCGCCGCGCCTTGTTCGGCGGGACTACCAGGCATGACCCAGGCGCTCGGCTATACCGGCCGGGCGCAGGTCACGCACGCGTGCGATGACGACGGCGATGGCCAGAGCGGCGATGAGGCAGATCATGCCGCCGCCGAGCAGACCCCATCGCGGTCCGAACGTCTCGGCCACCCAGCCGATCGTCGGTGCGCCGAACGGGGTGCCACCCATGAAGCACATCATGTACAGGGCCATCACCCGGCCACGCATGGTCGGCTCCACGCCGAGTTGAACGGAGGAGTTCGCCGCGGTGGTGAACGTGAGCATGATCAAGCCGGTCGGCACCAGCATGATCGCCGTCGTGTCGAAGCCCGGCATCGATCCGACAGCGATCTCGAGCACCGCGAACGCGATGGTTGCGCCGATCAGGAACAGCTGCGTCGGCCGGACAACGCGCCGGGTGGCCAACACCGCACCGACGCACGCGCCCGACCGCGAGCGCGGTGGACAGCAGCCCGTAACCTGTCGCGCTGCGATGGAACACCTGCTTGGCGATCAGTGCGGTGGTGATCTGGAAGTTCAAACCGAAGGTGCCGACGACGAAGACCAGGATCATCGTCACGACCAGATCTGCACGGCCCCGCACGTAGCGCAAGCCCTCGCGCAATTGCCCGCGGGCCCGGGCCAGCGGCGGCGACGGGTGCAGTTCGCTCGTGCGCATCAGAACCAGCCCCGTCAGCACCGCGATGCTGGATGCCGCATTGCCGATGAAAGCCCACCCGGTACCGACCGCCGTGATCATCACGCCGGCCACCGCCGGGCCGACGACGCGGCCCAGGTTGAAGATCGTGGAGTTGATCGCGACCGCGTTGACCAGGTCGTCGCGGCCGACCATCTCCACCACGAACGACTGCCGCACCGGGGTGTCGACCGCACTGATCACACCCAGCGCGAACGCGAGCACCAGCACGTGCCAGTAGCTGCACCACGCCGGCGACGTCCAGCAGCCCGAGCGCCAGCGCCACCAGCGCCAGGCCGGTCTGGGTCATCAGCAGCAGGCGTCGCTTGTCGCTGCGGTCGGCCAGTACGCCGCCCCACAGCGAGAGCAGCAGGGACGGCGCGAACTGCAGCGCGGTGACGAAGCCGAGCGCGGTGCCCGAGTTGGTCAGGTCGAGCACCAGCCAGTCCTGGGCGACGCGCTGCATCCAGGTGCCGGTCAGCGAGATCAGCTGGCCGCTGGCGTAGAGCCGGTAGTTGCGCACCCGCAGCGAGCGGAACATGCCCCGGCGGGATTCGCGCGGTATGGCGTCGTCGCGGTGTCCCTGTGCCAAGCGGGCCGCGACGGCCGTCACTGGCCGGCCAACTTGTCGAGTATCGGCAATACATTGCGCAGCGCGGCGCGCTCGTCGGAGCTGAGCTGCGCCATGCGCTGGGACAGCCAGGCGTCGCGGCTGCGCCGCTCGGAGTCGAGCAACGCCAGACCCTCGGCGGTGATGGCGATGATCGCCTGGCGTCGATCGGACGGGTGCGCCTCGCGCCGGGCCAGCCCTCGCTCCTCCAGGTTGGCGAGGACCTTGGTCATCGACGGGGGCTGCACGCGCTCCCAGGTCGCCAGCTCGCCGGCGCTCATCGGGCCCTTCTTCTCCAGGGTCGCCATCGCCGAGAGCTGGGTCAGCGTCACCGACATGTCGACCCGCTGGTTGCGGATCATCCGGGTCAGCCGGAGCAGGGACGGGCGCAGCTGCGCGGCAAGGTCCGCGATCGTGGATCTCGTCGCCGCCGTCATAATCGTTAGTCTACCTAACGAACGGTCAGATTGCCAGCCGTTTGCGTGCCGGTGACCACAACGTCGCCGACGTCACGACATCAGCAGCGCCGCGGCCAGCGCCGCCACCTCGGCGTCCCGGCGCGGCAACGGGGCACCGTCCACCGAGGCGATCGGCACCGCACCGCTCAGGCTGGACGTCCAGAACGCAGCCGAGGTGCGCAACTCGGCGAGGGTGCAGCCAGCGCAAGGCGCACCGGCCGGCCCGCGTCATGCGCGAGATCGAGCACCGCCCGCCGGGTCACGCCGGGCAGCAGGTCGTCACGCAGCGGCGGGGTGATCAGCGAGCCGTCCGGGACGAGCAGGAAGACGTTGCCCCGGCTCGTCTCCAGCACGGTTCCGTCCTGCGCGAGGAACAGCGGGGCAGGCCCGGTCGCGCCCGGCGATCTGTCGGCGGCCTGTTCGGCGGCGGCTTGTTCGGCGCCAGCAAACACGGCCCGGTCGGCCCACTTGTGCCGCCACAATCCGCGCGGCCGGGCGACGATGCGCAGGTCGCTGGACGAGGGCGGCGCGGCGGCCGCCGACACCGTCACCGTCGTCCGCGCGTCCGGCGTCGAGCAGATGCGCAACGCGAACCGCCCCGGCCCGCACGCTGCGGCAACCGCACGCGCCCGCTGCGCGACGTCATCGGCCAGGCCGACGCCGTACAGCTCGCGCAGCGATCGATCCAGCCGCGCCAGGTGCTCGTCGAGACGTACGGCGTTGCCGTCGCGGACCAGCACGGTCTCGAGCACGCCGCCGGCACGCTGGGCGGCGAACGGCTCCGGCTCGCTGGGCACCTCGCCGGCGTATCCCGTCGCCGCGGCGGCCAGCAGCGGGGCGGCCTTGTGCAGGCATTCGCGCCACTCCAGCATCGGGACGCTGTCGGCGGTGATGCCGCCGCCGACGCCGAGCGCGTACCTGGTCGCCGTCGAACTCGAAGGTGCGGATCGCGACCGCGAGTTCCAGCCCGCGCACCGGGCCGGCGAAGCCGACCGCGCCGGTATAGGCGCCGCGTGCCTGCCCCTCCAGCTCCGCGATGGCGTCGAGCGCGCGGAGCTTCGGGTGCGCCGGTCACCGAGCCGGGCGGGAAGGTGGCTGCCAGCAGCGCCGCGTCGTCGACGCCGTCGCGCAACCGGCCGGTCACGGTCGAGACCAGATGCCACACCCCGGGATGGGGCTCCACCGAGAGCAGCGCGGTTGCCTGGACACTGCCGGTCTGGGCCACTCGGCCGAGGTCGTTGCGCATCAGGTCGACGATCATGACGTTCTCCGCCACGTCCTTGACCGAATGCCGCAACCCGGACGCGCCGTCCGGATCGCTGCGCGGACGGGTGCCCTTGATCGGTGCGGTGGATACCGAGCGGTCGCGCCGGCGCAGGAACAGTTCCGGACTCATCGCCGCCACCCCCCGTCCACCGTGGTTGACGTACGCGCCGAAGCGCGGGGACAGGGCGGCGCCGACCTGGGCGAACAGTTGGGCCGGGCTGCCGTCCAGGCGAGCGCGCAGTCGGGTGCAGATGTTTGCCTGGTAGATCTCACCGGCGCGTATCCAGGACACCGCACGCTCCACCGCAGCGAGGTGGGTGTCACGGTCTGCCCCGCCGAACGGGCCGAGTGCGATGTCGCACGCCGCGGGCTGGCGGCGCAACAGCATCCTGAGCTCGGTGGCCCGGGCGGCGAGCTGCTCCGCACGCTCGGGGGTGCTGAGCGCGTCGAAGTACCAGCACCCGTCGTGCAGGCGCAGCACGTTGTCGTAGAAGGCGGCAGTGGTTGCCCCGCGCGCGTCGATCCAGCCGAACCAGCCGCCGCCGACCGCGTCCGTGCCCGCCCCGCGCATCGTGGGCTGCTGCGCCCAGACGCTGTGCTCTGCCCCGTCGACGACGATCAGCGGATCGGTGGCGAGGACCGCGTCGCCACCGCACCACTCGCCGATCAGCGCCGCCATCGGCGCATGGCCGAGCACCTCGGCCAGCGCCCGCACCGCCGTCCACGGATCCGGACCCGGGCCGAGCGCGACAGAAGTCAGCTCGCAGTGCAGCCGGCGGACGTCATCCGGCACCTGCATCCGGGCCCCGGCGGCGACGCCCAGCACCCCGGTCACGGACGTCAGCTCCAGCGAAGCGGTCACGGCGCTTATGCTGCCCCTCGTGACCGACGAGGGCTCCCCGGCTGCGCCACCGCCACCCGGTGGCACAGCACATGGTGGCCGACTGGTGCAACCGCCGCCGATGCAGATCAACACCGGCCGGATCGTGGTCGTCGGCACCGCCATCTGGTTCGTGGCCTTCGTGGTGCTGCTCCCCTTCTACAGCTCGCTCGGGCACCACCATCATCGCGTCTGGCTGTGGACGTGCCTGGCCGGCTGGATTCTGGGTGGTATCGGCTACCTGGTGATAGGCCGGCATCGCAGCGCCGGCCGAACCATCTAGGCCTCAGAGCACGACGTCGCCGTCTTCGTAGACCTCTCCGATCGGCTCCGCAATCGGCGCCGGCTCGGCACCGACCTCGGAGTGCGCGCCGCACCCGAACTCGACGCTGACCGCACGGCCGTCGGTCGCTGTCATCTCGTTGCCGCACACGCCGAACGCGGCCCGCAGCGAGCCCTCGATCGGCAGGTAGAACCCGCACGTCCCGCATCGCGCCGGTGCCTGCCGCGCCATCGGGCGTGTCCGGGCCGGAATCGCCGGCGTGCCAGCGCTCGGCAGTGTCGAGCCGGCCCTCACGGGACATCACGTGCACCCGCCCAAGTCCCAGCTCGAACGCGACCGCCTCGACCGATGGATCGTCGGATAGCAGGTAGGCCGGTACCAGCCGCGGGTCGCTTTCGATCTTCGGCAGCAGATCGCCGGGACCAAGATCATCGGGACGCAGCCGGTCCTGCCACGGCACCCAGGTCGGCGCGAGCAGCGCACCGGGCCCAGGCAGCAGCACCACCTCGTCCACGGTGACGGTCTTGGACCGAGGCGCGCGCACCAGCGTCACCGACCAGTGCCAGCCTCGATAACCGGGAACGGTCGCGGCGAAGTCGTGCGTCACGATCCGGCCCTCGACGCCGACGACGCCGAGATGCTCGCCGACCTCGGTGCCAGCCATGTCCTGCGCCGCGGCCCGGGCGATGTCGACAGCCGCGGCGAGAACGCTGTCGATCCTGGCCGACGGTTCGGCGGACTCAACCACCGCGGCATCCATTCCGACCTCGCTCATACCTACAGTGTGACCGACCGTGCGGCCAACCGCGCCGGACGGGTCGAGATGTCAGGATGGTCGCGTGGCCAAGCGAGACGACGAACGACCGCGCAAGCGGTTCTCGCGCTCCGGGCACACCACCCACGGCCCGCGTGTCACCGGCGATGCCGCCCCGCCGCCCTACCGGCCCGAGCAACGGTATGCACCACCCGATCCGGGCTACGGCCCGGCACCGGACCGCAGTCCGTACGGCGAATCCGGCTCCTACCGCAGCGGCGAAGTGCCGCCTGATCGCTACTCCGATTACCCGCCACCGCGATACGGGCCGCCGCAGTACGGCCCACCACCACCGGCGCCGCCGAACCAGTACGGGCCACCGACCTATCGACAGGTCCCCGGCGCCGACTCGCACCACCCGGCAGAGAGCTACGACAGCCCGGACGAGCACAGCCGCGGCATCGCCCGAGCCGCGTTCACCCAGACGAACCGGGCCGCCCGGCTGGTCACCCGCAAGGTGATCAGCGCGAGCAAGGCCGACGGCGCGCAGGAGTCCGGGCCTGACCGCATTGATCTGGAACCAGGTGCTCAGCTACGGCACCGACGCGATGATCGCGGTGGCGCTGGCCGGCACCGTCTTCTTCGGCGCATCGCCGCATGCGCAACGGGGCAACATCCTGCTCTACCTACTGATCACGATGGCGCCGTTCGCCGTGGTCGCGCCGGTGATCGGACCCGCGCTGGACCGGTTGCAGCACGGCCGGCGCTGGACGATGGCGGGCACCGCGCTCGGCCGCGGCGTGCTCGCGCTGATCATGGCGAGCCACCCGAGCGAGCTGCTCGTGCTCTACCCGTGCGCACTCGGGTCACTGGTGTTGTCCAAGGCCTACGGGGTGGTTCGTGCCGCGGCCGCCCCCAGGCTGGTCCCGCCGAATCTCACGCTCACCGAGGCCAACGCCCGGCTGTCCATCTTCGGCCTCGGATCGACCCTGGTCGCGGGTTCGATCGTCGGCATCCTGATCAAGGTGACGGGCTCGTATTCGCTCGGGCTGATACTCACCGCGATCGCCTATCTGGTCTGCGCGTTCTTCGCGTTCCGGCTGCCCCCGCAGGTCGATTCACCCGCTGTTGCGGCGCCGACCTCGAGTGAGCGCCGGCGCACCGCGGGCGCAGCGCGAGGTCGCGCGCAGCGAACGGCTGCGGATGTGGGCACGACGTGGCTTCGACGACAACCTGATCACCGCGTTGCAGGGCGAGTCGGTGCTGCGGTTCCTGTCCGGCCTGCTCACCATCTTCCTGGCGTTCTACGTGGAGGGCACCGCGCACGGGGTACGCGCCGCGCTCGAACTGGGTGGGGTGGTGGCCGCGGCCGGCATCGGCAACATCACCGGCACCGCGATCGGCGCCAAGTTGCGGTTCTCCCGACCAGAACTGGTGATCATCGCCTCGACGCTGATAGCAGCCGTGGGGTGCGTCCTGGTCGCGTTGCTGTTCAACGTCACGATCGCGGTGTTCGGCATGCTTATCAGCGCCGTCACCAACTCGCTGTCGAAGATCGCTCTCGACGCGCTGATCCAGCGCGACGTGGACGAATCCCTGCGATCAAGTGCGTTCGCACGTTCGGAGACGTTCCTGCAGCTGTCGTGGGTGCTCGGCGCAGCGGTCGGCGTCGCCCTGCCGGTGCACCACGGCGGCGCCGTCGGGTTCCTGGTGGCCGGCGTCGTGGTCGGGCTCGTCGCCGTGCTGAACCTGCTGCGTCAGCGGGCGGTGGGTCGCGGGGCGACGAACCGGCCCGGTCCCGCATGAATCCGTCGCGGTGAGGATCCTGGTGGTGACCGCGGTCGCGGCCGAGCGCGACGCCGTGCTGGCGGTGTGCCCGGTCGCGAACGTCGCCGTCGTCGGGGTCGGACCGGCGGCCAGCGCCGCCGCCACGACCGCGGCGCTGCTCGCATCGCCGCTGCGTCCTGACCTCGTCCTCAATGCCGGCATCGGCGGGGGGTTCGCACCGCTGAGCGCCGGCTCGATCGCCGTCGCGTCGCCACTCCGTGTTCGCCGACCTGGGCATCGACACCGGCGATGAGTTCGTCCCCGTCTCGGCCGCCGGCCTCGGCGCCGACCGCTACCCGGTCGATCCGCAACTCGCCGTCCAGCTGACCGACCGCACCGGCGGCCACCTCGGCACGATCGTCACCGTCGCCACCGTCACCGGTACCGCCGAGCGCGCCGCCGAGTTGAGCCGCCGCTACCCGGACGCGGTGGCCGAAGGGATGGAGGGCGCTGGGGTCGCGGCCGCGGCCGCGGTCACCGGCGTCGCGTTTGCCGAGATACGGGCCATCAGCAACGCCGTCGGTCCCCGGGACCGGGCCGCCTGGGACATCGCCGGCGCCCTGTCCGCACTGGGCGCGGCGGTCGCCGCGATCGTCACGGCAGAATCGTCGCTGTGACACACGCAGCGCCGCGCGCCGAACAGCCAGCGTCGAAGATCGCATTCTCACCCTGCCCGAACGACACCTTCGTCTTCCACGCGTGGGTGCACGGGCTGCTCGACGCCGCACCGCCGGACGACATCGTCTATGCCGATATCGACGTCACCAACGGCGCCACCGAACGCGGCGAGTACGACCTCGCGAAGATCTCCTATGCCGCGCTGCCATGGCTCGGAGAGCAATACCGGCTGTTACCCGCAGGCGGCGCGGTGGGACGCGGCTGCGGACCGCTCGTGCTCACCCGTGCGCCGCTCGGCACGCTCGACGGTGCGACAGTGGCGGTGCCCAGCGAACGATCCACCGCGTACCTGCTGTTTCGGCTGTGGGCAGCCGGCCAGCACCCGGCCCGCATCGACGTGGTGCCGTTCGCGTCGATCATGCCGGCGGTGCGCGACGGCCGCTACGACGCCGGCTTGGTGATCCACGAAGCACGGTTCACCTACCCGGCCTACGGCCTGTCCGCGATGACCGACCTGGGCCAGTGGTGGGAGTCGGATACCGGCCTGCCCATTCCGCTCGGCGCGATCGTCGCACGCAGCGAGCTGGACACCGACGCGCTCACCGCGACATTGCGCGCGTCGGTCGAATACGCCTGGGCGCATCCGGGCGCGTCCGCCGGCTACGTCTCCGAGCATGCGGCGGAGATGTCCACGGACGTGCAGCAACAGCACATCGCGCTGTACGTGAACGAGTTCACCCGCGAACTGGGCGAGGAGGGCTATGCGGCGGCGGACGCGCTGCTGACCCGCGCCCACGTCGCGGGACTGACCCCCGCCGTGCCGAAACTCAGATAGCCGCCGCTCTGAGCGCGGCGCTCAGGCGTCTAGATTGTCGGCGAAGGCTCTGAGCAGGCCGGCGACCTTGCGGGACTCGGCGCGGTCCGGGTAGCGACCGCGGCGCAGCGAGTTGGACACGCTGTCCAGCAGCTTGATCAGGTCCTCGAGCAGCGGGGCCATCTCGTCGGCGGGCTTGCGCTGAGCGCGCACCACGGACGGGACCGGGTCGAGCAGCCGGACCTGCATCGCTTGGTTGCCCTTGCGACCGGAGACGATGCCGAACTCGACGCGCTGGCCGGGCGAAGTTCGGTGACACCCTCGGGCAGCGCGTCGCGATGGACGAAGACGTCCTCGCCGTCGTCGTAGGACAGGAAGCCGAAACCCTTGTCCGCGCTGAAGAACTTCACCTTGCCGGTAGGCACCGGTCGCTCCTTATCCAGCAGCAGCTGACCAGCTGCGTCTCAACACGATGAAAGCACCGCAGGCCTGCGGTGCCTCCGATTACAGGTTACTGGTCCGACGCTGGGATTTCCCAGGAATGACCAGATCGGACCGGGCCGGCATTGGGTACCCATGGCAAGATGAAATGTCCGCGTCCGAGGAGATGAGAGGCACTCGATGGCCAGCACCACCCCCCGGGCTCCGGAACTGTACGGCGGCGGCCCGATCGTTAACGACATCGGCGATTTCCACGTCGACGAACTGGCCAGCGACATGGCCGGCTCGCTGTCCCCGTACGGCACCGAACTGGAGTTTCCGCTGCCACTGGACCAGCTCCGCTACCGGCACCCGGGCCCGGACGCACGCCCGAACCTCGCCGACGGGCGCTGAGCCCCGCCCCGTGGCCAGCCCGCACGCCCCGGTCGAAGCCGGGTCGCTGACGGAGTGGCTCCGGCAGCGCAGTGACGACGAACTCGCCGAACTGCTGCGCCGGCGCCCCGACCTGGCGCTTGCCGACGCCGGCCGACCTCGCCACCCTGGCCGCCCGGCTCGGCATCCGCAGCTCCGTTCAGCGCGCGGTCGACGGCCTGGACGCGCTCAGCCTTCGCTTGCTGGAGGGTCTGGTCCTGATCGTCGCGGGTACCGGTCCGGTTCCATTGAGCGAAGGCCACCGAGCTGCTCGGTGAGGTACCCGAAGCCGATGTCGCTCGCGCCTTCGGCGAGCTGACCCAGCTCGCGCTGGTGTGGGGCGACGAGGCCGGAGTCCATCTGGTCGCGAGTGTGCGCGAGGTGATCGGCACCTACCCTGCCGGGTTGGGCCGTCCGGCTCAGATCTTGTTCCGACAGGTGTCCGAGCTGCAGCTCGCCGCTGTGTTGCGCACCCTCGACCTGCCGCCGGCTGGACAGCCGCGCGCCGGCGCTTCCGTCGCCGCGGTGCTCGCCGACCCGGCGCGAGTGCGCGCGCTGGTGGCGACATCGGACGAAGAGGAGCGCGACATCCTGGACCGCCTTGCCGCCGGCCCGCCGGTCGGGCACGGTGCGCAACGCGCAGCTACCACCCGTGTGGCCCGACGGCGAGACCGTGCCGGCTCCGCATCGGTTGATGATGCGCGGGCTACTCGTGCCGATCGACGCGCAGAGTGTGGAGCTGCCGCGTGAGGTCGGCCTGGTCCTGCGGGCTGATCGGCCCCTCGGCGTGGTGGCACGCCCGACCCCCCGAGCTGCTGATCAACGCCAGGCCGCCTGCGGAGCTCGATCGGGCTGGCACCACGGCGGTACTCGACACGCTGCGGCTGGTGGACCGGCTGGCGGAGGTATGGACGGCGCAGCCGCCGCCGATGCTGCGTTCGGGCGGCGTGGGTGTGCGTGACCTTCGCCGGAGCGCTCGGGAACTCGGTGTGGACGAGGTGCGGGCCGCGCTGGTGATCGAGACGGCGTACGCGGCTGGACTGATCGGTGCCACCACCGGGATGGAACCGGTCTACCTGCCAACGACCGACTTCGACAGCTGGCACGCGCGTGAGCCTGCCGCACGGTGGACCGAACTGGCGTGTGCGTGGCTGGCCATGACCCGTCAGCCGAGCCTGGTGGGGCAGCGGGGCGAGCGGGACCGGCTGATCACGGTGCTCGGCGCGGACGCCGAGCGCGGCACCACACCGGCGCTGCGAAGCACCGTGCTCGAGCTGTTGTTGACGCTGCCCGCCGGAGCGGCGCCGCAATCGCGCGACGCGGTGCTGGCTCGGCTGGCCTGGTCCGCTCCGCGCCGGGCGAGCAGTCAGCGGCCGCTCGCCGAGGCCGTCCTCATCGAGGCGGACGCGCTCGGCCTCACTGCCGCCGGCGGGCTCACCGGCTACAGCCGCACCCTCATCGACGGTGCGCGGGTTGCCGCGGAGCGGGCGCTCGCCGTGGCCCTGCCGGATCCGGTACATCACTTCCTGGTGCAACCGGACCTGACCGTGGTCGTGCCCGGGCCGCCGGCCGCGGACATGGCCGAGGTGCTCAGCGCCACCGCGGACCTGGAGTCCACCGGCGGCGCGACGGTGTACCGCATCAGCGAACGTTCGGTCCGCCGCGCCCTGGACGCCGGCCACAGCGCCGGCGAGCTCACCGCGTTCGTCACCGGCCGGTCCCGGACCCCGGTGCCGCAGGCGCTCACCTACCTGATCGACGACGTGGCCCGCAGGCACGGGGTGCTGCGTGCGGGTGCCGCCCTGTCCTACCTGCGTTGCGACGACGAAGCGCTGCTGACGCGCGTGGTCGGCGACCGCGACCTCGCACCGCTGCACCTGCGTCGAATCTCGGCCACCGTCGTGGTGTCCTCGCTGCCGGTGCTCCGGGTGCTGGACGGATTGCGCCAGGCAGGGTACGCACCTGCTGCCGAAGGGGCCGACGGTGCGGTGATGGCAGTGGGGGCGGACACCCCACGCGCGCCGTCGCGCAACGCCGCCCGGGTGGTGCGTCCGCGCACCTCGCTGGAATCGGCCGCGCAGCGCACGGAACTGGTGCGGCGGATCCGATCAGGTGACACCCTCACCGAGCTGAGTGCGCGGGTCCAGCCGGTCGTGCAGCAGGTGCCCGGAGTCACCTCGGCCAGCACGATGGCATTGCTGCGCCAGGCGATCCGGGAGGGTCGGCGGGTACTGCTCGGCGCGGCCGAGGCGGACGGCACGGCATCGCGGCACACCATCTTGCCGATCTCACTCGCCGGCGGGTTCGTCCGCGGCCATGAGGCGACCAGTCAACGACTACAGGCGTTCCCGCTGCACCGGCTCACCGCGGTGAGCATCGTCGCGGACGACGAACCCGACGAACTCGACTATTCACCGAGTTCCGACGAGCCGGCCTGACCGACGTCCCCGGCAATGCCTGGCGGGTCGGTGCCGAACCGCTCGTCCAGGCCGTCATCGGCAGGCCCGGTGCCGGTGCTGCCACCGGTGAAGCGCGCTCCGATGAAGGTGGCCCAGGCCACCGCGCCGAACACCACTGCGAGCAGGATGTGCCCGCCCGCGCCGGACAGGGCTGCCGTACCGGCGAAGAGAGCAAGCTGGATGCCGAGGCGCCACGGATCGCCGAGCCTGCGCCCGGCCTTCGGCGCGACCCACACGGCCCAGACCAGGATGGCCAGGGCCGGATAGAAGATCGTCAGGGCGATGCTGAGCAATCCACCGCTACCGAGGCTCCAGCCGGCGATGCCCAGGATCACGACCATGGCCAGCTCACAGGCGAAGGAGAGCGTGTCGGTGGCCGCTCGGGCCGCCCTGCCACCGTTACCGCCCCACCGGGGGTGCGCCGAGGCGCTGTGCGCCATGTGCAGAGGCTACAAATCCTGGCGCCCGGCGTCGCGGTGAACGGCGGCTGAACGAGGCCAGCCGCCGCTGAACCTCGTTCGTACATCGGCGGAATCGCCGCAGATTTGCGAGAATGGACAGTCCGACCCAACGAGGGAGCAGTGTGACCGACGGCCCATTGATCGTGCAGTCCGACAAGACCCTGCTCCTCGAAGTCGATCATCCGACCGCGGCCGAGGCGCGCGCGGCGATAGCCCCGTTCGCCGAGCTGGAGCGCTCCCCCGAACACGTGCACACCTACCGGCTGACGCCGCTGGGGTTATGGAACGCGAGAGCTGCCGGACACGATGCGGAGCAGGTCGTGGACGCACTCGTGCGGTACAGCCGGTATCCCGTGCCGCACGCCTTGCTGGTGGACGTCGCGGACACGATGGACCGTTACGGCCGGCTGCAGCTGAGCAAGCACCCGGTGCACGGGCTGGTGTTGGTGAGCCTGGACCGCGCGGTGCTCGAGGAGGTGCTGCGGCAGAAGAAGGTCGCGCCGATGCTCGGGGATCGGGTCGAGGCCGACACCGTGCTCGTTCACCCGTCCGAACGGGGCCGGCTGAAGCAGGAACTGCTCAAGATCGGCTGGCCGGCCGAGGACCTGGCCGGGTACGTGGACGGTGAGGCGCATCCGATCGAGCTGAACACCGACGGCTGGCAACTGCGTGACTACCAGCGCCAGGCGACGGACATGTTCTGGGCGGGCGGCTCGGGCGTGGTGGTACTGCCCTGCGGCGCGGGCAAGACCTTGGTCGGTGCGGCGGCGATGGCGCAGGCGCAGGCGACGACGCTGATCCTGGTGACGAACACGGTGGCCGGGCGTCAATGGAAGCGGGAGCTGATCGCGCGAACCAGCCTGACCGAGGAGGAGATCGGGGAGTACAGCGGCGAGAAGAAGGAGATCCGTCCCGTCACCATCGCCACGTACCAGATCATGACCACGCGACGTAAAGGCGAGTACCGGCACCTGGAACTGTTCGACAGCAGGGACTGGGGCCTGATCATCTACGACGAGGTGCACCTGCTGCCGGCACCGATCTTCCGGTTGACGGCCGATCTGCAGTCGCGGCGCCGGCTCGGACTGACCGCCACGCTGATCCGTGAGGACGGGCGCGAGGGCGACGTGTTCAGCCTGATCGGTCCGAAGCGCTATGACGCGCCGTGGAAGGACATCGAGAACCAGGGCTGGATCGCGCCGGCGGACTGCACCGAGGTACGGGTGACGCTGACCGATGCCGAGCGGATGAACTACGCGACCGCCGAGCCCGAGGATCGGTACAAGCTGGCGGCCACGGCCCGCACCAAGCTGCCGGTGATCCGCACCATCGTGGAGCGGCACGCCGAGGACCAGGTGCTGGTGATCGGTGCATACCTGGATCAGCTGGACGACATCTCCGCCGAGCTGGACGGCGTGCCGATGATCCAGGGCTCGACGACGAACCGGGAACGGGAACGTCTCTACGACGAGTTTCGTCGCGGCGAGACGCGGGTGCTGGTGGTGAGCAAGGTGGCGAACTTCTCCATCGACCTGCCCGAAGCTGCGGTGGCGATCCAGATCTCCGGGACGTTCGGCTCGCGCCAGGAGGAGGCGCAGCGACTCGGCCGGGTGTTGCGACCCAAGCACGATGGCCGGCAGGCGCACTTCTACACGGTGGTATCGCGGGACACGCTGGATGCGGAGTACGCCGCGCACCGGCAGCGATTCCTCGCCGAACAGGGCTACGCCTACACCATCGTCGACGCCGACGACCTGCTCAGGCCCATCTAGGAGCCAGGCGCCCTACTCGCCGAGTAGCTGCGCCCGGACGGCTTGGAATTGCGCGTCGGTAATGCCGCCCCGGTCGCGCAGTTCAGCAAGCTTGCCTAACTGTTGTTCCTGTTCGGCCGTGCTTGTCGATGCTCGCCAGTGCGCCGCCTGTTCGGACGCGATCGACGCTATCGTACGAGCGGTAGACGGCACGTGTATCATCATCATTTGATGCTGATGTTGATGCAGATGTCATCCAGGAGGCAGTAGTCGATGCGCACGACAGTTGCACTTGATGACACGTTGGTCGACGAGGCGCAGCGCCTGACCGGCACGACGGAGAAAAGTGCGCTGCTGAAGCAGGCACTTCGTGCCCTCATCGAGCGCGAGAGCGCGGCCAGGCTGGCACGGCTGGGCGGATCCGAACCGAGTGCGCGATCAGCGCCCCGCCGGCGGCCCACGCCGCGGTGATTCTGGCCGACACGTCCATCTGGGTAGACCACCTCCGGCGGGGTGATCGGACCATGACCGACCTGCTCACCAACAGCCAGGTACTTGGCCATCCAGCGGTTGTCGGCGAGATCGGGCTGGGAAGTCTGGCCAATCGCGACGAGATCCTGCTCCTGCTGGGCAACCTGCCTCAGGCGGTGCAGGCGACGCACCAGGAGGTCATGTCCTATATCGCTGGACATCGTCTGTTCGGCGTTGGCATCGGGTACGTCGATGCGCACCTACTTGCGTCGACGGCGCTGACGCCCGGCGCGTCGCTGTGGACGAAGGACAAGCGTCTGCGCGCCACCGCCGCCACGCTCCGCGTTCTCGCCGGGGAGCGCTGAACTCACCGTCAACCATCGCGACGCGATCGCGTCGCGTTGCGCATCACCGCCGCGCGGCCGACTAGCGCGCACGCTCATCCGCCGGCCATGGCGCCGATGATCAGGAACGGTTCGCTGCCGTTCGCCACTGCCGGCGGGAGTTGTGCGTCGGGCTGCTCGTGTGACAGGTCCTGTTCGCACGCGAAGAACCGGACGAAAGCGCGCCGTTGTCCGGTCCCCGGATCACGAAGTGTGCCGCGCAGCGCGGGGTACTGCTGCTCGAGCGCGTCGATGACGCCTTTCTGGGTGGGCTCGGCATCCACTGCCACCTCGCGCTCGCAATGGGCGAGTTGGCGCAGGTGGGCGGGCAGCTGGACCCTGATCGTCACAGCGTCTGGACCTCCACCGAAAGCACCGGCGGCAGGTCTCGCACGATCGGCGTCCAGGTGTCACCCTCGTCTGCGGACGCGTACACCTGGCCACCGGTGGTGCCGAAGTACACGCCGCATTCATCCAACGTGTCGATCGCCATGGCGTCGCGAAGCACATCGACGTAGCAGTCTTTCTGCGGCAGCCCGACGGTCAGCGCCTGCCAATCGTCGCCGCCGCTTCGGCTGCGGTACACGCGCAACTTGCCCTCCGGCGGGAAGTGGTGCGAGTCGCTGGTGATGGGGACGACGTAAACGGTGTCGGGCTCGTGTGCGTGCACCGCGATGGGGAAGCCGAAATCGCTGGGCAGGTTGCCGCTGATCTCCCGCCAGTTCTCACCGGCATCGTCACTGCGCATGACGTCCCAGTGCTTCTGCATGTAGATGGTGTCGGGCCGACTCGGGTGCTGAGCGAGGTTGTGCACGCAGTGCCCGACCTCGGCGGCGGGCGACGGAATCCCGTCCGAGAGCAGACCGCGGTTGATCGGGCGCCATGACGTGCCGCCGTCATCGGTCCGGAACACCCCGGCCGCCGAGATCGCGACCGTTATCCGGTCGTGGTCCTTCGGGTCCAGCAGGATCGTGTGCAGGCACATGCCACCCGCACCCGGCTGCCACTGCGGCCCCGTGCCGTGCTCTCGCAGTCCGGTGAGTTCGTGCCAGCTGGCGCCGCCGTCCGTGCTGCGGAACAACGCCGCGTCCTGCACGCCGGCGTATACGAGATCGGGGTCCTCCGGTGCCGGTTCGAGGTGCCAGACGCGGGTGAACTCCCACGGTCGCAGCGTGCCGTCGTACCACTGGTGCTCGCCGGCCGGGGTGGCGTAGCTGAACTCGTTACCGACCGCGTTCCAGCTTCGGCCGCCGTCATCCGAACGCTGGATCACCTGGCCGAACCAGCCGCCGGACGGGGCGGCCCAGATCCGGTTGGGCTCGGCGGGCGACCCAGACACGTGATAGACCTCCCAACCCGGGAAGTGCGGGCCGTCCACCTGCCAGTCGCGCCGCCGTTCGTCGGATGTCAGTACGAACGCGCCCTTGCGCGTACCGACCAGAACCCGCACGCCACCCATGCCGCCTCCTGGATATAGGACTCTGCACGAGTAGACGTTGCCGCACCGACAAACTCATCGCTAGTCAGTGCCTCGGCCGGCCGTCCGCGAGCACATCGCTCGACGCGGATACCCAAGTCCAGACCGATGCGCCCGATTCATCTGGCCCGGCTGGACAAGACGCGACCCGCGCTGGTGCTCACGCGAACCATCGCGCTACCCCATCTCGCTTGGGTGACCGTCGCACCCATCAGCAGCCGGATACGGGGCATCGGCGTCGAAGTCCCCGTTGGCCCAGCGAATGGAATCGATCACCAAGCCGTCGTGAACCTCAACGATGTGTCCACGATTCGCGCAACCGATCTAGGTCGCCAGATCGGGCGGCTGTTACCCGAACAAGAGGCCGCACTCACCGACGCCATCCACGCCGCTTTCGACCTCGACTGAACCTCGCTATCAGCCGGCGTGAGCGTCTCGACTCACCCGCGCCGCCAGCCACTCGGCGTAGGTCTGCTGTCCCAGCCGCCCGGCACCGTTCGGCAGCAGAGCACCGCTCGCCATGGCCCGGCCGGCCTTGCCCGGCAGGCGCAGCGCCAGTACCGGACGCCGCAAGCCCGACGCCCGCACAAGCTGGCGCACCATGTCGGGCAGCCGAAGCTGTTCCGGACCGCCAACTTCCGAGGCGAACCCCTGCGGCCCAGCGTGCATGACCCGCACCAAAGCCTCGGCAACCTCCTGCGCGGCGACGGGCTGGCAGAGGATCGCGGGTATGACGGCAAACGGGCGAGTACTCCGGTCGAGTGCCTGCTGGGCGAACTCGTGGAACTGCGTCGCACGCAGCACTGTCGACGGGATCGCGCCGGACAGCACCGCGGCTTCCTGCCGCAACTTGCCGACGTAATAACCCGTCGGCACGCGGTCGATGCCGACGATGGACAGCGCCACAAGGTGGCCGACGCCGGCGCGGCGACCAGCGGCCAACAACGTCCGAGTGGTGGTCTCGAAGAAGGCCACCGCCTTGCGTTCGCTCAACGTGACAACGTTCGCCACGTCGATCACCGCGTCGGCACCGGCAAGGGCCTCGTCCACCCCCACGCCGGACACGAGATCCGCGCCGGTCGACCGGGCCAGGCGAACCGCTACGTCGCCGTTGGCGCGAAGCGCGTCGACCACCATCGAACCGATCAGCCCGGTGCCACCCGCGACCGCGACGCGCATGGGAACATCATCCGCCCAGCGCGGTCAGGATCGACGATTGGGCACGGCCGGCAGCAGGCCCGTTTGGGCGACCTCCGCCGCGATCTCGGCCAGCTTGCGATGAGTGTGCTGGCTCGCGATACGCAACAGATCGAACGCCTGGTCCTTCGTGATCCGACCGGCGTTCATCAGGATGCCCATCGCAACGCCGATCTCCCTGCTGTTCTGCAGGGCAACCGCCAGGTTCTGCGCTTTCTGCTGGGCCTCGGCACGCTCCGCGACGACGGCGCCATGCGTGGCGATCAGCAGCCCGATCGTCTCGCTGGTGAAGTCGAATGCCTCTGCCTGGTGGGAGTACATGTTCAGGCCGGTGATCAGATCACCGTTGCGCTCGTGGTAGAGCCGGAACGACAGCATGCTCACGATGCCGGTGCGCTCCACCGCGCGACGGCCGAACTCCTGCCAGCGCGGGTCGGTACGCAGGTCCCCGACCTTGTACGTCGTGGCGTCCAGCAGCGCGTCGACGCACGGGCCGCTGTTCAGTTCGTACTGGATCTCATCAACACGGGTGACCAACTCATCGGTGGCCGCGACCGTGGTGAATCGCTGCCCCGAATGGCCGAGGGTGACCCCGGCGTACTCCGCCCCGGGAACGCGCCGAGTTGCCAGCTCGGTCAGCCGGGCCAGGACGGCCTCCGGTTCTTCCTGCGGGTCGAGCTCGGTACCGATTTCGGTGAACAGGTCGGACAGTTCCGCGAGGGACAGACTGCCGGTCACGGGAAGAGGGATGCAAACGAAGTGACCCTCACACGACACCTCTGCCGGGTCATGTCGTAAGGACCGAACTTCGAAGCTCACGACGAGCAAAGCCCTTTGTTGGGCTGCACAGACGCTATCACCGCACCGCTTGGTCGGCGGACATCGGACGTACCGGATCCGACCCAGCACGCCGGTTTCGGATCGATGACAATTGACCAGCCTTTCATCCGGTTCCCGGTGCCGCGTACGGTCTCGAACAGGACGGGTACGACCGCACATCACTCGGATGGACGGACCAGGGCACCGTGGAAATGAACGCCGAGACCAACGCCGCCGCAGCGCGGCCCGCCGAGCAGTCACCGGCGCAGCCGTCGGGCCCATCAACCGGACCCGACCCGCGCCGCTGGTGGACGCTCGGTGCAGTAGCGCTCGGCACGTTCATGCTGCTGCTCGACATCACCATCGTCAACGTCGCGTTGCCGGCGATCCAGCAAGACCTCTCCAGCAGCTTCGCCGACCTGCAGTGGGTGGTCGACGCATACGCGCTGACGCTCGCCGCAACCTTGCTGACCGCCGGTTCGCTCGCCGACCTGTACGGGCGCCGGCGGCTCTACCTGATCGGCGTCGCGTGGTTCACCCTCGCGTCGGCCCTGTGCGGGTCCGCGACCAACACGTTGTTCCTACAGCTCGCTCGCGGCGCGCAGGGCGTCGGCGGCGCGATCATGTTCGCGGTCTCGCTGGCACTGCTGGCCGATGCGTTCCGTGGCAAGGAACGCGGCGTGGCCTTCGGCGTATGGGGGGCCATCACCGGCCTCGCGGTCGCGATCGGGCCGCTGGTCGGCGGCGCCCTCACCTCCGGCTTGTCCTGGCGCTGGATCTTCTTCGTCAACCTGCCCATCGGCGCGATCGCCTTCGTGCTCACCGCCACCCGCGTGCGCGAGTCGCGTGACCCACGGCCGCGCCGTCCGGACTGGTGGGGCTTCCTCACGTTCACGGCGTCGCTGTCGTTGCTCGTGTTCGCGCTGATCAGATCCGGAGAACGCGGATTCACCAACTCAGTGGTGCTGGGTTGCTACGCCGGCGCTGCGGCGCTGATGCTCACCTTCGTCTACATCGAGTCGGTGACACTGCATCCGATGTTCGACCTGACCCTGTTCCGCAAACCGACGTTCATCGGCGGCGCGGTGGCCGCGTTCGGCGTTTCGGCGACGATCTTCGCGATGTTCCTGTACCTGACCATCTACGTGCAGGACGTGCTCGGGTACTCGCCGTTCGCGACCGGCATACGGCTGCTGACGGCCTCGGCAGGCATCTTCGCCGTCGCCGGCATATCCGGGCGGCTGTCGGCACGCGTCCCGATACGGCTGCTCATCGGACCCGGCTTAATTCTGGTATCGGTCGGGTTGGCGTTGATGCGCGGCCTGGATGCCGGTTCGAAGTGGACGCATCTGGTGCCCGGCCTGATCGTCGCGGGCGTCGGTGTCGGTCTGCTGAACCCGCCGCTCGCCTCGACTGCGGTCGGGGTGGTGCGCGAGCATCAGGCCGGCATGGCCTCGGGTATCAACTCGACGTTCCGACAGGTCGGCATCGCCACCGGTATCGCACTGCTCGGCTCGTTGTTCGCGAGCCGGGTGCACAGCGCCGCGGCGACCGATCTGGCCCGGGTACCCAGCCTCGGTGCGCATACCCAGCAGATCAGCGCCGCGCTGACCAACGGCGAACTGCAGAAGAGCTTGACCACCTTGCCCGCAGCACAGCGCGAGCCCGTCGCGTTCGCGGCACGCGCGGCGTTTACCACCGGGATGAACGACATCCTGCTGGTCGCTTCGGTCACTGCGCTGGTGGCAGGACTGCTGACGCTGGTGCTGATCCGCGGCAAGGATTTCGTGCAAACTCAGTACGGGCCGCCGCCCGAGTGATCGCCTCGTGCTTCGCTCGTCAGTCCTCGTCAGTCCTCGTCAGTCCTCGTTCGCCGGCGCGAAGCCGATGCACTGATTGACCGGCAGCCGCGGGTACTTCGCAAAGCGTGCATCCGTCGCGGCCAACGTGCAGCGCAGGTAGGCGGTACCGCGTCGGGTCGGTCGCACCAACGCGTGCACGCAGCGTCCGCACAATCCGGCGTGCCCGCGCACGTCGGCGTGGGCGTCGGCGTCGGCGTCGGCGTCGCCCACGGTCGCTGATTGTCGCTGAGTCGCGGATGGTCAGCGATTGCGCGGCATCGCCTGCTGATACTCACGCTCCACGAGGTGTTTGAAGCCGCGCAACCAGTGGCCGAACAACCGCCGCATCGGCATCAACGTGACGGGAACGATGGCGCGGCTCACGCCGGACGGCTGCATCGCCATCACCCAGCTCACCCGAGTCTGGGTTGGCGAGATCGCGTCGAGCGTGTACAGCTCCGCGAACGCGCTCACCCCGTTCATCGTCGCTTCGTTGAAGCGGAAACCCATCCGTCGCTGCGGCTCCCAGACGATGAACTCCTCGAACACGGTCATCTTGCCGGTCATCCGCACCGTTCGGGTGGTGCCGATGCCGAACGGTGGCGCAGACGTCCACTCGACATGCTTGATCGCCTTGGCCCACCGAGGCCACGTTGCTGGGTCCTCCAGCGCCGCCCATACCGCGGCTGCCGACGCGTCGATGAGAACCGAGTTCACGAACCGTGCCGGCGCGGTGTCGACGAAGTCTTCTCCGACCGGTTGCATCTGGTATCGGCGCATGGGCGCACCCTAGCGGCCGGGTGAAGCAGTCAGCGAGCCAGCCGCAGGGCAAGGCCGCCGGCTCGGCGCAGGTAGTCGCCGCCGAACAGCATCGCGTGCACGAGCAACGGGAACAGCTGCCACAGCTCGACCCGCTCGGGCCAGCCATCGGCCAGTGGCCACACCTCGTGATAGGCCGCGCGGGTCCGGTCCGGTACACGGCCGAACAGGTCCAGCATGGCCAGATCCATCTCGCGATGGCCGCCGTACGCGGCGGGATCGATCAGCCACGCTCGCCCGTCGCGGTCGCCGAGCACGTTGCCGCTCCACAAATCGCCGTGCAGGCGCGCCACCGGCTCGCTCGGCGCGTCCACCCGAATCCGCTCCACCACCCCGGCCAGGCCGACCCGGCGCGCCAGCGGCAGGCACCGGTGCTGCAGGTAGTAGCCGTTCCAGTCGTCGCTGACGTCGACGGGTGAATCCAGCTCGCAGCGGCCGACAAAGAAACGTCCGGGTGCGGGCAGCGATCCGACGTGCGGTGCACCGGCCCGATGCAGCGCCGCAAGCATCCGGCCGAGATCCTCCTCTCCGTCCGGGTCGATCGAGCCCTGCTCGATGCGTTGCAGCACGAGACGCTCGGGTGTGTCGGCAACGATCCGCGGCACCCGCGCTCCGGCGGCGGCGAGCCAGCGCAGGCCCGCCGCTTCCAAGGGCGCGGGCTCAGCCTTGACGAAGATCGTCGAGGAGTCGGGCACTGGCCTGCTCGATCCGGCGCACCACGTCGTCGAAGTCGGCGTCGCCGCCGTAGTACGGATCCGGCACGTCGTCATCGCTGAGTTTGCGGACGGCCGCGCGGCTGCCGGCGGGCGCCATCGCGCGCAGCGCGGCCAGATTCTCGTCGTCCACCGCAACGATCACGTCGAAGTCGTCGAAGTCCGCGCCAGTGACGACGCGCGCCCGACCACCTACCTGGTAACCGGCACGGGCACCCGCCGCGACCGCACGGGGGTCAGGCGATTGCCCGCGGTGCCAGTCACCCGTGCCGGCACTGTCCACCCGAAACTCCTCGGCCATCCCCTTGTCGGCCGCCAGGTGCACGAACACGGCCTCGGCCGTCGGCGAACGACAGATATTGCCCATGCACACGAACAGGACGCCGGTTGCTGCCATGGCACGAACGTAACTGCCGCCGGTCCACGCCGGCACATGCGGTATCGCGGTCGCGGCACGACCTCGACCGGCACGCAGGCAGAATCAACGCATGCACACGGCACTGGAGGTCGTCGGCCTGGTCGCCGTGGTCGGGTTCGTCGCCGGATTCGCGCGGCGATTCCATTGGAACGAACCGCTCGTGCTGGTTGTGGCGGGCGTGTCGATCTCCTACATCCCACACGTGCTCGACGTCGTCCTCACCCCGGATCTGGTGCTGATCGGCCTGCTGCCACCGCTGCTTTACGCCGCCGCGATCCGCACGTCGCTGGTGGACTTCCGCGCCAACCGGCGGGTGATCGCGTTGCTGTCCGTCGGGCTGGTGGCCTTCTCCACGCTGGTGGTGGGCGCGACCGCGTACTGGGTGGTGCCGGGGCTGTCGCTGGCAGCGGGCTTCGCGCTCGGCGCGGTGGTGGCACCGACGGACGCGGTCGCGGCGACCGCGGTCGCGCGGCGGGTGGGCATGCCGCGGCGCATCGTGTCGATCCTCGAGTCCGAAAGCCTGGTCAACGATGCGACCGCGCTGGTCGCACTGAACACCGCGATCGCGGCACTGAGCGGTTCGGTGTCGGCGTGGCGCATCGGCTGGGACTTCGTGCGCGCGGCCGGTGGCGGGGTGCTGGTCGGTCTGGCCGCAGCCGTGGTACTCGCCTTCCTGCGCAAGCACATCAACGACCCGGTGCTGGACACCACGCTGTCCTTCGCCGCGCCGTACGTCGCGTTCATCCCCGCACAGCAACTGCACGCCTCCGGCCCGCTCGCGGTCGTGGTGACCGGACTGTTCCTGGGTCACCAGGCGCCGGTGCTGCAAAGTGCCGCGTCGCGCATCTCCGAGAACGTCAACTGGCGCACCGTGCAGTTCGTCCTGGAGAACGTCGTCTTCCTGTTGATCGGGCTGCAGATCCGTCCCATCCTCGACGGCGTTCGTGCCGAGCATCCGAACTGGACCGAGGTCATCGTCGCCTGTGTCGCCGTCTTCGCGGTGACGCTGGTGTCCCGCGCTCTGTGGGTGTTCCTGTGCGCCGGCGTACTGCGCGTGCTGCGACAGCCGTCGAGCTGGCCGTGGCGGGTCAGCGCGGTCGTGTCCTGGGCGGGCATGCGCGGCGTGGTCACGCTGGCGGCCGTGTTCCTGTTGCCGGCCGCGAAGGAACACCACCGCGACCTGATCGCGCTGATCGCGTTCGTCGTGGTCGCCGGGACATTGCTGCTGCAGGGTCTGAGCCTGCCGTGGTTGCTGCGCCGGGTTGGCCTGCCCGGGCCGAGCCCGGCGGAGGACGCACTGCAGGCCGCATCGCTGGTGACCGACGCCGCCCGCGCCGGCCTGGCGGTGCTGGACCAGGCGATAAAACCGGACGACCCGCCGGAGGTGATCGAACAACTGCGCGAGCGTGCGGTGCGCCGGCAGAACCAGCTGTGGGAGCAGCTCGGGCGGTCCCAGTCCGAGGTGGTGCCGCCGGCGGCGACGTACTACCGGCTACGTACCAAGATGCTGGCCGCCGAACGCAGCAGCATCCTGGCCGCGCGCGACCGTGGCGTCTACGACGACGAGGTGCTGCGGGCCGCGCTCACCGCGATCGACATGGAGGAGTCGATGCTCGATCGCGTCCAGGACGCGTCCGCCCGCGTCGACGACGAGCTGGTCACGCCGGCGCCGCGTGCCGGTGATTGCGAGCATCTGCGCGACGCGCCGCGGGTGGTGCAGCCGCGGACACCGCAGGGCTGCGAAGAGTGCCTGCGGGACGGCACCCGGTGGGTGCACCTGCGGCTGTGCCTGGCTTGCGGGCACGTCGGCTGCTGCGACTCCTCGATACACCGGCACGCGTCCGCGCACTACCGCGAGACCGAACATCCGGTGATGCGCAGCTTGGAGCCGGGCGAGGCATGGCGCTGGTGTTACGTCGACGAAGTCGTCGGCTGACCCCGCCAACCCACCTGGGGAGCGTTGACTAGCCCCGGCGCCACAAACACTCCCCACGCGATTGAGCAAGGCCGGCGCCGAACACGTCGGGTCAGGGTGACGAAAAGGGGCGGCCCATTCGGGCCGCCCCTTTCGTTGTGCGCAGTGGACTCAGAAGTCCATGTCCCCGCCGGGCATACCGCCGCCTGCTGCAGCCGGGTTCTTCTCCGGCTTGTCGGCAACGACCGCCTCGGTGGTCAGGAACAGTGCCGCGATCGATGCCGCGTTCTGCAGTGCCGAACGCGTCACCTTGGCCGGCTCGACGATGCCCGCCTTGAACATGTCGACGTACTCGCCGGTCGCCGCGTCCAGGCCGTGGCCAGCCGGCAGGGAGGCCACCTTCTCGGCCACCACACCGCCCTCGAGCCCGGCGTTGATCGCGATCTGCTTCAGCGGAGCGGTCAGCGCCACCTTGACGATGTTGGCGCCGGTCGCCTCGTCACCGACGAGGTCGAGCTTGTCGAACGCGGTGGCCACGGCGTTAGCCAGGGCCACACCGCCACCTGCGAGCAGGCCCTCTTCGACGGCCGCCTTTGCGTTACGCACGGCGTCCTCGATGCGGTGCTTGCGCTCCTTGAGCTCAACCTCGGTTGCTGCGCCGACCTTGATCACCGCAACGCCACCGGCCAGCTTGGCCAGCCGCTCCTGCAGCTTCTCGCGGTCGTAGTCGGAGTCGCTCTTGTCGATCTCGGCGCGGATCTGGTTCACGCGGCCCTGAATGGCCTCCGCGTCGCCGGAACCCTCGACGATGGTCGTCTCGTCCTTGGTGACAACCACCTTGCGAGCACGGCCCAGCAGTTCCAGTCCGGCGCTCTCGAGCTTGAGCCCGACCGTCTCGCTGATGACCTGGCCACCGGTCAGGATCGCAATGTCACCCAGCATCGCCTTGCGGCGGTCGCCGAAGCCCGGGGCCTTGACGGCCACGGACTTGAAGGTGCCACGGATCTTGTTCACGACCAGGGTCGCGAGTGCCTCGCCCTCGACGTCCTCGGCGATGATCGCCAGCGGCTTGCCCGGCTGCATGACCTTCTCCAGCAGCGGCAGCAGGTCCTTGACGTTCGAGATCTTGCCCTCGTGGATGAGGATGTACGGGTCGTCGAGGACGGCTTCCATCCGCTCCGGGTCGGTCACGAAGTACGGGCTGATGTAGCCCTTGTCGAAGCGCATACCCTCGGTGAGCTCGAGCTCCAGGCCGAAGGTGTTGCTCTCCTCGACGGTGATGACGCCTTCCTTGCCGACCTTGTCCATCGCCTCGGCGATCAGCTCACCGACGGTGTTGTCGGCGGCCGAGATGGACGCGGTCGCGGCGATCTGCTCCTTCGTCTCGACATCCTTGGCCTGGTTGCCCAGCACCTCGGAGACGGAGGAGACGGCTGCCTCGATGCCACGCTTGAGCGCCATCGGGTTTGCCCCGGCGGCGACGTTGCGCAGACCCTCGCGCACCAGCGCCTGAGCCAGCACGGTGGCGGTCGTCGTGCCGTCACCGGCGACGTCGTCGGTCTTCTTGGCTACTTCCTTGACGAGCTCGGCGCCGATCTTCTCGAACGGATCCTCGAGCTCGATTTCCTTTGCAATGCTCACACCGTCATTGGTGATGGTGGGGGCGCCCCACTTCTTCTCCAACACGACGTTGCGGCCCTTGGGGCCCAGCGTCACCTTGACGGCATCGGCGAGTATGTTCATGCCGCGCTCGAGGCCGCGGCGGGCCTCTTCGTCGAACGCGATCAACTTGGCCATGCGCTGTCGTCCTCACTTGTCGATGGACACGTCTTGTCAGGCCGGTTCCGATGCCCGCGACGGACGGCGCGCCAAAGGGCGCCTCACCGGTTCCGGTTGGCACTCAGCCTAGTCGAGTGCCAATTCAGGTTTAGCACTCGGGTGGGCCGAGTGCAACCAGTCGGCCGGTGCGCGGCCCTCGGGTCAGCCCTGATCACGAGCCTGCGCAAGGCACACGAGCGGCCCGGACCACGGCAGGGCCGGGTCGAACGGAAGCGAAAGGCCCGGACCGCTGTCGAGATCCGGGCCTTTCACGCATTTGTGTTACTGGTGATGCTGATGTTGCTGGCGATGCTGGTCGCGCGGGGTTGAGCGCTGGTATATCGCAGCGAGGTGGCTCAGCCGACGATGCGAACGTTGTCGGCCTGCGGGCCCTTCGGGCCGTTGGCGACCTCGAACTCGACCCGCTGGTTCTCATCGAGAGAGCGATACCCCTCCGCCTGAATAGCGGAGTAATGGACGAATACGTCCTGGCCGCCGTCCTGCGCGATGAAGCCGTAACCCTTTTCGTTGTTGAACCACTTCACGGTGCCCTGTGCCACGTGCACTCCTTGCTAGGGGCCTACCGACGCCCACCCTGCGTGGGTCCCGGGGTCTCGTGCCTGGTCCCGCTTACTGCAGTGCACGCTCCCGGTTGGGCACGTGGTACTTCGCTTGCAGAAACGCCGCAACTTCGACCGTCGCGGACGCTACACGGACAGCGATGTGATTTCTAGATCCACCATTTCGGCGTAAAACGACGGTTAAGCGAATGTGCATCCGCATGCCTAAGCGCGCAATGCAAAAGGTGACAATGCGGTACTTCCACCACCACGGAACTCAGAGCAGGCCGGCCGCTCGCATGCCTTTCAACGTCGGCGGGATGACCGCGGTCGGGTGGGCGCCGTCGCTCACCGCGTCGATGGTCTTCAGACCGTCACCGGTGTTGTACAGCACTGTCTCGACCGACGTGTCGATCGCGCCGGCCGCGACGAGCTTGCGCAACACGGCGGTGGTCACCCCGCCGGCGGTCTCGGCGAAGATCCCGGTGGTGCGCGCCAGCAGCCGAATGCCCTCGCGGATCTCGTCGTCGTCGGCGGCAGCCATCGAGCCGCCGGTGCCGCGCACCACGTCCAGCGCGTACGGGCCGTCGGCCGGATTGCCGATGTTCAGCGACTTCGCGATACCGGTCGGTTTCACCGGCTGGACGACGTCCCAGCCGTTCTCGAACGCGGTCGCGATCGGCGCGCACCCGGCCGATTGCGCCCCGAACACTCGCCAGGACGCCTCGGGCACCAGTCCGGCCCCGACGAGCTCCTTGAACGCCTTGTGCACCTTGGTCAGCAACGAACCCGATGCCATCGGCGCGACAACCTGCGCCGGCAGGCGCCAGCCGAGCTGTTCGGCCACCTCGAAGCCGAGCGTCTTGGAACCTTCGGCGTAGTAGGGCCGCACGTTGACGTTCACGAATCCGGTGCTTTCGAATTCGTCGGTCTCGGCGAGTTCGGAACACAGCCGGTTCACGTCGTCGTACGAGCCGTCGACACCCACCAGGGTGCCACCGTAGATCGCCGACTGCACGATCTTGGCCGGTTCCAGATCGGCCGGGACGAACACGATGGACGGCATTCCGATACGCGCGGCATGTGCGGCGACGGAATTACCCAGGTTGCCGGTCGACGCGCACGCTATGCGTTCGAAGCCGAGTTCCCGGGCCGCGGTGATCGCCACCGACACCACCCGGTCCTTGAACGAGTGGGTCGGGTTTGCCGAATCGTCTTTCACCCACAGCGGCGCGGTGAAACCGAGTTCCGCGCCGAGCCGGTCAGCCCGGATCAGCGGCGTCATCCCGGTGCCGGAATCGACGCGGGTCTGCGGATCCTGGCCGACCGGCAGCAGCCCTGCGTACCGCCAGAGCGAATGCGGGCCGGCGGCGATCTGCTCGCGCGTGACGCGAGCGAGGGCAGCCTGGTCGTAACCGATCTCCAGCGGCCCGAAACACTCCACGCAGGCGTGCTGGGCACCCAGCGGGTACTCGGCCGAACAGTTGCGACAGACGAGCGCGGCGGCCGGCGAGGGCACGGTGGCGCGGTCTAGCAGAGCAGTCATGGGGCGAGGCCTCTCTCCTCATCTTCCCCAGGGCGATGTACGCCTGGGCCGGAGTTGGCACCTGCGGGCGGCGGCCTCACGTCGATCGACAGGCGTCCATGTCGAGACGGCAGACGTCGTCGGATGCTTCGCACGCGGTTGCCGGGGCTTCGTCGGGCCGGTCCCTCTGCCCCTCTGGATGAGCGGTGCGTATTCGGTTGTGCCTCCATTTTGGCACAGCGCGCCGACTGGCGTATCAGCCGGAGGCGTAGTCCGGAGGTGAGCACCACCACGATCGGGCCCGCGGGCAGTCCGCCGAATTTCGGCTCGACGCGCTTGATGGCGGGGAACTGCGCCCGCAGCGCGGCGCCGAGGCCTGCGCCCCCGCGACCGACGGGTCGTAGTACGCGCAGGTCGAGATGATGTCGTTGTCCAGGTTGCCGATGCTGCGTGACCGTCCAACCGCCGGCCCTGGAAGGTGGCCGCGGCCGCGTCGGCCAGCCCGCTGATGGTGGTGTTGTTCAGCACGACCAGCGGCAGCTTGCCGGCTGCGGACTGCGACGGGCGGCGGGCGTGCTGGCTGGGTGCTCGGCTGCGGTGCCGGCGTGGTCGTGGTGGGCCGGTGGCAGATGGGTGTCGACTGCGGCTGGCGGGTGGGTCAGCGTCCCGGCCGTGCCGACCCGGGTCGCCGGGGTGACGCAATGCGATGATGGCGATCGACGAGCACGACCACGCCGAGGGCAGCAAGCGACGCCCCGGCGATCCGCTCTCGCCTTCTCCGCCGGGCTAGCTGACGGGCGAGACGCCCGTGAGTGCCGTTCAGACCTCGATGCCGAGCCGTCGCGCCGAGCGCTGGCGCTGGCGGCTGGCGCGCAGCCGGCGCAGCCGTTTGACGAGCATCGGATCGGCTGCGAGCGCGGCGGGCGTGTCGATCAGGGCGTTGAGCACCTGGTAGTACCGGGTGGTCGACATGTCGAACAGTTCGCGGATCGCCTGCTCCTTGGCGCCGGCGTACTTCCACCACTGCCGTTCGAACGCGAGGATCTCTCGATCGCGGCGGGTCAGACCGTCCGTGGCGACGTCGTCCTCAACCGCGGCCGCCGGTTGACCGGGCGCGTGGGCGAAGTCCATGCGTCCTGCTCCCTCTGCTGGTCGCACCGGCGCGATGCCCGCCGCGGACTGCGCCGGAAATTGCACCGGTGTCATTTGCGTATTCATTCAATCACGCACGGGTGGGTGATCGGCTGCAGAACTGTGGATTGGGGACCCGCGTGTCCACATGTTCCGGATCCGGGCTGTCGCGCCAGTCGTCACGCCGCGAAGCGTATCGGTTCATGCCGCCGCCACTGCTGCCCGACACCTGCGGCATGGGTGCAGCCGCACGTGATATCCGCGCCCACGCCGGCGACCTGCGCCGTCATCGCGCCACCCTGTCCGCGAGGTGCGATAGCGCGCGCCTGGCATTCACCGGCGGCGACGGCGTTTCGGCACCGCGCCGCCGCGACGCTGGCGCACCTGGACGCATGCGCGCATGCGCTCGAGGCGGCGGCGGCAGCGCTGGACCGGCATGCCCATACCGTGCTCCGAACGCGTGGCCCTGCTTGCGGCCGCGCCCAAGGCGATCGAGCACGCCGGCGCCGATATCGCGCACGGCATCGGGCGCGGATTGCACCGAGCTACCCATTGGGGCGGCCGGTGAGCGCCCCAATGGCCCCGACGGCGCCGGCACCGGTGTCGGTCCGCGGTGGCAGCGACGGGGTAGACGCTCGATTCGACGACATGGTCGAGGTGGCCGGCATGTTCGGCCGCGCTGCCGCGGATGCCGGCTCGGCAGTTGTCTCCTTGCAGGGGTCCCTGATGAATGTCGAGGCACTGGCGGCGTCGGCGCTCGACCCGGTCGGCGCGGCAAGATTCGAAGAGGAGTTGGCGCTCGCGCTCGACGGTCCGCACGGTCTGGCGATGCTGGCCACGACGTGTGCGGCCATGTCCGCCGGTGTGCGCGCCGCAGCCGCGGCATACCGCGCCGCCGACGACATCGACACCGAGTTCCAACGGCCTTCGACGGGGTGCTGGAACTGCCACGGGCCACTTGGCGAGCGACTGGCGCGGTACTCGAGACGGGCAGCGCCGTGCGCGGGTTGAACACCCTGGTCACGGCAGACCCGGCGCTGTGCGACACGGTCGGCGGGTGGGCGGCAACCGCCGGGGCCGGCAGCGGGCCGGGATTGGTGTTGCAAGGGTCGACGACGGCGCGGCGCGGGTCCGTGATCTGGGCGTGCTCGATGCCCCGACCGGGCACGGCACCGAAGAACCTCGAGGACGTGCTGCAGCGGGCTGGCAACCCGCAACGCCGGGCGGCGACGGCGAGGTCGACGTCCGGTTCGTCTATCGCGCCGACGGCAGCCGGGCGGTCATCGTCGACATACCCGGCACGAAGTCGTGGGATCCGCTGCCCACCTCCGACGTCACCTCACTGGCCACGAACGTCCGGGCGGTGCGGGGCGAGGCAGACGAGCTACAGCCGCGGGGTGCTCGACGCGATGACGCCGAGCAGGGGTGCGCCCGGACGAGCCGGTGATGCTCGTCGGGCACAGCGAGGGAGGCATGGTGGCGGCACGGGTCGCGATCGACGCAGGGCGAGCAAGGAGTTCGACGTGACGCACGTGGTGACCGCCGGCGCGCCCATCGGGAGGTTCGCCGGCGAGATACCCGATGCCGTACAGGTGCTCGCGATCGAGAACAAGCACGACATCGTGCCCGCATCTGGACGGGCGCGCGAACCCACCGCGGCCGAACATCACCACCGTCGACGGTCGAACCACGACCACCACACCGTCCTCGCCAACCACGACATCGAGTGGTCCTACCTGCCCGGTGCGGGCGACATCGAGGCCAGCCGGCGATCCGTCCATCCGCGAGCTACATCGCCGCGTGCGGACAGCGCTTCTTCGACGGCACCGGCGTGCGGACCCACCGCTTCTGGTGACGCGCGGGCGTTACGGTGGCGCGGTGACACGGGATCTGTCGGGGGCACCGACGGTCGGCTTGCCCTCAGCGCCGAGGTCGGCAAGCATCTATCTGCCATGTTGGGGCTGATGCAGGACACCCGCTGACCATCAACTGGATCTTCGACCGCGGCGTGCAGTACTTCGGCGGCAAGCAGGTCGTCACCCGCACCGCCGACGGGTTGCGCCGCGACACATTCGCCGAGGTGGCGGCCGAGACGCGCCGCATCGCGACCGCCCTGGACACCCTGGGCATCGCCGAGCAGGGCCGGGTCGGCACGTTCGGCTGGAACACCGCCCGGCACCTCGGCCTGTACTTCGCCATCCCGGGCACCGGCCGGATCATGCACACCATCAACATCCGCTATTTCGCCGACCAGCTGATCTACACCATCGACCACGCCGAGGACGAGGCCGTATTCGTCGATCGGTCCCTGCTGCCGCTGTTCGCGCAACTACCTGCCCAAGCTGGACACGGTCAAGCACGTCGTGGTCATGGACGACGGGGCCAGCGCCGAGTACCCGGACGACCCGCGCATCATCCGCTACGAAGAACTCGTCGACGGTGCCGCCGAGACCGACTTCAGCGATCGGGTCAGCGACGAGCGGCAGGCAGCGGCGCATCTGCTACACGACCGGCACCACCGGAAATCCGAAGGGCGTGCTCTACAGCCACCGCTCCACCTGGCTGCACTCGATCGCAGGCGATGACCTCGCCGGTCTTCTCGCTGAACGACTCCGACCGGGTGCTGCCGGTCGTGCCGATGTTCCACGCGAACGCCTGGGGACTGCCCTACACCGCGTTCCTGGCCGGCGCGTCGCTGGTGCATGCCCGGGCCCGGATCTGTCGCCGGCCGGGCTGCATCACGCTGATGGAGTCCGAGCGCGTCACCATCGCGGCGGGCGTGCCGACCATCTGGATGGGCATGGTGCCGATGCTCGCCGGGCACGACCTGTCGTCGCTGCGATGATCATCTGCGGCGGATCGGCCGTGCCGAAGGCGCTGTCGGAGGCATGGCGCAACGCCGATCGGCCTACCGATCACGCAGGCGTGGGGCATGACCGAGACTGTCGCCGCTCGGCTCGGTGTGCCAGGTTGCGGTCCGAGTTCGACGACCTGGACGAGGAACACGAAGGCCGACATCCGGGCCACCGCTGGCATCGCGCCGCCGGGCGTCGAGATGCGCATCGTCGACTCCGACACCCGCGAGGCACTGCCCTGGGACGACAAGGCATCCGGCGAGCTGGAGTGCCGCGGACCGTGGATCGCGAAGCAGTACTACCGCACCGACGCGCCCGGCGAGAACTACTCCCCCGACGGCTGGCTGCGCACCGGCGACATCGCGTCGATATCCCCGCTGGGCTACCTGCGGCTGGTCGACCGAACCAAGGACCTGGTGAAGTCCGGCGGCGAGTGGATCAGCTCGGTCGATCTCGAGAACGAGATCATGAGCCATCCGAAGATCGCCGAGGCGGCTGTCATCGCGGTAGCGCACCCGAAGTGGTCCGAGCGACCGCTGGCATGCGTCGTGGTCCGGGACGGCGAGACGCTCACCCGCGAGGAGGTGCTGGACTTCCTTCGCGAACGGCTCAGCAGCTGGCAAATGCCCGATGACGTGGTGTTCATCGACGAAGTGCCGAAGACGAGCGTCGGCAAGTTCTCCAAGAAGACGCTGCGCGAGCAGTTCGCCGACTACCGCCTGCCGACCTCCTGACCGGGTGAGCGGCCTTCCGGTTGGGCACGCAGGCAGCCGGTCGCAACACACCGCTGTTCGGTCCAGACACCGGGCACTGCTGATAGGTGCACTGGTACTGACCGGCCTGTCCATGCGGACCGCCGTCACCAGCATCGGCGCGGTGCTGGACGCGCTGCAGGCCGGCTTGCACACCAGCAGCGGCGTCGCCGGGGTGATCACAACGCTGCCGGTGATCTGCTTCGCGGTGATCGGCGTGCTCGCGCCGAGGCTGTCATTCCGATTCGGTGCGCACCAACTGCTGGTGGTGGCGCTGGTGCTGATGACCGCCGGCCTGGTGGGACGGGCCCTGGTGAGCTCCGTCTGGGCGTTCATCCTGCTCAGCGTGCTGGCGCTCAGCGGCGGCGCGGTCAGCAACGTGCTGCTGCCGAGCCTGGTCAAGAAACACTTCCCGGACGAGATCGGCCGGATGACCGCCGTCTACACCACCGCGCTCGCGATCGGCGCGACCGCGGCCGCCGGGCTCACCGTCCCGATCGGTGACCTGGGCAACCGGTGGCGGCTCGGACTCGGCTCGTGGGCCCTGCTCAGCGCGCTGGCCGTACTGCCCTGGCTGCCCACGTTGCGCGCGGACCGGCCCGACCCCAACGCGGCCGCTCGATTGTCGATGCGGCACATGGCGCACAGCCGAACCGCGTGGGTGCTGGCAATCTTCTTCGCCTTCCAGTCATTCCAGGCCTACATCACGTTCGGCTGGTTCGCGAAGTTCATGCACGCGCACGGGGTCACCACGGCCACTGCCGGCGCGATGGTGGCGGTGCTCACCGCACTCGGGATCCCTGTCTCGATCGTGGCGCCGAACATCTCCGCGCAGCGTCACCGTCTCGCCATCCACGTGTTGTCAGGCTGCCTGCTGATCGCGTACATCGGACTTGCCGTGGCGCCGATCGGTGGCGCCTGGCTGTGGATGGTGCTCGCCGGCATCGGCGGTGGCATGTTCCCGCTCGCGCTGACGATGATCGGGCTGCGCGTCGCGCACCCCGGAGATGACCGGCGGCGCTGTCGGCGTTCATGCAGAGCATCGGCTACGCGATAGCCGGCACCGGACCGCTGCTGTTCGGCGTGCTGTACGGCACGACCCATGCGTGGGCGCTGCCGCTGATGCTGCTGTTCATCGCGTTGGGGTTGTCCTGGGCGGCGGCGCTGGTAGCGAGCCGACCGACCTTCGTCGACGACGAACTGGCAGCATCGTCCGCGTGAGCGAGTCCGACCCGAAGGCCGATCCGGATCCGAAGTCCGATCCCGATCCCGATCCCGATCCGGATCCGGATCCGGATCCGGATCCGGATCCGAAAGCCGACCCCGATCCGAAAGCATTGCGCCGCGGCGACTTCCCGGTCCTACGCAGCATCGCGACCCGCTGGTCGGACGACGACACCTACGGCCACGTGAACAACGTCGTGCACTACTCGATGTTCGACACCGCGGTGAACGGCTGGCTCATCGAGGCGTCCGGCGTGGACATCCGCGCGCTGCCTGCGATCGGGCTGGTGGTCGAGACGTCCTGCCAGTACTTCGCCGAACTGCGGTTCCCGGAACCGGTCACCGCAGGCATCGCGTTGGAACGACTCGGCGACTCCAGCGTCGTCTATCGGCTGGCTCTCTTCGGTGCGGGGACAACGCCCGCTGCGGCCGGGCGGTTCGTGCACGTCTATGTCGATCGCGTCGAACGCCGGCCGGTGAGCGTCCCGCCCGAGATCCGGACCGCGCTGCGCGCGCTGCAGTGACGCGAGCCCGGCCCGCCCGTTCCGGGCGAGAGGGCGCGGCCGACCCGCTACGGGAACACGGGCCGCCTGGACGGAGTTGGCACCGTCATGGAGCTTGACTCGGCATTGACGTTCGCCCGCAGTACGCACGCCTCGGTGTTCGTGACGATCAAGAGCAGTGGCCGGCCACAGCTGTCCAATGTGTCGCACACGATCGACGACGCCGGGCTCATCCGCATCTCCATCGCCACCGACCGCGCGAAATACCGCAACCTGCTCCGCGAGCCCTGGTCCGCGCTGCACATCACGTCCCCGGACTTCTGGCGCTACGTCGTCATCGAGGGCACGACCGAGCTGTCGGCACCTGCCGCCGACGCGCACGATGCGACTGTCGATGAGTTGGTGGAGTACTACCGGTCCGTCAGCGGGGAGCACCCGGACTGGGACGAGTACCGGCAGGCGATGGTGGATCAGGTACGCGTGGTCGCGCGGTTTCACCCGGAGCGCGCCTACGGCCAGCTGCCCGGCTGATTCCCGGCTCGAATGGGCCCTCGTCAGTCGGCACCGATGTCCTCGTACCACAGCTGCGGATGCTCGGCGATGAACAGTGTCATCAGCTCGACGCACTCCTGATCGTCGAGCAGCACGACATCGACGCCGTGCTCGGCGAGCCAGTCATGGCCGCCATGAAACGTGCGTGCCTCGCCGATCAGGACGCGGGAGATGCCGAACTGGCGGACCAGCCCACTGCAGTACCAGCACGGCGACAGCGTGGTGACCATCGTCGTGCCCCGATAGGTCCGCTGGCGTCCGGCGTTGCGGAACGCCGAGGTCTCCGCGTGCATGGACGGGTCGCCGTCCTGCACCCGGCGGTTGTGCCCGCGGCCGAGCACGGCACCGTCCGCACCGATCAGCGCGGCACCGATCGGTATGCCGCCCTCGGCGAGCCCCGCGCGCGCTTCGGCGGTCGCGATCTCCAGCCAGCGGGCCGCGTCGATCTCGCTCATGCACGCTCGGGTCTGCTGGCTGACAACCGGAACACCAGGTAGTAGATCAGCGCGGAGACGACGAATCCGACCTCGAAGGTGATGTCACCCCACGCTGGATGGTGCTTGGGCACGATGCCGACCAGGTCGCTCTGGTTCGCGAACAGCCAGATCGAGGCGACCATCCCGACGAGCATGGCGATTGCGCCGCCGTGTTCGGACGAACCTCGCAGCGCCGCATCGTCGAGCACCGCGCTGATGGACGTATTTCGTCGCAGCCACCGGTCCATGAACACCACGCCCAGCCACGGACCGATCCAGTACGAGATCACGAGCAGGAAGTTCTCGTACCTCGACGTGTCGTTCAGCCCGGTGAAGGCCACGATCAGGCCGATCGTGCCGAACACCAGCGCCACGATGGCGCGGCGCAGGTTGAGCGGCAGCCGGATGCCCATGGCCAGGAACGACATCGCCCCGGAATACACATTGAGCACGTTCGCGGAAACCGCACCCAGCGCGATGGCCAGCAGGGTGAGGTCCTTGATCCAGGTCGGCATGATCGAGGTGAAGTCGGCGGTGGGGTTGCCAGCCGATGCATGGGTCATCGCGGTCACCGAGGCAGCGCCGACGATCTCCAGCAGCGCGCAGGAGACGAACACGCCCAGACCCGCGTACCAGCCCACCGCCTTGGCGCTCACCTGCGGACGCAGGTAGCGGGTGTAGTCCGACGCGTACGGATTCCAGCCGGCCGCGTACCCGAACGCCGCGCCGACCTCGATCAGGAACGCCCCGATGGTCGGCAGCCCGCCGTGGCCGGAGGCGTTGACGTGCGACTTACCGAGGACGTCCACGGTCGCGATCAGGAACACGACGGCCAGGAACGGGAACGCGAACCGCTCGAAGATCTGCACCAGGTTGTGGCCGAAGAACGCGACCGCGATCTGGACCACCACGATGATCACGAGCGAGAGTCCCTTGGACATGTGCGTGAGCGTGTTCAGCGCAAGCGCACCGCTCACGCTGTTCACCGCGAACCAGCCGATGCCGGCCGTCACCGACATCAGCGCGGTCGGCAGCAGGTTGCCGATGAACCCGAACGCACTGCGTCCGATGACCATCTGCGGCAATCCGAGGCGCGGCCCCCAGCTGGACAGCACCCCGTGTGAGATCGACCCGAGCGAGGTGCCGACGATGATCGCCAACGCCGCCATCCAGAACGACAGCCCGAAGAACGCGACGCCGATGACGCCGACGAACACCGTCGCGAACTCGAGGTTCGGCGACATCCACGTCCACAACAACTGGGCCGCCGTGCCATGTCGCTCGGCCAGCGGAATGATCTCCACCCCGCCGGGTTCGACCGCAACGATCTTCTCGCCGTACCCGCGGGACGGGTCCTGCAAATGCAGCGTTGACGTCTCGACCATGCCCTACTTCTACCGTGAGCCGGTTTCGATGGCATGTCGAGCCGGGTCGAACGCGGTTGTACAGCAGCGGATCGGCGCCACTCACGCTGCCGATCCCGGGCCGATCCGGCATGCTGGCGCGTGTGACCTGGTATCCCCTGCTGCCCTGTGACGAGTCGTTTTTCACCTCTGCGCCGTACGCCTATCACTTCCCGGTCGAGCTGACCGTGCCGCCGGAGCGAGTGTGGGACTCGCTCACCTCGCCGCATGCACTGGCCGACTGGGGGCTGCCGATCCGGCGCCTGGAATGGACCTCGCCGCGGCCGTTGGGCGCGGGCGCGACGCGCGAGATCGAGCTCAGCGGCAATTCATTCGCGCTGCGCGAGCACTTCTTCCGCTGGGACGAGGGCACCCGCTATTCCTTCTACGGCGTGCAGTGCAACCGTTCGGTGTTGCGTCGCTTCGCCGAGGACTACGTGATCGAGAAGACTCCCGGCGGCAGCAGGTTCACCTGGACGATCGCGCTGGAACCGGCCGACCGCTGGCGCCGGCTGCTGCAGGTCGCGGCGCCGCTGAACTCGGTGGCATTCCGCGCCGTACCGATGCGCGCCAAGGCGTACTTCGCGCGCAATCCGTGAGCCTCAGCCGACGGCTGCGCCGGCAGCTCGCCCGGCCGCACGGCCGCTGAAGATGCACCCGCCGAGGAACGTCCCCTCGAGCGCGCGATAGCCGTGTACCCCGCCGCCGCCGAAACCGGCCACCTCGCCGGCGGCGTAGAGCCCGGCAATGGGCTCGCCGGCCGCGTCGAGGATGCGCGAGGACAGGTCGGTGTTCAACCCACCGAGGGTCTTGCGGGTCAGGATGTTCAGCCGCACCGCGATCATCGGCCCGGCACTGGCGTCGGTGATCTTGTGCGGCGCCGCGACCCGGCTGATCCGGTCGGGGAGGTAGGTGCGCGCCTGACGCACCGCAGCGATCTGCAGATCCTTGGTGTAGGCGTTGTCCAGCTCGCGGTCGCGGGCAAGGATCTCGCGCCGCACCGTGTCGCGGTCGAGCAAGCGGCGTGTCGGTGACCTTGTTCATCCGGTCGATCAGCTCGTCCAGCGAGTCCGCCTGGACGAAGTCGACACCCTTGTCCAGGAACGCGCGAACCGGTCCGGGCATATCGCCGCGACGCTGCTCGAGCACCTGCCGCACGCTCTTGCCGGTCAGGTCCGGGTTCTGCTCCGAGCCGGACAGGCCGAACTCCTTGCCGATGATCTTCTTGGTGAGCACGAACCAGGTGTGGTCGTGCCCCGTCTTCATGATGTGCTCGAGCGTGCCGAGGGTGTCGAAGCCGGGGAACAGCGGCACCGGCAGCCGGTTGCCGCGCGCGTCCAGCCACACCGACGACGGCCCCGGCAGGATGCGGATGCCGTGGTTGGTCCAGATCGGGTCGTAGTTGTGGATGCCCTCCACGTAGTGCCACATCCGGTCGCGGTTCACCACGCGTCCGCCCGCCGCCTCGGTGATGCGCGATCATGCGGCCGTCCACGAAGTCCGGCACACCGGCGATCATGTGCCGTGGCGGCGTGCCCAGCCGTGCCGGCCAGTTGCTGCCGCACCAGGTCGAAGTTTCCGCCGATGCCGCCGGAGGTGACGATCACCGCCTGCGCGGGCAACTCGAATTCGCCGACCGCGACGCGCGAACTCGGCGCTGCGCGCGGCACGCTCGACGGTTCCAGCACCGTGCCGCGCACGCCGGTGACCACACCGCCGGTGCGCACCAGCTCGTCCACCCGGTGGCGGAACGCGAGTCGCACCTGACCGCGGCGCGGCCGCCTCGCTCACCTTGGCCACGAACGGCGCGAGCAGCCCGGGGCCGGTGCCCCAGGTGATGTGGAACCGCGGCACCGAGTTGCCGTGGCCGTTCGCGGTGTAGCCGCCGCGCTCGGCCCAGCCGAGGACCGGGAAGAACCGCACGCCCCGTTCGTGCAGCCAGGCCCGCTTCTCGCCGGCCGCGAAGTCGACGTAGGCCTCGGCCCAGCGCATCGGCCAGATGTCTTCGTCGTCCAGGCGGTCGAAGGCCGCCGTGCCCAGCCAGTCCTGCCAGGCCAGCTCCCTGGAGTCCTTGATCCGCACCCGGCGCTGCTCGGGCGAGTCGACGAAGAACAGCCCGCCGAAGGACCAGAACGCCTGACCGCCCAGGCACTGCTCGGGTTCCTGGTCGACGCAGGATCACCCGCCGCCCGGCGTCGAGCGAGCTCACACGTGGCGACCAGCCCGGCCAGGCCGCCGCCGACGACGATCACATCGGCATCCACCCGGCCGATCCTGCCAACCCGTACCGATTTGGGGAAACTTGTGGCCGCTATAGGGCTAGAAGTTTCCCCAAACCGGGCGAGTTGGAGCTACCGGCGGACTTCGATGACGCGATTCACCGGGGTGTCCACCGCTCGGCGGAACCGGCTGAAGCCGGCTTGCTCCGTCACCGACCGCAGCTGGGCGTCGGTGGCCTGCGCGCCGAGCGCCCAGCCGCCGGACTGCGCTCGCGCCGACGGCGTGCACACCAGCGTGGACGCCGAGTAGAACAGCCGGCCGAGCGGGTGCAGGTTGTCGGCCACCGATTCCCCGGCCATCGGCTCGACCAGCAGCCAGGTGCCGTCCGTGCTCAGCGACTGCCGGATGTGCTTCGCGGCGCCGACCGGATCCCCCATGTCGTGCAGGGCGTCGAAGATGCACACCAGGCCGTACCCCGTGCCCGGATAGTCCTGCGCGGACGCCACCTCGAAGCGCACGCGGTCGGCCAGGCCGGCCGCGGCGGCAGCGTGCCGGGCCGCCTCGATGGACGGGGCGTGGTTGTCGAAGCCGATCACCGTCGAGTTCGGGTACGCCTGCGCCAACAGGATGGTGGACGCGCCGTGCCCGCAGCCGACATCGGCCACGGTCGTCCCGGTGGCGAGCCGCTCCGCGACACCGTCCAACGCAGGGATCCAGCTCGAGACAAGATTCGCCACGTAGCCCGGACGGAAGAATCGCTCGACGCCGTGGAACAGGTCGTGCTGGTGCTCGGCCCAGCCGAAACCGGCGCCGGTGCGAATCGCCTCGGCGAGCCGCTCCTCGTCCTTGAACAGCGAGGAAGCAAGCAGCATCCCCGCTGCCAGGAAGGCCGGCGAGTCCGAATCGGCCAGACAGGTGGCCTGTTCCGGGGTCAGCGAATAGCGCTCGCTCGCCTGGTCGTACTGGCAGTAGCCGGACGCCGCCTGGGCGTTGAGCCACTCCCGGGTGTACCGCTCGTCGCAGCCGGCTGCCTTGGCGACCTCGGCCGGCGTGGCCGGTCCGGTGTCGGCAAGAGCCCGGTACAGGCCCAGCCGGTCGCCGATGACCACGGTGACCGCATGGTGCGCGGCGCCCATGTCGCCGATGAACTTGCCGACGAACTCGTTCAGCGCAGTCTCGTCCAGATTGATCGGTTCAGTGCTGGTTTGTGCTGACATGTCGTACCTCTTTCATTGGCACGCCGGCGTGACGGCGACCCGCAGCCAACTGCGGCGACGGCGCACGGCCGGTCGGGTGGCACCCGCGGAGCGGGGGCGGCGGGTGGCTCGACGCGCCGCGGCTCCGACGAGCAGTTCCTGACGGTGGGCGGTGGCGCGGCTCTCGGTGACCAGTTGGTTGAACATCTCCCGACTCCCTTGTCCGTGTGGTGCCTTGCGGTTGTTGACGGAATCGAGCCTCGCCGTCCGGAGCCGGCCTGAGATCCGTGCTCAGCACGGATTCACCACTGAGTGAGCACGGAGATTTCCTGCCTATCCGCCTCCCGGCCGGCTCCTGCGCGGCAAGATGTGCAGCGTGAGTTCGCCGCCTGCGCCGCGGGTATCCGAGCGCGAGGCCGAGGTGCTCGCCGCCGTAGGCGAGCACCTGTCCAATGCGCAGATCGCCTCTCGCCTGCACCTGTCCGTGCGCACGGTGGAGACGCACATCTCGTCGCTGCTGCGAAAACTCGGTGTCGCCGACCGCAGGGCGCTCGCCGCACTCGCGCCGTCGTTGGCCGAAACCGATGGCACTCGAGTGGCCCCCGTGCGTGGCCTGCCGACGATGTGGACCGCCTTCATCGGGCGGGACCGGGAACGCGGCAAGATCGTCGCCGCGTTGGCCGACTCGCGGCTGGTGACGTTGCTCGGACCCGGTGGCGCGGGCAAGACACGGTTGGCAGCCGATGTGGCCGACCGGCTCGCGCCGACGCTGCCGTTGGGCTCGTCCTTCGTCGAGCTGGTCAGCGTCCGGCCCGGGTTCGTGGCGCAGGCCGTGGCCGCCGTACTCGGCGTCGTTGAGCGACCGGGCCGCTCGTTGCGCGACGCCGTGGTGGAGCGGTTGCGATCCGGCCGCTCGCTGCTGGTGCTGGACAACTGTGAGCACCTGCTCGACGACGTCGCGGAGTTTGTGAGCGCGCTGCTCGGCGCGGCAGCCGAACTCACTGTGCTCACCACCAGCCGCGAGCGCATCGGCGTGGACGGTGAGCGGGTGCTCCCACTCGGCGGCATGTCGTTGGTCTCCGGCGCGACCGGCGGCTCGGCGGGCTCCGAAGCGGTCACGCTGTTCTTCGATCGCGCCCGGGCGCTGGACGCGGGCTTCGACGCCGATCCTGCGCTGGTCGGCGAGCTGTGCGCGCAGTTGGACGGAATGCCGCTGGCGATAGAGCTGGCCACCGCGCGAACGGCGACGCTCGGCATGACCGGGCTGCACGCCGGGCTCACCGACCGGCTCCGACTGCTCAGTGGCGGGCGCAGCGCCGACAGCCGGCACCGCTCGTTGCGTGCGGTGCTGGACTGGAGCCACGAGCTGCTCGAGGAGGACGAGCGGGTTGCCCTGCGGCGTCTCGGGCGCTTCGCAAGCGACTTCGACATCCCCGCGGCGAGCGCGGTCACCGGACTACGCACCGGCGAACTCGCCGACCTGGTGGGGCGCCTGGGTGACAAGAGCCTGCTGGTGCACCGGCGCTTCGCCGGGGTCGAGCGGTGGGCGCAGTTGGAGACGGTGCGTGCCTACGCCGTGGAGAAGATGTCCGCCGCGGACGAGACGGAGGCGATCGACGCCCGGTACGCCGACTGGGCCGTCGCGCACGCGCAGCAGATCGAGACCCAGCTGCAGGATCCGAACGAGCATGCCGACGCCTGGAGTATCGAGTTCGACCACAGCGCCGACGACCTGCGCGCAGCGCTCAGCGTGGCGCGCGACGACGAGGCGGCACACCGGCTCGCGCGCTCCCTCGGGCATCTCACCTACGCCCGCCGGTTCCTCGAAGAGTCGCGCCAGCACTACCTGACCGCCTCCGATCGCGCCGGCAACGGTGCGGTGGCTGCGCAGGATCTGTGGGACGCGGCCAGCGTGGCTCAGGTGGAGATGCGCGGTGAGTTGCGGTTCGACCTGGTCATCGCCGCGGCTGACCAGGCCGCGACGGCGGGCGATCACGGCACGCAGGCGGCGGTGCTGGCCGAGGCGGTGTCCATCGGCACCCGGTTCCCGGCGATCTTCGAACGGGACGTGCCGTTCGAGCGGTTGCAGGAACTGCTGCGCGTCGCGGCGCGGGTCGCGCCGGCGCAGGATGCGGTTGTGCACGCGCAGCTGCTGACGGCGCAAGCATGGACCGCGACCCGTCTGGTCGACCTACCCGATCCCGCCTTGTTCCGGCAGGCGTTCGAGGCTGCGCGCGAGGCCGATGATCCCGCCGTCATGAGTTCCGCGCTCGACGGGCTCGGTGCCTCCCTGCTGATGTCGGGCAAGTTCACCGAAACGTTCCGGGTCAGTGAGGAGCGTCGGTCCCTGCTGGCGCGACTGCCGGGACATCTGCCGCGGGCGGGTTCGGAAATCCATGACGTCGTACAGATGGCGGTCGAGAACGCCGTCAACGCCGGTGAACTGCCCGTCGCCGCGCAGACCGCCCCGATCCTCGGCGATGAAACGATGGTCGCCACCACGGCACACATGGCGGCGAGCAAGTCGATCGTCCCGCTGGTGCTGATGGGACGTTTCAGCGAAGCGATCGAGCATGGCCGGCTGACCCGCAGCGTGTGGCAGGAATCCGGCGAGCCCGGCGGCGCGGTGGATGGCGCCGGCGGTCTACGCGACGGCGCTGGCGTTCGGTCTGTGCGGTGCGATCGAGGAGTGGGAACAGTGGCGTGCGTTGGCGCTCGGACGGGTGGCCGGCCAGCAGACCCGCGCGGTGCACTTCGCGGTTGGCGGGATGGCGCGGTTCGCCGACTCGCGGTTGGCCTTGCACCGCGGCCGGCTGGACGAGGCGGTCGCCGCGGTCGCCGACGTGCCGACGGAGCCGGATTCCTGGTGGCAGGAACGGCATTGGTACTTCGACGCCTACCCGTGGGCGCTGGCCGCCGAGGTGGCGGTGGCGGCGGGCGCGCCTGATGCGCGGGCACGGCTGGCGGCCGCTCAGCCAGCCGGCGAGCAGAACCTGTGGGCCGCGGCGTGCCTCGCGCGGGCGCGCGGCCGGCGCGGTGACGCCGCGGCGCTGGCCGAAGCGGTGGCCGGCTGGGAGCGCATCGGTGCGCGCTTCGAGCGCGCATGCACGTTGCTGCTGATGGCCGGGCGCGCCGACGAGGGTCGCGCCGAGATTGCCGCGATGGGCGCGACGCTCCCGGCAAACTGAAAATCTGTCTTGTCAGTTTGATTGCCCCGCCCTAGGCTCGGCGGGCATGACGCTGGTGCAGCACTCGGCGCCACCCGGCTCCGGACGTGCCTACGCCGGCCAGTCCGCCGGCGAGCGGGACGCGCAGCGGCGCGAACGGCTGCTGGCCGCGGCCGTGGAGCTGATCGGCAACCAGGGGTACCCGGCCACCACCATCCCGGGCGTATGCGCAGCAGCGAAGGTGTCGACCCGGCATTTCTACCGGCTGTACTCGACCAAGGAAGACCTGTTCGTCGACGTCTACGACCGGCTCACCGGCGAGTCCTACACCCGCGTCACCGCGTCGCTGCGCAAGAGCACCGACCGCCCGATACGCGAACGCATTCCGTCCGCACTACTGGCCTATCTCGGCCCCATGCTCGAAGACGCGCGCGTGGCGCGCATCGCCTTCGTCGAGGTCATGGGCGCCAGCGCGCGGATCGAGCGCGTGCGGTTGGACTACCGCGAGACGCTTGTGACACTCGTCGAGCGCGAGGTCCGCGCCGCCGTCGAGCGTGCGGAGATCGCCGACCGCGACTGGCGCTTCGCCACGTTGGCACTCGTCGGCGCCGCAACCGCGATCGTCTACGACTGGATGCTCCGCACGGGAGGCGACGGCGTCGAGCACATCGAGGCCGCGCTCGCCGAACTCGCCGTCCAACTGCTCACCGCCGACACAACCCGAGGTGGAACATGAGGCGAAGTCGCACCGCTGCCACGCGAGCCCGTCGCCGCATCATTCCGGTTGCCGCAGCATCACTGCTGGCTGCCGTGCTCACCGCCGGGCTCGCGGTGGCCAGCAGCCCGGCCGGTGCGGCCGGTGGCATCCGGGTGCCCGAACGGGACCCGTTCTACGCGGTGCCGGCAAACATCGCGCAGTATGCGGACGGCGCGGTGATCGACTCCAGAGTGGTGGACGCGACGACCTTCGGCCTGCCACTGCCGGCCGACGGTTGGCAGGTGAAGTACCGCACCGAGGACGAACTCGGCGCACCTACGGCGACGGTGACGACAGTGCTGGTACCGAAGCTGGCGTGGACCAGCGCCGGCCCGCGTCCGCTGCTGTCCTACCAAACCGCAGAGGATGGTGTCGCCGGCCGGTGCGCGCCCTCGTACGCGCTGCGGGCCGGTTTGCTGGCCGGCTTCTCCAACTCGGTCGCGGAGACATCGCTGATCGGTGCCGCGCTGTTGCAGGGGTGGGCGGTGACGGTGCCGGACTACGAAGGCCCGCAGTCGGAGTTCCTGGTCAGCGGGGTGCAGGCGCGGGCGGTGCTCGACGGGATTCGCGCGGCGCGGTCGTTCACGCCGGCCGGTGTTGCGGCAAGCGCGCCGCTCGGCGTGTGGGGCTACTCGGGTGGCAGCTTGGCCTCGATCACGGCGGCCCAGCTGCAACCGTCCTACGCGCCGGACGTGCACCTGACCGCGATCGCTGTCGGCGGTCTGGTCGCGGACATTCGCGCGTCCATCAACGCGTTCGACGGCGGCTTCGCCGGCGGCGCGGTGCCGATGGGCATCAACGGATTCCTGCGCCACTACCCGGAGTTGAACCTGCTGCAGTACCTCAACGCGTCCGGTCGCCGCAAGGTGGCGCGCACTGCTGGTGACTGCATCGTGCAGGCGGCGGCACGCTATCCGTTCCTGAAGATCTCCAGCATCGTGTCGGCGCCGAACGCGCTGGACTCGCCGCCGGTGGTCGCGATGCTGAACGAGAACAGCCCGCTGTTCCGCTCCGGCGTGCCGCAGGCGCCGATCTACCACTACCAGGCGGTGGCCGACGAGCTGGCGCCGATCGGCCCGGCGCGCACGCTGCTGCACCAGTTCTGCGCGGCAGGCGTCGTGGTCCAGAGCGTGGAGCCGCCGGGTGGCGAACACATCGAGGAGACGATCGCCGGCGCACCTGGGGCGTTGCAGTTCCTGGCTCGTCGCTTCGCCGGCGACGCACCGGTCAACACCTGCGCCACCATCCCGAACTGAGCCCAACGGAGCCCGCTACGCGCATCCCTTGAAGCGAGCTATACGCTTAGTGTATACATTCGGATATGACGGTTCCGATGACGCTGCTCGGCCTGCTCGACCGCTCCGCAAGCCACGGCTACGAGCTCAAACGGGACTACGACGCCGTATTCGGCCGGGGCAGGCCGCTGCCGTACGGGCAGGTGTACGCGAGCCTCGCCCGACTGGCCCGCGACGGAAAGGTCGAAGCGGGCGACCCCGAACCGGGAGCCGGCCCGGAGCGGAAACGCTATGTCATCACCGAGCAGGGCGTCACCCAGATCGACGCGTGGCTGGCCGACCCGGTCGAACCGGAACCGCACCTGCAGTCGGTGATGTTCGCCAAGGTCGTCCTCGCGCTGATGACCGGACGCGCGGCGCACGCCTACCTGGACGCACAGCGCGCCAGACACCTGCAACGGATGCGTGAGCTCACCGAACTCAAGCGGTCAGGCGAGATCGTCGACGTGCTGCTCGCCGACTACGGGTTGTTCCATCTGGAGGCCGACCTGCGCTGGATCGACCTCACCAGCGCCCGGCTCGACGCGCTGGCCAAGCAGGTGCGGTCATGACCAGCACGACGACGCCCACGGTGGCGGCCGGACGCCTGATCGAAGCGATCGACCTGGTCATGTCGTTCGGGCCTACGCCTGCTTTGCGCGGCGCCAGCATTTCCGTGGACGCCGGCGAGATCGTCGCCGTGATGGGGCCATCCGGCTCGGGCAAGTCGACGCTGCTGCACTGCCTCGCCGGCATCCTCGTGCCCGACCGCGGTGAGGTCCACATCGACGGCAAGCGCATCGACACGCTGAACGAGAACGAGCGCAGCACCCTGCGTCGCGACCGGTTCGGCTTCGTGTTCCAATTCGGCCAACTGGTGCCCGAGCTCACTGCCGCCGAGAACGTTGCGTTACCGCTGCTGCTCGCTGGAATGCGCCGCAAAGAGGCGCTCACCCGCGCGCACAACTGGTTCGAACGGCTCGAACTCGACGGGCTGGAACAGCGCCGCTCCGGCGAACTGTCCGGCGGCCAAGCGCAACGCGTCGCCCTAGGGCGCGGCCTGGTCTCCGAACCCCAGGTGCTCTTCGCCGACGAGCCGACCGGGTCGTTGGACTCGCTCGCCGGCGAGCGAGTGATGGAGCTGCTCAGCGGCGCCGCGCGCGATCACGGCACCACGGTCATCCTGGTAACGCACGAACCGCGCGTTGCTGCCTACGCGGACCGCGACGTGCTCGTACGCGACGGCCGAGTCACGCTGTCAGGCGATCGGATCGTGGTGTGATCGGCCTCGCTCTGCGGCTGACGGTCGCGGGCGGCCGCGAGGCGGTCACCCGGCTGACCCTCATCGTCGTCGCCGTCGCGATCGGCGTCGGGTTGCTGCTGGCGACCGTCGCCGGGCTGAACGCTGTGCATTCCCAGAACGATCGGTACGCCTGGCTGGAGACCGGATTCGCCGGCGGCGCCACGTCCGCGGGGCCGGCCGGCGATCCGATCTGGTGGCGTCTGCGCGCCGACCGGTTCGACGGGAACGACATCGGCCAAGTGGACCTCGCGGCCACCGGCGCGAACCCCCCGCTACCGCCGGGGATGACGGCGCTGCCCGGTCCGGGCGAGTATTACGCCTCGCCGGCAATGGCTGCGCTACTGCGACGAATACCCGCCGCGGAACTCGCCGACCGCTACCCCGGCAGGTTGATCGGCACCATCGGTTCGGCCGCTTTGCCGTCACCGGACACGCTCGTGATCGTCATCGGGCACACCGCGGCCGAGCTGTCCCATCAATCCGACGCCGAGCTGGTCAACCGGATCAGTACCACCGCACCGGACCAGTGCGCGGGAGCGGGCTGTGCCGTCGGCGTCGGCACGAACGCCAACGGGATCACCCTCATCCTGGCAGTGGTGGCCGCGGCGCTGCTCTTCCCGGTGCTGCTGTTCATCGGCAACGCCACTCGACTGTCCGCCGCGCGACGCGAACAACGCCTCGCCGCCATGCGCCTCGTCGGGGCGACCCCTCGCCAGACCGCGGTCGTTTCCACCGTCGAGTCCTCGCTGGCCGCCGCCGTCGGCACCGCGTTCGGTTTCGCGATGTTCTTTGCGGCACGGCCGGCAATCGCCGGCATTCCGTTCACCGGCGCGCGGTTCTTCGTCGGCGACCTGTCGCTGAACCTGATCGACGTACTTGCAGTGGGGCTGGGCATTCCTGTCGCCGCGGCGCTCGCAGCCCGATTGGCACTGCGCCGCGTCACCATCTCCCCGCTCGGCGTCACCCGCCGGGTGACGCCGGGCCGGCCACGCGCCTGGCGGCTGCTGCCGCTGCTGGCCGGTATCGCCGAGCTCTGGTACTTCGCCTACATACACGACATCGGTGCGCACACTGGCACGAACTCCACCGTCGAGGCCGTGCTGTTCCTCGCCGGCGTCCTGCTGGTGATGATCGGACTGGTGGTTACCGGGCCGTGGCTGACCATGCTCGCCTCGCGATGCGCCGTCCGGCATGCCCGGCGACCCACGTCGCTGATCGCGGCACGACGCCTGGCCGACGATCCGAAAGCGGGCTTCCGCGCGATCAGCGGCCTGGTCCTCGCGGTGTTCGTCGGCACCTGCGCCACCGCGATCATCACCACGATCGTGGCCTACACCGGCGGCACCGCCGGCGTCAGCGGCCGGTTCGCGCACACCGTCGTCGACCAGCTGGGCGGGCCGGACGCCCCCGCCGTGCGATCGGTGTCGCCGGCAACGATCTCCGCGCTGGACGCGATTCCCGGCGTCACCGGCGTCGCGGTGATCCGCACCGCCACCGCGCCGGCCGAGCTACCTCCACCGACCACCCGCGCGTCCGGCCACACGTCATTCACCCCCGTCGAGAACGTCGTCTCATGCGCAGACCTTGCGCAGGTGCCCGCCCTGGGCAGGTGCTTACCCGGCACGGTGGTCGCGAACATCGTGCCGGACTACGGCGGCGGCCTGACCGATCGGCTGTCGCTGCCGCAGCAACGGTGGCATGCCGCCGACGTGAGCACCGCCGAGCTGGCCACGCTGCCGGTCGACAGCATCGCGGTCGGCACGACCGGGACATCAGCCGCGGCCGAGCAGGCGCGCACCGTGCTGGGCCTCGCCTACCCGCGTACGTTCCCGCCCGACACGATCGGCGAGATCCAGTCCGACCAATCGCGGTTGCTGAATGACTACCGACGTCTGGCCGAGGTGGTCGTACTCACCAGCCTGCCGATTGCCGGCTGCGGTCTCGCCGTCAGCGTCGCTGGTGGACTTGCCGAACGCCGCCGTCCGTTCAGCATGCTCCGGCTGGCTGGCACGCCGGTTGCGCTGCTGCGTCGCATCATCGGACTCGAGACGGCGGTACCGATGCTCGTCACGGCGCTCGGCTCGATCGGGGCGGGCATGCTGGCCGCGCACCTGTTCGTGCGCGCCCAGCTCGGCGAGACGTTGCAGGCGCCGGGCGGGCAGTACTACGTGCTCGTCGGGCTCGGCCTGCTTGCCGCGCTGGCCATCATCGCCTCGACCCTGCCGCTGCTCAACCGCATGACCGGGCCGGACGTCGCCCGCAACGACTGAGTCCCGCCCGCATCCAACGCGTGCCAGGGCCGCGGCCGTATGGTCACCGCATGATCGAGGAGATCGCACGCGAGGTCGTGGACGGATTGCGCGAGAAGGGTGTCGATGCGCATCTGCACGAGGCCGGTGTCTACGCGTTCGGGGTTCGAGTTGCGTTGCCCGACGGCCGTGAGGCGATCTGGGGGACCGAGGGCGCGGGGCTTGCCGCGGAGGTGCTCCAGGACGGAGACCTGGTCGGATTGGTGCCGGAGATCAGCGGGTCCGCCGACCTCACCGCGGAGCAAGCGGTCAACGCGATCTGGCGAGCCGACTACAGCCAGCCCGAAGGCCACGAGCGGGCGAGCGATCCGCCGCCGTCGCCGCCGCTCGCAGAAGAAGGCGGACTGTTCCGGCGATTTCGCGACGGCTTCAGGTCCCCTGACTGACGGCATCCGCGCCTGGGTCCACGCGGTGGCGCAAGGCAGCCATCGGTATTGCCATCGATGATTTTCCGAGCCGCTGAACAAAGCCTCGGAACAAAACCGCTGAACGGAGCCGCCTGTCGGGTTCGAACCGACGACCTATCGCTTACAAGGCGATCGCTCTGGCCAACTGAGCTAAGGCGGCAGCGCATCGAGGCTACCCGGCCCAGGTGCGGCTGGGGCCGACTGCCAATCGAGCAACCGCGGTGTCATCGAGCGCGCACCCGCACCCGCCGCAGCGCCCGAGCACCCACCCGTCACATCCGGACGGATTAGCGGCACACTTGCCTACGCGACCGTAACCACGCCTGGCGAGAAGAACGCCGAGCAGCGGCCTCGGTCGCCTGACGAACCGCGTCTGCCGAGGAGTGCCGTGACCAGACTGCACAAGCCGAAAGCCGGCTTCTGGATCCGCCTGTGCGTCGCCATTCTCTATCCCCTCGACGGCCTGCTGTTCCGCATCCGGTGGCGCAACCTCGACCGCATCCCGGCACCGGAGCGAGGCGGGGTGATCATCGCCATCAACCACATCTCGCACATCGACACAGTGCTGATGGCGCGATTGGTATGGCAGTCCGGCCGCGTCCCCCGCTTCCTGGTCAAGGCGGGCGTGTTCAGCAAACCGGGCCTCGGTCAGATCATGCGCGGGTCGAAGCAGATTCCCGTCTATCGCGGCACCGCCGACGCCGCCGAATCACTGCGTGCTGCCGTGACCGCACTCGAACAGGGCGAGGCGATCGTCATCTATCCCGAAGGCACCATCTCCAAGGACCCGGCGCAGTGGCCGATGCAGGGCAAGACCGGGATCGCGCGGCTGGTGCTGGCCTGCCCGGACATTCCGGTGGTGCCGGTCGGGCAGTGGGGCGCGCAGAAAGGCCAGGGGATCAAGCAGTTGCTCACCCGGCAAGTGTCCGTGGCCAACGTCGGCGAGCCACTCGACCTGAGCCGCTTCCGCGGCAAGGAACCCAGCAGCGGCACCCTGCGCGAGATCACCGACGAGATCATGCAGGCGATCCGCGCCGAGGTTGCGGGCCTGCGCGGCCAAGCCGCACCGGTGGAGTTCTACAGGCCGGCGAAGGTCGGCCCGGACAAGGCGGAATGACGAGCGAGCGAATGACCACCGACCTGGCCGCGCTGCTCGTCGAGACTCGCGCCCGGCTCACCGGACCCGGCGGCCCGTTCGAGATCGTCGAGCAGGACGTGCACGGTTTGCGCCTGCCCGTCTTCGCCAACCGACCGACGTCGCTGCGCGCGCTGCTGCTCGACTCAGCCAGGCATGGCGACACGGAGTATCTGGTGCGCGGCAACAGTCGGGTTTCGTTCGCGCAACACGCCCGCCAGGTGGCCTCGTTGGCCACGGCACTTCGTGACGAGTACGGCGTGCGCGCCGGCGATCGGGTCGCCGTGTTCGCCGGCAACTGCCCGGAGTGGGTGACCACCTTCTGGGCCGTGGCGTCACTCGGGGCGATCACGGTCGCCTACAACGCGTGGTGGTCGGGCCGCGAAGTGTCCTACGCGCTCGGACACAGCACACCGCGCGTCGTCGTCGCCGACTCCAAGCGCGTAGACCTGCTGCGCACCGCTGACGATCGGTCCGTCCCGGTGATCGGCATCCACGCCGACTTCGGCGACCTGGTGCGCGCCGCCGACCCGGCACTGCCCGAGTCGGACGTGAGCGAGGACGACCCCGCGGTCGTCATGTACACCAGCGGCACCACCGGCTACCCCAAAGGGGCGCTGCATTCCGTCCGCAACGTGATCGCCGTGCTCGAGTACCACCTGCTCAACGACGCCATCGCGGCGGCGATGGGCCCCACCGTGCGGCCCCGGCGATTTCTGATGAGCCTGCCGTTGTTCCACATCGCCAGCCTGCACAACCTGGCCATACCGCGACTCGTCTCCGGCGACACCGTCGTGATCGACACCGGAAGGTTCGACGTCGAGCGGGTGCTGCAGCTGGTGCAGTCCGAGCGGATCACCAACTGGGCCGTGGTACCCACGATGGCGCATCGGCTGGTGAACTCCGACGCGATCGAGCGCTACGACGTGTCGTCGCTGATCGCGATGAGCGTGAACTCGGCGCCGTCCTCGGTGGCATTGAAGGACCGCCTGCGCGCCGCCATTCCCACCATTGGGGCCAGCCTGGCCGACAGCTACGGCCTTACCGAGTCGTGCACCGCTGCCACTGTCGCGTCCAGCGCGGACCTCGCTGTGCGTCCGGACACCGTCGGCCGGCCGATCGCCACCGTGCAGCTCGAGATCCGCGACGCCGACGGCACTGCGATGCCCGATGGCCAAGAGGGCGAGATCTGCCTGCGCAGCCAGTACAACATGCTCGGCTACTGGAACGACCCGGCCGCAACCAGCGCCGTGTACGCCTCGGACGGCTGGTTGCGCACCGGCGACATCGGCACCATGCGGGACGGCCTGCTCTTCATCAGCACGCGCCGCAGCGACCTGATCCTGCGCGGTGGCGAGAACGTCTATCCCGCCGAGGTCGAAGCGGTACTGGCCGAGCATCCGGCCGTCGCCGAGTGCGCCGTGTTCGGCGTCGAGCATGCGGACCTCGGTGAGGAGGTGGCCGCGATCGTCGTTCTCCGGCCGGGAACGGCGATCACCAGCGGCGAGCTGCGCGACTACGTCGCGGAACGGCTCGCGTACTACAAGGTGCCGAGCCACTGGCAGCTCACCTCGGATGCACTTGCACGCACCGCCACCGGCAAGGTGATCCGGGCTCGGTTGCACGCCTGATCGTCCCGCCGGATGCCCTCCGTCGACTGTCAACATGGCGCCCAACGCGCGCCGCGGCACACGGCAGGATCACTCCCTCGGCAGCCCGGCCCCTCACGCCGACGTAAGAGTTGTCGCATTTCAGTTCCCGGCCGCAGGTCGTCGAAACATGCGCCTAGCGTTCCGCGCCATCGGACGCGTCGTGGTGGGCTGAGCACAAAGGAGCCGACAGCATGGAACCGGGCCGCACCCCATGGAACAAGAACCAAGGCGACGCGCACTGGGATAACTTGCCGGGGCAAGCTGACCAGCATAAGTACCTCCAGCAGATCAGGGCACTGCTGGAAGATAAGAAACACAAGGATACGGTTCGCGAGGTCCTGGCCTGGATACTCGACAACAACTGTAAAAAGATTTTGAACAATTTCAACAAGCAGTACGGAGATCCAAAGATCGTCGCCAAGAAGACGCTGGCGGAGTCGGAGGACGATGCACCAAGCGGCGCCGAAAAGGGCGGTAAGGCATCCAGTAAGAGCGGCAAAAAGGGCAAGCCCGAGAAGTCGTCTCCAAAAGCATCAGAATTGAAGGCCAATCCCGATGGGTTTGCAACGTCTAATTCTGATGATTTTGATGACAGCAGGCCGCTAGACCTTAACGATATAGCAGGCCCAGCATTCCCTAGTGAGGATTCCACGTCAAGCGAGGAAGCCGAGAAGTTCGACCACGCCCTTCTGGAGGTGATAAAGCAAGAAGGAGAACTGACGCACGAAAGGCTAAAGGGCATCGTACAAGACGAAGCCAAACGCAATGCACTATTCTCTAGGCTTCGGCAGATTCGGCAAGAAGATCGGTTGGGAGCCATCGCGTACTTAAAAACTCGTCCGTACCTCAAGGACGAATTCAATGTATGGCTGAAAGACCAAAAGGATCATTCAGACGCTGACGGAAGCAGCCCCTACTACAAGGCGCGCCTAGATGCTCTGGGCAAGTTAGCGATGAACCATGTTACCCCGATGAATCGGAAGACCGGCTCCGTACTGTCAAAAAAGGAATGCACGCAACTGCGTGCGACCAAGATGTTTGAAGGCAAGAAGTACAAAGAACCCGTCCTTACCTTGGCTATCAACAACAGGCTTCGACCGGACCTCATCTGCAAAGGAATGGAGACCTTCTACTTCAAACGAATGAGTCAAACAGAGAAGAAGCTGCTCGTAAAAATTCTCTACCACGCCGGAGTTGATTGCATAAAGGAGATACGAAGGAAGCAAAATATCAAGGATGATAAAAATTTCATAACCGCGCTAATCGCCTACGCAAAGGTAGAGGATAAAGACACCTACAGCGACGTGGAGAACGCACTCAAGCGCAGCAAGTAGCCGTGGTGCAGGCGTGGACACACTGCATCACCCCGCACGACGGCTGCGGGCTACCTCGGCGAGCACCACCGAGGCGGCGACGGAGGCGTTGAGCGACTCAGCGGCATCGGCCATCGGGATCGACACGCGCACATCGCAGGTCGCGCCGACCAGCCGCGACAGTCCGCGCCCCTCGGAGCCGACCACGACGACAAGTGGGTCGCCGGCCATGTCGAACTCGTCGAGGCTGGTGTCCGCGTCCGCGTCCAAACCGATGACGAACAGGCCGGCCTCCTTGCACTGCGTCAACGCGCGGGACAGGTTGGTGACCTGCGCGACCGGCAGGTGGGCCGCGGCCCCGGCCGACGCGCGCCACGCGGTCGCGGTGATCCCGGCCGAGCGACGCGACGGCACGATCACCGCGTCCGCGCCGAACGCCAGTGCGGAGCGGATCACTGCGCCGAGATTCCGTGGATCGGTGACGCCGTCGAGTGCCACCAACAGCGGCGGGGTGGACGCGTCGGCCACGCCGTCGAGCAGGTCCGCGAGGTCGGCATAGTCAAACGGCGGCACCTGCAGCGCCAGGCCCTGATGCACCAGGCCGCCGGTCTTGCGATCGAGTTCGGCGCGGCTGAGTTCGAGGATCGAGATGCCGCGATTGCCGGCGAGCCGGATCGCCTCGGTGACTCGCTCGTCCGCCTCGATCCCGATCGCCACGTACAGCGCGGTGGCCGGCACCTTGGCCGCCAGCGCCTCGGCCACCGGATTGCGGCCGACCAACAGATCGTTCAAGTCCGCCCGGGGCGCGGAACGCGAACCATCGCGTCGCGAAGCATCGTGGCCACCGGCGTCGCGACGAGAGGCGGACGCGCGTCGTGCCGCCGGGTGGCCGGTGCGCTCGGATGCCGGCGGCGTCGGCCCGCGGCCGCGCAGTGCGCGCTTCGGCTGGCCGCCGGAGCCCACCTGCGCACCCTTCTTCGACTTGCGCACGGCGCCGCGCCGCTGCGAATTACCCGCCACAGTTGTTTCCCTCGTCCCGCAGTCGCTAGCGCGTTTCCCGGATCGTCCAGCGTGTGCCGGCCGGGGTGTCCTCGATCAGCACGCCCGCTGCGGCGAGCTGATCGCGGATGGTGTCTGCGGCGGCGAAGTCCTTGCGCGCCCGGGCCGCGTTGCGCTGTTCGACCGCGGCCGCGACGAGCGCGTCCACCACGCCACCAGAAGGTGCAGGTGCGGTGGAGCCCCAGGTCAGTGGGCTGATGCCGAGCACGTCCGGCCATCGCGTGCACCGACGCAAGCGCGGTAAGGACCGCGTCCTTGTTCTGCTCGGCCAGTGCGTTGTTGCCGTCGCGCACCGCGTTGTGCAGTTGTGCCAACGCCAGCGGGACGCCCAGATCGTCGTCCATCGCGGCCACGAACGCGGCCGGCAGGTCAGCCTCGGCGGGAGCGGAACCAGCCGGAGATATGCCCAGCAGTTCGACCGCACGCTCGACGAAGTTCTCGATGCGCCGGTACCCGGCAGCGGCCTCGTCCAGCGCGTCGTCGGAGAACTCGACATTGCTGCGGTAGTGCGCGGCGCCGAGGTAGTACCGGATCTCCGCCGGCCGCCAGCGCTTGACGATCTCCGATACCAGCAGCGAGTTGCCCAGTGATTTGGACATCTTCTCGCCGCCGATGGTGAGCCAGGCGTTGTGCATCCAGTACCGGGCGAAGCCGTCGCCGGCGGATTTCGACTGTGCGATCTCGTTCTCGTGGTGCGGGAACACCAGATCGAGGCCGCCGCCGTGGATGTCGAACGTCGAGCCGAGGTACTTCGTGGCCATCGCCGAGCACTCCAGGTGCCAGCCGGGCCGGCCACGACCCCACGGGGTGTCCCACGCCGCCGTATCGCCGGCTCGTCCGGCTTGTGTCGCTTCCACAGTGCGAAGTCGCGCGGATCGCGCTTGCGGTCGTCGCCTTCGGTGTCACCCGCAGGCATCATCGCGTCGAGTTTCTGGCCGGGACAATGCGCCGTACTCGGCGTAAGGAGGCGACGTCGAAATACACGTCGCCGTCGGCCGGGTATGCGTGCGCGGAGTCGATCAGCCGCTGCATCAGCTCGATCATCTCCGGCACGTGGCCGGTCGCTCGCGGCTCGTAGGTCGGCGGCAGGCAGCCGAGCACGCTCGTACGCGCTGCGGAAAGCGCTCTCGTTCATGGCCGCCCACGCCCACCACTGCCGTCCGTGCTTCGGCCGCCTTGGCCAGGATCTTGTCGTCGATATCGGTGACGTTGCGGATGAACGTCACCTCGTAGCCGGAGCGCGTCAGCCAGCGACGCAGGATGTCGAAGTTGACGCCGCTGCGGATGTGGCCGATGTGCGGCGGTGCCTGCACGGTGGCGCCGCAGACGTAGATCGACACCGGCCCAGCTCGAGCGGGACGAACTCCCGCAGCGACCGGCGTCGCCGTGTCGAAGATGCGCAGAGCCACGCCGACCATCCTCCCATCGCGGCCGTCCTCCACGTGGTGACCTTTTTCCCGGATATCCGGGCACAAGGCTGCCCACGTCGGAAATGGGGGTAAGGGCTCGGCGGATGGCGTACGGCGGACATGAGCAGCTGCGACCGGAATCGCTGGTCGTTGCCGCCGGCCGCCGGCCGCGCTACCGGCGGCTACGCCGCTGAGCGCGCCGATCGCGCTGGCGGCGCCGTTCCACCACGACGCGCGCCACCGGCGAGAACGCCTACATGCGCGAGTCGAGTCAGTGACACCGTCCGCGCCTTCGAAGACGCGCTCGGTGCGCTCGAGGGCGGATACAGCGACGGCGTTCGCCACCGGGATGGCGGCGGTGGCCGCGGTCGTGGAGGGACTGCCCGCGGGTGCGTCGCCGTCATGTCCGCACGCGGCGTATTCCGGCACGGTGCGCTGTTCGAGACGCAGCAGCAGCTCGGGCGGATGGAGATCCGACGCGGTCGATGCGATCGACACCGACGCGGTCACCGCCGCCCTGCCCGGCGCCGACCTGCTGTGGGTGGAGACGGTGACCAATCCGCTGATGGGCGTGGTCGACGTGCCCGCGGTGGTCGAGGCTGCGCACACCGCGCGGCTCGCGGTCGTCGTCGACGCGACGTTCTCGACACCGCTGGGGTCCGCCCGCTGACGCACGGCGCTGACGTGGTCATGCATTCGGTGACGAAATTCCTCAGCGGGCACTCCGACCTGGCCATGGGCGTGTTCGTGGTGCCGCGACGGAGACGGCAGCGGCACGAGTTGCGTGAGCGGCGGATGCTCACCGGCGCGATGCCCGGGGCGCTGGAGACGTATCTGGCGTTGCGCGGCATGCGCACGCTGGCGGTGCGGATGGCACGCGCGCAGGAGAACGCGATGACGCTGGCGACGCGCTTGGCGAGCCACCCGCGGGTGACCCGCGTGCGCTATCCGGGGCTGCCGGGCGACGCCGGGCACGAGCGGCACGCGATTGCATGCCGGATACGGGGCGATGATCGCGTTCGAGATGGCGGCACCGCGCGGACGCAGACCGGGTGTGCCCGGGTCGAGTTGATCAGCCATGCCACCAGCCTGGGTGGCGTGGAGTCACTCGATCGAACGCCGGGCGCGATATGCCATCGACGCCGAGCACGGCACGCCGGAGACGTTGTTGCGGCTTTCGGTGGGCATCGAACACGTCGAGGACTTGTGGAGCGATCTAGCCCAAGCCCTCGGTGGATCGTGACGCGGTCCGAGGTCGCCGGCACGGGGCACGCGTCCCGATCGGGCCAGTCATGATCGGGAGATGAGGGCGGACGCGATAGCGGCACGGCCCTCGCCGCGACCGGTGAGGCCCAGCCCGTCCGTGGTCGTCGCCGGCAACCGACACCGGTGCGCCGAGAACCGACTGAAAGCGCCTGCTGCGCCTCCTCGCGACGCGGGGCGATCTTGGGCCGGTTGCCGACCACCTGCACCGAGACGTTGCCGAGCGTCCAACCCCGGCACCCAGCAGGCGCACCACCTCGGCGAGCAACGTGGCACCGGACGCACCGGCCCAGGCCGGATCGTCCGTACCGAACACCGCACCGAGATCACCCAAACCGGCCGCGGACAGCAGCGCGTCACAGATCGCATGCGCGGCCACGTCACCATCGGAATGACCGCTGCAACCGTCCACGCCGGGCCAGTGCAGCCCGGCGAGCCAGCAGTCCCGACCGACCTCGATCGGGTGCACATCCACACCGATGCCGGTGCGCATCCCATCGCGGTATCAGCGGCGCCGTCATCGCGGCTCGCCGAGCGCATCGGCCGCGGCCGGCTGCCCGTCGCGGTCGAGCACGGTCGCCAGCAGTTCGGCAATGCGCAGGTCCCACGGCGTGGTGATCTTCAGCGAATGCTGGTCGCCGGCCACGACGTCGACCGGATGCCCGGCCGCCTCGAGCACCGATGCGTCGTCGGTGACGTCGGCCAGCAAACCTTCTGATCGCGCTCGTGCGTAGGCGGCGACGAGCACCTCGCGGCGAAATCCCTGCGGCGTCTGCACAGCGCGTAACGACTCGCGCGCCAGCGTGGCGCGCACCCGGCCCGACTCGACGCGCTTGACCGTGTCCGTCACCGCGAATGCGGGGATGACACCGACGCGCCGGCGGACAGCGCGGCAACGACACGAGAGATCACCGCTGCCGGGACGAACGGCCGAGCGACGTCATGCACGAGCACCGCGTCGACATCCGGTGCGGTGGCATCCAGACCGACGACAGACCGAGTCCGGCGCGGAGCGCACCGCCGGCGACGACAACCGCGCCTGCGACTGCACGCGCGCCACCAGTTCGGCGACCTCGGCCAGATGCGTCGGCGGCGCGACCACGACCACGTCCCGGACCGCCGGATGCGCGGCGAAACGGGCCACCGCGCGTTCGGTCAGCGTGCGGCCGCCGAGCAGGCAGAGCGCCTTCGGCATGCCCGCGCCCAGCGCTGCGCCGGCACCCGCCGCAACGAGAATGGCGGCGACGGTCAGTTGACCGTTCGCCGCCATATCGGGGAAGTGCTCGCTCAGGCCACAGCCTCCGCGAGCACCTCGTCGAGCACGATCTCTGCCTTGTCCTCGTTGGTTCCCTCGGCCAGCGCGAGCTCGCTCACCAGGATCTGCCGCGCCTTGGCGAGCATGCGCTTCTCGCCGGCGGACAGGCCACGGTCACGGTCACGGCGCCACAGATCGCGCACGACCTCGGCGACCTTGTTCACGTCGCCGGAAGCAAGCTTCTCGCCGTTCGCCTTGTACCGGCGCGACCAGTTGGTCGGCTCCTCGGTGTGCGGCGCGCGGAGTACCTCGAAGACACGGTCGAGGCCTTCCTGGCCGACCACGTCGCGGACACCGACGACCTCGGCGTTCTCCGAGGGCACAAGCACCGTCAAATCACCTTGGGCGACCTTGAGCCGGAGGTATGTCTTCTTGACTCCCCCGAGCAGCCGTTCCTCGATGGCTTCGATCAGCGCGGCGCCGTGATGCGGATAAACAACCGTCTCGCCGACCTTGAAAGTCATAGGTACTCGAGCCCCTTTCGACTCCTCAAGGGTAACACGGAGCACAGTTTCGGCTCCGGGCGTGTTAACAGCCGACAGCGCGCAAGAAGTGGTAGTAGGCGTGATCGACCAGCCGCGCGCACGCCCGAAGATCGGCGTCCGGGGCACGACCACAGCCGCCGCCCGCAGGCCCAGTACGCCGGGCGAAGACGGCGTGGGCGAGGTCGATAGGCTGTCGCACGTACTCGGCGCTACCCGATCGCACCGTTGATCGCCACGCGCCGCAAGGTCGTCGGATCGTCGCAGCGGGTTGCGCCCGGGCGCCGCGATTTCGGAGGTGTTTGCGTGGGAGCACGGTCGGTGCGGGGACGGCGCATCGCGGCCGCGATCCTCGCGATCGCGGCGCTGGCCACCACGTCGGCGTGCGCCGCCGGGAAGCACGCGCAAACCGCCGAGGAGACGCCGACCGTCGACGGAACCGCGGGCATCGTCGGCGCGCTGCATCTCAACGAGGTCGCCATCGCGGCGCCGACCGGCAGCGCCCTCCTACCCTGCCGGCTCGGCGGTGCAGGTGCTGGCCGCGATCGTCAACACGGGCACCACCGCAGATCAGCTCGTCGGTGTCTCGGCCGCGGGCGCGAGCGGCTCGGCGCTGTACGCGTCAGCGGCGGACGCGGCCGCGGTACTCACCCCGAGCTGCGTCGGTGTCGGTCAGCGCTGGATCAAGCTCGTCGACACCGGCCGGCATGTCCACGTCGGCATCGCGTCGGCGTCGACCGCGACGTCGTCCTCGGTGTCAGCATCGGCGTCGGCTTCGGCGAGTTCGTCATCCGGCGCGGCGCTGAACTCGCTGGACTCTGCCCGCCGGTGAGTTGACCGGTCTGGGCCTGACGCCGACCGACGATGTCTTGGTGCTCACCGGGCTGTCCGCCACGCTGTTCCCCGGCACGACGCTGGCGATCACGTTCCGGTTCGCCACCGCTGGCACGATCACGCTGCAGGTGCCGGTGATGCTCACGACGTCGGCCATCACCCCGCTGTCCGTGCCGCCGCTGCCGAGCGAGTCCGCGGCCAGGCTGACGCGGTCGCGGCCAGGACTGCAGCGACACCTCGACGCGGCTGCCGGATTCTGTCGGCGGCTGCCCCTATCGTCGGCCCGGTGAGCAGATCCGCCGCCCGACCCGCCTCGTTCAAGTGTTCCGAATGCGGCGCCGCGTCGGTGCGCTGGCTGGGGCGCTGCAGCGAGTGCCAGGCCTGGGGCACGGTCAGCGAGGCGGGCGAACGGTCCGGGCTGAGCAGTCGACGCCCCACACCGGGGGCGGTCAGCGCCTCGGCAAAGCCGATCGCCGATGCGGACGGCCAAGTGGCCTGTGCGCAGCCGACGGGGGTCGACGAACTCGATCGCGTGCTCGGCGGCGGTCTGGTGCCGGGCGCGGTCGTGCTGCTCGCCGGCGAACCGGGGGTGGGCAAGTCGACGCTGCTGCTCACCGTCGCCGACCGTTTCGCCGCCACCGGGTCGCAGCCGGCGCTGATCGTCAGCGGCGAAGAGTCCGCCGCTCAGGTGCGCCTGCGTGCGCACCGCGTCGGCGCGCTGCACCCGCAGCTGTTCCTTGCCATCGAGAACGATCTGTCCGCGATCCTCAGCCATGTCGACCAGGTGCGGCCCGGCTTGCTCGTCGTCGACTCGGTGCAGACGATCGCCACCGACGTCGTCGAGGGAGCGGCCGGCTCGGTCACCCAGGTCCGTGCCGTCGCCTCGGCGCTCATCGCGCTGGCCAAGGAGCGTGGCATCGCCACGGTGCTGGTCGGACATGTCACGAAGGACGGCGGGATCGCCGGGCCGCGGGTGCTGGAGCACCTCGTCGACGTGGTGCTGCACTTCGAAGGCGATCGCCACGGCGGGTTGCGGCTGATCCGGGCTGCGAAGAATCGGTACGGCGCGGCGGACGAGGTCGGCTGCTTCGAGATGCGCGAGGACGGCATCGTCGGGCTGCCGGACCCGTCCGGGCTCTTCCTGTCCGAACGTCCGGCGGCCGTGCCCGGCACCTGCGTGACGATCACCCTGGAAGGCCGGCGCCCACTGGTCACCGAGGTGCAGGCGCTGGTCACTCGCCGGCCCGGGTGGATCACCCCGGCGCGCGGTTAGCAATCTCGACCCGGCCCGGGTCGCCATGCTCGTCGCGATCATGACGCGGCACGGCGGCATCGCCCTGGGCGATCGCGAGGTGTACGCCGGCACCGTCGGTGGCCTCGCCGCCACCGAGCCGGCCGCCGACCTGGCGATCCTGCTGGCGCTGTCGTCCGCGGCCCGGGACGCGCCGCTGCCCCCCACCGTCTGCGCCATCGGCGAGGTGTCCCTGTCCGGCGACGTGCGCCGGGTCAGCGGGCTGCCACGGCGACTCGCGGAAGCGGCCCGGCTCGGGTTCACCACGGCCCTGGTGCCGGCCGGACACGCGGGCGAGGCGACAGCCGCGGTGGCGATCCGGACCGTCCCGGTGGCCAGCCTCGGCGCGGCCATGCAGGCGGCGGCCAATCTGGGCCGCCATGCCGGCGAGCAGCGACGAGCAGTGCTGCGGCCGGTTCCCGACGCAGGCTGAACGCCCGTCGACCGACCGCTCGAGCCGGGGCTCACCGGCAACTGTGGCGGCGAGGCCCGCGAAAAACCGGCGTGGGCCGGTTCGGTCAGCCTTAGACTGTGCCCGACGCAAGGCTCCGGAAAGGGACGAACCGGTGGCGATCACCGAACGCGACGATCTGCGCACCGTGCTCGCCACGGTTGCGCCAGGCACCGCGCTGCGCGACGGCCTGGAGCGGATCCTGCGCGGCAACACCGGTGCGCTGGTCGTGATCGGTTGGGACAAGACCGTCGAGACCCTCTGCACGGGTGGCTTTCCGCTGGACGTGGAGTTCTCCTCGACCAAGCTGCGCGAGCTGTGCAAGATGGACGGCGCGGTCATCCTCACCGACGACGGCTCCCGCATCTTGCGTGCGGCCACGCATCTGATGCCCGACCCGGCCATCCCCACCGAAGAGGCCGGCACCCGGCACCGCACCGCGCAGCGAGTCGCGCTGCAGACCGGTTTCCCGGTCATCTCGGTGTCGCAGTCGATGCGGATCGTCAGCCTGTACGTGCTGGACCGCCGGTACGTGTTGCAAAGCAGCGGCGAGCTGCTCTCGCGCGCCAACCAGGCCATTGCGACGCTGGAGCGGTACAAGGCCCGGCTGGACGAGGTGTCGAACGCGCTGTCCGCGCTGGAGATCGAGGATCTCGCCACGGTGCGTGATGCGGCGATCGTGTCCCAGCGTCTGGAGATGGTGCGCCGGATCGCGGACGAGGTGACCGGCCAGGTCGTCGAACTGGGTACCGACGGCCGGTTGCTCGCCCTCCAACTGGAGGAGTTGATGGCCGGCGCGGACGCGGATCGCGAGCTGATCGCGCGCGACTACGTCCCCACCGGGCGGCGCGGCCGCTCACCAGCGCAGGTGCTCACCGAACTCGCCGCGCTGTCGGCTACCGACCTGCTCGATCTCACCCTGGTCGCGCGAGCGATGGGGTTGCCCAGCAGCGCCGAGGGACTGGATGCGGCGGTCAGTGCGCGCGGGCACCGGTTGATGGCACGCGTGCCACGGGTGCCGGGCATGATCCTGGACCGGGTCGTCGAGCACTTCGGTGGCCTGCAGAAACTGCTCGCCGCGTCGGTGGAAGACCTGCAGATCGTCGACGGTGTCGGCGAGACCCGGGCCCGCGCGCTGCGCGAGTCGATCTCACGCCTGGCCGAAGTTTCGATCATCGACCGGTACTAAGCAGCCGCGCCCAGCCGGCTTGCGTTAGCTAATCGCGAATTGGGCGGCTGTGCCGGTCCGGCCGGACAGGTACGCGAACAGCGTGTAGGTGCCCGCGCCGACACGCTGGCGAGTACCCGCGCACTTCGGCTCGGACGACAGCCCGGACCAGACGATGCTCACGCGTACCGGCTGCCCGACCGCAAGGGTGCGGTCCGCGGTACCGGGTTGGATCTCGCAGTCGTGGCTACCCCAGACCCTCGACTCGCCGTTGTACACGCGTAGCTCCACCTGGCTGTCGGACAGGTCCTGCACGCACGGCCCCGGGCCTTTGTTGGTCACCTGGAGCATCAACTGCGGTTCGTCGCCCACCTTGTAATGCGTGCTGGCCGGAACGGCCGCGACGCTTAGCTGCGTTGCCGAACACGCGGTCGGTGCGGACGGTCCGGTCCGGGTGGCGCTGCCTGCGGGGATGTGCGGCGTCGACGAGGACGTCCGCGGCGTGGGTGTGGACAGCGGCGCGGATGAGGTGAGCGCGGCGTTCGCCGAGGAGGTGTGCCCGACCTGCGGCGACGCCTGCCCGCCGCCACTGTTGCCCGGTCGCAGTACCCAGGCGGTGAGGATGATCAGGACGACCGCTGCGCCGAGCAGGACGAGACGCCGTCGCCAATACACCGACGGAGGCAGCGGACCTACCGGATGAAACATGTTCTGTTCACGCTACCCAGCGAGGGGCCGACATCCCCGCAAGCGCGCCGCCCATCAGCTGTGTGGCCCTATCGCGGCTGATGCGACCGCGCTGCCGTTGTGCGGGCAGGGTGCGCGCGCATCATGCGGGCAGGGTGTAGCGGCCGTCGGCGTGCTGGTGCACCAGCCCGTCGGCGAGCAGGCTCGCCAGCGCGCGCTCGCGTTGCACCGGTTCGTGCCAGACCAGGTCGAGTTGGCTGCGGCTGACCGCGCCGTGGTTGTCGCGCAGCACGTCGAGCAGCAGCCCGCGCACCTGGCGGTCGGTGCCGGCGAAAAGCTGCGGACGTGCGACCGGACCGTCGTATGCCGGCGCGCCGGCCGATCTCCACGCGCAGCCGCCGGCGATGGGACAGGCGGCGCACCGCGGGGCACGAGCGGTGCAGACGAGCGCGCCCAGTTCCATCAGCGCGACGGACACGCCGACCGCGCGGTGCGGGTCCGCCGGCAGCAACGCCTCGACATCGGCATGATCACGCGCGGGGGCAGCCGGGGCCGCCTCGCCGCTGCCGAGCACGGCGCGCGCCACACCCGGCGCACATTCGTGTCGACCACCGGATGCCGCTGCCCGAACGCGAACACGGCGACCGCTCGCGCGGTGTAGGCGCCGACGCCGGGCAGCCCGAGCAACTCTCGACGTCAGCGGGAAGTTCGCCGCCGAACCGGTCGCAGGACTGCTCGGGCACACTCGTGCAGCCGCAGCGCACGGCGCGGGTAACCGAGCTTGCCCCACATCCGAACCGCCTCGCCGGGGCTGTCCCCGGCGAGCGCCGCGGCGTCCGGCCAGCGTTGCAGCCAGGCCTGGTAGATGGGGATGACGCGCGCGACCGGCGTCTGCTGCAACATGATCTCGCTGACCAGCACGGCCCAGGGCGTGGTGCCCGGGCGGCGCCACGGTAGATCGCGGGCCGCCCGGACATACCAGTCGAGCAATGGTGCTGCGAGATCCAGCGGTCTACTCCGCGGTGACGGTTGCGGTGGGCGGCTCGTCGGGAACGAGCACGTCCGCCTTCGCTTCGCCGCGGAAGCTGAACTTCTTCGGACCGTCCTTGACCATCACGTCCACCGGCACCGCGTCGACGACGACGATCTGCCCCGGCGCGAGTTCGCCGAAGAGGATCTTCTCGCTGAGCGAGTCCTCGATCTCACGCTGGATGGTGCGACGCAACGGCCGGGCGCCGAGAACCGGGTCGTAACCCTTCTTCGCCAGCAGCTGCTTGGCCGCTGTCGTCAGCTCCAGACCCATGTCCTTGTTGCGCATCTGCACGTCCAGGCGCGCCACCATCAGGTCGACGATCTGGACGATCTCTTCCTCGTGAGCTGGTGGAACACGATGATGTCGTCGATGCGGTTGAGGAACTCGGGCCGGAAGTGCTGCTTGAGCTCGTCGTTGACCTTGTTCTTCATCCGCTCGTAGTTGCTGGACTCGTCGTTGGCACCCTGCAAGCCGAAGCTCACCGCCTTGGACACGTCACGCGTGCCGAGGTTGGTGGTCAGGATCAGCATCGTGTTCTTGAAGTCGACGATCCGGCCCTGGCCGTCGGTGAGCCGACCGTCCTCGAGCACCTGCAGCAGCGTGTTGAACACGTCCGGGTGTGCCTTCTCGACCTCGTCGAACAGCACGACGCTGAACGGCTTGCGGCGCACCTTCTCGGTGAGCTGGCCGCCCTCGTCGTAGCCGACGTAGCCGGGAGGCGCACCGACGAGCCGCGACACGGTGTAGCGGTCGTGGAACTCGGACATGTCCAGCTGGATCAGCGCGTCGTCGTCGCCGAACAGGAACTCGGCGAGCGACTTGGCAAGCTCGGTCTTACCGACACCGGACGGGCCGGCGAAGATGAACGAGCCGCCGGGACGCTTCGGATCCTTGAGCCCGGCCCGGGTGCGGCGGATCGCCTGCGAGACGGCCTTGATCGACTGCTCCTGGCCGACCACGCGCCGGTGCAGCTCGTCCTCCATGCGCAGCAGCCGGGAGGTCTCCTCCTCGGTGAGCTTGAAGACCGGAATGCCTGTCCACGTCGCGAGGACCTCGGCGATCTGCTCGTCGTCGACCTCGGCGACGACGTCGAGGTCGCCCGCCTTCCACTCCTGCTCACGCTTGGCCTTGTCGGCCTGCAGCGTCTTCTCCTTGTCGCGCAGCGACGCAGCCTTCTCGAAGTCCTGCGCGTCGATCGCGGATTCCTTCTCGCGGCGCACGTCGGAGATCCGCTCGTCGAACTCGCGCAGGTCCGGCGGCGCGGTCATGCGGCGGATGCGCATGCGCGCGCCGGCCTCGTCGATGAGGTCGATGGCCTTGTCCGGCAGGAACCGGTCGCTGATGTAGCGGTCGGCCAGACCGGCCGCGGACACCAGCGCGGCGTCGGTGATGGAGACGCGGTGGTGCGCCTCGTACCGGTCGCGCAGGCCCTTGAGGATCTCGATGGTGTGCGCCACCGTCGGCTCGCCCACCTGCACCGGCTGGAACCGCCGCTCGAGCGCGGCGTCCTTCTCCAGGTGCTTGCGGTACTCGTCCAGGGTGGTGGCACCGATGGTCTGCAGCTCACCGCGCGCCAGCATCGGCTTGAGGATCGACGCGGCGTCGATGGCACCTTCGGCGGCACCGGCACCGACCAGCGTGTGGATCTCGTCGATGAACAGGATGATGTCGCCGCGGGTGCGGATCTCCTTGAGCACCTTCTTCAGGCGCTCCTCGAAATCGCCGCGGTAGCGGGAACCGGCGACCAGCGAGCCGAGGTCGAGCGTGTAGAGCTGCTTGTCCTTCAGCGTCTCGGGCACCTCGCCCTTGACGATCGCCTGGGCCAGGCCCTCGACGACCGCGGTCTTGCCGACGCCGGGCTCGCCGATCAGCACCGGGTTGTTCTTGGTGCGCCGGCTGAGCACCTGCATGAGGCGCTCGATCTCCTTCTCGCGCCCGATGACCGGGTCGAGCTTGCCTTCGCGTGCGGACTGGGTGAGGTTGCGGCCGAACTGATCGAGCACCAGCGACGTGGACGGCGTGGACTCGGACGCGGTGCCGGCCGGCTCCTTGGTCTGGTAGCCGTTGAGCAGTTGGATGACCTGCTGGCGGACCTTGTTCAGGTCGGCGCCCAGCTTGACCAGCACCTGCGCGGCGACGCCTTCGCCCTCACGGATCAGGCCGAGCAGGATGTGCTCGGTGCCGATGTAGTTGTGGCCGAGCTGCAGCGCCTCGCGCAGCGACAGCTCCAGCACCTTCTTGGCCCGCGGCGTGAACGGGATGTGCCCGCTCGGCGCCTGCTGACCCTGACCGATGATCTCCTCGACCTGCTGGCGCACGGCGTCCAACGAGATCCCGAGCGACTCGAGTGCCTTGGCAGCGACGCCTTCGCCCTCGTGGATCAGGCCGAGCAGGATGTGCTCGGTGCCGATGTAGTTGTGGTTGAGCATCCGGGCCTCTTCTTGGGCCAGGACGACAACCCGACGCGCGCGGTCGGTGAACCGTTCGAACATTTCAGGCAGCTCCTTCCGCGCCTTCTTACCCGCCGGCTCCGACTCTAGCCCGCGCCCGCTACACCTGAGTTAACGACGTGATCACGTCATCGATGCCGCTACCGGGCTGCTATCGCGGTGTTGTCCGCCGAATACCTGCGCTGATATCGGTACAACTCCCCCGGAGGCCGGATGATGCCCGGGCACGGTCGCCACTTCGCCGCGTCCGCTCACAGCGAACGCGGCAGCCGGGTCGGTGTACGTTGCCCCGGGCCGCGGCACGGCACCGTGGCGGGGCCGAGATGCGACCGGGAGGGCAGATGGCGGAGATCGAACTGGGCGCGGTCGAGGGCGGCTCCAGGCGGCTGCACGGGTACGTGGCCCGGCCCGCCGGCCCGGGACCCTGGCCGGGCATGGTCGTCATCCACGAGGCGTTCGGTCTGGACGACGTGATGCGGCGTCAGGCCGATCGGCTGGCGCAGGCGGGCTACCTGGCCCTGGTGCCGGACCTGTACAGCGACGGCAGCGCGGCCCGCTGCGTGCTCGGCATGTTCCGGACCCTGGTCACAGCCCAGCGGGGGGCAGCCGGGCGCAGTCGCCGCGACGGCAAGCCGTTCACCGACATCGACGCCGCCCGGGCATGGCTGATGGACCAGGGCGACTGCACCGGCCGGGTCGGGGTCATCGGCTTCTGCATGGGCGGCGGCTTCGCGCTACTCGCCGCCGATGCCGGCTTCGAGGCGGCTTCGGTCAACTACGGGCCGGTGGCGACGCGAGATCTCGAGCCGGTGCTCCGCGGTGCGTGTCCGTTGATCGCCACCTACGGCGGCCGGGAGCCGGGAGCGGCCCGGACGGTTGGTCGGATCGATGCAGCACTGACGCAGCTCGGCATCGAGCACGAGGTCGCGCTCTACCCGGACGCTGGCCACGCGTTTCTCAACGAATCGCAAGCCGGACCGGCACTACTGCGCCCGATCATGCGGGTGGCGCAGATCCGACCGGATCCGAAATCAGCTGTCGACGCGTGGCGCCGAATCGACGAATTCCTCGACCGATACCTGAAATGATCTCCCCGACCCGACGACCGGTTCGGTTCTTGACGTCCGCGTCGGTTCTTCGTGTGCCGGTCAGTTCTTCGCATGCACCGGGTCAGATCTTGGTGTGATACGCCTCTATCACAGCCGCCGGGATCCGTCCCTTTTCACCGACCTTGTAGCCGTTCTGCCGCGCCCACTCGCGCATGGCTTGGGTCTGCTCACGGTCGGTGCGAGCGGCGGTCCGGCCGTTGCGACGGGCGAGTGGAGCGCCGACCTGGCGCGCCGACCTGCGCGCGCTCGCCACATACAGCGCAAGGGAATCGCGCAGCGCCGCGGCATTCTTCTCGGACAGGTCGATTTCATACGTCGACCCGTCCAGCGCGAACAAGACCGTTTCCGTGGCCTGACCGCCGTCAAGATCGTCGATCAGCTGAATAATATGCTTCTGCGCCATTTCCGCACTCCTCGTGGCGAAATATTCCGACCACGATAGTGCAACTTAATTCGCCGATGTATCCGCTGTTCTCAGAGAGGCTTAAGCAAGGGGAAAAGGATCGTCTCCCGAATACCTCGGCCGGTAAATAACATGACCAACCGGTCCAGGCCCATGCCCATGCCACCGGTCGGTGGCATGCCGTATTCGAGCGCGCGCAGGAAGTCCTCGTCCAACTGCATCGCCTCGGGATTGCCCGCGGAGGCGGCAATCGATTGCTCGAGCAGCCGGCGACGCTGTTCCACCGGGTCGACGAGTTCGGAGTACGCAGGGGCGATCTCGATGCCGCCGATGACCAGATCCCAGGCCTCGGCCAGACGCGGGTCCTCGCGATGCGGGCGAGCCAGTGGCCGCACGTCCACCGGGTAGTCGGTGACCAGCGTCGGCTGGTCCAGCGTGTGTTCGACCAGCTTCTCGTACAGCTCCAGGACGATCTCGCCCGCGGATAGCCCCGGACGCAGCGGTACCGCCGCGCCCTGCGCGTACGCCTGCAGCGCAGCGATGTCGGTATCCGGGGTGACCGCCTCGCCGAGTGCAGCCGAGACCGCCTCGTGCACCGGCAGCACCCGCCACGTGCCGAACAGGTCGATCTCGGCGCCGCCGGCAGTCACCGGTGCGCGGATGCCGGTTGCCTGCGCGGCGCCGAGTACGAGCGCGCGAGTGAGCTCGGCCATGGTGTGGTAATCGCCATAGGCCTCATATGCCTCGAGCATCGTGAACTCGGGCGAGTGCGATGAGTCGACGCCTTCGTTGCGGAACGTCCGGCCGAGCTCGTAGACCCGCTCGATGCCACCGACGATGCACCGCTTGAGGTACAGCTCGGTGGCGATCCGCAACGACATCTCGAGATCGAACGCGTTCAGGTGGGTGTGGAACGGACGTGCAGTCGCCCCTCCGTGCACCGTCTGCAGGATCGGCGTCTCCACCTCGAGGTAGTCCCGCGAGTGCAACGTCTCGCGGATGGACCGGGTCACCTCCGCGCGAATGCGCACCACGTCCCGCGCCTCCGGTCGCACGATCAGGTCGACGTAGCGCTGACGCACCCGCGTCTCCTCCGAGAGCGGCTTGTGCGCCACCGGCAGCGGGCGAAGCGCCTTCGCGGTGATCTGCCACGAGTCCGCGAGCACCGACAGCTCGCCACGCTTGGACGAGATGACCTCGCCGTGCACGAACACCAAATCGCCGAGATCGACGTCGGCCTTCCACGCGGCGAGCGAATCGGCGCCGATGCGATCCTGCGACATCATCACCTGCAGTTCCGCGCCGCCCTCACGCAACGTGGCGAAGCACAACCGGCCGGTGTTGCGGACGAAGATGACCCGTCCGGTGACCCCGACCTCGTCCCCGGTCTCGGTGCCGGCGGCCAGATCGGGATAGGCCGCACGAACCTGCGCGAGCGTGTGCGTCCGGCCCACGCCCACGGGATACACACCGCTGCCGGCATCGGCGACCAGCCGGTCGTACTTGGCTCGGCGAACCCGCAGTTGCTCGGGCAGGTCGTCGGTGTCGTGCGGCTGATCGGCCGGCTGATCCGCATCGCTCACAGCGGCAGCCTAGCGAGGCGCTCGCATAACCATTCGTCGTATTTGAGAAGCTTCCAGCCATGACCACGTCACGCGCCCGCGATACCCACGCGGGCTCAGCCGGGGTTGCGGTGCACGGACTCACCAAGTCCTTCCGCACGCCTCAGGGGCCGGTGCATGCGGTGCGGGGCATCGACCTCACCATCCCCGCCGGGCAGACGGTGGCACTGCTCGGGCCGAACGGTGCGGGCAAGTCCACCACCATCGACATGCTGCTCGGCCTGACCAAGCCGGACGCCGGCACGGTGTCCCTGTTCGGCAAGACACCGGCCGATGCGATCAAGGCCGGCGCCGTCGGCGCCATGCTGCAGGTCGGCGGCGTCATCCCGTACCTCAGCGTGCGCGAACTCATCACCATGGTGGCCAGCCTGTACCCGTCGCCACTCGACGTGGACCAGGTGATCGAGATCGCCAACGTCAGCGACATCGCGGGTCGCCGCACCACCAAGCTCTCCGGCGGGCAGACCCAGCGGTTGCGCTTCGCGATCGCGCTGGTCAGCAATCCTGACCTGATCGTGCTGGACGAACCGACTGTCGCCCTCGACGTCGAGGCGCGCCGCGACTTCTGGGCGACCATGCGGTCCTTCGCGGCGCGCGGCAAGACCGTGGTGTTCGCGACGCACTACCTCGCCGAGGCCGACGCGTACGCCGATCGGGTGGTGTTGCTGGCCAACGGGCGAATCGTCGCGGACGGGTCCGCCACCGAAATCAAGAGCAACGGTGGGGCTGCGCACGATTCGCGCCACGCTGCCTGCGGCCGACCTGCACGCCCTCGGCGCCCTGCCCGGCGTCACCAACGCGGACACCCACGGCGACACCCTCATCCTCAACTGTGCCGACTCGGACGCGGCGCTGCGGGCGTTGCTCGCCGAATATCCGCACGCGCAGGACATCGAGGTCACCGGCGCGGGACTCGAGGAGGCGTTCGTCCATCTCACCCGGGATGCCCCCGAGGAGAAGGACGACGCACGTGACGCGAACGAGGGGGTTGCTCGATGAGTGCCGTGACCTACGGGAGGTTCGAGCTGTTGCGCGTGCTGCGCAACCGGCAGGGTTTCATCTTCAGCCTGATCTTCCCGACGATCATGTACTTCATCCTGGCGGCGCCGAATCGCCACGATCACAACTTCGGCGGCGACGCGAAACATCCGACCGGCTTGTTCGCCCCGCAGTACTACATGGTCGGCCTGCTCGCGTTCGGCGCGATGGTCGCGGTGCTGTCCACCGGCCCGCGCATCTCCGCCGAACGCGTCATCGGGTGGAATCGCCAGTTGCGGCTGACACCGCTGTCCACGCGCAGCTACCTGCGCGTGAAGGTGATCACCGGCTACCTGCTCGCGGTGATCAGCATGGCGCTGCTGTACGTACTCGGAATCTCTCTCGGCGTGCGGCTGTCATTCGGATCCTGGGTGGAGATGACCGCGCTGATCCTGGTCGCACTGATCCCGTTCGCCGTGCTCGGCATCGCGGCCGGACACCTGCTCAACGATGACGCGGCCGGCCCGGCGCTCGGCGGCGGCGTATCACTGTTCGCGTTACTGGGCGGGTCGTACTTCCCGATCACCGGCAGCGGCGTGTTCGTGCACATCTGCCAGCTGCTGCCGTCCTTCTGGCTGGTGCAGGCCGGGCACATCGGGCTCGGCGCGCACAAGCCGTGGGGCGTCGAGGCGTGGGCCGTGCTGGCGGTGTGGTCGCTGGTCGCCGCACTGGTGGCCGCCTGGGCCTACAAACGCGATACCCGACGGGCTGGGGCGTAGGGCCTAGACGTGCGGTAGCACCTGGGCCGCGATCAATTCCAGATGATCGAGGTCGTGCAGGTCGATCGTCTGCAGATACAGCCGCGTCGCACCCCACTCCGCGAACCGGCCGATGCGGTCGACCACCTCGGCCGGCGTGCCGGCGAGACCGTTCGCGCGAAGCTGGTCCGGATCCTGGCCGATCGCGTCGGCGCGCCGCCGTACCTCGGCATCGTCGCGACCCACACACACCGTCTGCGCCGCCGAGTAGACCAGCTCGCGCCCGGTGCCCTGCGGCTGCCTCGCGCACACGTCGAACTTCTCCTGCGTGCCCGCCTGGTCGAACGACACGTTGAACTCGTCGGCGAAGCGGGCGGCGAGCTGGGCGCCACGGCGGCGGGCGGCGCCGCCGAGGATGATCGGCGGCCGCGGGCGCTGCACCGGCTTGGGCAAGGCGGGCGAGTCGATCAGCTGGTAGTGCTCGCCGCTGAAGCTGTACGTCTGGCCGGGCGGGGTGCGCAGCAGTCCGTCGATGATCTCGATCTGTTCGCTGAGCATGTCGAAGCGCGCCACGCCGTCCGGGAACGCGATGCCGTACGCGGCGTGCTCGCGGTCGTACCAGCCGGCACCGAGACCGAGCTCGACCCGGCCGCCGCTCATCACGTCGACCTGGGCCACCGAGATCGCCAGCGGACCCGGCAGCCGGAACGTCACCGGCGTGACCAGCGTGCCGAGGCGGATCCGCGATGTCTCGCGCGGCCAGCGCTGCCAGCGTCAGCCAGGCGTCGGTCGGTCCGGGCAGGCCGTCGCGGCTGCCCATGCGAGGAAATGGTCGGAGCGGAAGAACGCGTCGAAGCCGAGCTCCTCGGCTGCGCGCGCGACACGAAGCAGGTCGTCATACGAGGCGCCGAGCTGCGGCTCGGTGAAAATGCGTAGATCCACCCACCCGACCCTAGCCGCGGCGCCAGGCACACGATCCGCGGCGTTGTCGTCGTCGCGCATAGAAACCACCTATAGCGCTCCTCCTCCGCCTTGCGTCTCGCACGCCTGGGCGCCGCGGTTTAACGCATTACACGTTTCGTTCGTAGATCAGCCGTAGGCCGAGCAGGGTGAGGTCGGGCTCGTAGCGGGTCACCGTCTCGCAGTGCTCGATGACGAGCGTCGCCAGGCCGCCCGTCGCGATGACCTCGACACCGTCCGGGTCCGCCGGGTTGAGCGCCACGCTGAGCCGGCGCACCAGCCCGTCCACCTGGCCGGCGAAGCCGTACAGGATGCCCGACTGCAGCGCCTCGACCGTGCTCTTGCCGATCGGGCCGCGCGGCGCGACCAGCTCCACCTTGCGCAGCTGTGCCGCGCGCGCCGCCAGCGCGTCCAGCGAGACCTCGATGCCCGGCGCCAGCGCGCCGCCGAGGAACTCACCGCGTGCGCTCACGACGTCGAAGTTCGTCGTCGTGCCGAAGTCCACGACGATCACCGGTCCGGGCACCAGGTGATGCGCGGCCAGGGTGTTGACGATGCGGTCCGCGCCGACCTCCTTCGGGTTCTCGTACTGCAGCGGCACGCCGGTTCGAACGCCCGGCTCGACGATCACGGTCGGCACGTCCGGGTAGTAGGCGGCCAGCATGACCCGCAAGCTCACGCAGCGCGGCCGGCACGGTGGAGCAGGCGGCCGTGCCGGTGATCTCGTGGTCGGTGAGCAGGCCGCGGAAGGTGAGCGCGAGTTCGTCTGCGGTGCTGCGGGCGTCGGTCTTGATGCGCCACGAATGCACCAGCTTCTCGTCGTCGAAAACCCCGAGCACGGTGTTGGTGTTGCCGATGTCGATCGCGAGCAGCATCCGGTTACGCTCCCGACGCTGCCTGCGGCGATGTCCAGCCCGATGTCCGAGTAGCGCGGCGCCGAGTGCGTCAGCGCGCCCGACCGACAGGTAGTCGACGCCGGTGGCGGCCACCAGCGCGGCGTCGCGCAGCCGCAGCCCGCCGGAGGCCTCGAACCGGCACCGGCCCGGCGCCGCATGCGCACGACCTCGGCCATCTGCCCGCGGCGTCATGTTGTCCAGCAGCACCAGCTCGCGCCCCGGCATCGATCACCTCGCGCGCCTGCGCCGGCGGTGTCGACCTCGATCTCGATCGGCAGGCTCCGGCACGGCCGCCCGCACCAGCTCGAACGCCGCGGCGCACACCGCCCGCGGCCGCGACGTGGTTGTCCTTGACCAGCGCGGCGTCCGACAGCGACATCCGATGGTTCACGCCGCCGCCGCAGCGCACCGCGTACTTCTCCAGCGCGCGCAGGCCGGGCAGCGTCTTGCGGGTGTCGCGGATCTGCGCGCCGGTGCCGGCGACCGCGTCCACCCAGCGCCGGGTGAGCGTGGCGACGCCGCTGAGGTGGCAGAGCAGGTTCAGCGCGGTGCGCTCGGCGGTGAGCATGTCCCGCACCGGGCCGCGCACCGTTGCCAGCACCTCGCCGGCCGTGACCACGCGCCCGTCCGCGGTGCCGTACTCGAACCGCAGCCGCCCTGCGCCGACGCTGTCGAAGACGTGCTGCGCGACCGGCAACCCGGCCACCACTCCGTCCGACCCTGGGCCGCAGGTCGGCCGTGGCGACGGCATCGGGCGCGATGGTCGCCGGCGTGGTCACGTCGCCGGCCGCGCCGAGGTCCTCGGCGAGCGCGCGCTCGACGACCTCGGCCACGACGTGGTGCGGCAAGCCCGCGGCGCCAGGTCGCCGTCATCGGCTGCTCCCGGCGGAACTCGGTGTGCAATGCGCCGTCGCTGCCCCAACCGCACGTCCAGGTGGCCGCGCCAATGCGCGTCGTCGGTATCCGGGAAGTCCTCGCGCCAGTGCGAACCGCGCGTCTCCTCGCGCAGCCGGGCCGCGTGCACCAGGACGGTGGCGACGGTGAGCAGGTTCGTCGTCTCCCACGCCTCGGTGTCCGGCTCGGCCCGGGTATCGCGCGGCGAGTTCGGCCAGCCCGCGCTCCGCCTCGTCGAGACCTTCGGCCTCGCGCAGCACGCCCGCGTGCCGCGACATGAGCCGCTGCAAGCGCGGCCGGGCCGCGACGTCGAGCGGCACCGCGTCCCTCGGCGGCGCACGTCCACATCGCCTCGCGCTCGAGGTAGGGCGCGCGCAGTCGCTCGACGACCGCATCGGCAATCCGCCGGCCGAAGACCAGCCCCTCCAGCAGCGAGTTGGACGCGAGCCGGTTGGCGCCGTGCACGCCGGTGCAGGCGGACTCGCCGCAGACGAACAGGCCCGGCGACGCTCGAGGAGCCGTGCAGGTCGGTGCGCACGCCGCCGCTGGCGTAGTGGCTGGCCGGCACCACGGGATCAGATCGCGGACCGGGTCGATGCCGTGCGCGAGCAGCGTGGCGAGGATCGTCGGGAACCGCACCCGCCACTTCTCCGCACCGAAATGACGCGCGTCGAGCCAGACATGGTCGCGCCCGGTCTCGCTCATCCGGCGCACGATCGCCTTGGCCACCACGTCACGCGGCGCCAGATCGGCCAGTTCGTGCACGCCGCCCATGAACCGGCGTGCCTGAGTCGTCGACGAGGAAGGCCCCTTCCCCGCGCACGGCCTCGCTGACCAGCGGCTGCTGCCCTTTGGATCCGGGTCCCAGGTACGTCACCGTCGGGTGGAACTGCACGAACTCCAGATCGGTCACCACGGCACCGGCGCGCAGGGCCGCGGCCACCCCGTCACCGGTGGAGACGCTCGGGTTCGTCGTCGACGCATACACCTGGCCGATCCCGCCGGTGGCCAGCACCACCGCCCCGGCACGTACCGCGCCGACACCGTCGCGTTGGCCCTCGCCCAGCACGTGCAGGGTCACCCCGCAGGCGGCGCCCTCGTCATCGAGCAGCAGGTCGAGCACCAGTGCGTGCTCGATCACTTCGATGGCGCTGGCGTCGAGTACTCGGGTGACGAGCGCACGCTGGATCTCCGCGCCGGTCGCGTCCCCACCGGCGTGCGCCACCCGATCGCGATGGTGACCACCTTCGCGGGTGAGCGCGATCGCGCCGTCGCCACCGCGGTCGAACCGCGCGCCTAGCTGCGCGAGTTCGCGCACCGCGGCCGGCCCCTCCCGCACCAGCGTGCGCACCGCGGCCGGATCGCACAGCCCCGCGCCGGCGGCCAGCGTGTCGGCGAGATGATCGTCGGGTGAGTCGCCCGCGCCGAGCGCCGCGGCGATGCCGCCCTGCGCCCACTGGGTGGAGCCGGCGGCGAGCAAGTCCTTGGTCACCAGCAGCACGCGGAACGAGGACTGCCGGGTGATGTGCAGCGCGGTGGTCAGGCCGGCGATACCGGAGCCGACCACGACCACGTCGGCGTCGGCGGTCCAGCCGGGCGGCGGTGCGAGCAAGCGGCGGGGCAGCATCAGTCGGGCACCGTCGATCGGCACGCTGTTGATCGGCACGCTGTTGATCGGCACGCGTTGATTGGCATGTTGTCGATGAGTCGGGTGGCGCCGACGCGCGCCGCGACGAGCAGGCGCGCCGGCACCGTGCGCCGGCGCGGGACCGAGGTCGGTGCCGCGCAGCTCGAGGTAGTCCAGGAGCACATCCGGCACCGCGTCCAGGACAGCGCGGGCCGCCTCGACCGGGTCGTGGCCGGCGGCACCGGCCTGCTGTCCCGCGCGCAGCGCCTGCGACAGCGCCAGCGCGTCGGCCCGCTCGGCCGGGGACAGGTAGACGTTGCGGCTGGACAGCGCCAGCCCGTCCGGCTCACGCACGGTCGGTACCCCGACCACCTGCACGCCCAGGTCGAGGTCGAGCACCATCCGGCGGATCAGGGTCAGCTGCTGGTAGTCCTTCTCGCCGAAGTAGGCCGCATCGGGACGCACGATGGCGAGGAACTTGGCCACCACGGTGAGCACGCCGGCGAAGTGCGTCGGCCGGAACCGGCCCTCCAGCTCGGCGCCGAGCGCGCCCGGGTCGACGCTGACCTGGGCCTGGCCGCCCGGGTAGATGTCGTCCACCTCGGGCACCCAGACCAGGTCCACGCCGAACTGCTCGCACGTCTGCAGGTCGGCCTCGAGCGTGCGTGGATAGCGGGCCAGGTCCTCGGTCGGGTCCGAACTGCATCGGGTTGACGAACACGGTGGCGACCACCGATGCGGACTCCGCCCGGGCCTGCTGCACCAGCGCGGCGTGCCCGGCATGCAGCGCGCCCATGGTCGGCACCAGGCCCACCGGTGCCGGCAGCGCCGCGCGCGCCGCGGCGAATTCGGCGCGGGTCGTCGCACGACCTTCACGCCTGCGCCAACACGCGCGAGCACCGCATTCGCATCCGCGTCCGCGAAGCTGCCCGGACTCGCGGGCGCGCTCGGCGGTGCGCCGCGCCATCGCCAGGTAGGACGGCAGCAACCCGGGTGCCGCCTGCGCGAGGGTGTGCACGTGCCGGGAGACGGTGGCCACGTCACCGCGCGAGACCGGGCCGGTCAGCGCCGCGTCGCCGAGGCGCAGCACGTTGTCCAGCGCGGCGCTGAGCAGCGGCGCGAGCAGCCGGGCGGGCTGCTCCACCCCGGCCGAGGCCAGCAGCGACAGGGCGTCGTTGACGAGCGTGACCAGATGGTTGGACCCGACGGTGAGCGCGGCGTGATACAGCGGCCGGGCGGCTCTCGGGCACCCACACCGGCTCGCCGCCCATCTCCACCACCAGCGCCTCGGCGACCGGGCGCATCTCCTCCGGCGCGGTGATGCCGAAGCTGGCGCCGGCGACGCGGTCGACGTCCTCGCGCGCGGCCGGTGAACGTCATGACCGGGTGCAACGCGAGCGCCAGCACGCCGCGCGCCGCGGCCGCATCGAGCACGCCGATGCCGTGCGCGCCGGAGGTGTGCGCGACGAGCTGGCCCGGCCGCCACGCGTCCGTGCTCGCCAGGCCGGTGATCAGCGGGCGCAACGCGTCGTCGGGGACGGCCAGCAGCACGAAATCGGCGGCGGCGACCACCTCGTCCGCCGGGCGCATCGGCACACCGGGCAGCACGCGCTCGGCCCGGCGAATCGAGGCCGCGGAGACCGCCGACGCGGCGACGAACTCGTGACCGGCTCGGGCCAGAGCTCCGCCGAGGGCCGCGCCGACCCGGCCGGCGCTGACGATCCCGATACGCAGCCGGGCGGGCCGTGATCCGGTGGGGCGGCCAGGTAGCGGTTGCGGTGGATTGGCGCCGTCAGGCACGGCCGCGCGCGCTCCGGTCGGGCACGAAAGGTGCGCAGATCATGCGGTTGGGTCCTCGGATCGTCCGTCAGGGGCTCGCAGAAAGCGTACTTGGCACATTAGGTTGGCCACTCGTGAGTGCTGACCTGCAACAGATCGTCGCGCAGAGTGGGGATGCGGCCGATATGCACGCGACCGTCCCCACCCTGCTGCTGGAGCTGCAGACGCTGCTCGGCGCGCTGACGGCTTCGGCCAACGCGAGCACCCAGCGCGGGCGCCGGCCGTTCCGCCCCGGGCCGGACTGGTCCACCCGTCTGGGCGAACTCGCCTACGGGGTGTACCTGCTCGCCGACCAGAGCGGTGTCGACGTCGCGGAATCCGTGCTTGCCACCGCCGGCCGGCTGCAGCAACACGGACAGAGCCAACAGGCGGCCACCGGCCAGGGCTGGCCGTTCGAGGCGCAATGATCTCCGCAATGAGCGATTCGTCGGCCACCTCCGCCCCGGGCGGCCGTGGCCCTGCCCGCCGCCGCATCCTGATCACCGGCGCAAGTTCCGGTCTTGGCGCGGAGATGGCGCGGCAGTTCGCGGCGAAGGGCCACGACCTCGCGCTGACGGCGCGGCGGGTGGACCGGTTGGAGGCGCTGAGCGAGGAGATCAGGGCCGCGCGGCCGGATGCGACGGTGGCGGTCCGGCGCCTGGACGTCAACGACAACGACGCGGTGTTCACCGTGTTCCGGGAACTGGCCGAGGACTTCGGCGGCCTGGACCGGGTCATCGTCAACGCGGGCTTGGGCAAGGGCGCGCCGATCGGCACCGGCCGCTTCGATGCGAACCGTGAGACGGCGATGACGAACTTCGTCGCGGCACTGGCGCAGTGCGAGGCCGCGATGGAGGTGTTCCGCAAGGCGAATGCCGGGCATCTGGTGGTGATCGCGTCGATGGGCGCGTTGCGCGGTCTGCCGCGTGCGCTTACCACGTACGCGGCGACGAAGGCCGGGGTGGCGTCGCTGGCCGAGGGCATCCGGGCCGACGTGCTCGCGCACCCCGATCAAGGTCACCACGATCTACCCGGGCTATATCGCCTCGGAGATGAACGAGCAGCAGAGCACCGGCCGCCGATGATGTCGGACACCCCGTCCGGGGTGCGCGCGATGGTGCGCGCCATCGAGCGGGAGCCGGCGCAGGCGAAGGTGCCGCCGTGGCCATGGATCCCGCTGTCGTTCGTGTTGCGCCACGCGCCGCTCAGCGTCATCCGCAAGTTCGGCTGAGCTGCCCGCCCAGTTCAGCCTGGGTCCCCTCCCCAGACCGGTTTGGGGAAGGTTGTGGCCCTATAGCGGCCCAAAACCTCCCCAAACCCTCGGGTAGGTGCGCGGAGAGTAAAAAGCAAGCGGGCTTGATTTATTCACGGGCGGCTGCGAGGCTCGGCCGGTGACCGACCTGGCTCCGGTACTGGCGGATCTGGCTGCGGAATGCGACGTCGTGGACGCCTGGTCGCCGGCCTGAGCGCCGCAGCAATGGGCGACACCCACGCCCGCGCCCGGCTGGTCGATCGCCACCCAGATCGCCCACCTGGCCTGGACCGACGACGTCGCCGCGCTGGCCGCCACCGATCCGGGCCAGTTCCAGGCTGAGCTGAGCAGGGCGCTCGCCGAGTTCGACGGCTACGTGGACCGCGCCGCCGCGGAGCGTGCCCAACAGCCGCCGGCGAGCCTGCTGCAGTCATGGCGGGATGGCCGAGCGGCGCTCGCGGACGCCCTGCGCGCGGTGCCGAACGGCACCCGAATCCCCTGGTTCGGGCCGCCGATGAGCGCGACCACCATGGCGACCGCGCGGCTGATGGAGACCTGGGCCCACGGCCAGGACGTCGCCGACGCGCTCGGCCGGAGCCGGCAGCCGACCCCGCGACTGCGCCACGTCGCCCACATCGGCGTCCGAACTCGCGACTTCGCCTACCTGGTTCGCGACCTGCCCGTCCCGGCGGAGCCGTTCCGGTACGAACTCACCGCCCCGGACGGGCAGCTGTGGACCTGGGGCCCGGACGACGCGGGCCAGCGGATCACCGGCCCGGCGCTGGACTTCTGCCTGCTCGTCACTCAGCGCCGCAACCCGGCCGACCTGGCCGTCAACGGCGACCGGCGCCGACGCCGAACGATGGATCGGCATCGCACAGGCCTTTGCCGGGCCGCCCGGCGCCGGCCGCGAGCCCGGCAGCCAACCGCAGGACGCCGAGCGTCGCCAAGCCGAGCCGGCATGATCGCGTCCGCCCCCGACGTCATCCGCATCGGCAACGCGTCCGGCTTCTACGGCGACCGCGCCTCCGCGATGCAGGAGATGCTGACCGGCGGCGAACTCGACGTGCTCACCGGCGACTACCTGGCCGAACTCACCATGCTCATCCTCGGCCGCGATCGGCTCAAGGATCCGTCCCTCGGCTATGCGAAGACCTTCCTGCGCCAGCTGGAGTCCTCGCTCGGCACCGCGCTGGAACGTGGCGTGCGGATCGTCACCAACGCCGGCGGCCTGAACCCCGCGGGCCTCGCCGACGCGGTGCGAGCGCTGGCCGGACGGCTTGGGCTATCCGTGCGCGTCGCGTACGTGACCGGCGACGACCTGCGCGAACGAGCCGTCGAACTCGGCCTGGGCGAGCCACTGGCCGCGAACGCCTACCTGGGCGCCTGGGGTATCGCCGCAGTGCCTGCGCGCCGGCGCCGACGTCGTCGTCACCGGCCGAGTCACCGACGCCTCGCTCGTGGTCGGGCCGGCGGCCGCGCACTTCGGCTGGACGCCGGCCGATTACGACGCGCTGGCCGGCGCGGTGGTGGCCGGGCACGTGATCGAGTGCGGGCCGCAGGCAACCGGCGGCAACTACTCGCGCTTCGCGCAGGACGTCCCGGACCTCGACCAGCTCCTGCACCCGGGCTTCCCGATCGCCGAGGTGTACGCCGACGGTTCGTCGGTGATCACGAAGCATCCGCGGCACCGGTGGGCTGGTGTCTACGGGCACGGTGACCGCGCAGCTGCTGTACGAGATCGGCGGTGCGCGTTACGCCGGTCCCGACGTCACCACACGCTTCGACACCATCACGCTGAGCGAGGACGGACCGGACCGGGTCCGCATCGCCGGCGTGCGCGGCGAGCCGCCGCCGGCGACGCTCAAGGTCGGCCTGAACAGCCTTGGCGGCTTCCGCAACGAGGTGACGTTCGTGCTCACCGGCAACCACATCGACGCGAAGGCGGAGCTGATCCGGCGACAGCTGTCCAACCTGGATGCCAGCTGGACCCTGGCGCGCACCGATCACGCGGACGCGGACGTTCAGGAAGAGGCGGCCGCGCTGCTGCACTGCGTGGTGCGCGGGCCGGACCCGGCCAAGATCGGCCGCGCGTTCTCGGGCTCGGCCATCGAACTCGCTCTGTCCAGCTATCCGGGCTTCCACGTGACCGCGCCGCCCGGCGAGGCCAGCCCGTACGGCGTCTTCTCCGCCGCATACATCGAGGCCGCGCAGGTACCGCATGTCGCGGTGCTGCCCGACGGCACCCGCCTGGACGTCGCCGATCGCCGCGGCACACCCAACCGCTGGCCGCCGTCGCCGAACCCGCGCTGCCCGTCGCCCCCACCGGCCCCGACCGCGCGGGTGCCGCTCGGCACCGTGCTCGGCACCCGCAGCGGCGACAAGGGCGGCGATGCCAACCTCGGCGTCTGGGCCGGCACCGACGCGGGCTGGGCGTGGCTCGCGAACTTCCTCACCGTCGAGCGGCTTCGCCACCTGCTTCCCGAGACACGCACCCTCCCGGTGACCCGCCACCTGCTGCCGAACCTGCGCGCGCTGAACTTCGTGGTCACCGGATTGCTCGGCGCGGGCGTCGCATCCAACGCTCGACACGATCCGCAGGCCAAGGCGCTCGGTGAATGGCTCGGCTCGCGTGTCGTGGACATTCCTGAATTGCTGCTGGGAGAAGGCCGATGAGCGATCCGTTCCGCACGCCGGAACGCTCGGCGCTGCGCGAGACCGTGCGCAGATTCGTGACGTCCGACGTGCTGCCGCATCTCGATGACTGGGAACGCGCCGGCGAGTTGCCGCGCAGCTTGCACGAGCGGGCCGCCGCACTCGGGCTGATCGGCCTGAGCTATCCGGAGCATGTCGGTGGCGGCGGCGGCGATGCGCTGGACGCACTCGTACTCGCCGAGGAGGTGCACTACGCCGGCGCATCCGGGGGTCTGTTCGCCAGCCTGTTCACCTCGGGCATCTCCCTGCCGCACCTGATTGCCGCGGGCGACGCGGCACAGCTCGAACGGTGGGTGCGTCCCACCATCTCCGGCCGCATGATCGGGTCGCTGGCCATCACCGAACCGGACGGCGGTTCGGACGTCGCCGGTATTCGCACCACCGCGAAGCGCGACGGGGACGACTACGTCGTCAACGGTGCGAAGACGTTCATCACCTCCGGCGTACGTGCCGATTTCGTGGTCACCGCGGTTCGCACCGGCGACGCGGGCGCGCACGGCATCTCGCTGCTGGTGGTGGAGAAGGGCACGCCCGGGTTCACCGTCTCGCGCAGGCTGGAGAAGATGGGCTGGCTCTGCTCGGACACCGCGGAACTGTCCTATGTGGACGTGCGGGTGCCGGCGGCGAACCTGGTCGGCGGCGAGAACACCGGCTTCGTGCAGATCGCGCAGAACTTCGTCAGCGAGCGCATCGGCCTGGCGGTGCAGGCTTATGCGAGCGCGCAACGCTGCCTCGACCTCACGGTGGACTGGTGCCGGCTGCGGGAGACGTTCGGCCGGCCGCTGATCAGCAGGCAGACGGTGCAGCACACGCTGGCGGAGATGGCGCGCCGGATCGAGGTCGCGCGCAGCTACACGCGTCAGGTCGCTGTGCGCGCCGGGGGAGCAGAGCCGAACCTGGTGCTGGAAGCGTGCTTCGCGAAGAACACCGCGGTCCAGACGGGCATGTGGGTGGCCGACCGCGCGGTGCAGCTGCACGGCGGCATGGGGTACATGCGCGAGGCCGAGGTTGAGCGGCAGTACCGCGACATGCGGATCCTCGGTATCGGCGGCGGCACCGACGAGATCCTCACCGGCCTCGCCGCGAAGATCCTGGGGTACACGTCATGACCGTGTTGCGTTCGGGCATCGATACCTCCTCCGCCCAGTTCGCCGCCAACCGCGAGGCGATGCTGGCCAAGCTCGCCGACATCGACGCCGAACACGCCAAGGCCGTCGCGGGCGGTGGCTCGAAATACACCGAGCGGCACCACCAGCGCGGCAAGTTGCTCATCCGCGAGCGCATCGAGCTGCTGCTCGACCCGGGCGCGCCGTTCCTCGAGCTGTCCCCGCTGGCGGCCTGGGGATCGGACTACACCGTCGGCGCTTCGGTCGTCACCGGCATCGGCGTCGTGAACGGCGTCGAATGCATGGTCAACGGCAGCGACCCGACGGTGCGCGGCGGCGCGTCCAACCCGTGGACGCTGCGCAAGACGCTGCGCGCCGGCGAGATCGCGCGACAGAACAGGCTGCCGGTCATCGGGCTCACCGAATCCGGCGGCGCCGACCTGCCCACCCAGAAGGAGATCTTCATTCCGGGCGGGCAGATCTTCCGCGACCTGACCCAGCTGTCCGCGGCCGGCATCCCGACCATCTCGCTGGTATTCGGCAACTCGACCGCCGGTGGCGCGTACATCCCCGGCATGAGCGACTACGTCGTGATGGTCAAGGAGCGCGCGAAGGTGTTCCTGGCCGGACCGCCGCTGGTGAAGATGGCGACCGGCGAGGAGTCCGACGACGAGTCACTCGGCGGGGCGGAGATGCACGCCCGGCAGTCCGGGCTCGCCGACTACATGGCGGCGGACGAGCAGGACGCCATCCGCATCGGCCGGCAGATCGTGGGCCGGCTGAACTGGCGCAAGCAGGGCCCGAGCCCGAAACCCGACCCGGCACCGCCGATCTACGACGAGGACGATCTGCTCGGCATCGTCCCCACCGACCTGAAGATCCCGTTCGACCCGCGCGAGGTGATCGCACGCATCGTGGACGGCTCCGACTTCGACGAGTTCAAACCGCTGTACGGCAGCAGTCTCGTCACTGGGTGGGCGGACCTGCACGGCTACCCGATCGGCATCCTCGCCAACGCCCGCGGCGTTCTGTTCAGCGAGGAGGCGCAGAAGGCGGCGCAATTCATCCAGCTCGCCAATCGCAGCCGACACGCCACTGCTGTTCCTGCAGAACACCACCGGCTACATGGTCGGCAAGGAGTACGAGCAGGGCGGCATCATCAAGCACGGCGCGCTGATGATCAATGCAGTGTCCAATTCGACGCGTCCCGCACATCACCGTGACGATGGGCGCGTCCTACGGTGCCGGCAACTACGGCATGTGCGGTCGCGCGTACGGACCGCGATTCCTGTTCACCTGGCCGAGCGCGAAGTCGGCGGTAATGGGACCGGCGCAACTGGCCGGTGTGCTCTCGATCGTCGCGCGGCAGGCGGCCGAAGCACGTGGGCAGGCCTACGACGAGGACGCCGACCAGCAGATGCGCACCTACGTAGAGAATCAGATCGAGACCGAGTCGCTGGCACCGTTCCTGTCCGGCCGGCTCTATGACGACGGGATCATCGACCCGCGCGACACCCGCACCGTGCTCGGCATCGCGCTGTCGGCCATCCACACCGCACCGGTCAAGGGCGCCGACGGATTCGGGGTGTTCCGGCTGTGACCGACCCGAGATCACCTCGGTACTCGTCGCCAACCGCGGCGAGATCGCCCGTCGCGTGTTCCGGACCTGCCGCGACCTGGGCTGCGCCACCGTCGCAGTGCACTCCGACCCCGATGCGGACGCGCCGTACGTGGCCGAGGCCGATGCCGCGGTGCATGTTGCCCGGCGCCGCGCCGAGCGATACCTACCTGCGCGCCGACCTGGTCGTTGCCGCCGCGCTTCGTAGCGGAGCGGACGCGGTGCATCCCGGTTACGGGTTCCTGTCCGAGAACGCCGACTTCGCCCGGGCCGTGATCGAGCCGGGTCTGACCTGGATCGGCCCGCCACCGGACGCGATCACCGCCATGGGCGGCAAGGTCGAGGCGAAGCGGATGATGGCCGCCGCAGGCGTCCCGGTGCTGGATGAGTTGCGCCCGGCGCAGGTGACGGCGGCCGATCTGCCGCTGATCGTCAAGGCATCGGCCGGCGGCGGTGGCCGGGGCATGCGTATCGTGCGCGATCTCGCCGACCTGGACGCAGGACATCAGCCACCGCGAGCGCGGAGGCCGCCGAGCGCGTTCGGCGACCCGACCGTGTTCTGCGAGCCGTACCTGGCGACCGGGCACCACGTCGAGGTGCAGGTGCTCGCGGACACGCACGGCACCGTGTGGTGCCTCGGCGAACGCGAATGCTCCATCCAGCGGCGACACCAGAAGATCGTCGAGGAAGCACCGTCGCCCCTGGTCGAACGGGTGCAGGGTATGCGCGAGCGGCTGTTCGACGCCGCGCATGCGCCGCGGCCAAGGCAATCGGCTACACCGGCGCCGGCACGGTCGAATTCCTCGCCGACGACGACGGCCGGTTCTTCTTCCTGGAGATGAACACCCGCCTGCAGGTGGAGCACCCGGTCACCGAATGCACGACCGGCACCGACCTCGTTGCATTGCAGGTGTTCGTCGCCGACGGCGGCCGGTTGGACCCGGTTCCGCCGGTCCTGCGCGGGCACTCGATCGAGGTCCGCCTGTACGCCGAGGACCCCGCCGCCGACTGGCAACCGCAGAGCGGAACGGTGCAGCTGCTGGACGTCCCCGGCGTGCACGCCCACTTCAACACCGGCACGCGCGAGAGCGGTGTACGGCTGGACAGTGGCGTCGCGGCCGGCAGCGCGGTCACCATCCACTACGACCCGATGCTGGCGAAGGTGATCAGCTGGGCGTCGGACCGTGCCGATGCAGCGGCGACACTGGCCGCTGCGCTGCGTCGCGCTCGCATCCACGGCCTGCGCACCAACCGCGACCTGCTGGTGCGCGTCCTGTCGCACCCGGCGTTCCTCGCCGGCGCGACCGACACCGCCTTCTTCGACACACATGGCCTGGCTGAGCTGGCCCGTCCGATCGGCGGCGCGGTGGCGGATCGGCTCTGCGCGCTCGTTGTCGCGCTCACCGATGACGCGCAGTCGCGGCGCAGTGCACCGGCGCTGCACGGCATCCCGAGCGGATGGCGCAACGTGTTCAGCCAGAATCAGCTCGCCGTGCTCACCGTCGACGGCAACGAGTGCCGGGTGTCCTACCGCCTCGGGCGGGACGGCCTGCACGCCGACGGCTACGACGACGTCGCGTTGATCGCCTATGACCCCAGCTCGGCCGTGCTCGACGTCGAAGGCGTCAGACATCGGTTCACGGTGGCTCGCTACGGCAACGACCGTTACCTCGAATCGGCTCTCGGGTCCCGGCACGTCATCGTCGCCGAGCGCTTCACCGATCCGGCGACGGCTGTCGCGGCGGGCTCGCTGCTCGCACCGATGCCGGGGTCGGTGGTGCGCGTCGCGGTCCGGGTCGGCGACACGGTTACCGCCGGGCAGCCGATGCTGTGGCTCGAGGCGATGAAGATGCAGCACCAGATCGACGCGCCGGCGGACGGCGTGGTCAGTGAACTTCCGGCCGAGATCGGCCGGCAAGTCGACGTGGGCGCCGTGCTCGCGATCGTCAGCCCGATGCAGCACGCTCAGGAGGATGCTCAGTGAACTTCATCGAAACCGAAGAGCAACAGGCGCTGCGGTCGGCGGTCGCGACGCTCGGCAAGCGCTATGGACACGAGTACACGATGCCGCGGGCGCGTGCTCGCGAACCGCTCACCGAACTGTGGGCCGAGGCCGGCAAGAACGGCTTCATCGGCGTGAACCTGCCCGAGCAGTACGGCGGCGGCGGCGCAGGAATGTACGAGCTCGCGATCGTCGGCGAGGAGTTGAACGCGGCCGGGCTGCGGTCTGCTGATGCTGGTGGTCTCGCCCGCCATCTGCGGCACGATCATCAGCCGGTACGGCACCGATGCGCAGAAGCAGCAGTGGCTGCCGGGCATCGCGGACGGCTCGAAGATCATGGCGTTCGGCATCACCGAACCCGACGCCGGGTCGAACTCGCACAACATCACCACCACGGCGCGCCGCGACGGCACCGACTGGATCCTGACCGGTCGCAAGATCTACGTGTCCGGCGTCGACGCAGCCGACGCGGTGATGATCGTGGGCCGCACCGCGGACGCGAAGACCGGGCGGCTCAAGCCAGCGGTATTCGCGCTGCCGACGGACACGCCCGGCTTCGAGTTCAAGGCCATCGACATGGACGTGCCGATGCCGGACAAGCAGTTCATGCTCTTCATCGATGACGTCCGGTTGCCGGCCGAGGCGCTGATCGGCAACGAGGACGCAGCGCTGGCGCAGTTGTTCGCGGGACTGAACCCGGAGCGGATCATGGCGGCGTCGGGGTCCTCCGGCATGGGTCGGTACGCGCTGGCGAAGGCGGTCGCGTACGCGAACGAGCGCGAGGTGTGGGGCAAGCCGATCGGTACGCACCAGGGACTGGCGCACCCGCTGGCGAAGGCGAAGGTCGAACTCGAGCTGGCCCGGCTGATGATGCAGAAGGCTGCGTCGCTGTACGACTCCGGCGACGACATGGGCGCGGGCGAAGCGGCGAACATGGCGAAGTACGCGGCGGCCGAGGCGGCGATCGCATGCGTCGATCAGGCGGTGCAGACGTTGGGCGGCAACGGACTGGCGCACGAGTACGGCATCGGCTCGTTGCTGATCGGTGCCCGGGTGGCCCGCATCGCGCCGGTCAGCCGCGAGATGATCCTCAACTTCGTGGCCCAGTTCAGCCTCGGCCTGCCCAAGTCCTACTAACCCCTGCCCCCGCGTTTGGGGAAGATCTTGGCCGCTATAGGGCGCAAATCTTCCCCAATCGGTGCTAGGTGATCGGAGCGAGTCGGGTGACTGACAGTGGCTGACGCCGGCGAGGTCGTGCATTACCGGGTCGATCGCGCGATTGCGACGGTGGAACTCGACTCGCCGGACAACCGCAACGCGCTTTCGGCAGCCCTGGTCACACAGCTGAGCGCACACCTGCACGCCGCGGCAGCGGACGAGTCGGTTCGCGCAATCGTGCTCACGCACACCGGTTCGACGTTCTGCGCCGGCGCGGATCTGCGTGAATCGGCAGCTGAGGGCGGTCCCGAGGCAGGCACCCGGCGCATGCTCGATCTGCTTCGACTGATCGTCGAACTGCCCAAACCGGTGGTGGCGCGAATTGCCGGCCACGTCCGCGCCGGCGGCATCGGTCTCGTCGGCGCCTGCGACATCGCGATCGCCGGTGCGCAGGCGACGTTCGCGTTCACCGAGGTGCGGCTCGGGCTCGCCCCCGCGATCATCTCGCTCACCACACTCGGCCGAATGACCGAACGCGCCGCCGCTCGCTACTACCTCACCGGCGAGACGTTCGGCACCGCGGTTGCCGAGCATGCCGGCCTGATCACGAAGGCTGCCGACGACCTGGACGCGGAGCTCGCCGCGGTGACCGATGCTTTGCGGGCCTGCGCGCCGCAGGGACTCGCGCACACCAAACCGCTGACGACGCGAGACACACTGGCGGCGTTCGACGCGCAGTCGGAGCAGGTACAGCAGCTGTCGGCGATGCTGTTCGGCAGCGACGAGGCACGCGAGGGCATGACAGCGTTCCTTGAGCGCCGGCCACCGCGCTGGGCGGTCGAAGCAGGCGCGACATGACCGTTGCAGCCACCCGCGAGCCGCAGCAGGATCGCAGCCGCGCCACCCGGGCCCGGCTACTCGAGGCGGCGATCGCCTGCCTGGCCGAGCTGGGCTGGGCGGCGAGCACGGTCGCGGTGGTGGCGGAGCGTGCCGGCGTCTCCCGCGGTGCGGCGCAACACCACTTTCCCACTCGCGAGGCATTGTTCACCGCGGCGCTGGAGCACGTCAGCGAGGCACGTGGCGCGGAGTTGATGGAGCAGGTGGCACAGCTCCGGGTCTCCGCCAACAGCTCTGCCACCAACAGCTCTGCCACCAACAGCGCGCCGGACACCGGCACGGTGGTGAACCTGGTGTTCTCGCTGTTCGCCGAGTCGACGTTCCGGGCGGCACTCACGCTGTGGGTGGCCGCGGCCGCCGAGCCGCAGTTGCGCGAGCAGATCCTGCCGCTGGAGGGGCGTATCGGTCGCGAGATCCACCGCATCGTGGTCGAGCTACTGGGTGTGGACGAGTCCGTGCCCGGCGTGCGCGAGACGGTGCAGGCCACCCTCGACCTGGCGCGCGGACTCGGCTTGGCGAACCTGCTCACCGATGACAGTGCCCGCCGCGCCCGCATCGCCACCCAGTGGGCCCGCATCCTCGACGCGGAACTAACCACCGGCCGTCCGGTGTAGCCGCCGTACACGACGGTGCGCATCCACGCATGAACCGACCGTTGCTAGCGACGCTTCGTCCGCAAGCGCCTAAGCCGAGGCCAGGCCGTCCGAGGCCGTAAAGACATTGGTGAAGTCAGCATTGTTCACTACTGCCACGGACGCGCCGATGCGGACGAGCCACGAACCTATGCTGGCGACGATCTCGCCGTCGGCCGTTCGAAACCGGGCTAGCTGGTCGCCGTACCAGTGGTAGCCCGAGTCTGTTGGATGTAGCCACTCCGCGACCGTTCGAACGTTGTCGTGGCTGAGTTGTATCGCTTCGACAGGAGCGCATACATAGCGATGCACCACGCCATCTGAATTCGCCGAAAGTGTCAACGCCGTCACATTTCTTCGAAGCGGTGCGGACTAGTACTGGGGGGCTTCGCGCTCAAGGATGCGGGCCAGCACGTCCTCGGATGCATCGCTGCGGCGGCGGCGCCCACCACGCTGGGTGGACTCAGCCGCCCACTGGCCGTCACCACCTGAATGCCGACCGCCGGAGGACCGACCGCCCGCCTCTGGACGGCGACCCCCCGAGTACTCCTCGCGCGGGTAGTGCGGGCCCGGCTCGGGGTTCAGGTACGGCGGGATGCGCGGCAGCAACGCGAACGGGTCGTCGTCGTCTTCGTCTTCTTCGTCCTCAGCTATTCCGAAAGCGTCCCGGTCTGCGGCGGCTTGCTCGGCCTGCCGACGCCCGGCCGCCGAGGTGGGACCTGACGCCATCGTCGCCTCGACCTCTGCGGCGATATGCAGTTCGACCGGGGACGCGACGGTCGGTCCGATCGTCGACTCGGCAATCGGCTCGGCCGTCGCTGCACCCGACTCGACGATCGGGCCGGCACCGTCCAGTCGCTCCATTCCGGCGACGGCTCGGTAGCCGCCACCTCCGTCGGCTGCATGGCATCTTGCGGCGGTGCGGTGGGCGGCACGGTGGCTGGCGGCGGTGCGGTGGGCGGTTGCGCCGTCGCGGCCGGCGCAGGGACATACGGCGCACTCGCGGCAGGCGCAGCGGGCGACGGCGCGACGGCGGCCTGCGCCGGCTGCTCCCACAGCCGGTTCGCCAGCCCGCGCGGCTCCGGCCGATCCATGAACCGATCCGGCACCGGCGCCGCATCCCCGCGCAGTTGCCGCAGTTCGTGCTGCAGCGCCTCCAGGTCGGACCCGATCATCCGGGTCGTCTCGATGCGCTCCAGCCGGATCTGGCCGCCGACCGTCTCCAGAATCTCGCCGCGCAATGCCGCCACGTCCGCCCGCAGATTCGCCAGCTCCGGGCCGAGGGTCGAAGAGATCTCGGTACGCACCAACTGCATCAGCTCACGCTCGTACGCCGTGCGCTGTTGCGCATCTTCGCGCCGCTCCAGCACACCGGCTGGGCGCAGGTCGAGTTCGGTGCCGGTCAGGACGGGGCCGGCCGGTCGCGCGCCACGGCTGCCGAGAGCGGGAAACGCTGCCATCAGCAGGCTCCAGAAGCCGAGCAAAGCACCGATCTGCGCGTGCTTGGTGTCCTTGGCGGTGACGATCAGCCAGACCGCCGCGACCGCGGCGGCGACCGCGAGCACGGCAGAAGTCACGCGCAACGCCCGACTCATCGCGACGCGCTCGGATCCGCCCCCCCGCGACCGTGGCATCGGTTCAGCTTAACGTCGGGGGTCCCGCGCCCGGTCCGGATCGCGAGGCGACGAACCGTTGTTGCCCCGGCTACCGGGGTCGATCCCGGCGCGTTCCAGGTAGAGACCGGCGGCGACCAGCGCGATCGATGCCCCGAGCAGCAGCGCGGAAGCACGGGTGTCGTTGGCGGCGGCGTGCACCGTGCCGGCGTCCGGCGCAACCCGCACCAGCAGGGCCGCGGCAGCGCCGGCGACTCCGGCAGCCACCAGCGAGGACGCCTTGCCGAGGGCCACACACCGCGCGATGACCAGGGCAGCCATCGGCCGCGCGCGCGGATCGTGCCGCACCGCAGCACGCACCCGACGGGCGGCGACCCACTCGGCAGCGGCGAGGGCGACCAGCGGCCCAGCCACCACGTCATTCAGCGGCGGCAACGAATCGTAGGAGAACCGCAGCAACACATAGGCAGTGATGCCGACGAGCACGAACGGCACCGCCAGATCGCCGACACCGGTGCGCCGCACGTCAGGCCACCCGCTGATCCGGGACCAGACGCACGCCACCGACCTCGCCGGCCGGCAATGCAGCGACCATGTCGGCGACCGCCAGCCCGTTCAGCTGTGCGGACGGGTCGGCGGCCAGCCAGGGCACCAGCACGAACGCGCGCTGCGCCGCCCGGGGATGCGGCAGGGTCAGCTCGGGATCGTCGCTGCGCACGTCGTCGACGGCGACGATGTCGACGTCCAGCGTGCGCGGCCCCCACCGCTGTTCGCGCGCTCGCCCGGCGGCATTCTCGGCGGCTCGTGCCCGCTGCAACCACTCGCGCGGCTCGGCCGCCTCGTCGCGCGCGAGCAGCACCGCGTTCAGGTAGTTCGGCTGCGGCACCGGTCCCCACGGCGCGGTCTCATACACCGGCGACGCGGCGATCAGCCACGGGCGCAGCGCATCCACCGCGAGCTGCAGGTGCGCCAGCCGGTCGCCCAGATTCGAGCCGATACCCACGACTGCGGTGCTCATCCGCTGCCGCCATCGGTTCGCTCGCTCATGCCCGCTCCCGGGTCACCGTCACGGCGACATCGGCGAACGGCACCTCGATCGGCGCGCCGGGCTTGTGCACGGTCACCTGCGCCCGGATGACCCGCGGATCATCCAGGCAGAGCGCCGCCAGCCGGTCGGCCAGCGTCTCGATCAGGTTGACCGGCTCCCCCGCGACGGCGTCGTGCAGCCGCTGGGCGAGGCTGCCGTAGTCGACGGTGGCCTCGAGCTGGTCAGCGCCGCCGAAACCGCCGGGCGCAGGTGCCACACCGGGCGCACCTCGCTCACCGGGCCCACCGGACGCACCAGGCTCGCCGGCCCCCGCCGGACTGGCGATGTCCAGCACCGCGTCGACGACGAAGTCCTGCCCGTCCCGCCGCTCGTGTGCGAACACACCGTGGAACCCCCGCGCGCGCACCCCAGTGAGGCTGACGCGGTAACTCACCGCCGCGCCGCCTCGATCGCCGCGATCGTCCGCGCCGCGTCCACCGACGGGCGTACCTCGTGCACGCGCACCCCCCACACACCCTGGGCGGCCGCGTACGCGGTCAGTGCGGTCGTCGCGTCCTCCCGCTGGTCCACCGGGCGCGGCGTCCGGTCCGCGGACGCGAGCAGCCGGCCCAGGAACGACTTGCGCGACGCACCGAGGAGCACCGGAAAGCCATGCTCGACCAGCGAATCGAGGTGGGCCAGCACCGCCCAGTTGTGCTCCGCGGTCTTGGCGAACCCCAGCCCGGGGTCCAATACCAACAGATTCGGATCGACGCCGGCCGCCACCGCGGCGTCAGCCCGTGCGAGCAGTTCCGTCGTGACGTCGCTGACCACGTTGTCGTAGTGCGCCAGCTGCTGCATGTACTCGCTGGGGCCACGCCAGTGCATCAGGATCCACGGACAGCCGGCGTCGCGTACCACGCGTGCCATGTCCGGGTCACCGAGACCCCCGGAGACGTCGTTGACCATCGACGCGCCGGCGGTGAGCGCATGCCCGGCGACCGAGGCGCGGTAGGTGTCCACGCTGACTCTGATGCCGCGCTTGGACAGCTGCTCGATCACCGGCAGCACACGCCGGCACTCCTCGATTTCGTCCACCGGATACGCACCCGGTCGGGTCGACTCGCCGCCGACGTCGACGATGTCCGCGCCATCGCGACACATCTGTTCGGCATGGGCGACGGCGTCCTGGACGCTGGTGTACCGGCCACCGTCAGAGAAGGAATCCGGCGTCATGTTCAGCACGCCCATGACGACGATGCGATCTGCTCGCTGAGGCAACGTGTACATGACCTAGTGACCCAGAATCAGACTCAGCGCCTCGGCTCGCGTACGCGGGTCCTCCTTGAAGATGCCCCGCACCGCGGACGTGAGCGTGCGCGAGCCTGGTTTGCGCACACCACGCATCGCCATGCACAGATGCTCGGCCTCGATCACCACGATCACGCCGCGCGGGTCGACGCGCCGCACCACCGCGTCCGCCACCTGCGCGGTGAGCCGCTCCTGCAGCTGCGGACGCCGGGCGTACAGGTCGACGACGCGCGCGAGCTTGGACAAGCCGGTGATGCGGCCCTCCTCGCCTGGGATGTAGCCAACCGCGGCCGTGCCGTGCCACGGCACCAGGTGGTGCTCGCACGTCGAGTAGAGCGGGATGTCCTTGACGAGCACGAGTTCGTCGTGGTTCTCGTCGAAGCTGGTCAACAGCACCTCGTCCGGATCGACGAACAGGCCGGCCATGGTCTCGGCATATGCCCGGGCAACTCGTGCCGGAGTGGCGCGCAGGCCCTCACGGTTTGGATCCTCACCGATCGCGATCAGCAGTTCGCGGACCGCCGCCTCCGCGCGGGGCAGGTCGACACCGCTGTGCTCGCCACCGGAGGCGGCGTCGTCGTGTGCACTCACCTGCGGATCAGGTCGGGCCCTGGCCGTACGGGGCACCGCGGTGCTCCCCTGGACCGAACGCACCCGGCTCCGCGGCGGGTGTCGGGGCTGAACCGGATCCGTTCGACGAGCCGTTCGCGGCGCCGTTGCTCTGTGCCGGGGCAGGAGCCTTGCGCAACGACAATGGGATCTCCACCGGCGGCTTGTCGCTCGGTGTGCGCTTGCCGAAGCCGGAGAAGGTGTTGTGCGGCGGGCGCTTGCGGACCGTGGCGAGGATCCGTTCGAGTTCCGGCTTCGCGAGCGTCTCCTTCTCGACGAGTTCGAGCACCATCTGGTCGAGCACATCGCGATACTGCACCAGGATCTCCCACGCTTCGTCGTGGGCCGCCTCGATCAGGTCGCGCACCTCGCCGTCGATGCCGGCGGCGATGTCCTCGGAGTAGTCGCGCTGATGGCCGTAGTCGCGCCCGAGGAACGGCTCGGAGTCGCCGGTGCCGTACTTCACCGTGCCGAGCTTCGCGCTCATGCCGTATTCGGTCACCATCGCGCGCGCCAGTTGCGTCGCCTTCTCGATGTCGTTGGCGGCGCCCGTGGTCGGCTCGTGGAACACCAGTTCCTCGGCGGCGCGCCCGCCCAGCGCGTACACCAACTGGTCGATGATCTCCGACCGGGTTTGTGTGTAGCGGTCTTCCAGCGGCAGCACCAGGGTGTGCCCCAGCGAGCGGCCGCGCGGCAGGATCGTCACCTTGTGTACCGGGTCGAGGTTCGGCATCGCCCAGGCGGTGAGCGCGTGACCCGCCTCGTGGTAGGCGGTGACGCGCTTTTCCTTGTCGCTCATCGCGCGCGTCTTGCGCTCCGGCCCGGCGATGACGCGGTCGATGGACTCTTCCAGCGCGTGCGTGGTGATCAACCGGCCGTTGTTGCGCGCGGTGAGCAGCGCCGCCTCGTTGATCACGTTCGCAAGATCGGCACCGGTGAAGCCCGGCGTGCGCCGCGCGATGATGCCGAGGTCGACGTCGCCGGCGAACGGCTTGCCCTTCGCGTGCACGCGCAAGCATCGCCTCGCGGCCCATTACGTCCGGCGCGCCGACCGCGATCTGGCGGTCGAACCGGCCCGGTCGCAGCAGCGCCGGATCGAGGATGTCCGGCCGGTTCGTGGCGGCGATGAGGATGACGCCGCCCTTGACGTCGAAACCGTCCATCTCGACGAGCAACTGGTTCAGCGTCTGCTCGCGCTCGTCGTGGCCGCCGCCCATGCCGGCGCCGCGATGGCGGCCGACCGCGTCGATCTCGTCCACGAAGATGATCGACGGGGCGTTCGCCTTGGCCTGCTCGAACAGGTCACGCACCCGGGAGGCGCCGACGCCGACGAACATCTCCACGAAGTCCGAACCGGAGATCGAGTAGAACGGCACCGCCGGCCTCGCCGGCGACCGCGCGGGCAAGCAGGGTCTTGCCGGTGCCGGGCGGCCCGTACAGCAGCACGCCCTTGGGGATCTTCGCCCCGATCGCCTGGAACTTCGCCGGATTGGCGAGGAACTCCTTGATCTCGTCGAGTTCCTCGATCGCCTCGTCCGCGCCGGCAACGTCGGCGAACGTCGTCTTGGGCATGTCCTTGTTGACGAGCTTGGCCTTGCTCCGGCCGAAGCTCATCACCCGGTTGCCGCCGCCCTGCACCTGGCTCATCACGAAGAACAGCACGCCGACGATGAGCACGATCGGCAGCACGCTGATCAGCAGCGAGACCCAGGTGTTGCTCTTGGTGACCTTGGTGACGAGGGCGGTGTTGTACTTCGCGTGCGCCGCGGTGACGTCGTTGAAGATCGTCGCCTCGGAGTACGAGGGGTACTGCGCGCTGATCTTCGTGTTGCCCTTGAAGGGCGTCTTCAGGTCGAGCTGGAGCGTCTGCTCCTTGTCCTTGATGGTGGCCGTGGTCACATTGCCGGACATCGATCTGGGCGATCGCGTCGGAGGTGTTCACGCCGTGATAGGTGCTGCCACCGGACAGGATCGAGGGCAGGCCGAAGAACAGCAGCAGGATCAGGGCAGCCCAGAGCCACCACGATCGGACGATCCGCCTGCGGTTCATATCGGTCTGACGAACGGAAGCCCGCCCGCGTTCCTCCTGCTCACACCATGCTCAATGGGCCAGAAATTGACGTGAGGGCCAGCCTCACGCCCTCGACGGTACACGTCAGGGCGTGTAGACGGACCTGCGCAGGCGCCCGATATAGGGCAGATCGCGGTACCGCTCCGCGTAGTCGAGGCCATACCCGACGACGAAATCGTTCGGGATGTCGAAGCCGACGTAACGGACCGGCACCTCCACCTTGATCGCATCCGGCTTGCGCAGCAGGGCGACGATCTCGATCGATGCGGGCTGGCGACCGGCCAGGTTCTTGTACAGCCACGACAGCGTCAGCCCGGAGTCGATGATGTCCTCCACGATCAGCACATGCTGGCCGGCGATGTCACGGTCGAGGTCCTTGAGGATGCGCACCACCCCGGACGAGGTGGTCGCGCTGCCGTAGGAACTGACCGCCATGAACTCCATCGTCGACGGACGCTCCAGCGCGCGGGCCAGATCGGACATGAACATCGACGGCACCCTTGAGCACGCCGACCAGCAGCGGCTCGCGCCCGGCGTAGTCGGCGTCGATCTCCTTGGCCAACTGGCCGATCTTGTCCTTGATCTCGTCGGCCGAGACGAGCGACCGCCTCGATGTCTGCGTCGAGTTCGGACACTCGCCTCACTCCTGCCGCGCGCGGTTGCTGGCGGTACGTCGGGCGTGGTACTGGTGGCGCCGCCCTCGATACCGCAGTCTTCCAGACGCCCGTGAATGCGCGCCGACCCCCGGGCAGGTGGACCGGTCCCTGCCCGTGCCAGTCGGTGATCAACTCGTCGAGGGCGGCGGTATGCCGCGGCGGACAGTGGTGTCCGCGCCGCCCGCGGCGGCCCAGGCGCGCAGCAACCGGGTCCGCAGCGACCCGGGCAGCGCGGCCAGCGCGCCGAACGTCCAGACGTCCGCCCGCCGTCCGCAACCGGCGCCCGCACCCGGCTCCAGCGCGCGTGGCGACGCTCGCCGCAACGGCGGGATCGGTGAGCGCGTCCAGCGCGTCCACGTCGGCCCGCAGCAACTGCCGCGGTCCGCGCCAGTGCCTCGGCGACGCCGCCCTGCAGCACGTCCTCCAACAACGGCAGGACCTCATGCCGGATGCGCACACGCTGGAACGCCGCGTCGTCGTTGTGCGGGTCGCACCACGGCTGCAGACCGAGGGCCGTGCACGCATCGCGGGTGGTGACTGCGCCGAAGGGCGAGCAACGGTCGCAGGTAGGCGACCGTCGGCAGGCTCGCATGCCCGGCGATCGAGCGCGGCCCCGACCCGCGCCCAGCCCCAGCAGCACCGTCTCGGCCTGGTCGTCGAGCGTGTGCCCGAGCAGCACCCGCGCGTCGAGCGCCGCGGCGGTCGCCGACAGCGCCGCGTAGCGCGCGGTGCGAGCAGCCGCCTCCGGGCCGCCGGCAGCGCCGACGTGCACGCGCACCGTCTGCACCGGATCGAAGCCCAGCTCGTAGCCGAGCGCGGCCACCCGTGCCGCCTGCACCGCCGAGCCCGGTTGCACGGCCGTGGTCGACGGTGATCAATCCGGCGGCGTACCCGGCCCGCGGCGCCTCGAACGCCGTTGCCGCGGCCAGGGCGAGGGAGTCCGCGCCACCCGAGCAGGCCACCAGCACGCGCGGAGGACGGTCGGGCGTGAGCCGCGCGGTCTGCCGCCAGGGCTTCGCGCACCGCCCGGCGCACCTGGGCAAGCGCGGGATGCGGGCCCATCGGAACGCGCCCGGCTCAGCGCCGCGGGTCAGGCATGGACGCGGGCGATCCATTGCTCGGGCGAGGCGATCTCCGCCTTCGTCGGCAACGTCTCGCGCGAGGTCCAGATGGCGTTGAAGTCGTCCAGTCCGATGCGCTCCACGACAGTGCGCACGAACGCGGAACCGTCCACGTACTGCCGCGTCTTGGCATCCATGCCGAGCAACTTGCGCAGCAGCCGGTCCAGCGGGTTACCGCCGCGGCGGCGCCGGTGCGCGAAACGCTTCTCGATCGACGGCTGGGACGGAATGACGTCGGGCGAGACGGAGTTCATCACGAACTCCGCGTGCCCTTCGATGAGCGACATGAACGCGGTGATCCGGTCCAGCACAGCTCGCTGCTCGGCGGAGGCGATCACCGCCATCAGCCCCGAGCCGTCGCCCTGCCCGCGAACCACCTTCACCAGCTCACGCACCGCGTTCGACAACCGCTCGCGAAGCACCGCGGGATCGGTCTCGACAGCGTCGGTGAGCGCGCTGACCTCGTCCAGCATGTGCTGGCGCAGCCATGGCACCGCGGTGAACTGAACCCGGTGCGTCACCTCGTGCAGGCACACCCACAACCGGAAGTCGCGCGGATCCACCTGCAGCTGCCGCTCGACGGCAACCAGGTTCGGGGCCACCAGCAGCAACTGCCCACCCGGGCGATCGAAGAACTCGAACTGCCCGAGCACCTTGCCCGACAGGAATCCGACGACGAGCCCGATCTGCAGGCCGGTCACCCGCCCGCCGATCCGCTCGCTGATCCGGCCGACCGGGTTTGCCGTCGCGAGCCGGTCCACCAGCGGCGTCATGATCGTCCGCATGCCGCCGGTGTTGACGTCGATCCACGCGCCGCGGTCGACCACCCGCGTCACGGCGGTGACCGGTGGCTCCTCGAGCCGGGTGAGTTCGGCGACGTGGCCGGCGGCCTGCGAGGTGGCCTGGTACAGCTCACCGACGACCTCGTCGGCCTCCTGCCTGGTCACCGAGGGCGGCGCTGGGCTGAAGCGCTTGGCCGAACGCGCCGCGGTGTCCCAGTCGATAAGGGAACTCACGCCCTCACCCTACGGGGCCCAACCGTGTCCGGCTGGGCGTCGGAGCCAGATCGCTAACGGCAGCCGCAACGCTGTAGCGCGAACGCCACCCGGTCCAGGGCGGAGTCGGCCGCCGCGGTACCGGCCGCGCTGGCCGGGACCCGGTCGGCGATGAAGGCGAACACCAGCAGCCGCCCGTCGGTGTCGTGCACCACGCCGGCCAGGGACGACACACCGGTGAGCGTCCCGGTCTTCGCGCGCACCAGCCCGGCCGCGGCGTGCGTGCCGTCCGCCGGCTGGTAGCGGTCGGCGAGCGTGCCGCTCCAGCCGGAGACCGGCAGCGCGTCGAGCACCACGTGCAGCGCGGGGTCGCGGACGATCTCGTCCAGCACCCCCGCCAGCGCCGCCGTGCTGAGCCGGTCGGATGCGGCCAACCCGCTGCCGTCGCGCATGCCCGCGCCAGGATCGGCGCCCAGACGGGTCAGGGTGGACCGGATGGCGGTGACCGCGCCGTCGAACGACGCCGGTTGCCCGCTCGCGAGCGCGACCTGGCGGGCCAGGCATTCGGCGATGACGTTGTCGGAGGCCAGCAGCATCTGCGTCACCAGTTCGGACACCGGCGCGGAGTTCACCGTAGCGAGCGTGCGCGCGGCGCTCGGCGCGCCGCCGCGGACCACCGCGGCGGACGGCACGCCGAGTGCCGCGGCAAGTTCCCGCCCGGCGGCCAGGTCCGGCGCGGAACTGCGCACCACGTCGCCCGGCGCGGCGCGACCACCGTCGGCCATTACCGCGGTGATCGGCGCGGCGTAGTCCGTCGGTACGTCGTCGGGCGCCCAGGCCGGTGAGGTGCTCGGGCCGGTGAACAGCCCGTCGTCCACGACGATGCGATCGACGCCGACATGGTGCGCGCGCAGTTGCCCGGCCAAATCGGACAGCCGAGCCGCATCGGGATAGGCACCGTCGGCGCCACCCTGCGCCCCGGTCAGCGTCGGGTCGCCGGCGCCGAGGAGCACGACGGTGCCCGCGGCGGTGCCGGTGACGACCCGGGTGCTTATCCGGTATCCGGCGCCGCGGGTAGCCACCACGGCGGCCGCGGTCAGCAACTTGGCGGTGGAGGCAGGTGCCGCGGCGTCTGTGCCGAGCCGGTCGGCGAGCACCGCCCCGGAGGTCGCGTCCAGCACCGAGGCATGCACCTGGGTGCCGAGGTCGGGCGCGGATAATGCCGTGGCGATGGCACGGCTGAGCCCGGATGCGGTTGGCTGCGGGGCGTCGGTGCTGGACGGCAGCGGGCTCGGCGATCGGGTCGCGCCGGCGAGCTGGGCTGGCGTCGGCACGCCTGAGCGCGCCCGCGCCGCGGCGGCACGATCGATGCGGACGTGATGGACGAGTTCGAAGCCGCCGAGCGCGGCGCCGGCCGCGAGCACTGCGGGGAGCAGTCCGTATGCGGTGATCCGCGCGATCCGGCTGCCCACGGTGCGACACTAGCCAAGCCCACCGAAGGCGCTCGGACGCTCAGTCCACCGACCGGCATGACCAGGCCGGAGCGGTGGCGTCGATACCGTGCCTGGTGCGGGCCGGTGTCACGTGCGAGGCGAAGGAGCGAGCCGACGTGGAGTTCGACGTCCTGATCGAGATCCCGAAGGGGAGCCGCAACAAGTACGAGGTTGATCATCACTCGGGCCGGATGCGGTTGGACCGGACGCTGTTCACCTCGACGCAGTACCCGGCCGACTACGGCTACATCGAGCAGACCCTCGGCGAGGACGGCGACCCGCTCGACGCACTGGTACTCATCCAAGGTGACCCGCTGTTCCCCGGCGTGCTGGTGCGGTGCCGGGCCATCGGCATGTTCACCATGACCGACGAGAAGGGCGGCGACGACAAGGTGCTGTGCGTGCCGTCGACCGATCCTCGGCTGGAGCACCTGCGCGACATCCACCACGTGCCGGAGTTCGACCGGCTGGAGATCCAGCATTTCTTCGAGGTCTACAAGGAACTGGAGCCGGGCAAGAGCGTCGACGGCGCGGCCTGGGTCGGTCGGGCCGAAGCGGAGGCGGAGATCGTGCGATCCATTGCTCGGCTGCAGACGCTGCGCAGCGAGAATCCGGAGCAGGCTCCCGCCGACCCACGCGCCATCGGCTGAAACTGGACCGGGCCTCCAATCCCCCTTGATCAACAGTCCGTTTGTGTCGCTATAGCGGCGGCAAATGTGGTCTGTTGATCATGGAAAGACGTCAGGCGGCAGTGACCGAGATGGGGCGGTAGCGCGCGAACCGGCCCGGCCCCGACTGTGCACAGGTGAGCCCGTCGGCATAGACGACCTCGATGCGAACCTGCACGACGTGCCGCCCGTGCGGGCCTCGTACCGTCACCCTGGCCACGCCGTCCTGCGGCCCGTCCACCGACTCGATCGCGAGCGCGTTGCGCGCGCGCAACGCGAGGTGCTCGTAGGCGAACGCCAACGCCGCCTGGGCGACCGGCGGCATGCCGATCCGGCCGCGCAGCAGCCCGCCCACGACCTCGTCCGCGTCGAGCGCATCCATGAACTCCGGCGCCGCGGCAGCCGGCACCTGGCCGTATACCAAACCAGCCGGCAGGACGAGGACGTTCGCCGCGAACCGATCGCCGCCGATATGACTGCACTCCCACACCCGGCCCGGACGGCACGCGTCCAGCGCCGCCGCGACCGGCCGGCCGCGTAGCGCGCAGCAGGCATCGTGCTTGCCGTGCGTGCACACCAGGATCAGCGGCGCGGCGTCCGGCTCGCCCACGGCGGCGGAGGTGGGGCCGTCGGCCTCGGCGTCGGCATCGGCGTCGGCGTCGGCGTCGGCGTCGGCGTCGGCGTCGGCGTCGAATGGGACGTCCAGCAGTTCGTCGTCGGCATCGAAGGACCCGGCGCGGAGTGCTTCCCGGCCGGGTCGGCAGTCGGCGAACCACCACAGCCGCCGAGCCTGCGCGGCGGTACGTCCGGGGTGGCGGATGGCGAGCAGCCGGATGCCCGCCGGATCGGTACGCCGCTGCAACTCGCGGGCCACCGCCGGGTCGAAATGCGACGCGGACAAGCCGGGCCGTCCCCACGGCCCCGGCTGCTCCACCACCAGCACTCGCGATGCCGGGAACGCGGTACCGAGCATCGGGTCGCCGCGCAGCTCAGCCCGCACCGAGCACCGCTCAAGCGTCTCGCGCGGGTGCGGCGGTGGTGGCGGTGGTGGCGGACTCACCCGGCCACGGCGCTCACGCCGGCGCCACCGCGGGAGTCACGATGCCCTCCCGGAGCAGCCGGGCGGCCAGCTCGAGCTGCTGCTCGGCGGGTAGCCCGCTGAGCTGGGCGGGGGTGAACGGCGGGCCCGCCAGCACCGTCTTCAGCCACTCGCCACCGGCCAGGTCGACAGTGCGGTCGAGGACCCGCAGTCGAACGTTCGGCCCGTCCTGCTCGACCTGCACCCGCAGCCCGCGCCGCAGCGTCAGCAGGGTGTCCGGTCGCACCGTCGCCGCGGCATCGAGCTGGGCCAGTGCTGCGATCGGCTCCGGCCTGGTGAGCCGCCGCAGCGCTTCGGCCAACCGGTCGGCGACGTCAGCGGCGGGCACTGCCGTCACCGCAGCTTGCAGCGCGGCGACGGTCGCAGCCAGCTGCGGGGCGAGCAGGTGCGGATCGGCGAGGTCGACCCCGGCGGGCAGCGATGTCCGCAGCTCGGGGACGTCCTGCATCTCGCGGAGCACGTACTGCACCAGGTCGTAGCGGGTGAGCGCATGCAGGCCGACGGTGAGATGGATCGACGTCTCGCCCAGGGCCGACGCGGAGTGGATCGTGCCGCGCGGCAGGTACAGCGCGTCTCCGGGCTGGAGCACCTCGTCCAAGATCGGCGGCTCAGCGGCCTGCGCCCGTACGTCGTCAGCGCGCTGCTGCCACGGCTGGTCGGGCAGCGGGTCGGGCAGGACCGGCGCGTGCAGCGTCCAGTGCTTGCGACCGGCAATCTGCAGCACGAAGACGTCGTGCACGTCGTAATGCGGTGCGAAGCCGGTGTTCTGTGGCGGCGTGATGTAGGCGTTCACCTGAACGGGATGGCCCAGTTCGGTGGACAGCCGGGACGCGAAGGTCACGATCGGCGGCCAGGTCCGGTGCAGCGCCTGCAGCACCAGCGTCGCGCCGTCTGCGAGCTGGGCAAGCACCCGGTCGTCGGCGGCCTGGTCACCGATGGTGGCGCCGGCACCGCCGCCGCGGGTGAAGCTCGAGGTGGACAGCACGGTGCCGTCCTTGGCCATGCGCAGGAACGGGGTGCGCAGTCCTCGCTGCGAGATCAGCTCATCGACGGCAGCGGTGTCGAGCAGGTCACCGAAATCGCCGGCCAGTTCTGCTGCGCGGGTGAGCAGCGGAGCGCGGCCCCAGTACTCATCGGCGAACGTGGCCGGGCCGCAGGCGACACAGCGCTGCAACGCTGAATCGCCCGCGGCCGTCGCTCCGTTCACCTGATCCGATCGCCTCAGTTGGGGCAGTCAGCTAGCGCTGCCGTCCTATGCGCTACCGCCATCGGCGCCCGCGTCGCCCGCGCCCGCGTCGCCCGCACCGCCATCGGCACCCGCGTCGCCCGCGCCACCATCGGCACCCTTGTCGGCGGCACCGCCATCGGCACCCGCACCGGCGTCACCCGCTCCGGCGTCACCGGCGCCGCCATCTGCGCCCGCGTCGCCCGCGCCGCCGTCGGCACCACTGTCACCCGCGGTGGTCTCTACGTCTTCGTCGGTCATCGCTGTCTCCTGTCGATCGAATCTCGATGGGACGGTGGTCGAGCCGCCCGGCACGGACGTACCCCGAGCCGTCCTGACCGTAACGCGATCAGCCGCCGGCGCGACAGGTGGGACCGGCCGCTCGGCAGCGTGCAGCGCGACGATCCCGCCGCTCAGATTGCGGTAGCGCACGTCCGTCCACCCGGCGGCTGCCACCATGCGGGCCAGTTCCGCCTGCGCCGGCCAGGCCCGGATCGATTCGGCGAGGTAGACGTAGGCGTCCGCATTCGACGACACGCGCCGCGCGATCGCCGGCAGGGCGCGCATCAGATAGTTCAGGTACACGACCCGGAACGGGGGGAACACCGGACGGCTGAATTCGCAGATCACCAGCCGCCCGCCCGGGCGCACCACCCGCGCCATCTCCCGCAGCGCCTGGGCCACGTCGGCGACGTTGCGCAGCCCGAACGAGATGGTGACCGCATCGAACACGCCGTCCCGGAACGGCAGGTGCAGCGCGTCGCCGGCGACCAGCGGCAGGTCCGCCCGCCCGCGGTGCGCACGTCCGGCGCGGAGCATGCCGAGCGAGAAGTCGCACGCCACCGCGAACGCGCCGGTACGGCGCAGCTCGGCGGTGGAGACACCGGTCCCGGCGGCCAGGTCGAGGACCCGGGCGCCGGCGGCCAGCTCCAGGCACTGCCGGGTGCGTCGTCGCCAAAGCCGGTCCATGCCGACGCTCAGCACCGTGTTGGTGATGTCGTAGCGGCGGGCCACGCCGTCGAACATGGCCGCGACCTCGCGCGGGCGCTTGTCCAGCGCGGCTCGGCTCACCCGGTCATTCTGCCGGACTCACACCGCGTGCACGTTCGGCGGCGGCAACACCGCGGCGGGCGCAGCCTGCCCCGACCTGGACAACCGAACCGCACCGACGATGATCACCAGCAGGCACAGGGCGTCCACCACAAGTGCCGCTGCGTCGTGCGGAACGCGCTCGTGCAGCAGCACGGCGCCGAGAATGACCGCGACCAGCGGGTCCGCCGCCTTGTTCGCCGGGAAGCTCGCGGCTAGTGCGCCGACCTGGAAGGAGACTTGGGTCAGCATCATGCCCAGGCCGCCGAGGATCAGCAGGCCGGCCAGGGGCGCGAGCCCGTCGGCATGGACGAAGATGCCGTGCGCGCCGTGTTCGCGACGTTCGACGGCCAGGCAGTTGAGCATCACACCGATGGTGCCGAACCAGGCGCCGGCCACGCCGCCGTAGACGCCGGCCCGCACCGCGGCCGCTCGCCGGTGTGCCAGCGCGCACAGCAGAGCGCCGGCGACGAGTTCGACGACGATGGTGATCTCGAGTGCGGTCGCCGACGGAGTGCGACCGGACGCGGGTGTGCCGAGTAGCCAGAAGAACGCGGTCAGGCCGGCGCCGATGGCGAGGCAGGCGGCGTAGTCGGCGGCCCGTGGCCTGGTCCGGGCAAGTATCGAACCGAAGAACAGCGATACCGGCAGCGTGAGCACGAGCAGCGGCTGGACGAGGACAACGGGTCCGTTGGCCAGCGCGACCACCTGCAGCGCGAAGCCGACGGTGTCGCCGCCGATGGACAGCAGCCAGCGCGGGTCGCGCAGCAGCCGGATCAGCCCGCGCGGGTCGGCCTGGCCGGTGCCCGTGTGCACGGCCGCGTGCTGGACCGCGGTGGACGCGCCGTAGGCCACCGCGGCCGATACGCCGAAACAGACAGCGACGAGCATCGACACGCACGCAGAGTAGGCCGGATCGCGGCTCACACCCGCGCCGAACCACCGGTGCGGGTCTTAACGCGGCGCTTCGCTCGGTTTGCGGACCGAGTGCCCGCGCACCAAGGTGGACGCATTGGAGCGGGAGGTTGTTATGGGCGCTGCACATCGATCAGGGATCGTGACGGACCCGATGCGCCGCGGTGGGCGCCGGTCACGGGTCGCCCGGTTCGCCCGAGTGGCATCCGCCGCCGTGCTCGCGGGGGCCGCGATCGGGGGTGTCGCTGCGGTCGCCCCAGGTGACGCGGGCGCCGCCACGCCGGTCGTCTATGTGGCGATGGGCGATTCGTATGCGGCGGGCCCATTCATCCTGCCGGAGACCGACCCGTACACCTGCGTCCGGTCCAAGGACAACTACGCCGGCATCCTCTCCCGGAAGATGAAGGTGCAGACGCTCCGGGACGTCACCTGCTCCGGTGCGACCACCGTTGACTTCAGCAACCCGCAGCCTGGCGAGATCTCGGGGACCGCCCCGCCGCAGTACAACGCGCTCACCCCGGACACGACGCTGGTAACCGTCGGCATCGGCGGCAACGACGTGGGGCTGGTCGGCCTCGCGGAAAGCTGCCTCAATTTCGCACCCGCTCCGATCGGCAAGTCCTGCGCGGCGAAGTACACCGCCGGCGGCGTGGACACCTACGGCCAGCGGATCGATGCGTTCGCGAGTACGTACGGCACCGTGATCGACCACATCCGCCAGTTGTCGCCGCACGCGAAGATCCTGATGATCAGCTACCCGTTCGCGATCCGGCCGGGCGGGTGCTTCCCGGTGCAGCCGGTGCTCGGCCCGGACGCCACGTACATCCAGGCAAAGATCGACCAGCTGAACGCGGCGATGGCGGCCCAGGCAGCGGCGCACGGCGCAAGCTACGTCGACCTGCGCACCATGACCGTCGGCCACGATGCGTGCGCGTTGCCCGGGGTGCGCTGGATAGAGGGCTTGGTACCGACCTCGGACGCGTTCCCACTGCATCCGAACGAGCTGTTCATGAAGCACGCGGAGAAGGTGATCCGCCCGATCGCCACCTCGTGAGGTGGGCATATCGACGCGATCGCGACGTCCTGACCGCGGGAACTTCTCGAAGTGCGCCTACCTGACCGGCGGATTACATTCGGCGTGATCCACTACTGGCCGGTAACCCCTTCTTCACCGCCAGGTCATCCAGTAGGTCGCGCCACACCTGCACAACTCCGCTCGTCGCCGTCGCCGTCAGGAGCCCACATGCGCATCCCCCGCCTACTGCTGGCCGTAGTCGCAGCCATTGGCCTGGTCGCCATCCCAGCCACCGCCGCCCAGGCTGCGCCGCCGATCTATTACCTCGCGCTCGGCGACTCGCTCGCGGCGGGATATCAGCCCGGCGGTGACACGACCGCGGGTTACGTCTACGACGTCTACAACCACCTGCACGCCAGCCATCCGAACCTGGTACTGATCAACCTGGGCTGCGACGGCGAAACCACCACCTCGATGATCAGCGGCGGGTGCCCGGGTACGCCGGTGACGCCGTACACGACCGGCTCGCAACTCGGCGATGCGGTGAAGGACTTGCAGTTGTACGGATCGGCGGTCAAGTACCTGACCATCGACATCGGCGCGAACGACGTCGACGGCTGCCTGCCCGGCGGCGTGCCGAACGCCGCGTGCCTGCTCGAAGGCGTGCAGACGATCACGACCAACCTCAACACGATCATGGCGACGCTCAAGCGGACCGACGGCGGCAAACTGCCCCAGCACAGTGCCGGCATGACGTACTACGACCCGTTCCTACAGCAATGGCTGACCGGGCCGGAGGGTGAGGCCGTCGCGGCTGCCACGGTGCCGCTCGCCGCTGGCGTGAACCTGGACGAGAGCACGATCTACACCGGCTACGGCGCCAAGATCGCGGACGTGTTCACCACGTTCAAGACCCTCAGCTTCGCCCCGACGCACAACACGCCGCCGTACGGGAAGATCCCGGTGAACGTGGCCCGGATCTGCACCTGGACCTGGATGTGCAGCCAGCAGAACATCCACGCCAACGACACCGGCTACCTGCAGATCGCCAAGACCTTCGAAGCCCGCCTCTAACCTCCCAACAAACCCACCCCACCAAACCGGTTTGGGGAAGATTTGGGCCGTATAGCGGCCCAAATCTTCCCCAAATGTGGCTGGGTGGCTGGGTGGCCGGGTTAGGCCGAGGCGGCGGGCACCAGCTTCAGCGCGGTCGAGGCGAAGTGCGAATGCACGCGGTCGTCGACCGGGTCGTTCGCGGGGTCGTCATGCACGACCAGGTGCCGGTAGAGCGTGTCGCGCTGGGCCGGGATGCGGCCGGCGCCGCGGATCAGTTCGATCAGCTCGGTGCGGTTGGAGCGGTGCCGGGCGCCCGCTGAGGAAACCACGTTCTCCTCCAGCATCACCGAGCCGAGGTCGTCCGCGCCGAAGTGCAGCGTGAGCTGGCCGATGTCCTTGCCGGTGGTCAGCCAGGACCCCTGCAGGTGGTTCACGTTGTCGAAGAACAACCGCGCCACCGCGACCATGCGCAGGTACTCCAGGCTGGTGGCCTGGGTGCGCCCGCGCAGGTGATTGTTCTCCGGCTGGTACGTCCACGGAATGAAGGAGCGGAACCCACCGGTGCGGTCCTGCACGTCGCGGATCATGCGCAGGTGCTCGATGCGCTCGGCGTTCGTCTCACCGGTGCCCATCATGAACGTCGCGGTGGACTCGACGCCCAAGCCATGCGCGATCTCCATCACCTGCAGCCACGTCTCGCCCGACTCCTTGAGCGGTGCGATCGCGGTGCGCGGGCGGCGCACCAGGATCTCCGCACCGGCTCCGGCGAACGAGTCGAGACCGGCCGCATGCAACCGTTCGATGACGCTCGCGTAGTCCAGCTCGGAGGTGCGCGAGATGTGCACCACCTCGGACGCACCGAGCGAGTGCAAAGTCAGCTGCGGGTACCCGGCCTTGATCGCGCTGAACGTCTGCTCGTACCACTCGATGCCGAGCTCCGGCGAATGGCCGCCCTGCAGCATGATCTGCGTGGCGCCCAGGTCCACCGCCTCGCCGCAGCGGCGCAGGATCTCGTCCAGTTCGTGCGTCCACCCCTCCGCGTGCTTCGGCGCGCGGTAGAAGGCGCAGAACTTGCACGCGGTCACGCAGACGTTGGTGTAGTTGATGTTGCGATCGATGATGTAGGTGGCGATGTTGTCCGGGTAGCGGCGCCGCCGCACCTCGTCGGCCGCCTGCCCGAGCGCGTGCAGCGGCGCGTCGGTGTACAGCCGCAACGCCTCGTCCGGGGTGATCCGGCCGCCGGCGGCGGCGTGATCGAGCAGTTCGGCGATCGCACGGGCCATGACCAAAGCCTAACTTCCACCCGTTCGCCTCCGACCGGGTGCGCTGACGGTTGGCATTCGAGTGGTTGGTCACCGCGGTAGGCGGCATACTTTCCCACCATGCCCAGAGTCCTGGTGACCGGTGCTTCGCGTGGCATCGGCAAGGCGACCGCGCTGCACCTGGCGGCGCACGGCTGGGACGTGCTCGCCGGCGTCCGCTCCGAGCAGGACGGGAAGAGCCTGCGCGCCGAGGGCGGCGACCGGGTCGAGCCGCTGCAGTTGGACATCACGTCGGCGACCGACCTGGACGCGCTGAGCCGGCACGTGGTCGGTGGCCTGGATGCGGTGGTGAACAACGCCGGCGCGCCCGCCGAAGCGCCCGTCGAAGCGCTCGATCTGCAACGGCTGCGCGACGTGCTCGAACTGAACGTGGTCGGACAGGTCGCGGTGACCCAGGCCGTGTTGCCGCAACTGCGCGCCTCGGCCGGTCGCATCGTGTTCATCTCATCGCTCAACGGCCGCATCGCAACGCCGCTGTCCGGCGCGTACAACGCCACCAAGTTCGCCATCGAAGCCATCGCGGACACGCTGCGGATCGAACTACGGCCCTGGCGCATCAAAGTGGCCGTGGTGGAACCCGGACCGATCGCCACCGACATCTGGAGTGGCGCGCTGGACCGATTCGACTCGGTCACCGACAGTCTTGCCCCGCACCACCGCGAGCTCTACCGAAAGCACATCGCCGGCACCCGCCGCATGATGGGCGTGCTGCAGAAGCAGGCCGCGCCGGCGGAGACGGTCGCCAAGGTCGTGGAACGCGCGCTCACCGCGCGGCGACCACATCCGCGCTACCAGGTGAACCTCGCCGGCCGCGTCCAACTGGCCGCGAGCATCCTGACGCCGACACGGGTCTTCGACGCGGTGGTGGGCGCGACCACCGGCGCCCGCCGCTAGCCATCCGGCGCGTCATCCGGTATCGCTACTGTGCCCCGCATGACTGTTCTCAACGGTGCCGCCCGTGCCGCGATTACCGGCGGGCACATCGCGCACCTGGCCACCGTGAACGCGGACGGTAGCCCGCAGCTGAGTGCGGTGTGGGTGGGCCTGGACGGCGACGAGATCGTCAGCGGGCACATGGACGACCGAGCCAAGCTGCGCAACGTCCGCCGGGACCCGCGCGTCACCCTGTCGCTGCAGACCGGCGTCGTCAACGACTTCGGCCTGGCTGAGTACCTGACCGTCGTCGGCACCGGGCGGGTCACCGAGGGCGGTGCCGGGCGCCTGCTGCAGCGTCTCGCGTACGACTATCTCGGTCCGGAGGTCGTGTTCCCGCCGGGTGATCCGGCCACGCACCCGCCCGGCTACATCTTGCGGATCACGCCGCAACGCGTCGGCGGCATCGGCCCCTGGCGCTGAGGCCACACCGTCCAGCGCGCTACAGGGCGGCGAAGGTCGGGGTCACCGGCCCCGGGATCACCCCGGCTGCCGCGGCCCGCCGGCTGAACTCGACCAGGCCCTGCACCTGCCGCTCGCCGAGGGAGAAGTCGAGCGTGCGGAAATAACCGGCCAGGGTGGCCGCGTCGAACACTTCCCAGCGCGCGGCCTGCTCGGCAACGTCCTCGACGTGTGCGAGCGCATCGTCGCGACTGGACACGAACGCCGCGTGCACATCCTTGACCAGACCGGGATTCGCCTCGGCGTAGTCGCGCCGCGCGGCCCACACCGCGAACACCATCGGCAACGACGTCCAGTCGCGCCACACCTGACCGAGATCGTGCACGGCCAGGCCGCGCCGCGGCGCGTCGTAGGTGGCCCGCAGCGCCGCGTCGCCGATGAGCACCGCGGCGTCGGCCTCGAGCAGCATCGAGGTGAGATCCGGTGGGCAGACGAAATAGTCCGGCCGCACGCCATGCACCTCGGTCAGCCACATCCGGGCGAGCAGCGCCGAGGTACGCGACGTCGAGCCGAGGGCGACGCGCCGACCGTTCAGTTCGTCGAGCGGGCGCTGGCTGACCAGGTTGACGGACAGCACCGGTCCGTCGCTGCCGACGGCGAGATCGGGCAGCAGGACCAGGTCATCGGCGTTGCGCAGGTACTCGACCAGCGAGATCGGCCCGATGTCGAGGTCGCCGGCCACCAGCATGTCGTTGAGCCGGTCGGGGGTGTCCTTGGTGAGTTCGACGTCGAGCAGCGCACCGGAGCGGACCAGACCCCAGTAGATCGGCAAGCAGTTGAGGAACTGGATGTGCCCGACCCGGGGACGCGCGGGCATCGATGCCGAGATGGCCTCCGCAATGGGCTCCGCAATGGGCTCCGGAATGGGCTCCGGAATGGGCACTGACGCAGTCACCAGATCGACCCTACGCGCGCGCCGGTAGGGTCACCTCGCGTGGGCGATGATCACGCCGGCGATCTTCGGCTGGCCGAGTCGCTGGCCCGCGACGCGGGCGAGCTTGCCGCCCGGATGCTGCGCGACGGCCTGAGGACACACCGCAAGACGTCGATCTCGGACGTCGTCTCCGCTGCCGATTACGCCGCCGAGCAGCTCGTCGTCGGCCGGCTCGCCGAGCAGCGTCCCGGCGACGGCGTGCTCGGCGAGGAGGGCACCGACACGGCGGCGGCACCGTCGTCCGGGCGCACCTGGTTCGTCGATCCGGTCGACGGCACGTACAACTTCCTCTCCGGTCTGCCCATCTGGTGCGCGGCCATCGGCCTGCGCGACCGCGACGGCATCGTGCTCGGCGCGGTGTACCAGCCGAGCACGGACGAACTGTGGCTGGGCGGTCGCGAGCACCCCACGACCCGCAACGGCGACCCGGTGCCGCAGCTGCGCGATCAGCCGCTCGCCGACGTCTCCATCGCCAGCTACCTGCACCCGACCACGCTGCCGGACGACTCGGCGCGGGTGCCGTTCCTGCGGGCAGTCCAGGGAGCCGCCACCGTGCGCATGCTCGGGTCCGGGTCGGTGGAGCTGGCGTCGGTGGCCGGCGGCCGGCTGGGCTGTGCGCTCCAGCTGAACGCCCTCGACTGGGACTGGGTGCCTGGTGCCGCGCTGGTCGTGGCCGCGGGCGGTGAGTCGCGCATGTTCACCGCACACGGACACCGGTGGCATGCGGCCGGTAACGCGCAAGCGGTCGAGGAACTCGTGCTGCGCGTGCACGGCGTGGCCGACCTGGGCTGATCAGCTACCCGATCACGCGGTGCAACCGCCGGGTCGGGCGCGCATCACGAGCCGGACGGGGGCTCGTCCTCGCCGGCAAGTTGCTGGTCGAACGCGGCCCGCCCGGCGCGGGCCGCTTCCACCCGCTGCTCGATGGTGGCCGCGAACTTCGCGCGGGGGCGGGCCAACAGCACGTACGACAGCGGGATGGAGACCACCGCAGCAAGCACCGCGGCGATCAGGCCGCCCAGGCCGGCCAGCACGAACACCGCCCACAACAGCCCGAACAGACCGAACCGGAGCAGCGTGTAGGCCCACATGGAGCCCATCCAGGTGCCGAACGTCGGCTTGCGGACCGGGTCGGCGCTCGCGTCGGCCGACGCGGCGTCGGCCTGATCGGCCTGATCCGCCTGGTCCGCCGGCTCCGGCGGTGTCGGTGGCTGCGCCTGCGCCATCAGGCTCACGCCCACACTTCCTGCGGCTCGGCGCGGCGTGCGGCGAGCGTGGCCGGTGCGTCGTAGGAGCGCACGACTTCGTAGCGGGTGTTGCGCTCGACCGGACGGAAACCGGCGTCGCGGATCAGGGTGAGCAGGTCGTCGCGAGTGAGCTTGTCCGGCGTGCCGAAGTGATCCGCGTCGTGCGTGATCTTGTACTCGACCACGGATCCGTCCATGTCGTCGGCGCCGTAGTTCAACGCGAGCTGCGAGGTGGACAGCCCGTGCATCACCCAGAACACCTTGACGTGGTCGAAGTTGTCCAGCATCAAACGGCTCACCGCGAACGTACGCAGCACGTCGGCCGGCTGCGCCATCGGCAGGTGCGAGAGGCGGTTGTTGTCGTTGTGGAATCGCAGCGGGATGAACACCGCGAAGCCGCCGGTCTCGTCCTGCAGTTCGCGTAGTCGCAGTACGTGGTCGACCCGGTGCCGCGGCTCCTCGATGTGCCCGTACAGCATGGTCGCCGGCGTGCGCAGACCCTTACGGTGCGCGATGCGATGGATGCGGGACCAGTCTTCCCAGTGCGTGTTGTGATCGACGATCTGCTTGCGCACGTCCCAGTCGAAGATCTCCGCACCGCCACCGGTGAGCGACTCCAGACCGGCGTCGATCAGTTCGTCCAGAATCTCATCGGCGCTCAGCCCGGAGATCTCCTCGAAGAAGTGGATCTCGGTGGCGGTGAAGCACTTGAGGGCGACGTCGGGCAGTGCAGCCTTCAGCTCACGCAACACGCGCGGGTAGTACTTCCACGGCAGCGTCGGGTGCAGGCCGTTGACGATATGCAGTTCGGTCAGACCTTCGTCCTTCATGGCCAGCGCGTTCTGCACGGCTTCCTCGACGCGCATCGTGTACGCGTCCTGCTGGCCGGGCTTTCGCTGGAAGCTGCAGTACGCGCAGGACGCGGTGCAGACGTTGGTCAGGTTCAGGTGGCGATTGACGTTGAAGAAGGTGCGCTCGCCGTTCTTGGCCAGGCGTACTCCGTGCGCCAGGCCACCGAGCCAGGCCAGGTCGTCGCTGTCGTACAGGTCCTCGCCGTCGGCCCTGGTCAGCCGCTCGTCCGGCGGCCACCTTCTCGGTCAGTTCCGCCTTGCGCGCCGGACTCAATGCCATGCCCCGAGGGTACGTGTGGGCTCGGGGCGGCCGGCCGCTGTCCCGTTGATCAAGAGGCGATTGTGGTCACATCGCGCCATTTTGACCTGTTGATCACCGGAAAGATGCGGGCCGCTGGGGTTGACAGCGCTAACTTACCGTCGCTAACTTATCGCTGTTCATAGACGCGTTGAACCGGCGGCGCACCACCCGGACCCTTCGGAGGGCCACATGCTCACTCGCCTGGCCAACCTCGGCATCCGGCGCCCCAAGCGGGTGCTGGCCTTCGCCGGACTGCTCATCGCACTGGCCGCGATCTACGGCGCCCAGGCCGCGTCACACCTGGCCTCCGGCGGCTTCTACGACACCGGTGCCTCGTCCTGGCAGGCGCGCAACCTGCTCGCCACGAAGTTCAACTCCGGCGACCCGAACCTGGTGCTCGAGGTGAGCACCGCAGCCGGCGTCGACAGCGCCGCGGCCAGGACCACCGGCCTGCACATCGTCGACGACCTGACCAACCAGCAGTACGTCACCAACGTCACCTCGTACTGGACCGCGTCCGCCACCGCCGGCACCCGGGCTGCGCAGCAAGGACGGGCACGCCGGCACTGGTGGTGGCGCGAGTGGTCGGCGACGACAACACCGCACCCAAGCGTGCGCAGGCGATGTACGGACCGCTGGTCGGCACCCACGATGGGGTCACCGTCAAGCAGGGCGGCCTGGTGGCCACCATCCGCACCGTCAACGACCTCACCACCAGCGACCTCACCCGCTCCGAGATGATCGCCGTCCCGCTCACCGTGATCGCCCTGATCTGGGTGTTCGGCAGCTTCATCGCCGCGCTGCTGCCACTGGCCGTCGGCCTCACCTCGATCATCGGCACGATGGCGATCCTGCGCCTGCTCTCGACGATGACCAACGTGTCGATCTACGCGTTGAACATGACCACCGCGATGGGTCTGGCCCTGGCCATCGACTACAGCCTGTTCGTGGTGAGCCGCTACCGCGAGGAGATTCGCAACGGGGTGCGACCCGGACGAAGCGATTCGCATCACCATGCGCACCGCCGGGCGCACCGTGCTGTTCTCCGCGCTGACCGTCGGGCTCTCCCTGGCCGCGATGCTCGTGTTCCCCGTCTACTTCCTGCGCTCGTTCGCCTACGCCGGTATCGCGGTGGTGGCGCTGGCCACGGTGGCCACGCTGCTGCTGTTGCCCGCACTGCTCAATGTGCTGGACACCCGCGTCGACGCGCTCGACCTGCGCGCATTCGTGCGGCGGGTACTGCGACGGCCGCCACCGGTCGTGAAACCGGTCGAGGCGACGTTCTGGTACCGGTTCGCACGCCTGGTGATGCGCCGCGCGGCTGCCCATCGGGCTGCTCGTCACCGCAGTGCTGGTGGCACTCGGCCTGCCGTTCCTGCACGCACACTTCGGCTACCCGGACGACCACGTGGTGCCGAAGTCCGAGGCCGTGCACCAGGTCGGCGACGACCTGCGCAACAACTTCACCACCAACGCCGGTTCGGTGATCACCGTGGTGGCACCGGACACCTCGCGCGCGCCCACGCAACTGGCCGGCTACGCCACTGCGCTGTCCGACCTACCCGGGGTGCGCGCGGTGAGCGCCGGCACCGGGACCTACGCGGCCGGCCAGCGAGTCGGCTGCCGGGGACCCCGCCAAGACGTCCGGCACCGACCAGCTACCTGGACGTACAGATCGGCGCCGACGCGCAGTCCGAAGCGGCCAAGCACCTGCTGTCCGAAGCCCGGGCGGTGCCCGCGCCGTGGCCGGTGCAGTTCACCGGCCAGACCGCGATCAACGCCGACAGCCTGCACGCGCTGGCGGTGACGATGCCGATCGCGATCGCGCTGATCGTGCTGGCGTCGTTCGTCGTGCTGTTCCTGTTCACCGGCAGCCTGGTGCTGCCGCTGAAGGCGCTCGTGCTGAACACGCTGTCGCTGTCGGCGACGTTCGGCGCGATGGTGTGGGTGTTCCAGGAAGGCCACTTGCGCTGGCTGTTCCCCGACCTCACCACGACCGGCTATCTTGTGCCGACCATGCCGCCGTTGATGTTCTGCGTCGCGTTCGGGCTGTCGATGGACTACGAGGTGTTCCTGCTCTCGCGCATCCGCGAGTCGTGGCTGGGCTCGGACCGCACGCACCGAGGCGAACACCGAGGCGGTGGCGCTCGGCCTCGGCCGCACCGGGCGCATCGTCACCGCGGCGGCCCTGCTGATGGCCATCGTGTTCGCGGCGATCGCCGACGCGCGGGTCTCGTTCATGATGCTGTTCGGCACCGGGCTTACGCTCGCGGTGCTGATGGACGCGACGGTCGTGCGCGGAGTGCTGGTGCCGGCGTTCATGCGCCTGGCCGGCCGGTGGAACTGGTGGGCGCCGCGGCCGCTGGCGCGGCTGCACCGGCGCATCGGCCTGTCCGAGGAACCCAGCCAGCCGATCGTGCTGGCCAAGGAGCCGGTCGGGCGTATGAGCAGCGTCCATCTCGGCCAACCGCACGAAGCGGCGGCGGCGCTCGCAACGCGGCAGCGGCGAGCAGCTGCGCGCGGAGATCATCGCCGCGGCACGCACGCTGCTGGCGCAGGCAGGGCAACGCGGACGACGGTCTCCATCCGTGCCGTCGCCGATGCGGTCGGCGTCACCGCGCCGTCGATCTACCTGCACTTCGCGGACAAGAACGAGCTGCTCGGCGCGGTGGTGTCGGACGTGTTCACCGACCTCGACGCCGCCATGCTCGCCGAAGGCGCGGACGCGACGAGCCCGCTGGCGAAACTGCGCGCATTCGGCCTGGCGTACGTCCGCTTCGCGCTCGCGCACCCGGAGCACTACCGCATCGCCACCATGGACCCGTGCCCGCAGCCGTTCGTCGACGAGGTGCTGGCCAGCTCGGCGTTCGTACACTTCAACGACACGGTCACCGAGTGCATGGCTGCGGGCATCTTCGCCGCCGGCGAACCCCTGCCGGTGACGCTCGCGCTGTGGTCGGCCGCGCACGGCATCGCCTCGTTGATGATCACCAAGCCGTTCCTGCCGTGGGGCGATCCGGATGAGGTGACCGACCGCGTGCTGTGCGCCGCGGCGCTTGGGCATGCGGCCCGCGGACTGATCGGCGGGGACGTCACACCTGAGCGGATGGCGCAGTGGCTGGAGGCTCGCCGGGGCGAGCAGGCAAGCTAGGGCGGTGCCTAACGCGTTGGCCCGGCTGATCCCGGACCTGCATCTGAGTCGCCGGCCAGTTCGACCGCACAATGGACCACGCTGTGGCGGGCGCTGGAGCTGGCCCGTCCGCCCGAGCAGCGCATCGTCACCGACCAATTCGCACCGCTGTTCCTGACCGACGCCTATCGGGCCGTGCTGAGCGGGCTGCGCGCGGGCCGGCGCGTGCTGCGGGTCGCCGAGCGGGCCGAACTGGCCGGGCTGGCCGCGTACGCGCTGTGCCGGCACCGGTTCATCGACGAGCACCTGCTGACCGAACTCGCCGGCGGCGCGGAGCAGTTGCTGGTCCTCGGCGCCGGTTACGACAGCAGGGCGTACCGCTTCGCCGCCGAGCTCACCGGGCGGCCGGTGTACGAGGTCGATCTCGCCCCCACCTCGCGACGCAAGGCGGCCATCGTCGCGGCGCATCCGGATGACTTCCCCGCGGGCCGGGTGAACCGGGTGGAGATCGACTTCCGCACCGATTCGCTCGCCGACTCGCTGCTCGCCGCAGGTTTCGCCGTCGGCGCACGAACCGTCGTCATCTGGGAAGGCGTGACGATGTATCTCAGCGGCGACGCGGTGCGGGCCACGCTGCAGACGGTGCGGCAGGTGTGCGGCGCGAGCTCGACGCTGGCCATGGACCTGTGGCACGAGCTGCACGGCGGCGTGCGCGATGACGTGCGCCGGATCGGCGCGAAGGCGATTTCGCTGATCGGCGAGCCGGTGACGTTCGGCATCGCGCCGGATGCGCTGCCGGCGTTGCTGCAGGACGCCGGGTTCAGCGTCTCCGAACTCCTGCAGTGGCAGGAACTGGAACGGCGCTACGCCACCGACGGCCGGCACTGCGAACCGTCCCTGTACGTGGTCGCCGCCCGGCTCTGAGCCAGGGACGCTCAGGCGGCACAGCGGTACTTTGATCACGTGAGCCGTCGAAGGGCGACCTGCGCCGTCGCGTCAGTACTCGTACTCGCCGGCCTAACCGTGGCGGTGTCCGCCGATATCGTTCATCCGCACGCCGCGGGCGCAGCCGATGCTGTCGGCAGCCCCGCCGCCGGTACCTATCGCGCCGTTGGACCAGCCCGCCTGCTCGATACCCGGTCAGGCTTGGGCGGGCATACGCCCGGACCGATGGGGACGCTCCAACTCCAGGTGCTCGGCCACGGGGGTGTCCCGGCGTCCGGCGTCTCTGCGGTCGTGCTGAACGTCACCGTCACCGCACCCAACGGCCCAGGGTTCATCGCTGTCTATCCACACGGCTCGGCCGTGCCGAACGCATCGAACGTGAACTTCCTGCGGGGGCAGACGGTGGCCAACCTCGTCGTCGCATCGGTGGGTGCGGACGGCAGCGTCGACCTCCTCAATCACTCCGCCGGTACGACCCAGCTCATCGCGGACGTCTCCGGCTACTTCGCTGCTGGCACCGCCACCGATCCCGGGACCTACAGCCCGCTCGCGCCCGCGCGACTGATGGATACTCGCGTCCACCTCGGCGCGGGCACCCTGGCACCGAATTCCCGCGCGCAGCTGGCCGTCGACGGGCACGACGGAATTCCGGCGAGCGGGGTCGCGGCCGTGGTCATGAACGTGACCGTGACCCAACCGAGAGCCCAGGGCGTGATCACCGTCTACCCGGACGGAACTACACGCCCCGGCTCGTCCAACCTCAACTTCTCCGCGAGCCAGAACGTGCCCAATCTCGTGGTGGCACGCGTTGGCGCAGACGGAGACGTCGACTTCTGGAATACGTCGAACGGCGCCACGGATCTCATCGCGGACGTGCAGGGCTACCTGCTCGCCGGGACACCCGTGGATCCCGGCGTCTTCGTGCCGGCCGGACCGACCCGCGCGCTCGACACCCGCAGCAAACTCGGCGCAGTTCCAGTCGGTGGCCACCGCACGCTGTCCCTCGCGATTGCCGGACATGCCGGCGTGCCCGCAACGAAGTGCGCGCCGTGGTCATGAACGTGACGCTGACCGGGCCGATCGCGCCCGGCTTCCTCACGGTGTATCCGGACGGCACGCCGCTGCCCACCGCATCTGATCTGAACTTCGTCGCGCGCCAAACTGTGCCCAACCTCGTCGTGGCGCCGGTCGGCACCGACGGCAAGATCGACTTCTACAACGGCTCGAGCAACAGTGTGCAATTGATCGCCGACGTCGAAGGCTACGACACCGGCGTTCTTGGTGAGCCGGGCGCGAGTTGCACGGGTGTGGCCAACTCCACCGGCATCACCGATTCGACGATTTCGATCGCCAACGCCTCGGACATCTCCGGCCCGGTATCAGGTATCGACGTCTCGGCTCAGCAGGCAACCCAGGCGTATGCGGCCTACTTCGACGCGGGAGCGGACCTGTGCGGGCGCACCTTGAGCGTCGACGCGCTGGACACGGAAACGAGCCAGGAGGGTGATCAGGCAGCGGCTACGACCGCATGTGCCGACGACTTCGCGATCGTCGGGTCGATGTCCACGTTCGACGACGGTGGGGCGGCCACTGCCGCGGCGTGCGGCATCCCCGACCTTCGTGCGGGCACGAGCAGTGTGGCCCGTCAGTCGGCGGCCGACGTCTATGCGGTCCACTACGCAAACCTCGACCACATACCTGCCGTCGTGCCGAACTACTTCGTCCAGAACGATCCTGCAGCGGTGACCAGCGCGGCCTATCTGTATCTCGACACAGGCAACGGCCAGGCCGAAGCCGCTAGCGAGATTCGCGGCTGGTCGGCGGAAGGCTTCAAGTTCGTCTACACCTCCGGCATCGCTGTCACGGCGCTGAACTACGCGCCGTTCGTGTCGAAGATGCAGGCTGCCGGAGTTCGATATGTCCAGTTCGACGGGGCGTATCAGTACGCCATCAAGCTGATACAGGCGATGCACGCACATAACCTCACGCCGATCGTCGTGATCGACCCGGTGGCTGATGATCCCGGTTTCATCGCGACGGGTGGCGCGGACGTGGACGGCACGTTCAGCTTCACTGACGCGTCGCTGTTCACGGACACCCCGACGCCGGCCGACATGGCGCTATATGAACACTGGCTGCAGATCGTCGCACCTGGCGCCACACCCACCAGCCTTGGCCTGTACGCGTGGTCGGCCGCGACGCTGTTCGCCGATCAGGCGTTTGCCCTCGGCGGCACGCTGACACGGGCCGGGCTGCTCTCTTCGCTAGGCGCCATCCATGCGTGGACCGGTAACGGGCTGCACACCGCGCAGGACGTCGGTGGCAAGACCGTGGCACCGTGTCAGGCGATCATCCAGGTCAACCATGGCGCCTGGACGCGCGCGTCCACCGGACGGTACGTATGTGGCCCGCTGGTGCCGACGTCCAGCTGACCACGGTGGGCATGGGCCCAGGGGAATCGGCATCGTGGCACGATCGGTAAATCCATGCCACGATATAGCGATGGATGCCACTCTTGTGCTCGGACAGCAGGGCCGCATGGTGATCCCAGCGGAGGTGCGGGCGGCACTTGGCCTGGTACCTGGCGACCGGCTGCACCTGCACGTCGCGGGGCCAAGACTCGTGCTCGAACGCCAGCGAGACGCCGTCGCCGAGCTGCGCCAACTTGCCGCCGCAGTTCCCCAGCGCCGCTCACTCGTCGACGAGTTGCTGGCCGAACGTCGCCGGGCCGCCGCGGACGAATGACTGTCCTCGACGCGTCCGCGATCTTGGCGCTGGTGCACGACGAGCCCGGTGCGGACCTCGTCGCCGCTCATCTGGATGGCGCCCTGCTGGGCGCAGCGAATCTCGCCGAAGTGATCAGCAAGCTGGTCGACGCTGGCGTCGAGGCCGGTCGCGTGCGCGAGTTGCTCGCGGCTTCCGGCGTCACGATCGAGCCGGTTGGGGAACAGGACGCCGAACTGGCCGGCGCGATGCGCGCGCTGGCGATTGGTCGGACGCTGTCGTTGGGTGACCGTTGTTGTCTGGCCCTGGCCGTGCGTACCGAGCCACCGGAGGTGCTGACCGCCGACCGGGCGTGGGCCGAGGTCGATCTGCCGATCCGCGTGCGGCTGATCAGGTAGAGGTGTCCGCAGGGGTTGTCACACCCGCGCCAGGCGAATTGTCCGCGGGCTGGATGCGGTCCTCGAACTTGGTCGACAGCACCACCGTGGTGCGGGTGCGCGCGATGCCCGGCATCGAGTTGAGTGCGCGGATCGCGGCTTCGAGGCCGGCCACGTCCGGCACCCGCACCTTGACCACGAACGTCTCTTCCCCGGCCACGAACCAGCAATGCTCAACAGCGGGCAGTGCAGCCAACTGCCCGGCGACGGAGTCAGTGTCGGCGTTGTCGGTGATGAAGATGCCGACCAGGGCGTTCATCGCGTAGCCGAGCGACTCCGGCGCGATGGCCGCGTGGTAGCCGGTGATCACCCCCGCCGCCTCCAGCTTGGCGACCCGTTCGTGCACCGCCGGCGCGCTCAAGCCGACCGCGCGGGCAAGTTCGGCATAGGTGGCACGTGCGTTCGCGCGCAGCGCATCGAGCAACCGGCGGTCGACGGCGTCCATCACGTCAATCGCCCTGCCCCACGCGCGGACCGTCCCCCGTTGCCGCTCGACGCGCCGCGCCGAGTTCACCGGTCCATCGGCTGAGCAGGTCGTGCTTCACGCCGAGCGCGTCCAACACTTTCGCCGCGACGAAATCGACCAGCTGCTGCACCGATTGCGGCGCACCGTAGAAGCCCGGACTGGCCGGCACCACCACCGCGCCCGCGTCGTGCAACAGCAGCAGATGTTGCAGCGTGGCACGGGTGTACGGCGTCTCCCGCGGCACCACCACGAGCGGGCGACGCTCCTTGAGGGTGACGTCCGCGGCGCGCTGCAGCAGGTCCTTGGACAGGCCGAGCGGCGATGCCCGCCACGCCGCGGTGGAGGCAGGCACGACCACCATCCCCCGGGTCGGATACGACCCGCTGGCCGGCCCGGCGCCGAGGTCGCCGGCGGTCCAGTAGCGCACCTGCGGCTCGGCCACCGCACGTCCCAGCCACGTCGCCAGATCCTCGCGCCAGTGTGCGTCGCGGAACGACACACCGGTCTCGTCGAGGATGGTCAGCCGGGCCGCCCGGGACACCACGAGATCAACCGATTCACCGGCGTCGAGCAGCGCGAGCAGGACCGTCCGCGCATAGGGGGTGCCCGACGCACCGGAGACACCCACCACCCATGGGATTCGCACCGACGCGTTCGTCCCGCGATGCTCGCTCATCCGCGCAGCCCGAGGCGCAGCAGATCAGCCAGCGCGAACGCGAACAGGCCGATGCCGATCACGCCGTTCGCGGTGAAGAACGCGCGGTTGACGCGCGACAGGTCATCCGGCCGGACGATGACGTGCTCGTAGGCGAGGATGACCGCGGTCAACGCGAGCCCGATGCCCCACACCCAGCCCAGACCCGCCGCGACGGCGAACCACACGAACGCCGCGAACGTCACCACATGCACGACCGCGGAGGCACGCAACGCTGCTCGGATGCCGAAGCGAGCGGGCACGGACCGCGCGCCGATGCGCCGATCGACCTCGGCGTCCTGGCACGAATAGATCAGGTCGAATCCGCCGATCCAGGTGCCGACGGCGAGCCCGAGCGCGACCGAGGCCCAGGACGCGTGCCCGGTCACCGCGATCCACGCGCCCACCGGCGCGATGAACTGGGCCAGCGCGAGCAGCACCTGCGGGTAGTCGGTGAACCGCTTGCCGTAGGAGTAGAGCACCAGCATGAAGATCGCCAGCGGCGCCAACGCCAGGCACAGCCAGGACAGCGCGGCCGCGGAACCCAGGAAGACGGCCAACGCGATGACGGTCCCGGCCCACGCGGTGGACAGCGACACCTCGCCGGTGACCAGCTCGCGGCGCGCGGTGCGCGGATTCAGCGCGTCGAAGTCACGGTCGAAGATTCGGTTCGCCGACATCGCCACGGTGCGAGCCGACACCATCGCGATCGTGATCAGCGCGAGCTGCGCCCAGTGCACGCTACGGGTCCGCTGCCACATCGCGGTCAGCGCGGCGATGTAGGCGAACGGCAACGCGAAGACCGAATGCTCGATCATCACCAGCGACAGGAACCGCCGCGCGCGCCCGCGTGGCGTGCCGGCAACGGCCGCATACCCGGTCATGGCCGGCCACCGACGCCAGGGCCGATGCGGTACTCGGCCCAGCGCCGGTCCACCGTCGCCACCGTGCTCGGATCCAGCACGCACTCGGCCGGCCAGCCGCCGGCGCGGCGATAGCCCTCGGTCGGCAGCTTGCGGGTGGCGTCGATGCCCAGCTTGCCGCCGTAGAACTGCTCGTAGGAGGCGTGGTCGAGGTGATCGACCGGACCGACGGTGTGCAGCGCGTCGTGCGCGTAGTCGACGTTGCCGAACGCGCGCCAGGCCACCTCGGTGTAGTCGTGCACGTCGCAGTCGGCGTCCACTACCACGATCAGCTTCGACAGCGACAGCAGCCCCGCGCCCCAGATCGCGCTCATCACCTTCTGCGCATGCTTGGGGAAGCGTTTGTCGATGGCGACGATGCAGCAGTTGTGGAACACGCCGGCTTCCGGCAGGTCGTAGTCGACGATCTCCGGCACGGTCAGCTGGATCAGCGGCAGGAAGATCCGTTCGGTGGCCTTGCCGATCGGGCCGTCCTCCTGCGGCGGGCGCCCGACCACGATGGTCTGGTAGATGGCGTCACTGCGCATCGTCATCGTCTCGACGCGGACGAACGGGAACGGCTCGACGGGTGTGTAGAAGCCCGTGTGATCACCGAACGGTCCTTCGGGTAGCCGCTCACCCGGTTCCACCCAGCCCTCGAGCACGATCTGCGCGTTCGCGGGGACCTGCAACGGCACCGTCCGGCAGTCGACCATGTCGACCCGGTCGCGCTGCAGGAAGCCCGCGAACAGGTATTCGTCGATGTCCGCCGGTAGCGGTGCGGATGCCGCGTAGGTCACCGCGGGCGGGCAGCCGAAGGCAATCGCCACCGGCAGCCGCTCGCCGCGGCGTTCCGCGATGGCGGCGTGCGAGGTGGAGTCCTTGTGGATCTGCCAGTGCAGGCTCACCGTGCGCCGGTCCTGCAGCTGCAGCCGGTACATGCCGAGATTGCGCGCGCCGGTCTCCGGATGCTTGGTGTGCGTCAGCCCGAGGTTGAGGAAGACCCCGCCGTCGTCGGGCCAGGATTTGATCCCCGGCAGCGTGCTCAGATCGACGTCGTCACCGTGCAGGACGATCTCCTGGCAGGGCGCGGCGCGTACGTGCCGGGGTGGCACCGCGCGCAACTGCGCCACCTTGCCCAGCGCGTCCTTCAGGCCACCGACGCCTCGCGGCAACTCGGGCTTGAGCAGCTCGCCGATGCGGCGCCCGATCTCGTCCAGCTCGGTGACGCCCAACGCGGCCGCCATCCGCCGGTGCGTGCCGAAGACGTTGATGGCGATGGGATAGCGCCCTCGGCTCGGGCGCTCGAACAGCAACGCGGGGCCCTGTTCGCGCAGCACCCGTTGGACGATGCCGGTGATCTCGAGATCCGGATCGACCGGGGCGCTGATCCGCGCAAGGTCGCCGTCGCGCTCGAGCGCGGACAGAAATCCCTGCAAATCGGCGAACGCCACGCACTCCAGTATTCATGCCGACCGCCGCCGGGCCCTGCCACGGGTCACCGGCCGTGCGCGCCGAGCGACCTTTGGTGATTGCACGCACGGTGCCGGTACGGTCGCGGCCATGGCGCAGGTGTTGCTGGTCGAGGACGACGGCGCGATCCGCACCGCCCTCACCCGTGCGCTGCGCGACCAGGGCCACAGCGTCGCCGCCGTCGATTCGGGCATGCCCGCCCTGACCGCGGCCGTGGAGCAGCGCCCGGACGTGGTCCTGCTCGACCTCGGCTTGCCCGACGTCGACGGTGCGGACGTGCTGTCCATGCTGCGCGCCGTCAGCGACGTGCCGGTGATCGTGGCGACTGCGCGCGACGACGAGAGCGAGATGGTGCGCCTGCTCGATCTCGGCGCCGACGACTACGTGATCAAGCCGTTCACCGCCGCACAGGTGAACGCGCGCATCCGGGCGGTGCTGCGGCGGATGGGACGCACCGACGAGGACCCGGTGATCAAAGTCGGCGCTCTGGTCATCGATACCCGCAGCTACGAGGTAAGCGTGGACGGCCGGCCGGTGGAACTTGCGCGCAAGGAGTTCGAGTTACTGCTCGCGCTGGCGCGGCGAGCCGGCGAGGTCGTCTCCAAGCGTGACCTGCTCTCGGAGGTCTGGCAGCTGGCGTGGGGCGGCTCGGACCGCACCGTCGACGTGCATCTGTCCTGGCTGCGGCGCAAGCTCGGCGAATCGGCGCGCGAGCCGCGATACCTGCACAGCGTGCGTGGGGTCGGCGTGCGGCTGGTCGCGCCGGAGGGTTCCGACGCCGACCCGCCTGAGCCCGACGCGGCGGCGGGCGCATGAGGCGGCGCATCCTCGTCCTCGTCGTCGGGATGACGGCGCTGGTCGTGCTGGCCTTCGCGCTGCCGCTCGCACTGCTCATTCGCCACGTCGTCTACGACGACGCCACTCGCGGGCTCGTCGACGACGCGAACCAGGTGGCGAACTACCTGCGCAGCAGCTTCACCCCGCCCACGCCGGCGCAGATCGCCACCTTCATCGACGGGCGCTGGGACGACCGCGACGTCAGCGTGACGGTGCCGAGCAGCGTGCCGGTGGGCATGCTGCCACCTGCGGCCGCGAGCCTGCCGGCGGCACCTGAGCTCGGCGGCGGCGATGAGCACGGCGGCGCGCCGCAAACCTCGGCCGTCAGCTGGCACGGCGGCAAGCTGGTGCAGCTCCCTGTGCTGACGGGACCGCAGGACGGTGGTCCCGGCGGCGGTCCGGGCGGTGCGCAGTATCTGGTCCGGGTGTACGCCACCGATGGTGCGCTGCATACCGGCGAGACGCCGTGGTGGCTGCTGCTGGCCGGGTCGAGCGTCGGGCTGCTGCTGATCGGCGTGCTGGCGGGCGAGGTGATCACGCGGCGGATCGTGCGGCCGTTGCTGTACACCGCTCGCACCGCGCATCAGCTCAGCGTCGGCGACACCGCGGCTCGGGCGCCGACCGACGGCCCGCGCGAGGTGGCCGAGGTCGGCACCGCGCTGAACCGGTTGGCCGACCGGATCGACGAGCTGATCGCCGAGGAACGGGAGACGGTGGCTGACCTGTCGCACCGGATGCGCACGCCGCTGACGGCGTTACGGCTGGAGGCGGAGGCGTTGCGCGATCCCGGTGACGCGGAACGGGTTGGCACGCATGTCAGCGCGATGGAACGTACCCTCACCGCAGTGATCCATGCCGCGCGCCGGCCGCAGCGCGAGGGACGGATGCCGGCGAGCAATGCGACCGCCGTCGTCGCGGAACGAGTACGTTTCTGGTCCGCGCTGGCCGACGACCAGGGCCGGCGCTTTACCGTCACGCTGCCGGCCGAGGAATTGTTGGTCAGGGCGTCGGCCGACGATCTCGGCGCGGCGGTGGACGCGCTGTTGGAGAACGTGTTCGCGCACACTGCGGAGGGCGTCGCGTTCGAGGTGCGGCTGTGGACGGGCCGGCGGTCGATCTCAGTGCTGCGACCGATGGCACGACCGAGGCAGCACCCACCGCGACGGTGCACCTGGCGATCGCCGACCACGGCAGCGGCATTGCCGACGATGCGCTGGCGCGGGGGCGCAGCGACCGCGGCTCGAGCGGGCTGGGGCTCGATATCGCCCGTCGCAGCGCGGAGGCGGCAGGCGGCGGCATGACGATCACCCGTGGTTCCGCCGGTGGCGCGGTGGTGACGCTGCACTTCGCCCCCGCCGACCCCGTCACCGCATCGTCCTGAGCCCTGGGCCGGGCATGGGCGACTCCTAGGTGGACTTAGGACCGCCTTGACCCTTCGGTGACACGGGCCTGAGGTGCCCAGCCGCAACCTGGGTCCATGACCGATCACCGCTCCTCGTCACCGCGTTCCGGACGAGCACCTACGCACACTGCGATCTCCCGTGCCGGACGGCTGCGCCGGCGCGCACGGCTGGCCAGCGGTGTGGTGGCCGCCGTCGGCGCCGCGCTGACCGCCACCGTGATCGCCGGCGTCGCCGAGACTGCGTCCGCGAAGACCACGACCGGCACCGCGGCGACATCGTCCACCCGCACGTCGACCGCTGGTACATCGACGAGCGGCACGTCGACGGGCGGTTCTTCCGGTGCGGCATCGACCTCGACCGGCTCGTCCAAATCCACCGCGTCGTCGAAGTCCTCGAACTCGTCCGCCTCGACCGGCTCGTCCGACTCCTCGTCCACCTCGAGCGGCATCAGCTCGGCGAGCCAGGGCTCGACCACCACAGGCGGGAGCAACGGCTCATGACGAGCGCAACCCGGCCGGCACCGGCACCGACACCGACGTCGCAGGCGTTCCGCGCGTGGAGCTGCACCATGCGGGTGGCCGTCGACGACACACGGGCGTTGCCACGAGCCGTTGCCGACGTCGTCACCCTGCTGGACCGCGTCGACGTCGCCGCGAATCGGTTCCGGACCGGCTCGGCGCTCACGATCGCGAACCAGCGCGCTGGACGGCCCACGCCGGTACCGCACCTGCTCGTCGACCTGGTCGCCGCCGCACTGGACAGCGCCGCGGCCACCGACGGCGCGGTGGACCCGACGATCGGGCGCGCGCTGTCCGGTCTCGGCTACGACCGCGACATCGCCGACGTGGCCGCGGACGGGCCGCCGATCCGCGCCCGGCTACGGCGGCGCACCTGGCGCGATGTCCGGCTCGACCGCGAGACGGGCCTGCTCACCGTTCCCGTTGGCACCGCGCTCGACCTCGGCGCGACGGCCAAGGCGTACACCGCCGACCTTGCCGCCCGGATGGTGCATGAGCGGTACGGCGTTGCTGCGCTGGTCGAACTCGGCGGTGACGTCGCCGTGTCCGGGGCCCCGGCTGGCGGCTGGCTGATCCGGGTGGCCGAGCGCGAGCACGCCAACGGCCAGGTCGTCACGCTCACCGACGGCGGGATCGCCACCTCGAGCACGACCATCCGGCGGTGGCGACGCGCCGGGCAGACGGTGCACCACATCCTCGACCCGGCCACCGGCGTGCCTGCCGATGATGTGTGGCGCACCGTTTCGGTACACGCCGGCACCGCGCTCGCGGCCAATACCGCCAGCACCGCGGCGATCGTCAAGGGCGCCACGGCACTCGACTGGCTGCTGCACGCCAACGTCGCGGCCCGCTTGGTCGGCGACGACGGCACCGTCCGCGTCATCGGCGACTGGCCAGCACCGGACGCACCCACAACGACCGAGCCGCGCCAGGCGGTGGCGTGATGACCGTCTGGTACATCGCGCGTGGCGCCGGCCTGTCTGCGGTCGTACTGCTCACCGCCGCCACCTGCATCGGCGCCCTGCTCGGCGCGCGCCGGCCGGCACATCCGGGTGCGCGCGTGGTGCTGCAGCACATGCACCGCGCCGTGGCCAGCACCGCGCTCATCGTGCTGGGCGTGCACATCACCGCGATCCTCGCCGACTCCTATGCACACGTCGGTGTGGTGGGCGCGCTGGTACCGGGTCAGTCGGCCTACCGCGCCCTCTGGGTTGCGCTCGGTTCGATCGCCGTCTACCTGCTGGTCGCGGTGGCCGCCACCGGTTTCCTGCGCGTACGGATGAGCCGCTCGCCGCGATGGACCGCGGCCTGGCGCGGCATCCACGCCGCCGCGTACGCCGCCTGGGCAATGGCGATGTTGCACGGCCTGCGCAGCGGCACCGACTCCGGTGTGAGCTGGGTGCGCTGGACCTACATCTGCTGCGCGGCGGCGGTCGCCGGCTGCGTGGCCGTCCGGCTACTCGCGGGCGGCGCTTTCCGCAGCACCCCGGCCAGCAGCACCCCGGCCCGCATCGCGTCCGATCCGATCCCCCACCGAGTCACGGCAGGTGCCCGATGAGTGTTCCCACGCTGCAGACCCCACCCCACTCGGCCAACACCGTGCCGGACGCACAACCGGGGCCCGGCCACAGCGCCGACATTCCCGGGCACGCGGACGCGTGGCATATCGGTGCGCCGCGGCTGCTCGCCGGGCTGGCCGATGGGCACCGATCCCTCGATGCGCGCGCCCACCTGAGCCACGCACGGCCCGATGCCAGCCGACCGATCTGCACCGCCTGCTCGCCCACCTCGACGCCGTGCAGCTGACCGGGCGCGGTGGCGCCGGCTTCCCACTCGCCACCAAGGTCCGGGCCCTGCGCGGTTCGGATCGCACCGTGATCGTGAACGGCAGCGAGAGCGAGCCCGCGAGCCGCAAGGACCGGGTCCTGCTCACCCGAAGCCCGCACCTGGTGCTGGACGGAGCGCTCGCCATCGCCGACGCGGTCAGCGCGCGCCGGGTGCAGCGTGGCGGTGCACGATACCGAGCGGCCGAAGCCGCCGTGCGCGCCGCGCTGCGGGAACGACCCGACGCCGGACGCGTCAGCGTCGAACGCACGGCCGGCGGCTTCGTCAGCGGCGAGGCACGAGCAGTGGTCCGCGGTCTGTCAGCACCGGCCCGGCGGTGCCACCGGGTCGGCGTGAGCTGCCGACGGACTCCGGCCGGCTCGTCGTCAACACCGAGACCGCGGCGCAGGTGGCCGTGCTGTTGCGGATGGGCTGGCGCCGGTATCTCGACACCGGCACCCGTACCGAGCCGGGCACCACCCTGCTCACCATCGGCGGCGCGGTGGCACGGCCCGGCGTCGTAGAGGTGCCCCTCGGCACGCGGCTGGACATCGTGCTTCGTGCCGCGGGCGCCGTCAATCCGGTCGCCGTCGTCACCGGCGGATATCACGGCAGCTGGCTGCTGCCCATCGGCGCGATCGAACTGTCCCGCACGGGCCTCGCGGCCGCGGGCGGCGTTCTCGGCGCTGGCGTGCTGATGGTGCTCGACTCGCACACCTGCGCGCTGGGCGAGCTCAGCCGGGTGACCGGGTGGCTGGCCGCGCAATCGGCGCAACAGTGCGGGCCGTGCATGTTCGGGCTGCCCGCACTCGCCGGTGACGTGGCTGCGCTGCTCGCCGGCACGCCGCACGCGGCGGACGGCGCGTTCGCACACGTCCACGCCGTCACCGGGCGCGGAGCGTGCGCGCATCCGGACGGCACGGCCCGGTTCGTCAGCAGCGCGCTGCACGTACTGCAGGACGAGGTGGACGCGCACCGCCGCGGCGGATGCGGACGTCCGACGCTCGGCCAGTTGCCGGTGGGCGATCCGCGATGAGCGCGACGACCAGGACTGCGGCTGAACAGGGCCTGCACATCGACTGGACCCGGTGCGACGGCCACGGACTCTGCGCGGCACTACTGCCCGAACACATCGGCCGTGACGAATGGGGATTCCCGATCCTGCCCGCGGCTGGCGTTGCGATCGAGCCACGGGTCCTCGCCCAGGTCGTGCACGCCTGCCCAGCGCTGGCGCTGCGCATCGAGCCGGCGCCGAAGCCGCCGCGGAGCCGGACCAGATGACCGCACTGTCCGTCGAGTCGCTCGGCGCACACGGGAAACCTGCAGATAGCGCCGCAGACAGCGCGGCGAACCGCAGTGGGTCGGACGTCGAGATCGTCGTCCCGGTGTTCAACGAAGAGCGGGATCTGGAGCCCAGCGTCCGCCGGCTGCACGCCTACCTGCGCGATCAGTTCCCGTTCTCGGCGAGCATCACCATCGCCGACAACGCGAGCACCGACACCACCTGGTCGGTCGCGACCGCGCTCGCGGACGAGCTGTCCGGCGTTCGCGCCGTGCACCTGGACGCGAAAGGTCGCGGCCGTGCGCTGCGCCAGACATGGACGGACAGCACCGCACAGGTCGTTGCCTACATGGACGTGGATCTGTCCACCGACCTTGCCGCGCTGCTTCCGCTCGTCGCACCGCTGCTGTCCGGACACTCCGACGTCGCGATCGGCAGCCGGCTGGCGCGAAGTTCGCGGGTGGTGCGCGGGCCGAAACGCGAATTCGTCTCGCGCTGCTACAACCTGATCCTGCGCACCGCGCTGGGCACCAGGTTCTCCGACGCGCAGTGTGGGTTCAAGGCCATGCGCGCCGAATGTGCGCGGGCGCTGTTGCCACACGTGCTCGACTCGGCCTGGTTCTTCGACACCGAACTTCTGGTGCTCGCCGAACGCAGCGGGTTGCGCATCGCCGAGGTGCCGGTGGACTGGGTCGACGATCCGGACAGCCGGGTCGACCTGGTCGCCACCGCGGTCGCCGACCTGCGCGGTGTGGCCCGCGTCGGCCGCGCACTGCTGCGCGGAGATTTGCCGATCCGCGAACTCGCCTCGCAACACGGGCGCGGGCCGGTACCGGTGCCGGGGGTCTCGGCCGGGTTCGCTCGGCAGGCGCTGCGCTTCGGTGCTATCGGGGTGTTGAGCACGCTTGCCTACCTTGCGTTGTTCCTGCTGTTGCGCCCGATGGGCGCGCAGCCGGCGAACCTGGTCGCCCTGCTCGTCACCGCATTGCTCAACACCGCCGCGAACCGTCGCTTCACGTTCGGCGTGACCGGTCGAGGCGCCGCTCGGCATCAAGCCCAAGGCCTGCTCGTGTTCGGCCTTGGCCTGGCGTTGACCAGCGGCGCGTTGGCGTTGCTGAACCACCTCACCGCGGCACCCGGTCGGGTGCTCGAACTGTGCGTCCTGATCGGTGCCAACCTCGCCGCGACCGTGCTGCGATTCGTCCTCTTCAAGGAATGGGTGTTCAAACGATGACGACCACATCGACGCCGGCCGTGTTCCCGTACCCGGGATCAGCCACGTACGACGCGGCGCAGGAACCGCAGCCGCCGACGGGCGTACCGCAGACCGCCTGCGCGCACCGAACGACGATGGTCCTCCGAGCGGCTCGGGCTGATCGGGTTGCTGTTCGGCACCGCGGTGCTCTACCTGTGGGGCCTCGGCGCGTCCGGATACGCCAACGATTTCTACGCCGCCGCGGTGCAGGCCGGCACGAAGAGCTGGAAGGCGTTCTTCTTCGGCTCGTTCGACTCGTCGAACTTCATCACGGTGGACAAGCCGCCCGCATCGCTGTGGCCGATGGAGCTGGCCGGGCGCATCTTCGGGTTCAACTCGTGGTCGATGCTGGTGCCGCAGGCGATCGAGGGCGTGCTCGCGGTGTGGCTGCTCTACGCCACCGTGCGACGGTGGTTCGGTGCCCGCGCCGCGTTGCTGGCCGGCGCGCTGCTGGCATTGACGCCGGTCGCGGTGTTGATGTTCCGGTTCAACAATCCGGACGCGCTGATGACGCTGCTGATCGTCGCTGCGGCCTACTGCGTGACGCGCGCGATCGACTCGGCGTCCACACGCTGGCTCGGGATTGCCGGGCTGATCATGGGATTCTCCTTCCTGGCAAAGGGATTGCAGCCGTTCACCGTCATTCCCGCATTGGCCATCGCGTACCTGGTTGCCGCGCCGACATCACTGCGGCGGCGCGCGCTGCAGTTGCTCGCTGCGGGCGCAGCGGTAGTGGTCGGTGCCGGCTGGTGGGTGCTCGCAGTCGAGCTGACCCCGGCGGCCGACCGCCCCTACATCGGTGGTTCCGGCAACAACACCGCGCTCGGGCTGGCGTTCGGCTACAACGGACTGAGCCGCATCACCGGTGGCTCCGGACCGGGTGGCGGTGGCGCAAACTTCAGCGGCGCCACCGGCATCGGCCGGTTGTTCAACTCGCTCGACGGCGGACAGATCGCGTGGCTGCTGCCGACGGCGCTGGTTGCCGTCGTCGCGCTGGCCGTCCTCACCCGGCGGCTACCGCGCACGGATCGCACCCGTGCCGCGTTGCTGCTGTGGGGTGGCTGGCTGCTGGTCACCGGCGGCGTGCTGAGTTTCGCGAGCGGGATCATCCACACCTACTACACCGTCGAGTTGGCCCCGGCCATCGCCGCGCTGGTCGCCATCGGTGCCACGCAGCTGTGGCGGCTGCGGTCCAACGCCGGGGCGCGGTGGACGCTCGCCGCCGGTGTGCTGATCACCGGTATCTGGAGCTGGGCGTTGTTGCGCCGCGCCTCGGACTGGCATCCGTGGGTGGCGTATCTGGTGCTCGCGGCCGCCGTGGCTGCGGCCGGCATGCTGCTGGTCGCGGACAGCATGGGCCGGCGGCTGGCGATCGCCACCGCCGTGGTGGCGCTGGTCGCGGTGGGCGGTGGCTCGGCCGCGTATGCAGTGGACACGGCGGCAACCGCACACACCGGCGCGGTGCCGATGGCCGGGCCCAGCACGGGTGCCGGCGTAGGCGGCCCCGGCGGCGGTCTGGGCGGTGGCGCCGCTGGCGGCGCGCGCGGCGGCTTCGGCGGCGGGCGACCGGCCGGCGGGGCGGCCCAATCCGGTGGATCAACCGCCGGTGGCCCGCCATCGGGAGGCTTCGGTGGCGGGGAGTTGCCCGCGGGCGGACCACCCGGACTCGGCGGCAACGCAGCGGGCAACTCGACCGGCAATGCAACGAGCGGTGCAACCGGTGAGGCCACCGGCAACACGGCGCGCGGCGGTGTGGGCGGCGGCTTGGGTGGCGCGACGGCGGTGAATTCGGCGCTGACTGCGGCGCTCAAGGCAACGAACACCAAGTGGGCGGCCGCGGCGATCGGATCGCAGTCCGCCGGCCCGCTGGAGTTGGCCAGCGGCAAGGCGGTGATGGCGATCGGCGGTTTCAGCGGTTCCGATGACGCACCGACACTCGCGCAGTTCGAGGCAGACGTGCATGCCGGTCAGATCCGGTACTTCATCGCCGGCGGCGGAATCGGCGGCGGCGGCGGACCGGGTGGTGCCGGTGGCGGACAGGGTTCGTCGAGTGCGATCACCTCGTGGGTCCAGGCGCACTTCAAGACGGTGACGATCGGCGGCACGACCGTCTACGACCTGAGGATGCCGAGCTCATGACGACCACACTCACCCATCCGGGCCCGGCGCCGAGTGATCGCGTCGCAGGCACGCAGACGACGTCGCCGTCGCTGGCGGCCCGCGTCTCTCACTCGGCGCGGGACCGGCTGGCCCTGCTCGCGCTGCTGACCGGCACCGGTCTGCTCTACCTGATCGGCCTGTCGTCGTCCGGCTGGGCGAATCAGTTCTACGCGGCCGCGGCACAGGCCGGAAGCAAGAGCTGGAAGGCGTTCCTGTTCGGCTCGCTCGACGCGTCCAACTTCATCACCGTCGACAAGCCGCCGGCGTCGCTGTGGGTGATGGATGCCTCGGTTCGGCTGTTCGGGCTGAACTCGTGGTCGGTCCTGGTGCCGCAGGCACTCGAAGGCGTCGCCGCCGTCGCGATCCTCTACGCGGCGGTACGGCGAGTCGCCGGCCCGAGCGCCGGGCTGCTCGCCGGCGCGGTGCTCGCGACGACTCCGGTGGCGGCATTGATGTTCCGCTACGACAACCCGGATGCATTGCTGGTGCTGCTCATGACGGCGGCGGCGTACGCCACCGTGCGGGCCGTCGAAGCCGGGCGGACTCGCTGGCTGGTGCTGATGGGCGCGCTGGTCGGGCTGGCGTTCCTGACGAAGATGTTGCAGGGCCTGCTGGTGCTGCCGGGCTTCGCCGGCGCGTACCTGTTCGCGGCACCCGTCGCGTTGCGGCGCAGGATCACGTCCGTTCTCGCATCGCTGCTGGCAATGGTGGTTGCCGCCGGGTGGTGGATCGCGCTCGTCGAGCTGTGGCCGGCCGGATCCAGGCCGTACATCGGAGGCTCGAACCACAACAGCATTCTGGAGCTGACGTTCGGTTACAACGGCGTCGGCCGGCTCACCGGCAGCAGCAACAACGGCAGCGTCGGTGGTGGCACCGGCGGATTCTCCTCGGGCCAGACCGGCCTGTTCCGACTCGTTCGGCGCGGAGATGGGGACGCAGATCAGCTGGCTGCTGCCGTCGGCGCTCATCGCCATCGCTGCACTGCTGTGGCTGACGCATGGGCGGTCGCGAACCGATGCACTGCGCGCCAGCACGATCGTGTGGGGTGGCTGGTTGGTGGTCACCGGCGCGGTGCTCAGCGTCGCCAGCGGCATCATCCATCCGTACTACACAGTGGCGCTGGCACCGGCGATCGCTGCGCTGGTCGGTATCGGTGCGGTCGCGCTGTGGCGCGCGCGTTCGACGGAGGCGGCGCGCTGGCTGCTGGCTGCACTTGTCGCAGCGGGTGCGGGCTGGACATTCATCCTGCTCGGCCGGGCCAGTTGGCAGCCGGAATTGCGCTGGGCCGTGCTGTTGTGTGGCGGGGCAGCGGTGTTTGCCGTGCTGAGCGGCCGGCTGCGTGCCATTGTCGTCGCGCCGCTGGTCGCGATCGCCTTGCTGATCGGGCCGAGTGCGTATGCGGTGCAGACGGCCTCGACCGCGCACACCGGCGCGATTCCCACTGCCGGACCAGCATCGGCCGGCTTCGGCCGTGGTGGTGGCGGTGGCGGCGCGGCCGGCGGCCGCCCCGGCGGTGGGAACGGCGGGCCTGGAGGTGCTGTCGGCGGGCCTGGCGGTGGGCAGCAACCAGGGACAACGACCGGCGGCTTCGGCGGTGCGCCCGGCACCGGCCAACGGCCAAGCGGAACTGCGCGGCGGGTTCGGCGGCGGGCAGCCCGGCGGCCTCGGCGGCGCGACCACGGTCAGCGCCGCACTTCGAACAGCGCTGCGTGCGGACGCGGGCCAGTACACCTGGGTGGCCGCGACCACCGGCGACAACGAGGCGGCCTCGCTGGAGCTGGCGACCGGCGAGAGCGTGATGTCGCTCGGTGGATACAACGGCACCGACCCGGCCATCACGCTGGCTCAGTTCAAGCAGCTCGTGGCCGCGCACAAGATTCACTACTACGTCGCCGACAGTCAGGGCTTCATCGGCTCGACCGCGGCGAACACCTCGACCGCGTACCAGATCCAGCAGTGGGTGACCTCGACGTTCACCGCGACCACGATCGGCGGCAGCACCGTCTACAACCTGACCCCGTCGACCGGCTGACGCCGGGGGCAACAACGCGGCACTGGCAGCGAGGGGTACAAAAGGCTTCCCGCGGCTCGCCGGTACGATTCCGTGCGCGACGGGACAAGCAGCGGCATGATCACTGCCAGGGCAACGGCCGACCTGTCCGCCCCGCACTCGAAGGAATCCGTGACCGACCTTGGCGCGCACCCCCACCCGAGTAGCCCTCGCGCTGCTCGCGTGCCTGCCGGTGGCGCTGGCATCGACCGCATCCGCCTCGGCGCTGCCTGACGTCGGTGCCGCGGTTGCGGCCGCGGCGGCGCGGCTGCTCCAGGTCGGCCTGACCCACGCCACGCCGTGGCCGCGACCGGATCGACCCGAGGACCTGGGCCCGGTCCCCCGCGCGACGACAGCGCACGCGGCTGCGCCCGGACCGTCGACCGTGCCGGTGCTGGACCTGCACGGGGCAATCCTCAGCCCTGGTTGTGTGGGAACCGACGTGACCGCTCCGGTGGCCGGGCTGACGACCGTGCTCCGCCGCCACGGTTGGACCGGCCCGGTCCGCGGCGTCGCGTACTACTGCGCAGACAGCGGGCGCGGCGCCGTGGACATTCGCGGTACTGCCCGCCCCACTGCCGACACGAGCATCACCGACATCGCCCAGTTACTCGCCTGGTACGTGTACCGCAGCTACTCCAGCCACGGCGTTGCCGTCGATCTCGTGGGGCATTCGATGGGCGGCCTGATCATCCGCGACGCACTTGCCGGTGCCGGGAAACGCGGATTCCCGCCGTACCTGCGCGTGCGGGACGTGGTGACCATCTCCGCGCCGTATGCCGGGATTCCGGCGCGATCGATCTGCCCGCTGCAATGCCAGCAGATGGCCTACGGCAGCGCGTACCTCGCGGACACCTCCCACTCCGCGAGCCCCCCGCAAGGCCGCGGCGGCACCAGTGGACGGAAATCGGCGGATCCCCGTGCGACTCCATCCCGGCGGCGTCCACCCTGGCGCTACGTGGCTCACTTCGCGTCGACCTGGGCGATCGCACACCCGTCTGCTACACCCACCTCGGCTATCTCAACGATTCGAGCAGCGCCCGGAACCTGCCCGCCACGGTGACCTCGCCCGCCGGGCGCGTCACGCGCGTTACCGGACCGCACTCACTCGAATGGGTCTACCAGGGCTTAATGCGCTGACATCCGTTGACGGGGTGCGGCCGGCAACCAGTCAGCTGAGGCCGGCGTAGGAGTGCAGGCCGGAGATCACGATGTTGACGACCAGGAAGTTGAACATGATCGCGCCGAAGCCGGCCAGGTTCACCCACGCCGCCGTGCGACCCTTCCAGCCGGCCGTCGCGCGGGCGTGCAGATACGCGGCGTAGATGACCCAGACGATGAACGCCCAGGTCTCCTTGGGGTCCCAGCCCCAGTACCGTCCCCACGCCGCCTCGGCCCAGATCGCGCCGCAGATGATGGCGACCGTGTACAGCGGGAACGAGAACGCGACGACCCGGTACGCCACCTTGTCCAGCGTCGCCGCTGCGGGCAGTTTCTCACCGAACGTCGCGAGCCGACCGAGTGGACGCCCGGGGGTCTTCGTCACTGTTTCGTAGTGCGTGCGCACCAGGAAGAGCACGGTCAGCACCGCGCTGGTCATCAACGCGCCCTCGGCGATCGACACCAGCGTCACGTGGATGGCGAGCCAGTAGGACTGCAACGCGGGCACGAGCGGCTGCGCCTTCGAGTACAGCACCGTGCCGGCCAGGAACATCAACAGGATGACGGGCAGCAGGATGAACCCGCCCAGGTGACGGATCTGCGGTACTCGCCACAGCAGTGCCACGAACGCGATCACGCCGACCAGGCCGGCGACCGACGCGAACTCGTACATGTTGCTCCACGGCACCGCGTCCACCGCGATCGCGCGCACCGCAATGGACGCAATGTGGAACAGCAGTCCGACGATGGTGATCGCGAACGACCACCGTCCGATCCGGTCCGCCATGTCACGGCGACCGCCGGAGCCCGTGGCGGGCGGCGAATCGTCCGCGACGGCAACGTCGGCGTCGGCTCCGGCCGGCGCACTGGCGAAGCCCTCGAGCGGCGGCCCGCCCGCGCCGACCAGCTCGCGGACCGGCGCCGGCCGCCGTAGGCACCGTGGCCGCGATGCGACCGCGGCGGCCGAAGGAGTACTCCGCGACGAAGCCGACCATGGCGACGGAGTAGATCGCGATCGCCGTCGTGAACAGCGAATCGGACAGGTGCGCCATCGAGCCTTCGATACCGGCCACGATCACTCCCTTCCAGCGCCGACGAGCGGCTTGTTCGGCGCAGCGGCCCGGCGCAACCGGGTGAGCAGAGCCTCGAACTCGGTCCGGAAGTTGCCCGAGTCGCTGCGGGCCAGCCCGCCGACTGCGACAACGGTATGCGACGGCTGCCCGCCCTCTCGCGACGGGGTGATCCGCAGCCACACCCGGCGCCGGCGGATGCCCAGCGAACCCAGCAGGCCGAGCACCATGGCCAGCGCCGACCACAGCAGATAGCCCTGGGTCGGGTCGTGGCTGACCTGGATGCTGGCGAACGGCACCCAGCCGTCGAAGGTCACCGACACCCCGTGCGCGAACTTCGCGGTCTGCCCGATCTCCAGGTTCGCCGCGCCGAGCTGGGTCATCTTGGACGTGTCGAGGGAGTAGACGTTCTGCGGCAGGCCGTTGTAGTTCAGATCGCCCTGGTACACGAAGATGCCCAGGATCGGGTGGTTGACCTGCGGCGACACCGACGTGATGACGCCGTCACCGGTGTCGGCCGGCGTCGGCGCGAAGAAGCCGGAGATGCCGATGTCCTGCTTGGCGCCCGGCACCGACGCTTCCTTGAACGCTCCTTCGGACAGCAGGGTGCGTCGCCACCTGCGGAAGGAACGCGGCGGTGTCGGTGCGCGTCGTGCCGTCCGGCATGTGCACGGTGATCTGTGGCGCGAAACCGTGACCGATCAGGTACACCCGATCGCCCTCGAGCCGCAGCGGATGGTTGACGGTGATCCGCTTCGATACGGCCGGCGCGTCCAACGTGGGACGGAACAGCACGTCGGCGGCGAACTGCGTCGGCTCGCCACTGGAGGTGTACGTCGCGGTGAACGAGCTGAGCTGGTCGATGCAGAACGGCGCCGGGCTCACCTTGCCCTCGGCGGCGAAGCGGCCGGGACGCCACGAGTCGTAGGCGGAGACGGTGTTGCAGAACCCTTGATCGGCGCCTTGGATCACGATGCGCGAACCCTGGTAGCTGTACAGCCGGCCGACCGCGATCAGCACCAGCGACACCAGCAACGCGACGTGGAAGATCAGGTTTCCGGTCTCGCGGCTGTACCCCTTCTCCGCGGAGAGGGTGAGCACGCCGTCCGGCTCTTCGCGCTGGACCACCCGCCAGCGCCGACCGAGCGTCGCCCGCGCCGCAGGTGGCGTAGTGCTGCGGGTCGTCGCCGGCTTCGAACGTCGCCGATTCGGGCAAGCGGTCCAGATTGCGCGGCGCCGGCAGCGGCTTACGCACGGATGCGCGGGCATGCAGCCGGATGCGCGGGATCAGGCAGCCGATCAGCGACACGAACAAGCAGCAGGTAGATCGCGGCGAACCAGGCCGAGCCGAACACGTCGAACATGCCGAGATGGTCGAGCAGCCGCCCCCACGCGCCGTGACTGGCGATGTAGGACGTGGTCTTGTCCGGGTTGAGCGGGCGCTGCGGCAGGATCGAGCCCGGTACGGCGGCCACCGCGAGCAGGAACAGCAGGATCAGCGCGGTGCGCATGCTGGTCAACGTCCGCCAGCCGCGGCGGACCACCCGCCACCCGGGACTCAGCACACCGGGCAGCCGCCCGCTCGCGCTCACAAGTTGGCTCCGACGCCGGCGCCCGGACCGACCGCGCTGCGCAGCTCGTCCATCCAGTGGTTCCACAGCCCGGAGACGAGCAGTACGCCGATCACGATGAGCAGCACGCCGCCCACCTGGCTGACCACGCGCTTGTGCCGGCGAACGAAGCTGAGCACGCCGGAGACCCAGCCCACCCCGAGTGCCACCAGCAGGAACGGCACGCCGAGCCCGAGGCAGTAGCACGTCATCAGGAACGCGCCGCGACCGGCCGTGCCCTGCGAGAAGGCCAGCCCGTACACGGCGGAGAACGTCGGCGTGAGGCACGGCGCCCACGCCAACCCGAACGCGGCGCCGAGCAGCGGCGCGCCGAGCAGCCCCGCGCGCGGCAATGCCGAAATCCGCCACTCGCGTTGCAGGAACGGGATGCCGCCCAGGAACACCACGCCCATGGCGATGGTGACGACGCCGAGCACCCGTTCGATCGCCACCGCGTGGTTGCGGATGGCGGCACCGAGTGCGCCGAACAGCACGCCCTCCAGCACGAAGATCACGGTGAAGCCGGCGACGAACAGGGCCGCGCCACCGACCACCCGTCGTGGGCGTGCCTGCTGCCCCGAGCCGGCGAGACCGGCGACGTAGGACAGGTAACCGGGAACCAGCGGCAGCACGCACGGCGACAGGAAGCCGATCAGCCCGACCAGCGCCGCCACCGCCGCGGCAACCAGCAGCGGTCCGTCGGTGACGACGTGGGAGAACCCGGCGAGCGGCACGCCCTATGTCTCCGTCTCGAGCTGGGTCAGCACGGGCTCGAGATCGGCCGGGGTGAGGCGGCTCAGGTACACCGCGGCGATGCGCTGTTTCTTGTCGACGAGCACCGTGAACGGCAGGCTCAGCGCCGGAATGCGGCCGAGCGCGATCGCGGTGGCACCGGGCTCGTCGAACGCGATCGGGAACGTGATGCCGTTGTCCTTGATGAACGCCTGCGCCTCGTTGCGGCTGTCCTTGGTGTCGATGCCGATGACCTGGACGCCCTGGGCCTTCACCTGCCGGTACATCGCGTCCAGTTGCGGCGTCTCGGTGGTGCACGGCCCGCACCAGGTGGCCCAGAAGTTGATCACGACGACCTTGCCTGCCTGCTGCCGCAGGGTGATCGTCCCGCCGTTGAGCAGATCCGCGGTGAAGTCGCCGGCCAGCTTTCGGCTGCCGACCGGGTAGGTCTTGCCCAAGGTCGTGCCGGAGACGAAGCGGAACTGGCCGCCGGCGGTCTGGTTGACGGCGTCCTTGCCGGTGCAGGCAGCCAGCAGCAGGGACGCGCTGGCAGCCAGGGCGGCGAGCGCGACGAGTCTGATCGGGCGTTTCATCGCGGACCAGTGTGCGTTATCGACCTGTGCGGGCCTGCGGTGGTGGGCGCTGTTGTGGCTCAGGCCGCTGACGGTGCTGCCGACGGCGCTGCTGATAGTGGCTGGTCCGGCTGGTCCTCAGGCGCCGGCGCCGACGCCGGGTGGCAGCACCGCGGCCGGTTCGGCGTAGTCGATGTGCGTGATCACGTCATCGGTGAAGGTGAACGAGGTGACCGATGCCAGCGCGCACTGGCGATGCCTCGGGTCGTGGAACAGGTGCTGGCCTTCCGCGGCGCGGCGGGCCACCACGATCGGCAGCTGGTGCGTGACGCACACGGCCTCCACGTCCGCGCCGCCCTCCCGCGCCTTCTCGCGTGCGGCGCGCGCCGCGGACAGCACCCTTGCTGCGATGTCGGCGTACGGCTCGCCCCACGACGGGCGCAACGGATTGCGGAAGTACTTCCAGTTGGCCGGATCGGTGAGCAGCCCCTTGCCGCCGGCGACGTGGCGACCCTCCAACGCGTTACCGGCTTCGATCAGCCGTTCGTCCACCGCTACCGCCAAGTCGAACGCGGCGGCCAGCGGCGCCGCGGTTTCCTGAGCGCGTTCCAGCGGTGAGGACACCAGATAGCCGATCGGACGTTCGGCGAGGTACTCGGCCGCGAGCTTGGCCTGCGCCGTGCCCAGATCGGACAGGTGGTAGCCGGGCAGTCGCCCGTACAGCACCCGGTCGGGGTTGAACACCTCGCCGTGACGGAGCAGGTGGACGACGGTCACGTCGGCCATCCTGTCAGGGCGTGGCCGCCGCGGCCGCAGCAGCCGCGGCGGGCAGCGCGGCGGCGATGTGGGTGAGCACGTCGGCGTCCATCGCGGCGTTGACGAACCATGCCTCGAAGGCGCTCGGCGGCAGGTACACACCGGCATCGAGCATGGCGTGGAAGAACGGCCGGTAGCGGAACGTCTCGCTCGCCTGGGCCCCGGCGAAGTCCGTGACGCGACGCTCGCCGAAGAAGACGGAGAACAGGTTGCCGGCGTACTGCACCTGGTGCGCGACGCCGGCTGCCGTCAGCGCCTCGGTAACCAGCTCGCCGATGCGGATCGCATTCGCGTTCAGCGCGCGGTAAACGTCGGCAGTGGCGGCACGCAACGACGCAAGCCCGGCAGCGACGGCGACCGGATTGCCCGACAGCGTGCCGGCCTGGTACACGGGCCCGGCCGGTGCCAGCTTCGACATGACTTCCGTGCGTCCACCGAAGGCGGCGGCCGGCAGCCCGCCGCTCATCACCTTGCCGAAGGTGAACAGGTCGGCATCGACGGGATCCAACCCGTACCAGCCCGCCGGCGACACGCGAAAGCCCGTCATCACCTCGTCCATGATCAGCAGCGCGCCGTATTCGCGGGTGACGTCGCGCAGGCCCTGGTTGAAGCCGGGCAACGGCGCGACCGCGCCCATGTTCCCCGCCGCCGCTTCGGTGATGACGCAGGCGATCGACTCGCCGGACTCGGCGAAGCACTCGCGTACTGACGCCAGGTCGTTGTAGGGCAGCACCACCGTTTCCGCGGTCTGCGCACCGGTGACACCTGGGGTGTCTGGCAACGCGAAGGTGGCTACGCCGGAACCGGCCGCGGCGAGCAGCGCGTCCACGTGCCCGTGGTAGCAACCGGCGAACTTGATCACCCTGCTGCGGCCGGTGACACCGCGGGCCAACCGGAGCGCGGACATCGTCGCCTCGGTGCCGGAGTTGACCAGCCGCACCTGTTCGAGCGGGGGCGTCGCGTCCGTCGGCGCCGCCGCGCGGACCCGGCGGATGATCTCCTCGGCGAGGTCGGTCTCACCCGCGGTGGGGGTGCCGAACGACAAGCCATGCGCGGCCGCGCGCTGCACCGCCGCGACCACGTCCGGGTGTGCGTGGCCGAGGATCATCGGACCCCACGACGAGACGAGGTCGACATAGGTGTTGCCGTCGGCATCGGTGAGGTACGCGCCCTGCGCCGCTGACCATGTAGCGCGGCGTGCCGCCCACTGCGCGGAACGCGCGCACCGGCGAGTTCACACCTCCGGGGATGACGCGCTGCGCGCGGGCGAACAGCTCGGCAGAACGCGGGACGTCACTCACCCCACCAGTCTTTCAGGACTTCGATGGCCGGCGAGCAGCCCAGCCGCCTAGGGGACGTTTGGTGGCGGTTATTTGTGGTTGCCGCTGACCTGGAAGGCTGGGGTGTTGGCGGTGACGGTGAGGCCGCCGCTGATGGTGTTGTCCTCGATGGTTCCGCCGCCGTGGTTGCCGGTGGCCAGGACGCTGCCGGTGATGGTGTTCGGTGCGCAGGATTGCGGTGCGCCGATGAGGACCATGCCGGTGGACTGGGTGACGCCGATCGAGGCGGCGCTGGACCCGCAGACTTGGAGGCCGCCCCCTGCGGTGGAGTTGATGCCGCCGAGCACTGCGGAGTCCTGCACGTACAACGTCGCGTGGGAGGCGACGATGCCACCGTGCACGGTCTCGTCATCGACACAGACGACCCCGGAGGTGACGAGGATGCCGCTGGGCACGGTGCCGGTGTAGATGCGATCTGCCGGTTGGCCGCAGGGAGACGTGGGAACCAGGCTCACGTCGTCGAGGTGGTAGAAGGACGGATCGTTGCGGATATAGAAGGTGATGGTGAGCGCTGTTGTCGAGGCGGTCACCGTATGGCTGAATTGCGTCCAGTCGAAGCTCGCTGCGTCGTTGGTTTGGGAATCGAAGGTGAGTGGCCCACCGACCACCCCGGCGACGGTCGCGCGGAAGTCGCTCGGTGTAAAGCCCTTGTTGGCCAACCAGTAGCTGAATGCGTAGCTCGTGCCAGCGTGCGTGCTGATGGTCTGCGAGACGATGTCGTCGAAACCGACACTGCCAAATATGGCCTGATCGCTTCCGCTGTGCGGAGCGAAGACCCCATCGAAGCCCAGCACAGCCGTTTGATCACCGGTTATCTGCCAGTCGGTGAAGTCCCCGGTCTCGAAACCGCAGTTCTGCACGAGATTCCCGGCGATCGCGTCGCACTCCGAGGCAGTCGCCACCGCCGACGGCGCGAGCACAGCCATCCCTGCCAACGCGAGAATGACCGGCGCGGTGATGATCGCTACCCGCCGCCCCACCGACCGCCACCGTGCCATCTGAACTCCCCTTGATCGCGCAGGCCCGCGTCGAGCGATGATGATCACGAAGTCTGGCACCGCCGCCGTGTGATCGACTACAGCGCTGCACGAACGTCATCAGCGATCGCACACCTACTTATGGTTTTCGTGAGCTGTCGCCGCGCGATAGCCGTTCGCACGCGCCCACCGGCACGCCGCGCCGACGAAGTCGAAGTCGTCCGGATCGGCCTGACGCACCTCGAGCAGCAAACCGAATCCGATGTCGTCAAGCCGTCAGCCCACGACTGGTAGGTGACCTGCGGGCTCCACGTGCCCTTTTGGGAAGGGTTTGACGGCGATGGCTTCGCGGCGACGATTCCTGTCAGAGACCGTTCATAGCGTTCGTCGTGTGTTGAGCGCCCCTGATGAGGACCGACTGCCCGGCCTGGAGCCGTTGCAGCGGATGAGTCATGCCCAGCGGTTGGCGTATCTGGGTGAGCAGGAGCGGGTGATCGCGGCGGCGCAGGCGGAGCAGGTGCGGGTGTTGGCGGTGCTGGCGGCTGATCCGCCGGTGGTGGCGTTGCCGGGATACGTGGATAAGGACTGGCTGCATGAGGAGGTCGCCTGCGTGCTGCGGGTGGCGCCGGGGACCGCGGCGCTGCGGTTGGCGGAGGCCTCGGTTGCGCTGCGGCTGCCGGGGGTGGTGCAGCAGCTCGGTCGCGGTGCGGTGAGCGGGGTGCAGGTGCGGACGTTGGCCCGCGCGGTGATGGGCTTGGACCAGACGGCAGCGACGGCGGTCGCCGAGCGGGTGCTGCCCGATGCGCCGGGGCAGAGCTATGGCGCGTTCGCCCGATCGCTGCAGCGCGCCATGTTGTGTGTCACGCCGGCGGTGGAGGAGTCGAACCGGGACTACGCGCTGAGTCAGCGGCGGGTCAGTTTCCGCCCGGAGCTGCCGGGCACCACCGGCATGTACGCGGTGCTGCCCGATGAGGACGCCGCCGCGATCACAACCATCCTGCGCCAAGCCGCCGCCGCCGCGGCCACTGACGCCGATGCTCGCACCGTGGCCCAGCGCCAAGCCGACACCCTCACCGACCTACTCCTCAGCACTGCGACCGGCACCGAAGCATCCGCCGCCGGCCCCACTCAGCCCGACGCCGGCATGGTGCTCGGGCCGTGTTCGCGCCAGCGGCGTCCGCTGATCCAGGTCAGCGTCGCGCTGTCCACCCTGCTCGGCATCGACGACCAGCCCGGTGAGTTGGCCGGTGTCGGCCCGATCCCCGCCGCGCTGGCCCGCCGCCTGGCCGATGACCCCACCGGGACCTGGCGCCGCCTGATCACCGACCCACGCGGCCAACTGATCGACTACGGCCGCAGCACCTACCGCCCGCCCGCCGCCCTGGCCGATCACGTCAGCGCCCGCGACCGCACCTGCCGCTTCCCCGGCTGCCGCCAACCCGCCCACACCAGCGAGATCGACCACCGCATCGCCTGGGCCGACGGCGGCGAAACCAACCACACCAACCTGCACATCCTCTGCGCCCGCCACCACCACCTCAAAGACCAAACCCGCTGGCAAGTACACCGTCACCCCGACGGCCACACCGCCTGGACCAGCCCCACCGGCAACCACTACGCCGCCAAACCACCAGACCCCTACCCCACCGACACCACGATCAAAGCGACGACCACATCGCCAGAACGACCACCGCAACGAGAATCACCCAGGCAACAACAACAACGCAGACCGCCAGGACCGGTCACGCAGGCAGAACCCGTCAGCGTCGGCGCGAGGAAGGTTGCCACCGACCAGCAACACCGCGATACCGAAACCGACCCCGACCCACCACCGTTCTGATCTGACAACGAGCCCCGTCGGGTAGCCCACATCGTCCACCGATATCGATCACTGACGTACGACAAACCAGTTCGGTGATCCTTTTCGCGACCCCAAAGAGAGGTCGCTCAATCGGCGAGGTCGCGGCGCATGACGACCCGCGGGCCGACCCCGTCCAACCCGATGGCGCGTTCCCAGTCGCGGCGTTGGGCGAGTTCGGGGGTCAACTCGGTGATCTCCACGAAACCGCGGCGACGAAAGAACGGCGCATTCCACGGCACCTGGGCGAACGTGGTCACCGTCGCCGCGCGATAGCCGTTCGCACGCGCCCACCGGCACGCCGCCTCGACGAGCTCCGAGCCAATCCCTTGGCGCATCGACCCGGGCACCACAGCTGGCCCCCGCACATGCGCCGAGCCGTCCACGTCATCGATGCGCACGTAGCCCACGATCGGCCGACCGGTGACCAACACGACCCGAGCCTCATGCAGGGTGTCGCCGAGGAACGACTTCGCCGGCAGGTCGATACCGCTGACCCGATACAGCGTCTCCGCGCGGCGGTCGATCTCCCTCAGCACGTCGACGTCGTCCGGATCGGCCTGACGCACCTCGACCGGCACGCGCACCCGAGCCAGACCGAGCGCAGCGACCACCCGGTCGGGGTAGCGAGTGGGGACAGTCCGACGGCTGCCGTCGCGCAACAGCACGGTCAGCCCGGCAGCGGCTCGGGACGATCCCTCGCCCAGCCGCTGGCCCAGCATCGGCGCCATCGGATCGACGTCCCGCTCCACCGCGACCACGTCGGACCGATCGATCGACTGCTCGCCCACCCGGATCTCGTCCGCGCTCACCGTCACCGACCGCAGCCGCCGCGCGGTGCGCACGATGAACGCGTCGAAGCCGACCACGATCACGATCGCGAGCAGCCACGCGGCCAGGTGCGCCGCTGCCCCGCCGAGCGCGAGGTCGATGACCATGCCGATCAGCAATCCGGCCAGCAGCGCCCAGCTGGAGACATAGCTTCGTGCCGGTTCGAAGTACTCGGCCGTCCGACCGGACTCGCCGGCACCCGGCCGCGCGATCACCGGAACAGGCTAGATGCCTCGACGGCCCAGTACGAAAGGATCACGGACGCGCCAGCCCGCTTGATCGACGTCAGCGTCTCGGTGATCGCCCGCTCGCGGTCCAGCCAGCCACGCTCGGCAGCGGCTTCGACCATCGCGTACTCGCCGCTGATCTGGTACGCGGCCACCGGTACGGGCGAGGCCGCCGCCACCGCGCTGAGCACATCCAGATACGGCAATGCGGGTTTCACCATGACGATGTCAGCGCCCTCGGCGACGTCCAGCGCCACTTCGGCCAGCGCCTCGGTGACCGACCGCGCCGGGTCCTGCTGGTAACCCTTGCGGTCGCCGGACAGGGACGAGTTGACCGCCTCCCGGAACGGGCCGTAGAACGCCGACGCGTACTTCGGCGCGTAGCCCAACACGCCGACGTCACTGCGGCCGGCCCTGTCCAGGGCGCCGCGCACCGCACCGACCTGGCCGTCCATCATCCCGCTGGTGCCCAGCAGATGCGCCCCCGACTCGGCTTGCGCCAACGCCATCGCCGCATATCGCGCCAGCGTCGCGTCGTTGTCCACCGACCCGTCCGCGGCGAGCACGCCGCAGTGCCCGTGGTCGGTGAACTCGTCCAAACACAGGTCCGCCATCAGCACGGTGGCATCGCCGAGCTCGTCGTGCAGCGCGCGCAGCGCTGTGTTGAGCACGCCGCCGGGATCATCGGCACCGGTGCCCTGCGCGTCCTTGTGCACGGGCACACCGAAGATCATCAGGCCGCCGACGCCTGCCTCGACCGCCGCCACCGCGGCCTTGCGCAACGAATCGAAGGTGTGTTGCACGACGCCCGGCATCGACGAGATCGCCACCGGCTCGTCGATGCCCTCGCGGACGAACATCGGCAGCACCAGATCGCCGGGCCGCACTGCTATGTCCGTGACCAGCCGCCGCAACGCCGGCGTGCGGCGCAGCCGCCGCAGCCGGGTCACCGGAAATGCCGGCAGCGCCGGCAGACCGTCGTCGCGCGGCGCACTCACGTCGATGTCACCGACTCAGTGCGCGGCGCGCCGCGAACTCGACCGGGCCGCTTTCTTCGCCGCGGCCGCGGCCGCCTTCTCGCGCTCCTCCACCGCGCGGGCGGCGGCGAACTCGGCGAGTGCGTCGACCAGCGCCGGCACCGTCGCAACAGCGGGCTGCACGTCGACCCGAAGGCCGAATTCCGTTGCGGTGGCCGCGGTCTGCGGGCCGATGCACGCCACCACCGTGCGGGCGTGCGGCTTGCCCGCGATGCCGACGAGGTTGCGCACCGTCGAGGACGAGGTGAAGCACACCGCCTGGAAGCCACCGGACTTGATCGCGTCGCGAATCTCCGCCGCCGGCGGCGCGGCGCGCACGGTCCGGTACGCGGTGACGTCGTCGATCTCCCAACCACGCTCGCGCAGCCCGGCCGCCAGCGTTTCGGTGGCGATGTCGGCACGCGGCAGCAACACCCGATCGATCGGGTCCAGCACCTCGTCGTACGGCGGGAAGTCCGCGAGCAGGCCCTCGGAGGACTGCTCACCGCTGGGCACGAGTTCCGGGTTGATGCCGTAAGCGCGCACCGCATCGGCGGTCGCGTCGCCCACGCACGCGATCTTCACGCCCGCGAACGCGCGTGCATCCAGGCCGTACTCCTCGAACTTCTCGCGCACCGCACGCACTGCGTTGGTGGAGGTGAACACGATCCACTCATACCGCCCGGTGACCAGGCCCTTGATCGCGCGTTCCATCTGCGTCGGCGTGCGCGGCGGCTCGACGGCGATGGTCGGCACCTCGACCGGCACCGCGCCGTACACGCACAGCAGCTCGCTCATCGCGCCGGCCTGGTCCTTCGTGCGCGGCACCAGCACCTTCCAGCCGTAAAGCGGGCGCGACTCCCACCAGCCGAGCTTGTCGCGATGCGCGGCAGCCTTGCCGACGGTGATCACCAACGTGCCGGACATGCCGACGGACGCCAGCTCCAACTCCCCGAGCGTGCCGGAGATCGTCTGCTGCTTCGTGCCGGTGCCGTCGCAGCTCACCGTGACCGCAGTATCCGGCTTGAGTCCGTAGGCCACCAGCTGCTGACCCAGTTCCTGGACGTCGGCGGCGGCGACGGTCAGCACCAGCGTGCCCGGCGCATGTGCCAACGCGTCGTAGTCGACGGCCGAGACGTCCGGTATCGCTACGTCGGTGTGCACCGGGCCCACCGGCACGCCGGCGTAGGCCGCGGTGCCGATGCCCAACGGCACGCCGGGCACGATCTCGAACGGCACCACGGTCTTCGACACCGCGAGCAGCTCCTTCACCACCGCGTCCTCGGACAGCGGGTCACCGCACACGAGCCGTACCACCGACGCACCGTTGCGCGCGTCGGCGAGCATCGCCTTGGCCGTCTCCGCCGGCACGCTCTCGGGCGCGCGCGACACGACCGGCGCCAGCGACCTGATCGCCTCGGGGACATCGCTACCGGCGACGAGGACGTCAGCCCGCTCGAGTGCTGAAACGGCGGATACGGCCAGCAGCCCCGGGTCGCCCGGGCCGGCACCAACGAAGGTGACACGGCCGAGAACCTTGCGCGCTCGGGTCATGTAGAGCTCCCAATCATCTGATCTGCGCCGGCGGAGATCAGGTCGGCGGCCAGCCGCCGCCCTACCCCGTCGGCATCGGTGGTCGAGCCGGTCGCGGACAACCGAACGGCATCGCTGCCGTCGATCGCCGTGACCGAACCCCTGAGGAAAATCTCGAGCCCGCCGTCGTCGCCCTCGGCGACCTCGGCCAGGCCGCCGACCGGCGCCGAGCAGCCCGCCTCCAGCGCGGCGAGCAACGCACGTTCGGCCGTCACCGCGGCGCGGGTGTCCGCGTCGTCGATTCCGGCAAGCAACTGCGCCACGGCCTGATCGTCGGCGCGGCACTCGACCGCGAGCGCTCCCTGCGCGGGCGCGGGCAGCATCTGGATCGGATCCAGCAGCTCGGTGATCTCAGCGGCACGGCCCAGCCGGTGCAGGCCGGCGCTGGCCAGCACGACCGCGTCCAGCTCACCGGCGGTTACCTTGCCCAGCCGGGTGTCCACGTTGCCCCGCACCGCGACGACGTCCAGACCGAGGCCGAGCGCGTTCAGCTGCGCGGTGCGCCGCGGCGAGCCGGTGCCCACCCGGGCTCCGGTCGGCAGCTCGCCGAGGGTCAGCCGGTCTCGGGCCACGAGCGCGTCCCGTGCATCCTCGCGCCGCGGCACCGCGGCGATCACGATGCCGGGAGCGGCGGCAGTGGGCAGGTCCTTGTACGAGTGCACGGCGATGTCGATCTCGCCGGCGAGCAGCGCGGTGCGCAATGCGGAGACGAACACGCCGGTGCCGCCCAGCTGGGTGAGCGCCGCCGAAGACCGGTCGCCGTCGGTGACGATCGGCACGACCTCCGCCTCGATGCCGAGCGCGCCGATCACGAGGGCCGTCTGCACGCGCGCGAGCGCGCTGGCCCGAGTGCCGACGCGCACGGTCCGGCCGCCGAGCCGGTCGATCAGGTGTGCCGGGGCGCTCATCGTTGCTGCTCCCCTGGTGTCTTTTTCACTGCGGTCACCGATTCGGGGCGGGCCGGGTCCAGGTCGAACAGCTCGCGCAGCGCGGCGGCGTACTGGTCACCGCCGGGCGTCGCGGCGAGTTCCTTGACCCGCACGGTCGGTGCGTGCAGCACCTTGTCCACCGCGCGGCGCACCGCGTCCGCGACCTCGCGCCGTGCCTGATCGTCGATGCCGGGCAGCCTGGCGTTGAGTCGGTCCAGCTCGGTCTCGACCACCTGGCTGGCGCGAGCGCGCAGCGCGGTGACGGTAGGGGCCACCGCGAGCTGCTGCTGTTCGGCGAGGTAGGCGCGCAGCTCGTCGCCGACGATGCCGGTCGCGGCGCGAACGTCCTCGTCGCTCACCATCGCGCCGCGGGCGCTCAGATCGTCCAGATCGATGTAACTGACCGCCGGCTGCTCGCCCACCAGCGGGTCGACGTCGCGGGGCAGTGCCAGGTCGAGCACGACCAGCGGTCGCTCGCGGGCGTCGAACGCGGTTGCATCCAGCACCAGGCCGGTTGCGCCGGTGCAGGAGACGAGCAGATCGGCATCGGCGAGCTCACCCGGGAGTTCGTCCAAGCTGATGGCGCGCCCGCCAACGGCGTCGGCCAGCCGCTGGGCACCCTGCGCGGACCGGTTGGCGACGACGATGTCGGTGACGCCGCGCCGCCGCAGGGTCGCGCCGGCCAGTGCGCCCATGGACCCGGCGCCCACCACGACCGCCCCGCGGCCGGCCAGTTCGCCGAGCACCGCGGCCGCGGCGTCCAGCGCGACGGAGACCACGGACGCGCCGGCGCGGTCGATGCCGGTCTCGGAGTGCACCCGCTTGCCGACGCGCAGCGCGGTCTGCGCGAGCTCGTGCAGCACGCTGCCCACCGATCCGGCCTGGGTGCCGAGTCCGTATGCGGCGCGTACCTGGCCGAGGATCTGCGACTCGCCGATCACCATGGAGTCCAGGCCGGACGCCACGCTGAACATGTGCTCGGCGGCCGCCTCGGCGAAGTGGACGTAAAGGTGCTCGGACAGGTCGGCGACGTCGACGCCGGCCTGGCGGGCGAGCACTCCGGTGATCTCGGCAACAGCCGGGTGGAACCGGGCCGCGTCGGCGTACACCTCGATGCGGTTGCACGTGGACAGGAGCAGCACCTCGCTGATCGTCTCGGCGCGGTGCAGTTCGTCGAGCGTCTTGCGCAGGTCGTCAGCAGGCACCGCCGCGCGCTCGAGCATCGCCACCGGCGCGGTGCGATGCGACAGGCCAACCACCAGCACGCTCATGCGCGGCCTCGCTGTGCTGCGGGCACGCGCACCGACGTTGCCTGCGCGACGAGATCGCCGTTGGCGGCGAGGGTCGCGGCCGTCTTGCGCTGCTCGTGGAAGGACAGGATCTGCAGCTCGGCCGCGAGATCGACTTTGCGTAGATCGACGTGCGGCGGCACGGTCAGCACGACCGGGGCGAAGTTCAGGATGCTCGTCACTCCCGCCGCCACCACGGCATCGCAGACCGATTGCGCGGCGGAGGCCGGCACGGCCAGCACCGCGATGGCGATTCGGTGCGCGCGCACGATGCCGTCGATGTCGGCGATGTCCTCGACCGCCAACCCGCGGATCGTGGTGCCGATTCGGGCGCGGTCGGCGTCCACCAGCGCCGCGATCTGGAAGCCGCGGGTGGCGAAGCCGGCGTACCCAGCCAGGGCCTGGCCGAGATTGCCGACGCCGACGATGGCGACGGACCGGTGCACGGTCAGGCCGAGGGTGCGGGAAATCTCGTCGATCAGGGTCGCCACGTCGTAGCCGACGCCGCGGATGCCGTATGAGCCCAGGAAGGACAAGTCCTTGCGCAGCTTCGCCGAATTGACGCCGGCGAACCGGGCCAGCTCCTCCGACGAGACGGTGGTGATGCCGCGCTCACCGACCATCCCCAGCACGCGCAGATACGTCGCGAGCCGGGCGACAGTCGCCTCGGGAACGGGGTTCAATCGACACCTCGAACGGGATGCGGCGCGGGGTCGGTGGACCGGTGTACGGCCGCCTCACACCGTGTGGTAAAGCGGTTTAGGAAAAACCCAAGCTACGCCGCTCGTGAATCTTTTCCCAAATCGCGCACGGCGTGCTATAGGCGTTTTGGGGCGCGTTCCAGCGAGCGTCTCAGCGGGCAACCGCGGCTCGGAACCGGGCCTCCTCCACCCGCCAGTACCCGTGCTCACGGCCGTCGACGAGGATCACCGGTACCCGGTCGGAATACTCCGCCCGGCGGTCCGGATCGGCGTCCACGTCCAGCTCGGTATACGAGAACCCGAGTTCGGCCGACAGCCGCCGCAAGGTGAGTTCGGCGTCCTGGCACAGATGGCAGCCCGCCCGGGTCACCAGCGTCACCCGGTGCTCAGCGGCCGGCACCGGTTTCCGCCCCGGCGGCCAGCTGCCACCTCATGATCTTCCCGGTCACCGTGTGCGGCAACGCCGGGACGACCTCGATGCGCGCCGGCACCTTGAACCGGGCCAGGCTGGCCGCAGCCGCGGCACGCAACTCGGTGGCGTCCAGCTGCTGGCCCGGTGCCGGCACCACGTAGGCGACGACCGCCTCACCGGTCTCCGCGTCCGACTCGCCGCCCACTGCCACCTCGGCCACCCCGGACAGGCGCGCGAAGACCGCCTCCACCTCGGCCGGATAGACGTTGAACCCGTTCACGATCACCAACTCGGTGCTGCGGCCGACCAGGTGCAACTCGTCGCCGGCGTCGGCGACCGCGATGTCACCGGTGCCGAACCAGCCGTCCGCGTCCGGTCCACCAGAACCGTCCGGCCAGTAGCCGGAGAACAGATTGGCGCCGCGGATGAAGATGCGGCCCGGATCGCCGAGGTCGGTCTCGTCGCCGTCCTCGTCGCGCAGTTGCACCTCGATGCCAGGCAATGGCTTGCCGATCGAGCCGGGCCGGTGCGCCGTGCCGATCGCGTTCACGGTGACCACCGGGGCGGCCTCGGTCAGTCCGTATCCGTCGTGCAGCACTACGCCGTGCTCGGCGAAACCGTCGACCACCGCGCGGGCCAGCGTCGCGGACCCGGACATGGCGAAGCGAACGTGCGCGAATCCCGCGTCGAGGTCGTCGCAGCGCAGCCAGTGCGCGTACTGGCCCGGCACGCCGAGCACCGCGGTGACCCGCCGCCGCGCCATCGTGGCGAGCGTCTCGCGTGGGTCGAAGCGATCGGCCAGCACCAGCGCCGCACCAACGTGCAGGGCCATGCCGAGGCCCGCGTTCAGCCCGAAGACGTGCGCCAGCGGCAGCGGCGCGAACAGCACGTCCGCACTGGTGAGCATCGGCGGGTCGACTGCCGCGAGCTGATCCAGGTTCGCCAGCAGCGCCCGTGCGGACAGCATTGCGCCCTTCGGACGCCCCGCGGTGCCGGAGGTGTAGAGCAGCACCGAGATGTCCTCGCCGGAGCGGTCCGCCCGGGGATCGCCGGCATCGGTGGCCGTGGCCAGCAGTTGCTCCACGGTGTCCGGGCCGACGTGCAGCGTGGCGCCGCAGTCAGTGCGAATGTGCTCCGTCTCGGACGCGGTGTAGGCGGGGTTGACGAGAACGGCGACGAGGCCGGCCCGCAACGCGCCGAGGTACAGCAGCACGAACTCGATGCCGGTGCCCAATTGCAGGCTGACCCGATCGCCCGCGCGCGCGCCCGCCGCCTGCAGCGCATTGGCCGCGCGGTTCACCGCGGCGTCAAGCTCAGCCCAGGTGAGGTCCGGCCGCCGGTCGTCGGCGACGGCGAGCGCGTCCGGTGTGCGGGCCGCGTGCACGCGAACAAGGTCGCTGATGCCGGTGGGCTGGCTGGCGATCATGGCGGTCCTCCTGTCACGTCCGATCATTGCGGGTTACCGGTGCTCGGACTCGGTAGCAGGGGCGGGCGAGTCGTGGTCGACGCGATGCGGCCCCGTTTGTCCGGTTCCGGCCGGTTCCGGGACGGGCCACGACGCGGTGTCCGGATTTGCCTGGCAGTAGGCGGTACCCAGAGGGGAAACCGGCCGGTAGCGTTAGCGCCGTCTTCACATGGCCAGCCCGGTGCCGTGGAAAGGACGTGCGATGCTGCGCGCAACCCAGGCCGAGTCGGGATCTGATGACCCCGGCTCTGGTTTGCGCGCCCTCGCCGACCTGATCAACGAGGTGCTGCGCACCTGGGGTACGCGACGCGGTTCGACGGGTTTGACGCCGGCGTTGGCGGGCGGCGCGGCACCTTTGCGGTGGGGCGTCATGTCCGTCGAGGTGACCTCGGTGCCACCCAGATCGGGACGGTCGACGGCGAACGGAGCCCCGGGCGATCCCGCTGCCACTGCGCCTCCTGAGCCGCCCGGGTCCACCGCGCTACCCGAACCGCCCGAGCCGGTGCTGGACGAGCAGCACGTCGAGACCTGGCACCTGGTCGGGCTGGCCCAGGACGGTGACGGCGAGGCGTTCGGCAAGCTGTACGACCGATACGTCGACACCGTGTACCGGTTTATCTACTACCGGGTGAACGACCGGGCGCTAGCCGAAGACTTCACCAGCGAGACGTTCCTGCGTGCCTTGCGTCGCATCAGCACCATCAGTTACCAGGGTCGCGACATCGGCGCGTGGTTCGTCACCATCGCCCGCAACATCGTGCTCGACCACCTCAAGTCGGCGCGGCACCGGCTCGAGGTGTCCACACCGGACAGCGTCGAGAGCAGTGATCGGGCGCCGAGCCCCGAAGCCGCGGTGCTGGAATCGATGGCCTCCCAGCGGCTGATGGCAGCGGTGGGGCAGCTCGGCGAGGAGCAGCGCGAGTGCGTGATGCTGCGCTTCATCCAAGGCTTCTCGGTGAGCGAGACAGCGCAGGTGATGGGCAAGAACGACGGGGCGATCAAGGCTCTGCAGCACCGGGCGGTGCGCAAGCTGGCCGAGCTCGTCGCTGGGCAGGACCTGAGATGACGGGCAGGGGAAAAAGTAACGAACTGCACCGATTCTCGTTGGACTGGATGAACGTGCGTCGGACCGGGGCGACGGGGGCCGTGGCCGGTGTACGCAGGCAGGAATGTCGGTTCGTCGAGGCAGGGGTTGTCGGACATGCGTGAGCATCGCGTCCCGATGCTGAGCGCCCCGCTGCGCCGTTATCCGGATCCCGAGCTGTCGGCGGACCCGCGCATTTACACGCTTCTCACAGACCTGCGCACGCTGGACGTCGCGCCGCTGCCTCGAGCCCACTTCCGCGCCGAGCTTCGCTCGCAGCTGGTGGCCGTCGCGCCGCGCCTGGTTGCCGAGGGCGTCGCCGTGGAGCGCCCGCTGACCGAGGCATCCCGCCCAGCCACCACATCGGCCCCCGCCCGCCATGCCGCACGGCCCGCGCCGCCCGTTCGTCTGGCCGCCGTCCGGTCCCTCGCGCTCGGTCGCCCGGTCGCGATCGTCACTGCGATCGTCGCCGTGTTCGCACTGCTGCTCGGCAGTGCGGTGTTCATCAGCAAGCACGCGCTGCCTGGTGACGCGCTGTACTCGCTCAAGCGGGCGAACGAGACCGTGCAGCTCTCCCTCGCGGACGGCCCGACGGCCAAGAGCAAGGCGTACCTGAACTTCGCCGGCGAGCGGGCCGATGAGGTCGCGGCACTGCTGAAGCGTGCGACAGCGCTCGCCGCGGCACCCGGGCCGAGTGCCGGTGGTGGCATCAGCGCGCACACCGCGAGCCTCGTCGACAGCACGCTGTCCTCCGGCGACGACGACGTGCGCAACGCGGCCCAGCTGCTCGGCAGTGCGGCAGTCAACGGCACCAGCACCGCGCCGTTGTCGATCATGACGAGCTGGGCACCGGGACAACTGAGCAAGCTGCAGTCGATCGTGGCGAAGCTCCCGGCCGGACCGCTCCAGGACCATGCCTCGGCCTCGGCACAGCTGGTGAGCGACGCGATGGTGCGTGCTCAGCAGCTGACCGGAATGGTCAACTGCAGCTGCCTGAAGTCCGGTGCTGTCGATGACCTCGGCCCGGTGCCGTGCCAGCCGTGCACGTCGCCGCAGAGTTCGCCGCTGCCGACGCTGCCGTCTGCCGTACCGGTGCCCGGCCGGACCACCGGCGCGACGCCAGCCAACACCGGCGCCTCCGGCACCGGGACTTCGTCCGGCGCGGGGTCCACAGACACCGCGAGTGGCACCGGATCGGACTCCGCCGGCGACACGGGCAGCGGCTCGCCGTCGCCGAAGAAGTCGCTGGGGATCACCTTGCCGACGCTGCCCCAGATCACCTTCCCGAGCAAAACCGGAACCAAGACCAATACCAGCACCTGCGTGCTGTCGTTGTTGGGTCTCTGCATCAAGGTCGGCTAGCTCGCCGCGAGGGTAGATAGGCTGGATAGGTGAGCGAGCCGGAGACCTCAGCGGCTTTCTTCGACGTCGACAACACGATGATGGTCGGCGCATCGATCTTTCATTTCGCCAAGGGCCTCGCTGCGCGGAAATTCTTCTCGTGGCGCGACGTACTGCGCTTCACCACCCGCCAGGCGAAACTCCGGGTGCGCGGCGAGCACTCCGGCGACATGCACAGCACCCGCGACTCCGCGCTCGCGTTCGTCGCCGGGAAAAAGGTCGAGGAGATCATCGCCCTCGGTGAGGAGATCTACGACGAAGAGCTCGCGGACCGGATCTGGGACGGCACCCACGCGCTCGCGCGCCGCCACCTCGACGAGGGCGAACAGGTGTGGCTCGTCACCGCGACGCCGGTGGAACTCGCACGCATCATCGCCGACCGCCTCGGCCTGACCGGCGCGCTCGGCACCATCGCCGAGTCGGTGGACGGGCTGTACACCGGCCGACTGGTCGGTGATGTGCTGCACGGTGAGGCGAAGGCGGCCGCGGTGCGCAACCTCGCCGAGGCAGAAGGCTTCGACCTGGCCCGCTGCTCGGCGTACTCGGACTCCATCAACGACATGCCGTTGCTGACGCTGGTGGGACGAGCCGTGGCGGTGAATCCGGACTCGGCGCTGCGGTCGGAGGCGAAGGAACGCGGCTGGGAGATCCGTGATTTCCGCACCGGTCGCAAGGCCGCCAAGATCGGTATCCCGGCGGCCGTCGGCGTCGGGGCGATCGGGGGGGCCGTCGCCGTCGGCCTCGCCGCCCGCCGTCGCCAGGCACCCGGCTGGAAATTCTGAAAGTTGACTACCAGTCAATTTTGAGACATGCGACGTCGCATGCCCGAAGCCCTACGCATGATCACAGCCATGACCGTGATCCTCGGTGGCTTGCTGTCCGCCGCCGCGGCGAGCGCCGCGCTGGGTTACGCGGTTCGGAAGGATGCCGCGACAAAGACCTTCGACGTGCAACCGCGCACCGGGGGAAGTGGCGCGAACAGTTGGCCAGAACATTGGCCCGAGGAGTGGCTCGAAAAGCACGGGGAATTAAGTATCGACGGGGCGTGGTTCACGCATAGCAGTGAATATCACGTAAAGGAATTCCTCAATCGCGTTGGAGACCATCTCGGATCCAACGATCGCGATGTCAAGATGCTGCAGAAACGCGGTATCGGGACGCTGTTCCCGTTCCGCATTGTGGGCGATGTGATGCATTACGATCAGGAGTCCGCCGATACACGCCTCAAGAAAGAGGCGGCGGATTTGCAGACTGAGCTGAGCGCGATCGCCGTGAAGCGCCAGAAGGCCCGGAAGAGATACATGGACGCCGCAGCCAATGCCCAGCGGGTCCGCACCGAGCTGATCGCACTCGCAGACAGCGAGGACAGCAGCGACCCTGATCCCGTTAAGGCGGCAAAGGACAGCTACACCACCGTGAAACGTGCGCTCGCCGCTGAGGAAAAGGCCATCAAGGAGAAGTACTCGGCAGCTGCTGCGTCGTACAACATCAAAGCGGAAAAGGCTCGGCAGACCTATCCCGATCGGTTCTGGCTGCGCAATGTTCATATCGTCGCTCTGGGCAGCGTCGGCGGAGTGAATGCGGGAACGTCGCACTCCGCCGGTGTGACGGGAAAGATCGAGGTCAAGGGCGGGAAGGTGAGCGACACCGAGAACGGCTACGTGGACATCGAGCTCGAGTGGACCGAAACACACCGGATCCTGAAAGCCCAGCACTGGTCGTCGACAATGCGTGTCCACGTGGACGGAACCATCGAGCAGACCGCGGAGAAGCTAGCGCAACGATTTCACAACTTCGGCGGCCAGCCGACGGCCCTGAAGCTCGACGCCGACGGGGCCTGGCGCCGGCAAGCCGCCCTCGACGCACATGCGCAACACGGTGCCTTCGCTGACATCCCGAACGTGCAGCCGCGCATACAGGTGGGACATACCTCACCCCCGATTAGTGTCCAAGTTCTGTCTACCCCGCCTGGGGTCAAGGTGCGCGCGTTTGCTCCTCCGTTGGTCACGGATGCTCCACGCTCAACCAAGACGGGCACCACATCGCGCAACGCTTCATCCAGCCAACCGGGGCGCGTCCAATCCACAAAAAGCGGCAGCCGCCGCGGTTCGAGTAAGGACGCAACACACCGGGACTCATCACGCGGCGGCGTGCCCCATCAGTTCATCTCGGCTGCGCTCGCTCTTGGCACCAACCAGGCGTCCATCCTGTCGATACAGGAGACAAAAGGCGGCGTCCAATTCTCGTTGACGACAAAAGCACGCAGCAGCAAAGATCCGCAACTGGTACGGCTTGGCCTCGACGAATACGCCGTCAACAACGCGCAACACATGACGAAGAAACAGCAGGACCTACTTACCACTCAACTACGTCATCAGCACAAGAAGGTGACTTTCCGCAACTGAGCGCGCCGCGATCAACGCCAGACGGAGCGGCGTTGCAGTAGCAGCCGGTGCAGCGTGCCCTGGATGGTGTCGCGGACCTGGTCGGCGAGTTCGAACAGCAATACCGCATCGTCCGCAGCGGCCGGGCCACGGGAAGCCGTCTCGATCGGCTCGCCGAATTCGATGTACCACTTGCTCGGCAGCGGGACGAGCCCGAGCGGCCCCAACCACGGAAAGGTCGGCGTCACCGGGAAGTACGGCAGGTCGAGGATGCGCGCGAGCGTCTTGGCGTTGCCGAGCACCGGGTAGATCTCCTCGGCGCCGATGATCGACACCGGAATGATCGGGGCACCGGTGCGCAGCGCGGCGTGCACGAACCCGCCCCGCCCGAACCGTTGCAAGGTGTAGCGGTGCCGGAACGGCTTGCCGATGCCCTTGAAGCCCTCCGGCCACACGCCGACCAATTCGCCGGCGCGCAGCAGCCGCTCCGCGTCCGGATTGCACGCCACCGTCGCGCCGGCCTTGCGCGCGAGCGCGCCGAGTCCGGGCGTGCCGAACACCAGGTCGGCGGCGAGCATCCGCAGGAAACGGCCGCTCGGCGCGCCCGGCCCTGCGCTGTGCGCATCGGCAGCCACGGTGTGGTCGTGCACGGCGATCGCGGTCATCGCCGCATCCGCCGCCCACAGGCCCCCGCCATGGTTGGAGACGAGCAACGCGCCACCGGTTTCCGGCAAGTGTTCGGCACCGTTGACCTCGACCCGGAACCACTTGTCGTACAGCGGCCGGAACGCCGGAATCAGCACCGTCTCGGCCAGGTCCGCGTCGAAGCCGTATTCGTCGACGCCGTACGCGCCGGACACGCGGCGGCGCAGGAAGTCCAGGACGCGGATCGCCCGTTGATCCCAGTGCAGCGCTTCGCCTCGCTGCGGCGGCGGGTGCACCGGCTGCTTGCCGGGTGCGTTTCCGGGTTCGTTGCCGGGTTCCTTGCCGCCGAACGGGTAGACGGCTGCGGAGCCGTCCGGGTACGGCCGCGGTGCAGTGCGGCGCCGGGAGGCACTGACGCCGCGCAGCGGGATGACCTCGGCCGTCAGGTCGGCGTCGTCCATCATCACTCCTGTGTCTGTGCGGTGAGCGTCGGCGTCCGCCCGCGCGCGGCGACCGAACGCTCGGCGAATGCTTGCAGCGCCCAGATCGTGGCGATGCCGAGCCGAGCCAGCGACGGGTGCGCGGCGAGGTAGGCCTCCAGGGCCTGTTCGGTGCTGTACCGGGGGATGAAGCCGAACTCGTCCCGCACCCTGGCACTGTCCACGACTCGTCCGAAGTTCAGGTAGCTCGCTTCCTCGGCGGACAACTCCAGTGCTCCGCTGTTGCGCACCGCCGCGCCGGCCAGCGTGAGCGCCGGCGCCGGGACCGGAAGCCGAACCCGGCCGGCCCGGCGGATCGCCTGCGACAGGCACACGATCCCGTCGCCGGCGACGTTGAACACGCCGGGGTGTCGCTCCACGGCGGCCCGGCGCATGATCTCCACCGCGTCGTCCTCATGCAGCATCTGCAATCGCGGATCGAATCCGAGCGACGTCGGCACGATCGGCATCGCCAGGTACCGCGCCAGCGGGGTGTCCACAGTGGGGCCGATGAGCCCGGCCAGCCGCAGCACGGTCACCGCGATGTCGCTGCGGCGGCGCTGGAAACCGCGCACGTACCCCTCGATCTCCACCGCCTCCTTGGCATAACCGCTCGCCGGATCGCCGCAGTTCTGCATGTCCTCGGTGAAGACGGCCGGATCACCCGGACCGCAGCCGTAGACCGCGGTGGTGGAGCGGATGACCAGTTGCCTGACGCTGTCGGACTTCTGGCAGGCGCCGAGCAGTTGCATCGTGCCGACCACGCCCAGCTCGGTGTGCGAACGCTGGCTGCCGGCATGGCGGGCACGGCCGAGCAACGGCGTGTGCACGACGGTGTCCACTCGAGCCTGCGCCAGGACCCGCGCCAGTAGCGGGTTGCGGATGTCGGCGCGCATGAATTCGGTACGCCCGAGTCGAGCCAGATCGGCCCGGCGCGGCTGCTGCGAGTCGATACCGATGACGCGGGTGACGGTGGCGTCGGCGGCCAGTTCTGCGGCCAGGCGCGAGCCGAGGAACCGGCTCACACCGGTGACCAGGACGACCTTGGGCATCGCGACGGCTCCCCCGGTAGATACGCCGTTGCGCGCGGACGCGCGAGCGCTACTTCTTGTTGCGGCGCTGGACGCGTGTCTTCTTCAGCAGCTTGCGGTGCTTCTTCTTGGCCATCCGCTTGCGCCGCTTCTTGATGACTGAACCCATAGAAAACCCCGTACCTGCCCGGGATCGCCGGGCGAAGACTGCGTGACTGAGCCCGCGAATCAGCACCGGACGTCCTCAGCAGCGTACTTGGTCCGCCGACCGCGCTCCGACCTGCCCTGAACTTGGCGGCCCCGCGCTGGGATTCGCTGCGCGAACTCCCCTGCTGGTCAGCCGGCTTCGATGAACGCGGAGCGGAGGTAGTCGTGCACGGCCTTCTCGGGAACCCGGAAGGAGCGCCCGACCCGCACAGCAGGCAGGTCACCCGCGTGCACCATCCGGTACACCGTCATCTTCGACACGCGCATGACCGACGCCACTTCGGCGACCGTCAGGAACTTGACCTCCGAGAGCGCCTGGTCAGCCGGACGCGCCCCTTCTGGCTCCAGAGGGTTGCCAGGTCCGCGGGGGGCTGACGTGCTCATGTCTCACCGACACCTTCGGCACGTGTCAGTGCGTCGGCTTCCCCACCGACGAACGGGACACGCACGTGCTGGAACGAGAGTAGCGGTACCAGTGGGGCGTAAGCGACCCCAGGACCCCACCTGCTGAACCCACTCTGACGCCGATTTGTCAGATTACGAGGCCTTGCTCCCGTCACCCGTTAGCACCGAGTTCACGGCTGCGCGCCCACGCCGCCTCGATCGCGGCGAGCAGGGCGGCCCGCACCCCGTGCACCTCGAGCTCCCGGATGGCCGCAATGGTGGTTCCGCCGGGACTGGTGACCGCCTCACGAAGCTGCACCGGATGCTCACCGGAGTCGCGCAGCATCACCGCGGACCCGATCGCCGTCTGCACGATCAACTCAGCCGCCAGGGTGCGCGGCAGCCCGAGCAGGATGCCTGCGTCGATCATCGCCTCGACCAGGAAGAAGAAGTACGCGGGGCCGGACCCGGACAGCGCGGTGACGGCGTCCAGCTGGCTCTCCGGCACCCGGACCACCCGGCCCACCGCGCCCAGCAACGACTCGGCGATCGCCAGGTGCGCCTCGTCGGCATGCGCGCCGGCACTGATGGCGGTCATCGCCTGATCGACCAGCGCAGGGGTGTTCGGCATGCACCGCACCACCGCGACGCCGGGCGGCAGCATCTTCTCGATGTGCGCGGTCGTGATCCCAGCGGCCACCGATACCAACACGTGATCCGGGCCGAGGACCGGCGCCAGCTCGGCAAGCAGGGCGTCGATGTCCTGCGGCTTCACCGCGATCAGCAGGGTGCCGGCGAGGCCGGCAGCCGCCGCGGGTTCGACGATCTGCACCCCGTAGGTCGCGGCCAGGTAGTCCGCCCGGTCCGAGTACTTCTCCGCCACCACCACGTCCGCCGCGGTGCGCTGGCCGCGCAGCAGACCGGACAGCAGGGCCTCGCCGATCTTGCCGCCGCCCAGGATCGCCAGTGCGTCCATCGCGCTCACCCTTTCGACAGGAGTGCCCGACCGAAGAAGGTCAGGTTCGCCGGGCGCTCGGCGAGCCGGCGCATCAGATAGCCGTACCACTGGGCACCGTAGGGGACGTAGACCCGCACGGTGTGCCCGGCCCGCGCCAGGCGCGCCTGCTCGTCCGGGCGAATGCCGTAGAGCATCTGGAACTCGTGCGCGGCCAGGCTGTTGCCGTGAAACGCCGCCCGCTCGGTGGCAATGGCAATCAGCCGCGGATCGTGCGTCGCGAACATCGGATAGCCCTGCCCGGCCAGCAGCACGTTGACGCACCGGACGTAGGACAGGTCGACGTCCGCGCGCTTCTGGTAGGCGACCGACGCAGGTTCGCGGTAGGCGCCTTTGCACAACCGCACCCGGCTGCCCGCGCCGCTCAGCTCGCGGCAGTCCTGCAGCGTGCGCCGCAGATACGACTGCAACACCGCCGCCGTATCGGGGAAGTCCAGACGCAGGTCGTGCAGTATCGCCAGCGTCGAATCAGTGGTGGTGTGGTCCTCCATGTCCAGGGTGACCGTTGCGCCGGCACGCTGGGCGTGCGTGCAGATGCGCCGTGCGTTGTCCAGCGCGATCTTCTCGCCGTCGCCCGGCCAGTGCCTGCCCGACGGCACTGAGCTTGACACTGACGTCGCAGCGCGCGGTGAGCGGCCCGAGGCGTTCGTGCAGCCCGGCTCGCTGCAGGGAATCGAGCAGCTCGACGTAGGCGTCGGCCACCGCGCGCGCCTGCTCGGCGTCGGTGGTGTCCTCACCGAGGTGATCCAGCGTCACCGTCAGACCGTGCTCGACCAGGGAGCGGGCAGCCGCGACGCCGCCGTCGGTGTCGGCACCGCCGACGAACCGCTGCACCAGGGAGCTGGTGATCGGCGCATGCATAACCAGCCGCTCGATGCCCTTGTTGCGGGACGCGGCCAGGATCGCAGAGCGCAGCACCCGGCCAGGTTATCCGGCGCTACCCGGCGCTATCCGGCGCTGTCCGGCCGATCCTGCGGTTAGCCGTCCGTGGCATTGGCGGCCGCGGCAGTGGGCTGCGCGACCAGGTGCAACCGGCAGAACGCCAACGCCTCAGCGAGATCGGCTTCGCGTTCGTCGCGGTCCAGCGCCCGCCGCGTGTTCACCTCGACAATCACATGCCCGTCGAAGCCGCGTGCGGCCAGGCGCTCCAGCGTCTGTTCGCACGGCTGCGTGCCCCGGCCGGGGATGAGGTGCTCATCCTTCGTCAGGCCGGTGCCATCCGCAACGTGCAGGTGCCGCAGCCGTGATCCCATCGCGTCCAACATCGCCAGCGCGTCGGACTGTGACACCGCGGTGTGCGATAGATCGAGCGTGTAGTCCCGGTACGGCTCGGTGTCGCCGGCCACATCCCAGCTCGGCTGATAGGCCGACACCACCCGACCGCGCACCCGCAGCGGGAACATGTTCTCCACCGCGAACTTGACGTCGGTCTCGCCGGCCATCTGCTCGATGCCCTTGCGGAAGTTGCGGGCGTAGTCACGCTGCCAGCGAAACGGCGGGTGCACCACCACCGTCTGCGCGCCCAACAGCTCCGCCGCGAACTGCGCCTTCTGCAGCTTCAGCCACGGGTCGGTGGTCCACACCCGCTGGGTGATGATCAGGCACGGCGCATGAATGGCGAGGATCGGTACCTGGTAATGCTGAGACAGCCGCAGCAATGCATAGGGGTCTTGGCTGATGGGGTCCGTCCACACCATGACCTCGACACCGTCGTAGCCGAGCTTGGCCGCGAGCTCGAATGCGGCGGCGGTGCTCTCCGGGTAGACCGACGCCGTGGACAGGCCCACCCTCGCGTTGGGCACGCGCAGGCCGGGGGCGTGTTCGGGCTCGGTCCCGAAAGTCCCCATAGCCGGGCAGGGTAGTCCGCCGCGGTTGCGAACCGATGTCAACCGCCCTCGAGCCAGTCCAATCGGCGCAGGATCACACCCTCACGCAGCGCCCACGGGCACAGCTCGACCTCGGCGACGTCGAGCGCGTCCAACGCCTCGGTCGCGACGACCGCGCCGGCGAGCGTCTGGTGCGCGCGACCCTGGCTGACACCGTCGAGCTCGGCCAGGTCGGCGGACGCCATCCGGGAGATGAACGCCGTCACCTGCGCGAGCCCGGTGCGGGTGAGCAGCCGACGTACGTACGGCCCGGCCGAGCTCGGCGCCGCGCCGGCCAGCCGGGCCAGCGTCCGGAAGGTCTTGCTGGTGGCCACCACCCGGTCCGGGCGCCCGGCGTCGAGCAGCTTGCGCGCCGGCCGCGCGATCTCGCCGGCGACGTGCTCGTGCAACGCGGCGATCGCCGCCTTGCTCGGCGGATCGTCGGCGAACCACTCGCGCGTCAGCCGCGCCGCGCCGAGCGGCAGCGACACCGCGACCGCCGGATCCTCGTCGTGACCGGCCGCGAGTTCGAGCGAGCCACCGCCGATGTCCAGGCAGATCAGGTTGCCGGCGCTCCAGCCGAGCCAGCGTCGCACCGCGAGGAACGTCAGCCGCGCCTCGTCCTCGCCGCTCAGCACGCTGAGTTCGACGCCGGCGTCGTGCGCCACCCGCTCCAGCACCGCGACCGAGTTGTCCGCGTCGCGTACCGCGGACGTGGCGAAGGCGAGCATCTCGTCGCAGCCGAGTTCCTTGGCCTGCTTGCGTGCGTCGACTGCCGCGGCAACGAGAGCCGCGGCGCCGCGCTCGGTCAACCGGCCCTTGCCGTCGATGTGTTCGGCAAGCCGGAGTTCGCTCTTGCGGGACAGCTGCGGCGTCGGCTGCGCGCCGCGATGGGCGTCGACGACGAGCAGGTGGACGGTGTTCGAACCCACGTCCAGGACACCCAGCCGCATACCGCAGACCTTAGGCGGTAGGCGAATGATCGTTGCGTACGCTCTGAGGGTGGCTAAGCCTGTGCGTGAGACACCGCTCGACTTTCCCCGCGAGTGGATCGAGTTCTTCGACCCGGCGGACGAGGAACACGTGATCCGCGCGGATCTCACCTGGCTGTGTTCGCGCTGGACCTGCATCTTCGGCCGCGGCTGCCACGGTGTGGAACCCGGACGCGCCGACGACGGGTGTTGCACGCACGGCGCATTCCTGACCGACAAGGCCGACGAGAAGCGGGTGCGCGCGTTCGCCGCCGAACTCACGCCGCAGGATTGGCAGTACTACGACCAGGGTCATGCGGAGGGCGCCGGCGGCAAGAAGTCGAAGTCGGCCAAGGACATCAAGCTGCGCATCTTCGAAAAGGACAGCGCCGGCGACGAGAAACCGGCGTTGCGCACCCGTCGTGTCGACGGCGCTTGCATCTTCCTGAACCGGCCGGGGTTCGCGGCCGGTGAGGGCTGCTCCTTGCACGCGATGGCGTTGCGGACCGGGCGGCACCCGTTGGAGACGAAACCGGAGGTGTGCTGGCAGCTGCCGGTCCGGCGCGAGCAGGAGTGGGTCACCCGCCCCGACGACACCGAGGTCCTCGTGTCCACCATCGCGGAGTTCGACCGCCGCGGCTGGGGCGAGGGCGGCCATGACCTGAGCTGGTACTGCACGTCCTCACCGGAGGCGCACATCGGCACCGAGCCGATGTACGTGTCCTACGGTCCGGAACTGGTGGCGCTGATCGGCCAGCGTGCCTACGACGAACTGGCGCAGATCTGCGCGGACCGGCTCAAGCTCGGCCTCGTCGCCGTCCACCCCGCCACCGAAGCGGCCCAGTCCCAGCGATCGTGATGCACTGACGCGGCTATAGCAGCGCGTGCGCATCACGATCGGAACGTTGTGGGGCGGGCTACAGGATCCTGACATTTCGTTGTCCGGGGCTGAACGTGGCGAGCGCATCGTGGATTGCGTCAGTCAGCAGCTCGAGCGACAGGAGCCATCCGGTGTGGAAGAAGATTGCCATCAGCGGCGCGATCGGCGCGGCGGTACTCGGTAGCGGCGCGGCGGCGCTCGCGGTGTCCGGGTCGACGACGCCCGGCGTCACCCGCCCCGACCGCGTCCTCGGCCAAGGCCGCGGGGGGGCACCCGGCGGCACGCGCACTGATCCGGCACGCCGTGCACGGGCAGTTCGTGACACCGGACAAGAACTCCTCCGGCAGTTCGTCACCCACGACGTCATCCGCGGCACGGTCACCGCGGTGTCGCCGACCTCGATCACGGTCAAGGCGGCGGACAACACCAGCCAGACCTACGTCGTCAACTCCTCGACCAAGGTTCGGGCCGCGCACCAACGGCAAGGGCGCCGCAAGCACCATCGGCGCGGTGCAAGACCGGTGACAACGTCGCCGTGGTCGGCACCGGGCACCACGCACGCTGACCGCGACCGGAATCGTCGACGTCAAGAAGTAGCCGCCGCGCGGGCGCAGCTGGTTGCGCGGCCGGCAGCGCGGACGGTGAAGCGGGCCCCACCCTCGGGTGCGTGGCCCGCTTCGACCGTGCCGCCCAGCCGCGTCACCAGCCCGTGCACGATCGCCAGACCCAGTCCGGTGCCGACCTGACGCACGCCGCGATAGCGCTCGAACAGCGCGGACCGGTCGAACGCGACGGCCAGGTCCTGCTCGGTCAGTCCGGGGCCGCCGTCGCGCACCTCGACGCACCGCATCCCGCGTTCCGGCTCCGCCCGCACCGCCAGCACGATCGGTGCGCCGGCCGGGCAGACCCGCAGCGCGTTCTCCAGCAGGCCGTCCACCGCCTGGCGCAGCCGCGACCGGATCCGTCCACGCCACCACCGGCGCCGGTGCGTCCTCCAGCACGAATCGCACCCCGGCAGCCGTGCACCGGCCCTGCCACACCTCGGCCGCCGCCGCCGCCAGCGCGCTGAGATCCGTCGCGACCAGGTCGATGCGGAAATCGGCGGCGTCCAGCCGGGCCAGGTCGAGCAGATCGGTGACCAGCCGTTCCAGCCGCTGCGCCTCGCCGACCATCACCCGACCGACCCGCGCGGTCTCGGCGTCTCCGATCAACCCGTCGGCCAGCGATTCGGCGTAGCCGTTGATCGCGGTCAGCGGGGTGCGCAGTTCGTGCGAGACCGACATCAGGAACTCCCGCTGACGCGACTCGGCGAACGCCAGATTGCCGGCCAGCGTGTTCACCGCCGCACCCACCTCGGCGACCTCGGCGGGCCCCTCCGGCGGCACCACGACGTCGCGACGACCGGAAGCCAGCGCGTGCGCCGCGCGCGCCGTGCTGCGCAGCGGACGGGACAGTCGCCGCGCGACCAGCACGCCGAGCGCCACCGCAATGGCGACCGCGATCAGCAGCGCGATCAGCACCCGGCGCACCACGCGTCCGACCGCCGCCAGCGCATCGGAACGGCGCTGCACCACCAGCGACCGCGCCGGTGCGGGTGGGGCGGCCCTCGACCAGCACCGGGTGCCCGTCGACACGGCGCGATGCGGAGACGTTGCCGCCCGCGATCAGCTTGGTGACGTCGGCCGGCCTGGATCGCGTCCTGCGCCAGCGAATCGGTCGCGAAGCTGACCCGGCCGCGCTTGTCCAGCGTCGCGTACTGCACCCGAAGCACCTGCAGCAGCCGGCGCGCGCGCAGCTCGCCGCCCGCGGCCGACGCGCCGGCATCGGAGGCGGTCTGGGTCGCGTCGGCGATGCCCGCCAGCGTGTGCCGGGCCGAGGACGACTCGGCATTCGACGATGAGCCCGACCGACAGCAGCCCGGCGACGATCGCAGTGATCACGGCGACGCCCGCCGCGAGCAGGGAGATGCGCAGTGACAGCGTGCCGCGGCGTTTCATTGCGCGGCGGCCCTGCGCATCGACCGAATAGCCGACGCCACGCACGGTGCGGATCGGGTTGGCCGGGCCGAGTTTGGCGCGCAGCTGGGCGATGTGCACGTCGACCGTTCGGTTGCTCTCCAGCGCCGCGTAGCCCCACACCGCGCTGATCAGCTGCTCGCGGCTGAACACCCGGCCGGGCCGGCGCATCAGGAACGCCAGCAGGTCGAACTCGGTCGCGGTGAGCGTGACCTCGATCCCGCCGACGAGGACACGCCGTTGCGCCGGGTCGACTCGCACCGAGCCGACTTCGAGCGCAGGCGATGCGTCCGGGATCCCCTGGCTGCGCCGCAGCACGCTGGTCACCCGGGCCACCAGTTCGCGGGGAGAGAACGGTTTGGTGACGTAGTCGTCCGCGCCGAGTTCGAGACCGACGACCCGGTCCACCTCGTCATCGCGCGCGGTCACGAACAGCACCGGCGTCCAATCGTGGTCCGCGCGCATCCGCCGGCACACCTCGACGCCGTCCATCCCGGGCAGGCCGACGTCCAGCACGACCGCCGCCGGGCGCAGCCGGCGCACCGCCGCGAGTCCGGCGTCACCGTCGCGCTCGATCTGCACGCCGTAGCCGGCGCCGGCCAGGTTCATCCGGATGACGTCGGCGATGGCAGCGTCGTCCTCGATGACGAGGACGAGCCCTCGCCCGGTGGCATCCGGCACGCCGCGAGACTACTGATCGCGGACTGGGTGGTGAGGTCACAGCAGTGTCAGCGCCGTGTCAGCGCCGGATCAGGCCGCCGTTCGGCAGGTTGCGGGCCTTAGACGTCGAACTTGTAGCCGAGCCCGCGGACGGTGACCAGGTACTTCGGCGTCGCCGGATCCGGCTCGATCTTGGAGCGCAGCCGCTTGACGTGCACGTCGAGCGTCTTCGTGTCGCCGACGTAGTCGGCGCCCCACACCCGGTCGATCAGCTGACCGCGGGTGAGCACCCGGCCGGCGTTGCGGAGCAGCAACTCGAGCAGGTCGAACTCCTTGAGCGGCATCGGCACCTGCTTGCCGTCCACCGACACCACGTGCCGCTCCACGTCCATGCGCACCGGGCCGGCTTCGACGGTGGAGGTGAGCAGCTCCTCCGGCTCGGCGCCGCGGCGCATCACGGCCCGAATGCGTGCCACCAGCTCGCGGGAGGAGAACGGCTTGGTGACGTAGTCGTCCGCGCCGAGTTCCAGGCCGACCACCTTGTCCACCTCGCTGTCGCGCGCGGTGACCATGATGATCGGCACGTGCGAGCGCGCCCGCAGCTCGCGGCACACCTCGGTGCCGGACAGGCCGGGCAGCATCAGGTCGAGCAGCACCAGGTCGGCGCCGCTGCGCTCGAAGGCGGTGAGCGCCTCCGGACCGGTCGCGGCGACATCGACCTCGTATCCCTCCCGGCGCAGCATGTACGACAGAGCATCGGAGAACGACTCCTCGTCTTCCACGACCAGGACTCGGGTCATGCACTCCCCCTCGCAGCTATCGGCGCGTGCTCCTGCGACGACGCTGACCTATCCGAGTGAACGCGCGGTAACCGGATGGTGAATGTCGAACCTTGGGCGACGACACTGTGCACGCTGACCGTGCCCACATGGTTCGTGATGATGTTCTTCACGATGGCCAGCCCGAGCCCGGTGCCGCCGGTGGCGCGCGATCGAGCCGGGTCCACCCGGTAGAACCGCTCGAAGATCCGGTCCAGGTCCGCCTCGGCGATGCCCAGGCCCTGATCGGTGATGGCGATGTCAACGGTCGGCCGGTCCTGGTGGTCGCTGCCCGGTCGCGCATCCACCTCGACCCGCGTTCCCTCGGCGCTGTAGGCGATCGCGTTGTCGACCAGGTTGGCGACTGCAGTGATCAGCTGGGCCTCGTTGCCGCGCACCAGCAATCCATCGGCCGAGCGCACCACGACCTCGATGCCGGCCTGCTCGGCAGCCAGCCGGGCCCGGTCGGCGGCCTCCTCGACCACCGCGTGCACGTCGACCGGCGTCGCCGAGGGCATCGGATCCACGCCCTGCACCCGCGATAGCTCCATCAGCTCGCCGACCAGGCGGGTCAGCCGGGCGCCTTCGTGCTGCATCCGGTTGGCGAAACGGGCCACCGTCGGCGCGTCATCGGCCGCGTCCTGCACCGCCTCGGCCAGCAGCGTGAGCGCGCCAACCGGCGTCTTCAGCTCATGCGAGACATTCGCCACAAAGTCGCGGCGGACCGCCTCGAGGCGCCGCTGCTCACTCACGTCCGACAGCAGCACCGCGACGGTGATGTCGCGCGGATCGGACACGTCCGGGCTCAACGGCACCGCGGTGGCCGACAGGGCAATGGGCTCTCGACCGAGACGACCGATGGGCAGATCCACCAGTCGCGTGGTCGCGACCTGGCGTTCACGGGCCAGGTGCGCGAGCTTGGCGAGATCGGGAAAGGTCAGCCGGTCACCTTCCAGCACACCCATGGCGCGGGCAGCCGGGTTCGCCAGGATGGCGAAGTCGTCGCGGTCGAGCACGATGACGCCTTCGCCGAGTGCCTGCACGACCAGCGCCGCCAGCGACTGCTCCGGTGCGGACGGCGGCGCGCTCAGTGCCGGCGGCGACGGTGGGCGACGGCGACGGCGACGGCCGAGCCTCAGGCCGGCGACGACGCCGAGGGCGCAGGCCAGCACCGCGGCGACGATCGCACCAGCGAGCACGCGCACATCGTACGGGCGCGGCGGCCTCGGTCAGGTCTTGCGTGCCGCGCCCTGGTTGGCGACAGCTTCGATCGCGGCCGCGGCTGCATCCGGATCGAGATAGTCGGCAGGCCCGGTGGGGCGCAGGTGCCGTTCGTCGAGTTCGTAGCGCAACGGAATTCCGGTCGGCACGTTGACGCCGACGATCTCGTCGTCAGCGATGCCATCCAGATGTTTTATCAGTGCACGTAGCGAGTTGCCGTGTGCCGCGACGAGCACCGTGTTGCCGCGGCGCAGGTCGGCGACGATGGCGTCGTACCAGTACGGGAGCATGCGCACCACGACGTCGGCGAGACATTCGGTGCGCGGGACGGTGTCGAGCAGGTCCGCGTATCGCGGGTCGCCGACCTGGCTGTAGGTGTCGTCGTCGGGCAACGGCGGCGGCGGTACGTCGTACGAGCGGCGCCACACCAGAAATTGCTCGTCGCCGAACTCGGCGCGCACCGCCGCTTTGTCCTTGCCCTGCAGCGCGCCGTAGTGCCGCTCGTTGAGCCGCCAGGAGCGACGAACCGGGATCCACGCCCGGTCCGCGACATCGAGGGCGATGTTCGCGGTGCGGATGGCGCGGCGCAGGACGGACGTGTGCACGACATGGGGCAGCAGGTTGTGCTCAGTGAGCAGCTCGCCGCCGCGGCGAGCTTCCGCCTCCCCAGCGGCCGTGAGATCCACGTCCACCCATCCGGTGAACAGGTTCTTCTTGTTCCAGTCACTCTCGCCGTGACGGAGCAGGATCAGCGTCGGCACGCGACCATCTTGCCCGACGGGGGCGGCGGCCAGTCAGTCGACTGGGCGCTGCGCGAAGTCGGCGAATGCGGCCAGATTGGCCAACGACTGCCCGGTCTTCACGCGCCACGCCCACTCCCGGCGGATCGAGGACGCGAACCCGAGCTCGAGTAGCTGGTTGAACGCACCGTCGGCGTAGCTGAGCACGCTGCCGAGGATTCGATCGAGCTCGTCCGCAGTGATCGACGACAGCGGCACCCGGCCGGTCAGGTACACGTCGCCGGTCGAGTCGATCGCCCACGCCACCGCATACATCCGGGTGTTGCGTTGCAGCAGGAACTCGTACACCCGTTCGTGGTTCTCGTCCGGCCGCCGCATGACGAAGGCCTGTATCTCCAGCGCATGGGTACCGATCGTCAACCAGCAGGCGGTCTTGAGCCGCTTCTCCCCGGGCAGGGCAACGACGAAGGTCTCGGGCGCGGGTCGCTCGAATTCGAGTTCCTGATCGCGCAAGGCGGCCTCGATCGCCTCGGCTACACCAGAGCGGTCATCGCTCACTGGGCCATTGCCTGCGGCGGCGCGGTGTTCACGGCGATGTCGTCGATCGCCTCCCGATAGGCGGCGAGCAACCCGTCCGTGGTCCGTTCCCAGGAGAACCGGGCGGCGTGTGCACGCGCACTGGCGGCCAGCGCTCGCAGCGACCGCGGGGATTCGACGAGATCGGCAAGGACCTTCGCCCACTGCTCGGGGTCGTGTCCGTCCACGAGCACACCGGACGTGCCGTCAGCAACGGCGGTGGTCAGGCCACCGACTGCGGCGGCCACCACCGGCGTGCCGCACGCCTGCGACTCCAGCGCGACCAGGCCGAAGGACTCGTTGTAGCTCGGCACGACGGTCACGTCAGCGGCGCGGTAGTAGCTGGCGACGGTGTCGCGGGAGACGGGCGGCAGGAAGGTCACCCCGGACTCAAGGCCCAGGTCGTGCGCCAATCGGATCAGCCAGGTCGGCTCGGCCACCACGGACCCGCTCGGCGCCCCGAGCACCACCACGTTCAACCGGGCGGCCAGGCCGGGATCCCGGCGCAGCAGTGCGGCCGCGCGCAGCACCAGGTCCGGCGCCTTGAGCGGCTGAATGCGCCCGACGAAGAGCATCGTGAACTTCTCGCCGGGCAACCCGAGTTGAGCGCGTGCCTCGGCCCGGGAGCCCGGGCGGAACACCTCGAGATCGACGCCGGGCGCGACCGTGCGCACCCGATCCGGATCGGCGCCGTACATCTGCACGAGTTCGCGGGCCTCGTCCCGGGTGGACGCGATCAGTCGGTCCGCCTCGGCGACCACCTGTTCCTCGCCGATGACCCGGGCCAGCGGTTCCGGCTCGTCACCCTCGGCGAGCAGGGAGTTCTTCACCTTGGCGAGGGTGTGCGCGGAGTGGACCAGCGGCACGCCCCAGCGCTCGCGAGCCAGCCAGCCGACCTGGCCGGAGAGCCAGTAGTGGGAGTGGATCACGTCGTACCAGCCCGGCTCGTGGTAGGCCTCGGTCCGCATCACGCCGGCGGTGAACGCGCACAGTTGGGCGGGCAGGTCGTGCTTGGCCAGGCCCTCGAAGGGACCCGCGGTGATATGCCGGACCGTCACCCCGGGGCACATCTGCACCGCGTGTTCCTGGTGGCTGGCGGTTGCTCGGGTGAAGATTTCGACGGCGACACCACGGGCGGCCAGGCGCTTCGCGGTCTCGACCACGTAGACGTTCAGCCCGCCGGCGTCCCCGCCGCCGGGCGGATCCAGGGGTGAGGTGTGCACGCTGAGCATCGCAACGCGCCGGGGCCCCTGGCCCGCGAGCATCCGCAGCACGTGCTCTCCTTCCGCGGCCGCCCGACGTGGCATCGGTACCCACATTCGTTCACACAACAACGATCCACCCTCGATAATGCCGGACCGCGGCCGGCACCAGGGCCAGGGCGCCCGCAGGGGCAGGCAATACCTAGAGTTCGACGCCGATCAGGTGGGCCTCGGGCCGCAGCCGGATCGCGAATCTGTCCTCGACGCCGGCGCGGATCTCGCGGGCCAAATCGAGCAGTTCGGCGGTGCTGGCCCCGCCGCGATTGGTCAGGGCGAGGGTGTGCTTGCCGGAGATCGCGACTCGCCCGCTGCCTCGATCGAGGCCGTACCCCTTGCCGAAACCCGAGTTCTCGATCAACCAGGCCGCCGACAGCTTGATGCCGCCGTCGACCTCCCAATTCGGGCAACCGGGGGGCACCTGCGCCGGTTCGACGATCGGGTTGACGAAGAACGACCCGACGCTCCATGTGTCGTGATCGTCCGGGTCCAGCACCATGCCCTTGCTGCGCCGCAGGTCCAGCACCACCTCGCGGATGTCCGCGGACGGCGCGGATCCGCCGGGCTCGACACCGAGGCGGCGGGCCAATTCGAGGTAGCGCACCGGCGCGCCGTCGCGCGAACGGCGCAGGGTGAACGTCACGTCGAGGACGACGTAACGGTCGGTGTGTTTGAACGCGCTGGTGCGAAAGCCGAACCCGCACCGCTGCGGGGGCCACTGCTCGACCCGGCCGGTGCTGCGGTCCAGCACGGTGAGGGCGGTGATCGTCTCGGCGACCTCGCTGCCGTACGCACCGACGTTCTGCACCGGCGTCGCGCCGGCCCGGCCCGGGATGCCCGACATCGCGGCGAGTCCGGACCAGCCTTCGGTGACGCTGCGGGCGACCAGGTCGTCCCACTCCACGCCGGCCTGCGCCAGGACGCGCACCCCGCCGTCGCCGGCGTCGGTGACGTGCACGCCGTCGGTGCGGACAGAGATCACCACGCCCGGCCAGCCGTCGTCGGCGACGACCAGGTTGGAGCCGTCCCCGACGAGCAGCGCCGGCTCGCCGGCGCCGTCGGCGGAACGGACGGCGTCGAGGAGTTCGTCGCTCGTGCGCACCTCGACCAGCCGCCGCGCCGGTCCGCCGAGGCGCAGCGTGGTGAGTTCGGCGAGCAGGGTGGTCACGGCCCGCGACGCTACCCTGGGCCGACGTGAAGCGTTTGCCTGCCGGACGGGCGCGCGCGCTTGGTCTGCCGACGCGCGGGACGACCAACCCGAACCGGCTCCGTCGCATGGACAACTGGATCACCGCGACCCAGGGCCGCCCGCCTGCGCGCAGCCGCCGACCCGCTCGTGATCGACCTCGGCTACGGCGCGAGCGCGGTCACCACGGTGGAACTGATCGCGCGGTTGCGCCGGGTGCGCGCGGACGTGCGAGTGACCGGCGTGGAGATCGACGCGGACCGCGTGGCCGGCGCTCAGCCCGATGCCCGCCCGCCGCAGTTGACGTTCCTGCATGGCGGGTTCGAGCTGGCGGGGCTGCAACCGGCGCTGGTGCGTGCCGCCAACGTGCTGCGGCAGTACGACGAGGGTGCGGCGGCACAGGCGTGGGAGGCGATGCGCTCGCGGTTGGCCCCAGGCGGGGCGATCGTGGAGGGGACCTGTGACGAGCTGGGCCGGCGGGCCTGGTGGGTGCTACTGGAGGCGGCCGGGCCGGTGAGCGTCACGGTGGCGTGCAAGCCGGCGACGATCCGTACGCCCGGTGACCTGGCCGACCGGCTGCCCAAGGCCTTGATCCACCGCAATGTGCCCGGCGAGCCGATCTACCGGTTCCTGGCGGACTTCGATCTCGCTTGGGCGAGCGCGGCGCCGTTCGCAGCCTTCGGCGCGCGGCAGCGTTGGGTGGCGGCCGCCCGAGCGATGGCGGCGGACTGGCCGGTGGACGTCACCCGCGTGCGCCACGGGGAGCTGACCGTCGCCTGGGCGGCAGTGGCGCCGCGCTGATCAGGGCACGATTTTGTTGGCGATCTCCGGCGGTGGGTCCTCGGAGCTGCGCCGCTGGTGCAGCGGGACGATCAGCCAAAGCGCGAGGAACACGGCGCCCACCGAGCCAGTGAGGGCCCCGGCAACGTCGGGTCCAGCGACGAAGTCGGTGATCATCAGGATCGCGCCGAGCATGGCCAGTGCGAGGAATGCGAGCCCGACCACGAGGAACCTGCTGGTGTCCCGCACGAGTTCATCCTTGAGGTGGCGGCGGAACATGGCCCGGTGAATCGCGGCGGGGGCGATGAAGCACGCGGCGGACAGTGCCGTCGCCATCAACGTCGCGTAGTAGACACCCCGCTGGAAACCGTCGGTCTGGGCGAAGCGCTGCTGGAACGCGATGGTGAGCAGGAAGGCGAACAGGATCTGCACGCCGTTCTGGGCGACGCGCAACTCCTGCAGCAGCTCGCTGTAGTTGCGGTCCAGCCGGTCGGCGTCGCTCTCGTCCCGATCCCTGTAGTCGCCGCGGTTCATGGCAGAAGTTCTACCCCGTTGGGCGGGCCGGCCGTTCGCGCTCGCGTAGCCTTTGCCCTGGATGAGCACGGGCGGGTGCCCAGGTGCTCGACGAGTACGGGCCTCTAGCTCAATTGGCAGAGCTGCGGACTTTTAATCCGTAGGTTGCGGGTTCGAGCCCCGCGGGGCCCACCACCTCAAGTTGATCTTGTGAGGTTATGAGTTCGCTGATGAGTTCGACCGCCCTGACACGTGCGTCGGTAGATCCGTGCCGGTGTTTCGGGTGATGGTGACAGTCGCTGGGGAAGCAGTACGTCAGCGCACCTCGACCACGCTGAGGCCGGCGATCCGTCCGAAGTGACGGATGTTCGCCGTTGCCAGTTGCCAGCCCAGGCTGATCGCAGTCGCGGCGACCATCCGGTCGTGTGGCCCGACGTCGGATCCGGATTTGGCAAGGTCGGCCCACAGTCGCGCATGCGCCCGGGCTGCCAGCAGGTCGAAATCGAGAACGGGGACCACCGCCAGGATCGATTCAACAAAGGCCTCGCGTGTGCCGCGGTGTTTCGCGCTCGCGCGGTGTACGCCGTGGAGCAACTCGCTGGCGGTGACGGCCGCAATAGCAACTTCCTCGTCCGGACCGAGACATTCCGTCAGCCGCTGGCCGATCAGTCCGGTGGAGTGGGCTTGCCCCTGCCGCGACGTTGATCGCTCCAGGTCGATGAAAACCGTGGTGTCTAGGACCGCTCCCACGGATCCTCCGGCACAGACCCGACGCTGTTCAACACGGCGTCCATGTCCTTGGCGAAGTCCGGATCGGGTTCGGGCGCCCCGGCGAGCAGTGCCGCGATCTCCCGCACTGCCCGTCCACGACGTTTGAAGCCAGAGTGAGGCAAGTCGTCCGGGTGCACGATGGCGAGTACGGGTCGCTCCCTGTTGAGTACGACAACGTGTTCGTGGCGGGTCACCGCGTCTCGCACGCTGCGCGGAATCCTTACCTCGTCGGCGTTGATCGTGGCCATCCCGCCACTCTAGCGAACTCGTACACTTCCGTACGGAGCCGTACGGAACATTGACCTCGGCGCGCCCGCGCTACGGCTTAGAGGCGTAGCCACTCGGCGCGCTGGCCGGTGAGTTCGGCGATCAGGTCGAAATCCTTGTCCGCATGCAGGACGCTCATGCCCAGCTTCTCCGCGGTCGCGGCGATCAAGAGATCCGGAATGCTCGGTGCGCGGTGGTGACCGCCGTGCATGAGCAGCATCTGTACTTCCACTGCACGGTCCTCGACCGCCGGCGTCAGATAGGTGATCGGCATAGCGAGCAACGGGGGCGAAGACACCTCGCGCGTGGCCTCGTCGACGTTGCGGAAGGAGAACCCGATCTCCAGCCGGGTCAGGCAGCTGATCTGCACCAAGCCGCGTGCGATGCGAGAGGCCCACAGATCGCCGTCGGGCGTGCGGTCCAGTCGCGCGTAGGCCGACTTGTCGATCAGCCAGAGCTTCAGCGCCACGCGTCGGACATAACGCCAGGCTCAAGCAGGTCACTGACCGCCGCCGCGGCACGTCGGAGGTCGGTCGCGGTGACCACCCTGCCTTCGCTTGGCGTGGTGGCCTCGAACTGACGTCGCAGGAATTCGTTGCGAGACAGACCCACCGCGCTGGCAGCCGCGTCGAGCTGCGCCACCGCCTTGTCGCTCAGGCCCCGAATCAAGACATCCGCCACGAGAACCTCCGGTGATAGCGAGATATCACGATATCATGAGGTCGTCGTTGATCTTTGCCGCAGCTTGGACCGCCCGCCGTGGGAGAACCGGCCGGGGGCGGAAACCGTGTCGATTCGGTCGATGCGTCCGATTTCGGTGAGATTGACCGAGCGGTTCCGGCCGGACAGTTCGAGCATCGACGCCGAGGCTGGTCAGCAGTACGTTACGGGCAGTTGGCGACCGTCAGGGACGCTCGGGAGGGGACTTACAGATGCGCAGATTGTTAGCACTTGCAGGGGCGGCGGTGTTGGCCGGCGTCATCATTGCGGTGGTGTCGCAGAGCGGCTCAGCGTCGGCGGCCACAGCCAATTGCACCAGCTCGTACACGCACCGCACCTTCAGCTCGATCAACGTGCCGCCGGGCGCCGAGTGCGCGTTGCAGAGTTCTACGGTCAACGGCACGATCCGCGTCAGCCCGAACGCGAGCCTCTACGTATGTGGGACGACGGTCACCGGCTCGCTGGACGCGGAGCAGGCGTACGTGAACGTCGACCACTGGTCGAAGATCTACGGCTCGGTGACGCTGGACCAGCCCGGCGTCGAAGAGGTGTACGGGGAGTTGAACTGCGGCAACACGTGCGACGTTCGGTCGAGCACCGCCTCACCGGCGTGCGAGGAGTCCGGGCCTGCCGATTACAGCTCCGTGCTGTGCCCGAAGTCCATCGGCGGTTCGCTGGACATCACGAATGCGCCGTATTGGGCTAACGAGATCTCCGTGGGTGAATGCGGCGGCATCAACCCGATCGGCAGCGTGGACCTCATCGGCAACCGCGCCCAGGTCGACCTCGGTTACAGCCAGATAAACGGTTCGCTGCGCTGCCTGAACAACGACCCGGACCCCGACGTCTACGACACGCGAATCAACGGCTCGGTGCACGGCGACTGCTTCAACGACATCATCGGCACCACCACGCCGGCGGCGGTGCCGCACCGGTAATACCGAGCCCCAGTAGGACAGAGCGGCGCTGACGGCACTCCCGAACAGGGGTGCCGTCAGTGCCGTTCTCAGGTCGAGGGGGGTAACGCTCAGAGCTCAGGGATCGAGCGCGCGGGGGTCGGCCGGTACGTCGACGGCAAGCTCGCGCAACAGTTCCAGCGAGACGAGTTGCAGCACCGCCTCATTGGTCGCGGCCAGCACGACCGGCGCGGCGGCACCGTCGCGATAGGCGCGCGCCCAGTTCATCGCGGTGACACACCACCGATCGCCCGGCACCAGCCCGGGAAAGGCGAACTCCGGTCGCGGCGTGGACAGGTCGTTGCCGATGCTGCGCTGATGCGCGAGGAATTCGGCGGTCACCACCGCGCAGATGGTGTGACTGCCGAGGTCGTCGGGCCCGGTGTTGCAGCAGCCGTCCCGGAAGAAACCAGTCACCGGATCGGTGCTGCACGTCTCCAAGTCGCCGCCGAGGACATTTCGCTCCGCCACGGCACCAGCATCCCCTAACCGGGTATCGCGCTGCCGGTCAGCCGGAATCCTTGGATGCCCTTCCAGACTGTGGCGTTCGCCCAGCTGGGGTAGGCATGACCACCGGGCCACGTCCGCAGCGCGATCGAACTGCCGGGGCCGACGCGCGACAGCTCGGTGGACTGGGCCGGGAAGCGGACATGTTCGAAGCCGACCCCGCCGGCAAGCGGCACCGACCGGTCCGCCGTGCCGTGGATCTCGACCACGTGAATCGTCGTGTGCGAGCAGTGCACCCCTGGCATGAGGGCGCCGGCAACGACACCGGCGGCGGCGAAGATCTGGGGCTCCTCGCACACAGCGCGGTAGGCCATCATGGCGCCGTTGGACATGCCGATCACGTACACCCGAGCACGATCGATGGGCGTCAGCTGCTCGGTCGCGGCCACGACCTGACTGAGGTAGGCGACGTCGTCGGCGTCATCGGTGCCACAGCAGCCGCCGGCGTTCCAGTCCAGGCCCAGGCCCTCGCCGTACACGACGACGAAATGATGCTTGTCCGCGAATCGGGACAGCCCGGTGCTCTCCATCTGGGTCGCCGAGTGTCCGGCCGAGTGCAGCGCGACCACGAGCGGTTCGGGTGTGGCGGATCGAGGCCCCACGTGCAGCAGGAATGTCCGCCCGTCGGTCAGGATGCGGCTATAGGTGTGCTGGTCGGAATTCGACGAGGCGCCGGCGGCCCAGTCGAGGTCGTGGTTCAGCGACCATCCGACGCCGCACGCCAGTAGCACCGCGGCCAGCAGCACGAGCGTCACCCGGGATCGGGTGAGGCGCTTGGCGATGGCATGGACGGGGTGGATGTCAGCACCTCTGTTCGATCGGTGCGTCGTACTCCGTCCCGCTGCGTCGTGCAGCGAGACGGTTGGGACGGCTCAACTACGGCTGATAGTCAGGTGACTCTAATTGCATATCTGTGCGATGCCAGTGGCATCTTCGGCAAGCTGACAGCCCGCTCTTGGCGGGACCTCAGTCAATTTCGGCAAAAGCGGTCAACGCGCACTAGGGACCGGTCGCGGTCAGGACAGGTATGCGGCAAAGAAGAAGTGCGCCAGACCCCAGGCGAGCACCGCGGCGATCACGACCGGGACCACGAGCAGCGGTGCGCGCAGCCGCCGAAACGCCAGGACTGCGAACACGGTGAACGCACCCGAGCGCCAGAACGCGATCCGCGCCCCGGCACCGTAAGCCAGGACCCACGCCCCGAGCGCCGTCGCCACTGCGGCGACATCCAGAGGATCCAACCGGCTCCGCAGCGCCGCCAGCAGACGTCCGCCCGCAGCCCAGGCAGATCCGCGCCTCGGGACGTCGCCGGGCTGCGCCGCAGGTAACGGCTCCGCGCCGCGATCGGGCCGCAGCGCGGTGACCAGCAGCACCAGCACCGCCAGCGCGACCAGACAACCGGTGTACAACGCGGTGGCGGCGACCGCGTGCTGGTAGCCCTGTTTGGCCAGATGCGAGTGCGAGAGCAGCCGGACCCGCTGCCACCACGACCACAGCGGGTTGTGCGAACCGGTGCCGTACTTGCTCTGCGCGATGAAATACCCGTCCCAGATACCGACCGAGGCTTGCGCCGCGACCAGCACTGCACCGAAGCCCGCCAGCACGCCGAGCACCGCGGCGCCGACCGCGCGCCAGCGGCCGCGACCGGCCACGATCAGCCCGGCCAGCAACGCCGGGCACAGCGCCAAGGCGCTGACGTAGCCGTCGCCGGCGACCAGACCACAGCCGAAGGCAGCCCAGACTGCCCACCGCGATTGCGACCGGAACGCGAAGTAGAGGCAGCCGGCCATCGCCGCCAGCGTCATCGAGACCGGGAACAACGCGGCGAGGTAGATCGCTCCGGGCAGGAACGCGACGAGGAACAGGCAGCACCAGCGGGTCGGTGCGGACACCGCGTCCTCGAGCAGCCGCCATGCGGCGACCAGCAGCACGAACCAGAACACCCAGGCGAGCAGTAGCCCCGCGCCCGGCACCGACAACCGGGTGACCTCGGACGTGCCGCGCATCATCGCGGGGTAGCCGGGGAACCACGCGATCGTGCCGCACAGGTAGTTGCCCGGCGGCAGATGCGGAGGGATCGAGCGGCCGCCGCAATGCCACTGCGCGGTGTAGCCGTGCTCGGCGATGAAGACGTACCAATGCGAGTCGCTGCGAGCCCACGTCCCCGGCTTGAACACGCCGGCCAGCCCGGCTCCGGAGCGGATCGCGAACAGCACCCAGCTGAGGACGAATGCGACCGCAGGCGCGGCCAGGTGACGCCTCAGCACGATCGTCAATCGGTGCCCCTGCCGCGGCCCGTGCGTGATCGTCGCCGCCTCGCTCGGCGCGGACATTCAGCCTCCGGTCATTCGCCCGACCGACGTAGGTTAGGCCACCGCCGCTGACGTCGCGGCCGGACGCGACCTCAGCCGAAGTATCCGAACAGGTCGACGATGAGATCGGTCGAGCCGGTCAAGTTGAACACGGCGAGACGGTCGGCGCTGCTGCCCGTCCCAAAGCCCACGGTGGCACCGTTCGGCACGATCCGATTCGCGGTGACGTTCACCGTCGACGTGTTGGGCCGGGTGATGCCGGCCGGGTACGCGGTGAGGAACGTGGAACCGGAATGGTCGACCGCGGTCACACCGGTGACGACCGCAGTCGCCGAGTACGGCACCCCGTCCAGGCCACCGGCGTAGATCGAGTCGACCAGCCCGGCCGTGAGCGACGCCTTGCGACCGCCGTTGCCGTTGCGGGTGTCGACGATGCGCACCGGCGAGGCGAGTGGCACGAAGCCGGACGCGCCAGTCGGTGAGAAGTAGCCGACGACGTCCACGATCGGGTACGCCGATCCGGCGTGGTCGCTCACCGTGAACGTGCCGTCACCGGCCAAGCCCACGATCGCCATGTTCGCGCGGTTGATCTTCGGCGTGAAGTTCAGCGAGGACGAGGACGTGCTCGGGGTCGGTGCGGCGTTGAAGAAGCCGGGCGCCGTCTGCCCCGTCGCGGTCAGGTTGATCAGTGCCGCGGTTGCGCCGGCGGGCAGGTTCGGATGGATGACGACCGAGTGGTCGGTGGACAGCTCGCCACCACCGTTGCGTCCGTCGTAGGCACGGAACGGGGTGGACTCGGCGGTGTACTTGCTGCCGGAGCCCGCCGTGAAGTACCCGGTGACGTCGAGCACTGCGTCGGTGTTGTGCGCACCGGCATGCAGCTGCACCACCCCGCCGGGGCCCAGCGCGACGATGGTGGACGCCGCCGCGATGTTGTCGTACGGCGCCGCCAGGTTCACGTTGGACGTGTTCGGATAGGTGCGACCGCCGGGGAAGATGCCGAGGAACGCCGGGCCGGAGTGCGCGGGCAGCACGCCGGTGACGTTGATCGCCACCGCGGTTGCACCGGCCGGGACGACCGTGTTCGGGATCGTGATCGAGATGTTCTGACCGGCGGCGATCGGGGCTACGTGACCGCCGGTCCCGGTGCCGTTGCGCGTGTCGAGGACGCGCACCGGCGACGGCAACGGGGTGAACCCGGACCCGGATGCCGCCGTGACACCATCGGCCGGATTACCGAGCGTGAGCACGCCGTGACCCAGCGCGTTGTCGGCGGGGTTGATCGGCGAGCCGTGGTCGGCCCGCTGTTCCAGCGCGTCCTCGAGTTGCGACGCGTCGAGGCTCGGGTCCGCCTGTGCCAGCAATGCGGCCGCGCCGGCCACGTGCGGTGCCGCGGCCGAGGTGCCGCAGAACGCCCCGCCGTACACGCTGGACGCGGTGCCGTCGTAGCCGAGGAGGTCCGGCTTGTAGCGCCCGTCGATGGTGGGACCTTGCGAGCTGTAGAGCTCGAGCGGGCGGCCGGTGGTGGCGCTAGAGCCGTCCAGTTGGCACGGGTTGGAGTTGGACGCGTCCGCAGCGCCGACCGCCATCGCGTACGGCGACGCGGCATCCTCGTCGATGCTGCCGGCGGCGGCGCGTGCCACGTGCGCAGCATTGTAGGTGGCGCGGTAGGACGGCGCCACGTCCCCTTCGAAGGTCAGGTCGAAGTGGATGCTCGGCTGGCTCGACGGCACGAGGACGTAGACGTCCCAGATCACGTCGAGGCTGCCGGGGTCACCGATGTCCGGGTTCAGCACCGGGTTGGTACCCGGAGACTGTTCCGCCACGAACGGGTTCCCGCCGTTCAGCGGCGTGGTGGTGTCGCAAGTGGTGTTGTTGTCACATTGGGACTCGAACAGGACGAGTTCGACGTCGAGGTTCGAAGTCGGCCACTGGTCCCACTGCAGCGTGACGCCGGCGTCGGAGTTGGCCCCCACTAGCACCAGGTCGTCCTCGTTGGCGAAGCCGACGCCGTCCAGGTCTGCGTAGCCGTCCTTGTCCGTGTCGGCGAACGTGCCGGACCAGTGATCCTGAGCTGAATTGCCCGCGGCGTCGACGAAGAGGATGCCGTGCTGCCGGGCGTCCTGGATGGCGTGCGCGACGGACGTGCCGTCGCCGCTGCCGTCCGTGCCGTCGCCGCGGCTGTCACCGTCCCAGCCCAGCGACATCGAGATCACCTTGACGCCGCCGAGCGCGAGGATGGCCTGCTCCGCGGTGTTCACCTCCACCGGAGTGTCGACGCAGTAGAGGTACAGCTGAGCATCAGGCGCCATCTCGTGCACGATCTCGGCCACCGCCGAACCGTGCTGATCCGACGTGGGTTGCGCGCAGTAGTCGGTCTCGTGTACCGCGATGCCGGACGGCAGCGAGCCGAAGGCGGCGTCGATGATCGCTACCTTGACGTTCTTGCCGGTGAAGCCGGCCGTCTGCCACGCAGTGGCGTTGGACAAGCCGACGCCCTCGCTGATCGCCTGCTCGGTCGGGTGGATGGGCTTGGCTACCCGGTTCACGCCGGCACTGGCTGCCAGCGCGGCCAGCCTGTTACCGGGCACGGTCGCGGTCAGCGCGCCCTTGACGCTGGCCCGCACCCGGCCGCCGACAGCGCGAACGGCCGCGGCCGAGGCACCGGAATCACCGGTGACGTCGACCTCGACCGAGGTGGCCGAGCGGGTGGCCGAGGCAAGCTCTGGGCTGAGCCGGGTCGCCGGCGCGGCCACGTGCGGGCGCTGTGCTACCGACCGCAGCGCGGCGAGCTGGGCCGCGGACGGGGCGGGGTGCGGCGTCCGCGGAAGTCGCGAGCCGGTGTGCCCAGCGGCAACCGTCGTGGCAGGTGCCGGTCGCTGGCTGATGGTGGTGGTGTGGCTGGCGCCGGCGGGCGAACCTAAGGCCACACACGCAGCCGCGCACGAGACCATCACGAGCAGAAGCCGACGCGTCATCTTGTACCTTTCACTGCCATTGAGCCGTGCGAAGCCGGTTGAACTGCGCGAACCCTACCCGATAGCAAGATCATCTGGGTATACCGTCGGACGTCGCCCAATACTGACCGCGGTGCCGGACAGGATCAGAGCCGCAAATGTTCATCCGCTGTATCCCGGACCGTCCGCGCACGGTCACCGGATCCAGCGACGCCGCAGCAGGACTGGGTCGGGCGTTGCCTGCGTAGTGGGCCCGCCGACGATCACCAGCTCGTCCTCCGCGGCGAGGCTGGGCGCCCCCAGCAGCGTCCAACCCATCACGCCGCTGGGCCAGCGAACCCGGCGCGCATCCTGCACCACAACCTGCAGTCGCACACCCGACAAGTACGGCCGCACCGTCTCGACGAGATGCGGCAGCGGCACGTCGTCCACCCGCAGCAGCAATTCGCCGGCGTCCGGGTTGCGCCACCGCCGACCCCGCCGCTCGACCGTGACGCGGTCGACCACCCCGGCTGCCTCGTCTGCGACGATCGCACGCCAGCGCGCACATTCGCGGCGTCCGCGAGCCAGCAGGGTCAGCCGCCAGTCCGGGTCGGTCTGCGCCGCGAGCGCTGCCACCAATTCGGCAACGTGCTGCGGATCGGCCGGACTGCCGGTCGCCTGGGCGAGGACGGACAGCACGCTAGAACCGGGACGGTCCGAAGGAGGCACCGATCACCTCCGACACCTGGTGGCCGGCATCGATCGGCTGCGGCAACGTGCCGGCATCCCGGCGGCGGCGGAACTCGTCGAGCGCGGCACGCTGCACCTCGTTACCGGTTGCCGAGAGGTGGTGCTCCCAGTGGTTCACCGCATCGGGACGGCTGTACTTGTGCAGTAGCAGCAACGCACCGAGCGAGCCGTAGAACTGCTCGCTGTACGGGGCACGCAGCTGACCGGCGGCATCGACGCGCTTGTCATGGACGAACAATGCCTCCGGGACGTGACGCAGTCGCCAACCGGCCAGACGAAGTCGCCAGGACAGATCAACGTCGTCGCCGTGCAGGAAGAATGTGTCGGCGTCGAAGCGGCCGGCCGCGGTGAACGCATCGACGCGGAGCAGCACCGCCGCGCCGGACACCCACGCCGTGTCACCCCTGTGCGGGTCATAGCTCTTCGGGTGCTCGAAGGGGCTCTGCCTGGCTTCGGTCGCGGCCACGCCCGTCTGCATTGCGTCGAGGAGCCGCCTCAGCATCGTCACCGCGGCCATGCCGTCCGGATTGAGCACGAGCAGGTGCTCGGTGCCGGCCACCGCGCGTTCGGCGAGCGCATTCTGCGCACCGCCGTGGCCGAGGTTGGCGCCGAAGTGGACGAAGGTGACGTCGATGCCGGCCGCGCCGAGCTGTTCGCCCCATCGTTGCTGCGTCTGCGCCGACACGACCGGTTCGTCAGAGCAATCGCCGAGCGCGACCGACGCGGGTGCACGATGACCGGAGCGTTGCGCGAACTGAACGGTGGCGAGCACACCGCGCAGCCAGCGCTCAACAGACGCGGGCTGGTGCAGGTAGAGCACCGTCTGGATTCGAAGCGCGGACATCGGCACGACTGTAGCGGCGCACTCCATCGACGCTGGCCGCGTCACTGATCACGCGGCAGACGGATCCAGCCCGGCGCAACGAGGCCGACGTCACGTCGCGCACAGGTGAAACATGTTCTACTTTTGCACCTATGTCCGAGCCGATCGTCCTGCCCGACCACCCGGCCCAGCACGCCCGCGACGCCCGCGACGCGGCCCGCGACGCCCGCGACGCGGCCCGCGATCGGCTCGGCGCGGCACTGCGCGATCTGCTCGACGTCGTCGTGCGCAACGGTGCCACCGCGGACGAGATCGACACCGCCGCCGACGACATCGCGACCCTCGGCACCACGTTGGCCGCTCGGCCGTACAAGTACCGGCCGCACGACAACCCGTTCCACCCGCTCAGCCTGGTCGGTGGCAGCGCACACCCGGTCGCACCGCAGCTTCGCTTCGAGCGCACGGCCGACGGCGTCGGCGGCACGGTCCGGCTCGGGCCGGTGTTCGAGGGCGGCCCGGGGCTGGCACACGGCGGGAGCCTCGCGCTGCTGTTCGACCACGCGATGGGCACCGCCGTCTTCGTCGCCGGGCATGCGGCGATGACCAGAACCCTGGACGTGGTCTACGCCGCGCCGACGCCGCATGGTGTGGACCTGCGCGTCTGCGCGCGAGTCGAGCGTGTCGACGGCCGCAAGCTCTACGCCGTCGCCGAGATCACGCACGGCGACACGGTGACGGCCACCGCCAGCGGACTGTTCATCGCGCTCACCCGCGACAGCGTCGCGCGAATCTTTCGCCCAGGCACCATCGCGGCACTCGTCGATCAACACACCGACGAACCCGTCGGCTAACCCTGCTCCGTAACTCCACGCGCTAGCTCAGGAGAGCAGCGCACGTACCTGTTCGCTGTGGAAGAACGGTGCCAGCCGACTGCGGATGTGCGCAGCGAGTTCGCCGTCGCGGTCCGCCGCAGCCACCAGCGGCGGAATCAGTAGCTGCAGGTCGGCGACGAGGTCGTCCTCGGTGATACCGAGTTCACCGAGCAGGCGGGTGAGCTCGTAGTCGCCGTACTCGGCGAAGAAGACGTCCACGCACACATCGACGAGTGCACCGGCGAACGCCGTCTCGCGCGCCGAGATCACCACGTCATGGGACCGCTGCGCCAGCACCCGCAACTCGTCACGGCTGAGGTACTCGCGCAGGTCGCCCACCGGCTCGTCCGCGTGCAGATCCCACATCTGCATCGTCGCCTGCTCCAGCGGCGCCTCACTGAGCATCTCGCGGATCGCATGGTTGGTCCGCTTGAGCGCATACGACGCGCCACGGCCGGCAACGTCACCGAGCACCTGATCCAGGTGCCGGTCGGTGACACCGCGGACCTTCGACGCCGCACCCGCACCGATGTTGAGCATCGTGGACATGCCCGGCAGCTTCTCCGCGCGGGCCCGGTTCTGCTGCATGAAGTCGCTGACCAGCTTGCTGACGAAGCGGGCCGCGATGGTCGCCACCAGCGGACTCTCGGTGAGCCGGTCCAGCAACCGGTCGGGCAGTCGGCGCATGGTGAGCGCGTGGCGGACCAGCGCCGCCACCGCGTCCCGGTCGAGCACGTCGCCGAGCAGGTACTCGTCGCTCGCGCCCATGTCGTAGATCCCGTCGGCCAGTGCGCCGACCATCTCCGAGAGCACCGCGCTGGCGCCGAGGTCGACGACGAGTCGGCGACCGATGGTCTTGATCGCGTCGGCGTCCACGAGCTGCGCGACCGGAACCGGTCCCAGCAGAGCCAGGACGTCGCGCACGTCGCGGGCAATGACGTCGCGCAATCGCTCGCCGGTCAGCTCCGCGCGGAGGTAGTCCACCTGGGCCTCGAGCAACCGGTCGGCGAGCTCGTCTCCCGACTGCTGCTTCGGCATAGGCTCGGTACGGATCTCGGTGCGTATCTCAGTGCGTCTCGTGCAGGACCAGGGTGCACGACTGCGCGACGTCCAGCACGCGCATCAACCGGCCGTTGCCGAGCCACATCGAACAGCAGATGCCGAGCGCGAGGATCTCGCCGTCGTCGAAGTGCGCACGAGCCCGGACCCAGAATTCGTCGTCGTCGCGCAGCCCGCGATGATCGCGGGCGAACCGCTCGGCGAACTCGGCCGCGATTCGCTCCCGCTCGCTGTAGCCGGGCCAGGTGCGCCACTGCATCACGTTGCCGTAGAACGCGTCATCGGGTGCACCGTCATCGCCGTCGGCCTGCATGTCGCGCGTGTGCAGGCATACCTGGCATTCGTTGTCCTCGGCGATGCGCATGCGCGCGATCTCGCGCACCCGCACGGGTAACTCGCTGGCGTTGTAGACGGCGTTGGACAACCCGCCCATCGCGGCGGCCATCTTCGGCCGCGCCGTCATCCAGCCGACCAGATCCTCATCGCTTCCGTCCGCGATCCGCGCCATGGCCGGAGCCTAGGCCATTGACGCACCGGCGTTCGGCCTGCCGTGTCAGGTGGCAGCGCAAGACGTCACACCGTCGCGTCGCGTGGCGCCAGATGGTAGGCGAGCGCAGTCAGCGACGCCTCGGTTTCGCGCTGCAGTTGCGCTGCCCGGATCCGGGCGAACAGCAGCCTGCGCCAGTACGTCTTGGGGTGGCCGATCCACTCCACCCGCGCGCGTGCCCCAGCGCCGGCCGGCGTGACCGTCCAGGTCCATTCGCCGAAACTCGGGTTGCCGTCGTCGCTCTGCGAGATGTGTGCGAAGACCCGGCCGCGGACGTCATAACGAGTGCACCGGGACTTGCTCGGCCAGGAGGCCGGCGGCACCGACATGGTCACGCACCATTGCGCGCCCGGCTCCATCGGCCCGTTCGGTGTGCGCAATACCTTGGCTATGCGGCGGTTCCAGAGCGGCAGGTTGTCGATATCGGTGAGCGCGGCGAAGACGGCATCTGCGTCGGCGTCGAATGCGCCTTCGGCTGTGCCGCGGAACTCGGTGAGCAACATGTGCCCATCGTGCTGGCCGTGACCGCCCGCGGTCATGGGGTGTACGCCCTAACTATCGCGCTAGCCCGACGCCCCGTCCCCGGCCAGCGTGATCAGCGAGTGCCGCACCGCGAACAGGCTCGCCCGGGCCCGGTTCGAGACGCCGATCTTCGTATAGATGTGGTCGACGTGGTTATCCACGGTCTTGCGAGCAATCACGAGTTGCGCGGCGATCTCCTTGTTCGACAACCCGCGGGCCAGCAATCGCAACACCTCGACCTCGCGGGACGTGAGCCCGGCCGGCCAATCGCGACGACGTGCCACCGGTTGCCCGGCTGCGGCGAGCACCGCGTCCACGCAGGCCGAATCGAGCCGCCCCGCGCGTGCCTCGGCGCGCACGTACGCCGCGGCCTCGGCAACGGTGAGCGCCGGCCGGTGCGGCCGAGGTTCGGTCTTGGCGACGAAGGTGTCCGCAACGGCGAGCAACCGCCCGCCGGGCGTGATCGCATCGCCGCGCAGGCCGCGTGGATAGCCCGAGCCGTCCAGCCGTTCGTGATGCTGTGCCGCGGTCGCGCCCAGACCGGCGAGCGCCGGCGAGCCGGCCAGCATGCGATCGGTGAGATACGGATGCAGCCGGATCCGTTCTATCTCGGTCGGACTCAGCTCCTCGGGCTTGTCCCAGATTGCATTGGAGACGCCGAGCCGGCCGAGATCGTGCAGCAGCGCGGCCCGGCGGACATGCGTGACGTCGGCAGCCGGCCAACCGAGCTGACCGGCGGCGGCCTCGGCCAGGCGCGCCACGGCGCGGGTGTGGCCGAGGGTGTGCGGCGACTTGATGTCGACGAAGTCACCGATGGCAGTGAGCGCATTGTCGAAATCCGGCGCTGACAGTGGCGGGCCAAGCGCCGGTTCGGCGTCGATGATGGCCTGCCAGGTGGCGGCCTGCTCGAGATCGGCGAAGAGCAACTCCGCGTCGTTGCGCACCAATTCCACCAGCGTCGGATCGAACTGCGTTCCGCTGCGCTGACCGGCCACCTCGATCGCCGCGTCCACGCCACCGGCCAGGTGGAATACCGCGAGCACGTCGCTGAGATTCACGATCCGTGCCGGCAAGGCGATCTGTTCGCCCTTCGCGCCGGTCGGTGCGCCGCGGCCGTCCCACCGCTCGAAGGTGTCCGACACCGATGCGCGAACCAGTTCGGACAGACCCAGCGTGCTGGCAAGTTGGTCCGCGGCATACGCATGGTTGTGCAGCATCGCCGTGGCGTCGCGGGAACCGCCGGCGAAGAAGCGCAGCACCAGGCCGGCACGGTCGAGCCTGCCCCGGCCCGGGCCGATCAGGCTGAGCGTGTCTGTGACCGCGCGGATGCCGACCGGGTCGATGTGCCGGAAGCCCTCTTTCATGGCGAGGTCGTCACCGAACCACTTGGCCTGCTCGTACGCATCGACGTGGCAACCCACCCACGCCAGCAGCGAGACGTAGTACAGGGCGCCACGAGCCTCGTCGTTCAGGCCGACACGATCGCCGATGCGCAGCGCCAACGCGCACTGGCGGGTGGCGTGATCCATCGGCTGGCCCATACCGAGGTCTGCGCCGAGCGCCATGACCGCCAGCAGTTCGGCGAGGCGGACGTCCGCTGCCGCGCGCGGCATCGCCATGCGCGGAGTGTAGGGGCGCTTGCGTCGCCGAGCCACCTGACGTAGGGAGCTTTCTTGCCGGATTCCAGGAAGAAAGCTCCCCACGTCGGGGCCGTTGGCGAGGGGTCAGCCGCCGGTTCGCGTGGTGCCGGTGGTGCCGCCGACGGCGCGGCCGAATCCGGTGACGCCGAACTGACCGAAGCGGACGGTGCCGGTCGTGGACGTCGTCGACGACGGCAGCGCCTGACCCAGGTCGGCGAGCACCACCTGCTGGCCCGCCTTCAGACCGCTGCTCACCTGAACCGTGCCGTTGCCGATGGCGCCGAGGGTGACGGCGACGGTCTGCGTGGAACTGCCGTTCACCACGGACACGGTGTGCCGGCCGGTCGCGACGGTGTGGATCGCGGACACCGGCACGGTGAGCACGCCGGTCGCGGTGCCGGTAGTGATGACCACGTCGGCGCCCGTGCCGTCATAGATGTGCGGGCTGCCTGGCGCGAACTGGACGGTGACCGGGAACGTGGTCCGGCCCCCGGTCGAGCTGCTCACCACGCCGATCGACTGGACCGTGGCGCGCAACGGTGTGGTCTGCCCGTCCACCGTCACGGTGGCCGGCTGCCCCACCTTGACCTGGTCGATCTGGGTCAGCGGCACTGCCACCACGACGCCCTGAAGGCCGGTGCCGATGATGGTGATCGTCTCGCCGGAGGACGATCGACCGGCGGCGAGGCCGACCGCGGCCACGGTGCCACTCACCGGGCTGGTGAGCGTGGCCGCGGCCAGGTTCTGCTCGGCGAGGGACACCTGAGCCTGCGCGGCGTCGATGGCGGCCTGGTCGGCGGCGATCTGCGCGGCGCTGGCCGGTGCTGAGCCGGTCGAGGACGAGCCCGTCGACCCGGTCGAGGAGCTGCCCCTGGAGTTCTGGGTCGAACTGTTCGCTCCGGTGCCGCCCGTCGAGGATTTGGCGCCTGTGCCGCCGCCGGTGCTGCCTCGGCCCGTGCTGCCGGACCCCTTCGATCCACCTGAGCCCGAGGTGGAGCCACCGCTGCCCGTGCCGCCGCCGGACGAACCGCCGCCCGCTGCCTTCGCCGCGTTCTCAAGTTGGGTGACCAGGCCGTCCAACGACGTGATCGCCTGGTCCAGCGCGTGCACGGTGCTGTCCTGCGCAGTGATCTTCGCGTCGAGCGCGGCCATGTCGGTGGCCAGCGTGTCGGCGGAGGCCTGGTACGCGGTCATCGCGGTGGCGCAGTCGGCGGACACGGTCGATCCCTCGGTGGCGTCGCAGTTCGAGGTCTGCGCGTCGCGCAGCGTGGTGTTGTTGGTGACGTCCGTGTCTACCGTCTGCTGAGCGCTGTCGATCGCTGCTTGTCCCGCGTCGAGTTGCTGCTGGGCCGAGACGACCGCCTGCTGCGCGGCCTGCACCTGTGCGACCAGCGACCCGATGTCGCTGCCACCGGAGGTCGCACCGGTCGGGGCGTCGAGGTCGACGACGTAGGCAGTGAGCACTGCAGTCGCCATCCGCTGGGACGTAGCCGATGCGGTGAGCGCGGACGCGGTAGTGGCTGCCAAGCCGTTGCCGGACGAACCGCTTCCGGACAAGCCGGTTCCGGACGAGCCGCTGCCAGCCGAGGTCTGCCCGGTCTCATCGGACTGCAGCCGCTGCTGGGCGGTGGCCAGGGTGGATTTTGCCGAGTCCACTGTGGCCTGCAAGCTGGTGGTGTCGAGCTGCGCGAGGCGCTGCCCCTTGCTCACCGCGTCGCCGACGGCGACGTCGACGGACGTCACCATGCCCGACGACGCGAACGACGGCGTGACCTTCACCGACGAGGTGACCACGCCGGAGGACTCGATGGTCTGCGTGACCGAGCCCGTGACGACGGTGGCGAGCCGTCGCGCGGGTCCGCTGTTGCTGGTGGCCGCCATCGCTGCGCCACTGCCGCCGGCGACGATGACGACTCCGATGCCGATCACGGCGAGCCGGCGGCGGCGTGCCCGGCGCCGACGCTGAACGCGTCGTCCGCGCACGTCCTGGTTCGGTTGACGCGCCGCCGCCTGCCCGCTGCCCGGTGGCGGCGGCTTCGGTGCCTCGCCGGCGGTCGGTGCCTCAGCCACCGGTACCACCGCCGTTGTTGCCGCCACCGCCGCCGCCGAACCCGCCACCGCCGCCGAACCCGCCGGTGAAGCCACCGGTGCATTGGCCGTTTACGGGGTCGGTGACCCGCACTGTCGACGCGGTCACGGCCCCGGTCGAGTCAGTGCTGCCCTGAGCGCTCACGCATCGGCCGACCTTCAGCGCCCCCGCGGTGGATGCCTGCGTCGTGGTGATCTTCGTCTGCGCCGTCACGGTGACGCTGCGATCGGTGGTGGACGTCGACCCGAACTGCTGCGCGGCGACGACCACCGTGTTCGCGGACACCGAACTCACCGTGCCGGTCGCGAAGTCCCCGGCACGACGGGCGAAGCCTCCGGTGGGCGCACCACTGGGACGAGTCCTGGTCGACGCACCGCTAGGGAACCCGCTACGGCCGGCACCGCCTGCCCCGCCGCGGGCTGCGGCACCGCACTGCCCGTTCACCGGTTGCGTCACCATCAACACCGTCGCGGCCAACGGCGCGGTGGACGCGCCGGCCGCCGACGAGGTGGCCGGCGCGGGTGAGGAGGACGACGACGCGGCACTGGCTGCGGTGGCCGTGATGCAGTCGCCCGGGCGCACTGAGGCGAGCGTGGTGGCGACGGTGTCGGTGAACTTCGTCGCCGCGGTCCACGACACCGCCACCTGGCCGGACTGCGCGTTCTGCACCTGCATGGTCGATCCGGTGATCGCGGCTATCTGACCGGACGCGGCCGGGCGGCCAAAGCCGGCAGCCGCGGCACCACCGCCGCCGGCAGCGGAACTGGATGCCGGCGAGGAGGGCGGGCTGCTTCCCGCGGACTTGCCGCTGCACGCGGCGAGCACGCACGCGCTGGCGAGGAGCACGGCGAGCAGGGCGATCGTGCGCCGCCCGCTGAGCAGAGCGATCATGGTGGTGGCTTCCTTCCGGGCGCGGCGGTGCTGCGTCCTGGTCACTGCATCGGTTCTGGTCACTGCATCGGTTCTGGTCACGGCGCAGTCCTATTCACTGCGCAGCGCTTCGATGGGCGACAGGCGCGCCGCCCGCGCAGCGGGATACACGCCGAAGCCGATGCCGATGACGGCGGCCACGACGATGGCGATGAGAATCCACGGCACCGAGATCGCAACCGGGTTGGTGATGAGGTGTCGCAACGAGATCGCGGCACCGATGCCGAGGCCGACCCCGAGCAGGCCACCGGTCAGGCCGAGCATCGACGCCTCGGACAGGAACTGTCGACGGATCATCGACGGCGTGCCACCCAGCGCCTTGCGCAAGCCGATCTCACGGGTGCGTTCGCGCACCGACACCAGCATGATGTTCATGACACCGATACCGCCGACCAGCAGCGACAGCGCGGCAATACCGATGAGCAGCGTGGTGAGCGTGTTGTTCACCTTCGACGTCGTCTGCACCACCGCTTGCTGGGTGCTGATGCTGTAGTCGGTGGTGGAGCCCGCGGTGATCGAGTGGCGCAACTGCAGGATGGCGTTGGCTTCCTGGTACGCACCGCTCAGCCGTGACGGCGACGCGGCTTTGATGTAGATGCTCTGCACCGACGTGCGACTGGTGCCGCCGACGATGCGCTGCGCCGCGGTGGTGATCGGCACGATCGCCTGGTCGTCCAGGTTGGTGGTGGAGTCCGATCCGGCGGAGGTGAGCAGGCCGACCACCTGGAACGGGACGGAGTTGATGGTCACCGTCTGGCCCACCGGGTCCAGCGGGCCGAAGAGTTCGGTGGCGGTGTCCGGGGCGAGCACGGTGACCGCGGCCGCACTCGACTCATCCGCGGCGGTCAGGAAGCGGCCGGCGGCCAGTGATCGGCCGCGGACGGTGTCCCAGTCCGGTGAGGTGCCCACCACCGTGGTGGTCCAGTTGTTCGCCCCGCTGACCAGCGACTGGTTCGCGCTCTGCAGGATCGGCGCGACGGCCGAGATGTCCGGCGCGGCGGTGCTCGAAGTCAGTGCCGCCGCGTCCGCGGTGGTCAGCGTGGACGCGCTGCCGAAGCCGCCGCGCACCCCGCCGGTGGTCGAACTGCCCGGGGTGACGATCAGCAGGTTGCCGCCGAGGGCCGACAACTGCTTGGACACCTGCTGTTGTGCCCCTTGGCCGAGGCCCACGGTGAGCACCACCGCGGCGATGCCGATGAGGATGCCCAGCGAGGTGAGCGCCGAGCGCAGCTTGTGCGTCCGGATCGCGTCCCAGCCGCTGGCGAGGATGTCGCGCCAGGTCATGCGATGCCGCCGTCGCGGAGCTTGACGATCCGGGCGGCGCGGTCGGCGACGTCCGGCTCGTGCGTGATCAGGATGACGGTGCGGCCCTGCCCGTGCACTTCGGCGAACAGCCGCAGCACGTCCTCGCTGGCCGCGGAGTCGAGATTGCCGGTGGGCTCGTCGGCCAGGATCATCGCCGGGTCGGTGACGAGGGCACGCGCTACCGCGACACGTTGTTGCTGCCCACCGGACAGCTCACCGGGGCGGTGCGTGACGCGATCGGCGAGACCGACGCGATCGAGCGCCTCGAGGGCACGCCGGCGCCGCTCGTCACGATGTACGCCGGCATAGGCCAGCGGTAGCTCGACGTTGCGCAACGCGGTCATCGACGGCAGCAGGTTGAACTGCTGGAACACGAACCCGATGCGCCGGTTGCGCACGTCGGCCAGCTCCACCTCGTCCATGTCCGAGACGTCCTCGCCCGCGAGCCAGTAGTTGCCCGAGGTCGGCACGTCGAGACAGCCGAGGATGTGCATGAGCGTGGATTTGCCGGAGCCGGACGGGCCCATGATCGCCACGAACTCGCCCGGGTCGATCGCGAGCGAGACGCCGCGCAACGCCTCGACCGCGATCTCGCCGGTGCGGTAGACCTTGCGTACGTCGTGCAGATCGATGACCGGTGCGATGCGGGGTTCGGCGATGGCAACGGCGGGGCTAGCCACCGGTGCCTCCGCCGGCGCCGCCGCCGGCGCCACCGAATCCGCCGCCGCCGCCGAACCCGCCACCAGTGCCGCCGCCGGCGCCACCGAAGCCGCCGCCACCGAAGCCGCCGGTACCACCGGTGCCACCGCGCCCGCCGGTGCCGGTCCGCCCGGTCGTCGTCGAGTTACGCGCGATCTGCGGCACGCTCACCTGGATCTGGTCGCCTTGGGCCAACCCCGACGTGATCTGCGTTTCGCCGCCGCTGGCCAGGCCGATCTGCACGGCGGTCTGCACCGCCTTGCCGTTGACCATCTTGTCGACGTACTCGCCGCTGGTGCCGCGGTGCAGCGCAAGCGTCGGCACCACGATGCCGTTGACCTGCTTGTAGATGATCGTGGCGGTGACGTCGGCGCCGTCGTGCATGCCGGTCGGCGAGCCGGTGACGTCGATGACGACGGGGTAGCTCGCGGTGCCGGAGCTGGACGAGGAGACCAGGCCGATCGACGCGACCGTGCCGTACACGGTGGCGGTCGAACCGGTGACCGTCAGCTGCGCCTGGTTCTGTGCCGCGATCAGCCCCACCGAGTTCGCGTCCACCGTCGCGTTGACCACCCACGAGTTCGGGCTGATCACCAGGACCTGCGGCGACGTGCTGGTGCTCGTGCTGCCCGTCCCGCTGGTGCCGCTGCCACCCGTGCCACCCGTACCGCCGCTGCCACCGGTGCCACCGGTGCCACCCGATGACGAAGAGCCGGAGACGTACTGGCCGACGGTCAGGTTCACCTCGGCGACGAGTCCGTCGATGGGCGAGGTCAGCGTCGCCTCGGCCAGCGCCGCTTTCGCCGAGGCGAGCTGGTTCTCGGCGGCGGTGAGCGCGGCTTGATCTGCGGATGTCTGCGTGCTGCTGGCGCTGCTGCTCTCGTCCGAGTCCACCTTCGCCTGCGCACTGGCGACACTTGCCTCGGCCTGCGCGTCGGTGGCGGCGAGCGACGCTGCGTTGACGGTGGCGAGCACCTGGCCCTTGGTCACCGACTGCCCTGCCGCCACCTTGACGTTGGTGACCTGGCCGGACACGGCGAAGTTCAGCTGCTCCTGCTGCGCGGGGACGAGGGTGCCGGTGGCGGAGACGCTCTCGCGCACCGTCCCGGTGCTGACGGTCTCCACCCGGGTGGTGGCGCCGGCCGCGGTTGCCGGGTCGCTGCTGGTGCCGAAGTACACGCCGATGCCGGCACCCGCGGCGACGACGACGGCGAGCGCGGCCGAGAGCCACGGGTGCGCGCGCACGCGGCGACGCAGGCCCCACTTCGTCCCGCTGGCGGCCGCCGCCGGTTCCGGCGCGTCGGGACTCATCTGCGCGCCTCGTGCAGCGCGATGGACAGGGTCATGCACACTCCTTCGAGTCGTGCACACCTCACCAATGACAGGTGGGCGTCAGCTACGGGTGTGCTGGGCGCCAGCTATGAACCGGCGACGGATAAGTACGACCCCTGAGACGGGTGAGCACCACCACTGATCAGCGCAGGCGTCATTCATGAACGCCCAGGTTCAGCACGACGCCGACAATCCCCCGTCGGCTCCGCTGCCGTTTGGTGCCGCGGGCGCTCAGTACAGCTCGGGCACGCGCAACTGCGCCGGCGCGATCGGCCAGAGGATCTCGTCGGTGAACCGGTTCTCCACCAGTGCCCAGTCGGAGCTGTCGATGGGCCGCGGCACGACCCACCACCGCTCGCTCAGGCCGCCGCCGGCCTCGTCGAGTTCGCGCAGATCCTTCTTGTTCACCCTGCGGTGGCGCGCCCACTCCGGCCAGTGCTGGGCATCGGCGACGGCGACGGTGATGCGGACGCCGCGCTTGTCCTGATTCGGGTCGTCGTTGGACGGCAGCGACAAGCCGTGGTCCTTGCCGAATCCCGGGTCCCAGGCGTCGGTGAGCCACACCACCGACAGCGGGGTGGCGCGGTGCTGGCCGGTGAACCGACGGCCGGCCGGGCCTTTGCTCAGCTGAATTTCGCGAGCAGCCAGAATCGCGTCCAGACTCACCAGCGAGGTGAAGTGGTACAGCATGCGCGCGTGGTTATCCAGCGTCACGCCGTCAACCTACGTCAACGGGTGTAAGGCGAGGATATTAACCGCGCGACGCCCAGATCGCCTCGAGCCGGTCAGCCGGACGGACTCGGCACCGGGTTGTTGGTCGGCGCCGGCTCGGAGATCGGCACCGAGGACGTCTGTGCCGTCGGACTCGGCGTCGGTTGCGGCGTCGAGGGCGGCGGTGCGGACGAGGTCGTCGGGTGCGGCGTACTCACCGGCGGTGCGCTGGACGAGATCGGGTGCGGGATGCTCTGCGGCGGCGTGCTGGACGCAATCGGATGCGGGATGCTCTGCGGCGGCGTGGAGCTGCCCGGGTTGGGCACGCCCGCCGGCGGAGGGGCGGACAGCCCGTCGCCCGGGTTCACCGGCGGCATGTCGACGCTGCCGGTCGGCGCCGGCGACGTATCGGCCAGCACCGGCACGCTCAGCCCGGGCAGGCCGGTGGCGTAGATCCCCTCGAGCTTGAGCACGAGCCGGATGTAGTCGTCGGAGTCGTTGTAGGCACGCACCGCAGTGGTCTGCCCGGCCACCGTGGTGAGGTCCTTGCCGGCGGCGCACAGATAGTCAGCCGACGTTGCCGCGGCGTCGAAGATGTTGAACGGGTCGGCTATGCCGTCGCCGTTCGCGTCGACGCCGTAGGACGCCCAGGTCGACGGGATGAACTGCATCGGGCCGACGGCGCGGTCGTAGACGGTGTCTCCGTCGAGGCGGCCGTGGTCGGTGTCGAGGATCAGCGCCGTGCCGTTGCCGTCGAGCGGGATGCCGATGATCTTCGGCGTGGACACGCCGTCGGTGTGCAGCACCGCGCCGGCGAAGCGGCCGTGGTCGGACTCGACGCGACCGATCCCGGCGAGCAGCGGCCAGGTCAAGCCACAGGTGGGATCGAGCGCGTTCTCCCGGTCGGCTGCGTCCTGATAAGCCATCAGCGCGGTTTGCGGGATGCCGTCGGCGGCCAGGCCGGAGGCCTCCGAGGTGTCGGTCGGGGCCGGCGTGGCCTTGGTCGTCACTGGCTGTGGAGTCGTGACGACGGGCACGGCGGTCGGCGTGCCCGCGTCGTATGCGATGTAGGGCGAGGCGGTGTCCGGCGGTGCGCTGGTCTGCCCGATCTGCTGCGAGGAGGACGCGGTGACGACGCCGGACGCGCCGGAGATGGCCAGGCCGACGCACACCGCCAGGCTCAGCGTGGTGCCCAGTGCCCAGCGCACCGGCCGGGACTCGGGAATCCGACGCGAGCGGCGCAGCAATGCGGGCGGCGCGGGGCGCCCGACCGGCTTGGCGTGCCGGGCGTAAACCAGCGTGGACTGGCCCTGATGGACGTAGACCGGGGCCGAGGAGTTGCGGCCGTATACCGGCACGGCGTCAGCCCGGCGGTACACCTGTATCTGCTGCGGGCGCTCCTTCGGAGCCCGCTGTGCGGGCGTGCCGGTGGATCGCGCTGGTGTGGACCTACCTCGGGCGGGGGTGCGAGTCCCTCGCGAGGGCGTGCGGCCCCGTCGCTGTTGTGGCAATTGGGAAAGTCATTCCGGGCGATGTAAACAAGATCGCAAGAAACATACGCGGGTTTTGCATGAGCGCAAGGTCCGGTGACCTGCTTGCGACTTTCGCCCGATTCCCGGCAGCACCCGCGGCCCGCCAGGATGGGCGGGGCGCGGGTGCCGGGGCTCCCATTACCCCCGGTCTTGTCGGCATGTTGACATCTGCGTGCCCGGCTTGACCAAACCTGCGCGACTGTGCAGGCGTAAGACGCATCCAGACCTGCCTCGACACGCGCTGCGAGGGGTGACTTAGAACACATAGGTACAGGGCGGCTATCCGGTAGCTGCCCAGGACCGAGGAGTCCGCATGTTCCGTTTCAGCGCAGGCAAGCACGGCGAATCGGCGAGGCGGAGATTTCTTCGCCCAGCAGGCGTGCTCGCAGCCGTCGTCGGCCTGCTCGCCACCTTCCTCGTCGCCCTGATCACGGCGGCGGCGCCCGCCAGTGCCGCCGAGCTCTACTCGCCGAACACGCCCCCGAGCGGGGACACCAGTTGGGGCGGCTTGTTCTACCGCTACCAGGTCTGGAACTTCGCCCCGTTCCCGCTCACCTATTACGCCTCCTACAGCGCGCAGGCCGACACCTGGTGGCGCGACGGCCTGTCGGCGACGCCGATCGGACCTGGTGAGCCGCAGGCATACCAGCTCAACACGCACACCTACGGACAGTGGAACAGCTACTGGCTGGCGTACACGTTCGAGGACACGCTGAACAAGGACCCGGTCACCGGGCAGCCGGTGAACTACGCCTTGTTGATCACCGACGCGTACGGCTCGGTCAACTGCCAGGTGGTCAAGCAGGTGGGCGAGTCCATCGACCTGCCTGCCAGCGGTAGCCCCTTACTGCCCGTGCCATCGTGGTACGCAGCGCAACCCAATGCACCCGCCAGCCCGCCACCGACCGTAGGTGACGTCACCAACTCCGGGCCGTGGACGTGCGGTATCGGCTACAACAACAACAACGCCACCGCGACATCGATCGCCGACCCGGTAGCGAACTCCACCGACTACATGTTCATCAACCTGCTGCCGAGAAATTTCAACGCAACCAGCCCCACTCCGATTACCGTTACCGACCCGACGGCGGGCGGCGCGATCGTCGCCAACGTCTGCGCGGGCGCGAAACTATCCGCGCACTATGGCCCCGGCACCGTGGACGGCAACGGCAAGCCCTTGCTCGCGCCACTGCAGCCGGTGACCAGCACCCGAGCCGCGTGTACGGCGAACAATGCCTCCTCGAATCTGCCGGACGGCACCGGCACGGTGCAGCAGGTCGGTGATCGCGTGATCGGCTGTCCGAACCAGAGACAGGCCACCACCGAAACCATCACGAACACCGCCACCGTGGAGGCGACGACGACGGACTCGGACGAGATCAACGTGAACTTCGAGATCGGCAACTCCGCCGAGGAGGGAGACCCTGTCGAGGCGAAGCTCGCGATCGCCTATTCGCACGTCTTCGAACGCTCCTACGCGGCCGGCGCCGAGGTGAGCATCGCGCGCACGGTGAGCGTCGACCCGGGACAGGAGGCCTGGCTGCAATTCGGCGTGCCCACCAAGCGGTCCGTCGCCGACTGGACGGTCACCCTCGGCAACGTCACTTATCAGGTGAACCACGCCTTCGGGGTATTCCCCGACCTGAGCAACGCGACGCCACTGCCCAGCACCGGCGGCGGGGCTCAGACACTGCCCGGCTACACCACCCCGGCCACACCCACCGCACCGGCGTCAGCCACCGATTTGGGCGTGCTGTCGCTGCACCCGCAGCCGCTGACCAACAGTGACTACATCAGCAACTGCGGTACCCAGCCGTTCCTGACCCCACGTGTCGACCCGAGCACCCCGTCCCTGACAGCGACACCGATCAACAACGGAGACGACCACTGCGATTACGCATCGCAGACGTTCACCGTGTGGGGCGGAAGCAACACCGCGAGCGGCAAGGTCACCATGAAGGTGGCCGGGGGCAACCTGCTCGCCGGTCTGAGCCTGGTACAGGACCAGACGCCCGACCAGTACGGCCGGTTCCACGCCCAACTGGTCGGGATGCCTGTGATTCCTGCCAATTCCGAGTACTCCTACCCCACCTTCAACATCACCGCGACCGCTGAGCATCGACCAGTCCGGACACCTCAGCGGCACGCTCACCACAACCGGCAACTACACGTTCCAGTCGTGCATCCGGTCGTTCCAAGACACGTTCGGCACGCAGGCGGCCTGCCAGACCGAGCATCTGGTCGTCGTCGTGCCGCAGGCGAAGCTCAGCTCGGCGGTCCCGTCCGGGTTCGCGGCGACGGGTAGTCCGTACTCCGCGAAGGTAACCGCCACCGGCAGCCCGTCGCCCGCGTTGACCGTCACCGGGCTACCGGCCGGATTGATCTTCAACCCGGCGACCGGTCTGATCAGCGGAACCCCGACGGCCGTCAGCGGCACGTCCGGCTCGACAGTCACGGTCAAGGCGACCAACACCGGCGGCACCGACAGCCAGACGTTCACGCTGCGGGTCTGGCAAGGCACCGGCGTGTCCGTGGCACCCTCTGGCTGGTCCGGCTCAGCCAACGTCGTCGCGGCCTACCCCACCGATGCCTTGGTGATGGCGCATTCCACCGGAACGACGACAGGCAGCAAGCTCACATTGAGCAGCGATACCGCTACATCCGATGCCGCGCTGACGACCAGCCCGGCCGGCGGGTCGATCCTGAATGCCCCCACCGAGTGTCACCTCGCCACGTTGGCCAACGGCATCTCCAACGGTTCGACCCTGCTGTACTACGGCGCGGCTTCGGCGACTTCGGCGCCGACCTGGCAGCTCGCGCAGGACACCTCGCCGCTGTCTCCGGTGCGAACCAACATCGATCCGCAGCGGTTGCTCGCACCGTCAGCCCAAGTCGGTTGCGTTGCGAACCCGGCCACGGCCACCCGAGTGGTAGCCACCAATCCGGGCGCGCCGACGTTGATGTGGGCCGATATCGCAAACGGATCTGCCACACCGGTGTGGCAGACCATCGACGCACCACCCGTAGCGCCGGGTGTTCCAGCACCCGGTCCGATCCATGGCGCGCCGTCGCTCACCTCCCGCGCCAGCGGTGAGTACGACCTGGCAGTCACCGGCAATGACGGCACCGCATGGGTGCGTCACTACACCGCGGCCACAGGTTGGGGAGCCTGGACCAGCCTGGGCGGTACTGCGTCCAGCGGCCTGTCGATCACCAGCGAAGGCGCGAACAACCTGCAGGTGTGTCAGCGAGGCACCGATGGCGTCCTGTACGTCGACACCCTCACCGGCAGCAGCTGGTCCGGGTGGAACCGCATTGCCGGACCGACACTGGCGACCAACACCGCACCGGCGGCGGTCGCCATCGGCGGCGGCCAGACCGACGTACTGGTCCTCGGCACTGACAACAAGGTGTACCGGGTGCACCTGACGTAGCCATCAGCATCCGCACACCGCTGGGGCCGGGTCTCGAAAGAGACCCGGCCCCAGTCACGTCCGCGCACTGCCCCGAGTCAGCTCACGGGAAGGCCGGGATGCCCGGTGCGATCTCCATGCTGACCCGCTCCAGTTCCTCGTCGACCTCCGGCGCCACGTACGGCGGCGCCTTCGGCTGCTCGCTGGCCGCCGGGGAACGCCAGCCGCACGATGGTGCGCTGCACCGAACCCCACTGCTTGCGGAACGGGCCGGTGTTGTACGGCAGCTCGTACTTCTCGCAGATCGCCTTCACCCGCGGCGCGATCTCCTGATACCGCGAACTCGGCATGTCCGGGTACAGGTGGTGCTCCACCTGGAAGGAGAGGTTGCCGGCCAGCACGTGGAACGTCCGGCTGCCGTCGATGTTCGCCGCGCCGATCAGCTGGCGCACGTACCAGCCGCCCTTCGTCTCGTTCTCCACCTCTTCCTCGGTGAACGTGTAGGCCTGGTCCGGGAAATGGCCGCAGAAGATGATCGCGTGTCGACCAGACGTTGCGCACCACGTTCGCGATCAGCGTTGGCCTTGAGCGTCTTGCGCCACTCCGACCCGGACAGCGCCGGGAAGGCGACGTAGTCCTTGCCGATCTGGCGCACCGCCTTGCGGCCGATCGCCTTCAGCTCGTCGCGCACCTGCTTCTTCGACTTGGTCCCCTTGCGGATCGCCTCGAAGTCGAGGTCGTGCACGGCCACGCCCCACTCGAACACCGCCATCAGCACGATGTTGTACAGCGGCTGCAGCAGGTAGACCGGATGCCACGGCTGCTTCGGATCGACCCGCATGATCTCGTAGCCGACGTCCTTGTCCTTGCCCACGATGTTGGTGAAGGTGTGGTGCACGTAGTTGTGCGAGTGCTTCCACGCGCCGGCCGGTGAGGCGGTGTCCCAGTCCCAGGTGGACGAGTGGATGTTCGGGTCGTTCATCCAGTCCCACTGGCCGTGCATGACGTTGTGGCCGATCTCCATGTTCTCGAGGATCTTGGCCAGCGACAGCCCGGCCGTGCCGAGCAGCCAGGCCGGCTTGTAGCGCGAGGCCATCAGCACGATTCGCGACAGCGCCGCCAGCCGGCGATGGAACTGGATCAGGCTGCGGATGTAGGTGGCGTCGCGGTCGCCGAGATCGGCGAAGACCTCGTCGTGGATCTTCTGGAACTCCGCGCCGATCTCCTCGATCTGTTCCGGCGTCAGCCGGTGCAGCGGGTTGGTGGGCTTGTCGGTGGCGTTGGCGGTGGCGTTGGCCATCAGTGCGTCAGCTCCTTGCTGGTTCGTTGCTGGTCGTTGCCGGTCAGTGCTGGTTCTGGTCGGTCATCGGTTGTGGCGCGGTCACAGCTCGATCTCCACGTGACCTTCCGGGCAGTTGATGCAGGTGCGGATCATCACGCCCTCTTCCGAGGTGATCTCACCCGAGCGCAGGTCGCGGACCGATACCCTGCGCCAGCCGGCCGACGCAGGTGTGGCAGATGCCCATCCGGCAGCCGAACGGCAGCGTGGCGCCGGCGTCCTCACCACCGACCAGGATCGGCGTGCGCCCGTCGCACTCGGCCTTGACGTCGGTGACCCGGAAGAAGACCGTCCCGCCCTCGCCGGGCTCGCGCATCGTCGCCGCCGATGCGCGGCTGAAATCGCTCCAGCCGCATCCGATCCGGATCACCGTGCTCGCACCAGTAATCCTTGAGCGCGTCCAGCATGTCCGCCGGCCCGGAGAAGAAGGCCTCCCGCTGCGCCCAGTCCGGCACCTGCTCGGCTATCCACTCGGGTGCGATCCGGCCACGCTCGGAGCTGAGGTGGACGTGCAACTGGTAGCCCGGGTGCCGCTTCTCGATATCGCGCAGCAGGTCGCCAAGAATGAGGTCCGCTTCGGTGCGGACGGAGTAGTAGTGGATCGCGTCGCCGAGGGCGTCGCGCCGATCGAGTTCGCGCAGCACCGCGAAGATCGGTGTGATCCCGCTGCCGGCGGTGACGAACAACGTCTTCTCGGGCAGCGGGTCCGGCAGGCAGAACTCGCCCTCGACCTCGCCCAGATAGACGATCGAGCCCGGCTGCAGTTGCCGGACCAGGAACCGCGACATGGCACCGCTGTCGACCGCCTTCACGGTGACGCTCACGTACTCCTTGGGATGCCCGGGATCCGAGGTGATGGTGTACGCGCGCCAGTGCCGGATGCCGTTGATCTCGACGCCGAGGCGCAGATACTGCCCCGGCCGATGTCCGGGCCAGCGGTGGGCGGGAGCGATCACGATGGTGGACGTGTCCGGCGTCTCCTGCCGTACCTCGACGACGCGTCCACGCGATTCCTTGGTGGACCACATCGGGTTGAGCAGTTCGAGGTAGTCGTCGGGCAGTAGCGGGGTGGTGAACCCGCGCACGGCGTTGAGCAGCCGGCGTGCGGCCTGCGGGATCGCCGGGGTTGCGGCGCGCTCAGGCATGATCACCTCCAGCTCTTACCAGGCGGGGCGGGCGCGCGGCAGCGCCCTGCCACGGGCGGTCTCTTAGGCGTCGACATACCCGACATCGCGTCCCGGGTAACGGCCGGGACCGCAGCAATGCTGGCGCTACCGGCAAGGCCGGATGATCTCGGCACGGGGGCTTAATTGGGTCTATACGGATCCTGAAGCGTCACTTAGGGTTCCAACCACTGGCCATCGACGAGGGGGACTTTTGATGCGTCACGGGCATTTCGGCGACAGCTCTGCAGGCATCAACTCCGGGCATCGTTCCCGGCGCCGCCGAGGCCGACGGGCCCTGTTCGCCGTCGCCGGGTCGACCGCACTGGTCGCCGGTCTCACCTTCGCCGCCGGCCCGAGTGGCGCGGCCGCCGCCTCCTCACCGCTGCAGCCGAAGGGCGGGGCCAAGGTGGCGAGCACAGTGCACGCCGCCAAGTCGATCAGTGGCCGGCTCGCCCAGTCCGACCCGGCCGTGCTCAAGCTCACGGGCAGCAAGCCCACCAGCGTGATGGTCAAGCTCGACTACGACGCCCTTGCCAGCTACACCGGTTACCTCAAGGGCTACGCGGCCACCAGCCCCCAGGTCACCAACCACCCGCTGAACCCGAAGAGCGCGGCGTCCAAGGCGTACCTCGGCTACGTGAACGGCGTGCAGAGCTCCTTCGTCAACGCGCTGCACTCGGCGGTGCCCTCGGCGAAGGTCGGCACCGTCTATCAAGGCGTGTACGGCGGCGTCGAAGTCACCGCGCCGGCGAACCAGCTCTCCAAGCTCCTCGCCCTGCCGAACGCCATCGCGGTGCAGGCCGACTCGCTGCACAAGCCGGACGCGGCCACGGTCAGCGACGGCGACGCCAGCTTCATCGGCGCGCAGGCGGCATACAACGCGCTGGGCTCGTCCGCGACCGCGGGCAAGGGCGTGATCATCGCCGACGTGGACACCGGCGTCTGGCCGGAGCACCCGTCGTTCGCGGCACGCAGCGACCTGACCACGCCCCCGCCCACCACCGACGGGCACCCGCGCGCCTGCAACTTCGGCACCAACCCGCTCACCGGGATCCCGTTCAGCTGTAACGACAAGCTGATCGAGGGGCAGGTGTTCCTCGACACCTACAACTCTGTCAACCACGACGAGCTCTACCCGAGCAGCGCACGCGACTCCGACGGGCACGGCACGCACACCACCAGCACCGCCGGCGGCAACCCGATCTCCGACCCGATCCTGTTCGGCATCGACCGCGGCCCGATCCAGGGCATCGCCCCCGGTGCGTGGCTGATGTCGTACAAGGCACTGGGGCCGCAGGGCGGCTACGACTCCGACCTCGTCGCCGCGATCGAGCAGGCCATCTACGACGGCGCCAACGTCATCAACTATTCCGTCGGCCCGTCGTCGCCGCAGAGCGCGTACACCTCGCCCGACGATCTGGCGTTCCTGGACGCGTTCGACGCCGGCGTCGTGGTCAGCACCTCGGCCGGCAACTCCGGACCGGACACCGCCTCCCACCTCGGGCCGTGGGAGATCACCGTCGGCGCGTCGACACTGCAGCGCCAGTTCACCTCGACGGCCACATTGACGGCGACCGGCGGCGCGAGCCTGCAGATCACCGGCGCGTCGATCATGCCCGGCATCTCGACGGCGAAGCCAGTCGTCGAGGCCTCCGCGGCACCGTATTCGGATCAGTTCTGCGGTTCCCCGGCAGCGCCCGGAACATTCACCGGCAAGATCGTCATCTGCGTCCGCGGCGGTGTCGACTCCCACGGCGTCGCAATCGGCCGCGCGCAGAAGGGCTACAACGTCTTGCAGGGCGGCGCCGCCGGCATGTTCCTGATCAACCCGGTGGTGGAGGACATCGAGACGGACAACCACTGGCTGCCCGCGGTGCACTTCGACGCCCCGGCCGGAGCCAATTTGCAGTCGTTCATGTCCAGTCACACCGGCGTCACGGCGACGTTCACCACCGGCCAGAAGTCCGTCGGCCAGGGCGACGTCATGGCCGCATTCTCCTCGACCGGGCCTAGCATCGGTGACTTCCTCAAGCCGGACATCGCCGCACCCGGCGTGCAGATCCTGGCCGGCAACACGCCGACCCCGACGGACGTCGCGTCCGGGCCGACCGGACAGCTCTACCAGGCGATTGCGGGCACGTCGATGGCAGCTCCGCACATCACCGGCTCGGCCGCCCTGGTGCTCGCGCTGCATCCCGGCATGACGCCGGCCGAGGTGAAGTCGTCGTTGATGATGACCGCGAACCGCAACGTGGTCGAGGCAGACGGTTCGACGCCCGCGACACCGTTCGACGACGGAGCGGGACGCGTCAACCTCAACGGCGTGGTCGACCCCGGCCTCGCCCTGAACGTGACGCAGGCGCAGATGGACGCGGTGCTCACCGACCCGGTGCACCGCATCGACCTGAACGAGCCGTCCGTGTACGACCAGGCGCTGCCCGGGCGCGTCACGACCACGCGCACGTTCACCAACATCACGCCGCAGACGCAGGTCTACACCATCAGCACGACCTCGACCCTGCCCGGCGGCGTGACCGTCACACCAAGCACCGTCGCGGTGCCCGGCAACTCCAGTGCGACCGTGTCGATAACCCTCGACGGCACCGGCGGCGCGGTGGGCCAGTGGTACTTCGGCCAGATCAACCTGTCCCAGGTGAACGGGTCGCGGCAGCTGCACCTGCCGGTCGCGTTCTCGCCGTCCGACGCGTCAACCGCCGGCAACACGGTGTCGGTGACGAGCAACTGCTCGCCGACATCGGTGGTGCTCGGCACCGGCACCACTAACTGCTCGGCGACCGTGGTGAACAACTCGCTGCAGTCGTCGCAGGCCACCGCCACGATGACGCCCACGACCAACCTGCAGACGCTCTCGGTGGGTCCCGGCGGTAAGAAGTCCGGGCGCGGCGCGACCTTCGGCCCGGTCACCCTGAGCCCAGCTACACCGCCGGCACCGAACGTCGCTCCCGGTGACAGCCCGTTCGGCTATGTGGATCTCAACCAGTTCGGCGGAAACCTGCCGATCACGTTGGGCGACGAGAACATCACCAATGTGAACGGGTTCGGTTCGTTCGTCTATGACGGGCAGGATTACGGCACGATCGGCGTCGCCTCGGACGGCTACCTGGTGGTCGGCGGCGGAGACAGCAACGACGTCACGCCGGAACCGCAGACCATGCCGGACCCGGCCCGGCCCAACAACGTCCTCGCGCCGTTCTGGACCGACCTCGACGACGGCAGCGGCTCGATCGCCGGCCAGGGCGGGCTGGTCAATATCCTCGGCGACGGCACCAACAACTGGCTCGTCGTGCAGTGGAACGTGCACCTGTTCGGCACATCCACGACGGAGAACTTCCAGGTCTGGCTCGGTCTCAACGGCACCCAGGACATCAGCTACACCTACGACACCATGCACACGCCGCCGACTGGGTTCCCGTACAACGTGGGCGCGGAGAACGACACCGGCACGAAGGGCAGCAACGTCGCCGGTGTGCCATCCGGTGATCTGGTCGTGACCAGCACCCCCGCGATCCCGGGCGGGACGGCGACGTTCTCGGCCACCCTGCGCGGCGTTCAGGTGGGTACCGGCACGGTGGAGTGGGACGTCACCTCACCGGCCATGCGCGACACCTCGGTCAGCCGTTCGACCGTGACCGTCACGCGGTCCTGATCCCCGTCCTCAACCGTTGATCAACAGACCGATCCTGTCGCCTGGGCGCCGGGACCGGTCTGTTGATCAAGGGGGGTAGTCGGTGGCCGCGCTGCCGGAGCACCTGTCGCCGATGCTCGCCACCCTGGGCGAGCTGCCCCCGGACGACGGCTGGGCATTCGAGATGAAGTGGGACGGTGTGCGCGCCATCGTGCGCGCCGACCGTGGCGGGGTCACCGTGCTGTCCCGCAACGACCTCGACGTCAGCGTCAGCTACCCGGAGCTGCACGGCATCGGCGACGCGCTGGGCGAACACCGCGCGCTGCTCGACGGCGAGATCGTGAGCTTCGATGCGCACGGGCGACCCAGCTTCGGCAAGCTGCAGCAGCGAATGCACGTTGGTTCGGCCGCTACCGCGCGGCGGCTGTCTGAATCCGTGCCCGCGGTGCTGCTCGTGTTCGACCTGCTCCACCTGGACACGCGCTCGCTGCTGAACATGCCCTATCGCGAACGCCGGGCGCTGCTCGTCGGCCTCGGCCTGGACGGCCCGTCGTGGCAGACACCGCCCGCGTTCCACGGCACCGGCGCGGCCGCGGTGCAGACCAGCAAGGACCAACAACTCGAGGGCGTGGTCGCCAAACGCCTCGACTCCGTCTACACGCCAGGCCGGCGCTCGCCGTTCTGGATCAAGGTGAAGAACCTGCGTACCCAAGAGGTCGTGATCGGCGGCTGGACGCCGGGGCAGGGTCGGCGCAGCGGCACGATCGGCGCGCTGCTGCTCGGCATCGGTAGCCCGGACGGGCTGCGCTACATCGGCAAGGTCGGCACCGGCTTCACCGACGACATGCTCGCCGACCTGAAACGCCGGCTGGACCGGCAGCGCGCGCGCCACGTCGCCGTTCACGCCGGACGTCCCGCGCGCCGACGCGCGCGACGGCAGATGGGTGACACCGGCGCTGGTCGGCGAGGTGGCGTTCTCGGAATGGACCGTCGGACGGGCGGCTGCGCCATCCGGCCTGGCGGGGCCTGCGTCCGGACAAGGCGCCCGGCGACGTCGTCGTCGAGTCCTGAGGGACCGTCTCCTCGACGAACATCCGTGGCTCGGCTGCGGACCCGGCTGTGGCCTGCGCCCGGCTGTGAAGCGTGCCGAGGGCATCTGGCAATGCCTCATAATCGTCGATAGATGGCGCGCCGGCTGACGGTCCTCGATGCGCGCCGGCATCGAAACGGGGCTGCCTGTCCGCATGAACGAGACCTCTCGGGTCGCCGCCGCCGGGTACCGGCGCGTCCGGGAACTCGTCCGCGAGCACCCGACGATCTCCCTGGCGGCAGCCGGCTTCGTGGCCGCCACGGTCACCATGGTCGCCGGCGGGCGGATCGTGCCGCCGCGGTCGGTGATCCCGCTGACCAGCTGGTTCGGCCTGCTCAACTACAACAGCAGCTCGAACGTGCTACCCGGCATCGTGATGCTGATCGGCACCACGGCCCTGATCGTGCTGTGGCTGCTGGCGATCCGTACCCACAACTCCGGTCGAGTGAGCGAACGCAGCGTCTGGGCGATCGCCACCGCGTGGGCCACGCCGCTGATCCTCGGGCCGCCGCTGCTGAGCAACGACGTGTGGACCTACGCCGCGCAGGGACTCCTGTTGCGCAGAGGGTTCGATCCGTACGTCGTCGGCCCCTCGGCACTGGGCAACATGCCGGCGGTATCCGCGGTCGACCCGTCCTGGCGCAGCGTGCCGAGCCCGTACGGCCCGCTCGCCTCGACGTTGCAACACCTCGCGGTGGCTATCAGTGGCGGCAGCCCGCTCGGGGCGGCGATCGTGTTCCGCGCGATCGGGGTGCTGTGCCTGGCCGGTATCGGCATCCTCGCCGCGGAACTCGCCGGCCCGCGCCGCCGCGTCCAGGCGTTGACCATCACGCTGCTGAACCCGCTGCTGCTGCTGCACGTGCTCTCGGCCGCACACCTGGACGGCGTGATGTGCCTGCTGCTGCTCGGCGCGGTGGTGGCGGCGAACCAGCGCCGCTGGGCTATCGGCATCGTGCTCGCGGTGGCTGCCGGCGCGGTGAAAGCGCCGGCGTTCGTCGCGATTCCGGCCATCGTCGCCGTCCATCTGCAAGGCCGGCGCGGCGGCGCGCGGTGGTGGGCACTGGGGCGGGACGTCGGGCTCGCGGCCGCGTGCATCGCCGGCGCGAGCGCGCTGGTGCACAACGGATGGGGCTGGGTACACGCGCTGAACACGCCGGCGCTGGGACACACCTCACTGGCGCCGGCGACCCTGATCAGCGACGTGCTGCGGCCGATGGTGCCCGGTGCGTCGTTCGACGACCTGTCCACCGGCGGGCGCATCAGCGCACTGGCCGCGGCCGGCTGCATCGTCGTCTACGTGACGCTCACCGCGCGGGCGCGGGCGCTGGACCGGACCGTCGGGTACGCGATCCTCGCTGTCGGCGTCCTCAGCCCGGTGGTCTATCCGTGGTACCTGCTCGGCGGCATCGTGTGCCTCGCGCCCACGGCACGCGGCGCCCGGCGCGACTGGATCGTGCTGCTCAGCGCCGTCGGTTGTGTGTTGAGCCCACCGGGATTCTCGACCGGCGCATCCACGGCGGTCAGTATCGCCACCATCGTCATCGCTTTGCTGGTCATCTCGCCGAGAGTGCGGCAACGACGCCGCGAAGCGCACTCCGAGCCCATGCGCGCCCGCGTCGCCGCCAATTCGTGATCAGCGGCCGCTGATCTCGCGGACGGCAGGTCGCACGTCGGCGAGGTAGACCGATGCGACGATCACCGAAATCAACGAGATCGGGCCGATCTGGGAGCCCAGCACATTGAGTGACCCGAACAAGCCGCTGAAGACCAGAATGGCGAGCCACGCGGGCTTGGTCATCTTGTCGACGGCCGGGAACGCCGCCGCCTTGCGCGTTGCACAGTCGACGACCGCCCACGCACGGAGTGCGACCAGACCCCAGAACAGGACCGTGTCGGTCCAGAAGTAGAGGTCGTTCAGCGTTTGCACCGCTTCAGCGTACCGACGGGACAACGATGCCCAGCCCCGATTACGGGACGGGCATCGTTGATTGTGCTAACGGCGGGCGATCAGGCCTTCGAGGTGCTGTTGCGGGCCGAACCACCAGTGGTCTTGCGCGCGGCCGACCGAGTGGTGCGGGCGGTGGCCTTGACGGTCGGCTTGGCAGCCGTCGCGGCCGGCGTGGTCTTGACGGTGGTGGCCTTGGCGGTCGGCTTCGCGGCCGGCTTGCTGCCACGGCCGGTCACGGACTGCACGGGCTTGACGACGCGCTCAGTGAGGGTCTCGACGACCGTGCCGGTGAGGGCCTCGGCCTTGGCGACGACGAACGCGACGCGCTTGTCGCTCTTGACGGTGGCCAGCAAGTCCTCGGCGCGGTCGGTGACCGTGCTGGAGTAGCCGCGGGCCTGGGCCAGGTACGGCTCGATCGCGGTCTTGATCGCGTCGAGGTTGACGGCCTTCTCGGCCTGCGCGCGCAGGTCGGCAACGGCGTCGTTCGCCTTGGCGGTGATCTGCGAGACGTTGTCCTTGGCGTTGCCGCGAACCTTCGTCACGACCTCGTTGGCCTGCTTGTTCACGCCGACGATCTGGCTCTGCGCCTGGTCCAGGACGTGCTTGCCCTGCTCCACGGCGGTGTCGGCGTAGCTGCGGATGTCATCAGTGATGGACATAGATTGCTCCTGCTCTGGATTACCCGTTATCGGGTTTGTAGGGGATGGCATGGCGGCTGCGGGGCACCGCCGGATCGAGAGCGTCTGTCGCTACCCGATCACTGACCGACCGCGGTCGGTTCGGCGTGGGTGCCGGATGCCACGGTGACGTGTGCTGTGGCGTCTGCGATGGCGTCTGCGGTGGCACCTGCCTGTTGCTGCGCGTTCTCGCGCCGGAAGGACTCGTAGATGTCCACGAGCACCTGCTTCTGGCGCTCGCCGAGTCCCTCGTCGGCGAGAATCGCCGCGACCAATTCCGGGTTGCCCTCGCGGGTCTCGAGGATGCCGGCCCGGATGTAGAGCTGCTCGGCGGAGATCCGCAGACCCTTGGCGATCTGCTGGAGGATGTCCGCGCTCGGCTTGCGCAACCCGCGCTCGATCTGCGAGAGGTACGGGTTGGACACGCCGGCCAGCCGGGCGAGCTGCCGCAACGACACGTGCGCCTGTTCGCGCTGCTCCCGGATGAAGTCTCCGATTGCCGCACCGCTGCGTTTGGCCTGCTCACGCGGCCCGTCTGCTATCACTCGTGCAGTCTCCCGCGCGGGTGCTAGCAAATGCAAGCGGCTAGCAAGCGATCCGCGTCACGCTCGACACCGTGTGTCGAACAAATCCAGGTTGGCCGCCGGTTCGGCGCCCTGTCAGCGCCCTGAGACGTGCTCGGCGCCACCGCGGGGGTGGGCGAGGCTGGGCGGACCCACGGCCGCACGGTAGCTTCGTCCCGCGCGCAGCCAGTCCCGTTCACAGTGTTCACTCCCCTGCCCGGAGCCCCCATGCAGACGCTTGCCCGCTTCGCCATTGCCAATACGATGGTGGGTCATCGCGGGGTGGCTCGCACTCATCATCGGCAGCCAGGCACTGGCGAACGCGGCGGGCGGATCGTCCTACCGGGACGTGTTCACGCTCCCCCACACCGAAAGCCAGACCGTCCTCAACCTGCTGCGCGACGCCGGCCAGGGTGGCCAGACCGGCCAGAGCGGCAGCGTCGTCATCCACGCCCGCACCGGCAAGCTCAGTCCGAGCCAGGCGCCGGCAGGATTGCAGGTCGCGCTGGTCGAGGTCTGCGACAGCGGCAATCACGTCGCCAACATCACCTCGCCGTGGGCCTCGCTCAACTGCGCCAACGCCGGCCAGTCCGCTCCCGGCGTGCGGCAACTGTTCAGCGCCGACGAGACGACCGCCCTGGTGAACATCCAGTGGCAGGCCAACGAGAACGACGCGAACAACTTCATCCACGTCTACAACCAGCTCAAGAAGCTCTCGTCATCGACGGTGCAGTACGAGTTCACCGGTGGCGGGTTCGAGAATCTGGCGGCCCAGCAGAAGGGCATCCCGCCGGAGGCGCTCGGCGCCATCGCGGCGCTCATCATCCTGGCGCTGGTGTTCCGCACGGCCGGCGCGGTGTTCCTGCCGCTGCTCAGCGCGGCCGCCGCCCTGGGCACGGGTCTGGGCCTGATCTCGCTGCTCAGCCACGTGATGAACGTCGCCACCTTCGCGACCCAACTCTCGCAGCTGATGGTGATCGGCGTCGGCGTCGACTACGCGCTGTTCATCGTCACCAGACATCGCCGCAATCTGTTGCGCGGGATGTCCGTGCCCGACTCGATCGTGCTCGCCCTCAACACCTCCGGCCGTGCCGTGCTGTTCGCCGGCCTCACCGTGTGCGTGGCACTGCTGGGCCTGTGCGCGCTCGGCGTGAGCTTCCTGTACGGGGTAGCCGTCGGCACGTCCATCGCGGTCGCGCTGACGATGATCGCGAGCCTTACGTTGCTGCCCGCGGTGCTGTCCCTGATGGGCTTGCGTGTGCTTCCGCGCAAGGCGCGCAAACGCGTGCGGGCCGGTGAGTTCGCGCCGGCCGACCGGGCCACCCGGTGGTCGCGCTGGGCGGCCATCGTCGCGAACAACAAGCTCGCCCTGGGCACCGTGGCAGCCGCGCTGATCGTGGTGCTCGCGATTCCCTTCTTCTCGCTGCGCCTCGGTCACGCCGACGCGAGTACCGACCCGACGTCGTCCACGCTGCGGCGCGGCTACGACCTGGTCGCCACCCACTTCGGCACCGGATACAACTCCGTCCTGGAACTCGTCGCGAACGGGCCGAGCGCCACCGACCCCGCCTACCTCAACTCGGTGGCACAGCGGTTGAGCACGGTGCCCGACGTCGATGCCGCGAGCATCCACGCGCAACCGATCGGCGCCCAACTCGCATTGGTGCAGTTCAAGACCACCACCGCGCCGCAGGACCCGAAGACCACCAGCCTGGTGAAGCAACTGCGCGGCCGGATCGTGCCGCAGATTGCGCAGGGCACGCCGAACCATCTGTACGTCTTCGGCCAGACCGCCATCTTGGTCGATTTCGCGAAGGTGCTCAGCGCGAAGATTCCGCTCTTCTTCATTGCGATCATCGGGCTGTCGTTCCTGCTGCTGATGATCGCGTTCCGCAGCCTGGTAGTGCCGTTGACCGCCGCGGTGATGAATCTGTTCGCCGCCGGCGCATCGTTCGGCGTGGTCGTCGCAATCTTCCAATGGGGTTGGCTCTCGCGCGTGCTGGGGATCGGCAGTGGCGGGCCGATCGACGCGTTCTTGCCGGTGCTGTTCTTCGCGATCCTGTTCGGCCTGTCCATGGACTACCAGGTGTTCCTGGTGAGCCGCATGCACGAGGAGTGGGTGCACACCGGGGACAACCCGCGCTCGATCCGGGTGGGGCAGGCGGAGACCGGCGGCATCATCAGCGCCGCGGCGATCATCATGATCGCGGTGTTCGGCAGCTTCCTGCTCGGCAACGAACGCACTATCAAGCTGGTCGGTATCGGCCTCGGCGGCGCGATCTTCCTCGACGCGTTCGTGCTGCGCACGGTCCTGGTGCCGGCGCTGATGCACATGATCGGTCCGGCGAACTGGTGGTATCCACGTTGGCTGGACCGGATCACCCCGCGGGTATCCGTGGAGCCGGCGGACGACGGCTGGACGCCCGGTGGCGAGGAACCAGAGGGCGAGCGCCACCTAGCCCCGGTCTAGTACGGGTGAGTCGCTGGCCGGCGCGAGTGCGAAGCCGGCCGGACCCCGGCACCGCAACGGCATCGGTACGTGGTGTGATCGACCCATGACTTCCGGCGTGCTCGGCGACCTGTCCGCCATGCGCGACTCGACCGGGGCACTGCTGCTCGGTCTCGACGCCGAACCGTGGCACCAGGCCGATGTACGTGCCCCGTCTCTGCTGCCGGGCTGGACTCGCGGGCACGTGCTCAGCCATATCGCGCGCAACGCCGACGGCATCACACGCACCCTCGATGGCGCGCTTCGCGGCGAGATCGTGGCCCGCTACCCGCAGGGACAGGCCGGACGCACGGCGGACATCGAGGACGGCGCGGGCCGAACTGCGCCGGACCTGATCGCCGACGTGCGGCGCAGCGCCGTCGACCTCGACCGCATCTTCACCGCCATTGCCGAGAGCGACGGCTGGCAGTTGCGTGCCGAGGACCGGACAGCGGCCACCTGGGTCACCTCGCGCTGGCGCGAGGTGGAGATCCACCGGGTGGACCTGGACCGCAACTACGGTCCGCAGGATTGGCCGCCGGCGTTCGTGTCCTACTTGCTACCGGCCCTCGCGGTGCGACTGGCACGACGGACGCAGGCATCGCTGCGGGTCGAGATCACCGCCGAGGGATCGGTGAGCGCCGACGTAGCGGGCCACGCGTACACCACCGCGGACGACGTCGACGGCGAGCTGGTCGCCGGGCCGGACTGGGCGGTGCTGGCCTGGCTCACCGGCCGGGTGGACGTGGCCCGCGACGCCCTGAGCGCCGCGCCGGAACTGACACCCTGGCTGTAGCAAGCACGCCGCCCGCCGACGTCCTGGCGTTGACCGCATCAGCCGGTGCGCTCGATCACCGTGTCGGTGAGCGCCAGGAACGCCGCGCGCGCCGGCACGTCCGGCACCGCATCGAGCGTCGCCCGGGCCCGCCCGGCATAGCTATGCAGCACCGCACGCGCTTCGTCCATCGCCGAGGACGCACGCAGCAGTCGAAGCGCCTCGGCCAGCAGCCCGTCGTCGACCAGCCCGGTGTCGAGCAGTTCGCGCAGCCGCTCGGCCGCCGCGTCGCCGCGACGCAACGCGTACAACACCGGCAACGTGGGGATCCCTTCGCGCAGGTCCGTACCCGGCGTCTTTCCCGACTGCCCGGACTCCGAGGCGATGTCGAGAATGTCGTCACTGAGCTGGAACGCCACGCCCACCTGCTCCGCAAAATCCCGCAGGGTGGCGATGACCGGCGCGTCCACCCCCGCGAAGTGCGCCCCGAATTCCGCCGCGGTGGCGATGAGCGAACCGGTCTTGTCGGCGAGCACCGCGAGGTAGTGCTCGACCGGATCGGCACCCGGTGCCGGCCCGACCGTCTCGCGGATCTGCCCGGTGACCAGTCGCTCGAACGTCTGCGCCTGTAGCCGCACCGCCCACGGCCCGAGATCGGCCAGCAGGTTCGACGCGCGCGAGAACAGGAAGTCACCGGTGAGGATGGCCACCGTGTTGTCCCAGCGCGAGTTGGCCGACTCCGCGCCGCGACGCACCGCAGCCTCGTCCATCACGTCGTCGTGGTACAGCGTGGCCAGATGGGTGATTTCGACGACGACCGCAGCCGGGACGATCTCCGGGCGGCCGGCGTCGCCGAATTGCGCGGCGAGCAGGCTGACCAGCGGACGGAAGCGCTTCCCCCCGGCGGCAACGAGGTAGGACGCGGCCGAGGCCACGAAGTCGTCCTCGGCGCGCACCGCGATGCGCAGCGCCGACTCGACCTCGTCCAACCCGGTGCGTACCGCGGCTTCCAGCCCGGCGTCGTCGAAGACGACGTCGAGAGGTCCGGGACGGCCGGACTTCTCGCGATGCGCCGTGCTCACCCGATCAGCTTGGTCGCCTTGCCGGCGAGGTCGAGAACAGGCTGGGGCACGATGCCCAGCAGCACCGTGACGATCACGCCGAACGTCAGCGCGACCGTGGTCGACCACGACGGAATCGCGATGGTCGGACCGTTCTCCGGCGGCTCGGCGAAGAACATCAGCACGACGATGCGCAGGTAGTAGAACGCGGCGATCGCCGAGAAGACGAGCGCAAGCACCACCAGCGGTGCGCCTTCGTGGTAGGCCGCACGGAACACGTAGAACTTGCCGATGAAGCCGGACGTGAGCGGGATCCCGGCCATCGACATCAGCAGGATGGTCATCACGGTGGCGACCACCGGGCTCTTTCGCGCCAGTCCGGACCACTGGGACAGATGCGTGGCCTCGCCGTCCGCGTCGCGCACCACCATCAGCAGGCCGAAGGCCGCGAGCGTGGTGAAGCCGTAGCTGAGCAGGTAGAACAGCATGCTGGAGATGCCGTCCTTGGTCAGCGCGATCATGCCGACCATGATGAAGCCGGCGTGTGCGATGGACGAGTACGCCAGGATGCGCTTGATGTCGGTCTGCGTCAGCCCGAAGATCGCGCCGACCGCCATCGACGCGATCGCCACCGCCCACACCACCGGTCGCCAGTTCCACGCGGTGGTGTTGAACCCGACGTAGAGCACCCGCATGATCGCGCCGAACGCGGCCACCTTCGTACACGACGCCATGAACGCGGTGATCGGCGTCGGCGAGCCCTGGTACACGTCGGGCGTCCAACTGTGGAACGGAGCGATGCCTGCCTTGAACAGCAGACCGACGAGCAGCATCGCCAACCCCGCGTACAGCAGCACGTCGGACTTCGTGGATTGCAGCGTCGCCTGCCGGATAGCCGCCAGGTCGACGGAGTTGGCGTAGCCGTACAGCAGCGCCAAGCCGTACAGGAAGAACGCCGAGGCGAAAGCGCCGAGCAGGAAGTACTTGAGCGCGGCCTCCTGCGAGAGCAGGCGCCGGCGGCGGGACAGGCCGGCCATCAGGTACAGCGGCAGCGAGAGCACCTCGAGCGCGACGAACATCAGCACGAGATTGTTCGAGATCGGGAAGATCAGCATGCCGGTGACCGCGAACATCAACAGCGGGAAGACCTCGGTCTGCACCCGCGTCGTGGTGGCCAGTCGCCGGTCGTTGGCCGACCCGACGACCTCGGCCGCGGACGCCACGATCGGGCTGCCGACGTCGACGCTTCGTTCGGCCACCAGCAGCACGGACATGATCGCCAGCAGCAGGATCGTGCCCTGGATGAACAGGCCGGTGGTGTCGACGGCGAGCGCGCCGGCCGCGGTCGTGGTGACCGTTCCGTGCAGCTCCACCACCATGATCATCGCCGCGATCAGGCCGCCGAGGCTGATGATCAGTTGCGCACCGTAGCGCTCGGCGCGTGGGATCACGGCCTCGGCGACGACGCCAAGCATCGCCGCGCCGAGGACGATGAGGATCGGCGCGAGCGCGTGGTAGGAGATCGACGGCGCGGAGATCTTGTCCGTGGCGGCGATCAGCACGTCACCGGCTCAGACTGCTCACTTCGCTCCTCCGACGGCAGTGCCTAGCTTCGGCGGCGGATCGGTCCTGTGCACGTCGCTCAGCGTCGCCTTCACCGCCGGATTGATCACGTCGAGCACCGGCTTGGGATAGATGCCCAGGAAGATGATCAGTGCGATCAGCGGTGCGACCGCGAGCGTCTCGCGGACGTTGACATCACGGAAGCGCGACACGCGTTCGGCCATCTTGCCCTGGAACGTGCGCTGGTAGAGGTACAGCACGTAGATCGCGGCGAGAATGATGCCGGTGGTGGCCAGGACCGCGAGCCCCTTGTGCCGGGTGAACGTCCCCACCAGCACCAAAAACTCGCTGACGAACGTGCTCATGCCCGGCAATGCCAGGGCGGACAGTCCGGTGAGCAGGAACAGACCGGCCAGGATCGGCGTCACCTTGGCCGCCCCACCGTAGTCGCCGACGTTTCGGCTCTTGCCGCGAGCGATGAGCAGGCCGACGACGATGAACAGCGCGCCGGTGGACAGGCCGTGGTTGACCATGTACAGCACCGCACCGGTGCCGCCCTGGGTGGTGAAGGCAAAGATGCCCAGCCCGATGAAGCCGAAGTGCGCAACCGATGTGTAAGCGACCAGTCGCTTCATGTCTCGCTGGCCGATGGCCAGGAACGCGGCGTAGATGATGCCGATCACCGACAGGATCAGCACGGTGGGCGCGAAGTACGCCGATGCTTGCGGGAACAGTGGCAGGCAGTAACGCAGGAACCCGAACGTGCCCACCTTGTCCAGCACGCCGACCAGCAATGCGGCGCCGCCCGCCGGTGCCTCCGCGCCGGCGTCCGGCAGCCAGGTGTGGAACGGCACCAACGGCGCCTTGATCGCGAACGCGATGAAGAAGCCGAGGAACAGCCACTTCTGCGTGGCACCACCGGGCACGTGCCCGATCAGGTCGGTGATCGCGAACGAACCGGTGCCGCTGGTGACGTACACGCCGATCACCGCGGCGAGCATGAGCAGGCCGCCGACGAGTGAGTAGAGGAAGAACTTCATCGCGGCGTACTGGCGGCGCGGGCCGCCGAAGCTGCCGATGATGAAGTACATCGGCACCAGCATCGCTTCGAAGAAGACATAGAACAGGAAGACGTCGGTGGCCGTGAACACGCCGATCATGAAGAACTCGAGCAGCAGGATCAGCGCGAAGTAGTTCTTGACACTGCGCCGGTGCCCGGTCGGCGTCGGCGCCTCCTCGCTGCCGGATCGGCTGTCCAAGGTGTTCCAGGACGCGAGTATCACCGCCGGCACCAGGATCACCGACATGGCGACGAGCACCAGCGCGATGCCGTCCACGCCGAAGGCGATGTGCACGCCCAACGCCTTGATCCAGTTCCAGCTGCCGATGAACTGGAAGCGCGCGGCATTCGGCCCGGTGTCGAACGTGAAGCCGACGACGGCGGTGTACACCAGCACGATGAGCGAGACGCCGAGACTGATCTGCTTGGCCAGCTTGTTCGCCTCAGCAGGCAGCCCGAACACGATGAGAGACCCCACCAGTGGGATCAGGACGAGCGCGACGAGCGCGAAGTCGTGTCCGGCGCCGGTGTTCACTGGAACCTCACCGCGAGTAGGACCGCGATCACCGCGACGGTGCCGCCGAGCATGGACAACGCGTAGCTACGCACGAATCCGGTCTGTAGCCGACGCAGCCGCGCCGACCCGCCCCCGAACGTCGCACCGATCCCGTTCACGACCCCATCGACGCCGCGGTTGTCGAAGTACACCAACGCCCGGCTGAGCCACTGCCCCGGCCGCATCAGCATGACTTCGTTGAACGCGTCGGCGAACAGGTTGCGGCGCACGGCCACGGTGACCGGCGAGCCGACCGGCTGCGTCTGCGGGATCGCTCGCCGGCCGAACGCCACCCACCCGCCGAACACCCCGAGCGCGACCACCACCAGCGTGAGCACGCTCAGCACCACCGGCGCGACCGTGTGCACGCCCTCTTCCACGCTGGGGCCGACCGACGGGGTGAGCCAGTGCTGGATCCCCCCGCCGAAGATCAGCAGGTAGCCGCCGACGAGCGACATCACGCCGAGGACGATCATCGGCACCGTCATCAGCTTGCCGGCCTCGTGCGGGTGTACGTCGTCCTCCCATCGCCGTTCGCCGTGGAAGGTCATCACCAGCGCTCGGGTCATGTAGAAGGCGGTCAGGCCCGCGCCGGCCAACGCGGCGATGCCCAGTGTCCAGCCCGAGGCGCCGCCCTTGTCCAGCGCTGCCTCGATGATCTTGTCCTTGGTCCAGAAGCCGGTCGCCAACGGGAACCCGATGATGGCGAGAAAGCCGCACAGGAACACGCCGTAGGTGATCGGCATGACCTTGGCCAGGCCGCCGAAGCGGCGCATGTCGATGCGGTCGTTCATCGCGTGCATGACCGACCCCGCGGACAGGAACAGCGCCGCCTTGAAGAAGCCGTGGCCGAGCAAGTGGATGATGCCGATCGCGTACACACCGGGACCGAGGCCGACGGCCAGGAACATGTACCCGATCTGGCTCACCGTCGAATAGGCGAGCACCCGTTTCAGGTCGTCCTGCCCGCAGCCGCAGATGCACCCGTAGATCAGCGTGATCGCGCCGACGATGACGACCACCGTGCGTGCGGCCTGGGTGTGGTCGAAGATCGCGGCGGACCGTGCGATCAGGTAGACGCCGGCGGTCACCATGGTGGCGGCGTGGATCAGCGCCGAGACCGGCGTCGGGCCTTCCATCGCGTCCGGGAGCCAGGTCTGCAGCGGGAACTGGCCCGATTTGCCGCATGCGCCGAGCAGCAGCATGAGCGCGATCGCGGTTGCCACACCGTTGGTGAAGTGCGCGTTGCCGAACAGGATGTCGGCGTAGGACGTGCTGCCGAAGTACGCGAACATCAACATGATGGCGATGGACAGGCCGACGTCACCGACGCGGTTGGCGAAGAACGCCTTGTTACCCGCGGTGGCTGCGATGTCGCGGTCGAAGTAGAACGAGATCAGCAGGTACGAGGCGAGCCCCACACCCTCCCAGCCGACGTAGAGAACCAGATAGTTGTTCGCCAGCACGAGCAGGAGCATCACCGCGACGAAGAAGTTGAAGTAGCCGAAGAATCGCCGCCGGCCCGGATCGTGCGCCATGTAGCCGACCGCGTAGATGTGGATCAGCGAACCGACGCCGGTGATCAGTAGCACGAACACCATCGACAGCGGGTCGATCAGCATCCCAGCTTCGACCTTGAACGATCCCACCGGTATCCACGAATACAGGTGCAGGTTGATTTCGCGGTTGTGCTCGGACTTGACGGAGAAGAACAGCATCACCGCGTACACGAACAGCGCCACCGGTGTGGCGGCGCCGAGCCACGGCCCCCACCGGTCGCCGCGACGCCCGACGAGCAGCAGCACCGCCGAGGAGAGCAACGGCAGTGCCACCAGCAGCCAGGCGGCCGACTGGATTCCGTGCGCGGTCGTCAAGCTGTGCCCTCCTAGTACTTCAGGAGGTTCGCGTCGTCGACCGACGCGGACCTCCGGGTCCGGAAGATGGACATGATGATGGCCAGCCCGACGACGACCTCTGCCGCCGCCACGACCATCACGAAGAACGCGATCACCTGGCCGTCCAGATTTCTGTTCATCCGGGAGAACGTGACGAGGGTGAGGTTCACCGCGTTGAGCATCAGCTCGATCGACATGAACACCACGATCGCGTTACGGCGCACCAGCACGCCGACGGCGCCGATGGTGAACAACGCTGCGCTGAGCACCAGGTAGTAGGTGGGCGTCACGGACGCAGCCCTCCTTCGCGATTCTCCAGTTCCCGACGGGTCATGCCCGCCGGTGTCGACGCCATCACGGACTCGGTTGAGATAGAGCCGTCGGGCAGCAACGCCGGGGTGCCGACGGCGTCGTGCGCGGCGAGTACACCCGGTCCCGGCAGCGGTTGTGGCCGGCCGGAGCGGATGCGCTCGCGGGCGATCGACTTCTGCGTGCGCCGCGGCCCTTCCGGCTCCACGTGCGCCAAGACCATCGCGCCGACCGCCGCCACGATCAGCAGCGCCGAGGTGAGTTCGAATGCGAACAGGTACTTGGTGAACAGCAGGTAGGCGATCCCGTTGACGTTGCCACCATTGGCGTTCGGCCCGTCCAGGTTCACCGGTCGGCCACCGCCGTTGCGGAACGCACGGCCGACCGAGATCGCGACCAGCAGCGCGAATGCGATCCCGAACAGCGCCGCCGCCCAGCGTTGGCCGCGCAGGTTCTCGACGAGGGAGTCCGATGCGTCCCGGCCGACAAGCATGAGCACGAACAGGAACAGGATCATGATGGCGCCGGTGTAGACGATGATCTGCACCAGCCCGAGGAACGGGCCCTGTTCGATCAGGTAGAACATGCCGAGCGAGCCCATGGTCGCGACGAGCGACAGTGCCGAGTGCACTGCGTTGCGCAGCAGCACCATGCCGATGGCGCCGGCCAGCGAGATCGGGCCGAGGATCCAGAACGCGACGGCCTCGCCGAGTGGCACCTGGCCGTTGTTCAGCTCGCTGGCGAGCACCAGTGCGCTCATCGCCAGCCTCCTTGCGCCGCATCTCGGCTAGCCATGGTGCTGCCCGACCTCGATGGCGGTGCCGGTGATCGGGCGCCCGGCCACGTTGGCGATGCTCTGCGGCTCACCCTCGGACAGTGGCGCCTGCGACTCGACGGTGTAGTAGTCCTTCTCGTCGTCGCCCAGCCGCATCGGGTGCGGCGGCGCCTCCATGCCGGGCAGCAACGGAGCCATCAACTGCTCCTTGGTGTAGATGAGCTCCTGCCGGTTGTCCAGGGCGAGCTCGTACTCGTTGCTCATGGTCAGCGACCGGGTGGGACAGGCCTCGATGCACAGGCCGCAGAAGATGCAGCGCAAGTAGTTGATCTGGTACACCGCGCCGTAGCGCTCACCCGGCGAGTAGCGCTCCTCGTCGGTATTGTCGCCGCCCTCGACGTAGATCGCATCCGCTGGGCACGCCCAGGCGCAGAGTTCGCAACCGACGCACTTCTCCAGCCCGTCCGGGTGCCGGTTCAGCACGTGCCTGCCGTGATATCTCGGCGCCGGCGGATAGAAGTCGAACGGGTATTCCTGCGTGAACACCTTCTTGAACATGGTGGCGAAGGTGAGCCCGAACCCCTTGGCGAATCCAAGCGGGCTGCCGCTCGGTTCGTCTAATTGCTCAGCCATTGCCGTCATCCTCCGGAAGTTCGGACGCTCGTGCGGGAATTGCCGGCCCCGGGCTCACCGACGCGGTCGCCATCCGCATCGGGGCCGGTACCACCAGGTCCCGTGGCGGGATCGGGAACGCGGGCGAGAGTTCGGCCTCTTCGCGATCCTCGTCCGCCAGCTGTTCGGCACGGCGGGCAACATGGGAGTCCCACATCATCAGCGCCGGGACGACCACCAGCAGCAGCGTCAGCGCGAGCGGCACACCGGTCGCCTTCCACGCGGGCCAACCCCGGTCGCGCAGCACGTGGATCGAGGTCACCGCCAAGATCCACACCAGGCTGATCGGGATGAGCACCTTCCAGCCGAAGTGCATGAACTGGTCGTACCGCAGCCGGGGCAACGTGCCGCGCAGCCAGATGAACACGAAGATGCCGATGACGATCTTGGCGACGAACCAGAGGATCGGCCACCAGCCGGTGTTCGCGCCATGCCACAGCGACAGCGGCCAGGGGGCGCGCCAACCGCCGAGGAACAGCGTGGTCGCCAACGCGCAGACGGTAACCATGTTGATGTACTCGGCCAGGAAGAACATCGCGAACTTGAACGACGAGTACTCGGTATGGAACCCGCCCACCAGTTCCGACTCCGCCTCGGGCAGGTCGAACGGCGCCCGGTTGGTCTCGCCGACCACCGCGATCGCGTAGATGCAGAACGAGATGAACAGCGGGATCACGTTCCACAGATGCCGTTGACTGCCGACGATCTGCGAGGTGGACATGCTGTTGGCGAACAGGAACACCGCGACCATGGACAGACCCATGGCCACCTCGTAGGAGATCATCTGCGCGGCCGAGCGCAGCCCGCCGAGGAGCGGGTACGTCGAACCGGACGCCCAGCCCGACAGCACGATGCCGTAGATGCCGAGCGCCGAGCACGCGAACACCACCAGCACGCCGACGGGCAGATCCGTCAGCTGCAACGCGGTGCGGTGACCGAACATAGACACCTGCGGCCCGAACGGAATCACCGAGAACGCCAGGAACGCGGGCACGGCGGACAGGATGGGCGCGAGGAAGTACACCGGCTTGTCCGCGAGCAGCGGGATGATCTCTTCCTTGAACGCCAGCTTGACGCCGTCGGCCAGCGATTGCAGCGACCCGCGCGGGCCGACCCGGTTCGGACCGATCCGGTTCTGCATGCGGGCCACGGCCTTGCGCTCGAACACGATGGAGAACAGCGTCATCACGACGAGGAACGCGAACACGGCGACGACCTTGATGATGACCAGCCAGAACGGCTGATCCCCGAAGCCGGGCAGGTTCTGCGTCGCGGCAACGACGACGTTGCTCATGCGCCACCTCCATCGACCGCGTTGCCGGCGCCGAGGACCGGCGGTGCGTCGGAGTTCGTCAGCGTGACCACCGATCCGTTGCCGGCACCGAGGACCGAGCGAACCCCGCGCCCCGGCGCGTTGGTCGGCACCCACACCACGGCGTCGTCGATCTCGCCGATCTCGACGGGCAACACCAGCGCGCCGCGGTCGGTGGAGACGCTCACATGCCCGCCAGCCGCGAGCCCGAGCTGCGCCGCGGTGGCCGCACTGAGCACGGCCCGGGCCGGCTTCGCGGTGCCGGCGAGGTAGTCGTCGCCGACCTGCATCCGACCGCCGTCGAGCAGCTCGGTCCAGGTGGCGAGCAGCGCCTGGCCGGTGCCCGGCTGCGCCGGTTGTGCCGCGGGCACGGCGGGCGCGGCAGGCCGCTTGCCCGGGGTGCTCAGCGCAACCAGCTCGGCGCGGGTGACGCCGATGGAGGGCAGCCCCAGGTCGACGTCGAGTTCCTCGGCGAGCGCATGCAGCACCCGACCGTCGGAGATCGCGCCGGTGTTGGCGATGGTCAGGTCGAACGGACGGCGACGGCCTTCCCAGTCCACGAACCGGCCGGCCTTCTCCGCCGGCGGCGCCACCGGCAGCACTACGTCGGCCCGGTCGGTCACGGCACTGGCGCGGATCTCCAGGCTGACGATGAACCCGGCGCGTTCCAGCGCCGTGGCCGCCAGCGCCGGGTCGTCCACATCGGCGGGATCGACGCCGCCGATCACGAGCGCGGCCAGCGAGCCGTCGCAGACCGCCTGCAGGATCCCGTGCGTGTCGCGCCCGGGCGAGTCCGGCAGGGTGGCACCCCAGAGCCGCTCCACCTCGGCGCGCGCCGATGCGTCGGCAACCAGCCGCCCGCCCGGCAACATGTTCGGCAGCACGCCCGCATCGACCGCACCGCGCTCGCCGGCCCGCCGCGGCACCCAGGCCACAGCCGCGCCGGTGCGCTCGGCCAGCGCGGCAACCGCGCTCAGCGCGCCGCCCGAGGTGGCCAGCCGTTCACCGGCCAGGATGACCGAGCCGTCGGCAGATAGCGCCTGCACGACAGCGGCGTCGAGTGCGTTCAGCGCCGCCGCCTCGCCGCCGGGCAGTGCCGTGACCAGCGTCCCGTCGAGCTTGCGCAGCCCGGGCGAGGCGAGCGGACCTACCGACCACACCGCCATGGCGCCGGTCCGGGTCGCCTTGCGCATGCGCAGGAAGACGATCGGCGACTCATCCTCGGGCTCGAAACCGACCAGCAGCACCGCGGGCGCGCGCTCGAGCGAGGCGTAGGAGACGTGGCCGGGCGTCATGCCGGCGACGTGCGAGGCGATGAAGTCCAGCTCCTCCGCGCTGCCCGGCCGTGCGCGCATGTCGATGTCATTGGTGCACAGCGCGAGGCGGGCGAACTTCGCGTAGGCGTAGGCGTCCTCCTCGGTGAGGCGCCCACCCGGCAGCACGCCGACGCCGCCGCGGTCGACGGCCTCGCTCAACCCGGTGGCGGCGCGCGCCAATGCGTCCGGCCAGCTCACCGGCACCAGCTGACCGTGCTCGTCGCGGGCCAGCGGAGTGGTCAGCCGGTCCGCCTGGGTGGCGTTGTGGAACGCCCAGCGCCCCTTGTCGCAGTTCCACTCCTCGTTGACGTCCGGATCGAACCCTGCGAGCCGCCGAGTGATCTTGCCGCGGCGCCAGTCCGAGCGCATCGAACACCCGGAGGAGCAGTGCTCGCACACCGAGTCGGTGGACATCAGGTCGAACGGCCGCGCCCGGAACCGGTAGGACGCGCCGGTGAGCGCGCCGACCGGGCAGATCTGCACGGTGTTGCCGGAGAAGTACGACTGGAACGGCTGCTCGTCGCTGGTGCCGATCTGCTGAAGTGGTCCGCGTTCGAGCAGTTCGATGAACGGGTCGCCGGCGATCTGTTCGGAGAAGCGGGTGCAGCGCTGGCACAGTACGCACCGCTCCCGATCCAGCAGCACGTTCGAGGAAATGGCAACAGGCTTCGGGAAGGTGCGCTTGGTCTCGTGGAAGCGCGAGTCGGCCCGGCCGTTGCTCATGGCCTGGTTCTGCAGCGGGCACTCGCCACCCTTGTCGCAGATCGGGCAGTCCAGCGGGTGGTTGATCAGCAGCATTTCCATCACGCCCTGCTGCGCCTTGTCGGCGACCACGGAGGTGAGCTGCGTCTTGATCACCATGCCGGGCATCACGGTGGTGGTGCAGGACGCCGCGGGCTTCGGCATGCCGCGGCCGTTGCCCATATCGGTGACCTCCACCAGGCACTGACGGCACGCGCCGGCCGGCTCCAGCAGCGGGTGGTCGCAGAACCGAGGGATCGCCACGCCCAGCTGCTCGGCCGCGCGGATGATCAGCGTCCCCTTCGGCACCGAGATCTCGACATCGTCGATGGTGACGGTGACGAGGTCTTCCTTGGCGGGCGCGTCGTCGACAGCGGTCATGGTCAGTGCGCTCCTGCCATCGCGCGAGCCCCGGTGAAGGGGCAGCCCCGCCCGTCCAGGTGCGCCCGATACTCGTCGCGGAAGTACTTGATCGAGGACGACACCGGGCTGGTCGCGCCGTCGCCGAGCGCGCAGAACGATCGGCCGTTGATGTTGTCGGAGAGGTCGAGCAACGTGTCGAGATCCTCCTCGGTGCCGGCGCCGGATTCGAGCCGCTCGTACACGCCGACGTACCAGTACGTGCCTTCTCGGCACGGCGTGCACTTGCCACACGACTCGTGCTCGTAGAACTGGCTCCACTTCTGCACGGCGCGCACCACGCAGTCGTCCTCATCGAAGATCATCAGAGCGGACGTGCCGTTCATCGAGCCCGCCTTGACCGCAGCGTCGAAGTCGAGCGGAGTGTCCAGATGCTCCTGGGTGAACAACGGCGTGGACGAACCACCCGGGGTCCAGAACTTGAGGTCCTTGCCCCGGCTCATGCCGCCGGCCAGCGCCAGCAGCTCCCGCAGCGTGGTGCCCATCGGTGCCTCGTACTGCCCCGGCCGGACCACCCGGCCGGACAGCGAGTACATGTTCGGGCCGGGCGAGCCCTCTGGGCCCATCGCCTTGAACCACTCCGCGCCGCCGAGCACGATGTAGGGCACGCTGGCGAGCGTGCCCACGTTGTTGACGACCGTCGGGGCGTCATAGAGGCCGTTGGTGGCGGGGAACGGCGGCTTGAGTCGCGGCTGGCCGCGCTTGCCCTCGAGCGAGTCGAGCAGGGCCGTCTCCTCGCCGCAGATGTAGGCGCCGGCGCCCGCGTGCACGGTGATGTCGCAGGCCGCGCCCGACCCCAGGATGTTCTCGCCCAGGTAGCCCTTCGCCCGCGCCTCCTGCACCGCCGCGGTGACCCGCCGGATCGCGTGCACGGCCTCGCCCCGGATGTAGATGAACGCACGCTGCGCCCGCACGGCGTAGCAGGCGATGATCACGCCCTCGATCAGCGAATGCGGGTCGTTCATCATCAACGGCAGGTCGCGACAGGTACCCGGCTCGCCCTCGTCCGCGTTCACCACGACGTAGTGCGGCTTGCTGTCGTTCTGCGGGATGAACTGCCACTTCATGCCGGTGGGGAAACCTGCGCCGCCGCGGCCGCGCAGGTTCGACTCCTTGACCCGCGCGATCAGCTCGTCCGGCTGCATGGCCAGCGCCTTACGCAGGCCCGCATAGCCGTCCAGACGCTCGTAGTTATCGATCTTCCACGGCGCGTCGGTGCCGAAGCGCTTGGTGAGCACGGGGGTCAGGGTCATTGCGCGTCCTTCTTGCCCTCGGTCTCCGACGTGTGCAGCGGCGCGTCGTGCGAGCTGGTCGGCTGAGCCGCCGCACTGGTGGCCGCCGAACTCGTGCCTGCCGAACCCGTCTGCGCTGAACTCGTCTGCGCTGAACTCGTCTGCGCTGAACCGGCGGACGAGCCGTCGTGTGCCGCCGCGTAGGACGGTGCGCTCTCACCGCGCTGCAACGCGAGCTTGACGCCGACCTCCGTGGGTTCGCCGGTCGCCGGCGAGTCGAGCGCCAGCGTCTGGTCGGTGTGGAACCCGGCGATCTGCCGCTCGATCTCGCGGAACGAGCAGATCGGCGCACCCCGGTTCGGCAGCGGGCGTTCACCGGCGCGCAACTTCGCCACCAACTGCTGCGCCGAGTCGGTCGTCTGGTTGTCGAAGAACTCGTAGTTGACGGTGACCACCGGCGCGTAGTCGCATGCGGCGAGACACTCGGCGTGCTCCAGCGTGATCGAGCCGTCCGCTGTGGTCTGGTTGTCACCGACGCCGAGGGTCTCGCGCAGCGAGGCGAAGATCTCGTCACCGCCGACCATGCCGCACAGCGTGTTGGTGCACACGCTGACCAGGTACTCGCCGGTCGGCGTGCGCTTGAACATGGTGTAGAACGTGACGACCGCCGCCACCTGTGCCTTGGTCAGCTCGAGCATGTCCGCGCAGAATGCGATCCCGTCCGCAGTGACGTGACCCTGTACCGACTGGACCAGGTGCAGCATCGGCAGCAGCGCGGATCGGCTCTGCCCAGCGGGATAGCGCGCCATCAACTCCGCGGCCTCGGCGCGCGTCTGCTCGTCGAAGACGTTGGGATCACCCGGGCGGTCCAGGTTCACCACCGTGGTACGGAAATGCTGCCGCTCGGCCAGGCCGGCGGGCACGTGTGCGGTGCTCGAAGGCTGCGTCACCGGTCGCACCCGCCCATCACCGGATCGATGGAGGCGACCGACGCGATGACGTCGGCCACCAGACCACCGATCGCGAGCGTCGCGGTGGCTTGCAGGTTGATGAACGACGGCTCACGGAAATGCACTCGGTACGGCCGGGTGCCGCCGTCGCTGATCACGTGCGCGCCGAGTTCACCGCGTGGCGACTCGATCGCGGTGTAGACCTGACCGGCCGGCACGCGGAACCCCTCTGTGACGAGTTTGAAGTGGTGGATCAGTGCCTCCATCGAGGTGCCCATGATGTGGTGCACATGCTCGAGGGAGTTACCCAGACCGTCCGGGCCGAGCGACAGCTTTGCCGGCCAGGCGATCTTCGGGTCGTCCACCATGGTCGGTCCCGGCTCCAGGCGGTCGAGCACCTGCTCGACGATCTTCAGTGACTCCCACATCTCAGCCACCCGCACCACGAACCGCGACCAGCTGTCGCCGCGATCATCGGTGGGCACGTCGAAGTCGAATGTCTCGTAACCGAGGTATGGCTCGGTCTTGCGCAGATCCCACGGCAGGCCGGCGGCCCGCAGCAGCGGGCCGGTGATGCCGAGGGACAGGCAGCCCTCGATGCCGATCCAGCCGACGTCTTTGAGCCGATTCACCCAGATCGGCTGCCCGCGCAGCAGCATGTCCACGCCGTGCAGTTCCTGGCGCATCTCCTTGATCCACTCGCGGATCTTGCCGGGCGCCTCCGCGGTGAGGTCCTGAGCCACTCCGCCGGGGCGGATGTAGGCGTGGTTCATGCGCAGCCCGGTGATCATCTCGAAGATGTCCAGGCATCGCTCGCGGGCGCGGAAGCCGTTCGTCATCGCGGTCAGCGCGCCGAGTTCCATGCCGCCGGTGGCCAGCCACACCCAGTGCGAGGACAGCCGGTTGATCTCCATCATCAGCACCCGGATCAGCTGCGCCCGCGGTGGTGCCTCGATCCCGAGCAACCGCTCGACACTCAGGCAGTACGCCGTCTCGTTGAAGAACGGCGACAGGTAGTCGGCTCGGGTGAGAAAGGTGACGCCCTGGGTCCAGTTGCGGAATTCGGTGTTCTTCTCGATACCGGTATGCAGATATCCGACCACCACGCGGGCATCGGTGACCGTCTCGCCGTCCAGTTCCAGCACCAACCGCAGCACGCCGTGCGTGGACGGGTGCTGCGGTCCCATGTTCAGCACCAGGCGCTCGTCGGTCTCGGCAGCGTCGGCATGCAGCACCTGATCCCAGTCGCCGCCGGAGAGGTTGTATACACGCCCCTCGGTGGTGCGCCGGTACGGCGCGTAGGCGTCGGTGTCGCTCATCGGTACTCCCTCCGCTCGTCGGGCGGCGGAATGGTGGCGCCCTTGTACTGCACCGGGATGCCGCCGAGCGGGTAGTCCTTGCGTTGCGGGTGCCCGTCCCAGTCGTCGGGCATCATGATCCGCGTCAACGCGGGGTGGCCTTCGTAGACGATGCCGAGCAGGTCGTAGGTCTCGCGCTCCTGCCAGTCGGCCGTGGGGTACAGCGGAGTCAGCGACGGCACGACCGGGTCGTCGACGGTGACGGCAACCTCCAGCCGGATCCGTCGCCGGTAGGTCATCGAGGTGAGGTGCGCGACCGAGTGCAGCCGGGTGTGCTCACGGCCGAGGTAGTCGACGCCGGACACGCTCGAGCACAGTTCGAACCGCAGCGCCGGGTCGTTGCGCAGCGCGGTGGCGATGCCGATCAAGTGGTCGCGATCCAGGTGCAGGGTGAGCTCGCCGCGGTCGACGACCACCTTGCTGACCGCCGTGTCGAACGCCGGGTACGCGGCGTGGAGCGCGTCGACCACCTCGTCGAAATAGCCGCCATAAGGCCGTTCGGCCGCGGGCTCGACCCAGGGGGTGCGGACCAGGCCGCCGTACCCGCTGGTGTCGCCGGATCCGGTGACGCCGAACATGCCGCCTGGCGCGATCGGTGCGGGCGCGTCGGCCGAATCGCCGGGGTCCGGCGTGGTGTCGACGATGTTGGCGGCCCGCTGCTCCGGTGCGGAGTCGGCGGGCACCGGCCGCTCTACAGGTCCGCTCATCGACGTCCTCGCTCCGGGGCGGGCGCTGATGAAACTCTCGACGCTCGCTCCGCTGCGGGCGCCGATGAGACTCCAAGCCGGCTGTACCTTTTGATTCGCTCGCTGTGCTCGCTCATGTCAGCGGCCGTACTTGATGCTCGACGGGACGAGCTCGACCTTCTGGTCGGCCAGGCGCTTGCCGCGCTTGGGCCCCAGCGGCTCGTTCATGATCTTGTGATGCAACTTGAGCACGGCGTCGATCAGCATTTCCGGTCGCGGCGGACACCCCGGCAGGTACATGTCCACCGGCACCACGTGGTCGACGCCCTGCACCACCGCGTAGTTGTTGAACATCCCACCCGAGCTCGCGCAGACGCCCATCGCGAGCACCCACCTCGGCTCGGGCATCTGGTCGTAGATCCGGCGCAGCACCGGGGCCATCTTCTGGCTCACCCGCCCGGCCACGATCATCAGGTCGGCCTGCCGCGGCGAGGCGCGGAAGACCTCCATGCCGAACCGCGCCGAATCGTACCGCGGCGCCCCGAACGTCATCATCTCGATCGCGCAGCACGCCAGGCCGAACGTGGCCGGCCACAGCGACGACTTGCGGGTCCAGTTGACGAGCTTCTCGACGTTGGCCAGCAGGATGCCGTCCGGCAGCTTCTCCTCAAGTCCCATGGTTCGTCACTTCTCCGCTGCTTCCGGGTCCGCTTCGCTAGTCCCAGTCCAAGCCGCCGCGGCGCCACACGTACACGTAGGCGACGAACACGGTGACGATGAACAGGATGATCTCGACGAGTCCGAACAGACCGAGGGCCCGGTTCGCGACCGCATAGGGGTACAGGAAGATGATTTCGATGTCGAAGACGATGAACAGCATCGCCGTCAGGTAGTACTTGATCGGGAACCGATGCGGGCCACTGGGCTGCGGCGTCGGCTCGATCCCGCATTCGTAGAAGTCGAGCTTGGCGCGGTTGTACCGGTGCGGCCCGACGAAGGGCGCAATGGTTACCGAGAACGTCGCGAAGCCAAAGGCGAGGGCGAACAGCAACACGATCGGCAGGTACGGCGCAAGCACGCTGTTCTCCTCTCGCTTCGGCGTTTGTCGATGACGTCAGGTTTCCGCGATGGCCAGGCTAGACGGTCCTCCGCTGCTATCGGACGGCCGGGGTGAGCCGGGTCAGCGCATTGATCACGCGGTCGGAGACGTCGCCGTCGCGGGGGTCGGTGAGGTTGGCGAGCAGCTTCAGCACGAAGCGCATCAGGGCGGGGTGGGGCAGACCGTGCCGGGTGCACGCCCGCATCACCGCGGGATTGCCGATGAGCTTCACGAACACCGCGCCGAGCCGGTAGTAGGAACCCCATTCACGCTGCATCCGCGCCGGGTACCCATGCAGCGCGCGCTCGCGCGACTCACCCGCCGGACGTCCCAGCGCCTGCACCGCCGCCTCGGCGGCGTACCTGCCGGACTCCATCGCGTACGGGATGCCCTCACCGTTGAACGGGTTCACCGAGCCGCCCGAGTCGCCGACCAGGAGCAGGCCGCGCAGGTAATGAGGTGTCCGGTTGAAGCCCATCGGCAGCGCGGCGCCGCGGGTCGGGCAGGTCGCGTTCTCCTCGCGCAGGCCCCACTCGTCCGGGGTGTTGGCCAACCAGCGGGTGAGCATGGATCGGTAGTCGGTCTTCTGGAAGCCGCTGCTCGTGCTCAGCACGCCGAGCCCGGCATTCACCGTCCCGTCGCCCATGCCGAAGATCCAGCCGTAGCCGGGGAGCAGATTCGAGGTGTCCGGCGGGCCGTCCCACAGCTCGAGCCACGACTCGAGGTAGTCGTCGTGCGTGCGGGGGCTGTTGTAGTACCGCCGCACCGCCACGCCCAGCGGCCGCTTGGTCGTTGCGGTGCACGCCGAGGCGTTGGGCCAGCTTGCCGGAGACGCCTTCGCACGAGAGCACCAGCGGCGCGCGGTACTGCACGTCCTGGCGTTCGGCGTTGCGCGCGACCACACCGACCACCTGGCCGGTGTGGTCGAGTACCGGTTCGGTGACCGTGGTCAGCTCGTGCAACACCGCGCCGGCCTTGACCGCCTGGTTGGCGAGCAGGGCGTCCAGGTCGGCGCGCGGCCGTACCAAGCCGTAGGCGGGGAAGCTGGTCAGCTCAGGCCAGTCCAGCTGCAGCCGCTGACCGCCGCCGATCACCCGCAGGCCGCGGTTGTGTAACCAGCCGGCCTCCTGGCTGACGTCGATGCCCATATCCAGCAGGGCGCGGGTGCCGCGCGGCGTGAGGCCGTCGCCGCACACCTTCTCGCGCGGGAAGGCGGACTTCTCCACCATCACCACGTCCAGCCCGGCAGTGGCCAGCCAGTAGGCGGCGCTGCTGCCCGACGGCCCCGCGCCGACGACGATTGCGTCGGCCGAGATCGGTGCCGCCATGGTGTGCCTCCTTGGGCTGATGGAGACGGCTGATGGAGACCAAAAAGACTTTGTGAAAGGCTTCACGAGCCCTCTTGGTATGAGTCTAGGCGTGCGCTCAGGCTGCTGTCTGCGGTGGGTGCGAACCGGACATGGCACGCTCGCGGCATGTCCGGCAGCGAGCCCGTCGTCCGGGGCGCCCACCTCAGCGACGTCCCATCGCGGACGCTGTACCGGATCTTGGCGCTGCGGACGGACGTGTTCGTGGTGGAACAGCAGTGCGTCTACCGCGAACTCGACGGGCGCGACCTCGAGCCCGGCGCACGATTGCTCTGGATCGAGGCGGTGGCCGACGGCGAGGACGACGTCCAGGTGCTGGCCACGCTGCGGATGCTGGACGAGCCGGACGGATCGGTGCGGGTCGGGCGGGTGGCCACGGCCGCAACAGCCCGCGGACGAGGCCTGGCTGCGGCCCTGGTGAGCGACGCGCTGCGGCGGGCGGGGTCGCGGCCGGTACGGCTGGCGGCGCAGACGCAGTTGGTGGGCTGGTACGAGCGTTGGGGCTTTGCCCGCGACGGCGAGGACTTCCTCGACGACGGGATCCCGCACACCCCGATGCGCCGCGACGTGCCGGGTGGCGCCGCCGGACATGCCGGCTGAACGGCGGTCGTTAGAGTCCGTCCGTGACCTCAGCGGACAACCGGCCGTGGCCCGACGACGAGGCGCTCACCGCGATCGTCGCGCAGGCCCGGCCAGGTGGCGGCGACGAATATCGGGACCTGCACCTGGCGCACCGCCTGCTGCAGGACCGTCTCGCCGGCGCGGCGCTGCCAGCGGAACGCGCGGTCGAGGTCACCCGCCGACTCACCGAGCTGGCCGAGTTGCTGACCGGGTTCCAAGTGCCCGAGAGCGAGCGATGGGACGGCTGGCGTCCAGACCTGCCCGGGCGCGGCGAGCCGTTGCTGCCGCCGTATGTGATCGAGGAGGAGGACGACCGTGCCATCCGCGGTCACGTGACGTTCACGCGGTTCTACCTCGGCGGCAACGGTGCCGCACACGGCGGCACGCCGCCGCTCCTGTTCGACGACGTGCTGGGCAAGGTGGTCAACCATCACCACAGCGAAGGCGTGGCACGCACGGCATATCTGAAGGTCAATTACCGCCGCATCGTCCCGCTCGATGTCCAGCTGCGCTTCGACGCGACGGTGGACCGGGTGGACGGACGCAAGCGGTGGGGATCGGCGCGGCTCGTCGACGCCGACGGGGTAGTGCTCAGCGAAGCCGAGGGACTCTTCCTCAAGCTGCTCCCTGGTCAGCCCTAGCTGCCATTGCGTCGTAGATGCTTGACTTCGATCGAACGTAAGTGAATGCTTACCGTTCGTGACAGCTTACGGAACGTGGGGGGCGTGGGCCGCGCTCGGTGATCCGACCCGGCACGCGATCGTCGTGGCGCTGGCCGACGGTCCCCGGGCGGTCAGTGAGTTGGCGGCAGGGCTACCGGTCAGCCGCCCGGCCGTGTCGCAGGCGTTGAAGGTGCTCAAGGACGCCGGCTTGGTCACCGAGCGCGCGGCCGGGACGCGCCGCATCTATCGCCTCAACCCGAGCGCCGTCGCCGCGCTCCGGGATCAGCTGGACACGTTCTGGAGCCGCGCGATGGACGGCTTCAGCGTGGCCGTCGAACAACCGTCAACCGATCCACGAAAAGAGGAGTCGTCATGACACAGTCCGCCGACCAGATCGTCCGCCGGGACGTCGTCGTCAATGCACCGGCCGAGAAGGCGTTCGAGGTGTTCACCGCGCGCTTCGGTGACTTCAAGCCGCCGGAGCACAACCTGCTGGGTGCGCCGATTGCGGAGACGGTGTTCGAGCCGCGGGTCGGCGGCCACATCTACGACCGTGCGACGGATGGCACCGAGTGCCGCTGGGCGCGCGTGCTCGCCTACGAGCCGCCGCATCGGGTCGTGTTCAGCTGGGACATCGGCCCGACCTGGCAGCTCGAGACCGACCTGGACAACGCCAGCGAGGTCGAAGTCAGATTCATCGCGGAAACCGCTGACCGCACCCGCGTTGAACTCGAGCACCGCAACATCGACCGGCACGGTCCCGGGTGGGAAGACATCGCCGATGGCGTCGGGAACAGCCAGGGCTGGCCGTTGTACCTGGCGCGATACTCCGCGCTGTTTCCCGAGGACACCTGAACGCCGGGAGTACGTTGCCGATGAACCCCGCCGAGGAACCTCGGACGGCTCGGTCCAGGGGCTCGGGGTCGATTCAGGGGGACAGATTCGTGGCGTACGGCGTAGTGCATCAATTCACGGGTGGCACCAAAGAGCAATACGAGGCGACAGTTGCCGCCGTGCATCCCGCGGACGGAAGCCTGCCTCCGGGGCAGCTCACCCACCTCGCCGGCCCGTCGTCGGACGGTTGGATGATCGTGGCAACGCACGACTCGAAGGCGAGCTGGGAAGCGTTCCGCGACAACACGCTGATGCCCCGCCTGCAGGCAGGCGTCGACGGTGGCTTCGACGGTCCGCCGTCAGAGACCGGATTCGAGATCGCCACCGAACAGCACACCTGACCGAGCGCCGGTCGGCTTGGGAGCAAGGAGCAGCCGCGGCCGACATGCGTGGCTTGGTGTCGCCTTTCACTCAGCGTCTGGGCTCAGCAATGGCCAACAGATGGCTTCTAATGCTGCCTCCGCGGCATGCTGCCAAATCTGATCGCCGTTCACGTCGATGTCTGGGCCTGCACGTCTTATGACGCCATCCCGTATTGCGGCGCCCAATTTCACCGGGTCGGTATTCTCCAAGATCCACCGAACGGTGTCAGCATCGAAGCCGGCCGAGTTAGAACTCACGGGTTGCCGTTGGGAGTCGAGCCGACTGACAGTGGCACAAGGTCAGAAAGCACCTGTGGGCGAACACCAGGCTTGAGGTCTGCCGCCGGAATGAGCTCGACACGGGCGTCCACGACCTGTTCCAGTAGTCGTTCGATCCGGGCAATGCCAAGCACACCGATGTCCGACGGAAGATCCACGAGGAGATCTAGATCGCTGTCGGATCGGTCCGTGCCACGAGCGACACTGCCGAAGACGCCGTGGACGTGCACACCATGCAACCGGGCAATCCGAAGTAACTCGGCACGATGCCGACGCACGCGCGCCCCGATAGGACCGGTGAGCCGGTCCAGACTGCGGCGACGGAGACGGAGATCTAGATCGAAGCCCGTGGCGTCGATCAGCGCGACGAGTGTGGACAGGGCGGGTTGTCGAGCGCCGGTCTCGTACATGCTGATCATGCTTTGGGGCACGTCGACGCGACGGGCGAGCTGCGTCTGGGACAAGCCTGCGCGCGAGCGAGCCAGCCGCAACAGTGCACTCGACTCACGAGTTCCGGCAGCCATCCGCCCACTATGACGGATTGTATATGTGATTGGAGCCCGCCAGGCACGGCGTCCGGACAGCGCTCGTCCCCGTCAATCCAAGTCGGTGTCACCCATCAGCCGAAACCGCGGCGGGCGGCTCAGTGGTGGTTGCCGGTAGCGGTGCAGGTCGGGTTGTTGTTCGTGATGGTCCAACTGCCGCTGATGGTGTTGCCGTCTATCGTGCCGCCGCCGGTGTTGCCGGTGGCCAGCAGGCCGCCGGAGATGATGTTTGCCGCGCAGCCATCGGCCGGGTCTCCGATGAGCACGAGCCCGGTGGATGCGGTGGTGTTGATCGACGCGGCCTTGCTGCCGCAGAGCTGCAGGTAGCTCGCGCCGTAGGAGACGATGCCGCCTCGGACGGTGCTGTCGGTGACGACGAGTTGCGCGCCATTGGTGACCGCGATTCCGCCGGTGATCGTTGCGTCCACCACGCAGGTGGTGCCGGATGTCACGGCGAGGGCGGAATGCGTGCCGGTGACGGTGGTCGTGCACACGACCGCTTTGCCGTTCACCTCCAGATAGCCGCCGCCGAAGCCGATGGGAGATGTGGTGGTGAGGATGGTGATCGAGTGGGCGCCGGGTGCGAGGGCGAAGGCGCCATGACTGATGGCTGGGTCGGCGTAGCAGGCGTCAGGGTCGCTGTTGCCGCAGCTGGCACCAGTCACCGGGACGGCGTCGGTGTTACCGATCAGCGTTCCGTTGTCGTACACCGCGAAGGTGTCCCCTGGGAGACAACAGTCGGTGACCTTCAGCGTCGTCGGCGTGGGCGAGGTGAACGTGAAGGGCTGTTGGTCGGCGCCGCTGCCCACCCCTGCGAATGTGAAGGTTTGCCAACCGCCGCCGACTGTTAGTTGCGTATCGGCCGCGGCCGGACCCGCGACGGCGATCGCGGTCGCCGCGGCAGCGGCAAGCAGTCCCACGAAGACCGTCAGGATGCTCCTACGACGACCGAACACGGCTACCCCCGATTGACAGAACGCGCAGATGGCGTGGGCAGGGCCATGGTGGCACCCTTACCGCCCGCCTGTCACGGCGTCGATGTTGATGTTGATGTTGGAGCCGCCTCGGGGAGATCGAACCCCGGATCTGCTCAATTTGAGTGACCCAGCCTGCACGTCGACTCGTGTCGAACGCCGCACCGATGACAGTCCACGAGCTCCACCATCTCGCTTCGCATGGACCGCCCGGGGAAGCACCTCGACCGGCGTTGTCTATCGTGCGCGGCGGCTGACTAACCCCGTTACCGCCTGGCTAAATATTCAGCCATTGCCAGGCTAAAGTATGGGCTATATTTGATGCATGACCACCGTGCCGCTCAGCGAAGCGAAGGATTGGCTCTCCGGACTCGTCGACGAGGCCGAGACGACTCACGAGATCATCACGATCACTAAGCACGGCAGGCCCGCCGCGGTACTTATGGCTGCTGATGACCTGGAGTCGCTGCACGAGACCCTTTACTGGCTCTCACGCCCCGGGATCCGCGAGTCGCTCCTCGAGGGTGAACGTGAGTTCACCGCCGGTGGGACGACCAGCGGCGCGGACTTGCGGGCTGAGTTCGGGCTGCCTGCCAAGTGACTGACGCGCCATACCGGGTCGAGATCATTTCCGAGGGCAGGCGGGACCTGCACCGGCTCACGGCCAAGGTGGCTACCGCGATCGTCGAGTTCGTCACCGGCCCGCTGGCCGCTGATCCATGGCGAGTGTCAAAACCGCTCACCGGTGACCTGGCGGACTACCGTGGCGCCCGCCGTGGCGACTACCGCGTCATCGTCCGCATCGACGAGGTAACCCGAACCGTCCTCGTCGCCCGCATCGGACACCGGTCCGACATCTACCGACCTCGCTGAGTACGCGCCGGATCCGAGCGACGTGATGCGCGGGTTCGGGGTTGGAGCCGCCTCGGAGAATCGAACTCCGGACCTTCTCATTACGAGCGTGGCAGCGGGAGTAAGAGGTGTTAGCGGAACCCGCAAGAAACCAGTAGCTAGCGCTGGACATCAATGGCTGCTGATGGTCGTCGCGTGTCGGTGGGGGATCGTCCGGGGATCGTCCGGACGGGTAACCCGCAACATCCGATTGGTGCGCTCCTCAGGCACGGGGCATGCCTGACGAGCCGGGCACGTCGACGTCGGGAGACGCCCTCGACGTCGAGGAGCGGTTCGCGATCGTGCCCGAGTGGCTGTTGGATGCGGACATCTCGGATTGCGCGGTGCGGCTCTACGCGGTGCTGCTGCGTCACGGTCAATCGTCCGGCGCACGGATGCCGTCCCGCGCGACGTTGGCACGGCGGTTGCGCAAGAAGTCGACAGACACCGTCGATCGTGCGATGCGCGAGCTGGTCGGTGTCGGTGCGGTCCAGGTGCAGGCACGGTACGCGGGGCGCGAACGACTGACCAACCTCTATCGGGTACGTACCAGCCGCCCTGCGGTTCCCGGTCCTCCAAGGGCCAGCGCCACAGCACCATCCGAAGATTGGCCGGACCGGGGTAGCCGCAAGAATGCGGCTACCCCGACTTCTGCGGCTGGCCGCACTGCTCAGGGAAGGGGTGGCCGCAAAAGTGCGCTCACCGTGGCCGCATCGATGCGGCACAACCCAGAGTTCTCTACCGAGAGTGAACCTCCTCCTCCTCCAGCGCCCATGGCCGATCGGACGATTGCCGAGGAGTGCGGCATAGCCGATTGGCCATCCTTCGTCGCCGAATGTGCTACCCGCCGGACCCGCCTCGGACGTGCAACCGGACGTTGGACCGGTCCGTGCCTCGACGCAGCGCTCCAGCTAGCGGTCCGAGGTCGCGCTTGGCCCGCACAACTGGCCGCCGAGGCCTTGCTCGCGATCGCCACCGACCCGGATACGCGCTCCCCCATGCGCGTTGCGGAGGCTGGACCTTGGTGGGACGGCTCGCCGCCGGCGCGTTCGGAGGCCCAACCTTCCGACGATGAGGTGCGGGCCGCGGAGGAGCAGCTTCAAGAACTTGGTGGCGTCCGGGTCCACCTTCAAGCGGCGGCCCGCAAGCAACTCAGGGCCGAGTGCGTTCCAGTCAACCGGTCCACCGTCGTGGTCCGCGCCGTTGCCCTGCTCCGAGTTCACGATCACCGCGAGACGGACACCGACCCGGCGAGGGCCATATGAGCGTTACCCGCTCCGGCGCGGACGAGACAACGACCGGCACACTCGACACTTCGTTGCCCTCCGACGGCGACTTGTTGTCAGCTGTCCGAGCAGGAAACCGTGACGCTTATGGCCTGCTGTTCACTCGGTATCGCGGTCTGGCGCTGCAGCGGGCTCGGCGGTGGGCACAGCCACCGACTCATGAAGATCTCGTGAGCGAGGCCTTTCGTGCCGTCCTGGAGGCGATCGTTGGCGGCTGCGGGCCTGACTCAGATGGCTTCGTTCCGTACCTGATGACCGCGATCGTGCGCACGGCGCACAAGTGGCATCGCCGCGACTCCGGTACGCGTCTATGCGGCAACCTAGACGTGCTCGACTCCGCCGAGCCGTTCATTGATCCAGCGGTCGCGAGATTCGAAAGCGCACTGATCACACGGGCGTACGCGTCACTCGACAGCACACAGCGGGCAGTCTTGTGGCACACGGTGATTGACGGCAAACGTCCGCGCCATGCTGCGCCAGCCCTGGGCTTGTCGGCGGAACAGACCCGAGATGCGGCGCGACGCGCCCGCTACAAGCTCGCAACGGCATACGCGCGGCAACTAGGTCTCGCCCAATGCTAGGCGGCCGGGTTGGAGGTCGGCTTTATCGTCGCCGCTCAGGATCGGCGTTTACCGCCCGGTTCGGCCGTCCAATGCCGAGATGCGTTGCCCAAACCCGGCGCCGCATCCGACGCAGAAGCGCCACTCCAGCGCGTCGTCGAGGGGGTGCTCCCGCCAGCCCGACATGATGTGTCCGTCACGATCGCATTCGGCTGCGCGCCGGTGCGCGGGGCACAGAACTCGACCATCGTCGCGACGGATCCATCCCCAAACGTCCGGTCGCAGAAGCTGTCGCCAGAGTTCTGCCTCGCTCCTGAACCGAGGGGGCGGCGGATCGGCATCGGGACCACAAATCGAACAATCGATCCAATACCCGACCTCGAGCTGGACCCGCGGATCATGAGAATCCGACTCCACCGGTTTGCTCCTTTCGCGCGTGGAGCCCAGCGTACATACCTATGTACGCTGTGCACTGAAGCTGTGGATACCTCGCCGCGGCTGCGCCGTAAAGGCGCTCGAGTCGGTGCCTTGTCTCCGGAGTTACGCGACGCAGTGCGATCCGAGGCCGCTCGAATCGCCGACCTCGAGGATCCCATCACGGTGATCAAGACGACGGGTGATGCGTTCGCCGCGCTCGATTCCGAGCTCGAGCGTATTGCCGACGTTCGGCTCGCCGCGATTCGCCGGCTACGGGAAGAGGGTTGGTCTTACGACCGTATCGCGGCGGCAACCGGGCTCTCCAAGACTCGCGTTGCCAAGTTGAGCAGAGAGGCTTGAACAGTCGGAGTTCGGCGCTGCGCGCCGTCGAAATCGAGCGTCTCGGTTCGGCTCACACCCAGCTCTGACTCATCCACCAGTCCGGCCGTCAAACATCCGGCCAGGCCGGCTTCAACCGATAGACCTAGGCAACCCGGATGATGCCAGTTGCGCCTACACGGCTGCTCTCGATCCGTTTGGCTTCGCCGCTCGCATGCCGGCAGCTTGGATAGCATCTCCAAGCAATCGACGGGCACCGGTTTGCGAAATCATGCTGGCCGCCCCCACGCGGCGGCCGTCAAGGGGACGGCGGCTACGCAGGCCACGGCTGCGCCGATCACCAGCGGGCAATCGCTCTGCCGGAAACGCCTCTCGGCGAGCTCTTTTACGACATCCCGCGCGAACAACAGGATCGGTCGCTCGCCTCCGCCGCGTTGGCCGAAATGTCGGCCGCAGCGATGCACGCTGCGGTCACTCAAGGTTGAAGAGACAGCCGATGTCGTTACCAACTGACTGCAGCGTTCGACGAGTGGTTAGTCGACGTCGGCGCCGCAGACAGTCTCGCGGCCATCAATGCCGTATTCAAGGACGAGGCCCAGGAAACGCCCCCTGACCCTGAGCAACCTCACGAGCGAAGACCGCTCGCTCACTACGCGCATCGCGGGCTGGATCCGCTCGAGGACGGATCGCAACCACGCGACAGTCTGTATGTCTCGAAGTACGGCAGCAACCTGCCGTCCTACGCGATCTGGCTCCGCTCTACCGATGACGGAAACCCCGCTGCATAAGCCGTCAGGCAAACGGCCTGTCACTCGATCCCTAGAGACGATCCAGATCTGATGCACGCGGCCGCCATCCACGACATGTCAATCTGGTAGAGGCGCCGCCAACCAGACGCAGGGCCGAAAGCGCCGGCGCAGGTTCTACACCCGTTAGAACGACGACGTCCCTGCATCCAACACCGAGATGTCGATCGCCGGGAAGCTGCACTACTGGTAGTCGAGCAAGGATGCTGCACCACTGCCAGGCACCGGGCCTGGCGCTGTCAAGCTGAGTTGGCCCGAGGACGACGGCTTGATCTGGCCCCGGGGCATCCTCGCGGGCTGCGCGTCTGTTGGGGGTTGACCTTGGAGTGTGCTCCAAGGTTTAGCGTCGTGGCGTGAGCACGCAGACGGTGATGATGCGGCGGTTCAGTGTGTCGGCGTTGGCCAAGCTGGTTGGGGTCGGGACGGACACGATCCGCTATTACGAGAAGGCGGGTCTGCTGCCGGCGCCGGAACGCACGGCGGCGGACTACCGAAGTTATGACGAGTCGGCGGTTGATCGGCTGCGATTCATTCAGGGTGGGCAGCGGCTCGGGCTGCGCCTGCGTGAGATCAAGACGCTTCTTGAGGTCCGGGACACCGGTGAGTGCCCATGCGAGCCGGCCGAGCAGCTGCTGCGCCACCACATCGGCGAGGTTGATCGTGAGCTGGCCCGGCTGCGTGGCCTGCGGCGGGAGTTGGTGGCGATGTTCGACGGGAGTTCCCGGCCCGGACTGTCGGGACCCGGCACCGGGCACCTGGCGGCCACGAACAGCGGTGAGAGGAGGTGGGCGGTGATGCGTGCACCAAGCTATTTGTGCCCGTGCTGCGAGGACCCGCGTTGCGACGGTTCTTGCTGCGGAGGTTGCCGCTGAGCGGTGGGCGGCGCGCTGGTCTGATCGGGTCGTCGCGCCGCCCGCGCCGCGGTGGGCGTGAGGCTGGCGCGTCGGGCGCGGGCGCGTGCGAGGCGGTAGGAGACGGCGCCGGTCTCGATGATTTGTCCGGCGAAGGTGAGCCGGTCGACGATGGCGGCGCATAGGCGTGGGTCGGTGAAGGTCTTGGTCCAGCCGGAGAACCGTTCGCCGTGACCCAATGCTTTGCGGGCCGCGGCCCAGAACGCGTCATGCGTCGGGGTGAACGCACCGGCGGCGCCGGCCTGGGCCAGGGCGGTCGCGCCGGGTAGCGCGCCGGGCTTGCGCAGCCGGATCTCCAGGTAGTGGTCCAGGTCCAGGGCCTTCGCGCCCCTGCCGACGGCGGCGCTGATGCCGCGCCACGATCGTGGTGCGGTCGAACACGCTGACCGTGGAGGCGGACAGCTTGACCCGCACCCGATGGCCGATGAACCGGGCCGGCATCGAGTACTGGCTGCAGCGCACCATCACATGCGCATACCGATCCACCCGCGGCGTGAGGGTGAGCGCGGTGTCGAACGGCTCCGCGGGCAGCGGCCGCAGCAGGTCCCGTTCGAAGGCCCAGTCGTGCCCGACACTGTTCGTCCGGTTGCCGACCCGACGCCGGTCATCGGCGTCGTCCCATTCCTCGAGCAGCGCGTTGAGTTCCTCGATCGAGTCCACGACCGGCATCGGGACGCGGTGGTTGCGGCGAAACCGACCGCCCTCACCCTCGACGCCACCCTTCTCGTGACTGCCCTCGTGCCCGGGTCGGCAGTAGAAGGCGTCGAAACCGTAGTGCGAGCGGAACGCGACCCAACGCTCGTTCTCCTGCCGCGAGCGGCCGAACAGCACCTGCGCGGCCGCGCTGTTCAGGTTGTCGTAGCGGACCTTGTCCAGCGGCATGCCGCCGAGCCGCTCGAAGGCGTAGACGTGGCCTTCCAGGAACGCCTCCTGGCCTTGGGTGAGCGAGGCCCGATGCGCCGCCTTGCCCGAGAACGAGAGCCGCATCGTGAACAGCGCGGTCTTCGTCTTCACCCCACGCAAAATCACCCACGGGTCGTGGAAGTCCACCTCACCCTCGGCTGCGGGCAGATGAGTCTGCGGCACGAACCCCGACTCCAAGCGCCGGCCCGCCTCGGCGGCGATCTGCGGGCGGCGCTTGGCGACGTGATCACGAACCGTCGAGTACGACAGCTCGACCGCGTCGTGCTCTTCGACCAGCCGCGCCAACACCCGTCGTGCCCTGTGACGCTGCTTCCTCAGCGCGTCCAGATCGGAGCGCAACATCTCATCGATCGCCGCCTTGAACGGCTCCAACCGCGGCGACGTCCGAGCTGGCGTCTTACGCGTCGGCGGGACCGCGCTCGCCAACGCTTGGCGCACCGTGCGCCGATGCACGTGATGCTTGTCAGCCAGCTCCCGGATCGACAGTCCGTCGACCCCGGGCGTCGCGTCTGATCGCAGCGAACAACTCCACTCGCGACCCCATCCTCCGGCCCCTTCCGTGATCACCAGTCCGTCGGTGATCACGCTCAGGTGGGGCCAGATCAAGCCGTCACAACCTGCCCGGCGTTTCGGCGACTGGGGCCAAATCAGACCGTCACAACAACGAAGCAACCACAATCAGGTGGGCCCAGATCGGCCCATCACTTCGGGGCCAACTCAGGCTGTCACGGCCACTGGGGTTGAGCCTGCCAGATCAGCGCAAGTCATACGCTGGTGCCGAATTACCCGAGCGTCGGGCCTATGCTAACTTGCACCTGAGGGATGGGGCTCCCTCCTAACCGCCGGCCTCCGGATGACGGCTCCTGTCATGTGACAGGGAGCCGTCATTGTGTGTTTCGACCCGGATCATCGCGAAGCCATCCTCCGGGGTTATGCGGCAGGTGCTTCTATCCGGCAGCTGGCCATGACGACGGGGTGCTCACGCGCCACGATCACAAAACTCCTCGAATCGGCTGGGCTTCAACCCGCGCCGCGGGGTCGTGGTCGGCCCCGTGTCGCCCGGCGCACGACCGTTGCGGAGTGGATGCAGGAAACGATCCGCTCGCTCTACGTCGAACAGCGACTGAGCCGAAGACAGATCGCCGAGCGCCTCGGCATTGGTGAACACACCGTTCGGAGCACTCTCCAACGCGCCGCAGTCCAGACGCGAACCCGTGGACGACTAAACCGTGAGGACCGAACACGCCTGTCTGCCGATCACGCGCGCCATCTCTACATCGACAGGCGACTGACAATCGCAGCGACCGCCGACAGGCTCGGCCTGGGCATGTCAGTCGTGGCCGCGAGCTTGCACGAGGCAGGCGTTGGGGTACGGCGCCCGACCTGGCGCGAGCCAGACGAATACGTGCATGTATTGGCCGAGCTATACACCGATCCCGCCGTGCTCGAGGTGCTTGACCGCCATTCGGTGCCCCGGCGCCCCGATCCAGGCTACCTGAGCACGCGGTTTCCAGAGCCGGTCTCGCCACATGAGCAGCTACTTCGAGACCTGTATGAGGAAGTTGGACTGGCTATCATCCATATCGAATTGCTTACCGGTCTGCCGACGACCACCATCCGTCGTCGCCTGATGAAGTTCGGAATTCCGCGACGCCGACCGGGCGGCCTCTGCCCCTGGCGGCGCAGCATCAGCGGGATAACGGCCTCACCTGCTTCACCTCAGACGGCAGGACAGGATTGGCAGAGGCCATGACCTCCTGGCGGCGGCCAGTGACCGCCGGTGCCCTTCGGATTCGAGCGAATTCCGCGGAGCGCAGGTAAGCTCAAATATGGCGAAGGAGCTCGCCCGTCTCTCGTAGAGAGCGAACCGCCGCGCGGCTGATGGCCCCTCTCTTGAGAGGAGGCCCCGTGGCCGCGACCACTCCCGCTGATCCTGAGCTGTGTGCCATCATCCGGCACGGCGCAGAGTTGCTCCCCCGCGTGTACAAGGCGATAGCGCGAGCCACCGCGGCCGACGAGCCCCATGGCGACTTCGGGACCACGCTGTACGCACTCACCTCCGAGTACTACGACATGCGCAAGACGCTGTGGCGCCGTCCTTCGTCGCAGCTTGCGGACGAGGTGGAGCAGTTGCTCAACTTCCACCAGCAGATCCTCGAGCAGGCCGGAATACTCGCCTTTCGACCCCGTACCGAACACTGGGCTGCCCTCGCCGCCCGCTTTGGCGACGAGTGGGCTGACTCGTCACACCGACTGGTCGAGCTTGCAGCCCAATGTTGACCACGGGGTGGCAGGTTCACGACGAGGCCCGGTGCAGTCGCTGCCGGCACACAACCCGCGATATCCGAGTTCGTACGTCCGATTTCGGTCCGGCGATGTGAATCTCCACCTGCTCTATGTGTTCAGCGCGGTCATCATTGCGTACCTGGTCGCCCTCGCGTGACCCAAAAAACGGAGGTCGACCGGTGGCTCACGTCAGGGACGGCGAGGTCCTGCTGCTATGGCGAGCGCTGAGCGGGTACCGATCGGGCCGCACGGCCCCGCGCGGCAGCCCGTTGTCCGACACGGGCGGACGGAACTCAACGCGGCCGGGCAGTTACGTGGCCACCTCGACCCGCCACTGGATGAAGCGGGCACGGTCGAGGCCGATGACGTTGCGACGGCTCTCGCATCCGCTCGGCCATTCCGAACCGTGTCGAGCCCGCTAAGGCGAGCAGTCCAGCCGCCGAACCGTTGAGCATGCGGACGCAGGTTCCCGTGGACATCGACGCCGACTCATCGATCGTGACTATGGCGCCTGGGCGGGCCGGACGCCGGCAGAGGTCCAGTCGCAATGGGGAGGGATCGACCACGCGCCCGGTGTCGAGGAGAGATCCGCTGCTCTGGGTCGGGTACGTGCGGCTCAGGAGGATCAGATTCCCTACACCCGCGACGGACGGGTGGTCCTGGTCTCGCACGACCTAGTCCTTCGATTGCTGCTGTCCTGCCTCGACCCGGCTCTGGGAAATCCTGATGCAATTCCTCAGCGCACGGGATGCTGGAACGTGCAATCCCGCGTCGACAGCCAGTGGCATGTCGGACGGGTCGATCAGCGACCGTAGAGGGTTGGCCTCACGATAGCGGCGGGTCGACGGGCTCGGGTGCGCGCAGCGTGCCTAAAGCCAGTACCGATGACCCCATCCAGAACGCGGCGTAGGCGAAGGCGAGCGCAGGGGATACCAGCGACCACAACACGCCGGCCACCAGCGTCGACCCAAGATCGCCAATCGACTGCGTGAGACCCAGGACGCCGAAGCCGTTGCCACGGAGCCGTTGGGGCAAGCCACGCGCCACCACAGTGGACTCGGCAGTCTCTGCCAAGCCGATACCTACCCCAGACACTAGAAAGGCGACAAGCAACACCGTCCACGAGCCTGATCCGATGGCGAAGAGAACGTAGCCAAGCACGTACACGGCCGCACCCGCGGCGAAAACAAGTCGCGGCGTAAGCCGGTCAGACATCTGTCCACCCACGAGCGCCGCCACCGTCGCGGCAGCATTGTGTGCTGCGTACAGGAGAATGGCCAGGCTTGTCGCGGCGGTCAGGTCGCGGCCGGTGCCGTGACCGGAGCTGGTATGCAACAGATCCGTGGCGCGCAGGATCAACAGTGTCGACGCCACATTCCCCAGCTCGAAGAGCGCGACCGGGGCCAGCACTCGGGCGATTCCGGCGTTGCGCAACTCGTGCAGATTCAGCGCGAACACACGACGCGCGGTCGCGTCGACCAAAGTGCGCCGCGCTTCGCGCGCCGCGAGCGTGATGGCCACCGCGGCGAGAACGCCCGGCACGATTGCGAGAAAGATCGCGTGCCGGATGCCCAACACCCCAACGAGTCCCGACGCCGCGAGCGGTCCGATGATGGCGCCTGCGTTGTCGCCGGCCCGCTCCACACCAAACGCCCGCCCATACGCATCGTGGCTGGCCAGATCAGTCAGCAGCATGTCCCGAGCAGGTGAGCGGATGCCACGCGACATCCAGGCCAACGCGCGTAAGATCGCGACCTGCCACACCGCGGTCGCGAGCCCGATCGCGGAGGTTGCGATTGCGGTTCCGAGGTAGCCGCTGGAAGCGAGTCGGGCCCGCGTTCGTGCCTCATTGGCGAGCGGACCTCCAGCCAGCTTGCTCAAACCGGTCAGCGCGTCGGAGACGCCGTCGATCGCGCCGAGGGCAGCCGGACCCGCGTGCAGGGTCGAGGTGAGGAACGTTGGCAGGATGGACGTGACCATCTCGTGACCGGCGTCTGAGAACAAAGACGCACTGCCGACGCCGAGAACGCCCGGAGTCAGCCAGCGACCGCCAGACTGGGCTGCAGACGGCGGGACGGAGACCTCGTCGGTGCCATCTACGTCCTTATCGCCGTCGGGCACAGGGCTAGCTCGGATATCCGCAGAGGTAGGGACTATTGGCGGGCTCCCCGCATTTTGTCGGCGAGTCCCTCCACTGTACCGAGGACCGTAACAGATCCCGTCGCGCGCCAGGCGAGCGCTGGGACACACTCAATAGCGATGGCGTGCAAGGCGCAGGCCGCCACGGTCATCGTCGCCGGCACTCGTCCGCATGGCCGGCACCATCTCGCTTGTGATCAACCCGTGCTCGCTGGTGAGTTCGTCGATGATCTCGAACGACTTCGCGATCCGTCGGGGATTATCGATGACGATCGTGACCGTGGGGACATGCCTACCGAGCTGGAACGTGCGATCACCATGCGGCTCGTGATCGCCATGGAATCCCCAGATGCCACGCAATGTCGTCGATCCGCTCGCCCCCGCGGTACGCAATCGTCGCGTGATTGCCCGGTGAATCGGCTGGCCGTGATGCATTTGGGACTCCGAGGTGTAGATCATCAGCTTTTGCCACAGCGCCATTCCGTGCTCGTCCGCGCCCGGCAGCGCGTGTGGCAACTCGCTCAGTACCCCGTCACGCTTGCAGACCCGGACCCGTTCGAGGGTGATGAGCGGCCGTCGGAGTAATGCCCCGAGCTCTGGTAGAACACGTCCAATTTGTTCTCCCGATCCGACGGCGATCACCATTACCGGCACCTCGGCATTGCGGCCGAAGAACCTGGCGCGTGCGCGTTGGCCGTGTGCGGTGCCGTCGACGCCGAGCAGCGTGGTGGCACCCGCGATTCCGCGACGGTGCAGCAGTTCGCAGATGGCTATGAACGCGGGCACGCGGTATACGCGCTCCTGGCGACCGACGTAGACGGTGAGCTTCGTGGCCTCGTGCAGCTCGTCCGGCAACGTAATCGCTCCGAGTTCATCGGTCTGCATGCGCGCACGTTCCAAGGTGATCAAACCGTTGCCCGAGAGCGATGCCACTTCGTCAACTATCGCTTCGATGCGCTCGCGCGCGTCGACCGCGATGGCGACCGCCGGAAGGTCTTCAGAGAGGGTCAGCGAGCTGTCTGTACGAAGATGATGCTTGAGTCCGAAGCCTTCCATTCCGCGGAGCAGGACGGACGTCGCCACCTCATTCCGCTCGTACAGTTCGAGAAGTGCTTCCGCGACGAATCGATGTTCGGCTCGCTTTCGCTCTCCAAAATAGGTCGTGAGCTTTAGGCAGTCGTTGTTCATGAGTGCGCCCCGATCCAACGGCCAAGTGCTGCGGCAGACACACCGAGTACCAAACTGACAATCACGTTCGCGGCCGCCGACGGATGGCGCCGCTCTTCGTCGAGCCGCTGAGTCTCGAACAGCCACGTCGAAAACGTGGTGTAGGAGCCCACCGCGGCCGTTCCCGCGAGGAGTGCTTGGTCGTCGTTCAACGCCAGGCCGGTCAATAAGCCAAGGATTAGGGCGCCGCTGACATTGATGACCAGCGTCCCGTACGGAAAATCCCGACCGAGCGCCGTGCCGACTATTCCGTCGAGAACGAACCGGAGCACGGCCCCGCCTCCCCCGATCAGAACCACACCCGCCCACAGTAGGAAGGTCATCGCGGCACCCACGTGCGACGCACACCGGCGGTGGCGAGGTGGATGGCCAGGTAACCGGCTGCCACGCTGGCGGCTGCGTAGCTGATCGCCAGCCCATAGGCATGCGCATCGAGCATCTTCAACAGCTCGACCTGCATCGTCGAGAACGTAGACAGTCCGCCGCACAGACCGGTGCCGAGCAGTGGTCGGCGGTAGCTCGACAACGGGAGCCGTTCCTGTAAGCGCGTCACGAAGTAGCCAAGCAGAAATGCGGCAACGACGTTCACCGCGAAGGTCGGCCACGGCCACGTCGTCGGCGAGTGCGGAAAGGCGTGCGATAGCACCGCCCGCGCCAGCGTCCCGATCGCGCCGCCTGTGAACACAGCGGCAACTTCTCGAGCGTCAAGTCGGGGTAGCCGTGCGTGCCCAGACCGGGCGGCCTCCATCTGGGGAGACGCACTGGGTATCGAACGCTCAGGTGACGCGCTCGTCACGAGTCGACTCCTTCCGCGCAATCGACGAGTGCGATCAGTTGGCATCCGCCGGCGAAGCGACCGGAACCGGCCACGTCCATCCTCGGCCGCCATCTGGCCGCCCAAGCCTAGCGAGGCAGCGCGATCATTCGTCCTTGACCACTGTCCTTCGGGATTGGTTGACTAACCACAGGCGATGGAGCCCGCCCGGACACCCCGTCCGAACCGCCGCAAACGCTGATGGCCCCTGCGAACGAAGGAGTCGCAGGTGTGCCCACAGGTCATCACACGATCGCGCGAAGCCGCGCCGCCCGGCGGGGAACTGCCCGGCAACTGTCCGGGCCCGGTCACGCCGGCCGGGCCCCAATCATCCCTGAGCGCTACTGCTAGGGCCGCGAAGTGACCGCCCCCCGCGCCTGGGTATCACTGGGCGAGTTGCCCCGGATACGCCTGCGGCCGCCCATAGCCGGATACTTGCCCGCGTTGCTTCGCGGCCGCCGCGGCACCGCGGCATATCTCGGCAACCTCTGGCGCCCACCCGTGGGTACGGGCTCGAGCGAGAACGAAGCATGACCGTCATCGTCCCGGTCGCGGCGATTCAGGGATTACAAGTGGCGACCGTGGCGATCGGTGCGCCGGGCATTACCGGCTTCATCGCTAGCCTCGAGGCTCGGCTTCAGGGTCGGCGTGGCCCTCGCATACTGCAGCCCTACTTCGATCTCTGGAAACTGTTCGGCAAGGAAGCGCTCGCACCGATCGGTACCGGGCCATTCTTCCTCGCGGCACCCCTCGTGTCCTTCGCGTGCTACCTCACCGTGCCTCTGCTCATCCCTGTCCTGACAAGCTATCCACTACCGCTCGCTTATATGGGCGACATCCTGGGCGGCGGCTTCGTTCTCGCCTTGGCGAGCTTTCTCGTCGCTGTCGCCGCAGCCGAGACCGGTGACCCCTATGCCCAGCTCGGCTCCAGTCGCGCAAAGACTTTCGCGGCCATCACCGAGCCCGTCGTACTGCTGGTGGTGTTCACAGTCGCCGTGGTCACGACTACAGACCTACCCTATGCACTTGGCGCCGCCGTGCGCAGCGGGCCGGATCAGATAGTGCGCCCGGCCCATCTGCTCGCCTCCGCGGCGTTGTTCATGGTGATTCTCTTCGAGACGGGCCGGATTCCGGTCGAGACCCACACCGGCACGACTGAGTTCGGGATGATCGAGGAGGCCCGTCCATTCGAGCACTCGGGGCCGTACTTCGCCTTGTTGAAATGGGGCTCGTCGGCAAAGCAGCTCGTGCTGTTCGTGATCTTCATCAACGTCTTCGTTGCACCTTGGGGAATGAGCTCGAGTCAAGGCCTCGGCGCCGTCGTACTTGCGATTCTGGCTTTGCTCGGCAAGGCGTGCGTACTTGGCTGCGTGATTGCCGTCATCGATGACTCGTTCGCCAAGCTGCGCTTGTTCAAGATCACGGAGTTCGTGGCAGCTGCGTTCCTGCTTGCCGTCCTAGCCGTGTTCACGCTCTATCTCGGAGGCGGCTGATATGTCTATCGCGGCTGTCTCCACCAACAGTGCACCGTCCGTCTTCGATGGCACTGCGAACACCGTCGCCGTCGTCGTCCTCTTGCTCGAATTCCTCATGCTTCGTGCCGCGCTCTTGCGCGCTCAGGTTCGCCTGTACGCTGCGCAATCGCTCACCGTCAGTGCCCTTGCCGTGGTCGTCGCAGCAGGGCGGCATGTCCCGGAGCTCTACGTCCTCGCGGCGGTGTCATTGGCGCTTAAGGTCGTGATCGTCCCTGCCGTGATCTTGCGGCTCATGCGCAACGCGGACGAAGAAATTGCCGGTAGCGGCGCGCTTGGGGTGGCCAGCGAGATCATTATCTCGATCGTCGTCGCCGGCTTCGGCTTCTTCGTCGTCGGCGCGCTGGACATTCACTCGGCGGTGCTCCCTGCGGCGGCGTTGAGCCTGTCGGTTGCGGTCGTTCTCGTCGCGTTCATGCTCATGATCGTCAGGCGTGACGTGGTGAGTCAGGCCATCGGTTTCTTCTCGCTCGAAAACGGGGTGTCGCTCGCGAGTCTTGTGGTCGCAGCCGGCATGCCGTTGATCCTCGAGGTCGCGTTCCTGTTCGATCTACTCGTGGCAGTCGTGGTTTTCGGTGTCCTGATGCGGCTGCACCACGGCCGCACCCAGTCGTTGTCGACCGCAACGCTCACAAGGCTGCGGGGCTGACCATGGGCGCAGTGCTCGTTCTGCTGGTCATCGTGCCGCTCGCAGCCACGCTCGCCGCGATCGTGCTGCCCTACCGCGTTGCCGGAATCGCGACGGTGATCGCAGGATTGGCAAGCTTCGCAATGGTCTTGGCCCTGGTTGGAACTGCGGCGGGCAGGACCGTCAACGTCGGCTTCCTTCGGGTCGACGCCCTTTCTGTCGTCTTTCTGCTTGCGACATCATTCCTCTATGCAGCAACGGGGGTATATACGATCGGCTACCTCAGGGACGAGGAGCGGGTAGCCCTGAACGAGGGCGGGGGCGCGGCCACCGAATTCGCGCGCTATACCCGACGGCTGTTCATCGGATTGAACGCGTTCGCTTGGTCGATGTTGTGTGCTCCCGCGGTCAATGGTCTCGCGTTGCTATGGATCGCCGTCGAGATCACCACGGTCGTGTCGGCGTTGCTGGTAGCTATCGACGACACAGAGGGCGCGACGGAGGCTGCTTGGAAGTATGTGCTGCTCGCGTCATCCGGGTTGGGGGTTGGTCTGCTGGCGACGATCGTCATGTACTACGCGGGGTCCCGGACGCTAGGCGACTCGTACGATCTGGCGTTCGGTCCGCTGCTGCAGCACGCAACGGCGCTGCCGGCGACGCCCGTTCGGCTCGCGTTCGTTCTCGCCGTGGTTGGGTATGGAACGAAGGTCGGACTCTTCCCCGTACACACGTGGCTGCCCGATGCGCACGCCGAAGCCCCGACGCCGATATCGACACTCTTGTCCGGAGCACTGCTGGCAACGAGCTTCTACGCCATCCTGCGCTTCTTCCAGGTTGCTCGCGTTACCGTCGGCCCGCATTTTCCGCAGACCGTACTCCTCGTATTCGGCGGGCTATCGCTATTGATCGCCGCGCTCTACGTCCTCGATCAGTCGGACGTGAAGAGGTTGCTGGCATACTCCAGCGTCGAGCACATGGGGATCCTCGCCCTTGGTGTCGGCTTCGGCGCTCCGATAGCGGCTAGCGGAGTCCTGCTACATGTGCTTGCGCACGCGGCCGCGAAAGGCAACGCCTTCATGGGCGCCGGCGTGCTTGTACGCAAGTTCGGCACCAAGGAGCTGGCACGCATCCGAGGCGCGGTGGACGCGTTGCCATGGAGCGCCCCATTGTTCCTGATATCGATTTTTGCACTGTCGGCGATGCCGCCAACCGGCATCTTCCGCAGCGAGTTCGAGATCGTCGCGGGCGGCTTCGAGTCGACGAAGTATTTCTGGAGCGCGTCACTGATCGTGCTCGTGACACTGGCGTTCCTGGGGTTGACGATCGCGACCACGCGGATGCTGTTCCAACCCTCAGCGACACTCGTTCATGAGCCGCACGTGCTCGTCAGAGCCGGCGGCGCGGATCGGCAGAAACACGCCGCCGGGGCTGCTGGGGCCGAGATACATCCCGCGCGCGGTGAGCCGAGCGTATGGATGGTGTTGCCTGTCTGCGTCGGGGTACTCGCATTGCTGCTACTGGGTCTGCATCCGCCAACTGACCTGGTACACCTGCTCAGCCGGGGCGCAGCCGAACTCACTGCAGGCCCATGATGGCGCTGCCAGAGTCGTTCCAAACGGGAAATCAGCTTCTCCCGTTGGACGAGTGGCGCGCCGAGATATTGTCGCGGCTGCGCAGCGGGGCTCGGTTCTGCGGTCTGTACGGCAGCGACCGCAACACGGCTACCGAGCTAATCGCACTCGTGACCACTCGCAGGGGCGTCGATAGCGTCCGCACGCTGATCTCGCCTCGGCCGGACGGCTCGCTCCACTACGCGGCCCTATCACCCGATGTGCCCGCCGCCTTTTGGTACGAGCGTGCGCTACATGATCTGTCGGGCGTCGTCCCCGACGGTCATCGACGGCTTGATCCGCTTCTGTTGCCGATTCCTACCGGTGAGGAACACCCCCGCCCCGGGCGTCCGCTCCGCGCCGCCACGGTGTCGGCCGAGGATGCGAGCGGCCCTGTCGATGTGGGCGGACGAATCTTCACGCTGCCACTCGGCCCGGTTCGTTCCGGCGTTACCGAATCTCTCGAGCTGTTGATCGAAACACCTGGGGAAGACATCCCGCATCTGAACATTCGCCCGCACTACAAGCACCGCGGCATCGCGAAGCGCTTCGAGGGAATTTCGGTGGAGTGCGGCGTCCTCGTTGCTGAGCGTGTTGAGGGCATCAGCTCGATCGCACATGCCTTGGCCTATTGCCACGCGGTGGAGACGATCGCCCAGGTGCAGGTGCCGCAACGCGCGGCACTGCTCAGAGTCGTGCACGCCGAGCTCGAACGCATCGCGAACCACCTCGACGTCACGATGCGGCTGTGCGACGCGGCTGGCTTAGCGGTTGCCACGTCGCGGTTCGGCTGGCACAAAGAGTCGGTCCTGCGGCTGGTTTCGCGGATGTGCAGGAGTCGATTCGGCCGCGGTGTCGTCGTGCCTGGCGGTATCAGCGCAATGCCGCTGCTCGACGGTGTTGATATCTCAGCAACGGTGTCGTCAATTCGCGCGCTCGTCCACTCGGACATTCAGGCGCTTGAGAGTTCCGCGTCGTTCCTTGACCGATTGCGTGCCACCGGACCGCTCGAGCACGCGCGCGCCCACGAGCACGGCGCACTCGGTCCGATCGGTCGTGCATCCGGTTTCGATGACGACGACCGCCGACTCCGACCTTATGACGCGTACTCAGAGCTTCCGCCCGTGAGCCCATCGCGTTTCGAATCCGGCGACGCGATGGCCAGGGCGAGGGTTCGATGGCACGAAATCGCGACGTCGTCCGAGCTCGTACTCGCCGCAGTCGATCTGATTCCAGACACGGACCGGATGCTTCGGGTACCTATCGAACTGTCGGACGGTTTTGCAGTCGGATGGTCCGAGGCCGCTCAGGGTGAGGCGCTCTATGGCCTGGAAGTCGTGGGTGGCGTGATCCGCCGCTGCTTCGCCCGATCGGCATCGCTACACAACATGGTCCTCTTCCACGATGTCTTCGCCGGCGATATCTTCACGGATCTTCCGTTCATCGAAGCCAGCTTCGGGCTCTCCTACGCGGGGGTGTCGATGTGATCGGGGTGGACTGAGATGCGAGCACCATGGGCGCTGCGCGGACTCCGCAACGGCATCGTCACCAGTCGATGGCCGCGCCGCCCGGACCCCTACTTCGACTCGTTCACCGCAGCCGTGACGATTGCGGACGGACCGGCAAGCGTTGCCACTCGGTCGGGGTTGGCAGACCAAGCAATCCTGGACCAAATCTGTCCGACGGGAGCGCTGCAAGCCGTCGACCAGAACGGTGCAACCGACATCAAACTTGACCGCGGCCGTTGCATCCTCTGCGGACGCTGCGTCGAGACGGCGCCCGAGCTGTTCGGTTGGGCGGATGGGTCGGCGACCGGGGCACTCGACCGCGATCGCTTGGTCGTGGGCGATCTGACTGAAACCGACGAGACGCTCGCCTCTGTTCGGACCGAACTCGCACGTCGGGTCCGCCGGCTAAGGCGCTCTATTCATATTCGGCATGTCGATGCAGGATCCGACGGCAGTGATGAGTGGGAAATTCAAGCGCTGCTCAACCCCGTCTACGATATTCACCGGCTCGGTATCTTCTTCACGGCAAGCCCACGACACGCAGACATTCTGCTTGTGACCGGCGTCGGCGCGTCGGGAATGGCGGCACCGTTGCGACGAACCCGCGAAGCAATGCCCGAACCTGTGGTCGTGATCGCGGTCGGAACAGACGCAATCAGTGGGGGCCTCATCGGTCACGGATATACCGACAGTCGCGGTATCGGCGATCTCGTGGACGTCGATGTGTGGGTGCCAGGCGCACCCGCCGCACCGTTCAGCCTGTTACACGCGATCTTGCTCGCCCTTGGCCGTGTCCCGTCCGGGGTGAGTGCCTGATGCTCCTCGCAATCCTCGTTCTGCTGGCGGCTGCCGCGCTTCTCAGCGTATTCGACCCGCTGGGGTATCGGCTCGGTCGTGCGGTCGGGCAGGCGATGCCACCGCTGGCATGGCTCGTAATGGTGACAGCATCGGCGCTCGCGACGGTGGCGGGGGCGCTGTCGGTCTCGGGCCATGTATTCGTCCTGAAGCTCGGCGAACTCGGAGGCCTGGGTCAAGCCGACCTACGGCTCGATCGGCTCTCGGGCCTGTTCGTGCTCATCTGCTTCGCGGTAGCGGTTCCCGTCCTGTTGGCCGGAGCCAATCGGGCAGCTGCGCAGCGCCCGCGACTGCCGGCGGCGATTGCGATGACGCTCGCCGCCGTGCTCGTCATCCTCACCGCTGATCATCTGTTCGTTCTGTTGTTCGGTTGGGAGGCGCTGACGTTTGCCTTCTACCTTCTCAGCGGTTTCGACCGTCATGCACCTGATCGGCCACGAGCGTCGGTGTCGGCGGCGATGTTCGGCAAGGTGAGCGGTGCCGCGTTGCTCGCCGGTGGTCTTCTGCTGACCGCACAGTCACACAGTTTCCTGATCGCCGACCTTGGCGTGGGGCCGCATGGGGTCGTGCGGGACACCGGCTATGGGCTGCTGCTGCTTGGCTTCGGTGTCAAGGTGGGCTTGGTTCCTCTGCAGATATGGTTGCCGCCGACCTATGCGGCTGCGCCGGGTCCGGCACGCCCGGTGATGGCGGGCGTGGCCGTCAACGTTGGGTTCTACGGAATGTGGCGCACGTTGGAGGCCCTCGGTTCGGCCCCGATCTGGCTCTCTACGACGGTGCTGGTGATCGCTGGGATTACCGCCATTCTCGGCATCGCCCACTCGGCTGTACACCCCGACCTCGCGCAGCTCATCGCTTGGTCCAGTGTTGAGAACGCCGGCCTTATCACCGCGGGGTTTGGTGCCGCACTGGTCGGCTCGACCGCCCACAATCCGCAACTGCAGGCGGCCGGTCTGCTAGCGGCCACCGCGCAGATCATCGCCCACGCGTTGGGCAAATCGCTCCTGTTCACCGCCGCTAGTGCGATCGAGGCCGATACCGGGACAACTGAGCTCGACGCGCTGCGCGCGATAACCCGCCGACTTCCCTGGGCAGGAACGGGTTTGATCATTGGCTCGCTCACCCTTGCCGGTCTTCCGCTCACCGCAGGCTTCGCCTCCGAGTGGTTGACACTCGAATCGCTCATGCAGCAGTTCCGCGTGTCGGAGTTGTCGATGCAACTCGCCTCGGCCGCCGCAGGAGCGCTGGTCGCATTGACCGTTGGAGTCGCCGGCGTCACTTTCGTTCGACTGATCGCCCTCACCGCCTTCGGGGCGCCACCGACCGAGCCACGCAGCCAACTCGCCGATCGAGCAATCGGCCATCGGTGTGCCATCGCCGCGCTGTCGATCGGCTGCCTTGGCGTTGCCGCCGTTGCCCCGCTCGAGGTACGGCTAATCGGCGCCGGGCTGCGACCACTATCCGGGCAACAGATTGACGGAGCGCTGAAATCGCCATGGGTGCTTCAGCCGGTCTTTGCGAAGTTTTCGGCACTGTCGCCCACTTGGTTGTGGCTGGTGATTCCAGCCATCACAGCTGCCATCGCGCTCGTCGCGACGCTGTTGTCGGGGACCCGATTGTGGCGCGTACGCCGCGTGCCCGCGTGGAGCTCGGCTTCACCCGGGGTCGATAGGGGCGTGGGGTACACGTCGTTCGGCTGGGCGAATCCAATGCGCAAAGTACTTGCGAATCTCCTGCTCACGCGCGGTCAGCTTAGAGAGGCCGAACGCGGCGACCAACTTCTTGCACCGGATCCCCACCCAGCAGAACCGACCATTCCGGGCTTCAGTCCGGCGCCGTCGCCCGCACTGCAGTATCGCGTGGACATCGTCGAGGTCGTGGGCCGATACCTCTATCAACCGGTCGAAACGGCCCTGCGTACGGTCGTCCGGGTGGCGAAACGACTCCAATCCGGGCGCCTGGACGCCTATCTCGTCTACATGCTGATCGCGCTGGTGACTGTCCTGGCCATCGTCGCCGCAGTCGCGTGACACGCCGAGCGTGAAATGGCAACCGTGAACCCGGCGCATGGCGGGCATAGCGCAGTGGTCGCGGACAATCTGACGGCGCGCAACCTGGACGAATGCGGCCGCGCGGCATCTGATGTGATCGCGAGCTTGAACCGGCCTTGACCAGCGCCAACTCCGCTGAGACTGGATCTCGGTGATGATCCCGCCGAGCGAACGACCGTGAAGCGCGCTGCCGAGCTGACGGTTCCTTCCGGCGAGGAGGGTGCTCATGAGGCGTAGGGACATCGCCGAGCCGGTCGATTCGCGCGACACCGTGGTGGCTGCGACGGATGGCGCCGTCGCGAGCGATGCCGCCATTCGCAAGGCGGCGGCGGAGGCCCAGCGCCGCGAGACCCCACTGATCGTGCTGATGAACTACCAACGGCCGATCGACCCTGATCTCGACGAATTCGAGACTCCGATCGCCGTATTGGAGGCAAGGGCCCGGCGGCGCGCCTCAGACGCGCTGTGCCGAGCGTTATCGCTGCCCGAAGACCTGCTACCACAGCATCGAATCGTGCCTGAACACCGCGAACTCACCTATGTCCTTCTTCGCAACTATCGGGACGCGGCCCTCATCGTCGTGTGCGCAGAACGCGGCCATCAGCTACGCCGCATGTTGGGCGGATATGTGTCTGTCGGTCGCCTGGCACGGCGCTCTAGCGCGCCTGTGCTCGTTGTTCCACAGGTGTCATGACGGGGGTCACCGAGATGCCGCGAGGCCGAACGGTAGCTGCGGATTATCTACGCCTATCTATAGGAGCCGGTTGTATTTGGCGACGCGTTCGCCTCGAGCCGGAGCTCCCGATTTTGGTTGGCCACCGCCTGACCCCACCGACGGCTCCGCAATAAAAGGTATCCGTGGTCTCGCCGGAGCGATGCGAGACCATCGAGGCGTAACCCACTGAGTGACTTGCGCGGAGTGTTCGAGCGTCTCAGTGACCGTGCCAATCGATTTGCGACGCTACGCCGGATCCGAGGCGCCCATCCCATCGTATCGACATGTGGGAGCGCAGATCCGCGTCGACGCTGTCTCCACGCGGTGGCAATCGTCCGGACAAACGATCAGCACATCGGACCTGCCGGACTTCGCACAGGATGACATTGGCGAAGGGGTGGATCTCCCATTCGCGGTCGGCGAACTCGAATCGGCCGCGAGCGATCATGGAAACGATGGGGAGCCGCTGAAGCTGGCCCTGCCCATGGCGGTCGAGCTCGCGCGCGTCATGACCGCACAGGGGCGGGTCACACCGGGTGTCACGATCACGGCGCCGTACTGGGCCGTGTCACGACAGTCGATCATCGGCGTAGTTGACCGGATCCGCACGAAGCTCGCCGAACTGATTGCTGAGCTCATCGCAACTATGCCTCCTGACCGAACGGAGCCAACGCCGGAGCAGGCAGCCGCTGCAGTCCAGTTCTTGGTGACCGGCAAGCCGAGCACCATGATGATTTCGTCCGCCAAACGCGGGTATTGGATGCACCGCTACATCGACCGCCGAGGGCGGTGCGCCGACGGTGGCCGATGACCCCGCCCGGTGGACCCTGGGCCGCAAGATCGGCGCGTTCGTCGTTGGCTTGGCCATCATCGCGACCGGCGTGCTCAACTATCTGCTCTGCATCAAGGGCTGAGTGCGTATGGGACCGACAGGATTCGCCAACCGACGGCGCCGCGCGGCCTCGATCCGGTTTGTGTCGGTGGTACGCGCTAGCCTCGGGCAACGCGCGAAAAGGAGGCCCTGATGGCCGAACAGAATGATCGACACGTCGTTCCCAGTCCAGACGGCGGCTGGGTGTGAAAGCGGCGAACGCAAAGCGGGCAAGCGCCCACCTCGACACACAGGCCGAGGCGATCGAGCGCGCACGAGAAATCATCCACAACGCTGGCGGCGGCGAGCTGCTCACCCACGGCAAGGATGGCACGATCCGGGACAAGGACACGATCGCGCCCGGGAACGACCCCTATCCCCCGAAGGGGTAAGCGCCGATTTCGGCGCCATGCCCGCACGGGGATTGACCGGCCGACATCCCGGGGCGTGGTCCCAGGTCGCGGACCCCGGGCTGCATTACATTCGTCGACGTGCCGTACGACCTATCCAGGCTAGGCAGCGAGCGCTTTGAACAGCTCGTGCAGGCGCTGGCCGTGGACGGTGAACTGCCCAACTGCCGCGTATACGGCACAGGCAAGGACGGCGGGCGGGAGCTCACGTTCGAAGGCACTCTGCAGCTGCCCGGGGGGCGGACGTGGACGGGTTACGGCGTCGTCCAAGCGAAGTACCGACGCAGACTGGTTGGCACCGCGGCCGACCAACAGTGGTTCGTGAGCGAAGTGGCTTCGGAGCTCGGCCGGTGGGTCGAGGGCATCAAATCCGGGGTTCGGAAGTCACCTGACTACCTGCTGTTTGCGACGAACGTGGTAGTCACGCCGGCGGCAGCGGTGGGTGGGCAAGACCGTCTGGACAAGAGCTTCAAACACTTCCGCGAACTGAAAGACCTGTACGGAAATCGCGTGGGACTGTGGGATCTGAAGGACTACACGGTCTGGCACGCGGATAAGATTGATCGACTCCTCGAGACACACCCGGAGGTCCGACAGTCCTATGCCAACCTGGTGCTTCCAGGCGACGTGATTACCAGGCTGAACAACGTGCTTGAAGCGGATGACGATGCCGTCGCACACCGCTGGGTTCAGTACGTAACCCATACGTTGCGCAGCGATCAGGACGTGGAACTCGCAGAGGCCGGCGACCAAGCGAGCACGCCTATTCGCTTGGCAGACGTCGCGATCGACGTGCCAGGCCGCGCCCGAAATCAATGGCGTGCTCGGGCCGCGGACGTCGGCTTTGGTGAGCCTTGTCGAGCGTGCGGAGATGGTGCTCGGCCCGGGCAGGGATCGCCGCGTGTTAAACCGCATCTTCGTACTTGGCGGGCCAGGCTCGGGGAAATCGACGGTCTCTCGACTGATCTGCCAGATTTACCGAGCTGCGCTGCTCACCAGTGCAGATTCGAATCGTCTCCACCCAACTGACCACGCGCTCGCCTCAGTACTTCGCGCTATATTTTCCGCAGAAGGGCTCCCTAGCCCGACGAGGGCACGGATACCGATTCGGGTCGTGCTGAGCGCGTACGCAGACGCTGTCAGCCAACCAAACCCGCCCACGCTGTTCGCGTACATCATTGGACAGCTCAATCAAAGGGCCACGCATCAACTCAGCGTTCGCCAGGCAGAGAGGTTGTTCGCCTCGTGGCCGACGCTCGTAGTGCTTGACGGCCTCGACGAAGTCGCTCATCCGCAGATTCGCGCCGAGGTTCTCAGTCGCATCGCGGACTTCTCGAGCGAGATGGCGACTGTCCGAGCCGACCTGTTCCTCGTCTGCACTTCACGACCCGGCGGTCTAGAGACGGCCGCCTTGGACGGTTACGACCGACTGCAGCTGGTCGCGCTCTCCGCGAGTAATGCCATCGATTACGCCCGCCGCTTGGTCAGTTGCCGCCACCCCGACAACCCGGCACGACAAGACGACATCGTCGAGCGACTCCGTACAGCCTCCAACCAGTCTGAAACAGCGAAGCTGCTCTCGACCCCACTTCAAGTGACGATCTTGACGCTGCTCCTCGAGGCTCGAACGCGTGCGCCCAGCAGTAGGTACACCCTGTTCAACACGTACTACGAGATCGTCTACGCGCGAGAGATCAACAAGGCCGGCGAGATGGGGGTGTTGCTCGAGCAGCATCGATCGTTGATCGACTCACTGCACGAGCGGTGCGCCCTGGAGATTCATCGCCGCAGTGAATCCGGTCTCGACGCCGACTCGATCCTGCCTGCGCAAGACATGGCAGCTATCGCGCGTGCGCTGCTGGCTGAGGATGTGTACGACGAGAGTCGAGAGACCCTCATCGAACGTCTGCGGCAGCTCAGCGCTGAACGACTCGTCCTCCTCGTGCCCAGGGGCGAGGGTGTGGGATTCGAGGTCCGGACTCTGACGGAGCTGTTCGCGGCTCGCGCCTTGACCGTTGTAGACAACGAAATCGAGACAGTGCTGGCCGCCATGGCCCCCTCTGCGCACTGGAGAAACACCTGGTTGCTTGCTGCAGGTCGCATCTTCGGCTCGTCGGACCGACGCCCGTGGCGCCCATCGGTCGGCACTGCGCTCGATCGAGCCGATCACGCAAATGCCTTCAACCGGCTGCTGCAGCCTGGCGCGGAGGCAGCGGTCGATGCGTTGCTCGATGGCTTCGCTGCGCAGTCTCCGCAATTCGAGGCCGATCTAGTTCGCTTGGCGATGCGCATGCTCGACGGCCCCATCGGGCCTCACCTATACCGTCTTGCGCACGCCCTGGTGATGGTGGTGTCCTCTGCGCCTGCGCTGGACAACCTCATGTGGACCGAGGCACGGATCCGCCTCGAGAGCGGTTCGCTGGCCGTCCGTGCATTTCTATCTTCGCTCGCGGCCGTGGCCGGCAACGTCGGCGACAAGGCAACAGAGATGCTGGCTCGCCACGACGAAGCCCGCAGCGGTAATGCCGGTCAAATTCCGGTCGACCCGCTCGAGTTCGGACTGAAGAACGTCATCGACGAGACTGACTTGGCTGTCGCTTGCACGCCTGTCAGCTCGTCCGACCCCCGCGCGGGGCAGATTCGTCAATCCAGGGAGACCCTTGCGCTCCGCTTGCTCGGTGATCTCTCGGCAGCTGGCGCGGCGCGGACTCGACTTTCAGAAGCGCTTATGCACGACGTCGTTAGCGACCAGATCCCCAAGGTGCCACGGCTCGACGTCGAAACCGGGTAGCGGGGTCTGAGGTGGCGTCCTTCGCGGTGCGCCAGGTCGACGAGAACACAATCGAGTGCGCCAGGGGCATGATCGACGGAGACGGCTCGGATGCCGCTCAGGTCACCTGATCCGCCTGCGAATCCAACGCTGACCGGCGCGGCCCGTCGGGTGGTTCCTCGAGCGTCGACTCGAGGATGTCGGCAACCCATCGGTGACGGGTCGAACAATCGTGAACCCACTCGGTGTCGAGGTCCGGGAAGAACCTGGTGATGTAGAAGCTTGACCGGTAAGGGAAGTAGGCCGCGCGCTTCCCCTGGCTAGGGACGTGCGGCGCCGAGGTTGCCGCAGATCAGCGCGCCGAGGGCTTCATTGTTGCGACGTTTGAACTTGACTGGGTGGGTTCACTGCCACTTCATCGGCAGGCTGTAGATCCGCCCGTTGGATGATTGAGTCACGTCGTCGGGCAGCTGGGAGTGTCGCAAGGCGGACTCGTTGATGTTGAAGTGGCCGACATTCGAGAACCGCTTGTGGGGTTGCAGGTTGCCCGGCGGCATCGCGAGAAGCACCGGGCGGCTCGGTGTCAGCCTCTTGATGGAGCGCACCGCGGGGGCGAAGTCGGAGTCGGCACTGACGAGCAGCGTGATATCGCCGGTACCGGCGGCTGCGTCTTCGACCATCGCGGCACCGAGGGCGACATCGGTCTCCTTCTCCTCGTAGCTACGGAATCGACGCGGACACTGGCATTCGAAGTGCTGTCCGCAGATCCTGCACGGACCGATCCCGCGCGTCTTGAACCAACCGCGTTGCACATCGACTATTGGCCCATTGTGGGCCTGCATCGCTTCGATGTATTCGATCTGATTCGCGGCGGCGGGGGGCTCACCTTTGACCACCGCGGTGAAATAGCGAACGATCACCACCTGGTCGGCGGGCCGCAGCTGCCGGACGAGCTCGACGACGTCGAGCCAGAGGTATCTGCGGCGATATTTGGCTTTGAGCCCGTAGTACAGGTTGAACCCATCGACGTAAGCCGCAACGCCTGCCATGTCACACGCCTCGCGTCGGTTGGCCGTGGACGGGGCGGTGAGGTACTCTGACGTCACACGATGCCGGTACGTCCGGCTGGAACGGCCCCGAAAGGGGCCGTTTTTCTTTCCCCTCGCGGAGTCGATCGAGCAGGCCCGCGGCTTCGCCCCGGCTGGCAGACATCAGCAGCATTCGGTCAGCCGATGGCCCAATTGAGCGCTTCCTTGGCCGCGGCGATGTGCTGGCGGGCTGCGGTCACATGCTCCGCGTGGTCCTCGCGAAGCGCGCCGCTCGGGAAAGCCGTTCATCACTCGGCCGCGGTGTCGCGAGCCGGCCACGGGTACAGGCTCGGGTGGTACCCGTGGGAGCGCATCACGCCGGCGTCGAGGTCGAACTCAACGTTGCTGTGCTGGTGACTGCCGCCGGCGTGGACGATCGCGGCGAGCGTCAACTGCAGGTGGTAGCGGTCGACCCCGGCTGCGATGTCGCCAAGGTCGATCGGGCGCGTTTCGAGCAAGGCAGCGACGAGTTGAAGGATGCGTCGCTCTCCCCCGGCGTACGCCCCGATCCCGTCGTCGCTGATCCGCTCGACGTCGAGCCATAGTCGGCCGAGGTTGTTCTCGGACTCGCGCACCCACGGGTTGCCGCGCTGCGCGAAGCGGCCGTTGAGGGCGCGGATCAGCAGTTCGACCGAGGCCTCGGTGTTGTACATGCCACGGGCCCATTGGCGCAGCTGCTCGGGCGCGTCGGTCTCGGTGGTGCTCATCGAGGTCCTGTCTCGCGGGACGCTAGCGATCGTGCGCCTGGCCTCTGACAAAACCAGACTGGTAGGGCTCGCTTTTCTTGCACGCCGGTTAGCTCGAGTGGTCGGCGGCGAGCGGGTGCAGGGCTCGGCCGCGTTTGTTGGCCCATTTTTCGATGTCGGCGAGGTCCCAGACCTTGCCCATAGCCAGTTCGGCGATGGGTGCCGGGAAGTCGTCGCGCGCTGCGAGTTGTGCGAAGCGCGTCCGACTGACGCCCAGGACCTGGATGAGTTCGGCGGGGCCGAGTAAACGGACTGGCACGTCAAGCATGGTAACCACGAACGGCACTGTACAGCATAGACACTGGCTTGTGTTAGCACTGTCTATCATGTACAGTGGTACTCATGAGCAGGGCAGCCAGGCCAGGCTCGACCAGAAGGGAACCACATCGTGGCGCATGAGTTGGAGACCATCGGCAGACGGACCGCGTTCGTGTCGGCCCGTGAGCACGCCTGGCACAAGCTCGGGCAGGTGCTGCCGGGCGCATTCACCGCAGCCGAGGCGATGCAGCACGCGCAGTTGGGCGGCTGGAACGTCCGCAAAGAGCCGCTACAGACGGTCGTCGTTGGCCGAGATGGCGTAACGACGCTGCCGATCGAGAACAAGTTCGCCACTGTGCGCACCAACCCCGAGACCGGCACGCCGGAGGTGCTGGGCGTCGTGGGCTCGGCGTATCGGCCGATCCAGAACGAGGCGCATTGCGAGATCCTCGACGCGCTGGTCGACGAGTCGGGCGCGCACTTCGAGACCGCCGGTTCCCTCAAGGGTGGCCGTCAGGTGTTCCTCACGATGAAACTGCCGCACGGTATCCAGGTCGGCGGCGTCGACCACGTCGATACCTACGTTGCCGCCCTCAACAGCCACGACGGTTCGACCGCGTTTCGACTCCTGGTGACACCGATTCGTGTCGTGTGCGCGAACACCCAGGCCGCCGCGATCCGCCGGGCCAAGGCGTCGTTCTCGATTCAGCACAGCGCCGGCGCCCCGGGTCGCATTCAGGCCGCGCGGGAGGCGCTGGGCCTGACGTTCGCCTACATGGACGCATTCCAAGCCGAAGCCGAAAAGATGCTCGACGCGGGAACCACCGAAGCTGAGTTCGTGCAGATCACCCCGCCAGCTGTGGCCGCTTGAACGAAGCGCCGGCGGGCGGACCCGGACCAACGCCCGACGCCGCGAGCACGCGCTCACCCGGCTGTTCAGCGATGCGTCCACCAACGCCGCGATCCGGGGCACCCGCTGGGCCGGCTACCAAGCCGTCACCGAGTACATCGACCACTTCTCCCCCGTCGCCGGCACGCGCAACGCCGCCGCCGTGCGCGCCGAACGGGTCGCCACAGGTGTTGTGACCCCCATCAAGACGCGAGCCTTCGACCTGCTCGCCGTCTGACCATCGAGACGCCGGGACCGGCCCACTCGAATTGGGCCGGTCCCGGACACCCGCACCTGCCACACCAACGCCCGAAGGAGCATCCGCCATGTCCACCGCAATCAGCCCAGCCATCCGCACAGCGCACGACAGCCTCGACCACATCGCCGCCATGCCGTGGCCGCACGACCCGATTCCGGAGATTCTGGCCCGCGTCGAGGCGCTGGCCCCACTGCTCGGCCTGGTCGAGCCCACCTCAACCGCCGTCGATCACGTGCTGCACCAGCTGCGCGCCGATGGCCGCGTGCTCGCCCAGGTGGACAGCTTCGGCCTGGTCCTCGGCCCATTGCGTACCCGCTACCTGGCCGCGATCGACGCCGTTACCCGCTGACCATCAGACATCGAAGGAGAACCACCATGACCCCAACACAGAACACCGTCACCGGGTCGCCGGCGTCGGACTCGTCGGCTCTGCTCGTGATGCTCGACCCGTCCACGCTGCTGCTCGACGGCAACGTCCGCGGCACCGTCCACCTCGACAAAGACTTCCTCGCCTCGATCCGCGAGTACGGAGTCCTCGTGCCAATCGTGGCCGTCCGCACAGACGCGGGCGAGCACCGAGTCCGCTACGGGCAGCGCCGAACGCTGGCCGCGATCGAGACCAAGCGCCCGATCGTCCCGGTCTATGTCGCGGGCGACGAAGCGAGCACCGACGCCGCCACGATCGAGCGGATCGTGACCCAGGTTCACGAGAACGAGTTCCGGGCCGGGCTATGCACCGCCGATAAGACCGCCGCCGTCGAGCAGCTCTCGTTGCTGGGCCTGTCGGCCGCGCAGATCGCCAAGCAGGTCAAGGGCAGGCGCTCGGACGTCGACGCCGCGCTGACGGTCGCCGGGTCGAAACTGGCCAAGCGGTCCACCGAGCGCTACGACTTCTTGACCCTGGACATGGCGGCGGCCGTGGCCGAGTTCGAGAACGAACCGCAGACCGTGAAGGCCCTTATCGCGTCGGCGAAGCAAGGCGACGGTTCGTTCGCCCACGTCGCCCAGCGCGCCCGCGATGACCGCGCCCGAAAGCAGGCCTGCGAGGCTGTCGCCGCTGAGCTCGCCACGGCGCGCGTGACCGTCATCGATCACCCCGGCTACAGCAACCCGCTTGTCCTGCCGTTGTCTCGGTTGGCTGATCCTGCGACCGGGCAGGACATCACCCCGGCAGGGCACAAACGCTGCCCCGGCCATGTCGCCTATGTCAGCGACGATTGGCGAGGCATCCACGCCATCTACGCCTGCAGCGACTGGAAGGCCCACGGCCACCGGGACCGCCACCGTCCCCGCAAAGTGCCCGCGGTGCAGATGAGTGAGCCCGAGCGGGACAAGGCACGCGCCGATCGCCGCAAGGTCATCGAGTGCAACAAGGCGTGGCCGAGTGCGACGAAGGTACGCCGAGCCTGGCTGCGGACCCTCCTGGCCCACAAGAGTCCACCGAAGGGTGCGGCCGGGTTCGTCGCGGCCGAGCTGGCCCACGGCGAACAGGCCCTGGGTGGTGCACTCGGCTACGGCGGCAACAGCGTGTTGCACGAGCTGGTCGGGGTCAAGACCAAGGATGCTCTGGCCGAGGCCGCGAGCCGAGCGTCGGACGGTCGTGCCCAGGTGCTCGCCCTGGCGTTCGTGCTGGCCGCCTACGAGGCCGCCACCAGCAACGACACGTGGCGACGCCACAGCACAGGCACCAGCCGCTACTTCGCGTTCCTCGCAGCCAACGGCTATGAACTGGCCGACGTCGAGCGCCTGTGCCTGCCCAAGGCACCGAAGAAGGCCACGGCCAACACACCGCGGCGCCGGGCGGCTACCAACGGCATCGAGCCAACCGACCAGCCCGCCGGTGACGCCAGCGTCGGCCGGCGACTCGGCCGCGTGACCGAGTCCCGGTCCGCCGAGTGGGTGCTCCCCCGCGAGCTGGTCACGGCAGCCGGGGAGGTCGGCCGGCCCTGACTGCGTGGCCGCGTTCGGCGTGACGCTGCAACCGGAACTACCACCACTTGCCGAGACCGTCACCAGAGCAGTTTCACCACAACGCGAGGTTGTCGCGCAGCGGGTCACCAGCCGCCAGCGCGTCACGCAACATGAGGGCCAGCACCGCCGGGTCGTGGTCGGCGCTGGCCCTCAGCGCGTCGCGGACCGCGCGTGAGACCCCGGCGGGGCCGCGGGTGTCGACCAGCCCAGGGTGCGGGCCGCGTAAGCGACCACGGCGCACCGCCTGGCGGACGTTCTCGGCCTGGGTCGACACACGGACGTGGCCGGGCAAGTCGGTGCGGACACACAGGCGGAAGTCGCAATCGTGCAGCACGGTTGCTCCAGCCGCCACGTTGCCCCACGCCAGCACGGCGGCCACGACGTGAGTGCTGACCGTTCGTTTGCGGCCATCAGCGCGGCGCATCGCGAACCGGCCGTAGCCGTCTCGCCCGACCGCGCCACCCCACACAATGCAGCTTGTCGTTGGCAGCAGCTTGGCCGCGAACCGCGCACGGTCAGCGTCGGTCAGGTCTAAGACCACGCCGGGCGACTTGCTCACGGTTGGTGTGTGTCAGGCGGTCCCGACAGCCAGACTGGAAAGAGCTGGCGTGCCGTCGGCCGGCTCGTTGTGTGCGGTGTCCGCAGCGGACGGCTTGGGATCACTCGTGCGCTCGCGGGAGGCGCGTCGAACGTCGGTGGCCGCAAGGCCGGTGAGGTCCGCGACCTCTTTCGGAGACCACCGGTCGTCCAAGAGTTGTCGAACGGCGGTCGCGATGACCGAATCCACGCCGCTGACGCTCGAACTGTAGGCAGCCTCGGCCCGCTGACGCGCGTGCGCTCGACGGCTCTCCAGCCTGGTCCGGGCTTCCTGCAGCGCGTCTTGATAGGTCTGTTCGGCCTTGGTGAAGGTCGCGTCCCTGCGTTCCTCGGCTGTGCTTCGCGATTTCAGGGCGGACCAGATCCGATCGGACGCCTCCTGGGCGCGCGCGATTCGCGCCGTGGCGGCCTCGGCCTCGGCGGCGAGCCGAGCCCGGGCATCCGCCTGCCGCTCCCGCAACTGCCTCGTCTTGACGTTTCCCATGCCGCCCATACCTCTCATCCCATCCCGACCAGTCATCACATCTATACCACCACAGACCGCCCTAATCCTTCCGGCTCATCCTGTACTCTCCCAAAATCATCACACCTCTTGCATAGTTGGTAACAGACACATAACGGATGAGGGAGCTCCGCCGCAATGATGAGCTTGCACAAGCTCACCGCCGGCGACGGCTACACCTACCTGACCCGCCAGGTCGCTGCGATGGACGCGACCGAGCGCGGGTACAAGTCGCTCAACGACTACTACTCGGCCAAGGGCGAGGCGCCCGGCCGCTGGTTCGGAGCCGGTCTCGCCGGCCTCGACCTGCAGCCCGGGGCGGTGGTCACCGAACAGCAGATGAAGCTCCTCTTCGGTGAGGGCCGGCACCCGAACACCAAGCAGATCGAGGCGGAGATCCTGTCCGCACCGGACGGGGCGGTGCTCGGCGATCGAGCCAAGGCGGTCGACCGGGCGACGCGACTGGGCCGCGTCTACCCGATCTATGAAGCCAGCAGCGAGTATCGCAAGCGGCTCGGCGAGGCGTACCAGGCGTTCAACACGGTTCGTGAGCGGGCGAGCAACGCGCAAATCGAGGAAGCCGACCGGGCGCGAATCCGCAGCGACGTGGCCAGCGCGATGTTCGCCGAGCAGCACAACCGCTTCCCCGCATCGGGGGGTGAGTTCTCCTCGTTCCTGGCCACGATCTCGCGGCCGGTCAGCTCGGCGATCGCCGGCTATGACCTGACATTCACACCCGTCAAGTCGTTCTCCACGCTCTGGGGACTCACCGACCGGGGCGAGGCCGAACTGATGAACGATGCCATGCTCGCGGCAGCGCAGAAGACGATCCGGTGGGCGGAACAGAACATCGCCTACACCCGGATCGGGCCGAACGGTGTCCAGCGGGTGCCGGTCAAGGGCCTGGTCGTCGCCGCGTTCGTGCACCGAGACTCGCGCGCTGGGGAACCGAACCTGCATTTGCACGCGACCGTGTCGGGCAAGGTACAGGCCCTGGACGGTCGCTGGCTTGCCCTCGACGGCGCGATGCTGCACAAGTACGCGGTGCCCATGTCGGAGTACTTCAACGCCGCACTGGAGGCCGAGCACACCGCCCGGGTGCCCCACATCCGCTATGCCGCAGCACCACGTCCGGACGGCAAACGGTGCACCCGCGAGATCGCCGGTGTGAACCCGACCCTGACGAGCGAGACGTTCTCCTCGCGGGGCCGCCAGATCAAGGAGCGGACCAAGCAGCTCATCGCCAAGTTCACCGGTGACCATCACCGGGTGCCCACCGGGGTGGAGCAGTACCGCCTCGCGCAGCAAGCCACCCTCGACACCCGCCAGGGCAAACACGAGCCCCGGGCGGAGGCGGACCAGCGCCGCTCCTGGCGGGCGCAGGCGGTCGCAGCGATCCGCGACGACGGCCTCAGACGGATGTTCCGCGCCGTGCGAGCGGCGCCGACAAGCGTCGCGTGGTCGCCGGTCACCGCCGAACTCCTCACCAAACTCGCCGACAAGACCGCCCAGATCATCGCCGAGGAGCGGGCGAGCTGGCAGCACAACCACGTCCTGGCCGAGGCGACCCGGCAGGCACACAACGCCGGCATCCGCCCGGAGCAGTTCAACGAGATCGCCCCGGCGATCACCGACCAGGTCCTCGCCCGGTCGGTACCGCTCGGCGCAGACGCCGACGTGCCGCTCGAACTCACCCCGACCGTGATGCGCTCGGCTGCCGGGTTCGACCAGGCGATCCGCCAGCTCTACACCAGCCCCGCCGTGCTGGCCGGCGAAGCGCGAATCGTCGCCGCTGCCGGCAGACGAGACGGCCGCATCGCCACCGAGATGGACGTGCAACCCGCTCTCGCGGAGTGGTCGGCCAACCACAACGGCGCCGAACTGAACACATCGCAAGTCCAGATGGTGAGTGCGATCGCCACCGAAGGCCGCCGCGTCGGCTTGACCTTGGCACCGGCCGGCACGGGCAAGACGACCGCGATGGGCGTCCTGGCCACGGCCTGGCAGAACTCCGGCGGCACCGTCATCGGCCTGGCCCCCAGCGCCGCGTCCGCCCGCGAACTGTCCGACGCCCTGGGCGGCATCCACGCCGACACCCTGCACAAACTCGTCTGGGAAATCGACCGAACTCCCCCGTCGACGTGGCCGGCCTGGATCAAGCAGATCGACGCCACAACCCTGCTCATCATCGACGAAGCCGGCCTCGCCGGCACCCCGCAACTCGACGCCGCGATCGGCTTCGTGCTCGGCCGCGGCGGCCGCGTCGAACTCGTCGGCGACGACAAACAGCAAGCAGCCGCCGGAGCCGGCGGCATCCTGCGCAACATCGCCGCCGAGCACGGCGCACTCACCCTCGACGAGGTGATGCGCTTCCACGACGACGCGGAGAAGGCCGCATCCCTCGCCCTGCGCAACGGCGACGTCACCGCCCTGGGCTACTACCTCGACCACCAACGACTACGCGTCTCGACTCCCGACACCGTCCTCGACGACGTCTACGAAGGATGGGCAGCCGATATCGCCACCGGCAAAGCCTCAATCATGACCGCGCCCACCCTCGAACAGGTCGCACAACTCAACGCCCGCGCCCGCGCCGACCGGCTCACCGCCGCCGGCGGAACCGTCGGCCGCGACGCGCAGCTCGCCGGCGGCGAAACCGCGTCGGCCGGCGACACCATCCTCACCAAACGGAACAACCGAAGCCTGTCCCTGGGCGGCACCGACTTCGTCAAGAACGGCGACCGGTGGCGAATCGAGAAGGTCCACCGCAACGGCGACCTGTCCGTCACCCACCTCGCCCGCGGCAAGAAAACCACCCTGCCCGCCGCGTACGTGCGCGAGTCTGCGCGGCTCGGCTACGCCGACACCGCCGTGTCCGTGCAGGGCCGCACCGTCGGCGATCAGCGCATCGAAGGAACCTCGCACAACGTCATCGACCCGGCCAGTGACCGCAACTCCTTCTACACACTGATGACCCGCGCCGTCGCGGGCAACTACGCCTACCTCCCGATGGGGCCCATCGGCGGAGCGGGCGACGGCGACGGCATCACCCGCTCCGAGACGATGGCACCCCCCAGCATCACGGACATGGCCGTCGCGATCCTCGCCCGCGACGGCTCGGCCCGCTCAGCTACCACCGAGCTCGCCGACCTGACCGATCCGCACCGCCAACTCGGCCGCCTCGCCGACGCCTACCAGCACGCCATCGACCAGGCCGCAACCGACCTGCTCGGCACCGACCGCCTCGCCGCCCTCACCGCGGCAGCCGAGCAGGCCGTGCCCGGCATCACCGACGACGCCGGCGCGTGGCCGACGCTGCAAGCGCACCTGGCCAACCTCGCCCTGAGCGGCGCCGACCCCATCGAAGGGCTCCGCACCGCCGCTGCCAGCCGCGAACTCGGCACCGCCCGCGGCGTCGCCGCAGCGCTCGACTGGCGCCTGGACCCAACCGGCCGCCACTCCCAGCAACCCGGCCCACTGCAGTGGCTACCCGCGCCGGCACCGGCGATCGCCGACTCCCCGCAGTGGTCGCCGTACCTGTCCGCCCGCGCCCAGCTCGTCGACGCCGCAGCCGCCGCAGTCCGCAACGACGTCGCCACCTGGACGCCCGCCACCTCCCCGGCCTGGGCCATGCCATACCTATCCGACCACGAACTCCTCAGCGACCTCGCGCTCTGGCGGGCCGCCAAATCCGTGGACATCGCCGACCTTCGACCAGCCGGACCACGGCCACACCCGATCGCCCTCGCGCATCGCCACGACGACCTGACCGCCCGGGCGCTGCGCCACGCCGGCGACGCAGGCGACAGCGCGGCCCGCTGGGCCGCCCACCTCACCCACGCCGGCGTCACCGTCGGCGGCCCCAACGACCTGCAATGGGTCCTCGTCGCCCAGCGGCTCACCCTCGCCGAAACCGCCGGCCTGCCGGTTAACCGACTGCTCGCAACGGCGCTCGCCAGCGGCCCGCTACCCGCCGAGCAACCGTCTTCGGCGTTGTGGTGGCGCCTGCAGCACCACCTGTCCCCCGCTGTCGCAGCACAGCCATACGGCAGCCACCAGCTGCGCCCAGCCTGGACCGCGCAGCTCGCGCCCGCGCTCGGCGACACGGTCGCGGAGCGGATCACCAGTGACCGGCTCTGGCCGTCGGTCGTGGCCCGGATGGACACTGCCATCCGCGGCGGCGCGGACCCCGACTGGCTCGCACGCGACGCCGCGGGCCTACTCGCCGGCAGCCTTGGCAACCTCTCCCCCCACCAGCTGGCCACAGTGCTGCTCTGGCAAATCTCCATGCTCGACGACCCGCCACCGGACGAAGAGGAACCACCCGTCCCGGACCCTGCCGAAGACGACTACGCCGCGCCCGAGGACGCGTATCTGGGAGTTGACGAAATCGACGAACTCGACACCCCGGCCTGGCGCGGCGAACCGCCGCCCGACGTCGGCGACGCCAACCGGGCCCCGGCCGACCTGGCCGAAGTGCTCGCCGAGGCCTGGCGCGCCGACCAAGCAACAGGCGTCGCCGGCGCGTTCGATCCTGCGGCCCGGCCGGTTCTCACCGCGACCGAGCCCGAACCTGACCCGGCGCCGCTGCTGGCCGCAGCCGCCGACGCCGCCGAGTTCTACCAGCGCCAGGCCCCCGGCTCCTGGGTCCCCGACTACCTGCGCAGCCGCGGCCTCGATGAACTCGCCGCCAGCGGCCGGGCCGGCTACGCACCCTCCGGCTGGACCAGCCTCGTCGACCACCTGCGCGACCGCGGCCACAGCGACCAGGTCCTCCTCGACGCCGGCCTGGCCCGCACCTCCCGTCGAGGCACCCTCATCGACGCCTACCGTGACCGGCTCGTCCTGCCGATCATCACCCACACCGGCGACGTCGTGTCGTTCATCGGCCGCGCCAACCCCTCCGCCGGCCCTGACGTCCCGAAATACATTAACGGCCCCACCACCGCCATCTACACCAAGTCGGAACAGCCCTACGGCCTCGACCCAGCCGCAGCACAGCAGCTCCGCGACGGAGCCACCGTAGCCATCGTGGAAGGCCCCCTCGACGTCGAAGCCATCAAGATCACCGCCGCGCAGACCGGCGTGGACGTCGTCCCGATCGCGGCCGCGGGCACCGCCCTCACCGCCGGACACCTGCGCACCATCAACACGATCAGCCAGCTTGATGCGCACCAGATCCTCGTCGGCTTCGACGCCGACCGCGCCGGCCAAGCCGCCGCACTCAAGGCCAACGAGCTGCTCGAGAACGCCGGCGTGGTCGATCCATCCGCCGTCGCCTTCGCCGACGGAGCCGACCCCGCGCAGACCCTGCAGGACCACGGGCCGGCCGAGCTCGCCCGCAGGCTAACCGATACACACCCGCTGCTCGACACTCTCGTCGACGACGCCCTTGCGCCCTACGTCGCTGCTGCCGAACGCGCCAGCAACGATGCATCGCGCAGACACGCCCTGGTCAGCGCAATCACCCCGGCACTGAACGCCGCCCTGTTCACCGGGGACCGGCAAGTTCGCCTCGGTAGCAACCCATACCGGCAGTTCGACCGGATCGCCGAGGCCACTGAAACTCCGCTGGCCAACGTCATCGACAACGGTATCCATGCACTGCTCGGCGACCGCTACGACGACACTCACATCACGATCGACGCCGAGGTCGAGCACGACCCGGGACTGGCCGCGAACAGAGCGATCCACCGAGCGCCGGCGTGCCAGCCCGAGTCTCGCCCGCTTATCGACACCGGCGTCGGCATCGGCATCGGCGGTGTCGATCTGGGCTTTGACGATGCCAGCCTCCGCGGTCCGTCTCTTGGCCTATAGCCCGGTTGATCTCCGCGTCAAGAGTTGAGACCTCCCAGCCGGTTCGAACCGCGGGCTGCCTCTCCAGAACTTGGACGCCCCGTCATCCGTGTGGCACGCCTTGGTCGGGGTGGAGAGACGTGGGGGTGTAGCGAGGTTCCAGATGTGCGTGGCGACCATGCGTGCGGCGGCGACCAGGAATAGGACTCCGGCAGCGCGCAGTGCCATCCGCGCTCGACCAACGTGCGCAGCCTTGAAGCGTTGTCTCCGGTCACTTGTCGATTCCGGATCAGGTGCACTGAAGAGCGCACGCGCGAGCGATGCCGATGTAGGCCCCAACTGCTAATCGACCGGGGAGTCGAACGTGCCCGCGGCGCGGCATGAGCGGTCACAGCGAGCTAGCCACCTGGCTCGTACTTGAAGCCTGAAATCTCGGTGCCGGGCGGTAGATCCCTAACCTGCTGATGGAGCTGGCCATTGATGTGGACACCGACAAGAAAATCGATGGTCTCGACGTTCTCGGCATCGATGGCACCGCCAAGAACGGGCGGGATTTTGTACATGTAGATCTCGTGCGGCTGGAGGACCAGACCACGCCGGTCGAGCCCTTGGGCGAGACCTGCCGTCAGGTAGTGGTCTTGCCCGGCCTCAGTGCTCAGTTCAGCCTGGAGCGCGTCAGCCGTCGCCCATGGACGGCTCAAGGCGCCCTCCAGCGTGTCGAGAAACCAAAAGCCGTCAGCAGACTGCAAAAACAGATCACCGAAAGGCGAGGCAAAGAGGGGTCTCTTGCCTTCGAGCGGAAGCCACTGCCAGGCGTCGAGCGCACTGCTGTATTGATCGGGCTGGAAGCGGCGGATCAGTTCCACCGCGCAAAGATACGAGACCGGCACGATCGCGCCCGGGCTGGAAGGTCAACCTGGGCGCGGCACTCTCATCGGCAGAACCGCGCACTGTCTGCGGCATGTGCGGACGTTGCTACCGAGGTTGTCGCCCCATATCGAGACCGGATCAGTCGAGCTGCTTCGTCATCCGGGTAGCCACGACGCGATAGCCAAGAGAGTCGTAGAGCCGTCGTGCGCTGTCATTGAAGCCGAAGACGTTCAGGCCGATCTCGGCAATCCCAGCGTCGCGACAAACCTGCTCAGCGGCGAGCATGGCCGCTCGACCTAGCCCTCGGCCGCGCTGATCTTCGTTGATCGCAATGTCGTAGACGTATGCCTTGCCCGCACTGTCGGGATGCGGACCGATCCAAAGGAAGCCCGCGTCGGATCCATCTGCATCGAGCACTCGCATGAGCCAGGTGCGCTTAGTCTGCAAACCGTCCGGCAAAAGGTCGGCAAACTGTCGGTGAGCCTCAGCTAACGTCTCGGTGGCATCGCGACCGGTCGCCAGCGCGACGTCGTTAGCATAGGAGGCGATCGACGTCGCTCTCCAGGCGTCAAACTCGGCCAACGAGATCGGCCGCAACACCACAATGGCTCGTTCCGACTCCACCACGGCCACACGATAGGCCGACCGAACCTGCATACGCACATCGGCATGACTGCGCGCCCAACGCGACGTGTCCGGTTATTAGCGCTATCCCCGGGTATGGCCCGGTCGTTGATTGTGGCGAGAGCGGTCGGTCCACGAAATGTCGGGATTCATTCCGAGTCCTCCGCCCGGCATGCTGTCGAAGGCCCGGGCGTCGCGCTTGGCTTCGCGCAAGCGAGTCATGTCCACAGGCGCATGCTTGGTGCGGCGGCTGAGGCGGAGGTGGGGCCACTTCATAACTTGACTATGAACCGCGTGGTCGCGATGTCAAGGATGGTCCCGGTGGCACGCCTGGATGTGCGCACATTGGTAGTCCGTGCCCTGACAGCGGCAAGAGCCGACACGCTATGCGTACCTGCAGCGGCATGAGCGGACGCACTCAGTTGGACAGGCCCGGACCGGACACGGGCTTGAGACTGCGGGGGCGCGCTCGCCTGCGAGACTTCCGTCGGGGTCGATCACGCGCAAGAATCACGAGTGTGGCAGCAGTAGGCCGCGATGCGCCCGCGTTCCATGGGTTCAGGCCGATCGAGCGCTGGTTCGCTGAGCGCCAACGTCCGCGCTTCCGACGCAACCTGCAGAAGAAAGGTTATGTGCCCGGCCGCGACCTCGACCTGGAGTCGGCCTCGCGAGCTGAACTCAGCACGGTCGGCGTTGAACTATGGGTATCCGCGGTGCTGCTTTCGACCGGAATGATCCTCATCGTTGGCGGCGCCCAGCACGCCGTATGGGCGCTTGTCGCCGTCGGGGCTGGTCTGTTTCTTGCCGCGTCAGCGCTGGCGTGGCGAGCCATCATGCTCTGGCAGGGATCTCGCCAGTATTGGTGGAACATGCGGGCTACAGCACCGCATGGACCACGCGCAAAGCGACGCCAGACGACCTAGTCCGACATCGCCGGGGACCGCATTCATTCGGCAAGACCCTGCACCATCAGCGGCATGTCCGGTCATGTCTCGGCGGCGGTGAGACGATGTCCTTATGTCCATTGCAATCCATCGGGCTGCTCGTGTGAGAGTCGCTGTTGCCGCTGAGATTGTAGGGGCTTGCTTCGTTCTGGTGGCAACCTTGATCGCGCCGTGGGCCACCTACCGACTGCGTGGGACAGCGTCGACGCACTCGCTAGACGCAGACTCGCTGTCTCCCGTCCTGATCCTTATCGCGGCTCTGGCGGTGATCCTCGGGGTCATTGAGTACCTCCGGCCGCTACGAGCGTTGGCATGGACGACGACTGTTGTCGGCGGGGTAACCATCCTGCTCACTCTGTTGGAGGCAGCGCGGCGAATCTCCCATGCGAACTCGCTGACCCTTACGCCTGGCGGGTCGACGCACTTTGCCGGCGCTGTCCTTCTGGCACTTGTTGGGGGATCTCTCGTGACTGGTGGTGGCGCAGCGCTCGCAGCAGCATGAGCGGACGATTTCGCGTGGGGACGCCGGACGGAAAGTCGGCCCTTACAAATTCCGCCGCTGGCGATCCAGCAGCGCCCTCCACACGCAAACGCCCGAAACTGCAACACACGGTATCGCGACGAGGAGCCCGGTCGGCAGATGATCACGAACGATAGCCACCACGGCCAGCACAATGAACAGAACCGCCGGGGCGAACCACGTCGCTGGAGGTCGAGCCGGCCTCGTTTCCAACCCCTTGGGGACACGCACCCTCGCACCTCCGCTGCCACTCGCACTGCTGCCGTCATTACGTACCCGCAGGACGACTCCTCCTCTCAAACCTTGGCGGTACGGTCTCCTGGATGAACATCCGCCCGTCGGCAGATCCGCGCACCTCGCGGCATGTCAGAGCATTCGACGTCAGCCGGGAAGGTCAGGCGTGCCCTGCGATCAGCCAGCCCACTGTGGCGGCGAGCAACGCTCCGGTGATCAACATCGCCAAGCGCGCCTGGCCGAGGTGTTCAGCTCTGAACCGTTGTCGCCGCGCAATGGTTGATTGCGGTTCTGGCGCGTCAAACGGTGCGCGCGCCCGTGCGATGCCGATGTGGGCGCCTAGAGCCGCTGCGAAGAGCATCAGAGCGGCTAAGAAAGCGGCGAGAGACGGATCGGCCACGAACCGATCTTGCCCCCGACAGGTACACCTCAATCCAGAACGGGCGAATCGAGGCGCCCGCTCATCGGCATGACCGCGCGCGGTCTCCGGCATGAGCGGGCGGATTCACCTGTCGACGTGGCGCTGTGCACGCATCCGCCTGGCATCGACCGCGACAAAGATCATCAGAGGCACGGCGCAGCAAAGCCCGGACACCATCCATAGGGCGAGGTACGTTCCCGTGTTCGCCCGCCAGTGATGGCCCAGTGCAAGTGTGATTCCGGCAGCCACGGCGATGGCAACGAGCGTGAGCGGCACGTGGAGTCGAACAAATCGTCGCATGAGCGCCTGTTCGGGTGGCCCAGCGTGGCTATAGGCATCCCGCAGACCCCGCCCTATCAACGCCCATGACACTGCCGTACCGACCATCACGATGAGAGAAACGAACGCATATGCCACGGGGCACACCTCCTAGTTGCATGTACCCAACCGACGCTCGTGGCTCTCCGAAGGGCGGCGCTTCGCCGCAGTGCCCAACGACCGGCATGAGCGGGTGTTTGGGAGGACGATGCTTGCGTGCCTCTTCCGAACGTGCCTGAGTCTCTCCGTGAACTCAATGTCCAAGCTCTGGTTGGACAACCCGTTGACGAGGCACGTCACTTGATCGAGGCTGCTGGCGGCGAGGTCTGGACGGTCGAACCCGGAGCGGCCATGGATGCCAGCCTCCGGCCGAGGCGGGTCGTGCTCACGATTTCCGACGGCCGCGTGGTCCACGCGTCCGCTGATTTTGCCGACTTTGAGAGAGCCCGCCCGCATTGGTCGGATGGGTAACCATCACTTCTGGCTACATCGCCTAGTCGCGGCATGTCCGTGCCATCGTTCACGTCCAAGGCGGAGAATCCGAGCGTGGCCGAATTTGGACAGATCAGGGGACGTCTCCTCAGAGTGGGAGGGCCTCTCGGAGCGGGGATCGTTCCCCTGTCGGGAACGGTCTCCATCCCCTCGACCGTCAACGACGATGCCTCGATCGTGCTGACAGTGGCCGCTGACGGCAGGTTCTCGGCAAACGTGGAGCCAGGCAACTACGTGATCGAAGGCCGAAGCCCGAGGGTCACGAGCACTGTTGACGACGGCCCGCGTGTGCCTATACCTGGCGTAGGACGGACCCAGAGCGGTGTCCCTACGACGCGGGATTCACCAATAAGGGTTGAGGCTGGCGACACCCTCGTCGTTGATGTCAGGATTCAGATCCGGTAGAGGCATGATCGGATGCATTGACCGGCTTGAGCTAGACGACGATGAGACGTTCGCCGATCTGGATCTGGTAGCTCTCGTAGTGCGCCTCGGAGTCATAGATTGCAGCCGTCGCACCGTTTGAGAACCGGATCAAGGTCGTGCCACCTTCACTCGCCGACGCCGCGACGATCTCAGCGTCCAACAGCGATATGAGCGCCACTGCCCCTTCCGGGGCGGATGAGTAGCGGACCTCGGCCTGTCCTTGCTGGGCTACTGAGAAGTCACCCTCGATGGTGACCGCGATGTTGCGCAGTCCATCGAGGCCAAGATTCACCTGATGCATGCCGACCGAAACGGATTCCAAGCGACATCCGACGAGCGCGGAGAGGTCCGTGTCCTCAGGCAGTCCGTACACGTCGCCAGTGTTCCACCTGGGCCCGGCGGCAACGCACTCAATTCGGCAGATCTGTGAGTGTGGGTGGTGGCATTTCTGGTTGGGATGCTGCAGGTTCGGTGTCGGTGATCGAGCGTGACTCGCGGCAGATCTGGCCGTCTTCGGGCGTGCCATGGACCGGACTCGTCCGTTTGGTCGCCGGCACCGACCTGGTCCACTTTGTTGGCCTGATCAGAAGCCTGTCCGCCTTGGCGTGACCCGTCACAGATGTGCCACTCGGTGATCCCATCCAGGCCGGTGCCGACTCCTTATTTCCTATCACCGAAGGGAGAGGCTGGTGCCGTTACTGGCCGAGGTTGTCGATGCAGTGGTGGGGATCGATACCCACCGTGATGTGCATGAGGCCGAGCTGACCGCGCCCAGTGGCGCGCTGGTCGCTCAGCTTCAGATTCCGAATAGCGATGCTGGGTTTGCTCGGCTGATCGCGTGGGTCCGCGCCAACGCCCCGGGACCGGATGTGGTCGCTGCGGTTGAGGGCACCCGCAGCTACGGCATCGGACTGGCCCGTGCATTGACCACGGCAGGCTTGCAGGTCATCGAGTGCGAACAACCGACCCGCAAGAGCCGGCGTGGTCGAGGCAAGTCCGATGCGATCGATGCCCACCTCGCTGCGATGTTCGCCCTGGCCCAGCAGAGCGACCGGCTACCCAGCCCACGTGCTGACGGGATACGGGAGGCCTTGCGGATATTGCTGTCTGCTCGACAGGAGATGGTCACGACCTCGACCGCGCAGACCAACCGGCTGCGCGCATTGCTGCTCTCCGGCGACGACGTCGATCGCGACGCGAGCAGGTCAGCACTGACCCACACACTGTTGTCCCGGCTCGCTCGCCGCCGGCTGCGCCCTGACGCCGATCGCCCCGACGCGGTTCGTCATCAGGAGATCCGTCGGCTGGCCTGCGCCCTGCGTGACGCTGACCTGCTGCTTAAAGCCAACCGCCGCGAACTGCACGAACTGGTCGAGCAGATCGCACCCGGACTCATCCAGCGTCCCGGCATCGGGCCGGTCAGCGCAGCCCAGGTGATCGTCTCGTTCTCCCATCCAGGCCGTGTCCGCAACGACGCCGCGTTCGCCAAGCTCGCCGGAACCAGCCCACTACCAGCAAGCAGCGGCCAGATCGTCCGTCACCGACTCAACCGCGGAGGTGACCGAGCATTGAACAAAGCGGTCCACACCATCGCGCTCACCCGCATGCGCAGCTGCGAACGCACCCGCGCCTACGTCGCTCGACGCACCGCTGAAGGCAAGACCAGTCGTGAGATCAGACGCGCACTCAAGCGCTACATCACCCGCGAGCTCTACCGAAGCTTGAACGCCGCCATGACCAGTTGACACACATAGAAGCGTCCGGTCGTATCCGAACCCGGCTCGTAGTTACGTTGGCCCCATGAGTGACCGAGGCTGTGAGTACTGCGCCGACGACGCGAACATGTACTTCGGGCACGTCGCGCAGATCGGCAGCAATGAGACGTTGCGCAAGCTCCTGCTCCGGTGCCCCCGGTGCGGCTGGCTCTACGAGGCGTCGGCTTCGGGGCCCAAGGACGCGACGCACATCTCGGCGACCGACGCTGCGGAACGATTCACCGCGTAGCGGCATGAGCGGACGCCACCCGCGGCTGGTCAGGATCGCCACTTGGATAGCCAGGCCCACAGAGTTTTCGTTGCCCATGCAGGGTATGCGTGGCCGCCATGCCAGGTCTTCATGACGATGATGCTGTTTGGGGCGACCCGGTGTTTCTCGCTCGCCATCGATGGAAAGTCGATGTGTTCGAATCCGATGCCTCCGTCGAGCGGGACGGTGGTGTCTGCGGTTCCGTGGATGTCGTAGACGTGCACGATGGTGTGGGAACAGGGCACGTCAGCCAAGAGCGCTCCTGCGACGTTTCCGGCTGCTGCGAACAGGCCCGGCTCCTCGCATTCGGCGCGGTAGGCCATCATTCCGCCGTTTGACATACCTATGACGTAGACCCGGGTGGGATCGACCCGAACAAGGTGTTCGGTGGTCGTGACCACGGCGCGCAGGTAGGACAGGTCGTCGGCCTTGTCCCCTCCGCAGCAGTCCCCGGCGTTCCACAGATTGCCGTCACCCTGGCCGTAGGCGACGACGAACCCATGCGAGTCTGCGAACGTCGACAAGCCGGAGGAGAGTTCCATGAAGGCCGCGCTGTGAAAAGCGATCGGTAATGCCACTACGAGCGGGCGGGGTTGTGTGCCCGGTGCGGCGTGAAGGAGAAAGGTCCGGCCATCAGCGAGCGACTCCGGCACCGTCTTGCCTTGGCCGACACGTGGGGCTTGTGATGACGACGACGAGCAGCTGGCGCACACGATCCCGATGCCCGTCACAAGCAGGGCAAGCACACACAGGCGCTTGGCAGCGCCGACCGCGTTCCTCAACATCCCTCCAGGGCCCGACCTGTCCGGGACTGAGGGTATGCCGACGCACGATAGATCGCATATCTGATCGCAGAGAACAATGAAGAGTCAAGGAGCCCGCGGCTCCATCGTCGTCGCGCTATATCGCGTTACGTCATCGTCAACTCTGCATGACCGCGCGGACGGCGGCATGAGCGGACGATCGGCGTCGTCCGCATGATGTGATCGCACGGTGGTTACTGACGGAGATCTTGTCGAAGCAAACGTGGGGCACGCCCAAGCGCTCGGAGGCGGCTTCTACTACGTGTCGCTCGATGTTGAGATACCTGTCGATGCGCTGATCGGTGGCAGAGAAGTCGGCGGGCCGACTGGCTACCTGAGGCTGTCCGCCAACGAAGCCGACCGATTGGCGTCTCAGCTTATGGAGAGGGCCGAACGCGTCAGGGCGCTCGAAGGACCGTAGAACGGCCGTCGAGCATCATCCGCAGATCGGCATGACCGCGCGGACGGCGGCATGAGCGTGCGTTTGCCCACCGCGGGTTCTACGGTGTCGCCATGGCCTCCCACCCTCGCGCCTATGCAGTGAACGAGGTGGTTGGCACCGTCGCTGATGGCGTCGACGTCGTGTTGCTCGGTGTCGAGGTCTGGCCAGATCGGCTAGTCCTGAGCATGGCCATGGACGCTCATGGACGCGCGGAAGCCTCACTTGAGGCTTATCAGGCCGAGTTCGACAAGTGGCAGGCCGTTCCCGACAGTCGGCCGCCGCGCCAACCGGCCAAGCGCTCTCGTGGAGGACGTTGGCATCGAGTTGGGTGACGACGCCGGAACCGTCTTCACCGCGAGTGGTGCACACGCGGGAGGCACTGGGACAGAGTGGGCGGCCACGCAAATGTTCACGCCGACGGTTACGGGACAGCGGCTGACCTTGTTGTTCACCACTCAGGGCAGCGTGCACCAGGTGCTCGTGAACCTGAAGCCCACACCATCCGAGTAACCAGCCGAACCATCATCAAGTCGCCGCGGCACACGAGCTGCGGCATGAGCGGACGCTATGTCGCCATGCGAGGGCCCGCACAGAGCCACTCACCCCATCGCCGACTAGCGAGCCGGAGCGCCAAGCTTGGCGAGAGGCTGAAATTTGTACTCGTCGCACATATAGGCCCTATGTACGTACAGAGAGTCAGGCGCACCGATCAGAACGATAGATTAATCACGCCGGTTGCTCGACCGTTGGCGTACTCAGTGATGACGGGACGAACATTGTCGGTCGTGTAAGCCCGCAGCAGACCAATCGATATCGCGAGGACGCGACCTTTCGGGTCGAGCACTAAACCGACCGTACGCATGGGTGCTAGCGGAGACACCCGAATGATGTATCCAGCCGAGCATTTCTTGGTCAAGATAACCGACATCTCGTACCCAATCGCTGAGTCGTTTTGGGAGGCGGATGGCGGAAGGACTGACGTCGCTGGCGCCGGACCGGCCGTAAACGCCGGTTGCGGGGTGGGTGACTGGATAGCCAGGCGCCGGCGGAGGTATGGATGAGAGGCTTTCCACATACCTGGAAGGTTCCGGCCGGGGGGTGGCTTGGGCTGTTGGAAGTTGACGAACATGACGCAACGCTGATCGAGGCACTCATCAGCGCACACAAGGCACGCAGCGCCGGCCGCGCGCACAGCATTTCAAGCGGATACCGATCCGGGCTTCGGTGAGCAGCGATTTCGACGTTGTCCCACCATGCCTCGACACCGTCGACGACGGCTCCGTCGCGCCGGGCCTCGACCCTCATTGGCATGATCGAAGGCTAGCCGCGAACCGCACTCAATTCGGCATGACCGTGCGCCCGTTGCGGCAGAGTCGGATGTCTTCTGACGCCGAATGAAGCATGATTTCCGGGTGACCCGCGCCGAGATAGACCCCTGGCATATCGGTGGACGCTGGTACTCCGTGACCCTCGCGAGCGACGTTGCCACCCGCGACGGGATCGGGTTGGAACTCGATGATGTTGCTCCGGCTCCGTGCAGGGGAACCGTTCTCGAAGCCTTTCAGGACGACACGACCGGGGAGCTGACCTTCACCGCCTATGTGACAGACCCGCTGCCGTTTGAGCTCGTCGAGAAGTTCATCGCCGAGGCCCGTCGACGGTTGGTGCGCCGCAACGCCTGACTGCGCACATCGGCAGATCCGCGCACCTCGCGGCTACTTGTTCACTAGCGCTACGACCGGTGCCCGGCCAGGCTCGGTTGAGGTGGTCGGTGGGGGCGTTCTCATCGCGGCTGTCCACGGTTTGTTCGTGAGACTCACTCATGGCATGCGTCCTGCCGGCCGCCGTGGCGTGGAGAGGCTCAAGAGGGGTCTGCCCAGCTCGAAGTAGCGCTGCCCTCCCGCTGACATGTGTCGAGTCGAGGCGAGGAGAACGTCGTGGGGCCAGTGGTGATCGGGATGGATCCGCACAAGCGATCGGCGACGATCGAGGTCATCGACGAGCGGGAGCGGGTGCTCGGCCAGGGCCGGTTCGGGACTGACCGTGATGGTTACCGCGCGATGCTTGCTGCCGGGCGTGCGCATCCGGATCGGCTGTGGGCGGTGGAGGGTTGCAATGGCATCGGGCGGCACATCGCGCAGCGTTTGGTCGCGGATGGCGAGTCGGTGGTGGATGTGCCGGCGAAGCTGTCGGCGCGGGCGCGGGTGTTCTCCACCGGGCAGGGCCGCAAGACCGACCCGGTCGACGCGCACTCGGTCGCCTTGGTCGGGCTGCGCAGTCACGGCCTGCGGGTGATCGAGGTCGACGACGCGACGGTGGCGTTGCGGCTGCTGGTGGATCGACGCGACGAGCTCGGTGTCACGCGCTCGCAGACGATCAACCGCATCCACCGGCTGTTGCTGGAGTTGCTGCCCGGCGGGGCGAAGAAGTTCCTGTCCGCCAACCAGGCCAAAGCCCTGCTCGCGAGCGTGCGTCCACGCGACATCGTCGGGCGGACCCGGCGCCGCCTGGCTGCGGAGCTGATCGGCGAACTCGTCGTGATCGACAAACGGATCAAGACCGCCGACCGCGAACTACGCGAGCTGATCGACGCGACCGGCAGCAGCCTGCTCGAGCTGCACGGCATCGGCCCATCCGGCGCCGCGCGGCTGCTCGGCGACGTCGGCGACATCACCCGCTTCGCCGACAAAGCCCGCTTCGCGTCCTGGAACGGCACCGCACCCATCGACGCATCCAGCGGAGACCAGAACCGCCACCGGCTCTCCCGAGCCGGCAACCGGCGAATCAACCGCGTCCTGCACATCATGGCCATCGTCGCGCTCCGCAACGACACCGAAGGCCGGCGCTACTACGACCGCAAAGTCGCCGCCGGCAAAACCAACATGGAAGCACTGCGCTGCCTCAAACGACGACTCTCCGACATCGTCTACAACCAGATGCGACACGACACACAACGACGCGGCGGCGAGCCCGGGAGGACACCCGGGGGCGACACTTCAATCCAACGCGGCCGACTCACACCCCGACATCGACACTTCGGATCAGTCACTTCCCGGACCCGCCACCAGCAAGCCTAAAACCGACCTCGCCGCCGTGTCTTGACACAGAGGGGAGCCATGAGCGTGTGCTTGCGGGCAATTGATCTGCGAGGGTGTGCCGGTGAGCCATCCGCACGTCGCCTGGGCCGTGTTCTGGGCGTGGTCCGGCTTTTTCCTGGTGCCCATGGCGCTGACGTTGGTTTGGCGTGGAGTGCGTCGATGGCGGGGGCAATGGACCAAGCCACTGCCGCCGTGGTGGGATTTACCAGCCTTCGTTGTCGGCTGGGAACTGATCTCGTTGGGTTTCGCCGCACGGAACTCGGGCACGAGATTGGCGGCGCAAAGTGTGGGGTTCGCGATCGTCGTGGTGCTGACCGTGTTGTCGCGACGCCGACGCCGACGCCGACCTACCGGCGGCGCTCACCGCAGCAGCTTGCGGCAGGCCCAGCGAGACGCGGACCGCTGGTAGCTCCCTCATCGGCAGATCTGTGAGTGTGGGTGGTGGCATTTCTGGTTGGGATGCTGCAGGTTCGGTGTCGGTGATCGAGCGTGACTCGCGGCAGATCTGGCCGTCTTCGGGCGTGCCATGGACCGGACTCGTCCGTTTGGTCGCCGGCACCGACCTGGTCCACTTTGTTGGCCTGATCAGAAGCCTGTCAGCCTTGGCGTGACCCGTCACAGATGTGCCACTCGGTGATCCCATCCAGGCCGGTGCCGACTCCTTATTTCCTATCACCGAAGGGAGAGGCTGGTGCCGTTACTGGCCGAGGTTGTCGATGCAGTGGTGGGGATCGATACCCACCGTGATGTGCATGAGGCCGAGCTGACCGCGCCCAGTGGCGCGCTGGTCGCTCAGCTTCAGATTCCGAATAGCGATGCTGGGTTTGCTCGGCTGATCGCGTGGGTCCGCGCCAACGCCCCGGGACCGGATGTGGTCGCTGCGGTTGAGGGCACCCGCAGCTACGGCATCGGACTGGCCCGTGCGTTGACCACGGCAGGCTTGCAGGTCATCGAGTGCGAACAACCGACCCGCAAGAGCCGGCGTGGTCGAGGCAAGTCCGATGCGATCGATGCCCACCTCGCTGCGATGTTCGCCCTGGCCCAGCAGAGCGACCGGCTACCCAGCCCACGTGCTGACGGGATACGGGAGGCCTTGCGGATATTGCTGTCTGCTCGACAGGAGATGGTCACGACCTCGACCGCGCAGACCAACCGGCTGCGCGCATTGCTGCTCTCCGGCGACGACGTCGATCGCGACGCGAGCAGGTCAGCACTGACCCACACACTGTTGTCCCGGCTCGCTCGCCGCCGGCTGCGCCCTGACGCCGATCGCCCCGACGCGGTTCGTCATCAGGAGATCCGTCGGCTGGCCTGCGCCCTGCGTGACGCTGACCTGCTGCTTAAAGCCAACCGCCGCGAACTGCACGAACTGGTCGAGCAGATCGCACCCGGACTCATCCAGCGTCCCGGCATCGGGCCGGTCAGCGCAGCCCAGGTGATCGTCTCGTTCTCCCATCCAGGCCGTGTCCGCAACGACGCCGCGTTCGCCAAGCTCGCCGGAACCAGCCCACTACCAGCAAGCAGCGGCCAGATCGTCCGTCACCGACTCAACCGCGGAGGTGACCGAGCATTGAACAAAGCGGTCCACACCATCGCGCTCACCCGCATGCGCAGCTGCGAACGCACCCGCGCCTACGTCGCTCGACGCACCGCTGAAGGCAAGACCAGTCGTGAGATCAGACGCGCACTCAAGCGCTACATCACCCGCGAGCTCTACCGAAGCTTGAACGCCGCCATGACCAGTTGACACACATAGAAGCGTCCGGTCGAGTTCTGACTCATCGGTGCTTCACCACTTCCGCGATGGCAGGGGCAACCGCTTACGATCGGACAGTGGTCGCCGAGGGGTGGTACCGAGATCCGTATGAGCGGCACATGGACCGCTGGTTTTCGGCTGGGCAACCTACCGCATTGGTACGCGACGACCACATTGAATCCCGCGACGAGCCGCCCGCCGAAGCGTTCACCCAGCCGCTGATTCCGGTCGACGTCTTCGAGAGACGTTCCGCCAACGACGACGTTGACCGTGTCGAAACGCCCTCCGGCCTGGATGGAGTGGAGCTGCATGTAGCGGTCTGGGAGGAGGGCTACATCCGCCGCTTCGGTATGAGGGACCCTCGGGAGCGGCGGCCGTGAGCCGTGAGCCTCCCAGGGCAGTGCACACCAGCCAAGGTTTGACTTCTCCTTGGACGGGCCTCGTCCGCCGCGTTGGACATTTGCGCACATCGGCATGTGCGTGAATGTTTCGGTGCTGATCACGTCCGTCGGAAGGTGCTCTCGACAGGCCGATCGGGCCAGGCGGATGGTCGGTTGATGACGACATCGTTGAGGTTCGAGGTTTTGCCCGCAGCCGGCTTCGACCGGCTCCGGATGGCCGTCGCTGCTTACTTGGCGCGATACAAGGGCCAGTCCCGCGTTCACAGCGAGTCCGACCTTCGTGCCTACCTGTACTGGTGCGCCGAACGCGGCCTGGAGCCGCTGGCCGCGACTCGCCCGCACGTCGAGCTGTACGTGCGGTGGATGCAAGAACAACGTCGCTACGCCGCCAGCACCGTATCCCGCCGAATGGCGGTGGTCGCCGGGTTCTACCGGACCTGCGTCATCGACGGCACCCTGGAACATTCCCCGGCCGAATATGTCCGCCGACCGAACGTACCGGCTCAGTCACCGACCCTCGGTCTAAGCCACCTGCAGTTCGAGGCAATGCTCACCGCCGCGCGGATCTCGGTCAACCCGAATGACTTCGCACTGGTCTGCCTGCTCGGCCTGCTCGGGCTACGGATCTTCGAGGCGACGGCGCTAGACATCTCCGACCTCGGCGAAGAGCACGGCCACCGGGTACTGCGCGTAATCGGCAAAGGCCACAAGATCGTCCTCGTCCCGCTTCCACCGGCCGTCGCCCGAGCCGTCGATCGCGCTGCCGGGGAGCGCACCAGCGGCCCGCTATTGCTCAATCGGCGCGGGACCGAATGGATCGCCACGCTGCCACCCGTCGACTTCGCGCGCACACAGAATCAGCCGGCATCCGGATCGCCCGGATGCACCCACACATGCTCCGACACACATTCGTCACCACCATGCTCGACGCCGGCGTCGACCTGCGTGACACCCAGATCGCCGCCCGCCACGCCGACCCCCGTACCACCATGCGCTACGACCGGGCGCGGACCAACCTGGACCGGCACCCCAACTACATCCTCGCCGCCTACATGTCATCCGGCACGTAAAACATTGACGCACATGCCGATGAGCGCGCGTGAGGAGTCAGCGAGAAGCAGGTCCACATACGAGAGATCGGCTCCGGCGTCGACGAGAGCCCTTGGTTACAGCGGGGGTCGTCGCGATGAGGTCGCCGCGCGACGGTCCTTCACCGGGAGAGCATGTTGGCCGCGGGTCCGAACGGGGATAGTGCGACGGTGTTACCGGGATCGCTTGCTCCACCGACACGCTGGCCCTCGCGCGGTGGCGACTCCGCCGAGATCGACCGGACATCACCCCAAGTGGCGACGGATTGTCGGTTAAGGACGACCTATCCGAGCTCATCAGCTGATGAGTATGCGCGTACTAGTCGGCCTGACGTCTATGACCTCGCGCACGCACGAGCCACACCGCTCCCAACAGCAGCCACACGGCAGAGAAGAGGTAAAACCAATGGTCGCCTAGCGCGCCCACAGCCAGCCCGACGCCAGCCAGAACTATGTGAATGATCCCGAGGCCCACCGCGACAGGTCTGCTCAGCTCCGCTCGTGACACCCATCTCATCTTGCCGGAGAACCACCGGGGCGCACAGGATCCCATCTCGGCCGTCCTCGCGGCCCGCTGACCAATGTCCGCTCATGGCTCCCCTCTGTGTCAAGACACGGCGGCGAGGTCGGTTTTAGGCTTGCTGGTGGCGGGTCCGGGAAGTGACTGATCCGAAGTGTCGATGTCGGGGTGTGAGTCGGCCGCGTTGGATTGAAGTGTCGCCCCCGGGTGTCCTCCCGGGCTCGCCGCCCGTCGTTGTGTGTCGTGTCGCATCTGGTTGTAGACGATGTCGGAGAGTCGTCGTTTGAGGCAGCGCAGTGCTTCCATGTTGGTTTTGCCGGCGGCGACTTTGCGGTCGTAGTAGCGCCGGCCTTCGGTGTCGTTGCGGAGCGCGACGATGGCCATGATGTGCAGGACGCGGTTGATTCGCCGGTTGCCGGCTCGGGAGAGCCGGTGGCGGTTCTGGTCTCCGCTGGATGCGTCGATGGGTGCGGTGCCGTTCCAGGACGCGAAGCGGGCTTTGTCGGCGAAGCGGGTGATGTCGCCGACGTCGCCGAGCAGCCGCGCGGCGCCGGATGGGCCGATGCCGTGCAGCTCGAGCAGGCTGCTGCCGGTCGCGTCGATCAGCTCGCGTAGTTCGCGGTCGGCGGTCTTGATCCGTTTGTCGATCACGACGAGTTCGCCGATCAGCTCCGCAGCCAGGCGGCGCCGGGTCCGCCCGACGATGTCGCGTGGACGCACGCTCGCGAGCAGGGCTTTGGCCTGGTTGGCGGACAGGAACTTCTTCGCCCCGCCGGGCAGCAACTCCAGCAACAGCCGGTGGATGCGGTTGATCGTCTGCGAGCGCGTGACACCGAGCTCGTCGCGTCGATCCACCAGCAGCCGCAACGCCACCGTCGCGTCGTCGACCTCGATCACCCGCAGGCCGTGACTGCGCAGCCCGACCAAGGCGACCGAGTGCGCGTCGACCGGGTCGGTCTTGCGGCCCTGCCCGGTGGAGAACACCCGCGCCCGCGCCGACAGCTTCGCCGGCACATCCACCACCGACTCGCCATCCGCGACCAAACGCTGCGCGATGTGCCGCCCGATGCCATTGCAACCCTCCACCGCCCACAGCCGATCCGGATGCGCACGCCCGGCAGCAAGCATCGCGCGGTAACCATCACGGTCAGTCCCGAACCGGCCCTGGCCGAGCACCCGCTCCCGCTCGTCGATGACCTCGATCGTCGCCGATCGCTTGTGCGGATCCATCCCGATCACCACTGGCCCCACGACGTTCTCCTCGCCTCGACTCGACACATGTCAGCGGGAGGGCAGCGCTACTTCGAGCTGGGCAGACCCCTCTTGAGCCTCTCCACGCCACGGCGGCCGGCAGGACGCATGCCATGAGTGAGTCTCACGAACAAACCGTGGACAGCCGCGATGAGAACGCCCCCACCGACCACCTCAACCGAGCCTGGCCGGGCACCGGTCGTAGCGCTAGTGAACAAGTAGCCGCGTTCGGTGCGAGGATCTGCCGGTGAGCGTGCGCGGTCGGCCGCCAGCTCAGTTCGGTGTCCAGGACGTTGGCGTCGATCCTGCGACGAGCCATCTGGGCGCGCATCGCTTCGGCGTCAGCATCGGCCTGGTCGGTGTTCTGGGGCTGCGTGGTCAGGCTCCGTTCGATCCGTCGTTGTAGAGGACGCCGAGGACCGCGGCCGACCCGAGGGTGTGGCTCAGCGCATCGAATCGGGTGGTCTCTGACTCGTCGCGCAGCACGTCACCGGCACCGTCCTGGGGGTCGGTGACGGACGCTGCGAGGTGGTCGAGTGCGTCAGGTAGGCGCGTGCGGCGGCCCCGCGGGATATAGCCGGCGTGGGATTCGTTGCGTCGGCACGCCTCCAGCGGTGAGCGTTCCTCGCGCAGGTCGGTCAGGATCGGTCGGAGGAACTGGACGTGCCAGCCGGCCCGGGCGGTCTCGGCCGGCGGCGGCCCGGTGTCCTTGCCCTTGCGAGGCAGGCTATAGACGGCCAGCCACGCGTCCCACAGCGCGGCGAGGGTGTGTACGACACCCTCGTGTTCGGCCCAGCAGACGGGCAGGGCCAGCTCGTAGGCGTCGTCGAGCCAGTCCACCCACGCCGCGAAATCGGCCCAACTGATCCCGGTCGGCGCCCGTGCAGGCTGCCGATCGGTGGGCACCCACTTCGACGGTTCGAGGGACGGCAACGTCGGCTGCGAGATTGTCACCGGATGCTCCGCGTGGTGAGCGGTACGCGGCCCGACTCGGTCGCTGCGACGGGCTGGTCCCGCGCGGCGGCGAGATCGGTGGGTCGATGCCCGAACGGTGCTGGGGTTCGGTCGAAACGGATGTCGCGGATACCGCAGCGGAACATGTGCAGGGCGGTGCCGATGACTAGGGCGTGGTTGCGGCGCAGGACCCGGATGGCTCGTTGCGGCATGATCGGCACGTTGCGGTGGGCGCCGCGGTGGCGTACGTCGCGTTGGCCGGCAAGTTGCTCGAGTTCGGCCAGGTAGTCGCCGTCGGACATGCCTCGCAGGTACAGCTTCCAGCTGGTGTTCTCCAAGATGGCGGTGGTCTTGTCCTGGCCCCACTTCATTCGCAGCAGCGATCGACCCTGGGCGGCCCAGCGGATCGAGATCCCACGGCCACCGGAGTCGGCGAGCATCTGCGGGAACGTCGGCATGGTGGCTACGCCGGTGAGCTCGTCGATGGTGACGGTCAGCGGCGGCTCGTGGCGTTGGGCCGGGAAACCGAGGGCGAGGTCCTGCGCGCGGGTCATGAGTTCGTCGAGGAACGCGGTGGTGTAGGCGGCGGAGTTGACCTTGCCGTCGGAGGCGAGCACGAACAGGGCGTCACTGGAGAGCAGGAATGCGTCGACGTCGAACTGGGTGCCGCTGCACGCACGGGCGACGACCTTGGGGTCGGCGAACACCTTCAACGCGACGCCGAGCTGTTTGAAGATGTCGCCGGCGGACTCGCCGCGCATCAGCGTGGCCAGCTCGGTCCCCCACCCGGGCACCGCATGCGGGTTGTTCTTGAGTAGCTGCACGGGCTCCTCGGAGCGGACGGCGGCCCACCGTTGCACCGCGTCGAGTGTCAACCGGTGTAGGGCGGCGGCGTGGAAGTAGCAGCGCAACACTTGCGCGGCGGCGCCGGCGAAGAACTTGGAGTTGGTCGCATCCGATCCCGTGCCGTCGCCGACGAACCCTTCGGCGCGGGTGATGGCCACCGACGGGTCTGTGCAGCCGACCACGGGATCCCAACCCGCGCTCACCGCCGTGTAGGTGCGTGATCGCCAGGGCCGTGCCCGCGAGCGGATGGTGCGGGTGTGCTCCGATGCTGGCAGTGTCGCGTCGATGTCGAGGATGTATACGGTGCGCCCGCGCAGCAGCCGCCAGGTGAGCTTGAGCAGGTCGGGTTTGGTCGAGGCCATGACGACGGTGCCGGGCGAGTCGCCGATCAGGCGGGCCAGCAAGCGTCGTGTTTTTCCGCCGCGCTGCGGTGCGATGACGCCGAGTGCTTCTTCGTGGGACATGCCGAACCAGCGCGGCCACAGCGTCCCTACCCGCCCGATCCGCGCGCCCGCCTCGTGGAACCGAGTGCGCGGCAGATGTAGTGGCTGCGCCCAACCTGGGCGTGTGTAGCGGGCGGCTCGGCACAGGGCGCGCAGACCAGCGACACGAAGCACCTGATGTGCGTGCGCCAGGCCGCGTCCGTGTCGGTAGCGGTAGCGCGACACCAGCGAGGGAATCGCGAGCAGCGCGACGAGCAGCACGATCGCGATCACGGCCAGATGTGGCGCCCAGGTGTGCCACCAGCGGGTGATGTCGCTCCGGGCGTTGTTCAGGTGCCGCACCAGCGGAGCCCTCGTCGGCGTTGGGGTGGGCGCCGGCGTGACCCTGCTCATCGCACGCTCTGTGCGTTGATCCGGTCCGCCCACGCGGCGTTGGTGTCCTGCCCACCCCACTGGTCCTCGACGGAGGACAGCACGATATCGACGGGGATGCCAGGGTCATCAGCCGAGGCCTTGATCAAGAACTTGCCGGCGCCGGGCGGGATCACTCGTCGGCCGGCGGCGTCGCGCTCGCCGTCGACGGCGTCGCTGCCGGCCTGGCGCATCGACCACCAGGAGCGGACCATGCCGCGTTCCTTGTCTGTGAAAGTGACCACCCTCGACAGCGCCGCGAGCTCACCGGAGGGGACGGCGCCGATCACGATCACCCCGGCGCGTTCCTCGATGCCTTCGACCTCGCCGCTTCGGCCTGAAGACAGGTCGCGGATCGAGTGGGTGATCATGATCTGTCCGACGCCTTGGCTGCGGTTGAGGCGAGTGAGCTCGTTGACGCGGTCACCCATCGTCGGGCCGAGGTTGAGGACCCGCCACAGCTCGTCGAGGACCAGGCAGTACAGCGGTTTCGGTGCAGGCCGGCCGCGGCGAGGGCTTGGTCGGCCTCGACCTGTCCGTAGGTCTCCGACCAGGCCGAGACCATCACCGCGGCGAGGAACCGTGGGTCACCGGCCTTGATCGCCGAGGTGTCGATGTTCACCGCGGCCGGTCGGTCATTGGTGCGCTGGACTCGGCGGGAGAACACATCGCCGTACTGGCCGTTGAGCAGTGCGCGCAGCGAGCGGCGCAGCGGCTTGGTCAGCCGCTCGTACTCCTCGTGGTTCGCAGTGAGCAGGACCTCGCGCAGTTCGGTTGGGGCCTGGCCGATGACGTCCTCGACGTCGGCGATCAACGGCTCCTGCCCGTCGACGGCGAGCATCCGGTCATAGAGCAGCCGCAGCGCCACGGTGAGCGCTGATTCTTCGTAGTCGGCGACCCGGCTGCCTCGGCTGATCTCCAGCAGCGTGGACAGGCAGACGGTGGCGCGTCCGATCGCGTCCGCGACGAGGGCGGCGCCTTCGGAGCCGCCGATGCGCAGGCTGACGGCGGCCATGCCGCCGGGGTCGCACGGGTTGACCGCGGCGTCTCCGCCGGTGCGTAGGACGGTGCGGATCACGCCGGTGAGTTGCTGGGTCAGGCTGGTGTAGTCGGGTTTCGTGTCGCCGGGGATGAGGATGCGGTAGCCGGCGGCGGCGACGCCGAGCAGGATCCGCGATACCAGTGTCGACTTGCCAGTGCCTGGTTTGCCGATCATGAGCATGGATGGGTTGCCGATCAGTTTGGCCAGGAACCAGCTGATGTGGTCGAAGCACACCGAGGCGCGTGACTCGACGTGGCGCCCGATCGGCGTGCCGACCCTGGGCGGGGGGCCGGGTGTGCGCCACGGGAACAGTCCGCACACCTGGACGGTGGTTCCCCGCCAGGACAGCGGTACGGGCACGTAGGCGGGTTTGCCGCCGCCGGCGCCGGACACGCCTCGTGCCCCGAGCCGGCGGCTTCGTCGGGTCGTGACGGTCTCGCCGGAGTGCCGACGGCTCGGTGCCTCGGTGCGCTGAGCGCCGCTTCGACGGCGAGTCGCGAGCACCCCCGCGCCGATCCCGGCGAACACGAGCAGAAACACCAGCGCGCTCAGCAGCTTCAACATGCGGGTAGTCCCTTCTGGCTCACACGTGCTCGCGCAACGCGGGCAGCACGACGGAGACGTCTTGCAGCGACAGGCCGATGCCCAGCGCCGCGGCGAACGCGGCGGCTTGGCCCCCGCGCACCGGGGAGAGCCGGAACTTGCTTGACTTGCCGGCTCGCTCGATCGCCGCACACGCGCGGTCGAAGTTCTCGAGCTGCTCGGCCGACGGGATCGAGCGGTGAGCGGTGCCGTCGGCGTCGCCCAGGCCGGTTACGGTGGCCAGCGTTGTCACCGTCACCAGGACTGAGAACGTGGTGACACCGGCGCCGCGCGCTTCTTCTTCGGTCGCCTGACGGGCCGCCTTGAGATCGGCGTTGTCGTGGGCGTGGGCCAGGTCGCGGCGCCCGACTCGGTTGATCGAGGCCTTCAAATCACGGTCGACGACGGTGGCGGTCTGCCCCGAGTCGACCGGCCGGTAGAGCATCGTGACGCGCTTGCGTGGCGCAGCCGGCACCGGTCCTGCCAGGCGAGTGAATAGGTCGTCGAACACGAGCCCGCGGGGCACCTCGAGTGCTTCCCACGTCTTGGACCGGCCCGAGTCGTGGGCGTAGCTCAGCGCGGCTTCCTCGCACCACGACGGGCCGCAGTCCTCCCACGCGATGACCGGCGTATGGCCAGTGGCGTCAAGCTCGGCGTTGCCGCCGGCGACCTCCGGGTCGTAGGCCTCCCGCACCCGCCGCGCCAGGCCAGCGACAGTCAGCGGGTCGACCCGCCTCAGCCCGGCGGCCACGAGCGCGTCGCTGAGCCCCGGCAGCCGGCGACCGATCTCCTCCGCAGCGCTCTGCGCGTCGTCACCCTTCACCCCGAGCGCCGAGCCGGTGAACGTGATCGACACCCAGCCGATCGTCGCGGTCATGTTCAGCGGCAGCTCCTTCGCCGACGCCCGCAGCGCCGCGGCAGCGAACTCCGGCACGTCCGGCGCGATCAACCGTTCGGCGTGGGCGCGCAGCAGCGCACCGTCGTCGAAGGTGGTCTCTACCGTGGCGCTCGCCTGGGCGACGCCGCCCTCCTGGCCCAGGACCGCGAGGAACCCTCCCCAGGCCGACACCCAGTCATCGACGGTGCTCTGGTCGACCAGCGCGCCGCCCTGCGGTGACACCGCGAACACCACAGCCCACTGACCGGCCCGCTCGAAGTGGATCAACCCGAACAGGCGCCCGGCGCCGTCACGGGCCGCGTACACCTTCACCTTCGCCAGCAGCCCCGGCAGCGAACGTGTGCCGCCCGGGGTAACCCCGGCGAGCCCAGAACGGTAGATGTGTTCCTTGCGGCGCACCGTACGGCGCCAGCGGCGCCGGGCGACCCATACCGCGTACGCGGTGCGACCGCGCATCGGAATCACTGCCGGTGCGGCAGCAATCACCATCAGCACAAACAAGCCAGCGGCCAGCAGCGGGTTGCCTAACGCCATCGCCACCAACAGACACACGATCACCGACACGAGGAGTGCCGCCGAGGGCAGCAGCTTCAACGGCCCCACGCCAGGCGAAGGCGGCCGGCGCCAGCCACCGTAGGTAAGACGCTTCGGCGCGCTCGTCGAAGTCACTTGCTCGGACACGGGTTACTCCTCACCGATCGCGGACTGTGCCGCCGCCTTGGCCGCTGCGTGCACTTGCTGCGCTGCCTGGATCCCGTAGTGAGCCGCCATCCCTGCAGGACCGCCGGCGGCCGCGACAGCCCCGGTCGGCGCCGCGGCCGCCGCGCCTCCGCCCGCCCCGCCACCGGCGCCGACCAAGCCCGGGGTCTGCGTCATCGGGGTCTGGCCGCCCTTGCCGCCGCCCCATACGGCTGCCCCCGTCGCAGCGACGGCTCCTGCGGCGGCCGCGCCGGCACCGCCGCGTCCGCCGCCCATCCGTGCCGCGGCCGGAACGATTAACCGCATCAGCGCCGGCAGCGCGAGGATCGAGACGATGATCAGCGTGAACCCGGAAATCACTCCGGTCAGCGAGTCTCCGTTGCCGATCATGTAGAAGCCGGCCGCGTAGATGATCGCCGCGGCGGGCTTGTAGAGGATGAACGCAGCGCACCAGCCGCACATCTTCTTGAACCACTCGTAACCGGTGTCGGTGACCGACGCCGCGGCAGAAACGGGCAACATCCCCACCACTACGGCGAGCAGCCCGCCACGCACCAACAACAGACCGAACTGACACAGCGAGGAGATCAACCCCAGCAACGCCAGAATGAAAATCAGCCCGGAGCCAACCGAGCCACCAATCGTGGCGATCGCGCCCAGCCGTTCACCGATCGACTGACCGTTGAAGCCCTGCGTCAGAATCCACTTCGACAAGGAATCCATCGCAGTCACCAGCAACCCGGCGATCGTGGCCGCTCCCCCGCCGACGACAGCGATCAGCACCAGTCCGCGCATGATCGCCCGCGGCCCGTCAGTGTCATGAGCCCGCCACCACAGCCGCGCACCGCCGATGATCAGGCCGATCACTGCGGCGAATGCCGCCAGGGGCAGGGTGACCTCGTTGACGAGCTTGACCGCCGAGTCCTGCGACGTGAGATCCGGAGACGGCGCGTTGATCCAGAACGTCGTCAACGCCTTCATCACGTCAGCGAGGCCCTTCTCGAATTGGCCCACGACGTAGTCCCACGCTCCGCCGGCCACGTCGCTGGCCGCGCCACCGACGACATCGCCGACACAGCCGCCCCAGCTGGTCGGGTTGATCGAGCACATCAAGCACCGGCCCAGGCGACGAGTCCGGAAAGTGAGCTGATTGAAGCCGTCGGCCCGAGAGGGTTGCCACTCCCACCGAGGTTGGTGGGACTGAGCAGCCAGCTACTGGCGGTCCAGTGCAAGGTGGTGGTGACTTCGACCATCGAGGCTGTCTGCTCGAAGCGGATAGCGATCGTGATCACGGCCTGATCACTGGTGTAGGAGACGTAGGCGTAACCAACGATCTGGAGTGGCTGCGGCGCAGAATCCGGCGTCTGGCAGGAGGCCTTGGCGGTCGCGGTCGCCGGGTTGTTCACTCCGAACGCGGCGTCCGCCTCCGCGGCACAGTCCGTCTTACTCGCGGACGCTGCGGCCGAGCGGGCGATGAAATTGCCGACCGCAAGCAGTGCTCCGGTCGGTGTGTGTCCGTATCCGCTCGCTGCGACTCCGTCCACGTGTCGTGGTCCATCGGTCGGTGATGTTGGTGCTGCGTAGCCGTTGACGAGCGCCCATGAGATCCCAGAAGGCGGAGCATCGCTCGGCACCGCCTGACTCGTGTTTGCATCCGTGGCCGCGGCGTGGGAACGAGAGGTCGCGTACTTTCCCGCCCCCGTGTTTGTGATTGGCGTCGTTGTGGTGGCGTGATGGTTCGTCGTAATCCTGTACGCGACGAACGCGGCGCACAGCAGCAGGACCGCGATCATGCCGATGGCGGCATAGCCGGTCCAGCGTTTGCCGCCGAACCACTCGCCGTCGCTTGCCTCGCTCATCGTGTCGCCCCCCCGTCAGATGAAGGCGCCCGTGAGGGCGGCTGCAGAGCCGACCACGGCGCAGCCGATGAGGGTCACGATCAGGCGCTCAACGTGGCCGCCGGAGTTGTAGGCGCGCCAGAGCTGCAAACCGGCGAGGATGACTCCGATGACGCAGACGCCGGCGCCAGCCCACGCGGCGCCGCTGATGATGGTCTGCAGCCCGCTCAGCCCGGGTACGGCCTGCGGTGTCGAGGTGAATAGGTTGAAGCCGAGGCTGTCGGCGGCGATGCTGCTGGCCGAGCCGATGACTACGCAGGCGGCGATGGCGTAGCCGACGCGGTTTGCGCTGCGGCCTTGATGGCCGGACTCGTGGTTGTAGACGAGCCAGACGCCCAGGCCGATCATGCCCAGCACACACATGCCGGTTGCCGTCCAGGCGGCGTAGCCCACGACCGTCTGCAGGGTGCTGACGCCGGGGATCGCGGCTGGGTTTGAGTTGAACCCGCCGGCGCCGCCCGCTGCTGGAATCTTCATTGCGAAAGCGGTCATCGCGGCCATCTACCTTCTTCCGTTGCTGGGTTGCTCCGTGCCGCTGTGGCGCGGATGTCGTCGAAGACCTGTGCGAGGTCCGGGTGAAGGGGCGGCCAGGTGCAGTCGGTTCTCGCGGCCGGATGCACGAGACGCAGTGGCGCGATGTAGGGCACCTGCCACAGCTGCGGGACTGCGCCACGCAGCAGCTGCACCGTTCCGGTAACCGGCCGGGGTGCCTTGCCCGGTGATTCGGCTACCACGACCAGGCCGATCAGCCGGGGCGCCAAGTCGTGGGTGGCGGCGATCTGCTGCGCGCTCCACAGGCCGGCGATGTGGTCGCGGCACACCAGCACGATCGGCAGATGTTCGGGTAGCTGCGGGCTGTAGTGCGCCGCGTAGGTGCGTCCGAGCTGGCGGCTGTACCGGGTGAGGGTCGCGGCGCCGGCACCGCCGTGGGCGGCGAGGAACAGCCACGATGCGTACTCGCCTCGCATGTCGAGCAGCGACGCTCCGCCTTGGCCTGGTGCGATGTCAGACGTCGACACGGACACCTCCCACCAGCCAGCGCCCATCGACCGCGCCGAGGGTGAACACGACGCCCAGTTGCGTTGCCGCGCCGCGCCAGCCCCCCGAGCCGCGCGGGGTGAGGGTGAGCTCGAGATGGCGAAGAGCGATCGTCGGTGTGTCAGTCGGTTGGTCATCGGTGATCAGCTCGGCGGTCACGCTCAGGACGGCCTTGTGCGAGGCCCACGCCTGCCAGTGGGCGTCGCTGCTGCCTTGCGCTGCACGGGCGAGTTGCTGGGCGAAGGCCGGGGTGAGCAGCGCCCTGTGTCGAAGCCAGCTCGCGTTGAAGCTGGCGTCGGTGGCCGTGTCTGCGCCAAACAGAATCGTCGCCGCGTGCAGCGCCGCGTTGCTGGGCGATCCGCTCGGGGTGCTCGTCGAGCTGGTTGCTCGGAAGGCGGTCGCTATCGGTGGAGTCGTGGACGTCGTCGCCGCGGTGGTGTGAGCGTCGGCGCACCCGGCAGACAGGCAAAGCATGACGGCGAGCGCCGTGGCGACTCGGGCGCGTTTCGGGTTCATCCGAGCCTCGCAACGGCCCAGGTTTGGCCCTGGTAGTACGAGGTGTTCAGCGCATCGACCCGGACCAGCTCGCCGGACTCGGGCGCGTCGATCATTTGCTCGCCGCCGATGTAGATGCCGATGTGATGCGCTTCGATCTCGCCGGGGTCGGTGAAGGCGATGACGTCGCCGGGCTGCATCGAGGAGCTGACCGCGGCCCTGTTGGCGGGGACGCGGGTGCCGTAGGTGACCTGCTCGGCCGCGGAGTGCGGAAGCCTCAGATGCCCGCCGGAGGCGTAGAACGCGGCGGCCATGACCAGCCCGGAACAGTCGAAGCCAACGATGTGGCAGTCGTTCTCGGCCCCGTCCGGCGCGCAGACGCCGATCGTGGGACCGGTGTAGCTGCCGCCGTCCCACGCATATGGGACGCCGATCTGCGATTGGGCGAAGGCAACCATCGAGGCACCGAACGCGCCGCTGGCGGCGGCCGGGGCCGCGTATGTGGCGGCTTTCGCGAGGATGGCCGGGAAGTAGGCCTGGGTTTGCGGGTTGTTCGGGATCCCGCCGGCGGCGATGACCGCGTTCGGACCGGCGTTGTAGCCGGCGAGCATGAGTTCGGTCAACGATGAGTTGCCCAGTTTGCCGAGCTGCTGCAGCGGGGCCAGCTGCGCGGCGATCGCGCAGTCGTAGCGGCCCTGCGCGGGTATCGCTGCGGCCGGGTCGAACGGCGATGCGGTCGGCGGTTGCGCCCAGCTCGGCCAGGTCGAGGGAAGAAATTGACTGATGCCTTCGGCGCCGGCGGCCGACACCGCGCTGGGGTTCCAGGCGGACTCCTGGTCGATCTGTGCGGCGATGATCGGTGCCGGTGCGGCCGGACACATCGCGCCGGCGTCTTCGACGAGCTGCACGTAGGCGGCGGGCACGCTACCGGCGCGCAAGGCGCTCGACAGGCCAGCCGGGCCGATCGCGGCAGCTTGGGATGCCCCACCCCCGCCGAGGATGACCGCAACGAGCAGCACAGGCAGCAGCACGACCAACCCGGCGACCCCGACGGCCTTAACCATCGGCCGTCCCCCGCCCCCGCCGGCCTCGACGAGTGCGTCGCGCTGGTTGGGGGGTGTCGGCGATGTCGTCGAAGAGCGAGTCGAACGGCCACAGCCAGGGATCTGCAGGAACGTCGATCGGATCGGCTAAGTGCTGTGCCTCCAGCGGCGTGGTCATTGCCGGCTGGAAATCGACCCGATCGACAGCACGGAGCGCAGGCGGCACGACCGGCTTGCTGGGCGGCTGGAATGCGTCGTCCGCTGTCGACGGCGGTGGGAGCAGGGTGCTCGGTACCGACGTGTCGCCGACCGTGGCAGCGGGCGTCTGTGGGAGTTGTGCGATCTGAAGGTGCGCGAGCATCAGCTCGGTACTGCGGCGCACGTCGCGGCGGCTCGGCTTGCCGGTGTTCATGAGCAGGTCCCGGTTCCGCCGACTTGGCGGAGTGCCACCTGTGGGCTGATCCCGCGATCGGTGGCGATGTATCTGCCGACACCCCCGGAGACCGTCAAGCTCACTTGGTCACCGGCGGCGCTGCGTTGCCCGCCGGCGTAGGTGACGGTCAACGTGTTGGTGCCGGCGCCGGCACCAGTCGCTGTCACGGTGGCGGGGCCGGTGCAGGTCAGCGAGCTTGCGGTACTGGTCGTCGTTTGATCGGTCACCGCCGCAGGCGAGGTCCTGCTTGGCTGTGGCTGCGCATGCACGGTGAGCGTCGGTGCCGACGGCGGATGCACAACCGTTGCGGTGATGTTCGGCGTGGGCTGTGCAGCTGCGATTCCGGAGCGTGCGGGCTTGACTCGTGAGGTGGCCGGGCGCGGCGTCACCGCCAATGTGGCGGACTCAGTCGGGTCAGCAGGGGTGGGTGAGGCAGTCACAGTCACGGCCGGCGCGGGTCGGGGGCCGGGTGAGCTGCGCCGGTCAAAGAAGAGCAGGGCTGTTACCGCGGTGGTTGTCGCTGTGCAGAGCAGACAGACGACGATGACGAGCAGCCCGCGGTGCAGGCGGCGAGCGGGTGTTGTTGGGCACCAGTTCGGGTCCCCGACGGCTTCGGGGAATGCGAGGAACCGAGCCCGTCCAGCCCATCCTCGTCCGCGGCCGGTGGTGCTGTTGGTTTGCTCATCACACGCCGGCCGCATCGGGTGGTGGCGTGATTGGGCGCAGCGGGAACACCGACGCGTCGCCTTGCGGCGGCGCTTCATCGGGACCCACGGCGACGGGCGGTCCTAGCGGTAGTCGAGCTAGTCGGGGTAGCGACATCGCAGCGGCCACTTCAGCCGTGACCTGGAGGTAGGCCAGTCGGGTCTCCGGCTGCAGATCTGTGTGGTCGCGGCCGGCCACGGCACGGTCGTAGGGCACCGCGACGACAGAGGCGAACAGGGCGTGCCCGGTGTGCTCGGCCAGGCGGTTTGCGGTGCCGTAGGGGTCGAGTTCGGCCGTCATGCCGGTCACGGCCAGCACCGATCGCGCTAGCAGCTCGTGGTGGCCGCGGCGGACCAGTTGCACGAGTGCGCCGTCGTCGCTGGTGATCAGGTTCAGCTCGACCGGTTTGGCCGGTGCCGGGATCACCAGCTGGTCGGCCGCGGCGAGGATCGCATCGCTCACCGGTCCGGCCTGGTTGCGGCCCTGGTCGATGACGGTGACCGCTGCGTGCAGGCGGATCGCGGCGAACGCGGCGCTCAGAGCCGCCCCGTAGATCTGCTGGCGGGTGAGTTCGGCCAGGATCCAGGGGGCGATGCCGTCGTTGGTGATCAGGTACAGCGCCCGCCCGGCCCGTTCGAGGTAGCTATCCAGATCGGCCATCCCGCGAAGCAGCAACGGCCGCCGCGCGACCAAGTGCACCGGCGCGTCCGGCTCTATGTCACATGGCAGTGCACGCCCGAGTAGCGCCAACCCCAGCCCGAGCAGTGTGGCTGCCGGCGGCGGTGTGCCGGGCGGGAACAGCACCGAGCGCATCGTGCCGAGGTCGGTGTTCGCGCACACGAGAACCGTGGGCTCGGCGCGCAGCTCGGCGAGTTCGCGGGCCAGCGCGACAGCGGTGGTGGTCTTCGGATCCTTCGGTCCGAACACCGCGACCGTGAACGGTCCGCCAGTTCGGGGTGCCTGTCCGATGGTGGCTTCAACTGAGGCGATCTGCGCGCGCACGGCCGCGTCGCGGTGCAGACGTGGGCGCCACGTCATCGGTCATAGCCCTTCGGGATCGGCGGCAGCTTGAGTGCTGCCACTGCGGTGGTCCAGTTCCGCGCAACCGCCTGTTGCAGCGCCGGGAGTGCGACCTGCCCTGCGCACAGGGCGTGGAAGGTGTAGTCCTCGACCTGGTCCTTGTCGTTGTGCACGAACGTCGACGGCGCGGCGATGCTGTTGACGAAGGTGTCCGGCTCAGGCCAGAGGTTGCGGACATCGGACGCGCCGCCGGCGTTGAGCTCGATCAAGTGGTCCAGCTCGTAGCGCGAGGCCTGTGACCACGGCACGCCGTATGCGGCCATCAGCTGCCGCTTCACCGGCTCGCTCAGCGAGACCGGCGGTCGCACGGATGCGGTGTAGCCGCCGTGTCGGCACACCGTCGCCGACAGGTCAGCGGACGTGACGCCGGGGTCGATCGCGCCGGGCGTACAGCGCGGATCCGGTAGCGGTTCGCCGCCGAGTCCGGTGCGGTAATGGCAGCTGACCGGTGCGGGCATCGGCCCCAACAGTCGTGATGACGACCAGCCAAGCCCGGCCGCGCGGACCGCTCCCGCGGTGCCAGTGGCGTTGACTTCGTGCTCGGTCGCAGCGTTCTGGTGCGACGACGACGTGGTTGCCCGCGCTCTGCTCTGGTGCGCTGTTGCGCCGAGGACGAGTGCGGCAATGCCGGCGACGGCAACGCCGGCGGCCGTGGCTGCAAGCCGGCGGCGGGTCCGCCAGCTGAACCGGCGCCTGCGGCTCACCGGGGTCCCCGCTGGTCGAGCACGTCGACGGCGGGTGTGACCGCGACGGGGTGCTTACCCGGGCCAGGACACCCAGGGCCTCCCCCGTCGCGGTCACTGCACCCGGCCGGGTGCGTCCCCGGCCGCCGGGCAGCCCCTGCTCCCGAGAAGGAGACCAGAAATCGAGAGGCGCCTATCGGCGCGGGGCTGCTCGTGGCGCGCCACGCGGTTGGCGGGCGCGTGGGGGTCTGAGATCCGGCCATCACTGCGTGCCGGTCGTCGAGGCGGCTGATACGGGGATCGCGGTGACCACCACGTTGTGGTCGTAGTTGCCGTTGTGCACCGCCCCACCGCAGGTGGCTAACACCAGCTGCCGCGGCCCTGTCGGGGTGAAGATCGATGTCGGTAAGTCGGGTTTAAGCACCGCGCTCAGCGCCACCACCACCCACGCCGAGGCCACATCGGCCGAGTCGGTGAGGATGACGACGCTGCCCGGTTGCACGCGATACAGCGATGCGAATGCGCCCGGCCCCTGCCCGACGAAATTGACATGCCCGGCCAGCAGCACCGTGCCACTGTTTCGGTCGGGCTGGCCGCCTTGGTCTGACAAACCGATCGTGTGCACATCAGACGGGACGGCCAAACCAGCCGCAAAGGAAAACGCCGCGGGCACCCACGGCGCCGTGATGCCCAACGACGGCACATAGAGATGACTCGGCGCCCGAGCAGCCGCAGCGGCCTGCGCGATCACCGCGGGCGGCGGTGACACAGGCGAGGCAGCGACATTGAACGTGCGTGCTGGCAGCGGCGCCGCCGGCGGCGGCGAGGAACCGTGCCACGCCGACGTGACCACCACGGCTCCCGCAGCCACCGCAGCCGCAGCCAACCCGAAAGTCCAACGGCGTGGCGAGCGCCCGCGGCGATGCCGTCCGGGGCGACCCATTAGGCGGCCCATCAGCTGCCGCCAGGATTGCCCGCGGCCATCGCGAACTTGCACTGCCCCGCCGCGAATTCCCACACGTACCACGCCACCGGAGCGCCCGCGGCAACTGAGTCTGCGTACTCCAGATCACTGCAGCCCCCACCCCACTGGACACCACTCGCGCCGCAGTAGCCCAACTCGCTGCCGTCCGCGCAGCCGCGTGCCAGGGATGCGGTGAAGCCGGAGCTGACGGGATGTCCGGCGAACGCCGACGGCTCAGCGACCTCGACCCAGTGCGGGGTGAACGGCGGCGGCGCAGGCGCGTGCGTGACAGGAGGCCGAGGTGCAGCGGCCGGTGGGTGCACGGCCGCTGGTGGCGGTGCGTGAGTCGCTGCTGGAACGTCGTATTGCCCTGCAGCGCCGCCACTCGTGGCCGCTACTCCCCCACTGCTTGAGTGAGCCGACGGCGGCGTTGAACGATGAGCGGCTGATGCCTTCACAGCGGTGTGCGCGCCGGCCATGGCCGTGGGCGCGGTGACGGCGGCAGCCGTAGTGAGCGGCGGCGCAGCGCCGACAGATGCGTGGTGTGACTTGCCGGCGGCCGACGCAACGATCGCGGCGACGATGCCGGACGTGACTACGAGAGCAGCAGCGATCCAAAAAAACAGGCGTCGGCGAGTCGAGCGCTGCTCGGAGGCGTCCTGTTGTTCAGGTTGCTGGTCGGCGTCGACCGGGTCGAACCTTGCGGTGTCGTCATCGGGGGTCGTCATATCGAGGTCTCCTTACAGACGGGAATGGCGCGTGGATCGAGGCAGTGCCGTGCCAGCGGCCTGCCTGTATGAGGGACGTCGCCCAGCGCTAGTCGTGGCGGATGGTGTGAGACCGGTTAGTGGCCACCGACCAGTCCCACACCTCCAACCCCCTGCGGCTCCTACGCGGCTGGTTGCCTATCGGCACGGCGGCGCAGCGCCCCAAGCCCGATTAGCAGACCGCTCGCGGTGAGCCCGAGCCCGCCGGCCACGCCGCCCCACGACGGGCCAGAACCCGTACTTGCGTAACCCGCGGAAATCAGCGAGCTGTTACTGCTCGACACGGACGGATAGGGCGGCCGGACCAGCGTGGTCTCGGTCGTCTCGTTAGATTTCCCGATCGCGGTGGCGTGCGAGGTGGCCAACTCGACGGACTCAAACCAGTGGAAGCACGCCGAGCCGGTGGCCGTCGGGCCCGTGATCAGGTACGTGCCGTTACCATTGCTGCCGTTGGAGCCATTCACCGCCGCCGTGAAAGTGCCCACCAGCGTCCCCGCGCCATACTGCGCATCGGAGATCCCCGAGCACATGCCAGACGCCGGTACCGACACCGAGTAGAGCTTGTCGGTGATCGTCCCGTTCTCACCGACATCGCCATTGACCGTGGCCCGGTCAACCAGCCGCACACCGCCTTGCGTCGAACTCAGCTGCACCGACGTGGTGATCGTCGGCGACGGCTTCTTCGGGTTCGCCAGGCCGATTGCGTAGCCATCGGTCGCAGTCGGCGGGACAGCCACAGTCAGCGGCCCGGTGAAGTAGTCCCCGGCAGGCGCCTTCGACTCAGTCCACACCAGCGTGTCTCCCGGGATCACGTTCTTGAGCGTGCTCGGCGTCGCTGCCGAGGTCAGATTCGTGGCAATCGTCTGACCCGCCGTCTCGTCGACCACCTTGGAGAACACCGCTCCAGCAACCGGTGTCTTGGCCGGATCGCCAGCCGTGTACTTGAACCACTTGATCGAGATCAGCGGGTCCACCCCGCCGCTCACCGATCCGGTTTTCGCCGTTGGCGAGCCGGTTGACAGCATCGTCTGCTCCCCCGACGAGGTCATCTTGTCGACGGTCAAATGCTCATCGGTGCTGTACTTGATCGAGAAGCTGCCCGTGGCGTTCGACGACGGCACGGAATAGGACAGCGACGCCACCCCGGAGCTATTGGTGGTCACCGAGCTGGCACCGAGCGTGGCGCCACTTGCCGACACGCTTACCACCTGGCTCGGGACCGCAGTGCCATTCGCGCTGACCACGTGCACCGTCGCGGTGTAGGTCGTGTTGGCTCGGTCGCCCTGGCCGTGCTGCACCAGCCCGGTGATCGAAACCGTGTACGGGCCGGCGAGCTTCTGCGCGGTTGCCAACATCGCGTTCGCGTCCGCGACAGTCGTTCCGCCCTGACCGTTCTGGACGTAGCTCCACTGCTCGGACGTATTGATCTCGTCGTACTTGTGCGAGTTCAGCGCCGACAGCTCAGCAAGCCGAACATCCGATGTTCCTGCCTTGGCATAGAGGTAGTTCAACTCGCCATATACCGCGTCGCTCACAGTGCTGCCGACCGTGTATGGCCCATGCAGCGGACCGTTGGCGTTCGACGTAGTGCACGTACCCACACGGCCGCCGCTCCCCGGCAAACTCCAGAGCACCAACTGCTCCGGCCCCGGCTGCAGCACCTCGCCGCCGACCCACGAACCATTGTTCGGATCGCTCCCTGCTGTTCCGGCCCACGCAGACCACGCACTGCCGACGGCGCCGGAAAAGACGAGCACTGCAACCATCACAGCGAGCGACATTCTTCTTGTGGCCGTCATCGCCTCGCCGATGGCGCAGCGATTTTGCACGGACTTCGGTCGCCGAAATCGCGCCGCGCCCGCCTCATGCCCGAGCCCGCCACTCCTGACTTGGCTGAGCTCCACCCTTTCTTTTGCCACAGTCCTCTGTCTCCTTCAGGGTCGTGGTTGAGCGCGCCAGCCGGCGACATTGCCCGCGCGAGGTACCGGCTCGCGACGCGGGCCACCGCCGCCGACGGTGTCTCAACCCGGGACCGCGCTACCCGCGGCGGCCTCTCACTTCGAATAAGCGGTCGCGGGCAGAAACGTGGGCCATCAGAGGAGTGCCATGAGTCACATCCGGATGCACCACCGAGCCCGGGACCTAGCTAGGTAGCTAGCTCTCGTGCGAGCTACTTGTAGGAGGTTCGGATCGCTTCTTCGATCAATGCCCGCTTGGTTCGGCCAGTCAAGGCGACGGCGCGGTCTATCAGGACACCTATGTCGGCCCCAATTCGCACGTTGAGCTGCACCGTTGGCTCCGGGCCACGCCTCGGAACGCCCGCGGTCGGCCGTGCGGCGCTCGTATTAGTGGGAACTACCGGATCGAGCATCTCGTCGGCCGCAGGACGCGGTCGAGTTCGCGCCGGTGGCCTGTCGTCGGCGTTCATGCCGCGATCACTCGTTGAGCGATGGCCCTATACGCGTTGTGGACGATGCGTCCGGCGTCGTAGAAACCGTAGTAATGGCCGGCGGCTCGGGCTTCACGCACGATGACCCTGTCCGGTACCAACGGTCGGAGAACAAGGTCGCCATAGCTCTTGTCGAGTTCTTCGAGTGCGCGGCGCGCATCGCGGCTCATTACCGTCTCACGAACAGCTCCGACCACGACGCCGGCCTCCGTGAGATCGACGGATGCGCCGAGCACTGCGCGATGCTGCCGGAACTTCCGCACTGACATTGCAGCCCCATCTACGCCATCGAGGCCATCCTCATCGAGCTTCGCGGCATAGATGACCTTCGTCGCGGCGGTGAGCGCATTTTGAATCAGCGGGCCGCCCTGCCGATTTGGGAGATCAAGAATCGTGATGTGCGCAGTCGTGCCCTCCAAGGCGAGTCGTAGCCGGATGTCTCCATGTTCCTCGGCGCCCTTCTCGCGGTTGCTCAATGCACGCGAAGACGGGACTACGCGCAGCCGCTTCATGTCAGGCCATGGGCTCGGAACGGCTAGCTCGTTGACCCAGCCGCCCGGATCGATGTTTCCGAGGATTGCCCCGACGTGGCGCCATTCCTCGGACGGTTCAGCGCCAAGCCATTTCGTAGCTGCACCTCGCGGGTCCAGATCAATCAAGTCTGTGGAATAGCCCAGCTGGGCTGCCGCGACTGCCAGTGAGACTGCGGTGGTCGTCTTGGTCGCTCCGCCCGTCTCCGAGTAGATCGCGATCACTTGGGCGGACCCAGAGGCCCTCGCTATAGCGTTCATGCGATCGACGCTATAGCGACCTAGCTAGCTAGGGTGCTCCTTTGTCGCCATAGCGACGAAACTGTCTCGCTATGGCGTTGGCACCCCGCGCGGTAGGTTGTCCACGGGCAAGGGAGGGATCGAGGAGGAATCCGCGGTGCCTCCACGGCGCTTTCTATCGCCTTCGCTCGCGCAAACGAACCGTCTTCGTCGCCAGCAGTGCGCCGCAGTTCTGGACGAAGTCGTGTTGCCCTCGCCATTCAGCGTTCGCGATTTCTGCCACTCCGTGGAAAGTCACGCAGGCAAGCGGATTGCGCTCCATGGGATGGCCGTCGGGTGGGCGCCTCCCGGACTTTGCGGCCTACTCGTTGAGACCGTCACGACCAACCACATCTTCTTCACGCAGCAGCCGAGCTTGCTCGCCCAAGCCACGACGATCATCCACGAATGTGGCCACATCCTCATTCCTGACCTGAGTGGTGGGCCGAACGCGGAGGTCCCCGCCGGCCTCGCGGACCTCGTGACCGATGAAGTTCAAGCCGTGCATGGCAGGACGGGATTCCGCGACGACATCGAGGCCACCGTCGAGCTGCTTGCTTCCATGGTTCTGAGTCGCGCATGCGCTGGAGAGTTCGACAGCCCGCCTGTGTCGGCGTCATCAAAGCGGCTCGTCGAGAGGTTCGGCTGAGTGGGACTCGTGCTGGCCGCCATCGCCTTTTGGTTAGGCGGTGCGATTCAAGTTTGGGCCGGACGTAGCGACGGGTTCCGCCGGCGTTCGGCGTGCATGTTTGGGCTGTTCGCCGTGGCACTCACCCTTGACATCGACGGGCCGTACAGACGAGTCGACCAAGTCGTTGGGCGGCCCAACCTCGCCGACCTGGTTTCGCATGTCGCTGGCCTAGCTGGCATCTACGTCTTCTCGACGATGCTTCGGTCGGTTCCTGCGAAGGACATCTCCGCCCGGCGGCAGCGAATTGAGTTCGGAACCCTCCTTATCGTTTTGACCTCAACGGTGCTCCTGTTTTTTCACGTGCGCGCCCCAGTCGAGGCCTCGTCCTTCACTGCTCGGTACGGCAGCCAGCCCGCGACGAAGGCGTACTGGGGGCTGTCACTCGTCTATGGAGCGGCTTGCCTTGCACAGCTGGGCGTCACCGTCGCTCGATGTGCGCGAGCGTCACGCCGCAGGGATGTTGCACTTGGTCTCACGATCGCGGCTTGCGGTGGTGTTGGGTTCGGGGCCACATACATAGTCCTCAAGCTCGTGCAGATATGCAGCATCGGATCCAGCCCGCACCTAGCATCGGCGTCCCAACGCTTACAGCCTTCCGTCTTGGCGCCGGGGATGGTGTGCCTGGCAGGTGGATTGCTGCTGCCTGTCGTACGTCGAGCTGGCCACAACGCCATCGACGGCGTTCGAGTGCGCCGCCACCTTGTCGGCTTAAGTCCGCTCCACACCAAGTTGGAAGAGATAGGGGCGCTGCGGTCCGACCAATTGGCGGTCGACGATTCCCCGCCACGGTGGGACGCTGCGCCGTCTGGGGCACGGGAACGCTTACTTCGCTGCATCGTTGAGAGCCGCGACGCAGTGCTGGCGATTGCCACGCAAGTTACTGCGGCTGAGGGGCATACGGAATCCTTCGACCGTGCTGCACAAGCCGCATCTCTGAGGCTCGATTTCGCCGAAGCGCGAAGTCTCACCCGGCTCGCTGTCCTACCAAGTCGACCATGTATCAGGGTCCGCGGTGACGGAATGCGCAAGATCGATCTCTTCTCCGAAGCCAAGGATTTGATCGAACTCGAGCACGCATGGCGTGCAGAACTCAGAGAAGGAGAAATGTGACTTCGACGTCCACCGGCGACACGATCCGTGTGCGGCTTGCGCGGGTTGCTTCCGATGTCATCGGGCCGCTCCCGGTCGTGGTCGCCCTGTGCGCCGCCGGGGTTACCAACGGCGCCTCGTGGCCGTCGGGAGTCGGCTGGGGGCTGCTCGCCATGTTTTTCGTTGGCATCCTTCCGTACAGCGTCACGTGGAAGGTTCGCCATCCTGCGGACGACGAGAAACCAAGTCAGCGTTCGCGGGTCGCATACATGGGCACTGCCGTTGTGACGGCAGCGGTTGGTTTAGCGGTGCTGCGTCTGTCCGGCGCACCCGCCGATGTTGTGCGCCTGACGACGGCCATCCTCGTCGCACTAGTTGTGACCGCCGTTTGCAATTCGCGTTGGCGATGGTCTAACCACATGGCAGCGGCGACCTCTGGCGCCGCTCTTTTGGTGGTCCGCCTGGGCGCCATCGGGCTACTCGCGATTGTGGCGATCCCACTCGTTGCCTGGGCGCGCCTTGTGCTGCAGCGCCACGACGTTGGCGAACTGTTCGGGGGCCTTGTCCTCGGGGCGACCGTGGCGCCACTTGTCCTGCTTGCCCTGTGAGCTCGCATACCTAAGCCGGCGGCACGATCGCGAACGGGCAACCGATTTCGGCTACCGCGTCATCGCGAGATTGAGGTTCAGGTCTCCTACCGGCCACGCTCGCGTCCAGCCGCTTGCCGCGGGTCAACGTGGGGCGGTTCGAATGTGACGTGCCCGCAAGCGACGCATGTCCAGGTCCGATGCCCGAAACCGTCCGCACAGCTGCACCCAAGCCAACCGACGAGCACAGTCTTGCCGGTCAGGCGGTGGCCGGCCGCGCAAACCGTAGGAGCGACCTCGGCTACCTCAACGCCGCGACCGGTCGCGACAAGCATGGCAATATCGTGCCCCAGATCCGGCCAGCACCACGAACGTTGTGGGCGATCAGAAATCTAGGTCGTCGTCTTCTATGTCGCCGTCGGTCAGGCGGCGGACCAGATCGGCGACACGTTCGCGGTCGCTAGGGTCAAGGTGACTCGCGCGCATCGCTATCCGACGCACGTCAGTCTCGCGGAGTGCACGCATCACGCGGAACTGTGGCGCCATCGCTCGAGCGACCTCTGGATCGCTTAGAAACGCAGTGGGGACGTCGAAGTATCCGGCGAACGCTTGTAATGCCTCTGCAGGTACCTCCGCCCCGCCTGCGCGGGCCAAGGCGATCACTTCGGGGTCAACGGGGTGGCCGTCGTGAGTCATCCATCTAGCGAGCTGCTCATCGCTGGGATCACTCACCCCGTGGGGTTCCGCGAGCTTGATCAGGGTGCTGAGACGATCGGCAAGGGAATCAAAAGCGTCGTCGCTCACTGGTTTCCGACGATGACCGTCCGAACGTACGGGCTCCATGTCCTCGACGAAGTATTCGATTGGCTGACCGAAGAAGCGAGCAAGTGCGTTCACGACCCACACGTTCGGACTGTCCTTGCGACCGGTGCGCAGCTCAGATAGGTAGCTGGCGCTCAGCTTCGTGTCGCCCTGCTCGTTGACTGCGGCGACGACATCACTCAAGGAAAAGGCGGACCCGTCGGGCCGACGAACGGTCGCGAAGAGGCGCTCCAGCTTGTCCGCGAAGCTGCGCGCCATGCTGCCAAGCCTCCTCGTCGGATGTCCGAGTCAGTCTCTCAGCTTCCGACGCTCCAGCGGCGATCCCGCGCAATCTACGCTAAAGCGACGGTCCGTGCTACCTTCGCTATAGCGATGGTCATCGGTGGGGGCTGACGACAAAGGAGGATTCCCGGTGGCTCCAATGCTTTCGCTCGAGGAGACGGCTGAGCGGCTTCGGATCTCGGTGAACACCGTGCGCTATCTGCGTCAACAGAAACGCTTCGCTCCAGCGATCAAGATCGGGCGCCTTCTGTTCTGGGACGAGGCGGACGTTGAGGCGTGGAAACAGCGACAGAAGGAACCCGCGTGAGTGTCCAGCGGATTGAGCCGCGCAAAGGGCACGTCCGCTACAAGGCGAGAGTTAAGTTTCATGGCCGCGAGGTCGCGACGCGGCAGTTCGAACGACGTGCGGATGCGGTCGCCTGGGAGCGGGAGCAATCGCGCCGCCTTCACTTGGGCGATTGGATCGATCCTCGGCGAGGTCGTGTCAGTTTGGCAGTGATCGCGGCGGCTTGGCTGCTCACCCGCGACGGTGTCAAGCGACGAACTCGCGAGACCGACGGCCTGATGTGGACCAGCTATATCGAGCCGCGGTTCGGCCGGCGGCCGATCGCGTCGATCACGACCGCCGAAGTAAGCGAGTGGGCGGCGCAACTGGTCGCGGTCGGCAAGGCGCCGGCGACCGCTCGCCGCGCTCTCGCCACGTTCAGAGGCATCCTCGACCATGCCATCGCGGACGAGCGCCTCACCCGAAACGTTGCGCGGGCGGCGAAAGCGCCGCGGGGACAAAACGCCCGCGAGGGACTGTCACTCACACTCGACGAGGTCGAAGAGTTGGCCTCCGCCTGCCGCGGCCGGTATCGCGATGTCGTCGTAGTGCTGGCGCACACGGGATTGCGCTGGGGAGAGCTGGCCGGACTGCAAGTCGGCGACTGCATCTCGAACCCGGGATTCGGCTTACGGGTGCAGCGAGCCGCCCTCAACAGCAAGGGGCACTCATTCGTCGACTCGCTTAAGAACCACCACGCGCGGACGGTTCCGCTGACCTCTAGGGCCGCCGGCGTGATCACGACCTGGACCCACAACCGCGAAGCTACCGAGTGGATCTTTCCCTCGACGGTCGGGACCGCGCTGCAAGTTGGGAACTGGAAGCGCATGGTTGCGTGGACTACCGCCAAGCAAACGGTGGGGCGACCGACACTTCGTGTGCACGACCTACGGCACACCGCCGCCTCAATTTGGCTGGGCGCCGGCGCCGACGCGAAGGTCGTCCAGCGTGTGCTCGGACACGCCACCGCGACGATGACGCTGGACCTCTACGGCCACCTCATCGACACCAACCTGTGGGCCGGTGCGGCACGCATCGGGGATCGTTTGGGGATCGCTGACCAAGAAAAGGGTGACAGCTGATGACTACAACGCCGATGTCGGCCCCCGAAAACAGGGGATTTTGGGGTGGAGCCGCCTCGGAGAATCGAACTCCGGACCTTCTCATTACGAGTGAGACGCTCTGCCGACTGAGCTAAGGCGGCGCGCGTGAACCGCGGCCAGGTAAGTCTATCCGGTCGCTGACGCTCGTTTCCGGGGTGCTGCCTGCCGACGATCGCTTGATCAAAGCTGCCAAATGGCTCACATTCGCCACCTAGCCACTTTGATCAAGCAAGGAGCGAGGTGTCCATGTGGTGACCCGGACGTTGCCACATGTGGCCACGATGTGACGATCGGCCGAACGTTCGCCGAACCTTTGCGTCGAAGCCCGATTTCAGCCCGATCGCCGTCCTTGGGTGCCGCACAGTCAACAGTGTGAAACCCAGGGCGTATGGGGCCTCGGCTTCTCCGTTGGCCATCGCACACCGCGGCGGCGCCGCATTGGCGCCGGAGAACACCATGGCAGCCTTCGAGCGGTCCTACGCATTGGGTATCCGTTACCTGGAAACCGACGTGCGAATCACTGCCGACGGAGAGCTGATCGCATTCCACGACGCGACGCTCACGCGCGTCACCGGCAGGCGCGGCAAGGTCGAGCGCACCGACCTGGCCACGATCCGCGAGTTGCTTGTGGCCGAGCGCGAACCGATCCCAACGCTTGGCGACGCACTCGACGCATTCCCCGACGCGTGTTTCACCATCGACGTCAAGGATCGCGCCGCGGTCGCACCGCTCGCGCGAGTGATCCGCGAGCACGGCGCCGCGCATCGCGTCTGCGTCGCAGGCTCGTGGGATTCCTGGCTCGCCTCCCTCGGCGCCGACGCGGGTCCCGATCTGACCGTCGCACTGGGCTGGCGCTCGCTGGCCGTGGCGCTGTCTCGGCTGCACCTGCGCCGTACTCCGGGCGGACACCCGCACGGCACGTTCGCACACGTTCCGCTGCGCCTCGGTCGGGTCGCGATCTTCGCCGATCACCTTGCCGAACGCGCACACCAGGTGGGACTGCGGCTGATCGTGTGGACGGTCAACGACCAGCCCACCATGAACCGGCTGCTCGACGCCGGCGTGCACGGCATCATCACCGACCGGCCCGACCTGCTACGCGAAGTGCTCATCGCCCGCGACGAGTGGCACCGCGACGCACGGCCGGTCCACGCCTGACCTCGAGCCCTCGCGCGGCCCGACCCACTTACGGCAGACGCAGCGCCGCGGTCATCGCCTCGACGGCAATACGCGGCTTGACGTTCAGCTCGATCGCCTCGCGGCACGCGAGGACGGCGTCCAGCTGCCGCAGCACCTCGGCCGGCCCCAGTTGCGCCGCGACCGCCCGCGCGTCGTCCGCGAAATCCGGATGTGCCGGCTCGACATCGGCGCCCGCGTGCACCAACAAAACGTCCCGGTAGAACGAGGCCAGATCGACCAGCGCACGGTCCAGCGCGTCCCGCTGCGCCCGCGTCGCACGGGACTTCTGCCGGCGCTCCAGATCACGGATCGCGCCGGTCATCCCGCGCGCGGCACTCGCCGCACCCTTGCCGGTTCCGCCCGCGCCCAGCGCTGTCTGCAATGCCGACAGCTCCGGCTCGTCCAGCTCGTCGGACAGCACTGCCGCCTCGTGCTCCGCGGCGCTGACCAGGTGATCCGATGCAGCCAGACACGCCTGCAGCGAGCGCAACGACGCGGGGATGGACAGCACGGCCGCGCGCCGGTCCCGGGCCTCGGCGTCCTGCGCAAGCCGGCGCGAGCGGCCGATGTGACCCTGTCCAGCCGCGGCCGCCCACCGCGCTTGATCCTCGCCGATTCCGTCGGTCGCCAGTACCGCGGCCACCGCTCGCGTCGACGGCGTGCGCAAGGTGACCAACCGGCACCGGGACCGCAACGTCACCGACACGTCATCCGGATGCGTGGACGGCGCGCACACCAAGAACACGGTCCGCTCCGGCGGCTCCTCCACCGCCTTGAGCAAGGCGTTCGCCGCCTGCTCCGTGAGCCGGTCCGCGTCCTCGATGACAACCACCTGCCACCGGCCGAGCGACGGCCGCCGCGAAGCCGTGCCCACCACCGCACGCATCTCGGCTACGCCGATGGACAACCCCTCCGGCACCACCGAATGCACATCCGGATGGGCGCGATGCAACACCGAACGGCAACCAGCACACTCGCCGCAGCCGATCCGGTCGGCGCGCTCACATTCCAACGCGGCCGCGAGTGCACGCGCTGCCACCGACCGGCCTGAGCCCGGCGGACCGGTGAACAGCCAGGCGTGCGTCATCGCCCGGTGGTCCGCCCCCGGCGCCGACTCATGTGCGATCGCGGCCGCCGCCGCGGCAGCGTCACGCAGCACGTCGACCGCGTGGTCCTGTCCGACCAGGGCGGTCCAAACCCCCGCGCGCGCAGTACTTGCTTCGCTCATTGCTGCCGTACCTGCGGTGCATTGATCTCGGGCAACGTCCCCGGCGTCACGGTGGGCTTGCGTAGATCGATCGTGGCGCCGGCGGCCGGCGGTGTGCCGGTGGCGGACGCGTTGCGGTGGCCCGCGCCCGAGGTCGGCTCAACGCTGCGCGCACCGTTGCCCTGCACGTGCCGCACTGCATCGCCGCCATTGCCTGACCTGCGCGTGCGCCTAGGGGTGAGCAGCGCATCGATGCGCGCCTGCACCATCGTCGCGATCTCCACCGCCGGCAGCGTCGCGTCCACCACCAGGTAGCGCCGCGGGTCGGAATCGGCGAGCCCGCGGAACGCGCCGCGAACACGCTCGTGAAACGCCAACGACTCCGCCTCCACCTTGTCCGCAGCACCGCGCCCGCGGATGCGAGCCAGGCCCACGGCGGCGGGAATGTCCAGCAGGACCGTCAGATCCGGACGCAGGTCGCCGGTGGCAAACCGTGAAATGCGCCGCACGTCTTCCACGCTGAGGTTGCGGCCGGCGCCCTGGTAAGCCAACGACGAATCGACGAAGCGATCCGCCAGCACAACCGAACCGGCATCGAGCGCCGGCGTGATCACCGTGTCGACGTGATGGGCTCGATCCGCGGCGAACAACAGCGCCTCGGCGCGAGGTGTCACCGTCTCCGGGGCGTGCAGCACCAGGTCACGCACCCGCTCGCCCAGCGGAGTGGCGCCTGGCTCGTGCGTCACGCATACTCGCCGACCGGCCTCGCGCATGGCCTCTGCCATCAACTGCACCTGGGTGGACTTGCCGGAGCCCTCACCACCCTCGAAGGCGACGAACAGGGACCCGTTGCTCATTCGGCGCCGGGCAGCGGAATGGCGCCGGAACGACGTCCGGAAATCGGTCCACACCGACATCTGCTGCCGGTCGTCCATCTTTCGGTAGGCGAGCAAGCCGGCCGCGAGCGCGAGCAGGCCGCCGGCGATCAATACGAAGCGTGTGCCGTCGACGGTCGCATGCCAGCCGCCGATGTTCACCCGCCGCGCGTCCCAGTGAACCGACGACGAACGGCACCACAGCCAGCGACGCGATCAGCACGACACGGATCAGCGACTGCAGCAGCGCGAACACCCGCCCGCGCATCTCGTCATCGACATCGGTGCCCATCAGCGTCGTGCCGGCGAGGTAGGCGACGCCCGCGCCGAAGCCGACGCACAGCACGAAGATCATCGCGAGTGCGACCTGCGGCATCACCGCGGTGAGCACGAGGCTCACCCCGGCGAACACGATCGACAGTCCGAACAGCCGTCGGCGCGACAGTTCGCGCGCGATCAGCGGCCCGAGCGCCATACCCGAGCCCAGTCCCACGAACACCGAGCCGAACAGGACGCCGTAGGCAGCGTTGCCGCCGCCCAGGCTGGTCACGAAGATCTTGCCGGCACCGATCACGGCACCGCCGCCGATGAACGCCCCGACCAGGCCGATGATCAGGCCGCCGATCATTCGGGAGTGACGCACGAACGACGCGCCCTCCCGGATCAGGTGGAACAACCCGGGCGGAGGTTCGCCGACCGGACGCCCCGAACGTCGGCCACTGATCTCGCTGATGAACAGCACCACGATCGCGCCGAACAGGAACGTGCCGGCGTCGAAGTACAGCGCCAGGTTTACCGGCTGCGCCTTGAAGAAGTGCAGGTGCCTGCCGAGCACGTTCGTGATCAGGGACAGCACCGAGAACAACGCGGCGCCGAGCACCGGCGTGATCCCGTAGGTGGTGATCAGGCTGAGCTGGTTGGCCGCTTCGATCTGATCGCGACGGACCAGATTCGGCACCGACGCGTCCTTCGCCGGCAGCCAGAACAGGCTCACGCATTCGATGAGGAAGCTCGCCACCAGCAGCCACGGCACCGTGTGCACGATCGGGATGGTGAGGAACAGCCCGAACCGAATCGCGTCGCTGATCACCATCGTGCGCCGCCGGTCGAACCGGTCGGCGAACGCGCCGGCAAGTGGGCCGAGCAGGATGGCCGGCAGCAGTTTCACCACGAGCACGCCGCCGAGGGCGTAGTTCTGCGCCTGGTACGTGTGCGTCAGCGCGGTGGCCATCGCGGTGGTGGCCAGCAGGCCCAGCCAGTCACCCAGGCTCGACAGCGCGGTGGAGTACCACAACCGCCGGAACGGGGTCACCTGCAGCACGCCGCGGATGGCGCCGATCGACGAAACGCTGCCACCACCCGGCGCGGAGGGCATCACCCGGGCGGCCGGTTCGGCGCTGATGGCGACCCCCTCGCGTGCGCGTGCTGACGGGCCAAGACTAACTGTGGGAAGCCAGTGCACCGACCCAGCGGCGCGCTCGCGTGGCGAGACGTCCTCAGTCTGCCTACCCGGTCACTGCGGCGCGGCCGCGAGCAGCAATGTGCGCAGCGACGTCGCCATCTCGTCCTGCACATCTGCGGGCAGCGCGGCCAGTAGTTCCCGCTCCGTCTCCAGCAGAGCGGCGAAGGCCGCGTCGAGCCGGCGGCGCCCAGTGCCGGTGAGCCGTACCCGGACCAGCCGGCCGTCGTCCGGGTCGGGGTGGCGCGAGACGAGATTGCGGCGGGTGAGCCGGTCCAGCCGGCTGGTCATCGTGCCGGACGTGACGTGGGTGGACGCGCTGAGTTCGCCGGCGGTCAACTCGAACGGCTCGCCACTGCGGCGCAACGCAGCGAGGACGTCGAACTCGTGCGCCTGGAGTCCGTGCTCGACGAACGCGGCGGCGCGGCGCTCGTCCAGCACGTCGGCCAGCCGGCTGACCCGCGACAGCACGCGCAGCGGTGCGACGTCGAGGTCCGGACATTCGCGGGCCCATGCCGCGACGATCTCGTCCACCTCGTCCGTCATGGCGTCATGGTGCCATATATCTTGACTTCAAGATATGTTGCGCGAACGGAGGTAGCTGCCGTGCAATGGGATCCGGCGCAGTACGACCACTTCGCGGACGAACGGACCCGACCGTTCCTGGATCTGCTCGCCCGGATCCCGGTGCAGTCGCCGCGCCGGATCGTGGACCTGGGCTGCGGCACCGGAGCACCCGCTGCGCTGATGGCCCGACGGTGGCCCAGCGCGCGGATCGAGGGCATCGACTCCTCGCCGGCGATGATCGACCGCGCGCAGCGCCTGGGCACCGATCGGTTGACGTTCCACCTGGGCGATGTGGCGACCTGGCGGCCGGACGGCGACGTCGACGTGATCATCAGCAACGCGACGCTGCAGTGGGTGCCGGGGCACTGGGAGTTGCTCCGGCGGTGGGCCGGCGCAGTGCCCGTCGGTGGCTGTCTCGCGTTCGCGGTGCCGGCCAACTTCGATGCGCCGTCGCACGTGCTGATGCGGGAGATGGCCGAGTCGCCGCGGTGGCGTGATCGGCTGGCGGGCGTGCTGCGCCACCACGACTCGGTGCGCCGCGCACCCGACTACGGCGAGCTGCTGCTGGACGCCGGCCTCGACATCGACGTGTGGGAGACGACCTACCTGCACCGGCTGTCCGGAGCAGACCCGGTGCTCGACTGGGTACGCGGCACCGGCTTGCGGCCCGTGCTCGAACGGCTGGCCGAGTCGGACACCGACGTTGCCGCCGCGGAGTTCGAGCAGGAGTACGGGGCACAGCTGCGCGCTGCCTATCCGAGTGGCCCGCACGGCACGCTGTTCCCGTTCCGGCGCATCTTCGCAGTAGGGCACCGCTGACCGGCGCGGTGTCGTCCACAGCCTTTGCGGCTGTCCACAGATGGCTGCAGGGCGGCGCGACGAACGTACCCGTGGCGCGATGGTCGCGGCATGTCTTCACATCACCGGTCTCATCCAACAGCGGCCGCGGCAGCCGGCGGCCGACACCGCGGCGCCGGCTGGCCCGGTCTCGCACCATGGCTGCGCAGATCCGCACGGGCGATCGTCGCCACCGTCGTCCTGGTGTGCGGCCTGGCCACCTCGGTCGCGCTCGCCGTCGCCGGCACACCCGGACACGACCCGGCCAACGGCTCATGGGTCGGCGGCCTGGTGCTCTCGCCCGGCCCGGAGCCGCTCGTGCTGTGGCGATTGCCCGGCGCCGGCGGCCGGTTCGGCACCTGCATCCAGTCGGGCAGCAACGGGCCACTGCGTGGCACGTACACCGAATCCGGCATCATCACCGATCCGGTCTATGCGGAGCTGAATCACCTGTATGCGCAGCCCGGCACGTCAGATGTCCGGCTCGCCGAGCTGAGCGCGCTCAACAGTGCCAAGTACGACCTGGTCGACAAGCACGTCCAGTGGAGTTACCTCGTCAACGGCCAAGGCGCAACGTCGGTCGCCGATGCCGGCGCGATGCTCGCGCACGCCGCGGACCTGGCCGGCCCGTACACGGTGTCCGTGAGCTGGCCGACCGATGCGGACCTGACTGGGCACACGTACACCGCCACGGTGACGGTCCACTCGGCCAAGGGTCATCCCGTCCCCGGCGCACGGGTGACACTCACCGCCACGAACGCCGTGGTGGCCACACCGACCGTGACGACCGCCGCCAACGGACTGGCCAGCACCCGCTTCTCGATTCCGATCGGCACGTCCACGACCTTCACCATCCGCGCCGCGGCGCAGTCGTGGACGACACTGCAGACCTGGTCGGCCGCCGGTGAGCAGACGATGCTGGTCGCCGGTTCGCCCGGCACCCAGACCGGCCAGCACACCGGCCCGGTGCAGCGAACCAGACCTGTTCACCTGGTCAAGGCCGCAGTCGGCGACCACGCACAATCGCCGGTACCGGGCTACGTGTATGACATCTCCGACGACCATGGACACGTGATCGCCCCCGCGGTCACCACGGGCGCGACCGCGACTGCCGCACCGATCGGCGACCTGCAGGTCGGCGCTCGCTACAACGCGCGGGAGGTCCGGGTACCCGCGGGCGCGAAGCTGTACATCCCGACCGCGTCCACGGTGTCGTTCACGGTGCCCGCCGGGACCACGCCGTGGACCTTCGTCGCCACCGATCCCACCGTTCCGCACCCGACGATCGTCACCCACGCCTCGGCGGACGTTGCCCTGGTCGGCGAGGTGCTTGCCGACGACGTCGACGTGAGCGGCGACGACGGTGAGGACGGTGTCATCGATGCCACGCTGCACGGTCCGGTCGCGGCGCCGACCGGGCGTTGCTCCGACATCACGCTCGATCAGTACCAGGCGGCCCCGGCGCATACGGTCAGCGTCGCCATCGCCGGCAACCGTACTGAGGGCAACGGCCGCTACCGGATCACCGGGCCGCCCGTACCAGCCGCGGGCTGCTGGGGTTGGTCGGAGAAGCTCACGCTCACGCCCTCCGGCGCGAGCGCAACCTCTGCCCCCACCGCCGCACACGAGTCGACCCTGGTCCGCACCCCGTCGGTGACCACGTCCATCTCCGCGCAACGCGTCACGCCTGGCGCCACGCTGACCGACCGGGTCATCGTCGACGGGCTGAACGGGCACACGGCCACGCTCACGGTGACGCTGGTCGGGCCGGTGAGTCCCACGTCAGACGGCTGTGCCGGCGTCTCGTCGGCGCAATGGCACCGCGCGGCACTGGGCACCACCGCGAGTGCGGGTCGCACACTCGAATATCGACTGGCCGCTGACGGCACCTACATGCTCGGGCGGCAGCAGGTACGCGAACAGGGCTGCTACACCTACGTAGAGGTCCTCACCCCGATCGACGTGCCGCAGGCGAGAGTGACGACACCGCCTGGCCTGAGCACCGAGACCGCGCTCGTGCAGACTCCTGCCGCCGCGCATCCGCCGATCTCAGCGCCGCGGCTGGCGCAGACCGGCACTGCGGCGGCCACCCAGTTGGCCATGGGCGTCGGTGCGCTCGCCGCCGGCGTCGCGTTGCTGAGCCTCGTTCGGCGCCGGCCGTAACCGGGGGACTGCGGCGAAGCTATGCGTTCTTCGCCGCAGTCTTCTTGGCCGCTTTCTTCGTCGCCTTCTTGGCGGCTTTCTTGGCCGGCGCCTTGCGGGGCGCCTTCTTCGCCGGTCCGCGCGCGCGACGCTCGGCGAGCAACTCCGAAGCGCGTTCAGTGCTGATCTCCTCGACGGTGTCGCCACGCCGCAGCGACGCGTTGGTCTCCCCGTCGGTCACGTACGGCCCGAACCGGCCGTCCTTGATCACCATCGGCTGTTGCGAAACTGGATCTGGTCCGAGTTCGCGCAGGGGAGGGGCCGCCGCGGCCCGTCGGCCGCGGGTCTTCGGTTGCGCCAGCAGTTCCTGCGCCTGCCCCAACGTCACCGTGAACAGCTCGTCCTCGGAGCCGAGCGAGCGCGAGTCGGTGCCCTTCTTCACGTACGGCCCGTACCGACCGTTCTGCGCCGTTACCTCGATGCCGTCCAGTTCGCCGAGGCTGCGCGGCAGGCTGAGCAGCCGCAACGCGTCCGCCAGCGTCACCGTGTCCAACGACATCGATGCGAACAACGACCCCGACTTGGTCCCGTCGGTGACATAGGGGCCGTAGCGTCCGGACTTCGCGGTGACCTCCTGACCGTCGGCATCCGTACCGAGCAGGCGATCGCCGGACGGAGCCGACAACAACTCCTCCACCCGCTCCGGAGTCAGCTCATCGGGCGGCAGGTCCTCCGGAATGGAGGCCCGCTCGCTCTCGCCTCGCTGCAGGTATGGGCCGTACCGGCCAACCCGCACCACGGCGTCGGTGTCGGCGAGCGGGATCGAATTCACCCCACGCGCGTCGATCTGCTCCAGGCGTTCCTCGATCAGCCGCTTCAAGCCCCCCTGGGCGGAGATACGCTGCGGATCCGCCGTGCCGTCCGGGGCGCCGAAGTAGAACCGCCGCAACCACTCGGCACGCGAGCGCTCCCCCGAGGCAATCTCGTCCAGGTCGTTCTCCACCGATGCGGTGAATCCGTAGTCCACCAGCCGGCTGAAGTACGACTCCAGCAGACCGACGACGGCGAAGGCCGTCCAGGACGGGATCAGCGCCGCACCCTTCTTCCACACGTAGCCACGGTCCTGGATGGTCTGCAGGATCGAGGCGTACGTGGACGGCCGGCCGATGCCCAGCTCCTCCAGCGCCTTGACCAGCGAGGCCTCGGTGTACCGGGCCGGCGGCGAGGTCGAATGGCCCTGCGCCTCGAACTGCCGCGCGTCCACCCGATCGCGCGCGGTCAGCTGCGGCAGCCGCTTCTCCACATCGTCCTTCGACTCGCTCGCGTCGTCGGTGTCCAGATCCTCCACATAGGCACGCAGGAAACCGGGGAAGGTGATGGTGCGGCCGCTGGTGGAGAACTCGGCACGCTCCCCCGCGACGGAATCACCGGCCAGTCGCACCGACACCGTGGTGCCGACGGCGTCGGACATCTGGGATGCGAGCGTGCGCTGCCAGATCAGCTCGTACAGGCGGAACTCGTCGCTGCTCAGTTCGTTGGCCACCCGACCGGGAGTACGGAACGTATCGCCGGCCGGTCGGATCGCCTCATGCGCCTCCTGGGCGTTCTTCACCTTTCGCGTGTACGTACGCGGTTCGGCCGGCACGAACGCGTCGCCGTAGAGCTCCCGAGCCTGCGTACGAGCAGCGGTGAGCGCCGTCTCGGACAGGTTCGTCGAGTCGGTCCGCATATAGGTGATGTAGCCGTTCTCATACAGACGCTGCGCCACCCGCATCGTCACCGCGGACGACCAGCGGAACTTGCGACCCGCCTCCTGCTGCAGCGTGGAGGTCATGAACGGCGGATACGGGCGACGGCGGTAGGGCTTCTCCTCCACCCGCCGCACCTCGAACGGCCGGCCATCCAGCCGCGCAGCCAGGCCGCGTGCCCCCGACTCGTCCAGGTGCAGCACATCGCCGCCGGCGCGCCCGGTGGCCGGATCGAAGTCCCGCCCGGTGGCCACCCTGATGTCGTCCACCGCAACCAGCGTGGCGGTGAACGTCTCCGGATCGCCCTGCTTGGGGCTGGCCGGCGCGAACGTGCCCTCCACATCCCAGTACTCGGCGGTCCGGAAGGCCATCCGCGCCCGTTCGCGCTCCACCACGATCCGGGTCGCGACAGACTGCACCCGGCCGGCCGACAGCCGCGGCAACACCTTCTTCCACAACACCGGACTGACCTCGTACCCGTACAGCCGGTCCAGGATGCGCCGCGTCTCCTGGGCGTCGACGAGACGCTCGTCTATCTCACGCGGGTTGGCCACCGCCGCGGCGATCGCCCCGGGCGTGATCTCGTGGAACACCATCCGCCGGACCGGGATCTTCGGCTCGAGCGTCTGCACCAGGTGCCAGGCGATCGCCTCGCCCTCGCGGTCCTCATCCGTGGCCAGGTACAGCTCGTCCGCGTCCTTGACCAGGGACTTGAGTTTGGTCACCTGTTGCCTGCGGTCCGGACTGACGACGTACAGCGGTTCGAAATCGTGCTCGGTATCGACGCCGAGGCGCGCCCACGATTCGCCCTTGTACTTGGCGGGCACGTCCGCCGCGTTGCGCGGCAGATCGCGGATGTGGCCGATGGAGGCCTCGACGACGTACCCGGGGCCGAGGTATCCCCCGATCGTCTTCGCCTTGGCAGGCGACTCGACGATCACCAGCTTGGTGCCGGTGCCCGTCTCGCCCCGCTTCGCCACGTCAACCCCGTCTGCGCCGTCTACTGGCCGCGCCGGTTAGCGCAGCCAACGCCGCGGACGGTACATGACGACCCCAGAGCGGGCCCCAGAGTGGGCCCTCTCTCACCTCCGGCCGCACGTGTCTCAGCCGAAACGTGGCCACGCGTCCGCCCCGCCGGATGGCGGCTCGCCCACCAACTCGATCAGGCGCCGCAGCCGCTTGAGCGACGTGACGCGCCATCCCGGGCCGCCGCGCAATCCGATGGAGACCCCGGCGATGCCCAGCCGGGACAGCTGCGCCCCGGCCGCACGGTGCACCTGGTCGTCCACCTCCGCCGTACCCAGCAGATATCCGATCTCGTCCGGATGCCCCACCGCGATCGCCCACAGCCGCAAACCGCCGGCAGTGAGGACGAAATCGGGCGGCGGCAGCTGCAACGCCCCGTGCGTCCAGCGGGCCGCGCGCGGCGCGAGTACCGGCGCGAACATGGTGCGGACCGTCAGCCCCGTCTCCGCCGGACCGATCGCATCAGCGGCCAACACCTGGCGCTCGCCGAAGGCCTCGGCCAGCGCCTCAGCGCGCCAACGATCAGCGACCACGACCGACAGACGGGCGCTGTCCGAGGAACGCACCCAGTGGCCGCCCGCGAGCAGCACGCCGTCCAGGTCGTCCAGCGTCGGCGGTGCCGCAGCCGCACCGAACAGCGAGAACTGCATCGTCACGTTGTACCCGGCCGCGACGCACCACGGGGCGAACGCGCGCGGGCGGCTCCCGGGTCGTGACCCGGAAACCGCCCGTGCGATGGATCGATCAGGCTGCGCTGCTCGGCACCGGTTCGGCCGGCTCGCGGTCACCGGGCATGTCGCCCATGGAGACCGTGCGCCGCTTGGACACGATGACCGCCGCCGCGATGATCAGGAACGCGATGATCGCGATCACCGCTCGCACCGCGTTGCTCTTGTGGTCGCCGACGCTGTACTTGATCACCGCAGGCGCGATCAGCACCGACACCAGGTTCATCACCTTGATGAGCGGGTTGATCGCCGGACCGGCGGTGTCCTTGAACGGGTCGCCGACGGTGTCACCGATGACGGTCGCGGCGTGCGATTCACTGCCCTTGCCGCCGTAGTGGCCGTCCTCGACCATCTTCTTGGCGTTGTCCCAGGCGCCACCGGAGTTCGCCAGGAACACCGCCATCAGCACGCCCGAGGCGATCGCGCCGCCGAGGTAGCCGGCCAGCGGGCCGGCACCGAAGGCGAAACCGATCGTGATCGGCGCGAAGATCGCCAACAGTCCCGGCGTCGCCAGTTCCCGTAGCGAGTCGCGGGTGCAGATGTCCACGACCCGGCCGTAGTCGGGCTTCTCGGTGAAGTCCATGATTCCCGGCTTGGTGCGGAACTGCTCGCGCACCTCGAACACCACCCGGCCCGCGGCTCGCCCGACAGCACTGATGGCCAGGCCACTGAACAGGAACACCACGGCCGCACCGATGATCACGCCGACCAGCACGTTCGGCGCGGCAACCACCGGGCCGAACGTCGTCGTCGTGGCGTGGTTCTTGGCCAGCGCGGTGACCACCGCATCGGTGAACGACCCGAACAGCGCCGTCGCGGCGAGCACGGCCGTCGCGATCGCGATCCCCTTGGTGATGGCCTTGGTGGTGTTGCCGACCGCATCGAGGTCGGTGAGCACCCGAGCGCCGGCTTCGTCGATGTCGCCGCTCATCTCGGCGACGCCCTGCGCGTTGTCGCTCACCGGCCCGAAGGTGTCCATCGACACGATGACACCGGCGGTGGTGAGCAGGCCGGTGCCGGCCAGCGCGACCGCGAACAGCGCCACCGGTACCGAACCGAAGCCGAGCAGGAAGGCACCGAAGACGGCCAGCGCGATCAGCACAGCCGCATACACTGCCGATTCCAGGCCGAGCGAGATGCCGGCGAGGATGACCGTCGCCGGGCCCGTCAACGACGTCTTGGCAACGTCCTTGACCGGGCGGCGGATCGTGTCGGTGAAGTAACCGGTGAGCTGCTGGATCAACACCGCGAGCACGATGCCGATCAGCACCGCGAGGAAGGCGATCACCTTCGGGTTGCCGTCGATCTTGCTGGCGTCGCCCAGATTGCCGAATGCGCTGAATCCCAGCACGCCGTGGAAGCCGCTGAACTTGGACGGCAGGTAGGTGAACGTCACGATCGCCACGAGCGCGAGGGAGAACAGCGCCGAAAGCAGGAACCCGCGGTTGATAGGCACCAGCCCGTTGCGGTCCGCGTCGCGCAGGCGGGTGGTGAGAATGCCGACCACCGAACTCAGCACACCGATGGCGCCGATGATCAGCGGGAGCATCAAGCCCTTGGCGCCGAACGCCGCCTGCCCGAGGATGAGCGCTGCTACCAGCGTGACCGCGTACGACTCGAACAGGTCGGCCGCCATGCCGGCGCAGTCGCCGACGTTGTCGCCAACGTTGTCGGCGATCGTCGCCGCGTTGCGCGGGTCGTCCTCAGGGATGCCCGCCTCGACCTTGCCGACCAGGTCGGCGCCGACGTCGGCGGCCTTGGTGAAGATGCCGCCGCCGACACGCATGAACATCGCCAGCAGCGCCCCGCCGAAACCGAAACCCTCGAGCACCGTCGGCGCGTTGTCGTTGTAGACGAGCAGCACGATGCTGGCACCGAACAGGCCGAGGCCCACGGTGAGCATGCCGACGACGCCGCCGGTGCGGAACGCGATGTGGAAACCACGCTTGGCACCGGCCCCGGCACCGCGGGCTGCGGCGGCAACGCGCACATTGGCGCGAGTGGCGAGCGTCATCCCGATGTAGCCGACGGCCGCGGAGAACGACGCACCGACGAGGAAGAACAGTGCGCGCCCGATCCGGACGTTGGTCGCGCCGTGCGCCACGTTCACCGGGAGGATGAACAGCAGCACGAACACGATGACGGAGAAGACGGCCAGGGTGCGGAACTGGCGGTTCAGATATGCAGCCGCGCCCTCCTGCACCGCCTTGGCGATCTCCTGCATCTTCGGCGTGCCCTGATCCGCCTTGAGCATTTCGCGAGCCTGAGTGAAGGCGAAAACCAGCCCGAGCAACGCGATGACCGCGATGCCGATGACCCAGCCCCGATCGCTGCTGCTGATCGCCAGCGGATTGCTGTTGCTCGCCATCGAGGCGGCAATCAATTCGTGCGCGGCCATGCAACTCCCCTAGGTGCATCGGATGGGGCGCTGAGCCAGTCAGCGCGGTCAAAACGCGCCGGGCGTGTTTCCCTCCCGCGGCGCGAATTTGCGGCGAGTGTAACCGGCGCGCCGGGTCCAGCCAGCACCCGGGGCCGGGATGCGAGCCGGCAGAGGCGGTGTGCGCCGAGGGTCAGCGGCTCGCGGAAAGCGCCGCAACGGCCTCGTCGACCGACGGGTAGATCTGGAACACCTGGTCCAGCCCGGTGATCTTGAACAGTTTCAGGATGCGTTCGCGCGCACAGACCAGCGGGATGTTCCCGCCGGCTTCGACGGCCGAGGTCCGAGCGGCGACCAGGGCGCCGAGCCCGGTGGAGTCCAGGAAGGCCACGTCACTCAGATCGACCACCACGCTCGGAGATGCGGGCAGCATCGCCGACAGTTGGCCCTTCAGGTTCGGCGCCGAGTACACGTCCACCTCGCCGCGAACCCCGAGCACGGGGTACCCGCCCACTGACTGCTGCGTAACCGAAAGCTCCACGTGCACCGAACCTTGTCCGAGACCGTCATGGATCATCGACGGCATACCAGGCCGACCCGGCCATCGTGCCACAGCGCCCGGAACGAGTCGCCGCGACGATCAACTGCGCGCAGCCGGGACAGCGGCCGCGACCGTCGACAATGTCAGCAGACCCGCCCGAAAAGCGCCCACGAAGGCTGAGGACGACACGGCAGTGACCGCGGACCAGGACCGGATGCGCCAGCTGCTGGAGCAGCTGTCCGCTGGCCGCGCGGCTGTGCGGGCGGCGGTTGCCGGACAAGCTGGCGCGGCCGAGCTTGATCCGCTCACCCACGTCGAGGACCTGCCCGCTCGCGACGGCTCGGTGGCCCAGTGGCCACCGTGGGTGCCGCAGTTGGTCCTGGACCGGCTGTCGGCCAGGGGCATCGGGCAACCGTGGCGGCACCAGGTGGAGGCCGCCGAGCTGGCCCATGCCGGTCAATCGGTAGTGATCGCGACCGGGACGGCGTCGGGCAAGTCGTTGGCCTATCAACTACCGGCGCTCACCTCGTTGCTCGCGGACGACCGCGCCCGGGTGCTCTACGTCGCCCCGACCAAGGCGCTTGCCGGCGATCAGCTGCGCTCGTTGCGGGATCTCGCCCTGACTCAGCTGCGCGCGGCCACCTACGACGGCGACACCCCCACCGACGAGCGCGACTGGGTGCGGGCGCACGCCAACTGGGTGCTCACCAATCCGGACATGCTGCATCACAGCCTGCTGCCCGGCCATGCCCGCTGGGCGTCGTTCCTGCGCCGGCTGCGCTACGTCGTCGTGGACGAATGCCACACCTACCGCGGACTGTTCGGCTCGCACGTCGCGCAGATCCTGCGCCGGCTACGCCGCATCTGCGATGCCTACGGCGCAGCACCGACGTTCGTCCTGGCGTCGGCCACCGTGACCGATCCGGACGTTTCCGCATCGCGGCTCACCGGGGTGCCGACGCGGGCCGTCAGCGCGGACAGTTCTCCGCACGGTCGGACCACGTTCGGCCTGTGGGAGCCACCATTGACGGCTCTTCGCGGCGAGCACGACGCGCCGGTGCGCCGCGCCGCCGGCGCCGAGGCTGGCCGGTTACTCGCGGATCTGGTCATCCAGGGCGTGCGCACCCTGGTCTTCGTACGCTCGCGGCGCGGCGCAGAGATCACCGCGATGTCCGCACAGCGCCACCTGGTCGACGCCGGTCTGGACGACTTGGCGGCTCGGGTCGCGGCCTACCGCGCCGGGTACCTGCCGGAGGAGCGACGGGAGCTGGAAGCGGCGCTGTCCTCCGGAGAACTCCTCGGTGTCGCGGCGACCAACGCATTGGAGTTGGGGTTGGACGTCAGCGGGCTGGACGCGGTGGTGCTGGCCGGCTTCCCCGGCACGCTGGCGTCGTTGTGGCAGCAGGCGGGACGGGCCGGGCGGGCCGGCGAGGCGGCGCTCGTGCTGTTCGTGGCGCGCGACGACCCGCTCGACACCTACCTGGTTCATCATCCGCAGGCGGTGTTCGGCCGCCCGATCGAAGCCACCGTCTTCGATCCGGAGAACCCATATGTGCTCGGACCTCAGCTGTGCTGTGCAGCGGCGGAACTGCCATTGCGGCCGGGCGAACTGCAGCTCTTCGCGGCTGACCCGCCGGCGGTGTCGGCCGATGACGAGGATGCCTTGAGGGCTCCAGATGGACCGGGTGCGCCGGGTGCGCCGGGTGCACCGGGTGCACCGGCAGCCGATCCGGTGCTGGCGGTGCTGGATGGGCTGGTGGCGAGCGGTGTGCTGCGCCGGCGTCCCGGCGGCTGGTTCTGGACCTCCCGCGAGCGGCCGAGCGCGGATGTGCGCGGCAGCGGCGGCCCACCGGTTTCGGTGGTGGACGCGGCGACCGGCTCACTGATCGGCACCGTCGACGCGGGCGCCGCACACTCGAGCGTGCACACGGGGGCGGTGTACCTGCATCAGGGTCGCTCCTATGTCGTGGACGACTTCGCGGTCGACGACGCAATCGCGCTGGTGCATGCCGACGAGCCGGACTGGAGCACCACGGCCCGGGAGGTCACCGATATCGCCGTCGTCGAAACCTTGCGTCAGACCAGGTACGGATCGGTCGGCGTCGCGTTCGGCACGGTGGACGTGGCGAATCAGGTGGTCGGCTATCTGCGCCGGCGCATCAGCACCGGGGAGGTGCTCGACGAGGTGCCGCTGGATCTGCCGGCGCGCGAACTGCGCACCCGATCGGTCTGGTACACCGTCGGCGCGGACGCGCTCGAGGAGGCCGGGTTGCCGTTCGCGGACGTGCCCGGCGCGGCGCATGCGGCCGAGCACGCCGCGATCGGACTGCTCCCACTGTTCGCAACCTGCGACCGCTGGGACATCGGCGGCGTCTCCACCGCGCTGCATCCGGATACCCGACAGGCCACCGTCTTCGTCTACGACGGGGCGGCCGGCGGGGCCGGCTTCGCCGAGCGTGGGCACGAGGCGTTTGCCTTGTGGTTGCAGGCCACCAGGGACGCGATCGCCGCCTGCGAATGCCCGGCGGGTTGTCCGTCGTGCGTGCAGTCGCCCAAGTGCGGCAACGGGAACGAGCCGCTGGACAAGGCCGGCGCCGTGCTGCTGCTCGACCTGGTGCTGACCGCAGTCACCGACTGACCGCAGTCACCGACTGATGACAGCACCGTACTGAGCACAATGCGCGACTGAGCACGGACACCGGGGACAGCGGCCGGATCGCGGACCGCTCGGGCGCGTGCGCTGACGTCGTGCGGCCCCAGCAGGGGCAGCCGAACCGACTGCCCGACGGTCACCGTGACCGAACCGCTGCGCCCGTCGCCCGCGAGCGTGGTCACGCACCGGCGCAGGGTGGCACCGTTCGCCGCGGCGATTCGTCCGGCCGCGAGGCACGGATCGCTCGCGACGCCGATCTGCCCGGCCGCTGCGAGTGCGGCGAGATCCGCCGCGGCTTCGACTCGGTGCCGAGCCAAGACGGCCGCGGTGCGCAGCACGCCGGCGCCGGCCACGGCGATCAGAAGCATGGACACCGCGAGCACCCAGATGCTCGCCGAACCACGCTCGGCCGCCGGGTCGTGGCTGCTCGGGCCGCGGGCTCGGGTCCGGAGCCGACGGCACGCGTGGGCGGTCACGGGCTGTGCCCACTCGGCTCGACGGCGGCCACGGCCGTGGCAGTGATCGTTATCGGCGGCAGCCAGCTGACGAGCAGGTGCGCCCGCCGTGTCGCCCTCACCCGGACCTCGTCGGCCACGGTGCCGATGTCGATGGACACCCCCGGCGCCAGCTCTGCCGCTGCCGAGTGTGCGTGTTCGCTGTCGCCGCGCGCGGCCAGCCGGGCGGCTTCGCGAGCCGCGTCCTGCACCTGCACCCGGTCGCCGATGACCACGAGGGCGCTGAGTAGCGCGCCGGTGATGAGGATCAGAACCGGCAGCGCCGCCACGAGTTCCACCGTGGCCATGCCGTCCTCGCCGCGCGGCCGATGCCACCGCCGAAGCAGCCCGCGGCCCTTATGCACGGGGCGCCCGCGATCGGCGGCCAACGTGCCGCCTCGGCTGATGCGCCGGCGCCCGTTAGCCGAGCGCATGCAACGCCGATTGCACGATCGAGCTGAGCGCGGAGGAGACCGCGTCGCTGCGCACGATGCGGTAGAGGACCACGGCGAACGCGACGGCGGCGACGGTGCCGACGGCGTATTCGGCCGTGCTCATCCCGTGGTCAGCGCGCGGGATCCGTTCGCGCAGTGATCGCACAAACCGGCGGAGGCGAGAAAGCGATGACATGCGTCCAGCCAATAGCCCGCGGCGCTGCGACGGGGCGGCTCGCGGGGTGTTGTGGACGGCGGGCGGGTCCCGAACTCATACCTGTGGACACGACCTGGTCGGGACACGTCGTGCGTGCCGAGACGCGGTGGCCAGGATTGGCCCTGGACAGCAGCAAGCCGGGGTCGCGGTGCACTGCGACCCCGGCTTGGGAGATTCGATGGTCAGAGTTGTCCGGCGGCCAGCCAGGCGTGGAAGGCATTCAGCGGGCGGCGCGTGGTCCGCTCGTGCGACCGGCGGACGCCGTTGCGGCGGGCCGGACGCGGCACCCGGGCAGCGCGGCTGCGACGGTAGTCCACGGCGTCGGCGATGAACTGTGCGTGACGCTGGTTGGCGATTTCGGCGGTGATGGTCGGGTTCATGATGTCTCCTCGATCGGCTGTTCATGACGATCGGGCTAAGGCCAACTTCTCGGCATGGGGAAAACCCCTCGTATCCGCCGCGGCGGGTCGCGAATCCGCGGCTTAGCCGACCCATTTGCCCGGAATCGGCCGACTAAGGGCCCGCAACGCGGGCCTAAGGCCCATGACGGCCGCACCTCGCGCCACCGCGGCGCGGAACTCACCGCCAGGAACCCCAGGCGCCGCCGACGAGCGCGATGACATCCGGCACGATGCCCAGGCAGACGAACGCGGGCAGGAAACACAGCCCGAGCGGGGCCATCGCCAGCACGCCGGCCCGAGCTGCCCGGCCGAGTGCCGTCGCACGCAACTCGCCGCGGAGTTCGTGCGCCGCGGTCTCCCACATCCCTGCCAGCCGGATGCCGCTCGCGGCACCGCGCCTGGCGATGCGAGCGAGCCGGCCGAGTTGCGGATGGTCGGCCAGATCGGCCCAGGCTTCAGCCGGCGCCGCCCCCAGCCGGAGCATGCCGGCGACGGACTCCAAGCTGCGCGCGGTCGGTTGCGAGGCAGCGGGTGCGGACACCGCAAGCGCCGAGGCGACAGGCAGGCCACTGCGCAGAGCGGCAGCGGCAAGATCGAGGGTGCGGGGTAGCAGCGGATCCACGCGCGTTCGCGCCGGCCAGGCACGCAACCGCTCCAGTCCGGTCCAGGTCACCGGTATCAGCGGGAGCGCGACCGCGCCGCCGAGCCGCAGCCCCAACAGGCACACGCATAGCGAGACGATCGCTGCGGCCGCAGCGACCGCGAGCAACGCCGTCGACGGCGCACCGAGCAGCCGATGACGTCCGGAACCCGGATGAGCGCGGTCACGACGACCCGCTCCATCCCAACCGGCCAGCAGGACCGCGGCACCGAGCAGAACCGGGGCTGCGCTCACGACACCCGCCCGGATTTCGCGGCGCCGATGCCAATGCCCACGCCCAGGGCCACGCCCGGGCCAAGGCCCACGCCGGCGCTCATGATCGCAACCCGGCTGCGACGATCCGGCCCGTCCACAGCACGCCCGCGGCGTCGAAGGCTGTGCCCAGACAGCAGAGCAGCTGGCCGACCGGGGTGTGCAGCAGGGTAGCGACCGGGTGCAGCCCCATGGTCGCGCCGAGTGCGACACCGACCACCGGCAGTACGGCAACCACGGCAGCCGACGCGTGCGCACCTGCGAGCGCGGCACGCACTGCGCTGCGCTGGTCAAGCTCGGCACGATGATCGTCGGCGATGCGCGCCAGTACGTCCGCCAGCGGCGCACCGGCTCGCGCGGCCACGCGCCAGGCATGGGCGACACCGTCCAGCCCAGCTGCGCGCGCCAGCACCTCGGCCGGATCGCCGTCGACCGCGATCACATCGGCGGCATCGCGCCACCCGGCGGCGCGGTCGATCTCGGCCGCCGCGCGCAACGCCTGCTCCGGCCTGGATCCGGCACGCAGCTCGGCGACGACCAGCCCTATCGCGTCCGCGCGTCCGCGCGCAGCCGTGTCCGCCGCGCGCCGGCCCGCGGCCTGCCTGGCCACCACAGCCGCCGTTGCCAGCATCGCGGCGCACGCAGCCGCCGGCAGCACGCCCGCGACAACGGCCAGCACACCGACCGCCGAGCAGGCACCCGCGTGACCCACCCAACGCATCCGTTGCCGCCCGCCGACCACAGCCGTCCGCGGCGAAATAGTGGCGACGCGCCCCAGCTGCGCCAACCGACCGGCGCGGGCGCGTCGCAGCTCATTTGCCGGTAGGCAGGCGATGCCGGTGCACAAGGCCAGCCACTGCGCGGCCGTCACCGCAATAGCTCCGGCACCCCGACACCGCGCGCTGCCACCAGCTCGCGCAGTGTCGTCGCCGCCGGTCCGATGCCGGAGTTGCGGCACCACACGCGGCGCACCTGCAGCCGCTCACCGGCGCGACCGATGGTCGCGATCTCATCGACGACGCGGACGCCGTGCCGCCGCCGCAACGCAATGATCACGTCGAGCGCACTCGCCGCCAACGCAGCCACCCCGGACTCGGCCACACCGCCGAGGGCACCGAGCGCGGTGAGCCGGGCCGGCACGTCAGCAGCCGAGTTGGCGTGCAACGTAGCGGCTCCACCGTCGTGCCCGGTGTTCAGCGCGACGAGCAGGTCGAGCATCTCGGCGCCTCGGAATTCACCGACCACGAGCCGGTCCGGCCGCATCCGCAACGACTGGAAGACCAGGTCGCGCAGCCCGATCGCGCCACTCTGCTCAACGTTGACGGTGCGGGTGACGAGCCGCACCACGTGCGGGTGTGCGACGACCAACTCCGCCGCATCCTCGATGACGACGAGCCGCTCGCCAGCCTCCGTCGTCGCCAGCATGGCCCCGAGCAGCGTCGTCTTCCCGCTGCCGGTGCCACCGGTGACCACGAACCCCAGGCGGGCCACGACCACGGCCCGCAGCACGTCCGCGACGGCGACCGGCATCGCGCCACCGGCGACCAGGTCGTCGAGACGGTAGCGACGGCGCGCGAGCACCCGCAACGACAGTGTCGGGCGGGCCGTGATCGGGGGCAGTACGGCGTGCAGCCGCGTACCGTCCGGCAGTGCCGCGTCGGTGAACGGGACGGCGTCGTCCAGGCGCCGTCCGGCCGTGGTGGCGAGCCGCTGCGCCAGCCGCCGCACCGCTTCGTCATCGCGAAACCGGACCGTGCTTCGCTGCAGGCCACCACCACGATCGATCCATACCTCGTCCGCGCCGTTGACGAGCACGTCCGTCACACCCGACAGGGCAAGCAGCGGTTCCAGCGGCCCGGCGCCGACCAGTTCGGCCTGGACGTCGCCGCGCAGGCGCGCGAGCGCGTCGTCGTCGAGCACCCCGTCGTGTTCGGTGCGCACCACCGTGTCGAGATCGTCGTCGTCGGTGGCGAGGCGTCGCCGGACCCGGTTCAGTAGCTCGGTCATGCCGACGCCTTGGCCGTGATGACCTCGACGACCCGCCGATAGGCGCGACAGCGGGCGAGCCGTCCGCCACCCGCCCGCCGGGGCACCGTGCCGAGGCGACCGAACACGGGTAGCCCACACCTGGCACCAGCCTCAGCGGGCGGCATGTCGCCGCGGCGCAGCACGACACCGATCTCGGCATCGGCGCACGCACGGGCCGCTGCGTGCGCGGCCGCCACCCCACGCACGTCCGCGACCGTCAGGACCGCAAGGACGCCCACCTCGCGCAGTGCCGCGCGCTGCACGTCCGCGTCGCCGCGACCGAGGTCGAGCACCACCGGTCCGGCGCTCGAGGCCGCGGCCAGCACGGCACCCACCGCCGCCGCCGGGATCTCCGCGCCGTCAGCGGCCAGCACCCCGACGCCGCGCCAGCGGGGCAATCGCCGCGCCAGCTCCACCGGATCCACCCGGGCGCCGGACGCGTGCAACCCCGACCAGCGCACGCCGGCGACGCGGTCCAGGCCGAGCCCGATATCGAGACCACCACCGGCGCGGTCCAGGTCGACCAGGGTGCCCCGCCCCCACCGCGCGGCAATCGCGGCCGCCAGCGACGAGGTGCCGACGCCGCCGACCGCCCCGAGGACGCCGATCACCGGCGCGGCAGAGGAATTCATGCCTCGAGGCAATCACCGCCAGCCCGACGACAACCCCCGCCCGAGCAGCGTTGTGGACGGCCGCGCCGGATGTCCACAGTTACCTGGACGCCCTTGCCGAACGCATCAGCGGCGCGTCCCGCGCCCGCCGTCGCAACGTCCGTATCCTCGATGTCGTGGCACGAGAACCGGCCGCGACACAGCTCGCCCCCCGCGTCGCGTGGACCCCGTCCGCGCCCGGCAAGCACAGCGCCGCCTTCTTCGACCTCGACAAAACGATCATCGCGAAGTCGAGCGTGCTCGCATTCGGCCGGCCGTTCTATCAGAACGGTTTGCTCAACCGACGCGCCGTGCTGCGCAGCGCCTACGCCCAGTTCGTCTTCGCGTTGGCCGGCGCCGACGAGGACCAGATCGAACGCATGCGCGCGTACCTCACCTCGATGTGCTCGGGCTGGGACGTCGCCCAGGTACGTGAGATCGTCTCCGAGACGCTGCACGACATCATCGACCCGATCGTCTACGACGAGGCCGTCGAGCTCATCGGCGAGCACAAGGCGGCCGGGCGAGAGGTCGTCATCGTCTCCTCCTCCGGCGAAGAAGTGGTAGCGCCGATCGGCGCGATGCTCGGCGCCGATCACGTGATCGCCACGCAGATGCTCGTGGCCGACGGCAAGTACACCGGCGAGATAGGCCGCTACGCCTACGGCCCGGAGAAGGCGATCGCCATCCGGGAGCTGGCGGCCGAGCGCGGCTACGACCTAGCGCACAGCTATGCCTATTCCGACTCGGCGACGGACGTGCCGATGCTCGAAGCAGTCGGCCACCCGTTCGTGGTGAACGCCGACCGGGCGCTGCGCAAGATCGCCACCGAGCGCGGCTGGCCGATGCTCACGTTCTCAAATGCGGTCCCGCTCCGTGAGCGGATCTCCGGACTGCGCCCGGAGCATCCGGCAGCCACCGCCACCGTCGTCGGCGCCGGGGTAGCTGCGGCCGGCTTGCTCTGGTACGCCAAGCGACGCACCACTCGCGCCTGACGCCACCCGGCCAGGCGTCAAGGCCGCCGGTGCCCGGACGGACCGACACTCCGCCTGGGGGTTGCGCCCCCGTGCCGCTGGGCGTCCAATACGACTACGGATGAGGCTCGTCGATGGCGGTCCAGCCCCCAGCGAGCCTCACCCCGCACGGATCCAGGGCACCCACGCGGCGATCCCACCTCGCAGCGGGTGCGTCGGCGCGGACCGACTTCTCACCGGCCCGCGCCCGACGATGACGGAGCACGCCTGGTAACCCGATCCGTGCGCTGACGGCGCCGTGGGGCAGCTGCGGCGCCGTCGCCACGTCCGCCGCTAGGCGGCGAGGGGCATTGCACCGATAGGTCGCGAATGGCCTTGCACCCATGAGTGGCCAGTGGCATTGCACCGGTTATCAGCCCCGGACCAGCGCCTCGCAGATGGCCAGCGACTCGCGCGCGCCCGCCACCACCGCCGCGCAACAATGCTCGATCCACTCCGTCAGACCAGCCACCGTGCCGGACGCGTAGGCGGCCTGCGCCCGCTCGTACGCCATGACCTGGTCCCGGTGTCCGGCCTCCACGACCACGAGCGACTTCGGGTCGAGCCCCCGCTCCACGAAGGTGAGCCGCACCGCCACCCGGGCCACCAGGCCGGAGACGGGCGGGAACGCGTCGAGGGTGACGATCTCGCCGTGCACGACCGCCGCCACCACCGCGGCCGGGGCGTCGGTGGCCGAGAGCACCGACGCCAGCGCGTCGAGCCGGGCCGCCACCTCCGCGGACGGACGCGGACGACCCAGCGCATCGACGTCGACCAGGTCGGCGGCGGCGAGCGCGTGCAGCCGCGCCAGGGCCTGCCGCGGGGCGCGCGTCCAGGTGTCGGCCAGCGTGCCCACGGCGGCCGTCGCGCGCAGCGCACCCTGCACCGTCGCATCACCGCCCGCCGCGCCCGAACGGACCGCGTCGAGTTCCACCCGCGACCCGGCAAGCCACGCCGAGGCCCAGGCGCCGCGCAGCGCGGATTCGGCCGAGACGTCGGCCGAGCGACGCCGCAGCACCCGATTGGCAAGCAGCCCGTCCACCGCCGTTCGCGTCTGCGCCACCGCGGCTGCCACGCCCGGCAGCCCAGCCAGCGGGGCCAGCGGATCGGGCGCAGGGGCGGGGACGGCGGGCACGCCCTGAGCCTATGGTGACGGGTACCGCCGGGCAGAATGTGCGGATCGGACACGTGCCGACAGCAGAGGAGCCGACCGTGACGGCAACACACTCCCCCAACGGCGCATCAAGCCGCGATGCCACCGCGACGCGCGGCGCCGACGCGGATAGGCACGCCGAGGACCCCAGCATCGGGCAGCTCATCGCCGAAGCGTCGCAATCGCTGTCGACGCTGGTGCACAACGAGATCGAGCTGGCCAAGCTCGAACTCAAGTCCTCGGTCCGCCACGCCGGCGCCGGTGCCGGACTGTTCGCGGCGGCGGGAGTCGTGCTGGCGTTCTCCCTGACCTTCGGCTTTCTCGCTCTCGCCGAGGGGCTGGTCGCGGCCGGCCTGTGGCGCTGGGTGGCTTACCTGGTCGTATTCGGCATGCAACTGGCGGTCGTGGGCGGTTGTGTTTATCTCGGCGTCAAGAAGGTTAAGCGGATTCGGGCGCCAGAGCGGACCATCGAAACGAGCAAGGAGACGGTGGCCTACCTCAAGGCCGCTACCGGTTCCGCGAAGCGGGGGTAATGCCCATGGGTTTCGGCCCCCTACCCGGTGCACCCGACAGCGCGGTCACCCTGGTCGAGGGACCTTGGTCGCATCGAATGGTGCGCGCCAACGGCATCGCCATGCACGTCGCCGAACTCGGGACAGGTCCGCTCGTCCTGCTCCTGCACGGCTTTCCGCAGTTCTGGTGGGCCTACCACCGTCAGCTCGTCGATCTCGCCGACGCCGGGTACCGAGCCGTCGCGGTGGACATGCGCGGGTTACGGCTCCACCGACAAACCACCACGCGGCTATGACGCCCCGAATCTCGCCGCCGACGTCGCGCAGCTGGTCACCTCGCTCGGCGAGGACGACGCCATGATCGTCGGCAGCGGTCTGGGCGGCCTGCTCGGCTGGACGGTCGCCGCGATCCATCCCGGCGTGGTACGCAGCCTGGTCATCCTCGGCTCGGCCCATCCACTGCGCTTGCGCAGCGCGTTGCTCGCGCGCGACGGCGCCCAGCGGCAGGCGTCGGCATACGCACTGCGCACCTTCCAGGTGCCGCGACGGCCCGAGCACCTGCTCGCGCACGATCGCTCCTACGTTCGCGGGTTGTTCGACCGCTGGACCGGACCGCGCTGGCGCGGCACACCGAGCTACGTGGCCGAGGTGCAGCGCTACGCCGACGCGATGCGTGTGCACCCGGTCGGCTACTGCGCGGCAGAGGCGTTCCGCTGGCTCGTCCGCTCGACCGTGCGCGCCGACGGCCGCAGCTACGCGCAGGCGATGCGGACGCCTATCACTGCTCCGGTGTTGCAGCTGCACGGGGACTTCGACAGCTGCGTGCTGCCGGCCACTGCGCAAGGTTCCGGGCAGTTCGTCACCGGCGCGTACGAGTGGCGAGTGCTCGACGGCGTCGGGCACTTCCCGCACAACGAAGTCCCGGAGCCTGGTCAGCGGCGAACTGCTGCGCTGGAGCAAGCAGTACTGACCAGCACGTGATGCGCGAGGGCTGGTCTCAGCCGGGCGTGCACCGACCGGTCGAGACGTGCGCGGTTGCCGTCCTGCCCTGGTTGACGTCCGGAGCGATCTCGCCGTCGGTCAGCACGTAGCCGGTGTCCGCGGTGCCCAGCGCCGTCGCGAACACGATGCCGAGCACGGTGCCGGACGGGACAGCAATGGTCCGCCGGAGTTGCCGCTACGCACCACCGCACGGATCTGGTAGATGTCGCGCGCGACGCTGTGCTGACCGTAGATGTCGTTGCCGTCGATGGTGTTCATCGATCGGACCCGCGCCGAGACCGCGGTGAATGCGCCGTTCTCCGGGTAGCCGAATACCAGCGGCCGGCTCGCCCGTCTGGTCGCCGGCGATGCGGCGAAGGACAGCGGTGCCGCGTTCAGGTCGGGCACGTCCAGCACTGCGACGTCGCGGCGCGGGTCGAACACCACTACCGACGCCGACAGCAGCCGGGCGCCGACCTGCACGTGCACGTCGCTGGTGCCGGCGACCACGTGGGCGTTCGTGACCAGGCGGTGCGGCGCGTACACGAATCCCGACCCTTCGATGCCGCGGTTGCACGACGGAGCATCGCCGAGAACCTTCAACACCGACGGTTGCACCTTCGCCACCTCGGCCTTCAAGGCGGCCGACAGGTTGGGATCAGGCGGCGGCACGTTGACCACGTTCGTGGACGGCAGGTCGCCGAGCACCGGCGGGAAGCCGCTCTGGTTCAGGAACGTGCGCAACGACGAGTACAGGGTGCGGATGTCCGTCGGCATGACGTCGTTGACGCCGCGCACGATGCGCGAGTTCTGCGCCGCGCTGGACAGCGAGGTATACGGCGAGGAGGCCAGTGGGACGGCCACCATCCATGACACCAACAAGACCGAGAGCACGCCGAGCCCAGCGCCGATGCTCGCGTCGACCGGCCGCGCCGCCGGCGTGACGATCCGATCGCGAACATGCCCGGCCACCCAGCACACCGAGCAACTGGCCGAGCATCGACACGAACAGCACGCAGACGATCGCGATCGGCACCTGCGCCCGCCCGTGCGCCAGCGCTCGGCCCAGCGGCACCGCCAGTTGAGCGCCCAGGATCGCGCCGCCGAAGAAGCCGATCAGGGAGAAGACGCCCACCACCGCGCCGTTGCGGAAGCCGCCGATGCCGTACGCGATCGCGAACAGCACGATGATGACGTCGAGGATGTTCACGGGCGCGCGGTCAGCCGCTCTGCACGACGAGAGTGCCGGTCTGCCCTTGTCGCTGGTGAATCGTGCAGACGAACTGGTACCGCCCCGGCGCGGGAGCCGTGAACGTCACCGACTGGGTCTTGCCGCTGGTGGCCAACGGTGTCGCCGCCGCGAACGCCAGGAAGGTGAGGTTGTGCGGAGCCCCGGTGCCGGTGTTGTGCAGCACCACCCGCACCGTCCCCGGATGCACCGTGATCTGCGACGGATCGAAGCGGTAGGTGTCGCCCGCGTCGACGTCCACCTGCTGGATCCCGCCGACAACGGATGCCGTCGCCGTACCGGGGTGCGGGCGACGGTTCACCGGCCCCTGCTGGTTGGAGCACGCGATCAGAGAGACGAGCACCAGGCCGAGCACCGGCCAGATCCCCGCCCGAGTGCCACGCGGCACGGCGCAGCGAGGGGTCATGGGTGACGACGCTACCGGCGACCTACCGCCGGTCCGGCGCGCGCCTGCGCCCCGTCCCGGTTACCGGCCGCCCACCGCGGGCGGCAGCGGCCGCCGTAGCGAGGCGTCCCACGGACGGGCCCAGCCGCCGAGCACCAGCAGCCGGTCGATCAGCCCGGCGGTGAACCCCCAGACGAACATCGCACCGACCTCGAACGCCGGGCTGATGAAGCCGGTGGGGTGCAACACCGAGAACCGGTTCGCCGGATCGCTGAGTTCAGCGATCGGCACGACGGCGACCGCGGCGACTTCTCCCGGGTCGGCCGGGTGCAGCTCATGCCACTGCGGCCACCAGGCCAGTACGGGTGTCACCACGAAGCCCGACGGCGGCAGGAAGATGGCCGGCAGTTCGGCCACGATCCGCACCGCGGCCGGATCGAGGCCAACCTCCTCCTCGGCCTCGCGCAGCGCCGCGCGGACGTGGGTCGGATCGAGCGGTTCGACCGCGCCGCCGGGAAAGGCGACCTGGCCGGCGTGTTTGCGCAGGTCTGACGCGCGCTGGATCAGCAGCAGGCCCGGGCCGGCCGGCGTCTCGGTGAGGGTGATCAGTACCGCGGACGCGCGTCCACTACCGTCCGCCGGCGGCAGGAACCGGGACAACTCGGCCGCGGAGACGGTGCGGGCGGCGATGGCCAGCGGGCGCAACCACGTCGGCAGCTCGTCCACCTCAGCCGGCGGTATCGACCCGATGTCCGCACTCACCCGACACTCATCCCAGCGACTCGACCATCTGTGTCTCCGAGCGCACCAATGTCGCGGCCTCCTGCGGATCGGTCGGACCGGTGCCGAACGACGGGCACCAGTGCGCGATGGCGCAGGCACCGCACGCCGGCTTGCGGGCGTGGCACACCCGCCGTCCGTGCCAGATCACGCGGTGCGACAGGATCGTCCACTCCTTCTTCGGGATCAGCGCGGCAACCGCGAACTCGACCCGGACCGGATCCGTCTGTTCGGTCCATGCCCAGCGGCGGGCGAGGCGGCCGAAGTGGGTGTCGATGGTCAGGCCGGGGACCCCGAATGCGTTGCCCAGCACCACGTTCGCGGTCTTGCGGCCGAACCCGGGCAGCGTCACCAGTTCCTCGAGCGTGCGTGGTACCTCGCCGTCGAAGCGTTCGACGAGCGCCTGGCCCAACTTGATGATCGAGGACGTCTTGTTCCGGAAGAACCCGGTGGACCTGATGATCTCCTCGAGTTCGGCGCGATCGGCCGCGGCGTAGTCGGCCGCGGTGCGGTACTTGGCGAACAGCACCGGGGTGACCTCGTTGACGCGCTTGTCGGTGCACTGCGCGGACAGGATGGTCGCGACGGACAGCTCGAGCGGGTTGGTGAAGTCCAACTCGATGTGCGCGTCCGGATACAGCTGGGCCAGTTCCTTGTTGATCCGGCGCGCTCGCCGGGTCAGCGCCACCGGCGTTTCGGCGCGCGGGGTTGTCGACACTCCGTCAGCCTAGGAGACGTCGCCGACGGTGTGGCCGAGTGAGCTTGCGTGAAGATTGACGGGAATCGGGCACAATGAACCCATCATGATCGGCTTTGTGTTCCTGCTGTTCCCGCTGCTGCTGCTCGGCTTCGTGCTGCTCATGGAGCGGGTCGAGGAGCCCCTGACGCAGGTGGCCATCGAGCGCGACATCGAGAAGTTCCTGGACGACGCGAGCCCCGAGGAACTGGACACGTTCGTGCGTGAGGGCACCGAGTCCGCACTGTCCCGATTCCGGTTACGGCTGGGGCTGAGCCGGTTCCGTCGCGGCAACCCGCGCACGAAACGGGGCTGATCGACCGTATCGATCGCCGCCGGGCCGCGGACGGCGTGACGCGCCGTGGCCAGGGCGCCGGGTCGGGCGGACGTACGCCTGGTGCATCAGTGGCGCACGTGGTTGCTGGGGAATGGCCTAGACTTCGTCGAGAACTGTGACCCAGCTCGCACTGGTGCGAAGTGGCGGCGTCGCAGGGGCGAAGGAGCTGACGTGGACGAGGTTCTCCGCCGGGCCGGCTTGTTCCAGGGCGTGGATCCGGAGGCAGTCGAGGCACTGGCCGGGGAGTTCGAGATCATCGAGGCTCCCCGTGGCGCGACCCTGTTCAACGAGGGTGAGCCGGGCGACAGTCTTTACATCGTCCTCAGCGGCAAGGTGAAGCTGGGCCGTCGCTCGCCGGACGGGCGGGAGAACCTGGTCGCGGTGATGGGTCCGTCCGATCAATTCGGCGAGTTGTCATTGTTCGACCCGGGTCCGCGGACCGCAACTGCGACTGTCGTGACCGACGCTCGGGTCGCGCGTCTGCCCAAGACGGCGCTCACCAAGTGGGTGCAGGACCGGCCGCAGATCGCAATGCAGCTGCTGCGCGTGGTTGCCCGCCGGCTGCGCCGCACCAACACCATGCTGGCGGATCTGATCTTCGTCGACGTGCCCGGGCGGGTCGCGAAACAGCTGCTGCAGCTCGCTCAGCGCTTCGGTTCGGTCGACGGCGGCCAACTGCGGGTGACACACGACCTCACTCAGGAAGAGCTGGCGCAGCTGGTCGGCGCCTCCCGGGAGACGGTGAACAAGGCACTGGCGGACTTCGCCTCGCGCGGCTGGCTGCGGCTCGAGGGCAAGAGCGTCGTCATCCTCGACCGGGAACGGCTGGCCCGCCGGGCTCGCTGACCGGTCCGGCAAACGGCGCTATCGGGCAATCACCGCTCGCCGGCGCCGTCCGGCTGCTCGGTGCGCAGGTAGGCCAGCTGCGCCGCCACCGACAGGTCCGCCGCCGGCCACAGCACCTGATCGACATCGGTGTACACCCGCTCCACCACCGCGCGCGGCGCCGCATGCAGTCCGAGTTCGGCGACCGCGCTGCGGACCTGATCCAACCGCTGCTCCCGATGCGCGAGGTAGGCCTGCGCGACGGCGCCCGCCTGCGGCAGCTCCGGGCCATGGCCGGGCAGCACGGTCAGCTCGCCCAGCTCGCGCAGCCGCCGCAACGACGCCAGGTAATCGGCCAGGTCGCCGTCGGGGTAGGCGACCACGGTGGTGCCACGGCCCAGAATCGTGTCCCCGGTGAGCACGGCCGCGGCGTCTTCGCCCGGTCCGGCCAGCAGGAATGACAGCGAGTCGGACGAATGTCCCGGCGTCGCCCAGACGCGCACCTCGACCCCGGCGTCGGCCAGCACGTCGCCCTCGGCGAGCCCCTCGTCGCCGAACTGATGCTTCGGGTCCAACGCGCGCACGGCCGCGCCGGTGAGGTCGTGCAGCCGACGCGCACCCTCGCTGTGGTCGATGTGCCCGTGCGTCAGCAGGATGACGGCCACGTCGTCGGCGACCTCGCGCACCGCGTCCAGATGTGCCACGTCGTCCGGGCCCGGGTCGACCACGATCGAACGCGTCGAACCGGCAGCCCGCAGTACCCAGGTGTTCGTACCGTCGAGCGTCATCGGGCTGGGGTTGGCGGCGAGGACGACTGTGGCGAGTTCGGTGACCGCGCGCCCTTGCTCGTAGGTCAGTCCGGCGTCTCGGTCGGGCTCGTCGGCGCTCACGAGAACATCGTCCGGGGCAGGGTGACCGAGGTCCCGTCCGGCAGCTCCGCGATGACGTCGCCGTCCGCGGCGATCCGGATGGTCGGCCGAACCGGTTCGATCACGCGTTGTTGCGCCGCGGCGAGGGCGGCGTCGACGTTGTCGAACTCGAGCAGTGAGGCCAGCGTGGCGATGGTCGGCGGCAGTAGTTTGCGCTCGCCGCGCTGCGCCTGCTCGATGGCGTCGCCCACGCCCAGCCACTCGGCGGCCGAGGACTCGGTGGTCAGGTTTTCCGGCTCGGCGCCATGCGGCAGCGCGCCGACGAAGAACCGGGTGTCGTAGCGACGCGTCTCGCCGGCCGGTGTGATCCACCGGGCCCATGGCTTGAGCAGGTCGGCGTCGATCGTCAGCTCGTGCCCGCGCACCAGCTCGTCGAATCCGACCCGCCCGTTCTCCACATCGGCACGAGACTCGCTCAGGTCCGCCGTCGGCCGCGTCAGCAGCACGCCGGTCTCCTCGAACGTCTCGCGCACCGCGGCACCGACGAGCGCCCGGGCGAGGCGTTCGTCGCAGTCGAAGCGGGCGGCGACCGCACCGATGTCACCGGCGATCGGCAGCTCCGCGTCCGAGGAGTCCACCCGGCCGCCCGGGAACACGCTCATGCCGGCGGCGAATGCCATCTGGGTGACCCGGGTCAGCATCCACGCCTGCACGGACGAGCGGTGCGCATCGTCCGCGGCGACCTCGACCGGCCGGTCGCGCAGCAACACCACCGTGGCCGCGTCCCGGATCGGCACCTCGCTGCGATTACTGGGATCGCTGCGATTACTGGGATCACTGGGATCGCTGTGCGCGCTCATGCGCTGTCCCGGTCCGGGGCGACCTCGACGATCATCTCGATCTCGACCGGCGCGTCGAGTGGCAGTACCGCGACACCGACGGCCGAGCGTGCGTGCACCCCGGCCTCGCCGAACACGTCCACCAGCAGCTCGCTCGCGCCGTTCACCACTGCCGGCTGCCCGGTGAACTCAGGCGCCGAGGCCACGAAGCCGACCACCTTGACGACTCGTCGCACCGAGTCCAGCCCGACCAGGTCATGGACGGCGGCCAGCGCGTTCAACGCGCACACGCGCGCCAGTGCCCGCGCCTCGTCGGCGTCCACGTGCGCACCGACCTTGCCGCTGGCCGCCAGCGTGCCGGACACCATCGGCACCTGACCGGAGACGTAGACGTAACTGCCGCTGCGGACGGCAGGCGCGTACGCGGCGACCGGCGGGACCACGGGCGGCAGGGCGATGCCCAGCTCAGCCAGGCGATCGGTGGGCGACGGCATGAGCGAACGGTAGCCGGTAGGTGTGATCTGCACCGGCCCCCACCGGCTCAAGCGGTAACGCGGGCCCGGCAGCCCTACGCTCGTCTGATGACCTCCCCGGCAACCGCGACCCGCGTAGACGGGCGGACGCTGGTGCCAGGGGTTCCGGCAGCCGCCCGGCTGCATGTCGTCACCGGCAAGGGCGGGACGGGCAAGACCACCGTGGCTGCGGCGCTCGCGCTTGCGCTGGCCTCCGGCGGCCGCAAGGTGCTGCTGGTGGAGGTGGAGGGCCGGCAGGCCATCGCGCAGCTGTTCAACCTGCCCGCGCTGAGCTATGCCGAGCACCGTCTGGCCACCACCGCGCACAACGGCCAGCTGTGGGGCCTGGCGATCGACGCCGAAGAGGCGATGATCGAGTACCTGGACATGTTCTACAACATGAAGCGTTCGGCACGCGGGCTCAAGCGCATGGGTGCCGTCGACTTCGTGACCACGCTCGCGCCGGGGCTGCGCGACGTCCTGCTCACCGGCAAGGTGAAGGAAGCAGTCACCCGCACCAATCCGGACGGGCACCTGGCTTACGACGTGGTGGTACTCGACGCGCCGCCCACCGGCCGCATCCGCCAGTTCCTGGAAGCCACCCGCGAAGTTGCCAGCCTCACCAAGTTCGGGCCGATCAATCGGCAGAGCGCCGGCGTCGTCGAGCTGTTGCACGGCCCGCAGACCGCGGTGCATCTGGTCACCCTGCTCGAGGAGATGCCGGTGCAGGAGACCATCGACGCCGCGCGCGAACTGCGCGGCGCCGGTTTCCAGCTCGGCGTGGTGGTGGTCAACCGAGCCCGGCCGGCGCTCATCACGGCGGATCAACTGCGCCCGGACGGCAGCGTCGACGTGAAGGTGCTGGCCGCCGGGCTGCGGCGGGTGAACGTCCCCGTCGCCTACGCCGAGCCGCTCGCGCGGGAGATGTCCGCCTATGCCGAGCGGCAGCAGATCCAAGCGGAGAACGCCCAGGAACTCGACTCGGTCGACGCGCCACGCGTGCAGTTGCCGGAGCTGAACCCGCCGGTGGAACTCGGTGAGCTGCAGGAGCTCGCCGGCTACTTCACGGTGAACCGAACGTGAGCCGCGCGCGGCTGCTCGACGTCGGCGCGCTGGTACGCGACCCGGCCACCAAGATCGTGGTGACGACCGGCAGCGGCGGGGTCGGCAAGACCACCACCGCGGCGGCAGTCGCGCTGCTCGCCGCGGAAGCCGGCCGTCGTACCGTCGTGCTGACCATCGACCCGGCGCGGCGGCTGGCGCAGTCGATGGGGCTGACCGAGCTGGACAACAACCCGCGTCCGGTGGCCGGCGTCAAGGGCGAGCTGTTCGCGATGATGCTGGACATGAAGCGCACCTTCGATGAGGTGGTGCTCGAGCACTCCGCCCCCGATCGTGCGCAGCAGATCTTCGACAACCCGTTCTATCAATCGTTGTCCTCCTCCTTCGCCGGCACGCAGGAGTACATGGCGATGGAGAAGCTGGGCCAGCTCGCCGCGACGAACGAGTGGGACCTGATCGTGGTGGACACGCCGCCGTCGCGCTCGGCGCTCGACTTCCTCGACGCCCCGAATCGGCTCGGCCGCTTCCTGGACGGCCGGATGATCCGCTTGTTCACCGCGCCGGCACGAGCGGGCGGGCGGGCGTACCTCAAGGTGGTGACGGCATCCGTCGGCGTGTTCGCCAAAGTGTTCAACCGGATCCTCGGCGGTGAGCTGATCGCCGATCTGTCCTCGTTCGTCACCGCGCTGGAGACGATGTTCGGCGGGTTCAGGGAACGCGCACAGCACACCTACGAGTTACTCAAAGCTCCCGGCACCGCGTTCCTGGTGGTGGCCGCGCCGGAGCCGGACGCGCTGCGCGAGGCGTCCTACTTCGTGGAGCGGCTCTCGGCCGAGCGGATGCCGCTCGCGGGCCTGGTGGTCAACCGGGTGCACCGGACCGAAGTCACCCCCGGCCTGGCTCCGCTGCCCGCGGCCCGGGCGGATGCCGCCGCCGAGGCGCTGAGCGCCAAGCCGGCGTCGGAGTCCGGGGCGCTGGCCGAGGCCGCGCTGCGGGTGCATGCCGAGATCGCGTCGGCGGCCGAACACGATGCCCGGATGGCCACGCGGTTCACCGCGGCCCATCCGCATGTGCCGGTGGTCCAGGTGCCGGCTCTGCCGGTGGACGTGCATGACCTGGACGGGCTGCGCACCATCGCCGAACTATTGGCACCCAGCTGACCCCGTCACCTCGCTGAGACGCGTGGTCGGGCTCTTAATGAGCTGCCCGTATTCTGGTATCCCGTGGCAAACATCCCTCCCAACCAGGATCGCTGGCCGACGATCGGCAAACTCGTCGGCGCGCTGTTCGCCGCCGCGATCCTGACGGTGGGGCTGGCACTGCCCTACGTCGGCGGGTTGGGACTGGCTGCCCGGCACGAGTCGGTGAAGTTCCTGGACACCGGCTGCAACCTTGAGGAGACCCAGCCGCCGCAGCCGTCCACGATCTACGCCAGCGACGGCAAAACGGTGATCGCGCGGATCTTCACCCAGGATCGCCAGCCGGTTCCGCTCACGGACGTGCCACAGGCCCTGCAGGATGCGCTGGTAGCGACCGAGGACCGGCGCTTCTTCAGCCATCACGGCGTCGACATGCGCGGTCTGCTGCGCTCGCTGGTGAACAGCGCGAACGGCGACACGCAAGGCGGCTCGACGCTGACGATGCAGTACGTCAAGCAGATTCGTTACTACCAGGCGGGCAAGGACGTCGCGAAGCAGCAGGCCGCGATCCAGCAGAACCTCAATCGCAAGATCGAGGACGCGAAGTGCGCCCTGTACATCGAGAACACCAAGCACGAGTCGAAGGACACGATCCTCGACAACTACCTGAACATCGCGTTCTTCGGTGAGAACGCCTACGGCATCGAGACCGCGGCGCGGACGTACTTCAACGTCGACGTACAGAAGTTGTCGCTGCCGCAGTCGGCGCTGCTGGTGGGGCTGTTGCGCGCACCCACCCAGTACGACCCGTTCCAGTTCCCGGCGGCGGCCAAGGCACGCCGCAACGAGGTGCTGCAGAACCTGGTGAGCGTGGGCAAGCTCTCGCAGTCCGCCGCGACGAAGTACGAGGCGACGCCGGTGCGGCTGGCCACCACGTCTCCGCAGGAAGTGCGCGAAGGATGCTCCAGCGCCGGTCAGTACTCCACGCCGAAGATCCTCAACGTCGGGTTCTTCTGCGACTACGTGAGTAACTGGCTGTCTACGGTGCAGGGCATCAACGACCTGGACACCGGCGGCTACAAGATCATCACAACGCTGAGTCCCAGCCTGCAGAACACCGCGCAGCAGAATCTGTGGTCGAACTTCCCGCCCAGCGCCCAGATGACAGTGGCGGAGCCTGCCGTCGATCCGGCGACAGGCAACGTGCTCGCGATGGTGTCCAGCAAGCTGTACGGCAACACCACGTCGGCCAAAGACAACACGCACACGACGCTGGCGAACTTCACCAACTACACCGCATCCGGCGCGTCGACGTACAAGCTGTTCCCCCTGCTCACCGCACTGCAGATGGGCATCCCAGCCACCTTCACCCTCGGCACGGACCAGGGCGGCAAGGGGTACTCGCCGGCTAACTGCTTCGACGGCGGTGCCACCGGTACCCAGGCCACTGTGCACAACGGTGACGCGAACGAGTCGTACAGCGTGAACGAAACGCTCTCCAGCGCCACTGCCAAGTCGTCCAACACGTTCTTCGTCGGCCTGGTCGACTCGGTGTGGGGCTGCGACCTGCAGCCGGTGGTGAACATGGCGATCAAGCTGGGCGTGAACGGATTGACCCAGCCGGTGGAGACCGGCAGCAAGGTGACGATCGGTCAGAACATCGTCTCCAACCAGTACGCGCTGCAGATCGCGCTCGGTTCCGGCCTGGGCACCAGCCCACTGGAGATGGCCGGCGCCTACGCGGCGATCGCGAACGGTGGCAAGTTCAACGCGCCCGCGCCGATCACCTCCATCACCGACGAGAACAACAAGGCAGTGATCGTCAAGCGCTCGCCCGCCACGCAGGTGGTCAGCCCGCAGGTGGCCGCGCAGGCGGTGAGCATCCTGTCCGGCGACACCCGCTTCCCGGGCACGTCGGCGAGCCAGTTCGCCAACGGCTGGTACTCACAGAACAGCAGCGTGATCGCGGGCAAGACGGGCACCGCCGTCGACGGCGAGAAGGGCTTGCAGAACTCCGGCCTGTGGTTCGTCGGCATGACGCCGTCGCTCGTCGCCACCACCGCGGTGATCAATCCGAGTGGGCCGTCGAACCCGATCTCGTCGCTGCCCAACTCCTCCGATCCGGCCAACAGCGCCTACGGCGACTACGCCGCCGGGTTGTGGCTGAATTCGTTCGCTCCCACGCTGCTCCCGCTGCACTGGTCCTGGCCGGACCCGAACTCGCCGACCTTCGGGGTGCCGGTGCCGCCGGTGGCGGGGCAGACCGTGGCGCAGGCACAGGCGACGCTGTCCGCCGCCGGGTTCAAGATGACGCAGTTGGACAGCGCCAACCACACCACCTGCGCCAGTGCGCAGCCACCGGGCACGATCGCCTACGCCGGTCCCGAGATCGCGCAGAAGGGCTCGACGATCGTGGTCTGCCCCAGCAGCGGTGTGCAACCGTACGTGTACACGCCACCCAAGCCGACGGTGACGATCACGAAGAGCAACACCAACTCCGGTCCGCCACAGCCGGGGGGCGGTGGCCGGACCATCACGGTGACCAGAACACACGGACGGCCGACGCCGACCATCCCGATCCCGACGATCACCCGCTGACGTCCCGGGCACTAACCCTGCGATTTGGGGAAGTTCGTGGCCGCTATAGGGCCAAAACCTTCCCCAAACCGGTCAGCCTGATGCGAGCTGGCGGCGTACCTCGTCGCTGACGCGCTTGCCGTCGGCGCGCCCGGCCACGGCAGGCACCGCGCTCTTCATCACCAGCCCCATCTGGGCGGGCGACGTCGCGCCGCTGTCGGCAATGGCAGCGCGGACCAGGTCGGCGAGTTCGGCGTCATCGAGTTGTGCGGGAAGGTAACGCTCGAGCACCGTGTGTTCGGCGCGTTCACGCTCGGCGAGTTCGGTCCGGCCCGCATCAGCGAATGCCTCGGCCGCCTCGCGGCGCTTCTTCGCCTCGCGTCCGAGGACCGTCAGCACCTCATCGTCGGACAGTTCGCGAGCCTGCTTGCCGGCTACTTCTTCGGTGGTCACCGCGGTCAACGCCATCCGCAGCGTGGCCGTGGTGAGTTCGTCACGGGCCTTCATCGCGGCATTGAGATCGGCGTGCAGGCGTTGCTTCAGCTCGGGCACGACTCCACGCTAGCGTCCGGCCGGTGCTGCGGGGAATCCACGTAATCTGAACGCATGTCCCGCTGGCGCCGCACGATGTCCGGCGCTGTCGTGCTCGGTGCGGGCACGCTTGCCTACGGCGCTCTGATTGAACGAAACGCGTTCACCCTGCGCCGTTTCGACGTGCCGCTACTGCCCGCCGGAGCCGAGAAGATCCGCATCCTGCACGTCTCGGATCTGCACATCATGGCCCGGCAGCGGCGCAAGGCCGAGTGGATCCGCGGGCTGGCCGACCTGGAGCCGGATCTTGTGGTGAACACCGGCGACACCATCAGTGAGCCGGACGGGATCGGCGCGGTGATGAATGCGCTGGAGCCGCTGTTCGCGTTTCCCGGCGCGTTCGTGCCCGGCAACAACGACTACTACGCGCCCAAGCCGAAGAACCCGGCGCGGTACTTCGTGCCCGAGTCCACCAAGGTGCATGGGCCGCGGCTGCCGTGGCCGGCGATGGCGGCGGCGATGTCTGATGCGGGCTGGGTCGATCTGACGCATGTGCGCTCGTCGGTGTCGGTGAAGGGCGGCGATGTCGCACTCGCCGGTACCGACGATCCGCACCTGAAACGGGCCCGGTATCACCGCATCGCCGGTGCGGCCGACCCGAGCGCCGTGGTGCGTATCGGCGTGACGCACTCGCCCGAGCCGTACCTGCTTCGTGCCTTCGCCGACGACGGATACGACCTGGTGTTGGCTGGTCACACGCATGGTGGGCAGATCCGAATTCCGTTCGGGCCGGCCATCGTCACGAATTGCGGAATCGACGTGCATCGGGCGCGGTGGCTGCACCGGTGGGATGAGCACATGTGGTTCCACATCTGCGCCGGGTTGGGTACGAACCCGTATGCGCCGGTGCGGATCGCCTGTCGCCCGGAGGCGTCGCTGCTGACCTTGGTGCCGCGCCGCTGACGGCCGCGCTGAGCTAACAGGTCACGCTGCGGCGGTCATTCGGCCTTCGCCGCCCCGCTATGCTGGTCCGGTTGTATCGGGGTGTGGCGCAGCTTGGTAGCGCGCTTCGTTCGGGACGAAGAGGTCGTGGGTTCGAATCCCGCCACCCCGACGCGCGTGGGTTGGGTCGACGTGCTCTCGCCGTCGACCCACTTCATGCCAGCCGGGGGGACGACCCCCCGAACCCCCGATCGGCAAACCTCCAGCCTCGGCTTAGTCGATCTCGCCACGTGCGAACACACTGATAAAAGGGACTGGCGGGTTGGGTCGACGTGCTCTCGCCGTCGACCCACTTCATGCCAGCCGGGGGGACGACCCCCCGAACCCCCCGATCGGCAAACCTCCAGCCTCGGCTTAGTCGATCTCGCCACGTGCGAACACACTGATAAAAGGGACTGGCGGGTTGGGTCGACGTGCTCTCGCCGTCGACCCACTTCATGCCAGCCGGGGGGGACGACCCCCCGAACCCCCCGATCGGCAAACCTCCAGCCTCGGCTTAGTCGATCTCGCCACGTGCGAACACACTGATGAAACGGAGCCTCGTTACAGATTCTGTTGACGCGACATGACTGGTCTCGGCCAAACTATCGTTGCCTAAGCTGCTGGGCTTCGCGGGAAGCTTGGCGATCTGGTCCCGTACCAGCGAGCGCAACGTGGCTACGACAGCTGTCGTAGCCTCCCTCCGAACCGCCCGCCCGCTGATACGGGCCTGGGTCCAGGATCAGCGATGACTGCGGCGCGTTCATCAGTAATCGATACGCAGACTTTCCCGGCGGCTCGTCAGCCGGAGCGCTGCGTCAGCCCGACCGACGCACCGCTGCGAGCGGTGCCGCACGTGCGGCGCGTCATTGCCCCACGTGCGTGGCGAGCTGGTCGCGAGAACTGATCCCGAGCTTTGTGTAGATGTGTTGCAAGTGCGTCTCGACCGTCCGCTTGGACAGGAACAGCCGCTGCGCGATCTCCGTGGCCGACAGACCCGAGCCGGCCAGGTTGGCCACTCGGGTCTCTGCCGGTGTCAGCGCGTCGACCCCGGTGACAGCGGTGCGTCGCGGCCGAGCGCCGGCCGTGCGCAGCTCCTCCTTCGCCGCGTTCGCAACGGTGACGGCTCCGCATCGCGTCGCGACGTCGAGCGCGTCGCGCAGGTGATCGCGCGCAGCGATGCGCTGGCCTGATCGGCGAAGCGCGGAACCAAGGTCCAAGAGGACACGTGCCAGCTCCAGCCGTACCGGTGTTCGGCGAAGCAGCATCTCGGCTTCGGACAACTCAGCGATTGCAGCGTCATGATCGCCGGCGACCATCGCCCGAACGCGATGCGCGGAGCCGATCGAGGCAGGCGTGCCCCACGCGGCGGCAGACGCCACCTCGTCTTCGGCCACGGCTCGAGCCTGCTCGAGGCGACCCAATCGAAGGAGTCCGCTGACTGCTTCGGGCCGCCATGGCACGAAGATCGGGTTGCGGATACCGAACACGGCATTGCGCCGTCCGCACTCCAACAGATCCGCCGTCCCCTGCTCGGTGTGGCCGTCAGCCAGCCGAAGCCGGCCCCGGGCGGCGAGCAAGATGCTGAACGGCGCGTGGACTGCGACCTGACCGTCGGGACTCACCCGGTCAAGGACCTCTTGGGCGGTCTCGAGCTCGCCGCGGTCGACCAGGGTCCAGATCAGCCAGCCGGCGCCAACGGCCGCACCCAGCAGTAAGCCGGACCGAAGGGTGATCTCGACGCTCGTCTGCGCCTCCGCCTCTGCCTCGGCCAGATTTCCCGCGCGGAAGGCGTGGATCGCTCGCATGCACGACAGGAACGCAAACAGATGTTCCGACCCGCGCTCGACCGCGATGGCTTGCGCCTCGTCGATCACACCAGCGGCTTGATCAAGTTCGTCGGCGCAGGTGAGCGCCATGATCGGGCCGGTCAGCTCGTGCGGCTGGACACCGCGTTCCCGTAGCAGTCGACCATCGGAAAGGGCGCGCCGAGCCAAGTCGACCGCGCGATCGGCATCCTCGGAGCGCCACATGCGGTGGTACGCGAGGTGGCACAACATCATCCGCTCACCGGCTGAAGTTCCAGTCAGGTCCTCGCCGACGGCGGCCATGCGCTCGAGGGCGGGTTCGATCGCCCGAGGATCGAGCATCGCCGCCGCGACGAACTGCGCCTCGAGTTCGAGTTCTCGATTTGAATCACCGGACAACTCGGCTTGCACCGTGTTGAGCATGCCGAGCGTCTCCTCGGTCCGGCCGGATGCCAGCAAGAACCAGGCGGCATGCTCGAACGCGAGCGCGCGCATGGACGGGTCGCTGGCGGCTGCGAACGCCGCTGGTAACCGCGCCGCGGCAGCAGGGTCGGCCGCCGCGGCCTCGGCGGCCGCCAGCTCGAGCAGTACCTGCGCGCGCAACCCGACCGGGGGTGGTTCTGCAAGCGCACGGCGAAGGTAGGCGCACGCCGCGGCCAGCGACCCACGTGCTGAGGCTTCGGCGGCTGCGCGGCGTAACTGGTCGACGACATCTGCGTCATTCCGCGGAGCGGACAGCAGCACATGCGCGGCGACGCGTTCGATCGGGTGGTTGTCCGCGGTCAGTGCACGTGCTGCCCGGTCATGCAGCTCTGCGCGTTGCGGGGTCCGCAGATACCCGTAAACCGCGGCACGGACCAGTGCGTGTACATAGCGGAGTGGATAGTCAGGCTCGAGTAAGGCGGCCGCCATGAGCTGGCCGGCGGCCTGGCTTGCCGCGGACACCGGTATCTCCGCAACCTCCGCGGCGACCCGAAGCTCGACTCCCGTGCCGAATACGGCCACCGCGCCGGCGAGCGTGCGGGCGTTCGCCGGCAGGCCGTCCAGGCGGCCCAGCACCTGTCGCGCGACTGCCTCAGACGGTGCCCATCGAACCGCCGACACCGTCGCATCGATCGGTCTATGCCCCGACCGCAGCAGCTCGCCACAGAGCTCCCGCAGCAGGAACGGGTTACCGCCGGTCACGTCGTGACACGCACGGCTGAACAGAGGTTGTGGTTGCTCGGCAAACAGCTGGGCGACGACGGCTGACCCGCCGTCCTCGGTCAACGGGTTGGGACGGAGCAGGGTGGCGCTCGCCTCCTGCTTGATGGCCTCGATCAGCGGAACGGGAGCATCGGGCTCGTTGGAGCGCGAGGTGGCGATGAGCACCACCGGAAGCCCGTCAAGTCTGCGGGCCGAATAGTGCAGCCACCGAAGCGTTGGTTCATCGGCCCAGTGCGCGTCATCCACTGAAATGACAAGCGGCGTGGTGCTCGACAGTCCGGACGTCAACCAGTAGAGACCGTGCAGGAGAGCGAAGACGTCGCCGGGTGGTCCGCTTGCGCCTTCGGCGGCCGCGTCGTCGACGATCGGTCCAGCCAGTGCCGCAGCGCCGGTGAGCAGAGCGGCACGTTCGCCTGCGGGCAGCGCGGAAACAGCTGGTTCGAACAGCTGCCGGGCAACTCCAAAGGAGAACTCTCGCTCGAACTCCGCACCCGACGCGGACAGAACGCGAAAGCCGGCTCGCCGGGCCAGTTCCAGTGCTGCGAACAGCAGGTGGCTCTTGCCGATGCCGGGTGGTCCATCGACGACGACTGCCTGCCCGTCCCCGTTGGCGGCACGGGACAGCACGTCCGCAAGCACCTGCAATTCGCCATCGCGCTCGAGCAACTGGGCGGACCAGCGCTCCGCGGACACGAGTGGACTCTAGTTCGAACAGGCGCCCGCCAACGATTCAGCTTTACTCAGCTGCTTTTCAGATCCGGTGTGCGGAACGTACGTACTCGATACGGACGACAGCCAACCCGGGATCCCGCACGATCACACGATGGATGGCAGTCGGTACGCCCACGTCGAACTCGACCTCCAGGTCGGCGTCGAGCCGATGACGGGCCGTGCCTACACGACGCGAGACGGTCAGCTCGAGTTCCGAGGCGTGCTCGAGCTGCTCGGACTGCTCGACGACGCCCGCGTTGCCCAGCCTGCTGACGGCACGTCCACCCCTGACCATCGGGCGAACTGACCACCGGGGTTACCCTCCGCCGCGTCGACCGGGCAAGCTGGCGGCATGCAGTTTTGCGCCGAGTTTGTGTCGGCACCCTGCCAGCCGACCACGCGAGCGATGGCGGCCACCGGGGCGTCGGCGTGAGCAAGGACGCGGACGGGATTCCGCAGGGTGGTGCACGCCGGGCCGCACGGCTCGCGTCGGTGCCGGCGGGCTTCGCCGGCCGGGCGGTCGCGGGGTGGGGCAAACGCATGGTCGGCGGCGACCGGGACGAGATCGCGCTGCGGATGCTCGAGCGCAACGCCGAGCAGCTGTTCTCGGTGCTGGGCGAGCTCAAGGGCGGTGCGATGAAGCTCGGTCAGGCCTTGTCCGTCTACGAGACGATGGTGCCGACGGAACTGGCCGAGCCGTACCGCATCGCGCTCACCAAACTGCAGACGCAAGGCCCGGGCATGCCGGCGCGGACCGTGCACGACGTGCTCGACCGGCAACTCGGGCGCAACTGGCGCACGCGATTCTCCTCATTCGACGACGAGCCGGCGGCGGCGGCGAGCATCGGCCAGGTACACCGCGGGGTGTGGCGCGACGGCCGCGAGGTCGCGATCAAGATCCAGTACCCGGGCGCGGACGTCGCGTTGCAGACCGATCTGAAAACGCTGCAACGCTTCAGCCGATTTCTCACCCTGGTCATCCCCTCGTTGGACGCGCAGGAGCTGGTGCGTGAGGTTCGCGACCGGATGCTCGAAGAACTCGACTACCGCGCCGAGGCAGATCATCAGCGGCGATTCGCCGAGGTACTTCGCGGCGACCCCGCCGTTCGCGTACCCGAGGTGCTCGCCTCTGCACCCAAGGTGATCATCTCCGAGTGGCTGGACGGCGAGAAACTGTCCGAGCGTCTCAACCGTGACGACGTCGACGAGCAGATGCAGAAGGAGCACGACTCGATCGCACAGACGATGATCGAGCTGCTGTTCTCGTCCCCGTCGCGCATCGGCCTGCTGCATGCCGACCCGCACCCCGGGAACTTCCTGATCTTGCGCGACGGGCGCATCGGCATCGTCGACTTCGGCGCCGTCGCGGTGCTGCCGGACGGGACTCCCCCGGTGCTCGGACGCATCGTCCGGCTGGCCGCTGATCGCGACGCAGACGAGCTGATGACGCTGTTGCACGCCGAACGGTTCGTGGTCGGCGACATCCCACCGGCCGACGTGCTGCGCTGGCTCGGTGCGCTGGCCGATCCGCTGCGGTCCGAGGAGTTCCACTTCAATCGCGCCTGGATCGCGCGCGAGGGGCAGCGGGTGACCAATGTCCGTAGCGACGCCTATCTGAAGACCGCGCGCTCGTTCAACCTGCCGGCTGAGTACATGTTGGTCGTCCGGGTGACGGGCGGGTGGATGAACATCCTGGCCCAGCTCGGTGCGACGGTGCATGCCCGTGCGGTGGCCAGCCGCTGGCTCAACGGATTCGGCGACTGAGGTAGTCCGCTGCTATCGACTTGGGTACGCACATCGTCCACGCGTCGAGCACGAGTTCGCGCAACCGGTCGGCGTCGAGCACGTCCATCCGCGCGTTGAGCCACTGGTAACGCTCGTCTGATTTTTCCGGCGGCAGGAACAGCTCAGGTTCTCCGGCGAGCGCGGTGGCGCGCTCGTCGCGGGGGAACCCGAAACCGATGATCGATTCATCGCGCGAGAGCGCGACGAAAACGATCCGGCCGACCCGCCATTTCACCCGGTCGCGGACAACCACCTCGTAGGCCCGAGGCAGGTCGCGCACGATCTCGCGAATGCTGTCCGCCGTCACCACGAGGTCAACCTGCCACGTTGGTCCGACACCGACCGGGGCAGCCTCAGGAACCCCCAGCCGTCGCGGGTGCTCGGCCTCGCGCGGAAGCACGCCGGACCAGCGTCGCGGCCCGCACGCCCTGCTGTTGCGCTACCTGCTGCCAGGCCGCGTAGGAGCGACGGTGGTAGCGGAACCGCGCGGGCGTCAACGGCACCGACCAGCGCACCGCGCGCAAGATCACGTCATGCACAATTCTTTGCGGTAATCCGTACGGCAGGCCGAGTTTGTCTCTCGCCACCGGCGGCAGCTGCCCGCTCGCGAACACCACGGCCAGATAGCCGATCACTCGGCCCAGCGGTCGCCACAACGGTTCGGGAAAGCCATGCAGTGGCGGCGGCACCGGCGGCGCCTTGAACGTCGCGAGCAGCCACTGCGCCGCCGGGGTGTACTCGAGCACGTCGTCGACGTAGCGATCCCAGTAGGCGTCGAAGTCGTCCAGCGTCTCCGGCACGTTGCGCATGGTCATGCCGTACAGGCGATACCACTGCTTCGCCTCGGCGTAGAGCTGCTCCTGTTCGGCTCGGGTGAACGGGCCCATGATCTGCGAGAACCCGTAGATCAAACCGTGCACGAAGGTGGCGTGCGCCCAGTGGAACACTTCCGGGTTGAGCGCGCTGTATCGCTCACCGCTCGGCAGCGTCCCGGTGATCGCCTCGTGGAAGCCGCGCACCGTTCGTGCGGTCTCAGGTGCCTGCGGGCCGTCGTAGATGACGCCATAGATCGGGCCCATCGACCGTGCGAACCGGCCGAACGGATCCTCCTTCACGTTGGAGTGCTCGTCGACCGCGTGACCGAGCACCGGGTGCATCACCTGCAGCAGTTGCGGCACCGTGCCCGCAGTGAAGCCGACCATCAGGCCGAAGTAACGCCAGGTGAGCGAATCCGGACCGAGCGGCGCCGGGTCCTCGGCGGTGCTCCGACGCTTCGAGTTGACTGCCTGCATGCCGGCACCGGTCATGTCACCACCCACCTCACCCCGCTTGTCGACCCGCCTTGATCGCTGGTGGCGGCGGGCTCGGCCGTCCAGCTGGATCACCGAGCTACGAATCACCATCCGCGAATCACCATCTGACACCGTATGATGTCAGATTATGCCCGCGCCCATCGGATCCGCCAACCCCCAACCGGCTGCCGGGCGCCGGTACAGCGGCGCCACCTCCGAGCAGCGGCGTCAGCGACGCCGGCAGGCGCTGCTCGCGGCGGCCGCAGACCTCGCCCGCGACCAGGGGTTGCCGGCCGTCGGGTACCGCGCCGTCTGCCGGCGCGCGGCATTGTCGGAGCGCTACTTCTACGAGAGCTTCACCGACGTCGACGACCTACTCACGGCGTTGTTCGCCGAACAGCTCGGCGTCGTCGTCGAGCGGGTCAGCGCAGCGGTCGCGGACGCCGAGCCAACACCGAACGCCACTATCCACGCCGCGATCGCCGCATTCGTCGATCACATCGCCGCCGACCCGTTGCGGGCACGGATGCTCGTCGACTCGGCAGCGCACCCCGCACTGCGCGAATTGCGGGCGCACGCATTGCAGATCTTCGCGGACATGATGATCGAGGTTGCGCGGGAGTTCTACGGCACTCCTGCCGACGCTCGTACGCGCCGTCGCAACAGGCACGTCACCGTGGCGCTGGCCGGCGGCCTGAACGAGATCCTGTCGCAGTGGATCGACACGCCAGTGGCACGCGAGTCGCACGTCGAGATCATCGAGGACACCACCGCGCTGTTCGCAGCCGCGGTACAACTGCTCAGTCGCGAACCGGCGACCACTGTCCGCTGAAGATCAAGCCATGTCTGCGCGGCGCCAGGCCGCTCAGCCGTAACAGAGCCCCTGCTTCTTCGCACCGGTTATCGTCTGCGAGTTCTTCTGCACACCGTCGACCGTCACGCTGCAATGCACCGGGGTGCCTGCCGTGTTCGTCTGAATGAAGATCGCCGAGTACGGCCCTTCCGGACCGCGGGCGACGAAGCTCTTGGTGAAGCCACCGTTCACATCGTGCAGATCGCCGACCTGGTCGCTGTCCGCGCTCGGCACCAGGTAGCCGAGGCGCAGGATCGATCCGCTCGAGGTGACGGTGAGCACGATCTTGTGACCGGGCAGACCGCGGAAGTTCTTGCCCAGCTTGCTGGTCAGCTGCGCTGGGAACACGCTCAGAATCGACGAATTCGCGCCCGACCCGGTGGGCGTGCCGGTGGGCAGCACGTTCCCCGGCGAGCCCCCGCCCGATCCGGCGCCGTCCCCGCCGGCAACCGGCGGAGCGCTGGGCGACGAATCGTCCAGTTGAGTCGCGAACAGCACGAGGCCCAGGACAACAGCGGCGATGGCGAGCAGCACCGCCGCGATCTGCACATGCCGGCGTCTGAACCGCCTGTGTCGCCGTCTGGCCATACCTGGTTAACGATGACCTGACGCGCAGGGTAACGACGGGTGGCGCCCGTCCTGGGCTGTCTGCGCTAGTTGCAGGGCTGGGCGTACTCGGTCACCGCGAGCGGGGTGACGCCCGGTTGGCGCCAGATCTGTACCGGTCCGGTCGTGGCCGGCTCCTGCAGGTGCAGCACGATCGTTTGCGTCGTCCCGCGTGGCAGCTCCAGGTCCATCCGGTAGACGGGATGGCCGAGGACGGTCAGCGCTCCGGCCGTGGTGGGCTGCTGATTGAGCGTCACACTCAGCAGCTGCGTGCCGGGCGTCGCGAAATAGTCGAGCAAAGTCCGGTTGTCCCCTGGCTGCACCGGAAAGTCATGGGCATCGAGCCTGGTGTCCACGTAGGGCGGCAACGGGGGGTAGGCCGGCGCCCTGTTGGCGAGCGTGATTGTCGCCAGGACGTCGCGGGTGCTGCCGCAGCCAGATCGGTGATAGGTGAACGAGCGGACCAGGTAGAAGTCCAGCTTGCCGGCGGCAGCGTTGTTCAGTATCGGACCCGCGAAAGCTGCGCGTGTGGTGGGAATGGCGCCCGCGTAGTTCGTTTGCTTAATCAGCGATTCGATCGCGGGGTCGGAACTCCACGCCAGCAATCGCTGTTCCGTGGCTGCCTGGCCGATCGCACGGGCCAACGGGGTGGCGCCGTTTCGAGACTTGGTCAGGTGCGTGGAGACGGCCTTGAGTATCGCGACGAGGAATGCCTTGCGCTCGTTGTTGTCGGAGAACAGCGCGTACTCGTCCTTCTCCGTCAGTGACACCACCGTGTTCGCGTCGACGAGCGTGTTACCGGGCAGCAGCACGGGGCCGGTGGCGGCCAGCAGACTGCTCAGCACGGTCGGATCCAGCGCCATCGCTCCGTCGATGTGCTCGCCGCTGACCTTCTGCCACATGCTCGCCCAGATCTGCGCCGCATACGGGAAGTTCGGGCTCACGTTGGAGTTGACGATCAGTTGCGTCGGCTCGTTGGGCCCGTACATCTTGTTGTACTGCGACCCGAAATCGAGGCCGGTGTCGATGAAATGATTGTTCCCGGGTGGCAGCAGCGCCGCGTCGCTCTCGAAGTGCGTGAACGTGAGCTTGCCGTGATCGGCGACGACGATCGCGAATGCGCCCGGAATACCACCCGTGCCGCGCATCTCCGCTTCGTTCTGCAGCCCTACGAAGTAACGCTTCGGCCCGTTCGCACCGAGCATCGTGGGCAATACCTTTGCCGCGCGCGACGCGGCGTCGACGTAGCCGCTGATCGAGGTCAGTTCACTGCCCAGTAACTGACGCGGCTTGTCGGCAGCGCTGAGCCAACTGCTGCTGGGGGTGCGGTTCACGGTGTTGATGGCCTGGTGCAGCGTGGCTGCGGCCGTTTGCAAACCCGGTGCCGCGGCGATAATGGGCGCCAGGTTCACCGTGTCGCCGCTGGTGCGGAGTCGGGTCGGGTCGAGGCTGGAGGCGACCTGCAACAACGTCGGCACACCGTGCGCACCGATCTCGTTCGCCGCCAGCGTTGTGCCGCGCGCGATCTCCAACGGCCGCCCGGCCCATGGCACGTGCGAGAGCACCCACCAGGCCGGTCCGGTGGTCAGCTCATGCGCGCGGGTGGCACGCGACGGAATGTCGGCGGCCACCTTCTTGGCCTCGTCCAGGCGCCCCTGCGACACGAGCGTCTCCACCTGGCGCAGCTCTGCTTCGATGCGCTGACCGTCCCGGCGGGCGAGGACTGCGGTCGCGGTGATCCAGGCGGCGGTAAGCACGATCAATCCGGCGATGGACCACAGCACGATCCTGCGCAACGCACCGGTGGCTCTCAGGTACTTCAGCCTGGTGCTCCACCGCGTCCGCCACGGGGCTTGGCTGGTCACCTGTTGAGCGTCTCCTGGTGTGCGGTGATCGCTACGGACCGCCCGCATTGATGCTGGCAATGAGGAGACATAAGCCTAACCGGTGCGCGGCGCGCGGGTGGTGTGGACTGTCGAGGCGTCACGTGCACGGCGCTGGACTGGTGTCATCTCGGCGCGCCGGACGACGACGAGGTCGTCGACGGCATGCCCGAGGTGCTCAGACGTGGGACTTGCGGCGCCGTCCGACGGTCGCGAACAGCGCGCCGCCGACCAGGAGCGCAATCGCCACGGCGACCATCGCTCCGATCTCGACACCGGTGAACGACAGTGGCGGGCCGCTGTTTGGCGCAGTCGGCGAGACGACGTGCAAGGTCAGGCAGTCCTGGTCGGACGACAAGCCACTCGCACCGACGCCGCAGAGCAACTGGTCACCCACCGGAGCTGGCACGACCACCTGCGGGTCGAACGACTGACCACTGTTGGTGTGCGCGGTGCCGACGAAGTGCCCGCCGATGGTCAGCCGCACGTCCTCGTTGGGGCAGTACTGGATGCCCGAGGCCTCGATGTGCTGGCCGACGAACGGCGTGGTGGTGCTGGACATGATCGTCGCGCCGGGGTGGATCGCGTCGTTGACGGTAGTGGTGCCCGGAATCCGCGTACCGGGGCAGTCCTCGCTGGTGTTGATCGGGTTGGCAGCTGCGACACGGCTGGCGGCAGTGCCATATGTGCCGGCGGAGGCGAGCCCAGGCGCCGCAAGCAACGCGGCAGCGGAGCCTAGGACCAGCGCTACAAGCGCATAGAGCAGGCGGCGCATCGGGATCACCATCTCATTCATTGGGCAGCTGACCTGACGAGGAAGCCTAACTCAGAAAAAACCCTTACGCGCGCGGAACCTAATGATTCCGGGAAGCTATCACACCCCCGCTTAACATGCGGATCCTTCGTGCACAGCTGCCCCTGAATCGTCTAACGAGACAACTAAAGCGGTGTTGCGAAAGTGGCGCAAGTGGTCGACGTCCGAACTGTGACATAGCAATACCGGCCTAACACCGGTAATTCGGACATTCCCATAGCTTTATCGCCGCAGCGGTGTGGTTCGGATCATGGCCGAGGGACGAATCCCCGCTGATAGGGCACCGGCACGGTGCGGAAGTTCGCCGGTGGCTCGTCCACCTCGATCGGCTCGACCGCCGGCACGCCGTCGGCGACGCTGGTCGCCATGCCGAAGCCTTCGGTGCCGTAGTCGGGCGAGACGCGCGCTTGAGCGTCTGCGCCTGACAACGCTGGGCTCTGTGCTCCCCGCGCCGCCCGTGCTGCCGGCGCTGGGTCGGCCGGCGCGTCCTCGCCGGCCACCGGTCCCGCCGGCAGCAAGCCTGCCTCGATCATCTTCTGCCGCTCCACCCGGTGCCGGCCGATACCGCGGACCGCGTCGTGCTGCCGGCGGTTCGCGTACCACCCGACCGGGATGATCTGGATCACGGTGCAGACGATGCAACTGGCGAGCAACGGCCCCGGCGCGCCGTACCAGCGCGCGAAGAAGATGGAGACGGCCACGTTGAGCGGGGCCGCAATTGCCGCCGATAACGCGACCAGGCGCAATCCGACCGGATCCATCAGCGACATCGCCATCGGATACGTGGCGGCCTGCAGGGCAATCGCGACTGCCGCGACGATCGGCAGCGTCCAGCCCAGGTGGATCTGGTGGCCGCCGATCAGATGGCCGATCGGATTCGCCACCAGCACGAGCACGGCCGACACCGCCGAGCACGCCAGCCCGAATACCAGCATGATCTTCGCGACGTTGGGGCCGTGGCCGCCGCGGGCACGCGCGGCGGTGTAGATCGGCCACAGCGGTTGCGCTGCCGCCGCGATCAGCGCTGCCACCGGCGCGAAGATCTGTATCGCCACCGCGTAGTTCGCGACGGCCTGCTTGGTCGCGAAGTGGCTGAGCACGATTCGGTCGCTCTGCAACTGGATGGGCGTGGACAGGCTGACGATGAGCATCGGCCCGGACATCGCCCGGATCGACGCGCCCGCGTATCGGTCCGGGAACGGCAGCTCGCGCAGCACCCGACCCCAGCTGAACTTCACCACCCGGCCGGCGACGATCGCGTTCGCCATATTCACCACGGCAAGTGCGACGGCGGGGACGACGATCAGGTATCGCTCGTCCATCTTTGCGCCGACGATCGCGCCCACGAGCAGCAACGCCACCGGGGCAAGAAACGTCTGGACGACGATGCTCAGGTGAAAGCGGTGCACGCCTAGCAACATGCTCTGGCTCAGCGCCGGCACGAAGGTGATCGCATAGACGACCATGGCGATTCCGTAGAACGCACCGTCGCCGGCTGCCGGCCCGAGGAAGGCATGCCACCAGCCGGCGATCGTTACGAATACCGAGACGATGGCAAGGAACAGCGCCGAGCCGGCCACCGTACGCGCGGCGGTGAGCGTGACCCGATGCACCGATTCATGCGACGAACCGTGCGCCGCGACCGCAGAGGTCACCGCCGCGCCGACGCCGAGGTTGTTCAGCGGCACCAGCAGGATCAGCGACGCGGACAGGGTGTAGGCATCGAAGGCCGGAATGCCGAAATGCGATATGACGATCCGGCTGGTGAGCAAGCTCGCAATGGCCTGTGGCACGAAGGACGCGGTCCGGGCAACGCCGCTCTTGACGATCGGATGCATGCTCACGAGTCCCTAGGCCACGTCCGCCCTAGCCATATTGTGCCTGGCAAATGGGTGCGGAATGCGCCAGAGCGTCACCCTAAACCCTGTCGGCAGGCTACCTTCCGCCCGAACGGCACGAAAGTTGGGAGTTACCCCACGCCCTGTCATCCGTTGGTCAGAATGAACGGGGACGGACGCTGCCGGCCGGCCGCCCCACCGCCAGGCCCTCGGGCGCAAGCAGCGCGCCCGCGGGGAACGGCGAGCGAAGTCCGGACAGCCAGAAGGGGAACGACCGCGCATGGAACGAAGTCGGCTCGATATGCAGGCGCTGCTGAACACCGCTCTGATGAAGACCTACGGCCCGATGAGCTCGACGCGCAAGCGGGTCTCCGAGCGCGACAGCTACGAGACGCGCTCGGCCCGGCGGTTGATCGCCGCGCTGCGGGCCGGCAAGCCGGACGTGCTGTTCCTCGGTGACTCGACCAGCTATGCCTTCCACGTGGACGGGGACATCCGTCCGGTACCGAGGATGCTGCGCCGGTTGCTGAAGTCGCAGTCGATGTTCTTCACCGGCAATGCCGGGTATTTCGCCGATATCCACGACGCGTATCTCCGCCTGGTCGAGCAGAGCGATGTCCGGCCCATCGTCATCACCCCGATGGCGACGCGTATGTACATCAACAACTGGCGCTTCCACCCGGCCTACACCTACGCCGCGGAGATCGCCGCGGTCCGGGCACTGAGCATGTCCGCACCGGACGTGCCGAAGCTGCCCAAGCCCAAGCCGTCGCCCGACGCGTTCACCGAATTTCGGGCCATGCCCTGTCGCACCGTGCTCGGGGAGTTCCCGGTCGGTCACTACATCAAGCAGGTGCAACGCGAGGACCTTCCGCAGGAGGAGCGCTCCCGCTGGTGGTACGCCTACCTGCACGGCACGGAGATCGTCGAGGGCCCGCACCTGAACCTCTTGCGGATGGAGGGAGAGACGCTGGCTCGGCTCGGCACGCCGGTGGTCGCCTACCAATCGCCGATCGACATCGCGACCGGCACGCGCCTGCTCGGCGAACAGTGGGCGCACGTCGTCCAGCACAACCTCGACCTGCTGGAGCGGACCATTCTCGACACCGTCGGACCGAAGGCCACCGTGCTGCGCACCGGCACCGCATTCGCCACCTACGAGTTCAACAACCCCGCGGACGCGATCGAGCACCTGCGTGGGCCGGGCCGTCGGCGGCTGGCGCACATGCTCGCGGACGCGGTGCAACAAGCCAGCTGAGCGCCACCCCGCCCGATCGTGATGCTGGTGCGCCGCTATAGCGGCGCGCGCGCATCACGATCGGCTACGCGAGGGTCTTGGACACCTCGTCGTAGACCCAGCGGTAGGTGCGCTCGAGCCCGTCGGCCAGCGTGGTCGACGGCGCCCAGCCGTAGCGGCGGAGGATCTCGGTGTTGTCGCTGCTGCGGCCGCGCACACCCTGCGGCGCGCTCAGGTCGTACTGCCGCTCGAGGCGTGATGCCCGGCGATCTCCTCGACGATGTCGACCAGCTGGTTGATCGAGACCAGTCTCGTCGCTGCCCAGGTTCACCGGGCGCGGGTCGTCGGCGTTGGGGATCATCTGCGTGCCGTAGCACGCAGTCGTCGATGTACATGAACGTGCGGGTCTGCGTGCCGTCGCCCCAGATCGCGATGACGTGCTCGCCGGTGAGCACGGCGGTGGCGACCTTGCGGCAGATGGCGGCCGGCGCCTTCTCGCGACCGCCGTCCCAGGTGCCGTACTCGCCGTAGACGTTGTGGTAGCGGGCCACCCGCGTCTGCAGGCCGTAGTCCTCGAGGAAGTGCCGGCACATCCGCTCGCTGAACAGCTTCTCCCAGCCGTAGCCGTCCTCGGGCATCGCCGGGTAGGCGTCGTCCTCCCTCAGCGGCATGACGTCCGGGCTGGTCTGGTGCTCGGCGGCGTAGACGCAGGCCGAGGAGGAGTAGAAGTAGCGCTCGACGCCGGCTTCGCGTGGCGGCCATGCAGCACGTGCGTGCTGGTGAGCACCGACAGCATGCAGGCGGCCTTGTTGTTCTCGATGAAGCCCATGCCGCCCATGTCGGCGGCGAGGTTGTAGACGATGCCCGCGCCGCGCGGCGGCCGCGCGTGCGTCCTCGAGCAGCGACACGTCGCCCTGGCACGTTCTCGCGCGTCCGGGTGCACCTGGTACCACTCGTCGAGCGGCTTGACGTCGACGCCGCGCACCGACTTGCCCTGCGCGAGCAGATCACGCGACCAGGTGGCCGCCGATGAACCCGCCGCCACCGGTGACCACAGCATCGACTGAACTCAAGGCCCGACCTCCACGAGATCAACGACAGTCCGGACGGCGTTACGCACAGGGTACCGGCAGGCGCCGCGGTTCGCCCGGTGATGCGCGCCGCGGGCGGGACGCTGTGCGGTTCGACGGCGGCCGCGGCCCTGCGCGGCGGCGGGCTTGGCGTGCGCCGACACCTCGTTCTCGGCGCGGTAGTACGTGTAGCCGTACTCGCTGCTGCTTGCGGGCCGGGATCCGGTTGAGCACCACGCCCAGCAGCTTGGCGTCGACCCGGGCCAGGGCGTGCGTGGCCCGGCGGATGTGGCTGTCGGTGGTGACGCCGTGCCGGGCGACCAGCAGCGTGCCGTCGGCCAGCGCGGCGACCTCGGAACCGTCGGCCACCGGGCAGCAGCGGCGCGGTGTCCAGGACGACGTAGTCGACCTTCTCCAGCAGCGAGCGGACGATGTCGCGCACGTAGGACGAGGCCAGCACCTCACTCGGGTTCGGCGGGGTCGGGCCGGAGGTGAGCACGTAGAAGTTCGAACCGGCGCTCTGCATCGCCTCGGACAGCTCGATCTGGTGGATCAGCACGCTGGTCAGCCCGACCGGGCTCAGCAGGCCGAGCACCTTGGCGATGGTCGGGCGGCGCAGGTCGGCGTCGACCAGGCAGACGGTGAAGCCGGCCTCGGCCAGCGTGGACGCCAGGTTGATCGCGACCGTCGTCTTGCCCTCGCCCGGAATGGAGCTGGTGACCGCGATGACGCGCGGATGTTCGTCGACGTTGGCGAACTGCAGGTTGGCGCGCAGCTGCCGGTAGTTCTCCGCGCGCATGTTGCGGGTGCCGGCACGGGTGGCGATCGGGTGCCGCTGCGTCTTCGAGTCCTCGACCACCACGCCCATCGTCGGGCGAATTGGCGACCTTGGCCAGCGTGTCCGCGTCCTTGATGCGGGTGTCCAGGATGTCGCGGGCGACCGCCAGCGCGGCGCCGACGAGCAGGCCGAGCACCACGCCCAGGCCGATGTTCAGCAACTTGTTCGGCGATGTCGGCGAGCCGGGCGCGGTGGCCGGGCCGGTGACGAACAGGTGCACCGACGCGCCGTTGGCCGTGGTGTTGTACCCCTCGACAGACTTGGCCAGGCCTGCGGCGGCCGAGTTGGCGATCTTGGCGGCCTCGTCCGCATTCTTGTCCGTGGCATGCACCTGGATGATCGACTTGCCGGTCGGCACGCTGGAGCTGAGCTTGCCCTTCAACGCCGAGTCGCTGTACTGCTGCGGCGGGATGTCGAGGTCGGTGCGCACGTATTTCACCACGTCCGCGGAGTTGACGATCTGCGCGAACGTGGACACCTGGGTCTCGATGTAGGCCGCCTGCTGCGACGAACTCACCGGGTCGGTGGCGCCCGCGGCGGCAACCAGCACCTGCGCGGTGGCGGTGTAGGACTTCGGCGTCAGCACGGTGATGACGACCGCGACCAGCGTCGCCAGGATGGTGAACGAGACGAGCAGCTTCCAGCGTTCCCGCAGGACGCGTAGGTACGAGCGAAGCGTCACGTCTGTATGCCCTTCATGACCAGATGTGTGGAGCCTGACCTGATGTTTGGAGGCAATTGCACGGGCCTCGTTCTGCGGCAGATGCTAACTGTCCGTCGACACCGGCGCCGGTTGGCCCGCCAGCAACACCAGAGGTGTCGCGACGCTCCCCCGAGTGAGTCCCTCGAGGAAGGATGATACGTGCAGGCCGGATCCTCCACCCGGGACCGGCCGTTCTCTCAGCGGTCCGGGTGCCGGAGGCCGCCACCGCTAGCGGGGTTGACCCCCGACCGCCTGCGGACGGCAGTGGGCGGCCAGCTTGCGCGCCGTTGCCTGAGTAGCGCGACTGCGCCGAATTCGCCAAGTACCGTACCTGTGATAAACAGCCAGCGACCGGCTGGACAGCGGTGGTGGACCCGCGGCAGAACCCAGGAGCGCCATGTCGAATCGATCGAGGACGAACCCCGTCCCGCTGATCGTCGTCGCCGGGCTGATCCTGGTCGTCGAGGCCCTGGCGCTGCGCAAGGGTGGCACGTTCGGCATCGTCGGCGTCGGCGCCCTGTCCGGGCTGGCCGTGCTCACCCTGATCGTGCGTTGGGACGCGCAGCGGGCGGCCATGGGCGCGGCCCTGCTGGCCTGTTTCACCCTCACCTGGAACGGCTGGTACGTCGGGCCTGTTCGCCCGGGTGACGTCCTGGTCCTCTTCGCCTTGGTGCTGTTCCTGATCGCCCAGCCGGACCGGCACGTGTACATGCCGCCGTGGTGGATCAAGCAACTGGCTTTCGCGATCATCATCGTCGCGGTACTGCACATCTTCATCCCCACGAATCCGCACTACCTCGAGGGCCGCACGGTCATCACCGCCAGCGGCAAGGCCACCGTCTCGACCAAGGGCAGCATCACCTCCGCGGACCTGGGCGTCGCGATCAAGTACCTCATCGCGTCGTTCGCCATCCCGGTGATCTTCACCTTCGCCGCGGCGCACGACCGGCGCGCGCCCCGCTGGCTGGCCATGACCTTCACCGTCGGCGCTGCCGCGTCCGGCTGGGCGGCGGTAGCCGGCAAGGTCGGCCTGGGCATCATCACCCGGCTGGTCACGCACATCCCGGTCGGCACCGGCCGCCAGTTCGGCTTCGCCTTCCATCCGAACTTCCTGGCCGCCGGCCTGACCATCTGCATCCCGCTGGCGATGTGGATGGTGTTCTCGGAGAACGGGCGCGACCGGCTATGGGGGTACGTGAGCCTGCCGGGCCTGGTTCTCGGCGTGTGGGCGAGCGGTTCCCGTGGCGGTGCTATCGCCGCCGGCATCACCCTCGTGGTCAGCGTGGTCCTGCTGCCACGCGCGCGCCGGTACGCGCCGATCATCCTGCTGTCGATCGTCGGCCTGGTGGGCGTCACGTTCGCCGTGTTGCCGTCGATCGGCTTGAAGATCCTGAAGGCGACGCGCCTGGTCGGCGGCGGCGCGAGCACCTCGGGCAGCGACACCGCGCGCTCCATCGTGGCGCACCAGGGCATCCTGGACTTCCTGCACTCGCCCATCGACGGCATCGGGCTGCAGGTCGCGACCGAGGCACAGAACGTCTACCTGCAGGAACTGGCCTCCGGCGGGCTGATCCTCTTCCTGGGCATGCAGATCTACCTGATCGCCGGGATCTACTACTCGGCCCGGCTGATCCCGCGGCACGACCTCGGCGCGGCGTTCGTCGCGGTAGGTATCGCGATCGCCAGCCTCAACGTGTTCGAGGCGGACCTGACCGACCGCTTCTACTACGTGCCGGCCGCCATCCTCGTCTCGCTGCTCTACGTGGACCGCGTCGAGGACGAGGACGCCGCCGAGATGCGGGCGCTGGAGGTCGAGACGGCGGCCGCCGCGGCTCGTCGGGCAAGACGGGCGCAGCCCGGGCGGAGGTAGCACGCACGGTGCGGATCGCCTTCCTGACCAACGGGATGACCGGCTACCTCGACAACGAGTACCGGCACCTGCACAAGCTCGGCAACGAACTGCTCGTGGTTGCGCCCCGCGCTCCGGTGTTCGAGGCGATGGCCGACACCGCGTTCGAGATCACCCCCGAGGACTATGCGCGCAGCCTGACCTGGACCACCGCGCCGAAGCCGGCCGAGCTGGTGGCCCAGGTCGTCGACTTCACGCCGGACGCGGTGGCGATGATGTCCTGGAACTTCACGCCCGCCTACCGCGCGGTGATGAAGGCGGTGCCGCGGGACGTGGTCCGCATCCTGATCATGGACAACCTGTGGCGGTCCACGCCGAAACAGTGGCTCGGCCGGCTCACCCATCGCTGGTACGTGCAGCCGGTCGCGGACGTCGCGATGGTGCCGAGCCAGCTCACCGAGTGGTACGCGCGCCGGCTCGGCTTCAGCGCTAGTGACATCATCCGCGGCTCGCTCTCGGCCGACGTCGACCTGTTCGCCTCGCCACCGCGTACCGGTGCCGAGCTGGCCGGGCACCGCGCGTTCCTGTCCGCCGGACGGCTGGTCTGGCACAAGGGTGCGGACGTGCTCGCTGCGGCGTACGCGCGCTACCGCGAACTCGTCACCGACCCGTGGGACCTGCACGTGGTCGGCACCGGACCGTACGAGGAGCAGCTGCGGGTCATCCCCGGCGTGGTCATGCACGGGTTCGTGCAGCCGCCGCAGGTGGCCGAGCTGATGCGCCGCGTCTCGTGCTTCGTGTTGCCCTCGCACGTCGAGCCGTACGGGGTGGTCGTGCACGAAGCCGCCGTGGCCGGGCTCCCGGTGCTCTGCACCGACTTCGCGGGCGCCACGGCGGGGTTGATGCAGGACAGCTACAACGGCTGGGTCGTCGCCGCCGGTGACGTCGGGCAATGGGCCGATGCGATGGCGCGAATGTCCGCGCTGCCGCCGGAGCGGCTGACGTCGATGTCCGACGCGAGCCGGCTGATCGGAGCTCGGATCAGCCCGTCCGGCTGGGCGCAGAACGTGCACGAGCAGATCGCGCGGCGGCGCGCAGCGAACCTGCAGCGCAGCGGCCGCTGACCGGCGCGCACCGCTACCGGATCCGCACGACACCTGCGGGCAGACTCGCCGCCCGGAGCCTTTACCCGGTGCTGAGCCTCACCCGGTGCGGACGCTCACCTCGTCCAGCAGCCGGCTGAACGCGGCCATGTCCACCGTGATGTCCTCGACCAGCGCCGAGGCCAGGGTGGCGCGTGCTGACCTGCCGTCGCTGACGAGGTAGCGGTACTCCAGTCCGGGCACGCTGTAGGACAGCGTCCAGTAACAGTCCGGCAGCACCTCGGCACCCGGCAGCAATTCGATCAGCGCCGAGCCCGGCGCGGCGAAGATGATGTTCGTCTCAGCCGCGCCGTGCGGGGACACCACCACCGGTGCCGCCGCGAACGTCGCGATCTGCTCGGCAACGGTGAGCTTGCCGGGGTCGACCGGTACGAAGCCGCGCGCGACCAGGACGTCCAGCAACTCAGCCTCGTTGACCACCCGGCGGTTGTTGGCACCGGCGCCGCGGGTGACGTAGATCGGCGGCCCGGTCCGGGCGTGGTGCTCCGGCTTCAGTAGCCGCCGTCGCAGGAAATCGGTGACCCACGGCGGGTTGAATACGTCGGTGGCCGGCAACCCGGGCACCAGCAAGGTTTCGGCACGCACATGCGGATACGCGCTGGCGTCCACGATCCGATCCGCGCCGATGCCGAACATGTCCAGGATCTCGCGCTGGAAGGCGGCGCCGGCCGGTACGTACCACCGGTCCGGCGGCTCGATCTCCGGACACTGCTCGAGCACGCCGATGCGCGCCATCACGTCGACGAGGAAGTGGTAGTAGTTACCGTCCCCTCGCGAGGCGAGCACGCCCAAGCGGCCGTCGACCTCCAGCGGCGCCTGCGGAAACGGGTGCAGGAAGATCGGGTGCTCCCGCGGGCGGGTGGTGCCGAAGTACCAGCTCTGCTCGTGCAGGAAATCGCCGTTGCCGGTGATGATCGCCCGTTTGTCGCCGAGCACCCGCCCGCCCGGCAGCTCCGCGATGGCAACCCGGTCGATGCGGGTGCCGTCGGTGGCCGCGAATGCGGGGTGGCCGGCCGGATGTCCCTTGGCGGCCGGGCGAACCAGCAGCTCCGACGGCCGGGCCACCACGTAGGTGCCGCCGGTCGACGCCGCCGCCTGCTCCATCGTCTGCACTGCGCCGCTCGGCAGCCAGCCACCGCGCAACCGGCTCAGCGTCTGGGTGGTCGGCGCGACCATCCGGGTGGCCTGGGTGTACGCGGGCTTGAGGTAGGGAAATAGCGGCCGCAGCCGCGGGGGGAGCCGAACCATCAGTCCAGCGGTTCGCGCGACAGCCACGCCGAGCCGAGGCGGTCCCCGGAGACGACGTGGGCCTGCACCGTCAGGCCGCGCTCGGCGAACCAGTCGCGCAGCTGGTCCCACGACTGGCCGGGGACGCGGTGGTACTCGAGCACGACCCGCTGCACGGAGTCCCACCCTGCCGGCGACGAGCCGTACACCAGGTCGTACTCGCCGCCTTCGCAGTCCATCTTCACCACGTCGATTGGACGGGCGATGGTGGCGATCGCCTCGTCGAAGGCGATGGTGGGCACCTTGGTGCTGGTGGCCGTGGAACCGTGCCCGGCCGAGACCAGGCCGTTGAGGCCGCTGCCGGCGCCGTTGTCATCCAGCTCCGCGAACCCGGTGCTTGACGCGATCGCCGCCTCGGTGACGGTGACACGGTCGGTGAACCCGTTCTGGTCCACGTTGCGGCGCAGGAACGCCGCGGTTGTCGGCGACGGCTCGTACGCGTTGATCGTCGCGTCGGGATGCAACTGGGCCAGGCGGCAGGCGAACGTGCCGATGTGCCCACCGATGTCCATCACCTGGATGGGGCGGCCGGACAGCGAACCGAGGAACCAGTCGAAGCGGTAGCAGTCCTCGGCGAAGATCTCGTAGATCGGAACCCGGGCGCCGGGGCGGTTCGGGCAGTCGATGCGCAGCCCGGTGCGGGTGGCGAAGCTCAGCGTGCTCGGGCCACCGCCGAAGCGTTCCCGGGCCATGTCGCCGAGCACCCGGGGCCAGTTGGAGAAGGCACCCGGGGACTGGGCCACGCGCTTGACGTCGTGGGTCAGCGTGCGCAGACGTTCTGGCAAGATTCCCTGCTCCCGTCCGGGGGGACTGCCCGGCCCGAGCCCCCGATTCGCCGCAATGTTTGCCGTCATATTCGCGGCGATGTACGCCGTCACATTTCGCCGCAATGATGCCACACCCCCGAAGCCGCGCGAGCCGAACCGACGCGACGAACAGGCGCCCCTCGGCGCGGCCTATTCGTGCGGCCAGAACTTCCAGGCGTCAGCCACGATCGTGGCGATGTCGGAACGCTCGGGGGTCCACCCGAGCTGGGCCGCCGCGTAGCCGACATCGGCGATAAGACGGCCCGGGGCGCCCTCCTGCGGGGTGTGCACGACATCGAACTCGTGCCCGGCGATGTCCTCCACATGCCGCAGCACGTCGACGATGCGGGTGCCGACCCCGCTACCGATGTTGTAGATCGGGCAGGCGCCGGCGCGCGACGAGTCGATTGCCAGCCGGATCGCCCGCGCCACGTCCGCGACGTGCACGAAGTCGCGCAGCGCGGTGCCGTTGCCGACGAGCGTGATCGATCGGGTTTCGCTGGCGGCGACGCGCATCAGGTTCGGGATGATGCGCGTCGGATCGGTGTCGCAGACGCCTTCCACGCCGCCACCGACGTTGAAGATGCGCAGGATGGTGGCCGCGATGCCACCGGTGATCGCGTGCGCGCTGATCAGCCGCTCGACCGCGACCTTGGTGTCCGCATACGGGCTCTCCGGGGACGGCTCGGCGTTCTCGTCGACCGCGCCGACGTAACGCGAGCCGTAGATCAGGGTGGTCGACCCGTAGACCAGGCTGGGGCGGCTGCGGCCATCGGGTAGGTCGTCGATGGCATGCAGCAGGTTCGCGGTACCGCCGACGTTGACGTCGAAGTAATTCAGCGGCTCGTCGAACGACTCGCGCGCCCGCGCCAGACCGCCGAGGTGCACCACCGCGTCGAAGTCGTGCTCGGCGACGATCTCGGTGAGCCGGACGCGATCGGTGAGGTTGCCCTGGATCACCTCGGTACCCGCCGGCACCGGAACCGTCCCCTCCAGCCGGTCGCGGCTGAGCACGGTGACATCCCACCCTGCGCCGAGCAGCTCGTGGGTGACCGCATGGCCGACGTACCCGAGTCCTCCGGTCACGAATGCGTGCATCGGACGTCCTTCCCACCGGTCTTCAGTATCTGGCTCGGGTGGCGCGTCATCGCTGCCAGCCACCGTCACCAGTCATCGTCACCACTCGTCGTCCGAATACCAGCGCGAGGCTTCCGGCTCCACCCAGCGGCGGATCTTGTCCCGCTCGGCCGGATCGACGTCGCGACGCCACTGCGTCGCCACCGCCGCGCTGTCGCGCCGCAATTCGTGCAGCGTCTCGCCGGAGGTCGTCACCTGATTGCCGGCGCCGGTGTAGGAGGCGACCCGCGCCTGCACCCGGTGGTCGAAGTCCAGGTCGAGGTCGCGGTACAGCGCCTGCAGCACCTGCAGCCGGCCGCGCGCTCAGGTCCTCGTGCCGCACCGCGATCATCTCGGGGTTGCGGTCGAGGTAGCGGTTCAGCACGAAGTAGTACGCCCGCCACACCAGCGCGGCGTTCTCCACCGGGTCGAGCGCGTCCACGTCAACGCCTTCGACCAGCGGGCCGAGGTGATCGGCCATCAGCTCGTCGATGGCCATCAGCTCCTGGATGCGCATGTCCCAGCCGAATCGCTGCCAGCTGCGCACCACCGGTACCGGGTGGCGCACGAGGACCACCGTCTGCATGCCGAGTTGCCGATGCAGCCACTCGCTGGACATGGCGGCCCACGGGTCCTTCACCAGCCAGCGGCGGCGCAGCGGGTTCAGGGCATCGCGCCGGTAGCGCAGGCTCACCTCGGAGCCGAGCATGCGCCGGGCGATGGCGCGCGGCCGTGATGCGGCGGCGGCATCCGGCGGCGGCTTGCGGAATTGCCCGCGGCCGGCCAGCAGGTCGCGCGTCATCCGCTCCGCGGTGGGCTCGTAGGAAGAACCGGCGCGGACGTAGAGCAGTGGGTCGGGTACGTCGCGCAGGCCGTAGACGCGGCTCATCGGCTCGTAGATGAACGAGACGCCACGATTCAGCGACAACACGGTGCCGAGGAAGGTGGTGCCCGAGCGCGGCGCGCCGGTCACCAGGATCGGCCGCTTGCCGCCGTGGCCGCGCACCGGCGGCTCGGTCAGCGAGGCAGGCTTCACCATGGTCGTCAACGCACCTTTCACCCTCGTCCGGCGACGAGGTTCCCGTCATGGGCACAGCCGTAGGCCGAGGGTATCGCCGCGGCGTGCCTGACTATGCCTACTGCTCGGCTCGGGGTCGCTCCGCTCTCGCCTCGCGAGGTTCAACGACCGTGAGTTCGCTAGGGTGTGCCGGTGGCGAGTGGGCCCCACGAATTCACGTTCTCGCAGCTGGTCTTTTCCGACCTGCGGCGATACCGACCGGACGACAACCCGAACTGGTTGCGGGTTCTCGCGCGGTGTCTGGTGCTGCCCGGGATGATCGCGTCGATCATCCTGCGCGCGCAGCAGTGTCTGTACCGGTCCGGGCACCGGCGGCTGGCCGACATCACGCGCACGGTGGGCGTGCTGCTGGTCAACGCGGACTTCGTGCCCGGTATGGAGGTGGGCACCGGCCTGCTCATCCCGCATCCGACCGGTGTGACCATCGGCAACCGGCTGCGGGTCGGCAACAACGTGTCCATCGCCGGCGGTGTCACTGTTGGGGCGCGCAACCCGGACGGCGGCGTCAAGCAGGAGTTCGCCACCATCGACGACGGGGCGATCATCCTGGCCAACGCGGTCGTGGTCGGCGGGGTGCGCATCGGCAAGCACGCGCAGGTGGGTGCGAACACGGTGGTGCTGTCCGACGTCGCGGACAACGCGGTGGTGTTCGGCGTGCCAGCGCGCAAGGTCGGCACCCGGGAACCATTGTTGGGCCTGCCGGATGAATAACGGGGCTCGTTAGTGGCGTCGCGGGCGCGGTTGCCCGAGTCGCTGCGGGACAGCGTCCGTTCGACGGCCAAGGAAGCGATCTGGCTCACGGTGCGGCATCGGCCTGGCGGCAAGCGCAACATCTGCCTGTTCTGCACCCGGCGCGGCGGCAGCACCTGGCTGATGGAGGTCATCGCGGCGAACCGCGGCGTGCTGCCGTTGAACCAACCGATCGAGATCGTGACGCCGAATCTGACGCCCTACCAGTTCCGCCGGCTGCCGAAGTTCGACGGCGGGATGGCGATCCATCCCGACGAGGAGCAGGAACAGGCGCTACGGGCGTACGTGGATGACCTGATGGCTGGACGGATTCGGGTCAACGCGCCGGTCGCGTTCTGGCGCAAGGGTTTCCAATTCCGGACCGACCGGTTGCTGCTGAAGATCACCGGCGGCAAGCCGATGATGGACTGGTTCGACACCAACTACCCGGTGGATGTCGTCTACCTGGTGCGGCACCCGGTGCCGCAGTCGCTGTCGTGCATCCGCAACGGCTGGCCGACGACGACGAAGATTTATCTGCGCAACGAGTGGTTCGTCGAGACGGTGCTCGCGGATCCCGCCCTGCGGGAGTACGCCGCGTCGATCGACCGCTCGGGCACCGAGCTGGAGCGGTTCGTCGTCAACTGGGTGGTGGAGAACCTGTACCCGCTGCGAGTGCTGCCGCAGCGGCCGCAGTGGTTGGCGTTGAGTTACGAGGAATGCGTCGCCGACCAGGAGCGGGTGTTCACCGAGGTGTGCCGGCGTCTGGACTTGACCGACATCGATCGCATGCGGGCTGCCTCGATGCGGGAGTCGCGGTCGTCGAGCCTGTCCAGCGCGGAGACTGTCTCGGCCATCAAGACCGGTGACCGTCAGGAGCAGGTATCCGGCTGGCGCAAGCGTGTCTCTGCCGATGACGAGAAGCGCGTTGCCGAGATCCTCGACCGCTTCGGCGTGACGCTCTACTCCGCCACCGAGCCCATGCCCGACTGGACCGCCTACCAGTCCGACTGAATCGGCGGAGATCGATCTCAATGGCAGAGCTTCTTCAGCTCCGGAATTCTGCGCATCATCTCCTTGGCGATCTTGGTCTGATGCACAGCGGCGGGTGTTCCCGGCGCGAGGCCATGATGGAGTGCACCCTCAATAGCTCGGACCACCGTTGATCGGTGTGCGGCGCCGAACCGGTCGTCCATAAACTCGGCTCTGGTAATAGCTCGATCCTTTGCTGCGGTGCGGTTGGTGTCCTTATTGAGGCTCCGGTGAAACTCTTTCCAAGCTTCGCCCAGGGCTCCGCTCGGAATCTTCAGATCCTTAGGATCACTTGGTGCCACCTCGCCGGTGGCTCGCTTCGGAGGCATGAGGTGCGCCTTGATCAGCGCTTCCTCACGATGCTTATTCAAAAGCTCATCTTTGAGACTACCGTGCCCGGGCTTGAACTTCCCCGTCATTCCGTAACCGGGTATATAGCTCTTGATCGCAGGAATACCCTGATAAATCACTTCGGCTGCCCGCCGGTAGGCATCCGGGCTGATCTTCAGAAACTTGGCTTGTTTCGCCCATGCCTTCACGTCTCTTGGGCTTCTGGCGTTCTGGAGGAAGTTCCATACCCATATTTGATCCTCGCTGCTCAGTGCCAGAAATTCGGAGTCAGTCAGCCCATGCCCCTTATTAAGTCCGAGCCTGCGCCTGAAGTATTCATTGACTATTCCGTTGGCCTTAGCCATATCTTCGCGATCTTGTAGGTCAGCCCGCTGCTTCTGCAGGCGTTCGTGCGTCTGCTGAGGATCCTCTTTCCACTTTTCCTCGTAGGCTTCGACAAAGAGTTGCTTATGCGGGTGCGTCTCTATCCGTCGGAGCAATTCGTCCTTGTCGCCATATGGATTGTCAAGTCGCTCATACAGTTCTATGACCTGCTCATCGAGGTCACGCCTCTCATTCTCCGTGAGCGCGTTCGGTGTGTCCTGCTGCTGACGGCGACGTTCCGCTTGGAACGCCAATGTGTTTGGGTCGTTCGGTTCGGCCATGTCGTCTCCTGCGATCGCGCAATTTTTCGCGTCCGACGCTAGGGCCGATCAACATGCCGAATCTCCGGATGACGGGCACACGACTTTTTGCCTAAGCTCATGCAAGGTCGCTGGCGTCGGCGCGAGCCGCGAGGGCAGATCAGGATGTGGCGTCTGCGCCCGGGGGCCTGAGCGCGGGGTCGTGGCGGGCGATGAAGCCGGCCACATCCGCCGAGTTGATCTCGTGCCGATGCGCCCGCACCTTTTCGTCCGGCCAATCCCACCACCGGATCCGCAGCAGCGCCTCGCGCGTCGGCTCGTCGAAGCGGTAGCGCAGGTGCTTGGCCGGGTTGCCACCCACGATGGAGAACGGCTCCACGTCCTTGGTCACGACCGACCGGGCCGCGACGATCGCGCCGTCGCCGATCGTCACGCCGGACATGATCAGCGACTCATAGGTGACGAGCACGTCGTTGCCGATCACCACCGGCCCGCGGCTGTACACCGCACCAGGCGGCATGACCCAGCGACCGTCCTCATCCCGGTAGGTGTGAATCGAGGAGATCCAGTCGGCGTGGTGCATGCCGCCGTGCAGGATCACGACGGAGTGGGTGATGCCGCTGTAGCGGCCGATCCGAATCGGCTCACCATCGTCCGGGCCGTACTGGATCACCCGGCAGTCCACGGTCGAGGTGTCATCGTGAATGACCCGCCGGCGCGGGTCGCCCGGGAAGATCGACTCCGGCCCGTAGACCCACGCCCGCACCCGCCGGCGCATGTTGGCGCGCACCCGGTTGCGCCACCCGCTACCCGAGATTCCCGACCCGATGTACACCACAAACGGCACAATAGCGAGGCGTGAAAGCGATCACGAGCCGAGAAAGCCCCCGCCCGTTGAGATAGTCTGCGGACCGAGACTGACCGACCGGCACGACAGTGGAGGCCAGCGTTCCATGGGCGGTACACCGAACGAGATTCCGGCGGATATCCGGGAAACACTCCGCTCATTCCTCGCGCGCGTGGACAAGGAAGCCGAGTTCGACCGCGCCACCCCGCTGTTCGCCGACGGCCTTGGCCTCGACTCGCTGGAGACCGCCGAACTGAGCGCCGTGCTCGAGGACGACTTCGGCACCGACGCCTTCGCCGGCGAGACCATGCCGCAGACCGTGGGCGACATCGTGGCCTTCTACGATGCCGCCGTCCGCAGCGCTTGATCGAGCTGCTGCGCCGGGCTGACCCGTCGCGCCTCGCCGTCATAGCTGACGACGACACCACTGACTATGGCGAACTAGTCGATCGCGCCGAGACGCTGTCCGCCGGGCTGATCGCGCGAGACGTCAGCCGGTTCGCCGCGTTGGACCACGACGCCGCCACCGTGCTCAGCACCATGGCCGCCGCGTCGCTGGCAGGCATCGAGTCGTGCCAGTACCCCCCGCTCGACGACGGCGCCGAGCTGCGCGAACTCACCGAACGGTTCGACCACCACGTCGTCCTCACCGACGAACCGGCCCGCACCGCGCTAGCCGCGACGGTGCCCGACCTCGACGTGCTCAGCACGCGCGAACTCGCGGACAGCGGGGGTAGCGCCGCGGTCCAGCCGCCGGCCGAGCATCCCCTGCTGGTGCTCACCACGGGTACGACCGGGACGCCCCGGGGGGTGCGGCACGACTGGAACCGGGTGCTGCGCGCCGCCGCCCGCGTCAGCCCGGCACCGGACGAGCGGTGGCTGCTCGCCTACGGCGTGCACCAGTTCGCCGGGCTGCAGATCCTGGTGCACGTGATGGCTGCCGGCGCAGTGCTTGTCGCACCGTCGATACGGCGGCCGCGGGAAGGGCTCGCGGCGATGCGCGCGCACGGGGTCACGCACGCCAGCGCGACCCCGACGTACTGGCGCTTCCTGCTCGCGGAGATGCGCACCGACGGCGGCCCGGTGCCGGCGTTACGCCAGATCACACTCGGCGGCGAGGCGATCCCGGCTCCACTGCTCGGACAGCTCGCCCGCACCTTTCCCAGCGCAAAGATCTCGCAGGTGTACGCCGCGAGCGAGTTCGGCTCCAGCGGCTCGGTGCGCGACGGGCGCAACGGGCTATCGCTGGACGTGCTCGAGCGCGGCGACGACGCGGACGTCGCCATGAAGATCGTGGACGGCGAGCTGTGGGTGCGTTCCCGGATCGGCATGCTCGGCTATTACGGCGAACGGCCGGTGGACGCCGACGGGTGGCGCCCGACCGGCGACCTGGTCGAGGTGGTCGGCGACCGGATCATGTTCCGCGGCCGGTCTTCGGAGGTGATCAACGTGGGCGGCGTCAAGGTGCATCCGCTGCCGGTCGAGGAACGCATCGGTGCGGTGCCCGGCGTGGACATGGCTCGGGTGTTCGGTCGGCCCAATGCGATGACCGGCGCGATCGTCGCGGTCGAGATCGTGGCCGCGCCCGGCGCCGACACCGACCAGATCAGCGCTGCCATCCGGGCGGCGTGCGCCGACCTGCCGGCGGCCTCGCGCCCGCGCAGCATCAAGTTCGTCGACACCGTGTCGATGGCTGGCAACAAGATCGTGCGGAGGGACATCGGTGAGCGTTGACAGCCCACGAGTTGTGATCGTGACGGGCGGTAGCCGCGGCCTGGGGGCCGGCATCGTCCGGTCCTACCTCGCTTCCGGCGACCACGTCGCCACCTGCGCCCGCTCGGCCACCGACGAGGTCAAGGCATGGGAGGCCGACACCGGTCTTGCGGACCGATTCCTGTTCCGGACGGCGGACCTGTCCAAGGCAGCGGACGCAGATCAGTTCGTTCGCGCGGTGATCGACAAATGGGGCCACGTCGACGTACTGGTGAACAACGCGGGCGTGGCACGTGACGGCATCCTCGGCATGACCCCCGACGACGACATCGACACCGTCGTCGACCTCAATCTCAAAGGCACCCTCTACATGACCCGGGCGGTGAGCCGGCGCATGCTGGCCCGCAGGTCGGGGACCATCGTGAACATCTCCTCCGTCGTCGGGCGCTCGGGTTACCGCGGCCTGGCCGTCTACAGCGCGACGAAGGCGGCGCTGGAGGGGTTCACCCGGGCGATGGCTCGTGAGCTCGGCTCGCGCGGCATCACCGTCAACGGCGTGGCGCCCGGCTACTTGCGCACCGAGATGAGCCACGGGCTGGACGAGGCGCAGCTCGGCCAGATCGTGCGGCGCACGCCGGCCGGGCGGCTGGGCGAACCCGAGGACGTCGCGCGGGCGGTGCAGTTCCTCACCGATCCGGCGAACAGCTACATCACCGGACACGTGCTCGTAGTGGACGGCGGCCTCACCGGCTGAACGTCCGGGCTTTCTGATCGACGATCCGATTGGCGACGCTTCGGCGGGTGGGGGAGAATTTGATCCGCGCCGTCGAGCCAGCGGCTGGCGCCGATTTCGTCCGTCACATGGAGCAGGAGTTCGTGCCGGTAACTCTGATCATCGAGCCCGACCCGGGCGGCCATCGTTTCCAGTACGTCTCGCACGTCGTCGGTCTGGCCGCGCAGTTGGGTGACGTAGTGCTGCTCACCTCAGCCGGTGCGTCCACCAGCGCGGAGTTCGAGACCTACCTGGCCGGCGCGCCGATCAAGGTGGACGAGCGGTTCGAGGAGATCTATCCGCCGACGGCGGAGTTCGTCGCCGCGATCGCGGACTACTGCACCACCGCTGACGTGGCCACCGTGTTCGTCATGGACGCGGACAAGTCGCTGAAACGCTGGTGGCAACTCGCGCCGAAGAGGCTGCGTGCATTGCCGAAACGGCCCAAGATCGTCTTTTTGCTGACGCGGTATCCGGCCCGGCTCTCGCCGTTGGACCGGATCGGGTTGATGCATCGGGTGGCGAAGGCATCGCTGTCACTGGCCGCGATGGCCAGCGGATCACTGCACCGGGTGGTCTCCCTCGCCGGACGTGACGACATGGGCAAGGGGACGATCGTCAAGTTGGTGCGCGACCCGGCCATCTGCTCTGCCCACGCCCGCGACAGGTTCGCGATCCGCGAGTCCCTCGGCCTGCCGCGCGATCGGCAACTCGTCGGCATCTTCGGCGTGATCAGTGATCGCAAGAACGTCCCGCTGGTGGCCGCAGCATTGCGCCGCGCCGCACCGGACGCGCAACTACTGCTGGCGGGGTCAATGGACCCGGACGTTGCCGCGTGGCTCCAGTCGCGGCCGGCGGCCGAGCGGGAGGCGATACGCGTCTATGAGGGCTTCCTGTCCAACGAGACGCTGGACCTGCTGGTAGCTGCCGCCGACGTGGTGGTGATCGCCCAGAACAACAACGGACCGAGCGGGATCATGGGCAAGGCGGTGGCGGCCGGCGTGCCCGTGCTGTCCGCGGGGTCGAAGGTGCGGGCGCGCGAACTAGCCGCGCTCGACGCCGGGCTCAATGCGGAGCTGGACGCCGAATCGGTGGCCGCGGCGCTGCGTGAGCTGCTGGCGGGCACGCGAATCGGCGCCCGCGCGGACGCCCTCGCGCTGCCCACCGCGCAGACGTTCGCCACGACGATGTTCGGCCGATTCGGACGGTAGGCTGCCCCGGTGAATCCTCGACTTCGCGCGGTGATCCGCAGCGGCGTGCTGGCCGTGAACACGCCGCTGGCGAAGGCTCGGCTGCGCCGGACGCTGGCGAAGACGCCGCGCCCGCTGCGGCTGGAGATCGGCGGCCTGCAGCAGCGTGCCGGCTGGGTGATCACCAACGTCAACGCAGTCGCGCGGAACTATCTGGACGCGACCGGCCGATGGCCCCTCGAGGACGGCTCGGTGTCGCTCGTCTATGCGGACAACGTCATCGAGCACATCCCGCTGGCCGCCGGCCGGGCGATGCTCGCCGAGGCGTACCGGTGCCTGCGGCCGGGCGGCACGATCCGGCTGGTCACGCCGGACATCCGCAGTCACGTGGAGATGTACCTGGCCGGTGCGGAGTCGGTGCACAGCAGCGCGGGCAACACGTATCGCGACCTCGGCCTGGTGGTCGAGCATCCGGTCGACCTGATCCGCATCCCGATCGGCTCGTTCGGTCACCACGTCGGATATATCTACGACTTCGAGACGCTCGAGGCGGAATTGAACCGGGCCGGCTTCGGATCGGTGAAGCGGTTCTCCGTCGGCGAGAGCAACAACAGCGAGTTGCGCGGCATCGACCAGCGCGCCGACGAAGGCGGCGCCCAGTTCGCCGTCGAGGCGACCAAGTAGCCCACCACCCTCACCGGTTTGGGGAATGTTGTAGCCCTATAGCGGCCCAAATCTTCCCCAAGCCGAGCTAGGCGGGGAAGAACAGGCCGTCGAGCTGCAGCAGGCGGTGCGTCTTCGGATCGGCGAAGCCCGGCTCGATCATCCAGAGTTCCAGCCCGGACCGGGCCAGGTAGTCGATCATGTCCGTGAGCAGCGCCTGACCGTCGTACAGCGGGACCAGGGAAAGCTCGGTCTTCACCCCGGCAATGCGCGGCAGCGTCGCGCCCGCGCCGTCCAGCACCGCTTTCTCGTAACCCTGCACGTCGATCTTGAGCAGCGTCGTCTCCGCGCGTAGCTGATGCCGGCGCATCAGCTCGTCCACGGTCGTCGCCGGCACCTGCTCGGTGCTGACGTAGCGCGAGGCCGGGGCCGCATCGGCATGCCGGTCCAGCATCGGTAGCACCGAGGACGACACCGAGTTCCCGCTGACGTTCATCGTGATCATGCCGGGCCGGTCGGAGATGGCGGCTCGCTCGGTGTCCCAGTCGGCGTCCTCGCTCGCTCGCTCGACCAACTGCGCATAGGCCGCAGAGAGCGGCTCGACGGACAGGATCTGCCCACGGAACTTCGCCCGCCGTAGCGCTTGGCCGAACTGCCCGGTGTTCGCGCCGACGTCCAGCACGGTGTCGATGCCACGGTCGTGCAGGAATGCGACGAAGCGGGAGCGGAAATGGTCGCGGCTGACGTCCAGACCGGCACGGTTCAGCCCGGCGCGCAGCTGCACCGCCGCCTGCCATGCCAGCCCGCGAACCTGACCGGCCATCAGCCGAGCAGCCTGCTGTTCGCGAACAGCACGTCACATTGCAGCATCCGTCCGGTGTGCGGATCGCCGAAGCCGCCCTCGAGCGCGTAGATCTCGAAGCCGGAGTCACGCAGCCGATCCAGCAGGTCGTCGAAGAGCTGCTGGCCCTCGTACAGCGGCACGAACGACATCTCCAGCTGCACCAGGGCGAAGTCGCCGAGCGCCGAGCCTGCGCCGTCGAGCACGAAGCTCTCGTAGCCCTGGGTGTCGATCTTCAGCATGGCCGCGGCGGCGTCGATGCCGTGCTCGGCGAGCAGCGCCGCGACCGTGGTGACGGGCACCTTCTCCACGCCGACCCGATGCGATCCCGGCGCCGCGTCCAGATGCGCGTCGGTCATCCTCAGCACGGACGAGGAGTAGGAGTTCGCCGCGACGTTGATCTCGAGCATCCCGACGTGATCGCCGACGGCGGTCTGCACCGTGGTCCAGTTGCCATCCGAGGCGGCGCGACGAGCCAGGTGCGGGTAAGCATCCGGCAACGGTTCGCAGGACAGGATCCGGCCGCGGTAGCCGCTGGCGCGGACCGCCGCCCCGTACTGCCCGATGTTGGCGCCGACGTCGAACAGCGTGGTCACCCGGAAATGCCGCAATGCCGTACTCACGCGCACCGGATACGGGTGCCGAACAAGATCGAGGTTGCGCCTGTGCAAGGCGGACCGCAGCGCGATTTTGAGGTACTCGCGTGCGCGCCCGGTGGTTAGCGCAGCGCGATTCGAAGCAGTCACGCGATCCCTCCGAGCCAGCCCGAAGATGTGACTCTATCCGTGCTGCACGCCGCGGCAGCCGCCGGGCACCACTGCTAATGTCGGCCCGGTCCGCCGCTGCGTCACACCGCGACGACGATCGTTCGGACCTCCTGGAGCGAGAGAGACGATGGCCGAATCACCCCTGGGTTGGAACGAGGTGTTCAGCCCGGCGGCGTCCGGCTTCGACAGCTTGGTGCCGTTCCTGGCGACCGCGCAGCTCTTGGCTGCCGACGCGAGCGTCGTGGTGGAGGTGGGATGTGGGCGCGGGGCGATGGTGGCCGCCGGCAATCCTCGCCCGTTCCAGGATCTGCGCGGGCCCGGCCGGCAAGTCATCGGCATCGACATCGATCCCGCCGGAAAGCAGAACCCGGCATTGGACGAGTTCCGCCTGATCGAGGGCGATCGATGGCCGCTGAGCGACGGCGAGGCGGACCTGGCCGTCAGCGACTGGACGCTCGAACACGTGGAGAATCCCACTGCGTTCGTGGCCGAGCTGACCCGCGTGCTGCGCCCTGGTGGCGCGTTCGTCGCGCGCACGGTGAGCCGGCATTCGCTGCTGTCGTTGGCGTCGCGTTCGGTGCCGAACGCCAAGCATGCGCGCGTGCTGGAGAAGATCCAGCCCGGCCGGGAAGCGCGCGACGTCTTTCCCACCATGTACCGGATGAACACCCGCAGGGACCTCGCCGCGCTGCTGGACCGGGACTTCGAGTGGACCGTCGCGCACCGCGGTGGACTGCACCACTACGCACATCCATGGCCGCGGCTGGCCCGCGCGATCGCCGTCGTCGAGCCGCGGCTGCCGCAGACTCTGCGCACTACGCTCGTGATCTACGCGCGCAAGCGAACCTGACCCGCCTGCGCCAGCGGTTTGGGGAAGATTGTGGCCGCTATAGGGCCAAGAAGTTCCCCAAACCGGTAGAACTCGAGGACTAGCAACTAGCCGCGAACGGTGGTTTGGCCGCGGTACCACTCGTAGGTAGTGGCCAGGCCATCGGCCAGCGCGATCTGTGCCTTCCAGCCCAGGGCGTTGATCTTGGAGACGTCCAGCAGCTTCTGCGGCGTGCCGTCCGGCTTAGTTGTGTCGTGCTCGATCGTCCCGTCGAAACCGACGGTCTGCGCGACCAGCTGCGCGAGTTCGTTGATCGTGACGTCGCTACCGGTACCGACGTTGATCGGCTCGGGCTCGTCGTAGTTCTCCAGCAGGAACAGGCACGCGCGGGCGAGGTCGTCGACGTGCATGAACTCACGCCGGGCCGGCCGGTACCGAAGATCGTCACGCTCCGCGCCGCGGCGGCGCGTGCCTCGTCGAAGCGTCTGATCAACGCAGGCAGCACGTGCGAACTCTGCAGATCGAAGTTGTCGTTCGGCCCGTACAAATTAGTCGGCATCGCGGAGATGTACGGCAGTCCGTACTCGCGTCGAATCGCCTGCACGTGCATGATGCCGGCGATCTTGGCGATGGCGTACGCGTCGTTGGTCGGTTCCAACGGACCGGTCAGCAGCGAGTCCTCACGAATCGGCTGCGCGGCGAACTTCGGATAGATGCAGCTGGAACCGAGGAACAGCAGCCGCTGCACGCCGTGCTCGCGTGCCGCGTCGATGACGTTGAGCTGGATGCGCAGGTTGTCCGACAGGAACTCAACCGGGTACGTGGAGTTGGCCAAGATGCCGCCGACATGCGCCGCCGCATCTACCACCACCTGTGGACGTGCCTCGGCGAAGAACGCGAACGTGGCCTCGCGGTCGCGCAGATCGAGTTCGGACGAGCGCCGGCCGATCAGGTTCGTGCAACCGCGCCTGTTCAGCTCCCGCCACACTGCGGAACCCGCGAGACCGCCGTGGCCGGCGACGTAGATCGGCGCGGACGTGTCCAGGCGGAACGGCACGTCGGTCAGTATGCCTGCACGCCGCTCAGTACGCGCCGCGGGAGCGCAGTACCGCCCACACAGTGCGGGCGATGATCGTCAGGTCGATCGCGAGCGACCAGTTCTCGACGTAGTACAGGTCCAGGCGCACCGACTCGTCCCAGGACAGATCGCTGCGGCCGCTCACCTGCCACAGGCCGGTCATGCCTGGCTTGACCAGCAGCCGGCGGTGGTCGTGCGACTCGTACCGCTCCACCTCGTCCGGCAACGGCGGCCGTGGCCCGACCAACGACATGCTGCCCGCGAGCACGTTGAACAGCTGCGGCAACTCGTCGATGGACAGCTTGCGCAGCCAGCGCCCGACCGGCGTCACCCGCGGGTCCGTGCGGATCTTGAAGAGCATGCCGCCTTCGGACTCGTTCAGCTCGAGCAGGTCGGAGCGGCGCTTGTCCGCGTCGTGGTACATCGAGCGGAACTTGTACACCTTGATCTCGCGGCCGTCCTGACCCATCCGGACGCTGCGGTACAGCGCCGGACCGCGGCTGGTGAGCCGCACCAAGCGCGGCGATGAACAGCAATACGGGCGCCGACACCACGATCAGGAAGACGGACCCGACCACGTCCAGCGCACGCTTGATCACCTGGCGCAGCCCGGTGAACTGCGGCTGGTCCACCCACATCAAGGGCAGTCCCTCGACCGGGCTGACGTGCACCCGTGGGCCGGCGACCTCGGTCAGTCCGGGCGCCATCACCATGTTGCGGCCGGTACCTTCCAGCGCCCAGCCGAGTTCACGGATGCGGCGTGGCCCGAGTCCGGCGCCGGCCACCGCGACGATGTCCACATCGAGGTCCTCGGCCATCATCGCGGCGCGGGTCGACCGAGCCGACGACCGGCACACCCGGTGCGATCTCCGCTGCCCAGCTCGGCGTCCTCGACGCAGGCGCCGACGACCACCAGGCCCGCCTCCGGGTTGCGTGAGGTGACTTCCGCGAGGTGCCGCACCGACTCGCTGGTGCCGACGCCGAGGATCGCGCTGGTCCAATGTCCGCGCTTGCGCGCGTTCGTGCACGCCCTGCCGGATGACGTACCGGGCGAGCACCATGAGCAACGCGCCCACCGGAATGACGACCGCGACGAACAGCCTCGCCACGTGGATCCCGCGAGGTAGCCGACGACCGCCGCGGCGCCGATGAGCCGCGCGCAGCCACGCAGCACCTGCTGGTACTCCAGCGTGCCGGTGCTGATACGGCGGATCTCGTAAGCGCCGACCGCGTGCAGGCACAGCAGCCAGCTGACCGTGAGCACGGCCGCCCAGAAGAAGTAGATGCCGGTGAAGACGTCGTCCTTGAAGCCGAACCGGATCAGCCAGCCGAGCGCGATGGCGACGGTGGCGCACAGCGGCGTCGGAGACCAGACAGCTGGCGGACGAAGACGCGCGACCAGCTGGCGACCGAGCGACCGTCGCTGAGCGGCAGCCGTAGCGGCCGGGGCCGCGGGAGCGCGCGCGGCGCTGCACGCCCGGCGGAAATCGTCTGCGTCGATTCGGTGGCGACAAAAGCGGCCCCGAGCTCGTCGCCGGAGTTCTCATTGGAGCCCAGCCAGGGAAGGATTCGTGTCACTACCACGCCTCCCATAGTCCGGGACCCGATTACCGCGGCCGGCATCGCCGCTCATGTTGCGGGCCGGCACTGTTGCCGCGTCCATCAGGATGGATTCGAACCGGGAGCCGATGCGATCCGACGTTAAAACGGTCGGCGGCAAGGTTACGCGCATGTATCCCGATGCTGTCCAATCGAGATGACTCGGCGGTCACCGGCGAGCCATCGCGCCGCGTCCGCGGCACCGTCCGGGGTCGGCGGGGCGACAAATCCTCCACCGGCCGTGACGTCGGCCGCGGACGGGTTGCCGTCCGGCACCAGCGCGATGATCGGCCGGCCTACGCAGAGGTAGCTCAGCACCTTGCTCGGCACCGAGAACCGCGCCGCGTCGGGCTCCAGCAAGCGCGACCAGGACGTCTGCGCTGGCCAGCACGTCGGCCAACTCCTCGGCCGGCTGGTAGCCCAGGATCCGGACATCCGTCCGGTCGCCCGCAGCGGCGGCGCAGGTCATCGGCGCCCACGCCCTCGGAGACGACGACCAGGATCGCGTCGCGGCCGCGGGCGCGCACGCGGTCGAGCAGCTCCAGCAGCAGCAGCGGGTTGTGCTTGCGGCCGAGCGTGCCGGCGTACATCAGCCGCAACGGCTCGAGCCGGCAGGCTCTCGCGGCGCGACCATGCGTTGTCGCGCGGGCCAGGGGTCAGCTCGTCCAGCGGTGCCCAGTTCGGGATGACGGTGACACCTTCGCGCACCATCCCCCAGCGGGCGTACTGCTGCAGGAACGGCTCGCCGATGGCGACGACGGCCGTTAGCCGAGGCCACCTGGGACTTCTCCAGGCCCTCGACCCCCCGCCGCACCGCCGCCGCCACCGGCGCGGGCAGGCGCCGCTGCGCCTCGGCCGCCACCCCGAGGCTGTAGACGTCCTGGTGCCACAACACCCACGGCTGACCGGTGCGGGCGAAGTGACGCCGCATCCGCGCCAGCGCGAACAGCGGCACGTTGCACGCGACGACGACGTCGTGGCGCTCGCCGATTCGAGCCTGCGCTGCCAGGCGCGGCGTAGGCCAGCTCGAACCTGGTGCGGGCCACCGGGGAGTACTTGACCATGGGTACGGACGCGGTCACGGTCTCGATGCGCAGCGTCGACGGGTCGCCGGGTTCTACCGAGAGCCGGCCATGGCCGGTGACGTACTGCGAGCTGTATTCATGCAGAACTTCGTGGCCGCGCCCTGCCAGATTTCGGGACAATTGCACCTGAAATGGGTGGCCGCTGAAGTCGTGCACGTTCAGCCGCATGTCTGTGTAAAACGAGTGAGCTTCTGCCGAGTTGCGCTGATGTAGAGATTAGGTGTGGTTTTTCTGCGTCGTTCCGCGGCTGGGCGTGCGTCGTTCGGAATGCGGCAAGCCTGGTGGCGATTCGTGAATACTTGCCCCGTGGCGTTCCAGGTGCTCTACGTATGCACCGGCAATCTGTGCCGATCACCGATGGCGGAGCTGCTGTTCCGCGGTTGGGTCGACCCGAGGCCGACGTGACGGTGAGCAGCGCCGGGCGTCCAGGCGCTGGTGGGCCAGGGCATCGACCGTTCCTCCGCCTCGGCACTGGGCCAGCTCGGTATCGACCCGAGCGATCACCGGGCGAGGCAGTTCGAGCCGTGGATGGCTGCCGACGCCGATCTGATCCTGTGCGCGACCGGCGAGCAGCGCGATCTGGTGATGACCGCGGTGCCGAGCACCATGCGCCGGGCGTTCGCCATGAAGGAGTTCGTCCGGCTGGTGAACGGCGTGCCACGCGGCGAGCCACGCACCGTCGTCGCCGCGGCTGCCGCGCACCGCGGTAAGGTGGCGCTGCCGGTCGGAGAGGAGGACGACGTGCGTGATCCGTACAAGGGCGCGATCAAGCATGCCAAGACCATCGCCGAGGAGATCACCGAGACGGTCTACGCGACGCTTGACGCCCTGGGTTTCGCCGCGCAGCGCTGGGCCCATGTGCCGCCGGAGCGTGCGGACCGTACTGGTCGCCCTGCCCCCTACTGACCGCCTGGCAACTCCAGGGTCGGGTCGAGGACGGAGATCCTCGGGTCACCGGGTGTGGGCGCTGGTTAGGCTCTTCAGGTGCCAGCCAGCAAGCCGACCCGCAAGATCCGCGTAGCGGGCGATCCCGTCCTGCACCAGCCGTGCCGCGAGGTCACCAGCTTCGACGACGAACTCGCCGAACTGGTGGACGACCTGTTCGCCTCGCTGGCCGTCGCCGAAGGTGTCGGGCTGGCCGCCCCGCAGGTGGGCGTCGATCTTGCGGTCTTCGTCTACGACTGCCCGGATGAGATCGGCGAGCACCACGTCGGGCACGTGGTCAACCCGACCATCGAGATCAGCGGACCGATGGTCGAACACGACGAGGGGTGCCTGTCGGTGCCGGGTCCCTACTTTCCGCTGGAGCGAGCTGACCATGCGACGGTGCGCGGCGTGGACAAGGACGGGAAGCCGGTCGAGGTGAGCGGCTCCGGCTTCTTCGGCCGGTGCCTGCAGCACGAAACTGATCATCTGCGCGGGCTGCTGTACATCGACCACCTGCCGCGCAACCGGCGCCGTCGGGTGCTGCGCGACATGGTGCCCTTCGAGTGGAATGCCCCGATCCCGTAGCCACGGGCCGGCCGGGCTGAGCAGCAGCGCGTCGCGCTTTCCGCTGGTGGCCGGGGTTCGCTCACGTAGCGCGACCCGAACACGCAACGAAGCGGGGAGTGGGGCGGTCCGGCGCCCGCACTCCCCGCTTCGCCGGGCCGTGCGGGCTCAGCCGGCCTTGGTGGTGACGGTGTAGGTGATCGGTGCAGTCGCCACTGAGCCCAGGCTCCAGGTGCCACCGGTGCCGATGACCTGGCCGGTAACCGGATCGAAGATGACCTCGTCGCTGCCGTGGTTGGTGCTGGTCTTGCGCCATTGGTAGGAGATCGCGTCGCCGAACTGGCCACTGCCGTTGGACACGTGGTGCAGCACCGTTACACCCGGCACGCCACGCAGCGCGTCGATGACGGCGAGTGCCACCGAGTTCGGCGCGTAGCCGGTGCTCAGGAACGCGTCGCCGACGCTCCACATGTCGTCGTTGCTGCTGTCGGTGTATGTGCTGCCGGTCGGCGGCGCGTCGTACTTGCGGTCGAACGCGGCGAGCGAGGCGCGGATGGCGGCCGGATCACTGGGCAGGCTCTGTGCGAACTGCGGCCGGTACGGCAGCCAGCCCACGGCTGCGGTGCAGCCGGGGAACGGTTCGCCCGGATAGCCGCCGATGCTCTGAAATGCTCCGCACTTGGCCGTTTCCCGTACCGACGGCGGCGGCGCGGCCGATCCGGGGCTCTGCAGCTCCGGCGGGGCGTCCGAGACGAGAACCCAGGCGCCACTCGGATCGGCCGGGATCCAGGTGTCGCTGGTGCCGGCGTGCACGTGCAGGTACTGCCCGGGCGCGAGCCCGTACGGGCTCGCGGACGTGACCGCGGCCGACGTCAATCGCCCGGCTGCACTCACCGCGGGGTGTTGTGTCCCATGCCCGGACCCGGCTGCCATCGCGACCAATCCGCCCGCGAGGCCGGCGACGGCGGCAGCCGCCACTGACGCGCCCAGCGCGGTCCGCAGCGTCGGGCGGTATCCGTGTCGACGCGGCACCCCGCGGCCCGGGTAGTCACCCAGGACGACGACATCGGCCGCGTCCGAGACAAGTGCGGTGTGCTGGGCTTGCTGGGCTTGCTGGGCTTGCTGGGCTCGCTCGACGCCGGCGGCTTGGGCGTGCAGTGCGCCGCTGAGGAGTCTCTCCATGTCAGTCATCGCTGTTCTTCCTTACTGAGGTGGTGAGGGAGCGCAGCCCACGTGCTGCGCTCGATCGGACGGTTGACGGGGTGACGTGCAGGACGCCCGCGATTTCCGCGTCCGACAGGCCGGAGAAGTAGCGCAAGGCGAGCACCTCGCGCTGGCGCCCGGGCAGCCGGTAGAAGTGCTGGAGCACGTCGGCGAACCGTTCGGAGTGCAGCAGTCCCTCGTCCGCGCCGGGCGCGGGCGGATCCGGGACGTATGCCGCGAGGTAACGGCGAGCGGTGATATGCCGACGCAGCGCCGAACGGGAGCGGTTGACGACGGCCGTACGGGCATAGGCGAGGGCGGCCTGCTCGGATTCCAGCTTGGGCCAGGTCCGGAACATCGCCTCGACGACGTCCGACACCACATCGGCGGCGGCCTCACGATCGCGGAGCAGGCTCACCGCCAGCCCGATCAGGCCGCCGCGATGCTGGTCGATCAGTGTGGCGATGGCGTGCGGAGAGGAATCGAATTCGGCGCGCTCATTGCCGAGCGCACTGAACATCTGCAGCGTCGTCATACCGGTGAGACGCCCAGGTCTCGGATTTGCTGCGCCTATCGCAACAGGCCACCTGTCGTCTTTCCGACAGGTGGCCTGGAGCGATCGCGATCGTGATGCTCAGGCGCGGCTATAGCAGCGCGTCCGCATCACGATTGACTAGTTGATCAGGAGTTCGGCGATCTGGACGGCGTTGAGCGCAGCGCCCTTGCGCAGGTTGTCGTTGCTGACGAACAGGGCCAGCCCGCGACCGTCGGCCACGGTGGGGTCCTGGCGGATGCGCCCGACGAAGGACGGGTCCTGTCCCGCCGCCTGCAACGGAGTCGGCACATCGGTGACGGCAACCCCGGGCGCGTCGGACAGCAGTTCCAGCGCCCGCGCAACGGACAGCGGCCGAGCGAACTCGGCATTGATCGACAGCGAGTGCCCGGTGAACACCGGCACGCGCACGCAGGTGCCGGAGACGAGCAGGTCGGGGATGCCGAGGATCTTGCGCGACTCGTTGCGCAGCTTCTTCTCTTCGTCGGTCTCGAACTCGCCGTCGTCGACAATCGAACCCGCCAGCGGCAGCACATTGAACGCGATCGGACGCACGTACTTCACCGGCGCGGGGAACTGCACCGCGGCGCCGTCGTGGGTCAGCTCGGCCGCGCGGTCGACGACCTGGCGCACCTGCTTGTCCAGCTCGTCCACGCCGGCCAGACCGCTCCCGGACACGGCCTGAAAGGTGGTCGCGATCAACCGGATGAGCCCTGACTCGTCGTGCAGCGGCTTGAGCACCGGCATCGCCGCCATCGTGGTGCAGTTCGGATTGGCGATGATGCCCTTGCGGGCGTTGGCCACCTCGCCGCCGTTCACCTCGGCCACCACCAGCGGCACGTCCGGGTCCATCCGCCACGCCGACGAATTGTCGATCACGGTGACGCCGGCCTCGGCGAAGCGCGGGGCCAGCTCACGCGAACTCGAGGCACCGGCGGAGAACAGCGCGATGTCCAGGCCGCGCGGATCGGCGGTGGCAGCGTCCTCGACCCGCACGTCCACACCCTCCCAGGACAGCGCGGTGCCGGCCGAGCGAGCGGAGGCGAAGAACCGGATCTCGTCGACCGGGAAGGACCGCTCAATGAGCATGCGGCGCATCACTGCGCCGACCTGCCCGGTCGCCCCGACCACACCAACCTTCATCGACCCGTCCCCCCGTAGACGACGGCGTGCTCGTCGGCCGAACCCAGATCGAAGGCGTCGTGCACCGCACGCACCGCCGCATCGAGGTCGGTGTCGCGGCACACCACCGAGATCCGGATCTCCGACGTCGAGATCATCTCCACGTTCACGCCCGCGTCGGCGATGGCGGAGAAGAACTTCGCCGAGACGCCCGGATGCGACCGCATCCCGGCACCCACCAGCGAGAGCTTGCCGATGTGATCGTCGTAGAGCAGATCGGAGAAGCCGACCTCGTCGCGCACCCTCGTCAGCGCCGCGAGCGCGGTGCTTCCGTCCGTCGAGGGCAGCGTGAAGGACACATCGGTGCGCCCGGTCCCGCCGGTGGAGATGTTCTGCACGATCATGTCGATATTGATCTCGGCCGCGGCGAGTTCGGTGAAGATCCGCGCGGCCTCACCCGGCTTGTCCGGCACGCCGACCACGGTGACCTTGACCTCGCTGCGGTCGTGCGCGACACCGCTGATGATCGCGTCTTCCATCGCAAGATCCTCCATGTGTCCGGCCACAGTCGTGCCGGGTTTGGTAGCGAACGACGACCTGACGTGAATCGGCACCCCGTACCGGCGCCCGTACTCGACGCTACGCAAGTGCAGGATCTTGGCACCGCTGGCGGCGAGTTCGAGCATCTCCTCGTAGGTCACCGACTCCAACCGCCTCGCATTCGGGACGATGCGCGGGTCGGCCGTGTACACGCCGTCCACGTCGGTGTAGATCTCGCACACCTCGGCGCCGAGCGCGGCGGCCAGTGCCACCGCCGTGGTGTCCGAGCCGCCCCGGCCCAACGTGGTGATGTCCTTGGTGTCCGGGCTGACGCCCTGGAAGCCGGCCACGATGGCGATGTTGCCGGCTTTGACCGAGTTCTCCACTCGGCCCGGGGTGATGTTCACGATCCTCGCCTTGCCGTGCACCGACGTGGTGAGCACCCCGGCCTGCGAGCCGGTGAACGACTCGGCCTTGTAGCCGAGCGAGTTGATCGCCATCGCCAGCAGGGACATGGAGATCCGTTCGCCCGCGGTGAGCAGCATGTCGAACTCGCGCCCGGACGGCACCGGCACGATCTGCTCGGCAAGGTCGATCAACTCGTCGGTCGTGTCGCCCATCGCGGACACCACCACCACCACGTCGTGGCCGTCGCGGCGAGTTGCGACGATCCGCTCGGCGACCCGCTTGATCCGTTCAGCGTCGGCGACCGAGGAGCCGCCGTACTTCTGTACGACGAGACCCACGGTGTTCCTTCCGGTGCACTGGCAGTTCTCGTCCAGAATACCGGCCGGCCGCACCGGCTTTGCCGCGATGAACGCGCGAGAAACAGGTGTGGCCCGACCTTTCGGCGCCGCAGCGAGATCAGGCGTGGGCGGCGAAGGCCGAGTCGAGGATGTCCAATCCCTCGCTGAGCAGGTCCGCGCCGATGACCAACGGCGGCAGGAAGCGCAGCACGTTGCCGTAGGTGCCCGCAGTCAGCGTGATCAGCCCATCCTGGTGGCAGGCAGCGCAGACCTGCGCGGTCAGCACCGGGTTGGGGACGGTCGTGCCCGGCTCGACCAGTTCGACCGCGAGCATCGCGCCGCGACCGCGCACCTCGCCGATCGCGCCGTACTTCGCCGCCAGCGTGTCCAATCGTGGTCGCATGCTCGCCTCGATCCGGCGCGCTGCCGCGCACAGGTCCTCGGCACGCATGGTCTCGATCGCGCCGAGAGCGGCGGCACACGCGACCGGGTTGCCGCCGTACGTGCCACCCAAGCCACCGACGTGCACGTCGTCCATGATCTCCGCGCGGCCGGTCAGGCCGGCCAGCGGCAGGCCGCCGGCGATGCCCTTGGCCGTGGTGATCAAGTCCGGCACGACGCCCTCGAATTCGCACGCGAACCAGTCGCCGGTGCGGCAGAAGCCGGTCTGGATCTCGTCCGCGACGAACACGATGCCGTGCTCGGCACACCACGCCGCCACCTGCGCGAGAAAGCCGGGCGGCGGCACGATGAATCCGCCTTCACCCTGGATCGGCTCGATGATCACCGCGGCGGTGTTGTCCTCGCCGACCTGGGTGTGCACCTGGGCGACGAACGTCTCGAAGGCCTCCTCGGCACACCGCTCGGGACCGCTCGGCCAGCGGAACGGGTACGCCATCGGCACGCGGTAGATCTCGTTCGCGAACGGGCCGAACCGGTGCTTGTACGGCATGTTCTTCGCGGTCAGCGCCATGGTGAGGTTCGTGCGTCCGTGGTACGCGTGCTCGAAGGCCACCACCGCCGGCCGGCCGGTGTGCGTGCGCGCGACCTTGATCGCGTTCTCCACCGCCTCGGCGCCGGAGTTGAACAGCGCCGAGCGCTTCGTGTGCGCGCCCGGCGTCAACTCGTTCAGCTGCTCGGCAACCGCGACGTACTCCTCGTACGGCGTCACCATGAAACAGGTGTGCGTGAAGTCGCCGACCTGCGCTCGCACGCCCTCGGCAACGCGCGGGGCGGCATTACCCACCGACACCACGGCGATGCCGGCGCCGAAGTCGATCAGGTGGTTACCGTCGACGTCGACGACGATCCCGCCGCCGGCACGTTCCACATACACCGGCAACGTCGTCCCGACGCCGGCTGACACCGCGGCGAGCTTGCGCGCATGCAGTTCCTTCGAACGCGGGCCCGGGATGGCGGTGGCGAGTACCCGCTTCTGCTCGACGCGCTTGTCGACGCGCTTGTCGACGGGCTGATCGACGGACATGGTGGTGCTCCTTCGGTGGGCGTCAGTCAGGCCGGCGCTGTCTCGTCGATGACCGCAATCACGTCACCCTCGCGAATCACGTCGCCGGGTTGTACGGCGATCTCGCTGACGATGCCGTCGACCTCGGCGAGCACCGGGATCTCCATCTTCATCGACTCGAGGAGCACCACCGTGTCGGTGCGCGTGACGGTATCTCCGACCCGGACGCTGACCACGGCGACGTTCGCGACGAGTTCGGCGGCGATGGTGTGTGGCATGCGCTCAGCGTCTCATCGCTGCATTCGGCCGAACATGGCAGGCGCGTCGATCTCAGTAGTCGATGTTGTGCATGACGTGCTTGATGCGGGTGTAGTCCTCCAGCCCGTACACCGACAGGTCCTTGCCGTAGCCGGAGTGCTTGAACCCGCCGTGCGGCATCTCGGCGACCAGCGGAATGTGGCAATTGACCCAGACGCAGCCGAAGTCCAGCCGGCGAGACACCCGCATCGCGCGGCCGTGATCCTTCGTCCACACCGAGGAGGCGAGGCCGTACTCGACGCCGTTGGCCCACCGCACCGCTTCGTCCTCGTCACTGAACTGCTGCACGGTGATGACCGGGCCGAAAATCTCCTGCTGGCTCAGCTCATCGTCCTGGGTGAGGCCGGTGACCACCGTCGGCTCCCAGAAGTACCCGCGCTCACCCAAGCGGTGACCGCCGGCCAGCACCCGGGCGTGATCGGGCAGCCGAGAAAGCATGCCGCCGACCCGATCGAGCTGGTTGGCGTTGTTCAGCGGCCCGTACAGCACGTCCGCCTCGGCCGGCGGCCCGACCTTGGTGTTGCGCGCCTGCTCGGCCAGTGCCTCGGCAAATTCGCCCGCGATCTTCGGCGCGACGAGCACGCGGGTGGCCGCGGTGCAGTCCTGGCCGGCGTTGAAGTAGCCGCCGATGGCGATGTTCTCGGCGGCGTTGGCCAGGTCGGCGTCGTCGAAGACGATCACCGGCGCCTTGCCGCCCAGCTCGAGGTGGGTGCGCTTCAGATCATGTGCCGCCGCCTCGGCGACCTCGTAGCCGGCCCGGGTGGATCCGGTGATGGACACCATCGCCGGGGTCGGGTGCGACACCACGGCCCGACCTGTGTCACGGTCGCCGCAGACGACGTTGAAGACGCCGGGCGGGAAGAACTCCGCGGCGATCTCGGCCATCAGCACGGCGGAGACCGGCGTGGTGTCGCTCGGCTTGAGCACCGTGCAGTTGCCCGCGGCCAGCGCCGGCGCGACCTTCCAGATCGCCATCATCATCGGGTAGTTCCACGGCGTCACCTGCCCCACCACGCCGACCGGCTCGCGGCGGGTATAGGAGGTGAACCCGCTCATGTACTCCCCGGCGCTGCGCCCTTCGAGCAGACGGGCCGCGCCCGCGAAGAACCGGATCTGGTCCAGCGCCGGCGGCATCTCCTCCGACCGGGTCAGCTCGATCGGCTTGCCGGTGTTCTCGCACTCGGCGGCGATGACCTCCTCGGCGCGCAGCTCCAGCGCGTCCGCGAACCGCAGCAGGGCCCGCTGCCGCTCACTCGGCGTGGTCTCGCGCCAGCCCTCGAAGGCCCGCTCCGCCGCCCGGTACGCCGCGTCCACATCCGCCTCGGTGGAAATCGGCGCCGAACCGAACACCTCACCGGTGGACGGGTCGACCAGGTCGCTGCGGCGCCCGTCGAGGGCGTCCGTCAGCTTGCCGTCGATGAAGTTCTGAACCTGTTGTGCCACTGCCGCGCTCCGGTTTCATCGGGGAATGGCGCCACGCTACACGCGGCGAGAGCACCCCTCAACAACGGATTTCGCGGCGATTAGTCGTCTAAACGACGAAATCCGTATCCGGACCTGGCGGTCCTGCCACAGCGACACCCCGGTGATCAACGGGCCGCCGTCGTCGCGATGGCGGGCGTTCTGCCTCTGCTGCCCCAAGGGGCCTATTCGTGGCCGTGCTCGTGGCTGTGCGAGGAGGCAAGCTCGGCCGCGTCCGCATCGACCATGATCCGAGCCAGTTCCGGGGCGAGCACCCGCGGCTTCCAGCCGAGCAGCTCCGCCGCCTTCGACGAGTCGCCGATGAGGGCATCCACCTCGGACGGACGCAGGTACCGCTCGTCGAAGCGCACGTACTGCTCCCAGTCGAGACCGGCGCGATCGAAGGCGAAGCCGACGAAGTCGCGCACCGAGTACGCGGTGCCGGTGGCGACCACGTAGTCGGTGGGCTCGTCGGTCTGCAGCATCCGCCACATCGCCTCGACGTACTCCGGCGCGTAACCCCAGTCCCGGATGGCGTCGAGATTGCCCAGGTACAGATGGTCCTGCTTGCCCGCGGCGATGGCCGCAACCGCACGAGTGATCTTGTGCGTCACGAACGTCTCACCCCGGCGCGGCGACTCGTGGTTGAACAGGATGCCGTTGACGGCATACATGCCGTACGCCTCGCGGTAGTTGCGGGCGATCCAGTAGGCGTACACCTTCGCCGCGCCGTACGGCGAGCGCGGGTGGAACGGGGTCGACTCGTCCTGCGGCGGCGGGGCCGCGCCGAACATCTCCGAGGACGACGCCTGGTAGAAGCGGGTGGCCAAGCCGCTGGCCCGAATGGCTTCCAGGATCCGGGTGGTGCCCAGGCCGGTGGTCATGCCGGTGAACTCCGGCTCGTCGAAGGACACCCGCACATGTGACTGGGCCGCCAGGTGGTACACCTCGTCCGGCTGCACCTTGGTCAACAGGGTGATCAGCCGGGTGCCGTCGGTCAGGTCGCCGTAGTGCAGGAACAGCCGGGCCGAGGCCTCGTGCGGATCCACGTAGAGGTGCTCGATACGCCGCGTGTTGAAGGTGGAGGCTCGCCGGATCAGCCCGTGCACCTCGTAGCCCTTCTCCAGCAGCAACTCGGCAAGGTACGACCCGTCCTGGCCTGTGATGCCGGTGATCAGCGCCCGCTTCATGCGGGCCATGATGACGCATCGAGCCGATGCCGCGGTGACGGGGTTGCGATACGATCACCCGGTCATGATTCGCGCGCTGCTCCTTCGCGGCCGCGGCGAGGCCCGGTAACCACACCGGTCGGCCCCTCGTCGCGGGTCTGCTGCTGCGCCGACCGAACTCCCATCCGGTCCCCCGTACAGGAGCAGTCCTCATGAGCCGACCCGCACCACAACAACCGTCGGGCATGCCGTGCCATCGGTATCGCCCGTTCCCCCCCGTCGACCTGCCCGACCGGCAGTGGCCGACGCGCACCATCACCACCGTGCCGCGCTGGCTGTCCACCGACCTGCGTGACGGCAACCAGGCGCTGATCGATCCGATGAACGCGCCGCGCAAGCACACCATGTTCGACCTGCTGGTACGCCTGGGCTACAAGGAGATCGAGGTCGGCTTCCCGGCGGCCAGCCAGACCGACTTCGATTTCATCCGCAGCCTCATCGAGGGCGAGCGGATCCCCGACGACGTCCGCATCTCGGTACTGACACAGGCCCGCGAAGAACTCATCGAGCGCACCGTGCAGTCCCTGGTCGGCGCCAAACAGGCCACCGTGCACATGTACAACGCCGCCGCCCCGACGTTCCGCCGGGTCGTGTTCGGCTGGCCGGGCGACGGCCGCGCGCAGTGCCGCGCCGTCGCCGTGGACGGCGTGAGCGCGACGATGAAGTTCGCCGAGATCTACCTGCCCGACACCGACTTCGGATTCGAGTACTCCCCCGAGATCTTCATGGATACCGAACTCGACTTCTCCCTGGAGATCTGCGAAGCGGTGATGGACGCGTGGCAGCCGGGGCCGGATCGCGAGATCGTGCTGAACCTGCCATGCACGGTGGAACGGTCCACCCCCAACGTGTACGCGGACCAGATCGAATGGATGTCGCGGCACCTGTCCCGGCGCGAGTTCATCGCGCTGTCGGTACACACGCACAACGACCGCGGCACCGCCACCGCCGATGCCGAACTCGCCGTGCTGGCCGGCGCGCAACGCGTCGAGGGCTGCCTGTTCGGCAACGGCGAGCGCTCGGGCAACGTCGACCTGGTCACCCTGGGGTTGAACCTGTACAGCCAGGGCATCGACCCGATGATCGACTTCAGCGACATCGACGAGATCCGCCGCACCGTCGAGTACTGCAACCGGATCGGCGTGCACGAGCGGCACCCGTACGTCGGTGACCTGGTCTACACCTCGTTCTCCGGCTCGCACCAGGACGCCATCAAGAAGGGCTTCGAAGATCTCGACCGGCAGGCCGAGGCAGCCGGCAAGCCCGTCAGCGAGATGCCGTGGCACATCCCGTACCTGCCGATCGACCCGAAGGACGTCGGACGCAGCTACCAGGCCGTCATCCGGGTGAACTCGCAGTCCGGCAAGGGCGGCGTCGCGTACCTGATGAAGATGCACCACAACCTCGACCTGCCACGTCGACTGCAGATCGAGTTCAGCCACGTCGTGCAACAGCGCACCGACAGCGACGGCGGCGAGGTGGACGGCGAGCTGATGGGTGAGATCTTTGCCGCCGAGTACCTGCGCCCCGGTGACTTCGAGATGCTGACGTTCAGCTCGGTCAGCGCGGACGGCATCGACACCGTCACCGCCACGGTGCGCGCGTTCGACAGGGAGTACGAGGTCACCGGCACCGGCACCGGCCCCATCGCGGCGTTTACCAACGCGCTGTCGACGGTGGACATGGGGATGGGCGGCGTGCCGGTTCGGGTACTCGACTACGCCGAGCACGCGATGGCAGCCGGGCGCGATGCCGAAGCCGTGTCCTACCTCGAGCTGGAGGTGGGCGACCGGATCCTGTGGGGCGTGGGGATCAGCAAGTCGATCGTCCGGGCGTCACTGCGCGGCGTGATCAGCGGCATCAACCGCGCCGCGAGGACGCGCCCGACCTGACCGGCGCCCAGCGTCGCCGGGTCAGCGGAACCACTCCGACTCGGCGGGCGGCGAGTCGACGATGTGATGCCACACCGTGCCGGTCGGCGTCGGCGGTCGTCGCCCCGGCCATCGCGGCGTCCGGCGTCCGCACCGCCGCGGTGGGCGGGTGCCGACGCCGGACGAAGCCCAGCACCACCAGGGCGACCAGCGCGAGCAGGCCGGCGAGCGCAACACCTGCACCTTCCAGCACCCGCGGCGCGAACAGGCGTGGCGAGTGCCCGATGCTGAACGTGCCGGTGCTGCCGCCGGTCGGCGCCGGGCTCGGCACTGTCGGCGGGTGGGCAGCCGCGAGTGCCGCGGCACGCCCCAGGAACGGATCGGCATCGGCGTAGACGGGGTTCGGCGAGGTGACGGCGACCGAACCGGTGACCGCGGTGAAGGCGTCGATGATGCCGAAGCCGTACGCCGGATCGCGGGTGCTGCGGTGCTGTTGCGTCGTCGCCAGGATCCGGGTGACCAGATCGCGGGCGGACAGCGTCGGGTACTTCGACCACACGATCGCGCACACCGCCGACGCGACCGCGGTGGCCTGACTGGTGCCGTCGCCGGCGTATGCGGAGCCGGCTACCCGGCTCAGCGACGGGATGTCGACGCCCGGCGCCGTCAACGTCAGGTACGGATGCCGGGACGAGAAGTCCGCGACCTGGTTGTTCTCGTTCACGGCACCGACCGAGATCACACCGACGCAGACGCCCGGCTCCTCGACGACGCTGCCGGACAGTCCGGTGTTACCGGAGGATGCGAGCAGCACCGCGCCCTTGCGCATCGCGTAGAAGATCGCGTCCTGTTCGTCGGCCGGGCAGGGCGCGTTGTCGACGGTCGGCTTTCGCGCGCCGCCGAGCGACATGCTGATCACCTTGGCGCCATGGTCGGCGGCCCAGCGGATCGCCTGGGACAGGTGGTCGTTGCCGTCCTGGTCGGTGGTGCCGGTGAGCGGCACAGCGATCGGCAGGATCTTCGCATCCGGCGCGAGGCCGGTGATGCCGAGAATGCCCGGGTGCGCGACCATGATCGACGCCATCGCGGTGCCGTGCCCGAACTCGTTCACCTCGCGGTCGACGCGGCCGTCGCCGCCCGCGGCACCGAAATCCTTGCCGGGCAGGACGTTCGCTGCCAACTCCGGTAGGTCGGCGTTCACGCCCGTGTCGATCTCGGCGATGGTGATGCCCTGCCCGCGCGCACCCTGCTGCCACAACTGATCCACCTGCCAGGCGTCGAACCAGTACTCCGGCGCGTTGGCCGGGCCGGGCGTCGCGCCGGCGCGGAGCCGCAGGCAGGCACAGCGAGCCTGCCAGCACGGCGGTGAGGACGGTGCGCGACGACGGCGCCGGCGAGCGTCGACCTCGCCCCTGCACTACGCCTCGTCATGACTGCACCTGCCAGCCGAGCCGCAGCGGCGTGGTGGCGTAGCTGCTCGCGGACAAGAGCACCGACACCGTGCCCGAGTGCGGGACGGGCAGGTCGCTGAAGTCCAGCTCCTGGTAACGACCACTCACCTTCACGTGGCCGGTCACCTCGAGCTGGCCGGCCGCGACGCTGGTGACGGCGACGGAGGCGTCCGGTGCGAATGCCCCGGTGATCGCACCGTGCAGGCTGCCCGGCACCCCGCGCGGGGTCGGCAACGGGCAGCGCGGATCGGCGCTGGGCGACCCGGCCAGGCACGGGGTGAACAGCGTGCGCAGCGCGGCGAGCACCGCGCTTCGACCCTGCGGCGACGCCTCGACGATCAGCTGAGTCTGCCCGGAGCCGTCCAGCTGGACGCTGCTGGTGGCAGCCGACAGCTGCAGGTACGGAGTGTCGAAGCTGATCGGGACGGCGCCGGGGAAGAGCAGTACCGGCCCGGTCGGCACTGTGCGTGTCCAGGATGCGGGCACGGTCCTCGGCCTGGGCCAGTTGCAGCTGGGTGCTGACCGCGACCGAGGTGAGGTGCCAGGTGTCGTGCCGCCGTTGCACGTCCACCTCGTCGCTGAACTGCTGCGTGCCCGCGCCGAACTGCAGGCGGTAGCTGACGGCGACGGTGGCCTTGTCACCGGTGCGGCTGGTGCCGGTGACGTGCACGTCGCGCATCGGCGCCAGGCGCTGCTGTTCGTGCAACACGGCGCGGGTGAGGTAGTCCCGCGGACCGGCCGGGATGTCACCGAAGGCGAGTGCGGCAGGTGCATCGCCGCGAGCCAGTGCGGCGAAGTAGCCGCGCACCGCGCCGGCCGGTCCGCCGGTGTCGGCATAGCTGACGTAGGCGGCCACACCTCCGCCGACCAGAGCGACCGCGGCCAGCACCGCGCAGGTCCAGTACAGCGCGCGGTGGCGTCGGGCGCGCCAGCCCGCGAAGCTCGCCATCAGTCGACGCGCCGCCGGCCGGAGAAGGCCCTGCCGAGCGTCACCTCATCGGCGTATTCGAGGTCGCCGCCCACCGGCAGACCGCTGGCCAGACGGGTGACGGTGAGACCCATCGGCGCGATCAGCCGGACCAGGTAGGTGGCGGTGGCCTCACCCTCCAGGTTGGGATCGGTCGCGATGATCAGCTCGGTGATGGCGTCGTCGCGCAGCCGTCCCAGCAACTCCCTGATCCGCAGGTCATCGGGACCGATGCCGTCGATCGGGCTGATCGCGCCGCCGAGCACGTGGTAGCGGCCGCGGAACTCGCGAGTGCGTTCCACCGCGACGATGTCCTTCGGCTCCTCCACCACGCACAGCATCGAGGCGTCGCGGCGCGGGTCGGTACAGATCCGGCACTGCTCGGCCTCGGCGACGTTGCCGCACACGCTGCAGAAGTGGACGTCGTTCTTGACCCGGACGAGCGTGCTGGCCAGCCGCTCCACCTCGTCCGGTTCGGCGTTGAGCAGATGGAACGCGATGCGCTGCGCGCCCTTGGGCCCGACGCCGGGCAGCCGGCCGAGCTCGTCGATCAGATCCTGGACCGCTCCCTCATACATCATCGGCGTGCGTACATCGTCGGCACCGGGGGCGCGGCGCTCACAGGCCCGGCAGCCCCAGGCTGCCGAGATCCGCGCCGCCGGCCAGCGGCCCCATCTTGTGCTCCGCGAGTTCTTGCATACCGCGGTGCGCGTCGCGAACCGCGGCGACGATGAGGTCCTGCAGCGTCTCGACGTCGTCGGCGTCGACCACCGACGGGTCGATCGTGATCGACGTCAGCTCGCCGGAGCCGAGCATGGCGGCCCGGACCAGACCACCGCCGGCCGTGCCCTGCACCTCGGTAGCCGCGAGTTCGGCCTGCGCCTCCTGCAGCTGCTGCTGCATCTTCTGCGCCTGCTTCATCAGCTGCTGCATGTTCGGCGGGCCGCCGAAGCCACCACCGCGAGCGCCCACGCGTCCTCCTTCATGCAGCGGGGGTTCCGTGCCGTGGAGTTCAGCGTAGGCCACGGGACCGACTCATACCTGGGGAATCCGCGGCGGGTGCGGAGATCAATGCCGCAGCGGCACGCACGCTTCCACCGCCGCGACCAGGCCGCCGGCGTAGCGCTGCTCGTCCGACGGGCTCAACCCGACCATGCCGGCGCTGTTGCCACCGGCCTCGTTGTAGACCCACGGGACGTGCGCGAGCAGTTGCACCAGCCAGATGTCGCCGGCCGGCAATCCCCGCGTGCCCAGGTCGTAGCCGGTGTTGCCGAGCAGGGACACCGGCGCGCCCTGCGCGAGCGCGCGCTTTGCCTGGAAGACCTGCGCGTACCGCTTGCTCAGTGCCGCCACCGCCGCGTTGGTGAAGTACACCTTCGTGCCGCTCGGTGTTTCCCGGTAATCGCCGACGGACTGGTAGTAGACGGTGTTGTTGCCTTGGCTGAAGCCGATGCCACCGGAGCTGCCTGCCTGGTCGTGGATGCTCAGCGCGAGCGCCGCGTGCGCGGCGTTGGCGACCGCGGCGCGCTGGCCGAGCGAGGTGGGCGTGTCCAGCGTCGGCTTGGTGAAGATGACGTGGTACCCGGCCGCAGTGAGCTGAGCGCGCACGAGTTCGGCGACCGCGAACACGTCTCGCATCTCCGGTTCGTTCTCGTAGTCGGAGACATCCAGACCGGTCGTGGGGTCGATCGCGTGCACCGTCACGCTGTGCCCGGGATCGATCACGATCACCGGGCCGCCGGCCGCGCTCGCGGGAGTGGGCTTCGAGGCGGGTGGTGCGGACGCGCTGGATCTCGTCGTCGTCCTGCTGGTGGGGGTGGACGGCACCTGGCTGAGCGACGGCGTGGCGCTGTGTTTCGAGGACGGGCTCGAGGACGCGCTCGAGCCCGCGTCACCGGCACCGGCATCGCATCCAGCGACGATCGCGCAGGCCAGCACCACCAGTGCCGCCACGGCGGTCCGCGGCGCGCGGGTGCGCGATGCGCGTCGTGCCACCACGTCACCCCCACTTCGCCGCCGGTCGGCGCCGGTGCCTCAGCCGTCCTCGAGGGGTTTGGCCCCGAGCTGATCCTGCAGCAGGCGCACGGCCTCGCTCTCCGGATCGACGGCCGGTGCCCTCGCCGATGGCGATTCCGGATCGGTGTCGTCGCGGGGATCGGGGTCCGGCGTGGCCGACGGCTGCCCGCGTCCAGGCGCCGGTACGTCACCGTTCTCCGGGCGGATGTCGACCCGCCACTGGCCGCCGACCACCTTGGTCAATGCCTGTCGCAGCGTGCCGGTGTTGCTGTCCTCGGAGATCATCCGGGCGAGCGCGTTCGGCGCCGCGAGGGTGACCAGCTCGCCGGCGACCTCGACGATCTGTGCGTTGTCGAGCAGGGCACGGGTGCGCCGGCTGCCCTGCTTGACGATCTCCAGCACTTCCGGCCACAGCCGGCGCAGCGCGGTCGCGTCGAGCACGCCGCGATCACCGGCTGGTTCGTCGGCGGTGACGGCCGGGACATCGGCCGGGCGGTCCGCGGGCTCGTCCGTTGCCGGGCCGGCTGGATCGCTTGCCACGCTTGCCACAACGCCGCCGCCGGGCACGGGTGTCGCCGTCTTGGGTGCAGCCGGTTCGGGCGTCGCCGGTACAGCTTCGGCAGGGGGGCCGGCGGGCGCTGCCGCAGGCCGGGACGCTGCGGCCGGCCGCGAGGACGGCGTGCGTGACCGGCCGGCCGGTGCCGTCCGCACCGCCCCTGTCGCAGCCGCCGATTCGCCGTTCGGCGCCGATCGGGGCGCGGCGGCTGGACTCGCTGATCGCGGAGTTGCGCCGCTCCAGCCGTTCCAGGCGCTGCAGCACGGCAGCCGTGTCGGTCGACGCGTCGGGCAGCAGCATCCGGGCGCAGAGCAGCTCCAGCACCAGCCGCGGCGAGGTCGTGCCGCGCATCTCGATCAGCGCCGCGTGCACGATCTCGGCGAAGCGGGTGACGGTGGCGACACCGAGGCGGCGAGCCTGGTCGGCCATCGCGGCGACCTCGTCCTGCGGTGCGTCGACCAGCCCGCGCGCGGCCGCGTCGGGCACGGCATCGAGCAGGATCAGGTTGCGGAACCGGTCGAGCAGGTCGGCGGCGAACCGTCGCGGGTCGTGCCCGGCCTCGACCACCCGGTCCACCGTCGCGTACACCGCCGCCGCGTCGCCGGCGGCGAGCGCGTCGGCCATGTCGTCGAGCAGCGCGCGGTCGCTGACGCCGAGCAGGGCGATCGCGCGCGCATACGTCACGCCATCGGGCCCGGCACCGGCGAGCAACTGGTCCAGGATCGACAGTGCGTCACGCACCGAACCGCCGCCGGCGCGCACCACCAACGGCAGCACCGCCGGTTCGACCGTGATCTTCTCGGCGGCGCAGATCGATTCGAGATGGGCCCGCATGACGCCCGGCGCGATCAGTCGGAACGGGTAGTGGTGCGTCCTGGACCGGATGGTGGTGAGCACCTTGTCCGGCTCGGTGGTGGCGAAGACGAAGACGAGGAATTCCGGCGGTTCCTCGACGAGCTTGAGCAGGGCGTTGAAGCCCTGCGTGGTGACCATGTGCGCCTCGTCGATGATGTAGACCTTGTAGCGGTCGCGCACCGGGGCGAAGAAGGCTCGCTCGCGCAGGTCGCGAGCGTCGTCGACGCCGCCATGGCTGGCCGCGTCGATCTCGATGACGTCGATCGAGCCGGAACCGTTCGGGGCGAGTTCGCGACACGAGTCGCAGACGCCGCACGGGTCCGGCGTGGGGCCCTGCACGCAGTTCAGCGATCGGGCGAGGATGCGCGCGCTGGACGTCTTGCCGCACCCGCGCGGGCCGCTGAACAGGTAGGCGTGGTTGATACGTCCGTTCGCGAGCGCATGACGCAGCGGCTCGGTGACGTGTTCCTGGCCGATGACCTCGCCGAAGGTGGCAGAGCGGTACTTGCGGTAGAGCGCGAGGTTTGCTCGCGACTCCTGCGGAGCGAGCACGTTTGCTGCCACGGCACGACACTAGTCAGCGCCGGTGACGGCGTACACGCCGCCAACCGTTGATCAAACCGGCCCTCCGGTTCATATGAGCCAGATAGCCACTTTGATCACGAGGTGTGGAGGGACCCCCCGCGCACCCGACAGAGCCTGCTTATCCTTGCTGCCTTCCGGCCCTGGGGAGGTTCGCAGGGTGAGCGCCGCGCGGGGGGTCTGCCCCGAGTCTAGGCGGGACCGACTGCCGGGCCGCGCGCTGCCGCCGCAACGAGAAGGGCCGGGCGGGGAGGGTGCTCCCCGGCCGGCCCTGCTCGGGTCGAGCGATCGATCAGAAGCTGGCCGCGTGCCCGTTCTGGACTGTGACGCTGTTGAACGAGTTGCTGCCGGACACGGTCACCGAACCGGAGGTGAAGATGCCGTAGTAGTCCGGGCCGATGTTGTTGCCGGTCACCGAGATCGACATCGGCGACGCGCTGCCGATGTAGATGCCGGTGGTCTTCAGGTCGTTCTCGTCGGTGCGCAGGTTGTTCGTCTTGACGCGGTTGTTCGAGATCACGTTGCCGCTGAAGTTGTTGCCGGGCACGTGCGCGTGCACGACGACACCGCCGTGGCCGTTGCCGTCGAAGGTGTTGCCCGAGATCAGGTTGCCGCTGACCCGCCCGCCCGGGATGGGGCTGGCGAGGATGACGCCGCTGCCTGCGGAGGCGTCCGGTGCGGTCGGCGTGCTGAGGCCGTTGTCGTTGGAGACGTTGTTCGTCACCTTGTTGTTGTAGATGCCGGCGCCGGTGTGGTCGGCGAGTGCGACGCCGCAGCCGCCGAAGTTCTCGTTGGTGGCGTTCGCGTTGATCACGTTGTACGCCGCGGCGCGGCCCAGGTCGTCGGAGACGTTGATGCCAATGCCGTTCTGGTCGGCCTTGTTGCCGGACGCGGTCGAGTACTGCGTGCTGTTCAGGTCGATGCCGGCGCCGAGGTTGCCGGTGACGGTGTTGTTGGTGATCGTCAGATGATCTGCGGCGACCGGGCCGTGCGCGGTGAACACCGCCGACACGATGCCGTCATTCGGACCTGCGTCGCCGCCGCCGTTCGCGTTCTCGACGGTCATTGCCGTGACACTGCTGTAGGAGGCGCCGAGGCCGAGCCCGTACGCCTTGCCGTTGGCGTTGATGATGGCGCCGCCGGTGCCGACGATCGCCGTCTTGCGGGTGACGTTGACCATCTCGGCGTAGGTGCCGCTGCAGACGTTGACCGTGCCACCGGTGGCGACGGCGTTGACGCCGGCCTGGATCGTGGCGAACGCCGCGGTGGCGCATGAGGTGTCTGCGGCACCGGTGTGGCCGGTGCGCGAGACGTAGACGGTGGTCGGTGCGGCCAGCGCGCCGCCCGCAGTGATCAGCGCGGTCGCAGCGACCGTGGCTGCGGAGGTGAGCAGCACGCTTGCGCGCACGATGGAACGCTTCATATCTTTCCACTCCCCGATGTGTTCAGCGGCTTTGATCGTTTGGCCGCGGCGGGTGAAGTTAACCACTGGGCGGCGCGGGTCGGAAGCACTACGCAGCCGCGACTTGAAGATCAACTTGGGCATAGCGGGCGGAATCGGACGGACGCCCGGGCTCCGGTGCCGGCCGCGCCAGGCCGTATCCTTCGACGCGGAGGATTCGCCTAGTGGCCTATGGCGCTCGCTTGGAAAGCGGGTTGGGAGCAATCCCTCAGGGGTTCAAATCCCCTATCCTCCGCCAATGTGATCTCGCGAGAGATCAACGCGACAGGGGCGGTCGACTCTTACGTCGCGTGATCGTGCGTGGTCATGTCGTCGGGGCCGCCGCCCATCATGGCCAGCATCGGACGTCCGCCGGTGCGGTAGAAGCGCCACAACAGCAGTCCGGCCACCGCGATGAACACGATGTTGAGCACCGTCGTGTAGTTCCAGCTGATCCCGGTGTCCCCGACGAAGGCATGACGCCGGCCCGTCGGTACCAGGTGCAGTGGTGTGAAGACGAGTTCGATCACGTAACCGGCGCACACCATCGCGGCGTAGAACGTGCCGAACAGGAACCAGGCCATGCGCCGGCCGTAGTACTTCGCGTAGATCACCAGGATCGGAATGATGATCAGATCGGCGAAGATGAACGACGCGACGCCACCGAAACTGATGCCGCCGTTCCACAACACCGCCGCGAGCGGCACGTTGCCGATGGAACAGACGAACGCCGCGACCGAGACCACCGGTCCGATCAGCGGTCCCCAGATCTTCGCCGCGAGCGGGTGGTCCGTGAGAAACAGGTGCTGCCAGAAGGCGTCCGGAATCCACGCCGCCGCCGCACCCGCCAGCAGCAACCCGATGGCGACGTCACGCAGTACGGCAGCCCACTCCATGACGAAGTTGTGGCTGACCGAGGTGACCCCGTCGCCGCTTGCCAGCCGACGCCAGAACGAACCGGTGGCACCGACGGACATGTCCATCGCGGCGTGGCCTTCCATCGATCCGGCGATCGCCTTGTCCGCCTGGGCGCGAGCTTCGCCGAGCAACCGCGCGGTCAGTAATCGTCGGAAGACGACGGCGATCAGGACGATCATGAACGGTCCGCCGACGAACTCGGCCAGGGTGAACTGCCAGCCGAGTAAGAGGCCGAGGATCAGACCCAGCTCGATGACGAGGTTGGTCGACGCGAACTGGAAGGCCATCGCCGCGGTGAAGTCGGCGCCCTTGCGAACGAGCGACCGGGCCAGCGCCACGGCCGCATACGAGCACGATGACGACGCCGCGCCCAGGGCGGCCGCGGTCGCCAGGCTGCGCGGGCGATCGTCCGGCAGCAGGCGGACGATCGTCGATTTCTTGACCAGCGCCTCGATGACCGCCGAGAGCGTGAAGCCGAGGATCAGTGACCAGGTGACCTGCCAGGTCATCAGACCGCTGACCCGAAGCGCGTGCGCGAGCGCGTGTAGCACCGACATCTATGCGTCTTCCGGGGCGGCGATGGTGAGCAGTTGCCGCAGGCAATGCTCGAGCAGTTGGTGCGGGAACGCGTCGCTGAGCCGGTAGTAGACGACACGTCCCTGCTTACGGAAGGACACCAGCCCGGCCGTGCGGAGGATCTTCAGCGCGTAGGACACCGCATCGTCCGTCGAGTCCAGCGCGAGGGCGAGGTCACCGACGCACAGTTCGCCGGCAGCCGACAGCGCGAACAGCACACGGGAGCGGGACGGGTCCTGGATCAGGCCGAGCAATCCGGCCAGTCGTCCGGCGTCCTGCAGATCGATCAGACCGGCGCGGGCGACGGCGACCCGATCCGGGTGGACGGGACCACCGTCGTCAGCGTTCATGTCATTCGTCCGCATATCCGTATGGTCGCACGGACGTACAGCACAGCTGCCCGCGCCCCAGCATTACGGTGATTTAGCGGGACGCGGCGGCCCCCGCGGCGCCGCGCCCGGTTCCGATGCTAACGATGCTTATGTCCGATTACTACACATAAGCGGCATGGATCGCGTGCCGCTCGCCGCGCACCGGTGTCAGCACGACGGCCGCCAGCGGGCAGAGCGTGACCAGAGCGAACGCGAGGGCATACCGCGAGTCGCCGATCACCGCAGCCAGCACCGGCGCCGTCGCGACCGCGGCGACGTTCTGAATGGTGTTCTGCACGCCGAGCGCCCGGCCGGCCCAGTCCGTGCCGGCGATCTCCGCGACAGAGGTGTACGCGAGGCCGTTGTCCGCGACGGTGATCACGGCGCCGAGCCCGAACCAGATGACCACCCACCACGAGTGCAGTGCCATCGAGATCGCGAGCATCGCCATCAACGCGGCGCTCGCCACGGCCAGCTGGCGCATCGGCGCCAGCCGGCTGCGTACCCGATCCGACCACACCCCCGACGCGATTCGACCCGCCGCTCCCGCAGCCTGGAACCCGAAGATCATCCTGCCGGCGACGGTCGGATCCCAATGGCGTTGGCCGACCAGGTACACCAAGGTGAATCCGGCAACCGCGAACTGCGGCACCACCAGCATCGCGCTCGCGAGATGTACGCGGGCCAGCTGCCGAGATCCGCGATAGGGCGATCGCGCGACCGGCGCATCGGGCTCGCGCTGCGCGCGCTGCGGGTCGGCGGCGAACAGCAGCACGGCGAGCGCGGTGACGCCGCACAACGCCGCCGGGAACAGCAGCGCCACGTGCACTCCGTGTGCGCGTGCCAGTGACGGTAATGCGATCGCGGCGAGCGCGACGCCGACCGGCTGAGCGGTCTGCCTCGTCCCCATCGCCAGGCCGCGCTCGGTAGCCGGGAACCAGCCCATCACCATGCGCCCGCTGGCCGCGTTCACCGATGCACCCGCCGCGCCCGCGAGGATCAGCAGCACCCCGAGCAGCGCGGCACCGTGCACCGCAGCCGCGGCGACGAGCAACATCGCCGAAGCAGCCACGCCGGACCAGATCACCACTCGCTCGCCGTAGCGGTCCGCGAGCGCGCCCCACGCGATCAACGTCAGCAGCACCCCGACGATCGGCGCCGAGACGACGAGGCTCGCGCCGAACAGACTCAGGTGCTCGTCCGCGCGCAGCGCCGGCACGAGCAGCGGCACACCGTAGATGAAGGAACAGGTCGCGGCCTGCGCAGCAGTGCCAACTGCCAGCACCACCCACCGTCGGCCGCCTCCGCTCACCCGCACGACCCTATCGGTCGGGTCTCAGTGAGCAGGATGATTGTCCTGCAATGTGAGACTGCACCGCTCCGCGGACCACTACGTGTCTCGCACGAAAGCCGCCACGGCCTCGGCGAAATCGTCGGCGTGCCGTCGATGTGGCTCGTGCCCGCCGCCCGGGAACACCACCAGCTGGCTGTCTGGCACGTGCTCCTTCACCGCGTGCGCGTGCGCCAGTGGGATGACGCCGTCACGCTCGGACCAGACGATGAGCATCGGCACATGCTGCGCGAGGTACTTCATCTCGATGAACGACCCCCGCTGGCCGGCCGGCTCGATCACGCCCCGCAGCGATGCGAAGAATGCCCGTCGGCCGGGGACGTCGCCGAGTGCATGCCCGGCGCGACGGAGATTCACCAGGTTGTCCTCGGTGAGGCGCAGTGCGCGATGCAGGCGGGGGCGCCGGTACAACCGGATCAGCCGTGGTCGCATCGCCGCGCCGAGCAACGCCGGCGCACCGGGTAACGCGGCGAATCGGAGCATGGGATGTACTTCCCGACCCAGTCCGCCGCTGGAGACCAGCACCAGCCGTCGGACCTGCTCGGGGTAGTGGAAGCCGAAGTGCACGGCGATGGCACCGCCGAGGGAGTGCCCGCACAACGTCGCCGACGGGATGTCGACGGCAACCAGGAACGCCTGCAACGAGGCGGCGAAGTCATCGAGCAGGTAGCCGGTCGCCGGCTTGTCGGACTCACCGTGACCGAGCAGGTCGATCGCGATCACCCGCAGGCCTCGCTCGGCGAGCCCCGGAATGGCGCGGTCCCAGGTGCCGCTGTCCGAGGCCAGGCCGTGCAGCAGCACGATCGGCTCACCGTCGAGCGGGCCGGCCTGCTGGAACGACAGCGTGCGGCCGAGCGCGCTGACCGATTCGCGCACAACCTCGACCACGAACGCGACGGTATCGAACCGCCACCACGCCGCTACGCGTCACGGCCAGCACAGACGATTCCGCCACCCCGCCGGGATTTCCGGCCTGCACCTGGGAACAACGTATCCGGCGAGATCGACATCATCGAGGTGCAGGGCAATGACCACCGCCAGCGACGCCGTCGCCGCGCTCTACCGCGACGTACAGCGCTGCGCGCAGTCCGCCGGGCTGGTCTACGTCGAGGACGAGGCACCGGGGATATCGCGCACCCGCCGCGGCAAGGGCTTCTGCTACCGCACCGCGAACGGCACGCTGATCACCGATATCGAGATGAAGCAGCGACTCGCCGCACTCGCCATCCCGCCGGCGTGGCGCAGCGTCTGGATCTGCCCCGACCCGGACGGTCACCTGCTCGCCACGGGCGAGGACGACCGTGGCCGAAAGCAGTACATCTACCACCCGAAGTGGCGCGAATTGCGGGACATGCTCAACGCGTACCGCCTGATCGCGGTGGGTGAATCGCTGCCCGCGGTACGGCGGCACGTGTCGGCGCAGCTACGCCGACGCACCATGGATCGCGATCGAGTCGTCGCGGCGATGATCCGCATCCTCGATTCGTCCGGTATCCGCATCGGCAACGAGGTCTACGCCGACGAGAACGACAGCGTCGGACTGACCACCCTGACCTCGCGGCACGTGCGCGTCGACGGCGCCGTCGTCGAATTCGACTTCCCGGCCAAGTCCGGCCAGCGTGCGCGGATCGCCATCACCGACCCGCAGGTCGCGGCGGTGGTGGAGTTCCTGCGCACCCAGCGCCGGCGTCGTTTGTTCACGGTGGCCGGCGAACCGGTGAGCGCACCCGAGGTCAACGCCGCATTGGGCGCGCTGACCGCGGATCGCATGACTGCGAAGGACTTTCGCACCTGGCGCGGCACGCTGGCCGCGTTCTGTCATCTGCGACGCCACCTCGACGCCGATCCCGAGACGACCGCGATCGCAGCGGTGGACGCCGCGGCAACCGAACTGGGCAACACCCGCGCCGTCGCCCGTGATCACTACGTCCATCCGCATCTGTTGGCGAGTTTCGCGGACGGAACCCTGGCACAGCACCTCACCGACGTGCGACCGCGCCGCACGGCACTGCTCGACCCGGACGAGCGACGGCTGCTGGCCGTGCTGGAACGCCTGCTCGCCGATCTCGACAACGATCTCGCCGCCTGAGCCGCTGAGCCGCCTAAGGCGCTGAGTCGCGACGACGCACCGCGCCCGGCGCCTCGTGAGATGGACGTGGGGAGACTCCGGCGTGCGGCTCGGAGTCTCCCCACGAGGACCCGGGCGGATCGGGGGGAATGCCCGGGCGGGTCTGCCTACGCGGCGCGGGGGCGGGTGGCGCGGCGCTTGCGGACCGGCTTCGCAGCCGGGGCCGTCTGGTGCGGGCTCCGGAGCCGGCGGTACCGCCGCGCAACTCACCCAACGCCTCGACGACAACGCCCTGGTCCAGCCCCAGCATGGCCAGCAGCTCGCGGCAGTCGTCGAGGTCGCGCGAACTCGCCGCCACGACACACGACGCCTTGCGCTGCCACTGCGCGTGCAGCGCCTCCTCAGCCTCTATCCGATGCACGTCGGCCTGGGAGATGAGCGTGCCGTCGATGGACATGGCCCCTATCCGTCCTGTCATGGCATGCACCCTTCCCCGCGCACGACAGGTTCAAACGCAGTTCGGGCGAGATTTTTCTGCAGCAATTGCGATGCCCAGGCTGTGCGGACGGGCCTGACTCCTGTGGGGGTCTGGTGGGGGTGACGCCTCATTCGGGCGGCAGCTCGACCACCGACGAGAAGAAGTCGTCTATCTGCTTCACCACTGCGGCAAATGCGTTGAAATCGACGGGTTTGGCGACATAAACGTTGGCGTGCAGGTCATAACTGCGGGAGACGTCCGCGGCTGCGACGGACGTGCTCAACACGACGACCGGGATGCGGCGCAACGAGTCGTCCGCCTTCATCTCCGCCAGCACCTCGTGCCCGGACTTTCGCGGCAGATTCAGATCGAGCAGGATCAGGTCCGGCCGGGTGACATCGACGTAATTACCCTCTTTGCGCAGATATGCGAGGGCTTGCTCGCCGTCGGGCACCACCTCGAGCCGCGGCGCCAGCCGGCCGACGCGCAGCGCCTCCCGCGCGATCAGGACGTCGCCGGGGTCGTCCTCGACGAGAAGCACCGACAGCGGCGAACCTGCTGGGTGCTCGTCACGGCTCACGTGGTGGCCTCTCCGGAAGGGTGAATCGGAAGGTAGCACCGTCCGAAGCCGCTTGTGTGTCCAGCCAGATCCGTCCGCCGTGGAACTCGACGATCTTGCGACACAACGCCAGCCCGATACCTGTGCCCTCGTACTCCGCGCGCAGGTGCAGGCGCTGGAAGATCGCAAATATCCGGTCCGCGTACTTCGGCTCCACCCCGATCCCATTGTCGCTGACGGTGAAGGTCCACGCGGCCGCGTCCGGATCGCGCACCGCGGTGACCACGATCAGCGGCGGCGCGGAACTGCGGTACTTGATCGAGTTGGCGACGAGATTCTCGAACAGGGCGGTGATCAACACCGGGTCGCCGGGCAACGTCGGCAGCTCGCTGTGCCCAACGCCGCCACCGGTGGCATCGATGGCCTCGGCAGCGTTGGCCACCGCCTGGTCCAACGCCGCCCCGGTGTCGACCGCAACGAACGCGTCCGTGGTGCGCCCCACCCGGGACAGCGCGAGCAGGTCGGCGATCAACGCCTGCATCCGCTTGGCGCCGTCGACGGCGTAGCCGATGTACTGCCGTGCAGTGTCATCGAGTTGCGGGCCGTACTGCCGTTCCAGCAGCTGACAGAAGTTCGCGATCTTTCGCAACGGCTCGGACAGATCATGCGAGGCGACGTAGGCGAACTGTTCGAGATCCGCGTTCGAGCGGGACAGGTTGCCCGTCGCGATTCGGGCGTCGTCCAGCGCCGCCGCCGCGGTCCGGCGCATCTGTTCGACGTCGCGGCCCATCGCATGCAACTCCGGCGGCCCGCGCGGCACGATGCGGGCGTTCGGCCGGCGAGCGGCAACGGCACGGGCCTGGCTGGCCAGGCTCTCCACCGGCGCGAGCACATGCCGTTGTAGCCCCCGCCAGACACCGAGCGCCGCGATCAGGACCAGCGCCGCGCCCACGGACAACGCAGTGATCAACCAATACACCGCGGTCTTCCGCTCTGCGCGCGCATGTGCGAGTTGGCTCTGCACCGCTTCGGCAAGTTCGGCTTGCCGCTCGCGCACCAGGTCGAACTGGGCCTTGCCGGCCAGACTGTCCAACCGCACCGTGCTCTGTGGACCACCAGCCTGCACCAGTGCGATCAGCGGCTGCGCGGTCTGCTGGTGCCATATCTGCGCGGCCGATGTCAGCGCGTGCAGCCGGTTCAACAGGTCCGCGTGGTGGCCGGCGTATGCGGCGACGGCCTGCACGTCCTTGACCTCTTGCACGCTCGCCACCGCGTACGGCTGCAACGACTCGGTCTGCGCGCTGAGCGCATACCCGCGCACACCCGTCTCCTCGTCGACGAGATCGGTGAGGATGGACTGGGTGCTCAGTAGCGCCGGGCTCCATCGGTTCACCACCGCGTCGCCGTTGCTCACCACGGAGACGAGTGACACGACGATCGCGGTGATGAGCACCGCGAACAGCACCGCGACGCCCATCGCGGTGGCAGCCACCCGCCGGCGCAGCGACCACAGCCCGGCGCGGCTGCGCAGTGCCTCCCGGCTCGCCTGCCACGAGGTCATGCCGGCACGGCGCAATTGCGCACGCAGCGCCGGCCACCCGGCGATAGGCCTCACTCCTCGGGAGCGGCCGTAGTGATCACGACAACGGCGGTGTCGTCGACGGACTGGCTCGGCGCACCGCCGACGATGGTCGGGATCCAGGCGCGGGCCGCAGCGCCGTCGACCGCGCAGGTGGAGATCGCACCGACCAGCTCATCGATGCCGAGGCTGGCCTCGTCGCTGGCGTTCACGTACGCGTCCAGCAGGCCGTCGGTGTAGAGCACCAGCGACGATCCGGGGTCGAGGGAGGCCACCGAATCCGGCCAGCCGTCGACGGCGAGATGGGCGGTGGCTTCGTCCGCGCCGGGTGGCTCGACGCCCAGCGGCCGCCCCACCTCGACGTCCAGGTACATCGTCTTGCCCTTCGCACAGCGCAGCGGCGCAGGATGGCCGGCCACCCGAAGCGTCACCTGCGCCCGGCCCGGATCGATGGTCACGTCGCACGCCGTGACGAAGCCGGCGTGGCCCTGCGTCTCGGCCTGCAACAGCCGCGCCAGTGTCGGCAGGATCTGGTGATCCGGGGTACCGCCCAGCACCAGGGTCCGCCACGCCACCCGCAGGTGCACACCGAGCGCGGCCTCGTCGGGGCCGTGACCCATCACGTCGCCGATGACGGCACGGATCAGCCCGTCCGAGGTCTCGACGACGTCGAAGAAGTCGCCGCCGAGCACGGCGTGGTTGCGGCCCGGTTGGTAGTAGGTGGCGCACTCGACGGCGTCGGTGCGCAGCAGCGGGGTCGGCAGCAGGCCGCGCTCCAGCCGAGCCTGCTCGGCCGAGCCCAGTTGCGCCTCGCGCAGTTCCTGGCTGGTTCGCTGCGCCCGCTTGCGTTCTACGGCGTAGCGGATGGACCGGTCCAGCAGGTCGGCGTTGATGTCGTCCTTGACGAGATAGTCCTGCGCGCCTACGGCGAGCGCGTCGACGCCGCCGAGAGCCTGCCGGCCGGTGAGGACGATGACCGGGATGTCGGGTGCGGCGTCGACGATCCGTAGCAGCGCGCCCAGACCATCCGCGTCGGGCAGACCGAGGTCGAGCAAGATGCAACTGGGGTTCTGCGTCAGTTGCTGCAGCGCGTCGGCCACGGTGTGGCTCCAGATGACTGCCTCCGGCGCCACGCCCGTCTCTGCCAGGCAGGCGCGCACCAGTACGGCGTCGCCTTCGTCGTCCTCGACGAGCAATACGGTTCGGCCGGTGCGGACGGCCCGGGGCCACGTCATCCGCTCTCCTACCGCCCGACGGATCAAGGTCGGTAGAACAGTACCGCCAGGGAGCCATCCGGCTTGATCAACAGACCGTTATTTCCGCCCCGGGCGGCCCACTGGGCCATGTCGATGCCGTGGCCCCCACTAACGCTGGTGAGCTGGGGGGTGTTGGCGGTGGCGGTGGGATTTGAACCCACGGAGGCTTGCACCTCACACGCTTTCGAGGCGTGCTCCTTCGGCCGCTCGGACACGCCACCGCGCAAGAGCCTACCAAGGTGGCCAGCACCCACCCCGAGATCGACAGCGGCAGAAAGGGCGCCAGCGCAGCGAAATCGCCTCTGTTGACCAAGGACCGACGGCGTGCGATCAAGAGCCTGGCGGCGGGCGGCGGGTGGCGAAGAACCGTTCCAGCAACTCGGCGCACTCGCTCGCCCGCACCCCACCGGCCACCTGCGGGCGGTGATTGAGCCGACGGTCGCGCACCACATCCCACAGTGAGCCGGCGGCTCCCGCCTTCGGGTCCCACGCGCCGAACACCAACCGGTCCACCCGGGCGAGCACCGCGGCGCCGGCGCACATCGTGCACGGCTCGAGCGTGACGGCCAGCGTGCAGCCGAGCAGATGCCAGTTACCCACCACCCGCCCGGCCCGCCGCAGCGCGACCACCTCCGCATGCGCGGTCGGATCGTGGTCGTGCTCGCGCTCGTTGTGCGCGGCCGCAAGCACGTCCCCCGCCGCATCGAGCACCACCGCACCGACGGGAACCTCGCCCGCGGCAAGGGCGTCGTTGGCGACGACGAGCGCCGCGCCGATCGCAGCCTCGTCCCGCGCGCCGGTCACACCCGGATGCCCTCGAAGACCTCCGCGCAGCCCGCCTTCTCACACACCGCGACGATCACATCGATCGGCAGCGTGCCCTCGTGCGCACACATCGCGAGCAGATCAGCCGTCGACGTGCCGAGGTCCTCGGCGATGTCCGGGTCGCCGAACGGCGCGCTGTCGTGTGCGGGCGGCGCGTCCTCGTCGTCACTGAGCTCGTCCTCGCCGATCTCGGTCAGATCCTCGGCGACGATCGCGGCGAGCGGGTAGGCGTCCGCGGCGTGGCCGTCGGTGAGAAAGGCGCGCGGTTCGGCATCGTCGTCATCGACGCGCACGATCGCGGCGTATTCGTCGTCCTGCTCGATGATCAGCAGCCGCAGATCGCCCGGCTGGTCACAGCAGACCTGCCCGAGGTCGGACAGGCTCTCGCACTCGTCGAGATCGACTTCGGTGGCCGTCCAGCGCCCGTTGCGTCGTGACAGCACCGCGGCGAAGTAACTCATGCCCGTCCTCGCTTCACAGCGTGTTGACCGAAGGGAACCCGGTCGAGACGCCAAGCACGCGATCGGTGTTGCTTCGCTGAATGCATTCGCTCATCGCGCCGCCCGGGCTGTCTCGGTGGCCTGCGTGTACTCCTCGACGATGCCGATGCGCTGCACGATCGCTTCGAGCATCTCGTCCGGGTACGCATCGATGTCGTCGAGTATCTGCTCCATGTCGTCCTCGCCGATGCCGAGATCGGCGAACAGATCGAGATCGCCCACCGGCCATAGCTCATCAAGTTCGTCGTCGTCCGGCGGATCCTCACCAAGACGGGCGAGCGCCTGCTCCGCCAACGGGTACTCGACGGAGGCGGTCATGTCCGACAGCAACAGCGAGATGCGCGGACCGTCCTGTCGGGCCACCAGGAAGAACTCGTCATCGACGAGCGCCACCACGAATGGACCGCCCTCCGGCGGTTGCGAGCGCAGCGCCTGCACGAGCACGCCGAGATCGGAGAGCACTGCCGGCGGCAGCGGTTCGACCCGCCACCTGCCGGCGTCGCGGTACGCCGCCACTGCGAAGCCGCGCTGCGCCATACCGTCACCCCTTTCCGGGTCGTCCGCCTCGAGTCCGGAGAGTCGATCCTGACACGGACCCACACTCTGCCGGAAGTCGTTCCCGCGCGGCGTACCAGGGCGGGCTATACGGTCTGTGCGTGAACGTGCCACCCGCTCAGGCATCCGCGCGGACGCCGGGGCCTCGATGACCGCGGGGTTCGCTCGTGTCGCCGTCCTCGGCCTCGGGCTGATCGGCGGCTCATTGCTACGCGCGGCACGGGGTACCGGCGTCGAGGTCATCGGCTACGACATCGACCTGTCGACCGCCGCCGCGGCGAGTGCGTCCGGCTTCGCGGTCGCGCCGACGGACGCGGCCGCGGTGCGCGACGCCGACCTGGTCGTACTGGCGATGCCGCTGCCGCAGGTGCGCGAAGCGGTGCGGGCGCTCGGCCCACACCTCGACGGTGCGGCCGTGCTCACCGATGTGGGCACCCTGAAACAGCCGGTCCTCGACATCGTTCGCGCGGAACTGCCCGAGGCGCGATTCGTCGGTGGTCATCCGCTGGCCGGTACCGAGGAGAGCGGCTGGGCCGCCAGCGATCCGTTGCTGTTCCGCGACGCACCCTGGACGCTGACGCTCGAGGCCGACACCGATCTGCACGCGTGGCAGGCACTGGCGCACCTGGTGTGCGATCTCGGTGCCAAGCCGGTGCCGACCACTGCCGGGGAGCAGGATGCGGCGGTTGCCCGCGTCATCGGCTTGCCGCACGTGCTCGCCGAGGCGCTCGCCCTGACCGGTCTGGCCGGTGGACCACTGGGTTTGTCGCTGGCCGCCGGGTCCTACCTGACTGGGTCCCGTGTGGCACGCACTCGCCCGGAGCTGGTGGCCACCTGGTGCGATCACAACCCGTCGCTGGTGGGGGCGCTGGACGACGTGATCGGTCGGTTGACCGACGCCCGGCAGCAGCTGGCCGCGGACCGGTCCGTGCTCGCCCTCGCCGAGGCGGGCCACCGGGCGCGCATTGACTGGGAGCATCGCAAGTTCGAGCCGGTAGAGGTGGAGCTGGGCCGCCAGGAGCTGTGCATGCACGGGCGCGCGGGCGGCTGGATCACGGCCGTCTTGGACGGGCACGACCCGGTGCGGCTGTTGGGCATGCGGCCGGTGGACTGACCGGCCCGCCGGAACACTGCCGGGCGGCAGGAGAACGTGGCGGGTGCGGGAAGATTCGTCGTCATACGGTTTTGGAGGGCGCCCGGCGCGTCCCCTATGCTGGCCGAGTCACCACCGGGGTTCGCCCTCATCGTCTAGAGGCCCAGGACGCCGCCCTTTCAAGGCGGTAGCACGGGTTCGAATCCCGTTGGGGGCACGAAGCACCGTTGCACTCTTAGGCCCCGTAGCTCAGTTGGTTAGAGCGCCGCCCTGTCACGGCGGAGGTCGCCGGTTCAAGTCCGGTCGGGGTCGCCATGGTTGACAGCGCGCGTGAACGTGCGCACGCCGCTGCGCCCGCGGCGCCCATACCCCACCCGCCCGAGCTGCTGCTGGTGTCCCACGGCACCGCATCTCCAGCCGGTACGCGTGCCACCTGGCAGCTCCGCGAGGCGATCGCAGCCGCGCGGCCGGAGGTCACCGTCCGGTTGTGCTTCCTGGACGTCGGCACACCGACCCTGTCCGACGCCTTGGCGCAGAGCGACGGTCCGAGCGACGGCTTGACCGACGGCAGCGCCCCGGCTCGTCCGACGGTGCTGGTGCCGTTGCTGCTGTCGACCGGCTATCACGTGCAGACGGACATCCCGTCGGCTGTCGCAGGTCGCGCGCACGTCGTGATCGGACGGCATCTCGGACCGCATGAGCTGCTGACGGACGTGCTCGCGGACCGGCTCGGCGACCTCCGCCGAGACGCGCGCGTGGTGTTGGCCGCGGCCGGGTCCGCGCGGCCCGAAGCGGCAGCGGAGTTGCAGCGTGCGGCCGAACTGCTCGGGTCCCGGCTCGGGCGCGCGGTGCCGGTGCTGACGCTGAGCGAACCCTTGGCCGAACGGTTCGCCGAGATGGCCGGAACCGGGCACACTCCGGTCCAGGTGGCCACCTACCTGCTGACCGAAGGGCAATTCGCGGACACCATCGCCGCTGCCGCGCGCGGGCTGGCCGACGTGGCGCCGCCGCTGGGCGTGCATCCGGCGCTGGTGTCGCTTGTGTGGTTGCGATATGGCGACGCAGTGGCCGCGCCGAGGCAGTGAACCGCCACGCGCATCGGGCCGTGGCAGCAGTGAGAGACGATGTGGGAGGCACAGCATGTCCCAGAGTTCGACGAGCCCGACGGCCACCGTCCGGTACGGCGACAGCACCGCGGCCTGCGCTGCTGGCCCGCGCGCAACGCGTCGTGTCGGCCGCAGGTTCGCCGTCGGCGCGGTGGCCGTGCTCAGCGTGGCGACGCTGGCGCTGACGGCCTGCTCGAGCAGCAAGAAGACGACGGGTGGCGCTGCGGCGTCGACCGGGGCCAGTACGGCAGCCGCGGCCGCTCGGGTGCAGATTTCGGAGGTCTCCGGCCTGCTGGTGGGGCCGAACGGACACACCCTGTACGTGAACAACGTCGACAGCATGACCGCGATCAAGTGCACCGGGGACTGCGTCCAGGAGTGGCAGCCGCTGACCGGGACACCGTCGGTGACCGGCACGCTGCAGCCCACGGATTTCGCCACCACCCCCAGGCCTGACGGGTCGATGCAAGTCACCTTCCAGGGCCATCCGCTCTACTACTTCGCCGATGACATGGCCGCGGGCCAGGCGAAGGGCAACGTCACCGAGGACGGGATCAGCTGGCATTCGGCCGGCGCCAGCGTGGTGTCCACCACCGGCGGCGTGACGACGGCGCCGGCAAGCTCGCCGTCCGCCAGCGGCGGGTCAGGCGGCAACGGCTACTGACCTGACACAGGCGGTGTATCAATCACCCCGCCGATCGGCTCCGCATAGCCGAGGGGTGATGCAACCGCCCCCAGAGTTCCCGCCGTGGCCACTGCGGCCACGGGTGGCCACGGCGGGTACCCCCTTGGATGGGTAGACTTCGGCGGTCCGGACGGCATGTGCATCCGGTTCGGCCAGGTAGCTCAGTTGGTACGAGCGACCGCCTGAAAAGCGGTAGGTCGGCGGTTCGACCCCGCCCCTGGCCACTGGTCGGGAGTTCTGTGCTGGCGCACCCTCTCGACCCGTCCTGCTTCGGGGGCTCGGGTATCGGAGCAGCGGCTACGAACCGATCGGCTTGATGTTCAGGTCGCGATAAGTGATCAACGGCTGATACGGCACACCGAGTTCGGTGAACCGCCGTGCCGCAGCGTCGCCACGGTCGACGAGCGTGGTCGCGAAGACAATCTCGGCGCCTGTCTCGCGGACCGCGTCCAGCGCCTGCAGGATCGACCCGCCGGTGCTCACCACGTCGTCCACCAGCAGCACTCGCACGCCCGGACCCAGTTCCGCCGCCTCGATTCGCTTACCCTTGCCGTGATCCTTCGCCTGCTTGCGCACCACGAACCAGCGCTTGTCCGCCAGCACCGCAATCCCGGTCGCATACGCGTCGGCGCCGAGAGTCAGCCCACCGACCGCGTCGAACTCCACGCCTGCGGCGGAGACCAGGTCCAGCAGCGCCGCACACGCCAGCCGCAGGTGCGCGCCCCGCGCCAGCGCCCGCTTGCCGTCCATGTAGTCGTGGCTCAACTCGCCGGAGGCCAGAACGAAGGGCTCCTCGCGATATTCCAAGCCGTAAGTGGTGACCACCTCGATCACCTGATCTCGCAGTGCGGTAGCCATTCGCTGTCCATCCCACTGAGTTCGCCGCGGCACGCGGACGGCGCTCATCCTGCCACGCATAGCCGGGGGCCTCTGCCGGGTACGATCGCAGCACCGATAAGTCGCCGGAATTGGCACCGATCTCACGACGGCCCCTTCCGACGATCCGGTCATATGCGAAACAGCAGCACGCCCGCGCTGGGCAGGGACTGAGGAGGAGTCGGTGACCGAGACCACGATGGTGCAGGTCGTCTGCCCCGAATGCCGGCAGGAGTTCGACGTGCCCGACGGCGCCGAGGAGGCAACCTGCCCGAATTGCAGTGAGGTTCTCGTCTGGCGCAGCTGCCTGGACACCAACGAGGTCTTCACCGTCCTGAAGAAGTGGGAGACGTGGGTCCACCCAGGGTGCGAGACCAAGCACCCGGTCGACCTCACCAACGTCATCGCCGCGGCCCGCCCGCAGGACGCGCTGGACGCTCCGATCGAATCGGATGGGCAGCCGCAGCCTGTCGGTGGCATGCAGGCCCCGGCGCCGTCCGACCTCGTGTATGCACCGGTGGAGCTCTCACCCGACGTGGACTGGCCGGATCAGGAGATCACCGGCCGGCTCATCGTGGACTCGGACCGCCTGGCCATCCTGCCCGCGCCGGGCAACCCTCGCCCGCCGCTCAGCGTCGCGTGGATCCAGGACGTCCAGGACTACGCGGTGCATCCGGGCGACGGCGACGGGAAGAAGAAGCGGTTCGGCCGAAAGGCGAAGGCGGAGCCGACCGGCCGACCGTCGACGGTGGTTTTCACCGTGCCCGGCGGCCAGATCACGATTGCCTCGGCCAGCCCGGTCGAGGTGTTCGCAGCGCAACTGGACCAGCACTTGCGACCACGGCTGGTGGGCGCGCCCGGCGTGGCCGCGCCGCAGGCACCGATGGCCCCGCCACAGGCACCGATGGCCCCGCCACAGGCACCGATGGCCGCGCCGCAAGCCCCGACGGCTCCGCCACAGGCACCGATGGCACCGCCGCAGCCTCAGGCACCGATGGCGCAGCCGCCGGGCGGTACCAGCGGCGTCATGCCGGTACCGGGGACTCTGCCGACCTATGCCGCGCCGATCGGCGACGTTGCCGGCGGCCCGCCCGCCGGAGCGGTCGAGACGGGCCCCCAGGGCAGCGCAGCCGCGCCGACGGCGCCGAGCGCACCCCAGGGCCTCGAGGGCGTCGATCCGGCCCGGCTGCCCGACCTGGACCCGAAGACGCCCGAGGCGGTCTACGACAGCATTCGCAAGCTGGCCGAACTTGCTGTGCTCGGCCAGATCACGTCGGAAGAATTCGCCACCCGCAAGGCACAGCTGCTCGCCCGGCTCTAGGCAGCACGCCGGCGACTCAGCCGCGGCGACGGCCGAACCGGCCCTGCCGTCCCGGCCCGGCACCGGTGGTGCTCGCCTCGTTCTCTGCGAGCGACTCGTCCGCCGGCGACCCGTCAGCCGGTGACCCCTCAGCCGGCGACCCGTCGGCGGGCGATACCTGCGCAGCGGCGGCACCCTGACCATCACCGTCACCCGCAGTGACGCCTCCACCCGCTGCGGATGACCCGGCGAGACGCACCCCGATCCCGTCCAGCACGTACTCGAGCCCTGATTCGAAGGCATCGACCGCGCTGATACTCGCGTCGCTGAACACCTGCGCCAGCGTCGGGTACGCCCCGGTCTGCACCTGCGCCACCAGGTAACGGGCCGTCTCCGCCCGGCGCGCCTGCTCCGCGTCGGCGTCGGTCTTGCGCGAGTGCTCCACCAGCTCCAGCTGCACGTATCCGTAGACGTACGCGAGCACGGTGTTCACCATCTGCGTCATCGTCGAGGCGTCCAGGCCCAGTCCGTCCACCGCGGACAGCGCGCGCTCACTGTGCCGCAGCCCATTCGGGCCGCAGGGCGTGCGCGTACCGGCGAGCACCCGCAACCAGGGATGGCGTTGCGCGGTCTTCTGGGTGGCATGCGCCATCGCCCGCAACCGGGAACGCCAGTCGTCGCCCTCGTCCTCCGGCTCGATCTCCGCGAAGGCCCCGTCGAGCATGAGGTCGAGCAGATCCTCGCGGGAGGTGAGGTAGACCTCCAGCCGCACCGACGGGATGCGGATCTTGCTCGCTACCCGCTTCACCGAGACGGCGTGCAGGCCTTCGCGGTCGGCGATGTCGAATGCCGCGGCGACGATCTGCGCCCGATCCGGAGCTGGCGTGGCGCCGCGCCCGGCCGGCTCGGCTCGCTCCCAGATCAGCGTCGTCGCGTCGCCGTCCTGACTGGCCATGTAACGCCTTCTCCCCTGCTGTCCGGCAACGCACTGCGGGAGCTCCCGCGTCGATCCAACCAGACGTCGATCCAACCAGACATGGCTTGCCGCCTAAAACACTCGGTGCACCCCCGACCTGCGGAGGTGCACCGAGTGCGTTTCAGGTTCTGCCGAGCGTGGTGTTACTCCACCTCGGGCCGACGCCGCGCGAAGACCAGCAGCATCATGCCGAGGATGAGCAACAGCACCGCACCCGGGATCAGCATCGTCAGTCCGCCGATACCGGTGAAGGCGAGGATCGTCTCACCGGCGCCAACCACCGTGGTGACACCCGTCGTGGTCTTCACGCCAGGCTTGCCGGGCGGGTTGACCGGAGGAGGCGGCGTCTGCGGGTTGCAGCTGCACACCGGCGGGATCGGTGCCGACGGCGGCAGCGGCGGGATCGGACCCTGGATACCGCCACACGCCGAGCAACTCACCGGCGGCACGGGTGCAACCGGGCCGTTCGGCGGTACCGGCGGTGTCGGCACCGTCGGATCGGCCAGCACGTGGATCACGTGATGCACCGTGCTCGCACCGTTGGCCGCAGCCGCACCGACCGCCGCCGGACCGTTCACGATGACGTTGGTCAGCGCGTCCAGGTTGGCGATGGCCAGCGCACTCGCGTTGCCCGTGATCGACGTGCTGATCTGCGTGGACACCGAATCCGACGAGCCGGTGTTGCCACCGGTTGCCGAGTCGTCCGTCGTCGCGTTGCCGGAGCTACCCGACCCCGTGTTCCCACCGTTGCTGGATGTCGCGTCGCCGCTTGTCCCACCACCGTCGGTGTCGGTCACAACGCCGGAGTCACCGGAACCCTGGATGACTCCGATGCTGCCGGTGCCGCCACCGCTGAGGATGACCGGCCCGGTCGTGCCCGTAACGACGGTGACGCCACCGGTCGGCCCGCTGACGCCGTCGGCGAGACCGCCACCGGCCGCGCCACTCGTGCCATCCGAGGACGGGTCCGCAGTTGCGGTACCGCTGTCGCCCGAGTGCGAGTGACCGTCCACCGAGGTGTTGGAGTCGCCCGAGTCGGCGTGCGCGTCGGAGAACGCGAAGCCGTCGGCCTCGCCGGAGTCGCCACCGTCGGCCGCGTCACCCGAGACCGCCGTCGACTTCGCGACTGAACTGGCGTTGGTGCTGCCGGTGTTGCCGCCCTTCGACGTGTCCTTGGTGGTCGCGTTGCCGGTGTTGCCCGACGTCGTGTTGCCCGACGTGGTACCCGTGGCATCGCCGGACGTGCCGCCACCAGCGGTGTCGGTCACGTCGCCCGAATCGCCGGAGCCGGCCAGGACGCCGATGCCGCCCGAACCGCCGCCGCCGAAGAGCACGAACCCGGTGTCGCCGGTGACTACCGTGACGTCGCCGGTCGTACCCGAGCCACCCACGGCGATACCGCCACCGGCGTCGCCGCTGGTTCCGTCGGCCGTCGGATCGGATGACGCGTCGCCGCTGTCACCGCTGTGCGACGAGCCGTCCGCGTCGGTGGTCGAGTCGCCGGAGAACGCGCCGCCGAAGGACAGCCCGATCGAGTTCGCATCGCCACTGTCCGCACCGCCGGTGGTGTCGCCGGTGAGCGCGGTCGATGTCGCGGTGGACTTCGCCGTCGATGCGCCGGTGTTGCCACCGGTCGCGCTGTCGGTCGTCGATGCGTTGCCGGTGTTGCCGGTACCGGTGTTGCCGGAGGTACCAGCCGTCGCGTCACCTGAGGTGCCGCCGCCGGCCGTGTCGGTCACGCCGCCTGAGTCACCCGAGCCCGCGAGCACCCCGATGCCGCCGGAGCCACCGCCACTGAAGATGACGTCACCCGTGTCACCGGTGTCGGCAGACACTGCGCCGGTGTCACCCGAGACGCCCTCCGCGATGCCTCCACCGGCGTCACCGCTGGTTGCGTCGGCCGTCGGCTCGGATGACGCGTCGCCGCTGTCGCCGGTGTGCGACCACCCGTCCGCGTCCGTGTTCGAGTCGCCGGTTGCCGCGATGCCCGCCGAAGCAGCGAACGAGAACGCGTCACCCGAGTCGCCGGTGCTGCCCGGCGTCCCCGACTTGGCGCCGGAATCGGACGAGGACGCGGCAGTCGCCGCACCGGTGTTGCCACCCTTGGCGCTGTCGGTCGTGCTCGCGTTGCCGGTGTAGCCCGACGTGGTGTTACCGGACGTGGTCGCCTTCGCGTCGCCGGACGTGCCGCCGCCTGCCGTGTTGTTGACCGCACCGGAGTCGCCCGACTTCAGGCCCTCGTCGATGCCGCCGGAACCGCCGCCGCCGAAGAGCACGAAGCCGGTGTCGCCGGTCGGATCCGACACGTCGCCGGAGTCACCGGAGGTGCCAGTGGCGATGCCGCCACCCGCGCCGCCGCTGGTCGCGTCGACGCTCGGCGAGGACGAGGCCTCACCGCTGTCGCCGGAACGCGAACCGCCGTCGACCGAGGTGTTCGAGTCGCCGGAGAACGCGCCACCGAAGGAGAGGCCGATCGACGTGGCGTCACCGGACTCGCCGGCCTCGCCAGTGTCGCCGGTGGTGGCGTCGTCGTCGTTCGACGTGGCCGGGCCCGAGCTGCCGGAGTTGGCACCCGGACCGGACAGCGCCGTCGACTGAGCCGCAGACGTCGCGCAGGCGCATCCGGTGTTGCCACCGACGGCCTTGTCGGTCGTGCTCGCGCTGCCGGTGTGGCCGGTGCCGGTGTTGCCGGACACGGAGCCCGTGGCGTCGCCCGAGGTGCCGCCACCAGCCGTGTTGGTCACCGCGCCGGTGTCGCCGGAACCTTCGAGCACGCCGATGCTGCCGGTACCGCCGCCACCGAACGAGTCGCCGGTGTCGCCGGTGGAGCCGTCGACCGTCCCGCTGTCACCCGAGACGCCTTCGGCTATGCCGCCGCCCGCGTCGCCGCTGGTCGCGTCGACCGACGGGTCGGAGGTTGCCGAGCCGGAGTCACCGGAGGACGAGAAACCGTGCGAGCTGGTGTTCGAGTCGCCGGACACGCCGATCGCCGCGGAGCCGGCCAGCGAGAACGCGTCGCCGGAGTCGCCGCCGTCGCCGGTATCACCGGAGACGGACGACCCTTCCGCGTCGCCCGCAGCACCTGAACCGCCGCCGCCTGCGCCGGTGTCGCCCGATGCGCTCGTCGTAGTGTCCGTCGCCGCGCCGGAGTTGCCGGACTTGCCGCCAGCACCGGTTGTCGCGTTGGACTGCGCCGAGGAGCACGCCGTGGCCGCGCCGGTGTTGCCACCGATGGCCGTGTCGGTCGTGCTGGCGTTGCCGGTGTTACCCGAGGTGGTGTTGCCGGACACGGAGCCCGTCGCGTCGCCGGACGTACCGCCACCGGCAGTGTTCGTCACCGCGCCGGTGTCGCCGGAGCTCTCGAGCAGACCGATGCCGCCGGTACCGCCGCCGAAGAACGAATCGCCGGTGTCGCCCGTGTCGCCGGTAACGGTGCCGGAGTCACCCGAGGTGCCGGCCGCAATGCCGCCACCCGCGCCGCCGCTGGTCACATCGACCGACGGATCCGAGCTCGCGTCGCCGCTGTCGCCGGTGAACGAGGCGCCGTGGGCGAAGGTGCCCGAGTCGCCGCTGGAGGCATGCGCGCTGGAGTTGCCGATCGAATCGGCGTCGCCGGAGTCGCCACCGAAGCCGGTGTCACCGGAGACCGCCGAGCCCAGCGCCGTGCCGCCGTCGCCGGAGCCACCGCTGCCGAGCACGATGCCCGAGCCGCCGGTGTCACCCGAGCTGGTGCTCGTGGTGTCGGTCGCCGCGCCGGAGTTGCCAGACGCGCCGCCGTTGCCGGTCTTCGCCGTGGACATGCCGTTCGAGCTGGCGTTGGCCGCACCGGTGCTGCCGCCGACGGCCGTGTCGGTCGTGGTGGCATTGCCGGTGTTGCCGGAGCTGGTGTTGCCGGACACGGAGCCCGTCGCGTCACCCGAGGTGCCGCCACCGGCCGTGTCGGTGACATCGCCGGTGTTGCCCGACGTCTCACCCAGGCCGATGCTGCCGGTTCCGCCGCCACCGAACGAGTCGCCGGTGTCGCCGGTCGGGTCGCTGACGTCGCCGGACGCGCCGGAGACGCCTTCGACGATGCCGCCGCCGGCGTCGCCGGAGGTGACGTCAACGCTCGGGTCGGAGTCGGCCGTGCCGCTGTCGCCGCTGGAGGAGATGCCGTGCACCGCGGTGATGGAGTCACCGCTGCTCGCGACCGCCGAGGAGTCGGCGTCGGAGGTGGCGCAAGCGTCGCCGCCGACCTGGTCCGCGACGAGGTCGCGTTCGCCGCACGAGTCGCCGCCGTCACCGGTGTTACCCGAGACTGCCGTGCCGATCGCCGTACCGCCGTCACCCGAGCCGCCGGTGCCCGCGGCGATGCCGCCGGTGGTGCCGGTGTCACCCGAGGACGACGACGTGGTGTTGGTCGCCGGGCCGGAGTTGCCGCTGTTGCCGCCGTTGCCGGTGCTCGCGTTCGACTCCGCCGAGGATCCGGACGTGGCCGAACCGGTGTTGCCGCCGGTTGCCCCATCCGTGGTCTTCGCGTTGCCGGTGCTGCCCGAGCTGGTGTTGCCGGAGACCTTCCCGGTGGCGTCGCCGGAGGTGCCGCCGCCGGCGGTGCCGGTGACTGCGCCGGTGTCGCCCGAGGTGAGGCCGACATCGATGCCGCCGGTGCCGCCGCCGCCGAACACGTCGCCGGTGTCACCGGTCGTGTCGATGGTCGCCGTACCCGAGTCGCCGGAGACGCCGGTGGCGATCCCGCCACCGGCGCCGCCGCTCGTCACGTCGACGGACGGATCCGAAGTGGCCTCGCCACTGTCGCCGGTGAACGAAGCGCCGTGGCTGAACGTGCCGGAGTCGCCGCTGAACGCGCCGGCGAACGAGTCGCCGTCGGAGGAGACGTCACCCGAGTCACCACCGTCGCCGGTGTTGCCGGAGACCGCGGTGCCTACCGCGATGCCGCCGTCACCCGAGCCGCCGGTGTTCAGCGCGATGCCGCCGTCGGCGCCGGTGTCACCGGAGCTGCTGGTGGTGGTGTCCTTCGCCGCGCCGCTGTTGCCGGAGTTGCCGCCGTTGCCGCTGGTCGCGTTGACCGTGGCGTTCGAGCCGGCGTTGACCGCGCCGGTGTTGCCGCCCTTGGCGCTGTCAGTGGTGGTGGCGCTGCCGGTGTTGCCGCTGGCGACGGTGCCGGTGATCCAGCCGCCGGCGTCGCCGGAGGTGCCGCCGCCGGCCGTGCCGTTGACCGCGCCGGTGTTGCCGGAGGTCAGGTCGACGCCGATGCTGCCGGAGCCGCCGTCGCCGAACACGTCGCCGGTGTCGCCGGTCGGGTCGCTGACGTCGCCGGAGACGCCGGAGACGCCCTCGACGGCCCCGCCACCCGCGTCGCCGCTGGTCACGTCGATCCCCGGCGTCGACGTCGCGTCGCCGCTGTCGCCGGAGGACGAGATGCCGTGCGTGGCCGTGGTCGAGTCGCCGCTGAACGCCGATGGCACGAGAGCTGGCGCTGCCCTCGACCTCGCCGGAGTCGCCGCCGTCGCCGGTGTCGCCGGAGACCGCGGTACCGACCGCGTCGCCGCCGTCGCCGGACCCGCCGGTGCCGGACGCGCTGCCGGTGCCGGAGGCGCCGGTGTCACCGGAGCTCGAGCTGGTGGTGTTGGTGGCCGCGCCGGTGCTGCCGGAGTTGCCGCCGTTGCCCGACTTCGCCGTGGTGGTGGCCGAGCTGCCCGCCGTCGCCGCGCCGGTGTTGCCGCCGGTGCTGCTGTCGGTCGTGCTGGCGTTGCCGGTGTTGCCGGACTTCGCGCCGCCGTTGATCGTCGCCGAGGCGTCGCCCGTGGTGCCGCCGCCGGCGGTGCCGGTCACGTCGCCGGTGTCGCCGGAGGTCTCGCCGAGCCCGATGCTGCCGCTGCCGCCGCCACCGAAGATGACGTCGCCGGTGTCGCCGGTCGGGTCGGTGACCGCGCCGGAGTCGCCGGACACGCCGACAACCGTGCCGCCGCCCGCGTCGCCGCTGGTGACGTCCGCGGTGATCGAACGGTTGCTGTCGTCGCCCGGGGCCGAAGCTTGCGTCGCCGCTGTCGCCGGTGAACGAGGCACCGTGGGTGAAGGTCTTCGAGTCGCCGCTGCCAGCCAGGGCGAACGAGTCGGAGTCCTGGTTGCCCACGCCCGCGTAGCCGGAGTCGCCGCCGTCGCCGCTGTTGCCGGAGACCGCCGTGCCGACCGCGATGCCGCCGTCGCCCGAACCCGCCGCACCGCCGACCGTGTCGCCGGAGCCGGTGGAGCCGGTGTCGCCGGAGCGAGCTCGACGTGGTGTTCGTGGCCGGGCCGGTGGTGCCGGAGTTGCCGCCGGCGCCGGAGGTCGCAGTGGTGGTCGCGTTCGAGCCGGAGTTGACCGCGCCCGTGCTGCCGCCCTTGCTGGTGTCCTTCGTGGTGGCGTTGCCGGTGTTGCCCGACGTCGCGCCACCGGTGATGGTCGCGCTGGCGTTGCCGGTCGTGCCGCCGCCGGCCGTGCCGGTCACGTCGCCGGTGGTGCCGGAGGTCAGGTCGACACCGATGCCGCCCGAGCCGCCGCCACCGAACAAGACGAAGCCGGTGTCGCCGGTGTCGCCGGAGACGTCGGCGCTGGTGCCGGAGACGCCCTCGACGGTGCCGCCGCCCGCGTCGCCGCTGGTCACGTCGACCGTCCGGCGCGGAGGTGGCGTCACCGCTGTCGCCGGAGGACGAGATGCCGTGCGTCGCGGTGATCGAGTCGCCGCTGAAGCCGAGCGCGGTGCGACGTGCCGTCCGCCTCGGCCTCGCCGGAGTCGCCGCCGTCGCCGGAGTTGCCGGAGACCGCGGTGCCGTCGGCCGTGCCGCCGTCACCGGAGCCGCCGGTGCCGGTGGCGTCGCCCGCACCGGACGTGCCGGTGTCGCCGGAGCTGCTGCTGGTGGTGTTCGTGGCTGCGCCGGTGTTGCCGGACTTGCCGCCGGGACCCGTGGTCGCGGTGGTGGTCGCCGAGGAGCCGACCTTGACCAGCCCGGTGTTGCCGCCGGTGCTGGAGTCGGTCGTGGTGGCGCTGCCGGTGTTGCCGGAGGTCGCCGGTGCGCGTGACTGGTCGCGCTGGCTGCGCCGGACTTGCCGCCCCCGGCCGTGCCGTTGACTGCGCCGGTGTCGCCGGAGGTCTCGAGCGAGATCGATGCCGCCCGAGCCGCCGTCGCTGAAGATCACGTCGCCGGTGTCGCCGGTCGAGCCGTCGACCGCCGCCGCTGTCACCCGAGACGCCGACCACGGTGCCGCCCCCGGCAGCGCCGCTCGTGACGGTGGCGTCCGGATCCGAGGTGGCGTCGCCGCTGTCGCCGGTGAAGGACGCGCCGTGGGTGAACGTGCCGGAGTCGCCGCTCTCGCCGCGGGCGTAGGAGCTGCCGTCGGCGGAGGCGTCGCCGGAGGTGCCGCCGTCGCCGGAGTCACCGGAGACCGCGGAACCGAGTGCGGTGCCGCCGTCGCCGGACCCACCGGTGCCGGTGGCGTCGCCGGCACCGGACGAACCGGTGTCGCCGGAGGAGCTGCTGCGTGTTGTCGGTGGCCGCACCGGTGTTGCCGGAGTTGCCGCCCGCGCCGGATGGTCGCCTTCGTCGTGGCGTTCGAGCCGGCGTTGGCCGCGCCCGTGTTGCCGCCCTTGGCGCTGTCCGTGGTCGTGGCGGCGCCGGTGTTGCCGGAACGCGCGCCGCCGTTGACGACCGCGCTGGCGTTGCCGGTCGTGCCGCCGCCGGCGGTGCCGGTCACGTCGCCGGTGTTGCCCGAGGTCAGGTCGACGCCGATGCTGCCGGAGCCGCCGCCACTGAAGAAGACGTCGCCGGTGTCGCCGGTCGGGTCGGTCACCGTGCCGGTGTCGCCGGACGCGCCGACCACGGTGCCGCCGCTCGCGTCACCGCTGGTGACGGTGGCGTCCGGATCCGAGGTGGCGTCGCCGCTGTCGCCGGAGGACGAGATGCCGTGCGCCGCGGTGATCGAGTCGCCGCTCTCGGCAACCGCGCGGGAGTCAGACCCGTCGCCGCAGCCGACGTTCGTCTCATCTTGGCAGTTTTCGCCGCCTGCGGTGGCGTCTGCCCGAGTCGCCGCCATCGCCGCTGTCGCCCGAGGTCGCGGAGCCGATCGCGGTGCCGCCGGCACCCGAGCCGCCGGTGCCGGTCGCGCTACCGGCGCCACTGGCGCCGGTGTCGCCGGAGGACGAGGTGGTCGGGTCGGTCGCCGCGCCGGTGTTGCCGGAGTTGCCGCCGGCGCCGCTGGTTGCGGTGGTGGTCGCCGAGGAGCCCGCGGTCGCCGCGCCGGTGTTGCCGCCGGTGGCGCTGTCCGTGGTCTTCGCCGCGCCGGTGTTGCCCGAGATCGCGTTGCCGGTGGTCTTGGCAGTGGCCGCGCCGGTGGTGCCGCCGCCCGCGGTGCCGGTCACGGCACCCGAGTCGCCGGAGGTCTCGACGAGCGCGATGCTGCCGGAGCCGCCGCCACCGACGGTGAAGCCGGTGTCACCTGTGGTGCCGTCGACGTCGCCGGTCGTGCCCGAAACGCCGGACACGGTGCCGCCACTCGCGTCGCCGCTGGTCGCGGTCGCCGTCGGGTCGGAGGTGGCGTTGCCGCTGTCACCGGAGAAGGACGCCCCGTGCGAGAAGGTGCCGGAGTCGCCGCTACCTGCCCATGTCGACGAGCTGCCGTCGGCGTTGGCGTTACCCGAGTCGCCGCCGGTGCCGGTGTCGCCGGAGGTCGCGCTACCGGTGGCGGCCCCGTCGAACTCGGAGCCCGGCGCCGGAGCCGCCGGTGCCGGTCGCGTCGCCCGCACCCGAGGTGCCGGTGTCGCCGGAGGACGTCGAGGTGTTGTCCGTGGCCGCGCCGGAGTTGCCGGAGTGGCCGCCGGGGCCGCTGGTGGCCGTGGTGGTCGCGTTCGAGCCGGCGTTGGTCGCGCCGGTGTTGCCGCCCTTGGCGCTGTCCGTGGTCGTCGCCGCGCCGGTGTTGCCGGAGACCGCGTTGCCGGTGGTGGTGGCGGTCGCCGCGCCGGTGGTGCCGCCGCCGGCGGTGCCGGTCACGTCGCCCGAGCTACCCGACGTCAGGATCACGGCGATGGAGCCGCTGCCGCCGCCGCCGAAGGTCGTCGCCGGTGTCGCCGGCGACGCCGGTGACCGCGCCGGTGTCGCCCGAGGTCCCGACCACGGTGCCGCCGCTGGCGTCGCCGCTGGTCGCGGTCGCGATCGGCGTCGAGGTCGCGTCGCCGCTGTCGCCGCTGCTCGAGTAGCCGTCGCGCGCTGGTGTTGGAGTCGCCGCTACCCGCCGCCGCGTGCGACGAGCCGTCGGCAGTTCGCGCTGCCGGAGTCGCCGCCGTCGCCGGTGTCGCCCGAGGTCGCCGAACCGGTGGCCGAGCCGCCGGCACCCGAGCCGCCGGTGCCGGTCGCGTCGCCCGCACCGCTGCTGCCGGTGTCGCCGGAGCTCGCCGTGGTCGTGTTGTTCGCCGCGCCCGAGTTGCCGGAGTTGCCGCCGGGACCGCTCGTCGCAGTGGTCGTGGCGGACGAGCCGGACGTTGCCGAGCCGGTGTTGCCGCCGGTGGCGCTGTCGTGCGTGGTCGCCGCGCCGGTGTTGCCGGAGGTGGCGTTGCCGGTGGTGCTGGCAGTCGCCGCGCCGGAGGTGCCGCCGGCCGGCGGTGCCGGTCACGTTGCCCGAGTTGCCGGAGGTCAGGATCAGCGCGATACCGCCGGAGCCGCCGCCGCCGAACGACGCGCCGGTGTCGCCGGTGACGCCGGTGACGTCGCCGGTGTTGCCGGAGGTGCCGACGACGGTGCCGCCGCGCCGCGTCGCCGCTGGTGGCCGTCGCGGTCGGGCTGGACAGGGCTCCGCCGCTGTCACCGGAGCGCGAACCGCCGTCGACCGTGGTGTTCGAGTCGCCGCTGCCGGCCCAGCCGACGAGCTGCCGTCCGCGTCGGCGTCGCCGGAGTCGCCACCGTCGCCGGTGTCGCCCGAGGTCGCCGAGCCGGTCGCGTGCCGCCGTCGCCCGATCCGCCGGTGCCGCTGGCGTCGCCGGAGCCCGAGGATGCCGGTGTCGCCGGAGGACGTCGAGGTGTTGTCGGTGGCCGCGCCGGACGCGCCGGAGTTGCCGCCCGGGCCGGTCTTCGCGGTCGTGGTGGCCGCCGAGCTGGCGTTGGACGCACCGGTGTTGCCGCCCTTGGCGCTGTCGGTCGTCGTCGCCGCGCCGGTGTTGCCGGACGTCGCGTTGCCGGTGGTGCTGGCGGTCGCGTTGCCGGTGGTGCCGCCGCCGGCGGTGCCGGTGACGTTGCCGGAGTTGCCGGAGGTCAGGATCTCGGCGATGCCGCCGGTGCCGCCGCCGCCGAATGCGGTGCCGGTGTCGCCGGTGACGCCGGTGACCGCGCCGGTGTTGCCGGAGGTGCCGACGACCGTCGCGCCGGACGCGTCGCCGCTGGTCGCGGTCGCGATCGGTGTCGAGGTGGCGTCGCCGCTGTCGCCGGAGTGCGAGCAGCCGTCGGCGCTGGTGTTCGAGTCCCCGCTGTTCGCGGCCGACGTGCGAGCTGCCGTCGGCGGTCGCGTCGCCGGAGTCGCCGCCGTCGCCGGTGTCGCCCGAGGTCGCCGAGCCGGTCGCGGTGCCGCCGTCGCCCGAGCCGCCGGTGCCGATCGCCGGGTCGGTGCCCGCCGTGCCGGTGTCGCCGGAGCTGGTGACGGTGGTGTCGGTGGCTGCGCCGGACGCGCCGGAGTTGCCGCCGCTGCCGGTGGTCGCCGTCGACTGCGCACGAGTCGCAGGCCGTGGCCGCGCCGGTGTTGCCGCCGACCGCGCTGTCGCTGGTGTTCGCCGGGCCGGTGCCGCCGGAGGTGGCGTTGCCGGTGGTGGAGGCCTTCGCGCTGCCGGTGCGGCCGCCGCTGCCGGTGCCGCTCACGTCGCCGGACGCGCCGGAGGTGAGGATCAGCGCGATGCCGCCGGTGCCGCCGCCGCCGAACGCGTCGCCGGTGTCGCCGGTGGACGCCGGTGACTGCGCCGGTGTCGCCGGAGGTGCCGATGACGGTCGCGCCGCCAGCAGCCCCGCTGGTCGCGGACACGGTCGGCGAGGAGGTGGCGTTGCCGCTGTCGCCGGAATGCGACGAGCCGTCGCTGTTGGTGTTGGAGTCGCCGCTGCTTGCAGTACGCCGAGGAGTCGTCACTGGAGTTGGCGTTGCCGGAGTTGCCGCCGTCGCCGGTGTCACCTGAGGTCGCCGAGCCGGTGGCGGTGCCGCCGGCGCCGGATCCACCGCCGGAGCGACGAGGACTGGGTCGGTCGCTGCGCCGGACGCACCGGAGTTGCCGGCGTTGCCGCTGGTCGCCGTCGAGGAGCCATTCGACGTCGAGGAGTTGCTGCGCCGGTGTTGCCGCCGATGCTGGTGTCGGTGGTGGTGGCCGAGCCGGTGTTGCCGGTGGTGACGTTGCCGCCGGCCGAGGAGGTGGCGTTGCCGCTCGTCCCGCCGGAGCCGTTGCCGGTCACGTTGCCGGAGTTGCCGGAGCTCGCCTTCACGGCGATGCCGCCGGTGCCCGCGCCAGAGCCACCGCCGGAACCGCCCGTGCTGCCGGTACCGCTGTTCACCGCACCCGTCGTGCCCGAGCCGCCGCCGCTGCTGCCGCCACTGGCGTTGCCGCTGCTGGCGGTGGAGCTGCCGGTGTTCGTGGCATTGCCGGTGGTGCCGGACGTCGACGAGCCGCCGGAGGTGGTGTTCGAGTCACCTGACCCCGACGAGCTGTGCGTCGTGCCGTTCGAGGTGGAATTACCTGTGGTGCCACCGGTGCCGGTGTCACCTGTGGTAGCGGTCCCCCCCGCCGAGTGCAACTGCGCTGCGAGGACGAGTTCGATCAGCATTTCTGGCTCCCATTCACTGCTTGGCGCGTGCCTTAATTTGTCCTGAAACTGGTGGTGCAGGTGGTGCAGGTCGACCGATGTCTAGCCCGTGTTCACTTTTGCTGGCCTCTCATGACGACACGCCACGTAGGTGAGCGCAACTAGAAAGGCGAGAAGCAAACACAGCGTTAACAACAGCCACCAAGATGTAAGAGATCCGGACGTCGCAGGAGATACCGCCGAGCGGATCGAGTTCTCGCTCGCCAATCGCGTCCGTGCCCCCCCTACGACTTTGATGTCGTGGCCCGATGCCCTGTTGCCCCCGACTCCGGACGTCTCGCTTGCGGTCGCGTTGCCGGCTGGTAACAAACCGGCCGAAGGCGTGACTTTGTGCGGACGAGCCCGGTGCCAAAGCTGGTGCGATCGCCGCCGAAGAACCGTGTGGACCGACGATCTTGCCTTGCTCCGCGGCAGACACTACTGGTTGGGCGGCGTTTTGCGAACCAGTTGGCACAACTGGTTGGGTCGAGTTGGACGTGGCGCAGGTGATGGTGAAGGTGGCGAAGATCAGCGAGCAACCGTCGGCATCCCATTCCGCGGTGCTCACAACCGTCCCGGCGTTGCCGGATTGTGTGAGCACGCTCACCCAAGTCAACAAATCGGTGGCGGTTGCGACGACATTTCCGGTGTCACCGGAACGCCCGCTTACATAAACGACGCCAGGATTTCCGGTTTGAACGACATTGTCCGGACTCGCGGTGCTGTTTTGTCCGGTTTGGAATATTGCGTTCGTTCCGTGCACCGCCCACGACGCCGCGTCGCCACTGTCGCCGGACACCGCATTGGCACTTGATTGCTTTCCGGCAACGGCCAATGCGTACGAGCCGCCGGTCCGTCCGGTGTAGGAGTCGGCGACGGCGTCTCCGCCGGGCAGGTCGCAGTGCGTGCACAGCGCGGCGGCCCGGCCGGACGAACCGGACTTGACCAATGCGCTCGCGGACAGCTTGCCGATGGAGATGCCGATCGCGTCGCCGGTGTCGCCGGTGGTCGCGATCGCCGAGCTCGCCGTGCCGGTCGGCCCGGTGGTGTCGGTGATCGCGCGAACGCTGCCGGCGTTGCCGGAGGTGGCACTCGAGCCGGCCGCGCCCTGCTCGGTGATGCCGACGGCGAGCGCGGTGCCGGTGTTGCCGGATTGAGCCGTGACCGGTCCGGGAGCGGCGTCCGAGTTCGTGCTGGCGCCGGCCGGGCACGCGCCACCGCCGCCGGCGCCCATGTGCGCGATTGCCTGCGCGGGACCGCCGACGCCGATGGCGACCGCGGTCGGGCGGCCGACCAGGTCGACGGGGCAGGTCGCGCTGAGCGTGCCGACCGGCCGGGTGACGATGGCGTGCGCGCTGCCGGCCGGGCCGCCCACCGAGATCGCGATGGCGACGGTGCACCATTCCGTGCCCGGACCGGCGCAGGTCGAGCCGTTCGGGCTGTACGCGGCGATGTCCGCGGTCGCGGTGCTGACTCGGGTGCTGCAGACCTGCAGGCCGCAGGGCAGCACGTTGAACGTCGAGGACGCGGTGCCGCCGTCCAGCAGCAGCGCGATGTCCAGATTCAGTGCCGCACCGGCCGTGAGCGGGTAGTTGATAGCGACGTTGTGCATCGCGATAACACCCCCGGGCGCGCCGGCGGTGCCGGCCGGGATGCCGGAGTCACCGGTGGCGGCGTTCGCGGTCGCGGCGCCGTGGCCGGTGATGCTCACCGACAGGGCGTTGCCGGTTGCTCCGGACGTCTCGGCGGCGGGCACGTCCTGGCCGGCGTTGCCGGTGCTGGCCGCGCGGGTGATCGACGTGCTGCCCGCGCTGGTGGCTGCGGCGGGGCCGGCGCCCGGTATTGCCGTTGCGGTCGCGGGACCGCCGACCGACACCGCGACGGCGACGCTGCAGCGGCACCGGTTGGCCGAGCTGGCACTGGAGACGTCCATCAGTGCGGACTGGCCGATCATCGACCGGACCGACGTGGGCGCGGCGCCGATGATCGCCGACAGGAACGCCGAGGCTGCCTGCCGGAACCGGGTTGTGTTGGGCAGCGGCGCGTTAGTAACGGTGGGGATGGTCGGCTGGCCGCCGGTGACGACGGAGACGCCGGTGGAGCTGGCGCTCGGATCGGGCGCGGTGCCGGTAGATCCGGTGCTGGTCCCGGTGACGGCACCGGTCACGGCCGGTTGCACGTGCACCGTGCTCGATCCAGCCGGGCTGGAACTCGTCGGTGTGGTCAGCGCCGGTACCCCGGGCGCGGTGCTCGACGCCGGGACCGAGCTCGTGCCGGCACCGGCACCGGCACTCGATGAGGTGGCCTGACTCTGTGGCGTGGCGGATCCGCTGTCCGTGGGCGTGTCGGCTCGGGCGCCGGGAGCCTGAGCGAGGACGAGCGCGGCTACGGCGAACCAGGCGAGGCCCGCCACGGCGAGGGCGCGCAGGCGTGCGCGCAGCACCCACCGCACTGTCCAGGGTTTCCCCACGGACTCCTCCGCCCCCGAGGCATGCGGCCCGGCCGCACGCTCGCCGTATGCGCTGAGTACGCGCACCTGCGCAGCCCCGGAGGGAGGGCACGTCACCCTTCCCCAGGCACGTGGTCCGTCCGAGTTTTGCTGGCGAAACGCTAGGGGGTGCGCTCTGGGTGCCGCAAGGGCATCTTGCGTGGTTTGTCCGCAATACAGGAAGATCGGAACGGAGTCGTAACCGAAATCCCGTGTGTCACTCCATCCTCATGGGTTAACTACGGGCGTAATGCGCGCCGGTGTGCGCGGACCGTTCGCGCTCGCACGGGTTCGCAGTTAGACTCCGCGCACAGAACACGCCCGGCACACACAGGCACCACGGGCGCAGCGCACGGCCCACGGCACGGCCCCGAGTTTCCCGCCCTTATCTCCTGGCAGGAACCCGAGCAGGACTGGTGCCGTGGCAACACATCAAAGCTTCCGGGGGGCGGCAAAAAGGTGAGCGGAGCAACCCAGGCCAGGCCACGGCTCTGGCCACTGCTTGTCCTTATCGGCGTTTGCGCCATTGTCGCGTTCATGCTGCTGAGCGGCAGCCGGTCCGAGTCGCGAGCTGGAGCAGCGCCGGTCGCGGGCGCGCCGCACGCCCTGGACACCGGCGTTGTCACGCAGACCGTGATCGTGACGAACACCGTTAACGTCACGAACACCGCCACGGTCACTCGGCACCGTCTACAACACTGTTCCGATTACGGTCACGAACACGGCCAACACCACGATCAACCACACGCAGAATCACACGAACCAGGTGAACCACGTCAATCAGGTCACCAACGTCAACCAGGCAACCAATTTCAACAACGTCACGAATACGAACTTCTTCAGCGTCACGGCGACGAACAACGTCGATAAGACGGTGATCAACCACAAGCAGGTCGAGGTGACGAACACGAACAACGTCACCAACACCGCATTCGAGACGAATACGTCGACGATTCAGGTCACGTCGTCGCCGAAGCCCAAGGCCAGTTTGGCCACGCGCACCCGGATGGCGATCGGTGCGGGCGGTATCGCGGTCACCTCGGCAGCCGGCTTCGGCTTCCTGATGCTGCGCCGGCGCGGCCGCTACACCGGCTGATCCTCAATCCCCCCGACGTGGGGAGGATTTTGCCCGGATTCCGGGAACAAGCTCCCCACGTCATGTCAAGGGTCAGCGGCCGACGGCGTAACCCTGCGCACCGCGCGAATTCGCCGCCCCGCGGAGCACCGCACCGTCCCGCGCCACCGCGCTGAGCCGACCCAAGCTCCACGCGCCTGCCCGCTGCACCACGTGCCCCCGCGCGCGCAGCGCTTCGATCACGTCGTCGCCGAGGCGGTCCTCGACCACCACCTCGCCGGGGTGCGCGTCGCGCGGGTAGAACGACGACGGGAAGTGGGTGGTGTGCCAGGTCGGCGCATCGATCGCCGCCTGCAGCCCGCGCCCGGCCAGCACGTCGAGCAGGAACGGCAGCTGCCACTGGTCCTGCTGGTCCCCGCCCGGGGTGCCGCAGGACAGCCAGGCCTGCCCGTCGCGCAACACCAACGTCGGCGACAGCGTCGTGCGCGGACGCTTGCCGGGCCGCAACGAATTGGGCAGCCCGGGCTCGAGGAAGAACATCTGCGCCCGCGTACCCAGCGGGAAGCCGAGCCCAGGAACAACAGGTGAGCTGTGCAGCCAGCCACCGCTCGGCGTGGCCGAGACGAGGTTGCCCCACCGATCGCCCACGTCCAGATGACAGGTGTCGCCGCGACCGGACGCGGTGGGGTCCATCGCCGAACCGAGGGTCGGCTCGCCGATGCCGGCATCGCGTTCCCGGGCCTGTGACCCGGCTGCGTCCGCGCCAAGGGCCGCCGGCAGGCGTGGCCGGTGCCCGGCCGGTGCGCCGGGCCGCAGTCGCAGATCGGCCTCCTCGGTGACCAGGACGGCCCGGGTCCGCGCATAGGCCGGCGAGAGCAGCGCGTCCAGCGGCACGTCCGGTTCGTCGCCGTACCACGCCTCGCGGTCGGCGAACGCGAGCTTGGCCGCTTCGACGACCAGGTGTACCCCGTCGGCACCGCGTAGTGCCTGAGAAGAGCGCAGCCCACGTTCAGCGCGAAGCCCCGCCTCGTCCAGCCCCAGTGCATCGAGCAGCTGCAGTTGCTGCAGCAGGACCGGACCCTGCCCCCAGGCGGCTGTCTTGAGCACCTCGAAGCGACCCGCGAACTCGGCCCGGGCCGGCTCCTCGACGGTGGGCTGCCACCGGGCCAGGTCGTCCGCGGTGAGCAGGCCGGCGTGATCGCGCCCGGAGGTGTCCCGCCACGCGGAGGTACAGAACCGGCCGATCTCGTCGGCCACGAAGCCCTGGTACCAGGCCGCCCGGGCGTTGGCGATGCGCTGTTCCCGGCTGGCACCGGTGCCGGCCGCGAGGATTCGTCGATAGGTCTGCGCCAGCTGCGGCGACCGCATACTCGTGCCGGCCTCGGGCGGGTGGCCGTTTGCCAACCAGGTCCGCGCCGACGTGGGCCAGTGCGCGACGAACGGATCGGCGGCCCGGGCGATCGTCGCCGCGATGGCCGGCAGCACCGGCCAGCCGGTCTCGGCGTAGTGCAGGGCGTACTGCGCAACGTCGGCCAGCTCCCAGGTGCCCCACCGTTCGAGCAGCAGGGTCCAGGCGCCGAACGCACCGGGCACGGTCGCGGCGAGCAGCCCGCTGCCCGGGATCAGGGCCAGACCGAGATCGGTGAAGCGCTCGATACTCGCCGCGGCGGGCGCGACGCCCTGGCCGCAGACCACGTGCGGTCGCGCGCCTGCCGCATCCCACAGCAGTACCGGCAAGTCGCCACCGGGACCGTTGAGATGCGGCTCGACGACCTGCAGCACCAGTCCGGCGGCGACGGCCGCGTCGAAGGCGTTGCCGCCGGCCTCCAGCACCGCCATGCCGGACGCTGACGCGAGCCAGTGGGTGCTCGCGACCATGCCGACACTGCCGGTCAGCTCAGGTCGGGTTAGCTCTGCTGGCTCGCCGTGTGCGGACACCGCACTGTCCTACCCGGTCCTACCCCGTCCGCGAACCGCTTACCGGCTCGGCATCGTGCGTGGCCCCGCCCGGGTCCGGTGTCGATGGATCCTCGGCGGCTAGCGCGGCTCGTGCCGCCTGCAGGCCGGACTGGGTCCGCAGCGGCACTTCCTTCATGAACACCGAGATGACCAGGGCGATGACGAGCACGATCGCGCCGGTGAGGAACACGGTGTCCATGGCATGTGAGAAGCCGACCAGGAACGGGTGTGAGATCACCCCGTCCATGCCCTTGAGGAACGCCGTGTCGTTCAGATTGCCGCCGCCGCTGATCGCCTTGAGTTGATCCGGGTGGGCGTGCACGGCGTTCTGGAACGCGGGGGTGCTCGCCGCCTTCGTGTACTGCGAGGAGATGTTGTGCCCGGCTGAGCTGAACAGGATGGATAGGAACGCAGCGGTGCCGAGCGTGCCGCCCACCTGGCGGAAGAACGTGACCGACGCGGTCGCCACCCCCATGTCCTTCGGCTCGACCACGTTCTGCATGGCCAGCACCAGCGTCTGCATGTTCATGCCGAGGCCCAGCCCGAAGGTGAGCATGAACAGGTCGGTGTGCCACAGCGCGGTGTCCGCGCCGACGGTGGACAGCAAGGCCAGGCCGGTCACCAGCAGCGCGCTGCCGATGATGGGGAACTGGCGATAGTGGCCGGTGCGCGAGGTCACCTGCCCGGCCAGCAACGAGGAGGACATGATCCCGACGACCATCGGCAGCAGCAACAGCCCTGCTTTCGTCGGTGAGGCGCCCTTGACGATCTGCAGGTACAGCGGGATGCACGCCAGCCCGCCGAACATGCCGATGCCGATGATGAACGACTGCGCGGAGCCGAGGGAGAAGGTGCCGTTGCGGAAGATGCGCAGGGGCAGCAGTGCATCGTCGCCCATGATCTGCTCGACCTTGACGAACGCGATCAGACCGAACACGCCGACGATGTAGCAGGCGAACGCCGCCACGGATCCCCAGCCCCAGGTCCGGCCCTGCTCGGCGACGATCAGCAACGGCACCAGGCCGACGATGAGCGCCGTGGCGCCCATCCAGTCGATGCGGTGCTGCTGGTGGTGGTGCGACGGGCGCAGCACCCGGGTGACCACGATCAGGGCGAGGATGCCGATCGGCACGTTCACGTAGAAGATCCAGCGCCAGCCGGTGACGCCGAAGATGCTGGACTGACCGGCGAAGAACCCGCCCACCACGGGGCCGAGCACGCTGGAGGTGGCGAACACCGCCATGAAGTAGCCCTGGTACCTGGCGCGCTCACGCGGCGGAATGATGTCGCCCATGATGGCCAGCGCCATCGAGATCAACCCGCCCGCGCCGACGCCTTGCAACGCGCGGAAACCGGCCAGCATGTACATGGATGTGGACAGGCCGCACAGTGCGGAGCCGATGATGAACGTCGCGATGGCGAACAGGAACAGCGGCTTGCGGCCGTAGATATCGGAGAGCTTCCCGTACAGCGGCGTGGTGATCGTCGAGGTGATCAGGAACCCGGTGGTGACCCAGGCCTGGACGGACAGGCCGTTCAGGTCGTCGCCGATGGTCCGGATCGCCGTCGAGACGATCATCTGGTCGAGCGAGGCCAGGAACATGGCCAGCATCAGCCCGGACATGATGGTGAGGATCTGGCGGTGGGTGAGTTCACCGCTGGATCGGCGGGCCGAATTCTCCCCGGCCACGGTGGCGGACATCAGCCGTTCCCTTCCGGCGACGCGTCCTGCGCCGCATGTGGGTTGAGCGACCCGTCGATCTTGGCGGTCAGCCAGTCGTGGTTCGCGCGGTCGTAATCGGTGGTGAAGCGCTGCAGTAGCTCCGCGAAGCGGCGCAGGTCGTCCTCGGGCCAGCCGGTCAGCATGCGGGTGAAGTGCTCAACGCGAATCTCGTCGTGATTCGCGAGCACCTCGGCCGCCTTGGGGGTGGTGACCAGGAGGCTGGCGCGGCCGTCCTCCGGGTCGGCGCGCCGTTCGAGCAGGCCCTCTTTCACGAGCGCGGCCACCTGCCGGCTGACCGTGGACGGATCGGACTGCAGCGCCTCGGCCAGCGCACTGGCTCGCGACGGACCCTCGGTCGCGACGCATTTGAGCAGGATGTGCGCGGACCACTCCACATCGTGGGCGGCCGCGGCGAGCAGGCGGGCTCGGGTTCGGTTGAACGCGCGGAACAGTCCGATCAGGGTGTCGGCGACGAGCACGACGTCATCGCGCGCCGGGCGGACGGGGTTTGCAGCCGTCTCGGGCGCATCCTGCGTCGCGGTGGACGCGGTCATCGGATCACCTACTTGCTTGCGTCATACAACTAGTTGTTCTATACAACTATCACGGATCGACGCCTCGACGCAAACCCCCCAGCCGCCCACCGCGGCGGCCCGGACATGACAACAGCCGGCCCTGCCGCCGAAGCGACGAGACCGGCTGCCGGTACCCGCGCCCGAGGGCGCGGGGTCAGGAAATCAGGCGGTGACGGTGGCGTTCGTGTTGCCGTCCAGCAGCGACCGAACCTCGGACTCGCGGTAGCGCCGGTGGCCGCCGAGGGTGCGGATGGAGGTCAGCTTGCCGGCCTTGGCCCAGCGGGTGACGGTCTTCGGGTCGACCCGGAACAGGGTGGCCACCTCGGAAGGTGTGAGCAGCGGCTCGGATTCGGGGCGCTGGCGCGGAGTCGTCATGCTTTTTCCCTTTCTGGGGATTCATCACGCGGGTCCTGGTCCGCGTGGCTCGCACAGTATGCATACGCATGAGGTCTAGTGCCTATGCCTAGCATTCAACTGTCCAGTGTGTGCCATGCAGGAAGCTGCGACGGCTGCTGTATGGGCGATTTGGGCCGCGCAAAAGGGACACTAGTGGACATCCCGATGGCGCGTGCGACCCATGGGACAGCAGATGTACGCTGGCCCCACGAGGATGACAACTTTCCCGGCCGTCTGCCCTTGCCGCGACCGCCGGATGACCGTATGAGCGAGGGGGTCGAGCCATGGGGCGCGGCCGTGCCAAGGCAAAGCAGCAGAAGGTGGCTCGCGAACTCAAGTACAGCAGCCATTTCACCGACCTCGATGCCCTCCAGCGAGAACTGGGCAGCGAACCGTCCGCAGGCACCGAAACGGTGGGCGAGGCGGAGTCAGATGCGGACGACGACGACTACCACGACGAATACGACGACAGCGACGCCGACGACTGGTCAGCGACCGGTCGCTGAACGTCCAGCGACCGCAACTTTCTGTCGCAAACCCGACTAATTTGTGACGTCTCGCCCTGGGTCATTGCTGGCACAACTTCACCAGGTGGCCGCGGCGCCGGCGTAATTCCCGGCCAGTTCGGCAATCCCGGCCAGTTCGGCAGACCCAGGACCGGTGCGAACCTCACCGAGCACCCACGCCGGCACGCCCCGAGCGGCCAGTAGCGCCAGCGCGTCCGCCGCCGCCCCGCCCGGCAGAACCGCCACCATGCCCACGCCGAGGTTGAACGTGAGCTCCATCTCCGCCCGCGGCACGCCGCCGGTGCGGGCCACCAGGTCGAACACCGGCGCCGGTGCCCAGGTGGCGCGATCGACGTAGGCCGTCACCGATGCCGGCAGCACCCGGGCCAGGTTCGCGGCCAGGCCGCCGCCGGTGACGTGCGCGAACGCGTGCGCGCCGCACTCCGCGGCCAGCGCCAGGCAGTCCCGGGCATAGACCCGGGTCGGCGTCAGCAGTTCGTCGGCGAGCGCCCGCCCACCGAACTCCGGCCGGGACGCCGTCAGGTCGAGCCCGGCGCGCTCCAGCAGCACATGGCGCACCAGCGAGTAGCCGTTCGAGTGCAGCCCGGACGAACCGAGCGCGATCAGCACGTCGCCGGCACGCACACGATCCGGACCGAGCACCGCATCGGCGTTCACCACGCCCACGCCGGTGCCGGAGAGGTCGTACTCGCCGGGCGACATCAGGCCCGGATGCTCCGCCGTCTCCCCGCCGACCAGCGCACAGCCGGCCTGCACGCACCCCTCGGCGATGCCCGCGACGATCGCGGCGATCTGCTCCGGCACCACCTTGCCGGTGGCGATGTAGTCGGTGAGAAACAGCGGCTCCGCACCCACCACGGCAAGATCGTCGACGACCATCGCCACCAGGTCGATGCCGATGGTGTCGTGCCGATCCACCGCCCGCGCGATCGCGATCTTCGTACCGACGCCGTCGGTGGAGCTGGCCAGCACCGGCTGCGGGTAGCGCTCCAGGTCGAGTGAGAACAGTCCGGCGAAACCGCCGAGTCCGCCGAGAACTCCCGGACGCGCAGTGCGCGCAACGTGCCGCTTCATCAGCTCGACGGCGTGGTCCCCGGCGACGATGTCGACCCCGGCGGCGGCGTAGGAGACCCCGCCGGCACCGGCCGCGGGGGAGTCCGGCGAGGTCACGGCCGAGACAGCGCGTCCTCGGCCGCCCACGACGCCTGCAACGGCTGCACGCTGTCGTGCTCGGCCGCACTGTCGGCGAGCTGTTCGGCGCGCTGTTCGGCGGCCACCGACTTGCCGATGCCCTCGAGGACGTGCTTGCCCACCACGTCCGGCAATGCGATCGGGTAGTTGCCGTCGAAGCACGCGGCGCACAACTGCTCGCGGGGCTGCTCGCTGGCGGCGACCAGCGCATCGAGGGCCAGGTAGCCGAGCGAGTCGGCGCCGATCGAGGCGCGGATGCCCTCGTCGTCGAGACCGCTCGCGATCAGCTCCGCCTTGGACGCGAAGTCGATGCCGTAGAAGCACGGCCACTTGACCGGGGGAGCGGAGATGCGAACGTGCACCTCCAGCGCGCCGGCTTCGCGCAACATCCGCACCAACGCGCGCTGCGTGTTGCCGCGCACGATCGTGTCGTCGACGACCACCAGCCGCTTGCCGCGGATGACGTCGCGAAGCGGGTTCAGCTTGAGCCGGATGCCGAGCTGACGAATCGTTTGCGACGGCTGGATGAACGTGCGCCCGACGTAGGAGTTCTTCACCAGCCCGGTGCCGTAGGGGATACCGGACGCCTCGGCATAACCGATCGCGGCCGGCGTGCCCGACTCGGGCACCGGGATCACCAGGTCGGCGTCGACGGGATGCTGAAGCGCGAGCCGACGGCCCATCTCCACCCGTGCCGAGTGCACGCTCCGATGCGCGATGGTGGTGTCCGGCCGGGCCAGGTAGACGTACTCGAACAGGCAGCCCTTGGGATCGGCCGGTGCGAAGCGCTGTGTGCGCAGTCCGTCGGCGTCGATTGCCACCAACTCGCCGGGCTCGATCTCGCGCACCACGCTGGCGCCGACGATGTCCAGGGCCGCCGTCTCCGAGGTGATCACCCAGCCACGCTCGAGCCGGCCGAGGACCAACGGCCGCACACCCTGCGGATCGCGGGCTGCGTAGAGCGTGTGCTCGTCCATGAACACCAGCGAGTAGGCGCCACGCAGCCGGGGCAGCACCTCCACCGCCGCCTGCTCCACCGAGACATCCGGTCGTGCCGCCAGCAGCGCGGTGAGCAGCTCGGAGTCCGTGGTCGCACCGATCGCCGAGGTGATGCCCGCCGCAGCTACCTCGGCCGCGAGTTCGGCCGTGTTCACCAGGTTCCCGTTGTGCCCGAGCGCCAAGCCGGTGCCCGCGGTGGTGGTGCGGAAACTCGGCTGCGCGTTCTCCCACGTCGTCGAGCCGGTGGTCGAGTAGCGGGTGTGCCCGACCGCGAGGTGGCCCTGCAAGGTGGCCAGCGTCGCCTCGTCGAACACCTGCGACACCAGGCCGAGATCCTTGTAGACCAGCAACGAAGAACCGTCGCTCACGGCGATGCCCGCCGCTTCCTGACCACGGTGCTGCAAGGCGTACAGCCCGAAGTAGGTGAGCTTGGCTACCTGCTCGCCGGGCGCCCACACGCCGAAGACTCCGCAGGCGTCCTGCGGGCCTTTTTCACCGGGGAGGAGTTCGTGGCTGAGCTTGCCGTCGCCGCGGGAGGCTGCCACACCACGAGTGTACCGGGGTCAACTACTGGATCGTGATACGCACGCCGCGCTATAGCCGCGTCTCTGCCTCACGATCCAGTAGTGGATCGGGTCAGGACAGCACCGGCAGGTAGGGCGCGAGGTCGGCGCGGCTGCCACTGGCGCGCACCGCACCGGATGCGACCGTGTCGGCGAACGGCGTGCGCCCGGTGGCGACGCGCAGCCAGGTGATCGGGTCGGTCTCGACCACGTTCGGCGGCGTGCCGCGCGTGTGCCGAGGCCCGGCCACCGCCTGTACCGCGATCAGCGGCGGCACCCGCAGCTCCACCGAGCGACCGGGCGCCTGCGCAGCGAAGATCTCCACCAGCGTCCGCACCGCGGTCGCCAGCGCCGCCGCCTCGATCGGGATCGGCGCCACCTCGGGCACGGATCGGTTCAGGTCGTCGCAGTGCACCACCACGTCGACGACGCGGGTGCGTACCCAGTCGAGCGCGCCGATCGGGCCGCGGCCACCGACGACCGTGCGCGCCGGCCCGAGCTCGGCCGGCAGTGCATCGACGGCAGCGTGCAACGCCGCCACCAGCTCGTCCGCGCTGCGCCCGTGCGCCGTCTGTGCTGTCGAGGCCGCGATCTGCGCCACGTCGCGGCGATAGCGCTGCACGTACTGCGCCGCCGGCGTCGCCGGCTCATCGGTCGACTGGCCCAACCCGCGGGTAGCACCCGAATAGACGAGCACAAGATGAGCGAGCAACTGCCGCACGTCCCACTCCGGCAGCACCGTTGCCCGCGCGAAGCTCTCGCCGGGCAGCGCGGCGAACCAGGCCACCAGCTGCTCACCCTGGGCGCGCAGTTCGGCCAGTGCCGCGTGGGCGGCAGGGCCCCGCGAACTCACTCGAACCGGCTGCCGAGCACCGATCGGCCGGCCTCGTGCAGTTCGCGCACCGATACGTCGAAACGCCCGTCGATCTGCAACGACGGCGACAACACGTCGACGTTGCCGAGCTGCGTGAGCGGCACGTCGTGCTCGTCGCAGAGCTCTTCGAAGCGCGCCTCGCAGCGCCGCGCCACGCTCACCAACACCCGACCCGTCGACTCGGAGAAGAGCTGCACGAAGGGATCGCCCGCCGGCAACTGCACCCGCGCCCCTGCCTCGCGCCGCGTGCAGGATTCGACCAACGCCTGCGCCAGCCCGCCCTCGGACAGGTCGTGCGCGGAGTCGAGCAGCTCCTCTTCGGCCGCGTCGACGAGTAACTCGGCCAGGCGCAGTTCGTGATCCAGATCGACTGGCGGCGGCCGCCCGCCGAGGAACCCGTGGATCGCGTTCGCCCATTCCGAGCCGCCGAAGTCCTCGCCGGTGCGCCCGAGCAGGTAGATCGCGGCGCCGTCGCTGCGGAAACCCTGGGCGGTGCGTCGCCGCACGTCCGCGATGACACCGAGCACACCGATCACCACCGTCGGCAGGATCGGCGTGGCGCCGGTCTGGTTGTAGAAGCTGACGTTTCCGCCGGTGACCGGGATCCCGAGTTGCCGGCAACCGTCGGCCAGCCCGCGTACCGCCTCGCTGAACTGCCACATCACCGCCGGGTCCTCCGGCGAGCCGAAGTTCAAGCAGTTGGTCACGGCCAGCGGCCGGGCCCCAGCGGCGGCCACGTTGCGGAACGACTCGGCCAGCGCCAGCTGGGCACCGGCGTACGGATCCAGGCAGGTGTAGCGGCCGTTGCCGTCGGTGGACAGGGCCAGGCCGCGCCAGGTCGAGGAGTCCAGCCGGATCATCCCGGCGTCCTCGGGCTGGGCGAGCACCGTGTTGCCCATCACGAACCGGTCGTACTGGTCTGTGATCCACGACTTGTCCGCGAGGTTCGGCGCGGCGGCCATCCGCAGCAACGTGGCGCGCAGTGCGGCATCGTCGCGCGGGCGGGGCAGGTTGTGACCGTCGTGCTGAGTCAGTGCGTCCTGCTCCGGCGGTCGCTCGATCTCGCGGCGATACACCGGACCCTCGGCGGCCGCGGTGCGCGGTGGGATGTCGACGATCAGCTCCCCGTGCCAGCGCATGCGCAGCCGCCCGCCCCGCGCCGCGTCCTGCTCACTCACGTCGGTGACCGTGCCGATCACCGTCGCGGTCACGTCCCACTTCGCGCACACCGCCATGAACTGATCGAGCTGTGCCGGCGTGACGACCGCCATCATCCGTTCCTGCGACTCGCTCATGAGGATCTCCTCGGGAACGAGCGTCGGGTCGCGCAACGGCACCAGGTCCAGGTCGATCTCCATGCCACCGGTGCCGCCGGCGGCGAGTTCGGTGGTGGCGCATGACAGGCCGGCCGCGCCCAGGTCCTGGATGCCGACCACCAGGTCGGCCGCGAAGATCTCCAGGCAGCACTCGATGAGCACCTTCTCGGCGAACGGATCGCCGACCTGGACGCTGGGCCGCTTGGTCTCGCCTTCGGCCTCGAAGGTGGCGCTGGCCAGGACCGAGGCCCCGCCGATGCCGTCGCCGCCGGTGCGTGCGCCGAACAGCACGACCTTGTTGCCCGGCCCGTCTGCGCGCGCGAGCTTGATGCCGTCGGTGCGCATGACGCCGACGCACAGCGCGTTCACCAGCGGATTGGCGAGATAACTGTCGTCGAAGTACACCTCACCGCCGATGTTCGGCAGGCCGAGACAGTTGCCGTAGCCACCGATACCGGCGACCACTCCCGGCAGCACCCGCGCGGTGTCCGGCGCGTGCAGCGGACCGAAGCGAAGCGAATCCATCACCGCGACCGGGCGCGCGCCCATGGTGAGGATGTCGCGCACGATGCCGCCGACCCCGGTCGCCGCGCCCTGGTAGGGCTCGACGTAGGACGGGTGGTTGTGCGACTCGATCTTGAAGGTGACCGCCCAGCCGTCACCGACATCGACGACGCCGGCATTTTCGCCCATGCCGACCAGCAGCACGTCGGTCGGCGGCGCCTTCTCCGCGAACTGCTTCAAGTGCACCCGCGAGGACTTGTACGAGCAATGCTCGCTCCACATCACCGAGTACACCGCGAGCTCGGCGCTGGTCGGACGACGGCCGAGGATCTCGCGCACGCGTGCGTACTCGTCGTCCTTCATGCCGAGTTCGGCGAACGGCTGCGGCTGGTCCGGCGTCTCGATCGCGTGCGACACGGTATCCACCGCGGCGCGTGTCGCGGCGCTGCTGGTGTTGGGGTTCGTGATGTTGGGGTCGACGGACATGTCGCTCACGCGGACGCTTCGCTGACGGCAAGTTCGCCGAGCACGGAGCGGAAGAAGCCCAGGCCGTCCACGCCCGAACCGGTGAGCGCGTCCACGGCGTGTTCCGGGTGTGGCATCAGCCCGACCACGTTGCCGGCCTCGTTGCACACGCCGGCGATGTCGCGATAACTGCCGTTCGGGTTGCCGTCGAGGTAGCGCGCGACGACTCGGCCGTCCGCTTCCAGCTGGTCCAGGGTGCGGGCGTCGGCGACGTAGCCGCCTTCACCGTTCTTGAGCGGGATCACGACCTGCTGGCCGGCGGTGTAGTGGTGCGTCCAGCGGCTGGACGCGTTCTCGATTCGCAGCCGCTGTTCGACGCAGACGAACCTGCGCCGGTCGTTGCGGATGAGCGCACCCGGTAGCAGATGCGACTCGCACAGAACCTGAAAGCCGTTGCAGATACCGAGCACCGGCATGCCGTCGCGCGCCGCGTCGATGATCGAGTTCATCACCTCGGCGAAGCGCGCGATCGCGCCGCAGCGCAGGTAGTCACCGTAGGAGAACCCGCCCGGCAGGATGACGGCGTCGACGCCGTGCAGATCGGCATCGGCGTGCCACAGGGCCACCGACTCCCCGCCGGCGATGCGCACCGCGCGGGCCGCGTCGCGATCGTCGAGACTGCCGGGGAACGTCACGACTCCGACCCGGGCTGGCACCCGTCCAGGGTACCGACGCGCAACGGCGGACCCGGTGACCGAAGCGCGTTACCGGTCAGTACGTACCGCGACCGTCCCAGGCGCCGGCTCGGTCCGGGTCACCCTCGGCCAGATGCGGTCAGTCGCGGCGGACGGTGAAGTTCTCAATCACGGGGTTGGCCAGCAGCGTGTCCGCGACCTTGGCGATGGCCTCGTCGTCGACGCTGTCGTCGACGATCAGCTCGAAGTGCTTGCCCTGCCGCACGTCGCTGACGCCGTGCACGCCCAGCCGCCGCAGCGCACCGACGATCGCCTGTCCCTGCGGATCGAGGATCTCCGGCTTGAGGACGACGTCGACGACGACACGAGGCACTCCGCCAGCCTAACCGGCCGACCCTCCCGCACGTGGGGAGCATTCTGCCCGGAATCCGGGAACAAACCTCCCCACGTCAGCGTCAGCGGAGGCCGACGCGGCGCAACAGCTTCAGCGACCGCGTCATCAGCGCCGCGAACCTCTCCTGACTCATCCGGCCGGGCGGGGCGAGGTTGACCAGGCGCTGGCGGGCCACCGTCTGCGCCTCGGTGTACTTCAGCAGGCCCTCGGCGCCGTGTCGCCGGCCGAGTCCGGACTCACCCATGCCACCCATCGGGGAGTCGATGCTGCCCCACGCCGCGCCGTATCCCTCGTTGATGTTCACGGTGCCCGCGTGCAGCGCCGCGCCCACCTCGCGCCCGCGCCGGACACTCTTGGTCCACACGCTCGCGTTGAGGCCGTAGGCGCTCTGGTTGGCGCGTCCGATCGCGTCCTCGACGTCACCGAACCGGTAGATCGACACGAGGGGTCCGAACGTCTCCTCGCCGAAGCACGTCGCCGCATCCGTCACGCCGGTGAGCACCGTCGGCTCGAAGAACAGCGGGCCGAGATCCGGCCTGGCGTTGCCGCCGGCCAGCACGGTCGCGCCGTTCGCGACCGCGTCCTGGACGTGTGCGGTGACGGTCTCGAGTTGCGGCGGCGACGTCAGCGAACCCATGTCGTAGCTGAAGTCGTACCCGGCGCCGAGTTTCATCGCGCGCACCGCCTCGACGAAACGCGGCACGAACCGGTCGTAGATCCCGTCCTGCACATACATCCGCTCGATGGAGATGCACAGCTGGCCGGAGGAGGAGAAGCACGCGCGGACCGCCCCCTCCACCACGCGGTCCAGGTCGGCGTCGTCCAAGACGATCATGGCGTTCTTGCCACCCAGTTCCAGCGAGCAGCCGATCAGGCGGGCGCCGGCCTGCTCGGCGATGCGCTTCCCACTCGCGGTGGAACCGGTGAACATCATGTAATCGCCCGAGTCCATCAGCACCGAACCGATCGTGGAGCCGCGGCCCAGCACCATCTGCCACACGTCGGCCGGCAGCCCCGCCTCGCGGGCGAGCGAGAGCGCCCACAGCGCGGTGAGCGCGGTCTGGTTGTCCGGCTTCTGCACCACCGCGTTGCCCGCGATCAGCGCCGGGATCGAGTCGCCGGCGCCGAGCGCGAGCGGGTAGTTCCACGGGCTGACGATCGCCACCACGCCTTTCGGCTGATGCAGTTCACGCGTCGACGTGAGCACCGGGAACAGGCCCTTGCGATGCCGCGGCCGCAGCAAGGCGCGTGCGGCACGTGCGTAGTAGCGGGCCGTGTTCGCGATATCGGCGACCTCGAGGAACGCGTCGGTGCGTGCCTTGCCGTTCTCGGCCTGGATGATGTCCATCACCTCGGCCTGGCGTGCCAGCAACAGGTCATGCATGCGCAGGAAGACGCGGGCGCGTTCGCGGACCGGCCGCGCCGCCCACGCTCGCTGGGCCGCACGCGCGCGGTCGAAGGCAGCCTGCACGTCCTCGGCGCTGCACTGGGGCAGCTCGGCGAGCGTCTCGCCGGTGTACGGCGCGGCGACCGGGACCGTCTGCCCGGAGCTACACCGCACCTGCTCGATCAGCCGGGTCGCACCACCTTCGCGCAGCACCGCCGGCAGGCCGATCGGCGCGGCGTTCGTGCCGGGCCGGGGTGGCGCGGCGGCGCCGGGTGTGATTGTGGCGGAGACATCGGCGGTGTCTGTGGCCGCGTTGGTGGCGGGGGTGGCGGTGTCCGCCGCGTTGGTGCCGGTGTTGGTGTCGCGCGCTGTTGCCGTCATGCCTCCATCATGGGCTACCGGCCGGTAACTGCGTGTAAAACCCTGACCGCCGCAACCATCCGTGATCAACAGACCGGTCGTACTGCGATGATGACGACCCTGGTCTGTCGATCAGGCGGCAAAGGCGAGCCCGGTCAGACGCTCGTACGCCTCGACGTACCGTGCCCGGGTCGCGGTGACGACGTCGTCCGGCAAGGGTGGCGGCGGCTCGTCCCGATCGCGGTCCCAGCCGGCCGCCGGGGACAACAGCCAATCGCGCACGTACTGCTTGTCGAAGCTCGGCTGCGACCGGCCCGGTCGCCAGGAATCAGCCGGCCAGAACCTGGACGAGTCCGGGGTGAGCACCTCGTCGCCGAGCACGAGTTCGCCGGTGCGCGGATCGGTGCCGAACTCGAGTTTCGTGTCCGCGAGCAGGATCCCCCGATCGCGGGCGATGTCCCGGCCGCGTGCGTAGATGGCCAGCGTGAGTTCACGCACCTGCGCCGCTGTGCCCGCACCGATCGCCCGCACCGCGTCCTCGAAAGAGATGTTCTCGTCGTGCTCGCCGAGCGCGGCCTTGGTGGCCGGCGTGAAGATCGGTTCGGGCAGCTCGTCGCCATCCTGAAGTCCCGGTGGCAGCGCGATACCGCACACCGCGCCGGTCGATCGGTAGTCCAGCAATCCGGACCCGGTCAGGTACCCGCGGGCCACCGCCTCCACCGGAATCATCGCCAGTGGCCGGCACAGCAGCGCTCGGCCTCGCCATTGCGCGGGGATCGCCGGGGATTCAGCAGCGACGAGGTGGTTAGGCACCAGGTCGGCAAGCCGGTCGAACCACCAGACGGTCATCGCGGTGAGGATGCGTCCCTTGTCCGGGATGCCTGGGCTGAGCACGTGGTCGAAGGCGGAGATCCGGTCGCTGGCGACCATCAGCAACTGACCGTCCGGCGTTCGGTACAGGTCGCGGACCTTGCCGCTGTGCACGTGGGTCAGGCCGTCGGGCGGGGTATCCGGCGAACTCACCGGCGCATCCTCCCATCGGCGCCCCGGCGGCGGTGCGGCACCAGCGGCACGCGCGGTGGCGCGGCGGCGTGCACCCGCAATATCCACCCCCGGAAAGCACCGATCCCGCCCCCGGAGCCTCAGCGTCGACGGACGCGGGCTGAACGGAAGCGGGACCGGATCAGTTGCGGCTGCCAGGACTACAGCCGCAACAGCTCATTGCGGTGCCGTCACCACCAGAAATCGGCTGAGGTGACACTAACGACGGTAACGGGAGCCGCCGAGGACGATATCGCGGGCGATGCGTTGGCAGTAACGGCCCCGATCGAGCCGAGGCCGAGGACCAGCGCGAAGATCGCTACCAGTCGTCGCAACGAACGTGCCACAAAATACCCCTTTGTCGCAGTTCGGGACTCTTCAGCCCCGTTTGCGACCGGCCGCGCCCCACGGCCGATCCCCACCCTGTGCCTAGGATGCCAGTGGCACGGGGGTGCTTTTCAAACTCTGCAACTGGCAGCAAGCTGCCTGGCACAAAGTACGGTGAACGTTGTGGGCGAAACCGGACAGCTTCACGATCTGGAAGTCGAGCTGTACCGCGCCCTGTTGCGCCAGCCGGGAGCCGCGCTCGCCGATGTGGCCGAGGGCCTCGGGCGTACCTCGGACGAATTGGATAAGCCACTAGGTGTGCTGACCGAATTCGGGCTGGCCCGGTACGACCGGGACACCGACGTGATCATCACGGTCAGTCCGATGCTGGCGGAGGCAACCGTTCTCGGTGCCGAGGACCTCGAATTGGACGCCCGCCGCGCCTCGGTGGAAACCCGGCGCAACGCGATCCGTTCGCTCGTGCCCGACTGGAACGACGCGTTCACCACAAACGTCCAGGACATGTCCGTCGACGTGGTTACCGACCAGGCCGCAATCTCCAATGTGTTGATGCATTTCGCCGATCGATGCCAGAACGAATTGATGTCGGTGGCGCCCGGTCGCCTGCCGACCACCCGCATCGACGGCCGCACCCGGTTGGCGAATGTCTACGCACTGCGCCGCGGCGTGCGCAGCCGCGCGCTCTACCAGCACACCGCGCTGCGTGACCGAGCAACGCGTTCCTACCTGCACGAGCTCGCCGACAACGGCGCGAAGATCCGCCTCGCGCCGTCAGTGCCTGGCCGCAGCCTGGTGTTCGACCGCGAGGTGGCGCTGCTGCCTATCCCCACCGAGGACGCGGGACGGCACGGGCTGGCGGTAGTTCGCCAACCGAGCGTGGTGGCCTGGGTGATCGCGACCTTCGAGCAGTTGTGGACCGAGGCCGCACCGCTGGAAGAGGTGATCCATCACGACCGCGACGAGGCCGAGCTGGATCAGACCCGTGCGGCGATCATCCGGCTGATGGCCGAGGGGGAGAAGGACGAAGCAATCTCGCGTCGGCTGTCGATATCGGTGCGGACGTGCCGTCGCCACATCGCCGACTACATGGCGCAGGTCGGTGCGTCCAGCCGCTTCCAGGCAGGTGTGATCGCATCCCGCGCCGGGCACACTGACGCGCCGACCGCGGGCTGACCAGGCGCAAGGCGCAACGAGTCACCTCGGTACCGTCGGACCGGAGGGGGTGGACATGCTCGCGCTGGTCATCGTGCTGGTGGTGACGAACGTCGCCACCGTGGCCGCCCTCGTCGTGGTCCTGCGCACCCGGCTCGGTGCCGAGTCGCCGGCGGATCCCGCATTGGCCGACGCGATGCCACCGGCGCGCGGGATGGCAGCGGCGCCCGCCGCCCGCGGTCGGCGGGTAATCAGCATCGAGATCCACAATCCGATCGAGCTGGCCGGGCACCGCAACCGCATGTTCGGCATCGCCGGGTCGTTCGTGCCGGATCTGACCCGCCGGGTGGTCTACGACCAGACCGCCCGCCTGCTGCGCGACGGACTCGCCGCGCAGCGGGTGGTCGCCGACGTTCGGGTGCACGCGTTCGGGACGGCGGCACCTGTTGCGGCACTCACCGAATCAACGCCGTCACCGTCGAAACCATCCGAGTCGACATCACCTGGGTTGGCGACCGACGCGCCGGCGGCCGTCGCCGGCTTGGCGCCGCTGGCAGCCGAGTTCGCCGACGAAGCGGAGCCCGACCGCCTCGCCGACTGACGTCGCAGCACGCGCGCGTTGCTACTTCAGCAGGGGGCGGGTGGCGTTGCCGATCGCGCTGGCGGTGGTTTCCAGTTGAAGCTTGAGGTCGTTCCACGCCTTCTGCGTGTCCTCGCTCAGGCTGGCGTTCTTCGATTCCTTCTCGCACAGGTCCGAGTACGTCTTGATGATTTTCTTTGCGTCGTCCGCCTTCTGCTTCAGCGCTTGCTTCGTCTTGGGGTCGAGTTTGCCCTTCTTCTTTTCCTGGTCGGCCTTGTCGGCCGCGTCGCGCACCGAGTCGAGCGCCGGACCCAGGTTCTTGTTGAAGAGCTTGGTGTCCACCTTCTTGGCGGCGGCCTTCTTCTTGGCCTCATTCCAGAGGATGCGCGCCGCTGTCTGCTGCCCGACCTTCGCCTTGAGAATCATCTCGGCTGTCGGCTTGATACCGCCCATGACTAACCACCCCCCGTCCCGGCAAACGAATTCGCTTCGAGCCGCGAGTATCTGCCCCAGCATGATCACCGGTCAACGAGGCCACTGCGTTACGCCGCCTCGGCTGAGGGCACCGACCGTGCGGCTGGGGTTGGGGACTGACTGATTTCCGTCGCTCGCACTGCCGGCCTAGGTCAGTCCGTGCAGTAGCGGTCGGCCACTTCGAGCGCTTCGTCCAGGATCGCGATACCGGTGCGCACATCCTCGACGCTGGTCGTGCACGGCGGCACCACGTGCGTCCGGTTGAAGTGCGTGAACGGCCACAGCCCGCGCTGCTTGCATGCCGCCGCGAACTCGTTCATCGGGGCCGCCGCCGCGCCGGACGCGTTGTACGGCACCAGTGGCTCGCGGGTGGTGCGACTACGCACCAGTTCCAGCGCCCAGAACACGCCCAGGCCGCGCACCTCGCCGACGGCTGGATGGCGGGCGGCGAGCTTGGCCAACTCCGGGCCGATGACGTCGGTGCCCAGCATCCGGGCGTGCTCGATGATCTGTTCGTCCTTGAAAATGTTGATCGACGCGACCGCGCTCGCGCACGCCAGCGGATGTCCCGAATAGGTGAGGCCACCGGGGTACGCGCGTTCGGCGAACGTTGCCGCGATCTCGTCGGACAGGATCACGCCACCGAGGGGCACATAACCGGAGTTCACCCCCTTCGCGAAGGTGATCAGATCCGGAGTGACACTCCAGTGGTCGAGGGCGAACCACTCGCCACAACGACCGAAGCCGGCCATCACCTCGTCCGCGATCATGACGATGCCGAACTCGTCGCAGATCTCACGCACCCCGGCCAGGTAGCCCGCCGGCGGCACCAGAATGCCGTTGGTGCCCACCACCGTCTCGAAGATGATCGCCGCGACGGTGTGCGCGCCTTCCACCATGAGCAGGTCGCGCAGATGCGCCAACGCGCGCTCGGACTCCTCCTGCTCGGTGCTCGCGTGAAACGCGGACCGGTACAGATAAGGACCCCAATAGTGCACGACACCGGGGTAGCCCGGTTCGCTCGCCCAGCGCCGCGGATCACCGGTCATGGTGATCGCGCCGGCGGTCGCACCGTGGTAGCTGCGATACGCGGCGAACACCTTGTGCCGACCGGTGTGCAGTCGCGCCATCCGCAGCGCGTTCTCGGTGGCCTCCGCGCCGCCGTTGGTGAAGAACACCTGGTTCAACTCGCCCGGCGCCAACTCGGTGATAAGCCGGGCCGCCTCGCTGCGCGCGTCGTTGGCGAACGAGGGCTGGATCGTGCACAGCCGCGCGGCCTGCTCCTGGATCGCCGCGACCAGCCGCGGGTGCTGGTAGCCGATGTTCACGTTCACCAGCTGGCTGGCGAAGTCGAGGTAGGTGTTGCCTTCGAAATCGGTGAAGCGCGATCCGCTCGCGCTCGCGATCGGCAGCGGATCGATCAGCCCCTGCGCCGACCACGAGTGGAACACATGCTCGCGATCGAGAGCTCGCACGGACTCGGCGTCAGTCGGCAAACCGCGCAGGGCATCGGTCATCGTCGTTCCTAACGGGTTCGCGGGAAGCCGAGGTCCACCGTCGACGTGGCGGGGTCCGGCCAGCGTGACGTCACCACCTTGCCACGGGTGTAGAAGTTGATGCCCTCCGGGCCGTACATATGCACGTCACCGAACAGCGACGCTTTCCAACCGCCGAACGAGTAGTACGCCACCGGCACCGGGATCGGCACGTTGATGCCGACCATGCCCACCTCGACGTCGAACTGGAACTGCCGCGCCGCGCCGCCGTCGCGGGTGAAGATCGCGGTGCCGTTCGCGTACGGGTTGCTGTTGATGATCTCCATCGCGTCTGCGTAGGTGTCTGCACGCACGACGCACAGCACCGGCCCGAAGATCTCGTCCGTGTACACCGTCATCTCCGGCGTCACCCGATCCAGCAACGTCGTGCCCAGGAAGAAACCGCGCGCCGGCACGTCGGCGCTGCGACCGTCGACGACGACGCGTGCGCCGGCATCGGCGCCAGCCGTGATGTAGCCCGCGACCCGGTCCCGGTGCTCAGCGGTGATCAACGGACCCATGTCGATGTCCGGATCGGCCCCGTTGCCGATACGCAGCTTGGGCAACCGCGCGGCGACCGCGTCCACTAGGCGGTCGCCCACCTCGCCGACCGCGACCGCCACCGAGATCGCCATGCACCGCTCGCCCGCGGCGCCGTACGCCGCCGACACCGCGGCGTCCGCGGCCAGATCCACGTCGGCGTCGGGCAGCACGAGCATGTGGTTCTTCGCGCCGCCGAGGGCCTGCACGCGCTTGCCGGCCGCGGTGCCGTGTTCGTAGATGTAGCGCGCGATCGGGGTGGAGCCGACGAAGCTCACCGCCTCGATATCCGGATGCTCGAGCAGCGCGTCGACCGCGTCCTTGTCGCCGTGCACCACCGTGAACACACCGTCCGGCAAGCCGGCGCGCTGCCACAACTCGGCGATGAACATCGACGCGGACGGATCCTTCTCACTCGGCTTGAGCACGAAACAGTTGCCGCACGCGATTGCATTCGCGGCCATCCACAACGGCACCATCGCTGGAAAGTTGAACGGCGTGATGCCGGCGACCACGCCGAGCGGCTGGCGGATCGAATAGACGTCCACGCCGGAAGCGGCCTGCTCGCTGAAGCCGCCCTTGAGCAACTGCGGCGCACCGCACGCGAACTCGACGTTCTCCAGTCCACGGGCGATCTCGCCGTGAGAATCGGCCAGCACCTTGCCGTGCTCGGCGGTGACGATCTGGGCGAGGTCCTCGGCGTGCGCCAGGATCAGCTCACGGAACGCGAACAGCACCGCCGATCGCCGCGAAAGCGACGTCTCGCGCCACTCCCGGCGCACGCTCATCGCGGTGGCGACGGCATGATCCACATCCGCGCGCGAGGCGAGTTGGACCTCGCCGGTCTGCTCGCCGGTGGCGGGATTGAACACCGGGCCGGTGCGTCCGGATGTGCCGTCGGTCCGGGTGCCGGAGATCCAGTGCTTGATCTGCGCAGGTGTGCCGTGCACGGTGCTGTCGGTCATGTCGTTCAGTGTGCACCGCTGCCCGAGCGCCCGGGCGCGGGCGCGGTTCGCGGCCACGGGCGCAGGCGCTCCAGCTGCAAGGCCAGGCCTAGCAAAGTGGCCTCGCCGCCGGGCCGGGTCACCAGCTGCACCGACAGCGGCATCCCATCCGGGCCAAGGCCGGCGGGCACCGCCATAGCCGGCCAGCCCAGCAGATTCCACGGCGCGCAGAACGGCGCGTAGCGCGCATTGGCGACGAAGTTCACCAGCCAGCCGCGCTCGCCCCAGGCCACCGAACGCAGCGGCCACTGGGCGAGGGTCGGGGTGACCAGCACGTCGTGCTCAGCGAAGAAGTGTTCCGCCCGCCCGCGAAAGCCGTTGCGCCGCGCGTCCCGGGTGGCGCCGAGACGCATCGCCGCTCGGCCGAGGGCGGCATGCCGGCGGGTGCGCGGTTCCGTCCTCGACCGGTCCGCCAGCAGGCGCGCGTCCATCTCGGTGCCGGCGGCCCACAGCGAGGCGGCGGCCGGGATCGTGCCCATCCCATACGCCGGGGTCGCGTCCGTTACCCGATGCCCGGCGTCAGCCAGCAGCTCGGCGGTCTCACGCACGCCGGCCGCCCAATACTTGTTCACCGGAAGCCCCGGCGACGGAGCTTTCGTCGAGATCGCGATGCGCAACGAGCCGGGCTCGGTCACGTCCGCGAATTCAGGTCGACCGGCGAGCACCGAGAAGACGAGCGCGCAGTCGGCAACCGTCGTGGCCAGCGGCCCGTTCTCCGACATGTTGAACCACGATCCGTTGCCCAGGTCGGCCGGCACCACGCCGCGGCCGGGTTTGATGCCCACCAAGCCGCAGCACGCGGACGGGATGCGGATCGAGCCCATCCCGTCATTGCCGTGGGCCACCGGCACCATGCCGGCCGCGACGGCGGCCGCGGCACCGCCGGACGAGCCGCCCGGCGTGCGGTCGTGCCGCCATGGGTTGTGCGTGATGCCGTACACCGAGTCCGTCGCGCCGAAGACGCACAGCTCCGGCACGCGCGTGATGCCGACGACCACCGCACCCGCCGCGCGCAGCCGACGCACCACCTCGTGATCACGCTGCTGCGGCGCGGACGAGCTTCCCGCCGATCCATCGCGCATCGGCTCGCCGGCCACCGGCACGTTGTCCTTGATCGCGATGGGCAGGCCGGCCAGCGGCAGCGAGAACCGTTCCGGGCGCAGGTCCACCGCGTCCGCCTCGCGCAGGGCGGCGAAGGTGCGCACCACCTGGAACGCGCCGAGCCGTCCGTCCAGACGGTCGATGCGTTCGAGTGCCTGCTCGGTCGCGGTGCGCGCGGACAGTGCGCCGGACCTGACTGCGGCCACGATCTCGGTGGCGGTGATGCTGGCCGTCTGCGTCATGGCGAGCTCCGTTCCAGTGGTGCGCTGCGGTAGCCGCCGGCGAGCCTCACCCGCATCCGGGCCCGGCGGGCGGAGTGACGAAGTCGGGGCGGCTGCCGGTGCTCGCGCGCTGCCAGTCGGCGAGGGTATTCGCGCCGAACGGCGCCGAGTACGTCGTGCTGTCCGTGCACCCGCCCTGGTGCAAGCCGCCGATCACGCCGACGACGGTCGAGCCGACCACCCACGGGCCGCCGCTGGTGCCGTCGCCGTAACCGCCGCAGTCGAAGCTCGGGTAGCCCGCGGTGTCGTAGACGGACGCGGTGCAGTGCAGCGGTTCGTCCTTGCTGCCGAGCAGGTAGCCGGAGACGGTCACCGCGGTGCCGAGCGCCGGCGCGGCGCCGAGGGTGTAGCTGCCGGTGACGTCCTCGATGTTCGTGCGCGTGCCGTGGATCGAGCGCGGCTGCACCTGCAGGAACGCGTAGTCGTGTGCTGGGTCGTGACCCTTCGCCCACGCCGGGTCGACGTACACCCGGGTGGCGGACCACACACCGTAGGGCGCGATGCCGTCGTGGTAGGCGGGCGCGAAGTCGTAGCCGACACCGCTGCCGTAGACGCAGTGCGCGGCGGTGAGCACGAGATCCCGTCCGGCGCTGTGCACGACGCTGCCGGAGCAGGTGTGCGGCAGGCCGAGCAGCAGCGACGATCCGAGCACGCTGGGAAAGAAGATCGCGCCGATCTGCGGTACGAACGGCGGCCCGGTCTGGGCGGTCGGCGTCGTGGCGCCGGCCTCGCTTCCGGTCGCGGTCAACGCGGCCGGCAGCACGGTTGCGCAGAGTGCGACGGCGGTGACCACTGCCAGCCGGGCAAGGTTGTGTCGCCGGCGCGGCCGCATGCTCGGATGGTAGGGCTGCGGGGGCAGCGGCCGCGAGCCGCACGCTGTGCCGCCGGTGGAACGTGTTCTAGTCTGGCGGGCGATGACTACCGCTCCCGCATCGTCGACCGGGTCCGTGCACGGCAGCGCGGCGGCCGGGTTCGAGCCACTGCGCGAGATCCTCGCTGCCGGCCTCGCCAGCGGCGACGACGTCGGCGCGGCGGTCGCAGTCGTCCACGACGGGACAGTGGTCGCCGACATCTGGGGCGGTGTCGCCGATCCGGCGAGCGGCGAGCCTTGGCAGCGCGACACCGTCGTCAACGTCTTCTCGGTGACGAAGACGGTGAGCGCGCTGGCCGCGCTGCTGCTGCTCGACCGCGGCGAACTCGACCTGGACGCACCCGTCGCCAAGTACTGGCCGGCCTTCGGCGCCGCCGGCAAGGACGGCGTGCTGGTGCGGCACGTGCTCGGGCACACGTCCGGCGTGTGCGGCTGGCAACTGCCGATGACGCTGGAAGGCATCTACGACCTCGAACACTCCACCGAGCTGCTCGCCGCGCAGGAACCATGGTGGGCGGCGGGCGACCGCTCCGGATACCAGGCCTTGAACTTCGGTCACCTGCTCAACCCGATCGTCGAGAAGATCACCGGGCACACCCTCGGCCGGTTCGTGGCGGATGAACTCGCCGGGCCGCTGGACGTCGAGTTCACCATCGGCACTGCGGCGGAGGTGGACGCCCGCGCGGCCACTGTCATCCCGCCGGACCGCTCGCCAGGCATCGACTACAGCAAGATTCCGAAGGAGAGCGTGATCCGCAAGACGCTGCTCAACCCGGCGCTGGATCCGCGGACGGTGAACACCCCCGAGTGGCGACGGGCCGAGATCGGTGCGGTGAACGGGCACGCAAACGCACTGGCGGTGGCGACATTGCAGTCCGTCATCTCGCACGGCAGCTCGCCGGACGGACGGATCACGCTCGCACCGCAGACCGTGGCGCGGGTGTTCGAGGTGCAGTCCGATGCCGTGGATCGGGTGCTGTACGCCCAAGCGCGGTGGGGTGCCGGTTTCATGCTCGGCTGGCCGGGCGACGCGGATCGCGACGAGCTGCCGAGCGACGACGGCCGAGTGTGCTGGTGGGTCGGCTGGGGTGGCTCGTTCGTGCTCAACGATGCCGCGCGACGTCTCACGGTGGCGTACGTAACCAACCGGATGGCACACGAAATGATCCACACCAGGCGGGGCATGAGCTACGTGTCCGCCGCGTATCGAGCACTCCGTCCATGAATTGGGGATGTTTGGCGCCCCGATACGGCCCGGATCTTGCCCAACGCCGGATGAAGGATGGTGCAGCGTGAGTGACGTGACCCCTCAGGCGGACAACGGCCGGCTACCGACGGTGTGCATCATCGGCGCCGGTTGCTCGGGATTCACCACGGCGAAGCGGCTGCGTGCCGCAGGCATTCCCTACGACTGCTTCGAAGCATCGGACGACGTGGGCGGCAACTGGTACTACCGCAACCCGAATGGCCGCTCAGCGTGCTACGAAAGCCTGCACATCGACACGTCCACCACCCGGCTGCAGTTCCGTGAGTTCCCGGCGCCATCGGACTGGCCGCACTTTCCGCACCATTCCTTGATGCACCAGTACTTCCGCGACTACGTCGATCACTTCGGCTTGCGGGACACGATCACGTTCAACACGTCGGTGCAACGCGCGGTGCGCGATGCCGACGGCACCTGGCAGGTGACGCTGGACTCGGGCGAACAGCGTCGCTATGACGCACTGGTGGTCGCCAACGGACACCACTGGGATCCACGCATCCCGCCCTACCCCGGCACGTTCAACGGCGTGCTGATGCACAGCCACGACTACCGCAGCCCGTTCGACCCGATAGACATGCGCGGCAAGAACATCGTCGTCGTCGGCATGGGCAACTCGGGTATGGACATCGCTTCTGAGCTGTCACACCGGACGATCGCCAAGCAGCTGTGGGTGTCGGCGCGGCGCGGGGTGTGGGTGCTGTCGAAGTACCGCGAAGGCCAGCCCGCGGACAAGATGATGATGCCGCCGTGGATGCCGCGCAAGCTCGGTTTGCGCATCGCCCGCAAGAAGATCAAGCAGCAGTTGGGGCGGATGGAGGACTACGGCCTGCCCAAGCCGGATCACGAGCCGCTGTCGGCACATCCGTCGGTGAGCGCGGACTTCCTGACCAAAGCCGGTTCCGGTGATCTGACCTGCGTGCCGAACATCGAGCGGTTCGACGGCGATGACGTGCACTTCACCGACGGCACGGTGGTACAGGCCGACGTGGTGGTGTTCGCGACCGGCTACAACATGAAGTTCCCGTTCTTCGACGACCCGGAACTCTCGCCGGACGAGCAGCATCGATTCCCGCTGTTCAAGCGCATCATCAAGCCCGGGATCGACAACCTGTTCTTCATGGGACTGGCGCAGTCGTCGCCGACCATCGTCAATCTGGCCGAGCAGCAGAGCAAGCTCGTCGCCGCGTACCTCACCGGGCAATACGCGTTGCCGAGCCAGGACGAGATGCGGCGCATCATCACCGACGACGATCGCGCCAGCCTCGCGCAGTACTACGACGCGCCGCGGCACACCATCCAGGTGGACTTCGCGCGGTATTCGATCAACCTGCGCAAGGAGATCGAGGCCGGTGCAAAGCGTGCCGCGAAGGCAGGACACGCCTTGCCCGTCCCAGCCCGTGCCCGCCGCACCGCGGACGCGTCGCCGTCCTGATCTAGGACGCCGTGTGTTCTCGCGCGTCTGTGCGTCGCTGTGTTCGGTAGGTCAGTGCACGACGGCGGCGGAGAACTGCGGCGGCTCGCCGAGCATCGCGCGGTGTGAGCGCGGCTGAGCGCCGTCGACGTCCCGCACGCCCAGCGTCTCGCCCAGCTCGGCACTCACCACCACCTGCCCGGACCAGCTCATCCGATCCGGATGTACGGCCAGCGCCGCGATCACCCGGCCCGGGAACTCGGCCGATTCCGCGCTCGGCACGAATGACGCGTACTGATCGCTGGTGGCATCGAACAGGCCGGCCGTTCGTTCCGTGCGCAGCAAGCCCATCCAGAGCGAGACCGCGGCGACATCGTGCGGCCGAAGGTCGACGGCCATGTCGTGTGCCATCTTGTCGACGCCCGCCTTCGCCGCCCCATAGACCGGCCCGTGCATGTAACACGTCCCGCCGAACGACGACGTGTTCACCAGCAAGCCACCGCCGCGAGCAATCAGCAGCGGCGCGGCATACCACGACGACACGTAACTGGAACGCAGACCGACGTCGAGCATCTGCTGATGCGCCAGCGGTTTCTCCCAAAACGAACGGCGCGAGGTGAGCCGGTCCGGAATGGCGAATGCGTTGTTGACGAGCACGTCCAACTGCCCGTGCTCATCGCGCACCTGGGTGAACAATCGCGCGACGTCATCGTCGCGTGCGTGATCGCAGATGACAGCCACGCCGACGCCACCGCGCGAGGTGATCTCGGCCGCGGTCTCGTGCACGGTGCCCGGCAGGTCGGACTGGCCGGCGCGCTCCGTGCGTCCGGTGACGTACACGGTCGCGCCACACGCACCCAGCGCGAGCGCGATGCCCTTGCCCGCGCCACGGCTCGCCCCGGTGACCACGGCAACTCGGCCGTGCAGATCGGGCACGTCGAGCAGGTCGGGCTGGTCGGGCTGGTCGGGCAGGTCGGGCAGGTCGGGCTGGTCGGGCTGGTCGGGCAGGTCAGGCGTCACGATGCACCTCGCTCCGGCTCGGTGAACACGTCCACGCGCGCCACCTCGCCGGTACGGCCTACTATCTCGGCGACCAACGCCGCCGGACGCCCGTCCACCTGACACGAGGCGGTCACTGCCCGACCGGACGCGATCAGCTTGGTCAGGTTCGTCGGCACGAGCCCACCCAGCGTGCGTAGCGCACCCGCGTCGCCACAGCCCGCCGCGCGAACCAGTCGGCGCACCGACTCCTTGCCCGGCTCGCCCACGCTGTGCAGCGCACCGGCGAAGGCCAGCGCGCCGCCTGGGCCGAGCTGCCGCAGCATCCGATCGGTCATCATCGTCAACGCACGCACGTGTGCACGCGTCGGCCGCAACAGCTGCACGTAGACGGGCCACACCTGCCAGTGCGCGCCCATCCGACCGATCCGCAGCTGCCCGTCCTCGCGTACCAGCTCGTACACCAGGTGCGCCGGCGTCGCGGCCTGCACGCCGGTCGCCAGGGTGGTGTGGATGGTGACGTCTCGGAGCACCCGATCACCGGCACGGAAATCGGCGTACACCTCGAACCGGATGTCGTTGCCGGCGATGAACGCATCCCAGAACCGGCTGAGCATCCGACCGCGCACCGGCCGCGAGCCGACCGGGTCCTCGAGGACGTAATCGCGGGCCCACAGCGCCAGCCACCCCTGCTTGTCCTGCGCCGCGACCGCGGCCGGCGACGCGCGCACCAGCTGCATCACCTCGGCGTCGCCCACGTCGGTGACCATCAGCTCCATCGCTCGTCCACAGCTGGTTCGGATCCGGGCTTACGCAGACTAGAACACGTTCCATACACTGCGCAGCATGCCGCCACTGAAGGTCATCCAGTGGACCACCGGGAACATCGGCCGGCGGTCCCTGCACGCCATCGCCAACCGCGACGACATGCAACTTGTCGGCGTGTACGCCCACGCGCCGGACAAGGTCGGCAAGGACGCCGCCGAACTGGGTGGCCTGGACACCCCGACCGGCATCCGGGCCACCAATGACATCGAGGCGCTGATCGCCCTCGAGCCGGACGCCTGCGTCTACAACCCGTTGTGGTCCGACGTCGAGGAGCTGTGCCGGCTGCTCGAGGCGGGCATCAACGTCTGCTCCAGCGCCGGCTGGATCACCGGCGGCAAGCTGCCGAGCAGCGACCTGGACCGGGTGCGCAAGGCGGCCGAACGCGGCGGGGCCAGCATGTTCGGCAGCGGCGCACACCCCGGGTTCACCAACCTGATCTCCATCGTCAGCACCCAGATGTGTGAGCGCGTCGACCGGGTCACCGTCACCGAATCGGTCGACTGTTCGGGCTACGCATCACGCGGCACGATGGAGGCGATGGGCTTCTCGAAGCCGCCGGACACACCCGGGCTCGAGGAGTCCGTGCGCCGGGAGAGCGAAGTGTTCGCCGAGGCGGCCGCGCTCACCGCCGATGCGCTGGGCATGAACCTGGACCGGATCACCTTCGCGGCGACGTTCGGTGTCGCGCACGGCGACAGCGACCTGGGTTTCATGCAGATACCTGCCGGCACGGTTGCGGCGGTGCAGGGCTACCACCGCGGCTGGGTGGGCGATCGAGAGGTCGTGGCGGTGGGATTCCAGTGGACGATGGGCGACCAGATCGATCCGCCGTTCAAACTCGCGCACGGGCACGTCATCAAGATCGACGGGCGGCCCAGCGTCCGGACGCTGATCCGGGTGCTGCCGGGCGCCGACTGGGATGAGCCCGAGTTCATGGGTGTCGGCGAGATCTACACGGCCATGCCGGTGGTGAACGCGGTGCCCGCGGTTGTCGCCGCGCCGCCGGGCATCGTCACCATCCGCGACATCATGCCGGCCGTCGGCCTGCCGGCCGTCGGCCCCGCCTAGCTCGTTGTCCCCGGCTGGGGCGCCGGCCGCGCCTCGGGTGCCGGGTCACCGGTGACGGCGCGCCGCAGCCGCTCCACCAGCGTGGCGGGCACCGCATCGACCTCGCCGAGCAGGCGAGCTGCCTCATGCACGTGCCGTTCCGTCTCCACCGTCTCGGTGCCGGGGCCGAAGGTGTGCGCGATCGCAAGATGCAGCGCGGCGGTCGCCGATCCCAGCCGGCCCAGCGCCAGCGCCTCGCCGAGCAGTTCGCGGGCGCGGCGGCCGCCCAGGCGCCCCGACCACCACGGCCCGAGCTGAGCCGTGAGCCGCTGCCGATCGGCACCGGGCAGCGACGACTCGTGCAGCAGCGCCGCCGCGACCGGCGCGACGGCATCATGCATGGTCACCGGCACCGGCGGTTCGGCGGTGGCGCTGAGGCAGCCCTGCAGCAGTGCGAGGAGTACCGACACCCGCATGTCATCGGTGAGTTGTCCGGCCGCACGGTCGCGCACCGTCGGCAACAACCGATACGCATCCTCACCGGCGGCTGCCAACAGCGACCGCCGGAGCAGTTCCTCGATCGAGCGCCGCGCGTCGATCGCACCGGTCGCGGCAACCGCGGCCATCGCAAGCAAGTGCGGCACCGGCTGAGCCGGCACCGCAAGTGCGGCCAATGCGAGCCGCCGATCCCCGGCCAGCCGGTGCAGCGCAACGTCGACCAGACCAGCGGTCGACGAGCCCGCCTGCTCGACGGCAGTCACGACGTCGGGCAACGGCTCGTCCGCACAGAGCGCGGCGGTCACCTCCAGGCCCAGCGCGTTGCCGGCCGTCGCACGGCAGATCCGCACCACTTCCGGCGCGATCGAATGGGGCAGTTCCGGATCGGACAGCGTTCGCTGGGCGCGTTCGAGGAAAAGTCGTCCGGCGCCACTGGCCAGCACCGCCGCCGGGTCCGCGCTGGACGGTGCCTCCAGCGGCCCGACCTCGAACACCGATTCGTGTGCCACCCCGATCGGCTCCCGGGCGGTGCACAGCACCCGCAGCGTCGGATTCCAGTTCCGGAGCAGGGCGGCCACCGCCGCCGCCTGTGGCCGTAGCTGGTCGCAATGGTCAAGGACGAGCAGGCCGGCACGGCCGTCGAGCACCGCGTCGAGGTGTGCGTCGACGTCGACGTCCGGCGGGCAACCCACCGCGCGCGCGAGAACATCACCGACGTGGCCGGGATCGGGCACCGCGGTGAGGTCGACGAACCAGGCGCCGGCAATGTCGGGCGACCGCTCGGACAGCACCGCGACGGCTAATCGCGTCTTGCCCGCTCCCTCGGCACCGACGAGCGTCGTAACCGGGTGCCGCGCCAGGGTGGCGAGAATCTGGGTGATCTCCTCGTCGCGGCCGACAAGTGCCGTGTCGTAGCGGGGAACCTGAGCGTCGAACGCCGGCGGTACCCGCGGCGGACGTGTTGCACCAGCGTCCGGTGTCGCCAACGCGTACAGCCGCACGGCACCGTCGAAGTCGCGCACGCTGTACAGACCGAGGTCGCTGAACATGCCAGGTGCCTGCGCGGCGACGCTCGAGGTGGCCAGCGTTTGGCCACCGGAGGCGGCCGCGCACACGCGTGCGGCGCGGTGCACCGCCAAGGCCACGTAGTCGCCGTCGCGCGGAATGATCCCGGTGCCGGCGTGCAGGCCCATCCGCACCCGGAGTTCGCGCTGCTCGCCCCAATCCGTATCTCGCAGCACCTGCTGCGCCTCTGCGCACGCAGCCGCTGCCTCGGCTGCGCCGGCGAATGCCGCGAAGCAGCCGTCGCCATCGACGTTGACGACGACCCCGCCGTGCTCGTCGATCGCTGCTGCCAGGACGCCGCGGGAACGCAGCAGCAGCTCTACCCACTGCGCGTCGCCGACTGCGCGCAGGAGTTCGGTGCTCGCCTCGATGTCGGTGAACAGGAAGCAGACGTCACCCGCCGGAAGCGCGCGACCGCCGTCCCTCCCGCCCGTCATCGAAGCAGTTTCGCACTTTTCACACTCTCGGCCCCCGCGGCCGCTTCGAACTACGGGTGGTGCGCGCCGAGACGGTCCAGTTCGGCGACCATCGCGGTCATCAACTGCTGCAGGGCGCTGAACGGCCGCACCATCACGGTAAAGGACGTCAGCTTGCCGGCGTCGTTCCACCGGAGCATGTCGACGCCGTGCACCAACCGGCCGCCGACCTCCGCCTCGAACTCCAGCACCGCGCTGCCATCGTCGGACCACTCATCGACGTAGCGCAGCGTCGGGCCGAGCACGGCCAGCGCGGCCGTCAGGTATCCGGTGGTGAGCGCCTTACCCGGCTGCGGTGCGAACACGGCGGGCGAGCGGAACACCACGTCTTCGGCGAGCAGGTCGTCCAGGAGGGACGCATCCTGCGTCGTCGCGACGTGATGCCAGCGCTGCAGCGCGGAGGGCTCAGCCATGTGCACACTGTCCCGCACGATGCAGCGCACGTCGACTGGCCAGCGCGCAGCGGCCTCTCGATCCCGGGCTAGGCGCGCACCCGCCGATCAGCCTGGGCCGGCGACACCGACGCGGTGACCGTGCGCGTCCTCGAATACACCGAAGCTGGTACCGGGAACCTGCTGGACCGGCTGGATGACCGTCCCGCCCAGCGCCTCGGCTTTGGCCAGCGTGGCCGCGACGTCCTCCACGCCGACGAAGAACAACACCTCGTCATCCGCGGATTGCAGCGGGCTGATCGCCACGTACGGGCCACCCTCGGCGCCTGTATCGATGAAGGTGTAACCGGGAAATGCGCCCTCGGATGCGACCTTCCAGCCGAACAGCTCGGCGAAGAACGCACGGGTCGCGTCGGGATCTGTCGATCGGATCTCAGCGTGAACTACCGGATGTGCCATGTCGTCAACTCCCTCGAGTACGGCTCGCGGGAAGGTCCCACGAGCCCGACAACGAGACGACGCACGGCGGTCAGCGATATCGACAGCAATCAGATTAATACTTGTCCACTGTCGTCTTGTTGTCTCCGGCGGGCGTCTGGGTGATCCGCAACGGCGCGGAGTCCGACCGTCTCGTTCGCTAGATCGCGCTTGCCAGCGCCACCAGGATCGCCTGCTGCGTCGTCGTCAGACATCCCGCGCCGACGAGCGCCGAAAGGTCCGACTTGTACAGCGCGACGTGCTGCGCCTTCTTCGCCGGCGGCGTCGAAGGCTTCATCCCGGTCAACGCGGATTGCGCGAGTTTCACCTCGGACATGATCACCGATTTGGTCAGGGTGCTGCTCGATTGGTACTTGGCCGATGCGACCACCAGGTTCTTCGTCAGCTTCTGCAGGTCGGCGGCGGTGACCGTCACCGTGAACGTCGTGGATGCCGACCGCGCGTTGCCGGCCTTGTCGGTCGCCTGTGCGGACAGAGTGTGCGAGCCGGCTCCGAACGCCCAGGCCGGACCGTTCGCCACCGGGCAGGTGGACGTGTCGATACCCGACAGCGCGTCGGTCGCGGTGCAGCTGATCGCTACCGTGTCGAGCACGCCGTAATTGCCCTTGTTGCCGGCGAAGTTCACCGTCGGCGCCACTGTGTCGATGTGCGCCGTGTACATCGCGGTGGCCGAGTTGCCGGCGTTGTCGACGCAGGTGCCGATCGCGGTACCGCTGGCGTTCAGCACTTGATCGGCCAGCGAGCTGTCGGCCGCGTCGACGCCCGAGCCGGGTCGGTGCAGCTGAACGAGACGGTGACCGCGGTGTTGTTCCAGCCGTTCGCGTTCGCCGGTGGATCGCCGACGCGGTGATCACGTCGGCAACGTGGTGTCCGCGGTGCAGTCCACCGACGGCCGTGCGCAGCCAGTGGTTCGCCGTCGTCGGTGTCGTCGGACCAGAACGCCGTGCTTGGAGCCGTTGACGCACTCGGAGATCGGCTGCCACCGTGAAGCCCTCGTTGTTCAGGTTCTGCACCGCGCCGGTCGGGCGCGAGTAGACCGTCTGCATCTGGAACGTGCCCTGGTGCGCGTCTGCGTCGGTGTCGATCTTGATGATCGAGCTGCGACCCTGGCAGCCGTTGTCGCAGGTTGCCCAGAGCGCGTCCTGCGACGGGTCCCACAGCAGGTCCTGGATCGTCTGGAAGCCGGTGTTGATCGTGGCGATGCGGGTGAAGGTGTTGTCGCTGTTGAAGACGTAGGCGTAGAGCTTGCCGGTCTTCTCCAGGCCGACGAAGAACACGCCGCCGTCGATGTGGTTCGGGTAGTTGGCTCGGGTCGTAGGCGGCACCGGTGTGCTCGTCCTTGAACCCGGCGCCGGTCAGGTACGAGTCGGGGACGAACGCGACCGCCTCGATGCCGAGGTTGGCGTCGCCGGGGTTGTTCGGGTCCAGCCCGGTCTCGGCGTTCTTGCCGGGGTTCGGCCCGAGGTCGGAGCCGAGATCCCACTCGTGCGTGGCGTTCAGGTCGCCGTCGGCGTCGCCGTTCTGCGCCACGATGTTGCTCGGGTTGACCTCCAGCACCGAGATCTTCGAGACGTTGCTGTTGGTGTTGTCCCGCTCGGAGGCGACGTAGACCAGTTGCCGTCGACCGCGGTCACGCCTTCGGAGTCCGGCTCGCCGGTGGGGTCGTTCAGGTAGCGGACGGGCAACGCCCTTCTCCCAGCCGGCGGCCGGGCCCCAGTTGCCGCTGCGCGTCCTGCGACCAGCTTGTACAGCGCGCCCGGGTCGCCCGTGTTCGCGCCGGCCAGGCCCGAGCTGCCGTTCTGGATCGCCCACATGTAGTCGTCGGCGGTCGTGGTCGGGTCGCCGCCGACGTAGTAGAGGCCGCTGACGTTCTGGCCGAGGTCGACGTTGTCGGCGGTGGTCACGGCCTGGCCGTTGTGCGTGTCGGGCCACGGCGTCGCGGTGAACAGGCCCGTGGCACTGAGTTGGTCGCGCCCTCGGTCGGGGTGCTGGTGACCTCCCACGCGCCGGTGCCGTCAGCGACGACCTGGCTGATGCCGTCCGAGCAGCGGGCGTAGGTCTCCGGGCTGGACGGGTTGGCCGCGTTCACCGGCCACGGGCCGCCGGCCTTGGTCACCCCGTCGGCGAGCACGGTCTGTGGCTGCACCGCGCCGCCGGCCTTGCTCGAGGTGTCCTCGAAGACGAACGTGTCGACGAGGTCGGCGGCGACGTAGGCCGGTGCCGCTCCACGCGCCGGCCTGGTACAGCCGCACCTCGTCGCCGGTGGCGCCGAGACCGAACGGCTGCTGCTCGGCGCTGGGTGAACTGCCGGTTCTCGTTGTTCGGCTCGAAGGTGACGAACGCGCCCGGGTTCAGCGGTCGTCCCGGACGGGATGACGTCACCGTCGCTGTCCTTGTCGTCGGCGAGCACCCAGCCGCTGAGGTCGACCGGCGCGCTGCCGACGTTGGTCAGCTCGACCCAGTCCGGTCCGCCGGTCGGGTCGCTGGCCTGCACCTCGTTGATGCGGATCGGCGGCGTGCAGTCGTTCGCCGCGTTCGGCGTGGACGCCTGACGAGTCGATGAACGCGGCGCCGTCGGCGGTGTCGGTGAAGTCGACGCCCTGGGTGACGCCCGGGCAGCGCTGCGTAGGTCGCGCCGGACTCGTGCAACGGCCAGCTGGTCGCGTCGATCAGCACCTTGGTCGGCGAGAAGATGCGCGCCTGGTCGGGGTTGCCCAGACCGAACGGGAAGGTGTTGCTCTCGAAGAAGGCGTGGTAGCCGTGCGCCGCCAGCACGAGGTTGCCCGCCGTGGTGGTGTCGGTCGGGTTCTGGTTGGTGCCCGGGATCTGCCAGAAGTGGCCCGGCGTCCGTCGGGAAGATCGACGGGTCGCCCTGGGTACCGCCGTTGTCGGCCAGGTAAAGGCCGCTGATGTTGACCGCCGTGGCGCCGGTGTTGGTCAGCTCGATCCAGTCGCCGAGCGGGTCGCCGTTGGTCTCGATCTCGTTGACGCGGATCGTGTTGTAACCGGCCGTCGAACCGCCGATGGCGCACGCGTTCGCGCCCGCGGTCGAGCCGGCGGCGCCGTCGGTGATCGCAGCCGTCTGCGCGAAGCTGCCGGTGCCGTCGGGGCAGCGTCCCCAGGACGGGCGTGAACGCGCTCGTCCAGGTGCTGCTGTCGACGGTGCGTCGCGCCGTCGGCCAGGGTGATCTTGTCGGCCGCGGCGGCCGGGGTGAGCGTCGTGCCCAGCGTCACCTCGGCGTAGCCGCCGGCCGGGATCGCGGTGCCCGCGGCAGCCAGCGACAGTGGTGTTGGCCGAGGCGACCGTGAGCGACTGGGCGGCGTTGTCGGTGAGCTTGAAGCCCGGAGACGTCGGCGGGTGCGGTGGTGCTGGTGTTCGTCAGTTCGACAACGCCGTTGGTCAGGTCGACCTCGTTGATCTTGACGATGGCGTCGGCCGGGTTGGCCGCAGACATTGGTCGCGCCGAGCGTCGCGGCGAAGCTGAGCGCCCAGGCGCCGGTGCCGTCAGGGCAGCGGCTGATCGTGTTGCCGGTGCGCCGGGGCGGCCACGGCAGCGACTCGGGATCGCTGCCGAAGCTGACCCGGTCGGCGTCGGTGCCGTCGGGCGCGACCAGGGCCGCGTTGTCGCCGCCCTTGCCGATGCCGAAGTCGATGTTGCCGGGCAGGTTGTGGCCGGTGCTGTCGAGGAAGATGTCCTGGCTGAGGAACGTGCTGGTCGCGCTGGCGCCGACCCGGTACGTCAGGATAGTTCGACGGGCTGCGACGTGCTGGATCCGGTGATCGCCGACGGGCGCGATGACGCGTGCCGGCCGGCAGCACGTCCTTGTCCGTCGCCTTGTCGTCGGACAGCCACCAGCCCGCCAGCGGCACCGACATCGTGCCGGTGTTGTAGAGCTCGATCGCGTCCAGCTGTTGGCTGGTACCCGAGCCGGTGCCGTCGGCGAGCACCTCGTTGACCTTGACCTGACCCTTGACGGTGGCCAGCGCGGCGGCGGGGTCGGGGCAGTCGTTGGCGGCGCCGGGCGTGATGCCGGTGGCGACCACGATCGCGAACGCACCGCTGCCGATGGAGCAGCGGTTGAAGTCGTTGCCGTCACCGGCGGCCGCGCCGAACCAGAACTGATCGACCAGGGTCGAGCCGTCGAAGAGCCGCGCGGCGTCACCGGTTTTGCCGAGGCCGAAGTTGCCGGCCGTGTGTGCGGTGTCATCGACGTTGAAGGAGACCTAGCCGCCGGCTGGGATCACCGTGCCATCGTCGATCGGGTAGACGTGCGAGTCGGTGTCGTCCTTGAGGGACCAGCCGGTGAGGGTCTCGTCCTGCGCACCGGTGTTGGTGAGCTCGATGAAGTCGTGACTGAACGCCGAGTCGACGCCACTGCTCGCTCCGCCGTCGCCGAAGACCTCGCTGATGTGGATGTCTGCGTCGAGGGCCGGGACGGCCGCGTGCGCCGCCGTCGAGGTGATCACTGACACGCCGACCAGGCAGAGCAGGAGCGAGGACGAGGCGATGACGGCGCGGCGGAATGTAGGCACGGAGGAGTCCTTCGGAGCCGGTGACGGGAAGCCGCTCTGACTGTGTCGTCGCCGCATGGAATACAGGTGAACGACGGGCTAAGGAAGGGGTAACCCTGCCCAAGCAGGTCGCCTTCCGTGCGGGAGAACCAACGCGGGACGGCTTCATACCCTGCGCGCGTGCTCATCGAGGACGGACCACAGATGGCGTCATCCCACGTGAAGTCAGACGAGCGCGTCCAGATCGACGCGTGCACCGAAGGGTTCGGTGGTTTCGAAGACCCCCGTGAGCGCCCCGGAGTCTTGATATCCAAACTCGCCGGCACGATGACAGGCAACCAGTGAGACCGGCTCGTCGAGGTCAACAATCCAGTAATGCGTGATGCCTGCGTCGGCGTACTCGCCGCGCTTGACGATGGTGTCGGTTCGACGAGAGCCCGGGGAGATGATCTCCACGACAAGCGTCGTGTTGTCGGCGCGAAGCAAGCCTCCGTCACGATCCACTCGCTCGAATTCAGACCTACGAACAACAACAAGATCCGGGCGCCGCGCCGTGCCCGGTTGGCCTTCCGGTGCAAGCTGTACATCAAGGTCGACGTCTGGAATCGCGCACAGATCATGCGGCAGTTGGGGTCGCAACTGCGAGTACAGCTCGGCAGTCGCGACCATGTGTCGGGGCGTCGGGCTCGGCGACATGACGAGGTTGCCTTCCTGCAACTCCCAACGGTGTTGATCGTCCTCGGGCAGCGCCGAGTACGCGGCGACTGTCAGGAGACGCCGAGGGTTCGGCAGCGCAGTCATTGCTTCGTCCTCATGGTGGTGTCAGTGTCCCATCTGTGGGCGCTCGCACCCGGGTTATCCACACCTGCCGCGGCGAAATCATCAGGGCCGACGACGGCGCACTCGCTGTCACCATCGGCCTATTTGCACCCAGTTGCGGCATGGCTGGACCGATCCGCGGCGCACACCTGCGCAGCCGGGCAGTGCGTCGAAGCGGAAGTCGCCTTCGTCCCGGTCCACGCAGCCGGCGCCACCTGACGGCGAGGGATTCAACTGGTATCCGTTGAGGAACAGTTCGCAGTCACAACAGCAGGCACCAACTTGGCTGAGGCGCTTGTTGAGGGTCGTCGCACGCGGCGCCATCGTGTCCCGATAGTGGAACGCGAGGCGGTGCGTGCCGTCGCAGGGGAACTCGTCGAGCAAGCGTGCGACGTAACAACACAGACATTCGCTCTCGCGCGGGTTGGTGAGGCGCGCTGCCAGTTGGCGGAGCAAGGCCTCGGCTTCGTCGACGATCTGCGGGGTGGATGTCATGGCCGCGAGGCTAAGGACGGCTACCGACACTTCCGCACCCTCGACCAAAGCCCGCGGTGCCGGGGTCCACGACGATGCGGAGGGCGTGGGATTCGAACCCACGATGACGCTTCCGCGCCATAGCGGTTTTCAAGACCGCCGCACTAGGCCACTATGCGAGCCCTCCAAGGCCGACGAAACTTACCGTACTGGCTGGCCTCGAGCTTGCGGTTGTCTCACGACGTGCAAGCTTCAAGCGACGCACCGACAACCGATGGCGGCTCGGCCAGTCGCCGGCGAGCGAAGCCCTTTCCAGTTGCGGCGGTCGTGCGGTCGTCCGTCAGTCGAGGCTCTCGATGGCCAGGCCGGTGATGGCATCGACCTCCGCCGGGGTCAGGCTGAGGTGGAAGGCGGCCAGGTTCTGCGTCAGGTGCTCGACGCTGGTCGTGCCGGGGATCGGTAGCGCACCGGGAGTGCGATGCAGTTGCCACGCCAGCGCGATCTGCTGCGGTGTCGCGCCGTGTCGTTGGCCGATCGGATCGATCACCGCATGGAACGGTTCGCCGTCTGGGCCGCCCGGTACAGCGCCGGGGTGCCACGGTGAGAACACGATGCCCTCGTCTTGTGCGAGTTGTCGCACGGCTGCCCCGTCGCGAACGGCGACGGTGTACTGAACGGTGACTGCGGCGATATCCGTGATCGACAGCGCCGTGCGGAGCTGGTCGGCGCTGATGTTGGACAGTCCGATGTGGCAGATGAGCCCGTCCTGGCGCATGCCCTCCAGCGTCTGGACGATTTCCTCGAATGGTGCGTCGGTCATGGTCGGGGTGTGCAGGTAGTACAGGTCGATGTGGTCGAGCCCGAGGCGCCGCATGCTCATGTAAGCCGCCTGGCGGAGGTACTGCTTGTTGCCGACCGCGCTCATGTCGCTGTACTCGGGTCCGCCGCGGACGAACCCGCCTTTGGTGGCGATGACCAGGTTCTCCGGATACGGATGCAGGGCCTCGCGGATCAGCTCTTCGTTGGCGTGTGGGCCGTAGACGTCGGCGGTGTCGATGTAGGTCACGCCCTGTGCGACTACCTCGCGCAGTAGCGCGATCGCACCGTCGTGGTCGGGATACTCGCCCCACACCTTCGGCCCGGTCAGCTGCATCGCTCCGTACCCGATGGCACCGACGGTCAGCTCGCCCCCGATGCTGACGGTGGGCCGAAGTTCTTGGGGTTCCTCAATCATGGGCGTGTCCTTGTCTTCCCGGGTCGGGACTGCAATCGCTCACGGACTCACCGTAGGAAGGCCTTGCGCCAGGACCGCCACCGCGGTTCGCCCACCATCGACATCGAGCACCGATCCGTGCACGAAGCCACTGTCGTCCGAGCACAGAAAGACGATCGCGGCGGCGATCTCGTCCGGGGTGCCCATGCGGCCGGCGGGCGTGCCGGTCATCATCGCCGCGGCAGGATGATCACCCTCGAGCACCACCCCGGGCGATACCGCGTTCACCCGGATCCCCTGCGGTCCGAACTCCGCCGCCCAGGCACGCGTGAGCGTCTCCATCGCACCCTTCGTCGATGCGTACAGCGCGCCGACGGGAACGCTCAGGCGCGCAACCCATGAGCCGAGATTGACGATGACACCGCCGCCACGCTCGATCATCCCGGGCACAACCGCCTGGGTGAGGAAGAACGGCGCCTTTACGTTGACGCCGTACACCCGATCGAACATGTCCGGCTCGGCGGTCAGCGTGTTCGCCGGCGGGAAGATGCCCGCGTTGTTCACCAGGATGTCGATGCGCCCACCGAGCAGGGACGTGGCCGCGTCGGCAAGCCCACGGCTGGCGGCAACCGAACCGTCCAGGTCCGCGCCGACGTAATCCGCACGTCCGCCTCGGCTACGAATCTCTACGACCACAGCTGCGCCGCGGCTGTCGTCCCGACCCGTGACGACTACATGAGCGCCGGCAGTTGCGAGAGCGTGCGCCGTCGCCTTGCCGATGTTGCTCGTCGACCCGGTGACGAGTGCCGTCCGGTGACCCAAGATGTGCGTCATGCCGTTGACGGTACGAAGTCAAAATTGGACTCTCAAGTCCAGAATTTAACTAGGGCATGCGCAGGTACTCCATAAGCAGGTCGAGGGTGGAACTCAGCGTGTCGATGCTTCCGGTGGAGCGCAGTACCTGGACTCCGCCCTGGATGCCGGCGACGAAGGCGCTGGCAGTTCGCTCGGGATCCAACGATTCGCGCACCTTTCCCGACCGTTGCATCCGCTCGATTCCGGCTCGGATCTCTGCGTGCCAGTTCTCCAGCAGAACTCCGATGACTTCGGTGGCGCCGGGAGTGCTCGACAGCTGCGCCATCAACGCCCCGAGCGGACAGTTACTCCCCATCAACTCGTAGCGCGACACCACCGAATCACGCCAGCGCCCCCACGCGGCCCAACTATCGAGCGTGCCCAGATGCGGTTGCTGGTCGCTGAGGACGCGATCCGCTTCATGCTGCGCGACGGCGAGTAGGAGCTCTTCCTTACCTGACGGGAAATAGTGGAAGATCTGGCTCTTGCTCGTGCCCGTGATTGACCGGATCTCGTCGAGGGTGACGTCGCCGGGCGCATCGGCGCGCAAGTGCATGGCGGCGCCTTCGATGATCCGCTGCCGCGTTGCGGCACCTTTGACCGTCAGACCCATGCGGTCCAGAATAGTGGACTGAATAGTCCACTCGGGACGCCGTCAGCCGTGCGTGGACGGGCCAAGTCTCGGCCACCGCACCGCAGGCCCGCGGCTGCCGTCAGGCGACGCTGTGGCTCGGGCGGGCCGGGCTGTCGAGGTCTTGGAGAAACTCGACGATCGTCTGCCCGTACAGGCTCGGATGGGTGAAACGGAACATGTGCCCGGTGCTGGGCAGCACCACCTCGCGTGCGTTCGGCAAACCCTGGCACAGCTCGCGCGCGGCTTGTTCCCCGACAAGCCGGTCATCGGCCGGGGTGATCAGCAGCGTGGGCACCTGGACCTTGGCGAGCTGATCGCGCACGTCGAAGGAGATGACGCTGGTGACGCGGGCGCTGTAGGAGCCCGACGGGGTGTTGTCGATGAACAGCCGCCGATAGTCGTCCTGGCGGTGCGGGACCTCAGCCTTCTGGTCGAAGCGGGAGGCGAGTTCGCGGGCGTGGATGCGGAGCGTCGCCTGCCGGTAAAGCGGGCCGCGGGCAAAGCGCGACGCGCGGGCGGCGACAGCTTTCCAGCGCGGCAGGGGGTTGGCCGCGAAGCCACCGGAGAGCACCAGCCCACGTAGCCCGGGCGGTTGCCGCTGCGCGAGGGTGAGGCTGATGACGGCGCCGAACGAGTCACCGACCAGCACATAGTCGGACAGGCCGTCCACCTGCGCAGCCAGGAAGTCCGCGTACTGGTTGACGTCGTCGAGCGCTTCGGGCAGCCGCATGGTGCGGACCGGATAGCCCCGCAGCGCAGCAAGCTGGCGATCGTCCCAGGGCGCACCGGAGAAGCACGGGACGGTGACGAGCGTGGGCCGGGTGGCTGACATGGCGACCTTCTTCCGAAGTAGATGACGTGTCATGAGAATACATGACGCGTCATCGTTTCGCGCTACGATGTGACCATGGACTCGATCGAGGAATTCCGCTACCTCGTCCTCGCCGCCCAGCGGGAGGGGGCGCGGGCCCTTGCTGCGGCGCTCAAGGACCACGAGCTGACCCCGTCGCAAGCCGAGGCGATCGCCGTCCTGCGCGATGCGGCGCGACCGCTCACGGTGCGAGAGATCGGGCAGCGGCTCGTGTGCGAAGGCGGCAGCCCGAGCAGGTTGATGAGCACCCTCACGCACAAGGGCCTGGTCGAATCGAGTGCCGACCCACGGGACCGGCGAGCCACACTCCTGTCGCTCACCCCGGCCGGCACCGCCGCGGCGGCAGCGGTCAGCCAGATCGAACAGAACCTCTACTCCGTCCTCAAGATGATCTTGGACGCCGATCAGGTGGCCGCCGCGGTGCCGGTGCTGCGCACACTCGTGTCGAACCTCCCGGCCGGACAGGCCTTGCAACGCCGGATCGCCGACCGGACGCCCGCGACGTAGCCGGCACGACGGGACCACGAACTCGAATACCCGCCAGCGCTGGATTGGTCGCAACAGACCGACCCGTTGGGCTGTCTACTAGGCGTGGAGGTCGTGGTGGACGTCGAGCTGGGGTTCTCCGAGTTCGTCCGCGCGAACACGGCTGCCCTGCTACGGACCGGTTACCTGCTCACCGGCAGCGCCGGTGCGGCGGAGGAACTCGTGCAGGACACGCTGGTGCGCCTGTACCCCAAATGGCATCGGGTCCAGGCGGCTGAACTGCCCATGGCCTACGTCCGGCGGTCGCTGGCGAATGCCTACATCAACGACCGGCGCCGGCCGATCAACCACGACCTTCGTTTAGACGTGCTGCCCGATCGCGCGGACGAGCACGACGCGACGTCGTTCATCGCCGATCGGGACGAGCTCTGGCCGCTGCTGCACGCACTGCCCGCCCGACAGCGGGCCGCGCTGGTGCTGCGCTACTTCCACGACCTGTCCGACGACCAGATAGCCGCCGCGCTGGACTGCCGCAACGGAACCGTCCGCAGCCTGATCAGTCGAGGTCTTGCCGCCATGCGCCAGGCCGCCGACGACACGCCAGCGGCAGGGAGACTCAGATGACCGAGCACGATCTAGAGATCCAACTGCGAGCGTCGCTCGCGGCACGTGCCGCCGATGCGCCGGACGACCATGCCGTGGTCCAGCAGGTATTCCGCGACGTCGATGCGCACGCCACGTCACCCCGACCGACCCACCCGTCGCGGTGGCGCAATTGGACGATCCCGGTTGTCGCGGCAGGTGCGGTTGCCGCCGCGGCGGTGATCGTGGTGGCGGTGCAGAACGTCCACACCAGCGGACACCACGGCGCACCGGTCGCGACGCATGCCGGCCCCACGTCTGCACCGGTGACCAACCCGGCGCCGTCCGGATCCGTGTCGGCGACAACGCCGGCAACGCCGAGCACGGCCGTCGGCACCCGTCCCGGCGTCACCCACTTCCAGGCCACCGATCTCAGCTTCGTCGGCACCGAGGCGTGGGCACTCGGCACCGCGGACTGCACCACCGGCCCCGGAAGCGGCTGCGCTGCGCTGCTGCACTCGACGAACAGTGGTGTCACTTGGCAGGTGATCAACAATCCGCCGGCGAACGTGCCGCAAGCCGGCACCTGCAATGACCCGTGTGTGCGCAACATCCGCTTCGCCACCGACAAGATCGGCTACGCGTACGGCCTGAATGTCTTCTTCATGACGACCGATGGTGGCACCACGTGGCAGTCGCAGCCTGGCGGTGCACTCGCGCTGGAAACACTGGATGGCAACGTGATCCGCGTGGACACCGGCTGCTTGCCCGGGTGTCCCGTCACGGTGGAGACGGCGCCGATCGCCAGCGTGTCGTGGACCAAGCGTGCCCTGCCCGGCACGATGCCCTCGGACGGCGCGTCGCTCGAGCGGGTGGCGAGCAACGCCTACCTGATCTTCTACGGCCACGTCGCCGGCGGCGCGCAGAACGCGACGTCGGTCCTGTTCGTCTCGCACGACGACGGCGCAACCTGGGTCAACAACGGCGAGCCGTGTCCCGCGGACGCAAGCCACGCCGCGGCCGGTGGTGAGGTGGACAGCACCGCGATCGCCGCAGCTCCGAACACGTTCGCGGTGCTGTGCACGTCCCGCGGGACGGTGGTCGCACATGTGTTGACATCGTCGGGCACCGGCAACTACCGCACCGGCTCGGCATCGTTGAGCGCCGCTGAATTACTCGCCGCCTCCGGTCAGGTCCTGCTCGCCGACACCAGCACCGGGCTGTACCGATCCACCGATCGCGGCGACTCGTGGCAACAGGTGAACGAGCCGATGCTCGGCGCTGCGCGTTGGCTCGGCTTCGAGACGACGACGGACGCGCGGGTCATCGACTCAACCGGCACGACCGTGTGGACCACGCACGACGCCGGCGCCAGCTGGACCTCGCTGAAGTTGCCCTGACCTGCGCATAGGGGTCGGGCCCGCGCGCTCAACGCCACGCCCTATGCCGCGACCAGCGGCCTCAGTCGAGACGGGCGCCGGATAGTCCGGAGGTGTAGCTGCGGATTGAACCGCGGCCGAGCTACCTGCGTGTCTTGGATGCAGGCACCCGTTTCGGGTTCTTCAGACCAGATGTGAGGTAGCAGATGTCAGCCTTAGGTATCGGAAAGTTGGGCTTGGGCACCGCAGCAGCGGCCGCCCTCGTCGCGCTCGTCGCCGGGTGCAGCAATTCATCCTCCAGTCCCTCGGCGGGCGGTACATCCAGTAGCCCGCAGAGCAACCAGGCCGGGAGCGCATCCACCGGCCTGAAGACCAAGTCGACATCCATCGGTACGGTGCTCGTCGACGCTTCAGGGCACACGGTGTACGAACTCGTCGGGGATTCGGCAACCAGCCAAACCTGCACCAGTAGCTGCCTCGCCACCTGGCCAGCCGTGACGGCCAACGGCACCCAAGTCATCGTGAACGGCCATCCCGCTTTCACCTTTACCGGCGACAGCTCAGCCGGACAGACCACCGGGCAGAACGTGACGGATCAATGGGGCCGCTGGTTGGCCCTGGATGCCGGTGGCAACCCGATCTCCGGCCCCGCGGCGGCTACGTCCGCTCCCGCTGCGTCGACGTCCTCGGCTCCACCCGGCGGAAACCCGGCGTTCTAGCGGCCGAGGTGCAAGGTGATTGCTGCCGGGAATTCAGCAAGCGTAGGGAGTCAACAATGGTGCAGGAGACCTGCGGCGCCGCGATGCCGACGATGACCATGGCGAAGCCTCATGCATCCATGCGTGCCGCCGGTCGGAAGTTCTGGCAACGGCTGTCGTCCCTCGTCTATCTCCCCGCCCTGCTGATCCCGGCGGCCGCCGCGCTCCTGATCGGGGCCGGCTGGGCGACTCGATGGGGTGGGGTGGACTTCACCCGTTCGCTTACGAGTCTTCGCGTCGTGACGATCGGTCCGCTCGCAATTGCGTTGATCGTCATATTCCTTGTTGCGGAGCGGGTGCGCCCCGCGCAGCGGCGACCACTCGTAGCCCGTGGCCATCGCCAGGACGTGCTCTACACGGTCCTCAACCTCGTCGTCGTCCTGCCCCTGGTGGCCGCCCTTACTCTTTCGCTCTCCGACGTCGTGCGACGAGTAGCGCCGTGGGTAGTCCTGCCCAGGTTCGGGGAGATTCCACGATGGGGTGCGATCATCCTGATCTTGGTGGCGATGGATGGCTGCAACTGGTTCGTGCATCTGGCCAATCACCGGGTACGAATGCTGTGGCGATTTCATGAGCTTCACCACTCGCAAGAGGACATGAATGTCCTGACGGTGTTCCGAACCCACCCATTCATTCATGTTTCTTACCTGCTGGCCGTGGTTCCCGCGCTGGTGCTGCTCGCCAACGGGGAAGTGCCGACGCTGCTGCTCGTCATCTACGGCGGTTCGGTCGCTTTCGCGCACTCCAACACGAACATGAGCTTCGGACCGCTCGAACGAGTTTTCGTCAGCCCGAACTACCACCGGGTCCACCACAGAATGCGCGGTCCACAGGACGTGAACCTCGGTTTCACGCTGTCGATCTGGGACCAGCTGTCGCATCGTGCGGTGTTTCCCACGGTCGAGACCATCCGCGCCGATACGGGACTGCCGCAACGCCCCCTCAGGATCGAACAACAGGGATCCCGTGCACAGCACCTCACCGTGCTCGCCGCGCAACTCGTCGGACCGTTTCGCCCGATGAACGAACCCGTCACGCTCGATTCCATCCGGGAATCTGCTCAATCCCCTCAGGTTGAGGTCGAAGGGGCTACCCCGATCGGCTCCCGGGAATCCACACCGAAGGCACCGCCGGCGGTAAGTGAGCCGACGGTGGCAGGGTGGTGAGTGTGACGGTGCCCCGGCGCCGATCCACGAAGTGGCTCGGCCTCTTGTTCGGGACGGCATCGGCTGGGCGAACTGTCGACATCGCACTCCTTGCCGTGCGAATTGCCCTCGCCTGGATCTTCATCTATTACGGCGCCGCGAAACTGTTCGGGGCATTCCCGGGCGCCGGCCCGCACGGTATTCATCAGACCGCGCTCTACATGTCGCACACGGCTCATCTGCGACCCGGAGGGTTCTTTGCCGTCCTAGCTGGCGTGATCGAGTTCGGCGGGGGAATCGCGGTGGCCGTCGGCCTCTGTACACGCCTCGCCGGCTTGGCGTTGTTCGGCGACATGGTGATGGCGATGATCACCGTCACCTGGGCGACAGGAATCAACTCGTCAACAGCCCCGCCCGGTTACCAGCTCAACCTGGCGGTGGCGGTCTTGGCATTTGCGGTAGCGCTTACCGGCGCGGGCGGATTCAGCATCGACACCGTTATCGCCCGCGCGTTCGGTGGTAGGAAAGGTTGATTCGTTGAAGGGCAACGTCGTGGATACCGGGATCGCGTAGAGCAACGTCATCATGATCATCTCCGGATCGATCACGACTTCCAACTCCCTAACACCCGCCATCCGGCGGGTTTTCAGGGTGTGCGCCAACCTTGTCGGAGCGGGCAGTGCCGCGGTTTTCTCGTACTCGTTCCTGCACTTCTACCTTCAGTCACACCGCCTGATCGGCATCGTCTTCTTTACCCAGCAGACGCTCGTGGCCCTCGCCTATCTGATCCGGCGGCCTGCGCGATTGGTGACCCGCCGCCTGGACGACTGGCTGCTCGCATTCGCCGGAACGTTTGCCGGCGTGCTCGTCCGGCCAGAAGGTGAACATCCGGCCTGGGGGATCTGGACAGGTGTCGTCTTGCAGCTGGTCGGCGTCGCCATAGCGGCGACATGCATTCTGACCCTTGGGCGCTCCTTTGGCTTCGCCGCCGCGGATCGGGGAGTGGTGACGCGCGGGCCATACAACGTCGTTCGACACCCGATGTACGCGTCGTATCTCTTTCTTGCGTCGGGGCTACCTGCTGCAGAGCCTCTCTGTGCGCAACGCTGCCGTTTTACTTTTTGGGATTCTCTGCAACGGCGGTCGGGCTCTGGCTGAGGAGCGCTTGCTTGCCAACAACGACGTTTACCTGGCATACCGTCGTCGTGTTCGCCGAAGACTCATCCCGGGCGTTTGGTGAACTGATCCTCGAAGCCGGGCGGTCGTTTGCGTTTCATCGGGGAACGAGCCGCTGGAAATGCAGCCTGCCACGAGCGCGCGTCCGTTCCTTCGCCACCGACCTCGGCCCGGCACCAGGGTGTTGGCCTGGTGCCGAGCCGAGCAAATCGCTACTGGCCGTTGGTTAGGGCAGCCCGTTGGCAGGTGCCGTCGGCTGCGTCGTCGTGTAAGGCACCAGCGGACCGCTGCCGTCGTCGGTCGTGTAGACCGGCCCAGTGGTGGTAGCGACCCCGTTGTGGATGACCGCGACCTGCGCACCGCTGTAACCCGAGTGGTCGGTACTCGAGTACCGGAACGGCGTCGTGCCGGGTCCGGTGAAGCCGCCCTTGTTCACCGCGTCCAGCAGCGTGCCGCGGTTGAGGGTCTTGCCGGCCGCCTTCAACGCCTGCAGCGTCGTGTAGGCGAGCGCCATCCCGTACAGCACGTTGCCGTCGAACGGTGCGTTGTTGTCGTACTGCTGATCGACTTTCTGGAACAGCTGGATCCAGCTGTTGGACGTGTCGGTCGGCACCGGCAGATAGGTGTCGCTCACGACGCCTTCGAGCAGTGCAGTGGTCGCCGTCTTCAGGTAGCCGGTGAGCGTGACGATGTCCGACCCGACGTTCGAGACGACCCATTGGGCCTGGTACTTCAGCGCCGCGGCCGTGCCGAGCGCCAGTGCGGTGAACCCAGGCACGGTGAACGCGACGTTGACCTGGCAACCCGCTGCCTTCAGCGCGCCGATCTGCGGTGCGACGTTGGTGTTCGTCGGCGTGTAGGTCTGCTTCGACTTCAGCGTGGAGCCGACAGTGACATCGACGCCCTGGACTCCATCGGTGCCGAAGTCGTCACCCTGACCGAACGAGCAGACCGTCTTGCCCGGGAACGTCTTCTTGATGTAGTCACCGAGGATCTTGCCCTCGATCGTGTAGTCGGGCTGCCAGCCGAACGTCGTCGGGTACTTCGCGACGTTGTTCCAGCTGCGGCTGCCCGAGGCTACGAACAGGTCCGGCACCTTGTTCTGTGCCAGGAAGTCCAGCACCGCCGTGTGCGTAGGTGTGCCGAGCGCCCCAACCATTGCGAAGACCTTGTCCTGCAGGACGAGTTCCCGGGTGAGGGTTGCCGTCTTCGTCGGGTCGTAGCCGTCGTCGAGCACCTTCAGGGTGATCTTGCGGCCGTTCACGCCGCCGCTCGCGTTGGCGAATTGGAAGTAGGCGTTCATCGCGGCGCTGATCTTCGAGTAGCCAGGGGCCGCGGGCCCGGTCAGTGGCTGGGTCGTGCCGAGCAGGATGGAGTTCGCAGTGACGCCCGGTGCACTGGTGTCGCCGGACGAGCCGCCCTTCTTCGAGCTGCTGCTGCACGCGGCCAGCGTGAGCGCAGCGACACCGACGACCGCACACAGCACCGTGCGCCGTCTTCTCGTCCGGATCGTCATTTCGAACCTCCTGTGTTGGTGGAACGGTGGAACCGGATGAGGGTCATCCGGCGGACCAGACCTTGGATGCCGCCCGGCAACGCGAGCATGATCACGACCAGCAGCAGGCCGTAGACCGCGTTGGGCAGGTTGTCATGCAGCTTGGCGGCCGACGCCGATGACAGGCGCAGATCACCGACGCGGTCGCGGATGAAGGTGCCGAGGTAGATCACGACGATCGAGCCCCACACCGCACCAGTGAGGCTGCCGAGCCCGCCGATGACGGCGCCCGACAGCAGGGTCAGCGACAGCACGAGATCAAACGAACCCGGCGAGGCGGTCTGCAACACCATCGCCAGCACGCCCCCGCCGAGCCCCGCGGCGGCAGCGCTCACGGCGAACGCACCGATCTGCACCCGCGGCACCGAAAGCCCGCACAGCAACGCCGCGATCTCGTCGTCGCGCACGGCTCGCATGTGCCGCCCGATCGCGGAACGCTGCAGGTTGGCGAGGAAGAACAAGACGACGAGCGCAGAGAACAGACTGAGCCACGATTGCCAGTGCTCGAGTGAGAACGAGCTGCCCAGGCCGGCCGGCGGACCTTGGAACGGGACGAACAGCCCTTGGTCGCCCTTGAACACACCGGAGTAGTGCGAGGTGATGGCTGGCAGCGCCACTCCGAGCGCGAGCGTCGCGCCAGCGAGGTACGGCCCGCGCAGCCGCGCCGCGGCGACCCCGACCACCGCACCGGCAACTGCGGCCACCGCCATGCCGATCAGCAGCGATAGCGGCAGCACCCACTCGCCGTTCACATTTCTGTCCGAGAAGAATTTCTGCATCAGCGCAACGGTGTAGCCGCCGATCGCCATCAACGCGGCGTGCCCGAGGGATACCTGCCCGTTGGTCCCGGTCAGCACGGTCAGGCCGGCGATCGCGCACAGATAGGCGCCAAGTGTCGCGAGCTGGTAGTCGTGGAAGTCGGTGAACTGCTGCGTGAGCACGATGACGACAACCACGCCGAGGACGAGGAACAGCAGGTGCCGGGCAAGCGTGGACGCTCGCAGTGCCGCAACGACGCGTCCCATCAGACCCGCCGTACCGCGGTGCCGCTGAACAGACCGCTCGGTCGCACGAGCAGCACCACGACGAGCAGCACGAGCGCGGCCAGCTGGGTGAGGTCACTGCCGAGGTAGCCACTGGCGTAGGACAGCGCCAGCCCGGTCGTCACACCACCGACCACCGCGCCGGGCGGGCTCTCCAAACCGCCGACGACCGCGCCGACGAAGCCGAGCACGAAGACCCCGTCCATCGACTGGGGATACAGGCCCAGTCCGGTCGGGATGACGAGCATGCCGGCCAGTGCGCCGACGAGCCCGGCCAGTGCCCAGCCGAGCGTGAGCATGCGTCCGACGCGAACGCCGAGCAGCCGGGCGACCTCGGGCGCGAACGCGGCCGCGCGCATGCGCAGCCCGGACGGCGTCCAGGTGAGCAGCACGGCCAGCACAACCATCAACGCGAGCACGGAGCCGACCGTGAAGATGTTCTGATCCGAGAAGAGCGCGGTCTTGCCGACGGCGTAGGTGCGGGTGCTGAACGACGGCGGAAAGTTGCGGTTCGCGGTGCCGTAGATCATGCCGACGACCGCCTCGATCAGGATCAGCATGCCGACACCGATGACGATCGTGTTCAGCGGCGGCGCGTGCTCGGCCGTGCGGAACGCGGTGAGCTGCACGACGGTGCCGAGCACCAAGCCGCCGGCAAGTGCGGCGGCGAAGCCGAGCCAGTAGGAGCCGGTCGCCTCCGTCACGGAAATGGCGATGTACGCAGTGGCCGTCGCCATCGCGCCCTGCGCGAAGTTCAGCACTCGGGTGGTGCGCCAGATCAGGACGAGGGCCAGCGCGACCGCCGCGTAGACGGCGCCGAACGACAGGCCGTTGAAGGTGAGGAAGATGAATCGACCCACCGGCAGACTCCCTCAGAATCCCAGGTACGCGTGGCGGAGGGTTTCGTCGCGCGCCAGCTCGTCGGCGCGGCCACGGACGACGACGCGCCCCAGCGAGAGAACCAGCGCATCGTCGGCGACGGACAGTGCCGAGTGCACGTTCTGCTCGATGAGCAGGAACGCCAGCCCGGAGCTGTCGCGCAGGGTGCGCAGCAGCGCCAGGATGCGGGCGATCACCGGCGGCGCCAGTCCCAGCGACGGCTCGTCGAGCAGCATCAACGCGGGTCGCGCCACCAGCGCGCGGCCGAGGGCCAACATCTGCCGTTCGCCACCGGAGAGCTGGTGCCCGTGCGAACGCCGCCGCCGGGCGAGTGGCTCGAACAGCTCGTAGACCTCGGCGATGGCCGTCGACGTCTCGTGCGCTGCGGTCGAGCCCTTACGCCACAGTCCGCCCAGGCGCAGGTTGTCCTCGACGGTGAGTTCGGCGATGACGCCGCGCCCCTCCGGTACGTGCGCCATGCCGCGCGTGACCAGCCGCTCGACCGGCACCCTGGTGACGTCTTCGCCATGCAGCCGGATCGTCCCCTTGGTCGGCCTGATCAGGCCGGACAGGGTCCGGAGCAGCGTCGTCTTGCCGGCGCCGTTCGCGCCGAGCACCGCGGTGATCGATGCCGGTTCGACGCGCAGGGCGATGTCGTGCAGCACGCTGACCCTGCCGTAGCCGGCGCAGAGGCCGTCGACCTCGAGCAACGCCGTCACAGGCCCTCCTCGGCGCCCGATGAGGCGAGCAGTTCGCCGGTCGGCGGGACGTCGACGCCGAGGTACGCGGCAGCCACCTCGGGGTTCGCCTGCACCTGCGCCGGTGACCCGATCGCCACCCGGCGGCCGAAGTCGAGAACCAGAACCTGGTCACACACCCGCATGACGAGGTCCATGTGGTGCTCGACCAGCAGCACCGAACAAGGCGACTCCGACGAGGTGGGCAGAGAACGGATCAGCTCGACAAGAGGTTCGATGTCTTCGGCGCCCAGACCGCCGGCCGGCTCGTCGAGCAGCAGCAGGCGGGGACTACTGACCAGCGCCCGGGCCAGCGCGACCCGTTTCTGGACCGGGAACGGGAGGGTGCCGGGGCGCCGGTCGGCCACGTCGGCGATGTCCAAGCGGCTCAGCCAGGTCATCGCGTCGGCACGCAGGCGCCGCTCGTCCGCGTCGCTGCGGGGCAGCCCGAACAGGGCGCTGGCGAAGCCCGATCGGCGGCGAGTGGACGCGCCGACCATCACGTTCTCGCACGCGGTCAACTGATCGAACAGCCCGACGGCCTGGAGTGTCCGGGCAATGCCGACGCGGGCGAGGCGCTCGGGCCGGTGTGGCAGCGGGCGGCCATCCCAGCTGATCGAGCCGGACGTCGGCCGGACGAACCCGCAGATGACGTTGAACAGCGTCGTCTTGCCCGCGCCGTTGGGGCCGATCACCCCGACAACACTTCCTGCCGGCACGTCGAAGGAGACGTCATCGACGGCAACGAGCCCGCCGAACCGCACGCTCACGTTCCGGACGCTGAGTAGCACACGCACCCTCGATCGGCCGTCAGAACTGTTGTGATAGCAACTTGCCGTGCGTGTGGGCAATAGATTGGGCCCGGATAGTCGGTAACGGTTTTGTCCCGATTACCAGAAATACCGTTCCGGTTGGGCCAGCGCGGTACCGCCGCAACGCTTCGCCAGCGCGTGGGCGCAGGACGATATCGGCCCATCTCGACCGCGCCGCTCCCGGGCGGGTTCGATGACTGGTCCTATTTGCTATCATGAGTGATAGCATCATGGCGTGACGAATGTGCTGATCCGAGACGTGCCTGTCGAGGATCTGGATCGAATTCGAGCGGCCGCAGCCGAGCAGGGTGCGTCGCTGCAGAGCTACCTGCGCGACGCCGTGCACGCGCAAGCGGCCTACCTCCGGCGGCGGGACGCACTGGCACGAACGGGGCTCCGCCTGCACGATCGCGAACCGGTGCGCCCGGACGATCGAGCTGCCGTGCTGGCGGCGGTCGACGAGGCACTCGCTGAGCGCGCCGAACAGCTCGGCGAAGCCCGCCAGTGATCGTCGACGCCTCCCTGGTGATAGACGCCGTCGCTGATCCTGGTCCGCTCGGCGCGGCGGCCCGCGGCGCACTCGCCGACCAGCCCGCGGCTGAACCGCTGATCGCACCGGGGCACTTCGCGTTCGAGATCATGTCCGGGCTGCGCGCCGCGGCCAACCGGCCCGGGCACCCGTTTCAGCCCGACGATATTGCGCAAGCCCTGCACGACGCCGCGGCCCTCGAGATCGCGATGGAACCGTCGCCATGGTCCGACGTGCACCGCGCCTGGGAACTCGCGCAGGCATCCCTTCGGTACGCCGACGCGGTCTATGTCGCCGCCGCCGAGCGTCATGGCACCGGGTTGCTCACCACCGACGCACGCATCGCCGGCGCAGGTGCGTCGATCAACTGCCACATCCTCACCGTCGGGCCGGGGTGAGTGCGGATGCGGATCAGGCCGATGACGAGCGCCGATGCGCACGCAGTCCTGGCGATCTACCAGGACGGAATGGACGAGGGCGATGCCACGTTCGAGACCCGCGCACCAACCTGGGCCGAGTTCGACCGATCGCGGCTGGCCGACCATCGCTTCGTCGCCGTTGACGACGTCGCCGTTGACGACGTCGGCGCGATCCTTGGTTGGGCGGCCGCGGTGGCCGTCTCGGACAGATGTGTCTACGCCGGGGTGGTCGAGCACTCGGTCTATGTCGCCCGAAACGCGCGTGGGCACGGCGTCGGACGCGAGCTACTCGACGCGCTGATCCGCTCCACCGAGGCGGCGGGAATCTGGACGGTGCAATCCGGCGTGTTCCCGGAGAACCTCGCCAGCCTCGCGCTGCATCGAGCCGCCGGCTTCCGCGAAGTCGGGCGACGCGAGCGCATCGGGCAACACCACGGAGTGTGGCGCGACGTGATCCTCATCGAGCGGCGCAGCCCGAACGGCTGACCCGGGAGGCCGGCCTCGTTCGCGCTCACCCGGCCAGCACCCGCGCGCGAGGCGGTCGCCGCCGCGTCGCCGCAGGTGCGCGCCCGTCCGCAGCGGTGCATTGTCGGTCCATGAGCATCGCAGACCCGCTGCATCTGCCCAGGCGCGACGCCGCGCCACCGCTGACCGGCGCCACCGGTTGGCTCAACACTGAGCCGCTGGCACCGGAAGACCTGCGCGGGCACGTCGTGCTGTACGTGTTCTGGACCTACACCTGCATCAACTGGCTACGGGCCTCGCCTTACGTCCGCGCATGGCAGGCCAAGTACCGCGAGCAGGGCCTTGTCGTCGTCGGCATCCATACGCCCGAGTTCGAGTTCGAGCGCGACATCGACAACATCACGGCGGCCGTCCATTCGCATGAGCTGACGTTCCCGATCGTGCTCGACAGCGAGTACCTGATCTGGCAGGCATTCGACAACCACTACTGGCCGGCGATGTACCTCGCCGACGTCGACGGCGCGGTGCGCTATCAGCATTTCGGCGAAGGCCGCTACGCCGAGGCCGAACGTGCCGTCCAGCGACTGTTGTCCGACGCGGGCGCCGCCACGATCGACGCCGACCTGGTCGCGCCGGACGCCACCGGTGACGATGCGCCCGCCGACTGGACCTCACTCAAGTCGTTCGAGAGCTACCTGGGCTTCGGCCGGGCCGGCGGTTTCGCGTCATCGGGCGGAGCAGTCCCGGACGCACCCCGCGCGTACCACCTCCCGGCATCGCTGGCGCGCAACAGGTGGGCGCTGTCGGGTCGCTGGACGGTGAGCCGCGAGCGCGTCGCGGTAGCCGATCCCGGTGCGAGTCTGGCCATCGGCTTCCACGCGCGCGACCTGCATCTGGTGCTGGCGCCTGCGGCGCGCGGCAAGGCGCTGCGGTTCCAGGTAACGATCGACGAGCACAGCCCCGGCGCCGCGGCAGGTCTCGACATCGGCCCGGACGGCGCCGGGCTGCTGTCCGAGCCGCGCATGTACCAATTGTTGCGCCAGCAGCAGCCCATCACGGACCGGATCGCGCACATCACCTTCCTGGACGCCGGTGTCGCCGCATACGTCATCACCTTCGGCTAGCGCGTCTGGCAACATCGCAGGGGTGAGCGGCACGCCGGATCAGCAACGGCTGCGCGACCTTGCTCGGCTGCGCCGGGTCCGGGACCGCATCGACCGCGAGTACGCCCAGCCGTTGGACGTGGAGGCGTTGGCCCGCGGCGTGAACATGTCCGCCGGCCACCTGAGCCGGCAGTTCCGGCTCGCCTACGGCGAGTCGCCGTACTCCTACCTCATGACGCGTCGCATCGAACGCGCGATGGCATTGCTGCGCCGCGGCGATCTGAGCGTCACCGAAGTCTGCTTCGCGGTGGGCTGTTCCTCGCTGGGCACCTTCAGCACCCGATTCACCGAGCTGGTCGGCCTACCGCCGAGCACCTACCGGCGCGACGCGCTGGGTGCTTCGGCCGGACTGCCGTCGTGCGTGTCCCGGCAGGTCACCAGACCGATCAGGAATCGAGAAGCCCCGGTGGGTGCATCGCAATTAGCGTGAAGGCCATGGATATCACCATCAACACGAGTGCGCTGCCGCATGACGACCCGGACGCCTCGCTCGCCTTCTGGCGCGACGTGCTCGGCTTCGAGGTCCGCTTGGACGTCGGCCAGGGCAAGATGCGCTGGATCACCATCGGCCCGCCCGATCAGCCGGACACCAACCTGCTGTTGGCGCCACCGGCCATCGATCCCGGCATCACCGACGACGAGCGCCGCACCGTCACCGAGATGATGGCCAAGGGCACCTACGGCTGGATCATGCTGGGCACCAAGGACCTCGACGGCACCTTCGAGCGCGTTCAGGCCAGCGATGCCGAGGTGGTGCAGGAGCCCACCGAGCAGCCCTGGGGGATGCGCGACTGCGCCTTCCGTGATCCGGCCGGCAACATGGTCCGCATCCAAGAGCTGCGCTGAGCCACCCGACCCCCGGCACCCGCGCCCTCAGGTCGCGCCGATCACCCGGCGGCGGCCCTGCTCCCGGCCCCGGCGGTCAATCCATCTCTTTGACGTACGGCCGGAGGCCGAGCGTGATGTCGACGCAGGCACCGAGCAGCACGTCACGCTCGACCAGGCTGAGCTGACGGGCCAGGGCCAGGCGTGTGCCGAGCAGCGGCGTCTTCATGGGTTGCCCGGCCCGGTCCCACCAGATGTACATGTCGTCGACCGCGTCAATCGCCTTCATCAGTGACCAGCCACCCACCCGCCGGATCACGTCGAAATGAGCGACGAGTTGGCCACGCGGATCAGTGACCACCAGCCGGAACACGTCCGGTGTCTTTGCATCCTCCGCCGCTGGCGCGAAGGTGAGGATCGGCGTGCCGCCCACCGCTCGCGCCGTGGACGTCCGCCCACGCTCGACGGTGGCCAGCTCCGCCGGTCCGCGCGTGAGAATCGTCGGCTGCCGCTCGCGCGAGTGCACGCCCACCACTGCACCGTCGGTGAACGTCAACACGTGCCGGCCCGGACCCCCGTTCTTGAAACCGAACAGGATCGCCGCCTTCGCGCCGGCGCCGTCCCCGGCGCCCTGCACGCCGACGGCAAACGGCTCGTCCGGCCCGTTCCGAAACGTGATCTTGAGGGCGTTGTTCGCCTTGTGCACGACCCGGCCTTCGATGAGGGCAACAGGTGCCTGTGGTCCGGTCATGAGCGGGCACGCTACATGGGTTCGGATCGGCTCGACGATGGACCGGCTCGGCTGGGTGCCGGCGTACATCCGTCGTCGTGCCGCCCGCGATGCCTCACTGCTGTTTAACGAAGCTGGCAACCGCTTCAGCCAGGTCTTGCCGCAGCCTGTCAACCCGGCCTGTGTTGTGCCAAGGTGCGAGCTGAGGGCAGCATCCGGTCAACCGAGAGGCGTGCGCTATGAGGTCGTCCCGTCCGCTCATCATTGCCGCCGCGGTCGTGTTGCTGACGCTCTTCGGCGTCGCTGCGCCGGCGTCGGCCGTGCCGGCACAGGTGCTTCGCGTCGGCTCCTGGAACGGGGTACCTGGCAACGAACCCAGCCTGGATGCGGCGGTCGCCGCGCTGCAACCCGGCGGCTGGCTGCTGATCGGCCCGGGCGACTACCACCCGCGGATGGACTACAGCGCGAATCAGTCGAGCAGCGACGCGCCGGCGGCTGTGCTCGTCACCGCAGCGAACACCCACCTGCGCGGGATGAACCGGAACCAGGTCGTCATCGACGGCACCGCGCCCGCATCGTCGCAGTGCTCGACGGCGCCCGGCGATCAGGACTTCGGCCCACTCGATTCGTCCGGTTCCCCCCGCGGTCGTAATGGCGTGGAAGCGATCGTCAGCGGCGTGTACTTCGAGAACTTCACCGTGTGCAACTTCCTCGCCGGCTCCACCGATTCCGGCAATGAGATCTGGTGGAACGGCGGCGACGACGGCGGCCACATCGGGCTCGGGTCCTGGTGGGGGAACTACGTCAGCGCGACGTCCACCTATTACCCGCGGCGACGACGCCTCGGCCGCGTACGGGCATCTTCGTCAGCAACTCCGACGGGCCGGGCAGCATGAGTCACACCTACGCAAGCAACTTCTCCGACTCCGGCTACTACATCGGCGCCTGCCCGGACTGCAACGCGGTCATCGACCGATGCGCACTCGGAGTTCAATGCGCTCGGCTATTCGGGCACGAACTCCGGCGGCCACCTCATCGTCGAGAACTCCGAATGGGACAACAACAAGACCGGGTTCGTGTCCAACAGCCAGAACAGCGCGGATCCGCCGTCCCCGCAGGACGGCGCCTGCCCGAACAACGGCACCGGTCCGACCGGCACCCATTCCTGCTGGGAGTTCGTGAACAACTCGGTGCACGACAACAACAACCCGAACGTTCCGGCCATCGGTGACGCGGCGGTCGGCCCGGTCGGCGGCGGAATCGTCCTGGCCGGCGACCGCAACAACATCGTCACCGGCAACAAGTTCGTGAACAACAAGTCCTGGGCCGTCCTCACCACCCTGTTCCCGGACACCGGCGGCGAGAACCCCAACAACGTCTCCAACTGTCACGGCGGCTTGCTGGGCGGCACCCTGCTCGGCCAACCGGTGCCGTGCCTGTTCGACGACTGGGGCAACCAGGTCGTCAATAACAAGTTCAGCGCTAACGGCACGTACAAGAACGTCACCAACGGCGACATCGCTGATCTATCGATCCCGCCACTCGAGCAACTGGGTGCGCCCGGCAACTGCTTCAGCGGCAACACCGAGATCGGTGGTGGCAAGCCGAAGACATGGCCGACCTATCTGCAGACGTCCCAGAAGAACTGTCACAACCCGCTCGGCTATCCGGATCCGGTGTCGACCGCCGTCCTCGCCACCCAGGTTCTGTGCGCTACCCAGGCGTTGATCACCTGCCCGAGCAACGTGGTGGCGAATTACCCGCGGCGCACCACCGTGGTCATGCATCCACTGCCGAACCAAAACACCATGCCGAATCCGTGCGCAGGGGTACCGCAGAATCCGTGGTGCCCGAACAATCCGCCGTCGCCACAACTGAGCGCGCACGGCCACGAATCGCCGAATGCACGGCCGCAAGCGGCAGTTGCTATCAGGACGTCGTGAACCGACGCCGCTAAATCGCTACACCTGCAGGTGTCGCTACAACTGCAGGTGTAATCGCAAAGCCTGATAGGAAACCGGTGCTACCGGCGTTTGGCGCGGCGTCAGTCGAGCATGTGCTTGCGCAGGGCGGCCGCGTCGTCGTCGGTCCAGCCGTGCTTGCGCAGCCAGGCCGGTACGCCGCCGTGCATGCGATCGATCGCAGTCGAGCAACTCGACCATGGTGGTGTCCCGCGGCCGATGCTTGTCGATCTCTTGGTCGGACAGGTCCTCGGCATAGGTCTGCGAGGCCTGCAACCGGCGAAAGATCGCCTCGATGCGCTCGGCGCTCATCGCGTAGTCGTCGATGATCGCGTCGCGCTGCACGCCGATCTCGGCCAATGCGATGGCGACCACCACGCCGGTGCGGTCCTTGCCGGCCGCGCAATGCACCAACGCGGCACCGTCGGTGTGTGCGATCAGCCGCAGTGTCTCAATCACCGAATCGGGACGGTCGAGCAGGTAACGCACGTAGAACCCGGCAGCACCGGTCGGCGCGTCGTCACCGACAGGTTGGCGGTCCACGCCTTGCCACGGCAGCACTACCGGGCCGCCGTCCTCGACGGCCGCCGCATCGGTGTTGTGCCCGGCCTCGGGGAACAGCGACAGGTTTCGCAGCACGACCCGCGGCTCTCGGGTCATCGGCCCCGGTCCTTCGCTGCGCACCTCGACCTCGGTGCGCAGGTCGGCGACGGCGCGCACCTCGTGCTCGTCGACCAGGACCCGCACGTCGTGCGGGGTCAGGCCCTGCAGGTTGTCCGACCGGATCAGCCGATCACGCTGGGTGAGCCGCCCGTCCGCGGTCGGCAGACCGCCGAGGTCCCGGACATTGACGGCGCCGTCCAGGTCGATCCAGCGTCGATTCGCCCACCCGTCGACCCTACCGATCGTCGGTGAACGGACGTTTACAAACGTGGAGAGCGAACCTCCCCGATTCCGGGAAGAATTCTCCCCAAATGACTAGAACGCGGCCTCGGGGACGTCCATCAGGGCGTTGTCGGTGCTCTCCACGACCAGCCGACGCGCGGCCAATTCGGGCAGCACGGTCTGCGCGAAGAAGTGCGCGACCGCGGGCTTGCCCTCGTAGAACGCGCGATCTGCTTCGGAGAGGAGCTTGCGACTCGACTCGGCATCGGACAGACCGTTGCCGTCCAGCTTCGTCAGCGCGACCGACGCCTGCTTCAACAGCAGGTACCCGACGAGCAGGTCGCCCGCCGAGAGCAGCAGCCGGGTGGTGTTCTGCCCGACCAGGTAGGCGTTGCGGACGTCCTCCTGCGCGCTGGTCAACTGGGCAAACATGGCCGCAGCCATGCCGCCGAAGTCCTCGAGCGCCTTCTGCAGCGCAGCTCGGTCTTCCTTCAGCCGACCCTCCTCGGAGATCGAGGACAGGAACTCGGTGATCTCGGCGGAAAGCGCGCCGAGCGCGGCGCCCTTGTTGCGGACGATCTTCCGGAAGAAGAAGTCCTGACCCTGGATCGCGGTGGTGCCCTCGTACAGGGTGTCGATCTTGGCGTCGCGGATGTACTGCTCCATCGGGTAGTCCTGCAGGTAGCCGGAGCCGCCGAAGGTCTGCAGCGCCTGCGCAAGCTGGTCGTAGGACCGCTCCGAGCCGGCGCCCTTCACGATCGGCAGCAGCAGATCGTTGATCGCTTCCGGCAGCGAGGTGTCAGTGCCCTCGTGCTCGCCGATCATGATCCGGTCCTGCACCGCGGCGGTGTAGAGCACCAGCGCGCGCATGCCTTCGGCGTAGGCCTTGTTGAGCATGAGGCTGCGCCGCACGTCCGGGTGGTTGATGATCGTCACGCGCGGTGCGGTCTTGTCACCGGAGCGGGTCAGGTCGGCGGACTGGACGCGCGTCTTGGCGAAGTCGAGCGCGTTCAGGTATCCGGTGGACAGCGTCGCGATCGCCTTGGTGCCGACCATCATCCGCGCGTGCTCGATGACCTGGAACATCTGCGCGATGCCGTCGTGCACGTCGCCGACGAGCCAGCCGACGGCCGGGCGCGACGGGTCCTCGCCGAAGCGCACCTCGCACGTGGTGGAGACCTTCAGGCCCATCTTGTGCTCGACGTTGGTGACGTAGACGCCGTTGCGCTCACCGAGTTCACCGGTCTCGGCGTCGAAGTGGAACTTCGGCACCACGAACAGCGACAGGCCCTTGGTGCCCGGGCCGGCACCTTCGGGACGCGCCAGCACCAGGTGCACGATGTTCTCGGTCAGGTCGTGCTCGGCCGGAGGTGATGAAGCGCTTCACGCCTTCGATGTGCCAGGAGCCGTCCGGCTGCTCGATGGCCTTGGTGCGGCCGGCGCCGACGTCCGAGCCGGCGTCCGGCTCGGTCAGCACCATCGTCGCGCCCCAGTTGTGGTCGACCATCCGCTGCGCCATCTTCTTCTGCGTCTCGTTGCCGTTCTGGTACAGGATGCCGGCGAACGGCGCGCCGGCCATGTACATGTGCAGCGCGGGGTTCGCGCCGAGGATCTGCTCGGCCACGGCCCAGACGACGGTGCGCGGCACGAGCTGGCCACCGAGCTCGGGCAGCGTCTCCAGCCGCCACCACTCGCTGTCGAGCAGGGTCTGGTACGACTTCTTGAACGACTCGGGCAAGGTCACGGAGTTGGTCGCCGGGTCGAACACCGGCGGGTTGCGGTCGGCGTCGGCGAACGACTCGGCGAGCGGCCCTTCGGCCAGCTTGGCCACCTCGCGGACGATGCCGCGCGCGGTGTCCTCGTCGACGTCTGCGAACGGGCCGTGTGCCGAGGACCTTGTCGGTGCCGAACACCTCGAACAGGTTGAACTCGATGTCGCGGACGTTGCTCTTGTAGTGACCCATGGCGCTGCTGACTCCTGCTCTCGTCCGGGCGCTGGCAGGCGCTCTCGGCGTGGTTACTCGCCAGTAACTTCCATGTTATTACCGGTCAGTAACGTTTGCAATCGCAGGAGTGGGGAGCGTCACGCGGAAGTGTGGCGCGTCACACCGAGACCGCGCCGGCTGGTGCCGGTTTGGGGAAGGTGGTCGCCCCTATAGGGCTAGACGCTTCGCCCGTTTCGGGAGACGAGGTGCCGGGTCAGAGCACGCGCAGGCGGACGGTCTCCGGCAGGCCCCGCAGTTCGGCCACCATCTCCTCGGTGAACCGGGCGTTGACGTCGGTGACCACGTAGCCGAACTCACCGCGGGTACCCAGCAGCTGGGCCTCGACGTTCACCTTGTGCTCGGCGAGCACGCCGTTGATCGTCGCCAGACGCCGGGCACGTTGCGGTGCACGCAGCACGAATCGAGTCGTGCCGGCGGCGTGGCGGCAACGTCAGACCAGGCAGGTTGACGCTCATCGCGGTCGACCCGTCGGTGACGTAGTCGCGCAGCTTGCCCGCGACGAAGCGGCCGATGTCCTGCTGCGCCTCTTCGGTCGAGCCACCGATGTGCGGGGTCAGGATGACGTTCGGCAGCCCGCGCAGTTCGGAGACGAACTCGTCGCCGCGACCCTTCGGCTCGACCGGGAACACGTCGACGGCCGCGCCGGCGATGTGGCCGGACTCGATGTGGCTGCGCAGCGCGCGCGTAGTCGACGACGAAGCCGCGCGACAGGTTGAGGAACAGCGAGCCGGGTCGCATCGCGGCGAATTGCTCCTCGCCGAAGAGCCGGTCGTTCGACGGCCGGCCGTCGACGTGCAGCGTCACGACGTCGGCACTCGGCCAGCAGCTCCTCGATGCGTCGCGCACCGGCGGGCATTGCCCAGCGCCAGCTTGTCGGCGGTGTCGAAGAACAGCACCCGCATGCCGAGGTTCTCGGCGAGCACCGACAACTGCGTGCCGATGTTGCCGTAGCCGACGATGCCGAGCGTGCGGCCGCGCACCTCGTGCGCGCCGTCGGCGGACTTGTCCCACACGCCCGCGTGCATCAGCGCGTTCTTCTCGGTGAGCCGACGCGTCATCGCGATGATCTCGGCGATGGCCAGCTCGACGACGGAGCGGGTGTTGGAGAACGGCGCGTTGAACACGGTCACGCCGCGCTCGGACGCGGCGTGCAGGTCGATCTGGTTGGTGCCGATGCAGAACGCGCCGACGGCCGCGAGGTTCGGCGCGGCATCCAGCACCCGCTGCGGTGACCTGCGTCTTGGACCGGATGCCGAGCAGGTCACGGCGCCGACATGCGCGCGATCAGCTCGTCCTCGTCCAGGGCCCGGGGCAGCGAGTCGACCTCGAAGCCGGCCGAGCGGAGGATGTCGTCGGCGTCGGGGTGAATTTGCTCGAGCAGCAGGGCGCGGACGGGGAGTTCGGTCACGGGGCAGCCTCAACCAGGATGGGTACCGACGAGTCAAGGGCGCGCGCAGGGCATTCGCCGGCAGATGCTAGTGCGGCCCCGACGCGCCGCAGTTGGCGCTCAGCGCGATCGTTCGGCCGGGCAAGCGGGTACGTCAGCGCGCGGCACCGGCCGGCTGATGCCGATGCCGCCGGGGGTGTCGGCGCCGTAGCGGGCGATCTCGCCGGCCAGGTCGAGCGGGCGGATGCTGGTGCGGCCGGCCAGCGCGGCCTCGTCGAGCCGGTCGGCCGGCACGATCCAGGCGATCTCGAACTCCAGCCCGTCCGGGTCGTGGCCGTAGAGCGACTTGGTCGTGCTGTGGTCCGACGCGCCGACCAGCGCACCGGCCTCGGCCAGCGCCGCGGCGAGATCCTGCAGGTCGGCGCAGCGTGTCGACCTCCCACGCCAGGTGGTACAGCCCGACGGTGGTGCGGCCGGCGCCGCTGGGCCCGGCCGCCGTCGCCGATCTCGAACAGGCCGAGGTCGTGATCGTTGGTGGAGCCGGGCGCGCGCAGGAACGCGGCGCCGCGCAGCCCGGCCATCCCGTCGATCGGCGCGAAGCCGAGGACGTCGCGGTAGAAGGCGACGCTGCGCTGCGACGTCGCGGACGTAGAGCACGGCGTGGTTCAGGCGGTGGATGGCCATGGTGGTCTCCTCCGATTGCGGTAACTATAGCGCAAGGTTGTTGAACGTTCAACTGTTGCGAGGTGTGCACGGGTCGCCTATCCTCGGCGCGTGAGTGCGACCCGCTGGCTGAACGCCGCCGAGCAGCGAGGCGTGGCGCGCGTACCTCGAGGCGACCCTGCTGCTGTTCGACGCCCTCGACCGGCAGCTGCAGCAGGACTCCGGCATGCCGCACGGCTACTACGAGATCCTGGTCCGGCTGTCGGAGGCGCCCGCGCGCTCGATGCGGATGAGCGAACTGGCCGACGTCGACCCGCTCGTCACGCAGTCGGCTCTCCCACGCCGTGGCGCGGCTTGAGGAGCGCGGCTGGGTCGAGCGACTGGACTGCGCCACCGACCGCCGCGGCCAGATCGCGCACCTGACCGACGCGGGCTTCGCAGTGCTCGAGCAGGCGGCGCCGGGCCACGTCGAGGCGGTTCGCATTCATTTGATCGACCAGCTGACGCCTGAGCAGATCGAGCAACTCCGCGAGATCAGCACCGCCGTTCGTGACGGATTGGCGCCGGCCGACTGCCCCTGAGCGACGGACGTCCGGTCCACGGCCGCGGCACCACGCGCGCCGCGGTGCGCGCGCAGGTGACGAGGTTGGTCAGCAACGTTGGCAGCGGCGTTGCGCCCGGCCGGAAGACCGCCGATGGCGCATCGCTACGACTGTTCGGTAGCGATGCGCCATCGGGCGCACTGGGGTGCGGCGGCGCCTCAGCTCGCGGCGTGGATCGTCACCACCAGGGTCGTATTCGCGACGATGTTCTGCACCAGACCGGCGAACGAGCTGGTGACCACAGCCTGCGCCGTGTCGCCGAGGTAGCCACGGATCAGGTCCGCCGCCGTCACCGTTCCGGTCGCGACGTAGGTCGCCGATGCACCCGGAGCAAGGGTCCCCGTGCAGCCGATCTGGCACGAGACCGCAAGCGAAGTCCCGTCGAATCGAGTGTCGGTGACCGTGCCCGCATTCACTGCAGCCACGCCCGTGTTCGTCACCGTGAAGGCATAGCCGACTGGTTCGTTCGCCGAAACGGTCGCACCCGAGGCGAGCGTTGACGACTCCGTCAACGAGATCGACGCGCCGCCGATACCCGCCCCGATACCGGTGCTCGAGGCACCGCCGAGGCCGGTCGGACCGCTGAGGTCGGGCAGACCGCTACCGGCGACGCGGCTGCTGTGTGTTGCCGCTATCGACATCGAAGCCGGAGCCGCCAGGCGCCGACTGGTTGTCCCAGCCCGCGTAGTAGGAGCCGAAGGTGGAGTCCCAGTCAGTCGCGCTAGCGATCGGTGTTGGAGTGTTGTTGCCCGAGATGTACCCGGGTGAGGAATCCGCGTACGCGGTCGGGCTGAAGGCCACCCCTAGCGCGGCGGTCGCCGCAAGCGCGCCTGTCGCCAATGCTGCAACGGTGCGCCTGCGGGCAGGTCGAGGGTTGCGGTCGTTCGTCATTTCCCACGCCTTTCGTGCGGCCGGTAGGCCACCTCTTGTCAGGAAGGCCGGCGAGGTAGCGCCGGCCGTCAACAAGATGTTTGTTGACTTTCCCCATCGCGCACGATGTCTGCCCGAAAGGCGACAGTTGATGCGCCGAAGGTCGTACGCCAGATGGCCCGATCGCACGGGGCCGCTGCGGTTGAAACTGGTTGCGCGCACTTGCGTTTGGCTGCGGCGATCGGCTGGGTAGCTACACACAGCCAGGCGGTTCTCGGCGCAGCGACGTCAGCGGGCGACGCTCACGGCAGCCCAGCGCGGCGCAGTTGGCGCCTGGTGACATCCCGGGAAATGACGAAGGCCCCGGAATCCGAGGCCTTCAGCGGGGAGCGGGTGACGGGAATCGAACCCGCACTGTCAGCTTGGGAATGGGCTCCTGCGCGTGGTAAGTCCCTATATATAAGGGGTCCGTGCTGTTGAGGGACCGTTCGTGCCACTGTTTGACCCTGGTTTTCGATGGCTAGTGGCACGCGTGTGGCACGAGCTTGGGCGTATTCGAACGTGGCCTCGTGAGCGATCGGCGGCCCCTTCGTGCAGACGTGGGCTGTTCGATCAGCGTCAGCGCCGTCGACCTCGACGCGAACACCGGACGGAACATTGATGCGCGTCGGCGCAAGCGCAACGCCGAACCGCTCTCCGAGCAGCACCAACATCAGACGCTCGGCTTCTCGTTGCTCAGCCGAGTTTCCGGGTGGCAATTCGGCAGGCATCAGGACGGACGGCGCCGCATGGTCGGCGCTTGATTCAGACCTAGTCAGGCCATCAGCCTACTCGGTCCGCTCGTTGACGATCTTTGTGTCGGGCCCAGCGAAGCGCCGTATGAGACCCTCCCGTTCGAGGGCCACGCATGTCTGGTTGACCGACTGCCGCGGCGCAATTCCGGTGCGCTGAGAGCGTTGGTCGTCGTCGCGCGGGTTCGAGCTGATGCGCAGCGCTTCAATGATGCGCTCGCGGTAGGTCGGCGCGGTCATCGCCGTTCCACGATGGCTACCGCCGGCTGATCAGGGACGGGATGCCGGGAGCGGAAGAGCGACAGGTCGAAGCCTGACTCGGTCAGGCTCGATGTGACCTCGCCGTCCGGACCGTTGTATCGGAGATCCTTAACGAGCTCGTTCGACATGAATGCGCCCTCGACCGGGTACGCTTCCCCATGGCGTTTGATTTGCCGCGACAGTTCGAGCGCGAGGTACTGAACGAGGCTGTTGTGGCTGCCCGTTCCTTTCCCGCCCAGGCTCAGCCCGAGGTCACCCGCTAGCTGCGGGTTCAGCTCGTGAACCTTGGTGGCAAGTTGATACGCGGTCATATACGGACGGCCGAAATGATGACCGCCTTGATTCCCAATATGCACAATATCCAGCGCGGTGAGGATCTTCGCCAGGATGTCGTGGTCCTCCCAGTTGCTCATGTCCCGCACGATGCCGACTTGCTGTACGACAGTCAACTGCGCAAGTCGTTCGCAGCTCCCCGGCAGGGAAGTCCGATGCGACGACCTCCTGGCCGATTCATGCGTCGCGCACCCTTGCCGGCGGCCGCGGTGGCGGAGCGATAGCTGGCGGAAGCCGGCTGCGGTGCGATAGCGCCACCTTGAATGAGTAAAGAAAGTTCTCACGGCGTGATTCGGTTCGCGCCGCGATCGTATCCTCGCTGGACGCTGGCCCCGCCTCAGGGCCTCCCTGCCCTTCGACCGTTCCTGGGTGTTACTCCGGCGTGCGCTCGTACGACACGACTTGTCGGCCCTCGGCATCGAGCACCTCGACACTGTCACCCAAGAACGTCTCTACCAGCCAGTGGTAGGCGTCCTCGCAGAGCTGTAGGTAGCGTTCCGGGGCTAGCTTGGCTCCTTCGAAGGGCTTGCCATGGGCCACGTCGTTGCGAATATCCAGGAGGTCACTAAGGGCCTCCTTCCGCCAAGGTGTGAGGAAGTCGGTGAACGCAAGGCCGTGGGCACCGCCGAAACGGGCAACCAACTTGTCGAACGCGTCGGCCGTGAGATTCGGCGCCCTCTTGAACCATGACTTGGAGAACTCGAGGACGGGGCCTCCAGCCTTCTGCTCCAAGTAGCCATGGATGATCACGAAGGTGACCTGCTCCAAAAAGCCAGCGCAGCGGAGGCACAGGTAACGCCGAAGGTCATCTTGGACCTTGAGTTGCCCCATGGGCAGGGAGCGAATGACTTCTGTGTAACGGCTGTATTCATCGTGAAGCCGCTGCCAATAAGACAGCGCCTCCGCTCGCGGGTGCCCGACCACAGATCAACTCAGGGCGTCGAGCGCTAAGCGCAAGCGCCCGAGGACGTTTTCGCGGTGGGACGTGCTCTGCGTGACGTACTCGATGTACTCTTCATCCCGCCGTAGGCGGTTCAATGCCGCAACAAGCTTGCGCTTGGTGGGCAGCCTCTGGCGATGTTGGAGATGCATCAGCGCGGCCATCGTGGCGTCTGCATGAGCCGCGTTGATCCTCCCATTGAAGCGAAGCCCGTCACGATCAGCCGCTTCGAATAGCAGCTTTGTTGCGGCACCAAACGCCTGAGTCAGGCCATCCTTGTCGATCCCGCTCATATCGCGATGCTCGCTCAGAAATGTGTTTAGACATGCCGACATGGGCGGGCGGTACGCATCGCGCCGCAGGTCATCACTCTTCCAATGCCCGTCGATGTTTGAAAGCACCTCATGCATCGCCAGCGCCCTGAGAACAAGTTCGTGGTCTTTCAGCCGAGGGCTCGGTTTGCCATATAGTCGCCGCCAATAATCGTCGCGATTCAGCTCGCGAATCCAGTCCACTGCGGGCCCTAGGAATAGCGCTACCCGAATCTCCTGTGGCGTCAGCGAGACACCACCGCTGTTCAGGCGACCAAAGAGGCGGTATACGGACTCGGAGCCGCCTTCGCCCTTCGGCTCGATTACTGTCGCCTGAATGAAGGTGTTGTTAAGCTTTCTTTTGCTTTCCGCCGTCAGGGTGTCGTAAGTGGCGTCCTTCAGGTGCTCGGCAACGTCGGCGAGACGGAATTCACGGCCATCAGAGTAGACGCCTTCAAAAAATTGCCGAAGTGCTGAGAGGCGCTGTTGACCGTCAAGCACGAGGTAGCGTTGGTCATGATCGAGCACTAGGAATATGCTCGGAACTGGCCATCCTAGAAGCAACGACTCGATGAACTGCTCCATTTTTGATTTTGTCCACACACGCTGTCGCTGGAAGCCGGCCAAGCTACTGCCTTCGGACTCATCCGGGTCAAACCGCGGAATGATGATGTCCTCGTCGGCCAGCCGCTGAACGAGGCCCCGAACGTCAAAGTCGGCGCCAAAATACGACAGCGAAGACTCCTGCATCTCGTAGAGACCCTCGTCATCCTCCACACTTTCGTCTACGACCTCTTCGGCCCCTTCGACCTCTTCGGTCTCGGCCGGCATATTCGTCGCCACAAGCCCAGCGTAGTTGTCCGGCCGCAGCTTCCCTACTCATCTCGGCCTCGCCGCGCCTTGGCATTCGTCCCGCGAGGTTGGCGGGCACAATAGTCGCCCGGTACGTTTGAGCGGCCGGGGGCAAATCGGCCTCGATGTCGCGCAGCAGGTTCTCGCATCAAGTGCTTGGCATCCATGCTAAGTCGGCCGGGCGGCAGTAATCCGGGCAGATCCGGCGTACACCGACTTGTCCCAGACGCAGTACGCGACCGCGCTCGAACGGTTGCGGACTGTCAACCTGCTGCACGAACCCGAGAGCGGACCGGTCTGCGCTGACGTCGCGGGCCTCATCGGGGACCAGATCGCGGGCGCTCAGTGCGCCGCCGCAACGACAATAATGAAGCGTGACACTGCCAAGGGCCGTTCGACGAGGAGCGCTGTCAAGAAGATCGCAAACGCCAGGGTGAGCCGAAGCGTCCCAGCGCGCTCCCCGATGCGGGGTAGAGGAGTACTGCGCCGATCGGTCCAACATCCGGTCAGTGGCCTGGCTCCATTCAGCTCCAGCGTTACCTCGGTCCTGGGTTGGACCTCTGCGTGGTCGCGGCGGCCGACAGCTTATCAAGGCTTGTCGCAAAGCAACGTTCGATGCAATGATCCGCAATCGATCTCCCGCGCAGAATTGCCTGTCCACCTCACCCAGGCCGAAAGTCTCCTCACGGCATGCATGGTTTCTCGTGCGACGAGTGATCGCCATCTACATTTCCAGCTCGGACGAGCGTGCCGCGCAAGCCCAACCGTCTCCTAGTCGCCCACTCTCGCACGACGCCGCCGTTCTTCCGGCGACTGCCCTAAGCCGAGTTTGACCACTCAAACTGACGGAGCTCCTGCGGCCGTAGATAACTCGCGAGACGCGGTACGCCGCGTTGCATCGCTTCGGGGGGCACTTCCAGCCGTACGGACTCCCACCGACCAAGTGGACCTCGGTCGGCGGGGGCATTCGCAACAACCCAATCTCGGGAAATGGATCCGATGTCGCGTATTTGAAGGTCACGCGAGAGGCGCACGGAGACAAGGTCCCAGTACGGATCACGCCCCATGACCTCAAACTCATTGCGCGAGAGATATACAGAGGTGCGAAGCCTTGTCGTCGTCTTGACCTCAAGATGGGCCACATCCTCGGAACCAACGACGACGGCTACGTCGTATCCAAGCCCGTCGTTTCGGAGCGAAACCTGATCAATCTCTGCATCGACGCACCGCGATAGCCATGCAACCAGGAGCTCCTCGCCGGCTGCCCCGACCCGCTGCCTTTCAGCCAGGTCGACCTTCCTCCAGGCCGACGCGACGAGACCAAGAGCCGATTCCGCACTCAGGCTCAGGGTTGCCGCGGCCCCGGCCGCATCGGCCGGCAGTTCGTCCGGATCCTGGATCAGCAGGTCAGCATCGTGGAGCCACGCGAGTTCACCAGTCATCAACGCGGCCAAAAACACCGCCTCGCGCGGCGACCCCGCTGGCGGGTAACCGCCCAGCAGGCCCGAACGCTCCAGCCACTCGTACGCCACGTCGTATTGCGTCGGAGTCAAATCGCTGAACTCCCGGCTCGTCGCGAACAGTGCTCCCAAGCGTCGACGGCCCCCGTCTGGGAGCCTCTCCAACCAACGGACCGCTGCCGCCAGGACGGGATCAGGGGGTATGGCCACTGAGGTGCCCCATCAATGCCCGCAGGTCGGCATCGTCTAGACCATCGTCGGCGGGCTCGTCGTACAGATCGGCAAGCTGGCGAACGGATGGGTCGTCAAGGATCGCGCCCATGAACTCGATCTTCTGCCGAAGCCGCAAGGCAACGACTTCGTCGATTGTTGCCTCGGATGCAAGAACAGTTATCCGGGTGATTGTGTCGGCGGGTAGGCCTAACCGGTGAATCCGATCCACACTCTGCATAAACCTGCCCGCAGCGAAGTCGCGGTCGAGATAAACTGCATCGTGGCATTCGTGGTGAAGACTGATGCCCTCACCCAAAGTAGCCGGGTTCGTCAAGAGCACCATGCAATCATTATCCATACGAAATCGGCGAATCTGTTCCCCGCGATCGTCCGTACCGCCATGAACGAGCGCCGGTGAGTAACCACCCAATAGCCGGTGAAGCGTGGTCAGGTTTCTTACGAACGTCGACCAAACGATAGTCTTTCGGCCTGCCTGCGCATTACCCTGAACAATGTCAAGCACCGCACCATACTTAGGCGATAGCTCGTAATTCGGAAGGTCAGCCATAAGTCGGAATAGCGGGGTGCCTTCTGGCACCGCAAGCGGCGGCACCAAAAACGGCAGCGGGTCATACCTCGACCCGCCGACCGTCAACAGCGCCGGAGTTGTCGCAGCCATCAGCAGATACATCACGATGCGGCCTAGGGCCTCAAAGTCGCCAGCATTTCCCGCCGCACGTTCGGACAACTGCCCAACAATTGCGTCATAGATTTCACGATGCAGCCCGGTCATGGGAATCGTGCGGATCGACGTCGATGTTGGGGGAAGATTTAGTTCGGCCTTGGTCGTTCGGACAAATAGCGGCCGGAGTGCTCGGCTCGCGGCCGCGAGGTCTCCGCCCGAAACAGCCTGAATCACCCGCTGCCGCCCGCTACCAGGCCAGACAAAGCTAAATAGGTTTTCAAGGTCGCGAACCCCATTCGGCGCGGGTGTTCCGGTGAGTATCACCCTCCGCTGCGCGCGCGTCCCGAGGGCGAGACAAGCGGAGCCGTAGGCGCCTGCGGCGCCGAGTTTCATCCGGTGGGCCTCGTCCAGCAGCAGCATCGACTTGGTGGAGGCAAGCCAACGCCCGAGCAGATTCACGGATTGCGGCAATCGCTCGTAGTTGACGATCAACGCCTCTGTAGAAGGGTCGATCGCGTCGGCAAGCACCTCCATTCGTAGAGGGACATCAAGGCAGGCCGAGTTCTCGTACATCCACGACTCATAACACGATTTTGGTCCGATGATCAGTAGACGTCGAAAGCCTTCGTGTCGGCGCATCGCCTGGTACAAGGCCAAGCCGACGCGTGTTTTCCCGGCGCCCGGAACGGAAAAGTTGGCGCCATGACGAAGGCCGAGCAATTTCGCTATATCCCGCCGTTGGAATGCATTCAAGTCGCCTATCCATCCATCGCCTAGAAGCTCAGGCACCTCGTCAGGTGACGTCAGCTCCGAGCCGTTAGACTCGTCCGCCAGTCGAGCGCCCACAACTTCTGAATCACGTACCGAATCGGTTGCGAGCGCGGCAAGCTGCTCGTCCCAGGCGACGTCATCCGGATAGGGCCATTCCGCGAGGGCGCGCAGATTCGATATGAGGTCGTCGATTTCTATTTCGAGAACCACTGGTGACGTCCACACGCCTGACGGAAACCGCAAGGACAGGCTTTGCAAATGCTCTTCAAGACCCGCGCGCACTTGAAGCCGAGCCTTGGACACTCCGTCGCCCAAACGAAGCACCAGGCTCGACTCTGCCGGTTCTCCAGGCATCACCGGTCGCGCGAAACATCCAGCAGCCAGGAAATACCATCCCCTGGATCAACTTCAAAAGTCCGCCCAACCTGACGAGCGAGAAAGAATAGGCTCTCACGCAGAGTAAGCAGCGCTTCGTCAAATGCCGCCTCATTGAGTAGGCGCTTCGCCTTAGCCTCGGCAAACTCACTTGTGCACTGACGAATATAATCGGCAGCGTCCGACAGCCGATCCTGGACGGCGCCTTTTCTCTTATTCAAGTCCGCGGTCTGGTTCGCAAGACGCGACGCTGCCGCGATCACCTTCTTGACCTCGTCGACGGTCTTCGTGGCGTCCGAGTCAGGCTTGGGATCGGCGAGGGTTGCTGCTTTCGCACGCAGCAGTGAATCGGTGAGCTCACGGGCACGACGAGCTGCAACGCCGGCCTCTGTGACAGTTACGCCGGGTAGGCCGGGGATAGCCACAGGTGGGGCAGCCTCCTGAGCGTTCGGCTTGTACGCCTGTGGGAGGCGTTCTTCGACATACCGGGTGTAGAAATCCTCGTTAGCGTTTCGCAGTGAAGTCTTCGGAAAATCCAACAGAACCATCGCCAGCCTCGACTCCTTTAGCTGCTCGGCGCCATCTGGATCGGTCTTAGCAAGGTTGGCATAATCGCGCTGCAACTCCCGAAGCTTCTCCTGGTGTTCTTCAAAATCGATCAGCCGTAGCCTGGCACCCCCTTCGGACTCACTTCTCCCAATGGCCTCTCGGATCAGCGCATACACGCCGCGGTCGTTCTGAAGCGTTAGGCGCCGAATATTCCACTCCCGCGCCACGTCCTCTTCGCGGGCTCCGCGGGCCAATTCCTCCTCGATGGCGATCAGACGGTTCATATATGTGTATTCGCGTCGTTTGTCACGACGAAGCTGCAGGAACAGTTCGACGTTGTTGATGTCGCGACGGTCCGCGTCGTCGGGAAGCACGCCCACACGGATGTCCTTGGCGCCGAGGTCCCGCAGCGCGACGCAGCGCGTGTTTCCATCCACTAGAATTCCCTGCGGCGAAATAATCCCAGGCTCTCTCTGCCCGGATTCCTCAAGCTCCTCCTTTAGCTGCAGGAAGTCGGGATCGATCTGCTCGGGGTTCGAAGGCTTGGAGCGGAGAAGGGACGCCAAGTATTCCTGCGACTCCTCGCACCACGGGTCAGACTCAAGGACCGCGTTGCGATCAGGATCAAGTGTGCGCTGCGCACGGATTCGATGTGTATCCGGGTTTAGGTACAGCAGGGCGAGCGGGACCGAGATGACATATAGGTGTCGCTGTTCGCCGCGCCAATCCAATGTGACCTTTGCACCATCGTCATTCTTGGCGGCGAGAAGACGCTGCCTGATCAACTCGCGCGCCTCGTTGCCCTGGGGCGGGATGCCGAAGTTCGCGTCCAATGTCAGCTCCTCCACAACAACTGGGTTACTCGGCGGCCCCCCAACCAGTCATGGCGTCGCCGGTACGCTTGATGTTAGGGCGTCCGCGCAGAATTGGTGGCCACGCGTTGGGCCACGACGACGAGCGGAGTACAACAATGCCGGTGCCAACCTGGAATGACCCGTCGCTCAGAGCCGGAACTATGGTCCGCGGCGCGCTTTGGCTGATGCAGGTCATCGGTGAGGGCAACTCGTTTACGAAGGCCCAAATCAGGCGGGCTTTCCCAGGCGTTGCGCAGGCAGACCGACGGATCCGAGACCTGCGTGATTTCGGCTGGGTCTTGCTCTCGAACACAGAGGACGCGTTGCTACTCAGCCGAAGAACAACGCTTCGTGTCACCCGGCGTTCCGGTGTGGGATGCCGAAGTCAGGCGAGCTGCGTCACGTCAGAAGGCGCTCTCACCCAGAGAGAAGCGAGCCGTCATGGCTCGCGACGGCTTCCTGTGTACGGAGTGCGGCATCGGCGCTAGCGAGCCATATCCGGATGACCCGCTGCAGTCAGCGGTTCTATCCGTCTATCGCCACATCGTCCACATGCCCGATGGAGGTGAGGCGGTGGCCTACGCGACCGAGTGCAGGCGGTGCCATTCCGGCGACGGACCGCGCGATGTCACGTTTTCGGAGGTGAGGGCCCAGTTAAGCGTGCTCGCCCCCCACGAACGAGATCAGCTTGCAAGCTGGCTTGATCAAGGCCGACGCCGGCCGACACGACTCGACCTCCTCTGGCACTCCATCTCGCGCCTGCCGGCGGATGTACTCGCAGAGCTTCGCACGACTCTTAAGACAGATTGATGTTGATCGTGTGATATCCAGTTCGTGGGCGTCGTCGCCTCAACGGCGGAGGAACATGCAGGCAATCCGTTCCCGAGACACTGGCCCTGAACTTGCAGTTCGAAGAATCCTGCACGCCCGCGGGAGGCGGTACCGCGTCGGCATCGCACCGGTTCCGGGCCTCCGCCGGCGCGCAGACATCGTCTTCACGCGTCACAGGGTCGCGATATTCATCGACGGCTGCTTTTGGCATGGCTGCCCAGACCACGGCAGAGCCACCTTTAGCCACAACATCGACTACTGGCGGGCAAAGATCGCCGGGAACGTACTGCGCGATAAGGAGACTAACGCTCTCCTTGTTGAGGCAGGATGGTTAGTCCTGCGGTTTTGGGAGCACGAAGCCCCTGAAGAGGTTGTACCGCGAATAGAGGCCGCGCTGTCTGGCGCGCCGTCACAGCCCCGATAGCTCAGACTTCTGCGTCAGCTTGTCGCAGTGATAGGGCAATCGCCCGGCCCACGGCTTCCGCGACAGGCGGTGGGAACGCGTTGCCTACCTGCCGATACGCACTAGTCTTCCGCCCACTGAACGTCCAATCCGGGGGAAATCCTTGGATCGCCGCGGCCATGGGAACTGTCAGGCGCGGCATCCCGCGCATATTCCGAGCTGGCGGCCTGTCCACAACTCCGCGTCCATCGACGCCTAGCTCAGCCCACTTGGCGCGAGCCCGTGTGGGACCAAGATCAGCCCCGCCATGCTTCCTGCTGCCACCGACGAGCGCCGGTGCCACTCCATTCGCCCGCGACGCCCAATCGTGAGCCCGCAACCACCCGTGTTCAGCCATGAAAGGAAGAAGGGTCTCGCCCACAGTGACACGCTCTTGTTGCCCTTCAGGCCAGCGGAAGTGCACCGCGGCTTCAGGCCGGATCGCGACCAGCACTGAGCGAAGTCTTGCCTGTGGTACGCCGAAATGAGAGGCGTTGAATAGCTCCCATCCGCACAGCTCATAACCAAGTTCCTTCAACTCGCGCACGAGCTCGTTTCGGTAGTCGTCGAACTTCGCTGCGAGTAGGCCGCGAACGTTTTCGACCATTACCGCTCGCGGCTGCAGCGTTTGCACAAGGCGGACGACCTCTGGAAAGAGATCCCGCTCGTCATCTCGGCCCAGTTGTCTACCCGCGATGCTGAACGGCGGGCAAGGTACGCCGCCCGCGAGCAGATCAACGCCGACGACGCGGCGAGGCGGATCCCAAGAACGCAAATCCGCCTGTACCACATTCCATTCGGGGCGGTTCAAGCGCAGGGTCTCACACGCCGCAGGGTCGAACTCAACGCAAGCGAGGTGGGCGAACCCGGCCCGTTCAAGGCCTATGGCCTGACCGCCTGCGCCGGCGCATACCTCGACGGACGTCAGCGTTGTCTGGCCGGGAGCCTGTCTCGCGTGGGGCGGCAGATCCGGCACCCACTCAGTTCACCACAGGGCGGTGACAGACCCCAGTTGCCACGCGGCGAACGGCCGGCCTCTGCGATGCAGGGGTGAGCGACGGCCGAAGAGTGATTCTCGCAGCGGGCGGTTGGCTCGGTCAGGCGTCAAAACGCGGATCTCCGATCGGGCTAGCCGGTGGAGCCGCCGCAGGTGGTTCACGATCTCGTCGGCAAGCAAAGGTGAGCCAATGAAATCCAGCTTTTCGGCGGAGGCGCACCAGCTCGACTCGAGGATGGAATCCCTCATGCCTTTCGCGACTGGCCGACGAAGTACCTGGAAGCGAGTCCGTCAGGGGTCTACACGGTGTGGAACAACGACCTCTTTTTGTACGTCGGCATGGCGTACGCACACCGCACCGAGACCAATCCGAGGGCTCGCGGCGTCTATGGTCGCTTGCAATCCCACGCCAGCGGACGACGGTCCGGCGATCAGTTCGCGATCTACATCTGTGACCGTTTCGTCGTCCCACACCTTTCACGAGACGACCTAGACGCGCTCGCACGGGGCGAAGACTCCTCGACGGCCGAACGCGGGAGTACATCCATGAACACCTGACCTACCTACCGCGTATTGGTTACCGACAACGGCGCCGTCGCCTGGCAGCTGGAAGATGTCGTCCGTCGGACAGGTCTTCCACACTCGGGACGACCGCAGATCAACCCATGAGCGGAGCTCAACGCTATCCGTCATCGTGTGCGTCGCTGCGGTCGCCAACCATTCACACATGTCGATCCGTAGGTGCGCAGTACGGTGGGCGCGAAGGTCGCCGAATGACCTCAGCCGGGTGCTGTAAGCGCCCGAAGCATTGAGAGGACGATATCGAGCGATCGCACTCTGGCGTGAGACGAGGGCATCGGCCGCGCCCACGCTGCCTCCACTTCTAACCTGCTGGCGACCACGCCGGCGGGCTCGGTCTCAACGGGGAAGTAAACGCGCCTACCACCACTGACAGTGCACCAGGCGCTACGTTCACCGAGGCCAGATCAACGCCAAATTCTTACACCAACTTCTCGGGGGGAAGCGCAGGTGGTTTGGTTACCGTGCGGCGCCTTAGCCAATGTACGGCCAGAGAGCGGTGCTCTGATGTATTGCCCATCGGTATGTCACGCCTCGCTGCTCGTTACGCATTGAACGCAGTGCCATCCACATGCGGCCTAGGAGGTTGGCTCCGCGAAGATGCTCACCGTATCGGACGGCGCCCCAGAAGCGGTCATCGTGCGATACCTCGACGATGGGGGCGACCCCGGTGCGGAGCAGACAATGTGCGACATCGGCCATCGTCAGCTTGTAGTTCAGAACTACGAACATGGCAACGCGGCGGCGCCTTATCCAGTCCGGTGTGGTCTTGTTGGCCTCCAAGCGCGCGATGCGCTTAGCCGTGAGGCCATCCACACTTGCAACCTCGTGCTGAAGTCGTCGGTCATTAGGAAAACGGGACGCCTGATAGAGGGACTCGGAACTAGGTGCCTGCACGCTCCTCAATTTGATCGAACAATGCGCCATGTTGCTCAGCGGGCTAAACGAGCGTCCTTGCCCAGCCCCAAACTTTGCCAGGTCGGTGCCGTGCCAAGATCGCTCCTCGGCGTAGAAGCCTGTAACGTCGCCGCTCAGCCCTAAGCTTGGATCATGTTCCACGACGACCTACCGGAGTTGGCTCGGACGCTCGTTCGGAACCGAAGTCGGGCCCTGGATCATAAGCTGCGAAGACTCGCCCCGTCATTCTCGAACCGTAGTTCAGAGGACCTCGCTCGTGCCTTGAACGACGCTCCTCGCGGGGACAAGCCAGCCGTCGGGCTGCTACTGGCCAGGGTGGTCCTGGAGGACGCCCTGACTTCTGGGTCGAGAGAAAGCTTGAACGACTTCCTCTTTCGGTTTGGCGCTCATTTGAAGTCCAGCGTGAGCGAGCCGGGTCTGCAGAGCGCCGAGCGGCTGAGCCTAGCCATCGCTGCGGACAAGGTGTTCCATACCCTCCCCACAGCGAACAAGAGCCAGCGCGCAGAGGCCTCCGAGATCCGTAGCCGACTGTCAGGACCAGAAGTCACGGACAGAGAGTGGCGTTCGACGCTGGGCATGTCTCAATCGGAGTTCACGCTGGCGATCGAACAGATTGCGCGCGAACTTGGTCATCTCAGGCGCCGGCCGCGCGATCCGCTGGTTCAGCCCACGAGTCGTCGTCCAGCGGCAGCCGACACTGCTTTGCCCCCCTCGGTTTTGAAGCAGCACCCGATACCCGGCTGGCTATCCGCGAGCTTCCCAGGTTCGCCTGACCCGCTGGTCAGCGCAACTGCGAACTGGCTTCCAAAGGAGCGGTCCTCGCAGACGATCCCTGACCTCGCGGTCGCGTGGTCGGCGTTTCGCGGCGGCGAGTACCTGACTGCGCGGAACTACCTAAGCGGGACCCTCTCCCAGCTTGGAGATGATTGGGGTCCAACGAGCGGCGCGGACGTTCTTCGAAACTGGAACTGGTTCCGACTCGTAACCGAGCTTGCAGCTCTCGAGGGCAACGAGGTCCTCGACAGGCGGCGCTCATGGATTTCTGCATGCGAGTTCGCCTTCAAGTGCCTTCCGGACGACTCCGAGCTACTCGAAAGTCTGTTGGAACAGGCGTTGGACGATTTCGCAGCCGGCGATCTCGCAAGTCAACGTGCCTGGTGTGCCTACACCGCCCGTGCGGTGGTGGCGGTGGGACATGAGCGCGCGCTCGCGAATTACACCAATCAGGAAAAGGCTGCCCTTCGAAGTGCGTGGGCGGCCCATTTTGGCCTTGGTCCGGACGACGTCCGCAGTACGGCGACAATGGCCAGTAGTGTTGCGCCACAAATTAGGTCGGCCACTCAGAAGCTCTATGTCGCTGCCCGAGACGGATCCGGTTCTGCGCGCGCACTCCGCGAAGCATCGCACCAGTTGGCGCGATTCATGGACGAGTTCGAGGACGAACTGTTCGGACAGGTACGGGACGCCGCTCTAGAGGCACAACGCATGATGGCCTCCGATTCGGTGAATCATCGTGATCTTCATGAGACGATCACCGCGCTCGAAGGCATGAGAGGCGCGATCGCGAGATCCGGGAGCAGCCTTCTCCAAGATTTCGTGGCCCCGCACCTACAGGTTCTAATCGCGGACGCGCGACGAGCGACTGCACGTCTCGGCGACATCTCGCGCCCGCAGGTCACCGTCCGGCTGTCCTCTGACAAGGTCCCGTTTAGCGCGGCATCCGGCTCGACCTACCAGATCCGGTTCGTGGCGAAGAACTCGGGAAACGCGACGGCGGAGGACGTCTCCCTTCGCGTGTTGCAGACTTCCCTCGGCATCGATTCAGCAGCTCGCCTGGACTCCCTCGGTCCAGGAGCCGAAGGCGAGTTGGGGGTGTCTGTGAAGGCCACGGGGATCTCTCCCGGTGCGGTCGCCCTGACCTGTCAAATCTCGTGGTCGGACTCCTTGCTTCAACAGTTCACGGCTACACAGCAGGTTTCTGCTGAAGATCAGATGCCCGTGTCCTGGACCAGTGGCGACGTAAATCCGTTCAGCCTCGGGACAATCTCGGATCCGCAGCGGCTTGTTGGACGGGCAGATGACCTGGCATCCCTCGAAGCTCTGATTGCGGGGGGAGCCTCCGTATATGTCACAGGACACAAGCGCGTTGGTAAGACCTCGCTCACGCGGGTTCTCCTTAGATCGCTCAGCGAGAAACGCGGCTGGGCGGGCAGCCTGCTGTCGCTCGGTCGAGCGCTTGGCGCAGACCAGTCCGCCGGCAACATCGTCTATGGCCTTCTCGACGAGATTCTCGCCGCAGCCAAGGACGCCTACGGGGAATATGTGAACAACCTCGACGAAGTCAAGACCGACGACGCAGGGAATTTCGCTCGGGCAGCCAATCGCTGGATCAAGAGTGTCGCCAGAGCATTGCCGGACGATGCGAGAGTGGTTGTCGCAATTGACGACTTCGACGAACTCCCGTCTCATCTCGTCCAAGGGCCGCAAGCTGACGCGCTGTTTCTCTTCTTGCGATCCCTAGTCGATGAGCCGTGGCTGAACCTCATTGTGGTCGGGAGCGAGGTGCTTCCGTCCATCATCCAGGCGCAGGCGCACAAACTCAATCAGGTGGTACCAGTATCGGTCACCAACTTCGCGTCACGGGAGTCGACGGCCGAGTTGCTCGTAACACCCACGACCGATCGACTTGAATGGGGAACTGAGTCAATCGATCGCGTTCACTACCTCTGCCGTGGCAATCCCTACTACGAGACGCTGGTCGCGCAGCGACTCTGGCAAACAATGCGGGAGCGGTCGCGATCGATCGTGACAGCCGCCGACGTCGATGAGGCGGCCATGGCCGTGGCACGGGAAGCTCCTGACTCGCACTTCATCCATTTGTGGGCAGACAGTTCAACGGGACTGGATCACACTGCTCGTCCTGCGATTGTTGCCAGCGCAGTATTGCGCTCGGTCGCCCGTTGCGGCGGGGAGAATCTAGCGCCAGCGGCCACGGACGAGGTCCTTCGCGTCGCCGGCACCTGGATTCAGACCGCTACGACGGAGGAGTTGCAGAAGGCGATCGCCACGTTGCGCAGTCGCGAGGTTCTGGAACTCGGGCCGTCCGATGGCAGTTTGCTAATCCGCATCCCATTGGTCAGCATCTGGTTGAACGCTGCTGGTGGGCGTGCACTGGATTCCCTCTACGCAACTTCAACACATGCAATTGCTACCACCCGCATGATCACGGACTCCGACTTGGTTTCCCTGTCTCGTCATCTCATGTACCGGGGAGAGCACGTCACGGAGATTCGGATCAAGGCGTGGTTGGAGCAGTTCGGGGATCACTACCACCAGTACCTTGCCTTCCGCATGCTGCGCCGTATGGTCACGGATGGCTACTTCACGTCTACCAAGCTTCAAAGCACGGTTCTGCCGAGACTTGCCGCGAACATCTCGAACCTTGCCGCAGCGCGACAACTGACGCGGGAAGCGAACAACCAGAACCTAAAGAACGCCTTTCTGATCGATCACGGTGTCGCGGGCGACAGCACCCAAGGAACGTTGAGTGCGCTTGCGAAAGCACTGAAGATCAAGAAGGCCAACATCGTCCATCGGGACGACCTCACCAATCGCCTTTCTGGTCTCGGTAGCGGCGTCGTCCTGTTCCTACTGGACGACTACTGCGGCTCAGGTACGCACCTAGGCAAGGAGCTCGATTTGCTACTGAGCACGATCTCAACCCTCGGAGAGGAGTGGATTGAGAGAGTAAACGTTGTTGTGGGCGCGGGCGTTGTCGCGGCGCCGGCCGACCTGCCGAGTTCAGACTCACCCGTCACCGTCGAAACCACGGGGGGTGTCTTTCTCGGCGATCGGTTCAGGCCGTTCAGTCGAGACTCCGGCGTGTTTGAGACCGAAAAGGAGACGGAACAAGCTAGGGAGATGGCAACCTCTATCGGTCATGCCCTCATGGCGAGTAACCCGCTAGGTTTCGGTGGGCAAGCCCTTCTTGCGCTGTTCGAGTTCAACTGCCCCAACAACGCTCCGCCGATCTTCTGGCGGTCCGGGTCGGTCTCGGGCTCGCCGTGGGTCCCATTGTTTGAACGCATGGTCTGAGGCTCTCCGACGCAGGGCCGCGGTTGTTCCCCTTTCACCAAGAGTGGTGCAGCGCCGGCGCCACCGCACACGACGAAGTGCGACTATCGCAGTCCTGCGTCAACCGCACACGACTCGGATCGCGTTCTCGCTGGCATCGTCGGCTGGCGTGGGCAGCTGTGCTCCTCGTCTTCCGTTGGCATGTATCCGTTTCCGGTGCGAACGAGGTGGTCAATGCGAGCTGTTGGCGCTTACCGGCGAGCCGCCGTTCTCACTGGAATTGGCCGCCACCGCATCTTCTTCGGCGATCTGCGCGCGGTGTTGCCTAGGGCCCTACGCCGTCGGCGTCGGCGGACCCGCTTACCCGAGATGGGGCACCTGATGGTCTTCGTAGTAGCCGTGGCGGACGCGACGGTTGATCCAATGGTGGGTTTGGTATTGGTCGAGTTCGTCGGCCGTGGCCCAGACGAGGGCGGTTGATTCGTTGCTAGTGCGTGCTTCGCCGGAGATGAGTTCGGCGCGGAAGCAGATGGCGAATTCTTGGCGGATTTCGCCGTCGTCGTAGGCGATGACGTGGTTGGGGTCGGAGTAGATGCCGACGATGCCGGTAACGCGTATGTGGTAGCCGGTCTCCTCGAGGCATTCCCGCTCGGCACATTCGGCGACGGTCTCGCCGACCTCCATCTGGCCGCCGGGTAGGGCCCACATGCCGTTGTCACTGCGGCGAATGAGCAGGACGCGGCCTTGGTCATCTCGGACGAAGACGTTGGTAGCGACGACGAGGCTGTTCGCGGTTGGCGCATCGGGGTCGTTGTAGTAGTCGCGGCGAGGCACTGGCTCATCCTCCGGGTAGGGCGTTGCGCCGCCTAGATGCGGTCGAAGGAGGCGCTGTAGGCGTCGGACGGATCATCGACGCCGGCTGTCGATAAGGCACGTTCAGCTACGCCCCGATCTGCACAGTCCTGGTGTCGGAGTGCTGCGTCCACCGTGTGGGCGGAGGCGTTGGTGGCGGTGGTGATGTCGCGCGGCGGTCATGGTCGAAGGCCATAAGGAGGACACGTTCTCGGTCGACGGCGGCGTGGGCTGACGTGTCGGCGCCGGTCTTGTCGATGACTTGGCGCAGTACGTCGGCGGCAGGCGAATCAGTCATCGGGCCGTGGCTGGTGTCCTCGTCGAGGCACCCCGCCGTGTCGACATAAAGCGTGTTTTCCTTGCATCCACGGGTGGCGCCGACGTACAGGACTTCGCGGGTATTCGTTGCCGAGATCAGGGCGTGGGCGGTGTCAACAGTGCGACCCTGGACGCGGTGGGCGGTGGTGGCGTAGCCGAGTTCGACATGGTCGCGGACGTACTCGTCCGGAAGGATTACTTCAGCGGAATCATCGGCCCTAACTCGAAGTGAACCGTCGGACCTGGTCGCGACGACGGTCCAGGTATCGCCGTTCTTCACCCAGCCCCCCGGGATGCGCAGCATCCGGTTATTGCGGCGCGTGACGACCTGGTCGCCGACACCCGCTGTGCCGTTCGCAATCTTCGTCTGGACGTCGGAGACGTCGCCGGCGGCGATGCGCTCGGCCTGGGCACGCTGATTTAGGTCAGCCACGGACTCGCGGTCAGCGGCAATCATCACCGAGGCCAGCCCTTGCTTCGTATCGTCGCGCCACGAGGCGTAGAGCGCCTCAAGCATCGTGTCGCGGTCTCCGGAGCGGATCCGGTCACGGGCCATGTAGGTGTCGATTACGCCGGGATCGCCGACGCGGAGCCGAGTGGACGCGTCGCGTTCCCATTCCTGGGTGAACCGGTGTACCTGACCAAGCTCGGGGACATCGCCGCGGTCGTGTGCCAGCATTGCGAACGCGCCGCCGGCCGCGATGGCGCCGAGCTGCGCCCAGTCTCCGACGAGCAGAACCTTGGCGCCGGCGTCGCGCGCTTGAGTGACGATCACGTCGAGCGCAAGAGTGCCTGCGAGGCTGGCTTCGTCGATGATCACGAGCTGCCCAGGCCCCATGTCCCAGCGGTCGTGTTCCTCTTGGACGGCCTGCAGCCGGCGATTGAGCTCCCGTGCGCGCGCCGTCGACGGGCTGCTCGTCGTCCTCCCGATGAGCGCTTCGAGCTCAGCGATTCGCTCTTGCCGGCCTGTGTTCCGGTTACGTTCGGTGAGCCACTTTGTCGTGTTGTCGGTGGCGATCCCCAGCTCGTCGCCGAGCACTTGAGCCGCGGCAGCGGACGGCGCCAGCCCGATCACCGACCCGCGCCCGTACTTGGCCTCCCATGCGCCACGGACTGTGGCGAGGGTGCGGGTCTTGCCCGTGCCAGCCGGTCCGACGAGCAGATCAAGCACCCGCCCGGAGCCAGCGATGCTGTGCACGACACCGGCCTGCTCGGAGGTCAGTGGGTGGCCGCCGGCGCCTGGTGCGGTGGCCAAGACGTCGCCCACGACATTGACGGTGAGGCATGGGCCTGTCGCATCGCGTGACGCCTCGAGGAGTCGGGTCTCGGCGTCGAGGATCTCCCGGGTTGTGTATATCCCGGAGCGGCTCGACCCCGGCGGAGTAAGCAGAAGGGCCGGTTCGAGTGCCAGCGCCGCGGTGTGATCGGCGACAGCGAGCCGGTCGGCTGGAGTGGCGAATCGGACCCCGTGCAGCTGTCTGTGCACTTCGGCCAGCACGTTCGCGGCGCTGAACGTCGCCCGCTTCGTTGCCACCGCGCCGAGGGCGACGGCGGCCACATCCTTCAGCATCGCCACGTCAATCGTGACGGCGTCCAATGCGGGCAGGTCATTGCGGTCGCGGAGGGAGGCAACCCACCCGGCCGTGTCTCCATCCCCGGCGAGGTGCGGTCGGGCCCGAGCGCGCCACTGGTGGGTCTGCTCGGACAGGGTGTGATGCTGCTTCTCCGGGCGCGTGGACAGCGTTGCCTGCTGCCGCAGTCGCAGCGTCTCCACCCGCGACGGCTGCCGTCCATGGGCCGACGCGAAGTCGCTGACCAGACCAGTCATTGCTTCCTCGATGTGTGCGGAGCGGCGGCTGAACTCACCGATCAGCGCGTCGGGTACCCCCTCGATGTCGTGACGAGGCACCGCGCTGTGCACCCGCACCCGCTCCTTCCACGCGTACCCCAAGCGCTCGGAAAGTAGGTCCTGCAGGACGCCTTCGTGCAGTTCGGACAGCGCGACGACGTAGCCGAACAAGGTGCGGGAATCCAATGAACGCCACCTGCCGTCGGAGACCGATTGGGCGCGGTTGGCCACCACAACGTGGGTGTGCAGGTGCGGGTCGCCGGCCCGGGAGTCCCAATGATCGAACGCGGTCGCCACAACTCCCCGGATGTCTTCGCGCACCGCACCGCCGCGCCCGGACCGTGAGGAGAACACGTGCTGCTCGGCCCAGCCGATAGCGGTGCTGACGGCATCAAGGTGCGCCGGTAGATGACCGACTGCGTGTGTGAGTCGGCGAGCGCCCACACCGCCGACACCGACTTCGGGACGCTGAACGTGAGGTCGAACCCGGCCACTGGTTGCGACTCCGAGCCCGTCCGCCACCGTTTCGGTCGAGCGCCCAAATGCTCGCCGGTTAGCGGGTCCTGCATCATCCCCAGCAGGCGGAAGAGGTGCTGTTCGCTGACGATCGCTCCGACGGGGACGCCTGCGCCGTCGGCCAGACCAGCCAGTCCGGCACCCAGGAACCGGCCTGGCGGGGTGCCCGATTCGGCGTAGTAGCGGGTCAGTGGAGAGGACGCCGCGACCTCGACATCCCCGCGGGCGACTGAGCGCAGCAGGTACTCGTACCCCGTCCCGATGCTCATTCGCCGAATCGACACCGTCACGCGCAGTAGGAGCTCGCGTCGGGGATCGCACCGAAGGTGCCAGAAGCGTGGGCGGCCTAGAAGTGGGGTGCGGCGGAGTGAGACGCGTCCGGCAGTCGACTGGTTCTGGCTGATGCGGCGGCGATAGGGGATCGCCGGGTGGGCGGTGAGGGGGCGATGAGGAGACCGGTGGTTAATTCGTGGTACGTTATTCTATGGCCGTGAACGCGTCGCGGCGTGCTGGGAGGCCGTCGCTCAGCGGAGTCGGAGATTCTCCGCAACTGCGCGTCCGTCTACCCGAGGACGTCCGCGAGGCGCTCACCCGCCGCGCGGCCCAATCGGGTGTGACCGTCTCCGAACTCGCGCGGCGCGTGCTCACCGGCGTCGTCCAGGACCGCCCTGAAGTCAAGGTGCAGCTCGAACTTCACCGCGTGCTCCTCGGCAAGCTCATAGCCGACCACGGCCCGATGTTGGACAAGGCATGCCACAACATCGAACGGATGCGTTCGCTAGTCCGCGGACCACAGGCCCACGATTGGCTCGATGAGTGGTCCGAACTCATCACCCACCCTGGGCCAAGTCTCATCGACGTGTTCCTCGGCGAGGACGAGCACAGTATCGACATGCGCCAGGTGAGCCCGTTCGCCGGCGCCCTCACCCAAGCTGAGCGTCTGGCGGCGATTGAGCGGGCGCGCGGTCATGCGGCGGGCTGAACTCCTGCAAACGACCAGGGTTCGCCGTCGCCGGCTCGGCTGTCGAATACTGCGCGTATTCGGTCGACGAGGGCCCGCCGAGTCGTTCGCGGGATTGACACCGGTTCCACCGGACCTCGGGTCGCCGATGCAGCCTATGCCGGCTGGGCCGTGTGGCGGAGGGTGGCAAGGTCAAGGTCGACCTCTTCGCCGTTAATCGTCACGACGATGCGTGCGGTGTCCGCGCCGGCCGCGCTGAGGTAGTCGAACAGCGTTGACAGCAGCATGTCGTCACGGTTTTCCAGGCGTGACACTGTGCCTTGCCCGATTCCGAGCCGGCGGGCGACCTCGATCTGGGTAAGGTCACCGGCCTTGCGGATCATTGCCAGGCTCATCGCGTGTGCGCGGTCCATCTCGCGGATGGCGGTGCGCGCCTGATCGACGTCGTCGGCGGTATCCGGGTCGTCCAGCAGCCGGTCCAGGTGGTCGTTGCCGCGTACGAACACGCTCTCCTCGTTGCTCATGACTGCTCCTTCATTTGCCGGTACCACTGGTCGATCAATGCGTCCGCTCGGGCGCCAACGCTGTTGTAGAACACGTCACCCATCTGCGCCTTGTCAGCCGCGAACAAGGCCACCACCAGAACGCCGCGCTGCTCGGGTGGGAAATAGCAGATGACACGCACCGCGACACCGGGCACAAATGGGTGCGCGGTACGCCAGAGCGGGTATCGGCGTGACTGGCGAACCCACTTCAACGACGCCGTCTCGTCGTCCCTGTCCGGCGTTTCGGTCAATTCCTGCAGTTCGGCCAAGGCTGCCAACACCCACCGCCGGACGGTCCGGGCGTGCTCGTCACCGGCCTTCGCCTCAGCGTCGACTCGGTCGAGCCAGTTCCCGAAATCGCTCGGCCAATCGATGATCACCCACCTAGTATGTCATGGACGGCATATCGATGCGAAGCCATATATGGGCTAGGAGTCGAGGATTAGCTCCGCGGGCTGGACGCCAAGTGTGTCGGCCAGCAGCCAGATGTTGTCGAGGGCGATGTTGCGTTCTCCGCGTTCGACCGACCCGACGTAGGTCCGGTCCAGCCCGGCTTCGTGCGCGAGCTGTTCCTGAGTCCAGCCGAGTTCCGTGCGCAACTCCCGCACACGGGATCCGAAGGCGGCGCGCCGACGCGTAGCGACGCTCTGGCGGGCTGGCATGTCCACAACCCTGGCGCCACGATGACTATAAGACGACGGACTATAAGTATCATTCGAGCCGAGCGCACAGCCCGGAGGCCGACGTGGATGACCGAACACTCCAACTACCGACGCCGGTCGGACGCGAGATCGTCAGCGCGTCGGATGACTTCGTTGTCGACCTCACGGTCGAGATCGTCCCGCGCGGCACGAGTCCGAGCACATGGCCCGCGCTGGCGGTCGAACCCGCGGACAAGCGCATCGTCCGACTCCGTGGCGACCGCCGAGACGCTGCGGGCGCCCCCAGCCTGGCCTACCTCGAGTCAGGCTGCGCGCGTCAGCTCGCGGCCGCCTTGGTGAGGGCAGCGGACATCGTTGACGAACTGCTAAACGCGTGAGCGCGTTCACCCCTGACGACGCGCGTTTACCTGATTAGTGGTCCGGGTTCCTGCGAGCCCCGACGCCACAGCCTTCAGGGCGTAACCACTAGCTCACGGAGGTAGCAATGGACAGACTCCTCACCGTCCCCGAGACCGCCGAGCGTCTCAACACGTCGGAGCGCTTCGTTCGGCGCATGATCAACGAACGCCGGATTCAGTTCGTCCGCGTCGGCCGGCACGTACGGATCGCCGAGGCGGTGCTCGACACGTTCGTCGGAGCAGGCGTCGTCGAACCGGTGCTCCTGCGTCGCACACGGGACGCCCGGTGAACCGCCGACGGTTCGGTAGCGTCCGGCGACTTCCGTCCGGGCGATGGCAGGCGCGATATCGCGGGGAGGACGGGCTCATGCGCCCGGCGCCCGTGACCTTCGAGCGGCGCGTCGGACGCAGACCGGTGGCTGGCGCACGAAGAGGTCACCATCGCCAGCGGCGATTGGGTCAACCCAGACGTCGGCCTGATCCCGCTCGGCGACTACGCAGCACGGTGGGTGCGCGAGCGGGCAAATCTTCGGCCGAAGACCCATGCAGCTTTACGAGGGCCTGGTCCGCAACCACATCGATCCGACGCTCGGGTCCGTGCTCGATCGCCGACATCACTCCTGCCCGAGTGCGCACCTGGCGGGCCGACCTGATCGACAGGGGCATCTCACCGACGACCGTGGCGAAGGCGTACCGCTTGCTCCGCACCGATGCTCACAACAGCCGTAGACGACCGGCTCATCCGCGATAACCCCTGCCGCATCCGGGGCGCCGCCGCCGAGCGTCCACCCGAACGTCCGACGCTGACCGTCGACCAGGTCTTCGCGCGTGGCCGATGCCATGCCCGGCGCTACCGGGTCGCTCGTCCTGCTCGCGACCTTCGCCAGCATGCGCTTCGGCGAGCTGGCGGCGCTGCAACGTCAGCACCTCGACCTCGAGGGCGGGTTCGTCGACATCCGGGTCGCGGTGGTCGAGCTGGGCCACGGTGAACTCATCGTCGGGCCGCCGAAGACAGCCGCCGGGCGTCGGGTCGTCGCGATCCCGTCCGAGCTGCTGCCGGACATCCGGCGGCACCTCACGCGAGTTCGTCGGCGCCAGCCCGACGCGCTGATCTTCGCCGGGCCGAAGGGCGCCCCACTGCGCCGCTCGAACTTCTCGAAGTTCGTGGGCGCGACGCTCTCGACGCGGCCGGCATCGATCGAGGCGTCCACTTCCACGATCTCCGGCACACCGGCAACACCCTCGCCGCCCAGGCCGGCGCCACGATGTCCGACCTGATGGCCCGGATGGGCCACGCCAGCACGCGGGCTGCGCAGATCTACCTGCACACCACCTCGCAGCGCGATCGGGTCGTCGCCGAGGCGCTGAATCCGCTGCTCGCCGGCGCGAAGTGGCACGGTTGTGGCACGACACGCCGTAGACGAGCCCTTGGCGCCGCGCGCCGCCAATGCCGAAAATGACGAAGGCCCCGGAGTCCGAGGCCTTCAGCGGGGAGCGGGTGACGGGAATCGAACCCGCACTGTCAGCTTGGGAAGCTGATGTTCTGCCATTGAACTACACCCGCAGACGGCGGAAACCCTACACGAAGTGCCCGAAATCCGGGGCCTCCGATCCGATCTCACCCGTGCGTGAATGATCTTGATCGAGCTGCCGTTGACCGCGGGTCGACCGACTTACGCAGGCGTAGCAGTGGCACGATGGTGGCATAATGATGGCATGACCCGTGCGCGATTGAGCACCACGGTGGACGCTGACCTCCTCGACTCGGCACGCAGCATTCGCTCCGGGTCCACCGATGCAGCCCTTGTCGATGAGGCGCTGCGCGCCTTGCTGGTCCGTCACCGATCCGCGCAGGTGGACGCGAGCTATGCCGCCTATGGCCAGCACCCGGTCGACGAGCCGGACGAGTGGGGCGATTTGGCATCGTGGCGACGCGCAGCGGCCACATCGTGAACGTGCTCCCCGCTCGTGGCGAGGTGTGGTGGTGCGAGATGGCCGAAATCGGCCGGCGCCCTGTCGTCGTCCTGTCCCGCGACGCGGTGATCCCATGGCATCGCCGGGCACTCGTCGCGCCGTGCACCACGACGATCCGGGGGCTCGCGAGCGAGGTCACTCTCGAGCCTGGCGACGATCCGGTCCCGCAGCGCTCGGCGGTGAACCTCGACTCCGTCGAAAGCGTCTCGCTCGCAGTACTCGTGCAGCGGCTCGGCCGGCTGGCGGATGCGCGCATGCGCGAGATCTGTGCCGCGCTGGGGATCGCTGTCGGACTGCACCGACTGAAACGAACAAGGTCCGGCGCAAGCATCCTTGACGTCGGCCAACCGAGAACGACGCCGCCCCTTGGTGCGCTAGCGTGCCCGCGTGGACGTCGTACGCACCCCGGATGAGCGCTTCGCCGATGTGCCCGACTTCGGGTACCCACCGAGCTACGCAGAGGTCTCCGACCAGGACGGCGGGTCGCTGCGCATCGCCTACGTCGAGCACGGCGACCCCGGTGCCGACCCGGTGCTGCTCCTGCACGGAGAACCGTCGTGGTCGTTCCTGTACCGAAAGATGATCGAGCCGATAGCGGCTGCCGGGCGTCGCGTGATCGCCCCGGACCTCGTCGGCTTCGGGCGGTCGGACAAGCCCACCCGAACCGAGGACCACAGCTACGCGCGGCACGTCGAATGGATCCGCGCGCTGATCTTCGACGAGCTGGCGCTCGACCGCATCACCGTCGTCGGGCAGGACTGGGGCGGCCTGATCGGGCTGCGGCTCGTCGGCGAACACCCGGCGCACTTCTCGCATGTCGTCGCCGCCAACACCGGCCTGCCCACCGGTGACCACCCGATGCCCGAGATCTGGCACCAGTTCCGCACCGTGATGCAGACGGCGCCGACCATCGACGTCGGTCGTTTCGTGCAGGCCGGCTGCAAACGCCCGATGAGCGACGAGATCCGCGCCGCCTACGACGCGCCATTCCCGGACCCGACCTTTCAGGCCGCTGCTCGCGCCATGCCGGGGCTCGTGCCGATCACTCCGGACGATCCGGCCAGCGCCGCCAACCGCGCCGCGTGGACCGTACTGACCCAGCTGCCGATCCCGTTCCTGGTGGCGTTCAGCGACAGCGATCCGATCACCGGTCCGATGCGGGAGATCCTCGTCAAGGCCATGCCAGGCGCACAGGGCCTGGCGCATCCAGTGATCGAGAACGCCGGGCACTTCCTGCAAGAGGACGCCGGCGAGGAACTCGCGGGACGCATCGTCGACTTTCTCGCTGCGCCTTACTGACCCGTGCCCAAGACGCTGCGCCGATGGTCAACCGGTCGCATCCGCCTGGAGCGCGGCCGGGTTCGCCAGCGAGAAGACGGCCGCAACAATGATCGCGAACCCGAGGGCCGCCAGCAGCAGCGACGGACCGGTTTGGGTGCTCTCGTCGAGCACGACGGTTCCCCAGAGCACCGAGACGAGCGGGTCGAGCAATGTGATGCCGGGCTGGGCGTCGACCAGAGTTCCGCTGTGCAAGGCAGCCTGCACCAGCACGACCGAGGCGACCCCGGTCCGGCCAACCCGTACGTCTCCCAGGTCGTGAAGAGGCTGGCCGCCCCGCCGGCGGACAGGTGGGTGACGGCCACCTTGATCAGGGACGCGGTGAGCCCGAAACCACTGCCGGCGGCAGCACCGTAGAGGGCAGTACGTACCCGAGCCGATCCGGTCGCGCGGCCGGCGAACGACCATCACCACGATGCCCAGCGCGGTGGCGCCGGTCGCGGTCAGGGCCAGGCCGACGGGGACGTGGTCGGCGTCGCCGCCGTGCGGGTTGAGCGCGATGATGAACAACGCCAGACCACCGGCCATTGCCGCGCCGCTGACCCACACTCGCCGCTGCAGGGGGTGACGAAAGACAGCGGCACCGATCACGAGCGTAAGCGGGAGTTCGACGACGAGCACCGGCTCGACGGACAGCCAGGGTGCCGGCGTCGAGGGCGGTTGCCTGAAGCAGGAACGACGCCAGCATGGCGACGAACCCGAACAGCCATGCGGGCCGCTGCACGACGCTGACGAGCAGGCTGACCCCGAATTCACGCCCGGCCGGTTCGTCCCGGTTCGCCTTGCGCTGCAGCACGCTGGACACCGCGTTACACACCGCTGCCGCAGCAGCTAGTAACAGGCTCCCGATGTGCACCGCACCGTGCCTACCATGCTGGCGGCCTCCAGGTCACGAGAAGGACGCATCGAACCGCTGCGTCGCCCCGCCGATCCGCCCCGGACGATCGAGCGGATCGGCGAGTTCGGCAGGTCCCACTCAGCAGCTTTGGCTGCGGATGCGACGCCGGCGGACGGCCAGGCCGGCCATGCCAGTCATGAGTCCAGCGGCGACCAGCGACGCGATACCTCCGGTGATCAGCCAGGGGTTCGTCCCGGACGGATCGGCGGGCTGACCAGTGTTGATGCCAGCGCTGGGTGAAGGGGTCGTGGTTGAGCTGGTCTGGCCGTTCGACGCGGGTGAGTGACCAGACCCCGGCGGGGTGGGGACCGGGATGTTCGCGGAGTACACGCCGGCGTCGATGGTGTGGTCCACCCCGCCGGGGGCACTCGGCGCGGTCACGCGTCGTCTCCGCCGTCGGGGGGTACTGACCGCCGGCGGTGTTCGAGTCATGGCGACTATCGCCGCCGGCTTTCGAGCGTGGTGTAACGCAACGACGGCACCGTCACCCCGGATGGCAGATTGCTCACCGTGGAGACGTCGAACTTGACCGTGTACTGAGCCCCGGCGTCAGCTGATAGCTCGAGGCCGGGCCGCCGAAGTAGTACTCACCGTTGCGTCGGTGAAGGCTGCGATCGTCTGCCAATCTGACCCTGCCGGTGCTCGAATCGATCAGGTGACACGGTTCGCGTGCTGCAACGACAACTCACCCGCGTCCTGCACCCCGTTGCGGTTGGCGTCCAACCACACCCGGTTACCGATCTGCACCGGCGCCGCCGACGCGAGCAGTGCGATCGCACCCAACCCATTCGCCTTACCGAACCCGGTGCCGGCAGCTACGTTGCCGTCCTCGACGATGACGGAATGAGACGACGGGATCGGAGCCGGGATCGAGCCCTGAGGCCGCGTTCGCATCGTAGAAGCCGAGACCGTCGGTGAACTGCTGCGATTTCGGATCCAGTTCCGTACTGGTGATCGTGCTGGAACCTACGGGCAGGACCACGGAACCGTGCGCGGCCTCGCGCTGCTTGTTGACGCTGTAGTCACCGGGGTAGAACTCCTGCACGCCGGTCGGCGCCGTGCCGGTCGGTTCGTTGTCGCTGTTCGTGCCCGTGTTGTTGTTCGGGCAGGTATCGGCTCCGCTGCTCTCCCCCTCCCAGACGTACGTTCCCCCGAAGTTGCACACCCGGTTGATGTCCGCGCCGGTGATCACGTTGACGGGTCGAATGATCGTGCCGTCGGATTCACGCACGGGTGCCGCGTTGCCCAGCTGGTCTCCGGAACGGTCGCGGAAACCGAGGACCAGCGAGCCGTCGCTGTCGAACGCGATCGTGGCCAGCTCCGGTTCCGGACGGTCCACAAAGTAGGGACCTTGGCCAACCGGTGGTTGCACGCTGTAGTCCGATTGCGTAAAGCTGCTGGTCCACGGATTCCAGTGCGTGTCGATGTCGGTATTCGCGGTGACGTTGTTGCCGTTGGTCGTGCCGCGAAGGTAGTCCAGCCCGTGCTGGAGTATGAGCGTGAACGCGCCACCGCTGTACGAGTAGATGGCCGCCTTGAGATCGGCCCGCTTCTGCGCCGTCGTGCCGGTGGCGGACGACGCGTCGCAAACACCACCGATGTACAGAGTGTTGTTGTGCTCGGCGGTACCGAATGGCCGCCACGTACCGCCGGAACAACCCGGGTCGGGAATCGAAGTCGCGGTCTGCAGTGACGGATTGGCTACGTCGATCGAGATCAGCTTCTGGTCGGCCAGGTTGATCGTGTACAGCGTCTTACCGTCATCGGACATGACTAGACCACCGAGAGACTGGGTGCCCGGTACCTGGTAGTAGGAATAGTCAGTGTTGAGCGGCTCGACGTGTGCGGTGATCGCTGCTTGGTCGACGTCTTTTACGGTCGTGAAAAGTGAGCCGTTCGGTGTCGCGCTGTTCAAGTCGGTCACGTAGATCGCGCCGGCTTTGCCCGGGCCGTACTCCGTGTACGCCTTGGCAAACGCCGAGGTGAACACCCGCTTCCCGGTGCGGTCGTACGCCACTCCGAACGTGTCGCCGATCTGGTTCTGGGTCGCAACAACGGTCTGCGTGCCGGTCGCCGCGTTGGGACGCGTTACCAGCGCATCGGTGCTGTTGCCGAGCCCGCCCTGCGCTGGTCCGTACGAGGATTCCGCTGGAATTGCGAGTTGTGCCGTGCTCTGGCCGTAGTCCGCCGCGTCCCACACCGGCAACCCGCAAGGGCGATGTTCGGTGCCGTTGCTCGGGATCGACGAAATCCGTGGCATTGGCGAAATCGCCGCCGGACTTGACCGGTGCGAAACCGAGGTAGCTCGAGTACGGCGCGGGAATGGATACGTCGATCCGATACGGCGGGGTGAGCCCGTCCGCCGCGGTGATCGTGACCGCACCGGCGGCGTCGGTGGTCTTCTGCGCCGTCTTGCCGTTGACGTCAGTCGCGGTCACAACCATGCCCGGCTGGGCCGGAGTCACCAGCTCTGGCCAGCGGTCGGAGCGTGGTAGGTGCCGTCACCGTAATAATCTCGGTTGACCGTCACGCTCACCGACCCCACCGCTCCGGCAGCACCCGCCGACGGGGACAGCACCACCGTCAAACCAGCGACCAAACCAGCAACAGCCAACGCTGGCACCGCGCGCCGTAACACTCGTGAGTAGACCCGGCGGTCCACGACGTCAGACGTCCGCATCGCGAATTTTCTCCTCGCTGATCATGGCGTTGTTGGCCCATGGTCGAACGAGGTCGCGTTTTAGCTGGCGTTGACGTCGGGGATATGACATCGACCGGCACCTTTGCCCGCGTGCCCGGGCGATCGACGCATTTGCCTCGCGAGGTTAGCTACGTGGGATTCGACTCCGGCGCATGGCCATTCCGGTGGTGAGCCCGGCCGCGGCGATTGCCGCGATGCCGCCGGTGATCAGCCAGGGGTTTGGCCCGGACGGCTCGGCGGGTCCACCCGTGTTGATGTCGATGTTGGGTGAGGACGTGCCGACCGTGCTGCCAGTGCCGCCCGACAACGGCCCGGAGTCCGGTGAGTGCGGTGCGTGCGGCAAGCACCCGCCGGAACCCGTCGTCGTCGTTGGGGGTACCGGGATGTTCAGCGAGTAGACGCCGGCGTCGATGGTGTGGTCCACCCCGCCGGGGGCACTCGGCGCGGTTACCGTCGCATCCGCGGTTGGCGTACTGACCGCCGGGGTGTTCGAGTCATGGCGGCTATCCCCGCCGGCTTTCGACGTGGTGTAACGCAACGACGGCACCGTCACCCCGGACGGCAGATTGCTCACCGTGGAGACGTCGAACTTCACCGTGTACTGGCCACCCGGCGTCAGCTGATAGCTCGAGGCCGGTCCACCGAAGTAGTACTCACCATTGCTGTCGGTCTGCGTCGTGCCGACCACCTTGCCGGTGCTCGAATCGATCAGTGACACGGTTGCGTTCTGCAGCGACAACTCACCCGCGTCCTGCACCCCGTTGCGGTTGGCGTCCAACCACACCCGGTTACCGATCTGCACCGGCGCCGCCGTCGCGAGCAACGCGATCGCACCCAACCCATTCGCCTTGCCTAAGCCGTTCCCGCTGAGTTGAGTGTTTCCCGCAGCGTCAATGGTGAGAGTCGTCTGGGTGATCTTGGTGGTCTTGCTCGGGTCGCCGCCGGTGGGTCCGCTGGTGCCGTCGGAGGCGAAGAAGCCAAGTCCGTCGGAGTTTGACGAGGCCGCGGGGTCCATGAAGGTAGAGGTCAGCTGCCCCAGCTGGGGGACCAGCACGCTAGAGCCCTGTGCTGCCTCGTTTTCGTCTTGGATGGTGGTGTCCTGCGGGTAATAGGTCGCATCGTTGTTCGCGTTGCGGCAGCCGGGGTCGCCATCCCACACGAATCCTGTCGCGGTCTTGCACACACGGTTCACATCACCGCCGGTCATGACCGACACCAGGTCGGAGCCGAATTTCGGCGGATTCCCTGGGATGGTGTACCCGACCGGTCCCAGAACGCCCAGCTGGTCACCGGTTCGATCGCGGAAGCCGAGTGCCATTGACTCGTCGCTGTCGAAGGAGATGCTGGCGAGCTCCGGTTCGGGCCGAACCGGCTCGAAGTCGATCCCGGTTCCGCCGGAATACTCATCCGGGGAGTAAGTCTGCGTCCACGTGTTCCAGTGCGTCCCGATGTCGCTGTCAGCGAGAGGCTGGACCGCTGCCCGCGTGAAGTCCAGCGCGTGGGTGTAGTACGGCGTCGTCGCGAAGGCGCCCGCGTGGAATCGCCAGACGACCGCCTTGAGGTCGGCGCGGGTTGCGCCAGCAGCCGAGGCGTCGCACACCCCACCCACGAAGATGTCGCCGTCATGCGCGCTGACAGCCATCGGCCGCCACTGACCGAGGGTGCAGCCCGGATCGGGGATCGCAGTGACGGTCTGTGCTTTGGTGGACACGGTGATACCGACGAGCTGTTTGGTGTTCATGTTCACCGTGTACAGCGCCTTGCCGTCATCCGACATCGCCAAGCCGCCGAGAGACTCAGTGCCCGGCACCGAATAGAAGCCACTTTCCTGCGGCGTGCCCGCCGCCCCGACGTTGTCCAGCTTGAGGTTGGTTGAGTTGTGCTGGCTGGAGCCCGCGTTGGTGACATCCGCAAATAGCGACGACCGCCCGCTGGTCGGATCGACGGCGTAGATAGCGCCCGGGCCGCCGGACGCATAAGGCGCGTACGCCTTGGCGAAGGCCGAGGTGTAAATCAGCTGCTTGGTCTTGTCCCAGGCAACACCGAAGGTCGTGCCGGTGTCCTGATATTTAGCCACCGCCGTGACCGCGCCCTGCGGACTGTTCGGCGTGGTCACCAACGAGGTGTCATCGGTAGACAGGCCGCCGGGGCCGAAGTTCGACTCCACCGGGACAGCCAACTGGGTGCCCGCGGGCACGTAGTCTGCCGGGTCCCACACCGGCACCCGCAACGAGACGTTGGTGCCGTTGCTGGGATCGACGAAGTCGGTCGCATTCGCGAAGTCACCGCCGGACTTGACCGGTGCGAAACCGAGGTAGCTGGAGTACGGCGCCGGGATGGACACATCGATGCGATACGGCGGGGTGAGCCCGTCCGCCGCAGAGATTGTCACCGCGCCGGCAGCGTCGGTGATTTTCTGCGCCGTCTTGCCATTGATGTCGGTCGCCGTCACGTCCATGCCGGGCTGGGCCGGGTCGCCGGCTTGGCCAGCGCTCGGCGCGTGATACGTGCCGTCACCGAAATAGTCCCGGTCGACCTTCACACTCACCGAGCCCACCGGACTGCCCGCACTGGCCGCACCCACGGACGGCGTCAGCACCGCAGTGCTTCCGACGATCAGACCGGCGAGGGTCAACGCCGGCGCCACCCGTCGCACGACGCTGAAGCGACCGCGCACTACCCGGTCGGCAATTGCACCCATCCGAACTCCTTCGTGTGCTGACAAGGCACGTGACTACGGCCGCAACGCGGTGCAGAAATGGCCAGATGACATCAGACGCGCGTAAACAGCGCTAACCGCATCGATTGTCAGGCAACGACTACGCCTGAAAGCGCAGCGATGTCGTTAAGACGACTGCTTTGAATTCGTTTGCCCGCGATCGCGTCGCGAATCGCCCGACAATGTCAGACAACACCAATGCTGACTTTGTAACGCTAACTTGCTGAATTTGGCGACGCTTATCATGGGCAGGCATCGGTTAATTGGCGCCGATCAGCCCACCGATCGATCAGCCCCAGCGAACGCGAACGGTGCGCCAGAGTTCGGCGACGGACTCGTCGCCCGTTACGGCGGCGGCTGACGGGCGGTTCCACAGCCATAGGTAGAGCTCACCGGACGTGCCCGTCACCACGACGTCCGCGGTTGCCGTTGCGTGTGCTTGCGCCGCACGGTCAGTGCCCGATTCAGCGCCGTTTTGGGACGGGGTTGCGACAATCCGTTCGCCGCCGAGCGTGATCAGCCAGTATCGCACCGCCGTCTGTGGCATGCAACTCGATGGTCGCGGCGCGTTCGATCGCGTTGCTCTTGCGCGCTGCGAATCCGTGCAACAGCTCCGCGATGCCGTCCTGCGCGAACGCGACGTCGAAGGTCGGCGTAGCGCCGGCGGCCAGTTCCGCATCGGCACGGTGCACCGCGGTCTCGTGTGCTTGCCGCCTGGCCCAGAACGCCCGCGGCGACGGTGCCGGCAAGAAGGTGAAGCACTCCAGGGCGTCTGGGGCGGCGCGCAGCGCATCGACGACCGCGCCATGCCCATCGCGAAACCACGCCAGTAATTCGTCATCGTCCGGGCCCGTGCCCACCGCATGGCCGGCGGCACGGTGCCACCGCGTCGGCGATGCGGATGCGCACGATGTCGGCCGCCCAGCGGTGCACGCCACCGACGTGCGTCACGAGCTCGCGCACGGCCCAGTCCGTCGCCGGCACCGGCACGTCCCACCCGGCCCGCTCAGCGGCGTCGGCCAGCGCCCGGCCGTCACGGTCGAGGTGTGCGATGTGCTCGTCGATCCCCATACCGCTGATCTCCACGCCGTTGGTCCCCATACCGCTGATCAAAGTACGTTTCCGGGCGCATTTGGCCGCAGACGTACTTTGATCACGGGTGGGGGTCGAGCGGCCCGGTGGCGGCCGATATCGCCGTAGACGTACTTTGATCACGGGACGGGCGATGGCTCAGTCGAGCTGGTGCATCCAGCCGTGCGCGTCCGCGACCTGCCCGGTCTGGATGCCGAGCAATCGCTCCCGCAGCTGCATGGTGATCGGGCCGGGCGTCCCGTCGCCGACCGTCCACGACGCGTGGGCGCTCTTCACCGACCCGACCGGCGTGATCACCGCGGCCGTGCCACAGGCGAACACCTCGCTGATCGCGCCGGACGCGTTGCCCTCGCTGCCACTCGTCGGTGGAGACCTTGCCCTCCTCGGCCGCGTACCCGAATTCCTGCGCGATCGTCAGCAGCGAGTCGCGGGTGACGCCCGGGCAGCAGCGTGCCGGTGAGCGCCGGCGTCACGATCCGGGCGTCCGAGCCGGACCCGTACACGAAGTACAGGTTCATCCCGCCCATCTCCTCGACCCAGCGGTGCTCCACCGCGTCGAGCCACACCACCTGGTCGCAGCCCTGCTCGGCCGCCTGCGCCTGGGCCACGAGCGACGCGGCGTAGTTGCCCGCGCACTTGGCCTCGCCGGTGCCGCCCACGGCGGCGCGGGTGTACTCGGTGGACAGCCACACCGACACCGGCTGCACGCCGCGCGGGAAGTAGGCGCCGGCCGGCGACGCGATGAGCAGATAGCTGTACGGCGTCGACGGGCGCACGCCCAGGCCGACCTCGGTCGAGATCATGAACGGCCGGAAGTACAGCGACTGTGCCGGATCGGTCGGGCACCCACGTCGGCGTCGACCTCGAGGAGCAGCGCGCAGCGACTCGATGAACAGCTCCTCCGGCAGCTCGGCCATCGCCAGCCGCTGCGCGGAGCGCTGGAACCGCGCGCGCGTTGGCGTCCGGGCCGGAACGCCGCGATCGAGCCGTCGGGCTGGCGGTAGGCCTTGAGCCCCTCGAAGATCTCCTGGCCGTAGTGCAGGGCCATCGTCGCCGGGTCGAGCTGGAGCGGGCCGTACGGCCCGACCAGTACGTCGCCCCAGCCATCGGCTCGCGGTCCAGTCGATGCGGACCATGTGGTCGGTGAAGTACCGCCCGAAACCGGGATCGGCAAGAATCGCCGCACGCTCGGCGTCGGTGCGCGGTTTCGGGTTTCGCACCACGGTGAACGCCATAGCTTGGACATCCTAGTTCTTCGCGCCTGGCGCATCGCGTGACCGGCTTATCGGGCAGAGATCGCCGACGTCCGAGGTGAGAACTGAGACGAGTGAGCCGATCTCCTCGTCGGTGCTGGCCAGGACGACCGCCGGCAGCGACTTGGCCAGCAGGTCCAGCAGCCGGTCCGGTCGAACGGACGGGTGGCGATCCACGAATGACGCATTCCTCCACGAACGCCACCCAGCCGTGCACGGCCAGCGGCGGCCCTGGCCTGCATCTGCAGACCCATCGCGGCGACCACGTCGATGACGCGGGCGGCCAGGGTTGCGCGCGTCCTCGTCGGAGATGGCCCGCATGTCGGCGTCACCGCTGGCCGCGCCGCGGACAAGCGAGGTGTAGTTGTCCGGGTTCTCCTCGACGTAGTCGATGAACGACGCGCAGCGAGTCGTGCAGACGCCTCCAACGGCGGCTTCGACTCGTCCGGCATGGTTCGCCGGAGCAGCTCCTGGGCGGCCGCGCGGGCGACCTCCAGGTGGAACTCCTGCTTGGACGAGAAGTAGTGGAACAGCAGCCCCCGCGAGATTCCGGCCTGTTGGGCGATGTCGTCGACGGACAGCTCGTCCAGGGTGCGGGTGGCCAGCATCTCCACCCCGAGCGCGATGAGCTGGGCACGCCGCGCCTCCGGCGACAGCCGTACCCGCTTCTCGATGCGCTGCGTCACGCGCGCGATCCTACGCTATTGAATGTGAGCCAACTAGCTATTGACTCGCGTTCAATGACTGGATAACCTCGACAGCATGACGCAGGTATCCGAGCCGACGCGGCCGCGGAACAGCGCCGGACGCCACCGGCCCGGCACGTCTCCGTCCTGATCATCGGCGCCGGCTTCGCCGGCCTCGGCGCGGCGATCCGGCTGGCCCAGCAGGGCCGCCGCGACTTCCTCGTCGTCGACCGGGGCAGCGAGGTCGGCGGCACCTGGCGCGACAACACCTACCCCGGCGCCGCCTGCGACGTGCCGTCGCACCTGTACTCGTACTCGTTCGAGCTCAACCCGACTGGACCCGCTCGTTCTCGCCGCAGCCGGAGATCCAGGACTACCTCGTCCGCACCGCGCGCAAGTACGGCGTGCACGACCACCTGCTGCTCGACACCGAGGTGCTCGACGCGCGGTGGGACGGCGACGCAGCACGCTGTGGCGGGTGCAGACGACCGCGGGCACGCATCACCGCCGACGTGCTCGCTCCCGCCGTCGGCGCGCTGTGCGAACCGGCGCTGCCCGACATCGACGGCATCGACGACGTTCGCGCGGCGAGATCTTCCACTCCGCCCGCTGGGACCACGGCGCCGACCTGGCCGGCAAGCGCGTTGCGATCATCGGCACCGGCGCGTCGGCCGATCCAGATCGTGCCCGCGATCGTCGACAGGTCGCGCACCTCGACGTCTACCAGCGCACCGCGCCCTGGGTGATGCCGCGACACGACCGCGCCTACCCGGCGCTGGAGAAGCTCGCCTACCGGCGCGTCCCCGGACTGCAGCGACTCGGCTCGCGAGGCGATCTACTGGGGCCGCGAGCTCGTACGTGCTCGGCTTCGCGTTCCAGCCGGCCGATCCTGCGCGCCGCGCAGCGCATCGCCGCGCGCAACATCGACAAGTCGATCGCCGACGCCGGCCTGCGCCGCCGCGTCACGCCGAACTGGCAGATCGGCTGCAAGCGCATCCTGATCTCCAACGAGTGGTACCCCGCACTCGCCCGCGACCACGTCGACCTGGTCACCGACCCGATCCGCGAGGTCCGCGCCGAATGCGATCGTGACGGCGGACGGCACCGTGCGCGAGGTCGACGCGATCATCGTCGCGACCGGCTTCCACGTCACCGATTCACCCGCCTACGACCGCATCACCGGCGCGGACGGCGTCAGCCTCGGCGAACACTGGCGTGCGCACGGTCAGCAGGCCTACAAGGGCGCGACCGTGCACGGCTTTCCCAACATGGTCTTCCTGATCGGCCCGAACATGGGCCTCGGGCACAGCTCGATGGTCTACATGGCCGAGTCGGCGATCAACTACCTGGACAGCGCCCTGCGCGACGATGGACGAGCACGGCTTGGCCACCTTCGAGGTGCGGGCCGACGTCGCAGCAGGCGTACAACGAGCGCATCCAGCGACGCATGCGGCGCACCATCTGGACCCGCGGCGGCTGCGCCAGTTGGTACCTCGACAAGAACGGGAACAACACCACGCTGTGGCCCAGCTTCACCTTCTCGTTCCGCCGGATGACCAGACGCTTCGACCTGCGGCGTACGACGTCCACCGCGCGGGCAGGACCGACGAAGCCGGCACAGCCGCCACCCGCGAAGCCGTCCCGGCATGAGCACGACAGCACCCATCCACGCAGCCCAGGAGGCGTCATGACAGACATCAGCGGACGCGTCGCGGTCGTCACCGGCGCCGGCTCCGGCATCGGCCGGGCGCTCGCCTACGAACTCGCCCGGCGCGGCGCGACGGCTGGCGATCAGTGACGTCGACGAGGTGGGGCTCGCCGAGACCGCGCGCCACGTGCGCGTCATCGGCGCCGACGGTGCACGAACGGCGCCTGGACGTCACCGACCGTGCCGCCGTACTCGCCTACGCCGACGAGGTTGCGCGCGAGTTCGGCACCGTCAACATCGTGATCAACAACGCCGGCATCGCCTTCACCGGCGACATCGAAGACGATGACGTTCGAGCAGATCGAGCGCGTCATGGACGTCGACTTCTGGGGCGTCGTGAACGGCACCAAGGCGTTCCTGCCGCACCTGATCGCCTCCGGCGACGGGCACGTCGTGAACATCTCCAGCCTGTTCGGCCTGATGTCCGTGCCCGGGCAGGGCGCCTACAACGCCGCGAAGTTCGCGGTGCGCGGGTTCACCGAGGCGCTGCGCCAGGAGATGATCGGCCGAAGGGCACCCGGTGCAGGTCACCTGCGTGCACCCCGGCGGCATCAAGACGAACATCGCCCGCAACGCCGGCGCGACCGACGGCGCGCGACCAGGCCGCGCTGGCCGAGCTGTTCGACAAGAAGCTGGCCCGGACCTCGGCCGAAGTCCGCCGCCCGGATCATCCTGCGCGCCGTGCGCAACGAACCGCGCCCGGGTGCTGGTCGGGACTCGACGCCAAGGCGCTGGACCTGCTGGTCCGGCTGCTCGGCTCCGGCTATCAGCGCCTGGTCGCGCTCAGCACGAAGAAGATCGGCGCCGCGACCGGAGACCGAGAAACCGGCCGTGACCGAACGGGTCAGCGCCTGATGCATCTACCGCGACGCGCCGTCACCGGGGCGAGCGCGGCGTTCTACCGCGTCGCGCTGCATCACCGGATGCCGGTGCGAGTGGCCCGGCGCATCGTCGACGCGAGCGCCGCGAGCATGCGCGTACCGCGGGGCACCGTGGTCCGGCACGGCACGCTCGGCGGCCGCCCCGTCGAACGCACCACGGTCGGTGCGACCGAGCGGCCGCGCGCGATCCTGTACCTGCACGGCGGCGGCTACACCGTCGGCTCGGCCCGGCTGTACCGTGGCTGCGCGGCGTACCTGGCCGCAAGTGCCGAGGCCGTCGTCTACAACCTCGACTACCGGCTGGCGCCGGAACACCCGTACCCGGCGGCGCTCGAGGACGCCGTCGCCGCCTTCCGCGAGCTGGTGGACGTGCACGGCTACGACCCGCGCGGCATCGCCATCGCCGGTGACTCCGCCGGCGGCGGGCTCAGCGTCGCCGCGGCACGGGTGCTCACCGACGCGGGGCTGCGACCGGGCGCCCTCGGGCTGCTCTCGCCGTGGACCGATCCGGTGGACGAGCAGTTCACGATGCAGCGCGACCGCGTGACCAACGTGGCCTGGGGACGTGCGTGCGCCGCGCTGTACCGAGGCTCGGCCGACCCGACCGATCCCGGGTACGCGCCGATGCACGGGCAGCCTGGACGGCCTGCCGCCGATGCTGATCCACTGCAGCACGGTGGAGATGCTGTACCCGCAGATCGAACGCTTCGCGGAGAAGGCGCGCGGCGCGGGCGTCGACGTGGAGTTCGTCGCGCGCGAGGACTGGTGGCACAGCATTCACGTGCTCGCCGGCGCATTGCGCGAAGCGACCGACGCCGTCACCGACGTCGGCGCATTCCTACGTCACCAGCTCACGCCGCGCGCGATCCGGACGTCGCTGCGCGCACGTCCTGATCAGGCATCTCCCGATCAGCCTGTACGCGGCTCAGCCTGGGTGATCAGCCGGCGCGGACGTTGCCGGTGAGGTGCGGCTTGCCCGACTTCGCATTGCGCACGTCGAGCAGCCAGTCATTGCCGTCCGCCGTGCTGGTGATCGCGATCGTCGACGGCAGGAACACCGGCGTCTTGAACGACACGTCCACCACGAACGAATCCGGCAGCCGGCCCTCCAACGTCGCCAGCGTCCGCGCCTTGAGCCACATGCCGTGCGCGATCGCCTTCGGGAAGCCGAACGCCCGCGCGGCGAGCGAATGCATGTGGATCGGGTTGCGGTCACCGGACACCGCGGCGTACCTGCGCCCGATGTCGTCCGGCACTCGCACCTGCGCGACCGGCCCGGCCGGCTCGCTCGCAATCGGCTTGGGCCGGCGCTTCTTGTCGCCCTCATCGCTGCCGCCGGCGCCGCTCGCGCCGGCTCCTTCGGCGCCTTGCCGCGGCGCAGATACGTGCTGCGCCCGGACCAGACCAGCCTCGTCCCCGACCCGGGCCTCGGCGAGCAGATCGAACTGCCGACCGGCCGGGTGCGCGCGCAGGTTGCCCGCGCGCACCGAGAACGCCACCGCCTCGTCGCTGCGCACGTCCCGCATGCACGGTGATCGTGTTGCCGACGTGCACCATGCCCACCAGCGGGAACGGGAAGCGCCGGCTCGCGTCATCAGCGCCACCGACAGCGGGAAGGCCAGCACGTGCAGGTAGGTCGGCGGCAGCACGTCGCTGGTCCGGAAGCCGCACACCCGCTCGTAGGCGGTCAGGTGCGCCGGGTCGATCTGCTGCTCGGCCAGCTCGTAAGTCGTCGTCCGGCAGGCTCGTCGCCGCCGCGGTGCAACGGGCCGGTCACCGCCGCCCGCGCGTACAGCGGCAGCAGCGAGGGCGGTGCGGAGAGGTGCTTGACCGTGCCGCGGGCCGACTCGGTGGCGGCCATCTGCCGGCTCACGCTCCGACGAGGTTCTGGCCGCACACTCGCAGCACCTGGCCGTTCACCCCGCCCGCGCCCGGTGAGGCCAAGCCAGGCGACGCCCTCGGCCACGTCGACCGGCAGTCCCGCCTGCTGCAGGCTGGACAGCCGCCGCGCCACCTCCCGCGTCGCGAACGGCATCTTCGCCGTCATCTCGGTGTCGATGAAACCCGGCGCGATCGCGTTGATCGTCGAGTCGCCGTGCTTGGCGAACTACATGCGCCGAGGACCGCACCAGGCCGATCACGCCGGCCTTGGTGGCGCCGTAATTCGTCTGGCCGCGGTTGCCGGCCAGCCCGGTGGTGGACGAGATGCAGACGACCCGTGCCTGATCGCGCAGCTGCTCGCTGTCCAGCAGCGCTGCGTTGATCCGCAGCTGCGACTCGAGGTTCACCGCGATCACCGAGTCCCACTGCTCGGGCTTCATGTTCGCCATCAGCTTGTCGCGGGTGATGCCGGCGTTGTGCACCAGCACGTCCAGGCCGGCCGTGTGCGCGTCGAGATGGGTCAACAGCCGCTCGGGAGAATCCGGCGCGGCGACATCGAGATGCAGGGTGGTGCCGCCGATCCGGTTCGCCACCTTGGCGAGCGCGTCGCCGGCGGCGGGCAGGTCGGCGACGATGACGTGCGCGCCGTCGCGGGCCAGCACGCCGGCGATCGCGGCGCCGATGCCACGCGCTGCGCCGGTGACCAGCGCCGTCTTGCCGGCCAGCGGGTGGTCCCAATCCGCCGGCGCGGGCGCGACACCCGGCGCCGAGCCGGACCGGCTGGCCGTCGACGTAGGCGGACTTGCCGGACAGGAAGAACCGCAGCGCGGACTCCAGCGACGCGTCGTCCTCGACCAGCAGCAGGTTCGCCGTCGCGCCGCGCTGCAGCTCCTTGGCCAGCGAGCGCACGATGCCGTCGAGTCGCCTGGCGCGCGGCGTCGGTCGCGACATCTGCCCCGTCCGGCGGCACGGCCAAGCACCATGCACCCGGCCGGACGGCAGCAACTGGCGCAGCCGGCCGGCGAAGAACGTCCGGACCCGGCCAGATCGGCCGGCGCCTGCACGTCCCGGGCATCCAGCACCATCGCGGCCCAGCGATCCTCGTCGCTGGCCGGCTCGCGCACATCCGCGCCGGCCGCGGTGAGCAGCTCGGCCAGCCCCTGGGCGGGAATGCCGGCGGTGGACCCGAGCAGCAGCGGACCCGGCAGCAGCGGGTCGCCGGCGTGGTAGCGCCGCAGCACGGCCGGCCGCGGCAGGCCGACGCGGGTGGCGACGGCCGAGCCGAGCGGCGAGTTGACGAGTCCAGGTACCTATCGCTCATGGGACCTAAGCCTCCAGGATCGCGACGACGCCCTGGCCGCCGGCCGCGCAGATCGAGATCAGTCCGCGGCCCGAGCCCTTCTCGTGCAGCAGCTTCGCCAGCGTCGCCACGATCCGCCCACCGGTCGCCGCGAACGGGTGGCCGGCGGCAAGGGACGAGCCGTTGACGTTGAGCTTGCTCCGGTCGATGGCACCGAGCGCGGCGTCCAGCCCCAGGTACTGCTTGCAGAAGGCGTCGTCCTCCCAGGCCGCCAGCGTGGTCAGCACGGTGGACGCGAACGCCTCGTGGATCTCGTAGAAGTCGAAGTCCTGCAGCGTCAGGTCGTTGCGCGCGAGCAGCCGGGGCACTGCGTAGATCGGCGCCATCAGCAGGCCGTCGGCACGGCGATCGCCGTGCACGTAGTCGACCGCCGCGGTCTCCGCGTCGACGAAGTGCGCGAGCACCGGCAGCCGGTGCGCACTGCGCCCACTCGTCGCTCGCGATCAGCACCGTGGACGCGCCGTCGGTCAGCGGGGTGGAGTTGCCCGGCGGTCATGGTGCGACCCTCGCCCTTGCCGAACACCGGCTCGAGCTTGGCGAGCTTGTCCACGCGTCGAGTCCGGGCGCAGGTTCTGGTCCCGGCTCAGGCCGAGGTACGGCGTCAGCAGGTCGTCGAAGAAGCCGCGGTCATACGCCGCGGCGAGGTGGTGATGGCTGGCCGCGGCCAGCTCGTCCTGCGCCTGCGCGGCTGATGCCCCATTCCTTGGTGGTGATGGCCTGGTGCTCGCCCATCGACAGGCCGGTGCGCGGCTCGGAGTTGGCCGGGATGGCCGGCGCCAGCTGCTGCGGCCGGATTCGCGAGAGTGCCTTGAGCCGGGCCCCGACCGTCTTGGCCCGGTTGACGCGAGCAGCACCTGGCGCAGGTCCTCGTTGACGGCGATCGGCGCGTCCGAGGTGGTGTCCACGCCGCCGGCGATGCCCACCTCGATCTGCCCGAGCGCGATCTTGTTGGCGACCACGATCGCTGTCTCCAGACCGGTGCCGCAGGCCTGCTGCAGGTCATAGGCCGGGGTGTAGGCCGACAGCCGGGAGCCGAGCACGGCCTCGCGGGTGAGGTTGAAGTCGCGGCTGTGCTTGAGCACCGCGCCGGCGACAACCTCGCCGAGGCGCTCACCCTGCAGCCCGAACCGGGCGACGAGCCCGTCGATGGTGGCCGTCAGCATGTCCTGGTTGGACGCGTGGCTGTACGGGCCGTTCGAGCGTGCGAAGGGGATCCGGTTGCCGCCGAGGATGGCGGCCTTTCGAGTGCTCACGAGGGTCCTTTCGCCGTGCTTGTTACTCAAAGGTAACCGGTACGTTGAGTGGGAAGAAGACGTCTGTGTCGCCCGTTACGGGCGGCTCGTGTGACCTTTCCCGCGCGCGGAGGACGGATACCCACACATGACTCGACCCGCCGCCATCGACCCCGTCGCCGCGGAGGACCTGCGCCCGTCCCTGGACGGGAGATGGGGCGAGATCCGGGTCCGCGCCCGAGGCCTCGCCGCCGATCCCCGGTTCGCCGTGACCGTCGGCGAGGACACCGAGATGCAGCGCGCGCGAGTGCTGGAACGGATGAAGGCGCTGACCGAAGCGGGCTACTCCGCGCTCGGCTTCCCGTCCCGCTACGGCGGCCGCGATGACATCGGCGGCTCGGTCACCGGGTTCGAGATGCTCGCCACCGGCGACCTGTCACTACTCGTCAAGGCCGGCGTGCAGTGGGGACTGTTCGGCGGGGCGGTGCTGCATCTGGGCACCGAGCGCCACCACCAGGCCTACCTGAAACAGATCATCGACCTGGACCTGCTCGGCTGCTTCGCGATGACCGAGACCGGGCACGGCTCGGATGTCGCGTCGCTGCGCACTACCGCCACCTACCTCCCCGATAGCGGCGAGTTCGAGATCACTACCCCGTTCGAGGCGGCGCGCAAGGACTACATCGGCAACGCCGCTCGCGACGGCCGGATGGCTGCGGTATTCGCGCAGCTCGTCACCAACGGCGAGACGCAGGGCGTGCACGCGTTCCTGGTGCCGATCCGGGAGAAGGACGGCACGCCCGCCCCCGGCGTGCGCATCGAGGACTGCGGTCTCAAAGCGGGCTTGAACGGTGTCGACAACGGGCGGCTGTACTTCGATCATGTCCGGATCCCCCGTGACAACCTGCTCAACCGCTACGGCGACGTCGATCCGGACGGCACGTACCGCACGCCGATCGCGAACAAGACCAAACGCTTCTTCACCATGTTGGGCACGCTCGTGCAGGGCCGGATCAGCGTGGCCGGTGGCGCCGGCAGCGCCACCAAGGTGGCGTTGGCCATCGCGATCCGCTACGGCGAGGAGCGCCGGCAGTTCGCGGGCCCGGCGGCAGAGGACGAGATCGTCGTGCTCGACTACCTCAGCCATCAGCGCAAGTTGCTGCCAGCCCTGGCCAAGACCTATGCGCTGCACTTCGCCCAGGGCGAGCTGGTCGCCGGGCTGCACGACACCACCCCCGCGCTGGATGCACCGCGCGGCGAGAACGGTCTGCCGCTCGAACATCCGGAGCGGCGCGAGCTGGAGGCGCGCGCCGCGGGGGTCAAGGCCATCGGCACCTGGCACGCCACCCAGACGATCCAGGCGTGCCGGGAGGCGTGCGGCGGCGCTGGGTATCTCACCGAGAACCGGCTGCCGGGGTTGAAGGCCGACACGGACGTGTTCACCACGTTCGAGGGCGACAACACCGTGCTGCTGCAGCTGGTCGCGAAGGAGTTGCTCACCGGGTATCGCGACCACTTCGGCGAACTCGACGTGCTCGGCACCGCGCTGTTCGTCGCGGACCAGGCGGTGGAGACGGTGCTCGAACGCGTCGGCGGCCGGCGAATCATCCAGCGGCTGCTCGACGCGGCACCGGGACGTGACGAGGAGGCCGGACTGCGCGACCGGGCCTGGCAGGTCTCGCTGTTCGACTGGCGGGAGAAGCACTTGCTGGAGACGGTGGCGCGCCGGTTGCGCAGGGCGGCCTCGGCCAGCGACCCGTTCCCTGTCTTCAACGCCGCGCAGGACCACATGCTGCACGCCGCACGGGCACACGTGGACGCGTCGTTGCTGCATTCGTTCGTCAGCGCGTTGGATGCGATGCCTGCCGGTGGGCCGCGCGATCTATTGGAGCGGGTGTGCGACCTGTTCGTGCTCAGCACCGTCGAGGCCGAGCGCGGTTGGCTGCAGGAGCACGGCCGGCTGACCGGGGCTCGGTCGAAGGCGGTGATCGCCGAGGTGGACGGGCTGTGCGCGTTGCTGCGCCCGCACGCACGTACGTTGGTGGACGCGTTCGGCATTCCCGACCAGGCATTGGCCGCGCCGATCGCGCAGGGTGCGGAGGAGAAACGGCAGGTGGAGATGCGCTCGCACGTCGACACCGCGCCCGTCGACACCGCGCCGCTTGATACCGCGCCGCTTGACGCCGCGCCCCTTGACGCCGCGCCCCTTGACACCGCGCCCCTTGACGCCGCGCACACCGACGCCGCGGCGGCGCCGTGATCACGCTGCCCGCCGGCGGGTCCGGGGTGCTGCCGAATCAGTACCTGCGCGAGGTCGTGCGCGAGGGGCACGTGTACGCCGACGACGGCGCGGTGCCGCTGCAGAACGTCCAGCCCGCGAGCATCGACCTGCGCCTGGGCCCGGTGGCGCACCGGGTGCGGTGCAGCTTCCTGCCCGCCGGGCAGCAGGTCGAGCAGCGCATGAAGGACGTCGTGCTGGACGAGTTCTCCCTCGCCGGCGACGGCGCCGTGCTCGTGCCCGGGCTGCCGTATCTGATCCCGCTGAAGGAGCGCCTGGACCTGCCGCCGGTGCTGCGCGCCAAGGCCAACCCGAAGAGCTCCACCGGCCGCGCGGACGTGTTCACTCGAGTGATCACCGACCACAGCTATCGCTTCGACGAGATCGTGGCCGGGTACTCCGGCGGGCTCTACCTAGAGGTGGTTCCGCTGTCGTTCCCGATCCGGGTGCGCGAGGACCTCACGCTGAACCAGCTCCGCATCTCCACCGGCCGCGCCGAGCTGTCCGACACGCAGATCGCCGAGGTGCACGCACGTTCGCCGCTGCTGTTCCGCGACGGCGCAGCCGTGCCGGCGGCGGAGCTGGATCTCTCGGCCGGGCTGTTCCTGGGCCTCGACCTGCGCGGGGACGCATCCGGCGGCGTGGGTTGGCGGGCGCGCACCAGCCCCCCGTTGCTGGACCTGACCAAGGTCCGGGAGGCGGACCCGCGCACGTACTGGGAGCCGGTGACACGCGAGGAGGGCGATCGGATCGTCCTTACGCCCAAGATGTTCTACCTGCTGATGTCGTACGAGGCAGTGACGATCCCACCCGGACTGGCCGCGGAGATGACCGCGTACGACCCGACCAGCGGGGAACTGCGCACCCATTACGCCGGGTTCTTCGACCCGGGCTTCGGCTACGACACTCAGCAGCGGTTCCACGGCTCGACCGCGGCGCTGGAGGTGCGAGCGCACGACGTCCCGTTCATGATCGAGCACCGGCAGCCGGTCTGTAAGTTGACGTTCGAGCGGATGCTCGAGGAACCGTCGGAGCTGTACGGCGCCGGCATCGGCTCGAACTACCAGCGCCAGACCGAGACGCTGGGCAAGCACTTCCGCCTCGCTCCCTGATCAACAGCCCAATCGGGTCGCCAGGGCGATGTTTTCGCTCTGTTGATCAGGGGATGGTGGGGTTCGCCCCGTGCGTTCACATTCCAGCTGGTTCTTCGTAACCTCATTGCTGTGTCCCCGTCTCCGTGATGTATCGTCGTGATACATCACGTCGAGATAGGGGTTCGGCCACAATGCTGGAGATCGCCGTCCTGGGGCTGCTCAACGAGAGCCCCATGCACGGCTACGAGATCCGCAAGCGGCTGTCCGCCTTGCTCGGCGCGTTCCGGGCGTTTTCCTACGGTTCGCTCTACCCCAGCCTGCGGCGGCTGTCCGAAGCCGGGTGGATCTCGGAAGAGGCTCCGCTGGAGGCTCCGGCCGGCACGACCGCGCGTTCACGGCGCGGCAAGCGGGTGTACCGGATCACCGCCGACGGCAAGGAGCACCTCGCGGAGCTGCTCGCCGACGTCGGTCCCGATGCGTTCGACGACGACGGCTTCGGGGCGCGACTGGCGTTCTTCGGCCAGACGCGTTCGGACGTCAGGCTGCAGATCCTGGAAGGGCGGCGCAGGCGCGTCGAGGAGCAACGGGACGGGCTGAAGACCGCGATGTCCCGGGCGGAGCGAGTGGATCGCTACACCCGTGAACTGCACCAGCACGGCCTGGAGTCGGTGGACCGCGAGGTCCGCTGGCTCACGGAACTGATCGAAAGCGAACGGTCGTCCGTCCCCCGGGCGGACTGAATGGCCAGACGACTGAATGACCAGAACAGCGTGACACCACAACACCAACAACCAGCAACGACAAGCGAAGAAAACCAAGGAGGACCCCTGATGGGTTCGCAGTCCGCGGCCGGCAAGATCCGCGTCGCCATCGTCGGCGTCGGTAACTGCGCCGCATCCCTCGTCCAGGGCGTCCACTTCTACCGTGACGCTGACCCGGCGGCAAAGGTCCCGGGGCTGATGCACGTCAACTTCGGCCCGTACCACGTCCGCGACATCGAGTTCGTCGCCGCGTTCGATGTGGACGCCAAGAAGGTCGGCACCGACCTGTCCCAGGCCATCGCCGCGAGCGAGAACAACACCATCAAGATCTGCGACGTGCCGGAGCTCGGCGTGACGGTCCAGCGCGGCCACACCCTCGACGGTCTCGGCAAGTACTACCGCGAGACCATCGAGGAATCGCACGACGAGCCGGTCGACATCGTCCGGGTGCTGAAGGACCAGCAGGTCGACGTGCTGATCTCCTACCTGCCGGTGGGCTCGGAGCAGGCGGACAAGTTCTACGCCCAGTGCTGCATCGACGCGAAGGTCGCCTTCGTCAACGCGCTGCCGGTGTTCATCGCGTCCGACCCGGTCTGGGCCAAGAAGTTCACCGATGCCGGCGTTGCCATCGTCGGCGACGACATCAAGTCCCAGGTCGGCGCGACGATCACGCACCGGGTGCTGGCGAAGCTGTTCGAGGACCGCGGCGTCGAGGTGCAGCGCACCTACCAGCTCAACGTCGGCGGCAACATGGACTTCAAGAACATGCTCGAGCGCGAGCGGCTGGAGTCCAAGAAGATCAGCAAGACGCAGGCGGTCACCTCGCAGATCCCCGACCGCGACCTCGGCGAGCGCAACGTGCACATCGGCCCGTCGGACTATGTCGCCTGGCTGGACGATCGCAAGTGGGCGTTCGTGCGGCTGGAGGGCAAGACGTTCGGTGACGTGCCGCTGAACCTCGAGTACAAGCTCGAGGTGTGGGACTCGCCGAACTCGGCCGGCATCATCATCGACGCGCTTCGCGCGGCGAAGATCGCCAAGGACCGCGGCATCGGTGGGCCGATCCTGTCCGCGTCGTCGTACTTCATGAAGTCGCCGCCGGTGCAGTACTTCGACGACGACGCGCGGCAGGCCGTCCAGGACTTCATCGACGGCACCGTGGAGCGCTGACCGCAGCCGCCACCGTATAGAACCTCAGCCGCGCCCGGCCCTTCATCGACAAAGGGCCGGGCGCGGCTGTTTCGTGTTCCCGCGGCTTTCGCCACGCCACTCGTCAATTGAGGATGGGGTCGGGCGGGTAGGTCGAGACGAGGTTCAGCGGCGGTCGTTGCCGGCGCAGCACGGTGCGCCACATCGGCTCCGGATCGTCGCTGAACAGATCATCCGGGCTGCCCGCAACGACCCACCACGACCCTTCCGCGAGTTCATCGTCCAGCTGTCCCGGCGACCACCCGGCATGGCCGGCGAAGATCCGCATCCGGCGGGAGAGCCCGACGATGGTGGTCACGTCGCCGTCTAGGTCGACCGTGCCCACGCCGTCCACCACCCGGCGCACCCCCGGACCGTCGCCATCGAGCTGGGCGATGCACAGCGCCCCGTCCGGCTGCACCGGACCGCCGGCGAACACCACCGCCGGCCCGCTGACCGCCGTGTGCCAGTCCGGCAGCACCTGTCCCACCGGGGTTCGGCTCGGGCGGTTGAGGATCACCCCGACCGAGCCCCCGCCGTCATGTTCGAGCAGGTACAGCACCGATCGAGAGAAGTGCGGGTCGGTCAGCATCGGGGTGGCCACCAACAGCCGGCCGCCCACTAGGCGGCAGGCTCGGGTAGGCGAGCCACGGCGAGGACACCTGGCTATCTTGGCTAGCGTTCTGCACGTGCGCCAGCGCGGTTACCTGCTCGCGACATTGCGCGCGCCGGGATTCGGGCGCCTGCTGGCCACCCGACTGCTCGGGCAGTTCGGTGACGGCGTGTTCCAGGCCAGCCTGGCCGGCGCGGTCCTGTTCAACCCCGAGCGCCAGGCGCACGCCGCCGACGTGGCGGCCGGCTTCGCGGTGCTGCTGCTGCCCTATTCGGTCGTCGGCCCGTTCGCCGGGGTGTTCCTGGACCGCTGGCGGCGCCGCCGCACGCTGATCATCGCGAACGTGGTGCGCGCGGCAGTGGTCGGCGTGGTCGCGATCGAGATCGCCAGCGGCCTCACCGGCGGGAGCTTCTACGCCACCGGCCTGGTCGTCGTCTCGCTGAGCCGATTCATCCTGTCCGCGCTCAGCGCCGGACTGCCCCACGTCGTCCGCTCCGAAGACCTGGTCGCCATGAACGGCCTGTCCACCACGGCCGGGGTGCTGATGACCTCGGCCGGCGGAGCGGCGGCGATCGGGGTACGTGCACTCTCCGGTGGCGGCGACGGTGCCTACGCCGCCATCGCCGTCGCCGCGGCCGTGCCGTACCTGCTCGCCGCCGCGCGCGCCCGCCCGTTCGCACCGGACGCGCTCGGCCCGGACGATACGGAGCGGGCCGAGGCCGACACCGTCCGCGACGTGCTGGCCGGGTTCGTCGCCGGCGCCCGCCATCTGCGCCGCCAAAAGCCCGCCGCCCGCGCACTGCTCGCGATCACCATCCAGCGGCTCGGCGCCGGCATCACCACGGTCTGCACGCTGCTGCTCTACCGCAACTACTTCACCGCCGACGGCGTGCTGCGCGCCGGGCTCAGCGGTCTCGCGCAAGCCATCGGGGCGCTCGCCGTCGGCGGTGTGCTCGCCGCAGTGATCACACCGGCGGCCACCCGCCGGCTGGGCTACGTCCGCTATCCCGCGCTGCTGCTCCTCGGCTCGGCCGCCGTCGACGTCGGCTTCGTGCTGCCGTTCCGCCTCTCGCTGCTGCTCGTTGCCGCGCTGCTGCTGGGCTTCACCGCGCAGAGCCTCAAGATCTGCGTCGACACGGTCGTGCAGCGACAGGTCGACGACGACTTCCGCGGCCGGGTGTTCTCCGTCTACGACACCCTGTTCAACGTCACGCTCGTGCTCGCCGCGGTCATCACCGCGGTGGCACTGCCACCGGATGGGCACTCGCCGATCGCCGTGATCGTGATCGCGGCGGGCTACCTCGTCACCGCGGGCTGGTATGCCTACGTCGGCCGCGGCACGAGCGCGACGCCCCGGAGCCTACGAGCCCGACTCCTGCTGCTCGGCCCAGCGCCTGAGCTCGTCCACGGCGCGATCGTGGCCGAGCGGCCCATGTTCCATCCGCAATGCCAGCAGGTGTGCATAGGCCCGGCCGACGATCGGCCCCGGCGGCACGCCCAGGATCTGCATGATCTCGTTGCCGTCGAGGTCCGGCCGGATCGCAGTCCAGCTCCTCCTGCTCCTGCAACCGCGCGATGCGCTGTTCGAGCGCGTCGTAGGCCGCGGACAGCGCAGCGGCCTTCTTCACGTTCCGGGTGGTGCAGTCCGAGCGAACCAGCTTGTGCAGACGCGGCAGCAGCGGACCGGCGTCGACCACGTAGCGCCGCACCGCCGAGTCCGTCCACCCGCCGTCGCGATATCCGTAGAAGCGCAGGTGCAGGAAGACCAGCTGGCCGACGTCCTCGACCAGCTGTTTGGGGTAGCGCAGCTCCTTGAGCCGTTTGCGTGCCATCCGGGCGCCGACGACCTCGTGGTGATGGAACGAGACGCGCCCGTTCGGGCCGAACTCGCGGGTGGCCGGCTTGCCGATGTCATGCAGCAGCGCTGCCCAGCGCAGCGTCAGGTCCGGCCCGGCGTCCTCCAGCTCGATCGCCTGCTCGAGCACCTGCAGCGTGTGCGCGTAGACGTCCTTGTGCTGGCCGTGCTCGTCGGCGGTCATGCGCAGCGCGGGCAGCTCGGGTAGCACGACGTCGGCCAGGCCGGTGTCGACCAGCAGCTCCAGTCCCCGGCGCGGGATGCCGGCCGAGCAGCAGCTTGCTCAGCTCCGCCTGCACCCGTTCGGCCGTGATCCGGCCCAGTTCGGCGGACATCTCGGTCATCGCCGCGACGACGTCCGGCGCGGGGGTGACACCCGAGGGTGCGAGACGAAGCGCGCCGCCCGCAGCATCCGCAGCGGGTCGTCGGCGAACGACTCCTGCGGGGTGGCCGGCGTGCGCAGCAGGCCACGCGCCAGGTCGGCCAGACCGCTGAACGGGTCGGTGAACTGCGCGTCGCCGGTCACCGACAACGCCATCGCGTTCATGGTGAAGTCGCGTCGGCGCAGGTCCTCGACCAGCGACGTGCCGTAGACGACCTCCGGGTTTCGGCTGACCCGGTCGTAGCGATCGGCGCGGATAGGTGGTGATCTCGCACATCACGCCGTCGATCTGCACGCCGATGGTGCCGAACTCGGCGCCGGTGGTCCAGGTGGCCTGGGCGAGCGGCTCGGTCAGCCGGAGCACCTCCTGCGGCCGCGCGTCGGTGGCGAAATCGAGATCACCGGACTGCCCGCCCATCAACGCGTCCCGCACGGTGCCGCCGACCAGGTGCAGCTCGTGACCCGGCTCGCGCGAACACCGAGCCGAGTTCGGCGGCCTGCGGCGGCGACCTCGATCAGGTCTGCCGGCGGCGCTCCCGGCGGGCGGTGTCACGGGCGGCCACGATACCGGCCGGCAGATACCATCGGGCCATGTCCCAGGGCCGAGCGGAACCTCCGCGCCGGCGTCGCGGGAGTACCGGAGCGAGTACCCGTGGTGATCCACCTGGCGACGCGGCGGCTACGCCGGACCTGACGATCAGCGGGCCCGACACGCCCGGCCCGAGCGCCGCAGCGAATTCGGGCGAACCCGCGCCGGCCCGATCCAGGCCACGGCGGCGGCGCGGTGGTCGCAGGCGCGGCGCGGCCGCCGGGCGGGTGGACCCGGGCAACGCGTCCAGCGGTGCGAGCAAGACTCCCGCTGGCAATGATCCGGGCGCGACTGGTGCCCCGGCAACAGACGTGCGACCTCAGCCGAAGGCCGGCACAGCTGGTGCACCTGGTCCAGCCGGCACAGGCGGTGCAGCCGGCGCAGCCCGCGGCAGGTCAGCAAACACCGGGAAAGCCAACGGCTCGAGTAACTCCGCGAAAGGGCGTTCCGCCTCGCGGTCTCGAGCCAAGGCGGCCGGCAAGACCGGCGCGAACGCCAAAGCTGCCAGCACCGGCAAGGGCGGCAACACGGGCCGCAGCGACCGCAAGTCGAAACGCACCTGGATGCGCCGGGTGGACGAATTCAGCGCGGGCGGATTGGTACTCGACCTCGACGGCGACGTGCCTCGCGGGGCGCTGATCGGGCGCACGGACAAGCTCGGCCGATTGCTCTGGTCGCTGCCGAAGGGCCACATCGAGCAGGGGGAGACCGCCGAGCAGGCCGCGGTTCGCGAGGTCGCCGAGGAGACGGGCATCAGCGGCGTCATCGTCGGCGAGCTCGGCACGATCGACTTCTGGTTCGTGGCCGAGGGACGTCGCATCCACAAGACCGTGCGGCACTTCCTGATGCGCGCGGTGGGCGGTGAACTCTCCGATGCAGACATCGAGGTCACCGCGGTCGCGTGGGTCCCGCTGCCGGAGATCGCCGACCAGCTGGCCTATCCCGACGAACGCGGCCTCGTCGAGACGGCCGGACGGATGCTGGCGGAATCGGCGTGAGGCCGGGCCGGGTCGTCCGGCGCGGGGGTCCTGCCACTGCCGCGGTCGTCGCTTTGGCGGCGCTCGCCGTGCTCTTCATGCTCGCGCCGGGCCTGGCGGCCGCGGTCCCGGCAGGCGCCGCAGCGCAGCCCCCGTCGACGCACTCGATGCGCTCCACCGGGCGGGCCCAACCCCTCGACGCGAAGAGCCTCACGCTCAGCGTCATCGACGTACTGCCGTCCACCCCGCCGGCGACCGCGGCGAAGTCGTCACTCACCGTGACCTTGCAGCTACGCAACAACACCGACCAGAACCTGCCCACGGTGACCGTCATCGGCCAGCGCGGCGATCCCATCAGCACCCGCAGCGCGCTCGATAGCGCTATCAACAATCCGCAGCCACCGAGCCCGGGCCTCCTCGCGCCGTTGACCACCGCCAAGCCCGTGCAGGCCAGCCTCGGGCCGCGCGGAACGGTCGCGGTCTCGTTCACCGTGGTCACGTCGACCGACACCTCCACCAGCCCGGGCCTATGCATCTGTCAGGACCGCATCTACCCGCTCTACTTCGCTGCCCACTCCACCGACATCAGCGGCGCGGACGTGGTGGTCGGCGCCACCGAAACCTTCGTGCCGGCTTTCGGCGACACCCCTCATCCGGCCCCGGTTCGCGTCGCGTGGGTGTGGCCGTTGCTCGAGCGGCCGCATCGGCTCATCGGCGACGACACGTTCTCCGACGACGATCTGGCCTACCTGGTCTCCGGCGGCCGGCTGGACCGGGCGCTGCAGGTGGTGGAGATCGTCGCCAATCACGGGCTGGCGATGACGCTTGTGGTCGACCCGGATTTGATCGACGAGTTGGCCGTGATGGCGTCCGGCAACTACAGCGTGCTGAGCAAGGGCAAGACCGTGGCCGGGACGGGCACGGCGGCTGCGAAGACGTGGCTGGCCCGGCTGCGCGCGGTGCTCACCGCCGACCCGAACCTGCAGCTGGACTTCACCGCACCGGCCGACCCCGACGTCGAGTCACTCACCCGCAACGGGCTGACCTGGAGTGACGTGCTCAGCTCGGCGCAAATGGCACGGGTCACCGCGGCGCTCGGCGGCCGGCCGCTGTCGTCAACCGTCGCCTGGCCGGTGGACGGTCTGGTCAGCAGCGACACCCTCGCCACCCTGGTGCGCACCGGTGCGACCTCGGTCGTGGTGTCGGACGCCTCACTGCCCAGCGCGTCGGGCGCAGGGTCGACGGGCAGCCAACTGGCCACACTGCAGACCGCCGGCGGCGCGGTGGACGCGGACGTCACGCAGAGCGACATCCAACGGTTCGTACCCTCGGCGATCTCCTACGCCGGCGACGGCTCGCCCACCACACTGCCGCAACTGGTGTCCGAGGTTGCCATCGACGCGGTGGCCTCCCCGGACACGTCCGGCTTCGTCGTGCTCGCCCCGCCGCGGGCGGTGAACCCCATCGACCCGGCCGCCGCTGCCCGGGCGCTGCGTGCCACCGCAGCCGCCCCGTGGTCGACGTCGATCACGCTGCAGGATGCGGCACACACGGTTGCCTCCGGTGACTTCGGCCAACTGGTGCCGCCGCCACCGACCAACGGCGGCCTACCCCCGGAGTCCATCGACGCGGCCCGGGAGGTGTCGACGAAACTCCCGGCACTGGACACCATGCTCAGCACCGCCGATGCCTCGAACGTGCTCGGCGCGCTGCCCGCGGCGGTGCAACGCGTGGAGTCCGCGGCCTGGCGGCAGGACCCCGGTGCCGGTGCCGACGCTGCCGAGCAACTCACCGCGCGGATCGACTCGATCGAGTCGGCGGTGCGGATCGTCCGCCCGGTCAACGGTTCCTACACGCTCGCCAGCAGCAACTCGCCGCTACCGGTGACGGTGGAGAACACGCTCAGCGTGCCGGTGACGATCACGGTGCAGGTGTCCGCCGTCAACGATCTGCCCGGCTTCCGCGCCTCGCCCGTACGGCGCCAGACCATCGCGCCGAACTCCAAAGTGATCTTGCACGTGCCGACGCACGTGGAGCGCACCGGCAAGTTCGAGGTACAGGCGGTGCTGCTCACGCCGAGCGGCGCCCCGATCGGCGATCCTGTCTTCGTGTCCGTGCACAGCACTGCACTCGGCACCATCGGACTGATCATCACCGTGGTGGCGGCCGTGGTGCTCGTCCTCGCCCTGGTCGTGCGGCTGCTGCGCAGACTGCGCCGGCGGCCACCGCCGGCTGTCGCCACCGATCGGGAACGAGTACTGACGTGACCGAGGCCGACGGCGGCTGGAGCGAGCCGTCGCTCTACAGCGGCGGTGGGGTGGTCCAGCCGCCGACGTTGAGCAACGCCGATCCGATGACCGGCGTGTTCGCTCTCGACTGGGCCTTCGCGGGTCCATGGGCGGCCGACGAGCCGGCCCGGCACGAACCCCAGTGGAGTCAGCCGACCTACGTCGGTCGCCGGCGGCATCGGCCACGCCGAGGAGCCGAGCGCGCCGCTGCCGCCCGGCCAGCCGCGCCCCCCGCGCCATCGGTCACCGCCGGCGCGGCTGTCTACGGGAGCGCCACCCAGGCTCCCGACGTCGTCGGGCCCGTCTCCTCGGCAGCCGCGCCGGCCGGCGCGGAACAGGACCAGGCGGCAGGGCCGGAGATCGCCCCCGGCCGTGCCGTCGACGTTGGTACGAACCGGGGTCTGCTCGCCGCGAGCCGGTCGATGGCGGTAGCGAGCCTGGTCAGCCGGGTCACCGGGTTCCTGCGCTCGAGCATGCTCGTCGCCGCAATCGGGGTCGGGCTCGTCGGCGACTCGTACAACCTGGCGAACAACTTCCCGAACATGGTGTACGAGCTGCTGCTCGGCGGGGTGCTGTCCAGCGTGCTCGTGCCCTTGCTGGTGCACGCCCAGGAAGAGGACTCCGACGACGGCTACGCGTACACGCAGCGGTTGCTGTCGGTCGCCACCGCCGCGCTGGCGGTGATGACCTTGCTCGCGGTGGCGTGCGCGCCGCTGATCGCGGGAGCCTTCGTCAGCGACCACTCGCAGCGCCACCTGACCACCCTGTTCGCCACCCTGCTGCTGCCGGAGATCTTCTTCTACGGCGTAGGTGCCATGTTCATGGCGGTGCTCAACATCCGGCACAGCTACGCCCCGGGCGCGTGGTCACCCGTCCTCAACAACGTCATCATGATCATCACGATCGGCGTGTTCTGGGCACTGCCCGGCCCGCACACCCTCAGCCCGTCCTCGATCACCACGACTCAGGTGCTCGTGCTCGGCATCGGCACCACGCTTGGCATCGCCGCCCAGGCGCTGGTGCTGATCCCCTCGCTGCGTCGTACCGGATTCGGCTGGCGATGGCGCTTCCGCGCCCGGCCGAACGAGCTCGGCCGCATGCGCGAGGTCGGCGGCCTCGCGGGCTGGGTGCTGGGGTACGTGGTGGCCAGCCAGATCGGCGTCACCGTGATCGCGGAGGTCGGCGGCCGGCGGAACACGTTCACCATCTTCACCAATGCCGATCTGCTGCTGCAGATGCCGTACGGGATCCTGGTGGTCTCCCTGCTCACAGCGCTGATGCCGCGGCTGTCGCGTTCGGCCGCGCGCGGTCGCACCGACGCCGTCGTCGACGACTTGTCGCTCGGGGCGCGGCTGTCCGCGATCGCGCTCGTCCCGGTGACGGCCGCCCTGATCGTCCTGGGTCCAGTGTTGTGCGTGGTCCTGTTCGGCTACGGAGAGACCTCGGCCGCGGACGGCCGGCTGATCGGCACCGCGCTGGCCGCTTCGGCGTTCGGCCTGTTCCCGTTCGCGGTGGTGATGTTGCAGCTGCGCGTGTTCTACGCGATGCGGGACGGGCGCACTCCCACGTTGATCAACATCTGCATGGTGGCGACGAAGGTGGCCATCGTGCTGATCTGCACCCAGCTCGTGCACAGCCAGGCCCACGTCGCCGAGTCACTCACGGTGGCCACCTCCGCCTCCTACGTCGTCGGGGCTGTCGCCGGGCACATGGCGCTCACCCGTCGGCTCGGCCGGCTGGGCTGGCGCCGGGTCGCGCTCACCACGGCGCGCATCGGCGCGGCCTCGATCGCCGGCGGCGCGGTTGCGCTAGTGATCGTGCTCGCGCTGACCGGCGCGCTCGGCCACGGTCACGCCGGCGCGCTGAGCAGCCTGGTCGCCGGCGGGCTGGCCGGCGCCGCGGTACTGGCCGTGGTCGCCTGGCGGATGCGCATCCCGGAGATCCAGGACGTCGTGGCCGCCGCGCGTCGGCGCTGAGCCCCGGAATGTTGCAGTCCCTAGAATCGTTGACGATCCAGGTCGTCAGTGGGACCAGCGTTCGCGGGATCAGCCCGCCGCGACCGACGTAGTGAAAGAGGACTCGTGACCGAACTGCGCCCTACTTCACCGGGCAGCAACCACCGTCAGGTCATCATCATCGGCTCCGGCCCGGCCGGGTACACCGCGGCCCTGTACACCGCTCGCGCGGACATGCAACCGCTGGTGTTCGAGGGCTCGCAGTACGGCGGCGCGCTGATGAACACCACGGACGTGGAGAACTACCCCGGCTTCCCGGACGGGATCATGGGCCCGGAACTGATGGCACAGATCCGCGCGCAAGCCGAACGCTTCGGCGCGGAGCTGGTCAGCGACGACGTGGTCTCGGTCGACCTTGTCGACCCGGTCAAGCTGGTGCGCACCCACGGCGCCGAGTACACCGCGGACTCGGTGATCCTGGCGATGGGTTCGGCCTACCGAAAGCTGGGCGTGGCCCGCGAGGACGAGCTGTCCGGGCACGGTGTGTCCTGGTGTGCCACCTGCGACGGGTTCTTCTTCCGCGACCTGGACATCGCGGTCGTGGGTGGTGGCGACACTGCCATGGAGGAGGCGACGTTCCTGAGCCGGTTTGCCCGCTCGGTGACCGTGGTGCATCGCCGCGGGTCGCTGCGCGCAAGCCGGATCATGGCCGACCGCGCCGAGGCCGACCCGAAGATCCGATGGGAATGGAATGCCGCCGTCGACCGGATCCTGGGCGACGACGCCGTCACCGGCGTCGTGTTGCGCGACACCGGCACGGGCGCGGAACGGATGCTGGACGTCAACGGCCTGTTCATCGCCATCGGGCACGACCCGCGCAGTGAGTTGGTCCGCGGCCAGGTCGACCTCGACGACGAGGGCTACATCCGGACCACGGTCGGCACCCGAACAAATCTCGCCGGCGTGTTCGCGGCCGGAGACGTCGTGGATCACGTCTATCGTCAGGCTGTCACCGCGGCGGGAACGGGTTGTCAGGCGGCGCTGGATGCCGAGCGCTACCTGGCGGCGCTGGCCGACGCGCGTGGGCAGGGATTGTCCGACGCGGCGCTGACCGCAGACCGGGCCTGACGGGCATATCTCGGAGTGACCCGCAGCACCTGTCGCGGGGAATGCCGGCACAGTGGCCGTGGTTCAACCGAACAGACGATGATCCGCCCCAGATCCGCAGGAGAGTAGACATGGGCAACAACACCAAGACCGTCACCGACGCCAGCTTCGACGCCGACGTCCTGCAGGCCGACGGTCCGGTACTGGTCGACTTCTGGGCCGAGTGGTGCGGTCCGTGCCGGTTGGTAGCCCCGGTGCTCGAGGAGATCGCCGGCGAGTACGCCGAGAAGCTCACGGTCGCCAAGGTCAACATCGACGAGAACCCGGGCATCGCCCGCAATTACCAGATCATGTCGATCCCGACCATGTCCGTCTTCTCCAAGGGCGAGATAGTCAAGACGATCGTGGGCGCCCGGCCGAAGGCCGCGATCCTCAAGGAGCTCGGCGAGTTCGTCGCCTGAGCTGCCAGCCACACAGGTGTAAGAGGCGCCCGTCATCCAATCCGGTGACGGCCGCCTTGCTACGTCTCCGGCAACTCGGCGTGTCTCCGGCGGCTGGGGAGAGTATTGGGCTGGGGCAGAATGAGGTGATCGGCCGGCGCGTCGGCACCATCGGGGCGCCCGGCTGGGAGCATCGGCCGCGACAGACCTGACATCTGCAACCGACGAGGGAACGCCCATGCATGATCTCCGCCGCGGCGATACCGGTACCGCGGTCGGCGACGTGCGGGGCATGCTCGCGACGCTCGGCCTGCTGGCCAACACTGATCCGGCCACGTCGGAGGTGTTCGACGAGGACACCGAGCTCGCCATCCGGCACTTCCAGCAGCGCCGCGGCATGTCGGTGGACGGGGTTGTCGGTCCGGACACCTACGCCGCGCTGAACAGTGCGCACTGGCGCCTGGGCGATCGGGTTTTGGCGCACGACTCGGGCCAGCCGATGACCGGCGACGACGTGCAGGCTTTGCAGACGCAGTTCATGGAGCTGGGCTACGACCTGCGCGCCGACGGCGTCTTCGGCGTCACCACGGCCGAGGCGACCCGCGGGTTCCAGCGTGACTACGGGCTGGTGGCTGACGGAGTGTGCGGGCCGGAGACGTTGCGCGCGCTGCGCCAGCTCGGCCGACGCGTGGTCGGGGGCAGCCCGCAGTTGCTACGCGAGTCGGCGGCAGTCGCCGAATCCGGGCCGAGCCTGCTCGGCAAGCGCATCGTGATCGATCCCGGCCACGGCGGCGACGACCAGGGCGTGGTGCACGACGAGTTGAGCGAGGCGGCGCTGGTCTGGGACCTGGCAAGCCGCCTCGACGGTCGCTTGAACGCGCTGGGGGTCCAGCCGTGGCTGACCCGCGGCCCACACACCGGCGCCACCGACGAACAGCGCGCCGCGCTGGCCAATGACGTCAGCGCCGACGTGGTCCTCTCGCTGCACGTCGACGGCTCAGCGTCGGCACTCGCCAACGGCGTCAGCGCGTACTACTACGGCGGCACGTCGATCTCGACGATCGGCGAGCGGCTGGCCGACCTGGTGCAGCGCGAGCTGGTCGCCCGCACCGGACTGCTGAACTGCCGCATCCACGGCAAGACGTGGGGACTACTGCGGCTGACGCGGATGCCGGCGATCCGCGTGGAGTTGGGCTATCTCACCTCGCCGGTGGACCGGGCTCGGCTGGTCGACCCGCTCTTCCGGGACACCGTGGCCGAGGGCCTGCTGGTCGCGGTGCAGCGGCTGTACCTGCCGGTCGAGGATGATCCGCCGACCGGCGTCTTCCGCATCCCCGCTGTCTTGTCCTGAGCGGGGCGTTACCGCAACCGGGATTAGCGAGCCATCGCCGGCGACTGCATAGAGCCGAGCAGCCGCTCGATCGCGTATTCGACGTCTTCCTTCCAGGTCGCGGTGGTCTTGATGTCGAGCCGAAGTCGGGGCGTGTGCGGATGCGGCCGTACCGTCTTGAATCCGACCGCGAGCAGGTAGTCGGTCGGCAGCAGGCAGTCCACCGGACCGGATGGTGGCGATGGCATCAGCCGGCTCAGCACACCCCCAGTGCCCCCAGTGCCGCGACCGCGCGGCGTCAGCGCACCACCGCGCCGCCCGAAACCAGCCGCATTCGGAGCACCCTCAGGGTCCCGGTGCTCGTCTGTGGTCAGGGCCATCCGCCCGAACGCCTCCAGCGCGCGAACGCCGCGCCGGGCCGCGTCCCGTGCTGCGCCCTGGACGAGCATGCGGCCCAGGCCGCCGCCGCGGAATTCCGGCATGAGCCGTGCGGCCGTCACCAGCACCGCATCGGAGCTGACCGGCGAGGTGGGGAACGCGACCGATCGCGGCACGTAGGCAGGTGGTGCGTACAGCATGTAACCCGCGGGGACACCGTCGACGTAGACGAGCTGTCCGCAACTGCCCCATTCGAGCAGTGTGTCCGATACCCAGGCTTCCTTGTCCAGCTCCGCCGAGCCGGCGTCGCAGGCCCGCTCACCCGAGACCGGGTCGAGCTCCCAGAAGACGCAGGACCGGCAGCGCGGCGGCAGGTCGTCGAGGTTGTCGAGGGTCAGATTCACCAGGCGGCGGGACACCAGCGCACCCTTCTGCGGCCGAGCCAGGTTTGTTCGTCGCCATCGTAAGTTGCTGTGTGCGTCCTGCGCGAGGGCTGAGTGCGGGGTGGCTGCGGTGACCCCTCCCGGGGTGTCGAACGCTCAGGCGGCACCGTCGTAGCTGGTCAGGAATTCTCCGATGCGGCCGATCGCTTCGGTGAGATCATCTGCCCGCGGCAGGGTCACGATGCGCAGGTGGTCCGGTGCGGGCCAGTTGAAGCCGCTGCCCTGCACCACCAGCACGTGCTTCTCGCGCAGCAGCTGCAGCACGAACCGCTGATCGTCCACGATCGGGTAGCGCTGCGGGTCCAGCCGGGGGAAGACGTACAGCGCGCCCTTCGGCTGCACGCAGCTCACACCGGGGATCGCGCGCAGCGCCGACATGGCCGCGTCGCGCTGTTCCAGCAGCCGGCCGCCGGGCAGGACGAGTTCGCGGATGCTCTGCCGCCCGCCGAGCGCCACCTGGATGGCGTGCTGGGCCGGCACGTTCGCGCACAGGCGCATGTTGGCCAGGATCGCGATGCCCTCGAGATAGCTGGTGGCGTGCCGCTTCGGGCCGGTCACCATCATCCAGCCGGACCGGAAGCCGGCCAGTCGGTAGGCCTTGGACAAGCCGTTGAAGGTGAGGGTGAAGACGTCCGGCGCGACGGCCGCGAATGGGTGGTGCACCGCGTCGTCGTAGAGCACCTTGTCGTAGATCTCGTCGGCGAGCACCACCAGGCCGTGTTCGCGCGCGACGTCGGCGATCGCCTGCAGCGTCGCTGCGGGATAGACCGCGCCGGTCGGGTTGTTCGGGTTGATCACCACGATCGCCTTGGTGCGCTCGGTGACCTTGGCGCGGATGTCTTCGATGTCCGGCAGCCAACCCGCGGCCTCGTCGCAGAGGTAGTGCACCGCACGTCCGCCGGCGAGGCAGGTCGTCGCCGTCCACAGCGGGTAGTCCGGCGCCGGGACCAGCACCTCATCGCCGTTGTCGAGCATGCCCTGCAGGGCCAGGCTGATCAGCTCGCTGACCCCGTTGCCGAGCCAGACGTCGTCCACATCGACGCCGTCGATGCCGCGGCCCTGGTAGTGCTGGACGACGGCGGTGCGGGCGGAGAGCAGTCCTTGTGAGTCGCTGTAGCCCTGTGCCTGGGGCAGGTTGCGGATGACGTCGACCAGGATTTCTTCCGGAGCGTCGAAGCCGAATGGGGCCGGGTTGCCGATGTTCAGCTTGATGATCCGGCGTCCCTCCTCCTCCAGGCGCTTAGCCTCATCCAGCACCGGCCCGCGGATGTCGTAGCAGACGTCCTCGAGCTTGCGTGATTGCCTCAGGTCCACGCGGTCCACGATCCCATACGGTCAACGAGACGGGCACGTCCATTACCCCGATCCCGGCCGGGCGTCTGGGCGCGCACGGTCTGCTGGTCAAGGAGGGGCGAGGTGGATTTCGACGAGTTGGTGCGGGCCCGGCGGATGGTGCGGACGTATCAGCCCGATGTCCCGGTGCCGCGCGAGACGATCGACGATCTGCTCCGGTTGGCGATGCGAGCGCCGTCTGCGGGACACACCCAGGGCTGGCAGTTCCTGGTGCTGGACGACCCGGTGTCGCGCGCGGCGTTCTGGACGGTCGCAACGGAGGGCGGCGGCCAGCAGTCAGCGGCGGAGGACCCCTGGCTGCGGCGGATGCGGACGGCGCCCGTGCTCATTATCTGCTTTTCCGATAGGGAAGCTTACCTGACCCGCTATGCCGAGGCGGACAAGGGATCGGTGCCGCCACAGGAGCAGGACTGGCCCATTCCGTACTGGCACGTGGACACCGGTATGGCGGCGATGATCATGCTGCTCGGTGCCACCGCCCGCGAGCTGGGCGGCCTGTTCTTCGGGGTTCCCGGTCCGTGCTGGCCGCAATTGCGGCAACGGTTCAACGTGCCGGATCGGCTGACGCCGGTTGGTGTGGTGAGCCTGGGCACGGCCGCGCCGGACCAGCGCTCACCGTCGCTGCGCCGCGGTAGACGGCCGTTCGGCGAGGTCGTGGCCTACGGCGCTTTTGCTCCGTCGAAAGATCAGCTGACGGACGCGCCCGACCCAGGCTGAGCGGGCTGGGCGGCAGGTTGCGCCACGGTGGCGGTGTCCCGTCTCGTCGCCGGGGCCGAAAGGGCGCCTGCGGCTGCCGGCGGCGTCATCAGCCCGACGATCCGTTCCAGGTCATCGATGGACGCGAACTCGATCGTGATCTTGCCCTTGCGCCGGCCCAGCTCAACTCGCACCCGGGTGTCGAAGGTGTCGGACAGGCGCTCGGCGAGGCCCTCGGCCGCCGGCGCGCTGATGCGGGGTGCGGCGGCGCGGGGCGTCTTTCGCTTGTCCGCCGAGCCGCTGGCGTGCAGGGCAACGAGTTCTTCGGTCGCGCGCACCGACAATCCCTCGGCGACGATGCGGGTGGCGATCTCGTCCTGGAGTTCGGCGTCCTCGAGGCTCAGCAGCGCGCGCGCATGGCCGGCGGAGAGCACGCCGGCCGCGACACGGCGCTGCACGGGGATGGGCAGATTGAGCAATCGGATCGTGTTGCTCACCTGCGGCCGGCTCCGGCCGATGCGCTGCGCGAGTTCGTCGTGGGTAGTACCGAACTCCTCGAGCAGCTGCTGGTAGGCCGCGGCCTCTTCCAGCGGGTTGAGTTGCGCGCGGTGGATGTTCTCCAGTAGCGCGTCTCGCAGCATCGCGTCGTCCGCGGTCGTCCGGACGATGGCCGGGATCTCGGCCAGGCCCGCGGCGCTGGCGGCGCGCAACCGCCGCTCACCCATGACGAGTTCGAAGCCGTCGCCGTCCGGGCGCACCACGACCGGTTGCAGCACGCCGAACTCGCGAATCGAGTGCGTCAGCTCAGCGAGCGCATCCTCGTCGAAGACCTGGCGCGGCTGCCGGGCGTTCGCGTGGATGGACGCGATCGGCAGCTCGGTGTACGTCGCACCGGGTACCGGTGCGGGCCCGGTCGCTTGGTCGCCTTGCTCGGTGGGTGTCGCCGGTCCATCCGCCGCGTCAGGCGGCGTCATGACGGCGGTGGTCGAACCGAAGTAGATGTCCGCCGGGGACGGCGTGGCCGTGCCAGTGCCATCACTCGCTGTCGGGATCAGGGCGCCGAGACCTCGACCCAGCCCACCACGACGAGTCTTGGTTCGCTCGCTGCGCTCGCTCATGCGTGTCCTCGCTCCGTGTGCTTGCTGGGCTCGCTCCTGCGTGATTTCGCCGCTCCGGGCACGCATGAGATTCCAAGCGCACTGTTCTTACTAATTCGCTCGCTGCGCTCGCTCATGCGTGTCCTCGCTCCGCCGGGTTCGGCTGGTCTGGTTCTTCGTTGACGGTAGTTCCCTCCCGTCCTTCCGCTGTTCTCGGCACGCCGGTTTCCGACCCGCGATCGGCAATTTCGCGCGCAGCCTGCAGATAGCCGACGGCGCCGCGCGACCCTGGGTCGTACGTGATTACGGTTTGCCCGAATCCGGGTGCCTCGGAGACCCGGACGTTGCGGGGGATCACCGGCGTGAGGACAAGCTCCTTGAAGTGCTCGCGGACCTCGTCGGCGACCTGATCGGCCAACCTCGTCCTGCTGTCGTACATCGTCAGCAGAACGGTCGACACCGCCAGTTGAGGATTGAGATGCGACCGCACCAGCTCGACCGTATTGAGCAGTTGGGCCAAGCCCTCCAGTGCGTAGTACTCGCACTGAATCGGAATGAGCACTTCCCGAGCGGCCACCAGCGCATTCAGGGTCAGCAGGCCGAGCGACGGAGGGCAGTCGATCAGCAGGTAGTCGATGCCGGGATCGCTGTCGAGGTAGGTCGTCACCGCACGCTGGAGCCGGTACTCGCGTGCGACTTGAGACGTGAGTTCGATGTCGGCGCCAGCTAGATCGAGCGTGGCGGGGACGCAGATGAGATTCTCGCTGAAGTCGGCCGGGGTCGTGACCTCGCTGATGGGGACGCCTCCAAGGAGGACGTCGTACACCGATCGGGTGCCGACTGTGTGCGGAACGCCGAGCGCCGTGCTCGCGTTGCCCTGCGGATCAAGGTCGATCACCAGCACCCGCAGGCCATGCAGTGCGAGAGCCGCCGCCAGGTTCACCGTGGTGGTCGTCTTACCAACTCCGCCCTTCTGGTTGGCAACGGTCAGGACGCGGGTTGTCCGCGGCCGGGGCCAGCTCTCCTGCCGGACGTTCAGCACATGAATCGCTTCGGCGGCTTCACGGGCGATGGGAGTGTCGAACTCTGTTTCACGTGAAACACGGTCGGCAGTCGGCTGGTGCTCTGACTCTGCGCCCAGCGCGACCGTTTCACGTGAAACATCAACCTGGCCGTCGTCCGATCCCGCGTGGGGCGCATCGGTTTCACGTGAAACCTCGCCACCAACCGTCGCCCGGGTGGTGGACGAGAACTCGGTCATCGCGATCCCCTCGTGCTCTTCGTAGCTCGTCGAACGCGGACCACGGTCGTCGGTTCGTCCAGCAGACCTGAACCGCACGTCACGACGTCGATCTCCCCCGCCCCGGCGCGCCGCATCTGATCGCGGTGGCTTTCAATTTCAGAACCCGCCATTGCGCCCTTCAACGCGAGGAGCACACCGCCGGGCCGCAGCAGCGGCAGGCACCATCCTGCCAACCGGTCGAGCGGCGCAACAGCCCGCGCGGTCACCCAATCGGCGTCGGCGAGCGTTGTTCGCACGACTGGCTCCTCGGCACGTCCACGAACGACAGACACCTGCCCACCCAGCCCGAGCGCAGCCACGGTCTCGATAAGAAACTCCACCCGTCGAAGCAACGGCTCGAGCAGCACGACCGAGAGATCCGGCCGCCGAATCGCGAGCGCCACGCCGGGTAGCCCAGCACCCGATCCCACGTCAATCACCCGTGCTCCGACCGGCAGCAAGTCACTCACCACTGCGCTGTTCAGGAGGTGGCGGTCCCAGAGCCGAGGTACCTCGCGAGGGCCGAGCAGCCCACGTACCACTCCCGCGTCAGCCAGTACGTCGGCATACGACCGCGCCAGCTCGAGCCGGTCACCGAACACCTCCACGGCGACGACCGGTGGCTGCGGTGCCCTACCTGTCACGTCGCTGGCTGCATCTGCGGACGCGCGCCGGAACGCGGGATCAGCCTTCAATCAGCTCTCGATGAGGACGACGACACGCCGGTTCGGCTCCTCGCCCTCCGACTCGCTGTACACGCCGTCGATCGACGAGACCGTGTCGTGCACCACCTTGCGCTCGAATGGGTTCATCGGGCTGAGCCGCTCCGGCTCCCCCGACGCCAGCACCGACTCCACCGTCTCGCGAGCAAGGCGTTGCAGCTGCTCGCGACGCGCCTGACGGTGGCCGCTCACGTCGAGCATCAGCCGGCTCCGGACGCCGGTCTTTTGCTGCACGGCGAGACGCGTCAGCTCCTGCAGCGCGTCGAGCGTCTCGCCCGACGCGCCGACGAGGGGCTTGAGATCGGACCCGACGATGGCAACCACGGCACGGTCGTTCTCGACGTCGAGGTCGATATCACCGTCGTAGTCGACGATGTCCAGCAACCGTTCCAGGTAGTCCGCCGCGATATCACCCTCTCGAACGAGCAGCGAATTCTGCTCCTCCGGCGACTCGGAGCTGTCGGTCTCTTCAGCGCCGTCGGTGTCCTCAGCGCTGTCGCTGTCCTCAGCGCTGTCGGCGCCGCCATCCGCATCGGCATCGCTCTCGGTCACAGTGTCGGCAACCTCGACGTCGGTGTCGCTCACGTCGGTTCTTCCTCTCGGTTCGCTTACGCCGGTGCTCAGCCCGGCGAAGGACGGCTCCCTTGTTGGGACAATCTCAGGCGCTGGTTCAGCGTCTCTTCTTGGCTTGACTCGGGCGTTTGGCGGGCGGCCGGTTACCACCGGGGCGCGCCGGACGCTGGCCCGGTCTCGGTGCATTGCGGGCCGGGGGAGTAGGTGGCGTGGCCGACGATCCGTCGGCATCGCTCTTCACCAGCGAAGTGCCGTCCTTGCGGACCGGACGCTGGCCCGGGCGGGGCGCAAGAGTCTTCCCCAGCTCACCCACCGGCGGTGTGTCCTTCGGCGTCTGTGGGTGGAAGCGGTTCACGTACAGCTGCTGCAGCATGGTCCAGTTGTTGCTGGTGAACCAGTACAGCAGCACGCCGAGCGGGAAGAACAGGCCGGAGCCGAGGGTGCTCACCGGGATGAACACCAGCATCAGCCGCTGGATCGTGGCCGCGGTGCCCTCCGGCACGGTGACCTGCCCGCGGCGGACCAGCAGCTGTGTCATCAGGGTGGCGGCGGCACTCAGCACCACCAGGATGACGATCACGACGTGGGTCGCGCCGACGTGGCCGCTCAGCGCATGGATCTTCGCCGAGCTGTCGGTGAGCCGGCCGGCGAGCGGCGCGCCGAACAGCCGCGCCTTGGCCGCACTGACCGTCTCATTCTTGCTGAAGCTGTACAGGGTCAGCTTGGCCAACTGCGCCGGCGTCGCAGTGCTCTGGTGGTCGGCGATGGAGACCGAGTTCGCCAGGTGGCGCAGCACGTGGAAGAGCCCGATGAACACCGGGATCTGCAGGAACATCGGCAGGCAGCCGGTGAGCGGGTTGAAGCCCTGCTCCTGCTGCAGCTTCATCATCTGCCGGTTGAGTTCGGCCCGGTCGTCCTTGTACCTCTTGCGCAGCTCCTGAATCTTGGGCTGCATCTCGGACATGTGCCGCTGGTAGTGCACCTGCTTGATGAACAGCCGGAACAGCAGCAGCCGAGCGGTGAAGACCAGGAAGACGATCGACAGCGCCCAGTTCAGGCCGCTGTCCTTGTTCAGGAACAGGCTGAAGAAGGAGTGCCAGCGCAGCAACACCCACGACACCGCGGTGTACAAGAAGTTGAGCATTAAACTTCTCCTAGGCGGCCGGCTGCGGACGCGAACGGTCGGCACGCCGGGTCGGACTGCTCGGAAGACCGGCACCGGCGGCGCGCGCAACCTCGCTGCGCTCGTGGTGTCCGTCAGGGGCAACGGCCGGCGGTACCGGGTCGTGCCCGCCGCGATGGAATGGGTGGCAGCGCAGCACCCGGCGCAGCGCCAGCCACGATCCGCGGGCCAGCCCGAACCGGCTGATCGCTTCGCTCGCGTAAGCGCTGCAGGTGGGGGTGAAGCGGCAGCGCGGCGGCAGTGCCGGGCTGATGGCGCGTTGGTAGAACCGCAGCACGGCAAGCACCGCGCCGGTCACCCGCGGCGCGGCCATCAGACGCGCACCAGCAGGCGATCGAAGGCAGCCTCGAGATCTGCGCCGAGCCGAGCCGAGGAGTCCGTGTCGGCACCCGGCAGCGCCCGCACCACGGTGGCGCTGCCGTCCGGCAGCCGATCGAGGCGGGGACGCAGTTGCGCGCGCAATCGTCGGCTGACCCGATGCCGGACCACACTGCCGCCGACCGACCGTCCGACCACCAGGCCGGCGCGCGGCGCACCGGGCAACAGCCCGGCGAGAACATGCACGACGAGATGACCTCGGCGCACTCGATCGCCGCGGCGAATCACGGTGGCGAACTCGGTGGCGTGCCGCAACCGGTTCGCAGGGGGCAACAACGAGACCTGCGCGTCGGCTCAGGCCGACAGCTCTTTGCGGCCCTTGCGCCGGCGGGCCGAGAGGATGGCGCGCCCGGCGCGGGTGCGCATCCGCAACCGGAAGCCGTGCGTCTTCGCCCGGCGGCGATTGTTCGGCTGGAAGGTGCGCTTGGTCACGGCTGGACTCCATCGGTCGAACGTCTGGTTACTCCCAGCCGGATGATCGCGCGGGTGCGGTCGGCAGTCCGGAATGGAAGGCGGCCACGGCGGCTCGCTGCAGCCTGCCGAGACCGGTCCACGGTACGGATTGCCACCGTCCGCGGTCAAACTCACCGGCGAAGCGAAATCCCCGGAAGTAGGCGCCCAAACGTACCCGAGGGCAGCGACACGCCGACGGCTATTGTCGTCGTCCACAGGCGCTGTTAGGTTCGCCCACCGAGTCGCCTACAGCGCGCGGTTCACCGGGTGAATTCATCTCGGTCGGAGTGGGCATGCACAGTCTGTGGACAAGTCTGTGGATCGTGCCTCGCCGCCGATCATGGACCCGGTAGGCACGCGCCGAATCCGGCGGGCACGCAGTGCCGCAAAATGGCTCTGGCACCAACGACACAACTGGAGTGGACACCCCCGTGGACGATCGACCCGAACTCGGGGATGTGTGGGAACGAGCCAAGGGTCGCTTCGACGACAACAGCATCCGGCCGCAGCAGCGGGCCTGGATCAACCTCACCCGCCCGCTGGGCCTGGTCGAGGACACAGCACTGCTCGCCGCGCCGAACGAGTTCGCCAAGGAGTACCTCGAAACCCGGCTGCGCCCGCTGATCGCCTCCGTGCTCACCCAGGAACTCGGCCGCGACATTCGTGTCGCGGTCACCGTCCAGCACCCGGATGAGCAACTCGAATCAGCCGAGGCCGACCCCTACGCCGTCGCCGACGACGAGGCCACTCGCTGGCCGGACGAGCCGGCGCCCGGGCTGTACGCGCCCAGCCGCAGTGGCCCGGTGTCCAGCGACCGCGACGCGCGACTGAACCCGAAGTACACCTTCGACACGTTCGTCATCGGCTCCAGCAACCGGTTCACCCATGCCGCCGCGGTCGCTGTGGCCGAGGCGCCGGCCAAGGCCTACAACCCGCTCTTCGTCTACGGCGACTCCGGACTGGGCAAGACCCACCTGCTGCACGCGATCGGCCATTACGCCCAGCGGCTCCTGCCCGGGCTGCGCACCCGGTACGTCTCCAGCGAGGAATTCACCAACGACTTCATCAACTCCGTCCGCGACGACAAGATGCAGGCGTTCCAGGCCCGGTACCGGTCGGTGGACCTGCTCCTGATCGACGACATCCAGTTCCTGGAACGGGCGGAGCGGACGCAGGAGGAGTTCTTCCACACCTTCAACACGCTGCATAACGCCAACAAGCAGATCGTCATCAGCTCCGACAAGGCACCTCGCCAACTGTCGTCGCTGGAGGACCGGTTGCGCACCCGGTTCGAGTGGGGCCTCATCAGCGACGTTCAGGCACCCGACCTGGAAACCAGGATCGCGATCCTGCGGAAGAAGGCGGCCCAGGAGGGGATGAACCCGCCCCCGGACGTCCTCGAGTTCATCGCCTCGAAGATCCAGAGCAATATCCGGGAGCTGGAGGGCGCACTCATCCGGGTCACGGCCTTCGCCAGCCTCAACCGTCAACCGGTGGACATGACCCTCACCGAGACCGTGCTCAAGGACCTGGTCGGCGAATCCGACTCCCCGGAGATCAACGCACCGACGATCATGGCGGTGACCGCGGAGTACTTCGCGATCTCCATCGACGACCTGACCGGCAGCTCCCGCAGCCGGGTGCTGGTCAGCGCCCGGCAGATGGCGATGTACCTGTGCCGGGAGCTCACCGACCTGTCCCTGCCCAAGATCGGTGAGAAGTTCGGCAACCGCGACCACACGACGGTCATGCACGCCGACCGCAAGATCCGTACGCAGATGGCCGAGAAACTCACCGTGTACAACCAGATCGCCGAGCTCACCAGCCGGATCAAGGTGCGGGCGCGCACGTGAGCGTTCCGTGCACAACAACTGTGGACGGTGACGAGCGTGCTGTGGAATCGACGTCCGTCCACCGGTTCATGCACGTCGTGTCGGTACCGACGTGGACGATCGGCAGCGGAGAATCCACACGGGCGAGCCTTGTAGTTTCAGGTCCACCGCTGGTTATCCCCACGATCCACAGCAGCGATGACGACAACGATGAGTTCTATTCAGAGACGCAAACCCCAGGAGCATTAGCAAGCTCACTGCTGGGGACGATGGAGGCAGCATGAAGTTCCGGGTCGAGCGCGATGCGCTTGCCGACGCGGTCGCCTGGGCCGCGCGCAGCCTGTCCACCCGCCCGACCATCCCGGTGCTGGCCGGGCTGCTCCTCGCCGTCGAAGCCGACAAGCTCTCCGTCTCCGGCTTCGACCTGGAGGCATCCACCGAGGTCGACCTGGAGGTTGCCGCGGGTGCCGACGGCCGCGCCCTGGTATCGGGCCGGCTGCTCGCCGAGATCGCCCGTGCCCTACCGCCGCACCCGGTGGACGTCACCGTGGACGGTTCGCGGCTCGACCATCTCCTGCGGCAACGCTCGGTTCACCCTGCCGACGATGCCGGTCGAGGACTACCCGACCCTGCCCACGATGCCCACCACGGCGGGCACGGTGGACAGCAACGAGTTCGCGATGGCGGTCGGGCAGGTTGCGATAGCGGCTGGACGCGATGACACACTGCCGATGCTCACCGGCGTACGCCTGGAGATCGAGGGTGAGCGCCTGACGCTGGCGGCCACGGATCGCTATCGCCTGGCGGTGCGGGAACTCAATTGGCAACCGGACCAGCCGGGTGGCGCGTCCGCCCAGGTGCTGGTCCCTGCGCGCGCCCTGTCCGATGCCGCCAAGAGCCTTGCCGGTACCGACCCAATGACCATCGCGCTGTCGGCGACCGGCACCACCGGCGAGGGCATCATCGGCTTCGCCGGCACGGCCGACGGCCGGTCCAGCCGGGCCACCACCCGACTGCTCGATGCCGCGTTCCCCGCCTACCGCTCGCTGTTGCCGTCCGAGTGGGCGTCCTCCGCGGAGGTGACGGTGCCGACGCTGGTGGACGCGGTCAAGCGGGTCTCGCTGGTGGCAGAGCGCAATTCTCCGGTACGGCTGGAGTTCGGGGACAACAACCTCACCCTGACTGCGGGCGGCGAGGACGAGGGACGCGCCGAGGAGCAACTGGAAGTCGCGTACGAGGGTGAGCCCATCGCGACGGCGTTCAATCCACAGTTCCTGCTCGACGGCTTGGGAGCTCTGCCCACCTCGACTGCCCGGATGCTGTTCACGTCTGCGAACAAGCCGGTTGTGCTCCGGCCGGAAGGCAACGGCACCGACTACACGTACCTGATCATGCCGGTGCGGCTGCCCGGCTGAGGCTGCCGATGTACCTGCGCCACCTCTCCGTCACCGACTTCCGCAGCTGGCCCAACGCGGAGATCGCGTTCGAGCCTGGGGCGTCGGTGCTGGTCGGCGCGAACGGGCAGGGCAAGACCAACCTGGTGGAGGCGGTCGGATATCTCACCACGCTCGGCTCACACCGGGTGCCCACCGACGCGCCGCTGGTGCGTGCCGGTGCCGAGCAGGCGGTGGTGCAGGCAGCCGTGGTGGCCGATGGGCGTGAGCTGCGGGTCGAAGTGACGATCAGCCCGGGCCGGGCGAACCGGGCCCGGCTGAACGGGTCCGCGGTGCCGAGGGCGCGGGACGTGCTCGGCGCGGTCCGATCGGTGCTGTTCGCGCCGGAGGACCTGGCCATCGTCCGCGGCGATCCTGGTGAACGCCGTCGGTTCCTGGATGACCTGGTGGTGGCCCGGGCACCACGGATGGCGGCGGTGCGGGCGGACTACGAGCGGGTGCTGAAGCAGCGCGCAGCGCTGCTGAAGTCATCCGGCGTGGCACGCCGGGGCGGATCCGCCGACCTGAGCACGCTGGATGTGTGGGACGGCCACTTGGCCACGAATGGCGCTGCGTTGATGGCGGCCCGGCTGCGCGCGCTGGATGCACTGCGACCGCTCGCCGTGGCCGCGTACGCGCAGGTGGCGCCGGAGAGTCCACCGCTGACGATGCGCTACGTCAGCTCCCTGGCGGACTCGGGCGAGGGATCGGGTGGCGAGGACCGCACTCGGTCGGTGGCGCGGGCCGAGCGCTGGGCCGATCTCGGCGACGGCCTGGAGGCGGAACTCGAGGCGGCGCTGCTCAGTGAGCTGGCTCGTCGCCGGCCGGTGGAACTCGAACGCGGCGTGAACCTGGTTGGGCCACACCGCGACGAGGTGGAATTCGGCCTGGGCGATTTGCCGGTCCGCGGGTACGCCAGCCATGGCGAGGGGTGGTCGGTTGCGCTGGCGCTGCGCCTGGGCACGTTCGAACTGCTGCGCGCGGACTATCCACAGGGCGCCGAGCCGATCCTGATCCTGGACGACGTCTTCGCCGAGCTGGACGGCGACCGGCGCGAGCAACTGGCCCTGGTGGCGGCGAAAGCGGAGCAGGCGCTGATCACGGCGGCGGTGGCGACGGACGTCCCGGACCAGGTGCAGGGCGCGCGCTACGAGGTGGCGGACGGGCAGGTGCGTCTTGTCCGGTGAGCAACGGCCGCGGGGATCCGGGCGCGGGCCTGGGGGACCGATCGGCGACATTGACGGCGAAACCGGCGATGAGACCCAAGTCACCCGCTTGTCCACAATGCACGGTGGAAAAACCGTGTCAGCTGTGGACAGAGATCAAGAAAGCCGGCTGTCGCGGGAGAGCACTGGTGGCGCCGAGCCAACCGCCGAGCCAACCGCCGCGGACCTGGCGCGCGCCGCGCTGGCCGGCGCGCAGGGTCTCTCCCGGTCCGCGGGCCGTCGGCCCGGCCGGCGGACGCCACGGCAGCGCGGCGCCGGTTCGGATGCGGCCGAACGCACCCGACCGGGCGCGACGGTTCAGCCGGCCAGGGGCGGCTACTCAGGCCCGGATCCGGATGGCACCGACCCGGAGCTCGTCGGCAATGTGCTGGCCGGGTACGTGGCCGATCGCGGATGGGAGCAGCCACTCGCGGCGGCGCGGGTGTTCACCGACTGGGCCCAATTGGTGGGCGAGGACGTTTCCGTGCATTGCCGGCCTGACTCATTGGTCCGGGGCGAGCTGCGCGTCGAGGCCGAATCGACGGCATGGGCCACGCAGTTGCGGCTGCTCTCGGCAACGGTGCTGGCGCGACTGGTCGCCCAGCTCGGTCCGGAGGTGGTGACGTCGGTCCGATTCCGTGGCCCGACCGGGCCGAGCTGGAAGCACGGCGGCTGGTCCGTGCGCGGCGCGCGGGGGCCTCGGGACACCTACGGCTGAGCAGGCTGATCGGGCGCAGGCGCACGGTGGACTGGTGGGTCTGTGGGTTCCCGCGACTACCGGGCACCTAATCGATCCTGGGCGAGATCAGGACGCGTCGCGGCCCCATTCTGTCCTCGGAATCGGCTAGACTGGAGTGGAATCCCCGGGGTTGGCGATGTGCGGGCTCTCATTGGGCTGTCAGTGCCTCGTCCGCCCCATGTTCGTGTCTGAATCCGCTCCGGCACGTCGACGATCGCCTTGGCCGCTACGTCTGCTGCCGACGCGCCGCCGCTGGACGCCGGTAACCGGCGAGAGAGGTCTACCACCTTGCCAAGCAGTGCAAACGATGCAAACGGGAGCCCCCGCAACTCGAGGAACGGCAAGAACGCTCAAGCGCGTACGACGCCAGCTCGATCACCGTGCTGGAAGGTCTCGCGGCGGTCCGCAAGCGCCCGGGCATGTACATCGGCTCGACCTCCGAGCGGGGACTGCATCACCTCGTGTGGGAGGTCGTCGACAACTCGGTGGACGAGGCACTGGCCGGCTTCTGCCGATCGCATCGACGTGACGCTGCTGGCCGACGGCGGGGTTCGGGTGGTGGACAACGGCCGTGGCATGCCGGTCGCCATGCACCCGACGCAGAAGCGGCCGACCGTCGAGGTGATCCTGACGGTGCTGCACGCGGGCGGGAAGTTCGACAGCCAGGCCTACGCGGTCTCCGGCGGGCTGCACGGCGTCGGGGTCTCGGTGGTCAACGCGCTCTCGCGCCGGCTCGAGGTCGAGATCGACCGCGACGGCTACCGCTGGACCCAGCCCTTCGTCGACCAGAAGCCGGCCGAGCCGCTGAAGAAGGGCGAGAAGACCAGCCGGACCGGCACCACGGTCACGTTCTGGGCCGACCCGGACATCTTCGAGACGCTCACCTACAACTTCGAGACGATCTCCCGACGACTGCAGGAGCAGGCCTTCCTGAACAAGGGCCTGACCATCACGTTGCGTGACGAGCGCCCCGACCAAGTGGTCGAGGAGGACGACGCCACGGCGCCGACCAAGGCGCGTAAGCAGCCGAAGGAAGTCACCTACCACTACCCGGGCGGCATCGCCGACTTCGTCAAGCACCTGAACGCCACCAAGTCGCCGATCCACAAGTCGGTGATCAACTTCGAGGCCGAGGACACCGAGAACCGGTTGTCGGTGGCTGTCGCGATGCAGTGGAACGAGAGCTACTCCGAGAGCGTCTACACCTTCGCCAACACGATCAACACGATCGAGGGCGGCACGCACGAGGAAGGGTTCCGGGCCGCGCTCACCTCTGTCGTGAACCGCTGGGCCGAGGACAAGAAGATTCTCAAGCCGAGCGACGACAAGCTCACCGGTGACGACATTCGCGAGGGCCTTGCCGCGATCGTGTCGGTGAAGCTGGGCGATCCTCAGTTCGAGGGCCAGACGAAGACGAAACTCGGCAACTCCGTCGCCAAGTCGTTCGTGCAGCGGGCGTGCAACGAGTGGCTCTCGGACTGGTTCGAGCGCAATCCGTCCGAAGGGCGAGGTCATCGTCACCAAGGCGTCGCAGGCGGCGCGGGCGCGTAAGGCGGCACAGCAGGCGCGCAAGCTCGCCCGCAAGAACGCACTGGACACGATGGGCATGCCGGGCAAGCTGTCCGACTGCCGTTCCACCGACCCCACCGTGAGCGAGCTGTACATCGTCGAGGGCGACTCCGCCGGCGGCTCGGCCAAGTCGTGCCGCGACTCGATGTTCCAGGCGATCCTGCCGATCCGCGGCAAGATCATCAACGTCGAGAAGGCGCGCATCGACCGGGTGCTGAAGAACAACGAGGTGCAGTCGCTGATCACCGCGCTGGGCACCGGCATCCACGACGACTTCGACATCGCCAAGCTGCGCTATCACAAGATCGTGCTGATGGCCGACGCCGACGTCGACGGCCAGCACATCACCACCCTGCTGCTGACCCTGCTGTTCCGATTCATGCGCCCGCTCATCGAGACGAACCACGTCTACCTGGCCGCGCCGCCGCTCTACAAGATCAAGTGGAGGAAGGGCGACCCGGGCTACGCCTACTCCGACAAGGAGCGCGACGGGCTGATCAAGGTGGGACTCGAAGCCGGCCGCAAGCTGCCGAAGGAAGAGGCGATGCAGCGGTACAAGGGCCTTGGTGAGATGAATGCCAAGGAGCTGTGGGAGACCACGATGGACCCGGCCCACCGGATCCTGCGACTGATCACTCTCGACGATGCGGCCACCGCGGACGAATTGTTCAGCGTGCTGATGGGCGAGGACGTCGAGGCACGGCGGTCCTTCATCATCCGCAACGCCAAGGACGTCCGGTTCCTTGATATCTGAGGCCGGAGTGGATGGCCTCCTCACCTTCAAATCCACGGCAGAACTTCTTGAGGACTAGGGCATGACCGACACCACTGACGTCACCGATTCGGGCGGCTTCGACCGGATCGAGCCGGTCGACATCCAGAGCGAGATGCAGCGCAGCTACATCGACTACGCGATGTCGGTAATCGTCGGGCGCGCGCTGCCCGACGTCCGCGACGGCCTCAAGCCGGTGCACCGCAAGATCCTGTACGGGATGTACGACTCCGGCTTCCGCCCGGACCGCAACTATGTCAAGTGCGGCCGCGTGGTCGGTGACGTGATGGGTAACTACCACCCGCACGGCGACACCGCGCTCTACGACGCGCTGGTCCGGATGGCGCAGCCGTGGTCGCTGCGGTACCCGATGATCGATCCGCAGGGCAACTTCGGCTCCCCGGGCAACGACCCGGCGGCGGCCTACCGCTACACCGAGTGCCGGCTGCAGACCGCTCGCGATGGAGATGCTGCGGGACATCGACGAGGAGACCGTCGACTTCATCCCCAACTACGCGGGCAACACCGTCGAGCCGGTCATCCTGCCGGCGCGCATCCCGAACCTGCTGGTCAACGGATCCGAGGGCATCGCGGTCGGCATGGCCACCCGCATCCCGCCGCACAACCTGCGCGAGGTCGCCGCCGGCGTCACCTGGGCACTCGATCACCCCGACGCCACCGACGAGGAGCTGCTCGCGGAACTGATGAAGCTCATCCCCGGCCCGGACTTCCCGACCAAGGGCCTGATCGTCGGCCGGGACGGGATCGAGGACGCGTACCGCACCGGTCGCGGCTCGATCCGGATGCGCGCGGTGGTCACGGTCGAGGAGGACGTCAAGGGACGCACCATCCTGGTGGTCACCGAGCTGCCGTACCAGGTGAACCCGGACAACCTGCGTCGAGTCCATCGCCACGCTCGCCAAGGACGGCAAGGTCGCCGGCATCGCCGACATCAACGACGAGTCGTCGGACCGCATCGGCATGCGGATCGTGGTGACGCTCAAGCGCGACGCGGTGGCGAAGGTGGTGCTGAACAACCTGTTCAAGCACACCCAGCTGCAGACCACCTTCGGCGCGAACATGCTCGCGATCGTCGACGGCGTGCCGCGCACGCTGCGGCTGGACCAGTTCGTCACGCACTACGTCGAGCACCAGGTCGAGGTCATCGTCCGGCGCACGCAGTACCGGCTGCGAAGAAGGCCGAGGAGCGCGCGCACATCCTGCGCGGCTACCTCAAGGCCCTCGACCAGCTCGACGCGGTGATCGCGCTGATCCGGAACTCACCGTCGGCGGAGGAGGCGAAGACCGGCCTGATGTCAGCTGCTGGAGATCGACGAGGTGCAGGCCGACGCGATCCTGGACCTGCAGCTGCGCCGGCTTGCCGCACTCGAGCGCCAGCGGATCATCGACGAGGCCGCCGAGATCGAGGCGAAGATCGCGGACCTGAACGACATCCTGGCCAGGCCCGGACGCCAGCGCACCATCATCCGCGACGAGCTGGACGAGATCGTCGGCAAGTACGGCGACGAGCGGCGCACCGTGCTGGTGCCCTACGACGGCGACGTGTCGATGGAAGACCTGATCGCGAACGAGGAAGTCGTCGTCACGATGACGCGCACCGGCTACGCGAAGCGCACCAAGACCGACCTGTACCGGGCGCAGCGGCGCGGCGGCAAGGGCGTGCAGGGCGCGGCGCTGAAGACCGACGACATCGTCGAGCACTTCTTCGTCAGCTCGACGCACGACTGGATCCTGTTCTTCACGAACAAGGGCCGGGTGTACCGGGCCAAGGCGTACGAGCTGCCCGAGGCGAACCGCAACGCCCGCGGCCAGCACGTGGCGAACCTGCTGGCGTTCCAGCCGGACGAGACGATCGCCGAGGTCATCGCGATCAAGAACTACGAGGTCGCGCCGTACCTGGTGCTGGCCACCAAGCACGGCCTGGTGAAGAAGTCGAAACTGACCGACTTCGACTCGACCCGCACGGGCGGCATCGTCGCGATCAACCTGCGCGAGGACGACGAGCTGATCGACGCGGCGCTGGTCTCGGCCGAGGACGACCTGCTGCTGGTCAGCCGCAGGGCGATGTCGATCCGGTTCCGCGCCGACGACGATGCGCTGCGCCCGATGGGCCGGGCCACGTCCGGTGTGGTGGGCATGAGGTTCAACTCAGGCGACGAGTTGCTGGCCATGGAGGTGGTGCGCGACGACCTGGATTCTGTGGAAATCCTGGTGGCGACAGAGGGTGGGTACGCCAAGCGGACGAGGATCGACGAGTACCCGGTGCAGGGCCGAGGCGGCAAGGGCGTGCTCACGGCGCGTATCGTGACCACTCGAGGTGGGCTGGTCGGCGCCGTCGCCGTCAGCCCGCAGGACGAGGTCTACGCGATCACGTCCGACGGCGTGGTCATCCGCACAAAGGCTGCGGGCGTCCGCCGGGCGCAGCGGCAGACGATGGGAGTCCGGTTGATGAACCTCCCCGAGGGAGTCAACCTCGTCGCCGTTGCACGCAACGCCGATGAACCGGACGAGGCAGACTGAGCGTTCGCCAGCGCGAACCGGCGCCTGCGGGCGCGCCACAAGGATGGAGTAGTTGATGACGCAACCGCCGCCGTACCTCGGGGGCGCGCAATCGGCCGAATTCGGCGCTACGACCGAGTTCGGGGCTACCACCGTCTCCGGCTCGCCCGCAGCCGGCTCAAGCACGACGACCGGCCCGCACACGAGTGGTCAGCACGCGGCAGCGAACGGTGCTCCGGTCGGCAACGTGCCGCCGAGCATGTCCGGTGCGCTGCCGCCGCCGGGCGCGGATGCGGCCCGGGCGCAGGCTGCGGCTCGGGCACCTCGCGTTCGGGGACCGCGGCGGGCGCGGCTGCAACTGCGCCATGTCAACCCGTGGACGGTGTTGAAGTTCTCCTGCGTGCTCTCGATCGCGTTGTTCTTCATCTGGATGCTCGTGATCGCCATCCTGTACGGGATCCTCGACGCGGCAGGCGTGATCAGCAAGGTGAACGACACCGTGACCACGATCAACGGCCCAGGGTCGAAGGCGCCGGTGACGGGCGGCGTCGTGCTCGGTGGCGCGGCGATCGTGGGGGTCGTGAACGTGATCCTGTTCATCGCGCTGTCGACGGTCGGTTCGGTGATCTACAACCTGTGCGCCGACCTGGTCGGCGGCGTGGAGCTGACGCTCTCCGAGGCGTGACCCCGCTGCCCGCGTGGGGAGTTTTCTGCCCGGATAGCGGGAACAAAGCTCCCCACATTCCCGGTGAGCGGCTCGGGTAGGCTCACTCTTCGCGCCGGTCGGCGCCCGTCTGTTTTGGATCACGGCGGGCCGGCGGTCGGCGGACAGCTATGGGCCTGTAGCTCAGACGGTTAGAGCGCATCCCTGATAAGGATGAGGCCGGAGGTTCAAGTCCTCCCAGGCCCACAAGAGCACTGAGGCGAGCGGCCATGGCGAGCCTGTTCGCCGAGCTGTTCGAACGGTCGCGGCGAGCTAGCTCGTTCAGGCCGAACCAAGGCTGACCAAGCCGGCGGCACGGAAGGTGGGGTTGCCTCGTGAAAAGGCCGATCGTGTTGCTGGTCGCAGTTGCTGGCGTGGTGCTGGCAGCGGTCAAGCGTCGGCGTGGCCAGACCGACGCGGCGCTATGGCGCGAGGCGACCTCGGACTCGTCCCGGTAGCCTCGTCCGTGCCGGGGACGTAGCTCAACTGGCAGAGCACCGCCTTTGCAAGGCGGGGGTTGGGAGTTCAAGTCTCCTCGTCTCCACCAACGATTCCGGGCCCTCGGTGGCTTGGCGCTCAGGCCGAGCGAATGAGGAATTCGTTGTTGTCTGGGTCGGCCAGTTCGATGCTGCCGGGCAGGTCTGCGAGTCGGGTCGCACCGAGCGAGACCAGCCGTTGCGCCTCGCTGACCAGGTCGCCGGTGACGAGGTCGAACCGCTGCCGGTTCCTTCCCAGCTTGGAGTCGAGTGGCGATCCGCCCCACGCGTCCCACGAGATCTTGGTGCCGCCGAGCGGCGACTGGATTGCGGTCTGCTCGAGGTGGTCCCACACCAGCGGCCAGCCCAACGCGTCGCGCCAGAACAAACCGACCTCTCGGGTTCCGTCACAGGTGACCTCGCCGAGATAGCCGGTGCCGGCCAGGAAGTTGTTGGCCGGCTCGATCACACACAGCTCGTTGCCGCCGGGATCTGCCAGCGCGACGTGTGTGTCGTCAGGCCCTTGGCCAACGTCGATGTGGCGACCGCCCAGGCGCAGCGCCAGCTCGACGGTTCGCCGCTGTTGCTCGAGGCTGTCGCTGGTCAGGTGTAAATGCAGCCGCGGTCTGCCGACTTGCTCGGTGTCGGAGGTGACGAAGCGAAGCCCGACCTGCGTGTTGTCACCGGGCAGGAACGCGCCGCCCGACTCCGTGCGGACGTCCCGGCCGAGCAGCCCGGCCCAGAAGGCGGCCACCGCGGCCGCGTCGGGCACGTCGAAGGTCACTGCTTCCAGCCGTAGCGCCACCCCCGCACCCTAGGACGGGCTCGTGGCGTCGGCGATCGGCTTTTCGCACAGATCGCTTGTGTCTCGCAGGCGCCCAGGGACTCAGCGCTCGGGCGTGACCGCATCCAGTCGGCTCCGAACCTCGGACGTATTGACGCCGAGGGCGCTCAGCAGCGCCGCCGCAGGATCTGGTGGTTGGAGAGTCAGAATCTGCGCCAGTACCTGCTGGGCGGTGACCTGGGTCTTCCGGCGATTGGGCTTGACCGCTTCCTCAAGCACCCTCTTTGCCGCGGGCGTCATGCGGAGTCGATCTTTTTGCGCGATATCTCTGAGTCTCGGCTTCTTCGGCACGGCGTGCATCGGCAGTGCGGGAATGTCAGTTTTGGCTCCTAGGCCCAGGGCGCCCAGGGCTTCGTGATCGAGCGACTCGAGCGCTTGGCGAGCTTGCTGCAGGTTCACGCCCAGCACGGCTTCGGTCGACGGATCCGCCAACAGGGCGAGCAGGATGTGATCGGTGCCAGTTCGGCGATCACCTTGCCGCCGAGCTTCCTCGCTCGCCTGCATATAGATGGCCCAGGCGTGCAGGGTGTCTGGCACTACGGATTCGGTCATGACGTGTCCTTGTTGTATTTGGTGTGCACGGATTGGCGGGTGACGCCAAGGGCGTCCCCGATCTGCTGCCATGACCAGCCCTTTTCCCGGGCTGAAGCGACGTGGTTCGCCTCGACCCGCTCAGCCAGGCGATGTAGCGCCAACGAGGCGCGAAGCCCGATCGCCGGGTCATCCGACGAGAGGTTCGCGTTCAGTTGCTCGATGTCCACGATGTCAATTTAGACTGACAATAACGCCGTGTCAATCTAAACTGACACAGCGGATGCCACGCCCGAGTGCTCCAGACCGCCCGTGGAGGTCACCCTTCTCGAGCCGTCGGAATCTCGCCGGCTGCCGCCAGGCGTCAGGGTCGCCAGTCGGGTGGCGGGTCCTCGCCGACCCGTCCGTCGACGGCCTCACGAATCAGATCGGCGTGGCCGGTGTGCCGGCCGTACTCCTCGATCAGGTCGCACACCAGCCGGCGCAGGTTGGCGTGCCGGCCGTCGGCGTCTGCCATGTACACCGACTGGTCCAGGCCCCCGTCGCCGAGTGCCGCGCTCAATCGACCCCGCGACCGAGCCACCGCGCTGTCCCACATTGCGTACAACTCAGCCGGCGAATGCTGCACGGCCGACGCAAACGTCCAGTCCGACGACGGGCGGACGCCTTCGGGCCACGGCTCACCCGGTGGTTCGCCGCGCAACGCCACGGTGAACTTGTAATCCTCGGCGAAAGCCAGGTGCTTGAGCAGATTGCCCAGCGTCAGAGCCGACGCCCCGATCGTGGTTCGCAAGCCGGTCTCGTCCAGGTCGGCCGTCTTCCATCGGAACGTCATCCGCAATCGCTCCAACGCACCGACGAGCTGGGCTGCCTCCGAACCGGCAAGGGGCGGCTCCCACGGGCCGGGCTCGTCTGTCATTGCCGCACGGTAACGCGAACCTCCGTCGAAACTAGATCGGGAGAGGTTGGTCGCCGGCAGGCTGATCCAGCCGCGGGTGAACGCGGAACTCAGCCTGACGCCGAGCGCAAGATCTACACCGATCTGCGGAAACGCGGCGAGCAACTCAGACAGAGCGACGTGCGCCTGCAGGCGAGCCAGGTGCGACCCGATGCAGAAATGCACCCCGGTGGCGAAACCGAGGTGCCGCGGGATCTCGCGCCGCACGTCGAGCACGTCAGCCGTCGGGCCGAACTCCCGCTCGTCGCGGTTCGCGGCGCCGTAGAGCATCAGTACCTTCGCGCCGGCCGGGATCTCCACATCCTGCACCCGCACCGCGCGGGTGGTCGTTCGCGCCAAGCCCTGCACCGACCCCTCCATCCGCAAGAACTCCAGCAGCGCGTTCGGCATCAGCGTCGGGTCCTGCTGCAGCAGCAGGCGCTGGTCCGGGAACCGGTCCAGCAACGCCACGGCATGTGAAATCAGGTTGCCGGTGGTGTCGTTGCCGCCCGCGACCATCACGAAACAGAAGCCGAGCACGTCCCAATCGGTCAACGACTCGCCGTCCACCTCGGCCTGGCACAACGCGCTGATCAGGTCGTCGGCAGCCGCCGCGCGTCGCGCCCGGATCAGCCCGGCGAAGTACTCGAACATCTCGCCGACACTGCTCGCCGCATCGGCCACGCGGGTTAGCGCGAACCCCTCGTCCTGGAAACCGACCAGGGTCGCCACCCACGGGTCGAATCGCGCACGGTCGGCGGCCGGCACGCCCAGCAGATGCGCCAGCACGAACGTCGGCAACGGTGAGGAGAAGTCCCGGTGCAGATCGACCGGCGCACCGTCGGAGTCGGCCGCCCGCATGACGAAGATCCGCTCACGAACGAAGGATCGGATCAGCGGCTCCAGCTCGGCGACCCGCTTCGGCGTGAACGCCTTGGCGATCAAGGCGCGCAGTCGCGTGTGCCGCGGGGGATCGAGCATGACGATGGTCGGCGCCAATCCCAGCGCACCGATCTCGTCCGGGTGAAACGTCAGACCCTGCGCGGAGGAGAAGGTGACCGGGTCGCGGACCGCCGACCACACGTCCTCGAACCGGGACAGTGCCCAGAACGCAGGTTCCGTGTGGCGGTGCACCGGCTCGTCGTCTCGAAGGCGGCGATAAGCGGGGTAGGGGTCCTGCTGGAAGCTCGCCGCGAACGGGTCGTAGCTTGCCGAGCCGCTCGGCGTTGTGACGGCGGCTGTCTCCAGCTTCGACATTCCGCACCCCCCCGCTGAGGCCGGCGAGCTCTTGCCCGGCAACGGTCGTATTAACGACACCCGTTAATAGCCACCAGCCTATATCGTCGGCAGATGCCCCAGAAGAGCCAGCGCACCAAGGCGCAGCTCGTCCGCGCCGGCGCACACCTCTTTGCCCGGGACGGAGTCAACACAGCGCTTACCCGCGATATCGTCGCGGCAGCCGGCCAGGCCAACGACTCGGCCATCCACTACCACTTCGGTTCCCGGGGCGGCCTGCTCGAGGCGATCCTGACCGTGCACATCGACCGGATGGAGGCGGCCCGTCGCGACGACGTCGCGACGTTGAGCGAGCGGTCAAGGCTCAGCACGCTGGTGCGCGTCATCGTCGAACCGCTGGCCATCGAGCTGCGCAGCGACGACGGTCGCGACTTCCTGCGGATCATCGCCCAGCTCAGCGCCGAGGCAAGCGGTGACGCCTCCCGGCTACCAATCGTGCGTGACACCGCGCTGGCCCAGGAACTCGCGCTGCTCGAACGCAGATTGGGCGCATCGCTGCCCCGCGCCCTGGTGCGCGAGCGAGTGGCCATGATGATCACCATGCTCACTGCGGCGTTGGCGGACCGCGCATGGCGCATCGACTCCGGCCGGCGCATGTCCATCGGCCACGACGCATACGTCGCCAACCTGGTGGCCATGCTCACCGGCGCTCTGCGCGCGCCGACGACCCGCCGACCGCAGCTGCCTGCCCATTAGGGCAGATACCCGGCCCGTTCGCGGGCCGCCAGTACCCTGAACCCGCAATGGACACACTCGCAATCTGGGTCGGCAAGGTGACGTTGATCGCTCTGCGCCTGATCGGTCGGCGCGGTAACGCATTGCCCGGACTGATCGTCGAGAAGCTCTTCCCCGGCTTCCTGCCGCGTGCGATGCGCCGCCTGTCCGAGGGCGTCGTCGTGATCACCGGCACCAACGGCAAGACGACGACCACGAAGATGGTGGCGACCGTCCTCGGCCGCCGTTATCGCGTGCTCACCAACGACACCGGGAGCAACTTCGTGCGCGGCGCCATCACCGCCACGATCGAGCACGCGCGCTGGAACGGCAGCCTGCCCTACGACGTCGCGGTGTTCGAGCTCGACGAGGCGTGGGCGGTTCGGTTCGTGGCACTCGTGCCACCGCGACGGACCCTGCTGCTCAACGTCATGCGCGATCAACTCGACCGCTTCGGTGAGATCGACACCATTGCCGGCCTGCTCGGCAAGGTGGCCGCCGCGACCACCGAGGCGGTGGTGCTGAACCGCGACGACGAACGCATCGACGCGCTCGCCACGGTGACCAAGGCGACCGTCACCAGGTTCGGCGTGGCCGCGGACCTGCGGCCACTGTTCCCCACCGACGAGGAGCTCTACGGCGGTGACGTCACCACGTCGAGCGAGGCGGCAATCGCGGAATTGCTGAAACTGCCCGATGGATCGGCCGGCGAGGTACGCATGCGCATCGGCACCGAGGAGTACCCGGTGTTCCTGCGTGCCGAGGGACCGCACAACGCGCAGAACGCCACGGCAGCGGCGGCCCTCGCGCTGACGTTCGGTCTGGACGCACGAACCATCGCCGACGGCCTGATCGCGGTGGCGCCGGCGTTCGGCCGTGGCCAGTCCTTCCGGGTGGATGGGCGGTGCGTCGTTCTGCAACTGGTCAAGAACCCGGCCGGCTTCCGGCAGACGCTGCGCACCCTCGAACGTGCACGCGCGCAGGCGATCGTCATCGCCATCAACGATGAGTACGCCGATGGCCGCGACGTGTCGTGGCTGTGGGACGTCGACTTCACCGGTCTCGACGGCTACGCGAACCGGGTGGTCACCGCTGGCACCCGGGCCGCCGATATGGGAGTGCGGCTGCGCTACGACGACGTCGCCGTGCACGACGTCGAACCGGACTTGGAGAAAGCGATGCGGATGGCGGTGGATCAAGCGAGTCCCGGCGACCGCATCGTCATGTTCACCACCTATACCGCGATGTGGTCGGTGCACTCGATTCTGCAGCGGGTCGGGCAGGCCGTGTGACGCTCACGCTCACGCTCGTGCATCTGTATCCGCGCGAGATGAACATCTACGGTGACACCGGAAACGTGCTGGTGCTGCGGCGTCGGCTGCAATGGCGGGGCCTGCCGGTGCGCGTCGTGCCGGTCAGTGTCGGCGACCCGCTGCCGCCCGACCCGGACATCCTGCTCGGCGGCGGGGGCCAGGACGCGGCGCAAGGCGAGATCGGCACCGATCTCGTCTCCCGTGCCGCACAGCTGCGCGCAATGGCCGACGACGGTGTGGTGATACTGGCCATCTGCGGCAGCTACCAGCTGCTCGGCCACGAGTTCGTCACCCAGGACGGCAAGCACATTCCCGGCACCGGCGTGCTCGATGTGGTCACCCGTGGGCAGCGCGAACGGTTGGTCGGCAACAACTACGTGGACACCGACAGCGCCGGGCGCCTGGTCGGGTACGAGAACCACAGCGGCCTCACCGAGCTCGGCGCCGGGGTACAGCCACTCGGCACGACGCAGCCCGGTCGGGGCAACAATGGCCGGGACCGCACCGAAGGCGCCGTGCGGGACAACGTGTTCGGCACCTACCTGCACGGTCCCGTCCTCGCGAAGAGCCCGAACTTCGCCGACGACCTGCTGCGCCGTGCCTTCGCCCGACGGGGCGCTGACATCGAGCTCGCACCATTGGACGACACGCTGGCCGACCGGGCGGCCGTGGTCGCCGTCGGCCGACCACGCTGAGCGCTCCCGGCGCTGTCGGGTCTACGCGCCGGCAGGGCGACGCCCAGACTGCTGCTCTAGGCTCGCCTGTCGTGAGCACCCGAGCACTGGCCGCCGTCGCAGCGTTAGCCGCGGCCGCGCTCCTGCTCGGTGGCTGCACCAAGTCGCATCCCGCCGTGATCAACAGCACCGTCACCGAGACGGTCACACACACCCGTCCCCCGCCGCCTGGCCAGGCGCTGCCGGCGCACACTGTCGCGCCGCTGCCGCCGAACCAGTCGCCGGCCAAGGGCGAGGTGGAGAAGGTGTGCCCGTACATCCACTCCAACTTCACCGACGGCACCCCGAACGTGGCCGACGACGAGGGCAACCGGGTCTACCGCACCACCGTGATCACCACGATGGACCCGGTGGGCTGCCGGTTCTACTTCTGGGCCGGTCCCTACGAGGCGGTCGCTGACATCGTGACGCAGCGGTACTCCTCCGCAGCGGTGGCGCAGAGTTCGATGGTCGCCACGGCCAAGGCCGGCCACTCGGCGCAGACGGTGAACGGGCTGGCGCCGGGGGTGAACGGCGTGCTGTACCAGACCGTGTTCTTCAGCGACGACGGATCCTCGGACTGGGCCTGTGCGTTCACCAAGGGCCCACTGCTGGTGATCATCCACACCAACCAGACCAATGCCTCGTTCAACGCCCAACAGCTTGCGGAGCACATCGCGCCCAAGATCTGACGAGCATGCGGCGCCGCAGTGGTTCCCCGCGCACCGTCTCGGCGGGGGAGCCCGAGCGTGTCCGCGCAGCCGCGTGGGTGGCCGGCAGAACCGTTCCCGGCTGCGTGCAAGGATGGGAGCATCCCGGTCCGCCAGCCGACCTGCCGCCGGGAAGCTGCCCAGCCGACGCAATTGGAGACGTCCGTGTCCGCTACCCAGATCGCCACCCTGCACACCTCCGCCGGTGACATCCGCGTACTGCTGTACGGCAACCACGCGCCGAAGACGGTCCGCAACTTCGTGGAGCTGGCCCAGGGCAGCCGGGAGTGGACTCACCCGGGCACCGGGCAGCGCTCCACCGCCCCGCTCTACGACGGCACGATCTTCCATCGGGTGATCGCCAACTTCATGATCCAGGGCGGCGACCCGCTCGGCCGCGGCACCGGTGGACCGGGATACAAGTTCGAGGACGAGTTCCACCCGGAGCTGGCTTTCGACCGGCCGTACCTGCTGGCGATGGCGAACTCCGGGCCCGGCACGAACGGGTCGCAGTTCTTCATCACCGTCGCACCCACGACCTGGCTCAACCGCAAGCACTCGATCTTCGGCGAGGTGGCCGACGCGGACAGTCGCGCCGTCGTCGACCGCATCGGAGCCACCGAGACCGGCGCGGGCGACCGTCCCCGGCAGGACGTCACCATCAACTCGGTGACGATCGAGCCGGCCGACGGCGCGGAGTCGGCCACCACCACGTGATGCCGGCCGCCGGCGGCACGTCCGGGGCGGATCCAGCCGCGACATCAGCTCGCTGTTACCGCCACCCCAACCGCGAGGCTGGGGTGCGGTGCACGCGCTGCGACCGGCCGATCTGCCCGGAGTGCATGCGCCCGGCGGCCGTTGGGTTCCACTGCCCGGACGACGTCGACCTGGCCCGCAAGAGCATCCGGCACCCGCGTACTGCGGTCGGTGCCCGGATGCTTAACAGCCCGCCGTACGTGACGGTGTCGATCATCGTCGCCAACGTGATCGTCTACCTGATCACCGGGACGCAGTCGGACCACGGCTTCGACCAGCCCGGGCTCTCGCCCGGGCACCTGTTCGTGCAGTGGCAGCTGTTCTCGCCGCAGATCCACGACGGCCAGTACTACCGGCTGCTGACCTCGGCGTTCCTGCACGTGAGCCTGTTGCACATCGGGTCCAACATGCTCGCCCTCGTCTTCATCGGCCCCACTCTGGAGCGGCTGCTGGGCGCCTGGCGTTTCGGCGCGGTGTACGTGCTGGGTGCGCTCGGTGGGTCGGCGGCGGTGTACGCGTTCGGCCAGGTGCAGACGCCCGAGGTCGGCGCGTCCGGAGCCATCTTCGGGCTGTTCGCGGCGTGCCTGGTGCTGGTGCGCAAACTCGGCCTCGATCTGAGCTGGCTCGTCGGCATCATCGTGCTGAACTTCGTGTTGACGTTCTCCATCCACAACATCTCGAAGCTCGGCCACATCGGCGGCTTCCTGACCGGCGGCATCGCCGTGCTGGCCATCGCCGGACCGCCGAATTACGCCCGGCGGTTGTCCACGCGGACGCAGCTGATGGGTCTCGCCGGCGTAGCCGTGGCGATCGCCGCGGTCGTCATCGGACGCACCGCGACGTTCCCGTAGCGCACGTCCGTTAGGACGTGACTGCGCGCCTTGCCCTAACGGGTAGCCATTCGGCGTGACGCCTCGCGGGGCGACTTTTCGCTGTTAATGTGCGGTCGCACTGCTGCCTTCAGCCGAAGGCGATGCAGTGCCAGGCCCTGGTGCGAGAGCACCGTCAACCAGTGGTCCGCGCCGGCCATGTCTGAGCAGTGAGGACTTCTGACCGCACATGGCCTCCCCATATTCTGGCGCGCACCGAAACAATCGAAATCTTGAGCCGAGCGGGTCGGCCCCGGCTGGCCGGCCGCGACCGGCACTGAGCCTGGCCCGGCGTATTGCGCTGGCCGCCGCCCCGCTCGTTGCGCTGGCCGCGCTGCCGCTTGCGCTGCACACTGCCGATGCGCAGGCGAGCACGACGTTGCCCGCCGGCTGCGCGTCGGCGGGTGGCATTGTCACGTGCACCTACTCGCCGACGGGCACGGCGCAGACCTTTACCGTGCCGGCGGGCGTGACCGAGGTGAGCTTCACCGCCAGTGGCGCGGCCGGTGCGCCGGGATTGCCCAAACCGGACGGAGAGTCGACCAGCGGTGGCGGCGGGGCGATCATCAGCTCGGACGTGAGCACGGAGCCCGGTGCGGTGTTCACGCTGAACGTGGGTGGCTCCGCGACGAACGACACGAACCTCTGCGCCGGCACCGTCAGGTGCAAGGGCGGATACAACGGTGGCGCGAATGGCGGCAGCGACCCCGCAGGCCTGTCCGGCGGCGGCGGTGGCGGTGCGTCCGACGTGACGGACGAGACCAACACGCGAATCCTCATCGCCGGCGGCGGCGGGGGTTCCGGGGCCAGCAGCGTCGACGCGAACGGTGGGGCGGGCGGCGTCACCGAGCAACCTGGCAATGACGGCGACGGCAACGGCGGCACCCCGGAGCTGCCGGGCGGCGGCGGCGGCGGCGCGGGAACCCAAGCCGGCCCGGGCCTCGGCGGTAGCCAGGCCGGCACCAACTCCGACGGCGCGGATGCGGTGGAGGCGACGGGCGGTGCCGGGGCGCTGCAGTCCGGTGGCGGTGGCGGTGGCGGCTACTTCGGTGGTGGTGGCGGCGGCGCCGGCGCGATCGACCACAACCAGAACAACAACGGCGAGGCCAACCGCACCAGCGGCGGTGGTGGCGGTGGCGGCGGCTCGTCGTTCTCTCTCACCGGCACGACGGCCAGCACCACCAACTTCAACTACCACGACGGGATCATCACGGTCAGCTTCACGCCGCCCGCTCCGACGCTGACCACGCAGGCATCGGGGGCAGTGACGCTGGGCGAGAGCATCACCGACACGGCCACCCTGAGCGGCGGATCGAGCCCGACCGGGCAGGTCCGCTTCGACGTGTTCGGCCCGGACAACGCGACGTGTACCGGCACGCCGGTGTTCACCTCGACCGCCGCGCTGAGCACCGGCACCAACGGCCTCACCGCCACCTCGGCGTCGTACACGCCGACCTCGGCCGGGACGTACCAGTTCGTGGCGCACTACCTGGGTGATGCGACGAACAGCACGGTGGACGGCGCATGCACCGACAGCAACGAAAGTGTGATCGTCAGCCCGTCGTCGGGCCCGTCCTCATCCGACTCGCCGTCGCCCAGTTCGTCCGCGTCTGGCTCCCCGACGCCAGGGTCGCCGTCGACGTCGAACAGCGGCACCGTGCCGCCGGTGATCACGGCAACCCCACGCAGGCTGGCCAGTACCGGTTCGTCGCTGCTCCCGCTGATCATCGGTGGCGCGGGCGCGCTCGCGCTCGGTGTCGAGTTCTGCGTGGCCTCTCGCCGGCGCAAGCCCCGCCACGTGCGATGACCTGCTGAGCCCGCCGTCCGGCACGGGGCGGGCCGTCAGTGCCGATCCAGATCGCGGATCGATCGGATCAGTGCGGCGGCCCGCTCCGGGTCGGTGCCGAGCGCTCGGCGGCTGAGCACGACGAGCGCGTCGGCCACGTCGATCTCGAGCGTCACCAGGCGCAGGCCGAGCCGTTGCCGGTCCTCGGCACGCACGTCCTGCACCTGGTCCCACCCGAAGGACCCGCGCAGTGTGGGCGTGTGCACCACCAGGCCGCCGCGCGAGGCGACGATCCTGGGCCAGTAGACGATGTCGGTGACGGCGTAGGCGGCAAGGATGATCGCGGCGATGACGAACAGCACCCGGCCGGGTGCGTCGCTGGTGAGGACGGTCGTCGCCAAAGCGATGACCGCCCCGGCGGCGTAGCCGGCCGTCAGCCGTCGGTCCGGTCCGAAGTGGTACGGGGGCCCAGCCGCGTCATCGCGTGCCGGGTACGTCGGCTCGCCGCCGTCCTCCAAGTTATCCACAGGCTTTTCCCCAGCTGGGGATTGACTTACAGCCGTGTAATCACAGCGGTGGAAATCTGTGTGGACTGAGCCACGGTCAGCGCCACCGCACGGCCATGACCAGGCCGACCAGCATGATCCCGAAGCCCACCGCGAAGTTCCAGCCACCGATGTCCTTCATGATCGGGACACTCTGGTTCGCGAGGTAGTACACGACCAGGTAGGCCAGCCCGATCAGCAGCACCGCTGCCATCACGATCGGATACCAGGACGGGCTCGGCGTGACCGACCGAACCGTGGTGCTCGTGGTCGGGCGGATCGGTGCGGCGGTCTTCTTCCGGACCTTCGACTTGGGCACGTGCGTCTCCTGCGGTGGGACGGCCCGGCGCTGCCGCGGGCCTGGCTGGCTGCCCGCCCCCGGGACACGGGGCACGGACTCATGACGGCTCAGCAGACAGCGTAGACGGCGTAGCCGTGCGGCACCGGCACAATGAGAGCGTGCCTGGCGACGGTCCCCCCTTCGGCGATGCCGACGGGCCTGTGGGCAACCCGGCCCACCACCGCGCCGCGCATCGTCGCAGCGGACCCGGCCGCTCGGCCTGGTCCATCCTGGTCCCCGTCCTCTGCCTGGTGGCTGGTGTCGGCTTCGCGGTCTCGGTCCGTGCGGCCCGGGGCACGGACCTTCGCACCACCAACACCGGCAACCTGGCCGGCCTCGTCCAGGCCGCCGAACAGGACGTGCACACCCAGGAACGGGCCGTAGCCGCGCTGCAAGCGCAGGTCTCCGCGGCCGCCGCGCAGGCGGGATCCGGCAACTCTGCCGTGGCGCGAACCCAAGCCGCCGTCGCCCCGCTGCAGCAGCCGGCCGGCCTCGGTGCGGTGTACGGGCCGGGGATGCAGGTGGTCCTGGACGACGCGCCCGGCCCGATCGTCGGGGTCGACCCAAATCAGCTCGTGGTGCACCAATCCGACCTGCAGGCAGTGGTGAACGCGCTGTGGGCGGGCGGTGCGGAGGCAATGTCCATCGCTGGGCAACGCGTAATAGCAACGAGCGCGGTGCGTTGTGTAGGTAATACCCTCTTGCTCAACGGCGACGTCTACTCCCCGCCCTTCCGGGTCGTGGCGATCGGCCCGTCGACACAAATGCAGAAGGAGTTGGACACCTCTCCAGCCGTGCAGCTGTTCAAGCAGGCCGCCGAGTTCTACGGCCTCGGCTACACGGTGGAGAACCAGACACGAGTTGATCTGCCCGCCTACGCCGGCCCACTCGGGTTGACCTACGCGCGGGCCACGAGCAGATGAGATCCCGCGCCGGATACGAGACAGGACGTTTATGACTCACGTGGCAACGGCTCCACCGCCGGCCGTGCCCCCACGGCCGTCGGGTTCCGTGGGCGACCGCGTCCGATTCGTGCTGCGCGGCATCGGCCAGACGCTGATCACGCTCGGTCTGGTCGTGCTGCTCTTCGTCGTCTACGAAGTCTGGATCACGAACCTGTTCGCGCACGCGGCGCAGCACAAGGTGCACACCGCGCTCGAGAACGCCTGGGCCGACGGGGTGGACCCGCTCGGCAGCGGAAACGCGTCCAACATCCCGCTCGGCACCGGCATCGCGAACCTGTACATCCCGCGACTGGGTAAGAGCTACGCCTTCACGATCGTGCAGGGCGCGGACGACGCGGCGCTGGACAAGGGCCCAGGGCACTACCCGACCACCGCGTCTGCCGGGGCAGATCGGCGACTTCGCCGTCGCCGGGCACCGCGTCGGCAAGGGCGAACCATTCCTGAATATCGACCACTTGCGGCCCGGCGACACCCTCATCGTGCAGACGAAGACCGCCTGGTACGTCTACGCGGTCATCGGCGATGTGAAGACCGGCAACCTCGCGACGCAGGACGGCAACGGGGTGCCGGGCCGGGAGATCGTCGATCCCAGCCAGAATCAAGTGATCATGCCGTGGCCGGACCACCCGGGTAAGCCGAACGCGCCGCTGCCGAGCGACCGGTACATGACGCTGACCACCTGCCACCCCAAGTTCACCGCGACGCAGCGCATGATCGTGCATGCGCAGCTCATAACTGCCGATACCGTGCTGGTCCCGAAGAGCACCACGTTCAGCAACACCAAGCCGGCCTCCATCCAGGCCCTCTACAACGCCCCGGGGCTCTGATGTACACCTGGATCTGGCGGCACCTGCCCGGTGCTTTCGGCCTCAAGATGCTGCAGACCGCGCTACTCGTCGCGGGCGTGTGCGCGCTGTTGCTGTTCGTTATCTTCCCGGCCGTCGAGCCGCATGTGCCGTTCACTCGCGGCGGCACCGTGAGTGGGCAGTGACGAGCCGAGTAGCCCGCGTCCTCGTCGTCGACAACTACGACAGCTTCGTCTACAACCTGGTCCAGTACCTCGGCCAACTTGGCGTGGACGTCGACGTCCGGCGCAACGATGCGGTCGGGCCGGGCGATCTCGGCGGCGTGGACGGCGTGCTGATCTCGCCGGGTCCCGGTACGCCGCAGGACGCCGGCAATTCGATGGCCATCGTGCGCGCCTGCGCTGAGCGCGAGCTGCCGCTGTTCGGCGTGTGCCTCGGACACCAGGCGATCGGCGCGGTGTACGGCGGGCAGATCGTGCGCGCGCACGAACTGCTGCACGGCAAGACGAGTGCGGTGATCCACCGCGGCCAGGCAGTGCTGGCTGGCCTGCCGTCGCCGTTGACCGCGACGCGATACCACTCGCTGGTGGTGGACGAGACGGATCTGGCCGACGAGATCGAGGTCACCGGACGTACCGAATCGGGGCTGGTGATGGCCCTGCGACACCGGACGTTGCCGATCGACGGCGTGCAGTTCCACCCGGAGTCGGTGCTGACCCAGGGCGGGCACCGAATGCTGGCGAACTGGCTGCAGCGCTGCGGCGCAAGCGTGGACGAACAGCTGGTGGACGAACTCGGCGCGCAGGTAGAAGCGTTGCGCGCTGCTGCTTTTGCTCCTGCTGGGTGACTGTTGGTTGGGGGCCCACGTGGTTGGCGCGGGTTGCGCGCTAGGGCGCGCGACGGCCAGGCCCAGCCACACTCGCAAACGACACGACCGCCAGCTCTGACGAGCGGGGGTCAGAACACGCGGCGGCCGGCCCGCCAGACGGCGTGGGTCAACCCAACACCGGGGCGGTAGGCGAGGTGCACCGGGCTCGGTGCGTCCAGCACGACAAGATCGGCGCGGTAGCCCGGTGCGAGCACGCCGATGTCGTCGCGGTGCAACGCCCGTGCCGCGGTCGCCGTCGCTGCGCGCAGCGCCTCCGCCGGCGTCATGTGCAGCTCGCGTACGGCAAGGGCGATGGCGAGTGGCATCGAGGTGGAGTACGCCGAGCCGGGGTTGCAATCGGTGGCGATAGCGACGGCGACACCCGCGTCCAGCAGCCGGCGCGCGTCCGGGTACGGCGAGCGCGTCGAGAACTCGGCGATCGGCAACAGCGTGGCGACCGTGTCGGAGCCGGCCAGCGCGTCGACGTCGGCGGCGGACAGGTGCGTGCAGTGATCCGCGCTGGCTGCGCCCAGCTCCACGGCCAGCTGCACGCCCGGGCCTGGGGAGAGTTGGTTGGCGTGCACCCGCATCCCGAGCCCGTGCGCGCGACCGGCCACCAACACCGCGCGGCACTCGTCGGCGTCGAAGGCGCCCTGTTCGCAGAACACGTCGATCCATCGAGCAAGCGGCGCGCATGCGGCGAGCATCGAGCCGGTGACCAGGTCGACGTAGTCGGCCCGCGCCATCCCGTCGGGCACCACGTGCGCGCCGAGGAAGGTCGTCTCGGGCGTCACCTCGGCCGCCAGCCGCAGTGAGCGTTGCTCGTTCGGCACGTCCAGGCCGTACCCGGACTTGCACTCGAATGTCGTCACGCCTCCGCGCAGGTACTCGGCCGCGAGCCGGGCGAGGTTGACCCGCAGCGCGTCGTCGGTGGCGGCACGGGTGGCGGCGACGGTTCCCCGGATGCCACCGGCGTCATAGCGCGCGCCGGACATGCGCGCCTCGAACTCCGCACTGCGGTCACCGGCGAACACCAGATGGGCATGCGAGTCGATCAAGCCGGGGATCACCGCGCGGCCCTCGACGTCGATGTGCTCGTCCGCACTCGGTGCGCTCCGCGCCGGGCCGACCCAGGCGATCCGATCTCCGTCGAACAACACGGCGGCGTCGGGGATATCGCCGAGGCCTTCGTCCTGCGTGGTGAGCAGCCCGATGCCGGTGACGACGGTGCTCGTCACTGCTCGGCGGCTCGAGCGGCTGCCTTCATCTGTTTCTTGTAGGCGCGGACCGAAGCGAGCGAGTCGTCGTCGACGATATCGGCCACCGACCGGGTACTGCCGTCCTCGCCGTACTCACCGGCCGCCTCCCGCCAGCCGGTGGGACGCACGCCGACCTGCTTGCCGAGCAGGGCGGTGAAGATCTTCGCCTTCTGCGTCCCGAAGCCGGGCAGCGTGCGCACCCGCTCGAACAGGTCCGTCCCGCTGGTGGCACCGGTCCACACCGATGCCGGGTCACCGTCGAAACGTTCGACGATGACGCGCGCCAACTCCTGCACGCGCTTGGCCATCGCCGTGGGGAACCGGTGCAGCGCGGGCGGCGTGCGGAAGATCTCCTCGAACGCCGCGGAGTCGTACTCGGCGATGGTCTGCACGTCGAACGGGCCGTCCAGCCGCTCCGCCAGCACATGCGGGGACGTGAACGCCTTTTCCAGCGGGATCTGCTGGTCGAGCAGCATGCCGATCAGCAACGCCAGCGGCTGCGATTCCAGGAAGGTGTTGGCCTCAGGCGTGTACGCGAGATGCATGGTCCAGATCGTATGGCTACTCGTTCTGTTCTAGCGTCTCTTTCGGGCGTGGTCGGTGCTGGCGGCCGGCTTAAGCAACGTGTCGCACAGCGTGCAGGCAAGCCATGCCTCGTATGTGTCGACGCTCCAGCTACGTTCGTCGAGCAGCACGTTGCGCAGCTCGGGTGACATGAGTGTGTAGATGATGTCGTGGGCTTTGTCCTCGGTAAGTCCGTCGCGAAGTGCAGCCCGGTCAACGAGCCCGCGGGCAACGACGCCTTGTCCGGCATAGCGCTGCTGCTGGATCACCGCGATCATGGCGGCGGCATCGGGCTCGACGAACGCCGCACCGACAAGCATTTTCCGTACAGGTTCGAAGCGCTCAAGCACGACGCTCGCCACATGCGCGAAGCCGGCCAGGTACCGGGCCGGATCTGGCTCCTCGCGAAGGGCGAGCACGTCTGCGCGCTCGTGCAGCGGCACCGGTTCGTCGTCACCGACGGCGCTGACGTCGACGACGTCCTTCAACACGGCGCCCTTGGACGGAAAGAGCCGATACAGCGTCGCCTGCGGCACGTCGGCGGCCACGCTGATCGCCTCCATGCTTGTCGCTGGGTAGCCGCGTTCGAGAAACAGGAGGCGCGCCGCCTCGACCACTCGGACCCGCGTCGCGCGCGTGCGTTCCTGGCGGCGCGACCTGTCGTAGGACCGGCTCTTGACATCCTCGCGCACATTTGTGAAAGTATCACTCTCATATGAGAGTAGAACTCTCACTAAATCTGCGGGAGTCGGAGGGGCCATGAAGCGTCTGCTGACCAGGCTGTCCAAGCGAGTGTCGATTACCGCGGGCGTTGCCGTGCTGGTGTTGGGCGGCGGCGGTGTGATCGCCTGGGCGTCATCATCGGGCACTATCCCTGGGCCGGATGGAGTGATCCACGCCTGCTATCCCACAAATTCGGCCATGAAGCCGCTGTTTCTGGTTGACCCGAGCTCCGACTGTCCGGGTGGCTATACCGCGGTCAGCTTCAACCAGACGGGACCCATTGGCCCGAAGGGGGCCACGGGAGCCACGGGAGCCACGGGAGCGACCGGCGCAACCGGGCCGCAAGGACCACAGGGAGCCCCAGGAGCGCAAGGAGCGCAAGGAGCCCCAGGAGCGCAAGGAGCGCAAGGAGCGCAAGGAGCGCAAGGAGCGCAAGGACCTGCTGGACCGGCAGGACCTGCCGGCGCGGCCCCGTACTACGCGCAGAAGCTGGGTGTGGACATCAACATCAACGGCGAGACGGTCGTCAGCGAGGTCGTTCCTGCTGGCACTTACAGCATCACCGCGACGATTCAGATCACTAATTTTGATATCGACACGCACCAGGCTCGATGCGACCTGGTTGTTAACGGAACCTCGGCGTACTTCGCCTTAGCTACTACGCTCCCCGCCGGCCTCAGCTACACCCCAACCGAGATGTCGGAGCAGACGTTTACCGGCGATAGCAACACCATCGCTGTCGCGTGCAACACCCCCCAGGGAGTCGCTGACGCCGCTGTCACCGCGCTACCGGTCGGATAGGCAAACGGCTATCTGGTGCGGCTTGTCGAGTCGCGCGCTGAGACGTATTCCAGCTAGTTCTTAGGTTTCTTAGGAGGGCACGATGAGCAAGCTTCGCAAGCTGTCCAAGCGCGCGTCATTGATCACCGCGGGCGTCGTGTTGGTGTTGGGCGGGGGTGGAGTTGCCGCCTGGGCGTCATCAGCCGGCACCATTCCCGGACCCGACGGCGTCATCCACGGCTGCTATCTCAGCGGCAAGTCCCAACTGAAGCCGCTGTCTCTGGTTGAGTCGTCGACCCCGTGTCCGAAGGGCTTCACGGCTATCGACTTCAACCAGACGGGACCAACGGGACCGACTGGAGCCACAGGTGCGACCGGGCTCACGGGTGCGACCGGACCCACAGGCGCAACCGGACAGACAGGACCGCAGGGACCGCAAGGTCAGCCAGGGCCGCAGGGACCACAAGGTGAGGCAGGACCGCAGGGTCAGACGGGACCGCAGGGTCAGCAAGGACCCGCCGGTGGGCCCTCGACCGTGTACCTCCTGACCGGAGGGGAATCGGTTGACATCCACGGCGAGACGATCGCGACCCAGATCGTGCCAGCCGGTACCTACAGCGTCAGCGCGGACACTCGACTAGAGAACGACGATAAGAACACCGCGCACACGGGGCGGTGCGACCTAGTGGTCGGCGGGCAACCGTGGGACACCTTCACCGCGACTCTCGGCGCTGCCGGTTCTGTGGGTGACAGTTACTCCGGGACTCTCCTGTGGGCGGAGACGTTGAATGCAACGGAGAACAGCATCTCCGTTGTGTGCAACACACCCGCTGGTAGCGCAGAGACGGTTCTCATCGTGCAAGCCGTCGGATCGCTCGTCGACGCCGGCTGATTAACTTACCTGGGCCCCACACTTTTAGGTGACATACGCGGCACCGGACGATCAGAACGAGCAGGGGCGGCGTTCCATTGCCGGTATGCAGGCTGTGGTTGGACGGGGCCACCGGTGAGCTTCGCGGCTGGGGCCTTGATGAGAAGGAGTGGTGCGAGGACGAATGGTGAACGACAGCGGCCCGAACCTCGCAGTTCGCGGTGTCGGCTGCCTGTTCATCCTCGCGGGTCTGCTTCGGATCTCCACCGGCTATCGCATCCGCAAAGGCAGGAGCCGACTCCCCATTCCTCCGACTCGCCTCGGTCGTACTGGCCAGGTGCAGCATGACCCCGATCGTATGGCCCACGGTGCGGGTAGGGCCCGGAAAGGCTGTGGGCGCAGAGGTCTCGTGCCTGGACGGGCTCAGAAGTGGAACCGGGTCAGGCCGCCGGGCTCCGCGGTCAGCGTGACGATCGCCGACCGCGGCTGGATGCGATACACGCTCCACGGCGGCGGCCCTTGGGACGGTGCGTTGAACGGGGCAGTGATGCCTGTCCCGCTCTCGTCGGGTTCGGCGGGCCACCCTTGGTCTGCCCACGCTTGCGCGATTCGCGCCACCGTGTCGCGGTCGGTCACCCGCGCAGCGTCACCCTCGATCACGATGTCGGCGTCGCGCAGCGACACCGCGACCACACACCGCGGATCCCGGGCGACGTTGCGTGCTTTCCGTGTCGCCCCGGTCTGGAACCACAATGCGCCGTCCACCCACAGGGCCCCGACCGCGGTGACATGCGGACTGCCGTCGTCGTTGAGCGTGGACAGCCACGTTGTGCGGGAATTGACCGCGCCGGGATCCGGCGCGGCCCCTTCGTCGAGCTTGGATACGACGTCGGCCCAATCGACTGCCGGTAGCCCGTCGGCCTCGCCCAGATTGGTGCTGTCCATGTCAGGTCCCTTCGTCCTGAGCGGTGCCCCCGCTCACAAGCTGGTTGCTGATAAGGACGCGGGACGACGTCCCGACTCATCGCTGCGCCGGGCTCAGCGCATGGGGATGGGCAGGCCGGTGGCGGTGGCGACCTCGACGGCGTGGTCGTAGCCCGCGTCGACGTGCCTGATCACACCCATTCCGGGATCGTTCGTCAGCACTCGTTCCAGCTTCTCCGCGGCCAACGCCGTCCCGTCGGCGACCGTGACCTGCCCGGCGTGGATGGAGCGCCCGATACCGACCCCGCCGCCGTGATGAATCGACACCCACGTCGCGCCGCTGGCGACGTTCACCATCGCGTTGAGCAGCGGCCAGTCCGCGATGGCGTCCGAGCCGTCGGCCATCGCCTCGGTCTCACGGAACGGCGACGCGACCGAACCGCAGTCCAGATGATCGCGGCCGATGACGATCGGCGCGCGCACCTCGCCGGCGGCGACCAGCTCGTTGAACGCCAGGCCGGCCTTGTCCCGTTCGCCGTAGCCGAGCCAGCAGATCCGCGCCGGCAGGCCCTGGAAGTGCACGCGCTGCTGCGCGAGCCGGATCCACCGCGTCAGCGACTCGTTCTCGCCGAAGAGCTCAAGCACCGCCTGATCGGTGCGCGCGATGTCGCGCGGATCGCCGGACAGCGCCGCCCACCGGAACGGTCCCTTGCCCGCGCAGAACAGCGGCCGGATGTAGGCCGGCACGAACCCCGGAAAGGCGAACGCCCGCGAGTACCCGGCCTCGGCGGCCTCGGCGCGGATCGAGTTCCCGTAGTCGAACACCTCCGCGCCCTTGTCCTGGAAACCCACCATCGCCTCGACGTGCCGGGCCATCGACGCGCGCGCACGGCCGGTGAACTCCTCCGGCTTACGCGCGGCGTAGTCGTGCCAGTCGGCGAAGTCCACGCCGATCGGCAGGTAGCTGAGCGGGTCGTGCGCCGAGGTCTGGTCGGTGACGATGTCGATCGGCGCGTCATTGGCCAACAGCTGTGGCACGACCGAGGCGGCATTGCCCAGCAGCCCGATCGACAGCGGAGTGCCGGCGTCCCGCGCCTCTGTCGCCAGCTGCAGCGCATGCTGGATCGAGGTGGCCTGCACGTCCAGAAACCCGTGTTCGATGCGTCGTGCGATCCGGGACGGGTCGACCTCGACACAGATCGCGACGCCGCCGTTCATGGTCACCGCGAGCGGTTGCGCGCCGCCCATGCCGCCCAGTCCCGCGGTCAGCGTGATGGTGCCGGCCAGCGTCCCCGCACTGTGCGGATTTCGGCCGGTGGTCGCAAGCTTCGCGGCCACCGCGGCGAACGTCTCGTACGTGCCCTGCAAGATCCCCTGCGTGCCGATGTAGATCCACGACCCGGCCGTCATCTGCCCGTACATCGTCAGCCCGAGGTGTTCCAGCCGGCGGAACTCCGGCCAGTTGGCCCAGTCCGGCACGAGATTCGAGTTGGCGATGAGGACCCGCGGCGCCCACTCGTGCGTGCGCAGTACGCCGACCGGCCGTCCGCTCTGCACCAGCAGTGTCTCGTCCAGGCGCAGCGACGTGAGCGTGCGCATGATCGCGTCGAAACTCGGCCAATCCCGCGCGGCCTTGCCGGTGCCGCCGTAGACCACGAGCTGGTCCGGGTGCTCGGCGACCTCCGGGTCGAGGTTGTTCTGCAGCATGCGCAGCGGCGCCTCGGTCTGCCAGCCACGTGCGGTCAGGCTCGTCCCGCGCGGCGCCCGGACCGGGCGTGCGCCGGTCATGTCGTCCCTGTCATCGTGCAGATCATTGCAGCGGACTTTTCAGCGCGGAATTGGCGGCGATGACGGCCGCGCCGGTACGCACGATGCGCACCGCCTCCTCCAGCTCCGGGGCCAGATACCGATCCGCACCGGGGCCCGGCACCGTGGCACGGACCGTCTCCAGCACAGCAGCGGTGGCCGGCCCGGGCCGAAGCGGAGCACGCAGGTCGAGCGCGCGGGCGGCGGTGAGCAACTCCACCGCGAGCACCTGCGCGAGTCCGTCCACCGCCCGGCGCAGCTTGCGCCCCGCCGACCAGCCCATCGACACGTGGTCTTCCTGCATCGCACTGGACGGAATGGAGTCGACGCTTGCCGGCACCGCCAGCCGCTTGAGTTCGGAGACGAGTGCTGCCTGGGTGTACTGCGCGATCATGTGGCCCGAGTCGACGCCCGGCTCGCCGGCCAGGAACGGTGGCAGCCCGCGTGAGCGCGCCACGTCCAGCATCCGATCGGTGCGACGCTCGCTCATCGACGCAAGGTCGGCAACCACGATCGCCAGGAAGTCGAGGACGTATCCGATCGGTGCGCCGTGGAAGTTGCCGTTGGATTCGACCCGGCCGTCCAGCACGACCGGATTGTCGATGGCGGCCGCGAGTTCCCGCCCGGAGACGGCGCGGGCGTGTGCCAGCGTGTCCCGCGCCGCGCCGGCGACCTGCGGCGCGCAGCGCATCGAGTACGGGTCCTGCACGTAGGCACAGTCGGGTCCCGCGTGCGAGGCGATGATCGGCGAGTCGGCCAGCAGCGCCCGCATGTTGGCGGCCGCGTCGGCTTGACCCGGATGCGGGCGCAGCTCCTGCAGGTCGGCGGCGAACACGCGGTCGGTGCCGAGGGTCGCCTCCACGCTCATGGACGCGGTGATGTCGGCGGTGCGCAGCAGCAACTCGATGTCGTGGCACGCGAGGAGCAGGTGACCCAGCATCCCGTCCGTGCCATTGATCAATGCCAGGCCCTCCTTCTCGGCGAGCGTGACCGGCGCGATGCCGTGCGTACGCAGCGCCTCGGCCGCGGGCGCCAGCCTGCCGCTCGGTTCGCGCGCCATGCCTTCGCCGAGCAGGGTGAGCGCGACGTGCGCGAGCGGAGCGAGATCGCCCGAGCACCCGAGTGATCCGTACTCGTGCACCACCGGCGTGATCCCGACGTCGAGCAGCGCCGCCAGGGTGGCCGCCGTGCGCGGACGGACACCGGTGTGACCGGTCGCCAGCGTGGCCAGCCGCAGCAGCATCAGTGCGCGAACGACCTCGCGCTCGACCTCCGGACCCAACCCGGCCGCATGCGAACGGATCAGCGATTGCTGCAGCCGGCCCCGATCCCCAGCTGGGATGTGCATGGTTGCCAGCGCACCGAACCCGGTGGAGATGCCGTAGTGGGCCTCGCTGTCGCCCGCCAGCGCGTCTACCACCGCGCGAGACGCGGCGATGCGCTCCACGGCTTCGGGATCGAGCTGGACGCCTGCCCCGTACCTCGCCACGGTGACCACGTCGAGCTCGGTCAGCCGCCCCCTGCCCACGAAGATTGTGTCCACCCGCACACTCTGCGCGAAAATGCGGGCGCTACGCCAGCCCGGAACCGGAATGGATACGGTCGGTGCATGCGCGCTGTCGTCATCACCGAACCCGGCGAGCCGGAGGTCCTGCAGGTACAGGACGTTCCGGATCCGCAACCGAGACCGGGCGAGGTCGTGATCCGCGTCGCCGCGGCCGGCGTCAACCGGGCCGACCTGTTGCAGCGGCAGGGCAACTACGCGCCGCCGCCGGGAGCGTCGCCCTATCTCGGCATGGAGTGTTCGGGGACGATCGCCGCCCTCGGCGACGGGGTCGTAGGCCGCACCGTCGGCGACGAGGTGTGCGCGCTGATGTCCGGCGGTGGCTACGCCGAACTGGTCGCGGTGCCGGCTGACTCAGCTCATGCCCGTCCCGGCCGGTGTGGATCTGGTGGACGCCGCCGCGTTGCCCGAGGCCACCTGCACGGTGTGGTCCATGCTGTTCAGCGCCGGGCGGTTGCAGCCCGGCGAGAGCGTGCTGATTCACGGCGGCACCAGCGGGATCGGCACGATGGCGATCCAACTCGCGCACGTGCGCGGGGCACGGGTGTTCAGCACCGCGGGCACGCCGCGCAAGGTCGAGTTCTGCACCGATTTGGGTGCGGATGTCGCCATCAACTACCGCGAGCAGGATTTCGTCGAGCGGATCGTCGCGGAGACGAGCGGGGCCGGGGTGGACGTCGTGCTCGACAACATGGGCGCGGTGTACCTGCCGCGCAACACGCACGTGCTTGCGCTGGGCGGCCGCCTGATCGTGATCGGTCTGCAAGGTGGACGAAAGGGTGAACTCGACCTCGGCATGCTGCTTGCCAAGCGCGCCACCGTGCATGCCGCGTCACTGCGGTCACGGTCGGTGGCGCAGAAATCGGAGATCGTCGCGGAGACGCAGCACGCGGTATGGCCGTTGATCGAGTCCGGCGCGGTGCGCCCGATCATCGACCGGGTGCTCACGCTCGACGACGCCCCCGAGGCACACCGGCTGCTCGATTCGAGCGAGCACATCGGCAAGGTGCTCCTGCGCGCCTACTGAACGGCCGGGACGGCACGGACGGATTTCAGACGAGCAGGCTCAGGGCGTCCAGCAGGTGATCGACTTCGGCCGGGGTGTTGTGCGGCATCACCCCGGCGAACACCGCCCCGCCGAATTCGTCCGCGCCGTAGGCCGTCAGCAGTTGCCCGTAGCCGGACGGGCCGCTCCACACCGACACTCCGCGGTAGCCGAGGAATTCGGCGACCTGGGCCGGGGTGTTCCCGGCAACGGTGAACGCGGCCATCGGCAGCCGCTCGTCGGAGCCACCGAGCACGGTAAGCCCGCGCAGTGCCCGCAGCCCGTCGTCCATCCGCTGATACAGCACCTGCGCGTACTCCCCGGCGCTGTCCAGCGAGGTGACAATCCGATCGCGGCGGGTGCCGGCCGCCCACTCCTCCAGACCCGCGAGGTGGTCGACGGCGGCGGTGAGCCCGTCCAGCAGCTCCACCGGTAGCGGACCGAACTCGAACCGCTCCGGCAACGGCAGCGCGGAGTCGCCCTCGAGCTGGGCCAGCACGCCGGGTGCCGCCACCGCGGCGGCAACCGTGGGCCCGCCGAACGTCGCGGCCGAGATGACGAGCAGGTCAGCGCCGAGGTCGGCCAGATCCAGCGCGACGTGCGGCAGCGAAGCGCCGGCGTCCACCACGACCAGCGCGCCGTATTGGTGCGCCAACTCGACGATCGCCCGCACGTCCGGCACTGTCCCCAACGCCGGGTTGGCCAGCGTCACCGTCACCACCCGGGTGCGGTCGGAGAGCAACTGCTCGTACTGCCACGTCGGTACCGATCCCTCGTCCAGATCGACCTCGGCCCACCGCAGCACCGCGCCGTGGGTGCGGGCCATCCGCTGGAATGCCCGCACGGTGAGGTCGGCGTCGGCCCGGCTCAGCACCACCTCGTCCGCGAGCGTCCAGTCCCGCGACAGCAGCGCCGCGAACCGCAGCATCAGCGCCGGCGCATTGTGACCCAGCACGACGTCGCGCGCCGGCGCCCCGACCAGGTCGCCCATCGCCGCACGGGCGGCCTGGGCAGATTCCGTCGCGCGACGTGAGCGTGCCGAGCCCGATCCCGGCTGCGCGGGCGCGGCGCGCAGCGTCGCGATGATGGCGCGGATCACCGATTCGGGTTGCAGGGCGCCGAACGTGCCGTCCAGGTGGGCGGTCACCGCATCCACCCTCGGGTACAGGCCGCGCACGCGCGCCGCGTCGAAGCTCATCACCGGCATGAGGATCTTCTCCTGGCTGTGTCGCTGGTCCCGGCCGGACTGCGGCCGGTTTGTTGCCCTCGGACGCGCTGGGGAAGACTGATGGGGTGAACGACCAGCCCCAACACGCCACGTCGAACCCATCAGCTCTCCCGGTCGGCGTCACTGCTGACGACGCCACCGACTCGGTCGTGGCCGCCGATGCGGCCGCCATCGAGCCCGGAGCTGACGAAAATGCTGCTGATGACGAGATTACGGGCATGGTCGAGCAGCCGGCCAAGGTGATGCGGATCGGGACCATGATCAAGCAGCTGCTGGAGGAGGTTCGGGCCGCCCCGCTCGACGAGGCGGGCCGCCAGCGCCTGCGCGAGATCCACGAGTCCTCGATCCGCGAACTCGAAGAGGGGCTGTCCGAGGACCTGCGCGCCGAGCTGGAGCGGCTGACCCTCCCGTTCGGCACCGGCGTGCCGTCCGAGGCGGAACTGCGGATAGCGCAGGCACAGCTGGTGGGTTGGCTGGAGGGCCTGTTCCACGGCATCCAGACCGCGCTGTTCGCCCAGCAGATGGCGGCTCGGAGCCAGCTGGAGCAGATGCGCGGGCGCGCGCTGCCTCCCGGCGGGGACCGCGCCATCATCGGGCCCGGCGGGCAGATCCTGGTGCCCGGCGCGCAGCTGCACCGCGACGAGCGCGACGGCTCGGGCACCGGGCAGTACCTGTAGGCGCCGGACCTGTCGTGCCGCCCGCCGAGCACCCGGCCGACCCGCCATCGGCCCTGCCGCTGCCGGGCGGGCGCAACTACGTCGCGGACTTCGTCGAGCGCCGGCCGGCGGACCTGATCGCGCTGGTCACCGAGAGCGCGACGGGCGCGCGCCGGGAGTTGACGTTCGGCACGCTCGTCCAGCGCGCCGGCACCTTTGCCGGGGCACTGGCCGAGCGCGGCGTCCGCCGCGGTGACACGGTGCTGCTACTGCTCGGCAGCAGTGCGGAGTTCGTGGTGGCGGTGCTGGCGTGCCTGCGCATCGGCGCCGCGGCGCTGCCGTGTAGCGAGCAACTGCGGCCCAAGGATCTGGCCCTGCGCCTGCGGGCCGCCCGTCCGACCCTCGCCGTGTGCCATCAGCGCAACGCGGAGGCATTGGCACAGGCGGCGCCGGATTGTCCGGTGCTGCACGTCGAGGATGGGCGCGAATTACCAGCCGGGCCGGTGCCGCCGTCGGCGGACCTCGGCCCGACCGACCCGGCCTTCGTGCTCTTCACCTCCGGCACCAGCGGTCCGCCGAAGCTCGTGACGCACGGCCAGCGCTATGTGTGGGGACAGCAACTGCAGGCGGCGCACTGGCTCGGTGCGCGCCGCGGTGAACTCGTCTGGTCCACGGCGGCGCCTGGCTGGTCCAAGTCGGCACGCAACAGCTTCATCGCGCCGTGGTTCGGCGGGGCGCGGGCACTGCTGCAGGACCGCCGATTCGACCCGGACGAGCGGTTGGCGACGATCCGGCGCGAGGGTGTCGGCGTGCTGTGCATGGCGCCGACCGAGTACCGGCTGATCGCGGCGCAGTCCCGCGTCGGCGAGCTGCCGTCCCTGCGCCGACTGGTCACCGCTGGCGAGCCACTGGGAGTCGGCGCGGTGCGCGCGTGGCGGGAGCGCACCGGCTTGGAGATCGCCGACGGGTACGGCCAGACCGAGACCGGGCACATCGCCGGCGCGCGGCCCGGCGAGTCGGCGCCGCCGGGGTCGATGGGGCGGCCGCTGCCGGGCATCGACGTCCGCATCGTCGACGGCGAGCTCACCGTCGATCCGATGACCGTGCCGACGTTCTTCCTCGGCTACGACGGCCGTGACGTCGAGACCGCCGCATCCGATCGTGGCTGGTGGCGCACCGGCGACCAGGTGCGTCAGGACGAGGACGGCTGGCTGTACTTCGAGGCGCGGACCGATGACGTGATCCTCAGCGCCGGGTATCGCATCGGCCCGGCCGAGGTCGAGTCCGCGCTGTCGAGCCATCCGGCGGTGCGTGAGGTCGCGGTCGTCGGTGAGCCGGATGAAGCCCGCGGCCAGATCGTCTGCGCCCGGGTGGTGTTGCGCGAGGGCTATCAGGCAGGTGACGACCTCGTCGCGCAGCTGCAGGCACACGCCCGCGCCGAGACGGCGCCGTACAAGTACCCGCGGCGGATCACGTTCGTCGATGCGCTGCCGAAGACCAGCACCGGCAAGACCGACCGCGCCGCGCTACGGAGTGGTTAGCGCTGGCTTGTTCACGACTACGCCGCAGCGTGCGGCTTCGAAGCCCGACGTGCGTGTGGCTTGGAGGCCCGATGCACGTCCGCGTTGGGCTTGAGCGAGCTGTCGTTGACGTGCCGCCACGCGGGCAATGCCTCGATCCGCTTCCGTAGCGCGGCAGTTGCCTTGGTCGGGTACGCCTTGCTGGTGTCGGCGGGCTGCACCTCTGCGAACTTCTTCGCCACGTCGCCGATCGGGCCGCTGGAGTGCACCTTCTTCCCGCCGTTCTCGAACACCAACTGCCCTGTCTCTCGCCTGCCGCGTGCGGGAGCGCGCTCGTCCCAGGTCACGTCCACGGTGACGCCGGGCTCATTGTTCGGCTTGTGCGCGGTCATGTCGAAGGTGACCTTGACCATGACGTTCTCTGCGCCGCCCTGACGCATCCGGCCGTGTCCGCTCGACTCGTGCCACCGGAAATGCTTGAAGTACACCTTCCCCTCGTGCTTGCGCCGCTCCTCCAGCAGGTGCGTGATCACGCCCTTGATCTCGCGCAGGCGATTCTCAGCGGCGATGATCTGACCGCGATATCTGCTCGCGTCGATTTTGTTGCCCTTCGCCTCCTGCTCGTCGGCGAGTGACACCTTCATGAGGTCGTAGGTCCGGCTCAGCGCAGCTTCTTCCTCGCCGAGGACCTCGTCGAAGCGTTTCCAGTTGAGGGTGTACACGTCTGCCTCGAAGCCGAACGGGACCCGAGTCATCAAGCCGAGCGTCATCGCCAGCTTGTGCTTGTTCGCATAATTGCTGGCCGCCTTCGCGCCGGTGCCCTCGACATTCGTCACCTTTCGCTTCCGATCAAAGGATGACTTCGTGACATGTGCGGACGCGTATTTCATGCTCCGTTCCGCGGTAGACCACGCCTCGTCGTCATTGAGACGCGGATGTTTCAGATCGGGGCGCTCGTGTCCGACGGTGCTCTTCATCTTGCTGCCGGCATCGACTCGATGACCGTGTTTGTAGATCAGTGTTATCGCGGCAGCAAGCGGATCTACCTTGCCGTCGAATGCCATCGGCTTGAGTTCTCCCGTCTCGGTTCGTCCCCCCGCACCGAGATACTTCGGGGCAGCCTCCGATCGGCCTAGCGCGATGTCGGGCAGGCGTCGTCCACCGCAACAGAATTCAGCTTCGGTTAACCCACGTCGACGGCGCGCAAGCTGGCGTTCACCGATTGCCAGTGGCCTCAACCTTCGTTGAGGATCTCCTCGATGACGATCGCGACCGCGTCCTCGTCGTTGGACACGATCACTTCCTGCGCCGCGGCCTGTGCCGCCGGGTGCGCATTTGCTACCGCGTACGAGCGACCGGCCCATTGCAGCATCGGTACGTCGTTCGGCATGTCACCGATCGCCGCGACCTCGTCCGCGGCGACCCCGAGGCGCGCCGCGAGTTCAGCCAAGCCGGTCGCCTTCGTCACGCCCGGTGCCGCGATCTCCAGCAGGCCGAAACTCGACGAATGCGTGACCGAGGCCCGTCCCGCTAGCAGCTCATCCGCCGAGGCCAGGAATTCGTCGGCGTCGGCGCCGCGGTCCTTGGCCAGCAGCTTCACTCCAGCCCTGGCAGTGATCGTCGCAAGGTCCGCGATCAACGGCGGGGTCATCGGTTTGCCCTGACGCGAGCGCCGCGGGTTGATCTGCCAGTCGTGCACGTATTCCGGTTCGGCGGCGAACGCGTCGCCGTACTCCACCGCGAACTGCACATCTGGGTATGCCGCGCGCAGGTCGCCGGTGAGCGCACGCAGCTCCTGCGGGCTGAGCTCATGTGCGACGAGGGTGCGCTCCTCGGCCAGGTCGTACAGCACCGCACCGTTGGCGGCGACGGCCACCCCGGTGTGGCCGGTCGCGTCCGCCACCTCGGTGAGCCAGCGTGGCGGCCGGCCGGTCACGAAGCAGATCAGCAGGCCGGCGTGTGCCGCGGCGACGATCGCGGCGCGCGACCGCGGGGAGACGGAGTTGTCGCTGCGCAACAGCGTGCCGTCCAGGTCGCTGGCCACCAGGCGAACCCGCCCGGCCCGGGCCGGTACCGCGGGTGCCTGCGTCACGGCTGGCTCGATCGCGGTGTCACAGATCGCGGTGTCACGGTGCGGTCAGCGGATCGCGGTGTCACGGTGCGGTCAGCGGATCGCGGTGTCACGGTGCGGTCAGCGGATCGCGGTGTCACGGTGCGGTCAGCGCTTCGCGCCCACCCAGGAACGGTCGCAGCGCGACCGGGACGTACACCGAGCCGTCCGGTTGCTGATGGTGATCGAACAAGCAGGCGATGGTGCGCGCCACCGCGCACAGCGTGCCGTTCAGCGTGGCGACGTGCTCGGTACCGCTCCTGCCGCGGGTCCGGATGTTCAGCCGCCGGGACTGAAACGTGGTGCAGTTCGACGTGGACGTCAGCTCGCGGTAGGCGCCCTGGGACGGGAACCACGCCTCGATGTCGAACTTGCGGGCCGCCGACGAGCCGAGGTCACCGGCTGCCACGTCGATGACGCGATAGGACAACTCCAGCTTGTCCATGAACTCGCGTTCCCACGCCAGCAGGCGCTGGTGCTCGGCGACGGACTCCTCGGCGGGGACGTAGGAGAACATCTCCACCTTGTCGAACCAGTGCACGCGAATGATGCCGCGGGTGTCCTTGCCGTACGAGCCCGCCTCGCGCCGAAAACATGAAGAGAAACCCGCGTAGCGCAACGGCAATTGGTCTCGGTCGAGGATCTCGTCGGAGTGGTAGCCGGCCAGCGCGACCTCGGACGTGCCGACCAGGTACAGGTCGTCATCGGCGAGCCGGTACACCTCGGCCGCGTGCGCTCCCAGGAAACCGGTGCCTTCCATCACCTCGGGCCGTACCAACGCCGGCGCCACCACCGGCACGAAACCCGCGGCATCAGCCTGCGCCATGGCCAGGTTGATCAGCGCGAACTCCAACTGCGCGCCGATGCCCGTCAGGAAGTAGAACCGCGCACCGCTGACCTTTGCACCGCGCTCGGTGTCGATGGCCCGCAGCGCCGCACCGATCTCGGTGTGGTCCTTCGGGTCGGCGATCTCCGGCGGTGTGCCGACCGTCTCCAGCGTCACGAAGTCGTCCTCGCCGCCCGGGGGCACGCCGTCCTCGACGACGTTCGGCACCGCGAGCTGCGCGCCGCGCAACGCCGCGTCGGCCTCCGCCTGGTCCGACTCGGCCGAGCGCACCTCGTCAGCCAGGTGCTTTGCGCGGGCCAGCACCGCCGGCCGGTCGTCCGCCGATGCGGCCGCGACCTGCCGGCCGATCACCTTCTGCTCACCACGCAAAGTGTCCGCGCGCGCGACCGCAGCCCGCCGCGCATCGTCGGCAGCGAGCAACACATCGACGAGTGACTCGTCCGCGCCGCGGGCGCGCTGGGACGCGCGGACCCGGTCCGGGTCGTCGCGCACGAGCCTGAGGTCGATCACCTAGCTCAGGTTACTGAGCCTCGCCGCGCCCACCTGCGCCTGTCTGCGCCCGTGCTCGCCTGTGCCAGCCGTGCCAGCCCGATCGAGCTATCGCGGCGCGGGCGTGGTGTCCGGATCGTGGTACAGGTGGCAGGACACCTGCACGGCACTGTCGAGGACCGGCAGCAGCGCCGGTGTTGCCCGCGGCACGAACTCGATCCGGACTGCACCCTCGTGCACGGACATGTCCGTGATGCCGTGCCACAGGCCGTCGTCGGGATGCGCGTCACGCTCGGCCTGCAGCAGGGTGAGCAGCTCGCCCGGACCACCGGTCGCCGGACGGAGGTGGCAGTCGGACCGTCCCGATCGCGCTGTCGTCGGCGGCGTCGAAGATGGCACCGTCCGCGGTCAGTCTCGCGCTTCGGCCGCGTACTGCTCGGCATCCACGCCCGTCCAGCGCTGCTCGAAGATCATCCGCAGGTCGCGGGCTGCCACCCGCACGGCGGCGAACGAACGCGGGCAGCGCGGGATGGAACGGGCAGCCGGCCGGCGGATCAGCGGCGTCGGGTACCTCGCCGCGCGGCAGCTCGCGCGGGATGCTGCGCGACGGGATCGGGATCGGGCACCGCATCCAGCAGCGCTTTCGTGTACGGGTGGCGAGGCGCGGAGAAGATCTCCTCGGTGGGGCCCGTCTCGACGATCTTGCCGAGGTACATGATGGCGATCCGGTCGCAGAAGAACCGCGCGCTGGCCAGGTCGTGGGTGATGTAGACGTAGGTCAGGCCGAGGTCGCGCCGCAGCTCGTCGAGCAGGCCCAGGATCTTCGCGCGCACGCTCATGTCCAGCATGGAGATCGGCTCGTCGGCCACCAGCAGCTCGGGTCCGAGCACGATCGCACGGGCGATCACCGCGCGCTGTTTCTGGCCGCCGGACAGCTCGCCGGGGAACTTGTCCACGAAGCGTGCCGCCGGAGCCAGCCCCACCCGCTCCAGTGCGTCACGCACCGCCTGCTCCCGCGCCTCGCGGCCCGGATGCATGTGGTGGATGCGCAGCGCGTCGCCGATGGCACGGCCGATCGTCATGGACGGGTTCAGCGACGCGTGCGGGTCCTGGAACACCATCTGCAGCTTGCGGCGCAGCGGGCGCAGCTTCGATTCGGACAGGCCCACCAGCTCGCGTCCGCGGTAGGTGACGCTGCCGCTGCTCGGCCGCACCAGCCCGAGCAGCGCGCGGCCGAGCGTCGACTTGCCCGAACCGGACTCACCGACCAGTCCCAGCACCTCGCCCGGCGCGAGCTCCAGGTCGACGCCGTCCACCGCGTGCACCATCGACGCCGCGCCGCCGATCAACCTCGCCACCGCGTTGGCGCGCAGCGCGAAATCGACGTGCAGGCCGCGCACCTGCACCAGCGGCTGCCCGGGCGCGTCAGGCTTCGCCGGCGCCTCAGGCTTCGTCGGCAACGGACACCTCCTGACGCTGCAACGGCCGGCGGGCGTTCTCGTCGAGACCGCTGGCGAGCAGCCAGCACTCGGCCTGCTGGCTGCCGTCGCGAACCGTCGGCGGCAGCGCGTCCACGCAGATCTGCATGGCGTGCGGGCAGCGGGGGTGGAATCGGCAGCCGCTCGGCGGGGACACCAGGTCCGGCGGGGCGCCCGGGATCGAATGCAGCTCCCGGGTGGCCAGCGAGATCGTGGAGCGGAGCAGCTCCTGGGTGTACGGGTGCTTCGGGTCGGCGAAGACGTCCCGCACCGTGCCCTGCTCCACGATGCGCCCGGCATACATCACCGCCACCCGGTCACAGGCCTCGGCGACGATGCCGAGGTTGTGCGTGATCAGCAGGATGGCCGGCGCGTACAGCTCGCGGATGCCCTTGAGGATGTTCAGGATCTGCGCCTCGACTAGCACGTCCAGGGCGGTGGTGGGCTCGTCGGCGACGATGAACTTCGGTCGTAGCGCAAGTGCCAGCGCGATCATGATGCGCTGCCGCATACCGCCGGAGAATTCGTGCGGGTAGTTCCCGTAGCGCGTCGGCGGAATTCCCAGCGACCGCAGTGCGTCCAGGCCGCGATTGCGCGCCTCTTGCTTCGAAAGCTTCGGCTCGTGCGCCTTGAGTTCCTCGCGGAAGTGCTCGCTCACGCGCATCAACGGGTCCAGCCTGGTCATCGGCTCCTGGAAGATGAGGCCCATCCCGCCGCCACGCAGCCGTTCGCGTTCCTTGCGCGGCAGGGCGAGCAGGTCCTGCCCGTCGAAGTGGATCGTGCCGTCGATCGCCGCGCCGCGTGGCACCAGCCCCATCAGGCCCCGCCCGAGCGTGGACTTGCCGCAGCCGGACTCACCGACCAGTCCCAGCACCTCACCCGGCCGCAGCGCGAACGTCACTCCGTCCACCGCGCGGACCGGGTCGCCGGGGCTGGAGTACCAGACGCGCATGTCCTGCACGTCCAGCACCACGTCCGAGCGACTGCGGATCTCCGTCATGCCGCCGGCTCCTCGACGACGGCGGGCGGGCAGCACGACCTGGCGCAGCTTGGTGGTACGCAACAGCGGGTTGAGCACGTCGTTGAGGCTCTCCCCGACCAGGGTCACGCCGACCACGACGAGCGCGATGGCGATGCCGGGGTACACCGCGGTCCACCAGATCCCGTCGCTGATGTCGCTGAGCGCCTTGGACAGTTGGTGCCCCCATTCGGCGCCGGAGGATGGGTCGATGCCGTACCCCAGGAAGCCGAGACCGGCCAGCGTCAGGATGGCGTCACCCGCGTTGATGGTGGCGATCACCGGGACCGTCTGCACGACGTTGCCGAAAACGTATCGCTTCATGATCGCGAACGGGGACGCGCCGAGCGTGCGTGCAGCCTCGACGTATGGCTCCTCGCGGGCGGCCACCGTCGCGTTGCGCACGACGCGGAAGTACTGCGGAACGTAGACGACGGTGATCGACACCGCGGCGGAGAAGATGCCGCCGGTCACGCTGCTCGACCCGCCCGCCACTGCGACCGAGACGATGATCGCGAGCAGCAGTGACGGGAACGCGAACAGGGCGTCGGTGATCAGTACGAGAATGCGGTCCAGCCAACCGCCGAAGTAGCCCGAGATCAGTCCGACCGGTACCCCGATCACGATCGACAGGGCAACGGCCAGCAGGATGACCTCGAGCGCGGTACGCGCGCCGTAGACCACTTGCGACATGACATCCTCGCCGCCCTGTGCCGTGCCCATCCAGTGCTGGCCGGACGGTCCGACGAGGCGGCCGAAGATCTTCCCGCTCTTGGTGCGGTCGTCGTTGAAGCCGTACGGCGCGATCTGCTTGGCAAAGACCGCGAGCACGACGAAGAACAGCATGATCAGCGAGCCGGCGACGAGCATGCCGCGTTGGAAACCACTGGTGGCCCGGATCGCGTCGAGACCGGGGACGCGGGAGTGGTGGCGCGTATCGGGCAGCGCGGCCGCTTTCTCCCCGCCCTCCATCTCCGGCATTGTCAAACTCACGTCAGTACCTCACTCGTGGGTCGACCACCGCGGCGATCACGTCGATCAGGAAGCTGACCAGAGCGACCACGATCGCCGCTGCGGTCACGATGCCCTGCACCGCCACGTAGTCCTCGCGCTGCAGGTAGTACGCCAGGCGGTAGCCGAGCCCCTGCCACTCGAACGTCGTCTCCGTCAGCACCGCGCCACCGAGCAGCGCGGCGACCTGCAGGCCCATCACGGTGACGACCGGAATGAGCGCATTGCGGAACGCGTGCTTGCGGACCACCAGTCGTTCCGGCACACCCCGCGCGCGGGCCGACTCGACATAGTCCGCGCGCAATGTCTGCAGCAGGTTCACCCGGACCAGCCGCAGGAAGATGCCGGACTGGTAGAGGCCCAGCGTCAGTGCGGGCAGCACGGTGTGCTTGAGCACGTCCACGATGTCGTGCAGGTTGCCGTACTGGATCGCATTGATCAGGTAGATGTGGGTGTTCGGCGAGACGTTGTTGATCGCGAGCTCGACGTCCGGGTTGGCGCGTCCCGATGTCGGCAGCCAGCCCAGCTTGATGCCGAACAGCAGTTGCAGCAGCAGCCCCAGGAAGAAGATCGGGATGGCGTAGGCGAGGATGCCGAACAGTCGCAGGCCGACGTCGGGCAGCCGGTCCCGGTGGCGTGCCGCGATACGCCCGAGCGGCACGCCGATGAACAGCGCGACGAGAAATGCCCAGAAGGTGAGTTCCAGGGTCGCGGCGCCGTTCACGATGAGGATGTGGCTGACCGCGGTGTGGTCGGTCAGTGAGGTGCCGAAGTTGCCGTGCACCACGCCACCGAGGTAGTGGAAGTACTGGGTCAGCAGCGGCTTGTCGAGCCCGGCTTGATGGCGACGTACGGCGATCTCCTGCGCCGAGAGCCGGCCGCCGAACGCCGATTCGATCGGATCGCCGACGACGCGCAGCACGAAGAAGACCAGCGTGATGAGGATCCACACCATCGGAATCACCAGCAGTACACGGGTGATCAGGTAGGTGCGCAGCGAGCTGGACGAATTCTTGACGTCGCTGGCCACGGGTGGGGGGCCTCCAGAACGGATCAGACAGGGCTGATCGGGAACCTACGCCGGGCCGGGGTGGCGCGTCAGGTCGTGACCTGCCACCTCCGGCGCCGGCGTTCCGCTCGATCAGCTCTTCGCGATGCCCCACATCCGGAACTGGTAAGTCGCGTCCAGCGTCTGCTGAACCCCACTGATGTTGTCCCGAGTCACCGCGACCTGGTAGCCGGACAGCAGCGGCAGGTACGGCAGCGCGCCGGTCGCGCTCTTGGTCTGCAGCTGGGTGAACGCAGCCTGGCGAGCCGAGCCCGTCTGGGTCTCCTCCTGTGTCAGCAGCGGCAGCACGCCGTCCTTGTCACACGGGCGATCGCTGGACACCGCCTTGCCGTTGGCGTCAGCGTCGCAGTAATGCGAGTGGACGAAGTTGTTGTTGCCGTAGAAGTTGAGCAGGTAGTTGTCCCCGTCGACGAAGTCCGGGAACCAGCCCAGCTGGTAGATCGAGTACGTGTCCTTGACGCGTTCCTTGTTGTACGTCGTCCAGGCCGTCCCCTTGAGATTGACCTTGAACAGACCGGTCGATTCCAGCTGACGCTTGATCTCGTTGTACTCATCGGCCGAGGTCGGGCCGTAGTGGTCCGTCGTGTAGTCGATGTTCAGCGTGACCGGGGTGCTCACGCCCGCCGACGACAGCGTGGACGCCGCCTTCGACTTGTCCGGCGCGGCGCCGAACGCGTCCTTGAACGCCTCGGTGGCCCCGCCGATACCTGGCGGCACCATCGAATACGACGGCTGGTAAGTGCCCTTCCACACGTTGGTGGCCAGGTCGCTGCGGTCGACCGACTCCGCGATCGCCTGGCGGATCGCCAGCTTCTGCGCGTCGTTGCCACCCGGCATCGTCTTCAGGTTGAACACGATGTAGCGCAGCGCGCCACCGGCGCCGGTGAGGACCTTGACGCCGCTGTCCTTCTTGAGCGAGTCGATCGACGTCGGATCGAGGCTGCGCCACGCGACGTCGATGGCGCCGCTCTGGATGTCCAGCTTCATGTTGTTGGCGTCGGTGTAGTACTTCAGCGTGATGTCGCTCGTCTTCGGCTTGTTCGGGCCGGTGTAGTTCGGGTTCGCGACGAGCTGGACCAGCTGGTTCTTCTGATAGGTCTTGATCACGTACGGACCGGATCCGATCGCCTGCTGATCCGGCAGCTCCTTGTCGGCCGGGAACACCTTGCTGTCCACGATCGGGCCGGCGGAGGTGCCGAGCACGAACGGCCAGGTCTGGTCGTTCGGGTTCTTCAGCGTGAACACGACGGTGCTCGCGTCGGTGGCCTTGACGCTGACCATGTTGCTGATCAGTGAGGCCGGGCCGTTCGGGTCGTTGATCTTGTTGATGCGGTTGAACGAGAACGCGACGTCATTCGCGGTCAGCGGGTCGCCGTTGGAGAACTTCTGGTTGGCCTTCATCGTGCACGAGTAGGTCGTCGGCCCGGTGAAGCTGCAGCTCTGCGCGGCGTCCGGCACCGGGGTGGTGCTGCCCGCAGGCACGTTCATCAGGAACTGGTAGACGTTGTCCTCGAGCAGCAATGAGCCGAAGTCGTACGAGCCGGCCGGGTCGACCGCGATCGTCTGGTCGGTGGTGCCGATGGTGACGGGCTTGCCGCCGCCGCTACTGGTGGTACCGCCACTGCCGGAGCTCTTCTTCGCGGAACCACATGCCGCGAGCCCGATGGCGGTCAGTGCCGCCGCGCTCAGGACCAGAGCAACTTTGACCTTTCGACCTCTCAACGCAATCGTCTCCCTTCGCTGGTTGCATCGCCGCCGCCGAATGGCGCGTCAGAGGTGGGCGTGACGGCGGGCCACAGCTAACCCACAAGGGCACCGAGCCTAGCCGGGTCGGGTGCCGCGCGGACAAGATCCGCACCGGATCGTCACCGAGCCGTTGCCTGAGGCCTGCGCCGTGTCCGCGGGTAGCCGCTGCGTATGTTGGGGTGCTGTGACCGACCGGCTGCCGATCAAGATGTTGCACGACCGTGTGCTGGTCAAAGAACCGCGCGAGGACGGCGAGCGCCGCTCGGCCGGTGGCATTCTGATCCCGGCCACCGCCCAGGTGTCGAAACGGCTGATGTGGGCCGAGGTGCTCGCCGTCGGCAACCACGTCCGTGCAGTGGAACCGGGCGACCGTGTGCTGTTCAGCCCGGATGACCGGTTCGAGGTGGACATCGCCGGCGAGCAGCTTTTGCTGCTGCGCGAACGCGACCTGCACGCGGTTGCGGCCGAACGCAACGACGCGAACACCGGGCTGTACCTGTAGCCGCCTTGATCAGGAAGTGGATCGTGATGCGCAGCGGCGGCTAGAGGGCGCTTTGCGCATCACGATCGGATAGTTGAGCTACTTCGACGCCTTCTTTTGGTTCGCCTTGACCTGGGTATAGAACTTCGTGCTCTTCTTTTTCGGGGCGTGCCTGTCGATGTATTCGACCAAGCCGTTCCGAAGCTGGACGTAGGTCTTTCCGCCACGATCGGTCGTCATGGTCCGGATCTGCTTGTCGTCGTATTGGACGATCACCTTGAATAGTTTCGCCAGCTCCGTCCGCGACCTATTCTCATACGTCGAATCGTGAAACGCCTGCACGATCGGGGGCGTGATGTTCGTCTTCAACGAAACCTCGCGAACATTGAGATGTGGCTCATTGCGCACCTTGAAGGTTTCGAACTTACCCTTCGTTCTAAGCGCCTCGGCCTCTTTCGCCGACATAAACGAACCGGTAGGGCGGTCCTTGCCGCCCGAAGGACTGCGATCCTTCGCCCCCGCGTCCGAACTTCCATCTGGCCGGGAGCGCTTCAACCCTTCCTTCTTACCATCCTTAACCCACTTGTCGTATTCCGCCGCCAATGCCTTGTTCTGCTTCTGTCCGAGGTACGACATGACGTGCTCGCGATTCTTGACGCGGACGTCGGCGAGCGCTTGAAAGAATGCATCTCTCGTCTTCGAAGGTGCGGCTTTGACCTTCTTGAGTAGCTCCTTATCGATGGCAGTTTTCGGCCCCACCTCGATCGCCGCCCGGAGTCTGGCTTCAAGCTTGTCGACCAATTTCTTATCCGGCTGGTTGGGAATCTCTGTGACGTTCGTCTCCAGCGCCGCCAGCTGATGCTTCTTCATCGCATCGATCGCCTCGTCGATGGACATGTGGAACGTTTGCTTATAGAACTTCTTTAGTTCTGCCTGACGAACGCCGGCTCTTCCAAGAGCTTCCGAAACCCGTTCCGGATGCTCCTCTTCGATAGCCTGCTGTATTTGAGCCATAAGACCGCGCTCGTATTGCGACAGCTCAACCTTTGGCTCGGACTTAGAATCGGACTTGGCCTTAGATTTGGACTCTGACTTGGGCTTAGATTTGGGCTCCGACCTCAGCCGGCCCGATCCTTGATCGGATTCGGGCTCGGAGCCACTGCCGGCGTCCGCCAGGCTGTCAACGTCATCGGGAGGGTGTTTTTCCAAATAGTCCTGGTAAGCTTTATAAAGTTTTGACTCGTTTATCTCGTCCGAGGTCAGCCAGTTGTTCCAGTTTTTTCGTTTCTTGCCCTTCAGGTTATCTTGAAGGTTGCGGAAATACTCGTTCTTGTTATCCCGTGACTGGCCGTCAAGTACATCGGCTTTGTGGTTGAGGTCAGGTATGGTGACTGGCGTCGGTTCCATGGTGGGTCCCGTTCAGAGGGCGGCGATTTCGCAGAATCGTCGGCCGACCCGTCTTCTGTCGACAAGTTAATGTCGGCAATTTGTCGTGCACGTTGCGAGTGGGTGGGATCTCCGGGCAGGGTCAGCTGGTGCCGGTGTGGCGGACCGCGCGCAGCCACTCGCGGGCGTCGACGAAGTCCGGGTCGCGTCGGCCTTCGGGCACGCCGCCCTGCTTCCCGTCACGCCGCGGGTACGACCCGAGGTAGCGCACGTCCGCGCAGACGCGGTGCAACGCAGCCAGCGCGTCACCGACGCGTTCCTCGGCCACGTGACCTTCACAATCGATCGAGAAGCAGTACTGCCCCATCCGTCCCTTGGTGGGGCGTGACTCGATCCGGGTCAGGTTCACCGACCGGGTGGCGAACTCGGAGAGGATGTCCAGTAGCGCGCCGGAGTGGTCCTCGCGCAGGTAGGCCACCAGCGTGGTCCGGTCGTTGCCGGTCGGGTCCGGTGGTGGCGCCGGCTGGGTGAGCAGGACGAACCGGGTCACCGCGCCGGGATTGTCGGCTATGTCGTGCGCAAGCGTGGCCAGCCCGTACAGCTGCCCGGCCACGTCGGGTCCGACTGCCGCGTCGAACTGCCCCGCGGCGACGGCTTGCGCGCCGGCCGCGGTCGAGCCCACCAGAGTGACCTCGGCCGCCGGCAGCGAGTCCAGCAACCACCGGCGCACCTGCGCCTCGGCGTGCGGGTGGGTGGCGACGGTGCGGACGCCCGCCACCGTCGTGCCGGGACGGCCCATCAGGTCGAACGCCACCTCGAGGTAGATCTCCTCGGCGATCACCAGCGGCGAGCCGTTCGCCAGCTCGTCCAGGGTGGCCGGCACTGCGCCTTCGACGGAACTCTCCAGCGGCACCAGCGCCGCGTCGGCGTCACCGGAGCGCACCGCGTCCATCGCCAGTGTCACGCTCGCGGCCGGAATCAGGTCCGCACCCCGGGAGCTGGGCAGACGGTTGAGCGCCGCGTGCGCGAAGGTCCCTTCCGGGCCGAGAAACGCGAATCGGGTCACCCGGGCATCATCCCGCACCCGCCACCCGTCACGTGGGGAGGATTGGTGGCGCCCACCGCCACCAACTCTCCCCAGGTCGGGTGGTGGGGGGGTCAGCCGGCTTTGCGATGCAAGAGGCCGCGTCGGCGTTGCAACGCCGCGTCCACGGCCTGCGCCTCTTCCGGGGACAGCTCGTGCTCACCCTGCCCGTCGGCAATGCCTTTCGCGTACACCCGAGTGTCACCGGTGCCGCAGATCGCGCTGATCGCCACCCCGTCCCCGCCGTCGTCGAGCAACGCAAGGCTGAACGACATCCGCCCGGACATCTCGGAGAAGGCGTCATAGCGGACCAGCGCGACATTGCGGATCGCGCCCGCCTCATCGCCGCGCTCGCTCGTCAGCGACCGGAGTGCTTGCTCGCACCGCTGGTCCACATAGGCGCGCGTCGCGGACAGTTGGTCGTGCAACTCGACGACCTGTTCGCCGAGCAGCGCCGCGGCCGATGAGTTGCGTTCGGTCGCCTCCACCAGCGACTCACCGCGACCGTCGGCTGCTCGGCTCAGCGTGGTGGTTGCGCGGCGGAGTTTGGCCAGCGTGCGCAGCGCGAAGTACGCCGCGACGAGGGCGACGTAGGCAAGCACCATCGCGAAGACGGCGACGAACAGGATCATCGAAATCAGGCTAGGGGCCGAACCGCGGTCGATCCGGGACGACACGGCCACCCGCGCTGCGATTAGCGCCGGGGGGTCGACGGGGACGACGGCGCCGACAGGCCGTCCGACCTCCCGCGACAGGATGGGCAGGTGGACTTCCTCGGTGCCGGCGCCGCGGCGTTCGGCATCGTGCTGCTGGTCGAACTGCCGGACAAGACGCTGGTGGCGTCGCTGGTCCTGTCCACCCGGTACCGCCCGCGGCCGGTATTGCTGGGTGTGTCCGTCGCCTTCGCCGTGCAGTGTCTGATCGCGGTGGTGGCCGGTGGCCTGCTGCACCTACTACCGAAGTGGGCGCTCGACGGCGCGGTGGCCGTGCTGTTCGCGGTCGGTGCCGCGCTGCTGCTGCGCGAGGGCTTCCGCGACGAGCCCGAGCACGTGCAGGTCGAAGAGGCGAAAGCGCGACAGGCGGCGCCGTTCGGCAAGATCGCGGTGACGTCCTTCGGCGTGATCTTCGCCGCGGAGTGGGGTGACGCGTCCCAGCTCGCGACGGCGGCCCTGGCGGCGCGCTGGGGGCAGCCGGTCGCGGTCGGTATCGGCGCGTGGCTGGCGCTGACGGCGGTGGCGGCGGTCGCGGTGGTCGCCGGGCGGGTGATCATCCGGCGGATCCCGGTGCGGACCGTGCACCGGGTCGCGGGGTTCGTGTTCGCGGTATTCGCCGTGGTGGCTGTGGTGACCGCGGCCCGGGCGTGAGCTGGACGCGCTGCGTGGCTGAGTAGCCGGTTGGCGCAACGCTGGTGTCCCGATTGCCGGGCGTCTGCGCAAATACTTGCTCAGCCGCGCGGCGTCGCGCACAGTCGGGATATGACGTCGGTCCAGCTCACGCCCGAAGAACGCGACTCCGACCTCACGCTGGAGCGGCTCAAGCAGCTCGTCGGGCTGGTGGACTATGACGCGGCAACCGACCCGTTCCCCGTCACGGCCATGGACGCGGTCGTATTCGTGTCCGGCAACGCCACCCAGAGCGCGCTGTACTACCAGCACGTGTTCGGGATGACGCTGGTCGCCTACTCCGGCCCGGAGACCGGTAACCGCGACCACAAGGCGTTCGTGTTGCGCTCCGGCTCCGCGCGATTCGTGCTGATCGGCGCGGTACTGCCGGACAGCGAGTACGCCGAACACCACCGGCGCCACGGCGACGGCGTGGTGGACCTCCCGCTGGAGGTGCCCGACGTGGACAAGTGCCTCGCGCATGCCCGGGCGCAAGGGGCGACGATCCTCGACGAGCCGCACGACGTTTCCGACGAGCACGGCACCGTCCGGCTGGCGGCGATCGCTGCCTACGGCCAGACCCGGCACACCCTGATCGACCGCTCCCGGTACACCGGTGTCTACCTGCCCGGCTATGTCGAGCAGAACTCCGCCGTCGGTGCGCCGCCACGGCGGCTGTTCCAGGCCGTCGATCACTGCGTCGGCAACGTCGAGCTCGGGCACATGGACGAGTGGGTGCAGTTCTACAACCGGGTGATGGGCTTCGTGAACATGGCGGAGTTCGTCGGTGACGACATCGCCACCGAATACTCCGCACTGATGTCGAAGGTGGTCGCCAACGGCAACCACCGCGTCAAGTTCCCGCTCAACGAACCCGCCGTCGGCAAGCGGAAGTCGCAGATCGACGAGTACCTGGAGTTCTACCGCGGACCCGGCGTGCAGCACATCGCGCTGGCCACCAACGACATCCTCGCGACCGCTGATGAGATGCGCGAGCGTGGCGTCGAGTTCCTGGACGCGCCGGACTCCTACTACGACGACCCGGACCTTCGGGAGCGGATCGGGCAGGTGCGCGTGCCGATCGGCGAGCTGAAACGCCGCGGCATCCTGGTGGATCGCGACGAGGACGGCTACCTGCTGCAGATCTTCACCAAGCCGGTGGGGGACCGGCCGACGGTGTTCTTCGAGCTGATCGAACGGCATGGCTCGCTCGGCTTCGGCAAGGGCAATTTCAAGGCATTGTTCGAGGCGATCGAGCGCGAGCAGGACCGGCGGGGAAACCTGTAGCGGTGTCGCCGCGCCTGCCCCAACGGCGGCAGAAACCGCGGCGGTTGCGCTGTAAGGTCGCCGCGTGACGCCTCGGTTGCGACCGGTCCTGCAGACCCTGCCGGCCTACGTTCCCGGCCGCACGGTGCCCGGTGCGATCAAGCTGGCGAGCAACGAGACGGCCTACCCGCCGTTGCCCGCGGTGCTGGCTCGGATCGCTGAGGCCGCCGCGGACGTCAACCGGTATCCGGACAACGACGCCAAGGAGCTGACCGAGGCGCTTGCGCGCCGCTACGGCGTGAGCCCGGACCGGGTCGCGGTGGGCTGTGGCTCGGTGTCGCTGTGCACCCAACTGGTGCAGGCGGTTGCCGACGCGGGCGACGAAGTGATGTACGCGTGGCGATCGTTCGAGGCGTACCCGATCATCAGCGCGGTCAGCGGCGCGACGTCGGTGCAGGTGCCACTGCGCGACTACACACACGACCTCGGCGCGATGATCGCCGCAATCACCGACCGCACCCGGCTGATCTTCGTCTGCAACCCGAACAACCCCACCGGAACCGCGGTCGGTCGCGACGAACTGGTCCGGTTCCTGCACGCCGTGCCGGACGACGTCGTGGTGGCGCTGGACGAGGCGTATCGCGAGTTCGTCCGTGACCGGGACGTCCCCGACGGCATGACCCTGTTCGCCGAGCATCCGAACGTGGTCGTGCTGCGCACCTTCTCCAAGGCGTACGGCCTGGCCGGCCTGCGGGTCGGCTACGCCGTTGCCGGCGATCCGAGCATCACCGCCGCGCTGCACCAGACCCAGGTGCCGTTCGCCGTGTCCTCGATCGCGCAGCGCGCGGCGCTGGCATCACTCGAACCGGAGGCCGAGGCCCAGCTCGAGGTGCGGGTGGAGCAGATCGTCACCGAACGTGCCGGTGTGATCGCGCAGTTGCGCGCGCTGGGCTACCCGGTGCCGCCGAGTGAGGCGAACTTCGTCTGGTTGCCGCTGGGTGAGCAGACGACGGCGTGGGCGGCGGCCTGCGAGCAGCAGGGGGTCATCGTGCGCGCGTTCGCCGGGCACGGGGCTCGGGTGACGATCGGCGCACCGGCGGAGAACGAACGCTTCCTCACCGTCGCGCAGGCAGTTGCCGAGGCGGCCGGGCCGTTGTGAGTTCAGTTGCTCGGGCTTGCTCCCGCCGCCGGTGTGCGAACCCGGCGACGGCGGCGGGCGATCCCCCGAGCAACCAGGGCGGCAACGCCCACCAGCACCACCACGGCGGCGAACGGCAATGCGGCGCCGAGCCCGGCGAAGAATCCTTGCGCGGCGCGCACGAATGCCCGCCAGCCGGCCCCGCGCCGGCGGCGAAGCCCGCTGCGTGGTGGGTGTGCTTGGCCGCGGCCGGCGAGGCGGTGCGCAGGTTCAACGTGACAGTCGCCAGCGCCACCTGTTCGGCGAGCACTCGTTGCCGAGCCTGCAGCGACTCCAGGTCCGACTCGCGCTGGGCAAGCTGGGTCTCGATGTCGATGACGTCGGAGACCTTCACCGCCCGCGCGTACAGCACGCGCAAGGCGGCGATCGTTTCTTGCGCGCTGCGAACCCGCGAATCCACGTCGGCGACCTCGGTGCTGACGTTGTCGGTGCTGAGGTTGCGGTTGTCCTCATGCCCGAGCCGGGACAGCTCGCCCAGTACCCGGCTCAGTGCCGTCGGCGGCACCCGGAGCGTGATGGTCGCGGTCGGCGGGCTGGTGGGGGTGCCGGAATTGCGCTGGTCGCCGTCGATCGTTCCGCCGGCGCCCGTCGCGATCGCGTCGGCACGGTCGGCCTGGGCCTGGCACGTCCTGGACGGTCACCGTCAGCTGGACGGTCTTGATGAGTGACGCGCCGGGCAACGCGTCGGTGGGTGTGCTGGTACTGGCCGACGCGCCGCTGGTAACCGCCGCAGCTGCGGGTGCCCGCTCGACCGAGGAGCCGTCCGAGTCGCCGTCAGCGGTGCCCCCGGCGGCGGCGCTGGCGGCGGCCGAGGCGCCCGAACCGTCTGCCGCAGGTCCGAGCGCCGCGATCGCCGGCGCGCTGGCCGCGCCGGCCGCGCCGAGGGCGGACTGCGACCCGGCCTGGGTCGAGGCGGCGTGGGTCGAGGCGGAGCAACCGGCGATGACCACCCCCGCGACCACCCCCGCGACCACCCCCGCGACCGCGGCAACCGCCGATAGCACTGCGCGCCTGCATCGCCATTGCCTCATCGGTGCCTCCTCGGCCAACTCCGTGCGCACGCACGCATCCGACTCACAGACGAGGCGCCGCCACCCGGACGTTCTCGGCCAAGGTCGCAATCCCGCAACGATCCGGGCTGTTGCCGAACCGTGGCTACGCCCGCGGGAGTGCAAGGATGGACAGGAAGCATCGTTGGGGGGCTCGCACACCGAGGTGACCACCGCATGACCGACACCCGTCCGGGTATCGACGCGACCGCTCCACCCATCGACGCACCGCCGGCGGACGCACCGCCGTCCGAGACCCCGCCGCCTGAGATCCCGCCGATCGACCCGGATGCCTTCGCCCGGCGCTTCCTCGCGCACGCGGCAAGCCAGCTGCCCGGCCGGTCCGAGGCCGCCCTCAATGGCCTGGCGGAGCAGAGCCTGGTCTTCGGGGCAGTCCGCGAGCCGGCTCGGACGCTGTTGCGCGTCCACGCAGTGGGCGATGACATCACTGCGATCGACGTCGTCACCGACGACGCCCCGTATCTCGTCGACTCGCTTCGTGCCGAGCTGGATCGCACCGGCCATCACGTCGACCGGATACTTCACCCGCAACTGGTGGTCTCGCGCGACGCGCACGGACGGCTCACCGAACTCGTGGACATCGATGACAGCGCCGATGTGCCCCCCGGGGCCCTCGTCGAAGCGTGGATGCACGTCGAGATCGACGCCATCGCGCCGCCCGAAGCCGAGGAGCTGATGACGGCCCTGCGCGGGGTCTTCGAGGACGTGCACCACGCGGTGCAGGACGCGCCACAGATGTACGAGCTGATCCGCACCCTCGCCGCTGATCTCGCCGCGGAGCCGGGCGAGTTCGACCGCGAGACCAGCGAAGAGGCCGGCGAACTGCTGCGCTGGCTTGCCGACGGCAACTACATGATCCTCGGCCACGCCGCGTATTCGGCCAACGAGCTGGCCAGCCCGACCGCCCGCACCCAGGGCAGCGACGTCAAGGGTGTGCTGCGTGGTGCGGCACGCATCTCGCCGCTGGAGCTGCTGCCCGCATTCCGCAGTGGCGCACCGCTGGTCATCTTCAAGTCGCCGCTGATCTCCACCGTGCGCAGGTCGGTGCGCTACGACTGCGTCACCGTCGTCACCCGGGCACGGGAAACCGGCGCGCAGATGGTGCACGTATTCCTGGGCCTGATCACCAGTGCCGAGGACGGGACGGTCGCCCGGGTGCCGGTGGTCCGGCGCCGTATCGCCGAGATCCTGCTCCGCTCCGGCGTTCGTGCAGACAGCCACACCGGTCGGCAGCTGCTGGCAGCGTTGCGCACCCTGCCGCGCGACGAGCTGCTCGAGGCGCCCACGCCCGATCTGCTCCGCCTGGTCCAGCTGGTCGTCGACCGCGCCGAGCACGGCACCGTCGGCGTCTTCGCCCGCATCCACCTCAACCGCGACTTCGTCAGCGTGCTGGTGTACTTCCGGGCGGACCGTTTCGGGCCGGAGACCAGGCGGCGGGTCACCGCCGTCATCGAGCAGCACTGGCCCGGCGAGATCATCGGCCGGGACGACCGCATGGTGGAACTCGGGCTGGCGCGAATGCAATTCCTCGTCGCGCTGCGGCCCGGCATGCCGCCGCCGTCGCCGGAGCGCCGCGCGGTCGAGGCGCAGGTCGCCCGGGTCACTCGCCGCTGGAGCGACGAGCTGGCCGAACTGCTCGTCGCGGCGGTGGGGGTGGACGAGGCCGACCGGCTGCGCCGTCGCTACGCGCAGGCCCTGCCCGAGGCATACAAGGAGGACGTCTCCGCGGCTGAGGCAGTGGCTGATCTGATCCGTCTCGATTCGCTGCCGGAACAGGACGGCCTGGCTTTCGGCATGTACACGCCGGCTGCCGACGACGAGGCCGACCGGCGCCTGAAGGTGTTCCGGACCGGGCAATCGGTGTCGCTCGCCCGCGCGCTGCCGATCTTCACGCAGATGGGCATCGAAGTACTGGACGAGCGTCCGTACGAGATCGAACATCGCGGCGGACGGCGAGACCTGGATCTACGACTTCGGCCTGCGACTGCCGCACGGCGTCGAGTTCGACGACGAGCGCGAGGCGCACGTGGTGGACGCGCTGCGCTTGCTCTGGCGCGATGAGATCGAACGTGACGGCTTCAACGAGCTGGTCGTGCGCACGCCGATGACCTGGTGGCAGGCCAACATCCTGCGTGCGTATGCCAAGTTCCTGCGACAGGCCGGCACCACATTCAGCCAGGGCTACATCGAGCAGGCGCTCGTCGACAACACCGACATCGCGGTCACGCTGGTGGAGCTGTTCGAAGCGCGGTTCGATCCGGCACGCGCCGATGAGCCGCCGATGAACGCAGACGGTGTGGCCTACGTCGATGCGATCGAGGCGCAGCTGGCGGCCGTGGCGAGCCTGGACCAGGACCGCATCCTGCGCTCGCTGCTCGCGCTGGTGTCGGCGACGCTGCGCACCAACGCGTATCGCACCGACGCCGAGGGACGGCGACGCAGCGCGCTGGCGATCAAGCTGGACCCGCGACTGATCCCGGATTTGCCGCAGCCCCGGCCGCGGTTCGAGATCTGGGTCTACTCCCCGCGGGTGGAGGGCGTGCACCTGCGCTTCGGCCCAGTGGCTCGCGGGGGGCTGCGCTGGTCTGACCGGCGCGAGGACTTCCGCACCGAGATCCTCGGCCTGGTCAAGGCACAGATGGTCAAGAACGCGGTCATCGTGCCGACCGGTGCCAAGGGCGGGTTCGTGGTGAAGCGCTCGCCCACCGACGACCGCGATGCGTGGCTCACCGCCGGGCTGGCGTGCTACCGAACGTTCATCTCGTGCCTGCTGGACCTCACCGACAACTACGTCACCGATGCCGACGGCAAGCGGATCGTGGTGCCGCCACCGCAGACGCGCCGTTACGACGCGGACGACACGTATCTGGTCGTGGCCGCGGACAAGGGCACGGCGACGTTCAGCGACATCGCCAACGGCATTGCGCGCGAGTACGGGTTCTGGCTCGGTGACGCGTTCGCATCGGGCGGCTCGAACGGCTATGACCACAAGGCGATGGGCATCACCGCGCGCGGCGCGTGGGAGTCGGTGAAGTACCACTTCCGCGAGCTGGGCGTGGACACGCAGACACAGGACTTCACCGTCGTCGGCATCGGCGACATGTCCGGCGACGTGTTCGGCAACGGCATGCTGCTCTCCGAGCACATTCGCCTGATCGCCGCGTTCGACCATCGGCATGTCTTCCTCGATCCGGACCCGATCGCAGCGACGTCGTTCGCCGAGCGAAAGCGCGTGTTCGCGCTGCCCCGCTCGTCCTGGGCCGACTACGACACCTCCCTGATCTCAGCCGGTGGCGGCGTCTACTCACGGTCGAAGAAGGCGATACCGATTTCTGCCCAGGTCGCGCACGCCCTCGGCATCGAGGCCCGGGCGACGACGATGACCCCGAACGAGCTGATCCACGCCATCCTGCTGGCGCCGGTCGACCTGCTGTGGAACGGCGGCATCGGTACCTACGTGAAGGCATCGACCGAGACCCAGGCCGCGGCCGGCGACAAGGCGAACGACGCCGTCCGGGTGAACGGTGCGGAACTGCGCGCCCTCGTCGTCGGCGAGGGCGGCAATCTCGGTCTCACCCAGCTAGGCCGGATCGAGTACGCACGGCAGGGCGGTCGCATCAACACCGACGCGATCGACAACTCGGCCGGAGTGGACACGTCCGACCACGAGGTGAACCTGAAGATTCTGGTGGACCGAGCGGTCGCATCGGGAGAGATCACCTTCGCGGACCGGTGCGAGTTGCTGGCCGTCGCCACCGACGACGTGGCCACCCACGTGCTGCGCGACAACTACGAGCAGAACGTGCTGCTCGGGATGGCGCGCAAGCTCAATCCCGCGCTGGTCAGCGTGCATCAACGATTCATGTGGCAGCTCGAACGGGCCGGCGAGCTTGATCGCGCATTGGAGTTCCTGCCGTCGGACAAGGAGACTCGCCCAGCGCGAGCAGGAGGGAGTCGGGCTGTCCTCGCCGGAGAATGCGGTGCTGGTCGCGTACTCCAAGATCACGCTGAAGCAGCAGGTCGAGGCGTCCAGCCTGCCGGACGAACCGTGGTACGAGCGCGCGCTCAGCAGCTACTTCCCACCGATGATCGCGAATCGGTTCGCCGCGGAGCTGGTGCATCATCCGTTGCACCGCGAAATCATCACCGACGTCGTGGTGAACGACATGATCAACCGCAGCGGGACGACCTTCGTGCATCGCGCGGTCGAGGAGACCGGCGTCGAGGTCGCGCAGATCACCCGCGCCTACTCGATCGTGCGCGAGGTGTTCGACCTGCCCCGGTTGTGGCGCGACATCGAGGCGCTCGACAACGTCGTGTCCACCGACGCGCAGCACGACGCTTATCAAGAGATCCGCCGCCTGATCGACCGGGCGGTGCGCTGGCTGGTGGACGTTCGCTTCCCGATCACCGACGTGGCCGCCGAGGTGGATCGTTTCGCGCCGAGCTTGCGCGAACTGGGCCCACGGGTGACGTCGCTGTTGCGCGGAGCGGAGCTGGACAACTTCAACGCGGAATTGGAGCGGCTGTCCGGCCTCGGCCTGCCGCACGACCTCGCGCTGCGGTTGGTGGAACTGCTGCCGGCGTTCCAGTTGCTGGACGTGGTGGAGATCGCGAACGCGAGTGACCACTCCTCATCGGAGATCGCCGATCTGCACTTCGCCCTGTCCGCGGCGTTCAGTGTCGACGATCTGCTCACAGCCATCACGAAGCTGCCGCGTGACGACCGCTGGGCGGTGCTGGCCCGGGCTGCCGTCCGCCATGACGTGTACGCCGCCCTGTCCGCGATCACCTCGGCAGTGCTACGTAGCACCGACGATTCGATGACCGGCGAGGAGCGGATGGCTGCGTGGATGGCGGCAAACGCCGAGCGGGTGGATCGCGCGCGGCACACCGTGGATGAGGCGCTGGCCCGGGAGGTCGTCGATCTGGCGACGCTGTCGGTGGCGCTGCGAGTGATGCGCGGCCTGCCTGGTTGAGCGCTGCGCGGCTCGGACTACCTGCCGCGCTCGACGGTGTCCAGGCGCCGGTCGATTTCCTGGATCACTTCGCGGGGCCGGTCGGTGATCACCGTGTCGACACCGAGATCCAGCACGAACTCCACGTCCCGCGGGCGGTCGACCGTCCACACGTACACCGGGTAGCCACGGGCGTGTGCCTTCGCGACGAACTCCGGCTCCGCGCGCAAGACGTGCAGGCCAGGCCCGGCCACTGCGACGCCGACGGGCAGGAACCCGTCCCGGCGCACCGGCAGCAGTCGATCCAGCAGTAACACCGTCGGGATCCGCGGTGCCTGCAGCTTGACGCGACGCAGCGCGATCGGGGCGAAGCTCATCACCGTGACCGGATTGTCCCGGTCGGCCGGCAGGCGCACGCTGGGCTGGTCGGGAGGATCACCGGCCCAGCCGAAGCGCCCCAGCATCTCCACCAGCTCCTTCTCGACGAGCCCGCCGTAGCGCGTCGGGTGCTTCGTCTCGATGAGCAGCCGCAAGTCCCGGCCGCCGGCTCGATGATCCGCGACCAGTCCGAGCAACATCTCGAGCGTGAGCACGCCCCCACCGCTGTCGACGCGGTCCGGCGCGACACCGGCCAGGTAGGGCGAGTCGTTGAGCAGCTGATCGGCAGAGCCGGGCAGGTCGCCGCGCCACGATGCGAAGTCCAGCGCGGCGAGTCCGGGCAGGTCGAGTTCGCTGACCACCCCGTGCCCGTCCGAGGTGCGGTTCACGGTGCGGTCGTGCACGCAGACGAGGTGCCCGTCGCGGGTGAGCCGGACATCGCACTCCAGTGCGTCCGCGCCCGAGGAGATGGCGGCGACGTAGGCCGCCAGGGTGTGTTCCGGGGCGTCGGAGGAGGCGCCGCGATGCGCGACGACACCAGGTCGTTGCGCTGGCTCGATCGCCGGACGGCGTGAGCGCGGCCTCACCACTGCATTGTTCCGCGGATGACGGGCGTTCGGCAGTCGAACCCGATGGTAATCACGCGTGTTCTCTCAGTACCGGACAAATCGCCATCGCCGTGTCACCAGCGCGTCACCGCGGTGTCATCGGGCCCGACGGCTGCACCGGGCAGGCGCAGCCTGCTATTTGAGCAGTTTCGACAGGCGCCGGTCCGCGAGTTCGCGGCCTTCGGTCTGGCAGGTCGGGCAGTACTGGAACGAGCGGTCGGCGAAGGAGACTTCGCGGACCGTGTCGCCGCAGACGGGGCACGGCAGTCCGGTGCGGCCGTGCACCTGCAGCCCACTGCGTTTCTCGCCCTTGAGGGTTGCCGCCTTCTGTCCGACCGAGCGCGCGACGGCATCGGTGAGTACGGATCGGATCGCGTGGTGCAGCGCGCTGACCTCGGCAGGCGTCAGCTTCGCCGCCAGCTTGAACGGGGACAGCCGCGCGGCGTGCAGGATCTCGTCCGAATAGGCGTTGCCGATGCCGGCGAGCACCGTCTGGTCGGTGAGCACCCCCTTGATCTGAGACCGATGCCCGGCGAGCAATTCACCGAGCTCGTCGGCGCTGACGGTCAGCGGGTCCGGGCCGAGACGGGCGATCCCGGGCACCTGGATCGGATCGCGCACCAGGTACACCGCGAGCCGCTTCTGCGTGCCGGCCTCGGTCAGGTCGAAGCCGCTCACCGGTCCACCCGCGAACTCCGGCGCCAGGTGCAGGCGGAATGCGAGAGGCCCCTTTCCCGGCCGTGGCGGCGCGGGCGGCAGGTTGTCGCGCCATTGCAACCAGCCGCCCCGGGCCAGATGGGTCACGAGGTGCAGGCCGGAGATGTCCAGGTCGAGAAATTTGCCGTGTCTGCCCACATTGGTGACTTCGGCGCCGCCGAGCGCGGACATCGGCGGGTCGAAGGTCTTGACCGCGCTGAACGCGGCCACGTCCGTGCGCGCGACGGTTCGCCCCACCGCGCGCTCGCGCAGGAACGCAGCGAGCGCCTCGACTTCCGGCAGTTCGGGCACCGTTTCAGCCTACTTTGATCAATCGCTGTCCCCGGGCTGTCGGCCCGGTCTACGCTTCGTTCACGCGCTCGCAGTTGGCATGCGTGGCGCCTTGGTCCCGGAGCCGCTCATGTCACGCGATTACACGCACGCCCCGCGCTCGGCCGACGCCGAGCGGGCTGAGGAACTCGCCGTTCCAGAACCGGAACTGGCGACCCCGACGCCGCATGCCGTCCCCGTGCCGGGCGTGGCTCGTGCCGCGCGACCGGTCGCGCGTAAGGCAGGCGCGGGCGCGGCGAGCGATCCGCTCGGGGGCACGGAGGCAGGTGCGGGTGTGGTGGCCGCGCTGCAGCGTCGCCGTGGCAAGGGTTCTCCGCTACCGAGCGACGTCGCGCGGCGTTTCGGCAAGCCGCTGGGTGTGGACCTGAGCGGCGTGAACGTGCACACCGACGGCGAGGCCGACGGACTGTCCCGCGAGGTGGGCGCGACCGCATTCACGCACGGCAGCGATGTCTATTTCACCAAGGGGACCTACAACCCGGGCTCGGCGGCCGGGCAGCGACTGCTCGCGCACGAATTGGCGCACGTCGCACAGAACGCGTCCGGGAAGTTCTCGCAAGCCGGCGGCACCACCATCGGCCGCGCGGACGACCCGGCCGAAGCTGCCGCCGACAGCACGGCGGACCGCGTGATCACCGCCTTGCAACGCACGACGGCGACCCCGGCGGAGTCCGATCTCGAGGCGGCGTCGGCGGAGGGGGCTGGGGCCGGTGCGCTGCGCCGGTTGACCACCACCGAACTGATCGAGATGCACGAGGCGTTCATCGATGAGGCCGGCGGCGGCAAGGGCAAGAAGAAGAAGCAGAAGAGCCAGACCGAGCAGCCGAGCCAGACCGAGGCGAAGGTCGAGGGCGGGACCGCGTCCGAGGGTGGCGAGTCTGAGTCCGAGGAGAAGAGCCAGACCGAGCAGCCGAGCCAGACCGAGGCGAAGGTCGAGGGCGGGACCGCGTCCGAGGGTGGCGAGTCTGAGTCCGAGGAGAAGAGCCAGACCGAGCAGCCGAGCCAGACCGAGGCGAAGGTCGAGGGCGGGACCGCGTCCGAGGGTGGCGAGTCTGAGTCCGAGGAGAAGAGCCAGACCGAGCAGCCGAGCCAGACTGAAACCGGCACCGGGGAAGAGATCAAGGCCGAGGAAGAGAACAAGATCGAGGACGAGACCGGGTCCGAGGCCGGCGGTGAGGCCGGCACCGGGGAAGAGAACAAGACCGGCGAAGAGAACGAGACCGGCGAAGAGAACGAGACCGGGGAAGAGAACAAGACCGAAGACGAGATCGACGACGAACTCGAGCAGGATCCCGAGGTCGCGGCCGGCGGGACCGGACCGGACCCGAACGAGGACGAACTCGGCGACGTCATCGCCGGCGCCGAGGAAGAACAGAAGGAGAAGGGCGCCGGAGACGACAAGGACTGGTTGGCCGCGGCCGCGCAGCCCGACGTGAAGGCCGAGGCGAACTCGGCGCAGGAGAAGCTCGCGCAACTCATCCCACCGCACCTGGATCGGATCGCCACGTACTGGCAGTTGATTCAGACCGCGGACAACATGCCCTCGGCCGACTCCTCGGGTTGGGCGGACGCTGCCGCCAAGCTCGGCGCGGAGATCAAGGCAAAGGTGAAGACGGCCGGCGACAAGGCCGTGGGGCAGCCGCTCGGTGCGCAGTTCGGTGAGGAGATCGCGGGCGTCAGCGACTTCGCCGTCCTGATCAGCAAGTTGCAGAACGAGCACTGGCGGTGCGTCGAGTACCTGAAGCGACAGGATTTCCCGGTGCACAACGACGGCAGCATGGATGGACCGAAGACGGCCGGCGGTGACTACGACTTCTCCAAGCGGGAGATCAAGGCCAACAACACCCCCGAGGAGCAGGAGACCGCGCAGGTCACCTTCCGCAACGGCCGGATGTACCGGGATTCGAAGTGGGTCAGCGACGAGGAAGAAGAAGCGCTGGCCACCAAGCCCGGCAAGAGCGCGGCGGCCAAGCCGACCGGCCCGAGGTTGGTTGACACCAATGCCAGTGTCACCGAGAAGGAGGGGCTGCACTGGGAGATGTTCGTGGTCAGCCGCGATGGCGGCTGGTACATGGATTCCCAGAAGGTCGGATTGACCGAGCATTCGAGCCTGCTCGGCGGCACCGATGCGGCGATGGGCGGCGAGGTCCGGGTGCGCAACGGCAAGATCGAGGAACTCACCAACAAGAGCGGTGCCTATGTCGCGGCATTGCCCGACGTAATGAGAGTGCTCGTCTCGATCAGCAGCCAGGGCGCCGTGATGAATTTCCCGGTATCCGGCTTCGGACTCGAACCCGGAAAGACCGCGGCCGAATTGCTGGAAGAACAGGGTCTGACCGGAACGGTGAATCCGAAGGAGACGTACAACGGCCTCCTCAAGCAGGAGCCGTTCGCGCCGGTTATCAAGGAATTCGGTCAGACGCGCCTGCTCAAAGTCATCGAGGACGAGGGCTGGCGCACCGACGGAAAGTCATTGTTCAACTCGGCCGGCGCGAAGGTGAGCATGGCCCAAGCCCGTCAGCTGCTGACAGTGACACCCAAGGAGCGTTTCGAAGAGATCCATGCGGTCGCCGGATGGATGGAACTGGTGTTTCAGTTCGGCCAGCAGCGCGCGATCGAGGTCATCGGCGCCGAAAACTGGCACGCGGAGGGTGGTTCCGTCGTCAACAAGGATGGCGACAAGGTGCCGCCGGCCGACGCGGCCGAGAAGCTGAAAGTCGATCCGAACGTCACGTACAACGCCATGAAGGATCTCTCCAGCGAATGGCGCGACCTGCTCAAGTACTTCGGCAAGGATCGCGTCGTCGCCGTTATCCAGGCCAAGGGATGGCGCGTCCAAGAGGACGCCGTCTTCGACCGGAAGGGCGAGCTGGTGCGCGTCACCGACGCTCGCGCAAGGCTCCGCGGAAAGCCGAAGAAAACTCTTGCCGCGGAGGACGAGGAGAAGGAAAACCTGGCGCTCGGCTTGTCGACTGAGACTGCGGCACAGGAGGATTAGTGCTGGCGCCGGCGCTCGACGCGTTGTTGCACGCCTCGGACCTGGACGAGCTGCAGGCCGCGTACCATCAGGTGGCGTCCGAGCTCAGCACCGACGACCAGCTGGAAGTGACCGCGGTGCTGGCCCGCTGGAGCGACGTGCAGGCGGTCGCGAACCTGCTGATGTACCCGGTGCTCATCCCCGCGCAGTCGCGCACGGATTGGCTGGTGCGGGGGTTGTCCGCGGAGCAGGCCTACCTACGTCTGGCAGCGGCCGTCGGCGTGGGGCAGTTGCCGGCCTCGCAGTGGACCGAGGACGACGTGGACATGCTCGTCCCGTCGTTGCTGCATCTGGTCGGTACCGACACCGACGTCACGGCGAGCCGCGCTGCGCTCAGCCTGGGCCCGCTCGTCCGGCCGATGGACGCACCGGAGATGGTGGCGCTGCTGGTACATCGCGACCGCGGTGTGCGTCGCAACCTCGAAGCCGGTCTGTTCCGGGTGGTGGGGTGCGATGGGCTCACCGCGCTGCTGGACGGCGGGTTCATGGACGACGAGACGGCGCGGGGAGCGTTGGAGGTGCTGGCCGAGGACGGCATCGACCTGAGCGTGCCCGCCGAGAAGCAGCCGCGACAACCAATGCTCGCCTACATCCCGAACTATTCCGATTGGATCGGGTGAGACGGTTAGCCATGCGCGACGAACCCGTGGACGGTCTGGACGACGAGCCGGTGCCCGAGCACCCCGCGACGTGGGAGAACGTCGTCGTGGGCGAGGTGAAGAAGCTGGCCGGCGAGGCGATCCGCGACAAGGACCTTGCCGAGCAGGGCGAGGAGCAGCTCGAGACGGCGCGCGAGGTCCGCGAGGAGTTCCGCGAGGAGCACGAATCCCCGCCGAATCCGCCGAACTAACCGGCGGCTGACGAGGTCAGCTCGCGGCAGCGGCCAGCGACTCGGCCGGGAAGCTCAGGCCGGTGTTGCTGTGGCACCGATAGCCGTTCGGGTTCTTCGCCAGGTACTGCTGGTGATAGTCCTCGGCGTAGAAGAACTCACCGGCTGGCGCAATCTCAGTTGTCGCCGGCGGGTAGCCGACCTTGGCCAGCTGGGCGTTGACCGCCGCTTTCGCCGTCTCCGCCGCCTGGCGCTGCGCCTCGGTGGTGTAGTAGATCGCCGATCGGTACTGGGTGCCGACGTCGTTGCCTTGGCGCATGCCCTGGGTCGGGTCGTGCACCTCGAAGAACACCGACATCAGTTGCGCCAGACTCACCAGCGCGGGATCGAAGACGACGAGGACCGCCTCGGTGTGCCCGGTCAGGCCGGAGCAGACCTCGTCGTAGCTCGGATGCGGTGTGACACCGCCGGCGTAGCCCACCGCCGTCGTCCACACGCCGGGCGTCTGCCAGAAGATCTCCTCGGCGCCCCAGAAGCAGCCCAGGCCGAAGATGATCGTTTCCAGGCCGTCCGGGAACGGCGGCTTGATCGGCCGGCTGTTCACGTAGTGCGTGTCCGGCACGGTGAAGGTGTAGTCGGCATGGCCCTTGAGGGCGCGCTCCGGGGAGACCATTGCAGTCTTGCGCGAGAACAGCATGCTTCGACATTACGAGCCCCCCGCAACACTTCTGCCTGCCCATTGCTCGGCTTGGGGTCGCTCCGCTCCTCGGGCCGCGGGCGGCCCTACGATTCCTATGGCTCAGCTCGGGGTCGCTCCGCTCCTCGGGCCCCGGGGGGCCCTGCGATGCTCACTCCGCCCTCGCCTCGCTGCGCCACTCCGCCCTCGCCTCGGAAGACGTACCATCGGGCCATGACCCAGTGGGGCCTCGACACCCTCTTCAACCCGGCCAAGCGCCATATGGATGAAGAGAAGAGGCGGCTGCAGTCCACCCGCGAAGAGGTAGGCGACAGCTCCGGCGGGCGCCGCATCGACCTCGAGTCCGGCAAGGTCAGCATCCCCAAGCACAAGGGCGACGAAGACGCCGAGGACGGCGCGCGTGACGAGGCGGGCGGTGCGGCGGCAACCACCACCACAAAGCCGGCGGCAGACGAGTCACCGGCCCGCGCCCGGGCCCGCGCGCGCCGCGCCCGCAAGTAGCTGGTCGAGTAGTCAGCGGAGAAGTCAGCGCAGTACCGGCCGATCAGCCGGCGCGGCTCCGACGACCGTCAAGCACGACGAAGCCCCCGGCAGGCGGGGGTTCCACCGGGGGCTTCGTACGTTGTCGGCATCGGCTCGGTGAGCGGGGGTTTCCCCGAGACGACGCCGGCTATCGGTAGCGCCTGGCGAACTCAAGGTTGTTCCAGGCGTTCCCGATACTTGCTTCCGAACTGACTACGGTGTTTGCTTTCCGTTAAGTCAGCCAGTTCGTAGTTGGAAGTATGTCCGTGTGATCTGCGTTAAGTCAAGACCCGCGTAGTTAAGAACCTGGCGTCACGGACGGGTCCCAGCCCGCGCCGTGCGCCCGCTGGATCAAGTCGTTCAGCACCGGTCCGACCACCTGCGGGAACCCGGCCATCTGGATCGCGATGCTGAACCGGTCGCTGGAGACCGTCGCCGCAGCGGGATCGGTCGGGTCCACCTGCATCCGCTCGCTGAGGGTGAGCACCTGGAACCCGATCCCGCGCGCGTTCAGGAACGCGCTCATCGCCGCGACCTCCTTGTCGTCCACTGTCTGCACGAACACCTGCCCGGCCAGCCACCCTGTCATGTCCATACCTGACATCCTTCCTTGGACATCACATCCTGGACGGCGCGCGCCAGAAATCGCGCGCGGTCGGCACCGCAGGGAGGTGGATCGCCGATGGCCGACCCCGACGCGGCGGAGTTCGCCGCGCACCCGTTCGACGTCGACACCGCCGTCGCCGGCGACGGCGCGGGCCGGTATGCCGCGACGGTGAGCGACCGGTGGGGACTGCTCGGCGCGGGTGGCGGCTTCGCCAACGGCGGATACGTGCTCGCGCTGTGCCTGCGCGCGATGCGGCTCGAGGCGCGGCATCCCGACCCGCTGGCGGTGTCGGCCACCTACCTGTCCCGGGTCCGCTTCGGACCGGCCTGGATCGATGTCGAGCTGATCAGGCACGGCCGCCGGCTCTCGAGCCTGCAGGCGAGCCTGGTGCAACCGGATGGCGGCCAGGCCAGAGAGCGGGTGCGGGTGATCGCGAGCTTCTGCGATTTGGCCGCGGCGACCGGCCGAACCGACGTGCGCAACACTCCGCCCGACCTGCCACCCGTGCACGAGTGCCAGGGGTTGGCCACGCGCGAGGATGTGCCGGGCTTCTCCCTGGCCGACCGCCTCGAGTTCCGCTACGTCGAGTTGCCGGGTTGGCGGCGCGGGTCGCCGCAGGGCCGCTTGCAGGACCAGTTCTGGATGCGGTTCGCACCGGACGAGCACGGCCGCGAACGGCACGCGGACACCATCGCACTGGCCGCCCTGGTCGACATGGCCACGCCGCCCGTCATCGACCTCGGCGAGCGCGGATCGACCACGATCGAACTCAGCGTGCACGTGCGGGCCGTGCCAGCGCCGGGTTGGCTGGCCTGCCGCGCGTCGACGAGGCACCTCATCGACGGCTATCACGACGAGGACTTCGAGATCTGGGACAGCACCGGCGGGCTGGTCGCCCAGTCGCGCCAGCTGGCGGTCCTGGCAAGCCGCCGCGACTGATCGCCCCGGGCGCGACCTCGGTATGGTCGCGGCATGAACGTCCTGCTGATCGGTCCCCCCGGTTCGGGGAAGGGAACGCAGGGCGAGCGGCTGGCAGCCCGCCTCGGACTCGAGCACATCGCGGCCGGTGACCTGCTGCGCGCGGAGGTCGCTGCGCAGACGCCGCTCGGCCGTCGGATGGGCGAATTCATGCAGCGCGGTGACTTGGTGCCCGATCGAGTAGTGCTCAGCTTGCTGCTGCCAAAAGTGATCGCCGCCGCGGAGCAGAACGGCTATCTGCTCGACGGGTTCCCCCGGTCCGTGCAGCAAGCGGTAGAGGCACGCTCACTGGCCGAACAGGTCGGCGCCGCTCCCGATGCGGTGATCTACCTGGACGCCCCGCGCGACGAGCTGATGCGGCGCATCCTGGAACGAGCCAAGATCGAGGGCCGGTCGGACGACAACCCGACCACCGTCGCCAACCGCCTGCAGGTCTTCGACGAGGCCACCCGACCGCTGGTCGATTATTACCGCGAGCGCGGACTGCTCAAGGTGATCGACGCGAACCAGGCAGAGGACGCGGTTACCGCTGACATCGTGGCCGCGCTGGCCGGGTGAGTCAGTCGTCCGCGGCGGTCTGCGTCGGTGTCGGGCAGCTCGCGCTTGACCACCTTCCCGGCAGGATTGCGCGGCAGCGCGTCCATGAACACGATCTCCCGCGGCACCTTGTAGCGGGCCAGGTTGGACTTCACGTAGTCGCGCACCGCGTCCTCGTCAAGCGTGCCGCCGTTGCTGCGCACCACGTAGGCGCGCAGCCGCTTGCCGAAATCGGGGTCATCCACGCCGATCACCGCGGCCTCGTCGATCTGTCGTGCGTCGCCAGCAATTCCTCGATCTCGCGCGGGAAGACGTTCTCCCCACCGGAGACGATCATGTCGTCATCCCGCCCAGCCACGAACAATCGGCCGGCGTCGTCGAGATGCCCGACGTCACCGGTGGCCATCGAGCCCACCGACGACCTCCTTGTTGTCGCCGCCGGTGTAACCCTCGAACTGGATCGAGTTGCCGACGAAGATGCGCCCGGTCGTTCCGCTCGGCACCGGCTTGCCGTCCTCGTCCAGGATCTTGACGACGGTGCCGAACGGCGGCCGGCCGACAGTGCCCCGCGCGGCTCTCAGGTCGGCGGGCGTGGCGATGGCGGCGTAGGCGACCTCCGTCGAGCCGTACAGGTTGTAGACGACATCGCCGAGCAGGTCCATCGTGTGTTCGGCCAGTGCCGGGTCCAGTGCGGAACCGCTGACCGCGATGATCCGCAGCGCGGACAGGTCGTGCCCCTCGACCGCGTCGTCGCCGGCGGCGAGCAGCCGCGACAGCAGGATCGGCACGGTGATCAGCGCGTCGCAGCGATGATGCTCGAGCGCGGCGAGGGTGAACTTGGCGTCGAAGCGGCGGGACATGACCAGCGTGTTGCCCAGGCCGAGCGCGAGCATCGAGCTGAGCATCCCCCAGGCGTGAAATACGGGTGCGGCGACGAACACGGTTCGCCCGGAGCGCAGCGGGATCTTCGACAGGTAGCCGCCAGGCCCGACCAGAGACATGCCGAGGTCGCGCCCGGCGCCCTTCGGGGTGCCCGTCGTGCCGCTGGTGAGCAGCACGATTCGCTGCTTGTGCGCCGGTCGCGGCGGCACGCTGGCATCCGCGTCGGCCGACACGGACTCGAGCGTCTCGGTGCCGTCGGTGCCCTCAGCGCCGGTCCCCGTGCGTGGCCCGCTCTCCGAATCGGTCCAGGACACGAGGTCACCGAGCGGCGCGTCGTAGCCGGACACGACGTCGGAGAACTCCTCGTCGTGGATGACGACGGCGACGTCCTCCCGCGTGCACACGTCGGCCAGCTGCGGCGCGGCGAAGTCGGTGTTCAGCAACAGCGTGCGGGCGCCGACCTTGGCGCCGGCGAAGATCGCCTGGAAGATGCCGCGGTGGTTGCGCGCAAGCACCCCGATGCTGTCACCGGACCGAAAGCCGCGAGCCAGCAGCGCGTTGGCCAGCTCGTTGCTGCTGCGGTCCAGTTCGGCCGCGGTGACCGGACCCCGCTCGTCGATGATCGCGGGGACGTCGGGCCGGGTGGCCACCGCGAGCGCGAGCGAGGCGCCGACCGGGCCGGACGCCTCGAATGCGCGCAGCACCGGCAGCATCCGGCGCGGCGGCACCGCGGCGACGCCCGGACCTCGTGCGCGCAACAGGGTCGCGGCGAAGCGCGCCTCGATACCGGCGCGCGTCAGCAGCTTCCGCGCGTCACCGAGCAGATCGCTCACGGGGTCCATGCCCACGTCCTACCACGTACTCCGGTTCGGCTATCCGGCGAGTGACCAGCAGCTAACCCGGAGTTGACCGCCAGCTGGACGGCAGCTGACCGGCAGTATCGAGTCGACGCGGCGCGGCTGCCCGCGCACTTCCAGCGCGCGGCGTCCGTCGACAATGGCCATGTGGGCTGGCGGCTGATGGGTACGTCGGTGCTGACCGGCGTAGCCGCGGGCCTGGCCGGCGCGGGATTGACGGCGATGCTGCACGCGGTGCAGCACCTCGCGTTCGGCTACACCGAGAACACCTTCCTGGTCGGCGTGCAGCACGCGTCCTCGACGCGGCGGGTTCTCGCACTGTCCATCGGGGGTGCCGTGGTCGCCGTCGGCTGGTGGCTGTATCGGCGCCTCAGCGACGCCGATGTCTCGGTGCGCCATGCGTTGACGCTGCCGGCACCGCGGATGCCGCTGCTGCCGACCGTCGCCGATGCGACGTTGCAGATCGTCGCCGTCGGCGTCGGCGCCTCGCTCGGTCGGGAGGGTGCGCCGCGACGCGTCGGCGCTGCGCTGGGTAGCGCGTTGGCCGAGCGAACGGGGCTCGACGCCGCGGACCGGCGCATCGTGCTGGCCGCCGGCGCCGGTGCCGGACTCGCCGCCGTGTACAACGTGCCGCTCGGTGGCGCGGTTTTCGCACTGGAGGCGATGCTCGGCGGGTGGCGTCCGCGCGCGATGCTGCCCGCGCTCGTCGCGTCGGTGGTGGCTACCGTGGTCGCCTGGCCGGTGCTCGGCCGGCACGCGACGTACCAATTCGCGACACCCTCGCTGAGCTGGGATCTGGTGGTCGCGGCGGCCACGGTGGGCGTGCTGGCGGCGCTGCTCGGAAACGCGATGCGCGCGGTGGTGATCCGGGCACGCACGCATGCGTTGCGGGGCGGCCGTGCGGTAGCCGCGACCGTGCTGGTGTTCACCGCGCTCGGCGCGCTCGGCATCACTTATCCGTCGTTGCTCGGCAACGGTAAGGGGCTGGCGCAGCTGACCTTCGACGGATCGTTGGGCGTGGGCACGGCCGCGGCGCTGGCCGCACTGAAGCCGATCGCGACCGCGGCGTGTCTCGGCGCCGGCGTTGCCGGCGGCCTGCTCACGCCGTCGTTCGCCACCGGTGCCGCGTTGGGCGCGTTCACCGGCCAGGTCTGGACGCACCTGTGGCCGGGCGTGCCCGTGCTCGGGTGTGCGCTCGCCGGTGCGGCCGCGGTGCTGGCGGTAACGCAGCGAGCGCCGGTCACCGCGGCGGTGCTCGCCATGGAGTTCACCCATGCGCGCCTCACCATGCTCGTGCCCATCGCCGTAGCCATCCTCGCCGCGCGCCTCACCGCATCAGGACGACGGTGCGGACGTGCAACCGAAGACGCGTATCCGACACAAGCCGCGCCGGGTGACCAGGATCACCACCACAATCGGTCGTGGTCGGCGATGTCACTCCGACCCCCGACCGGTTCATAACGCGAGATGCCCGGCCTGGCAACCAGGTCCGGACGAGGAGCGAGCTACATGGTATTTGAAGGGACTCTTGGCGGGACCATCAGCTCGGGGGTGGCCGATTCCATCATCGGCTTGATCTGGAAGCACGGCTTTCAGCCCACCCTGGAGCCCGTGCAGGGCGTCCGGGTCGACTGTCCGATCACACGAGTCGCTGAAGCGCTCAAAGACAAGCGGATGTGGACGAATACGAAGACCGGATCTTTGGCTATCGTCTACGTCTCGAAGCCCAGGGCCGAAAAAATGACGAAAGGCAAAAAGGGAAAAGTCACGAACACTGAAATCCCTCGTAAGCTTCTGCAGCTCGACGCAAACAATCAGCCTGTCAAGACAACAGGCGGTCGGTTTCTACTCAAGCCCAAGAAAAAGGGCGATAAGCCGCAACCAATATCTACCGCCGAGTGGTACCGGATGAAACACAATAGCTCATTCAAGAACAACACTTATACGACCATGCCGATGAAGTTCGAGTGGGATGTCCTTCATCTGGACTTCCCGTTCATGGACGAGCTGATTCGGAAGAAGCTCAACGCTCTCAATGTGAAGTACAACGGAATCTTGGAAGCCCGGCAGAACGAGCGCGAGGTGGGGGCCGGGGATCGGGGACGGTACCAGAAGATCGTGTCAAACTTGCGCGACCAGATGACGCCGCTGCGGGACGACATCGTTGAGATGTTGAAAACGAGAAAAGTCGGCGAAGGGCTGATCTATATGATCAACTTTCGCGCCATCCAGCCGCAAAAGCACGAAACGCTAAAGCTCGGTGGACCACAGAATGTCCAGGCGCGCCTGGAATGCAAGATTCACGCGCACGAGAGTGACGCGCAGGGATCCCCGGGCATAACCGTCGAGCTGGTGTGGCGGGAGCAGGGCGTCGGTGGCACCGTCATTCAAACGGGGCGCCTGGAATTCGTGCAAGGACGATTCTCCACTAGTCGTTCAAAAGGAGAAATCTGGAACGTCGCCAAGAAGCTTCACCCGATCATCAAGAATCCAACGGGCGATAGTGAGGCGACTCCGACGCCGGGGACTGCAACTTGGAAGGCGCAGATCGAAGCGTCAGCGGCGTGGAAGTACCTCGAAGATTGGGGCACGGTCGGCGGCGACACGCACAATCTCGCAGATGGCAACGACTCCTTCTATACACCCGCGGGCCGTAGCGCCCAGAGCGCTCCCAACGGCAGCCAACCTCCCGCATCAAACGCAGGCACAGGACGTAACGATCGGCAGTCTCGGACGTCGGCCTCGGGCTCCGGAAGCAAGCCGCGGATCACCGGGCACAAGGTCGAAAGCTCCAAAGCGCATCTGACAACGAACGTGTCGGGCGGCCGTTCGCCCAGTGCCGTGTCATACGCAACACCGCCTGCAGGCACCGGCGGTGCACACGACGAAAACCGTAGGCGGTCGAAAGAAGGTGCGCCGCCCAGCGGAAGCAAAAGTCGCCAGCCCGCGACGAGCCCGAGCCAGCCGAGCCAGCCCGCGACGAGCCCGAGCCAGCCGAGCCAGCCCGCGACGAGCCCGAGCCAGCCGAGCCAGCCCGCGACGAGTCCGAGCCAGCCGAGCCAGCCTGCGACGAGTCCGAGCCAGCCGAGCCAGCCTGCGACGACTCCGAGCCAGCCGCAAACGAGCCCGAATCAGCCCGGTACCGGACCGAGAGTCACAGTTGGCCAGGCGAGGGTGACCACCGGAACCAGGGTCAGGGTGGAGACGCAGTCCCCGGGCGCGACGCAGTCCCCGGCCGCGGCGCGTTCGACGGTCCCAGTGACTGAGTCGACCCCCGGCGATGGTGCCGAGAGCGGATTGGTCCCGAACGAGAAGATCGATGCCGGCCCGTCGAAGGTGAAGCCCAAATCAAAACGGCCGAAGGTGAAACCCAAATCGAAGGTCACGTTTCCGGCGTCCTCGACGAGCGAGGAATGAACGCCTGGCCGGTAGATGAATCGATGCCCGAAGCAGGCGCCCAGAGCGCGCTCGCCGCAAGCGAGAAGCTCGAAGCTGCCACGAGGAAGACGTAAAGCGGGCACTCAACGCGATCTGCTGGCTTGCGGGCCACCCGCGTGGCCCGCAGCCGGCGTACGCAACACAACCCGCCGGAAGCCGGCCACTAAGAGAACCGCAAGCGGCGTACGTAACCCGCCGCCGCTGGCAGCCGGCCACTCGGGGGGTTCGGGGGGTCGTCCCCCGGTTAGCATGGTTGATCTCTTTGGTGTGCCAACACAAACCCCACCCGAGATCGAGTGGGCAAGGGGGGAGTTGAACCCCCACGTCCTTTCGGACACACGGACCTGAACCGTGCGCGTCTGCCATTCCGCCACTTGCCCGGCAGCAGCCGGAAGGGCGGCGCGGAGCGCAGCCAATCGGCCAGTGCGCAACGGTAGCACGCGGCAGAACCCCCGATTTCGCGGGTCGAAAACAGGCCAACGACTAGACTTTGCGCAGCGTGTGACATCACACGCTCCTCACCCGCGCTCGCGGGCAGGAGCAGGAGGAGGACGCGTGAGCCTCGCGCAGCGGTTCGAGCGCCGCCTGGAAGGTCTGGTCGGCGGCGCTTTCGCTCGCGTGTTCAAAGGCCAGGTCGAGCCGGTCGAGATCGGCAACGCGCTGCAGCGCGAGGCCGCCGACAAGCGCAACGTCATGGGCGCGGCCCAGGTGCTCTCGCCGAACCGGTACCGGGTGACGCTCGCGCTCGTCGGACTACGAGCGATTGATGCCGTGGGAAGTACAGCTGACGAACTCCCTGGCCGAGCTGGTGCAGGAGTACCTGGACGAGAACCGCTGGGAAACCATCGGCGACATCGAGGTCTACCTGGCCCAGGACGACGAGCTGCACACCGGTGTCTTCGGCGTCGCGTCCCGGATGGAGTACCAGGCGCCCCCGCGCCGCCGCCCGCACGATTCGCTGTCGCTGCCGGTCGTCCCCGGCTTGAATGCCGCGAACTACGCCGGCGGCACCAGCCCCGCCCGTCCCAGCGCCGTCCGGGCCGTACGTCGCCGCCGCCCTCCAGCCCGTACGGCGGCGGCGGACCTGGCCGCCGCACCCGTACGGCGGCCCGCTCGCACCGGCCCGCTCCGCCTGCGCCGTCGCGGCAGAATCCGGGCGCGTGCGTGGTCGTCGACCAGACCAACCAGCGCTTCGACCTGCGCGTCGGCAGCAACATCGTCGGCCGCGGGACCGACGCGGACCTGCAGCTGCTCGACCAGGGCATCTCCCGGCGTCACCTCGACATCCAGTTCGACGGCAACGCCGCGACCGCCTACGACCTGGGCTCGACCAACGGCACGACGGTCAACGGCCACGAGGTCGGCAGTCAGGTGCTTGCGGCACGGCGACGTGATTCGGGTCGGCCACACCCGGCTGGTGTTCCATCACGAGCCCGGGTGACGACCGGAATGATCGAGGCATGAACTCCGCGCTTGCGCTGCAATTCATGCGCTTCGGGTTCCTGGCCCTGCTCTGGCTGTTCGTCCTCGCGTCGCTGCGGGTGATCCGCGGCGACCTGCGCACCAGCGGTCAGCCCCGTATCGCGGTACCGCCACCGGCCCGGCGCCGTGGCGGCCGCTCCGGCACGCCGCGCGCCGCGCCGCGCCCCGTCGCACCTGCTCGTCACCGCCGGCGACCTGATGGGCACCCGGATCACGCTCACCGGCGCGCCGGTGCTGATCGGCCGGGCGCCGGACTCGACGCTCGTGCTCACCGACGACTTCGCCAGCAACCGGCACGCCCGCATCAGCCTGCAGGACGGCATCTGGGTGGTCGAGGACCTCGGCTCGACGAACGGCACCTACCTCGGTCAGCGCAAGCTCGAGGGCCCCGTCCCGCTCGATCCCGGCATCGGCGTGCGCATCGGCAAGACGGTGCTGGAGCTGCGCTGACAGATGGCATCTCACCCTTCGCTTCGCGGTGCGCTCAGACCTCGGTCTGGTGCGGTCGAACAACGAGGACTCCGTCTACGCGGGTCCTCGGCTGCTCGCGATCGCCGACGGCATGGGCGGTCACGCGGCGGGTGAGGTCGCCAGCAAGCTCGTCATCGGCGTGCTCGAGCCGCTGGACGAGGACCGCCCGTTCCCCGACCTGCTCGGCGAACTGCGCGACACGGTGCTGGAGGCGAACGTTCGCATCGCCGAGGCGGTGCAGAAGGACAGCGAGCTGGAGGGCATGGGCACCACGCTCACCGCGCTGCGCTTCGTCGGCGCGCAGGTCGGGCTCGTGCACGTCGGCGACTCGCGGGCGTACCTGTTGCGCGGTGACCTGCTGTCGCAGATCACGCACGACGACACCTACGTCCAGTTCCTCGTCGACTCGGGCAAGATCACGCCGGACGAGGCGAAGGACCATCCGCGCAAGTCGGTCATCCTGCGCGCGCTGCTCGGTGCCGAGGTGGAGCCGGACGTCTCGATCCGCGAAGCACGCCCCGGCGATCGCTACCTGCTGTGCACCGACGGCCTCACCGACGTCGTCTCGACCGAGACCATCGGCGAGACGATGCGCATCGCGGACCCGCAGGAGTGCTGCCGACCGGCTGGTCGAACTCGCGCTTCGCGGCGGTGGGCCGGACAACGTCACGGTCATCGTGGCCGACGTGGTCGAGCGGGCCGGCGAGTCGACGACGTCCCGGTGATCGCCGGCGCGCTCATCGATCCGAGCGCGGCCGACGCACCGACCGACGACAGCCCGGCCGAGCGGGCGGCCCGCATCGGGCGTACCGAGCCACCACCGGCTGCGGCGCCGGTGCGCAAGCGACGCCGGGTATGGCGCACGCCGCTGATCGTCGCCGCGATCCTGGCGGTGATCATCGGTGGGCTGGCCGGGGCGTACGCGCTCACCCAGACGTACTACTTCGTCGGCAAGGACGGCGCCGAGGTCGCGATCTTCCGCGGCGTGAACACGCAGATCGGCCCGCTGAAGTTCTTCGACGTGTACCGCAACACCAACCTGCTCATCTCCGAGCTGAACCCATCGGTGCGCACCCAGGTCAGCGACGGCATCAACGCCAGCAGTGAAAAGGATGCCGAGAAGATCGTGCAGAACCTGCAGGGTCAGCTGCTGCCGATCTGTCCCACAGCGACGCCCAGCCCGACGCCCACGCCGACCCCGACGCACAAGACCTCCGCCAAGTCCACCGCGAAGACCACGGCGCACGTCACCACGCATCCGGCAACGCACACCACCAGCCGCGCCACCTCGAGTGCGGCGCCGACGCCGACCAGCAGCGCGCCGGTCATCGTGGGTGGCGCCGGCGAGCAGGACACCTGCAGGCAGGCGCGATGACCGTCCCGGAAGCCCTGCGCCTGCCCACGCGCCGCAACGCCGAGCTGTTCATGCTCGGCGTTCGCGGTGCTGCTGGTGATCGCGGCCGAGGCGGCGGTCGAGCAGACCCGCAACGGTCATGTCTCGACCCGACTGGTCACCTACGCGCGGTGCCCGCGGTCGTCGGGCTCGTCACGCATCTGGTCATTCGCCGGGTCGCGCCGTACGCCGACCCGCTGCTGCTTCCGATCGCAGTCGCGCTCAACGGGCTCGGGCTGGTCATGATCCATCGCCTGGACGTCGGGCTGAAGGAGCAGGCACAGCAGTTCGGCCAGCCGTTCTCCGGCGCGGCGGCGCCCACGCAGGTGGTGTGGACGGCGATGGGCGTGGCGCTGTTCATCGTGTTGCTGGTGGTCATCCGGGACCACCGCATGCTGCAGCGCTACGCGTACACGCTCGCGCTCGTCGGCGTGGTGCTGCTGCTGCTGCCCAACGTGTTGCCGGCGCGGTTCAGCGAGGTCAACGGCGCGCGCATCTGGATCCGGGTCGCCGGGTTCTCGCTGCAGCCGGGGGAGTTCAGCCGCATCCTGCTGTGCATCTTCGGCGCGGCGTACCTGGTGACCAAACGCGACGTGCTTTCGCTGGCCGGTCGGCGGGTACTCGGCGTCGACCTGCCCCGCGGTCGCGATTTCGGCCCGCTGCTCGCCGCCTGGCTCATCTGCATCGGAGTGCTGGTGCGCGGGCACGACCTGGGCACGTCGTTGATGTTCTTCGGCCTGTTCATCGTGCTGCTCTACGTCGCCACCGAGCGGGTGAGCTGGGTGATCATCGGCGTGCTGCTGTTCGCCGTGGGCGCTTTCCTGGCGTACCAGCTCTTCGGCACCGTGCGGACCCGGGTAGAGGTGTGGCTGCACCTGTTCTCGCCGGCGAACAACGACACCGGCTACCAGTTGCGGCAATCCCTGTACGGGTTCGCCGACGGCGGGCTGTTCGGCACCGGCCTGGGTGGCGGTCACCCGGAGCGAATCCCGTTGCCGGCCACGGACTTCATCACTCGTCGTTCGGCGAGGAGGTAGGCCTGTTCGGGCTTGGCGCGATCGCTGGTGTTGTACGTGCTGTTCGTCGCGCGTGGCATCGCGGCCGGGCCTCGCGGTGCGCGACTCATTCGGCAAGCTGGTCGCCACCGGCCTCGTCGTTCCTCGTCGGCGCTGCAGGTGTTCGTGGTGATCGCAGGCGTGACCCGGCTGCTTCCCGAAACCGGCCTCACCACGCCGTTCCTGTCCTACGGAGGCTCGTCGCTGTTGGCCAGCTACGGCACGCTGGCCATGCTGCTGCGCATCTCCGACGCGGCCCGCCGGCCGACGAACGTGCCGCCGGGGCCGGTCCAACTCGAACCGGCGATGGCAGGGTGAGACGTGCGATGAACCGACCGATCCGCAAGGTTGCGCTGGCGTTGACGCTGCTGCTCGCCGCGATCTTCATCAACATGAACGTGGTGCAGGTGGCGGACAACAACTCCTACAACGACACCAGCAAGTACGCCGACAACCGGTTGCCGATCCTGGCCCAGTACTCCAGCCCGCGCGGCCAGATCGACGCCCAGGGCACCGCGTTGGCCAAGTCGGTGGCCACCAACGGACGAGCTGAAGTACCTGCGCCAGTACACCGACGGTCCGGTGTACGCCCCGGTCACCGGCTACGAACTCGATCATCTACGGCTCGGACGGGATCGAGTCGGCGGAGGACAACGTGCTCTCCGGCAGCGACCCGCGGCAGTTCGGCCGCAAGATCGCCGACCTGTTCACCGGCCGAAACCCGAGCGGCGGCAATGTCGAACTCACGTTGAACAAGTCGGCACAGGAAGCGGCGTATGCCGCGATGAAGGGCCCGAACGGGCAACTTCGGCGCGGGGCGGTGGTCGCAATCGATCCCGACCACCGGTGCGGTGCTGGCCGCGGTGTCGACGCCGTCCTACGACCCGAACAAGCTCAGTTCGCACGACACCAACGGCATCTCGTCGTACTACGCGTCGCTGCAGAAGGATCCCGCGCAACCGATGCTCAACCGCGCGCTGGATCAGCTCTACCCGCCCGGTTCGGTGTTCAAGGTGATCGTTTCCGCGGCCGCGTTGAAGGCCGGCTACAAGCCGACGCAGGAGATTCCTGCGCCGCAACGGCGTTCTGGCCGTTCGGCGGGCACAGCGGCCCGTGCAACGGCAGCACCGCCTGCATCCAGAACTTCGACGGCGAAACGTGTCAGAACGGCAGCACCGCGACAGCTGATCTTCGCGTTCGCGAAGTCGTGCAACACCGCGTTCGCGCAGCTGGCGGTCGAGCAGCTCAAGGGGCCGGCCATCGCCAGCGAGGCGCAGAAGTTCGGCTTCGACGGCAACCAGCTGAACATTCCGCTCACGGTGGCGAAGTCCACCGTGGGCACCGCAGGCCGACCTCGCCGATCCGGGTTCGCTGGCGCACAGCGCGTTCGGCCAGCAGGACGTGCGGATGACGCCGCTGCAGGGTGCGATGATCGCCGCGGCGGTTGCGAACGGCGGCAAGCTGATGACGCCGTACCTGGTGCGGCAGGAGTTGAGCTCGAACTTCTCGGTGCTGTCGAGCACGACACCGACCGAGATGGGCCAGGTGCTGGACTCCGAGCCAGAACGCTGAGCTGGAGCAGATGATGGACGCGGTCGTCGACGGCGCCGGAGGGCACCGGCCAGTCAGCGCAGATCTCCGACATTCAGTGGCATCACGGTCGGCGGCAAGACCGGCACCGCCGACACCGGCATCTTCAAGAACGGCGTGCAGACACCACCGCACGCGTGGTTCTGCGGCTACGGGCTGGTGAACGGGGTTCCGAAGATCGCCGTCGCGGTCGTCATCGAGAACGGTGGCGTCAGCGGGGATGAGACGACCGGCGGTCTGGCCGCCGCGCCCGTGGCCAAGGCGGTCATGGAGGCTTACCTGAAGTCTCCGCAGGGTCGGTGAACCGAATGGTGAACCGGATGCGGACGAGCAGTGAGGACTGGGAATGACACAGCCGCGAGCTGGTCGGCGGGCGGTACGAGCTGGGTGAGCTCCTCGGGTACGGCGGCATGGCCGAGGTGCACCGAGGGCGCGACATCCGGCTCGGACGCGAGGTCGCCATCAAGGTGCTGCGCGCCGACCTGGCCCGCGACCCGTCCTTCCTGAACCGGTTCCGCCGCGAGGCGCAGGCCGCGGCCGGGCTGAACCACCCGTCGATCGTGTCGGTGTACGACACCGGCGAGGACAGCGGTCCCGGACGGGACGCACGCAGCCGTTCATCGTCATGGAGTACGTCGAAGGGCGCACGCTGCGCGACATCCTCAAGGCCGAGGGCCGGTTGCCGGTGCGCCGGGCGATGGAGATCGCCGCCGACGTGTGCGGCGCGCTGGACTTCAGCCACCGCAACGGCATCGTGCACCGCGACATCAAACCGGCGAACGTGATGATCACGCCGACCGGCGCGGTGAAGGTGATGGACTTCGGCATCGCCCGGGCGCTGGCCGACAACGCCGCGACCGTCACCCAGACGGCGAACGTCATCGGCACCGCGCAGTACCTGTCGCCGGAGCAGGCGCGCGGCGAGTCGGTCGACGCCCGCTCGGACGTCTACTCGGCGGGCTGCCTGCTGTACGAGCTGGTGACCGGCGTCGCCGCCGTTCCAGGGTGATTCGCCGGTCGCGGTCGCCTACCAGCACGTCCGCGAGAACGCGCCCGCGCCGTCCACCCGCAACCCGCAGGTGCCGCCGGCGCTGGACTCGATCGTGATGAAGGCGCTCGCGAAGAACCCGCTCAACCGGTACCAGAGTGCCGGCGAGATGCGCACCGACCTGCAACGTGCGCTGGCCAACCAGCCGGTCGCGGCCGAAGCGGTGATGACCGACGCCGACCGCACCCAATTCATCGCCCGCGGGCCGATGCCGCCGGTCGCCGTGCGCCGGCACGAGCCGGTGCCGCCGGAACCGGACGACAACCGGCGCGTGGCCTGGTGTGGGCCGCGATCGTCGCCGCGCTGCTGCTGGTCATCGGTGCCGCTGTTGCCGCGGTCCTGCTGATCGGCAAGTCGGACGGCGTGAAGCAGGTGGCGATCCCGCAGTCGATCGTCGGTGAGCTACCCACGGCCGCCTCGGACACGTTGCGCACCCTCGGCTTCAACCCGGTACAGGGCACCGACACCAACGGGCCGTGCTTCGGCGGGGCGACCGTGTCGAAGGGGCAGGTGTGCCTGTCCGACCCGGCGCCGAACACGAAAGCGAACAAGGGCGCGACGGTCACGTTCCAGCTCTACACGCCGGCGCAGGTGCAGGTTCCCGACGTCACCGGCAAGCAGTTCACCGACGCGGCGGCAGCCCTGCACCAGGCCGGGCTCGGCGCGAAGCAGCAGCTGGTGCACAGTGCCCAGCCGACCGGCATCGTCGTCTCCCAGAGCGTGCCCGCGTTCCAGTCGGTGGCACCCGGCAGCGTGATCACGCTCGGCGTCTCCGACGGCAAGGTGGCGTTGCCGAACGTGATCGGCAAGCAGCTGGCATTGGCGAAGTCGCAGCTGAATGCGGCCGGCTGGACGAATATCGACGACAGCCAGACGCTGACGACCAACGACAAGAGCAAGGACGGCACCGTCGCCACCGAGGACCCGACGCCGGGCATCCCGTACCCGCAGAGCCAGAAGGTCACGCTCGTCGTCTACCAGTACGTGGCGCCGACTCCGACCGTGTCCTGCTCCACGCCGGCGCCGTCCGTTTCCATCAGTAGCGACACTGCGGTGCCGCCGGGACCGCCGGTGACTGTGACGGTCACCCCGCCGCCGGTCTGCGTGACGACTACGCCGAACCACTGACCGCGGGCAGCACGACCTCGGCAACCAGGCCTGGCCGACCGTCGTCGCGCGAGGTGAGCCGGACCGAGCCGCCGTGCGCGCGCACCACGTCGCGCACGATGGCCAGGCCGAGGCCGGTGCCGCCGCTCTCGCGCGACCGGGAGGCATGCACCCGGTAGAACCGGTCGAAGACGCGTTCGCGCTCCTCCGGCGGCAGTCCCGGCCCGTCGTCGGTGACGGTGACCGTCACCCGTTGCGCACCGCCGGTGACGCTGACCTCGACCTCGCTGCGGGCGAACCGCACCGCGTTGTCGATCAGGTTGATGGCGACCCGGCGCAGCGCGTCGGCGTCGCCGGCAACCCGTGGCCGGCTGCATGCCGTCTGCGTGCACCGGGACTCGGGCATCCGGGTAGGTGTGCATGACGTCGGCGACGAGTTCGTCGAGCGCCACCGGATCGCGCCGGGCGAGCTGACCGCCCGCCTCGTCCAGCCGAGCCAGAGCCAGCAGGTCGTTGACCAGCCGCTCCAGCCGATCCACGTCCAACAGCACTTCATCGACCAGCGACGGCAGGTCACCGACCAGCCCGACCCGCCCGGCCACCTCGAGCTGCACCCGCAGCGACGCCAGCGGTGAGCGCAACTCGTGCGCCGCGTCGCCGACGAAGGTGCGCTGGCGCGCGGTCGCCGAATCGATGCGGTCCAGCATGGCGTTCAACGTGACGGCCAGGCGGCGGATCTCGTCATGCGCGCTGGGCACCGGCAGCCGCTGGTTCGCCAGCCCGGCCGCGGTGATCGCGGTCGCGCCGTGACGCAGCTCGGCCACGGATCGAAGGGTGAGGGCGACGACGCCGTAGGTGGCCAGCGCCATCAGCAGGATCGCGAGCGGTGCACCGATCAACGCGACCAGGCTGAGCAAGCGCAGGCTGTCGTCGACGTTCTTGGGGTCGGTGGCCGCGAGCACGGTGCGGCTGCCGTCCGCGACGCCGACGATGCGCAGTCGGCTGCTCGTTCGGCGACAGCGTGACCTGCACCCGGCCGACCGGCGCGGATCTCGGCCAGCTGCGCGTGGTCCACCAGCGGGACGACCCGGTCGGAGCCGCAGCACGCGGAGATGACCTGGTCGGTGGCGTCGACGATCTGCACCGGCGACCACGCCGCCGGTGGTCGGCGCGAACGTCGTCGGGATGTTGCCGGAACCGATGACTCTGCGCGATGTCGTGTGCGGTCTTCTGCGCGGAACTGTCCAGGGTGCGCAGCAGCGCGTACCGCTGCAGCACCAGCACCAGCACGGCGCCGCTGACGACGGCGAGCGTGAACAGCGAGGTGGCCAGCAGCGTGAGCCGCGCGCGCAGCGATTGGCGCGCCCACCAGTTGCGAGGGGACGGCGAGCCGGGTCAATGACCTGCGGTGAGGCGGTACCCCGCGCCGCGTACGGTCTGCACGCTCTGGCGCTCGAATGGCGTATCGATCTTGCGGCGGAGGTATCCGACGTACACCTCGACCACGTTCGCGTCGCCCTCGTAGTTGGCGTCCCACACGTGATGAAGTATGTCGGCCTTGCTGACCGCTTCGCCCGCGCGGCGCATCAGGAATTCCAGCAGCGAGAACTCACGCGGGGTCAGCTCGATCGTCGTCTCGCCGCGCATCACGGTGTGCGCGGCGGGATCGAGCACGAGATCGTCCACCTTGAGTGCTGCCGGGCGGGGCTGTCACCCCGCGCCGCAGCAGCGCCCGGATGCGGGCGAGCAGGACAACGAACGAGAACGGCTTGGTGAGGTAGTCGTCGGCACCCAGGTCCAGCGCGTCGGCCTCGTCGTACTCGCCGTCCTTGGCGGTGAGCATGAGGATCGGCACCCAGTTCTCAGCGGCGCGCAACTGCTCGATGATCCGGTATCCGGACAGCCCCGGCAGCATGATGTCGAGGATCACCGCGTCGTAGGGTGTTTCTTGTGCCGCATGCAGCCCGTCCGGGCCGGTGTGGGCGATGTCGACGGTGAAGCCCTCGCCGGTGAGTCCGCGCTGCAGCGCGGAGGCGAGGCGCACTTCGTCCTCGACGATTAGCAGGCGCACCGGTATCTCCTCACCCTCGCCGCAGCGTGCGGCGTCCGAGCCGCCGTGGGCGGTTGGCACGTCCGGCGGTGGTGTCAGCGTCCCACCGAGTGCCACGAACATGCGCGGGACGCCTCAGCAGCGTCACAGTGCGGCGTAGGAAGCTTGATGCAGTGAGGGACGCGACGATCTTCGCCGGCCACCGGTCGGCGCGTTGGCTGGTGCCGGTTGGCGTGCTCGGCGTCGTCGGTGTGGTCATCGGGGGCGTGCTCGCCGCCCGCGCCACCCCGGACCCCCTCCCGGAGACGACGACCACCCAGTTGCTGGCAGACATCCAGACCTCGCCGGTGGACGGGTTCAGCGGCACGATGGTCGCGCAACTCTCCCTCGGCCTGCCGTCGCTGCCGGGTCTTGCCACCGGGGACGAGTCCACCTCGATGGCGAGCCTGCTGTCGGGTTCACACACCGTTCGGGTCTGGTACGGCGGCCCGGACCAGCAGCGGCTGGCGCTGCTCGGGCCGACGTCGGAGAGCGACCTGTTCCACTCCGGTTCGGATCTGTGGGAGTGGGACAGCGACTCGCACGTGGCCACGCACACGGTGCTCCCGTCGGCGAGCCGCCACGGGTCGGGTACCGCGACGGCGACACCGACGCCGCTGGCCTCGCTGACGCCGGACCAGCTCGCGGCGCAGTTGCTCGCCCATCTCGACCCGAGCACCAAAGTGAGCCTGGGCAACGGGCGGACGGTGGCGGACCGGTCGGCCTACGACCTGGTGCTGACCCCACGCGCGAGCAACAGCAAGGTCGGTTCCGTGCACGTCGCCGTCGACGGAGACACCAAGCTGCCGCTGGCCGTCGAGGTATACCCGCGGGGCAGTCACACCGCCGCGCTGGACGTCGCGTACACCGATATCTCGTTCACCATGCCGCCGTCGAGTTACTTCACGTTCACCCCGCCGCCCGGCGCGACGGTGCACACCGGTACCGGCTCGCCGGCGACCGATCCGATCACCGGCGCCGGCGAGGAGAAGCTGACCCGTGTCAACAGCACCGGTTCGGGGTGGGCGACCGTGGTGCAGTACCGGACCGACCCCGCGCAGCTCACCAAGAACGCCGGCCCGACGCTGTCCGTGTTGCCCAAGGTGAGTGGGACGTGGGGGAGCGGCCGCCTGCTCGACGGCTCGCTGTTCTCGGTGCTGGTGACCGACAATGGGCGGGTGTTCGCCGGCGCGGTCGACCCCAGCGCGCTGTACGCAGCAGCCTCCGCGCACTGAGCCGGGCCGGGCAGCGGCGTGCCAGCGGCTGCGGCAGCGATCAGCTCGACCGGGCTGAGCAAGCGCTACGGCAAGCAACTCGTCGTCGACCGCATCGATCTCGACGTGCCGGTGGGCTCGGTGTACGGCTTCCTCGGCCCGAACGGGTCGGGTAAGACGACAACGATCCGGATGCTGCTCGGGCTGGTGTTCCCGACCGCCGGCACGCATCGAGTCCTGGGCGAGGACGTGGCCCGGCACGGTGCACGGGTGCTGCCGCGGGTAGGCGCCCTGATCGAAGGGCCGGCCTTTCACCCGTACCTGTCCGGGCGGGCGAACCTGGCCCGGCTGGACGCGGCCGACCGCACCGCGGACCCGCATACCGCGGGCGTGCGGATCGGCGGCGCGCTGGAGCGGGTTGGGCTCGGCGCCGCGGCGTCGAAGAAGTACCGCAACTACTCCCTCGGCATGCGGCAGCGGCTCGGCATCGCCGCGGCCCTGCTGCAACCGCGCGAGCTGCTGGTGCTCGACGAGCCGACCAACGGGCTCGATCCGCAGGGCACCCGGGAAGTACGGCACCTGATCGGGCAACTCGGTCGCGACGGGGTGACCGTCTTCGTCTCCTCGCACCTGCTCAGCGAGGTGGAGCAGGTGTGCACTCACGTCGGCGTCATGAGTGTGGGGCGGATCGTTTGGCAGGGCGCGCTGGCTGACATCTCCGGCGCGCAGGGGCCGCGGGCACGCGTGCTGACGCCGGATCCGGCCGCCGCCGCGCAGGTGCTGCGACGGCTCGGGCTGGGGATCCTCGCGACCGGCGACGCGGATGTGGTGGCTGAGATCGGCGGGCAGCAGCCGGAGGACGTGGTGGCCGCGCTGGTACGCGCGGGCGTGCCCGTGCGCGGGTTCGCGGTGGAGCGCCCGAGCCTGGAGGACACCTTCGTCGAACTCACCGGTGCGGGCTTCGATGTCTCCGGGTGAGGCGGTGGGCTCGAACGACGGGTCCTCGAAGGGCGGGCGTACCAACGGCGTCCGGGCGTGGGCGCGGCTGTTCCGCTCCGAACTCGCGCTGGTCTTCCGCCGCCGCCGAAACATTGCGCTGCTGGCGGTCCTGGCGTTGGTGCCGGTGCTGATCGGCGTCGCGGTGAAGCTGGCCGGGCATCCCGGTCGGGGCGGCTCGATCTTCGGCAGCATCACCGACAACGGCATATTCACCGCGCTCGCCGCATACCTGGTGATGGGGCCGCTGTTCCTGCCGCTGGTCACGTCCGTGGTTGCCGGCGACTCGATCGCGGGCGAGTCCAACGCCGGCACGATCCGTTACCTGCTGGTGGCGCCGGTGGGTCGAACCCGGCTGCTCACGGTGAAGTTCGCGAGTGTGCTCGTGTGGTGCGCGGCCGATGTGGTGCTGGCCGGTGTGAGTGGTCTGCTGACCGGGGCGGTGCTGTTCCGGTCCGGCCGGCTCACGCTGCTCTCCGGACGGCAGATCAGCTTCGTCGCCGGGTGCTACCGGCTGATGCTCGTCGCGCTGTTCGTCGTCATCTCGGTGGCGGTGGTGGGGGCGCTCGGGTTGTTCGTCTCGACGATGACCGAGGTGCCGTTGGGCGCGATGGCGGCGACGTTGGTGCTCACCATCGTCAGCGAGGTGTTGGACCAGGTGCCGCAGCTGTCCGCGATCCACCCGGCGCTGCCCAGCCACTACTGGCTGCGGTGGGTGGACCTGCTGCGCGATCCGATGCTCACCACCGGGGTGTGGCGCGGGGTGCTGGTGGCCGCTGCCTACGTCGCGGTGCTGGTCTCGCTGGCCTGGGCGCGGTTTACCACCAAGGACGTCACCGCCTGAGCGCCCGTGCGCGGCTATTGCAGGTACGACTCGACCTCGTCCACGGGCCGCTCCTTGGCCTCGTCCGGGTCCTCGCCGGTCTCCTCGCGCGCGCGGCGCTGGCGCAGCAGATCCCACGCCTGGTCCAGTTCCCGCTCCAGGGACTCGAGCCGCTGCCGGTCGGGGCCGGCCAAGCCCTGGCCGAGGTGACTCTGCCGGAGTGCCTTCTCCTCGGTGACGAGTTCGGCGATGTGGTCCAGGATCGTCTTGTCGTTCACTCCGATGTCCTTCCGCCTCGCCGTCGGGGTCCGGGTTCACGGTAGTACGCCTCGCGGCGGTCCGGGCTAGGGTCTTGGCCCGGACCATTGGTACGCTTGTCCGTGGTCGCCGCGAGGACCTGAGCAGTCAGGTCGGGTGATCGGTTGAGCTGCTTCTCCTGGCTGTCGGGATTTGTTTGTTCGCCCGATGGTGGCCACGACCCCGCAAAGTGCGGGTTTTCAGTGTGTATGAGGGAGAAGTAACGTGGCTCAGGGCACGGTTAAGTGGTTCAACTCCGAGAAGGGCTACGGCTTCATCGCGATCGATGGCGGTGGGCCGGACGTCTTCGTCCACTACTCCGCGATCTCCGGTGATGGCTACAAGAGCCTCGAGGAGAGCCAGCGGGTGGAGTTTGACATCACCCAGGGGCAGAAAGGCCCGCAGGCGGAGAACGTCCGCGCGGTCTGATCGCTCCCGATCCCCTTGGTCAGCAGGCGGCGGATGTCGCCTGCTGACCAAGGGTTTTTCTGTCTGCGGACCGGTGGGTCTACAGGTTGTCGCGCCAGGCGATCCACGACTTCAGCTTGCCGAGGTCGTAGTCCGGGCCGCCCAAGCCAATGGTGAACAGCGTTGCGCCGGCGGCCAGGAGCGGTTCGGAGACGCGGGCCGGGTCGCCGTCGGGTGTACCAACCGAGCGCTGGATCTGCGCGGGGTCGCGCCCGACGTCGGCGCAGTGCTGGGCCAGGATCTCGGACTTGCGCGCGAGCACGTCGGCGTTGCTGAACGAGTGCCAGATATCGGCGTGCTGTGCGACCAGGCGCAGCGTCTTGCGTTCCCCGCCGCCCCCGATCAGTACCGGTATGTGCCGCACGGGTGGCGGGTTGAGCTTGGCCAGCCGTGAGTCGATCCGGGGCAACGCCGCGGCCAGGTCGTTCAGTCGTCCGCCGGCGGTGCCGAAGTCGTAGCCGTACTGGTCGTAATCCTTCTCGAACCAACCCGAGCCGATGCCGAGGATCAGGCGCCCGTCGCTCATGTTGTCCACGGTCCGGGCCATGTCGGCCAGCAGCTCGGGGTTGCGGTAGCTGTTGCAGGTGACCAGCGCGCCGATCTCGACCCGGCTGGTCTGCTCCGCCCAGGCGCCGAGCATGGTCCAGCACTCGTAGTGCTTGCCGTCCGGGTCGCCGTAGAGCGGGTAGAAGTGGTCCCAGTTGAAGATGATGTCCACGCCGAGGTCCTCGGCCTCCCGGACGGTGCGCCGGATGGCGGCGTAGTCGGCGTGCTGTGGCTGCAGTTGCAGCGCGATGCGGATCGGATGCGTCGGTGAGGTCACTTCGTCACGTTACCTGCGGGTTCATGGCTGCGCAGACGTGAGCTGCGGAGACGAGAATGGCCCGGCGGGGGCCGGGCCATTCACCTTCTTAGACGGGTGTCGTCAGCGGGTGTAGTTCACCCGCGTCGCTGCGATGAGCAACTCCTGCTGCATGGCAGGTGAGCTCGCGTTGCGCAGTGCACGCTCGAACTGGTGCATGTTGCGACGCTGGCGCAGTCGGGCGGCGACCCGTGCGGTCGCGTTCTTCGCGGTCATGATTCGTGCCTCCTCGGGGCCTGGTAACCAGGCTACTGGGTGCAACCGAAGAATTCCGCCGAATATGCCCGCGTGTGGCTAACGCCACGTTGGTACTCTACCCGTCAACCAGCTATCTGTTAGGCACCATGATACCTATTGTTCGCGTGCCGATCAAAGCATCGCCAGCCCGGGATCGGCCAGCATGCCCGCCACATCGGACAGGAACTGCGAACCCTGCTGGCCGTCCACCACCCGATGGTCGAACGAGACGGCGAGCTGGGTCACCCACCTCGGCTCGATCGACTCCGTGCCGTCCGGTCCACCGACCACCCACGGCATCCGCCGGATCGCGCCGAAGGCGACGATGCCGGTCTCGCCCGGGTTGAGGATCGGCGTGCCGGTGTCGATGCCGAACACGCCGACGTTGGTGATCGTGATCGTGCCGCCGAGCATGTCCGCGGGCGAGGTGCGTCCGGCGCGGGCGGTGTCGGTCAGCCGGGTGATCGCATCGGCCAGGTCGCGCAGGCCGAGCGCATCGGCATCCGTGATGTTCGGCACGACCAGTCCGCGGTCGGTCGCCGCCGCGATGCCCAGGTTCACGTAGTGCTTCAACACGATCTCACCGGCGGCTTCGTCCCAGCTCGCGTTGATCTCGGGGGTGCGCTCGGCGGCCAGGATCACGGCCCGCGCCACGAACAGCAGCGGCGAGACCTTGACGCCGACGAAGTCGCGCCGCGCCGCCACCCGCTCGCGCAGGTCCATGGTCGCGGTGATGTCGATCGTGACGAACTCGGTGACGTGCGGCGCCGTGAACGCCGAGCTGACCATCGCGGCCGCCGTGTGCTTACGCACCCCGCGAATCGGCACCCGCGTTTCCCGGGCGCCGCGCGCGCGGACGCTCTGCGGGCCTGGCGCGCCGGTCGGCGAGCCGGCGGTACCGGTGCCGGCGGCGGGGCCGCCACTGGTCTGCGCGGCATGTGCCACATCGTCACGCGACACGGTGCCGTTCGGTCCCGTCGCGCGAACGCCGGCCAGGTCCACGCCAAGGGACTTGGCCAGCTTGCGCACCGGCGGCTTGGCGAGCACGCGGTGCGAGGTCGGCGCCGGGTGTGGTGCTCCGAGGCCGTTGGCGGGACTGTCGGTCGCCGGCACAGCGGTGTCGGTCGGCGCGGACATGACGGGCGACGACGGCACGTCCGGGGGCACTTCCGGCGGCACGCCGTCCGGAGTCCCGGCCGCGAACGCCGGGTGCGCGGACGGGGCCGGCGCCACCGGGCGTCGCCGGCGCCGGTGCGCAGTTCCTTCGGCCGCCGGGCCGTAGCCGACCAGCACCGGCTGGCGCTTGGGCACGCCCTCGCCGAGCACACCGTACGGTGCCCCGTCCGCCGGCTCGGCGGCCGGCGTCGGGACGAGGTTGGTGACGGCGGCATCCGGCGGCGCGGTGCCGGCGGCGGCCGGTGCGACGTCGGCCTGTGCCAGGGCCGGGGCGCTGGCGGCAGTCGGCGCGGCCCCCACAGCCGCGGCCACCTCGATCGAGATGATCGCGGCGCCGACGTTGACGGTCTGGCCCTCCGTCGCGTGCAGGGCGGTGACCACACCGGCGAACGGCGACGGTAGCTCCACCGCTGCCTTGGCCGTCTCCACTTCCACCAGCACCTGGTTGACCTCGACGACATCGCCCACCGCGACCCGCCAGCCGAGGATGTCGGCCTCGGTGAGGCCTTCGCCGATGTCCGGCATCTTGAACTGCTTCACGTCCATGTTTTGCTACGCCCCTCAGTACGACAGCGAGCGGTCGACGGCGTCGAGGATCCGATCGACATTCGGCAGCCACTCCTCTTCGAGCCGGCTGGGCGGGTACTGGGTGTCGTACCCGGTGACGCGCAGTACCGGCGCCTCCAGTTGGTAGAACGCATGCTCCTGCACCCGTGCGGCCAGCTCGGAACTGATGCTGAAGCTCTGCCACGCCTCGTGCACGACGATCAGGCGACCGGTCCGTGCCACCGACGCCAACACCGTCGGCATGTCCAGCGGCGACAGCGTGCGCAGGTCGATCACCTCCAGGTCGCGGCCCTCGTCGGCGGCGACCGTTGCGGCTTCGAGCGCGGTGGTCACCATCGGCCCGTAGCTGGCGATCGTGACATGGCTCCCCGGACGCACGACACGGGCGGAGTGCAGCGGCAGCGGGGTCTGCGCGATCTCCCCCTTGGCCCAGTAGCGGCGCTTCGGCTCGAAGAACACGACCGGGTCGTCCGAGGCGATCGACTGCTGGATCATCCAGTAGGCGTCGGACGGGTTGGCGCAGCTGACCACTTTCAGCCCCGGCGTGTGCGCGAAGTACGACTCGGGCGATTCGCTGTGGTGCTCGACCGCGCCGATGCCGCCGCCGAACGGGATGCGGATCGTGATCGGCATCCGCACGGTGCCGGCCGAACGGGTGCGCATCTTCGCGACCTGACTCACGATCTGGTCGAAGGCCGGGAACACGAAGCCGTCGAACTGGATCTCGCACACCGGCCGGTAGCCGCGCATGGCCAGGCCGACGGCGGTGCCGATGATCCCGGACTCGGCCAGCGGGGTGTCGATGACGCGGTCGTCGCCGAAGTCCTTGTGCAGCCCGTCGGTGACGCGGAAGACGCCGCCGAGCTTGCCGACGTCCTCACCCATGATGAGGACCTTGGGGTCGTCCTCCATCGCCTTGCGCAGCCCGTTGTTGAGGGCCTTCGCCATCGTGATCGGCGCGGGGCTGGTGGCCGGAATCGCGTCTGTCATCAGTGCACCGCCTCGTCCAGCGAGCCCACGAAGGAGACGAACTCCTCGCGCTGGGCATCGAGTTCCGCGGGCATGTCCGCGTACAGCGCCTCGAAGACCGATTCCGGGGACGGGTTGGGGAGCGCGCGGCAGCCGGAGCGGATGCGCTCGGCCAGCTGCTGCGACTCCTGTTCCACCTCGGCGAAGAACTCGCCCGGCACGCTCGCCTGCCGGGTCAGGTACGCCTTGACCCTGGCGATCGGATCTCGCAACTTCCACGTCTCGGTCTCATCGGCGAGCCGGTACCGGGTGGGGTCGTCCGAGGTGGTGTGCGGGTTCATCCGATAGGTGTATGCCTCGATCAGCGTCGGGCCCTGCGCGCCACGAGCGTCGTCGAGCGCCTTGCGGGTCACGGCGAAACACGCGAGCACGTCATTGCCGTCGACCCTCATGCCCGGAAAGCCGAATCCGGCCGAGCGCTGGTACAGCGGCACCCTGCTCTGCGTGGTGACCGGCTCGCTGATCGCCCACTGGTTGTTCTGGCAGTAGAAGACGACCGGCAGGTTGCCGGCCGCCGCCCACACGAAGGCTTCGTTGACATCGCCTTGGCTGGATGCGCCGTCACCGAAGCAGACGAGCGCGGCGGTGTCGCGGTCGATGTCCCCGGTGCCCATGGCGCCGTCGCGGACGATGCCCATGGCATACCCAGTGGCGTGCAGGGTGTGCGCGCCGATGACGATCGTGTACAGCTGGAAGTTGTGTTCGAACGGGTCGAACCCGCCGAGGTTCGTGCCGCGGAACAGCCCGAGCAGGTCGAGTGGATCCACACCCCGACACCACGCCACGCCGTGCTCGCGGTAGCTGGGGAACGCCATGTCCTGGGCGCGCAGCGCGCGGCCGGCGCCGATCTGCGCTGCCTCCTGGCCGAGCAGCGACGCCCACAGCCCCAGCTCACCCTGGCGTTGCAGGGCGATTGCCTCGGTGTCCAGGCGCCGGACCAGGACCAGGTCGCGATAGATCGCCGCGATCTCGTCGTCGGAGATGTCGAGCGGATAGTCAGGATGATCGACGCGCTGTCCCTCAGGGGTCAGCAGCTGGACCATGTCCGGCTCGGGGTGCACCGCGTACACGCGTTCGGTCATCTACCGATGTCTCCTCGTCTGGACGCTCCGGGTGGGGTCGCCACCCCGGCGCGTTGCCGCAATCGGTATCGGAGTTGGTACAGGGGTGGTGTGCCGATCCGAATACCCAGGGGTTCCTACCATATTGCGGCCCAAGGCCCCTGGTCGTCCATGCGACGCGGCGAGCGGCCGCCACCGATCAACCGGCGGTCGCCGGTGCCGGGACGCCGCCCGGGTCGCCGAGTTCCGGCACGATCGGCTGGTCGTGCGCGATCACCAGGCGCGAGACGGCGCGGGTGAGCAGCACGTAGAGCCGGCGCAGGCCGGCGGTGCGGGTGGCCTCAGCGGCCACGATGTCGGCGGGCTCGACGAGCAGCACCGAGTCGAACTCCAGGCCCTTGGCCGCGCTCGCCCCTACGACCGACACCCTGCTCGCCAGCGCCGTCGCCGGTTCGGACGCTGCGCCGGTGTCGCTGTCGGTGCGCTCGTCCACCGGGTCTGCGTCGATGCCGGCGGCGCGGATCAGCCCCAGCCAGTGCGGTACCTGTGCGTCGGCAGCCAGCACGCCGACCGAGCCGTCGTGGGACAGCAGCCGCCGCAACTCCTCGATCGCGCCGGCCGCGTCGGTGAACCGCACGGCCTGTTCGCCTTGGCGGATCGATCGCGCCGGCGGCACGTCCGCGGCCACGCTGGGCAGTAGGCGGTTCGACAGTTCCAGCACCTCACCGGGCACGCGATAGCCGACCGTCAACTCGCGCAGCACTGCCTGCGGTTGGCCGAGACCGGCCAGGGTCGGCGGCCACGCGCCAGGTGCCCACGGCGTGGTGGCCTGGGCGAGATCGCCGAGAATCGTCATCGAACCGGCCGGGCAGCGCCGGGCCACGGCGCGGCACTGCATCGGGCTCAGGTCCTGAGCCTCGTCCACCACGACGTGCACGAACGTGGCCATACCGGTGACCAACCCGTCCAGCTCGTCGATCAGGACGATGTCGGCCGGCGTCCACCGGTTGCCGCGACGCGTGGTGGCAGTGCCGTCCGCGAGTTGCGCCAGCTCCGCATCGCTGAGCACGGCGCCGCCGCACCGGGCCAGGAATTCCGGCTCTCGCCACAACCGCCGCAGCAGGGCAGCCGGATCGACCGCCGGCCACACCTCGTCGAGCAGCTCGGTCACCGCTCGCGCCCGCGCGATCCGGGCCACCTCGGCGTCGGTCGGCGCCCCACCCGCGTCCTCACGCTGCCGGCGGACGTCCTCGGCGATCTGGACCCGGATCCGCTCCCGCGCGATCGACCAGCGCAGGCCCTCGCCTAGTTCCCGGCGCGCGTCGTCGACGTAACGGCGAAGGTGGTGCGCCGGTACCCGGTACCGCCTGGTGCCGACGACGGCGAGCAGGTCGTGCGCCGGTTTGGCGATGTGGCTGAGCAGGGCGCGCCGCAGTACGTCGGCCATTCTCGCGTCGCCCTTGAGCGTCGCCACCGTGGCGGTCTCGGTTGCCGTCGCGCGCACCCGCATCAGCTCGTCGATCGTGGCCTGCTCGATCCCACCCTCGCCGAGCGACGGCAACACCTGGGCGATGTAATGCAGGAACGCGCGGTTCGGGCCGACGACGAGCACGCCGGAGCGGCGCAGTCGCTGCGGGTAGGTGTAGAGCAGGTACGCGGCCCGGTGCAGTCCGACGGCAGTCTTGCCGGTGCCGGGTGAGCCCTGGATGCACAGCGAGGTGTCCAGGTCGGCGCGCACCAGGTCGTCCTGGTCGGGCTGGATGGTGGCGACGATGTCGCGCATGGGGCCGACGCGCGGGCGCTCGATCTCGTGCCGCAGCAGGTCGGAGGCCAGGCCGAGCAGTTCGCCGCGGTCGAGATGCTCGTCCTCGAACGAGGTCAGCTCGCCGTGCTGGAACCCGAAGCGCCGGCGCAACCGGACGCCCATCCGCTGCTGCGGCGTGGCCCGGTAGAACGCGCGCGATATCGGTGCCCGCCAGTCCACCACCACCGGGTCGCCCGCGCTGTCGCGCACATGCCGCCGCCCGATGTGGAAGATTTCGCTCTCGCGGTGCCCATTGCTCGGCTCCGGGTCGCTCCGCTCCTCGGGCCCGGGGGGCCCTGCGATGCTCACTCCGCCGTCACGCTCGCGGTCGACACGACCGAAGAAGGGCGGTGCGTCCGGATCGGCGGCAAGGGCGGCCAGTCGTTCGGCGCGCATCCGCCCGAGCGATTGGCTGGCCAGTTCGTCCACGCCGTAGTCGGCGATGCGGGAGGCCGCGACAGTCATCTCGGCCAGGCATACCCGGGCGATGTCGAGGTGCTCGCGTTCTGCTGCGAGGTCCGGATCGGTGGTACCGCTGAGGCCGCTTTGCACGATTAAGACACGTTACGCGCGGGGCCCCAACCGAGTTATGAGAACGCCGGTGCGAGGCTGTGCGGTGTGATCGGGCGATGAGCGAGATCAGGCGGGTGAGCAGCCGCGAGGTGTACCGCAACCCGTGGCTGGCGCTGCGCGAGGACGAGATCGAGTACCAGGACGGCAGCCGAGGCACGTACGCCGTCGTGGACAAGAAGGACTTCGTGGTGGTGCTGCCGTGGGTGGACGGTGGCTACTGGCTGGTGCAGCAGTTCCGGTACCCGGTGGGCAGCCGGGAGTGGGAGTTCCCGCAGGGCGGCTGGCCGGCCGGGCACACCGGCACCGCGCTGGAACTGGCTGCGGCCGAGCTCGCCGAGGAGACGGGTCTGCGCGCTCAGCGCTACCAGCATCTGGGGCGACTGTTCGCGGCCTACGGCTACAGCTCGCAGTCCTTCGACGTCTTCCGGGCAACCGAACTGACCCAGGGCATGCCGCGCCGTGAGGTCAGCGAGCAGGACATGGTGCACCGCTGGTTCGCCGAGGACGACCTCTGGGCCATGGTCGCGGCAGGCGAGTTCGCCGACTCCTTCAGCGTGGCCGCACTAACGCTCGACGGCCTCCGCCGGAAGGCGGAGGCCGTCGAGTAACGCGGTGTGGCGGGATCAGCTGGAGAACGCCGCGATGTTGCCCCAGGTGACCGGGCCGGCGTTGGTGTAGCCGTCGTAGACGCCGCCGTAGAAGGCGATGCACACCCAACCCGAGGAGGACGGGTCGTTCGTGCCGCCGGTCTCCACGGTGACGGAGAACGTTCCGCCGGCACCGCCCTTGAGCGAGGTGTACGAACCGCTGAACGTGCCGATGCCGAACGGCAGCGGAGCCACGGCCGGCTTGACGCCGGCTGCCTTCGCGAAGATGGTCCCCGTGCTGGTGGACGAGGACAGCGAGGAACACGCCAGCTTCTTCGCCGTGCCGGGCACCAGGCCGCGGGCCAGCACGCGGGCCGGCGAGTCGATGTAGTTGATCACGCCGGTGGCCGTGCCGCCGGTCGGGCAGTTCAGGTCGAACGTGAGCGTGGCACTGCCGATGCCATACGCCGAGGGCATGGTGCCGCTGCCGACGAAGTGACAGGCGGCGAGCACGACTGCGGCTACTGCGGCGGCGAGCAGTGTGAAGATCTTGCCCCGGCCGCTCACGAGCGCGTGACGCGCCTTCGAGGTCTCGACGATGGTCATGTGATGCGTTCCCTTCCCCGCGGCGCGCAGTCAACGCGCCCCCTGTTCGCGGGAACGTACCACCGCCACTGGCGGGGCCTCTAGTGTTGGTGATCACTCCTGTCCGGTAGCGCCCGGCTTGCGGTGATTCGCGGACATCGAGCCGGGCCATCACGGCGAGTCGTGCCGCGTCCCGGCCGGCCGCTGACACACTCCGATCGTGGACCGGCGCACGTTCCTCGCGTTGCTCGCGGCCGGTACGGCAACCACGCTGACCGCGTGTGCCGAGGCCGGCGGCACGATGGAACCACCGCAGCTCACCGGGCACCGGGCCCCAGCCGGGACGGGCGCACGATCTGGCTCGGCGCAGGCGGAGAACGCCGACGCGCCGCCGGTCATCGAAGTGATCACCTCCGGTGGACCGACCAGCCTGGACCACCTGCCGGACCGCCCCGGCTCCCACCGGTTCGCGCTCACCATCGACGACGGGGTGTCGACCGAGGTGCTCGACGCGTACGTCGACTTCATCTCCTCAGCCGACCTGCGGGCGACGTTTTTCGTCAACGGTGTGTACGACTCGTGGACCGTGGTGCGACCGAAGCTGGCGCCGATGGTCGAATCCGGTCAGGTGCAGCTCGGCAACCACACCTGGAACCACCCGAGCATCCGAAGCTGTCCGCTGCGCAGATAACCGACGAGCTGGAGCGAACGAGACGTTTCTGCGCCGCACCTACGGCGTCGCCGGGCGTCCCTACTTCCGGCCGCCGTACGGCGATCACGACGCCCGCACCGACGCGGTGACCGGCGGGCTCGGCTTCGACCGGACCGTGATGTGGTACGGCTCGCTCGGTGACTCCAGCATCGTCACGCGAGGCCCAACTGGTGACTGCCGCGCGCCAGTGGTTCGCCGCCGGACGCATCGTGATCGGGCACGCGAACCACCCGCGGTCACGCACGTCTACCCGCAGCTGCTCGAACTGATCCGGTCCCGTGCGCTGCAGACGGTCACCCTGCGCGACGTCTTCGGCGACCAGCCGATGACGCAGGGGCGCTGAGCCGCGGCCGCAAGCACCCGGCCGCGAAAACAGAAACCCCGGCGGCGGAGCAGCAGGCGTGGGTATACGTGACGACGAAACGGCGAGATGTCAGCTCTGGGCTCAACTCCAGGCGAGCTTCAACGCGTCAAGTTCGTCGCGTAGCGAGGTGGGCAGCGTCGGCCCGATCTTGGTGAACCACTCTTCGATGCCGGCGATCTCGTTGCGCCAGTCGTCGACGTTCACCGTGAGCGCGGCCTGGAACTGCTCGGGCGGTAGCTCAGCCCGTCCACGTCGAGGGCGTCCGGCGCCGGGATACGGCCGATCGGGGTGTCCACCGCGGCGGCTTTGCCTTCGATGCGCTCCAGCGCCCACTTCAGCACGCGGATGTTCTCGCCGAATCCGGGCCAGACGAACTCGCCGTCGGCGTCGCGGCGGAACCAGTTCACGTAGAAGATCTTGGGGAGCTTGACCGCGTCGGCGCCCTTGCCGACCTCGATCCAGTGCTGGAAGTAGTCGCCGGCGTTGTAGCCGATGAACGGCAACATCGCCATCGGGTCACGACGGACCACGCCGACCTTGCCGACGGCCGCGGCGGTGGTCTCCGACGACAGCGTCGCACCCAGGAAAACGCCGTGCTGCCAATCGCGGGCCTCGGTGACCAGCGGGACCGTGTCGCGCCGGCGGCCGCCGAAGAAGATCGCGTCCAGCGGCACGCCCTTCGGGTCGTCCCACTCCGGCGCCTTGGTCTCGCACTGCTCGATCGGCGTGCAGTACCGGGAGTTCGGGTGGCTGCTCAGCTCGCTCGAGCCGGGCGTCCAGTCCTGCTTCTTCCACGAGGTGAGGTGCGCGGGCGGCTCGCCCATGCCCTCCCACCAGATGTCGCCGTCGTCGGTGAGCGCGACGTTCGTGAAGATCGAGTTGCCCTTGCCGATCGTGCGCATCGCGTTCGGGTTGGTGTGGTAGTCGGTGCCCGGCGCGACGCCGAAGAACCCCTTCTCCGGGTTGACCGCATAGAGGCGTCCGTCGTCACCGATGCGGATCCAGGCGATGTCGTCGCCGAGGGTCTCCAGCTTCCAGCCCGGCAGCGTCGGCTCGAGCATGGCCAGGTTGGTCTTGCCGCAGGCGGACGGGAACGCCGCCGCGAAGTAGTAGACCTTGTGCTCCGGCGAGGTGAGCTTCGCGATGAGCATGTGTTCGGCGAGCCAGCCCTCGTCGCGGGCCTTCACCGATGCGATGCGCAGCGAGTAACACTTCTTGCCGAGCAGCGCGTTGCCGCCGTAGCCCGAACCGTAGGACCAGATCAGCCGCTCCTCGGGGAAGTGCACGATGTACTTGGTGTCGTTGCACGGCCACGGCACGTCCTGCTCGTCGGCCTCGAGCGGCGCACCCACCGAGTGCAGGCCGGGGACGAAGTCGCGTTCGTCGGTGAACAGCGCGAGTGCCTTGTCGCCGAGGCGGGTCATGATGTGCATCGAGGCGATCACGTACGGCGAATCGGTGATCTCCACGCCGAGCATCGGCTCGTCGGCGGTCAGCGGGCCCATGCAGTAAGGCAGCACGTACATGGTGCGACCGCGCATCGAACCGCGGAACCGTTCGGTCAGGATGGCCTTCATGTCGTCCGGGTCCATCCAGTTATTGGTGGCCCCGGCGTCCTTCGGGTCGCGGCTGCAGATGAAGGTGCGGTCCTCGACCCGGGCCACATCGGTCGGGTCCGACGCGCACCAGAACGAGTTCGGCTTCTTCGACGGGTTGAGACGGGTGAAGGTTCCGTTCTCGACGAGCAGATCGGTGATCCGGCGCCACTCCTCCGGGGAGCCGTCGACCCACTCGACCCGGTCGGGCTGGGTCAGCTCGGCGGTCTCCCGGACCCAGGCCAGCAGCTTGGGATGGGTGGTGGGCGCGGTATCGAGGCCGGGAACCGTACTTGCCGTCATCGGGCGAAACTCCTCGCGGGTCAAATGTCGACTAACGCGTCGGCCGACGCCGACACGTACCACGGTGGGATTTGTTCAAGTTTAACGTCCGGTAACGCTTACGGGCCCGGCCGCACGCTGCCAGACTGGTCACAAGGGAGCGATCCTCGCATACGCCGGCTACTGCGCCTGGCTGACCGTCGACATGTTGAAGTCGGGGATGCGCAGCGCGGGCATCGCGGTGCGCAGGAAGTAGTCGCTCCACTCCCGGGAGATGGTCGTGCTCGGTGCGGCCCGCCTGCGTGACGCGGCCGAGCAGATCGATCGGCGACTCGTTGAACCGGAAGTTGTTCACCGCGCCACGAACCTGACCGTTCTCGACGAGGTAGACGCCGTCGCGGGTCAGCCCGGTGAGCAGCAGCGTCTGCGGGTCGACCTCACGGATGTACCACAGGCAGGTGAGCAGCAGGCCGCGTTCGGTGTTCCGCGATCATCTGCTCGAGTGATGCGCCCGAGCCGCCGTCCAGGATCAGGTTGTCGATCGCGGGCCGGGCCTCGGCCTGCGAACGCGCCGCCCACGAGCGGGTCCGGACCAGATCGGCCAGCGTCCCGTCGCGCACCCATTGCGTCGCGCTCAGCGGCGCGCCGTTGTCGAACACCGACTGCAACCCGCCCTCGGACTGGGTGACGAGGTCGAACGGGGGGCACTGCAGCCCGGGCTCGACCGGGTCCGACCGCAGCGTCAACGGCAGCGCGGCGATGTGCTCGCCGATGCGGGTGCCGCCGTTGCTCGCGGCGAAGACATTGCGGCCCTCCTCCGCGTCGCGGGCCGAGGCCGTCCAATAGGCGTAGATCATCAAGTCGGCGACGGCGGTCGGCGGCAGGATCGTTTCGTAGCGCCCGGCCGGCAGGTCGAGGCGGGTGCTCGCCCAGCCGAGCCGTGTCTCGAGATCATCGGCGGCGGCCTCGACGTCGACGTCCGCGTACGTGCGGCTGTGCATTCCGGACCAGGCCGAGCGCGTCAGGTCCGCCGACTTGCCATTGAGCTCGAGACGTCCCGTCGGCTGGTCGAACCGGCGGCGCAAGCCGGTCGACGTGCCCAGGAAGTAGGACGTCATCCGGTGCTCGGCGAAGCCGAAGAGCAGCTGGTCGGCCTTGCGCCAGCGCTCGAAAGTGGCACCGAGATCGGCCGCGAATCGCTCGAACACCGACACCGAGGTCTGTGCGGGTTCAGCGGACCAGTCGTCGGTGTGCGGGTAGTTCGCGACCAGCGGGACGGCGTCATCGGCGGCCCCCGCGGACCGGCCGGCCTCGTCCGCGGCCTGCACCAGCGCGGTCAGCTCCGATGGCGTCGTCACCGGCCGGGTGACGACTCCCGCGCTGGTGCCGTCGGCCCGGTCGAAGGTGGCCACCACCGTCACCGAGCGCGATCGCATCTGCCCGTTGGTGGTCAGGCTGTTCGCGGCGAAGCGCAGGTTCGTCTCCGATCCCTCGGCGACGATGACGATGCAACCGTCCGCACCGGAAGCGGCCAGCGCGTCCTCCACGATCTGTTGCGGCTGCATCAGCGTCCTCCCTCGGCCACGGTGTTGAGCACATTGACGCCGCGGAACAGTGCGGCCGGGCAACCGTGCGACACCGCGGCGACCTGCCCGGGCTGGCCCTTGCCGCAGTTGAAGGCACCGCCCAGCACGTAGGTCTGCGGCCCACCGACCGCTTCCATCGACCCCCAGAACTCGGTGGTGGTGGCCTGATAGGCGACGTCGCGGAGTTGTCCGGCCAGCTTCCCGTTCTCGATGCGGTGGAACTGCTGACCGGTGAACTGGAAGTTGAACCGCTGCATGTCGATGGACCAGGACCGGTCGCCGAGGATGAAGATGCCGCGGTCCACGCTGCTGATCAGTTCCTCGGTCGACGGACCGTCCGCGGCCGGTTGCAGCGACACGTTCGCCATCCGCTGCAACGGGATGTGACCGGACGAGTCGGCGAACGCGCAGCCGTTGGACCGCCCGCCGTTGAGCTGGTGCGCGCGAGCCATCTGCCTGTTCAGCTGATAGCCGACGAGCGTTCCGTCGCGCACGATGTCGAAGCTCTGCGTCTGCACGCCTTCGTCGTCGTAGCCGATGGTGGCCAGGCCGTGCTCCACCGTGCGATCACCGGTGATGTTCATGACGGGGCTGCCGTATGCCAGCGAGCCCAGCTTGTCCAGGGTCGCGAACGACGTGCCGGCGTACGCGGCCTCATAGCCGAGCGCGCGGTCGAGTTCGGTGGCATGGCCGATGGACTCGTGGATGGTCAGCCACAGGTTGGACGGATCGATCACCAGGTCGTACTCAGCCGGCCTCGACGGTGGGCGCCTTGACGTGCTCGGCGAGCAGGCCGGGCAGCTCGGCGATCTCGGCGTCGAAATCCCAGCCGGTGCCGGTCAGGTACTCCCAGCCGCGTCCGACCGGCGGGGCCAGGGTGCGCATGGAGGAGAACGACCCGGCGCCGCGATCCACGTTGACCGCGGTGAATACCGGGTGCAGGCGAACCCGCTGTTGCGTGGTCATCGTGCCGGCGGTGTCGGCGTAGAACTTGTTTTCCAGCACCTGCATCAGCGTGCGCGTCGACGTGGTCCACCCCGTCGGCGGCCATCAGCCGTTCGGACAGCTCGCCGAGGCGGCCCACCCGGTCGGCTTCGGCGATCGGTGAACGGGTCGACCTCATAGCTGGACACCCAGGTGAGATCCGGATAGACCGGCTCGTCGGCGAGCAGCACCGGGTCGGAGCTGAGCAGCGCGGCTGATCTGCGCGGTCGCGACCGCGCGTTCGGCCAGGGCGGCTGCGGCGTCGACGGTGCGCACCACGTCGCTGGCGAAACCCCACGCACCCTGGTGCACGACCCGTACGGCCAGACCGACGTCCTCGGTGTCCGAGGTGGAGTCGAGCTGCCCGTCGCGCAGGCTCAGCGTCGCCACCCGGAAGCGTTCGAGCCGGAAGTCGGCGTGTTCGGCGCCGAGCTGCTGGGCGCGGTCGAGCGCGACGGCGGCGAGTTCCCGCGCCGGCAGCGCGAGAAAGGCGGGGTCGAGTGTCCGGCATAGATCGAACTTAACGCGAACCGCGCCCGGCGGCACGGGTTAACATCCGGCCCCCCGGCCTGCGGACGGCGCAGCTGGCGCGCCGCCGGTTCAGCAGGCGGCCAGGCCCTGGTTGTAGCCCTTGACGAAGGACTGGATGCGCTGGAAGCCCGTGGTGCCGCGCGCTACCGAACGCCTGGTCCGAATCCGACCAGCGTGATCATCGCCGAGGTCGCCTCGTCCAGGTCGGGCGGGGAGAGCACGAACTGCGGCGAGGACGAACGAGGGTTCGACGTTGATGTTCTTCGCGTACGCGCCTACATAACAGGCGGCGACTGAGCAGCGCACCGGCACCGTCGATGGTCTTCGCGAACAGCTGGTGCAGCACCGCCATGCCCCAGCCCACCGCGAACAGCGTGCCGAGCGCGAAGTCGGCCGGCTGGTTGTCCTGCAGCGTCACGTTGCCGTTGTTCTGGTCGATGGTCTTGTCGGTAAGGCTGTAGTACGCCTTCCGCGCGAACGCGGAGCTGTAGTAGACGGTGTTGTCGTCCGGGCAGTAGCCGAACTGGCTGGTCGAACTCGCTCCGCACTTCGGGTGATCGGCCTGGGCGATCGTGACCGGGGTGAACGTGCGGTTCACCAGCTTCGCGGCGGCGGTCCAGAACCGGTTCAGGATCTGGCTGCAGGCCGCCGGCGTTCGGGTCCTTGGACGTGTCGTTCGGGTCGAGCACCTGCGAGAGCGGCTCGTTGCCGCCGGAGAGGTAGTCCGAGTCGGTCACGAACGGCCGCTCGGTGAATTTGCGATCGAAGTAGGTGCGGGCTGTAGCAGAACGTCGCGCCTTTGGTCAGGCCGTCGTCGATCGCACTGAGCCGATCGAAGCCGTCACCGTGCGAGATGTCGCCGTTGCTCGGCCGGCGTGCTGTCGCGCACCTGCAGGTAGCCGAGCAGCGCCTGGTCCAGCTCGGCCGGCGTGGACCGGAAATGCGGCGCCCGGCCGGCGACGATCTGGGCGAGGAATGCGCCGGCGGCGCAGTCGGCCTGCGACTCGGTGTCGATGACGAGGGGATCCTGGTCGAAGATCCCGAGCCGGTACTGCAGTGCGTGCCCGAACTCGTGCGCGAACGCGAGCGCGATCAGCAGCGGCCCGTACCGGTTGGTGAGCACACCGACCAGGTGGTTCGGGTCGCGGTCCCAGACGATCGAGTCGTCGACGGTGCAGAACGCGGCGTTGTCGATGATGAAGTCGGGCTTCTTGGCCACGCAGCCCTCGCGTCCGGCCGGACCGGGGATCTTGCCGGTGGCGACCACCGTCGCGCCGTCGATGGAGTAGAGCCCACCCTTGAGTGGCGGCAGCGCGCGTCCGCCGGAGATCTTCGGGTATTCGGTCTGCCAGAACGCCATCACGTCGCTCAACGCGTTCTTGGCCAGCGTGTCGAACGGGCTGTGCGAATCACCCACCACGTTGAGGTTGGCGTTCGGCGCGAGCACCACGGTCGGCGTGCCGTCGATGACTGTCGCGCACCCAGCGAGCAGAGCCACCGTGGCGGTGACGGCGGCGAGCAGCACCAGCGGGCGGCGTCTGGAGATCGGCATGGTGGCGGGCCGGCCTTTCCACGTCGGACGACGCGAAGTCTAGTTCGCGTCGCGGCTGGTTCGTTGTGAGGTGCATTTGGAAGACTCAGCACATGGGACGGCACTCGGCACCCGGCGACGACGATGACGACGTCGACGTCCCGCTCGCCGAACTCGGCACCCGTGGCGATCTGCAGCTGCTGCGCGACAACCCGGGCGTCCGGGCCCGGTGCATTGCGGGTGCGTGCGTGCCGTTCGCCCTGTACACCATCGCGATGATCGCCATCGGGCGCGCCGGCGACTTCGGCGTGTGGGTGTGGATCCCGATCGTGGTGGCCGGCGTTTTCGTCGGGCTGTTCCTGGACCTCGGTTACCGCTCGGTGCGCCGGCCGGACGACGGCGGCGACGACGGCCCGCATGGGCGCCATGCCGGCCACGATGCCGCGTCCGGCCAGCCGGCCGGACCGTCGCAGCCCGGGCAGCCTGGGCTGTCCGGTAAGTCTGGCGCCGCGGGGGTCTGACCAGACAGCGCCGGGGTCACGGAGCCGTGGTCACGGCGACGTGCGGCGGCACCTGCTCGTACCACCGCTGCACCGACTCCAATTGCGCCGCGAGCGAGATCAGTCGCTCCTCACTCGCGGCGGGTCCGAGCAGCTGCACACCGATCGGCAGCCCCTCGGCGGTGAAACCGGCGGGGACGTTGATGCCGGGCCAGCCGAGGACGTTCCATGGCCAGGCGTACGGACAGGCCCGCACGATCGCCCGGTCCGTCTGCCAGCCGGACATCCCGTCCGTCGCGCCGATGCGCAGCGGGGGCTGTGCGGTGGTCGGCGCGAGCACCACGTCGGCGCCGGTGAAGATGGCGCCGACCTGGCGGTGCAGCAACCGCTCGTGTGCACGCGCCACGCGCAGCAGCGGACCGCCGAGGAAGCGCCCGTTGCGGCAGTTGGCCGCGGTCCGGCGATCGAGCAGGGCCGGGTCGGGCACCCGGCCCCGCCACAACACCAAGCCGGCGTGCGAGCGGGGCATGAAGCTCAGCCCGATCAGCCCGTACTTCGGCTCGGCATGGATCACCTCGTGGCCGAGATCGGTGAGGACGTCGGCGGTGTGCGCGAGGGCGGCGCGCAGCTGCGGGTCGAGGCTGGTGCGAAACGCCGAGTACGGCGGCCGGGTGGACAGCGCGATCCGTAGTCGTCCAGGTTCGCGGTCCGCGGCGCAGCGGAATGGTTCGCTCGGCGCGGGCGGACGGTGCAGGTCGCCGGGGTGCGCACCGGCGGTGGCGTCGAGCAGGTAGGCGGCGTCGGCGACCGTGCGTGCGATCGGGCCGTGCACGGTGAGCCCCTGAAACGCCTCCGGATCCGGCCAGGTGGAGATGCGGCCGCGTTGTGGCTTGATGCCGACCAGGTGAGTCCACGCGGCCGGGATGCGGATCGAGCCGGCGCCGTCGGAGCCGATGCCCGCGGCGACCACCCCGGCGGCCACGGCTGCCGCGGTACCGCCCGAGGAGCCGCCGGGGCTGTAGTCGGTGTCCCATGGGTTTCGGGTGGCGCCGAACCACGGTGCCTCGGTGAACGGCCACTGTCCGAACTCCGGTGTGTTCGTCTTGCCGACGATCACTGCACCGGCGACGCGCAGCCGACGGACCACTTCGGCATCGGTGGTCTTGACCGGGAAGTCGCCCTCGCAGCCGAACGCGGTCGGCGAACCTGCGATGTCGGTGTCGTCCTTGATGACGGTCGGCACACCGAGCAGCGGGGCTCGTTCACCGCGGGCCAGGCGAACGTCGGCTGCGGTCGCCTCGGCGAGAGCGGCCTCGCGGCGCACCAATCGGAACGCGTTGAGCGCCGGCTGGGTGGCATCGATGCGCGCCAGTGCCGCTTCGGTCAGCGCGACGGATGTGGTCTCGCCGGCCGCCAGGGCACGGGCCTGCTCTTCCAGGCCGGGCAGCGGATTGCTCCCGCTCATCAGTCTCCAGTCGTCGTGTTGCCGTGCTCAACAGACCATTTCGGCCGCCATGACGGCAATTCCGGTCTGTCGATCACGGGATATTGCTGCGCGCGGTGAGCGCGAAGACGCGCAGGTCTCGATCGGTGCGGCGCTGGTATGCGGCGTACACCGGAGTGAGTTCGATGAATCGCGCGATCGCCGTGGTGCGCTCGTCGCCGGTCAGCTCCCGGGCGAGTACCGGGATCTCGCGTCCGCCGATCGTGACGACGGCCGCCGGATTCGAGCGCAGATTCGCGGTCCACGCCGGATGGTGCGCCTGTCCGAAGTTGGAACCGATCACCAGCAGCTGTGCACCGTCGCGGGTGTACAGCAACGGGCTCACCCTGCTCAGCCCGGACTTGGCGCCGACGGTGCTCAGCAGCAGCGTCGGCGCGCCGATCGGGCCGAGCAACGTGTAGCGGCCGCGACTGCGGGTGAGCACCCGCCGGTCCAGCGGCGTGAGCGTGCGGACCAGCCACGACCCGGCGCGGGTCGCGCCCACCGTGTTCACCACGTCGCGCAGCCGGCCGTCCTGTTTGCCCCAGCGCACGTCCGGGAACGGAGCGGGATCAGTCATCTGCGTACCTTTGCCAGCAAGTCGGCGAAGCGCCGAGCGAATAGATAGGCATCACCGGGCCAGCGAGCGGACACATAGCGCCCGTCCTGCACCACGAACGCGGCCGAGTCGTCACTCGCCGTCCCACGAGCCGACAGCACGCGCGGCCCACGCTCGAACTGCGCCGGGTCGCGCAATGCCCCGACCACCTCGTCCTGCACGTAGGCGGGATAGGTGCGGTAGTACCTGCCCAGCCGCCACGCCGTGGCCATGAACGCGCTGCGCTCCATGTACTTGGGCAGGCAGGTGGTGCGCCGGTCGTACAGCACGCTCCGACCGGTATCCGGATCGAGCGAGCGGGCGAGCACAAGTACTCCGTGGCAGATGGCCGCCACCGGGCGCTCGGTGCGCCAGAACCGGACGACCTGATCCTGCAGCGATGTGTCGCCGAGGTACTGGCGCATCCCCGGCGCGTGCCCGCCAGGCAACAACAACCCGTCGAAATCAGCGACATCGAGGTCGTGCCAGGACAGCGGCGAGGCGAACTCCGCGCAGCCGGTCAGCTGCCGGTATGCGTCAATGGCGTCCGCGTCCGCACCGAGGCGGCCGAAAAGCACACCGTTGAGCAGGCGTGGATCGCATGCCGGCGCGGTGCCGCCCTGCTCGGTGGCGAACACGATGTCGTGGCCGGCGGCTCGCAGTGCCTGCCACGGCACCGCGACTTCGGTGGTGTCGAAGTCGCGATCGGGCAATGGCACCAGGACCCGCACGCCAGCGACCCTAGCCCGCAGCCCGGGCCCCCGCTGGGCGAGATAGGGGGCATTGGTCCGGTTCGAGGGGCATTCGGGCCGCGCCGCCGGTACGGTACGGGCCGAGCGGGGGGGTGACGATGGGACTGCGTCCGTATGTGTGGCTGGTGTGCACCGCTGCGCGCCGGCATCCCACGCCGTTGGACACGCGCCCGCCGGCCGAGCGACGCGCGGAGCAAGGTCGACGCCTGAAGGTCCCGCCCGCCGAGGCCGACCTGGAGATCGAGGACATCGAGGTGTCGGTGCCGCACGGCACCGTCCGGGTTCGGTCGTACCGGCCCGCGTCGTCGCGGCACAGTGTTGCCGCGCGCACCGGTGCGCATCTGTTCGCGCACGGTGGCTCGTTCTGGGGCGGCAACCTTGACCAGGTCGACGCGATGGCCCGGCGCTACGCGCGCACCGCGCGGTGCCGGGTGGTGTCCATCGACTACCGCCTGGCACCGGAGAATCCGTGGCCCGCGGCCGTCGAGGACTACTACGCGGTGCTCTGCTGGGTCGCCGAGAACGCGGCTGAGTTGGGCGTGAACCCGGGTCGGATCTCGGTCGGGGGCGTGTCCTGCGGGGCCAATCTCGCCGCGGTCACCACCCTGCTGGCCCGCGACCGCCGCGGGCCTGCGATCTGCCATCAGGTGCTGGAGATGGGCTGCTTCGACGCGACGCAGAGCTACCCGTCCATGACCGAGTTCGCGACCGGCTACCTGGTGACCACGGCCGAACTCGACCAGGGTTGGGAGTACTACCTACCCGTGGGCACGGACTTCAAGGATCCGCTCGTCTCGCCGCTGTTCGCCGAGGACCACTCGCGGCTGCCACCGGCGACCGTCCTCACCTGCGAGTTCGACCCGCTGCGCGACGAGGGGGAGGCCTACGTCGAGCGGCTGCGCGAGGCCGGCGTGCCGGTCGAGTTGATCCGAGCCCGCGGGCACATCCATTCCTCGACGTACTCTCGCTCGATCTGGCTGCCGTCTGCGCGCTGGTACCAGCGCCGGGTCGCGTCCGCGTTGCGCCGTGCACATCGCTGACGGCCGCACAGCTGACGGCCGCACAGCTGACGGATCCCACAGCTGACGGAACCCACGACTGGTGGACCGCACCGGTGACGGGACTCACGGCTGGTAGCGGTAGCCCATGCCCGGTTCGGTGACGAGAAAACGCGGCCGGCTCGGTTCCGGCTCCAGCTTGCGGCGAAGCTGCGCCATGTAGATGCGCAGGTAGCTCGGATCGGTGTGATCCGGCGTACCGCGAATCTCGGTGAGCAATGCGCGACTGGTGACCAGCTTGCCCGGCTGGCGCAACAGCGCTTCGAGCAGATGCCACTCCGTCGGCGTCAGGTGCACCCGTTCGCCGGCGCCGTTCACGACCGTCTTCGCATCCACGTCGACGGTGTTCGTGCCGATCCGGGCGACCGGTACCGCCTCGTTCACCGACGCTCTGCGCGTCGCGGCACGCACCCGCGCCAGCAGCTCGTCGATGCTGAACGGCTTGGTGACGTAGTCGTCCGCCCCGAGGTCGAGCGCCTCCACCTTGTCACTGCTGCCGGTGCGCGCGGACAGCACGATGATCGGCGTGCTCGTGTACTGCCGGATTCCCCGGATGACGTCCAGCCCACTGATGTCGGGCAGGCCGAGGTCGAGCAGGATGACGTCGGGTTCGCGCGCGGCGGCAGCACTCAACGCGCGGGTGCCGGTGTCGGCCTCGGTCACATCGAAGCCGCGTGCGGTGAGGTTCATCGCCAGGGCGCGCAGCAGCGGACGCTCGTCGTCGACGATCAGCACGCTGGTCATGCTCGCTCCTCACTGGGTTGCGGCGCGGTGGCGGCCGCGGCCAGGCTGACCACCATCGTCGTCCCGCCGCCCGGTGTCTCCTCGGCGTGCACCGTCCCGCCCATCGCTTCGGCGAATCCGCGGGCAATGGCAAGCCCGAGGCCGACCCCGGTGCCGTCGCCAGAGCTGTCGTGCCGGCGCTGGAACGGCGCGAACACCTCGTCGGCGTCGCCGGCGGCGATGCCGCGGCCGCGATCGATCACCCGCAGCTCCACCCGCCCAGCGTGCGCGCTGCCGGCCAGCCGCACCTTTGTACCGGCGGGCGCGTACCGCAGTGCGTTCTGCACCAGATTGGCGATGACTCGTTCCAGCAGACCGGCATCCGCCATCACCTCGGGCAGGCTCTCCGGCACGTCCACCTCGACCGCGGTACCGGCGTCCACCGCGTGGTCCAGTGCCCGGGAGACGACGTCGTCCAGCCCCACCGGGCGCGACAGCACCGGCAGCACGCCGGCCTGCAGCCGAGACAGGTCGAGCAGGTTCGTGACCAGGTCGGTGAGCCGGTCCAGCGCGCTGTCGGCGTTGCGCAACAGTTCGATGCGATCCGCGTCCGACCAGTCCACGTCGCCGGAGATCAGGCTCGACACCGATGCCTTCGCTGCGGCTATCGGCGTACGCAGATCGTGGCTGACCGCGTTGAGCAGAGCGGTGCGCGCGCGCTCGGACTCGGCCAGCGGCTCGACCGAACGCGCCGCCTCGGCCAGTGCGCGCTGCCGGTAGGCGACCGCGACCTGCGCCGCGACCGCATTGAGCACCCGCTGGTCCTCACCGCCGAGCCGGCGTCCACGCAGCACGAGCAGCTGGCTGTCGTCGATCTCGGCCTGGCTGTCGCCGTCCGCGGGAGCGGCCGGCGCGTCCGACCCGACCGAGGCCAGCACCCGCCACGATCCGTCGCCGGCGCGTTCGAGCAGACTCGCGCCACGCATCGCCGAACGTCTCCTGCACCCGTTCCAGCAGCGCGGGCAGCGCCTGCTCGCCGCGCAACAGACTCCCCGCGAGCGTGGACATCGTCTCCGCCTCGGCACTCGCGCGCGCGGCCAGTGACGAGCGCCGGGCGGACAGGTCGACCACGCGCGAGACAACCACCGCGACGATCAGGAACAGCAGCAGGGCAATGACGTTGTCGGTGCGCGAGATGGTGAAGGTGTGGATCGGCGGGGCGAAGTAGTAGTTGAGCAGCAGGCTGCCGGCGACTGCCGCGCCGAGTGCCGGATAGAAACCGCCGATGAGCGCGGTGATCACCACGACGAGGAGATAGATGGACAGGTGCGAGGAGAAGGTGAGGTGCGGGCGCAGCGCCGTGAGGGTCACCGTCGCCACCGCCAGCAGCACCACTCCCACCGCGACGCCGAGCAACTGCCGGGCTGGGGTGAGCCCGTAGCCGAAGCGCGGCAGGGCACGCCCGTGCCCGGCGTAGTCATGGCTGACGATGTGCACGTCGATCGATCCGGACAACCGGGTCACGGTGGCGCTCGTGCCGGGTCCGGTGAGCGCGGTCGTCCACGGCCGGCGGCGGGACGCGCCGAGCACGATCTGCGTCGCGTCCACCGAGCGGGCGAAGTCCAGCAGCGCGTGCGGTAGGGCTTCGCCGATCACCGCGTGGTAGCTGCCACCGAGAGATTCGACCAGCAGCCGCTGCGCTTCCAGCCCGGCGAAACCCGACGTGGCCAGGCCGTCGCTGCGCGACACATGCACCGCGATCAGCTCGGCGCCAGTCGAGCGCTGCGCGATACGTGCCGCGCGGCGGATCAGCGCTTGGCCCTCCGGTCCGCCGGTGAGGCCGACGACGATCCGCTCGCGCGTCTCCCAGGTGCCGGTGATGTCGTGTTGCTCGCGGTAGCGCTGCATGCCCTCCTCGACCCGGTCGGCGAGCCAGAGCAGCGCGAGTTCGCGCAGCGCGGTGAGGTTGCCCGGCCGGAAGTAGTTCCCCAGCGCAGCGTCGATCTTCTCGGGCGGGTAGATGTTCCCGTGCGCCATCCGTCTGCGCAGTGCTTCCGGGGTCATGTCGACGAGCTCGATCTGGTCGGCGGCACGAGCGATCGCGTCCGGCACGGTCTCCTGCTGCACCACGCCGGTGATCTCCAGGACGACGTCGTTGAGGGACTCCAGATGCTGGATGTTCACGGTGGTGATCACGTCGATGCCAGCGTCGCGCAGCGATTCGACGTCCTGCCAGCGTTTCTCGTGCGGACCCGAGCCGGGCACGTTGGTGTGCGCGAGTTCGTCGACGAGGGCCACCTGCGGATTGCGGGCCAGCACCGCGTCGAGGTCCATCTCCTCGAACGTCGCGCCCCGGTAGTTGACGATCTTGCGCGGCACGACGGGCAGGTCGCCGATCTGCTCGATGGTGTGCGCGCGTCCGTGTGGCTCCACGAAACCGATCACGACGTCGCCGCCCCGGCCGGCCCGCCGCCGCCCCTCGTCGAGCATGTTGTACGTCTTGCCCACGCCCGGCGCGGCGCCCAGGTAGATGCGCAGGGTCCCCCTGGTCGTGCGCACCGTGGTCATCTGCTCGCCGCCTCGCTGTGATCCTGCCACCGGGCGTGCGCACACCGAGCCGCGCGAGGGTCGTTCGGCCAGCAGCATGCCGTCCAGCCAACCCCGCCCGGCGTCCTTTTCACGCACCGCGCCGTGAGCATCTCGTGAGGGAGGCGTGAGGGTCGACCCGGGGCGGGGTTGAATCGTCGACTCCCGGCTTTGACTGGGATTGGGACGGGTCGATTCGAGAACGGGAGCGCAATCGTGGCCGCGCTGGACCTGGCGTTCGCGCTCACCCTCGTTGGCCTCGGCTGGCTCGCCATCAGCGCGACACTGGCGCGGTCGTTGCGCCGCCGCGCCGACCCGACCGAGACCACCGACGCACATCTCGCCGGCAAGACCGCGCCGTGGCGGGTGCCACCTGACAATCGCGGTTCCGACAAGTTCGCCGGCCTGGTCGTGGACGGCCGCGTGTGACCGATCTGGACACACCCGAGCGGCTGTCGTATCGCGTCAAGCGGGCACTTCTCGGCCCACCGCTGGTCAGCGCGCGTCTGCACAAGGAGAAGCTGTCGAAGAAGGCTGCTCTCGGCGTGCTGTCCAGCGACTGCATCTCCTCCTCGGCCTACGGGTCGGAGGAGATGCTGCTGGTGTTGCTGCCGGTCTTCGGCCTGGCGGGCTTCCACCTGCTCATGCCGATGACGGCGGTCGTGCTGGGCCTGCTGTTCCTGACCACGCTGTCCTACCGCGAGGTCGTGATGATCTACACCCGTGCCGGCGGGTCGTACGTCGTGGCGCGGGAGAATTTCGGTCCGAAGGTCGCCCAGATCGCATCCGTCGCGCTACTCATCGACTACATCGTGACGGTCGCGGTGCAATCGGCAGCCGGAACCGCGGCGATCACGTCGCTGGTGCCGTCGCTGAATACGCAGTTGACCAAATACTTGATCACGGTCGGTGCCGTGCTCGTGCTCGCTTACGGGAACCTGCGCGGCATTCGTGAAGCTGGCAAGGCCTTCGCGTTACCCACATACCTGTTCGCTACCGCGGCTGGGCTGGTGGTGTTCGTGGGGCTCGTCCGGGAGATCTTCGGCGACCTACCGAAGATCGCCTACCGTGCAGACCCACACAACCCGTTGATCAACGTGCACGACGAGCACCGAGCCCTGTTCTCCGCGTTCGCTATCTACGTACTGCTCAAAGCCTTCGCGAACGGCGGTGCCTCACTCACCGGGCTGGAGGCAATCTCCAACGGGGTCAGCGCGTTCAAGAACCCTGCCGGGCAGAACGCCCGCCGCACCTTGACGACGATGAGCGTCATCCTCGGCACGCTGGTGGCGGGCATCTCGTTCCTCGCCTTGCGGACGCATGCAACGCCGTACGGCAGCGGCAGCCCGACGGTGATCAGTCAGGTGGCAAAGGCGGCGTTCGGCAGTGCCTGGTACGGCACCCTCGGCTTCTACATCGTGCAGATCGCGACAGCGCTCATCCTGTTCACCGGAGCGAACACGCCGTTCACCGGTTTCCCGTTCCTGGCCAGCTTCATCGCCGAGGACTCGTTCCTGCCCAGGCAGATGACCCGGCGCGGACACCGACTCGCGTTCAGCAACGGCATCCTCGTTCTCACCGCCGCGGCGCTTGCCCTCATCATCGGCGTCGGCACCACCGTGAACAGCCTCATTCCGTTCTATGCGATCGGCGTATTCACCGGATTCACCATGGCCGGGCTAGGCATGGCCAAGTACCACTCCACGCACCGCGAGGCCGGCTGGCGGCACAAGCTCGTGATCAACCTGACCAGCGGCGTCGTCTCCGCGTGTGTGGTGCTGATCTTCGCGGTGGTCAAGTTCCGCGAGGGTGCATGGCTGGTCGTCGTCCTGTTCCCGGTTCTCTGGATGATCCTGATGCGACTGAACCGCCGCTACCGCGCGGAGGCACGTTCGCTGGATCTCGCTACCTGGGTGCGGCAGGACCAAGCCGAGGCGCCGCACTACGCGCGGCACACGGTGCTGGTCTTCGTCGACCGCCTGGATCTGGCGGTGTTGCGGGCGCTGCGCTACGCCGGCAGCTTGCGTCCGACCGACGTCCGCGCCGTGCACGTGATGCTCGACGACGAGGTGGCAAAGCAGTTGCAGCAGGCGTGGGTGCAGCGCTGCCTCGGTGATCGGTTCCCGCTCGAGATGGTGGAGTGCCCGGACCGACGTCTGGTGAGCGCGGCCTCGCAGCTCGCGTACGACACCGTCATCCAGGATCGCGCCGAGGTGACCGTGCTGTTGCCCCGGCGCACCTTCCGGCGGCTGTCGCAGCGGCTGCTGCACGACCGCACCGCGGACCGCATCGCCGAGGCGGTCGGCCGTATCCCACACGTTGCGGCGACGATCGTCCCGTTCGACACCACGCTGCCGCACGACGTCGTGGTCCGGATCGAGGCAAAGCAGGAGCGGGCCGCTGCCGAGCCGGCGTTGGCTGCGCCGGGCAGCAATGGGCATTCGGCCCCGCAGCTGCCGGTGCGCGCCGATGGCTCCACGCCGATCGGTGGCGTGAGCTGGCGCCAGCTGGTGACCATCGAGGGGCGCATCAAGCTTGTGCAGACCGGCACGACGGCGGGCCGGTCACTGGAGGCGCAGGTCTTCGACGAGACCGGCGGCCTGCGCCTGCTGTTCTTCGGGCGCACCAGCATTCCGGGCGTCAACCCCGGGGCGCTCGTGCGCGCGCACGGCCGGGTCGGGGAATACAAGGGCCACCTCGCACTGGCCAACCCCCGCTACGAACTTCTCCCCGACGAGTGACAACCGCGGGGCGGGCCCCCGTTCGTCGGCTTAGGGACATTTCACTTCGTTAGCGGAGTTTGTCGCCCTACTGTCCCGTTGCGCTGCGGCTGGGACGTCTGTCCGAGAGAGCGCCACACCTCGGACGGAGTGGTTGGTCGTGCGGCTTAGCCGTGGGCATCGGAACGTTCTGCTTGTGATTGCGCTCGCGTGCCTCACGGTCGTCGCCGGCCAGGTGAGCGCGCTCGCCGCGCCGAGTGAAGGCGGGCCACACGGCCATGGGCCGGCCGCGCAGCAGCTGCGGCCCGTGGCGACACACGCGGTCGCCGAGTCGATCGGCGCCTCGGTCGCCGCGTCGACGGCGTTGACGATGGGGCCGATCGCCACCGGCGCAAAGTCGCTCGTTGCAGCGGGCTCGACCGGGGCGTCGTCGACCGGGACGGGCAATTTCTCGGCGACGTCGTTGAAGGCATCCGATTCGTGGGGTGTCTCCGCGCAGAACGGGAACTTCTCCTACAGCTACCCGCTGAACGACGTGAAGCCGGCCGCCGGACCGGAGCCGAACCTGAGCTTGGACTACAGCTCGGCGTCGATCGACGGTGAGACCGGCGCGACCAACAATCAGGCTTCCGACGTGGGTGACGGCTGGCAGGTCGGCGGTACCGGGTTTATCGAGCGCTCCTACGTGCCGTGCACCCAGGACGGGGTTTCCACCTCGTACGACCTGTGCTGGAAGTCGGACAACGCGACGCTGGACTTCGGCGGCCAGGCCCAGCCGATCGTGAAGGACGCGACCACCGGGGCGTGGCACTTGCTGCACGACGACGGCACCAAGGTGGAGAAGCTGGCCGGCACGAGCAATGGCGACAACGACGGTGAGTACTGGCGGATCACCACGCCGGACGGCATGCAGTACTACTACGGCCTCGGGGTGATTCCGGGCGGTGTGCCGACGAACTCGACCTGGACCGCCCCGGTGTACGGCAACAACGCTGGCGAGCCGTGCTACAACGCCACATTCGCCAAGGCGTCCTGCACCCAGGCGTGGCGGTGGAACCTCGACTACGTGGGCGATCCGCACAGCAACGTCGAGGCGTTCTACTACAACACCGAGACGAACTCCTACGCGCAGAACGGCTCGACCACGTCCGTGACGAGTTACGTCCGTGGCGGTTATCTGGCAATGATCGACTACGGCTCGCGGGCCGGCTCGGAGACGATGCAGACCGCGCCGGAGCGAGTGGTCGTCTACAACAGCGACCGATGCAACGCCATATCCACTACCTGCGCGGCGAACCACACCGCCACCTACTGGCCGGACACACCGTGGAACCTGAGTTGCACGGCGGCCCCGTGCAACGTGGTGTCGCCGAGCTTCTGGTCGTCGAAGGCGTTCACCGGCATCGTCGCTCAGTATGCGACCGGACCGAGCAGTTTCATCCGCACCGACGTGTACAACCTGACCCGGCAGTGGGTCACCGCGGCGGACAGCTACGGCGCCACGGCGCAAATGGCGCTGACCGGTATTCAGCACATCGGGTATCTGCAGAGCGGCACCAGCGGGGGTGGGCTCAGCGAGGCGTCGGAGACATTCACCGGCACGTTCTACGCCAATCGCGTGAATGCGGCCGCCGCCAAACAGTCGTCCCTGTACCGGCAGCGGATCACCAGCATCACCACGGACACGGGCGCCACCATCAGCGTCAACTACCTCGCCGCCCAGTGCGGCGCGACCATGCCGGCCAACCCGCAGACCGACACGATGCGTTGCTTCCAGCAGTACTGGACGCCGTCCGGTTCGTCGAGCGCACAGTCGGGGTGGTTCAACGAGTATCCGGTCTCATCGGTGGTGGTGAACTCGAATCGGGCCACGCCGGCCGGTGCCGCGGCGAGCGACATCACCAGCTACGACTACAGCGGTGGCTCTCCCGCGTGGCGGTACGACACCTCGCCGTTCACGCCGGCGTCGCAGCGAACGTGGTCGATCTTCTCGGGCTTCACCAAGGTACGCGTCGAGCACGGCAATCCGAGTTCTCCGACGACGCTGGAGACCACGACGAACACCTACTTCCAAGGAATGAACGGCGACAAGCTGGCGCCGACCGGCGGGACTCGGACGGTATCGCTGACCGCCTCCGACGGCACCAAAGTGTCGGACTCGCCGTGGTTGGCCGGGCGCACGTTCGAGTCCGTCACGACCAACGGACTCAACGCAGCCATGGTGACCGACACGATCACCACGCCATGGGTCTCCGCCGTGACAGCGGACGATGGCATCAACCAGGCGCATTTCCTGGGTGACGGGGAGGTCAAGACCATGACCGCGCTTTCCGCCGGCGGCAACCGCACCACGGATGTGCAGACCAGCTTCGACAGCTACGGCCGGATCACTCAGGTCAGCGATCTCGGCGATACGGCGACCGCGACGGACGACCAGTGCACGACGACCACCTACGCGACCTCGACCGCGGCCAACATCCTCGACCTGGCGGCCTCGGTGCGGGTGGTGGACAAGGCCTGCACCGCGATACCGACCTATCCGCGGGACGGCGTGTCGTACACCGAGAACTACTACGACGGATCCGCCTTGCTCGGTGCCGCGCCGACCGCTGGGGACCTGACCCAGGTGCGTTTTGCCTCGGCGTTCGGCAGCAGCGGCACTCCGACGACCATCGCCACGTCGACGAACACCTACGACGGGCTCGGTAGGCCGCTGACAACGACCAACGCGCTGAACCAAAAGTCGCAGTACGCCTACACGCCCGCATTCAACCCCGCCGCCCCAGGGACGAACCTCGGCCCGGTCACCAAGCTGGTGACCACCAACCCGATGGGCTGGACGACGACCGAGGGCTTCGATCCGACCGGGCAGACCGAGACCTACTCGATCGACCAGAACGGCAACCGCACCGACGCCGGCTACGACAACCTCGGCCGCTTGGTGCAGGTCTGGCTGCCGGACCGACCAAAGGCCAGCAATCCCATATCGCCGTCGACGAGTTACAGCTACTCCACCACGGTCCCGTACAGCGTCGCGACGACATCGTTGACGCCCTCCGGCGGCACCGAGACGTCGTACGCGCTCTACGACGGTCTGATGAGGCTGCGGCAGACCCAGGATCCGGCTGAAGGCGCCAACCAGCAGGCCGCACCGGGATCGAGCGGCAGCGACGTGACCGACACCGTCTACGACGCGGCCGGGCGCGAAGTCCTCAGCAACAACGCCTACGCCAGCAACACCGCACCGTCGTCAACACTGCTGATCCCCAACGGGGGTGAGAGCGCAGTGCCCAGCGCGACCGCCACCAGCTACGACGGCGCCGGCCGACCGACGGCCACCATCACGCAGGCGCTTGGCGTGGCCAAGTGGCAGACCACCACGGCGTACGGCGGTGATCACATCGACGTGACTCCACCGGCCGGTGGCACGCCGACAACGACCTACTTCGATGCCCGCGGCAACAAGACCAGCCTGCTCCAGTACCACGGCACAACACCCAGCGGCGCCGCCGACACCGCCCGCTACAGCTACGACTCGGCCGGCGACCTCACCACGATGACGGACCCGGCGGGCGACGCGTGGTCGTGGACCTACGACCTGTTCGGCGACAAGATCACCGCGACCGACCCGGACACCGGCACCACCCGTTACAGCTACGACAACGGGCAACGCCTGACGCAAACCGTGGACGCACGCGGCGCCACGATCAGCTACGGCTACGACACGCTGGACCGGCCCACCACTGTCTCGCACTACCAAGCCTCGCCGGCCGGGTGGGACGTCGACAGCGCGTGGACGTACGACACTCTGGCCAAGGGTGAGCCGACGAGTGCGACGCGCTACGTCGGTTCCAGCCCCGGCAGCAACGGCAACGCCTACACCAGCGCGGTCACCGGCTACGACGCGCTGTACCGGCCGCTGGGAACAAGCACCACGCTGCCGTCCGCGCTGGGCGCGCTGGCCGGCACCTACACCACCACGCTCGCGTACAACCCCGACGGCAGCGCGAAGTCACAGAGCGATCCGGCCGAGGGCGGCCTGCCTGCCGAGACCATCCAGTACGGCTACACCGCGATCGGGGACCTGTCCGACGCGGCTATCTCCGGCGGCAGCTACCACCTGACCTACAACAGCATTGCCGAGTTGACCGAAGCTCAGCGCAGCAGCGGTGCGCACCAGGTCACCGACAGTTACAGCTACGACCCGGGCACCGGCCGGCTGGCTGGTCAGGTCGTCACCGACGTCAACGCGGTCAATCCGACGCTCGAATCGGAGAGCTACAGCTACGACAACGCCGGTGATGTAACCAAGGTGGTGAACAGCCCGAGGGGGCAGGCTACGGACACACAGTGCTTCAGCTACGACTACTTGCAGCGCCTGACGCGCGCGTTCACGCCGGCGAATGGCGATTGCAGCGGTGCACCGACCAGCAGCGGGCTCGGCGGCCCGGCGCCGTACTGGCAGAGCTACACCTATGACCTGTCCGGTGACCGGACGTCGATCACCCGGCACGCCACCAGCACTAGCGGCACTGATCAGCTCGACAGCTACAACTATCCGGCGGCCGGGCATGGCCACGAGTTGCAGTCGGTAACGCATTCCAGTGCGCCGGCGGGTGGTAGCTCGTACGCCACGACGGGCACTGACAGGTACGGCTATGACGCTGCCGGTGATACGACCAGTGCGCCGGGTCAGGTGCTGGGCTATGACGCGCAGGGCGAGCTGACCTCGGTGACGGCGCATGGACAGACGCAGACGAGCATCTATGACGTGTATGGGAATCTGCTGGTGCGCAGTGACCCGACGAACGGCACGGTCGCCTATCTGGGTGACACCGAGCTGACGTTGAGCCCGTCAGGGCAGCTGTCGGCCAATCGGACGTATGCCGCTGGGGGTGGTGCCTTCGCGTGTCGGACGGCGGTGTTGGGTGGTTCGTCGCCGACGTTGACGTGGTTGGCGGCCGATAGCCAGAACACGGCGACGGTGGCGGTGGATGCGGCGAGCGAGTCGGCGACGATGCGCTATTTCGACCCGTTCGGTGGTGATCGGGACGTGAGTGCGCCGAGCTGGCCGAATCGGGATGGTTTCCTGAATGCGCCGACCAACCCGTTCACCGCGACTACCCGTTTGGGTGCGCGTGATTACAACCCGTCCCTGGGCCGGTTCCTGAGTGTGGACCCGGTCCTGGACACTGATGTGCCGCAGCAGAGTGTTGGTTATGCCTATGCGCTGAACAACCCGTTGACCTTGTCCGACCCGTCCGGGCGCGACCCGGCCGGCCCATGCTCAGTGTTCGACACCCGGAGGTGTGGAACCGGCAGCTCGGGCTCGTGCCAGACCGACGCCCAGTGCGATCGCAACACTGGGCACGAAGGAGACGGAAGCTACGGCGGCGGCAGCGGCGCCTACGGGGGACCCCAAGCCTCCCCAGCACCGGCACCGGCCCACCAACCCAGCAAAGCCAAACCCAAGCCCAAGGCAGGGTGTGGATTTGCCGGCCTGAGTTGCGCTCGCCGTGTGGTGAAGAGTGCTGCCAAGAGCGTCGCCAAACATGTGAACGTATCCGTCAGTGTTTGCATAGGCGGTTGCTTATCCGCCAGTTGGCAGGACACCCATATCACGGCCGGAGTCGGAGGCGTGGGCTTCGGTGGATGGGCGGGCACGGCGGCCGTAACGTCCGCAGGTGCGAATTCTCAAAGTCAGTGGACTGGCGCCATCTGTGCGGCGGCAGGCTATGGAGGCTGCGTGCTCGCGGGGCTTCGGGGGCGCGTCGGGTCGCATCAGTATTGGTTTGGCGGCGGCCCCACGTACGGTGCTGGCGTCTTCGTTGGCGGGTACTGGACATTCTTTGATGAGGACATGACACATCTCGGCAATCCATTCCATGGACCCCGCTAACCTACCGAGGAGTTCTGAAGATGGGTACCGGATTTGCGCTCCTTGGGTCGGCAATAGTTTTCGAGTTGTTCGCCCTTTTCTGGTGGCGCTATATTATCGAATATAACCGAATTGCGAAACGGGTGATCTTTCGAATTGACCACTACAATCGCCCGCATGCCCGCAACGAGGTTTTCACCCGTTGGTTTGGGGCGATCCTCCTCGCTGCGTTCGGCGTCGCCATGGCGTCCGGTGGTTTCGTGTTGCTTAGCCGCTAGCGCCGAGGGCCATCCCAAGACCACCAGCGGGCCCCGGTGTCGGGAGCGCGACACGGGGGGCCGCAAACGACTGCAAGACCTGCAGACTGTGCCCTACCGAGCCCCAAGGCCGGGGTGTGACTCGATCACTGGCTACACGAAACACGGGCTTGAGCAGATCGCCGGTGCGAGGGGCGTTGACGTCCAGCACGTACTGGAGAACGGCGATCTGTACTACCAGGACGACGGGCAACTCGTTCGGGTCCTCGACAATGGCAACGGAACGAGCGATGTTGTAATTCGTGACGCTTCTAATCCCAGTGGGGGGCCGACGACTACTGTGCGCCTGCCAAATTCTGACGTCCAGCAACGAATCCAGAGCGGTAGATGGCATTGATGGCGCTCTCCTCAAGTGAACGGTTGCGTTGCTGTTTCTGCGGCGTCGTACCCGATGCGGCCGACTACATCGAGATCGAACTCCACACCGAAGGGTCAGATGCGATCCAATGGCTTGGGGCGCATCGAGACCATCTTGCGGTGCGGTTAGCTTGGGGATTCGCAATTGAGCTTCCTGAGTGAACAAGTGGTGCGCAGTCGCGTACTTGGGTGACACCGAGTTGACGTTGAGCCCGTCGGGGCAGCTGTCGGCCAATCGGACGTATGCGGCTGGGGGTGGTGCCTTCGCGTGTCGGACGGCGGTGTTGGGTGGTTCGTCGCCGACGTTGACGTGGTTGGCGGCCGATAGCCAGAACACGGCGACGGTGGCGGTGGATGCGGCGAGCGGGTCGGCGGCGGTGCGTTATTTCGATCCGTTCGGTGGTGATCGGGACGCGAGTGCGCCGTCGTGGCCGAACCGCGACGGGTTCCTGGATGCGCCGACCAACCCGTTCACCGCGAAAGAATGAGCGCGGGCGCGCCAAGGACGACTGCTGCGGGTGGGTCATCGCTGGTGCTGACGTAGTTGGCGACGAGGGCATCGTCACTGCGATTCGAGGCGTTGATCAGTAAGGGCTGAACAACGTAGCTCGTAACTACCGTTGGAGCGGGTATCCGTGGAGACGACATATGACGCCGACGCGGCGCCAGGTTGGAGTAATGCCGCCGAGCGCGACAGCAATGACCGACGCGGGTGGGAGCGAACCGGTGCCCGTCTGGGTCAAGCGTTGGCTAGCCGCTGATCTTGATGTTTGCCAGTACAAGGTCGCATGACGCCTGCACCGTCACCTCGTCCGTGACTGTCTGACAACTGATGCGAACGACGACAAACCCTCGATAGACAGTTGTATCGACCGTGTGCACACCGGTGTTCAGGTCTGCCGATTGCCGGAACGCCCTCGCGCCGTCCACTCGAACCATCGCGACCGGACCTGCGGTAACCACATCGGCTTTCCCGACACGGAATCTCTGCGAGGAGAATTCGCCTGCATCGAGGGCGGCAACGCTGAGGGGGTCGGAGTTGACCGTCGTTCGATTGGCAAGGACCTCGATCGCTTCGGGGCCGTCCGTATCGATCCGCGTTTTGTATCGCCAGTCCGGTCGGTACGCCTGGGTCGAGGAAACCTCAAATCCTGTCGGAGGGATGAGGTAACAGAACGGTGCACCTGCTGTGGTGTACCACGCGCTGGGACACTGTGTCGTTGCGATGGGCGCGTTGGTTGTCGACCCGTGCCCATCGGTGCGTGGCCCGCCGCGCAAGACGACAAGGAGACCATGAGGACGGCCAACGACGCGAGGCGAAAGCGCGCGCGCTCGATTATGCGTGGTCCCTGTGTCGCGAGGCCTCGTTGTGACGCCTTGCCGACGATCCGACTCGCGAGGTCTCGGCGGTGGCCGAGTCAACCGCGAGTAAGGCCCGGTTCATTTACGGTCCCGGCGCGCTCAGGCTCGCACGGCGCCCGACTTGAGCGCGTGAAGTTGATGTCAACAACGGAGTGTGATTTTCCTAAAGACATGGTTGAGCGTTGTCTGGGACCATGTCCGACATGGGGGGCTGGATGAGCGCGCCTCGGACGGGTGAGGACCCGCCCGACCACAGCGCTGCCCATCGCAGCCTCGACAACGAAGACGGGCAACCCCCTGACCCGGTCGCGCCCGCCACCAGCGAAGGCAGCGACAGGTACACAGATCGAGACCGGACCAGCTACACAGACCGCGAACGAGACAGCTACCGGGACGCGGGCAGCGGCACAGACATCGATAGCTACGCCTCGGGCAGCGACCCGGACAGCATCCCGGACGTGCCGGTCAGCCCGGAGGACATGATCGCGGTCCGGATGACTTACGAGCGGGCCGAGGCGCGTCTCGCCGAAGCGCACGAAGAGGCACAGGCGCTCGTCCGCGACGCCGCTGAGCAAGCCAGCATGCTCGGCTGGAACGCGACCCTTGTCGCCGAACAATTGATCGCGGAGGCCCAGCGAGAGGCCGACGAAGTCACTCGGCAGCGCGCACACCGAGGCGCGCGAGATCAGGGTGGAGGCCGAACGCCAGCGCAGCGACGCCGACCGATCCGAGCCGGCGCCGAAGAGGGTGCCCGGCTGTTGCGGGCCCACGTCGATCGGCGAGGTCGACGACAAGCGGGCGGAGTTCGAGTCCGAGCTGACGCGGCGTCAGGCGGAGGCCGACCAGCGGGTGGCCGACCTGGTGGCCGAGGCGGAGCAGCGCATCGCCGAACTGCAGCGGCCGCGGAGCAGGCTGCGGACAAGCGGGCCGCCGAGGCCGACGAGGTGCTGGCCCGGGCCCGCGTGGAGGCGACCGGATCCAGGACAAGGCCGAGTCGGTAGCCACGGACATCATCGAGACGGCTCGGGTGGAGGCGGCCCGGGAGATGGCCGAGGCTGCGGAACAGATCGCGTGGACGGAGAAGATCATCGCCGGCCTGCGCGAGACGGCTGAGCTGGAGGCCGATCAGATTCGCGCCGCCGCTCACCGTGACGGGGCGCTGGCCATCCGCGAGGTGCGCGACCAGATCGCCGAGATCGTCGACGTGAACAAGGCCAGTGCCCAGGAGCGGATCGAACTCGCCGAGGCGAAGGCGCAGGAGATCGTGCACGCGGCCGAGCAGGTCCGCGGCCAGGCCTTCGTGGATGCCGAGACGATTCGCAAAAAGGCCAAGTCGGAGTCGTCCCGGATCGTCGCGTTGCCGAGGAGGTCGCCCGTGAGCGCGAGGCAGGGGCGCACGGCGGTTGGCCGAGGCGGAGGCCGGTGCCCGGGCGATCCGGGAGCAGGCGGTGGCGAGCTGGCACGCACGCAGCGCGAGCTGCACGACCTCCGGCGCGCGGCCAAGGACGACGAGCTGCGGATCATGAGCGAGGCCCGGGCCAGGCCGATGAGATGCGCGCCGAGGCACGGCGTTGGTCAGTGAGGCCCGGGCCGAGGTGGCCGAACTCGCCCGCCGCCGGGAGCGATAGCCGGCGAGCTCGGCAGTCTGTCCGGTGTGATCGAGGCACTGGCGGTGGCCGAAACGGGCCGACACAATCACAGGCGCGCGCGGGGGCAACCGGACGTGGCCCCCACGCCGAGGCTCAGTCCGACACCGAGGGAGACGATGGCCCGTGGCAGTAGCGGCACCGTCGCAGACCAAGTGCAGCTCAATTGGTGACCGTGCCTAGCAGGGTGGCAGCATTGGCCACCGGCACGGGCCGACCAGATACCGTAGACCGCCCGCAATCCCTACTCAACGAGAAGACGAGAGACGCATGAGCGACGACAACACCCCTGCTTTCCGCACGACCATGCGTGGCTACGAGCCCGAGGCGGTGGACAAATACATCGCCCAGCTCGCCGGCGCCGTGAGTACCGCGCGCCGGGAAGCCGCCGACCTCGCTCGTCGAGTCGAGGACCTGGCCAAGCGCCAGCAACACGCGCCGCCGCCGTCAGCGTGCTCCGACGTTCGCCGACCTGGGTGAACGCATCTCGCAGATGCTGACGCTCGCCGAGGAAGAGGCGGCCAGCATTCGTGAGAGTGCGGTATCGGAGACCGAGCGAAAGGTCGCCGAACTGGAGTCAAGCAACTCCAAGGCGCGCTCGGATGCCGACCGGTACGCCAGCGAGACGCGCAGCTCGGCAGACCGGGAGGCCGCCCGGATCGTGGAGGACGCCCGCCGCAATGCCGACCAGCTGGTGGACGAGGCGGAGCGGGAGGCGACCGCGCGCCGTCGCGAAGCCGAGGCGCTGTACGAGGATCAGCGCGCCAAGGCTGCCAAGGCGGCGTCGGACTTCGAGCAGACGCTCGCCGAACGGCGTGCCAACTCTGAACGCGAGTTCCAGGAGCAGACTCGTCGCTCAGGAGCAGGAACTCGCGGCGGCGCAGGAGCAGGTGACAGGCAGCCGCGCCGAAGCGGACCGGATCATGGCGGACGCCAACCGCAAGTCCGCTCGGTTACTGCGGAGTCCGAGGCGAAGGCGGAGCAGATCGTCGCCGACGCGGTGGCTCGCGCCGACCGGATCCGTGCCGAGTCCGAGCGCGAGGTGGCTGCCGCGACGCAGCGCCGTGACTCGATCAACGCGCAGCTGAGCAATGTCCGGCAGATGCTGGCGACGTTGTCCGGCACGTCCGCGGCCGCGATCGGCGCTGACTGCTCGACGACCACGATGAGCCTGCAAACGCAGAGCACTGACGCTCGAGCTTGAACGCACTGTGCCGGCCCGCAACGTCGCGGGCCGGCACAGTCACATCCGGGCGAGCCCGTGCGCGGGAGTAGGCCTGCGCGGCGGTAGGCCAGGGCGGCGGTAGGCCAGGGCGGCAGGCGGCCTCAGGCGAGGAGCTGCATTTCCTTTGTCTCCTTGAGCAACCTGTTGCAGAGCGTCCCGAACCATTTCGCGGACTCCTGCATGTACTCCGGCGAGTCGTACCTCGTGGCCGCGGCGCCGCCTGCACTGACCCGACGGTTGGCGTTCGTTCCCCAGGTTTCCTGGATCTTGGTCAGTGCAGGCTCTCGAAGCGCGAGTTCTCTCAACAGCGTGGGCACCATCTTCTGCGCGCTGTGCTCCAGATGTCCGTACTGCTCCTGGAGTGCTTTGTTCGCCGACGGGTTACCGGCCGTGGTCTGCATCTTGGCGATCGTGTCGGTTAGCTGGAGCATCTTCTTGAGGAGCAGCTCGAGCTTCTTGCCATTCTGACCGAGTGACGCGCTGCGCTCGATCTCACCGTCCACCTGTTTGAGCAGCTGGGCGAGTGCTTCCTTCAGCTTCGGATTCTTTGCCACCGCGGGGTCGGCGCGGTACTTCTGAATACCCTTGATGAGCGCATTCGCCTGCGGCACCGCCTTCAGTGCCGCCTCGGTCAGCGGCTTGCCGCGCATGGCCTTGTGCCAGGCGTCGAGCAGGTCGGACAGGCTGACTCCTTTGGCCATGCCGGCCTTGCCGCCGGCCTTGTCCCGAATGCGCTGCCACTCCTTGCTTGTCGGGACCGCGGATGTGTTGCTGATCGATTTGCCCATCGGGACTCGCATTCGTCGCGCGGTGATGGCCGCCAGAGCGGATCTGGGGCCCAGCGGCAGTTCCCCCACCGCTATCGGTGCCGACGATGTTGACATTGCGAATTCCGCCGCCGTCGCAGATGTCGCGATTTTGACAGTGGTCAGCCCTGATGGAATCGCCTTGGTTCGGGCGAGGCGCAGCTCAGTTGGGCATGTCGGCGAAGCGGCTGTACCGGCCCTGGAACGCGACGGCGACGGTGGCGGTCGGGCCGTTGCGGTGCTTGGCGATGATCAGGTCGGCTTCGCCGGCCCGCTCGGTCTCCGGCTCGTACAGGTCGGGCCGGTGCACCAGCAGCACCATGTCCGAGTCCTGCTCGATCGACCCGACTCTCGCGCAGGTCGGCCAGCATCGGCTTCTTGTCGGTGCGCTGTTCCGGACCGCGGTTGAGCTGGCTGAGCGCGACTACCGGCACGTCCAGTTCCTTGGCCAGCAGCTTCATCGCCCGGGAGAACTCGCTGACCTCCTGCTGGCGCGATTCGACCCGCTTGCCGCTGGTCATCAGCTGCAGGTAGTCGATGACGATCAGCTGCAATGTCGTGCCGCTGCCGCAGCCGCCGGGCCTTGGCCCGGATCTCCATCATGGTCAGGTTCGGCGAGTCGTCGATGTACAGCGGTGCCTCGGACAGCTCGCTGGCCCGCCGCGCCAGCCGGGCCCAGTCGCCATCGCTCATGTGCCCGGAGCGCATGTTCTGCAGCGCGACGCCGGCTTCGGCCGAGAACAGCCGCATCATGATCTCGAGCTTGCCCATCTCCAGCGAGAAGATGACCGTGGGGCTTGCGGTTCTTCACCGCCGCGGACCGCGCGATGTCCAGCGCCAGGGTGGACTTACCGGTGCCTGGCCGGCCGGCAACGGTGATCATCTGCCCGGGGTGCAGGCCGTTGGTGATCTCGTCGAGCTGGTGGAAGCCGGTGGGGATGCCGCCGCCGACACCACCGTGTGCGGAGATGGTCTCGATCTCGTCGAGGGTGCGATTGCAGCAGCGATTCGATGTGGACGTAGTCCTCGCTGGTGCGCCGCTCGGTGACCTCGTAGACCTCGGCCTGCGCCCGGTCGACGACGTCGTCGACGCTGCCGACCAGGTTCGCCGAGCCGGACGCGGTGTCGTAGCCCATCTGCACGATGCGGGTGCCCGCGGTGACCAGTCGCCGTAACGTGGCGCGTTCGGCGACGATCTGCGCGTAGTAGCCGGCGTTGGCGGCGGTGGGCACCAGGCTGATCAGCGTGTGCAGGTAGGGCGCACCGCCGGCGCGCACCAGCTGGCCGAACCTGGTGAGCTCGGCGGACACGGTGACCGCGTCGGCCGGCTCGCCGCGTGCGTACAGGTCGAGCACGGCGTCGTAGATGAGCTGGTGCGCGGGACGGTAGAAGTCGCCCGGCCGGATCAGTTCGACGACGTCGGCGATGGCGTCCTTGGACAGCATCATCGCGCCGAGCACGGACTGCTCGGCCTCGACCGCCTGCGGCGGGGTGCGGTCGTCATCCTCGGCCGGGCCGGTGCTCACCCGTGCTTCGTCCGCCAGCGTCACTGCCGCGCCCCTCCAGGATCAAAACACGTTCCATCGATGGCTACGGACGCTACTGCCGGTGCGCGACAGTTCGCGGCGTCGGGCATGACTGTGACGCATCGCGACGTGGCTCGCCCTGACACGGTTATGTGCCGCTCTTCGGAAACGCGCGGCCGGCGCGGGTGTGACGTCGCGGTCGTTCGGGCCCGGGCAGACGCTATGACTCCGCGCCGCCGGGGGCAATGTGCCCTGTGCACACACCTTGGGATAACCCTGTGGGTATCGCCGTCGTGGGCTGTAGAAGACCGGTGGACGGAGCTGTGGATAACCGCGACGCGGAACGACGAGGTCCCCGGAAACGCTGGGCTTGCGTCTGCACACCCTGTGCAAGAAAGAAAGTTGGCACGTTAACGCGAGGTGTCCGGCGGGTCGACGTCGCCGTGTCGCCCGAACGACCCGCGACAGACACAGCGGCGCCCATCCACAGGGCGACGAGCGCCGCTCGTCGAGGCCGGCGCGGCCGGCCGGGCTCAGACCGCCGAGGTGACGGTGACCGGGACGTCGCCACCACGTCGGGGTGCAGGTCGACCGTCACCTGGTGCGTGCCGAGCTGCTTGATGTGCCCGGGCAGATGATCCGCTTGCGGTCCAGCACGGGACCGCCGGCCTGCTTGACCGCCGCGGCGATGTCGGCCGACGGTCACCGAGCCGAACAGCTTGCCGGCCTTGCCGGCGCGTGCGCCGAGCGTAACGCTGAGCTTCTCCAGGTCGTCCTTGATCTCGCGGGCGTGCCCAGGTCGCGGATCTCGCGCGCGTCGCGCGAGCCGGCGGATCTGCACGATCTGCTTCTCGGCCCCCTTGGTCCACGCGATCGCCGCGCCGCGCGGCACGAGGAAGTTGCGGCCGTAGCCGTCGGCTACCTCGACGATGTCACCTGCCAGCCCCAGGCCGGCCACTTCCCTGGTCAGAATCAACTTCATAGCGTGCCCCCCGGTCAGCGTGCGGTCGAGGTGTAGGGCAGCAGTGCCATCTCGCGCGCGTTCTTGATCGCCTTCGCGATCTGTCGCTGCTGCTGCGAGGTGACACCGGTGACGCGCCGGGCGCGAATCTTGCCGCGGTCGGAGATGAACTTCCGCAGCAGGTTGGTGTCCTTGTAGTCGATGTAATCGATCTTGGCCGCGAGCAGCGGATTGGCCTTCTTCTTCGGCTTGCGGATCGGTGGCTTTGGCATCTGTCTGTACTCCGTGTCTGTCTCGAATGAATGTCCGTGGGGCGACGCGGACGTGGCGTCATGGGTTCGCCGTGGCACCCGGCGCGCCGCCTGGGGTTGCTAGAAGGGGGGTTCCTCGGCGAGGCCACTACCGCCGCCGACCGGCGGGGCCGAACCCCACGGATCGTCGGCTGGTGCCGCGTCGCCGCCGCTGGACCCGAAACCGCCACCGGTCGAACTGCGCTGGGTGCGGTTCACCTTCGCGGACGCGTACTTCAGCGACGGGACCGATCTCGTCGACGTCGAGTTCGATGACGGTGCGCTTCTCGCCCTCACGGGTCTCGAAGCTGCGCTGTTTGAGGCGGCCCTGCGCGACGACCCGCATGCCGCGGGTGAGGGATTCGGCCACGTTCTCGGCCGCCTGGCGCCAGATCGAACAGCGCAGGAACAGCGCCTCGCCGTCCTTCCACTCGTTCGTGTTGCGGTCGAACGTGCGGGGGGTGGAGGCGATGGTGAACGAGGCCACGGCGGCGCCGGAAGGCGTGAACCGCAGCTCGGGATCGGCGGTCAGGTTGCCGACCACTGTGATGATCGTTTCGCCGGCCATCGGGTTACCGCTGATCCGGGCGCAGGACCTTGGTCCGCAGCACCGACTCGTTGAGGTTCAGCTGCCGGTCGAGTTCCTGCACAGCCGCCGGGGCGGCCTGCACGTCGATCACGGCGTAGATGCCCTCGGCGTGGTGGTCGATCTCGTAGGCAAGCCGACGCCGGCCCCAGATGTCGACCTTCTCGACCGAACCGCCGTCCTTCTTGACGACGCTCAGAAAGGCGTCCAGGGACGGGGTGATGGTGCGCTCCTCGAGACTGGGGTCGAGGATCACCATCACTTCGTAATGACGCTGGGCAGTAGCCACTCAAGTCCTCCTGTGGACTGATCGGCCGCGGGCTTTCCGCAGCAGGAGGTGTGGGCCTGACGTACGACGACCCGCCGGCGCGGTCTGCGTGGGCGGGTCGGCAGGGCCAACGCAGTCCAGGATACCGGCTGGCCGGACCAATCCCTAAATTCGGTAGGTGCGGCTCAGCCGCCGTCAGCCGCTGATCAGCCGTTGCGGCGGAGCAGGAACAGCCGCGCGTAGGTCGCCGTCACCAGGGACAGCGCGATGATCGCGATGATGGCGAGCAGCACCGGCATCTGTGCCGCCGGGGCCTTGTTCGCCTCGAAGGTCAACCGGTTCCCGGGGGCCGTCGAGCTGGGTGCCGGCGCGGTGCTGGTGGCCGCCCCCGGACCGGACAGCACGCCCGGCTCGGCGATGCCGTTGCCGATCTGCGTCACGGTGTTGGCATTCGGGACGACGCCGCCGCCGAAGCCGCCGCCGTTACCGACCTGGGTCATCACGGTGCAGGGCACGCAGTCGCTGCCGCCACCGGTACCGCCGCTCGTACCACCGCCGGAACCTCCGCCACCGCTGGAGCCGCCCCCACCACCGCCACCACCGAGGCCGGGCAGGGTTACCGAGCCCTGCACGCTGAGGTTCGGGCACGGTGATCGTGGGCAGCTGGCCGACCACGGGCAGGCTCGGCGCCACCTTGATGCCCGGCAGTTGCAGCCCGAGGCCGCCCTTCGGCGGGTCATTGGCGACGACGATCTGGCCTACCCATTGCAGGGACGCGTTCAGGGCCACGCCGACGCTCTTGAGCAGGTTCAGGTTGGCGGCGCTGACACCGTTCGCCTTGCATCCGAGCAGCACCGGCAGCACGTACTGGACGTTCCAGGTGAAGTTGTAGGTGCCGTTCGCCGGGAACGTCACGGGCAGGTCGTGGACGCCCTTGCAGGGGCCGCTCGCAGGGCCGCCGAGCGTCACCGAACGGGCACCGCCGGGGAAGTTCGCACCGGTATGCACGACCACCTGGAACTGGCCGAGCAGCGGTGACAGCAGGCTGTCCACGAGCTTGCCGAGCGCCGGGATGTTCTGCAGCCCGGCCGTCGGCAGGCCGGACGCGGTGAAGTCCACGGTGTCGCCGGGGTGCACGCCGATGAGCTCGCCGCCGAGCACGCTGGACTGGGTGGCCACGCCGGACAGCGACAGTTGCGCCTCAACGGTGGCCCCGGACGCCTGTGCGGGGCGTGATCGTGAACAGGGCCGCCGCAGCTACGGCGACGCCGAGCGCGGCGGCAAGCCAGCGCAGGCGACCGTCGGAACACGCCGGGCATGACGTGGACGCATCGATCCCTCTCCCGTGGCAGGCGAGTGCCGGCGCAGCGCCGACGACCCGTTCGCCGGGTATTCTGCCCGACACCTAACCAACGACTCACACCAGTGTGGGATACGGGCTTGGTTTTCACCAGAGCGGCCCGGCGCGACCCCGTGCAATGCCCCCACAACGGCCACAAATGCCCCGTACGCCACCTGGTTCACACCAGCGGGACGTGGGTCGGTTGAACGCCCGACTCGCGATCGGATTCATCGTCCCGAGCTGAGCGTCGGCAACCGCTGACTCGCGTCCGAGCGCGGACGTAGGGTCGAACCATGCCCACTGACCGGTCTGCCAACCCCCGGATCGGTGCCCACGTCGACTCGACCGATCCGCTCACCGCGGCCGCCGCCACCGGGGCCGACCTGGTCCAGTTCTTCCTGGCCGATCCGCAGGGATGGAAGGCACCTGTGCGGCACGAGCACTTCGACGCGATCCGAGCCGACCGACCTCGGCGTCTACATCCATGCGCCGTACGTGCTCAACCTCGCGACGCTGAACAACCGCATCCGGATCCCGAGCCGCAAGCTGCTCGGCCAGCATGCCGCTGCCGCTGCCGAGATCGGTGCGCTCGGGCTGATCGTCCACGGCGGCCACGTCAACGCCGGCGACGATCCGGCGGTCGGCGTCGACAACTGGCGCAAGACGTTCGCGCGCGCCGCCGACGAGGGCGGATTCCCGTTGCCCATCCTGATCGAGAACACCGCCGGGCGGAAACAACGCGATGGCCCGCCGGTTCGATCGGCTCGGCCGCGCTGTGGGAAGCGATCGGCGAGTTCGGCGTCGGCTTCTGCCTGGACACCTGCCACGCGCACGCCGGCGGTGAGGATCTCGTCGGCGATCGTCGACCGCGTCCGGGCCATCACCGGCCGGGTAGATCTGGTGCACGCCAACGACAGCCGGGACGCGTTCGACTCCGGCGCGGACCGGCACGCCAACATCGGCAGCGGTGAGATCGATCCGGCAGCGCGATCGTGGACATCTGTCGCGAGGCCGGTGCCGACGTCATCGTCGAGACGCCCGGTGGCCCCGACGGTCAGGGCGCGGACATCGCGTACCTGCGCAAGGCCATCGCCGCGTAGCGGTTCCACTCAGAAGCCGCGTGGCTGAACCGGCTGCCTACGCCTCGCCCGACGCGCCCGCGTCCAACAGCCGTGCGAATTCGGTTCGCCGCCGGCCACGCCGGCGCCAAGCGGCGGCCCCGCCGTAGTCCGGTGCGCCGTTGAACACGCCGCCGGCCGGATCGTCCATGCCGGCGCTGCGCACCACGTCGAGTTCCGGGTGCCACATCTCGTAAATGATCAGTGCGGCGATCGCGATCAGCAGTGCATCGCGAACGAGCAACACCAGCACCAGCCAGCCGTAGGAGATGCCGTGCGCGGACTGGCCCGGCTCGAATCCCAGCAACAGTGTGAGCGTCAGGATCCACACCGCAACCTCGGTGAACTGCCACACCAGCGTGATCCGCCAGCGAGGCCGTGCCAGCGCGACGCAGCGGTACGAGCCACAGTGAGTACTGCGGACTCCACACCTTCGTCGTCAGCAGGAACGCCAGCACCGCGAGGAACGCCAGCTGCGCGAGCCGCGGCTTCACCGGCGCGCGCAGCCCGAGCCCAGACGATGCCGATCAGCGCGCCGACGAGGATCAGCAGCACCGCGGCCGTGGGCGGCTGCCAGAAGGATGCGTCCCCGGCACCGATGCGGCCGTCGGAGACGGTGCGCATGCATCGCCCAGATCGAACTTCGTTCCGCGGCGCGCTGGATGCTGAACCGGTAGAACTCCGACCAGCCCGTGGTAGTAGGCCAAGCGCGATCGGGACGTTCACCATCGCCCACGTACCGACGGCCGCGATCGCCGACCAGATCACCGGTGCGTAGCGGCGAGTGCGCACCGCCAGCACGAACAACGCGACGAACAGGAAGACGGGGTAGAGCTTCGCGGCCGTGCCGAGTCCGACGAAGACCCCGGCGAGCACGGGTTTTCGCCGCGCCCAGGACCACAACGCCAGACTCATGAAGCACATCGCAAGCAGGTCCCAGTTCGTGAAGGCGTGCAGCACCAGCAACGGGTGACAGCGCGAAGATCGCCGCGTCGTACGGGCGCGAGCCTGCGGCCTGTGCGGTGGCGGCGGTGGTGACCAGGCCGCACGCGCTCAGCAACAGCGCGGTGAGCGCGCCGAAGATCACCACTTCGTCCCAGCGCGAGTCGAGTGCGTGCACCCAGTGCGTGAGGTCGGCAGTGACCAGCATGAAGCCGCCGGTCAGTACCGGGTACTCGACCGAGGTGTCCCGATACGGCACGGCGCCGACGTCGAGCCGCTCGTCGCTCCAGAGCGGTATCACGTCCGAGTAACACATGTGCGTGTACTGCTTGTTCGCCGACCATTGCGCGTTCGCGCACGGTGCCTTCACGCCGAAGCCGAGCAACAGACTCAGACAGGTCATCGCGAGCAGCACCCGAAGCGGGGTCCACCACCGTCCGGCGGCCGCGTGCCGCCCCCAGGCGCCGCCGATGATTCCGCTGGCCCGCGCGGCGGTCTCGTCCGTCCGGCTGGGGGCCGTGGTCGCGCTCACCGATCCGGACATCACGTCCTGAACCTGGCGGGCAAGGCCCGACGTGGCCTAGCCGCCCGGCGGTTGCCACGGCGCGCGGACGCGGCTGTGGCGTTCGGATGGGCAGGCGTGGGACGGCGTGCAGGTGTCTCGTCGACGGGCAGGTGTGCACAGGTCGGCGTGACGCGCCGGTCGGCGTGCTCGGGCGTCAGACGTGGTGACCGGAGTCGACGGCGGCGGTCAGTGTCGTCTTCGTCGGCGTGGGCGTGGGTGTCTTCGACTTCGTCGGCGTGGGCGTGAACGTCGGCGCGACGTTCTCGCCACCGTGGATCATCTGCGTGGTCGCCATGGGCAGGTCGCGGCTGGCTGGCCAGGTAGGTGTTCATGAACAGCGCCCAGGTGCGCCCGGGCAGGTCGCGGCCGTATTCCGGACTCCCGTACGCGTCCACGATGGGCGATCGTCGAGTTGCCGCTGCCGACCCAGACCGCGGCGCTCACCTGCGGCGTGAAGCCGACCATCCACGCGTCGCTGTTGCCGCCCAGGTTGCCCGTGCCGATGCCTTCGGTCCCGGTCTTCGCCGCGCTGACCCTGCCGTTGTTGAGCGGGTCGGAGGAGTACCCGGCGATCGGCTCCATAGCGAGGGTGACGTCATTGGCCACCTTGGGGTCCACGGCCTTGGTCGGGTGCGCTTGAGTGCTTGTAGACGACCGTCCCGTCCGACGCGGTCGCGGACTGCACGAAGTAGCCCGAGTTCGCGGTGCCGTTGTTGTCGAAGGTCGCGAAGCCCACGGCCTGGTCGAGCGGGTGCACGCCGTAGTCGCCGATGCCGATGCCGAAGCCGGTCTGACCGTCCGCGTTGACCAGCGTCGGCTTGCCGTCGATCGTTTTGGAGACGCCGGCGGCGTGCGCCGTCTTGGCCACCTCGTCCGGGCCGACCTTCTCGGCCATCTGGTCGAAGGTGGTGTTCAGCGAGTACAGCAGTGCCGTCTTCACCTGGATCGAGGAGCTGCTGAGACCTTGGTCGCTCGGGTCGTTGCAGATCTGGCGACCCTCGATGAGTCACGCAGTAACTGCCGTCGACCCGGCTGTCCAGGGTGTAGTGCGGAACGCCCGGCGTCTTGTCCAGCGTCGCGGTGAGCGCGGTGGCCAGGGTGTAGGGCTTGAACGACGATCCCGGTGGCCGCGAGCCCACCCCCGCGTAGTCGTTGTAATCGGGCTTGCCGTTGTAGCCCTTGCCGTTCGGGCCGCCGTAGTAGGCGAGCACGCCGCCGGTCTTCGGGTTCACCGCGACGAGCGCATTCTTCATGTTGCGCTGCGCGCGGCGTGAGCCCGGTGAACGTCTGCTGGATCGCCGAGACGGCCGCGGTCTGCGCATTGTGGTCCAGCGTGGTCTTGATGACCAGGCCGCGGTTGGTGATGTCGTCCTGGGTGATGCCATTGGCGGCCAGTTCCGCGATCACCTTCTGTTCGATCAGGTACGCCCATCCGGTCGCGCCGAGCTGCTCGTCGCGAGGCTTGAGCACCCTCGGGTACTTCAGCGCCGAGGCCTGCGCCTGGGTGAGGTGCTTGGTGCTGACCATGCCGGCGATTACGTACTGCCAGCGCGCCTTGGCCGCGTCCGGATTCTCCGCCGGGTCGTAGTAGCTCGGCGCGCGCAACAGCGCCGCCAGCACCGCACCCTGCGCCGCATTGACCTTGCTGATGTCAACGCCGAAGTACGCCTGCGCGGCAGCCTGGATGCCGTACGCGCCGCGGCCGAAGTACACGGTGTTCAGGTAGTACTCCAGGATCTGGTCCTTGGAGTACTCGCGTGACAGCTTCATCGCGATCATCAGCTCTTTGAGCTTGCGCGACAGCGACCGCGAGTCGTTGAGGTACGCGTTCTTCACGTACTGCTGGGTGATGCCGGAGCCGCCCTGGGTGTCGCCGCCGGTGAGGTCGGACAACGCGGCACGCACCGTGCCCCTGATCGATACCCCCGGCTCGGAGTAGAAGCCGCGGTCCTCGGCCGCCAGCACCTCCCAGCGAACCTGCACGGGTACCTGCTCGAGCGAGACGATGGTGCGGTCCTGCGCACCGAAACGGGCCAGCACCGACCCGTCCGAGTACTCGATCGTCGCCACCTGCGGTAACGAGAGATCCTCCGGCCGCGGGACGTTCGTCAGCGTGTAGAACAGCACCACGGTGATGACCATGATCACCGCGACGATCGCCAGGATCCAGGTGCCGAATATGCCTACCCGGCGCCAGATCCGGCGCTTGCGCGTCATCGCGGCCAGCCGCCGCTTCTTGGCCGCGCGCCGGCGCTTGTACCAGGTGGGCAGGTGCTTCATTCGTTCGGAGAAGGACATGTCCGCGGGCCGCTTGAGGTTGTTTGGGCCCGCCCTTCTGTAACCGCTCGGGCACGTCAGCCGTCCGCCGCGGTCATTGCGTCGGCCGCGCGGTGGCCCAGGACGAACGAGCGGACGAGGTGGTTCCAACCGCAGTCCGGGCACACCTCGACGGCGTAGACGTCGAACTCCTCGAGCTGCGTGTCGAGCACGGTGAGTTCGGCGACGGACTTGGCCTGGCCGGAGATACGCCCGAGCGACGCGCCGTAGACGTAGTGCACGAGCACCTCATGCCGGTGCTCACAGATCGGGCACGGATTGGGCACAGGTTCGCCGTAATGACGCGCGGCGAGCAGCAGATACGGATGCGCGTCACACGCCTCGGCGAGCGGGCGCCGCCCGACCGCGAGCTCGGTGAGCAGGGCACGGCGCTGCAGCGCGTACTCCACCACGTCGCGGGCTCCGGTCACCGTATTGACGGTACTGGCCGTGGTGCTGTTCCGGCTCGCCGACGTTCAGTGCTCGCTCATGCCCGTTCTGCCCACTCCTCACGCCGGGGCGGCCGAGCGTTGCGGTGATTCAGGTCGCAGCGACTGCTGCAAGATCTGCGCGACGTCCAGCACCTGCACGTGATCCTTCGCCGATCCGTCCGCCTTCTTCTCGGTCACCGCGTCGGACAGCATGACCATGCAGAACGGGCACGCGGTGGAGATGAGATCGGGGTCGAGGCCGATCGCCTCGTCCGTGCGTTCCCGATTGATGCGCTTGCCGATCTTCTCTTCCATCCAGAACCGCGCACCGCCGGCGCCACAGCAGAAGCCACGGTCCTTGCACCGGTGCATCTCCTGCGAGGTGAGCGACGGAATCGCGGCGAGCACCTCGCGCGGCGGTGTGTACACCTTGTTGTGCCGGCCGAGGTAACACGGGTCGTGGTACGTGACGTTCTTGTCGACGGGCTGCACCGGCGTCGAGCCGGCCGTCGGCGACGAGGCGCGCCGAGCAGTTGGGTGTGGTGCAGCACCTCGAAGTGACCGCCGAGCTGCGGGTACTCGTTGGCCAGCGTGTTGAAGCAGTGCGGGCAGGTCGCCACGATCCGCAGCGGCTCGGCGCGGGTGATCGGAGTTCAGCGTCTCGACGTTCTGCATGCCGAGCATCTGGAACAGGAACTCGTTGCCGAGACGGCGGGCCGGGTCGCCGGTGCACGTCTCCGCGGAGCCCAGGACGGCGAACTCCACGCCGGCCACGTGCAGCAGTTCGGCAAAGGCGCGCGTCACCTTCTTGGAACGATCTTCCAGCGCGCCGGCGCAGCCGACCCAGAACAGGTAGTCGACGTCTGCGTCGAGCTTCGTGCCGGGCACCGCGCGGCGCACCTCGAACGACAGCCCCTCCATCCACTCGTCGCGGCCGCGGTCGGCGAGCCCCCACGGGTTGCCCTTGTTCTCCAGGTTGCGCAACATCACGCCGGCTTCGGACGGGAACGACGACTCGATCAACACCTGGTATCGGCGCATGTCGACGATGTGATCGATGTGCTCGATGTCCACCGGGCACTGCTCGACGCAGGCGCCGCAGGTGGTGCACGACCACAGCACGTCCGGGTCGATCACGCCGCCCTGTTCCGCGGTCACCCACCAGCGGCCGGGTGGCCTGTTCGGGTCCGGAGGTGGGGACGCGCGGGAATCCGGATTCGGGCACGCCATGCCCGTGCTCGCCACCTTCGATCTTCGGCACCGAGCCTTCGTGCCCATGGTCGGGTCGCGAGCTCCCCTCCGAACGCTCAGCCCGCCGATCAGGTACGGCGCCTTCGCGAACAGGTGGTCGCGCAGGTCCATGATCACGAGCTTCGGCGAGAGCGGCTTGTCGGTGTTCCACGCGGGGCACTGCGATTGGCACCGTCCGCATTCGGTGCAGGTGGCGAAGTCGAGGTAGCCCTTCCAGCTGAAGTCCTCGATCTTGCCCTTGCCGAACACGGTGTCCTCGGACAGGTTCTCGACGTCGGCGAAGTCGATCGGCACGCCGTCTGCGTCGGCAACCGGCAGCAGCGCACCGAGCGCGATCGGCTCGCGCTTGGTAAGCACGTTCAGCGGCGCGGTCGCGATGTGCAGGTGCTTGGAGTACGTGACGATGATCGTGAAGCCGAAGATGACCGCCATCTGCGCGAGCAGGAAGAACGTCTCGACGCCCTGGTTGTACGCGCCGGTGCCGAGCGCCTTGGCGACCAGGTACGAGGCGAACGGCCACTTGGACCTGCCGAACGGGAAGTGGCCGGTGTTGTACTGCGCGCCGCGGTACAGCAGCAGCGTGATCACCACGAGCGCGATCATGCCGAGGATGACCCAGGCCGGACCGGTGTGCGAGCCGTAGAACCGGCTGCTGCGCTGGCGCCGCTCCGGCGTGTTGATCATCCGGTTCACCGCGAACCAGATGATTGCCAGCAGCACGGCGACGGCGAAGAAGTCCTCGACGAAGCCGAACCAGCGCGCGTGTCCGAAGATCGGGAACGCGAAGTCCTTGCTGACCACCAACGCGCCGTAGGCCTCGACGATGGTGGCACCGAGGATCACGAATCCCCAGAACGTGAAGAAGTGCGCGATGCCGGGTCCGCTCCACTTGAGCAGGCGGCGTCTGGCCGAAGACCTCGATGATCTGTTCGCGGACGCGCAGTTCGATGTCGTCGGTGCGACCCGGGGCGGGCCTGCCGGAGCGGATCAGCTTGGTGAGCCAGGCGATCCGGCGTCCGGCGACGGCGACGGTGAACACGAGCATGCCGAGCGCCAGCAGGATCCGCAGTAGTCCGGGCGAGGTGTAGACCCAGTCGGCGATACCCCCGGCCTGCACGCTGTGCGCGGCGAGCTGTACCTGTGGCGCCACGGACGCACCCTCCTCCTGGACCTCATGGATCGGCCAACCTGGTGAGCCTATGTGGCGCTACCGATTGGTAACCATCCCAGCCGCGGGTTGTGGGGCGTGCTACAAATCCTGACGTGGCGAAGATTTCGCGGGTGCCGGCCGCGGTCGGCGCGATCCCGGTCGTGGGCGACCTGGTCAAGCAGGCGGACAACCAGGCCCAGTGGCTGCAGGAGCTCATCGAGCAGAACGCCCGCCTCGTCGGTCAGTTGCCGGCCACGATGAAGAACTTCAATGACACCCTCGAACGGTTCAACCAGACGGTGTCGCGACTCGACCGGGTGGTGACGAGCATCGAGGGAGCGACCTCGCAGTTGGTCGGGCCGCTGGAACAGCTCGCACCGCGGCTGGAGCGGCTGGCCGGCGCCGTCGACCCGCGCATGCTGCGGGAGATCCCGGATGTGCTCGACGCCCTTCGGCGCGAGGCACTCCCGGCGCTGCGTGCCGCCACCGACACGCAGAAGCAGGTGGCGCTCATCGCCGCGACGCTCGATCGCGTCATCGCGGTGCTGAACGAACTGCCGGGCGCCGGACTGGTGCGCCGGCTCGGTGGCATGGATCGGCGAGCCGAGGCCGGGCCGCGGCCGGAGCCGGCCGCGCAGCCCGATCCGTCGGCGCAACCCGTTCCGAACGGTCCGGCCGGTCCGAGTAGCCCGGCCGGTCCGAGTAGCCCGGCTGGTCCAGGTGGCCACACGCCGTCGGCTGCTGGCCCGGGTCGGGCCAGGTCGTCCGGTTCATCCACCCAAGGGACTGCCGACGCGGACGGCGAAGCCGGCTAGTTCTCCCCCGTCGCCCCGAAATGCTGGCCAGGCCGCCGAGGCCCGGAATCACGTGCGTTCGCGTCACGGGGCGATATCAAATCCCCGCGTGTGCAGCATCTCGCTTTCCTTACGCCTGCTGGTGTGATGGGGTTGATTGGTTCCACCCAACGGCAAGTCTTTGCTGCGTAATGGAAGCCAACCGATCCGCGGGGGTTGACGACCGTGACCACGATGTCGCACGCCGGTTCCACCCGAGCGGTGGAGCGGGCGCTGGGGCTGCTGGCCGAAGTGGCGACCGTCGGATCGGTCAGTCTGTCCGAAGCGGCGCGCCGTGCGCAGCTGCCGACCAGCACCGCTCTGCGGTTGCTGCGCACCCTGGAGACCAGCGGCTTCGTCGTTCGTGACCCCGCCGGCGTGTTCGCCGCCGGACCCCGGCTGTTGCAGATCGGCGCGTATGCGGTCAGCCGGCAATCGCTGGTCCGTCTCGCCTTGCCCGGCATGCAACGCATCGTCGCGGCCACCGGCGAGACGACCTATCTCAGCATCGCCGGCCCACGCGACACGGCCGTCTACATCGGCATGGTGGAGGGCACGCACCCGGTCCGGCACACGAGTTGGGTGGGCCAGTCCATGCCGTCGGCCGACCTCGCCGTCGGCCGGGCGCTCGCGGGCGAGGTGCCGGCAGAGGGTTACGTGGCCGAGCGGGACCGGTCCGCCCCGGACGTCACCGCCATCGCCGCGCCAATCCTGCGCAGCGGCGGCGTGGCCGGCGCGCTCAGCCTGCTCGGCCCCACATACCGCATCGACGAGGAGACCATGCGCCGCTACGGCCGCATTGTCAGCCAGGAGGCGCAGGCTGTGGCCTCAGTTCTCGCCGGCGGTCCGGAATCCGCCGGCGTCGGTAGCACGCATCCGGAAGAGGTGAGCGGCAGGTGATCCGCTTCGAGTCCGTCACGAAGCAGTATCCCGACGGCACCCGAGCCGTCGACGAGCTCAGCTTCGTGGCGCCGTCCGGCCAGATCACCGTGCTGGTCGGTCCGTCCGGCTGTGGCAAGACCACCAGCCTGCGAATGATCAACCGGATGATCGACCCCAGCTCGGGCACCATCTGGATCGACGACAAGGACATCTCCACGGTTCGCCCGACGCAATTGCGGCGCGGCATCGGCTACGTCATCCAGCAAGCCGGTCTGTTTCCGCACCGCACCATCGTCGACAACATCGCAACGGTGCCGGTGCTGCTCGGCCAGGACAAGAAGCAGGCGCGGACCCGGGCACACGAGCTGATGGAGATGGTCGGGCTGTCTCCGCAGCTCGCCGGGCGCTACCCGGTGCAACTGTCCGGCGGCCAGCAGCAGCGTGTCGGGGTGGCCCGCGCGCTGGCTGCCGACCCGCCGATCATGTTGATGGACGAGCCGTTCAGTGCGGTCGATCCGGTCGTCCGCGATCAGCTGCAGCAGGAGTTCCTGCGCCTGCAGGCCGAGATCAGCAAGACGATCGTGTTCGTCACCCACGACATCGACGAGGCGATCAAGCTCGGCGACCAGGTGGCGGTGCTCAAGGTGGGCGGCCGGCTGGCGCAGATCGCCACGCCGGCGGAGTTGCTGGCCCGTCCCGCCGACTCCTTCGTCGCCGGGTTCGTCGGGCGCGACCGCGGCTACCGCGCACTCGGCTTCACCCACCCGGGCTCGATCCCGGTGACGCCGGAACCGACGGTGCGCCTCGGCAGCGACATCCGCAGCGCGATCGGCCTCACCCCCGACGGCTGGGTGCTGGTCGTCGACGACGACGGCGCGCCGCAGGGCTGGCTCGCGCTGTCCGGCGTGCCCGAGGAGTCTCTGTCCGGGCCCGTCACCGAGGAGCTGCTCAACCTCGGCGGCACCATCGCCACCGAGGACGGCACGTTGCGCGAGGCGCTGGACTCCGCGCTGTCATCGCCCAGCGGCCGCGGCGTCATCGTCGGAGCCGACGGGCACGTGCTCGGCACCGTGCTGCCCTCCACCGTCGTGGCGTTGATCGAGGAGCAGGCCCGCCGCACTCGTGCCGCCGCGGCGCAGCACGCCCAAGCGAACGCCGCCCAGGCGAACGCTGCCCAGGCGAACGCGGCATCGGCGAGCGATGCACAGCACGCCCCGGCGAGCGATGCACAGCACGCCCCGGCGAGCGGTGCGCACCCATGACGGCGATCTGGCACTACTTCCGCAACGACCAGTCGGAGATCCTGCACTGGTTGTGGACCACGCTGTGGCTTGCCGCAATCCCGGTGCTGGCGGGGTTGGCGATATCGCTGCCGATCGGCTGGGCCGCGAGCCGGTTCCGCTGGACGTACCCGCCGCTCGTCAGCATCTCCGGGCTGCTCTACACCATCCCGTCCATCGTGCTGTTCCTGGTGCTGCCCGGCATTCTCGGCACCGGCATCCTCGACCCGGTCAACGTCGCCGTCGCGCTCACCGTGTACTGCGTCGCGCTGCTGGTGCGCGTGATCGCCGATGGCTTGTCCTCGGTGGACGAGATCACCCTGGCCGCCGCATCGGCGATGGGATACACGAATCGGCAGCGGTTGCTCGCGGTGCAGCTGCCGCTCGCCGTGCCGGTGATCGGGGCCGGCCTGCGGGTCGCGGCCGTGTCGAACGTCAGCCTGGTCGCGGTGGCGTCGGCGATCGGCGTCTCCCAGCTCGGATCGCTGTTCACCGCTGGTTACAACCTGCCCAAGAACCAGTCCACGCCGATCTGGCTCGGACTGATCATGTTCGTGCTGGTCGCGTTGGTGTTCGACGCGATCGTGCTGATCGGCGTGCGGCTGCTGACGCCATGGCGACGGGCGGTGGCGGCGAAATGAGCATCGTGATCGCCGACGGGGCGAGTCTGCCGCGCCTGGGTTTGGTCCCCGGCTGGCTCACCACCGCTGCGCACTGGTGGGGCCCGCACGGCCTGCTGGTCTCGCTGCGCGAACACGTCGTCTACACCGTGGTGGCGGTGCTCGTGGCCGCGCTGATCGCCTTGCCACTCGGCCTGCTCATCGGTCACACCGGCCGAGGTGTCGTGCTGGTCGTGGGCCTGGCGAACGCGGTGCGCGCGGTGCCGGCGTTCGGCCTGCTGCTGCTGCTCGCGGTCACGATCACGCCGAAGATCCACGATCAGTCCGGGCTGAGCTGGCTGGTGGCACCGGGCGGAGTCCCGTATGTGATTCCGGTCGAGATCGTCCTGATCATCCTGGCGATCCCGCCGATCCTCACCAGCACCTACGCCGGCGTGCAGAACGTCGACCCCGCAGCGCGCGACGCCGCCAGCGGCATGGGCATGCGCGGCGGCCAGGTGCTGCGCCAGGTGGAGTTCCCGATCGCGCTGCCGTTGATTCTGTCCGGAATCCGCAGCGCCACGCTGCAGGTGATCGCGACTGCGACGATCGCCGCGTTCCTGCCGTTCCTCGGCGGCCTCGGCTACATCATCTTCAACGGGCTGCCGCAGATCAACGACGTCAACGTTGGCTACCCGGCAATGCTCAGCGCCGGGCTGCTCGTGGCGTTGCTCGCCGTGGTGGCCGAGCTGTCGCTCATCGGAGTGCAACGGCTTGTTGTGTCACCGGGGGTGTCCGGGCACTTCCGGACCAGCCCCACCTACGAGGTCACCGTCACCGAGCGCGCGGAGGTGGCCGCTGCCAAGTCGTGAGCTGGCCGAACCGCCGCGCCGGCCGCCCGCCCTCGGTGCATGCGCATCACGCGCACGCACGCACATACCCACGCTGATACATAGTCCCCACAAGGAGAAACGATGAGAAGCAGGTTCGCTACCGGGGTCACCGCCGCGTTGGCGCTGACGCTGAGCCTCACTGCATGCAGTTCCAGCAAGAAGTCGCCGGCCGCCGGGTTCCACCGGCACCGGCTCGGGCGCTTCGGCCGGCAGCCTGACCGTGGGCTCGGCCGACTTTCCGGAGAGCGTCCTACTCGCCGACATCTACGCCGATGCGCTGAGCGCCAAGGGCGTCAAGGTCACCAAGAAGCTCAACATCGGCGAGCGCTCGGTGTACTTCACCGCGCTGAAGGGCGGCTCGATCAACTTCTTCCCCGAGTACAGCGGCTCGATCCTCGCCTACCTCGACGCCAAGTCGACGGCGAAGACCCCGGCTGACGTGGCTGCCGCGTTGCCGGCCGCACTCGGCAGTGCGCTGACCCCGCTGAACTATGCCCAGGCGCAGGACAGTGACACCATCACCGTCACGCAGGCGACCGCGACGAAGTACAACCTCAAGTCCATCGCCGACCTGGCGCCGGTGGCCAAGGATCTGGTGTTCGGCGCTCCGGCGGCGTTCCAGACCCGGCCGGATGGCATCCCGGCGCTCAAGAGCGTCTACGGCGTGACGTTCAAGTCGTTCACCGCGCTGAGCGCGAGCGGCACCGTCACCGTGTCGGCGCTGAAGAACGGCAGCATCCAGGCCGGTGACATCTTCTCCACCGATCCGTCGTTGGCCGCTAACCACTTCGTGGCGCTGCAGGATCCGAAGAGCATGTTCGCCGCGCAGAACATCATCCCGATCGTCACCACGGCCAAGCTGAACCAGACGATCAAGGACGCGACGAACGCGGTGTCGGCGAAGCTGGACACCACAACGCTGGCGACCCTGGTGGCGGATGTGGCCAACGGACAGCAGCCGGACAGCGTCGCGAAGACCTGGCTGTCGAGTCAGGGCCTGGGCTGACCCTGACCCTCACCCTCAGCACGTGGGGAGTTTTCTTCCCGGAATCCGGGAAGAAAACGCCCCACGTGTGGGTGAGTGAGCGCGGATGAGACGCGCGTACGTCGCGGAGTACGCCTGGCTGGGCGACGGTCCGCAGGCGGAGGTACGCATCGAGATCGTCGACGGCCGACTCGCCGTCGTCACCGCGGGTGCGACACGTCGCCCTGGTGATCAATCACTGCCCGGGTTGACGCTGCCCGGCATCGCCAACACGCACAGCCACGCCTTCCACCGCGCGCTGCGGGGACGTACGCACGCCGACGGCGACACGTTCTGGAGTTGGCGTGCGCTGATGTACCGCGCCGCGGCTGCCCTGAACCCCGACCGCTACCTGGTCCTCGCCCGGGCCACGTTTGCGGAGATGGCATTGGCCGGCATCGCCAGCGTCGGCGAGTTCCACTACCTGCATCACCGGCCGGACGGCTCCCACTACGCCGACCAGAACGAAATGGGCGAGGCGTTGCTGCATGCGGCAGCCGAGGCCGGCATCCGCATCACGCTGCTGGACACCTGTTACCTGGCCGGCGGCCTCGGCCCGGACGGACCGGAACCGCTCTCACCGGAGCAGGCGGCATTCGGCGACGCGAACGTCCATGCATGGGCCGAGCGCGTCGCCGCGATCGCCGAAAGGCCGCACGCCCGTATCGGCGCCGCGGTGCATTCGGTACGTGCGGTGCCGCGCGAGGCGCTGCCCGTCGTCGCCGAGTTCGCTCGCGGGCGCCCGCTGCACGTGCACGTGTCCGAGCAAGCGACTGAGAACGAGCAGTGCCTGGCGGCGTACGGGCTGACTCCGACGTCGTTGCTGGCCGAGTCCGGGGTACTGGGCGCCCGCACCACGGCGGTGCACGCCACGCACCTGAGCGACGGCGATGTCGCAGCACTCGGAGCGTCGCACACATTCGTCGCGTTATGTCCGACCACTGAACGCGATCTCGCGGACGGCATCGGCCCGGCCGGCGAGCTACGCGACGCAGGCGTGCCGCTGACCCTCGGCAGTGATCAGCACGCGCTGATCGATCCGTTCGAGGAAGCCCGGGCGCTCGAGATGGACGAGCGGCTACGCACCGGTATGCGTGGCACGTTCTCCCCGGCGGCGTTGATTCGCGCGCTCACCACGGACGGGCAGCGCAGCCTGGGCTGGGACGACGCGGGTGAGATCGCGGTCGGCCGGCGCGCCGATCTCACCTCGTTCCGGCTCGACTCGGTCCGCACGGCCGGTGCTGATCCGGCGCAGGCGGTGCTTGCCGCGTCCGCGGCCGACGTGCACTCCGTCATCGTCGACGGCGTGCCGGTGGTGACCGATGGCCGGCACGTCCTCGGCGACGTCGCCGCTCTCCTCGCCGAGTCCATCCGTCCGCTCGTCGGCTGAACCCGTTCAGGTCGGGCCGGCGGTCTCGGCAAGGTGCTTGAGGTTGAGCAGTTGGCGGCGCGCCATCACTAGATCGCCGATGCACAGCGCCGGGCCGAACAGTCGCCCGCGCGGCGCGATGAGCTTCATCAACAGCCGGGTGCGCTCACCCTCGGGCACCAGCACGTACGAGATGACCACGCCAAGGAGCTGCCCGGTGTAGTCGCTCGGTGCGTGCACACTCAGCACGCGTCCGACCGGCCCGGTCAATGCCGTCGTGAACGGTTCGCCCTCGCGCGGGTCGGGCCGGCCGCGCAGCTCGCGCGGTGATCGGCGAGCGCGGTTGTCGATCCAGTCATAGGAATACGGCGCCAACCGGATCTGCGCGACCCACGGCCAGACCCGCTCTGCGGTGGCGTGCACAGTGACGCCGCGCCACGCCTGGATCGCGGGCGAGCGCACGTACGTGTCGCATGGATAGCGACGTGTGACCTCGGCGTCGGACACACCCCACCGCTCGGCTATCACCGCACCATCGTCCCGCTGGCGCCGGTCGCGGTCGCAACCGCCTCCGGCGCGGGACCATCCCGCCGCGCGGCACGCCGGCACGGCCCATCAGGCCAGCAATCGGGCCTTTGCCTGGGTGAACTCCTCGTCGGTGAGAGCGCCCATGTCTCGAAGTTCGGCCAGGCGCTCCAGCGAACGGATCAACTCCTCGGTCTCGTCCGCGGTGGGTACCGGTGCGCTCAGCGCCGGCGCGCTGGCCGCCGCCGGCTCGAGCGGCGTGGTCGGGTAATCGATCGACTCGTCGGACACGACGCGCGCGTGCGCCGTTTCATGCTCGGTGCGCAGCACTCGCCGCAACACCTTGCCGAGCATGTTCGTGGGCAGGTCGGTGCGGAACTCGAACAGCGTGGGCACCTTGTACGCGACGAGCTTGAATGCGCAGTACGCGCGCAACTCGTCCTCGCTCGCGTGTTGCCCGTCGGCGAAGACGACGTAGGCCTTCACCGTCTCGCCGCGATAGAAGTGCGGTACTCCGACGGCCGCACTCGTCGCCACCGCCGGGTGCGCGTTGAGCACGTCCTCGATCTCGGACGGGAAGATGCTGAACCCGCTTGCCAGGATCACGTCGCGCTTGCGGTCCACGATGGTGACGAAGCCGTCGTTGTCCATGACCGCGACGTCGCCGGTGTGCAGCCAACCGTCAGACAACATCGCGGCCGATTCCTCGGGTTGGTTCCAGTAGCCGCTGAACACCTGCGGACCGCGCACCCAGAGTTCACCGGCCGCGCCGAGCGGAACGTCGTGGCTGGCGTCGTCGACGTCCACGATGCGCACGTCGGTGCCGGGCACCGGCACGCCGATCGTGCCGGCGCGGGCGTTCTCGTTGAGCGGATTGGCCAGCGCCACCGGGGAACTCTCGGTCAGGCCGTAGCCCTCGACGAGTCGAGCGCCGGTGACCTGCTCGAACTTCTTCACCGTCTCCGGGGGCAGCCGCATGGCACCGGACACACAGGTGCGGATCGAACTCAGGTCGTGTTTGCCGCTGCGCCGCGATCGCACGATGAGCTCATACATCGGCGGCACACCGGGAAAGACCGTAGGCCGCCATTTGTCGATGGCCGCGTACAGCAGTCCCAGTTCGAAGGTGGGCAGCAGCACCAGCGTGCCGGCCACCAGCATGTTCATGGTGAGGCACATGGTCAGGCCGTACACGTGGAACATCGGCAGCGCGGCCAGGATCGTCTCCTCGCCGCGCTCCATCTCCGGATCCCAGGACGCGGCCTGGTAGGCGTTGGCGACCAGGTTCCGGTGCGTCAGCATCGCGCCCTTAGGCAGCCCGGTGGTGCCACCGGTGTACTGCAGCAGCGCCAGATCGGTTTCCGGCGCGATGAGCGTGAGCGGTGCTTGCGCGTGCGAGGCGAGCAACTCGCTGAACTGCAATACGTCCGCGTCTTCGGGCAGTTCCGCGACGAGCTGCTCTCGCTTGGCGCGCACACCGCTGAACGGCAGCCGCAGCGCAAGCCTCTTGCCGGACGGCAAGTAGTCGGCGAGCGACGTGACGATGACGTGCTCGAGCGCGGTATCCGGTCTGGCTTCGGCCAGTCGGGCATATGCGCCGTCGTAGACGATCGCGACGGTGGCGCCGCTGTCTGCGAGCTGATGCTGGAACTCCGGCGGCGTGTACAGCGGGTTGTGCTGCACGACGACGGCGCCCAGCCGAAGTGCAGCGAAGAATGCGATAACCGCTTGCGGGCAATTGGGCAGGATCAGTGCGATGCGGTCACCCTTGCGCACGCCCAGCTCGTGCAGCGCGCCGGCGAAGTGATCGACGGACTCGGCCAGTGCCCGGTAGGTCATGCTGCGGCCCAGGAACACCAACGCCTTGCGATTTCCGAAGTCCGCGGCAGCGTCCTCGAGGAACCGGGTCAATGGCACGTCCGGGACGTTGATCCGGTCGATCACCCCGGGCGCGTACCAGCGCCGCCATCGGCGCTCGTCGTATACGTCCGAAATGGTCATTCGAGAAATTGAATCACCGTGGGCTTACACCCGCCATAGGCCCCGTAGCGGCAACTGGTGCGAGCGTCATAAATCACTCAAAACGGCCAACGAACCCGGCAAATCCTGCACACACAGAAGACCATCCGGGCGAGGTCGCACTTAACACCGAGTAGACGCGAGGCTCGTTTCAGGTCGCAATGCCTTCGCGCCGCAATTGACGGCTGGGCCGACGTCGAACGCCGATGACGACAGCGGTGTGACTCAGTTCACGTCAGGCGCGGGAACTTGAGCGGACCAGACTCAGTTCTTTTGACAGTGGCTCACGCCAGGGAGCACGATATCTGGCAGCGCCCGGGAGCCGGCAGGGCCGGCTTCCTCCTAGACAGACCTGGACACACGGTACGAAGGAGCAACCAAACATGGCACGAGCGGTCGGAATCGACCTCGGCACCACGAACTCGGCGGTAGCCACCCTGTCCGGCGGTGAGCCGGAGGTGATCGCGAACTCCGAGGGGTCGCGGACCACGCCGAGCGTCGTCGCATTCGCGAAGAACGGTGAGGTCCTCGTCGGCGAGGTCGCCAAGCGTCAGGCCGTCACCAACGTCGACCGAACCATCCGATCGGTGAAGCGCCACATGGGCGACCCGACCTGGAAGGTCGACATCGACGGCAAGTCCTACAACGCGCAGGAGATCAGCGCGCGCGTCCTGCAGAAGCTCAAGCGCGATGCAGAGGCCTACCTCGGCGAGACGATCAGTGACGCGGTCATCACCGTGCCCGCGTACTTCAACGACTCCCAGCGCCAGGCCACCAAGGAGGCCGGCCAGATCGCCGGCCTGAACGTGCTGCGCATCGTCAACGAGCCGACCGCTGCCGCGCTGGCGTACGGCCTGGACAAGGGCGACAAGGACCAGACCATCCTCGTCTTCGACCTCGGCGGTGGCACCTTCGACGTGTCGCTGCTCGAGATCGGCGAGGGCGTCATCGAGGTGAAGGCCACCAACGGTGACAACCACCTCGGCGGTGACGACTGGGACCAGCGGATCATCGACTGGCTGGTGGACAAGTTCAAGTCCGGACACGGCATCGACCTGACCAAGGACAAGATGGCCATGCAGCGCCTGCGCGAGGCCGCGGAGAAGGCCAAGATCGAATTGTCCAGCAGCCAGCAGACGTCGATCAACCTGCCGTACATCACGCAGGATGCCGAGAAGAACCCACTGTTCCTGGACGAGTCGCTGTCCCGCGCCGAGTTCCAGAAGATCACCTCGGACCTGCTCGACCGCACCAAGGCGCCGTTCCAGAACGTCATCAAGGACGCGGGCATCGACGTCAACCAGATCGACCACGTGGTGCTCGTCGGCGGGTCCACGCGCATGCCCGCGGTCACCGACCTGGTCCGTGAGCTGACCGGTGGCAAGGAGCCGAACAAGGGCGTCAACCCGGACGAGGTCGTTGCCGTCGGTGCTGCGTTGCAGGCCGGCGTGCTCAAGGGCGACGTCAAGGACGTGCTGCTGCTCGACGTCACGCCGCTGTCCCTCGGCATCGAGACCAAGGGCGGCATCATGACGAAGTTGATCGAGCGGAACACGACCATCCCGACCAAGCGGTCGGAGATCTTCACCACCGCCGACGACAACCAGGCGAGCGTGCAGATCCAGGTCTATCAGGGTGAGCGCGACATCGCGGCGTACAACAAGAAGCTCGGCATGTTCGAGCTGACCGGCCTGCCGCCGGCCCCGCGTGGCGTGCCGCAGATCGAGGTCACCTTCGACATCGACGCGAACGGCATCGTGCACGTCTCCGCCAAGGACCTTGCCACCAACAAGGAACAGGGCATGACGATCACCGGTGGATCCGGCCTGCCGAAGGACGAGATCGACCGCATGATGAAGGACGCCGAAGCGCACGCCGAGGAGGACCGCAAGCGCCGCGAGGAGACCGAGCTGCGCAACACCGCGGAAGCCCAGCAGTTCAGCACCGAGAAGTTCCTCACCGAGAACGGCGACAAGCTGCCGGAGGACAAGCGCGCCGAACTGCAGTCGGCCGTGGACGAGCTGAAGAAGGCACTCGAGGGTGCGGACTTCGACGCGATCAAGGCCGCGCAGGAGAAGGTGTCGCGGATCGCCTCCGAAGCTGGTGGCGCGATGTACGCAGATGCACAGGCGTCAGCGGCCGGCGCGGGTGGCGAGGCGCCGAACGCGAACGGTGCGGCGGGCTCCGGTGCGGAGACTGACGACGGTGTGGTGGACGCCGAGGTCGTGGACGAGGGCCCGGCCGAGGCCGACAGCGGAGCTGGTGAGGCACAGCAGTGACTGAGAGCCGTGAATCCAACGGCCTCACGGACGAGCCGGACCGGGTCGTCTTCCGCGACAAACGGAAGATCGACCCGGTGACCGGCCAGGCACGCAAGGACACCGCGCCCGACCGGCCAACGCCGGCGGGCGCGGCACCTGCGTCCGGGGAGGCTGCCGACATCGCCGAGCTACAGGCCGCGGTTGCCGAACGCACCGCCGACCTGCAGCGAGTGCAGGCCGAGTACGCGAACTATCGCAAGCGCGCCGAGCGCGACCGACTCGCCGCCGGAGATGCTGCTATCAGCAGGGTGCTCGTAGAACTGCTGCCGGTGCTCGACGACATCGACCGCGCGCGCGAGCACGGTGACCTCAGCGGAGCGTTGAAGGCCGTCGCCGATCATCTGGAGCGGATCTTCGACAAGCTCGGTGTGGAGGCATTCGGCGAGGTGGGCGATCCGTTCGACCCGTCCATCCACGAGGCCGTGTTGCACAGCGAGTCCGATGACGTCGCGGTACCGACCAGCACGTCCGTGATGCGCCGCGGCTACAAGCACGGCGAACGGCTGCTGCGACCGGCGATGGTGGGGGTGACCGATCCGGTGCACTTCGCTGCGCCGGTGGCGGCGGACACCGACGGTGTCGACGGTGCAGGAAGGGCCGGCGGCCCGGGCGGTACCGACGAACAGCTGATCGAAGACGCGGTCCTCGATCAGCCGACGGACGGCGTGAGCACCGACGACAACGAGTAACGACGACGAGTAACGACAACGACATCCGGACGGGAGGTGACATCGAGCGATGAGCACCAAGGACTACATCGAGAAGGACTACTACGCCTCGCTCGGTGTCGCCAAGGATGCGTCCGCGGCGGACATCAAGAAGGCCTACCGCAAGCTCGCCCGTGAGCTGCACCCGGACAAGAACCCGGGTAACAGCACGGCCGAGGCGCGGTTCAAGGAGGTCTCCGAGGCCTACGACGTGCTCTCGGACGAGACGAAGCGGCGCGAGTACGACGAGGCGCGCAGCCTGTTTGCCGGTGGCGGATACCGCCAGGGCGGCACCGCGTCCTACCCCGGCGGCAACTCGACGTTCGACATGTCGGACTTCTTCGGCTCCGGCGGCGCGGATCTCGGTGACCTGTTCGGCAATCTCTTCGGCAACGGTGGGCGGACCGCACGGGCGCGCACCTCGAGTCCCACCCGCGGGCAGGACCGGTCCGCGGAGATCACGCTCGACTTCGACGAGGCGGTACGCGGCGAAACCCTGCCGCTGCAGATCTCGGCGCCGGCAACCTGCCGGCTGTGCGGTGGCAACGGCGCCCGGCCCGGCACGTCGCCACGGCCGTGCCCGACCTGCGGCGGCTCCGGCATGGTGTCGTCCAACCAGGGCGGTTTCGGGTTCAGCGAGCCATGCCGGCACTGCCGCGGCAAGGGCCAGATCGTCGAGGATCCGTGCCCGGAGTGCGGCGGCGTCGGTACCACCACGCAGACCCGAAACATCACCGTTCGGGTGCCGCCTGGTGTGCGCGACGGAGCGCGGCTGAGGATTGCGGGCAAGGGCACGCCGGGTCAGCGTGGCGGCCCCGCCGGCGACCTGTTCGTGACCGTGCACGTCCGTCCGCATCAGCTGTTCGCGCGCACCGGCGACGACCTGACCCTGACCGTGCCGATCACGTTCGCGGAAGCGGCGCTCGGTACCACGCTGCGGGTGCCGACACTCGATGCGCCGGTGTCGCTGAAGATCGCGCCGGGCACGCCGTCCGGTCGCGTGTTGCGGGTGCGCGGGCGCGGTGTGCGGACCGGCAAGCACACCGGCGACCTGCTGGTGACGGTCGAGGTCGCGGTGCCGCAGAAGGTGTCCGGCGACGCGGCGGACGCGCTGAGCAAGTACGCGGCGGCGCAGCCGGACGACCCGCGCCCGCAGATCACCGCTGCGCTGGCGCGCCAGTCGAGTGCGGCCGGCCATTCGTCGACCGGGAGCGCCGGGGGACAGCGCGATGACTGACCTCACGCGCCGCGGCGGCGTGCCGGACGACGCCCCGGTGTTCGTCATCTCCGTCGCCGCGCAGCTCGCCGGCATGCACGCACAGACGTTGCGCCAGTACGACCGGCTCGGCCTGGTCACGCCGGGGCGCACGGGTGGTGGCGGTCGCCGCTATTCGGCCCGTGACGTGCAGCTGCTGCGCGAGGTGCAGCGGCTCAGCCAAGAAGGTGTGAGCCTGGCCGGCATCAAGCGCATCATCGAGCTGGAGTCGCAGGTCGACGCACTGCGCGCCCGGGTGGCCGAACTGGCTGCCGAACTCGACCGCGCACACTCGGAGCTGATCTCGCGCCGGGATCCCACCACCGCGCTCGTGGTCTGGCGTCCACAACGCCGTCCGGGCGGCTGACCACCCGTGATCAACAGGCCAGATTCGCCGCCATAGCGGCACCGGAGGTCTGTTGATCAAGCAACGACTTGTACGACAGTCACGACAGTAAGGAACGTACCGATATGGATATGACCACCCGGAGCACGCAGGCGATCTCCGCTGCACTGCGTGCCGCGGCCGACCGCGGCAACCCGCAGGTCCAGCCCGCGCATCTGGCGGTGGCACTGCTGGACGACACCGAGGGCCTGACCCGGCCGCTGTTGCAGGCCGTCGGCGTCGATCCACTCGAGTTCCGCGCCGACGCGCAGCGCCTGGTGGAGAAGCTGCCCTCGGCTTCCGGCGGCACCGTCTCCGCGCCGCAGATGGCCCGCGAGATGCTCACGGTGCTCAACGCCGCGGAGAAGGAAGCGCGCGACCGCTCCGATGAGTACATCTCCACCGAGCACCTGTTGCTCGCGCTCGCCCAGCACGGCGGCGACGTTGCGCAGCTGTTCTCGCAGTACCACGTGACGCCGACCGCGCTGTCGGACGCACTGCAGTCCGTGCGCGGGTCGTCCCGGGTCACGTCGGCCGATCCCGAGGGCACGTTCCAGGCGCTGGAGAAGTACGCCGTCGACCTCACCGCTGCCGCGCGCGACGGCAAGATCGACCCGGTCATCGGCCGCGACGCCGAGATCCGGCGCGTCATCCAGGTGCTATCGCGCCGCACCAAGAACAATCCGGTGCTGATCGGCGAACCGGGCGTCGGCAAGACCGCGGTGGTCGAAGGCCTGGCCCAGCGCATCGTCAGCGGGGACGTGCCGGAGTCGTTGCGCGGCAAGCGATTGATGTCGCTCGACCTCGCCGCGATGGTGGCCGGCGCGAAGTACCGCGGCGAGTTCGAGGAGCGGCTCAAGGCCGTCCTCAACGAGATCAAGGACTCGGGCGGGCAGATCATCACGTTCATCGACGAGCTGCACACGGTGGTCGGTGCCGGCGCCGGCGGCGACTCGTCCATGGACGCGGGCAACATGCTGAAGCCGATGCTGGCCCGCGGCGAACTGCGGATGGTCGGTGCGACCACGCTGGACGAGTACCGGGAGCACATCGAGAAGGACCCGGCGCTGGAGCGCAGGTTCCAGCAGGTGTTCGTCGGCGAGCCGTCGGTGGAGGACACCATCGGCATCCTGCGCGGCCTGAAGAGCCGCTACGAGGCGCACCACAAGGTGCAGATCACCGACGGGGCACTCGTTGCCGCGGCGACACTGTCCGACCGTTACATCACCAGCAGGTTCCTGCCGGACAAGGCGATCGATCTCGTCGACGAGGCTGCCTCGCGGCTGCGGATGGAGATCGACTCGCGCCCGGTGGAGATCGACGAGCTACAGCGCGCCGTGGATCGGCTGCAGATGGAGGAGTTCGCCCTCGAGAAGGAGACCGACGAGGCATCCAAGGGCCGGCTGGCCAAGCTACGCGCGGAGAAGGCGGACCTCAAGGAGAAGCTGGACGCGCTGAATGCGCGCTGGGATAGGGAGAAGTCCGGGCTGAACCGCGTCGGTGAACTCAAGGAGCGCATCGACGAGCTGCACGGGCAGATCGAGCGCGCGCAGCGTGACGGCGAACTCGATACCGCCTCGCGGCTGATGTACGGCGAGCTGCCCGCGGCCGAGCGTGAGCTGGCGGCAGCCAGCGCCGACGAGCAGACGCAGACCGAGGACGTGCTGGTCAAGGAGCGGGTGACCGCCGACGACATCGCGGAGGTTGTCGCAGCGTGGACCGGCATCCCGGCCGGGCGATTGCTGGAGGGCGAGACCGCCAAGCTGCTGCGGATGGAGGACGAGCTCGGCAAGCGGGTGATCGGGCAACGCGCCGCGGTGCAGGCCGTCTCCGACGCGGTGCGCCGCGCGCGGGCGGGCATCTCCGACCCGAACCGTCCCACCGGCTCGTTCCTGTTCCTCGGCCCGACCGGCGTGGGCAAGACCGAGCTGGCGAAGGCGCTGGCGGGCTTCCTGTTCGACGACGACCGCGCCATGGTTCGCATCGACATGAGCGAGTACTCCGAGAAGCATTCGGTGGCGCGCCTGGTCGGCGCACCGCCCGGCTACGTCGGCTACGACCAGGGCGGCCAGCTCACCGAAGCGGTGCGGCGCCGGCCGTATTCGGTGGTGTTGTTCGACGAGGTGGAGAAGGCACATCCGGACGTGTTCGACGTGCTGCTCGCGGTGCTCGACGACGGGCGGCTGACCGACGGCCAGGGCCGGACCGTGGACTTCCGCAATGTGATCCTGGTGCTCACGTCCAACCTCGGTTCGGCATCACTGGTGAGCGACCTGCCCGGCGAGCTCAAGCGGGATGCGGTGATGGCCGCGGTGCGCCAGCACTTCAAGCCCGAGTTCCTGAACCGGCTCGACGACATCGTTGTGTTCGACGCACTGAGCACCGAAGAGTTGGCGCAGATCGTGGACATCCAGGTGGCGGCATTGGCTCGGCGGTTGTCCGCACGTCGGCTGACGCTCGAGGTGACCGACGCCGCGCGTGAGTGGCTGGCGATCAACGGCTATGACCCGCTGTACGGGGCGCGGCCACTGCGCCGGCTGGTGCAGACCGCGATCGGCGACACGCTGGCGCGGGAACTGCTGTCCGGGCGGATCCAGGACGGGCAGACGGTGCATGTGGATGCCCGCGCGGACCGGTCCGGCGTAGACGTCACCGCGTCCTGAGGTGGCGATGATTGCGGTGGCATCAGCGAGAATGGATCGGTGAGTCCGCCGGAGGAGAACCGGCCGCGCAGCTTCCCCGCCGCGCCGGCCGGTGCCGAGCTGGAGAACGTGCGCACCGATCAGCTGCCGGAGTACAACCCGCCGGCGATCATCGGCATGTGCTGCGGCATCCTCGGCCTCGTCGTCCTGCAGATCGTGTTGGCGCCGGCCGCGATCATCTTCGGCGCGTTCGGGGTGCACTACTCCCGGCGCACCATCCCCGGCACGCGCAAGCTCGCCATCGCCGCGTATCTGCTAGGCATCGTGGACGGCCTGGTGTGGTTGGTGCTCGCCTCCGTCTGGCACGTCACCTTCTTTCCACTGTAAGCATGCCGACGTTACGCAGCGGGAATTGACACTTTCGAGACGTTCGCGCGCCGTACTTCCGAACTAGCCCGCATTCTGTGGACACCACCAACCCCAGGAGTTGATCGTGTCCGAGGCGACCTCATTTGAGCTGACTTCAAAGAATCGTGACAAGCACAGTGATGCCACGTTCATCCCCATGCATAAGGACACCAGGAATCAGTTCCTGGACGCCGTCAAGAACTTCCTCAAGGGTGCCGACGGGGCTTCCTGGCTGACATGGATCATGACCGATCCGGAGGGGGGTTCCAGAAAAACGATCCGGGACCGGTTCACGGAGAAGCATCATCGACCGCCAGCAAAATTTGTTCAACAGAATCCCGATGAATCCGTTGTGCCATTGGAGGCGGAACCGAAGTCGAGTGATTCCACTGTTCCGTTGGACCAGGCGCCCAAGTCGAGTAAGACCCCAACGATTGACAGTCAACTCTGGAAGGTCCTCGGCTACGTCGATAGGTTTGATCCGTTCGGAAGCGATGGATTAAAGGAGGCCCAAAAGAGCCGAGCGAATTTGAAGGCGGTCATGGCAGCGCTTCGTAAGCTGCGCCAGGGGGACGAGGAGAACGTTGTCACATGGTTGAGGACGAAGGAAAACTCTAAAGTAGAAAAGCAATTCGATCTGTATCTGCGCGGTCTCAAGGAGAAGGGAAAGTCGTATTCACTCACGGATGGCAGTACGCGAAAGTATGCGAAATATGCGGTGGGGAGCAACAAGCCGGTGGGCGGATCGCGCCTGAATGACGAAGAGCGCGCCCGTCTGATAAATAAGCAGATGAAGGCAATCGAACAAAAAAAGGCTGGGAAGACCCCTCGCCGGTCGGTTACTCTCGCCGAATGGGCTATCAGGGCAAACCTAAAGTACAAGGTTATTAACGATCTTGTCCAAAGCGGAGCCAGCGTCAACCTCGCCACCAACGATAACGAGATGGCAATGGAGGGCCTGGTTAAGATGCTCTCGGATTCCACGTGGGGACGAAAGGTGGTGCCCTACCTCAAGGACGACGTTCGGGGAGACGTCGAAAGCTGGGTAATAAGGAAAAACCTTCGAAATGCACTCCGTAAATACGTAGGGGAAAATTACGATAAAAACGATTACCAAAAAATACTTCGTGGGATTCCCAGTTCTTAGTCGTAATCTCGGGGATAGGTCGCGCAATTATATGCGGTGGTGGACGCAGGAGTTGAACGCGGGCGAGCCGCTGTTGTAGTTGTCCAGACACGGCCGTAGCCGGGTGAGGATCACCACCGTCAGCACGACGGCGAGCACCAAGCCGATCGCCGCGCAGACGATGCCGGCGATGGCCTGACCGCGCCCCGACCCACTGCGCCGCGCCTCACTCAGCCCAAGGGTGCCGAAGATCAGCCCGAGGATGATCGGGATCGCGTCGAAGAAGCTCAGCCAGAAGAAGACGATCGCCGCGATGCCCAGCACGAGGCCGGCCGTGGCCTTGCCGTTGCCGGTCTTCGGTTGCGGGTACGGCTGGAACGGCGGCGGCGGATACCCGTATGCGCCGCCGCCCGGCGGAGGTGTCGTCGGGTATGGCTGGTACGGCTGCTGATACCCGGGCGGCGGAGCCGCAGCCGGCCCGGACGGCATGGTCGGTGGCGGCACGTATCCCGGCGGCGCGTACTCCGGTGGTACTGGGTGTTCCGGAGCGCCGAATCGGTACGGGTCGAACGGCGGCTCGCCGCCCGCCGGTCCTGCCGGCGGCGCCGGTGGTGTCGTCATCGGGGGCGGCACGTATCCCGGCGGCGCGTACTCCGGTGGTACCGGGTGTTCCGGAGCGCCGAATCGGTACGGGTCGAACGGCTGCTCTGCTGCCGGCGGCGATGCTGCCGGCTCGGTCGGCGGCGCAGCGTCACTCGCCGCGGGCTGCTCGCCGCTGGGTTTGGTCAGCGATATCGACCCGCCGGACTGATCCGGTGGCGCGGCTTGATCCCCCGCCGGCTGGCTCGGCGACGTCTGGTCCTGCTCGGGACTCGACGGCGGCGGGTCGGTCGGGTCGGCGGGCTCGAAATCACCCGTCGGCGGCGTGCTCACCGGCCCGACTCTAGCTGGGTCGACGTCGCGCGGCCGCATCCCGCAGGCCCGGCCGTCCGGTCGCATTGCCTGCTGGCACGGACGGTCGCGGCAGTGGGCACGTAAACTGCGCCGATGGTCGACCTACGGAAGAGTGACGCCGACGAGCCGGACGATTCGGACGCGTCCAGCAAGGCCGTCGCCGGTGCCAACGGCGCAAAGCCCGCGCCATCAGGATCCGAGCCCGCGGCGACGTCCGAGCCACCACGGTCGATCATCACCGCGATATACGGGATCGGCGTGCAACTGCTGTTCGCGGCGGTAGCCGCCATCCTGGCCTGGCCGCTCGCCGATGAACTACGCACCGAGATCATCAAGGCCAACAACAAGGCAACCGGCAAGGATCACAAGGTGCTGTGCTCGGTGCAGCAGGTCAAGGGTTGCCTCAACGTCGACAGCACGCTGCACTCACTGCAGATCCGGACGCTGCTCGGCACGATCTTCGTCACCGCGGTGCTCATCTACGCCGCGACGCGCATCTACCGCGGCGTCCGCACCGGCCGCACCATCTACATCGCGGTCAGCATCGTCGGTGGTCTGTTCATCGGCTTCGGCGGTTCGCCGCTCGCAATCGCTTCCGCGTTCGCCAGCGGACCCGCCGCGCCCCGCGTCGTGCAGGCCATTGCCGGGTTCGCGTCGGTGGCGGTCGTCGTGTTGCTCTTCCGGCCTGACGCCAGCCAGTTCTTCGCCACACGCTCGCCCCGGCCGGCGGCTGCCGCGGGACGACCCGCGGGGCTGGGCGGGCTGTTGCGGCCCGGTCCGCCGCGCGAGCGCAAGCCGTCGCCGACCACCGGCGTTCGCTCCACCGCCGCGTCGCGAGCCGAAGCACGGCTGGACAAGGTGGCCAAGGCGAAAAGCCGCAACGACGCCGAGGCGATCGCGCGCGGCGCCGAACTGGCGCGCAGCCGCGCCAAGGCGTCGAAGTCGCGCCGGTCGGAGCGCTAACGCAGATGCCCACCGCACTCGTCACCGGCGCGACCGCCGGGATCGGCGCGGAGTTCGCGCGACAGCTCGCGCAGGCGAAGCACGACCTTGTCCTGGTCGCTCGCGACGCCGCCCGGCTGACCTCGACGAGTGTCGCGCTGATCGACCGGTTCGGGGTGCAGGCGGACGTGCTGCCGGCAGACCTCACCACCGACGCCGGCTGTGATGCGGTCGCGGCACGCATCACAGACGCGGCACATCCGGTGGACGTGGTGGTGAACAACGCCGGATTCGGCATGTACAAGCAGTTCGGCGAGGCATCGCTACCGGATGAGGAACGCCAGCTCGATCTCAACGTGCGCGCGGTGTTGCGACTGACCTACGCCGCACTGGCGGCGATGCGTCCGCGCGGCTCCGGTCGGGTCATCAACGTGTCGTCGGTGGCGGGGTTCGTGCCGCGCGGCGGTAACGCGACGTACTCAGCCAGCAAGGCGTGGGTGACGATGTTCAGCGAGGCACTTGCGGTGCAGCTGGCGGGCAGTGGCGTCACGGTCACCGCGGTCTGCCCCGGCTTCACGCACACCGAGTTCCACGAGCGCGCAAACGCAGACATGTCGCACGTGCCCGATCGCATGTGGCTCGACGCGTCCACGGTGGTCCGCGAAGGGCTCGCCGACGCCTTCGCCGGCAAGCCGATCAGTGTGCCGGGACGTCAGTACAAGGCTCTGGTCGCCGCCACTCGCAGCGTCCCCCGCCCGGTGTTGCGTGCTGTCATGCGCCGCCGCGGCTTCTAACTGCCCGTCTGGGGAGACTTCGGTAGTCCAGGCCCACTCAACTCTCCCCAGGTCAGGACGCGTGGCGGCGGATCCATTCGTACATGGCGATGCCGGCCGCGACGCCGGCGTTCACCGAGCGGGTCGAGCCGAACTGCGGAATGTGCAGCACCGCGCTCGCGGCCGCAAGCGCGTCCGGAGTGAGACCGGAGGATTCCTGTCCGAACAGCAGGACGCATTCGCGCGGCAGGTCGGCGGTCGTGATCAGTTCCGAGCCGGGGACGTTGTCGATACCGATCAGCGGCAATCGCTGCTGGGCGGCCCATTGTGCCAACTCGGGCACGGTGTCGTGGTGGCGGATGTGCTGGTACCGGTCGGTGACCATCGCGCCGCGTCGATTCCAGCGCCGGCGGCCGACGATGTGCACCTCGCTCGCGGCGAAGGCGTTCGCGGTACGCACCACGGTGCCGATGTTCAGGTCGTGCTGCCAGTTCTCGATCGCGACGTGGAACGGGTGCCGACGGGTATCGAGGTCGGCGACGATCGCGTCGAGTCGCCAGTACCGGTATCGGTCGACGACGTTGCGGCGATCACCGGCGGCGAGTAGCTCCGGGTCGAGCCGGGGGTCGTCCGGCCACGGCTGCGGATGCGGCCCGACGCCGACTCCGGGCTCGTCGGGGGACTCGGTCACGCAGTGGTCGGCAGGGTGAGGATCTCCGCGCCGTCCTCGGTGACGACGATCGAGTGCTCCCACTGTGCGACCCAGGACCCGTCCTTGGTGAGCACGGTCCAGCCGTCGTCCCACATCACCCAGTCGTAGCCGCCGAGGGTGAGCATCGGCTCGATGGTGAACGTCATCCCCGGTTCCATGACGAGCGTCGCGCGGGGCTCGTCGTAGTGCAGGATCGTGGGCTCGGTGTGGAACGACCAGCCGACGCCGTGCCCGGTGTAGTCGCGCACCACGCCGTAGCCGAACCGGCGAGCGTAGGACTCGATGACTCGACCGATCACGCTGATCTGCCGCCCGGGACGCACCGCGGCGATGCCGCGCAGCATTGCCTCCCGGGTGCGCTCGCTCAGGTCGCGCACCTCTGGCGCGGGCTCGCCGGCGAAGAACGTCGCGCAGGTGTCGCCGTGCACGCCGTCCACGAACGCGGTGATATCGACCTTGACGACGTCGCCGTCCAGCAGCTCGCCGCGAATCGGGGATGCCGTGGCAGATCACCTCGTTCACCGAGGTGCACAGCGACTTGCGGTAGCCCTTGTACCCGAGCGTGGACGGGTAGGCGCCGTGCTCGACCAGGTAGTCGTGGCCGATGCGATCCAGTTCGTCGGTGCTGATGCCGGCCGTGACGTGGCGGCCTACCTCGACCAGCGCGTCGGCGGCTATCGCACCGGCATGGCGCATTCGGGCGATCGTCGCGGGGTCCTTCACCAGCGCGTCGTCGTAGTCGGCCGGGGTGCCGTTCGGCGCGTCGACGTAGTGCGGCCGGGCGATGGCTGCGGGCACCGGGCGCCGCGCGGAGATCACTCCGGGGCGGATCGGGCTGGCGACAGTCACGCCATTCATTCTGCTACAGCCCCGCCAGTGGATCGTGATGCAGTGGCCGCCCTATAGCGGCGTCAGCGCCTCACGATCCAGCGGCGGCCAGCGCGAACTCGACGGCGTCCGCGGCAGAATCCGCCCTGACCAGGTCCACTGGCTCGGCCGAACCCCTCGTCACCTGCCACGAACCGAGGCAGGTGACGGGCACGTTGGTGCGGCGGGCTAACGCGATCTCGCTGAGCGTGCCCCAACTGCCGCCAATCGCGATCACCGCGTCGACCGCACGCACGATGAGCCCGTTGCGCAGCTCACCCAGTCCGGTCGGGATAACGATGGACGAGTGCGGGTGGGCTTCGGCACGTGTCCCACCGGGCAGCAGCGCGACGGCGATGCCGCCGGCATCGGTGCATCCTCGCGCCGCCGCGGCCATCACCCCACCGAGGCCGCCGGTGATCACCACGGCGCCGCGCTCAGCCAGCAGGCGTCCTACCTCGGCGGCCAGCGACAGCTCGGTCTCGGTGGCCTCGCCCGGTCCCACCACCGCGACGTACCGGCGCGCACGACCTGTTTGCGACGGCACCAGCCCCTCCCGTCAATGTGGATCGTGATGCAGTGGCCGCGCTATAGCGCCGCCGCCAGCGCCTCACGATCCAGATGCCGCGCTTGGCAAGCAGCGGGTCCGATGCGGCCCAATGTCCCCGACTGTCGGGTATCCGCGTGAGGCCCCGACAACCGTACTTCGGCGGCTTCGATCGGTCTCGGCAATGTTCCGCGATGTCGGAGCAATGAAACACCGTGCCGCCGGCTTCGGGTCGGTTGTGTCGAGCGTTGAACGGAGACGGCGATGGAGCCGGGAAGTGTGAAGTGGAATCCCAAGGTTCACAACGGGGACTGGTTTGCCAGCTTGCCGTTTGACACGGATAGACGCCGTTACCTCGAGCAGTTCAGTGATCTGATGGGCGAAGAGGCTACGAAGGAGCTGGTCATCGACTGGATCCAACGGCCCGGCAATGAGCAGATCTTCGCGGAGTTCGATGCCGCCTATCCGAACATTCTGCCGGCGCGGGGTCGCGAGCCGCAGGCGGGCGGTGGTCTGTCGGGCGACTCCGGTTCGGGGCCACGCCAGCCAAACAGGCGGACCGCTCCTAGGGACAGACAGCCGGTACGTCTGCAACCTAGTCAGTTCAATCGAAAACTCACGGACCAGATCTACGCGAGTCTCGGCCCAAAGGAGCGACAGGAGCTGCTCGAGGATCTGCGAAGCGAACTACGGACCGGCGGCGCTTCCGCATTGCGTTGGCTCTACCGACGGTCCCGGAGCGTGATCAGGAACGACTATGTCGCAGCGAATGGGAGCCCCGCTGCGACTCTGGGCCTGTCGGCCGGCGACTTTGCCACAATCCTGCTCAAAAATATGCCGAAGACGACCGAAAAGCTGGCCGCCGGTGGCGACGCCGGCCGAACCCTGGCGGACCTGGCGATCAGGCTGGAGGCCGTCGGCCATCGTGCCTCCAAGAAATGGCTCGCCACGTGCGATGCAAATCTCCTCGAAGCCATGGCGGACGACGAGGCCGTCAGGAGCACGCCCCCCGTTATCAGGGTGCTCAAGGAGCTGGGCAACGAATCTGCCCCCGTTCCGGACCGACCTGAGACTGGGGGCAGCGAAGGGCAGACGCTGACGTATTTGCACCCCGAGTATGGACCGTTCAGCGAGGAGGACTTCGTTGGATGGCGATTAGAGAAGAGGCGACATGTACTGGAGTATTTCGCCAAGCAAACTGAGGCAGGTCCTGATGCCGCGCTACCAGTTCTCACCTTCCTTAAGGAGGGCAAACGAGTCGGCGACGCGTTCAATCTCTACTACAAAGAGCGGCAAAAGGCACCACGGCAGCTGCGCGCGGAGGTGATCGCGGCAATCTCAGGGGCGGGTAACGGGTCGGCCGTTACGTTCTACTGGTACGCGAAGAGCCGCGAGATAGCACTCACCGAGCAGCCTCACCGCGGGGTCGGTTTTTATTCCGATTACCAGGGGTGCCGTCGCACCTATAGCAGCAAAAAGCGTAATGCGTACCACGGGGGTGCTGAATCGCTTATGCGATTCAGCTTCGTTAAGTTATCGACGGCGTGGCAAGAGCAGGTTATTGACAAGCCTATCTCAATGTTCCCAGAAGCTAAGGCAGTCATTCAAAGCCTCCTCAAATCCCGGCGCATCGAGTACTCATGAGTTCTAGACCTCGATCACCATGGGGACGAGCATCGGGCGGCGGCGGTAGGTGCGGTCCACCCAGCGCCCCACTGTGCGCCGCACAATGTGCGCCGAGGGCGTCGGTCGTCTCCACCCCGTCCGCGACGGACTTCTCCACCACCTCGATCAGCTCCGCCCGGATCGGATCCAACCCGCTCGGATCGTCGGTGAACCCGCGCGCGGTGATCTCCGGGCCGAACACGATCTTGCCGGCCTGGAAGTCGACCGCGACGAGGATGGACAGGAATCCCTCATGACCGAGGATGCTGCGATCCTTCAACGTCGCGTCGCCGATGTCGCCGACCTCGAGCCCGTCCACGTAGACGTAGCCGACCGGGACGTGCCCGACCACCGACGCCAGCCCGCCGACGAGGTCGACGACGGTGCCGTCGGGCGCGAGGATGATGCGCTCGGGCGCCATGCCGACGGAGCGACCGATCGCCGCATGCGCGCGGATGTGCCGCCACTCGCCGTGCACCGGCATCAGGTTCGTCGGCCGCACCGCGTTGAGCAGGTACCGCAGCTCGCCGGCCGGGGCGTGCCCGGAGACGTGCACCAGCGCCCGGGACTTCTCGACCACTGTCGCCCCGAGCCGGGACAGCCCGTTGATCACCTCGCCGACCGAGGTCTCATTGCCCGGAATCAGCGAGGACGCGAGCACGATCGTGTCTTCGGGTTCGATGCGGATCGTCGGGTGCTCGCGGTTGGCCATTCGCGACAGTGCCGACAGCGGTTCACCCTGCGAGCCGGTGCACACCAGCAGGATCTGCCGCGACGGCAACTGCTCGACGATGTCCAGATCGACCAACAACCCGTCGCGCACCTGCAACAACCCGAGATCGCGGGCGATCTGCATGTTGCGCACCATCGAGCGACCGACCAGCGCGACATGCCGATCGCATGCCGCGGCCGCGTCCATCACCTGCTGCACGCGGTGCACGTGCGAGGCGAAGCAAGCGACGATCACGCGTCCGCGGGACTTGGTGATGACGTCAGCCACGACATCGCCGACCTGCCGCTCGGACGGGATGAACCCAGCCACCTCGGCATTGGTGGAATCGGCCAGCAACAGATCGACGCCCTCGTCGCCCAGACGTGAGAAGCCGGGCAGGTCGGTGAGCCTGCCGTCCAGCGGCGTCTGGTCCATCTTGAAGTCGCCGGTGTGCAGGATCGTCTGCCCGCCGACCTTGATCGCCACCGCGAGCGCGTCCGGGATCGAGTGGTTCACCGCGAAGTACTCGAGTTGCCACGGCCCGAGTTCGGTGGTCTCACCCTCGCGCACCCGCCGCAGGTCGGGACGGATCTTGTGCTGGTCCAGCTTCGCGGCGACCAGCGCCAGGGTCAGCCGCGAGCCGTAGATCGGGATGTCGGCCCGTTCGCGCAGCAGGTAGGGCAGCGCACCGATGTGGTCCTCGTGCCCGTGGGTGAGGAGGACCGCGTCGATGCGGTCCAGCTGGTGGGCGTAGTGCGACCAGTCGGGCAAGGTGAGGTCGACGCCCGGTGAGTTGGTCTTGCCGAGCAGCATGCCGCAGTCGACGACGAGGAAGCGAGTCGGCCCGGACCGCGGCCGGTACTCGAACAACGTCATATTGCGGCCGACTTCCTTGATGCCGCCGAGGGCGACGAAGCGCACCCCGCCGACCGGCAACGCCGGGGGCGCGCCGAGCTGGCCGGCCTGCCCGCTGTTCGCCTTGCGATCCTTGTCAGCGGTCACGCGAACGAGGCTATCGTCATCGCTCATGAGTGCTTCGCCCGCAGACCTCGCCACTGGCGGGGTCCACGTCAGCGCCCTGGACGTCAGCGGTGTCCGGAACATCGGCACCGGTGCGCTGATCGCGCTGGTGGTCGTCGGGCTGCTGCTCATTCTGTTGATCAAGAGCCTGGTCGGACGGATCGTGATCGTCGTCGTGGTGCTGGCCCTGGGCGCCTACGTCTGGCAGCAGCGGCTGACGATCGAGCACCGGCTCACCAAGGACAAGTGCCAGCTCAGCACGACCTTCTTCGGCGTGCACGTGCGGGCACCGGCGGACGTGGTGCAGGCCTGCCGTAATCGCACCGGCTGAGCCGGCTGCCGAGCCGGCCAAGCTGGCTGGCCGGCCGGCGGCGCCAGCGGACCGGGGCGCGCCTGCCCGTCAGCTAGGGCGGCTACGTCGGCCCTGCAGGTAGTGGAACAGCGCCGGCAGCAGCGACAGCACGACCACCGCGACCACGGCGTAGTCGACGTAGCCCTTGTTCTGCTGCACAAACTTGATCTTGCCGAGCTGGTGCCCGAGCAGCAGCACGCCGTCGGCCCAGATGATGCCGCCGACGGTCGACCAGAGCAGGTACACCGGGAACCTCATCCGGGCGACCCCGGCCATCACCGTCGCCACCGTCCGCACGATCGGGACGAATCGACCCAGCACCACCGTCCAGGTGCCGTACCGCTCGTAGAAGCGCTGCGAGCGTTCGACGTATTCGGGCCGGAACAGCCGTGAGTTGGGCCGGTCGAACACCACCGGTCCGGCGCGGTAGCCGATCCAGTAACCCAGCGCGTTGCCGAGCGATCGCCGCGAGCGGCGCGACCACCAGGAACGAGGCCAGCGACCCGGTGATCCGGTGCGTGGCAATGCTGATCCCGGCCGCGAACAGCAGGGTGTCACCGGGCAGGAAGAAACCCGACCAGCAGGCCGCACTCGGCGAACAGGATCACGGCCAGCACGGCCAGTGCGCCGGAGCCGGACAGCAGCGTGTCCGGGCTGATCGGGATTGGCCAGCACGACGGCGGGCAGCCCTGGGGCGGCGAGCGGATGCATGCAGGCACCCTACGGAGTGCCGTCCCGGGGGGCCGAAATGTTCTCAGGATCGGCCGGTGCGGGATACTCCGGCTATGCCGATCGCGACATCCGGACGTCTACGCCGACATGCTCGATCGGGCCAGGGACGGCGGCTTCGCCTACCCGGCCATCAACGTCACTTCCTCGGAGACCCTGAATGCCGCGCTGCGGGGCTTCGCCGACGCATCCAGCGACGGCATCGTGCAGATCTCCACCGGCGGGGCGGAATTCCTGTCCGGCACCCACGTCAAGGAAATGGTCGTCGGCGCCGTCTCGCTGGCCGAGTTCGCGCATGTCATCGCCGCCAAGTACCCGATCAACATCGCGCTGCACACCGACCACTGCCCGAAGGACAAGCTGGACAGCTACGTGCGGCCGTTGCTGGCGATCTCGCAGGAACGGGTCGACGACGGGCAAGGAGCCGCTGTTCCAGTCGCACATGTGGGACGGCTCGGCGATCGATCTCGAGGAGAACCTGACCATCGCCGTCCGAGCTGCTGGAGAAGGCGGCCAAGGCGCGCATCATCCTCGAGGTGGAGATCGGTGTCGTCGGCGGCGAGGAGGACGGCGTCGTCGGCGAGATGAACGAGAAGCTCTACACGCATCCGGCCGACGCCGTGCGCACCGCCGAGGTGCTGGGCACCGGCGAGCGCGGCCGGTACCTGCTCGCGGCCACCTTCGGCAACGTGCACGGGGTGTACAAGCCCGGCAACGTGAAGCTCCGTCCGGAGATCCTGCAGCAGATCCAGCAAGCCGTCGGCGCCAAAGTCGGCAAGCCGAAGCCGTTCGAGCTGGTGTTCCACGGCGGATCGGGCTCGGCACTGGAGGAGATTCGCGAGGCCGTCTCCTACGGAGTGGTGAAGATGAACGTGGACACCGACACCCAGTACGCGTTCACCCGCGAGATCGCCGGGCACATGTTCACCAATTACGACGGCGTGCTCAAGGTGGACGGCGAGGTCGGCAACAAGAAGGCGTACGACCCGCGCTCGTACCTCAAGCTCGCCGAGGTCGGCATGGCGGCGCGGGTGACGAAGGCCTGCGAGGACCTGCTCTCGGCCGGTACCCGCTGAGCGGTGCCCGCGCACCGAGTGGCCGATCGCGGCACGCGCCGCCTCGGCCGGCCGGGCAGGGCACAATCGGCGCCATGACCGGCTTCGGCAATCTGCTCGCACCGCCCACCAAGCTGCCCCCCGACCCGGGCCAGGCTCAGCTCGACGCCGGCGAGGCCCCAGCGGCCGTGGCCGGTGCCGTGCCCGCCTCGTCCGCGGCCTGGGCTGCGCTGGCCGAGGCGGCGCTCGCCGACGGGCGGCCGGTGGACGCCTACGCCTACGCCCGCACCGGCTACCACCGCGGCCTGGATGCGCTGCGGCGCGCCGGGTGGAAGGGCCAGGGCCCGATCCCGTGGTCGCACGAGCCGAACCGGGGCTTTCTGCGAGCGCTGCACGCGCTTGGCCCCGCCGCCGCGCAACTGGGCGAGGACGACGAGGCAAGCCGCTGCGCGCAGTTCCTCGCCGACGCCGACCCGGACGCCGTCCAGGCGCTGCGGTAGCCGGCGATGCCAGCCATCGTCCTGGTCGGCGCCCAGTGGGGCGACGAGGGGAAGGGTAAGGCGACCGACCTGCTCGGCAGCAGGGTCGATGCCGTGGTCAAGTTCAACGGCGGTAACAACGCCGGGCACACCATCGTCATCGGCACGGAGAAGTACGCGCTGCACCTGCTGCCGTCGGGCATCCTGACGCCGGGCTGTACGCCGGTGATCGGCAACGGAGTGGTCATCGATCTGGGCGTGCTGTTCGAGGAGATCGACGGCCTGCAGGCACGTGGGGTCGACACTTCCGCGCTGGTGGTCAGCGGTTCCGCGCACGTGATCGCCGCGTACAACCGCACGCTGGACAAGGTGACCGAACGCTTCCTGGGCAACAGCAAGATCGGCACCACCGGTCGCGGCATCGGCCCGACCTACGCGGACAAGATGGCCCGCATCGGCATCCGCGTGCAGGACCTGTTCGACGCCGACGTGCTACGTGCCAAGGTCACGGGTGCCTTGAACATCAAGAACCAGATGCTCGTCAAGATCTACAACCGCAAGGCGTTCGAGATCGACGAGGTGGTGGCCGAGTTGCAGGCCTACGTCGAGCGGCTGCGCCCGATGGTGGCGGACACGCCACTGCTGCTCGAGCGGATGCTGGACGAGGGCCGCACCGTGGTGCTCGAGGCGGGGCAGGCGACCATGCTCGACGTCGATCACGGCACCTATCCGTTCGTGACGTCGTCGAACGCGACCGCCGGCGGCGCGTGCACCGGCAGCGGCATTCCGCCCACCCGGATCAGCCGGGTGATCGCGGTGGCGAAGGCATACGCGACGCGGGTCGGTGAAGGCCCGTTCCCCACCGAACTGTTGGGCGGGGACGGGGAGCGGCTGCGTACCGCCGGCGCGGAGTTCGGCACTACCACCGGCCGCCCGCGGCGCTGCGGTTGGTTCGACGCGCCGGTCGCGCGGTATGCGACGCGCATCAACGGCGTCACCGACTTCGTCCTCACCAAGCTGGACGTGCTGACCGGTCTGGCGGAGATCCCGGTGTGCGTGGCTTACGACGTGGACGGCACGCGCCACGACGAGCTGCCGCCGACGCAGGCGGAGTTCGCCCGCGCGGTGCCGATCTACGAAACGTTCCCGGGCTGGACCGAGGACATCGCCGGGGCGCGAACGCTGGACGACCTGCCGGGTGCGGCGCGTGCGTATGTGCGCACGCTGCAGGAGATGATCAAGGCGCCGATCTCGGCGGTCGGTGTCGGCCCCGGCCGCGACGAGACGATCGCCGTCCGCGACCTGCTCGACTGAGCGACGCTCGACACGGATGGGGGCGCAGCGGCCGGTGCGGATCGTTGCGGCGGCGCTCGGAGCGGCGATGCTGCTGCTTGCCGCGGCCTGCACGCACGACCACAGCTACCCGTCTTCGCTAGCCACTGCGCGCAGTGGGCCGAGCTCGACAGGTCCGTCGGCCGGCAGCGGATCCGACTGGCCGACGTACCACGGCGACATCGCCCGCACTGGCTACGCCGCGAACATGCCGGCTGCGACCACACTGCGGGTACTTGCCCGGCTCAAGCTGGACGGGGCGGTCTACGCGTCGCCGATCGTTGGCGGCGGCGTGACCGTCGTGGTCACCGAGAACGACTCGGTGTACGCGTTCGGCGCGGGCGAACACCAGCTGTGGCACGTCAGACTCGGCACGCCGTCCCCGGCAGACCAACGGCCGTGCGGCAACATCGACCCGCTCGGCATCACCGGCACACCGGCCTACGACGCGACGACGCACCAGGTGTTCGTCGTTGCCGAGTACGGCGGGCCGCCCCGGCATGAGTTGGTGGCCTTGGACAGCCGCACCGGCGCCGTGGTGCGACGCACCTCCGTCGACCTGCCCGGCGTGGATGCCAAGGCGATGCAGCAGCGCGCAGCGTTGACGATCACCGGTGGACGGGTCTGGGTGGCCTTCGGCGGACTGGCCGGCGATTGCGGCCAGTACAAGGGACGCGTGATCGGCGTCCCGGTGGATGGCAGCGGCCCCACCGTGTCCTACACCGTGCCGACGCCGCGCGAAGGCGGCATCTGGACACCGCCCGGTCCGGTCGTGGACGGACGCGGCCGATTGCTGGTATCGGTCGGCAACGGCGAGTCCGGCCCCGGCGACCCGTACGACCACAGTGACTCCGTCCTTGCGCTGAGCCCGGACGCGCGGCTGCTCGACTCGTTCTCGCCGAGCACGTGGGCCACCGACAACGCCGGTGACAAAGACCTCGGCTCGCAGGGGCCGACCCTGGTCGGAGGGTGGGTGTTCATCGCGGGCAAGTCCGGCACCGCTTACGTGTTGCGGCAGGACCGACTCGGCGGCATCGGCGGTGAGGTATCCAGCGCACAGCTGTGCACGTCGTTCGGCGGAACCGCCGTGGCCGAGGGGGTCGTCTACGTGCCGTGTACCGACGGTGTCCGCGCCATCACCATCGACGGCGCCGGGAAGATCGTGCCGCGCTGGCAGGCGGCATCGTCGATCACGGGCTCGCCAGTCCTCGGCGGCGGGCGGGTGTGGACGCTGGACCCGAACGGCGGCGTACTGCATGCACTCGACATCGGCACCGGCACGTCCCGCGCACAGGTGACGGTCGGCAAGACGTCCCGGTTCGCCACCCCCGCCATCTCCGGTAACACCCTGCTCGTGCCGACGCTGACCGGCATCACCGTCGTCGCCACGTCCTGATGCGGTGGCGGTCGATAGGGTCTGACGGTGCGCGTCCTCGTCATCGGCTCGGGTGGACGCGAGCACGCGCTGTGCCTGGCACTGGCCGCAGACCCGGGCGTCACCGCCCTGCTGTGCGCACCCGGTAACGCCGGCACCGCCGCGGTCGCCGAACAGCGCGGCGTCGATCCCGTCGACCCGGCCGCGGTCACCGCGCTGGCTCAGGACTTCGCCGCCGACCTGGTCGTCATCGGACCGGAAGCGCCGCTCGTCGCCGGCGTCGCCGACGCGGTTCGCGCCGCCGGCATCGCCTGCTTCGGACCATCCGGCGCGGCGGCCCAACTCGAAGGCAGCAAGGCATTCGCCAAGTCGGTGATGGCCGCGGCGAACGTCCCTACCGCAGCCGCGCGGCTGTGCACCGACCAGACACAGGCAGCGGCCGCGCTGGACGAATTCGGTCCGCCGTACGTGGTGAAGGACGACGGGCTCGCGGCCGGCAAGGGTGTCGTCGTCACCACCGATCGGGACGCGGCGCTGGCACACGCGCGCGAATGCGGCCGGGTGGTGATCGAGGAATACCTGGACGGCCCGGAGGTATCGCTGTTCTGCGTCACCGACGGGCGCACGGTGCTGCCGCTGCTGCCCGCGCAGGACTTCAAGCGCGTGGGCGACGGCGACTCCGGCCCGAACACCGGCGGCATGGGTGCGTACGCGCCGCTGCCCTGGCTTGCGCCGGAGCTGATCGACGAAGTGGTCCGCACCGTCGCGCTGCCCACCGTCGCCGAGATGGAGCAGCGCGGCATGCCGTTCGCCGGCTTGCTGTACGTCGGGCTCGCCATGACCGATCGCGGACCACGCGTGGTCGAGTTCAACGCGCGTTTCGGCGACCCGGAGACGCAGTCGGTACTGGCGTTGCTGGAGACGCCGCTCGGCGCGCTGCTGTATGCCGCGGCCACCGGCACGCTGGCCGGCATCGGCGGGTTGCGGTGGCGCGACGGGTACGCGGTCACCGTCGTGCTCGCCGCCGAGGGCTACCCCGGCACGCCCCGTCTCGGCGACGTGATCACCGGCAGTGACCAACCCGGCGTGATACACGCCGGCACCCGTCGCCGCGACGACGGCGCCATCGTCTCCGCGGGCGGCCGGGTACTGGCCGTGACGGCCGTTGCCGCCACGCTTTCCGCCGCCCGCGAGCAGGCGTACCGGACCTTGTCCGGCGTACACCTCGACGGCGGCCAGTACCGCTCCGACATCGCGGCCAAGGCCGCCGGTGACACGCCCGGCGACCTGGGAGAATGGGGTTCGTGACCAGCCTGGATGCGTCCACCGCGGTGAAGGCGGCGATCCCGAACGTCCTGGCCTCCCGGTACGCCTCCGCCGCGATGGTCTCGGTGTGGGCGCCGGCGCACAAGATCGTGCTGGAGCGACAGCTGTGGGTCGCGGTGCTGCGCGCACAGGCCGACCTCGGTGTGGACGTGCCGGCCGAAGCGCTCGACGCCTACCAGCGCATCGTCGATCACGGTGTGGCCGCGGTCGACCTCGATTCCATCGCGCGCCGCGAACGCGTCACCCGCCACGACGTCAAGGCCCGCATCGAGGAGTTCGCCGCGTTGGCGGGGCACGAGCACATCCACAAGGGCATGACCAGCCGCGACCTCACCGAGAACGTCGAGCAGCTGCAAATACGGCTGTCACTGGCATTGGTACGGGCCAAGGTGCTGGCGCTGCTGGCCCGGCTGGCGCAGCGCGCCGCCGAGTATCAGGAGCTGGTCCTCACCGGTCGCACGCACAACGTCCCCGCCCAGGCCACCACGCTCGGCAAGCGCTTCGCCTCGGTCGCCGACGAGCAGCTCGTCGCGCTGGACCGGCTCGATTCACTGCTGACCCGCTACCCGTTGCGCGGGATCAAGGGCCCGGTCGGCACGGCGCAGGACATGCTCGACCTGTTCGACGGTGATCCCCCGAAGCTGGCCGCGCTCGAGGCGCGGGTGGCCGAGCACCTCGGCTTCGGTTCGGTGTTCACCAGCGTCGGGCAGGTCTATCCCCGTTCCCTGGACTTCGATGTGCTGTCCACGGTGGTGCAGCTGGCGGCGGCGCCGTCGTCGCTGGCCACCACGATCCGGTTGATGGCCGGCCAGGAACTGGTCACCGAGGGATTCCGCCCGGGTCAGGTCGGCTCGTCGTCGATGCCACACAAGATGAACACGCGCAGCGCGGAGCGCATCAACGGGCTGATGGTCCTGTTACGCGGATACGCAGGCATGGCCGGCGAGCTGGCCGGCGACCAGTGGAACGAGGGCGACGTGTCCTGCTCCGTGGTCCGCCGGGTCGCGTTGCCGGACGCGTTCTTCGCACTGGACGGGCTGTTGGAGACGGCGCTCACGGTGCTCGATGACTTCGGCGCCTTCCCGGCGGTGATCGAGCGGGAGCTGGAGCGATACCTGCCGTTCCTGGCCACCACCAAGGTGCTGATCGCGGCGGTGCGCAAGGGCGTCGGCCGGGAGGTCGCGCACGAGGCGATCAGCGAGCACGCGGTGGCGGTGGCGCTGGCCATGCGCGAGAAGGGCGCGGCAGCCAACGACCTGTTCGATCGGCTCGCGGCCGACGAGCGGCTCGGCCTGAGCGCCGCCGAGCTGCAGAGCCTGCTGGCCGATCCGTTGACGTTCACCGGTGCGGCGGGCGAGCAGGTGACCGCGGTGCTGGCCCAAGTGCAGCAGGTACTGGCCGAGGCGCCGGATGCCGCCGGGTATCGCCCGGAACCGATCCTCTAAGTACCCGCAGCCCCGCCCACGCTTTCGGCATAGCCTGAGGGCGGAGGTCCGGGTATGGATCGCTCCGATGGCGTGCAGTTCGTCGACGACGACGGCAGTCTCGCCACGCCCGAGGATGACGTCGTCGCGCTGGGCAACGGGGCAATTCCGCGCTGGTTGACGGTCCTGGTCGTTGCCATTGCGTTGGCCGGGGTGATCGGGTTCGCCCTCAGCCGAGGCGACGGGCACCCGAGCGCGGCGACCGGTGCCGTGCCCACCGTGAGTTCGGCGCCGTTGGAGCCGCAGCTGCAGGGCGTGGGTGCACCACTCCCGCTCGGACCGACCGCGGCGATCGACGTCGCGGTGTTCGGTGGCCGGATCTACGCACTGCAGGTGGGCCGGATCGCGGCGGTCGACCAGCTGACCCGCCAGATCGTCGCGCAGGCATCGGTGCCGGGCGCGAACGACGGCGCGTCGTTGCAACTGATCCCCGATCCGGCCAACCAGCTGCTGTGGATTGCCTCGACCGGGACGCTGGCGGGCTTCATCGCCGAGTACGACGCCCGCACCCTGCACCTGCTGCGTGCGGCGCCCTGGCACGCCACCCTGCGCAGTGCGACCGTGCTCGACGGCAGCCTCTACTTCACCAGCGACTCCGGCCTGGCGGTGTGGCCGCTGGATGCGGCGACGCCGCGCGTGGTGGCCGGCATGGCCGATCACCGCGGCACCGTCGCGGCCGATCCGACACGCGATCGGCTGCTGCTCGTGGACAACGGCCGCAACCTGAGCTCCTACCGGCCGGGCGGCGCGGTGTCCGTACCGGTGGCCGCCCCGGTGATGAAGGGCGATCTGGTGGTTGTGCAGGGCACCATCTGGTTCGTCGGGTTCGCGGTGACCGGTACGGCGGTGTTCGCTGCGGTGAATCCGGTGACGCTACGGCTTGGCAACAACGCCGGGGTCGTCGTGGACCTCGGTTTGGGCGCGGAGACCGCGGGGGTCGGCGCGAGCGTGGTGTGGCTGCGCAACGCCAGTGGGTCGGGTGGCCTGTGGTGCGTGGATGCGCGCAGTGGCCGGGTGTTCCAGTCATGGGGCAGCGCGCCGGGCAACGTCGCATCGGTGTCGCACGCCGGCTATCTGGCCACCGGGTTCGCGCTGCTGCCGTTGATCATGAATTCCTGCCCCGGCTGAGCGGGGTGCGTCGCCCGAGGACGGCGGGTCAGGCCGAGGGGGAGCGGCCGGCGATGCGGTCCGGGCGTCCGACGTTCCAGTACCCCTTGACGAAGACCGCGTCGTGCGCGATGCCCCGCGTCTCCAGCACACCCCGCAGCACCACCATGGCGCGGGTCTCGCCCATCAGGTAGCCGTGCCCGTCGGCGCCCGGAAACTCAGCGGGTCGCGAGCGCCTGGGCGAGCAGGTCGGGCGAGCCGGGTGCGACGTCGCCGCGGGGCACCCACTGCACCTGTGCCGAGGCCGGCATGGCAATCTCGTCGGCTGCGGCACCGATTTCGATGACGGCAAGCGCCAGCTCGCCCGCGGGCAGTGCCTCGCAGATACATGCGATCGCTGGTATCGCGGACTCGTCGCCGACCAGCAGGTGCCACGGTGCCGAGGTCAGCTGCAGCTTCCCGCGCGGGCCCTGGAACTGCACGTCGTCGCCCGGCCTGGCGCGGGCGCCCCACGCCGAGCCTGGGCCGGCGCCGTGCAGCACCACGTCCAGGTCGATCTCGGCCTGGTCCGGTCGGGCGTGTCGGATGGTGTAGCGCCGCTTCACCCGCCGGCCGTCCTCGCCATGCAGGAACACCTCGACGTCCTGCGCCGGCCGCACCTCGATCCCGGCCATCGTCGGCGCATGCACGGTGATCCGCCGCATCCGCGCGCTGAGATCACTCACCGCGCGCACGACGCCGCCGTGCCGTGGTGAGCTGCGAACCACACCGGGAGTGCTCATCGGGCGCCGACCCTACCGACCGGCGCCGCGCACGGCCCCCGCTCGCCGCGCACGGCCCCCGCTCGCCGGGCGCCGACCGGTCACGGGAAGGATCGTCGGTAGCGGCGGGTTGTGCCAGATACAGCTCGCTCGTGCGGCCCCGCGCCGGCGACCGCGAACCAGCAGACCGACACAGTCAAGGAGAGTCATGACGATTCACGTCACCGAGCCGTTCTACACGTCCGAGGCGAGCGCGAAGGGTGGTCGTACCGGCCACGTGCACAGCGCGGACGGTGTGATCGACCTCGACCTGGGCAAGCCGGGCTCGACGGCCAACCCCAAGGCCAATCCGGAGACGTTGTTCGCAGCCGGGTACGCCGCCTGCTTCCAGGGCGCGCTGGCCAACCGGGCGCAGACCCAGGGCATCGACACGTCGGACTCGGACGTCACCGCGCTGGTGGAGCTGGGCAAGACCGACGACGGCGGTGTCGGCCTCGCGGTCGAGTTGAAGGTGCACATCCCGGGCGTGGACGAGGGCAAGGCCAAGGAGCTGGTCGACCTCGCGCACGAGTTCTGCCCGTACTCGAAGGCGACGCGCGGCAACATCGACGTCACGCTGACTGTCGTCTGAGGCAGCACCAACGCCGAGGTTTCTGCCGCGGCACCTGACGGGCAACTGACGCACATCTGACGCGCGGCCCGACCGCTTTCGTGCGCGCGCACGCCTACTTGCCGGTAGCGCGCATGATGGCGGTGTGGCGATCTCGGTGTTCGACCTGTTCTCGGTCGGCATCGGTCCGTCCAGTTCGCACACGGTCGGGCCGATGCGTGCCGCGCGTACCTTCGCGGCCGGCCTGGACGACGACGGCGTGCTGGCCGACGTGGCCCGGGTGCGGGTGGAGCTGTTCGGATCGCTCGGCGCCACCGGCCACGGCCACGGCAGCGCCCGTGCGGTGATCCTGGGACTGGAGGGGGAACGGCCGGAGACGGTCGACATCGCTGCGGGCGCCGACCGGGCTCGCGCGGCGGTGTCGTCCGGCACGGTTCGCCTGCTCGGCAAGCACGAGGTCGGGATGAGCGACGACGATCTGGTGCTGCATCGCCGCGAGAGCCTGCCGTTCCATCCGAACGGGATGCGGTTCTTCGCGTTCGACACGTCCCGCCGGCTCGTCCGCGAGCGGACGTACTACTCGGTGGGTGGTGGATTCGTCGTCGACGAGGCCGCGGCCGGCGCGGACCGGATCAAGGCCGACGACACCCCGCTGACCTACCCGTTCAGCACCGGCGACCAGCTGCTAGCACGGTGCGAGGAATCCGGCTTGCCGATCAGCGCGGTGATGCTGGCGAACGAGACCGCGTGGCGCCCGGCGGCGGATGTGCAGGACGGGTTGCTGCGCATCTGGTCGGTGATGCAGGACTGCGTGCGCAGCGGGGTGGCGCACGAGGGGACGCTGCCGGGCGGGTTGCACGTGCCGCGGCGCGCACCGGAGCTGTACCGCGCGTTGACCGCGGGCGAGTCGGCGACGTCGACGGGCGCGCAGACGCCAGCTGATTCCGGCGGCCAGGCGCGCCGCGCCGTCATGCTGGACGGTCCGGACGACCCGCTGCGGGTGATGGATTGGGTGAACCTGTACGCGCTTGCGGTGAACGAGGAGAACGCTGCCGGCGGTCGCGTGGTCACCGCGCCGACGAACGGTGCGGCCGGCGTCATCCCGTCGGTGCTGCACTACTACACCCGGTTCGTGCCCGGTGCGGACGACGACGGGGTGGTGTGCTTCCTGCTCGTGGCCGGTGCGATCGGCGTGCTGTACAAGGAGAACGCGTCCATCTCCGGCGCGGAGGTGGGCTGCCAGGGCGAGGTCGGCTCGGCCTGTTCGATGGCCGCCGGCGCGCTGTGTGAGGTGATGGGCGGGACGCCGCAGCAGGTGGAGAACGCGGCCGAGATCGGTATGGAGCACAACCTCGGGCTGACCTGTGACCCGGTCGGCGGCCTGGTTCAGGTGCCGTGCATCGAGCGCAACGCGATGGCCGCGGTGAAGGCGATCAACGCGGCGCGCATCGCGCTGCGCGGCAGCGGACGAGCACATCGTCAGCCTGGACAAGGTGATCAAGACGATGCGCGAGACCGGCGCCGACATGAAGGTCAAGTACAAGGAGACCTCACGCGGCGGCCTCGCGGTGAACGTGATCGAGTGTTGATGGACATGGGGAGAGTTCGTGGCTCTGTGCGCCACCAACTCTCCCCACGTGGGGCAAAGCAGCTCAGGCGGCGACTAGCTCCAGTGGGTCGCTCGGGATGTCGGTCTTCTTCGCGTTGATCAGCACGACCGCGGCGATGATCGCGGCAACACCGAACATCGCGCCGGCGAAGAACCCTTCACCGGAGGCGTGCGCCTGCAGTGCGTGTGCGAACGACGAGTACGGGCCGGCGAAGAAGGACGACGCCGCCTTCTGCTGGCCGGGTGGCAGCGAGTGCACGAAGCTGGCGATGTCTTCCTTCTGCAGGCCGTTGCTGCCCGCCTTGGTCAGCCGTGCGCCGACCAACTGCGGCAGGTCGCCGGGCAACTGCTGCGCCTTTGCGATCACGGCGCCGAAGTGGTGGCTGGCGTAGTTGCGCCCGGACGTGCCGAACACGGTCGTCATCACGGACAGGCCGAGTGCGCCGCCGACCTGTTGCCCGACGTTGAGCAGCGCCGAGGCGAGGCCGGCGTCGGTGTTGGCGACCTTCGACACGGCGGTCGTGGTCAGCGGGACGAACAGGCAGCCCATCGCGACGGCGAGGGCCAGCATGCCTGGCAGCAGCTTGGTGGCGTATCCGGTGTGCGTGTTGACGGTGGACAGCCACAGCAGCGAGAGGGTGAGCAGGGTCGTTCCGGTGATCATCAGCGGCTTCGGGCCGACCTTCGGCAGGATCCGACCCACGATCTGCGAGACCACACCGATCGCGAATGCCACCGGCAGGAATGCGACGCCGGTCTTCAGCGGGCCGTAGTCACGCACGCCCTGCACGAAGAAGGTGATGAAGTAGAACATGCCGAACATCGCCGCGCCGACGACGAGCATGACCAGGTACGTGCCGCGCGCGAGTTGCGGTTCTCGAAGATCCGCATCGGCATCATCGGTTCCGGCGCGACCCGCGCCTCGTAGTAGCACGAACGCCGCCAGCAGCACGATCGCGAGCGTGAAGACGGTGAACGTCTCGGTGTTGCCCCAGCCGCTGTGCGCGACGTGGATGAAGCCGTACACCAGCGAGACCATGCCGCCGACGGAGATCAACGCGCCGACGAAGTCGAAGTTGCCCTTGAGCCGTTCGGACTGGTGCAGGTAGCAGGAACGCGCCGGTGATCAGGACGACGCCGATCGGGACGTTCACGAACAGCACCCAGCGCCAGCTGAAGTAGTTGGTGAGCACGCCGCCGAGCAGCAGGCCGAGCGCCGCGCCGGCGCCGGAGACGGCGGCGTACACGCGCGATCGCGCGGGTGCGTTCCTGGCCTTCTTCGAACTCGGTGGTGATCAGCGACAGCGCGGTCGGCGAGGCGATCGCGCCGCCGATGCCCTGGATGACGCGCCCGGCGAGCAACAGGCCGAAGTTCGGCGCGATGCCGGCCAGGAAGCTGCCGAGTGGTGAACAGCGCTCAGGCCGACGACGAACATGCGGCGGCGGCCGAGGATGTCGCCCATCCGGCCGCCGAGCAGCAGCAGGCCGCCGAAGGCGAGGGAGTAGGCGTTCAGCGCCCAGGTCATGTCGGTCTGGCTGCGGTTGAAGTAGCGGCCCATCGAGGGCAGCGCGATGTTCACGATCGTGCCGTCGAGGACGACCATCAGCTGGGCCCCGGCGATGATCAGCAGGATCAGGGCGGGATGGGCATGCCGGCGCGCGCCGCGCTCGCCCGCCCGCGCGGCCGGCGGCGGTGTGCCGCGTTGGCGAGAGTCACGTCGTTCGTCTCCGTTCAGCGGCTGCGCTTCATGCGTTCGCAGCCCGACCATGTTTTTGAGGGAACCCAGTTCTGAGGAATCCGCATTTAGTGGACGCATGCGTTCCCTATCGGGCTAGACTAGAGCGGCGCTTTAGAGAACGCAAGCGTGCACTATCCAGGATGGACGAGGGGTATGACAGCGGGATGACGACCGCGCCAAATGTGGGAGTCGAGGTAACGGACTCCCCGGACGCCACAGATCCGGTGGCGTTGCGCCGCCGGCGCGGCGTCGCGCTCGAGGACGCCATCCGGCAGGCCGCCTTCGACGAACTGTCCGAGGTCGGCTACGCGCCGTTCAGCGTGGAGTCCGTCGCGGCGCGCGCCCGCACCGGCAAGGCGAGCATCTACCGCCGCTGGCCGACCAAGCAGGCGCTCGTCCTGGACGCGCTGTGCGAGCGGATGCCGACCGCCGAGCAGTGCGGCCTGGTGCCGGACCTGGACGACTCGGTGACCACCGCGGACGCGCTGCGCAGCGTCGCGCGCACGATCGCGGGAGTGCTCAACAGCCCCACCGGGCGCGCGATGCGCGCCATCAAGTGCGAGGCGTTCTCCGATCCGGAACTTGCCCGGGAGATCGACGACCGGTTCCAGGCGCCGCGCCGCGCCGCCCTGCTCGCGTCTGCTGCGAACGGGGCGTGGAGCGCGGCGAGGTACGCCCGAGAGCGGTCACGCCCGTTGGTCGCGGACGTGATGCCCGCCGTGCTGGGCACCGCATCATCCTGATGCGCGAGGAGATCACCGAGGACGACCTGACCCAGATCGTCGAGCAGATCCTGCTGCCGCTGATCGGTCTCACTGGCCGCCGTGATGCGGCGGCCGAGCTGTCGCCCTCGCTGAACATGGCGGATCGGCGGACCGACCGGCGGACTTGGCGACTCCAGGCAAAAGTCGGCTGTGACGGATGCGGGCCGTGCGCCCCGACGGTGGCGGGACCATGGCTAGGTGCCCACCGCCGTGCAACGCCCTCCCGGGCTGTCCCGGCGACGCCGAGCCGGCGGGCTGAAGGCGCGGTACCTGCGCCGGCGCACCCGGCCTGATCGCCACCATCGCCGCCCTGCTCGGCCTGCTCTCGCCTGCTCGACGCCGTGTGGGTGGCCGAGCGCCAGCACCTGCACACGATCACCCGGGTGCTGCCGGTGCCGGCGAGCGCGGCCGCCACCGCGATCTCCGCGGTCGCCGGGTTGTTGCTGCTGCGCCTGGCGGCGGCGTCTGCGCAAGCGCAAGCGACGGGCCTGGCGTGGCGCGGTGGCGCTGACCATCGTCATCCTCATGCGCCCGGGCGGTACGCGACGCGTCTGAACACGTCAGCCGGGGTCGTCATCGGCGCGGTGCTGCTGGTGCTGCTCATCACGGCCCGGTCCCGGTTCACCGCGAAGGGCGATCCGCGCAGCCGCTGGTTCGCGGTGCGCGTCGGTCTGCAGATGCTCGTGGTCGACGATCGTCTACGGCATGGTGGTGCTGTACACGTACTCCGACGCACGTCGTCGGCCATCCCTCGTTCTGGCGACGGCTTGATGGAAGTTCTCGCGTCCCTGGTCGGCGACGGCGGGTGGCTCACGATCCGCACCGAGGCGATGGACGACGTGTTCCACGGCACGCTGCTCGCGTTCGGGCTGACCACGCTCGTGGTGGTCGCACTGCTGGCGCTGCGGCCGTACGAGCCGATCGCGAGACTGTCCGACAGCGACGAGCAGCGGCTGCGTCGATTGCTCGATACCGCACGGCGAGCGCGACTCGCTCGGCTACTTCGCGCTGCGCCGGGACAAGTCGGTGGTGTGGTCGGCCAGCGGCAAGGCGGCGATCACGTACCGGGTCGTGTTCGGCGTCGCGCTGGCCAGCGGAGATCCGATCGGTGATCCGGAGGCATGGCCGGGCGCGATCGCCGCGTACCGCGACCTGGTCGGTCAGTACGCGTGGACGCCGGCGGTGATCGGCAACAGCGAACTCGGCGCGACGGTGTTCAAGCGGGAGATGGGGTTGGACGCGTTGGCACTCGGCGACGAGGCCATCGTCGACGTCAGCGATTTCTCCCTGGACGGACGACCGATGCGCGGCGTGCGGCAGTCGTGCACGAAGGTCGTCCGCGCCGGCTACGACGTGCAGATACGGCGGGTTCGCGACATCGACCCGGCAGAGCTCACGCGGATGTCCGGGCTTGCCGATCGCTGGCGCGGGGACGCGGTCGAGCGCGGGTTCTCGATGGCACTGTCGCGATTCGGCGAGCCATGCGACGGCGACGCGGTGGTTGCCACCGCGCACCACGAGGGCCGGCTGTACGGCATCCTGCATTTCGTCCCGTGGGGCCGGGACGGGCTGTCGCTGGACCTGATGCGCCGGGACAACCACGCCGAGAACGGCCTGAGCGAGTTCATGATCGCCGAGGTGCTGCGACGCGCGCCGGAACTCGGGGTGCGGCGGGTGTCGCTGAACTTCGCGGTGTTCCGCGACGCGCTGGAGCGCGGCGAGCGCATCGGGGCCGGGCCGATCCTGCGCGCGTGGCGCGGGCTGCTGCTGCTGGCGTCGCGGTGGTGGCAGATCGAGTCGCTGTACCGGTTCAACGCGAAGTTCCGCCCGTGCTGGGAACCGCGATTCGTCTCCTTCCCGTCGTCGCGGGACATCCCGCGGATCGCCTTCGCCGCGCTCGAGGCGGAGGCCTTCATCGTCCGGCCGCACCGGCTCAAACGGCTGCTGCACCGGGCGTGACCGCATTGCGCACGCATCGATCGCGATGATCATTGCGGTAGTGCGGCCGCCCTGGACGGGTTCGGACCGCGACGCAGCGCGGCTGTACTCTCTTGGGGCGGGAGCTGAGCACGCGCCGGCTGCCTGGAGGCTTCGCCTAGTCTGGTCTATGGCGCCGCACTGCTAATGCGGTTTGGGTCTAAAGCCCATCCCGGGTTCGAATCCCGGAGCCTCCGCCATGAATTGCAGGGTCGGTGACCCGGCCCGTGCACGGCCGGTTCTGCGGCTGCTCGCCAGCGGCGCACCGGGCTGGTTCGAATCCGGTGGAGCTGGGTTGGAGCCCGGTTCGGAGCCAGTTTGCAGCCGGTTCGGGCAGCCCGTGCGAGCCGGTAGACTGGCCCGTCGATACCTGATGCGCCCGTAGCTCAACGGATAGAGCACTTGACTACGGATCAAGAGGTTGGGGGTTCGAATCCCTTCGGGCGCGCATTGTGATGTCTCGCGACATCGTTGACACCTGTCTGGCCTCATAGTGGACACCCTGGCGATGTCGACCAGTCTCGGTCACTGGATTCGGGTTTGCCCGCCGGCAAACCGGCGCAGAGACTTACCATCGTGAGCCACCGTTGGCTGCCAGTTGCCCTGGTGACGGGGGGACTCATCGCCGTCTGCAGCGGGGCCACGCAGCACGGGCCAAAGCGGGTCGCGGACGCGGCGTCGGCCGAACAGGACATCGTCGAAGTGTCGAGCGTGCTTCCGTGGCGCGGGTATTCGATCGCGGCCGTAAATCTGAGTACGGGCGCAACGCTGTCCGACGGCGCGACCAACGGCATGGTGACGGCGAGCGTCGTCAAAATCGATCTGCTCGAGACGCTGCTGCTACGACATCAGACTCGCGGCACGACCCTGTCCGCGGGCGAGGACCGCGACGCGACGTCAATGATCGAGAACAGCGACAACGGTGCGGCCGAGAACATTTTCAACGACATCGGCGGCGCCGTAGGTCTGAACGCGGCCAATCCTGCGCTCGGCGCGTCAATCTCGTCCACAGTCCCTGGACCCTCCGACTATTGGGGATTGACGACGACGAGCGCGTACGACCAGGTACAGCTGCTGCGCGACCTCGTCACCGAGTCCTCGCCCCTCGGCGCCCCTGCACGAACGTATGCACTCACGCTGCTCGCGAACGTCAAGTCGGACCAGGCGTGGGGGGTTCCAGCTGCCGCGCACGGCAGGGGGCCGGTCGAGGTGAAGGACGGATGGCTCTCGGTCGCCGACGACGGCGGCCGATGGGCGGTGAACAGTGACGGAATCATCACCATCGACGGACAGCGCATCCTGATCTCCGTGTTAACCCAGCACGATCGCGACGAACGAACAGGCATCGACCTGGTCGAGGCACTAGCCGAGGACGCCGCGGCAATCGTGACGTAATCAGCCTGCTGCAATTGATGCGGACTTTGGGTCAGGACGAGCATGCTCCGGGACGCACAGACATCGACCACTGAGGCACCGCCTGCCGCGTCATAGGGTGGCGTCGCCGGGCGGCGACTAGAGGGTTGGCCGCAAACTGGTACTCGACTTCGCCGTGGGGCGTTCTGCCGCGTATGAGTGGCGGAAGCCAGGAATGCGACGAGCCGTGCGCCGCGGCCGGCCCCAATGCCACAGAAAGGTCAAAGCAACACTCCTTCCGTTGCCGTCGATAAGGAATAGGCTGCGCCTTTCCGGCTGATTTCGCGGGAGGCGACTGTGGCCAAGCAATATGAGCAGTTCAAGAAGGAATTCGATGAGATCAAGAAGGCGGCAATCGCCGGCTCGGTGGAGATCAAGAGAGATTCGCAGGTGGTCGCGCAGCTCGCGCAGGTGCTGCACGAGGGCTCCAAGGAGGTTGGGCTCCGGGTGCAGGCGCTCAAGGAGCAGGGCCAGGCCGGCACCGCTCTCAAGGACTTCATCGCCGATCCGCAGGTGAAGAAGATGTCCGACGAGCTGGAAAACATGCTCAACACGCTCGGCAAGGAGCTGAAGCGGATTACCGACCTGCACCAGAAACAGTTCAAGCCGCTCACCGCGCGATACGCCACTCTGGTCAAGGAGCTGCCGGCCGAGATCGCCGCCCGGAAGAAGCAGGTGTCCACCAAGCTGGGCACCGGGAACAAGTCCGTGGTTGACATGGAGAAGCTGCTGGTCGAGGTGAAGAAGGAGGAGCACGACCCGGCGTTGGCCACGGTCATGTACTTCCACCCGGAGTCGCTCGCCGACCACAAGCAGCAGCTCGACCGGTACTTGAAGGAGGCCGTCACCAAGACCAAGACCGTCGCGCTGAGCGAGCTGCAGCAGCAGATGGACGAGCAGGCGCTCGAAGGTCGCAACCGCAAGCGCAATGTCTCCCAGGCGAAGACCCTGTCCGATCAGGTCCTGGCCGAGTGCCAGAAGGCGCAGCAGGCGCTGAAGCAGCGCAACCAGCAGGAGCTGATGCGGGTCAAGGCGACGGTGCCCAAGATGATGAAGCAGCTCGACGGGATCGCCGGTCTGTACGAGCGCGGCTCTAAGGACAACTGGACGAAGGCCGCGATCGAGAAGTCCAAGGACAAGGCCGCGATTCTTTCCGACATCAAGCTCGTCATTGGCCTGCGCGACAAGGCCCGGGCAGAGTTGAGCAAGATTGCCAATGCCCGGCTGCAGGGCTGACCGAAGGGCTGACCGAAGGGCTGACCGAAGGCTTATCGGCCCGCCCGCAATGGCAGCGACCCGTGTGGTCCAGGCATGTGCGGGAGCAGCGGTTCGTGGGAATGCGGCGGACTCACGTCGTTGCTAGACCGAGCTCCCTGGCCTGCGCGGCGGCCGCCATGCGCGATCCGACGCCGAGCTTGGTGAGCACCGCGGAGACGTGGTGGTCGACCGTCTTGGCCGAGATGAACAGCGCCGCCGCGATGTCCGCGTTCGTCCGGCCGAGCGAAATCTGGCTGAGCACCTCGAGCTCTCGGTTGGTCAACCCATGCGGGTTCGACCGCGTCGTGGAGCGCACGCCCGCCGGGATGGAACGCACGCCGCGTCGACGCATCTCGCGACGCGCCGCGTTGCCCGCCGCGGTGGCACCCATGGTGTCGAAGCGTCGCACCGCCTCCCGCATCGAGGCGTCGTCGGCGGAGTCGAGCATGGCCAGCGCCGCCGCGTACGGACAGCGCAGGTCCGCCCAGAACCGCACGGCTGCGGCATGGTCGCCGGCCAAGGCGAGCGCGTACGGCCGGGCCGCGGACACTGCGGCTCCCGCGGCTGGCTCCATCCCGGCACGGGACGTCCAGATCGCCAGCTCGCCGTAGCTCCATGGGTCGCTGGGATGCACCACCTCGCCGGCGAGCTCCAGTTCATGGCGCAGCTCGGCGTCACGTCCGGCCAGCCAGAACGCCTCCGCGCGGGCCAACCGGATGTAGGAAATGCGATTGGCTTCCGCGCTGTCCAGTGCGATCCCGAGAGCCTGGTCCAGCAACTCCCACGCCGCGCCCTCGTCGCGCCGCGCCAGGATGAGTCCGAGTTCGGCGAGGACGGTGAGCCGATTCATCGGCGACGCCTCGCGCAGAAGCAACTGCCGGGCGACTGCGGCCGCCTCGTCCCACTCACCCCGCATACTCAAAATCTCGATCTGCCGTGCGCGCAGGCAGATCAGGTAGGTGGAGATGTCGTGCTCCTCGCACATCACGACGCCTTCGCGATAGACGGCCTCGGCTTCGTCCAGCCTCATCGCGGCGCGGAGTAGTTCGCACAGGTTTGAGTAGGCCCGGCCGGCATGTTCGGCGGCGCCGCGGGTCAACCCGACCGACAACGCCTGGCGCATCATCGGTTCCCACGCCCGGCCGGTGTCGTGCGCGATCAGCGACGCGGTGTTCAGGGCATCGCTGAGCGCATCCGGGAGGTCGAACCGTTCCGCAAGTTCCACCGCTCGCCGGCACGACCGGTCCGCGTCGTCGAACTGACCGGCGCACAACTGGACGAAGGCAATGGTCGAATGCGCCCAGGTGATCTCGGCGCTCGGCCCGAGCGGTTCGAGCGTGACGATGGCTTGTTCCGCTGCCTCGATCGCCTCCTTGCCACGACTCAGTCGCCACAGCGTCCGGCATTGCCGACGCAGCGCGTCGCCCTCGCGCAGCCGGTCACCGAGTTGTTGCCACAGCGCGAGAGACCGCTCCCGCGCGTCGGCGGCGCCCTGCCATCTGTCGATCAAGGACAGCTCGTCGGCCAGCCGGTCGTAGAGGCTCGCCACCACGGCCGGCTCCTGGCCGCCGACGAAGCGCAAAGCCCGTTCGTACTGAGCCGCGGCCTCGCGGTGCGACGACAGCGCCGCGGCGCGACGCCCGGCTCGAGGCGCGTATCGAAGCACCGCCGACTGATCGGCCGCCCCCTCGGCGTGATGTGCCAACTGCGCGTCGTCCTCGCATCCGGCCGCGACCAGAGCCCGCAGGATGAGCCCGTGCGCTGGGTACCCGCCGGTGTGCGGCAACCAACTGCTCTACGGCCATTCGCGTGATCTCGTGCCGGAACCGCAACGAGTCACCGTCGCTCACCATCACGCCGGCGTCCACGATCTCGTCGAGCGTTGCCGCATCGGGATCGGCCACGGCCTGCAGCAGCCGCACGCCAACCCGCGTTCCGATGAGCGCGGCGACCTGCACGGTGTCGCGGGCGCGCGGCGACAACGCCGCCATGCGCGCCGCGCCGGCGTGCCGCACTGACTCCGGAATCTCGGCGCTGCCCGTCTGCAGCACCTCGGTGACGAAGAACGGGTTGCCGCCGGTGAACCGGTACAACTGCGCCGCTTCGATTGCGCTGCCTCGCGCGAGCTCTTCGACGGCACCCTGGGACAGCGGTCCAACACTGATACGCCGGGTGCTGCGCTGGCTTGCCAGCTCGCCCAGAACTGAGCGCAATGAGTCGTCCGCGGTGAGACCGTCGTCGCGATAGGTCACCAGTAGCAGCGTGTGCAGTTCACCGACGCGCCGGCCGAGGAACCGGACCAGGTCGAGGGTCGAATCGTCGGCCCAATGCAGGTCTTCGATCGCGTAGACGCTCAGCGCTTCGGGGTCGTTCCCGGCGCTTCGCAGTTCGTCCATGAGTGCCGCGAAGAGCACCTCGCGAGGCGCGCCGCTCCGGCATCTGGCGGCGAGCTCGCCGCCGACCGCCTCGGCGGCGTCGAACAGCGGACCCAACGGCCGCGGTGTGGACAGGTTGTCGCACGCGCCGCGAATCCATCGGGCGCGCTGCGTTCCCTCGAACTGTTCCAGCAGCGTTGTCTTGCCGACGCCGGCCTCGCCGGAGATCAGTACGGTACGACCCTGTCCGCGACGCGCCTGTTCGGCGTACTCGCCCAGGCAGGTCATGGTGTCCTCGCGCTCCAAGACGCGCATCATCGAAGTCTCAACCCCCCATCCACACGACGCAAGCGGCTCGGCGCCGTCACCCCGACGCCGAGCCGCGTGCGCCGGCCGGGTTCAGCAGTAGCGCTGGCCGGCTGCCGGGCGGCAGACGTCGGGACCGGTCTGCCCGGCGACCCCGACTTTCTGCACGTTGGTCAACGGAGGTGCCGTCGTGGTTGCGTGGTGTGTCGGTGACTTGACGAGCAGCCACACGGTCAGCGCGACGGCGGCGGCAACCACGACGATGGCGGTAGCGATCACCTTGACGCTGCGTCGCAGGGACTTGGCGGGGATTGACGTGATTCTCGGTGCGGTGACTGTGCTCATCTGCGGTGCCTCCAGGTTCGGTCAGGTCTGATAGATGCAGACGCTATGAGCCGTTGGCTTTGACCGAATCGGGAAGCGATCCCTAGATTGCCGTCCGCACCTCCCTAGAAAGCGAAGCCGCATGCCGCGGCAGGCGGCAGCTCGCGCGTGGCCAGCCTCATCGGCCTTCGGACGTCGCGATGCCATCAGTGGATGGCGGCGCGATTGCGGCACCGTGAGCACCATTGGGATCCAGCTCTCCGATGATCCGATCGATCTCCACGAGGATGCTCGTGCATCGTGGGTCGACTGCTTCGGACCGCCAGCTCTCGGCTAACGAAGCCCGCCGCGCCGCCACCGCCTGAGTCTTGTCCTCCAGCTGGGCACGACCTGGGACAGGGTTCTCCGCACCGGCGGCAGAGCCCCAAGCGTTTATTGCGCTCGCCGTCGCGGCGAGGAGGTCGGCGAGCGCGGCACGGTCGGTCTCCGGAAGCGCGGTCTTCTCTGTCGCGATGGACAGCAAACTGCGTCCGATCGATCTGACCTCGTTCGTCACGTGGTCGAGCGCGGGAAGCGCCGCATCGAATCTGTCCAGGTCGGCCTCACCCCTCATGCGACGTCCGGCGAGCGGCACACGACGCTCGTCCCGCGCCGTGTCGACCAGCCTGCGCACGTCCGCGAGCGTTTGCGACACATTGCGTGCGGCCTCGAGTGAGTCGCGGACGTCGGCCGGCGACCCACCCCGACGAAGGTCGACCGACATCGCACGCAGGGCCACACCGATCGCGGTCGCCGCAGCGGCTACCTGACTTCTCGCGGCACGGTCCCACGACGGTTGTGGGCCGGTCAGGCTGACGGCGATGCCGATCCCCGCGCCGATCAGCGTGTCGATGATGCGGTTCCAGCCGTAGGAGGACCCGAGTGACATCACCAGCAGCGCGCTGATCGCGATCTGATTTGCCTGCGATCCCAGTCGAATCAGTCGCCCGGCCAACAGAGACAGCAGCGTGAGCAGCGAGATGCTCCACCAATGCACGCCAAGGACGCGCGTCAGGAGGATAGCCGCGATGACCCCCGCGGCGACGCCGGCGGAATACTCCACCGCGCGGCGCGTGGTCTGCGATGCCGACACCTGCACGGTGATGATCGCGGACATCGCGGCCAGCGCCGGCAAATGCGACCCGACGGTGGTGCGGGCGAGTTCGAACGCGCCTGCAGATGCCATGGTGGCCTTCACCACCAGCAACAGCCCCTGACGATCCGAGTGCAGCAATCGCGATGTCGCTGCCTCGACCCGCACCGTCAGCGGCTGCCACCTCACCACTCGTACAGCATGCCGCCCGCGCTGGAAGCTGTCGCTCAGAGTCGCGACAGCCCGGCGTTGGCCACGTTGTAGCGGACACGAAGAACGTCAGGGGGAAGACGTCTTCTCTACCGATGCTCGGAAGATCTGGTCGATCGAGGCTGCCAGTACCTCGTTGAACTCCTCATCGGTCTGGTCGCGAGTCAGTCCCTCGAGCAGTGCGCGCGAGAAGCTCGCGATCATCACCGGTTCCTTGGCCAGCAGATCGCACGCCTGCTGACGGGTGTATCCGCCGGAGAGCGCAAGCAGGCCGATAACACGTGTATCGGAGAGCAACGGTCGGTACAGGCCGCGCTGGGTGGGAATCGTCAGCTTGAACATCACCGTGGCGTCGGGGCGCAGCGTCCCCAGATGCGCGAGCAGCTCGTCCCGCAGCAGCTGCTCGGCCTCGTCCTTGTGCGGGCTGTTGATGCCGACCTCGGGCTCGATGATCGGTACCAGATCCGCGGCGCCGATCCGCTCGGCGTACTCGAACTGCTGGGCCACGATGGCCGCGACTCCTTCGCGGTTCGCGTCCTTGATCACCGAGCGCATCTTCGTGCCGAAGATTCCGTGTTCGACCGCGCGATTCAGCAAGCCGTCGAGAGTGTCGATGGGCTTCATCAGTTGGACGTCGTTGTGCTCGTCGGCCAGACCCTTGTCCACTTTCAGGAACGGCACGACCTGCTTGTGCTCCCACAGGTACTTCGCCGTCGGGACGCCCAGCACGTCGCGGTCCATCGTCTGTTCGAACAGAATCGCCGCCAGCACCCGGTCGCCGGTGAACGCGGGACTGCTGATGACGCGTGCCCGCATCGCCTGCACGAGGTCGAACATCTCCGTGTCGGAGGCGTAACTGTCGGCGTCGATGCCGTAGTGAGCCAGCGCGCTGGGCGAGCTGCCGCCGCTCTGATCAAGCGCGGCGAAGAAGCCGTGACCGGAGCGGATCTTCTCAAGCTGCGTTATGTCCATAGGTAACCATGGTGCCGGTTCGCCGGCGTGCTGGGATCGGGGAGGGCCGCGCGATCCTACGACGTGAGCTTCCACGGCCGAACGGGTTCTTCCGGCGCTTTGCCGGCGGCACCGCGAACGTCGACGTCGAGGTAACGGCGCAGCGTGGTAGCGACGGCAGCGTCGTGATCACGATTGTGAACTCAGGTGCGCGTGTCGTGCGCCTGGCGCTGGCCAACGCCTACGACCGGCGGCGTCAGCAGACGCATGCCATTGGCGGCCACGGAACCGCACACACCGATAGCTACCTCCTTCGGTTGGGTGTCGAACGTCACGCACCTGAGGAGAGTGCGGCCAGTTCGCGGCGCGCAGCATCGATGAGTTCCGCATTCGTATGCGCATGCCCAGAAAGGCCCCAGCCACCATCGATCGCCTCGGTCAGCAGCACCCACGTCCTCGTCGCGACCGTGGCGTCCGTGCTGGCCGCGGCGATGAGGTCGGTGAACTGGGCAACGACAGCCAACTGCTTGTCGCGATCCAGCGCGCCGGCGTTGGTGAGCACCTGCACCCGGACGTAGGTGTTGTTGCCATCGACGTTGCTCAACGCGTCATCGGGAAGTTCGTGCACGAAGGCGGCCGTGTTCTTGCGAAACATCGGGATGTCGGGAACGCCCTCGATACGCATGAGCGTGCCGGCAAGATCAGCCGCAAGCTGGTGCTTGTCCGCGAACGTCCCCTGGCTGGCATAGACGTCGATCATCGGCATGGCTGCTCCTTGGGGCGATGACGTACGGGCGCGTCGACTTGCGTCCCGGCCGTCACCTTGACACTCTAAGTTTGATTTAGCAACCCAGATCGGATGAACATGGCTGTTCAATGGACGGACTACGACTCGGCGGTCTGCTCCGTCGCGCGGACGAGCGATGTCGTCGGCGATCGCTGGACCCTGCTGGTGCTGCGAGATCTGTTCAACGGAGTGCGTCGTTTCGACGAACTCGCAGTCCATCTGGGTGTGGCGCGCGATCTCCTGACCAAGCGACTCGCCCGGCTCGTCGAGGCAGGAATCCTCGAGCGCCGCGCGTACCAAGAAGCGGGACATCGAGTCCGCTACGAGTACGTGCTGACCGAGGCCGGGCTCGAACTTCGACCGATCCTGATTGCGCTCGCGCAATGGGGCGACGCGCACCTGGCCGGCCGGCCCGGCCCGCCGACGGCGATCCTGCATGACGGATGCGGTGCGACGGTGACCCTGAACGTTCAGTGCGGAAACGGCCACCGCGTCGAGAACGGCAGTGAGCTACGGATAGTCCCCCTCAAGGCCGCCCGCCGGGTCGGCGCCTGATATACGACGGGGAATACGCTCGGGCGTGTGGATATCACCCAGCTGATACTCGACGACCATCACGAACAGCGCCGATTGTTCGCGATGCTCGAGCAGATCGAGCGGACCGATACTGCCAGCCTGACCGCAGTCTGGGGCCGACTTGCGGCCTTCCTGGAAGTGCACGCAGCGGCCGAGGAGCAGCTGTTCTATCCCGCGCTGCTGCAACTCGGCAAGGGCACCGGCGGCATGCACACGCCGGAAGAGGAGACCGAGGACGCCATCAAAGATCACAACGAGATCCGCGATGCTGTCGAGGACGTCGCGCATCACGAGGTGGGCAGCAGCGACTGGTATGACGCGGTGGCCGCGGCGAACAAGGCGAACGGAGATCACATGGCCGAGGAAGAGCGCGAGGGCCTGACCGACTTTCGTCGCCACGCCTCCTTGCAAGTTCGGCATCAGCTGGCCACAGCGTTTGCAGCTTTCGAAGCTGCTCACGTCACCGGAGTGCCGCCCGTCGACAAGGATCCGCAGGAATACATCGACTCTCATACGTGACTCGGCGCCCGATCACGGCCGCGTAACGTGGCGAACATGGCGAAAGTCGGTGGAGCTAACCGATCCGGTTCGAGCCGTGATCCTGGCCCGACCGTGTTCGTCCTGTTCGGAGCCACGGGTGATTTGGCGAAACGAATGGTGATACCGGCGTTCTACACGCTGGCGTCGGCTGGTCTGCTACCGGCCAAGTGGCTGCTTGTCGGCAATGGCCGCGGCGATGTGGCGCATGAGGACTTCCGGGCACACGTACATGAAGTACTCACCCAATTCGGTCCTGATCCGGACGGCCGAGTCTGGGAGCAGTTCTCGAAACGGTTGCTGTTCGCGGGTGGCGGCTTCGACTCCGATGACCCGGGCAGCTTGCTCGACGTCCTAGCCACCGCCGAGGGTCAACTCGGCCGTGCTGCGCAGCTGATCCACTATCTCGCCGTGCCACCGGTGGCGTTCGCCGGTATCACCAAGGCCCTCGGTACGCACAGCTTGTCCGACGGTGCGCGAGTGGTTTTCGAGAAGCCGTTCGGTACCTCACCAAAGGGTTTTCGGGCGTTGGACCGGGTCGTGCATTCGGTCCTGCAAGAGGACCAGGTTTACCGCATCGACCATTTCCTGGGTAAGGAAGCGACCCAGAATCTGCACGTATTGCGGTTTGCCAATGGACTTTTCTCCGCGATGTGGAATCGCGAGCACATCGAGGCCGTCCAGATCGACGTGCCGGAGACACTGGGAATCACCGACCGAGCTCAGTTCTATGACGCCACCGGCGCGGTGCTGGACATGCTCGTCACGCACCTGTTCCAGGTTGCCGCCGAGGTCGCGATGGAGCCGCCGGCGAGCTTGTCGGCAAGCGATCTACAAGCGGCGCGGGAGAAGGTCATCAGGTCGTTTCGCCCGCTCGACCCGAGCGAGGTGGTGCTCGGCCAGTTCAACGGCTACCGCGACGTTCCCGACGTCGCATCGCGCTCGCGCACCGACACCTTCGTCGCGGCCAGGTTGTGGATCGACAATCCGAGATGGCGCGGCGTCCCGTTTCTGCTGCGCACCGGCAAGCGGCTGGCGATGAGTGACCAGCGCGTCAGCATCGTGCTGCGCGAACCGGCCGGTCCCCTGGCCGGAGTGCTACCCGTCGAGACCAACGTGCTTTCCTTATCGCTGGCCGGAGCCGGTGAGATCGACCTGTCATTGGTCGTGAAGAAACCCGGGCCCGCGCTGGACGTCGACGTCGCGACCACGCGCCTTTCGCTGTCGACTTTGGCGGGCGGGGAACCGCTCCCGCCCTACGTTCGACTGATCCACGACGTCCTACTCGGTGACCGATCGCTGTTCACCAGACCCGACGGGCTGGCCGCCGCTTGGCGAGTCGTGGAACCGATTCTGTCCAACCCGCCGCGACTGGCCTCTTATCCGCAAGGCTCATGGGGGCCGCCCCGGGCGCGAAAACTCGCCCAACCGGGTCGCTGGCTCGTCGGTCATTAGCAGCTAGGAATCAGCAGCCGGCAGCATCATCGGGTGCGGTAGGCGTCCGCTCGGGGCAAGATCGCGACGACCGTGACGGTTCGCCTGCCTTCGTCGATGCGATAGATGACACGGTAGGTGCCGCGCCGGGCGCTGTGCCGCTCGTGCAGCGGTTCGTGCAGGGCTTTCCCGACGCGTTGTGGATTTTCGAGTAACGGGCCGACGATGAATTCATGCGCGGCGAAGGCGACAGTTTCGGGCAACGTTTCGGCGAGTCGGCGCCTGGCGGCAGGCGCGATGATCAGGCGGTAGCGGTTGGCCTTGCTCACGCGGACGTGCGACGCCGCTTCATCGCCTCGGCCAGTTGCTGTTCCGATTCACCTTCGCCCCGGGTGATCTCGGCCTCGGCTTCGGCGAGCTGTCTCATGGCCTCGGCATCGGACAGGATCGCAATGGTCTCCTCCAGCGCCTCGACGTCTTCGACGGCGAGCAAAATCGCAGACGGGCGACCGTGGACCGTGACCGTCACGCGCTCGTGGTGGGTATGCACTCGCCCCACCAGTTCGGACAGGTGAGCCTTCACCTCTGCCAAGGGCAGTGTTGACGTCATAGTCACAAGTATGACCAACCACTGAACCAGCGGCAAGTCTCGGTGCGCGGTCAGGCCGGCGCGAGAACCTGGTCAGGCCGCTCCGGCCAGACCGACGACAAGCGGTCGCAGGAACGACGGTGCCTTCTCCAGCGAACCATGCTCGACCTGATCGAGCGTGAAGCCGGCCGATCGAATGCCGTCCAGGGTTGGGCGGTTGCAATTGCAGCCGTGGGCGACGATGCGGTTGATGCCGTTCATGCGGTCCTGTTTGCGTGCGAGTTTCTCCTCGCCCGCGCGGACGTGCTCGATGAACAACAGCCGCCCGCTTGGGCGCAGCACCCGATGAATCTCACGCAATGCGCGGGGTTGGTCGTCGACCGTGCACAGCGTGAGAGTGGAGACGACGGTGTCGAACGTGTCATCGTCGAACGGGAGGTCCTCAGCCGGAGCCCGCAGCGCCGTCACGGCCCGCTCGCCGAGGCGCTTCCGTAGCTTGCGCATCATGGCTTGGCTCGGTTCGGTGACGGTGAGTGAGGTGATCGTCGACGGGTACAGCGCCAGGTTTGCGCCGGTACCCGCGCCGATCTCGAGGACGTCTCCACGCACCGCACCGAGTAGTTTCGCGCGACGTTCACCCAGCCCGGCCTTCTCGGTCCGGGCCATGAACCCGTCGTAGTACATCGCGAAGAAGCGGTCGCCGATGCTCATGTGTTCTGCCTCCTGTGCCGCCGACGTGGACCCCACGCGGGGATGCCACCGAACCTAGATACGCCCGGCGCCGCGCACATGAGGCGTTCGCCTCATCTCAGCGCACAGTGTGGTCCGGGACGGCCATCGCCTCGTCGGGCAGCAGGCCGTGCTGCATCGCGAACAGTGCTGCCGAGGCTCGGCCGGTGGCGCCGATCTTCGCGTAGATGTGCTCGATGTGGTTGCTCGTCGTCTTCGGCGTGATCACCAGTCGATGTGCGATCTGCTTGTTGGACATGCCTCGAGCCAGCAGCCGCAGGACGTCGATCTCGCGGCTGGTCAAGCCAGCTGGCCCGTCCGGCCGGCGTGGCACCCGGTGACCGGCGGCGCGCAGTACGGCATCGACTGCCGCCGATTCCAGTCGGCCTGCGTGTGCCTCGTCGCGCAGTGCCTGCGCAGCCCGATCCGCCGACAACGCCTCGCGATGCGGTCGCGCCTCACGCTTGGTTTGATATGCCTCGGCGGCACCGAGGACTCGCGCCGACCGCGTGATCGCGTTGCCGGAGAGCCCACGCGGGTATCCGCTGCCGTCGAGCCGCTCGCGATGCTGGACCGCGATCGCACCCAGTGGCGACAGCGAGAGCGATTGATGCAGCATCCGCTCGGTGACGTACGGGTACATCCGCACCCGTTCCCAATCGCCGGCGCTGAGGGAACCGCGACGGTCCCAGATCGAGTTCGACACGCCCAGTCGGCCGAGCCCGTGTACCAAGCCCGCGCGTCGCAACGTCGTGACCTCGGCCTCGTCCATCCCGTACCGGCGACCCGCTTCGGCAGCCAGTTCGGCGACCGCGGGCGCGTGGCCGAGCAGGTACGGCGACTTCAGGTCGATGAAGTTCGCTGTCGCGAGCAGAGCTGCGTCGAAGTCCGCCTCGCCCAGCAGCACTGTCAACGACGGCTCGGCGGCAATGACCGCGTCCCAGGTGCCGATGGCATCGAGGTCGTCGAGAATCGCGTCCGCCTCATCCGCCAGTAACGTCGCCAGCTGCGGATCGAATTGCCCGCCGGCCCGACGCCGGGCCATGGCCTTCGCCGCATCGACACCGCCCACCCGATGGGCGACTTCGACGAATTCGGCGAGCTGTGCAATGCGCGCCACGATGGGCACCTGCGCGCCGCTGAGCTCGCCGGGCCAGCCCTTTCCGTCCCACTGCTCGTACGCCGCACCCAGCCCGGCACTCACTGGTTCGGGCAGTCCGAGCTGCTCGGCGAAGGCGCGCGCCCGGTGCGCGTGCTCGGTGATCATGTTCGCAACCTCGCGATGTCCGAACAACGCGAACTCGAGCCCGACGCGGAACCGGTGCAGTGGCGGATTCCCGGTGCCGATGCGTCGCAAGCCGGCGGCGGCCGCGCGCATCGTGCCGAACTCGTAGCGGTACTTGTCCGACTTGAGCGCGATGTCGTCGCCGAACCATTTCGCTTGCTCGTGCGCATCCGAGTGGCACGCGACGTTGATGAGTAGCGCCGTGTAATAGACGGTCCCACGCTCCTCGGCGTCCATGTCGAGACGCTCGGCCAGGCGCAGCGCGATCAGACATTGGCGCAGCACGTGTTGCATCGGCTGGCCGAATCCGAGGTCGATGCCCAGCGACAGTGCGGCGACGAGCTCGGACATTCGAACGCGTTCCGGATCGACGCCGGATCCCATACCGCCAGAGGCTAGGCCGCGACGCAGCCGGTGACCAGAGCGCGAGGATGGGCGATGCACGGTCGTAGGCGAACAGTGCCGGCTGACCCCGTGATCACGCGGGCCGCCGCGGCCCACCGCGGTCCAGCGGCGGACAGTGCGATGCTGGGAGCGGCTATCCGTTGCTGGGGAGGCGGCCATGCGCCAGGGTGCAGTTGTTGTCGGGACGTGTGTAGCGGTCGTCGCGGGCGTGCTGGTCGCCCCAGGCGGTGCCGGCGCCGGTGCTGTTTCCGCCAGTTGCACCGCGGGCGCGCGCACGTTGTCCAGCTCCGGCGACCATGTGTACCCGGACATGGGCAACGGCGGCTACCGCAGCGAACACACTGACGTGCACCTCGTCTACGACGCGTCTAGCAACACCTTCTTGCCGGGCAATGAGGTGGTGCTGACCGAACGAGCGACGCAGTGCCTGTCCAGCTTCAGCCTCGACTTCGAACGCAGCTCGGTGCTCGGCGCGGCTGGCCCCGACCTCACCGTGGGCACCATCAGCGTGAACGGCCGGCAGGCGAGTTACCGGTTCGTCCAGCCGACCTATCCCGGCGACCCGAACGGCGTCGATGACTCCGACCCGCGCGCGCATGAGGCCGGACAGAACGACCCGGTCGGCGGCCCGGCGAACAATCCGCTACCCCCGGCCTGCTCACCGCAACTCACCGGCAACACCGACGACGCGCAGGACGGCACCCAGTGCCCGGCCAACAAGCTCGTCATCACGCCGCAGACGCCGATCGCCAACGGCTCGACGTTCGTGGTCACGGTCAACTACACCGGCCGCCCCGGCGTGCATCTCGACGGCGACGGCTCCACCGAAGGATGGTTCGTCTCACCCGACGGCGGATTCGTCACCACCGAGCCTGTCGGCACCGAGGACTGGATGCCACTGAACAACCATCCCAGCGCGAAGCCGACCTACGACTTCTACGACACCGTGAACGCCGGCAAGGCGGCTATCGCGAACGGCATCCTGCTCACTAAGACCACCCTCGCGCCGAACGTCAACTTCCCGGGCGGATCGACGCTGTTCCATTGGCGCTCGGTCGCCCCGATCGCGAGTTACCTGGTTGAGGATTCGGTCGGTGACTTCACCCTCACCGCGCGTAAAGCCGCCAACCAGATGATCTTCTACACGGCGCAACCCGTTTCGCTGTCCGCGGCCAAGCAGGCGAAGAACGCCGCGATCATGGCTCAGCAGCAGGACATTACCCAGTTCCAGAGCCTGTTCAACGGGCCGTTCCCGTTCACCTCCGACGGTGTCGTCATCGGGCTGCCGGACGCCAGCTTCGAGGAGGAGATGCAAACGATGATCACCTTCGCCGGCGGCACCATCGACCTGGACACCTTCAACCACGAGAACATGCATCAGTGGTGGGGTGACAACGTCACCGAGTCCAACTACAACATGACTTTCTTCAAGGAGGGCATGGCGACGCTCGGTGAGTATCTCTACGCCGCGCGCAATGCGGCCACCGCACACGGCGGGCTGGGCACCACCGCCGGCAACGCCGCATTCGAGAAGAGCTTGGCGCGCACGTTCGCCAAGAACTACGCGCACGCCGGTCTGTTCACCGGCGTGCCGTCGGATCCCACGTCCGCCTCGCTGTTCTCCGACTCCTCGACCTACACCCGGCCCGGGACGGCCTACCTGGCGTTGCGCCAGATCCTGGGCAGCACCAACTTCGACCGAACCCTGCAGACGATCCAGCGGCGCTACGGCGGCGGCGTGATCACCGAGGCGCAACTGGAGGAGCAGTTCGCCGACAACCTGCCGGCGGACAGCGCCTCCTGCCGCAATGAGCTGTCACGGTTCTTCACCCAGTGGTTCGACACGAGATATCCCAAGGCGGGCCGCAGCAAGCCGTCGATCACCGGCGCGACCTTCCGCTGCTGAGCGACGCGACCTGCGCACACGGCAAGCGCGCGGCAAGGGTGTTATGCGTTGATCACTTGCCGGTCCTCACCCTTGCTGCTGACGGCGATCTTGCGCGGTTTGGCTTGCTCGGCAACCGGTATCTGCAGGGTGAGCACACCGGCGTCGGTGAACAACGACGTGCCTTCGACTGTGCAGAGCATCACGCATCGGCGATGCGGGTCAGTCAACACCCCTGTCGGAATACCTAGCGAAGCGACGTTTGGACGCATGCGGGGCGGGGTATCCAGCCCGTGGCGACAACATGCCGGCCGGGTTGCTCCCGACGATGTCGGTCCCCGCCCGATGCCCACCGGCATCGGCCAAAGACTCGGTCCGAGGAAATGGAGATCCAAAGTATGACGAGCGTGACCAAGTCCATCGACGTCGACGCCCCCATCGAGCGCGTCTACAACCAATGGACACAGTTCGAGACGTTCCCGCAGTTCATGAGTGGCGTCGACCGCATCGTTCAGCTCGATGACCGGCGCCAGCACTGGACCGTCAAGGTCGGTGGCGTCGAGCGCGAGTTCGACACCGAGGTGACCGAGCAGCATCCCGAGGAACGCATCGCTTGGAAATCAACCGACGGCACGACCCACGCCGGCGTGATCACCTTCCACAAGCTCAGCCCTGAGCAGACAAAACTCACCGTGCAGCTCGACTGGGATCCGTCCGGTTTCGTCGAGACGGCAGGCGCGGCACTGGGGGCCGACGATCGTCAGGTCGTGGGTGACCTGAAGCGCTTCAAGGAGTTCATCGAGGATCGCAGCACTGAGACCGGCGCATGGCGCGGCGACATCCCTCGTGAGGACTAACCGCGGCCCGGGCCGGGCCGGTCGCCGCCGTCAACGCTGAGCACAGCGGCGACGAGTTCCCGTCGGCTTCGCACGCCGAACTTGTCGAAGATCGCCTTCAGATGCTCCTGCACCGTGTGCACGGAAACGTAGCGGTAAACAGCGACTGCTGCGTATCGCCGCGAGGCACGCGGACCAGATCAACTTGTCCTTCCCATCGGGTGACACGTTCGACCGGATCGAGCACAAGCGCCACGTGCTGGCCACCCATTGCGCGACGGTCGGTCGCGACCCGGACGAGATCGCGGTGACCTACAAGGCGGTCGTTGCGATCGCGGAGACAACCGACGGGGCACGCGCCGAGTGGGAGGGATGGCGCGTACCTCGAGGAATCCCGGACGTGGGCGCGACGGCGGGTGTGTTCGTCGGCTCGCCAGGCGAGATCGCGGAGCAGCTCGAGCCGTGGTTGCACCTCGGCATCGATCACTTCGTCCTCGAGTTGGTGCGCACCGATCCCGCGTCGATTGCGCTGGCCGGGCAGACCCTGAGCGGGCTGCACGCCATGGCCGGTGCGCGATAGGCACCCTGTGGACGCGCGGTCAGCGGCTCGGCCGGTGCGCGGAAACCTGGAACCACCTCGTCGGGGCGTCGAACCGGCCAGGGCCGAATCTGGCTTCGAGCGCTTGCGTTGCGATGACCGTGGCTCGCTCAAGGTCCAGGCTGGACTGCTCGATCTCACCGCGTAACGGCGTGCCCTGGCAGTAGGCAACCGCGCCGTCGTGGGCGGTGCTACGACTCGTGCCGTCCATCGCCTCGATCCGGATCTCGTCGTACCCGGCAGCGCTGAGTTCTGCATCGATGGCTTGCACGTCGAAATACCCGTGCGGGGTTCGCCTCAAGAAGTCCAGTGAGTCGCGCGGTGCGGCTGAGCACAACGCCGCGGTCACCACGTCGGCCACGACGCTGGTTTCGATCCGGTCCCACACGTTGAACACCAACGAGCCGCCCGGACGCAGCACCCGTGCTGCTTCGGCATACCCAGCAACCTTGTCCGGGAAGAACATTGCCCCGAACTGGCACGCGACGACGTCGAAGGACGCATCGTCGAACGGCAGGTCCATCGCATCGGCGACCTGCCAGCGCACCCGATCGGAGGACAGCCGCGAGCGCGCCGCCTCGATCATGGCCGCATTGAGGTCAGTGGAGGTGACGCTGACATCGCGCAGCGCGACGAGTTCTCTGGTGAGCACCCCGGTGCCCGCAGCGGTCTCCAGGACGTCGCTCGGTCGTAGCGCGGCGATGGCCGACGCCAGCGATCGAGCCGGCTCTTGGAAGATCATCGGGACCAGGAGTGACTCGTACAGCGCTGGAATGGCGCCCACGAACTCGGCGTCCGACGACGAATCCGACATGCCGCACAGCGTATTGATTCCGTCATGCCCTGAGTGGGACGGCGTCGGTGGCGGCAGCGAGCGAACCGAACGAACCGCGGGTGCGTAGTGAGCAGTGTGCGGGTGGCCCTTGAGTGCCTCCCCCTGCGCTGGAGGTCACCGTGAAGCGAACACCGACCGCAATTCTCGTCTGTATGGCCGTGACAATGCTCGCGATTGTGCTAATTCCGGCAGCGTCGGCATCCGCCGCGTCGCCGGCGCAGATGCTTGTGGCGGACGTGTCGAGCGGGCCCTTCCACATCACGGTGACGGCCGCACGCGCCGCGAATGCCGCGCCGGACACGGCGACTGGCGTGTTCACCGCGCAGACGCCACTGTTCACGCTGCACGGCCCGGTTACCTGCCTCGATATTCGTGGCAACAGTGCCGGACTCTTCTACCCGATCACCTCGAGCGACCCGCCGATCTTCTCGGAGCTCGACTCCGGCGTGTTCATCTACTTCCGGGCCGCCAAGGGGCGGCAGCCCGCCCTGGTGGGATTCGTCCCCGTGCCAGCCCATCGCGTGACGAGTTGTCGACCCGGCGGTGCGCTGTTGCCGGTGACGTCGGGCTCACTGACGCTGACCCCGTGACCACCCGGCGCCAGCCGAGCTAGCAACAGGGCCCGTCAGGAGCTGAGACCGGCGACAATGTTGGTGTTCTGGGTCGCCGCCGGCAGCCCATGCCTGAGCTGCCCCGTGAAGCGAAGCGAGATGTGATGCGCCAGATGGGAACCGCCGTCGAGGACGGGGACCTACCTCCGTCGCAATGCTGGTGCTGCGGCGCGATCGACGACCCGGCTCGCCTGGTCCACCTGGGCGATCATCCGGAAGTTGCGCTCTGCATCCGCTGCGCCCATTCGGTCAGCAAATGGGCGGGGGAGATCGAGGACCGATCCAAGGCCGGGCCACTCGTGCTGGCGCGAGATCGTTTCCGCGCGGTTCGCCGAGAGGTCATCAGGCGCGGCTGGCATCACAGTCCACTCGTCGGCGGACCGATCAGATGGATTGGCAAGCGCCTTCCCTAGCTTGCAGAGCGGCTAGCGGGCTGCGTCGAGGCGTTTGTCGTAGTCGTCGGCGAGCGCATTCAGCGCCGCGCCGGTATCGCCGCTGAAACACGAGCCGTGCATGACCGCGAGCGTGATTGGCTCCAGCCTCGCGAGTTCTCGGATGGTCGGCCCGGTTCGCGGGGTCAGGCAGGTGGCGCCGAAGATGTCTTCGGCCTGGCCGGACGGATCGACAATGTCGTTCGCGGTGAGCGCGGGCCCCTGGCCGAGTTGGGTGAACAGGTCACCGCACAACAGCGTCTTGGTCGTCTCCTCGTAGAGCACGCGCGCCTCCCACGCGTGCGGCACGTGCGGGGTGTCGATGTGCCGGACGCGGTGCCGTCCCAGTTCGAAGACCTGACCGTCCGCCAGCGGAACCGGGGGACGGTCGGCGAGGTCGTTGAGCGAGACCATGCACCCCAGGCCACCGTGGGCCACCTCGGCATCGGGTGCGGCGGCAAGCAGCTGGTTCATCGCGCCGCACTCGTCCGCCTCGACGTGGCCGAAGGTGATCCAACGAAGACCCGCCAGCGGAGTGATCGACTCGATGGCTTCGCTGACCAGCGCAAACATCGCCCGGGGGCCGGTGTGGAACAGCAGCGGTTGCTCGTCGTCGATCAGGTACTGGTTGAAGGTGAACCCGGTCGGTCCGATGTCCGGGACGAATGTCGAGAACCGGTAGATGCCGTCTGCGATCTCGTCCACCTGCGTGGTCATGCCGTCTACACCCCGGTCCGGCCGGGGTCCTTCGGCAGGGCGAGGAAGCCGGAATTGAGCCAGTACTCCAGGTCGTGTTCCTTGCCGTCGCCATCTGGGCCGGACCGCGCCGCTTGTGAGAGCGTCATCGAGGGTTCATTGGCTGACGTACCGTGTTGCGCCTTGCGCCATGGGAGTCGCATGAGTTGCCTTTGCCGGGGTCATCGATCGCCAGGGGTGAGCCGGCATCGGGCGCCGGCGTGCGAGAGACCCTCAGTAATTCGCACGTTACGCCGATTTCTCCCGGGCGGACCCGGCGCGGTGGGTGCGTTTATGACCTGCGTGAACTCCGCGCGGACGGTTTAGCCCCGCGGGCCGCTGCCAATTGATGCAACGCGTCGCGCAGCAAGGTCTGTAGCGGCGTCGACGTTTCGAACGTCATCCAGCGTTCGACGGCGACCTGGCTCGCGGCAGTGACCGCGCCGGCCAGGATCATCGGCAGCATGTCGATGCTGTTGTCCAGACCTGCTCGCTCGGCGATCGCTTCGGCAAGCACCTGTTGCATCGTGACATTGACCTTCAGGTACTCACCCTGCAGCGCGGGCGCGGACATGACCAGGCGCACCGCGGCGAACCAATCGCGGTCCGGCGCGTTGGCCGACTCGTCGTAGTACTCCAGCAAGGCTTCGGTGATTGCCTCCCAGAGATCTTCATCAGCTGGTCGCGCCCGAAGCGCGGCGCCGAGTGATTCGGCGCGGTCCACGCCCAATGCGCAGATCGCCTGCTGCTTGCTGCTGAAGTAGTTGTTGAACGTCCGGGTCGAAACGTCGACCTCTGCCGCGATGTCCTCGACCAGCACGTTGTCCAACCCGCGCTCGATGGCGAGGCGCAGCGCGGCCTGGCTCAGGGCCTGACGGGTGGCGCGCTTCTTGCGTTCGCGCAGCCCCGCGCGGGCGGCCCGCTCGGCAACGGCGGTGGCATTCATGATCCCTCCACGTTACACAAGTTCTGCGTGCTCAGTAGATTTCCTCGCCACGCAAATTTGCGCATCGCGAAAGAAAGTGTGAGGCTGAGGCCCGGAGCGCCGAGCCAGTACCCCGAAGGTCGCCGGCACCGCACAGCGATACTCCAGGAACGGAAGTGTTCTCCCAATGCCTCGCACAACAGGCACGATGCGCGCCGGCAACCAGCAGATCGAGGCGCGAAATCTGACCAAGCACTACGGCACGACTACCGCGGTGGACGACCTCAGCTTCACCATCCGGTCCGGACTGGTCACCGGATTCCTCGGCCCGAACGGTGCCGGTAAGACGACCACGATGCGCATGATCCTGGGCCTGGATGCCCCAAGCCGCGGCGACGTCACGGTCGGTGGCAAGCACTATCGCGACCTGCCAGCGCCGCTGCGCGAGGTCGGCGCGTTGATCGACGCGCACGCCGTGCACCCGCAGCGCACGGCCTTCAACCACCTACTCAGCCTTGCGCAGAGCAACGCCATCCCGCGCAGTCGCGTCAGCGAAGTGCTCGGCATCGTCGGGCTCGACACCGTCGCCGATCGTCGCGTCGGCGGCTTCTCGCTCGGCATGAGCCAACGCCTCGGCATCGCCGCAGCCCTGCTCGGCGACCCGCCGGTGCTGATGTTCGACGAGCCTGTCAACGGCCTCGACCCCGAAGGCATCGTGTGGATCCGACACCTCATGCGAGCGTTCGCCGCCGAGGGCCGCACTGTCCTGGTGTCCAGCCACTTGATGAACGAGATGGCGCTGACGGCCGACCACCTGATCGTGATCGGCAAGGGCAAGTTGCTGCGTGACGAAGGCGTGACCGAGTTCGTCGAATCAAGTTCGGACCAATGGGTGCTGGTACGCGCCGACGGACTCGACGCTCTCGCTGCCACGCTCACCGAGGCCGGTGCGCACGTGAAACCCGGTCCCGACGCCAGTCTGCAGGTGTCCGGCATGACCAGCATGGCGATCGGCCGGCTTGCCGCGTCCACCGGCACCGTGCTCTTCGAACTCGCCCCCCAACGCGCATCCCTCGAGGAAGCATTCATGGAACTCACCCACGACAGCGTCCAATACCAGACGAGCGGAGTGTCGTCATGACCGCGGCCGTCATCGCGCCGGTTGCGCCGGCTGCCCCGCTCCGCCCGGCCCCATATCGCAGCGCAGGGTTCGCGGACGTGCTGCGATCGGAGTGGACCAAGGTCCGTTCCGTTCCGTCCACCTTGTGGACGTTGCTCGTTGCCATCGTGCTCGGCATCGGCCTGAGCGCACTGTTCAGCGGACTCGCCGCGCACGCATACAAGACCGGCTCGCACAGCGCGCGTACGGGCTGGGACCCGACGGGGGTGAGCACCTCCGGCCTGGCCATCGCGCAACTGGCCATCGGCGTGCTCGGCGCGCTTGCGATCTCGTCGGAGTACTCGACCCACGCGATCCGAACCAGCCTCACCGCAGTGCCTCGACGCGGGCGATTCCTGTCCGCCAAGGCAACCGTGATCGCCGCATTGGCATTCGTCGTCGGCGAGGTGATGTCGTTCATCGCGTTCTTCATCGGCCAGGCGCTGATCTCCGGTAGCGCGCCGACGGCAGGGCTAGGGGACCCGAACGCGCTGCGCGCGGTGCTCGGCAGCGGCTTGTACCTGACCGTGGTCGGGCTGCTCGGCGTCGGCCTCGGTGCCTTGCTACGCAGCGCCGCCGGCGCGATCACCGCACTCGTCGCGATGCTGTATGTGCTGCCCGGACTGGCGCATGCGCTGCCGACGTCTATCCAGAACACCGTCACGAAGTACTGGCCGACGAACGCGGGCCAGCAAATCACCTCGGTGGTGCGTGGCGATCACACCCTGCCGGCGTGGCCCGGCTTTGGCGTCATGTGCCTGTTCGTCGCGATCGTGATCACCGCCGCAGCGCTGCGGCTGAATCGTCGCGACGCCTAGCCGGCCTGAGCGGTCATCGGGCCCCCCGCACTCGGCAGTGTCCAGGCAGTGCTATTGCCAACAGTTTGCAATAAGCTGGCAGCCGTCGGAGTCGGCAGCCGATCGTCTGCCTGGTGCGTCTGAGTGACAGGAGAGACCGCTGTCCCTGACCGTGCAGACCGACACCCGGCCCGAGCTGTCGCTGCGGAGCCGGATCGTCGACTTCCGGGAGTCCCTCACCCGCAAGGACTGGACCTCCCTCGCCGGGATGCTCGGCGTCATCGTGTTGCTGCACGTGATCGGGTTCGTCGTGCTCTTCGGCGTCATCGCGCCGAAGCACTTCCACATCGGCGGCGGCCAGCCGGTGTTCACCGCCGGCGTCGGCGTGCTCGCATACACCTTCGGGTTGCGGCACGCCTTCGACGCGGACCACATCGCGGCCGTCGACAACGCCACCCGGAAGCTGCTGGCCGACAACGCCCGAGGTGAGGCGGCGGGTCAGCCGACGCAACGCCGTCCGCTCAGCGTCGGGTTCTGGTTCTCCCTCGGCCACTCGACGATCGTCTTCGGGCTGGCATTCCTGCTCGCGGTGGGCGTGAAGGCACTGGCCGGGCCGGTGGTGAACGACAACTCGAGCTTGCATGACGTGACCGGCGTGATCGGCGCATCCGTGTCCGGCGTGTTCCTCTGGATCCTCGGCATCCTCAACTTCGCGGTATTGCTCGGCATCCTGCAGATCTTCCGCGACATGCGCACCGGCAAGTACGACGAAGCCGAGCTCGAAGATCATCTGAACAAGCGCGGGCTGATGAACCGCTTCCTGGGTGGCCTCACCAAGTCCGTGCGCAAGCCGTGGCACATCTATCCGATCGGCGTGCTGTTCGGACTCGGGTTCGACACCGCGACCGAGGTCGGCCTGCTCGTGCTTGCCGGTGGCGCGGCCGCGTTCAACCTGCCGTTCTACTCGATCGTCATCCTGCCGATCCTGTTCGCGGCCGGCATGTGCCTGATGGACACCATCGACGGCGTGTTCATGAACGCCGCCTACGGTTGGGCGTTCGCGAAGCCGGTCCGCAAGGTCTTCTACAACATCACCATCACGTCCATCTCGGTCGCGGTTGCGCTGATCATCGGCACGATCGAACTGGTCGGGGTGCTGGCCGATCAGACCAACACCACCAGCGGGCCGATCGGGTGGGTCGCCGGCATCAACCTCAACTACACCGGGTACGCGATCGTCGGCCTGTTCTTCGTCGCCTGGCTCGTCGCCATCGCCATCTGGCGCTTCGGCCGCATCGAAGAGAAGTGGTCCGCCAACCTCCGCGAATAGGCGCCAGCTGGTGAGACGCTTTACATAGATGCCACTATATAGATGAGCGTATGCTCATCTCATGGCGCAAGAGACTGAAGCTCTCGGGGAAGCGCTCTATGCCCTCGCCACTGGCGTCGTCCGGCGCCGCTCGCGCACCCTCAGCCTGACCGCGCTGTCGACCCTGGCCACCCTGGAGCGCACCGGTCCTCGGCGGTTGACCGACCTCGCCGTCGTGGAGGAGATCACGCAGCCGTCGATGACGTCACTGGTGACCCAGCTCGAGCAGCTCGGCCTCGCCGAACGCCGCCGCGATCGCGCGGATGCCCGGGTAGTGCTGGTCGCGATCACGCGTGCCGGGCGCCAACACGTTCGCAAGCGCCGACGGGCGGGCGCAGAAGCACTGACGGAATTGATCGACAAGCTCGACCCGCAGGACGCACAACAACTGAACGCTGCGCTGCCGGCATTGCGTCGCCTGGTCGACGTGGTTGAGGAGAACTGAGCAGATGAGCCACCCCGCGCCAGCCACGAATCCCTTCGCGCAGCCGAAGGCGGTCTGGGCCGTCGCCTTCGCGTGTGTCATCTCGTTCATGGGCATCGGCCTGGTAGACCCGATCCTGCCGTCACTGGCCGGCAAGCTTCATGCCAGTCAGAGCCAGGTCGAACTGCTGTTCACCAGCTACCTCGTGGTCACTGCGGTGATGATGCTGGTGACGGGGTGGGTATCGAGCCGGATCGGCGCCAAGCGCACCCTCATCTCGGGGTTGGTCTTGATCGTCGCCTTCGCCGCGTTGGCCGGCAGCGCCGGAAGCATCAACGGCATCATCGAGTTCCGGGCCGGGTGGGGGCTGGGTAACGCGCTGTTCATCGCCACCTCGCTCGCGGTGATCGTGGGCTCGGCCAGTGGCGGATTCGCCGGCGCGATCGTGCTGTACGAGACGGCGCTCGGCGTCGGCATCGCCAGCGGCCCGCTGCTTGGCGGCCTGCTGGGCAACGTCAGCTGGCGCGGACCGTTCTTCGGTGTCGCGGTGCTGATGGGGATCTCGTTGGCCGCCACCATCGTGTTGCTGCCCAAGTCACCACCACCGACCAGGCGCGAAAGCATCACCGAACCGATCCGCGCACTGCGGCACCGCGCGCTGGCAACGACCAGCATCGTGGGTTTGCTGTACAACTGGGGCTTTTTCACCCTGCTCGGTTACTCCCCGTTCTTGATGCACCTGTCCCCGCTGCGACTGGGTGCGGTGTTCTGTGGCTGGGGCGTGCTGGTGGCACTGTTCGCGGTGTTCGCCGCGCCGTGGCTCAAGGGTCGCTTCGGGACCAGCCGCACCCTCTACGGAAACTTCGTGCTGCTCGCGGCTGACTTGGCCGTCATCGGCATCTGGCCCGGCAAACCGACTGTCGTCATCGTCGCGGTGATCGTTGCCGGCGCCTTCCTGGGTGTGAACAACACGCTCGTCACCACCGCGGTGATGAGCATCGCTCCGGTCGAACGGCCGGTCGCCTCGGCCACCTACGGCTTCGTGCGGTTCATCGGTGGCGGTTTGGCGCCGTACGTGGCCGCGAAGCTGGTAGAGCACAGCAACACGCACGTGCCGTTCCTCATCGGCGCCGGCACCGTCATCGCCGCCGCGTTGGTGCTCACCACCGTGCGTCGTGCTCTCGACGCGGCCGACCGGGGCGAGGTCATGCAGCCTGAACTCAGTGACCTCGATCGGTTCGAACACGACGAAGAGCTGCAAGTAGCCGCCGGCCTCGGCACCGTCGACTGATTCGACTCCGGTCACCCGCCGGCTCACCCGTTGCGGGGATGTGGGGGCAGCACGGATCGCGCAGGCTGCCAGCGTGACCACGAATCGCAGTGACGGCCTGATCCCCATCAGCGGCTTGCGCGCCTGGGCCCTCATGATCTGGGGGCCGGCCGATTCCTGGGACAACCCGCTCACCGGCACGCGATATGACCCGATCCTGCGCGCCCGCCGGCAGACACAGCGCCGCGCCGAACGCCGTGAACGGCACGTCCAGCGCCGTCCGCAATTGCGTGCCGCCCAGAGCACGGAGCAGTCCGACCCAGCTCGCTCGCACTTCACGTGGGCCGACTGAGCACCTGGGCCGACAGAGCACCTGGGCCGACAGAGCACCTGGGCCGACAGAGCACCCGAGCCGACAACTCAGCCTGACTGAGCATCAGGCTTGGTAGACCTCCTGCATCAGGTGATACAGCAGCAGCAGCTGCGTGAGCGCGAGTGGTTCGCTGTGTTTGCCCGGCCCGATGTGGCCGAGGCCGCTGGGTCGTTCGCCCTGGCCGACGAGGCCCTCCCAAATCGCCGTCTGCAACTGCTGGGTCTCGTGCCGCTCGGCGTGTCCGTGGACGTGCAGGCAGTCCACCGGGGTGCCGTCGTTGTCCCGAATGATCTTCAGGTGCATCGCTGTGCGCACGTCGTCGGTGAGGATGTGATTCAGCGGTGGGTGCTTGATGGTCGGACGCAACATCAGCTCGGCCGACAACGGCGTTCCCGGTGGATCATTTCGGCTCGGCACCGGCGCGAACCGCACCACGATGTCGGCGTGTCGGCGCTGCGGCCGGATGAACTGCGCCGAGTCCGGCTCACGACGGTCGAGATCGGCCAACACCTGCTCGCGACGGTAGCCGCGCTGCGTCGTATCGCGGTTGATCTTCCACTCGCGGCGGATCTGCTCCGGCGGATCGAGGAAGACACTGATGTCGAAGCACGCCCGGGACAGCTTCGTGAAGAGCGGGAACAATCCCTCGACAATGACGAACTGCTTCGGCTGGACGTAGGTCGACCGACCGAATGTTCCGGTGTCGTGCTCGTACACCGGCTTCAGGATCGGCTCGCCGGTCGCCAGCATCTGCAGGTGCTGCTCCATGATGTCGATGAAATTGCAGTCCGGATGCAGTGGGGTGAAGGGCAGCGTCGCCCGTTCGGCGCGGTCATAGCGGTGGTAGTCGTCCACGCAGATCGCCGTGCAGCGATCCTCGCCGATCGCCTCGACCAGACCCCGAGCCAGGGTTGTCTTGCCGGACGCGCTGTCGCCGCCGATGGCGAGCATCACCGGCCGCGACGTCGCTCCGTTGAGCACGCGCGATCGGGTCATGCGCATCAGCTTGTCAGGCACGGAACGGCACCACCCGGTGCGCACGGTTCACTATCGCCTCCACGGTGGTCGCGAGCGTCGTAGTCACCGTAGGGACTGCGACACCTCCTCGAGCTCACTCGCGCGGGTGGTCAGCGGGGTGAGATCCGGTATTCGCGGTGGACTTTGGCGACGGTGCGCCTACGGTTGGACGATGGGCGAGGCCCTGCGCGTGGTGCTGGTTGACGATCACGAAATGGTCGTGCAAGGACTAGAGGCCATGCTGTCGCGCTTCCCCGATCAGGTGCAGGTCGTCGGATCCGCGGCCGACTCCGCCGAGGCGGTGCGGGTCGTCAGCACCGAACACCCCGACGTGGTGCTGTGCGACGTGCGGTTGAGGCAGGGCAGTGGCCTCGACGTCTGCCGCGCAGTCCTTGCGTCCGAGCCCGCCACGAAAGTCGTGTTCCTCACCGTCTATGACGACGAGCAGTACCTCTACCAGGCCCTTCGAGTCGGCGCCTCCGGTTACCTGCTCAAGCGTGTCGACGGGCCCGAACTCGTTCGCCAGCTCGAGAGTGTGCGCGACGGCGAGGTCGTCATCGACGCGACGATGGCCGGACGCGTCGCCTCGTCGGCCGCGCACCTGCAGCAAGGCGAGTTCTGGCCCGGTGCGCGGCTCGGTTTGACGCAACGCGAGAGCGAGGTGCTCGCGCTGCTCGTCGGCGGCCTGTCCAACAAAGCCATTGCGGCCCGGCTCGTCGTCAGCGACGACACTGTCAAGACGCATCTGCGTGGGCTCTACCGCAAGCTCGTCGTCAACGATCGCAGCGGCGCCGTCGCCACCGCGCTGCGCGAGGGTCTGTTCCATTGACCGCGGACACCGATCCCGGCACGGATGCCGCTGCGCTCGCGACTATCCGCGAACTGGTCACCCGCCAGCCGTCGCTCGATGTGCTCCTGGACGCAGCGGCCACGTTGCTGGCCGCGGCGCTGGGGGCGGACGGATGCCTCATCTACCGAGTTGAACCCGACGGCGAGCTCGCGGTCGCGGCCTGCTCGCCTGCGCCGGCACGCGCTGGCGACCCATTGCGCCTGCCGGCGGGCTTCGGGGTCACCGGGCGGGTAGCGGCAGACGGAATTCCGGCGATCCTGATCGACGACAACCCGCGCAATGTTCGGCATCGCGAACTGTTGGGCCTGGCCGAGGGCGAACGCGTGTCGCGGCTGTGCGTGCCCGGCCGGCTGCCTGGCGGATCATGCCCGGCGGTCGTGGCGGTGCACGCGAGGTCGCACCGGGAGTTCGCCGACCACGACGTCCGGCTGGCTCAAGAGGTCGCCGATCTCGTCGCGCTCAGGGTGCAGCTTTCGGTACTCGACAATGCCACCGCGGACTTCCGCCGCGGCTGGGACTCGTTGGTGGCGGCAACTGTGACCGCACAGGAGGCGGAGCGGCGCAGAGTGGCCGGCGACCTGCACGACGGGGTGACCCAGGCGATCGCCAGCCTCACCTATCACCTGTCCGCCGCGGAGCTGGCGCTCGCGGACGGCGACCTCAGCTACGTCCGGACGCAGGTGGCGGCGGCGATGAACCTCGCCGATCTGGCATTCGGCGAGACGCGCAGCGCGATCACGGGTTTGCACAGCCCGGTGCTCGACGATCTGGGTCTTGCCGCCGGGCTGGTGAGCATGGCGCGCGCTGTGCCCAACCTGCCCATCGAGGTCAATGCGCAGGATCTCGACCTGCCGGAGCACGTGCGCATGTCACTGTTCCGCATCGCCCAGGAAGCCGTGCAGAACGTCGTCAAGCACGCCGAAGCGACCAAGGCCACCATCGGCCTGGTGAAGCACGGCCACTTGGCGGTGCTGACGATCGTCGACGATGGCCGTGGCTTCGACGCACCCGGGAACCTTTCGGTACTGCCTAGCGTCGAGCGCCCACCGGGGTCGAAGTACGGGCTGACCGGCATGCTCGAGCGGGTCCACCTCATCGGCGGCCAGCTGTCGGTGACCTCACGGCCCGGCGAGGGCACGCGGCTCGAAGTGACGGTGCCGGGCGCATTCTGATCTGCCCGACGCTGTGCTCGTCAGGCGACAGCAGAGTCCGCGTCGGCAGGGTGCGCTGTCGCCGACAGGGCCATCGCATCAGCGGCGCGCGCGCAGTTGGCCGCGAGTGCCGACTGTGCCTGCGCGACGCGAGCGCGATCGCCGCGCCAGGCGTGCAGCGCGTCGTCGACAAGCGCGCGCCCGAACGAGAACGTCAACGGCCACGGCACGTTCTGCGCGCGCCCGACCCGGTTGATGGCCATGAGATTTCGACAGGCCCGGGCGTTGCTCTGTCCGCCGGACAGGAAGGCGACGCCGGGGACGTCGGCAGGAACCGTCTCGCGCAACGTGCGAATGGTGCGGCGGGCAACGTCGTCGGCATCCTGAGGCGCCCCGACCAGGCTGCCTTGCGTGACCATGTTCGACTTCACGATGAGCGCGCTCGGGTCGGCGCCCATCCGGTCCAGCTCCTCGAACACGGCCCGCAGGCTGTTGGCGGTGATCGCCTGACACAGCGCGGCACTGTGACCACCGTCCATGATCACTTCCGGCTCGATGATGGGCACCACGCCCGCTTCCTGGCATTGCGCGGCATACCGAGCCAGGACGTGCGCATTGGCCACGATGGTGCGCCGGTCCATGCCGGACGGCACCAGCACGGCGCGCCACTTGGCGAACGTGGCACCCAGCTCGCGGTAATGGGTCAGCCGTTCGCCAAGACCGTCGAGCCCCACGGTGACGGTGCCACCGTCGGCAAACGGCAACGGGGTCACGCCGGCGTCGACCTTGACGCCGACGGCGATGCCCATCGCAACGGCGGCATCGATGAACGGTGTGCCGTCCCGCATCGTCTGATGCACGGTCTCGTCGTTGAGGATGACGCCGGAGATCCAGGTCGAGAGGCCGGGTGTGGTGAGCAGGAGTTCGCGGTAGTCGCGTCGCGACTCAGGACGTGCTGCGATGCCGACGCCCTCGAGGCGCATCGACATGGTCACGATGCTCTCGTCCGCAGCGAGGATGCCTCGACCTGCCGCGACGAGGGAGGCGGCGACGTCCGGCAGACCGGGCACGGTGGACCTCCAAGAACGTGGCGGTACGACCAGCCTGACGTTAGAAGCGACGCTTGGCCCGGGCATCACCCGCTCGTGCGGGTCGCGGGGTGAAGGCCAACGCGCCCGCGGCGTGGGCACCGCCGTCGGTCAGATGGTCCAGGAACAGGCGTGCCGTGGCCGTCGGGGCTGCGCTTGTCACTGCGTGCCACGGACGGTCGAGCGGGGTTCCGCGGGTGTCGAGCCGGCGCAGCGTTCCTGCCTGCAGGTGTGCGTCCACCGCATCGGCGGACACCACGGTGACACCGAGTCCGAGCACCGCCGAGGCGACGACGGCACCGTGGGAGCCGAGCGCGAGCAAGGGCGGCGTGATCTGCATCGTATGCAGCAGTGCGAGCGTGGTTTCGCGCGTCCCAGAGCCCGGTTCGCGCAGCAACCATGGCGTCGTGGCCAGCTCGGTAGCTGTCATTTGCCGCGCCGCGACGACGATGAGGGAGTTCGGCCGGGTCGCACGCGTCACCAGCCCACGACCGCGAATCGGTCGGCCGCCGATGACGATGTCGAGACGGTGATCGGCCAGCGCAGCGAACACACGGTCGCGGACGCCGACTTCGAGCGTGAGCTCGACATCAGGAAATCGCACTCGAAACGACGCGAGTAACGACGGCAGCAGGTATTCGCCGACGGTCGCGACCGCGCCCAGACGCAGCACACCGCTCTCGGCGGAAAGCCCCTGGCGTGCGGCATTCATGCCTTCCTCGATCAGGCCGAGGACGCGCCGGGCGTATCCGGCATAGATAGCGCCGGATTCGGTGAGGCGCAGCCCGCGACCGTCGCGTTCGAACAGCACGGTGCCGAGATCGCGGTGCAGCGCGGCCAGAGCAGCGGATACCGCGGATTCGGTCACCGACAGCCGGCGTGCCGCCGCGCGGGCCGAACCCTCCTCGACGATGGCCAGAAAGGACTGGAGCCGGGCCGGGGTGATCCCACGAATACTTGATTGATCGCTCATGTCTCAGTGGACATTACTCGCTAGACCGCTCATCTCTGCGCGGGTGACACTCAACGCATGACGACCTCGACCGTGGCTGCGCCTCCCGTATCTCCCGCGCCGCAGCGCTGGGATCCGGGCGTGCAGAGCTACGCCGGCATGGGCTACTACGCCCCCGACTACGAACCCAAGGACACCGACGTCCTCGCGGTATTCCGGGTGACCCCGCAGCCGGGCGTGGACCCGATCGAAGCCGCCGCGGCGGTGGCGGGGGAGTCCTCGACCGCCACCTGGACCGTCGTCTGGACCGACCGCCTGACAGCGAACGACCACTACCAGGGCAAGTGCTATCGGGTCGATCCGGTCGCCGGGCGCGACAACGAGTATCTCGCCTACGTCGCATATGACATCGACCTGTTCGAAGAAGGCTCGATCGCCAATCTGACCTCGTCGATCATCGGCAACGTCTTCGGCTTCAAACCGCTGGCAGCTCTGCGCCTGGAGGACATGCGTATTCCGGTCGCCTACGTGAAGACGTTCCAGGGGCCAGCACACGGAATCGTCATGGAGCGGGAGATGCTCAACAAGTACGGCCGGCCACTGCTCGGTGCCACTATCAAGCCGAAGCTGGGATTGTCCGCGCGCAACTACGGACGCGTCGTATACGAAGCGTGCCGCGGCGGGCTCGACTTCACCAAGGACGACGAGAACATCAACTCGCAGCCGTTCATGAGATGGCGCGACCGGTTTCTCTATGCCATGGAGGGCGTCAACAAGGCCGTCGCCGAAACCGGCGAGATCAAAGGGCACTACCTGAACATCACCGCGGCCACCGTCGAGCAGATGTACGAGCGTGCCGAGTTTGCGCAGTGACCTCGGCAGCGTCGTGGTGATGATCGACCTCACGATCGGGTACTCGGCCATGCAGTCGCTCGCGCACTGGGCCCGGGCCAACAGCATGCTGCTGCACCTGCACCGGGCCGGCCACTCGACCTACACCCGGCAGAAGACGCACGGCGTGAGCTTCCGGGTGATCGCGAAGTGGTGCCGCCTGATCGGCGTGGACCACATCCACGCCGGCACCGTGATCGGGAAGCTGGAAGGCGATCCGGCGACGACGCACGGGTTCTACGACACGCTGCGCGCCGACCACATCGACCGCGACCTGGGCAACGGCATCTATTTCGACCAGGACTGGGCGAGCATGCCGGGCGTGATGCCGGTGGCCTCCGGTGGTATCCATGCCGGCCAGATGCACCAGCTGCTCGAGCTGCTCGGCGAGGACGTCGTGCTGCAGTTCGGCGGCGGGACCATCGGTCACCCGCTGGGCATCGCCGCCGGGGCAGAGGCGAACCGGGTCGCGCTGGAAGCGGTGGTCAAAGCACGCAACGAGGGACGCGACCTGCTCCGTGAGGGACCGGAGGTATTGCGCAAGGCCGCGACGTGGTGCCATCCGCTCGAGGTCGCGTTGGCTACCTGGGGTGATGTCACGTTCGAGTACACCTCGACCGACGCGCCGGACGCTGTCGCCACGGCGCGACTCGCCCGAGCGTGTCATGAGGTGCGGCACGGTGCGTTCTCCTACCTGCCGGATCTCACCGATGTCGAGATCCTGGCTCAGGTGCGCTACGCCCTCGGCAACGGCTGGCCGATTTCGGTCGAGCACACCGACGATCCGCATCCCCGCAACGTGTACTGGGAACTGTGGGGGTTGCCGATGTTCGACCTGGTCGAACCCGATGGCGTGCTGCGCGAGATCGCAGACTGCCGCGCCACCTTCGGGCGTCACTACGTGCGGGTAGTTGCCTATGACGCGGCACTGGGTCGGCAGACCACGGCGTTGAGCTTCATCGTCCATCGTCCGCCCGAGGAGCCTGGCTTCCGACTGGACCGCACCGAGACGACGGGCCGCACCCAGCGCTACGCCCTGCATCCGTACGCGACCGAGGCTCCTGTGGGCATGCGATACCCGCCGCCGTGACCGATCAGGAACTGCTCGGTGCGGATGCGACGGTCGATCTCGCGCAGGATCCCGGCGTCGAGCGGGTGCGCGGCGTGCTGGCCGCGATCGAGCACGACCTGGTGGGCCTCGCCGCGGTCAAGCAGCGCATCCGTGAGATCGCGGCGTTGCTGACGGTCGACCGCGCGCGATCACGATTCGGCCTGTCGGCGAGCGGGCCGACGCTGCACATGAGCTTCACCGGCGGTCCGGGCACCGGCAAGACGACGGTGGCACTGCGCATGGCCGAGATTCTGCATGCACTGGGCCACATCCGCAGGCCGGACGTGCATGCCGTCACCCGGGACGACCTGGTCGGGCAGTTCATCGGACATACCGCACCCAAGACGAAGCAGGCGGTGGCGAAGGCCGCGGGTGGCGTCCTGTTCATCGACGAGGCCTACTACTTGTTCCGGCCCGAGAACGAGCGCGACTACGGGCAGGAGGCGATCGAGATCCTGCTCCAGGAGATGGAGTCCGACCGCGCCTCGCTCGTCGTCATCTTCGCCGGCTATGCCGATCGGATGGAGACGTTCTTCGCGTCGAACCCTGGTCTGAGTTCCCGCGTCTCGCACCACATCGAATTCGCCGACTATACGGGCGAGGAACTCGCGAGTATCGCTGCGTTGATGCTCGCGCAGGACGACTATCAATTCACGCCGTCGGCCGCGTGCGCATTCGACGAATACCTGCAGCTGCGATTGGCGCTACCCCGGTTCGCGAATGCCCGCAGCGTGCGCAACGCTCTCGAGCGGTGCCGGCTGCGCCAGGCTAATCGGCTGGTGAGCACTGCTGGCACCGTGTCGCGCGAGACGCTGATGATGTTGACCGAGGACGACGTCCGCGCCAGCCGGCTGTTCGCCGCCGCCGGTCGGTCAGCAAAGGCAGCTCGCGCGCAATCAGCGCAATAGCCATCCGGAGCCGTTGGCGGCGGTGGCCAATCCGAGCAGGGCGCGAGACAATCACCGGGTCGGGCGCTCGAAACCCTTCTCCTCGCCCAGGAAATCGGGACTCCAAAAAGCGGAGAGGCCACACATGTCAGGACGCCGGTTCACGGTTGTATGCCTCACGGTGGCGCTTTGCGCCACCGTCGGTGCCATCCCGGCGGGTGCCGCGACCGCTCCGGTCGGCGAGGTGTACGTCGCCGACGTCGACTCCGGCACGATTTCGCAGTTCGGTGCCGATGCCCATGGCAACCTCGCCGCGCTCCCGGTTCCGTCCGTAGCCGTGGCCGGCGCCCCGGATCACGTGCTGGTCAGTCCGAACGGGAAGTACGTGTATGTGCTGAATTGTGGCGCCGGCGCGGTGGACCAATTCGCGGTCGTGATGAGCGGGACCGGCAAGGGGGAACTCACCCCGATGACGGTCGCCGCCGTGCCTACCGTGCCGTGTGCCGAGGATCGGCACACCGATACGCAACGCGTGCTCGCCGAGACGCACTCGGGCAAGTTCGTGTTCGCGCTGGCACAGTCCCTGTCCGGCGACGTCACGCTGCAGGAATTCGCGGTGGGCAAGGGCGGTGCGCTCACCCCGACCGCCACGCTGCCCACCGGGCTGCACAACCCCGCGTCGCTTGTGATCACTCCGAACGGCAAGTTCGTCTACCTGCTGGACGGCACCGGGAACATGACCGTCTTCAGCGTCGACAAGAAGGGCATCCCGGCCACCGTGGCGCCGGCGCACCCGTTCGATACCTGCCCGACCGACGCGACGATCACCGCGAACGGCAAGACGATGTACGTGGTGGAGCAGTGCAACGGCACGCTCAGCACCCTGCACCTGAACAGCGACGGCACGCTTACCCTGCTCGGCCTCAACATCCACGGTTGCCCGCGTGAGGTCACCGTCACGCCGAACAACAAGAACGTTTACGTGGCGGACGCCTGCGCCAGCCCGGTCATCTTCCAGTACCGCGCATTCTCCGACGGCGTTCTCACCGAGCAGATCCCGTTCTCGGTCCCGAGCGCGACGGTGTTGGCGATGGCTCCGTCCGTCAACGGCAAGGCGCTGTACGTGACGATCGACAACGGCATGCAGAATCTCGCCACCTACCCGATCGACATTCACGGCCTGCTGACTGCCCCGGCCGCGTTGTCGTCAACCGGCCTCGGCAGTTGGGGCATCGCGTATCGCAAGTGATTCGTGTACTCGTCGAGCCTGCGGGGGCTGATGCGCTGAGGGCAGGGGCGGCGACTGTTTGCCGCCCCTGCCGGCGCGCCGAACCCCCGCGACGCAGCTCACGTGCTGCAGCGTCGTCGTCCGGCGTTTTGGGGTGACCGCGCGAATCGAGACCGCCGGATGTGGCCGATCTGCCGAGACCCGCGCTGAGTCACGGTGTTGCTTCCGGGTTGAGTTCGACGGCGACGTTGACGGGTTCGCGCCTGCGCAACCGTTCCAGCCATTGCCCGGGCGGTGTCTCCCACACCAGGCGTACCGCACTGCCCTGGTGCAAGGCGTGGCGGGCCTGGTGCAAGGCGTGGCGGGCGATGGCCTCACTGAGTGCGGAGTGCAGCTGATTCATGGACTTGCCCACAGCCACCAAGCTGGGCATAGCCGGTACCCGGCCCAAGATCACGTCGGGCGGGAGCTGTCGGAGGTGGACCTGGTAACTCTGTATCGGCACGTCCGGCTCCAGGAGGTCGATCACGCAGGCAAACGCCGCGCTCCTGGTCGCTGCCGAGTCCCCGTCAGCCTTCGAGGGCAAGCTTCCTTTGCCACCCGAATACACCGGAGGTTAGCGCACGCCAACCGCCTTCGGAACAGGCTGACGGCAAGGGTGCGTATCGGCTCGCTGAAATCTCTCAGCTCGAATCACGAGTAGGCTGTCACTGAGGCGCCGAGCCCGGCGCCGGCTCGCTTACCCGGGTTCGGGTGGGCGACAGCCGCGATATACGGCTACTGCGGCAGGTCAAGGCCGCATCGATGATCGCCCGGCATCCACGCTGCCTGCGGTTTGAATCTTCGCGTGAGGTTGCGCGTCACCTGACGAGGCGACCATCCGGAAGGCATTCCTGCATGGCAATTCGTTTCGGCTTCATAAGCACATTCCCGCCGACCCAGTGCGGGTTGGCGACATTCACCGCGGCATTGTTGCGCGCGCTCACGGTGGACGGTGAGGACGACGGTCGCGTGGCGAGGCTGGTCGAGGTCGTGCAATCGAGCCCGGCCGGCGAGGTTGTCGCCGACATCGTGCACGGCGACGCGGCCACGGCCGCTGCCTCGGCGGACCTGCTCAACGACTGCGACGTGGTGATCGTCCAGCATGAGTTCGGGATCTATGGCGGTCGCGATGGCGGTGACGTGGTAGCGCTGTTGAAGCAGCTGACAGTGCCGAGCATCGTCGTCCTGCACACTGTGCTGACCGCACCCACGGCGCATCAACGGCAGGTGCTGGAAGCGGTCGCTGCCGCGTCGACGGCGGTGGTCACGATGACCGTCACGGCACGGCAACGGCTGGCTGCCGGCTACCAGGTGGATATGACCAAGGTCAGCATCATCGCGCACGGCGCACCGGCACCGTCGATCTCACCCACAAGCTTGAGCCCGGTATTCCACAACGGCCAGGCGACGGTGCTGACGTGGGGATTGCTCGGCCCGGGCAAGGGAATCGAGTGGGGCATCGAGGCCATGGCGCAACTGCACGACATACGTCCGGCGCCGAAATATCACATCGCCGGCCAGACGCATCCGAAGGTGGCGCTGCGCGAGGGTGAGGCATACCGCGACAGCCTCGGCCTGCGGATCCGGAATCTCTCGCTCAATGCCGTCGTACAGCTGGACGGGCGGTATCGCGACGCGCCATCGCTGGCCGAGCTGGTGTCCACGGCCGATGTAGTGCTGCTTCCCTACGACTCGACCGATCAGGTCACCTCGGGTGTGCTCATCGAAGCCGTGGCCGCGTGCAAGCCGGTGGTCGCCACCCAGTTCCCCCATGCTGTCGAACTGCTGTCGGGCGGTGCGGGCGTGGTCGTGCCGCATCGCGACCCCACTTCGATCGCCGACGCGCTGCGCACGATCCTCACCGATCGCGCTGTCGCCGCGTCGATGTCCGCGGCAGCTGAAGCAGCGGCACCGCAGTTGCGCTGGTCGGCGGTCGCCCAGAAGTACCGGGAACTCGCGACGCGCCTGATCGCGGACGCTGTGGTCGTCGCCGCGTGAGTCGGACGGCGGAGGCCGCCGGCAGGATACGTGCGCTCCCCGTCTTCGACCATCTGGATGCGCTCACCGACACGCGCGGATTGTTCGAGCACGCGTTGTACGCAACACCGCGGCCCGAACATGGCTACTGCGTTGACGACGTGGCCCGCGGCTTGGTCGTGACCTGCCGCGAACCGAGCCCCGACGCGGTGGTCCGACGCCTGCGTGACTGCTATTTCGAGTTCGTGCTTGCGGCCATCACGATGAACGGCAAATGTCACAACAGGATGGCCAGCGATGGTCGCTGGCAGGACGAGCCGGAACTCGGCGATTGGTGGGGACGAGCGGTATGGGCGCTTGGCGTCGCAGCCGGTCAACCTGAGACGGCAGGGATCCGCGCCCGTGCTGTCGCCGGATTCCGCGTGGCCGCGCAGCAACGATCGCCGTTCGCCAGGTCGATGGCATTTGCCGCGCTGGGCGCTGCGGCGATGCTGCAGACGCGGCCGGGCGACAGCACGGCCTGGCAATTGCTGCATGACGCGGGCGTTGCGGTGGACCCGGGAGTGCTCGTGCCACGTCGCGACTGGCCGTGGCCCGAGTCACGGCTTCGCTACGCCAACGGAGCTGTTGCCGAAGCACTACTCGTCGCCGGCGATGCGCTGCCCGACCGCGCCATGCGCGCCCGTGGGTTGAAACTGCTCGGCTTCCTGCTTGGCGTCGAGACCCGCGACGGGCACCTGTCGGTGACGCCGGCCGGCGGGCGCGGCGCAACCAGCCGTGGCCCGGCCTTCGACCAGCAGCCGATTGAGGTCGCCGCGATCGCCGATGCCTGCGCCACGGCGTACCGCATCACCGAGGACCCCTGCTGGCTATCCGGCATCAACCTCGCCTGGCGCTGGTTCCTCGGTTACAACGACAGCAACATCCCCATGTTCGACGCGGTGACCGGCGGCGGCTACGACGGCTTGCACGCGACCGGGCGCAACCTCAATCAGGGCGCCGAGTCAACGCTGGCGATGCTGTCCACCGCGCAGCACGCGCGACACATCCGAGAGATGCGATGAACGGGGTGCTGGCGCTGCGCACCTCGGCGACATTGTGTTCAGATCCGTCGCGGGTGGTAGCCCGGCTGTTCCTGCCGGGCGAGGAGCCGCATCTCGCGCACTCCCGCGCCGGCACCATCGCCGCACGGGTGCTCGCCCTTGACGAGCCCACGATCGAGCGAATCGCCGCCGGACTCGGTCGCGACTTCGCGAACCGCTATCGCGACTATCCGCGACTGCTGGAGCGGCACGCGTCCGTGGTCGCCGCTCACGTCGATAACGGGGTGCCGCTGAGTCCGGCGCGCACCTTGGTGCTGGGTGCGAGCTTCACCGCGGAGTACGCGACCGAGGCCGCCGCACTGTGCAATCCGAGCGCGTTCCTGCATCCCGATCAGCGCAACCTCGAGCCCGGGCAGGTTCGGGTTGCGGTAAGCCTGCGCGCGATCGGCGAGGGCCACATTTCGTCGATCAGTTTCTGCGAAGCCGTGATCGGGCCAGGACCGCAGTGGTCATTCGCCCAGCGGGACGTACCGATCGTGGCCGGCGAGGTATCTCCGGGACGATGGCGCGCAGACCAGTTGCGTGCGGTGCTCGAGGACCAAGGCGGCGTCGACGAGTTGAGCAACGGCCTGTTGCGAACCCTGCCGACGCAGTTCGATGCCAGCGATGTCGAGCGGGCGGTGGCGCGGCTGTCGGCCGATCTGCTGACCCGTCCCGGCGCGCAGGACAGCGTCGATCTGATGCGCAGGTTGGTCGCGTCGGCATACGAGGTGGACTTCCCCGCCGACACCATGCTGGCGCAGCGGATCCTGCGGCCCTCGGTCGCGGAGGAGAGCGACGGGATGGAGGATGCGCGGTTCACCCGCTTCGTCGCAGCTGACGGCAGCGGTCGACTACCGAGCCACCTATACCGCCTACGACGGGCACCAGATCGCGCCGCGGCTGTTGCTCAGTGCGGACCTGTTGACACTTCCGCACACACCGGCTGTCCGGACCCGCCGCGCGCAACAAGGGCATGGCGCTGTTCCCGCGGCTGGTCGGCGGCCGGCACCTGGCGCTGTGTCGAACCGACGGCGAGAGCATCAGCCTGGCCAGCTCGGCAGACGGCTACGGCTGGGCACAACCACGGCTGATCCACGAGCCGAGCAGCCGTGGGAGCTGCTGCAGGTCGGCAACTGCGGTCCCGCCCATCGAAACCGATGCCGGCTGGCTGGTGCTGACGCATGGCGTCGGCCCGATGCGCACCTACGCGATCGGCGCGATGCTGCTCGACCTGGACGACCCGGGCTGGTGATCGGCCGGTTGCCCAGCCGCTGCTGGAGCCGGACTCGCGACGAGCAGGACGGCTACGTGCCCAACGTCGTCTACTCCTGCGGCGGAGCTGGTGCACGACGGGCGGCTGTGGCTGCCGTACGGCATCGACGACTCCCGCATCGGCGTCGCCTGGGCGCGCTCGACCAGCTGTGCAGCGAGCTGTCTCGAACCGATGACCCGCCGCGCACCGCGGCGGTGATCGCGCCGCTCAGCGCCGAGAACCTCGTCGCTCAGCGCGAAAGCAGCTCGCTCGTAGAGCCGCAGGTAGTCCGTCACCATCCGATCGGCCGAGAACCGCGCGCGCGCACGCGCCGCCACCAGGCGCGATCCAGCCGCAGCGCCTCGGCCACCGCGTCGACCGCCGAAGGCGACACCGTCGAGCGATGAAGCCGGTCACGCCCTCATCGATCGACCTCGGGCATCGACCCGCGCCGGTAGGCGACCACCGGCGTGCCGCACGCCATCGCCTCGACGACCGAAAGCCCGAACGGCTCGTCGAAGGCGACCGGATGCAGCAGCACGGCGGCCCCGCCGAGAACGGTCGGCCCGTCGCTCCGGTCCCACCGAGCCGAGAAAGACGACCCGGTCACCGTCGATATGCGGCTGCACACTGCTCGGTGAAGTAGCGCTGGTCCTGCACGATGCCGCAGATGATCAGGCGGCGACCCAGCCAAGCGCGCGATCTCGATCGCTTCGGCCGTGCCCTTGTCCGGATGTATCCGCCCGAAAACGACCAGATCCTCACCCGGCGTCTGCTGGAACGGCAACGCCGCGACGTCGACGCCGTGATGGATCGTCGCCACGTAGTCGAGCTCGGGCGCCCGATCCGAATCGGAGATCGCCACGTAATCCGAACGCGACCGCAGGTATGCGGGCAGGATGCCGGGTCCGGAGAAGCCGTGGATAGTCGTCACCATCGGCGCACCTACCTGCCGGTCGAATGCGAGCGGTAGCCAGTCCATCTGGTTGTGCAGCAGATCGAACTCCGGCTGAGCGCGCGAGCGTGTGGGATACGTGCAACGCCTCCCAGATCCGCCCGTCCATATCCGGCGTTTCGGCATACCCGGTCGGGCAGACGCCGTCAAGGTCAGCCGCGGTGATCGAATCGAGTGTTGCGAACAGGGTGACGTCGACGCCGCGTGCGACGAGACCTTCGGTGAGCAGGCTCGTGACCAGTTCCCACGGCCCGTAGTGCCGCGGCGGGGTGCGCCACGCGACCGGCGCCAGCATCGCGACCTTCATGAGGCACCGACCGTACGCGCCAGTGCGTAGTATTGGCGGTACTGAGGCTCTGTCGCACGCCGGTTGTCACGCTGGCCTCGCCCTCGGCGAACCAACAGCCCGACCCCGATCGGGGTCATCACGAGGCGAGCCATGACAATCCCAGTAATTCTCGCGACCACCTCACCGTCGAAATTGCCCGCAACGGTCGAAGCGAACCGGACCGTGAAATGACGGCCAGCGTTGCGCGAACTGACATCGAGACAGTGCCGGCCCGAGTCGGCGCCGAGGACCGCCCGCGTTGTGCCGTGTGCCAACACGACGCCGAGGATCACGATCCGATCAGCCGGCGTTACTGCCAAGCCACGCAAGCACAGGCTCTGCCCCGAGGGTGCATCTGCCGGTACGCCTCCTGACCACCCGCGCGGGTAACCGGTGGGACCGCTGACGGTGGCCCCGCTCCGCAGACTTCGCAGTACGCTCGGCTCGCTCATACGAGGGCGAGAACACCAGCCCCGATGCGCGCCTCGCGCGCGGCGTGCCGGCGGATCGCGACGATCACGACGAGTGGCCACGAGTTCTCGATGGCGGTGTCGACGCGCTCGGCGATCCCCAACGCGCCACCGCCGTGCCCAGCTGCATACAGCCAGGCAAGCAGACAAACAAAGACGACCGTGGCCTGCACCGAGCCACGGACCGTCAGGATGTGCGGACGCGACGGGCCGCGCGATCCGATCATTGCCGGCCACACCGCAAGCAGGCTCAGGCTCAGCGTCGCAAAAACCAGGTGAGTGACGGCGGATCCGTGCGGCGGCTGCGGAAAGATCGCCACGCCGAGACCTGTCAGCCCGCCGATGGCGAGCAGAATGCGGGCCCGCTGCCGCGCCCCCGACAGTCCGAGCGCGGTGAGGATCTGACTCGTGCCCAGCACGTACAGACCAACCGTCATGATCCAGCGATCAGAGGCGGAATGCCCGGCCAGCACGCTGATCGTCTGCTGCACCGGATCGTAGTGGCCGTGCTGCAGGAAACCCGCGACCAGCCAGCCGGCGATGAGTGAGACGGGCGCGAGGATTGCGGACAGCAGGGCCCAGCCGGGGATATGGAATTCACCGGGTGGATGCTCCGATTGGTGGCCGAATGGGCCCATGGTGGTCCTGATCGCGGATCACCGGTGCTCAGCGTGAGCGATTGCTCGTTGCGATCGGGCGTACGGTCGCCTCTGAACTGGCTGGACTTCTCAGCGAGACGAGCATACGTCCATCTCGCCCGATCGCGGGAGTTACCTAGGTTCCACTTGGTTTCCGCGCGGTTATAGTCGGCTGCAGGGACTCCTACGCGAGGAGAGTGACCCGATGACGTTCTCGCCGGACCCCGATGCGTCGAGCGGGATGCTGAGCCCGGAGCAGGCCGACGCGGATGAAGCGGACCTCCAGGCCAGCCTGGCCGACCTCGCCGGTTTGGTCGCGGGGACGCTCAGCGTCGAGCAATTGCTCGCCCAAGTAGCGACGTTCGCTGCCCGCGCCATCCCCGGTGCCGAAGGTGCCGGCGTCACCTTGCTGCGGTTGGAAGGGACGACCACGACCGTGGAGGTGCTGGCGGCGAGCCATCCATTCGTGAGCGAGATCGACCAGATCCAGTACGTGACGGTGAACGAGGGCCCGTGTATCACTGCGGCACTTGAGCGTCGTACCGTGCGATCCGGCTCGCTCGGCGGGGAGAAGATGTGGCCACGATTCGGGCCGCGCGTCGGCCGCCTCGGTGTGCACAGTGCGTTGTCGCTACCGCTGCTGCTGCCCGACCAGGTGGTTGGCGCCATCAATGTCTACGCCCACGACAAGGATGTCTTCGACGCACGCGCCGCCGAGTTGGGCGAGCTGTTCGCCCGGCCTGCGGCCGTGGCCGTGCACAACGCTCAGGTGTTGACGCAAGCGCTCACGCTGACCGCTCAATTGCAGGCTGCGCTCTCGACGCGGCCCGTCATCGACCAGGCGATCGGGCTGGTGCGTGGTCGCACCGGTGCGAGCGCGGAAGAAGCGTTCGAGCGCCTGCGTTCGATCAGCCAGGCTGAGCACACGAAGCTGTCGGTGGTTGCCGAGCGCATCGTCGACGAGGCGGTTCGCCGTGCGCGCGCCCGGCACAGCGAGACCTGATCCTCGCCAATCAGCTCGGGCGGTCGCATGCGCTGGTTCGAACCAACGAGCCGCAGTAGGTTGGTCAGGGGAAAGCGTCTCGAGGCGAGTCCTGATTCCCGCCTCGGCTTCTCCACCGCGCATCGCGACCTGCAGGTGCCCGGCCCGTGTCGGCCTGATCTGCGCTCGGGAGCGCCGGCGGAGCACACGCTCGTGGAGATCAGCGCAGCGCTTGCTGCGGATCTGGCACTTCTCTCCGACGCGCTCGACCTACCCGGCGATGCCATCACCGAGGCGGTCCGGCAACTTGCCGCCGACGCCGGGCTTGCCGTGCGGTCCTACCTCGGTCTTTCCGTCTTCACCGCAGGCGGGCAACCGTCGTTCTCCTTCGTGCTCATGGCCGACGGCGCGGAACAGGCCGATGTGCGGGCGTCGCTGATGATCCCGTTGAGCCGGCTGCCGGGACCGGATGGCTCGGCCGTCGACGTGTCGGTCGTGCTGTTTGCGGCAAAGCAGGGCGCGTTCGTGGACATGGCGGCCGATATGGCATGGATCCTCGGCTGCGAACTCGATGACATTGCCGTCGATCGGCACCTCGTCGCCGACGCGATGGCCAACGCGGGGTTGTCCCTGGGCGAACGATCGATGATCAATCAGGCGTTGGGGGTGCTGCTCAGCCGCGGCATGACGCCGGCACAGGCGGGCGTCGAGCTGGACGCACACGCTGCCGGAGCCGGTATGAGCAGGCATGCGGCTGCGGTCCACCTCCTCGACGGTGTCACCGGTCCCGCTGCGCCGACTGAGCGGCCGCATAGCTGAGGATCGCGGGAACCGGTCGACCCGCGTAGCGTGGACCGTGCTGAGACACCAGCCAATCCGGGTCAGAGCTGCTCCACGACCAGCTCTGTGAGCGTTGGCTCAAGGCCGGCACAATCGCCAGCCCTGCCCGTCAGGATCCAGATGAGCCTGCTCAGCACCGACGCCCCGCCCACCACAGCCTCAGCACCGCCACTCGGCGATCAGCGCGCGCCCGGCCGCGGCAGCGACTTCTCCCGCCTGTGCCGAATGGTGCGCGACGCCGGTCTGTTGCGGCGCCGACGGTTGGCCTACAGCGTTCAGATCGCGGCGACGCTCGCGTTCTACGCATTCACCTGCTTTGCCATCGCCTGGTTGGGGAACTCGTGGCTCCAGTTGGTCGCTGCGGTCATGCTCGGTGTCGCGTTCACCCAGGTCGCGTTCATGGGGCACGACGGTGGGCATCAGCAGGTGTTCGCGCACCGGCGCGCGAACGACCTGCTCGGCGTGCTGACCGGCAACCTGCTGATCGGGCTGAGCTACGGCTGGTGGGTGGACAAGCACAACCGGCATCACGCGAATCCGAACAAGGAGGGCAGCGACCCGGACATCGGCGACGGTGTGCTGGTCTTCACGACCGGTCAGGTCGCGTCCCGGACCGGCGGCTTCGGCCGTGCCATCACCCGGCGGCAGGCGTGGCTGTTCTTCCCGCTGCTCACGCTGGAAGGATTGAACCTGCACGTCGCCAGCGTGCAGTCGCTGCTGCCGGGCCGCGCGCGCAGCCCACGCGGTGGACACCCCACCGCGGAGTCCCTGCTGCTGGCTGTGCACGCAATCGGCTACCTGGGTGGCCTGCTGCTGGTCATGTCGCCGGCCAAGGCGATCGCGTTCATCGCCATCCACCAAGCCGTGTTCGGCCTATACATGGGCTGCTCGTTCGCGCCGAACCACAAGGGCATGCCGACGATCCCGGCCGAGGCGGAGCTGGACTACCTGCGCCGCCAGGTGCTGACCTCGCGCAACGTTCGCGGCGGCCCCATCACCGACGCGGTGCTCGGTGGCCTGAATTACCAGATCGAGCACCACCTGTTCCCGAACATGCCGCGCTATTCCTTGCGGCGGGCGCAACGTCTCGTTCGCGCGTATTGCGCCGAGCTCAACATCTCCTACGCGGAGACGTCGCTGATCGGCTCGTACGTCACCGTGTTGCGCTACTTGGACGACCTCGGCGCCCCGCTTCGCGCAGCACCGTCCACCGCCTAGCGCAGGTATCCCGGTAGCCGCAGCGGAGTCAGCTGATAGGGGTCAGCGGATTGCCGGGCCGGATGTGCGCGCAGTCGTTCGGCGCCGGCTTGCCGGCAAAGCGCGCGTCCACCCACGAGATGGCCGGGCCTAGCCACAGCGCAGCCGTGGTGATGTGGCTGGTCAGGTTGAACTGCTGGTACTGCACGGTCGTGCCGGCCGCGCACCATTGCCGCGCCAGGCTGCGCACGTCGCCGGCCACCATCACGCCGTCGCCCGCGCCGATGCCATGCCGGGTCCCGGGCGTACCTTCCAGCACTCCGCCGGCGCCCTGGCCCATGAACATCGGGATGGTCGGTGCCCCGCGGCTGCCCAGGTCAAGCTTGTTCGCGGCCGTCACGAACAGCGGTATGTCCTCAGGTTCGGCGTAGCCCGGCTTGGCAAGCTTCTGCCAGGTCAGTCCGGGGTAGGCACCGAGCACGGTAGTGATCGAGGACTGCTGCAGCTTGGCGTTCAGTTTCTGTCCGTAGGCGGACATGTACGGCGTCAGGTCGATGTGCTCGGCGCGGGCGATGCCGACGATCGACATCGCCAGGACGCCTGCCCACACCAGACTGCCGCTGATGTAGTGCAGGTTGTGATCCGGGTCGACGAGAATGCCGCCCTCCGCTGCGCCCACCAGGCGGCTGGTCAGATCCGGCGCATAGCTGGGCGCCAGGGCCGAGGCCCAGCCGGTCGCGATCGCGCCGCCCGAATACCCGATCATGGCGACCTTCGTCGCGGACGTCAGCCCGGCTGCACCCGAATTGAGCGCGGCACGGATCGAATCGAGCGTGACCATGCCGTACTCGGGCCCGGACGAGAAGTCGGCCGTCTGCCCTTCGGTGTCCGGGATGATGATGTCGTCGCCCAGACCGAGGAATGCGGCGAACAGCGGCAGTTCCACATCGGGGATGACGCCGCCCAGCGACTTGCCGCCCGCGATCGCCTGCGACGGTTCGTCCGCTGGATTGAGCGAGTCGTAGAAGGACTGGTACGACACCGCCCGGGTAACCGTGGCATGCCCGGGCGCATGCACGATCGAGGTGACCCCGACGTCCGGTTGACCGAGTTCGTTGCTCGAGCGGAACTGCAGTTGGGTCACCGCGAGCGGCAGGCGTAGGCCGGTCAGGTGGTAGTCCAGCGTTCGGGTCTTGAGCACCGTTCCGAGTTTGATCTTCGCCAGTGCCGTGCTGCCGGTGTAGTGATAGAAGGGATCCTGACTCGGTGTCAGCACCGCGCCGGTCGGCCCGGGGGCGCCGGTGAGCGTAGTGACCAGGATTGCGGCCACGGCCGCCGCCAAGGCGCCGCGCCAGACCGTGCGTCGGATGCGGCTGCGCTGCCTCGTCATCGGACCCCCTCGCCCAGATGTGGTCAAGTTACCAGGCAGTAGGGCGCCGCTGACGAGCGCGACCCCCCAGCCGCCCGGGCCTGGAACTAATTTCCTGGGACACCTTGTGCGGGGTACTTTTCCGAGATAAATTCGCCCCACTGTCGTCCCGGTGGGGGGTTCGAGATGCGCGCAGCAGGGATCAGATCATTCGCGACGGTGGCAGCCGTGGTCGCGGCAATCGTTGTGCCGGCGGCCATCGCGCACGCCGACACCGGCCCGGTCTTCCAGAGCGGCAACGGCATCACCGTCGTCAGCCAGACCGTCACCGGACGGGAGATCGACCTGCAGGTCACCACCACCGCGGTCTCCGGCCAGCACGAGGTGATCGTGCTGCTGCCGGAGGGGTACGCGGCCAACCCGAGCGCGCGCTACCCGGTGCTCTACCTCGAACACGGCGCGCTGGCCGGACCGTCCGGCTGGGTGACCGACGGCGGCGCGGCGGGGCAGATCACCGACCCGTACCCGCTGATCACGGTGATCCCCGACGGTGGCGTCAAGGGCTGGGAACTCAACTGGTCCAGCTGCGCGCAGATCTGCCCACAGAACTGGGAGACGTTCCACCTCAACCAGCTCGTGCCGTGGATCGACGCAAACCTGCGCACCATCGCCAACCGCTGCGGACGAGCCATCGCCGGCCTGTCCATGGGCGGGTTCGGCTCAATGCACTACGCGGAGGACCGGCCCGACCTGTTCTCCTACGCCGCCGGCTTCTCCGGCGCGGTGGACACCGGCAACTTCACCACCGAGTCCGCGATCTACGGCGAGGAGGTGGGCGTCGTGCCCGGCTCCGGCACGCCGGTTCCGCCCGGGTCGATCATGGGACCGGAGTACGCGCCGACCAACACACGCGCCTTGCCGTCGCCGACGTGAACACCGCCAACGTCGCGCAGCTGAAGAACACGATGGTCGGGCTGTACGTCGGCACCGGCAACGCCTCCAGCGGCGACGGCATCATGGAGAGCGCGGTCTAGCCGCAGAACGAGCTGATGGCTACAGCCGGCTGGCAGCCGCCGGCGTCAACTACTGGTACAGCCAGGATCACGTGAACTCCGCCGACCTCGGCTGGGGCTGCGACAACAACCACGACCAGATGTGCTGGAACGCCTACCTCGCCGATGACATGCCGCGGATGATGGCCGTCGCTGTCCGTGCCGAACCTGCCGCCGCCGCCACCGCCGCCCGGCAACGCCGTCGCCGACCGGGCTTCGAGTCCGGGCATGGGCCCGTGGGGCTGCGTCGGCCAGTGCGGCGTCGACCAGAACCTCGGCAACGCGCACAGCGGCGCGAACAACGGCTGGGTGCGCAACACGTCCGGCTGGAACGACATCGAGCAGACCGTGAACGGTCGCGGCGAACACCAACTACACGCTGACCGGCTGGCTGCGCACCTCGGCGAACAACAACGCCGGCTACTTCGGCGTGCGGGACACCGGCGGGAACGTGATCGGTGAACTCGAGTACAACGCGCTGGGCGCGTATACGCAGCTCACCGTGCACCTCAACACCGGCAACCACACGATCGTCCAGGTCTACGGCGGGCTGTGGCCGCCGAACAACCAGGACACCTGGGCGCAGATCGACGACGTCTCCCTGACCGCCGGCTGACCCGCGTCGGGCGGCTCGGCACAGCCGGGCCGTTACAACTCCAGGACGATCCGTAGGGCTGCATCGACCTGACGAAGTTCGTCGAAGCCGAGGTGACCGACCTGCTCGCCGAGACGGTTCGGGTCTACTGCCGCGACTTGTTCGACCAACACGCGGGCGACGGTTGCGCCGATCAGGATCTCGGGGCGAAAGCTTGCGGCTCGCGCCGAGGTGGAGGTCGGTGCGACCAGCAAGGTGGATAGGGGCAGCGCGTCCGATTGGACGACGACGGCGAAACGCGCACCGTGTTGCTCGTGGCCGCGGCTCGTCCGCGGGGCGTTCAGCCGGTGGACATCACCACGCACGCAGCGTCTCCATGTCGCGTAACACCTGCGCGGCTTCAGCCCGATCCGCGGTGTCGCCGGCCAGGGCTTCGGCTTCGGCGCGCAGACGGTCCCGGGCCCGCGATCGAGCCGCGTCGATGAGCGCCGCGCGGACTGCACCGGAGACGGTGGTGCCGTCTGCCGTGAGCACCGCGAGTGCACGCTCGGCGTCTTCGTCAGGTCGGAACGTGATCGTGTGGGTCACACCCCAACCGTAACACGATTTGTAAGACACGCCGCAGACGTGTTCTAGCGACGACTCCCTTACGGCCGATCGACGTCCGGGCTCGCTGGACGCACGCCGCGACCGCTGCCGAGCCGGAAGGAGGTCGGTCCGGCTATGGCATCGATCCTTCGATGCCGGCACGGAGTCTGGCCGCCGCCGCGGCGCGCGACGCCGGCCCCACCGTGGCAGCCGCGATCGCCCCGTCCTCAGCTGGCACCGGTTGGGGCACCGGCGGGCACTGCAGGTCGGAGTGGTTTCCGGGCTGGCGCGACGGGACCGCTCCGGTCAGCAGGTAGGCGGCGATTGCGTCGTCGGTACAGGCCACTCCGGACAGGGTGCCGGCGTGCGTGGTCCCGCCGACGCCTTCGATGAGCGAAGCCGTCGGGAAGATCGAACGGACGTAGAGGCTGCCGGAATACGGCGTCGCCGGATCGTACGTCTCGTCGATCATCAGGATCGGCACGTGCACCTTCGACCCCTTGACCTTCACCGGTTGGCTGGCCGGGTACTTCCAGTACGGGCACGGCCCGTTGAACCAGGCGTTGGCCCACGTGAAGAAGTACGCGGTCTTGTTCACCCGCTCGCTGTCCTTGTTCAGCTTCGACTGGCTCTGCGGCCACTTGGCATCGGTGCACTGCGTACCCAGGTACATCGCATAGGAGTTGTCCCCGCCCGGACCGGTGGGATTGGCCGATTCGTACATGTCGATCAACTCGCTGGCATCACCGGTGTGCAGGTAGTCCGAGTACGCCTGCGCGATGTCGGTCCACCCGTACACGTAGTAGGCGGCCGAGGTGAACACGTCGAGCAGTTCGTCACCACCGAGCACACCGTCGGCCGGATGTGCGTTCAGCGCGGACTCGGTATTGAGGAACGTCTGCCGCACCTGGTCCTGGGTGTTGCCGACGTCGTACACCGAGCTGTACTGAGCCAGCCAGGACATGTAGATGTTGAACGTCGTCTGGAACGCGACGTCCTGGTCCAGGTTGTCCTGGTACCAGACACCGCGCGGGTCGACGGTGCTGTCGAGCACGAATCGCCGAACCTGATCCGGGTGCAGCGTCATGTACACCGAGCCCAGGTAGGTGCCGTACGAGAAGCCGTAGAAGTTGATCTTGCTCTGACCGAGTGCCTTGCGCAGGCTCTCCATGTCCTCCACGCTGTCCGTCGTCTTGACGTGGTTGAACAGCGCGTTGCCCTCGGCACTTGTGCACGAGTTGGCGTACGCCTTCGACCGGCTCACCCACTGGTTCATGATCGCCGGGGTGGACGGGTTGTACGGCGGCCGAGGCGGCGCGAAGAACGACGGGTCGCATGACAGCGACGGGATGCTGTTACCCACACCGCGTGGGTCGAAGCCGATCCAGTCGTAGTCGGCGCCCGCATTGTCGGGCAGATCGAAGACGTCGGGGGTCACCGAGTAGACCAGCCCCGATCCGCCCGGTCCGCCCGGGTTGACCAGCATGACGCCCTGGTAGTTGGAGGGGTCCGTGTGCAGAATCCGCGAGACCGCGATCTGGATCGTGCCCGCGTTCGGGTGCTTGTAGTCCATCGGGACGATCAAGTAGCCGCACTCGGCGCCGAACTCCTGCAGCAGGTCCGAGTTGTCACCTGAGTTCGCCTCGGTGCACGGCCCCCAGTCGATCGGCGGCGGTTGGTATCCCGACGTCGAGCTCGCCTGTGGCTGCGCGGCGGCGGTTGCCGCGGCCGGCGTAGCCGCTTGTGCCGAGGTGGCGGTGGCGATGCCCACCGTCACCAGCGCGATCGCTGCCGTCGCGATGGCCAGGATGCGTCGTTGCATGTGTTGCTCCCCTCCAGTGGACGCGGCGCGCCAGCACCGCTGTCGTAGCCGTGCTGCGCCAGCCCTATCCGACCTTGTACTTGTACGGGATCGCCGCGATGACCTCACCGGTGCTGGTGAACGGCAGCCCGCCCGCGCCGGTCGGCAGGTTCGCGACGGTCACCAGGTTCAGCAGGCCGGAGACGGTCTTGCCCTTCGCGGCGGTGGGGGAGATCGACACGGTGAGCGTCTCCGTGGTGTTCGGCATGATCTCCACCGGGTTGCCGAAGCCGTCGTTGTTCGGGTCCACGGCGTTGCCGTACGGGTCCCCGGTGCTCGACGTGACGGCAGGGTCGAACAGCAGCGTGCGCATCGACGCGGTAATTGTGGTCGAGCCGGCCGGCCCCCGGCGTCGGTGAACGGTCCGATCTGCTGCATGTTGGTGTACCAGATGCCGCGGCTGATGTAGTTGCTGCCGCCTCCGGTCTCACTCACCGAGGCGGTGGATATCGACGAGCCGCCCTGCGCCGCGGCCAGATCGCCGAATACGTCCATGCCTGCGGCCGATCCCTGCAACTCTAACTGCGCGGGCGTGGTCGAGCTGGCCGAGACGGTCAGGCTCTTCGTGTCCGGCGGGATGGTGTACACCGGCTCCTGCGACGGATCGGGCGGCAGCGCGAAGGTCAGCGATCCTTCGAACGGCACCGGTTGCAGGCTCGCGAAGGTGTTCAGCCGCGGGTCGACGCCGACGAAGATCGGCTGCACTCCGGGGTTGGTCACCGAAATGGTGTAGTTCACGGTCGTCCCGTGCACGATCTTTGCCGATGTCGAGTTGGGCACGCCGCCGGTGTTCAGCGGCACGGTTGGGAAGCTCACCGTGCCGCTGAACGGCTGGCTCAGGAATTCCCCGCTTACCGGGTTCTGTACGACGACGACCAGCTGCCACAGCCCGGGTAGCGGAGCGGCGGTGATGGACTGCATGTCCCTGGTCAGCGTCAACGCCGTCTCGCTGTCGTTGATGGTCTCGTTGCTCACCACGTCCGACAGCTCACCGTTGGGGTCGACGAGCACGAGATCGACCACGCTGTCGGTGTCGTGCGCGAACGTCGTGGTGACCATCAGCGCCTTCTTGCCGCTGGGCACCTTGAACTCGTAGCTCATCGTCTCGCCGGGCGTGACCGCACGCGCGTTGCCGCCGGTGATGTCACCGCTGTACTGGCCGCCGCTGCCCGAGGTGGGGATGAGCGTGCGGACGATCGCCGACACCGAGGTCTGGTGCCCGTCCGAGCTCGCCAGCGTGATCGAGTACGGCTCATCGCCGGACGCCGTGGACGGCAGCGTGAAGCTGAACGTCACCGTCTTGCTCGCGCCGGCGTTCAGCGTGAACGACGCGGGGTTGACGGTGCCCACCGGCACCGCCCGCTGGTCGGTGGTGGCGAACTGGACGTTGCCGGTGTAGCCGGCAGCGCCCGCGGGTGAGTAGAACACCGCGGTCCAGGTGCCGGCTGCCGGTTGGTTGACGTCCACGTTCGCGTAGTTAGGCGTTGCCGCACCGCCCTGCGGCCTGCTGTTTGCCACGTAGGTGCCGTCCGGCGCGAACAACGAGACCCGCACGATCGCGTCGGCTGCGGGCGGTCGCGATCCCTGCCACGCCGTCTGCGTGACCAGCCGCGACGTGCCGCTCGGCACCGTGAACGTCGATTTCTCATACGCCCACGGCGCACCGGTCGTCGGATAGGGGAACGTGGGCAGCGCGGTCGAGTCGAACGCGATCGTTTGACTTCCGCCGTCGAACGTCGAGAAGTCGCGGGTGCCGGTGGCCACCGTCAGCGGATGGTTGCCAACATTGGTGACCTTCACCGTGCCGTGCTGGGTGGTGCCGGGGTTGCCGGTCAGCGTGACCTGGTTCGTCGAGGTGGTGATGTTGGACTTCACCGACGGCGGCTGGGTGCCGCTCGCGCCCGGCCAGGTGAGCGCTGCTTCGGTGGCGGACCGTGCGTCGAGCCGGCCGGAGCCCTGCTCGTCGGCGGGCAGTCCGAGATCGTCGGTGGTTCCGGTGATGATCTGCTTCACGACTGCCGGCGTCGGCAAGTCGCCGCCGTGCGAGGAGCGGTACGCGGAGATGACCAGTGCCGCCACGCCGGCCGTCAGCGGCGAGGATTGGCTGGTCCCGCCGAAGGCCTCGATGTCGCTGGAGCCGCCGTTGAAGTTGGTGCAACTCGAGAAGCCCGGTTCGCACGCGGCCCAGTCCGACTCGCCGGGCGCGACCAGGTCGATGGTGCGCCCGAGCTGGGTCACGCCCGAGGACGAGAGCGCGGAGATGTTGTCGTCAACCCACTGTCCGTTGCCGAATTCGCGGGCGCCGGCGTAGCCGGTTTGCGCGTACAGCTGGCTGTCCGTGCTCGCGCCCACCGAAATCACGTCCGGGTCCTGGGCGTCGCTGCCGATGGTGCCGGTCACCCCGCCGTCACCGCTGGATTCGGTGACGGTGACTCCGGCGGAGACGGCTTGATCGTTGAAGAGCTGGATCGCGTTGCGGCTGCTCGAGTCCGGGAATTCGTTCAGGCCGAACGACTCGTTGATGACGTCGACGTGGTCGACGCGGACCGCGTAGTCGATCGACTGCAGGATCGAGCTGTTGGTGAGGAATTCACCGCCGGCCTTGAGCGCGACGATGCTCGCGCCAGGCGCGACGCCGACGATCCTGATGTTGCAACCCGCCGGCAACGGGTAGTCCGCGTTGACGAAGTCGGACAGGTCGTGGGTGACGGTGCCCTGTGCCGCGATCGCGGATGCGTCGCCGAACGCCTCGCCGCCGCCGGTCGGCGCATCCGGGCCGTCGCCGGAGAAGTCCTGGTAGTCGATGATCACGTGCGAGCCGTCCGGGCGGATGAAGTCGGGGTTGTTCGGGTCGATCCCGTCGGCGATGTAGGCGACCTTGACGCCGGTGCCGGTGGACAGCTGCTGTGCGTTCGGGCTGCCGTCCGTGGTCAGCGCGCGAATCGTGTTCAGTGCCTCCGGCTCCACCAGCGGCTGGGCCGGATCGGACGGGCAGATGGGGCCGCTTTCGACATTGGGCACCGCGGTGTTCGGCGTTGCCGCGGACCGGCTCTTCGGGCCGGCCGGGCCAGGCTGCGGGTTGGCCGGTTGAGCAACGATGGCGCTGTCCTTCACCACGGAGGCGACTGCGGGATTCGCGGCCAGCGCGTCAGCTTGTGCCGGCGTCATCGTCGCGGCGAACGCGTTGCCGACGGAGTAGTGCACGACATCGCGGGGTGCGGACCCGGCGATTTGTCCGAGCACCGCGTTCTGTGCCTGCGTGGCCTTGGCCACGCGGGTGGCCATCCCGTTCTTCATCACCGGCGTACCCGGCAGTTGGTCGCTCAGGACGACGATCACGCGTTCGGTACCGCCGCCCGTGGCGGGTGTGGCCGGTGCGGCCGAAGAGGCTCCTTGCCCCAACGCTGTCGCTATGAGGACTGCCGCGGTGACGGAAACAGCAATGCCTGGCCTGGTCCTCATGCGCCCCTCCACAGTCGCAGTGACGCAGGACACTATCCCCCGTGGCGCATTTGTCGACAAGAGGAGGTGTGGTCGGAATGTGTTGGTTTCTGAGAACGGACTTAGTAGCCGGCCGGTTGCCGACGCACGTCCAGCCGGCGGGTGCGGCCGGGCTATGCGCGTGAATGCGCCTGCTGCAGGGGTGTCGTGCCGGGACGCCGCGTTGCTAGGCGTCGCCGATGGTGACGGCTTGGGACCACGCGCCGCTCAACGTCATCCGATCGGCGACGGTGACGACCGGCCAGCGTGAGCTGTCCGGCAGCGTGACGACGTCGCCGACCCGGTAGGGCACGGCCGCGTTGAAGCGGGTCAGGACCTCGCCGAGGCCCGTGCGTGCATCGATCAGCTCGGCGTCACGAGAACTGCGGCCGTCGTGCACGGTCACCGCCACCGCGTCGCGGCCGGCCCCACCGGGCACCGTCATCGGCATAAGGCGCTCCTATGCCTCGGCGGCGCGGGCCTGCAGCTCGGCGCGCTCGCGGATGTCGGTGAGTGCGATCAGCCCGGAGCGAAACCCGGCGAGCTCATCCGCGGAGATCATCTCCGCGAGCTGCCGGTCGACGGACTCGACGCCTGCCCGCACTGCCGCGGCCGCGGCCCGGCCGCGCTCGGTGAGTGTGATGACCATCCGCCGCCGGTCCTCCGAGTCCGGCTCCCGGGACAGGTACCCGCGCAGCACGAGGGTGTCGACGAGTTGGCTTGCTGCTTGCTTGCTCACACCCAGCTCGCGAATCAGGTCGCCGAACGCGGCGCCATGGTTGGCCAGACCGCCGAGTACGAACGGGCCGTTGCGCGGCAGGTCGTCGCAGTCCGTCGTGTGGAGTTCGGCGCGGACGGCGAGACCGTAGGTGCCGCGTGCCGCGCGCAGCAGCGCCGGGATGACCACGTCGTCGATGGAGGCTGTCATGATGCGAAGGTAACGGTCAATTAGGTTGACAGTCAATGTGTAGGACTTAGGAGTGGCTGCGCGGGCCGCGCGACCCGCATGCCGCTGCTGCCACCACGCTGATCGCAGAATGCGCTCGCGACGGCCGCGTGCTGCCGAGTAGCCTCGTCGGGCTGTGATCGACATCGCCGAGGTGCTCGCGCCGCGACGTTTCGGCGTCAGCTTTCGCTGGCTGCTCGGGTCGTCCTGGCTCAGCAACATCGGCGACGGCGTGGCGCTCGCGGCCGGACCGCTGCTCGTCGCGTCCAGCACCCACAGCGCGTTCCTCATCGCGTCCGGCGCGTTCCTCCAATGGTTGCCGCCGCTGCTGTTCGGCTTGTGGGCCGGCGCGCTGTCGGACCGGCACGACCGGCGGCGGATCGTGCTGATCGCCGACGCGGTGCGCATCGTGATCCTCGCCGGCATCACCGTCGCCGTCTTCTCGCATCATGCCTTCGTCGCGCTCGTGCTCGCGTCCTTGTTCGCACTGGCCACCGCGGAGGTGTTCGCGGACAACACCACCGCGACGTTGCTACCGATGCTCGTTGCGCGCGACGAACTGGCCACCGCGAACAGCCGCATCCAGTTCGGGCTGGTCACGCTGAACCAGCTGGTCGGCCCGCCGATCGGCGCGGCCCTGTTCGCGGCTGGGCGGGCGTGGCCCTTCCTGGCACAGATGGTGATCGTGCTCGCCGCCGTCGGCATGGTGCTGCGCATCGCGCTGCCGGCGCACCCGCGCGACCGGCACTTGGACTCGACGGTGCGCGCTGACATCGCCGCGGGATTCCGCTGGGTTCGCCGGCATGCCGCGGTCCGCACCCTCGTGCTGACCATCTTCACCTTCAACATCACCTTCGGCGCCGCGTGGTCGGTGCTGGTGCTGTACTCATCCCGGCGCCTCGGCCTGGGCGCGATCGGCTTCGGCCTGATCACCACGGTGCAAGCGGCCGGTGGGCTGCTCGGCACGGCGAGCTACGGCTGGATCGTCAAGCGGGTGAGCCTCGGCAACATCATGCGCATCGGACTGATCATCGAGACGCTGACGCACCTCGGACTGGCGCTGGCCACCTCGCCGTGGGTGGCCATGCCGATCTTCTTCGTGTTCGGTGCGCACGCGTTCATCTGGGGCACGACGTCGGTCACGGTGCGACAGCGAGCGGTGCCGCCCGAGCTGCTGGGCCGGGTCACGAGCGTCAACACGATGGGCGTCTTCGGTGGCCTGGTCGTCGGCTCGGGCGTCGGTGCGGTACTCGCCGGGCATTTCGGTGTCACCGCGCCGTTCTGGTTCGCCTTCGGCGGCTCGGCTGTGTTCCTGGTGCTCATCTGGCGGCAGTTGGTGCACATCGCGCATGAGACGACGCCTGAACCTGCGTATGAGGTTCCCGCGCAGCCAACGACGCCGACCACCTAGACGGCGGGACAGGACAGCGGCTGAGCTGCGCTATCGCGTTCGGGTGCCGGTGCCGATCGACCCAGCGGTTCGCGTAGAAGCCGCTGACCAGACCCGCGAGCAGGGCGAGCACCGTGATGACGCGTACTGCGACATGCACCTTCGGCACGATCAGCGCCATCAGCATCGCCGCGCCGATCAACGCGATGCCCAGCCACACCACCGCCGGCCCGGAGACCACCGTCACCCGGTGCCGGCTCAGCACCAGCCCGAGCACGGTGAGCGCGATCGCGGCGACACCGACGATGCGGGCGATCCGCGTCTGCGATGTCCCCACCGCGGTCGGTGGTGCGGCGAACGGTGCGGCGAACGGCGTCCACCGCGCGCCGTCCCACCAGCGGAAGCCACCGCTGCCGTACGGGTCCGGGTACCAGTCCGGTGGAGGTCCCGCCGATGCGGTCATACCGGTGGGATCGGCCGGCAAAGGCAGTCCGCGCGGCGAACCTGCGCGCCCGGGATGTCCCAGTGCACCGCGATGACCTGGTACGTGCCGCGGGCGAGTCGCACCACGTCACCCACTCGAGGCACGGAGAAGTCGCTCTGCGAGTTCACCCGCTGCAGTTCGGGGGAGCCAGGCTCCTCCTGGCGGAATACGACGACCACGGGTAGCACGATAGGACGGTGCGCCTGATGAGTTACAACATCCGGTCCCTGCGCGACGACCGGCACGCGGTGGCGCGGGTGATCCGAGCCGTCGATCCGGATGTGTTGTGCATCCAGGAGGCGCCCCGGTTCCTGTGCTGGCGGCACAAATGCCGGTGGCTGGCCAGGGCCACCGGCCTGCGGATCGCCTCGGGTGGCCGGGTCGCCGCCGCGAACATGATCATGGTGCGGCCGGGGATCGAGGTGCAGGCCGCGCGCAGCGTGCTGTTCACCAAGGATCCGCGGCTGCACCAGCGCGGGCTTGCCATGGCACTGCTGAACACGGCCGATCACCGGCTGGTCGCCGCCGGCACGCATCTGGATGGTTGGCCGGAGCCGAGGCTGCGGCATGTGCGGGAGCTGTTCGCCGCGCTCGATGCGTTCGTCCCGAATGCGGTGCCGTTCGCGCTGGCGGGTGACTTCAACGACGATCCCGGCAGTGCGGTGTGGGACGCGCTGTCCGAGCGCGGTGCCGACGCCTTCGCCGCCGTCGGCGCCGGCGCCGGGTTCACCCTCAACGTCACTGAGCCGACCCGGCGGATCGACGGGGTGTTCGCCAGTCCGGGGCTACGGCCGCGGACGGCGACGGCCCTGGACAGCCCGGACGTGCGTATCGCCAGTGATCACCGGCCGTTCGTCACCGATCTGGAGCTGGGTGTCGCGTTGGGGTAGAGCGCTAGGCGAGGCTGCTCAGCCGGATGCGTCGGGGGCGGCCGGTACCGGCCCCAGTGACTTGGTCATCCGTCCCTGCACGGCCAGCACACCATCGGACTCGCGGGTGATGTCGACGGAGACGAAGGCCAGCGAGCGGCCGCACTTGAGCACCGTCGCCTCGACCAGTGCACGGTCGCCGAGCGGCACCGGCGCGAACCAGGACAGGTTGAGGTCGGTGGAGACCCCGAAGCGGTTGTGCTGGTCGGCGGTGATGATGGCCAGCGTGCCGACGACGTCCACCAGCGTCGCCGCGACGCCGCCGTGCATCGTCTTCGCGGAGTTGACCAGGTCAAGGGTGACCTCGACCGAGATCGCGACCCGGCCGTCGGTGAGACTCACCGGCTCCATGCCCGGCACGCTCCAGCCGTAGTCGCGCCGGGCGGCGAGTGCGGCGCGCAGGTCCTCGAAGTCCATGACCGGTGATTCTGCCGTCCTCGCGCCGTCCTACCACCATGACCTTGCTTGCACCCGCATCGGAGCGGGCGAAAACCGCCTTGACGCGTACGCGTCGAGGCACGACACTTAAGTACATGCTTAAGTATGCGGACGGGGACACGGTGAGCCTGACATTCCAGGCCCTGGCCGATCCCACCAGGCGCACCATCGTCGAGCGGCTCAGCCTCGGCTCGGCCTCGGTCAGCGAGCTGGCTGCACCGCTGTCGGTCTCCTTGCCCGCGGTGCATCAGCACCTGCAGGTCCTCGAACACAGCGGCCTGGTCCGATCCGAGAAGGTCGGCCGGGTGCGCACCTGCCACCTGGAACCCACGATGCTGCAGACCGTCGAAAATTGGATCGAGCAGCGTCGTGCGATGTGGGAGCGTCGGCTCGACCGGTTGGACGCCTACCTCGCCACCCTGCCGCCGGAAGTCACTCCGAGCGCAGGCACCGAACCGGTCCGCAAAGCCGATCAAGCCGATCAGGCCGGTAAGGAAGGCAACCGATGAACCGCACCGTCGTGCACGACACGTTCGTGCTGGAACGCCGCTACGGCGCCTCGCCGCGGCGCGTATTCGGCGCCTGGTCCAACCAGGCCGCCAAGGAGCAATGGTGGGGCCCGGACGAGCAGGTCGAGGCGTTCGAGCACGCGATGGACTTCCGCGTCGGTGGCCGTGAGACGATCAACGCGAAGCTCGTCGAGCCGGCCGCGACCGTGAGCTTCGAGGCGCTGTATCAGGACATCGTCGACGGCGAGCGGATCGTCTACTCCTACGAGATGGCGATGAACGGCCGCCGAATCTCCGTCTCGGTGGCCACCGTCGAGTTCTTGTCCGACCCCGCTGGCACACTGCTGATCCTGACCGAGCAAGGCGCCTATCTCGACGGGCTCGATACCCGAGCCCAGCGCGAACAGGGCACCGCACAGTTGCTCGCCCAGCTCACCACCTACCTCGAGAAGGAGACGTCATGACCGCCACCGATCGCTCCCGGTGGATCGCGCTCTATGTGCTGTGCACCGGGATGCTCATGATCGTGCTGGACGTGACGGTGGTGAACGTCGCGCTGCCGTACGTGCAGACCGACCTCGGCTTCTCGCCGTCCGGGTTGGCGTGGGTGGTGAACGCGTACCTGATCGCATTCGGCGGACTGCTGCTGTTGGCCGGCCGGCTCGGCGACCTGTTCGGGCGGCGCCGGATCTTCCTGGTCGGGCTGGCGGTGTTCACGGTGGCGTCCATGGTGTGCGGGCTCGCGCAGAACCAGCTCACGCTCGTGCTTGCCCGGTTCGTGCAGGGCGCCGGCGGCGCGATGACGTCCGCGGTGATCCTCGGCGTGATCGTCACGATGTTCACCGAACCGCGCGAGCAGGCGAAGGCGATCGGTGTGTTCGCGTTCGTGGCCTCGGCCGGAGGCGCGGTGGGTCTGCTCGCCGGCGGCGTACTGACGCAGGCCATCAACTGGCACTGGATCTTCTTCATCAACGTCCCGATCGGCATCGCGACCGCGGTACTGGCCCGGCGGTACGTCGCCGACGACAAGGGCACCGGTGCACGGGCCGGCATCGACGTGCTCGGCGCGGTGCTGGTGACGGCAGCGCTGATGCTCGGCGTGTACACGATCGTGAAGCCGGCCGCGGAGCATGGTTGGACCGCCACCGGCACGCTTGTCCTCGCTGCCGTCAGCATCGTGTTGCTCATTGCCTTCGGTGTGCGCGAGGCGACCGCCGCGGTGCCGCTGATGCCGTTGCGCATCTTCCGGTCACGCAACCTGGCCGGTGCGAACGTGATGCAGGTGGTCGGCGCCGCCGGGCTGTTCGGCGTGTTCTTCCTCGGCGCGTTGTACGTGCAGAAGGTGTTGCACTACAGCCCGTTGAAGATCGGCTTCGCGTTCCTGCCGGTCTCGGTGTTGATGGGCACGATCTCGGTCCGGTACTCCGACCGTCTCACGCACCGCTTCGGCGGCCGCACGCTGGCCGTCGCCGGTTTCACCATCATCAGCGCGGCGCTGTTCTGGTTCGCGGCGGCACCGGCGAGCGGTGGCTACCTGGCGCACCTGTTCGGGCCGTTCGTGCTCATCGGCGTAGGTGCCGGCCTGTGCTTCCCGCCATTGATGGGGCTGGCCATGTCCGGGGTTCGCCCGCAGGACGCCGGGTTGGCCTCTGGGCTGGTGAACACCACCGCACAGGTGGGTGGGGCGCTGGGCCTCGCGGTACTGGCGACCCTCACCGCGACCCGGACTGCGCACCTGCGTGCGTCCGGGCACACCGAAGCGGCTGCACTGACCGGTGGCTACCACCTCGGGTTCGTGATCTCCGGCGCGCTCGTGCTGGTCGGTGCCGTGGTGGCCCTGCTGGTGCTGGAATCGCCCGCGCCAGTGGATCCCGCTCACAGTTCTCCCGCGGACGGTTCTGCCACCGCGGAAGCGTCCAGCGTCGACACAGTCCGCGACTCCGAGGCGAGCACCGTCAGCACCGGTGCGGCCGATGCCGAACCGCAGGGGGCGCCCTGTTGATCGACGTTCGGATGCGTCAGGTGCGAATCTGTTCGCGCAGCGGCTCGAGCTTGGCGGCCAACCGGTCCAGGTAGGACAGCACCTCGCTGGGCTCCCGGTCCGGCATGCCGTACAGCGCGTCGGTCACGCCGGCATCGGCCCAGCGCGCGAGCCGGTCGGGATCGGGGCGGACGTCCAGCGCCACGATCCGAGGTGCTCCTTCGCGCCCAGCGGCTGCCCACCGATCCTGCAGCCGCTGCGCCGAGGTGATCACGTCCTCAGCCCCGTCGCGCGGCGTGGTGATCCACCCGTCCGCGTTGGCGACGATCCAGTCGAAGGTCCGGTCGGTCCCGCCGGCGCCGACCAGCACCTGGATAGTGCCTTGGGGCTTCGGCCAGGCCCAGCTCGGGCCGAACTTCACGAACTCGCCGTCGTAGCTCGCCTCTTCCTGGGTCCACAGCGCGCGCATCGCCTCCAGATACTCGCGCAGCACTGTCCGGCGTTTCGGGCCGGGCACGCCGTGGTCGGCGAGCTCGTCGGTGTTCCAGCCGAACCCGACGCCCATGGTCACCCGCCCACCGGACAGGTGGTCCAGGCTCGCGACCGTCTTGGCGAGCGTGATCGGGTCGTGCTCGACCGGTAACGCGATGGCGGTGGCCAGTTCGATTCGCTGCGTGCGGGCCGCGACTCCGGCCAGTGACACCCAGGGATCCAGAATTCGCATGTACCGGTCGTCCGGCAGCGAGCCGTCGTCGGTGCCTGGATGTGCGGCCTCCCGCTTGACCGGAATGTGCGTGTGCTCCGGCACGAAGAACGAGTCGAAGCCGCGCTCCTCGGCCGCCGGCCCGGCCTCGAACGGCGTGATGCCCCGGTCGCTGGTGAACAGCACGCACCCGAATCGCATCTGAACACCGTACCGGTCACCTGTCCGACCACTCTTGCTCGCACCCGCCTCCGGCCCGGCGAATGCCGGACCCGAGGCGAGCCGCTATCGGCGTGCGAAACGAATGGTCAGCTGTGCTGCCAGGTCACCGAGAACGCGTTGTTGTTGCTCAGGTTCGACACCGCGGCCTTCGTGGTTCGAGACGTGGCCATGGTGATCTTCTGCGGGGTCGGCACGGTACCCAGTGCGGCGCCGTTGACGGTGGCGTTGGAGAAGTTCATCGTTCCGAAATCGGCCAGTGGCAGCACGCCACTGCTGCTGGAGGGAGCCTCGGCGATCACCTCGGCGGACGCGTTGCGGCCGGACGACGCCGTGCCGTGCTGGGTGTGCGACCAGCCCTGGGTGCTGTCGCTGAGCACGAGGGTGTACTTGCCGGAGCCGTTGAACGTCACGCTGGCGCTGAAGTGGTCTCCTGGTCGCACCGTGTTCGAGAAGTTCACCGGGTACGCCGGGTAGAACTCATACCAGCTGTAGTACGTGGGGGTTCCGCGCGAGCAGTCCGCTTCGCTGCCGGTCTGTTCCACCGAGTTGCTGCCGTCCCCGTCCAACCCGACCCAGAACGACGAGTAGGCCGTCTGCCTGCTGCTACACGTCACCGTCGGCTGCACCCAGCTCGCCGAGACGACGGTGTACGTCCCACCGGTGTTGTCCCAGCCTGCCCAGTTGGACGAGGTCGCATGGGTGAGGTGGTGCACGACGATCTCAGCAGGCGCCAGCCGAACGGTGGCCGCGCCGGCTGCGGTCGGCGCTGCTACGAGCAGCGCTGCCGCGAGGGTGAGGACCGCCCATAGGGTGAGGCGGCGATTGGGTGGACGCATCGGAACCTCCGAGGATGCAACCCCGACGCGGGTCTCGCGTCGGTGATCGAATCCTGAGGCTTGCTGCAGCGCCTGTCTGCGCCGCGATCATTCACGTTGCTGCACGTCCGGAAGTTGACACTTGCGTCAACCCCGGGGTGCCGAGCCCCGCACCATCAGCGATTGGCCCAGCCTCGTTCCTGCAGCACCCAGGTGTTGCCGTCCGGGTCCGCGAAATCGGCGAAGCTGCCGTAGTCGTTGTGTTTCGGGTCGGCGCCCGGCTGCCAGCCGTCACCGGTCATGTGCCGCGTCTCGGAGACCTCGATGCCGCGCTCACGCAGGTCGGCGCATGCGGCCTCGATATCGTTCACCATCAGGTGGATGCCCTTCACCGACCCCGGTGCAGCGTCACTGATGCCCACGCCGAACGAGACCGAGCAGGCCGATCCGGGTGGCGTGACCTGTACGACGCGGAACTCGTCGCCGGCGCGATGGTCCACGTCCAGGGCGAAGCCGAGCCGTTCGGTGTAGAACGCCTTGGCGCGGTCCACATCGGCCACCGGCAGCAGCACGAGCTCGAGCTGGTAGTCCATTCAGGCCTCCGTTACGCGGGTGGGGGACTCACCGTACGGCGCCGCTGCGACAACCACTCATCGCGCTCGGTTCCGGCGCACCGCAGATTGCTGCGCTGATTTGTCCTCTTTCGGACGAGCCCATTCGAGTCGCCCGTGGCGGCTCATACCGTCGCGGTGCCCAGGTCCCCCGCGCACAAGGAGCACCATGGCTGAGCCAAGCCGTCTCGTATTCGACCTGTCCCATGACCCCGGCAAGATCCTCATGCTGAGCGAAGAAGATCGCAAGATCTATCTGGCTGACTTGCGGCGACAGATCGAATCGCCGGCCGGTGAGGGGATCGTCGAGGAGTTGTGCAAGACGAGACGCAAGGAGTACGAGGACCTGCTCTATTTCTTCGACCATGAGTTCGAGGGAAAGAAGCCCAAAAAGCTGTATCTACAGGCGGCAGCGGCGCGAGCGGAACGAAAGGCCAGGGTCCAGGACGAAAAAGAAGATCCGCAGCAACCAACGGGTCGGGCACCCGCGAGACCCACGGCTCGAAAAGCCGCAAAAAAGACGGCCGGACGGCAACTGGGTCAAGAGCCTCGCGAGCCACTGCAGTCTCCGGATTTCCTGGTCAAGCTTCGCGAGAGGTTGCTCATCAATGCTAGCTTCGCATCGTGGGTAAGCGACATTTTCGACAATCGGAAAATGTGGGCAAAGCTGATCGAATATGCAGACATGTACGACGAGTCTGTAGCAGAAACATTTGTACGGGCGCATCCCAAGCGCAAGGGTGACGTAGTCCTCTGGCAGCCGCAGAGCTTCGACCTTTCCCACGACGATCAGACGGTCGTCAGGATGCTGGCCAGTTCCGGTGACGTGCGGGGCTTTTACCTGCGGACACTGCACGCCAAGCTGCAAGGTGCGGAGCGGCGCAACGTCGTGGAATGGCTCGAGACGCTCAGTGAAACAGTGCATGACATATTGGTGAAGAAATACCAGACACTCTACGAGGGTGATCTTCCACAGGAGACGGTGGTGCGACGCGACACCCCCGAACTCCGGGAAGCTGCGAAAACCGAAAACCAGGAACTGGGGCTCAGTGCGATTGACACCGCCGATCACATCGAGCCGGCCCTGTTCGCTCAGTTCAAGGGACTTGGGTATGGCTCAGCAAGCTACTTCGGTGACGGAGTGATCGATGAGATTCTCAAAGATAAAGCCGCCACGGATCTCTACTTCGGGACGCTACGACGAATACGTATCAACAAACCGGAGATTGTCGGACTATGGCTGACAAGAAATGACAAATGCACAAAGGAATTCGACAAATGGCTCAAGAAGAACTTCAAGTTGTCGAATCCTGACGGTACTAGCCGTAAAGTGTCCATGCGGTCACGACACGGGGCGCCGAATGTTCGCAGCGCCTGGACGGTAGCCGCTGAACATTGCGGTCTCCCCGAGGACAAGTTGAGGCGCGCGGCAGCGGACGGAAAGTTCACGCTGTCCGAGACGACGCTCCGCAAGGTCTGTGCCGGCTTCCTGAAGGCAGCCGAGGACCCCTTCTGGTGCAGCTGAAGCTCGTGGATCCTGCCGAGAAGCGGACGTATCGGAGATTGGGGCAGGCTCTGTACGAGCACATCGCCCAGCTGGAACCCGCCAAGGTGGCGCACTACCGGTGGTTGGCCGGCGAGTTGTTGCGGCAAGGTGCGAGAAGGCATTGAGCCAGACCTTGGAGGTCGTCCCTGACAGGGCTCTCCGGCGGCGCCGCTCCCCGGCATGGAACTGTCCAGGTTCCGACACAACCTTGCCGACCCGACTACTTTGCGAAATAGAGTTCTTTCCATGAACACAAACACTGCACCGGCAAGCCCGGTCCACGCCCCGTCCACCTCCACCTCGTCCGGCCTGTTCGGTGGCACGTCAGCCCGCAACATCCTGCTGGCACTCGTCGGCATCTTCGTCGTGCTCCCGCTGATGATCGCTTTCGTCGTCGGCGTCATCCCAGGCCTCTGACCGGCCGCGCCACGCAAACACGACTACGCGAAGGATCGACGCAGATGAGTACCAATCCGGCGGCGATGCCGCCACCCACCGACAAGCAAGCCACCCTGTTAGCAGAACTCAACCAGCTCCGCCGCCGCGCGCGTCAGGACGTGCGGCGCACGTCGGTGCCGCTGTTGGTGTTCGGGCTGCTGGTCGCCGGGTTGGCACTCGTCGGCGCGGCGACGGGGTCCGGACTCGGCATCCTCAACTTCGGCTACCTGTACGTGCTGCTCGGTGTCCCGGCGGCCTTGATCGTGCTGGGCCTCTGGTACTACCGAAACACCGAACGCATCGGAGCCGGGCAGAGGTTCGGCCCGTACACGGTCATCCTGCTGGTGCTGAGCCTCGTGCTCTGGCCGGTGTTCGCGATCGTTTGCGCCCTCTACCCGTTCGGGGCGTGTGGCCTCGTCCTGCTGGCCGCGGCGGCATGGCAACGCAACGCGTCCCTCGCCGCAGGCGCCGTCGTGCTCGCCGCCGGCGGTGAGCTGATCGAGACCACCGCCCCCAGCGCTGGCTGGACGGCGCTGCTCGCCGCCATACTGCTTTCAGCCTCGTTCATCGCCTACCGCAGGGAGAAGTCGGCATGAGTCCTGCTGCCCCCGATGCCGAGCCGACCGCGCCGGAAGCGGAGCAGCACCCGAGCAGCAGCCTCGACGACACCGTGCACCAGCGGGCCCGGCTGGGCATCCTGTCCATCCTCAGCGAGACGAAGCGAGCGGACTTCAGCTACCTCAAGCGGACGCTCGAGCTGACTGACGGCAACCTCAGCCGCCATCTACAGGTGCTCGAGGAGCAGCAGCTGGTGCGCGTCCAGAAGGGCTACCAGGCTCGGCGGCCGCACACCTGGGTGACGATCACGCATTCCGGCCGCCGCGCGCTCACCACCGAGATGGACGCATTGCGGGAGCTGCTGCACCGCTTCGACAACGCGCACAACTAACCACCGGTTTGGGGAGGATTTGCGCCCCTATAGGGCTAAAACACTCCCCAAACCCGTGGTAAGTGCGTCGAGGGTCAGACGTGGATGCCGTCCTGTGGGATCGGGTCCGGGGCGACGATCTCCTCATCGCCACCGCCGCCGTCGCTGCACCACGGGCACCACGGCTGCAGCCGGCGGTGCGTCGCGTACGACAAGATCAGGTAGATCATCGACGTCTGGATGACCGCCCACGCGATCCGGCCGATGAGCCCGGGAAAGAAGTTCGAGCCGATCAGCACCACCATGTACGGAATGATGAAGCGGCGCTCGGCGCCGGTGTGCGACATCCAGAACCGGCGCTGGTAGCGCTTCGCCTGCTCCGCCGGGTTCAGCGGCATCGACGCCACGCAGTGCTCGCACAAGCGCCCGGTCGTGCGATCGCATCATCACCCAGGTGGCCAGCACGAACAGCACCAAGCCGAGTGACATCAACAGGTTCGCCGACGTCGGCACCCGTCCGAAGCCGAGGGCGATCACCCCGCCGATCGACAGGATGAGCAGATGCGGCGCGGAATGCCCCCAGCGCGCATTGAAACCCCTGGACCAGGAAGACGCCTCGCTCGCCATAACATCCCCTCACGGGTCAGGGTCGATTCTCCGCCGGCAACGGAGGACCCTCAATGCCTATTCAACGACAAAAACCCGCCTCCGTTACCGGAGACGGGCCTTGTCGTGTAAATCGACTAGCCGGTGCGGTGCCTGCCGCGAGCCCGCTGACGGGCCGCAACCGCCCCGCCGCTGGCCAGGAACACCCCGACGATCAGCAGGATAAGCGGCAGCTGGCTCGACTTGTTGGCGGAGGCATACCCGGCCGGAACGCCGGTGGGCAGCTTGGTGCTCGGCGGCGAGGACGGCGGCGGCGTGCTGCTCGTCGGCCCTGCCGGGTTACTGGGGCCGGCAGCCGCGTTGGCGAGTGCCAGATCCAGGGTGTTGCCGAGCACGTCGACCTCGATGGCCCGGACCACGTGGGCGTAGGGCACCGGCGGCGGGGTCATGCCCTGCTTCGGCAGCGCATTGAGCTGGCTGGTGAAGGTGCCGCCCGGGCCGACAGGCTGGACGTTCATACCGATGTCGATCAGGCCCTTGAGCGCCGTCGCGATCGGATCGAGCAGGCTCGGGCCACCAGCCGTCCCCTTCAGCTTGCCGAGGACGTTGCTCAGGCCGTCGAACAACGTGCCGGTGAGGGAGAACAGCTTCTTCACCCCGGGCTGGACCGCCGCCGGCGCGCAAGCCACGAAGTCGGCGGCGAGCGAGTTCTTCACGTTCGGGTCGAACAGGCTCTTGACCGCGCTCGCGATACCCGTGGCGAGCCCAGCGGGGTCGCTCAAATAATCCAGCAGGTACTTCAACACATCGGTGTTGGCCGGCAGGTTGTTGATGTTCAGACCGAGCAGCTTCAGCAGGCTGTCCAGGCTGATGGTCAGGCCGCCGGTGCTCGGGTCAAGGATGACTGTCCCGTTCCCGATGTCGACGGACGGCAGCTTGCCCGTGCTGAGCGGGCAGGCCGGCGGCAGGTTGAACAGGGTGCCGAGGGTGGTGAGCAGCGTCGTGACCGGTCCGTTGAGGCCGCTGAGCAAGCCGCCGAGCAGCGGCGAATCCGCCTGGATGTTCAGATCGGCAACTTCGTAGGCCGTCGACCCCGCGGTGCCCTTGCCGATCGGAGTCTGCGCGTTCGCGGCGACGGCACCGACACCCACCTTGACCTCGCCGAGGGACGGCAACGTCGCGGCGGCGGGCTTGGCACCCGCAGTTTCAGTAAGTGCCGCCGGGTTCAGGTCAATGCTGGCGTCCGACGGGAAGGCGTTGTTCTCGCCACCGATGGAGATGCCACCGGAGTTGGCCACCGCGCCCGCGCCGCCCCACGATCGGCCATTGCTCTGCGCGTTGGCGACCTGGTTCACCGCTCCCAGATTGATGCCGAGCAACTGCGGGAACTGCAGCGCACCGGTCAGCGGCAGGTCAAGGGTGTTCAGCACCTTGACGTCCAACGGGTTCTGGTCGGTGACGTTGCCCGGGTTCTGCGCACGGGCGAACGCAAGCGCTACCAACTGGTCGATTGGCTTGCCACCGGCAGTCGCGTCGAGGAAGTTGCCCGCCGACTGCGAGTTGGGATCAGTCAGAGTGCCGGCGCTGGCTCCCTGGCTGTTGGTGAGGGTAAGACCGGCCACCGCGATTGTTGCCGCGAGTGTGCCAGCAAGGATCTTGCGCATTCGACGTGCCCTTCTGACTGAAGATTCGACCCCGAATCGCGGCACACCCGGCCGGTGGCACCGCCCCCAAAAAGCACGCGCCAAATGGCGCGTCGCAAGGATGCTAGTGGATCCAGGTGAATCAGCCGACCCCCGGCCAAGGAAAATCTGCCAGAAAAGGGATCAGGCCGTCCGAATTACCGGTATATCCAGCGAAACGGGGCCGAATTGCAAGGCCGCAGGCGCGTGCTCAGGGACGGCCGGGTTCTTCGGGTAGACGGGCGCCACCCGCCGGTAGGACGAGCCCGAGCGCCGGGCGCTCGTCCTGCTCCCCGTTGTTCGGCCACAGCGCCATGGCCCGCTCGGCCTGAGCGGTGATGGTCAGCGACGGGTTCACGCCGAGGTTCGCGGTGAGCGTGGAGCCGTCCGCGACATGTAGCCCGTCGTAGCCGTACAGCCGCTGGTAAGGATCGATCACGCCCGTCGCCGGCGACTCGCCGATCGCGCACCCGCCGATGAAGTGCGCCGTCATCGGGATGTTCATCAGGTCGCTCCAGATACCGCCGGCCATACCGCCGATGTTCTCGGCCAGTTGCCGGGCGGCCTGATTCGCCACCGGGATCCAGGTCGGATTCGGCTCGCCCTCGCCTTGGCGTGAGGTGAGTTTCGATCGCCCGAACATCGTCTTCTTGCGCAGCACGGTGATCGAGTTGTTCAGCGATTGCATCACCAACAGGATGATCACCCGCTCGGACCATTTGCGCGGGATGAGCATCCGGGCCTGCAGCGGGATGGCGCAGCAACATCAGCAAGAACTGCATCCAGCGGTGCCGGCGAGTGCCGCCGTCGGTGAGCAGCGTGTTCAGCATGCCCATCGAATTGCTGCCCTTGGCATAACGGACCGGCTCGATATGGGTGCTCTCGTCCGGGTGCCAGGACGAGGTGATCGCGACGCCGGACGTGTAGTCGTACTCGGGCTTCGGCGTGCGCACGCCGAGGATCGCCTCGGAATTCGTGCGGGTCAGATATCCGAGGCGCTCGGACAGCTCCGGCAGGGTGGTCGCGCGCAACTGGTGCAGCAGCTTCTGCGTGTTGTAGGTGCCGGCGCGAGAAGACGACCTGGTCCGCGATGTAGGTGCGGCCCCGGCGTGCGAACCATTTGCCGGTGCGCTCGGTGTCGATCGCGTACCCCCGCCGGCCAGCGGCCGGACGCCGGTCACGGTCGTCATCGCGTGGATCTCGGCGCCGTTGCTCTCGGCGAGGGCGAGATAGTTCTTCACGAGCGTGTTCTTCGCGTTGTGCCGGCACCCGGTCATGCATCCGCCGCACTCGATGCAGCCGGTGCGCTCCGGCCCGGCTCCGCCGAAGTACGGGTCGGGCACGGTCTTGCCAGGCTCGGCTTCCCCGTCCCGGCCGAAGAAGACGCCGACCGGGGTCATGTGGAACGTGTCGCCCTTGCCGAACTGCTCGGCCAGCCGTTTCATCTCCAGGTCGCTGGGCGTGACGGTCTTGTTGATGACGACGCCGAGCATCTTCTTGGCCTGGGCGTAATGCGGCGCGAGTTCGTCGCGCCAGTCGGTGATGTGCGCCCACTGCGGGTCGTCGTAGAACGGCTGCAACGGCTCGTACAGGGTGTTCGCGTAGTTCAGCGAGCCACCGCCCACGCCCGCACCGGCGAGGATCAGGCAGTCCTTGAGCAGGTGGATGCGCTGGATGCCGGTCATGCCGAGCTTCGGCGCCCAGATGAAATCGCGCAGCCGCCAGGACGTCTTGGGCAGTGTGTCGTCGGTGAACCGTCGGCCGGCTTCGAGGACGCCGACCTTGTAACCCTTCTCCGTCAACCGCAGCGCGGTGACGCTGCCGCCGAACCCGGACCCGATCACCACGACGTCGTAGTCGGACACTCTGCGCGTCACCAGCCGTTCGGCACAGCGGGGCATGCCAGCGGCACGGACCCCGCTATTGACTATGAATCAATAGAGTTTATCCCAAAACGTGCGACGACGCCGAACGTGGACTTCCGGCCATACGGTCGCGCACGGACGCCGCGGCACGATCAGTGGAACTGGTGTGGGTGCTCGCCGGTGACGATGAAGATGGTCTGACGCGCCACCGCGACGGCGTGGTCGGCGTAGCGCTCGTAGTAGCGGCCCAGCAACGCGACATCGATGGCGGCCGCGGTACCGCGGGTCCAGTTGTCCGAGAGAACGACCAGGAACAGCTTGCGCCGCAGCGCGTCCATCGAGTCGTCCTCGGTTTCGATCGCCTGGGCCAGCGCGACGTCACGACCCTCCACGACGTCGACCACCTTGGCCACCAGCGACCGCGCCACCTCGCCCATCTGCTGAATCACGTCGTGCGCCTCCGGCGGCACGGCCAGCTCGGGATGCCGCAACCTCGCGATCTTGGCGACGTGGTTGGACAGCCCGGCCATCCGCTCCAGGTCGGCGGCCAAATGGATGGTGCTGATCAGGATGCGCAGGTCGGTCGCCACCGGCTGCTGCTGCGCGATCAGCTGGAACGAGCGGTCCTCGAGCTCGGCGGCGAGGGTGGCGACACGCTTGGCGTCGCGATCGACCTCGTCGGCGAGGGTCAGGTTCGCGCCGAACAGCGCCTGCGTCGCCTTCTCCATCATCATGCCGACGAGCGTCGTCATCTCGACGACCCGCTTGCCGATGTCGTCCAACTCGTCGTGGAAGATGTCGCGCATCTCGGTCCAGCCCTTTCGTATCTGCCGGTGACGGTCGTTGTCGGCCACGTGGGCCGGCCGGACTGTCCGTGCCTGAAGTCTCTAACCGGGACTCTTACCCGAATCTGCCAGAGATGTAGTCCTCGGTCCGCTTGTCCGACGGGTTCGAGAAGATCTTCTGCGTGTCATCCATCTCGATCATCTGGCCGGGCTGGCCGACGCCGGAAAGGTTGAAGAACGCGGTCCGCTCGGAGACCCGCGCCGCCTGCTGCATGTTGTGCGTGACGATGACGATCGTGTAGCGGTCCTTCAGCTGCTGGATCAGATCTTCGATGGCCAGGGTCGAGATCGGATCCAGTGCCGAGCACGGCTCGTCCATCAGCAGCACCTGCGGCTCCACCGCGATCGCCCGCGCGATGCACAGCCGCTGCTGCTGACCGCCGGACAACCCTGCCCCCGGCTTGGCCAGCCGGTCCTTGACCTCCTCCCACAGGTTGGCCGAACGCAACGACTTCTCGACCACCTGATCCAGCTCGCGCTTGCTGTGCCGGGATTGCAGTTTCAGCCCCGCCGCTACGTTGTCGTAGATCGACATCGTGGGGAACGGATTCGGCCGCTGGAACACCATGCCGATGGTGCGGCGAACATCCACCGGATCCACCGCCTGGCCGTAGATGTCGTCCCCGTCCAGCAGCACCTGGCCGTCCACGCGAGCACCGGAGATCACCTCGTGCATCCGGTTCAGCGTGCGCAGCACGGTGGACTTGCCGCAGCCGGACGGACCGATGAACGCCGTCACGCTGCGCGGGTTGATGGTGAGGCTGACGTCCTTCACGGCCAGGAACTTGCCGTAGAAGATGTTCAGGTCCTTGGCGTCGATGCGCTTGGCCATGGTGTATGCAGCTCCCGCTGGTGAGTCGGTCGGTGTCAGTCCCCGGCGACCTTGCTGAACCGGCCGACGAAGCGGGCGATCAGGTTCAGCAGGAAGACGAGAAGGATGAGGGTGAGTGCCGTACCCCACATGCGGTCCGGGGCGAAGTTGGCGGCCGCACCGGCGACCCGGTTGCCGTTCGCATCCAGGTGGTACGCGGTAGCGCCGGTGGCGTGGTTCAGGTTGATGAACTGGTCGTAGATCATTCCGGGCAGCGTGCCCTGGGTGCCGGAGAACAGGTTGGTGTTCATGTCCGGCGAGTAGCCGACCAGGATCAGCAGCGGCGCCGTCTCACCCGCCACGCGCGCGATGCCCAGCACCACACCGGTGATCAACCCGGTCATGGCCGTGGGCAGCACCACCCGCGCGATGGTCTTCCACTTCGGGATGCCGAGCGCATAGGACGCTTCGCGCAGTTCGTTCGGCACCAGCCGCAGCATTTCCTCGGTGGTGCGCACGATCACCGGGACCATCAGGATCACCAACGCGAGCGAGACCAGCCAGCCAGAGCCACGGCCGCCGAAGGAAGCGATGAATACCGCGTAGATGAACAGCGCCGCCACGATCGACGGGATCCCGGTGAGGATGTCCACCATGAACGTCGCGATCCGGGCCAGCGGCCCGCGCCCGTACTCGACCAGGTAGACGCCGACCAGGATGGCGATGGGCACCGAGATCACGGTGCACAGCGCGACCTGCTCGAGCGTGCCGACGATGGCGTGCAACGCGCCGCCGCCGGCGTCACTGAAAGTCTTGTTGCGTTGCGTGCCGGTCCACCAACCGGCGTGCACGACGACGTGCCAGCCTTTGCCGATCACGGTCCAGAGCAGCCAGATCAGCGGCACCAGGGCGACGCCGAAGGACAGCGTGACGAGCACGGTGGCGAGGTTGTTCTTCACCTTCCGCGCGCCCGAGGCCCGCGGGAACGGTGGGGCGGCGGCGCTCGGCGCCAGGGTTGTCGCGCTCACACGAACTCCTTGCGCCGGTTGACGATCGATCGAGCCGCGGCGTTGACCAGGAAGGTCAGCACGAACAGCACCAGACCGGCCGCGATGTAGGCGCCGGTGGAGGACGGGTTGCTGAACTCGGCCTGGTTGTTGGCGATCTTCGACGCGAACGTCTCGCCACCGCTGAAGATGGAGAACGAGAAGTTGCTGACCTTGGAGAGGATGAGCAGCACCGCGATCGTCTCGCCGAGTGCGCGGCCCAGACCGAGCATCGCGCCGCTGACCACGCCCGGCCGGCCGTAGGGGAGCACCGTCATCCGGATCATCTCCCACTTCGTCGATCCGAGTGCCAGCGCGGCTTCCTTGTTTGCGCGCGGCGTCCGCTCGAACACATCGCGGCTGATGGCGGTGATGATGGGCAGGATCATCACGGCCAGCACTACGCCGGCATCGAAGACGCTGCCGCGCAATACGCCTTGATTACTGAACGGACCGCCGACGTGATACAGCGCGCGCTGCACCGGAGCGAGTTTCGGGGCGAGTTCGCTGTAGCCCCAGATGCCGTAGATGATCGACGGAATGGCGGCGAGCAGGTCGACCACGTACGCCACCGGCCGTGACAGCCGCTTCGGCGCGTACTGGGTGATGAACAGGCCGATGCCGATGGCCACCGGCACCGCCAGGATCAGCGCGATGATCGAGACGAGGACGGTGGTGTAGAGCAGCGGAGCGACACCGAAGCGCAGGTTGCCCTGGGTGGGTGACCACTCCGTCGAGGTCAGGAAGTTGACCTTGTCGTCCGCGATCGACGGGATCGACTTGATCAGCAGGAAGATCGCGACGAGGACGACGAGGGCGATGATGAACAGCGACGAGCCGGTCGTCAGGTAGCCGAAGACCCGGTCGCCCAGGCGCATCCGCGCGGTGCCGCCACCCGCGCTGGGCATGCCGCCGCCGAGCACCGGCGGGGCGTTGGCGGTCATGATGCCCGTTGCCTCGGTGGAGCCGACGATCACCGGCTCGCTGCGTTCGGGTTGTGGCGCGTCCTGCGAATAGTCCGCGTCGTCGATGCCTGGCGGCGGTATCACGTATTCGCCTCCGATCGACGGTGGTGGAAGCGGCTTGCCGTCGCCGGGATCCGTGGTCCTGGGCAGCACCGGTCCGGAATCACTCACTCAGGTCCTGGCTTCCATCGATGGCCGAAGTCGGACCGCAGATGCGAGTGTTGCATCTGCGGCCCGACCAGACCATGCCTGCTAACTGTTCAGCTGATCGTTGCGATGGACGCGTTGACCTGCGTCTGCAGTGCAGCCGGCAGCGGTGCGTAGCCGAGCCCGGCGAGTGCTGCCTGGCCCCCGTTCGCGGTGTAGTTCATGAAGTTCTTCACGAACGTCCCCGTCGCCGAGTTGCTGTACTTGGTGCAGACGATCTCGTACGTCACCAGGATGATCGGGTATGCATCCGGCGTCGTGGTCGCGTAGTTGATGCTCAGCGACAGGTCACCGGGGCCGCTCGACTTGACCGTCGCCGACTGGGCGGCGGCGCTGGCGGTGTCCTTGGACAGGGTGACCGGTCCGCCGCCGTTGTCGATGTCAGCGGTGGACAGGCCGCCACTGACCGCGAACGAGAACTCGTCGTAGCCGATGGAGCCCTCGGTGCTGGCGATCGCAGCGGAGACGCCCTGCGACTTTGCCTTGCCCTGGCCGGCGAAGTGAGCCTTGGACGAATCCTTGTCCGGCGTGGACGTGAAGATGCTCGGCGCGGTCGCGGCGAGGTAGCGCTCGAAGTTCTGCGTGGTGCCCGACGAGTCCGACCGGTAGTACACCGTGATCTTGGTCGACGGCAGTGTGACGCCGGAGTTCAAGGTCGCGATCGCCGGGTCGTTCCAGGTGGTGATCTGACCCAGGAAGATCTTGGCGACGGTCGGGCCGTTGAGTACCAGCTTGGTGACGCCGCTGAGCTTGAACGCGATCGCGATCGGGCCGACCACCATGGGCAGGTCCATCGGCGCGCTGCCACAGCGGGTCTGCGCCTTGCTGTACTCACCGGCGCTCGGGCTGAGCGCCGAGTCCGAACCCACGAAGTCGTTCTGGCCGGCGTTGAAACCGGTCACGCCCGCGCCGGAACCCGTCGGGTTGTAGGTGATCGTCGCGCCGGAGCACGCCGTCTGGTACGCCTTGATCCATGCGTCCATGGCGTTGGTCTGCGCAGTCGAGCCCTGGGCGTTGAGCTTGCCGGTCGAGCATGTCGGCGCAGCGGCCGCACTCGACGACGACGACGAGTTCCGCCGGCCGGGCTGGACGTGGTGTTGTTCGTAGTTTTCGAGCTGGAACAGGCCGCGATTGCGATCGTGCACGCGACGAGCCCGGCGATGACGCCGACTCGAGACACCTTCACTATTCATCCCCTTCGTGATGGCGTTGGGGCGTCGCTCTGGCCCCCGGTTTGCTGTCGCTCCGGACGCTAGGAGCGACACGTGGCCGCTCGGGAGAGCAAAGGTGAACGGGCGGTGAATGACGGTGCTGGCTTCGGATGACATCCGGTTGTGACGGAAGTGACAGAAAGCTGAACTACGCCATGCGTACCGATTCGCCCGACGCGTCACACCGCCGCTGAATTGCGTGGCGGGGCAGCGAACACCACGTGATCGGCCGAGCCGCTGACCACGAGGCCGGATGCGGACGCACGCAACTCGTCCAGGCGTAGCCCGTACGGCAGCGGCGGCAACGGGATCGGTACGGTCAACGCCCGGAGCAGTTGCGAGATCACCAGCGTGGGCACGCTGAAGCCCGCCACCGCGAGTCCCCGCACGCGCAACCAGACGACGCCGTCCACGACACTCAGCACGGCCGTGCCGCTCACCCTGGCCACCTGCCCCAGTCCGGGAATCGGCAGCGACGCCGAGGCCACCAGCCGATCCCGTTCGTAGTTCAGCGCCAGTCCCGGCACGCGGCTCACCCGGGCAATCTCCCCGTAGGGAAGCACCAGCCGGCCCTCCACCCGCTCGCACGGCAACGCGGTGGCCCGACCGCCCAGCAGCTCGCGCGGCGGCAGCGAGGCGAGATGGAGATGCGCGTCCAGGGTGGCGCCGGCGATCTCGCCGATGCGCAGGCCGCCGCCGGAGACGGTGATGTCGCGGTAGCGCCCGCGCAGCGCCTGGGTGAGGAACGGTGTGCCATGCACGCGGACGGTCGGCGGGTGCCCGAACGGCTCGGTGAGGTATTCCGATGCCTTGCGCTCGGCCAGCGTCGCACAGAGGCGGTCGGCCAGCGCCGCGGAAAGTACGAGGATGACCAGGACCGCCCCGACGATCACGAGCGCGGTCGTCACCACGTCCCCCGTTCAGCAAAGTCCGTGTCCTCAGCACAGCCGGCTGCTCAGGTGCGGATGGCAAGGCAGAGCAGGAATGCGACCGGGGCGACCAGCGCCAGTGGGAACACCGAGCTGTGCACCGGGCGCATCCGGCGCCCGAACGCGCTGACGGCGCTGGGAGTGCTGACGGTGCTGCCCGGACCGCCGGTGCTGCCGGTGCCCCCCGGCACGCCGGTGGCCGAGTGCTGGATGAACGCCGCGGCCACCGCGAAGAAACCGGTCAGGGCGCCGACGGCGGCGCCGGCGAACGTCGCGCGCGCGGAGTCGAACTGCGTCCCTTCCGCCATCACCACATGGCCGATCGAGCCGCCCAGCCCACCGGCGGCCACCACCGCGAGCAGCCCCCGCGGCACAGCCGCATCGAAACGCGGCGCCGGCATGATCATGTCCACGAAGTAGCCGACGACCAGCGCGCCCGCCGCGGCGGCCACGACCCCGGCGACCAGCGCGGCCGCCGGACGTCGCCGGCAGGAATTCATGGCGGAGCTGAATCAGCGCTGGCAACGCGATGACGAGCGCGACCAGCATGCCCGTGCCGGCCAGCGAGGCGATGATGCGCACCCGTGCCGCGCCTCGCGCGAGCTGATGGACGAACATCGCCGGAATCGCGAGCCCGAGCACCGGCAGCAGCGTGCCCAGCCGTCCGTGCGGCCAGACGGACACCGCAACGTCGGACGCCGCCGCGGCGATCCCGGCGATGATCAGTGCGCCGGTTCGCCCGGACACGACGGTGACCCAGGCGAACGCGACTGCGACCAGCAGCTGCGTGACGGCAACGACGACGAGCAGGCCGACCGCACTGCGCCACGCCGCGACAGACAGGCCGCCGCCGACCAGGATCGCCACCGCCGCGCCGGCGAGGAATTCCACGGTGGGCGGCGGGCTGATGACCGCGGTGCTCGTGCTCGCGTCGGAGGCACCGCCGTGGTCGGCGCGCGCGTCCGCCTCGGCGTCCGGCTTCGCGTGCCGGCCGGGCCGCCGGCGGGGCACCGGCTCAGTCACGGGGGCCATCGTCGCAGACCTCCGGCGCGGCTACTGCGGCCCGGACCCAGCGCGCTATCCGGTCGACGAGTTCCGGCTGGGTGCCGGTCTCCGCGTGTCCCATGCCGGTCTCGATCCACGCGTCGGCGGTCGGTGCGGCCGCGGCGAGGGCATGCGCATGCCGGACCGGGAAGTAGTGGTCGTCACTGCCGTGAATCATCAGCAACGGAATCGGCGCGATGTTCCCGACGACCTCGACCGGCGCGTGTGGCACGACCGCCCAGGCGTCGGGTGCGAGTCGGGTCCGTCGCGCGATCCGGCAGGTGAGTCGTCCGCTGCGCGTCTCGCACAGCCAGTGCACGACCCGCATCGAGCGGGTGCCGCGCTCGAACCACGTTGCCGGCGAGCTGACGCTGACCACGGCGTCGGCGTCGCCGCCGAGTCCGGCGTAGCGAAGCACCACCGAGCCGCCCATCGACCAGCCGAGAACCGCGATGCGATCGTGTCCCTGCTCGCGCAAATGCGCGACCGCGGCGGCCAGGTCCTGCACCTCCAGGTCCCCCGCGGTGCTGCGCCCGCCGGAGCGGCCGTGGCCGCGGAAATCCAGCGCGAGCACCGATAGGTCGTGTTCAGCCAGCCGGTCCGTGATGCGCCGTACCGCCGGGCTGCGCGACGAACCGGTGAAGCCGTGCGCGACGACCACGGACGGCGCAGCCCGACCTGCTGGATCGGCGGGCAAGATCGCGCCCGGGCCTCCCGTCGCGCCCGGCATTTGTTCGGCGAGGTGATACGTGGCGACGATGGGCACGCCATCGGCGGCGGTGAGTGTGATCTCCTGCGCTTTGCCGAGCCGGGGGTCGACTCGACGGGTCGCGGGCGCGGGCATCCCGCTATTCTCTCAACAGGTCACCACCTCGGGTCCGGATCGGCTTGCAGACCCGGGTGACCGCCGGGCAGCGCGGCCCACCGGGGATCAGGCCCAGCCCGATCCCGACCCGGATCGAATGGGCAATGCTGCAGGAGGCGACATGGAACTGATCCTGTTGACCACGGCGAGCCAGCCGACCGCAGAGGTGCTACCGGCCCTGGGGTTGCTCGCTCATCACGTCACGGTGCTGCCGCTGGACGCGGCTCGGCTGGTGGACCGGCCGCTCGGGGATGTGATCCTCGTCGACGCCCGCCGGGATCTGGCCACGGCCCGGTCGTTCACCCGCATCCTGGACGCGGTCGCTGTGCGCGTCCCGGTCATGGCGGTACTCACCGAGGGCGGGTTGGTCGCGCTGTCCGCGGAGTGGAGTGTGGATGACATCGTGCTCGACACCGCCGGGCCGGCCGAGCTCGATGCCCGGCTGCGTCTCGCCATCGAGCGCAAGGCGACTGCCGAGGACGCCGTGCCGGAACAGGTGGACATCGGCGAGCTGACCATCGACGAGACCACGTACACGGCTCGACTGTCCGGGACGCCACTCGATCTCACCTACAAGGAGTTCGAGCTGCTCAAGTTCCTGGCCCAGCATCCGGGCCGGGTCTTCACCCGCTCGCATCTGGTGCAGGAGGTGTGGGGTTACGACTACTTCGGCGGCACCCGCACCGTCGACGTGCACGTGCGCCGGCTGCGCGCGAAGCTCGGCCCGGAGCACGACGCGATGATCGGGACGGTGCGCAACGTCGGCTACAAGTTCGTGCGCCCGGCAGGTGATTCACCGCGCCGCTTGCCTGAGCCGCCGCTCGATGCGCCGGCCGAATCGCAGACCGCCGCGGCCGGCGCGCGGACCGACTCGGTCGACGCGGCACCCTGACGCTGCGCGTCCCGGCACCCTGACACTGGGCTTCCCCGTTTGCTGACGTCCGCAGCCTGATTCACCGCCGCTCGATACGGTGCCGTTATGGCATCGGACATAGGTGGCGTACCCGTTCCGCCCGCGAAGACGTCCGCCCCGATCGATCTGGACGAGCCCGCGGCACTCGACGCGCCGGACCGTGACCGAGTGCTGGCCCTGGCCGCGGCTGCGGCTGCGCGAGATGGCGCGCCACCGCTGTCCGACCAGGCCTTGTCCCGGTTGTCCTCCTCCGCGGTACAGCACCTCGTCGCCCGTGCCTCGGGCGAGGTGATCGGCTACTTGCAACTGGACGGGTCGGCGGCCGAGGTGGTGGGCGACGGCGCCGCGCTCACGTCGCTGCTGGACGCGGCCGAGTCGCGGAGCTCGGACGGGCTGGTGGTGTGGTCGCACGGCGAGCGCAGCGTGGTGGCGCCAGTGGTGCAGGGCCGCCGCTACCGGCCGGTCCGGGTGTTGCACCAGCTGCACCGGGACATGTCCGAACCCGTGCCCGAGTTGGCGCTGGCCGACGGAGTCACGGTCCGCGACTTCGTGCCCGGCCAGGACGACGAGGCGTGGCTGGCCGTCAACGCGGCGGCGTTCGCCGGCCACCCGGAGCAGGGCCGGTGGACCCGGGCGGACCTCACCGCTCGGGAACGCGAGCCGTGGTTCGATCCGCACGGGTTCCTGATCGCCGAACGCGGCGGTCACATGATCGGTTTCCACTGGACCAAGGTGCACGGCGACGGCGCCGGCGAGGTCTACGTGCTGGGCGTGCACCCGGACGCGCAAGGCCTCGGTCTCGGCCCGGCGCTGCTCACCCGCGGCCTGCAGCGGCTGGCCGAACGAGGCTGCCCGACGGTGCTGCTCTACGTCGACGACGACAACACCGGCGCGATGCGGCTCTACGAGCGGTTCGGGTTCAGCCATTCCGACACCGACACGCAATGGCACAGCCCCACCGCGGCGAACCCCACCGGCTGACGGCCGCTGGCGCGGGCAGACGGCCGCGAACGGCCGGTAGAACCAGCAACGATCAGCTGCAGGTGTGCCCGTCGTCAGGCGGATGGCAGTGGCCCGCCGGCGGCGACTACCCTCAAATCATGGGCACCGCCGTGAGCATCAAGCTCACATCGCGCCGCACGGTCGACCTGTGCCGTGTGGGCAGCTGCCTGTGTCGCATCGGCTGAGCAGGGCAGCCGCGGCGCCGCGCAGCACGCAAGCAGAGCGCTGACATCGACTCCCACCCGCCGGCGGCGGCCGACCCGCAATCTCGGCGTACCGGCCGCCCGCGCCGGCACCGCGTCTTCCATCAAGTCATCCATCGATCGTCACGCAGTGAAATTCATCCATGAGGAGTGACACATGAGCAGAGCAGACGTTCTCGTCTCGGCCGATTGGGCCGAGGAGAACCTGAACACCCCGGGCGTGGTCTTCGTCGAGGTCGACGAGGACACCAGCGCCTACGACGGCGGGCACATCCCCGGCGCCGTGAAGCTGGACTGGAAGTCCGAACTGCAGGACCAGGTGCGCCGCGACTTCGTCAGCAAGGAACAGTTCGAGCAGTTGTTGTCCGGCAAGGGGATCTCGAACGACGACACCGTGATCCTCTACGGCGGCAACAACAACTGGTTCGCCGCCTACGCCTACTGGTACTTCAAGCTCTACGGCCACGACCAGGTGAAGCTGCTCGACGGTGGCCGCAAGAAGTGGGAACTGGACGGGCGCGAGCTGTCCAAGGACGCGGTGAGCCGCGACAAGACCAGCTACCAGGCCAAGGAGCAGGACCTCGCGATCCGCGCGTTCCGCGACGAGGTGGTGCAGGCCATCGGGCAGCAGAACCTGATCGACGTGCGCTCGCCGGACGAGTTCTCCGGCAAGCTGCTCGCCCCGGCGCACCTGCCGCAGGAGCAGTCCCAGCGCGGCGGGCACATCCCGACCGCGTTGAACGTGCCGTGGAGCAAGGCGGCGAACGAGGACGGCACGTTCCGCTCCGACGACGAGCTGCGCAAGCTCTATGTCGACGAGGCGGGTCTGGACGAGGGGCGCGACACGATCGCCTATTGCCGCATCGGTGAGCGCTCCAGCCACACCTGGTTCGCGCTGCACGAGCTGCTCGGCTACCCGAAGGTCAAGAACTACGACGGTTCGTGGACCGAGTACGGCTCGCTGGTCGGGGTGCCGATCGAGAAGGACGTCTGAGCATGTGCGGGGCGCCGGCGCAGACACCCGCGTTGCCACCGAACGTCGACCTCAGCAAGGAGACGGTGATCTACGGCGTGGTGTCCAAGGACGCCGCGCCGGTGCCGGGGGCTTACGTTCGCCTGCTCGACTCGACCGATGAGTTCACTGCCGAGGTCGTCACCTCGGCAACCGGTGACTTCCGGTTCTTCGCCGCGCCGGGGGATTGGACGCTGTCGGTGATGCACAAGGACGGGTCTGGCCGCCGCACCGTAGCGGCCGACGGCCCCGGCCTGGTCGAGGCCTCGCTCTCCCTCACCTGACCTCGTCTGCTTTACCCATTTGGGGAACATTGTGGCCCTCTGACGGCCACAATGTTCCCCAAATCGGGTTGGGGCGAGGGTCGACTGGTCAGTAGACGAGTGCTTGCACGTCCGGAGCGAGGACCTCGGCGACGAACGATGCACTGCCGGCGATCAGCGCACCGTCGATGAGCTGATCCGGGCCGAGTTCGCGGCGAGCGGCGCACTGCGTGCAGACGGTGAGCCGCCCGGCTGACAACACCGCGTCGCGCAACTCGGACAGTGGCGCGGAATGCGGCAGTTCGAGTTGTTCGGCGTATCCGGGCACCGCGAACCAGACCGCGTCGCCGGTGAGCCACAACGACACCCGCGCGCCGGCTGCGAGCGCGGTGGCGGCAACGGTGAACGCCTGTGTGCACCGCTCCGGCTCAGCTGCCCCGGCCGTGCATTTCAGTACCAGCGGGCGCAGCACCGCGAGCGCGGGCGACGACTCGACGAGCGAGCCCGACTCCGCGTGCGTTCCCGGGCTTGGCGTGCTCATGCCGATATCCTGCCTGGCATGCAGCTGGCCTATCTCGTGGCCCTGGTCGCCACGTTCCTGGTGATCATGCTGTCGGCCGTATACGTCCTGCGGCGCGTGCTGCGCGCCGGGCGCTGACGCCTGCGTGGACGCCGCGGCCAGCGCAGCGAACGACCCCGTTCCCGACACCTCGGACGTCCGCGCCGGTGTGCCGGTGCACGACGCTCTGCTCGCATTCATCCCGCTGCTCGGCAGGTGGCGCGGTGCAGGTTCGGGGGTCGTCGCGTCCTCGGGTGCGCAGTTCCGGTACGGGCAGCAGATCACGTTCGCCCACGACGGCCGGCCGTTTCTGACCTACCAGGCGCAGGCTTGGCTGCTCGACGAGGCGGGCGGCGTGCTGCGCCAGGCCTGGCGGGAGTCGGGTTTCTGGCGTCCGGGTCCCGGACCGGACGACATCGAGGTGGTGCTCGCGTCGAACACCGGGCAGTCGCTGGTCTTCGCCGGCGCCGCGGGTGACCTGAGCTGGGAGCTGCGGACCGTGTCCGCGGTACCGACGCCGACCGCCCGGCCGGTGGACGGCGAGCGTCGGCTCTACGCAATCGTCGGCGAGGACCTGGTGTACGCGACGGACCTCGCGCCCGCCGGGCAGCCGTCCGCGCCGCACCTCAATGCCCGGCTCGCCCGCGCCGCCACGAGCACCTGAGGCATCCGCGCAGCGCGCGTGTCGTACTTCCGACGTCGCTTCTCCAGACCTGTGCAGCGGGCCGCACATTGGGCCGTTGGGTCCTCGCCCGTGCGTGGGCGCGTGCTGTCGAACGGAGCGGTGCATGATCGAAACGACGGGCCTGACCAAGCGCTACGGCACGAAAACCGCGGTCGACGGGCTCACCTTCCAGGTACGGCCCGGGGTGGTGACCGGCTTCCTGGGGCCGAACGGCTCGGGCAAGTCCACCACGATGCGGGTGCTGCTGGGTTTGGATGAAGCCGACCGCGGCCGCGCCCTGATCAACGGCCGCCCCTATCGGTCGCTGCCCGCGCCGCTGACCGAGGTCGGCGCGCTGCTGGAGGCCAGGGCGGTACACACCGGCCGGTCCGCCCGAAACCATCTGCTCGCGCTGGCGGCGACGCATCGCATCCCCCGGCGCCGGGTCGACGAGGTGATCGGCATCGTCGGACTGGACAGTGTCGCGGGCAAACGCGCCGGCACGTTCTCCCTGGGCATGGGGCAGCGCCTCGGCATCGCGTCGGCGTTGCTCGGCGACCCTGGCGTGCTGCTGCTCGACGAGCCGGTCAACGGCCTGGACCCCGAAGGCATCCTCTGGATCCGCAACCTGTTGAAGGGGTTGGCCGCCGAGGGCCGCACCGTATTCGTCTCGTCCCATTTGATGAGCGAGATGGCGCTCACGGCAACCGAGGTGATCGTCATCGGCCGGGGGCGGCTGATCGCGGCCGGCCCGGTGGACGAGGTGATCCGCGGTGCGAGTGCGACCACGGTGCTGGTGCGGTCCGAGGACCCGGCCAGGCTGCTCGCAGCGCTGACCGCCGCTGGGCACCGCGCCGAGTCGATCGGCCACGACGCAGTGCAGGTGTCCGGCGCCGACAGCCGCGCGGTAGGGCGCATCGCGGCGCGGGAGGCAGTGACCTTGATCGAACTGACGCCGCAGCTGGCGACGCTGGAGGAGGCGTTCATGGATATGACGCGCGACGCCGTCGAGTATCAGGGCGAGTCCTACGCCGGCCGACATGGCCGCACGAGTGCCGGGGCGCACCGATGACCTCCGTCGGCGCGACGCCCGCCCCCCCGTCGGCAGCGCGTCGGTCCATGTTCGCCGGCCGGCACGTCACCCTGCCCAGCGTGCTGGCCTCAGAATGGATCAAGCTGCGGTCATTGCGCTCGACGTTCTTCGGCCTACTCGGTGCCGTCGTGATCATTTTCGCGATCACGCCGTTCGACACACGCCAAGGTGCGGCCGGCCTCGATGGGATGTACGCGGCGCAGGTGGCGATCGGCATGCTCGGCATCCTGATCGTCACCGGTGAGTACACGACCGGGATGATCCGATCCTCGTTCACCGCCGTTCCCGCCCGTGCGCCGGTGCTCGTCGCCAAGGCCGCGGTGTTCGCGACGGTCGTGTTCGTCGTCAGCGTGGCCACGGCGTTCGTGGCCTTCGTGTTCGGCGCGGCTGCTCGCGCCAATCGGGCACACGCGAGTTTGCAGACACCCGGGGCGCAACGGGCAATCCTCGCCGGCGCGGTGTATCTCACGTTGCTCGGACTGCTGGCGGTCGGGCTCGGCTTCCTGATCCGCAGCACGGCCGGCGCCATCGCGACGCTGTTCTGCATTCTCTACGCGTTGCCGATACTGGCCCTGTCACTGCACTACCCGAACTCGGTCACGTTGGGCCGGTACCTGCCGTTCAACGCGCTCACCCAAGCCATCACCACGAACGCCACGCTCGACGGGGATTACTTCGGTCCCTGGAAGGGACTGGTGGTGACCGGCGTGTGGGCGCTCGTTGCGCTCGTCGGCGGACTGGTGACGGTGCTGCGGCGAAACGCCTGAGCTGGTTGGCTGCTCACGCCCCCGGCAGCGGGGTGTCCAAATCGAGGTCCATGCCCAACGCGCGCGCCGGGGTCCCGATGACTAGCCACGCCTGCTCGGTGAGGGCAGAGGTCAGGTCGGCGCGCGGAATCTCACGGTGCTCCAGCCACCACGCCGCGGTGGCGTCCACCATCCCGACCACACCGACGATCATGCGTTCGGCCGGTGCCGGGTCGATCTCGAAATACTCCATGTACCGGACCAGCAACGCGGTGAGTTCGGTCGCGAACGCTGCCTTCGCGTCGTCCACCGTGGGCGAGCCGGTCGCGTTGACGGCGTAGGCGTGCTGAGCGAGGAATCGGTAGAGGTTCGGATGAGCCTCGATCCAGCCGAGATGTTCGCTGATGGCGCCGCCGATGATCTCGCGGGCCGAGCCCTTAGTGGCCAGCCCGCCGCGGATCTGCTGGCCGATCTGCGCGGCGACGTGCCGCGCGACCGCGAAGTCGAGTGCCTGCTTGCCGTCGAAGTGCCGGTAGACGTGGGTGCGCGGCACGCCGGCCATCTCGGCGATCTGCCCGGTGAGTGCCTGCGGGCCGTGCGCTTCGATGGCTGCGATCGCGGCGTTGATGATGGCCAGGCGTCGTTCGCGCCGGTGCGGGTCCCACCGGGTGGAACGCCCGTCCCGGACCTGCTCGGTCATGCACTGAAGGGTACCGACGGGGAACGACGCTCCTGCGCGGGTGGCCGCAGAACTGTCTGTCATCCGACGGGACGGCAGGCATCGGTGGGGGTGATTGCATTTACTAAGCCGTGCCCAGTCTGAAATTGCCGCGGTCCCCGCAGTCCTCGCCGCACACCGTCGCCCGCGACGCCGCGCCCAACTTCCGGGTGCGAGCGGTCGCCGTCGGCCTCGCCGTCGCTGCGCTGGCGTTGATCGCAACCGGCACGGCGGCGGCGGCGCCGGGTCAGCGGCTCGACGCGGCCACGCCCACCTGCACGGGGTCGAGCTGCAAGGTCACCTTCGATTTCACCGGGGCGGAGCAGACGTTCGCGGTGCCCCCGGGGGTGCAGACCTTGACGGTGACCGCGGTCGGTGCCGCGGGTGCGGCCGGCGGCGTCGGAGATCCGATGCCGGTGGGCAGCTTCTACAACGGTGGCCCGGACGGCGCCGGGGGCCTCGGTGGCCGGGTCAGCGCCACGGCGAACGTCACCCCCGGCTCCGTCCTCTACGTCGAGGTGGGCGGCACGCCGACGACCGATCCGGCGCGCTGCGTACCGAAATCGTTGACCGCGACCACGGCGGTGTCGTGCGTCGGCGGCTGGAACGGTGGCGGGGACGGGAGTTCGGCGGAGAAGACCAGCGCCCCGGCAGAAAATGATCTGAGCTACGCCGGTGGCGGCGGGGGCGCCAGCGACGTGCGGACCGTGGCCAGCACCGGCGCGGGTTCGCTGGCCTCCCGCCTGGTGGTGGCCGGTGGTGGCGGCGGTGGTGGCGGCTCGGACATCGGCACGCTGAACAACCAGGCGGCGACGGTGAACGGCGGTGCGGCCGGCGGCAATGCCGATGCCGGCGGCGCGGACGGGTCGCTGGCACCTGGCTCCGGCGGTGCCGCTGGTAAGCCGGCGGGTTCCAGCAATGGGGGTTCACCGACTGCGGCAAACCCGGGGCACGCCGGCTCGCCCGGTCTCGGCGGCGCGGGCGCCAAGACTGGTGGGTTCCCGCAGGAGCCCGCGCAATCGGCATTCTTGGGACTGCTCGGCGGTGGCGGGGGTGGTGGCGGCGGGTACTGGGGCGGCGGTGGCGGCGGCCCGCAGCCCTTTGTGCACGCCGAGTCGTTCAGAACCGGGGCCTCCGGTGCAACCGATAGCCCGTCCCATGCCGTGCTGATCGCGGCGGTCGACCCCGCTGCCAGGCAGACCGGTGGCGGTGGTGGCGGCGGCGGGTCCTGGGCCGGTGGCAAGGCCGCGGCATCGACCCCGACCATGGATCCCGCCCAGGTCGTCCTGTCGTGGCACCCGGCTACCGGCTCCTCGCCGGCCTCGTCCAGCCCGCCGGCGGGCTCGCCGCATCCGACCGCTGCGCAGTCGCCGCCGACGCCCGCTGCCGGCGCCATGCCGTCCCAACTGAACGGATCCTTCCCGCTCGCCTCGACTGGTGCCCCGCTTATCGCCCGGCTGACCATTGCCGGCGCCGGGTTGCTGGCAGCTGGGGTCGGCGCGCTCGTGCTGGTGGCACCGCGAAGACGTCGGCGGTGACTCCGTCCGGGGGGGTTCATAGGCGTGCGCACCCGGCGACCGCGCCAGGTGGCTGTGCCGGCGGACACGGCCAGAAAAAGTAGCTGTGACAGCTTGTCATGGCCAGAATTGCCTGCTACACCTTGTGATAGCTATCGACGGAATAGCTACTCGGGTGCGGGGTGCGCCACCCCGCCGGCACAGGGAGTCAGCCCATGACGGTGACGCCGCAGCTGGATCGCAACACCAGCTCCGAACGGCCGATGGACGACCGCGACAAGGTTGCGCTGCGGTTGCTGCGCTCGTCGGCCAAGAACTCCTACGACCCGTTGCTCGACATCGATTGGGACGCGCCGGTCCCGGCGGGTGCGCCGTTCATGCCGCTGGAGCGGGTATCGCTGTACGGCACGGCGCTCTGGCAAGAGATGACCGAGGCGCAGCGAATCGAGTTGTCGAAGCAGGAGATGGCGAGCATCGCCGGCACCGGACTCTGGTTCGAGATCATCTTGGTGCAACTGCTGGCTCGCTACGCCTATCACCAGGACCCGCAGGCTCCGCACACGCAGTACGCGCTCACCGAGATCGGCGACGAGACGCGGCACATCATCATGTTCGCCAAGTCGATCTCAGCATCGGGTTGCCCGACGTATCGGCCCTCGCGCTTCGTGCATCAACTCGCGCGGCTGTACAAGGCAATCGCCCGTGGTCCGGCCGTGTTCGCGCCGGTGCTCGTTGCCGAAGAGGTCGCCGACCGGTTGCAGCGAGTGACCATGAATGACGAGACGATCGCGCCACTGGTGCGGATGGTGAACCGGATCCACGTCGTCGAGGAGGCCCGGCACGTGCGGTTCGCCCGCGAGGAGCTGGCCCGGCTCAACGCGCGCTCCGGTCCGATCGCCAGGCTGATCAACAACATCACGTCAGCGGCAGTGGCCGCGTTCGTCGTCAACAGCCTGGTCAGCCCGGAGGTCTACCAGACGGTGGGCCTCGACCGAAAGCGCGCCGTCCGCGAAGCCCGGCGCAACGTGCACAACCATGACACCCGTCGCTGGCTCGGCGAGAAGATCATGGCGTTCCTCGATGAGCAGGGCATGGTCACCCGGACCTCGCGGCCCATCTACCGCCTGGTGCACCTGCTCTCAGCCGGCCGGACCACTTCCTGCAGCGTTTGGGGATGTTTTTGGCCCTATAGCGGCTAAAACTTTCCCCAAACCGGTGTGCGGACATAGAACGGCCCCCGAGCTGTTCCGCTCGCGCGGGTCGGCTGGACGTGCCGACGGCTCGGGGGCCGGGTAGCTGCCGGGTATTGCTCGCCGCCTCGCTAGCACGGGGCGCGGGCTCTGCCCTGCTGGTCCATGTGCGTACAGCGGCTAGCTGGCAGCCACCTCACGTGTCCAACAAGTACTCAACTCCGGACCACCCCCTTTCTCGTGTACCGCAACGGTACGTGAGCGCCGGTGGTGACGGCAACGAGATTGATCACGGATTTCGCGGTCGAGACGTGCGAGCCGGGGCGAATCGATCAAGGCGGCGGAAACGAGACCAACGCGCGGATCTCCGCATCGATTTCGGCGTTGCGGGAACGCCCCTTGCCGTCGAGTTCGACGACGTCCACCGGCCCCCGCACACTGCCGACCAGCCAGAGCACGTCCGCCGCGTGCAGGTCGGCCAGCGTCGCGTTCGTGACCCGGGTGTGCCAGCCCGCTGCCGCGGCTCGATCGAAGAGCAGCGACTGGGTGGTGCTCGCCAAGATGCCGCTCGGACCCGTCGGAGTTGTGTGCAGCATGCGATCGGTCGACCACACCACCGCGCTCACGGCCGACTCCAGGACCTGCCCGTCGGCGCTCACGAAGATGATCTCGTCGGCGCCGCGCTCCTCCGCCACGCGGAGCGCGGCCATGTTCACCGCGTACGACAGTGTCTTGACCCCGCCCAACAGCCACGGCGCGTCGCGATAGGCGTCGGCCGTCGTGCCCCGCGACAGCGAGACGACACGCAGGCCGTCGCGACGTTGACGCAGGTAGTCCGCGGGCAACGGGCTGATCGTCAACAGCCCGGTCGGACGCCCCGAGTCCGGGACACCGCGGGTGAGCACCAGCTTCATTGCCGCCTCGCCCGGCTCCGTCCACGCCCGGCATGCCTCGGCCACCAGCTCGCGCCAGCCCACCTCGTCAAAGCGGATCTGCAGCGACGCGGCGGATCGGGCCATCCGGGCCAGGTGCGCGTCGAGCTTGTCGACCGCGCAGCCGTCGGCGGTACGCACCACCCGCAGCCCCTCGAAGCACCCGTCGCCGCGGGTCAGACCCAGGTCGTCGGCGCGTAGCACCGGCTGCGCCGGATCGACGACGCCTTCGCCCAGCAATGCGAGCAGCCCCACGGTCACGGTCACAGGCTATGCCCGACCGGCGCGCTGGAGCCGACGCATTTGGTCGCGCCGAGGCACGGGCGGGCCCCGACGTACCGACGCCCTGACGTAGCCGCACCCGGGCCGGACGCGGACTCTCTACGATTGATGGCGATGGGTCGATCCGAACACCCGCCCGAACTCGCGCCGGCACTGCGTGCCCGTGGGTTGCGGGTGACCGCCCAACGCGAACAGGTGCTCGACGCCGTCCACCACCTCGCGCACGCCACCCCGGAGCAGATCTCGGACGCGCTGCCCGACGTCGATCTCACCACCGTCTACCGCACGCTGGAACTGCTCGAGGAGATCGGCCTGGTCAAGCACGCGCACCTCGGCCACGGCGCCCCGGTGTATCGCCCAGCCGGGGACGACCACGTGCATGTGGTGTGTCACAGCTGCGGCAGCGTGGCGGACGCGCCGCCAGACCTGGTGCGGGCCTTGGCCGACCGGCTGCGGCGCGAGCGCGGGTTCGAGGTGGACCGGTCGCACTTCACGGTCTTCGGCCAGTGCGCCGACTGCGTCGCGCGCGATCAGGCTTCCGGCGATCACGCCGCCCACGAGCACGACGCCGACGAGCACGACGCCGACGAGCACGCAGCCCACGGCGCACCGGCCCACGGGGCATCGGCCCACGGGGCATCGGCTCACGAGCAACAAGCCCATGGAACGCGGGCTCATGGAACGCGGGCTCATGGAACGCGGGCTCATGGAACAACGTGGCCCGCGCGGACGCTGAACGATTGACATGAGCGCACCCACCACTGATGCCGACGCCCGCACCGCAGACCCGCCCCGCCGCGGGCCGGACCTCGATCCCGGGCGCGCCGTGCCCGCCGAGGGCATCGACGCGGGGGTGCCCTGGCACTACGGCGACCCGCTTCGCGAGCAACGCGTGCTCACCACCGCCGCCGGCGTGATCGACCAGTCCCATCGTGACGTCGTGACCGTCACCGGAGCGGATCGGCTGGGCTGGCTGCACTCGATCTGCTCCCAGCACCTCAGCGAGCTCGCCGACGGGCAGAGTGTCGAGGCGCTCGTGCTCTCACCGCACGGTCACGTGGAGCAGCATTGGCAGCTCACCGAGCTCGGTGAGCAGGTCTGGATCGACACCGAACCGGGCGCGGCCCCTGTCGTGCTCGACTACCTGGAGAAGATGCGCTTCCTGAAGCGGGTGCAACCACAGGACGTCAGCGACGACTGGGCGGTGCTGGCGCTCGCCGGACCGTCGGCCCAGAACGTTCTCGAGGCGGCCGGGTTGCCGGTTCCCGGCGCAGGCGCGGCGCTGTCCATCGCGGATGCCGGTTTCGTCCGGCGGGTGCGGCCATGGACCGAAGCCTCCGCGCCGGAGTTCGCGCTGGTCCTACCCCGTGCTGAGGCGGCGCAGGTCGCAGCGAAGCTGCGCTCGGCCGGCGCCGAGCCGGTTGGCACCTGGGCTTACGCCGCACTGCGCATCGATCAACTGCGGCCACGGCTCGGCCTGGAGACCGACCATCGGACCATCCCGCACGAGGTCGGTTGGATCGACACCGCGGTGCACCTGAACAAGGGGTGCTACCGCGGCCAGGAAACGGTGGCCCGGGTGCACAATCTGGGCAAGCCGCCACGGCGTCTGGTTCGCGTGCATCTGTCCGGCATGACCGACGTGCTGCCGGAACCGGGCGCGCCGGTTGAATCGGGCGGCCGCACCGTCGGATTCGTCGGCACGGCGATGCAACATCACGAGTTGGGCCCGGTCGCCCTGGCCGTGGTCAAGCGCAACCTGCCCGCTGATGCATCGCTATCCGTCGCTGGCGAGCCAGTTGCCATCGACGCGGGCTGACATCGCGGCTACCGTTCTCGCCAGCGCGGCGGTCCGGGTTCGGGTGCACTCTCTCGGACACGCCGTACGCAAGCGAACCCAAACGGGGATTGCCGCGTTAGATGGTTCGAGACGATCGCCGGACGCGCGATGGTGGGATGGGTGGCTGTGAATCAGGTGAGCCTAGTGCGTAAATCCTTCGCGGCTCGTTTGCTCGCCGTCGTTGCAGCGCTCGCGATCGCGACGATCGCGCTGGTCGGCCTGACATCAGGGTCGGCAGGTGCCGCACCTGCGCTGCGCGTAGTCGCCGCACCGTCGACGAACTCCGATTGCCCTGCGTATCCGGTCGGCGGCGCTCCCAGCGTCTCGATCAGCACAACGAGCCCGTTCCCGGGGCAGACCGTAACCATCAGCGGGCTGAACTTCGACCACAGCGCTCATGTCGCGATCGTGATGAGGTCGCCGCTCGTGACGTTGGCAAGCACCACCACGAGCGCATCCGGGTCCTTCTCGGTGCAGGTGACCATCCCGACGAACGTGACGGGGACGAAGACCATCAGCATCGTCGGCGGTGCGCCGGCGGACTGCTTGCCGAACACCATTGTGATCCAGATCCAGCCGCCAACGGGACCGCCGCCGGGCAACCACCTGTCGAACACCGGTGTGGACATCTTCGCCGGCCTGCTGGTCGCCCTCGTACTGGTCGGCGTCGGCCTGTTCCTGACCCGCACCGGCCGCCGGCGGCATGAGCCCGAGCACGCCCGTCACCTGAGCTGACCTTTCGCGCAGCCGGCGGAGTGCGCGGAACCTGACGAGTTCGAACGAGCGGGCCCGCAGCCCGGTCAGGTGACGGCCCACCCCAGCGCCGCAAGGCCGATGCCCGCCGCCACGCTCACCAGGGTGTAGCCCACGGCGCGCATCGGCAGCCGGTCGCGGGCCAGCGTCACCACCTCGACCGAGAACGCCGAGAACGTCGTCAATCCGCCGCACAGCCCGTCGCCGAGCAGTGACTGCAGCCGCGGGCTCCAGCCGGCGTGTGCCATCCCTCCGGCCACCACCCCGAGGATCAGGCAGCCGGCGAGGTTCACCAGCAGCGTGCCCAGCGGCAGGTTCAGCCCGTGTCGCGCCTGCACCCATCTGTCCGTCAGATAGCGCAGTACGGAACCGACGCCGCCGCCCGCGAACACCAGCAGGATGGTCACGGCAGTTCCGGGTCGGCGTGGTCCACCGGTTCGTGCTGGGCGGCGATGCGCACCCTCGGCTCAATGAGTCGGGTCAGCTCCATGCCGGCGACGGCGGCGGACAACCCGCCCGCAACTGATGCGAGGACGTAGATCATCGAGGTCGCGGCCGGCAGTGCGCGGGCTTGCTCGGCGAAGGTGGAGAAGGTGGTGAATCCGCCGAGCACGCCGGTGCCCAGCAGTGGCCGCAGCAACGGATGCGGCGCCCAGATCTCGGTCACCGCCACCACCAGCGCGCCCAGCAGCAGCGACCCGGCCAGGTTCGTCACCAGCGTGGCAACAGGAAAGCCATGCCCATGCACGGGTATCGCCCGGGCGAGGGCATATCGCAGCACCGATCCGATGCCGCCGCCCAGGGCGACGGCGAGAGTGGCCGCCCGCAGGTGCGCGGCTGCCGCCTGCTCCGCGGTGCGGGCCGTCATCCGCCCGGCCTCGAACCGCCCAGCGCCACCGGCCTCATGGCGCCAGGCCGCACACGACTACCGCGCCGTCCCCCGGCCGGTGCGTCATACGGCCGCCGACGCGGCAGACTCGTGCAGCCAGGGCAGCGCTGCGCTGGGACCGCAGGCCGTCGATCGACAGCACCACCAGCGCGAGCCAGACCAGGCCGAACCCGGCCAGCTCAGCGGCCGGCGTGGACTCATGCCGGATGCCGACACCGACCGCGAACTGCAACACCGGCGCAAGGTATTGCAACAGGCCGAGCACGCTGAGCGGCAGCCTCGTCGTGCCGGCCGCGAAGAACAGCAGCGGTATCACCGTGACCACGCCGGTTCCGGCCAGCAGCAGTGCGTTCCCGGCGCCGTGGCGACCGAAGACCAGGTGTCCCTGCGCGCCGATCAGCTCAATGCGATGAGTCGCGGGTAGGAACATGGCGCTGGTCTCGACCGCCATCGACTCGACCGCGCCGACCCCGGCCTGCTTCTTGACGAAGCCGTACAGGCCGAACGATGTCGCCAGCACCAACGCGATCCACGGTGGCCGGCCGTAGTCCACCGCGATGACGATCACCGCGATCGCACCGATGGCGACGGCCATCCACTGCATCGGCCGCAGCCGCTCGCCGAGCACGAACACGCCGAGCAGGATGGTGAACAGCGGGTTGATGAAGTAGCCGAGACTCGTCTCCACCACATGGTGCGTGTTGACGCCCCAGATGTATGTGCCCCAGTTGATGGTGACGAACACCGCGCCCGCGAGCAGCAGCGAACGGGCGTCGCCGGTCGGCGTAGATCGCCTTGACCGCGCTGAATCCGCCGGTGACGCGCAGGATCACGGCGACGACCACCATGGACCACGCCATCCGCTCAGCCAGGATCTCCAGCGGCTTCGCCGGCTCGAGCAGCGGCCAGTACAGCGGGAACAGGCCCCACAACAGATATGCCGACGTGCCGTAGACCAGTCCGCGGCGGTAGTCGGTCATCGGGACGTCAATTCGGACACGGCTGCGCCCGCCCGGCCCGAGCGAGCCATCCGGTCAGGCAACCGACCACGTGTCGGCGCCGCGCAGCAGCGCGTCCAGCGCCGCCTCGTCGCCCGGCGCCTTGGCGGCGGCCAGCTCGAGTTGCTGAGCCATCATCGCGTCATAGGTCGGGCGTTCGCACCGAGCGGAACACGCCCATCGGCGAGTAGCGACTGTCCAATACCGACAGTCGGGACAGCGCGAACGCGTAGGACGGATCCTCGGCGTGCGCGTCGTGCACCACCACTCGCGGATCGGACGGTGCGACCTCGTCGGCGATGGTGAGCCCGCCGGTCTCGCTCCGCAGCACTGCCTTTGTCGCCGTCCGCACCGAAGCGCAGCGGCTGGCCGTGTTCCATCCGGATGGTCCAGTCGTCGCGCGTGTCGGCGTCCTTGAGCAGGTCGAACGCGCCGTCGTTGAAGATGTTGCAGTTCTGGTAGATCTCCACCAGCGCGGTGCCCTGGTGGTCCGGCGGCAGCGCGCAGCACCGAGGTCAGGTGCTTGCGGTCGCTGTCGAGCGTGCGCGCGACGAACGTGGCTTCCGCGCCGAGCGCGACCGACACCGGGTTGAACGGGTTGTCCAGTGAACCCATCGGCGTCGACTTGGTGACCTTGCCGATCTCCGAGGTCGGCGAGTACTGGCCCTTGGTCAATCCGTAGATCCGGTTGTTGAACAGCAGGATCTTGAGATTGACGTTGCGGCGCAGCGCATGGATCAGGTGGTTGCCGCCGATCGACAGCGCGTCGCCGTCACCGGTCACCACCCAGACGGACAGGTCCGGACGCGAGCTGGACAAGCCGGTCGCGATGGCCGGAGCGCGCCCGTGGATCGAGTGCATGCCGTAGGTGTTCATGTAGTACGGGAAGCGGCTCGAGCAGCCGATGCCGGAGATGAAGACGATGTTCTCCCGCGGCACGCCGAGCTCAGGCATGAAGCCCTGTACCGCGGCGAGAATCGCGTAGTCGCCGCAACCTGGGCACCAGCGGACTTCCTGGTCAGTCTTGAAATCCTTGGCCTTCAAGGTCAGTTCAGTCATCACGGCCACCCTTTCGCGGCGTCCCGGCCGGCGCATGCTCGCTCCGCAAGCGTCGCTCGGACGCATGTTCGCTCCGCAAGCGTCGCTCGGACGCATGCTCGCTGTGCAGACTTTGCTCCGACACGTGCAGCGTGCCGGGTGTGCTCTCGTGCGGCTCGATGACCCCGTGCAGCATCTCTGCGAGGTCGTCGGCGCGGAACGGCAGGCCGCGAACCTGCGTCACGCTGATCACGTCGACGAGGTACTTGGCCCGGAGCAGCATGGCGAGCTGGCCGAGGTTCATCTCCGGGACGACCACTCGCTCGTACCGCGACAGGATCTCGCCGAGATCATTGGGGAACGGGTTCAGGTGCCGTAGGTGCGCCTGTGCGATCGACGCGCCGCGCGCCCGCACGTGCCGGCATGCCGCACCGATCGGCCCGTAGGTGGAGCCCCATCCGAGGACCAGCACGGTGGCGTCGCCGTGCGGATCCTCCACCGTCATCGGTGCGTAGCTGCGCGCGATGCCGTCGACCTTGGCCTGGCGGGTGCGCACCATGAAGTCGTGGTTGTCCGGGTCGTAGCTGATATTGCCGGTCTTGTCGGCCTTCTCGATGCCACCCAGCCGGTGTTCGAGTCCGGGCGTGCCGGGCACCGCCCACGGCCTGGCCAGCGTCTCCGCATCGCGCAGGTAGGGCAGGAACTGCCCGTCGTACTCGCCGACGCCGTTCGGCTGCGACGCGAACTCCACGCGCAGGTCGGGTAGGTCCTCGACAGCCGGCACGCGCCACGGCTCGGAGCCGTTGGCGAGGTAGCCGTCCGACAGCAGGAACACCGGTGTGCGGTACGTCAGCGCGATGCGCGCCGCCTCGACCGCGGCGTCGAAGCAGTCACCCGGTGATTGCGGCGCAACGATCGGCACCGGCGCTTCGCCGTTGCGGCCGAACATCGCCTGCAGCAGGTCGGACTGCTCGGTCTTCGTGGGCAGGCCGGTGGACGGACCGCCGCGCTGGATGTCGCAGATCACCAGCGGCAGCTCGAGTGAGACTGCCAGCCCGATCGCCTCGCCCTTGAGCGCGATGCCCGGGCCGGACGACGTGGTGATGGCCAGCGACCCGCCGAAGGCCGCGCCGAGCGCGGTGCCGATGCCGGCGATCTCGTCCTCGGCCTGGAAGGTGCGCACGCCGAACCGCTTGTGCTTGGCCAGTTCGTGCAGGATGTCGGAGGCCGGTGTGATCGGGTACGCGCCGAGGAACAGCGGCAGGCCGGAGCGCAGTGACGCGGCGATGAGTCCGTAGGACAACGCCAGGTTGCCGGAGATGTTGCGGTACGTGCCGACGGGCAGCCGGGCCGGCTTGATCTCGTACTGGACCGCGAACGCTTCGGTCGTCTCGCCGAAGTTCCACCCGGCCTTGAACGCGGTGATGTTGGCTTCGGCGATGTCCGGCTTGTTCGCGAACTTCTGCCGGACGAAGGTCAGCGTGCCCTCGGTCGGGACGCGAGTACATCCAGGACAGCAATCCGAGCGCGAACATGTTCTTGCTGCGGCCGGCGTCCTTGCGCGACAGCGTCGATCCCTCGAGCGCGTCAAGGGTGAGCTGGGTGAGGTCGAGCGCGTGGACGGTGTAGCCCTCCAGCGTGCCGTCGGTGAGCGGGTTGCCCGGCCAGCCGACCCGGGCCAGCGCGCGATCGCCGAAGTCGTGCGTGTCCACGATCAGGGTCGCGCCCTTGGGTACATCGGCGATGTTCGCCTTCAGCGCCGCCGGGTTCATCGCGACAAGGACGTCGGGGCGATCGCCCGGGGTGAGGATGTCGTGGTCGGCGAAGTGCACCTGGAACGACGAGACGCCGGCGAGCGTGCCTTGTGGCGCGCGGATCTCCGCGGGGAAGTTCGGCAAGGTGGACAGGTCGTTGCCGAAGATGGCGGTTTCCTGGGTGAACCGGTCGCCGGTGAGCTGCATGCCGTCCCCGGAGTCCCCTGCGATTCGGATGACGACCTGGTCGAGTTGTGCGACGTCCTTCGACATGCGGTCGAGTGCCTCCGAGTTACCGCGGCCCTGCGGGCCGTACTGATCGGCTGCCGTGCCGGGCGGTTCGCCGATCCGCGTGTGCGTCCTGCTGATGTGGTCCCTAGCTGCCCGCCCGTCGAACCGTGACGACCGAGGACGCGCGATCCTCCGAGCGTGCGAGGACGGACGAGCAACCCTCCTATCGTACGGGTGATCACGGTGAATCGATCGTGCATTGCCTCACTGAAAGGTTGGTTGTCGACCTCTTGAGAGCGCCTTGTCCTGGGCGCTTGGCTCGGTACGCTCGTCGTTAAGCCGACGTACGGTCAGCTGCCGGATTTTTCATGATTTCTCCCTAGTTGGCGCTTATTTGTGCGCCAATTCGGTGAGAGACTCTGGGTTGGTGGGTAGGCACCGCCAAAACACCGGCGTCCAGCCGGACCGCGGGATGCCGGATTCCGCTCAAACAAGGGGGCGTGATGAGAGACCTGGTTCTGCCCGCCTTCGCGATGGACTGTCGCGACTGGTTGGTGATCACGCCCAGCCAGGCCGGGTTACCCGAAGAGGTTGGCGGTGCCCCGCTGCTCGCGGTGCTGAGCACTGCCGTGGTCGGGACCGACGACGCTGCGGTCCGCCAGCGGCGTGCTGACGGTCGGGTTGCTCGATGCGGACATCCCGACCAAGCCGGTTCCCGGCGGCGCCGTCGCGCTCGAGCTCGTCGAGGACGACTGGTCGCGCGCCGAAGACAGCCTCCGCTACCTGCTCCCCGCGCCGGAAGGTCAGCTCGCGCTCGTGGCCGAGTTCTCGACCCCGGACGGCACTGACGCCGAAGTGGTCGAGCGGATTGAGGCTTTAATGGCCTCCTTCCACTGGGCCGCGTGACCCGGGACGCTCAGGCACCCCGTCTGCTGCGTTGTCGTTCGGCGCGCATAGAAACCGCGCTATAGCGCGCCTCCTCCGCCTTGCATCCGGCGCACCTGAGCGTCGCGGGCTCCGCTCAGGCACGCCGTCTGCTGCGTTGTCGTTCGGCGCAGCATAACCGGCATGACGATTTCTCTATTTTGTCGGTAGACAAACATTGATCGTTACGGCAGACTGAAGGCATGAAGCGGAACGAGCGGCGGTGTACCGGGCGCTGACCTCGCCCATCAGCCACCGACCGCCCGGAGCCCGCTATGCGACACCTGCCTCGCCCTCCTGCACTCAGTCCGACCGAACTCGTCGAGCTGACCCGCTTCTTCGCGGACGAAGTCACCCGAGAGCGCTATCCGTTCATCGCCTACGACGCACAACGTCGCTGGCACCAGCGCATCTACCGTGATCCCCGCATCGACATCTGGCTGCTCAGCTGGCTGCCGGCCCAGGGCACCGAGCTGCACGACCACGGCGGATCCGCCGGCGCGTTCACCGTGCTCAGCGGCGTGCTCAGCGAAGTGGTCCACCGGCCGGGCCGATCCGCGGACCGCTGGTCGAATCGGCGCGGCAGGCCGGCGAGAGCGTCGGGTTCGGGCCCGGATACGTCCACGATGTGCGCAACCTCGGCACCGAACCGGCGCTCAGCGTGCACGCGTACTCCCGCCCGCTGGCACTGATGAACTACTACGAGCTGGACGGAGATCGGCTGCGCCGGCTGCGCTCGGTCGCTACCGAGGATCCGGAACCGGTCCTGGACCGCGCGCTGGCAGGAGTGCCGTCATGACGGTTGGCATCCACCCGGCCGCGCGAGTGCAGGCAGCTCCGTCGCCCGAGCGGACGGCGACGGTTCGCGAACGTCGAGGAACTGCTCGCCGACGCCCGCTCACGGCTGGACCGGGTGCGGCCCGAGCAGGCTGCGACGGAAGCACTCGGCGGCGCTCGGCTGGTGGACATCAGACCGATCTGGCAGCGGTTGATGCAGGGCGAGATTCCCGGCGCCATGGTGGTCGAGCGCAATCACCTGGAGTGGCGGCTGGACCCGACTTCACCGGCGCGGGTCGACGGCGCTACACCGCATCAGCGCTGGATGGTCATCTGCGTCGAGGGTTACACCTCGTCACTCGCTGCCGATGCATTGCGCTCATCTGGGCTCGACGCGACGGACATGATCGGCGGCTTCTACGCGTGGCGCGCAGGCCGGGCTGCCGACCGTGCCGGGCGCGACCCCGACGAACGAGGTGACCCCTACCGGACCTCGTTGAGGTGGCCGGTCGCCACATCGAAGACAAACCCGCGTACGGCGTCGCGATGCGGCAACCAACCGGCAGTCGCGGACGCAGCTCGACCGAGGAGCGGACGACGGCCTCGACGTCGGAGAAGCCGGGCACGTCCCACGGCGGCTGCTGACCGGACTCCGAGCCGCAACTCGGGCGCGAAATGCCTCGTCGTCGAAATTGAGCATGCCGCACTCGGTGTGGTGCACGAACACGATCTCGCGGGTGCCGAGCAGCCGCTGGCTGATCGCCAGCGAGCGCAGCACGTCATCGGTGGCGATGCCGCCCGGCATTGCGGATCACGTGCGCGTCGCCGACGTCAGCCCCAGTGCGGCGAACAGGTCCAGCCGGGATCCATGCAGGCGACGACCGCCAGGTGGCGGCCCGGCCGGACGGGTCGCGGACCGGGGAAGGTGGCGACATAGGCATCGTTGGCGCGAAGCAGGTCGTCGGCAGCGGACATGAGTAGCAGTCAAGCAGGGCGCGGTGGCCAAAGCCGGTGCGCCCGAGGCTGCGGGCACGTCAAGTCGGGAACTGCTGGGGCGAAGGGACGTTGACCAGACATGCGTAGCGCTGCGAATGCCTTCAAGACCGCGGTGCTCTTCGGAGCGTTGGCGGCGTTGCTGATCGGCGCTGGGCGGGGCCCTGTTCGGCACCCGTGGCCTGCTCATCGGGCTGCTGATCGCCGTCGCCATCAATGGGTTCAGCTACTTCAATTCGGACAAGATCGCGCTGCGGTCGATGCGGGCCCGGCCGGTCAGCGAGGCGCGAGCAGCCCGCCATGTACCGCATCGTGCGCGGAACTGGCCACCACGGCCCGCCAGCCCATGCCCCGGCTCTACATCTCGCCGACGAACCAGCCGAACGCGTTCGCGACCGGACGCAACCCCCGCCACGCCGCCGTATGCGCCACCGAGGGAATCCTGCAGATCCTCGACGAGCGTGAGCTGCGTGCGGTGCTCGGTCACGAACTCAGCCACGTCTACAACCGGGACATCCTGATCTCCTCGGTCGCCGGTACGGTCGCGGCGGCGATCACGTACCTGGCCAACTTCGCCCTGTTCTTCGGGGGCGGTGGCGACGATCGGGACCGCAACCCGTTCGCGGAGCTGCTGATGCTGTTGCTCGGGCCGCTCGCCGCCGGGCTGATCCAGCTTGCGATCAGCCGGTCCCGGGAATACCAGGCGGACGAGTCGGGCGCCGAACTGTCGGGCGACCCGTTGGCGCTGGCCAGTGCGCTGCGCAAACTACAGGCCGGTACCCAGGCGCTGCCGCTGCCACAGGAACCGAGCCTGGTGACCACCAGTCACCTGATGATTGCGAACCCGTTCCGCGGCGGCGGGCTGGGCAACCTGTTCTCCACCCACCCGCCGATGGACAAGCGCATCGCCCGCCTGACGGAGATGGCCCGTCCGGACCCGCGATACCGGCACTACCCGCGCCCGGCGCCGGGCGGCGAACGAGGTCAGTTGCCGGTGGCGCCGGCCGACTCGGCGATCTCCATGACGTACTGCCCGTAGCCGGAGTTGGCGAGCTCGCGCCCAGTCGGTACGCCTGGTCCGCGTCGATGAAGCCACGGCGCATCGCGATCTCTTCGATGCAGGCGATGCGTACGGACTGGCGGTGCTCGAGCACCTGCACGTACAGGCTCGGCCTCGACCAGCGAGTCGTGCGTGCCGGTGTCCAGCCAGGCCATGCCGCGACCGAGGTCGATCGAGCCGTGCGGTGCCGCGCTGGACGTAGACATTGTTCAGATCGGTGATCTCGTACTCGCCCCGAGCCGACGGGCGGAGCGAGGCGGGCGATCTCGACGACCTCACTGTCGTAGAAGTACAGACCGGTGATGGCCACGATCCGATCGTGGGTTGCGAGCGGCTTCTCCTCGATCGAGATGAGGCGGCCGTCCGCATCGGCCTCGGCCACGCCGTAACGCTCCGGATCGCGTACCCGGTAGCCGAACAGCACGCATCCGTTGGTGAGCTTGGCCGCCTGATCGAGCAGGCCGCCCATGCCGTGCCCGTAGAAGATGTTGTCGCCGAGGATCGAGCGCGACCGAATCGGAGCCCACATGCTCCGCGCCGATGTGAAATGCCTGCGCCAGCCCCTCCGGCTTCGGTTGGCGGCGTAGGTGAGCGAGATGCCCAGCTCGCTGCCGTCACCGAGCAGGCGGACGAACTGGTCCTGCTCATGCGGCGTGGTGATGATCAGGATGTCGCGGATGCCGGCGAGCATCAGCGTGGAGAGCGGGTAGTAGATCATCGGCTTGTCGTAGACGGGCAGCAGCTGCTTGCTAACCGCCCGGGTGATCGGGTGCAGCCGGCTGCCTGCGCCGCCGGCCAGGATGATGCCCTTCATCGATAGTTGTCGAACTGGAGCGCGACGCCAAGATCGGCTTGCTTGAGCAGTGCGATGACAGCCTGCAGGTCGTCGCGCTTCTTGCTGGATACCCGTAGCTGATCGCCCTGGATATTTGCCTGCACTGCCCTTCGGGCCCTCGTCGCGGATCAGCTTGGTGATCTTCTTGGCGTCGTCCTGGCTGATGCCCTGCTTGAGCGTGATGGCGATGAGATATTGCTTGCCGGACGGCTTCGGCTCGCCGGCGTCGAGCGCCTTCAGCGAGATCGAGCGCTTGACCAGCTTGTCCTTGAACACCTCCAGCGCAGCCTTGGCGCGGTCCTCGGTGTCGGCCTTGACGGTGACGCCGAGCTCGCCGGACCACTCGATCGAGGCGTTGGTGCCGCGAAAGTCAAAGCGCTGGCCGACCTCTTTGGCCGCTTGGTTCAGGGCGTTGTCGACCTCCTGCCGGTCGATCTTGCTCACGACGTCGAACGACGAATCGGCCATGGCGGCCATCGTACAAAGGTCGCTCGCGACCCGGCGGTCGGGTCAGCTGCGCGTCGGGAACATGGCCGATGCCGGTGCGGCTGGGTCAGGCGGGCACCATGACGAAGCGAATGCCCCGCACGCAGTCTGCCCGGCCACCCGGCCGACCGTTGCCTCGGCGAGCGGCAGGTAGGGCAGCCGCAGCGGCCAGCGTGCCCACCGCGGCAGCAGGGCCACCGCACTCGCAGCCGAGCACGCCGTAGGGCGCGCGCAGCACCACCGGAACCGGCGCGCGCAGCAGGATGAACCGCGCCGCCGGCCGGGCCGCCCGCGTACCAGCGAGTTCGGGCCGGTACGCCTGCCAGCTGCGCGCCAGCTCCGCGACCGTGCGCGGCGCATCGATGACGCCGAGTTCGCCGCGACGCGGGCGGTCTGGGCGACGTAGGCGTCCTGGCCGGCGGCGTCGAGCGGCCGGTGCCGTAACGCTGGTAGGCACGCAGGAAGCTGTCCACCTCGGCGACATGGACCCAGCGCAGCAGATGCGGATCGGATGCGGCGTAGTGCGCGGCCGTCCGGTGCGGTGCCGTGAACGCGCTCGTGCACGGTGCGGATGCGGGTGATCATCGCCTGCGCGTCGGCTTCGGTGCCGAAGGTGGTGGTGGCCAGAAAGGCGCTGGTGCGCTGCAGCCGCCCCCACGGGTCGCCCTGGTAAGCCGGAATGCGCGGCCACCGCGGCCATAGCCAGCGGGTGCAGCGACTGCAGTAGCAGTGCGCGCAGGCCACCGACGAACATGGCGGCGTCCGCGTGCACCTGCCGGATCTCGGCGTCGGGCGCAAACCAGCGCGGGCCGGGCGTCTCGTGAATACGGGTGCCGGGTGGCCGGACCCTCCGGTCCGGCGACCCGGGCGAACAGGGCGCGACCGGCATCGGTGCGCAGTCGCGCGATGCTGCTGTCGATCATCGTCAGACCGTGCCCCGGTCGGGGGCGGGTGTGCCGGTGCGTCGGGTACGATTTTGCACGTTGCCGGAGCGCATGCTTCCGGCTCACGGCGGGTTGCCCGAGTGGTCAAAGGGAGCGGTCTGTAAAACCGCCGGCTCAGCCTACGTTGGTTCAAACCCAACACCCGCCACAAACGCTGCAGGTCCCAGAACATGGGGCCTGCAGCATTGGCTCTGACGTGAGCGGCGTCCGGGTATGCCGTCGGGATCAGGAAAGAAACCCGTCTCAGACCGCGTATAGACCGCGAGCTCTGACATGTAGCGGCATCTGGTGGCACCCACTTGGCATCGCACTGCACTCGGCCGCACCGGCAAAGGAGCGGTTTGTGCGCTGTCGCGAAAGCCGGACCGAATGAGAGCGTGCCATCGACATCGACATCGACATCGACATCGACATCGACATCGACATCGGCAGCGCACGTCCGTAGTCAGCAGCTGACGACGCTAAGCAGCGGGCGGCCGGCTGAAGAACGCGGGGACACTGTCCGCCTCCGGCTCGCGCCATCCCAGTGGGCGACTGCCTACGACGTGAGTATGAGGTTCGAGGTGTCCCTACTGGAGCTTCGATGCCAAGAGAACATGCACTCACAGGTCGATGAGCGGAACGCGGAATTATTCACTCAGCGTTGGCGGATAGTGTCAGAAAGTGCCCCAGCTGCAGCTTCTTCGACCCGACCACGCCTCGGCGGTGATGGCGTTCGAACTGGCCAATCGAGCGTTCTTCGCCACGGTGATCTCTGACCGTGGCGATGCGTACTTCGAACACTTCACCGAGCAACACTACGAGCGGGTTGCCGAGCAGGAGACAGGCCTGGGCGCCTACTACCTGCTCGTCGATGGCGACGCGTCGGTGCTCGGCCGGTTCAACCTGATCTTCGGGCCACAGGACACCGCCACACTGGGTTACCGGGTTGCCGAGCACGTCTGCGGGCAGGGCGTGGCAACCGCGTCCGTGCGTGACCTGTGCCATCTTGCCGCCATTCGACATGGGGTCCGCACGGTGAAGGCCGCCACGTCCCACAGCAATGTGGCCTCGCAGCGAGTCCTGACCAAGGCAGGGTTCGTCCCCGTCGGCCCAGCAGAACCGGCAGACCTCGGCGGCAAGTCGGGCACCTGGTACGAACGCGTTCTGACGGTCGAGCCAACCGGTGAATGACGGACTACCCGCGCGGACCCGCCTACTCGCGGCGGATGAGTCCGTCGCGTTCAGTGCGTGTCGTCGTCGGCGATCATGCGTATGAGGGTTCCGCCTGGGTCGAGCAACGTCGACATTCGTTGGCCCCACGGTTGCGTCGCGATCGGACGCACACTGGGTAGGCCGTACCGCATCTCGGGGACGCCGGCAGCTATTACGGCGGCGAACAGGCTCAGCAGGTCCGCGACTCGCAGACAGCACCCGAAGTCGTGCCCGCGCGGCTCATGATCGTCCTTGCGAAAGAACTCGACCTGAAGTTCGCCGCGTCGCAATACAAGCCAGCAGTCGTCTCGGTGTAGCTCGTTGAAACCGAAACCACTACAGAAGGTTGCTGTCTTCATCAAGTCGCGTGAGGGCAGACTGGGCACTGCGCGATCGGCCATGGATCAACACCAGGTCGAATCGGTGACGTTCCCGAACCGATGCTCATCACCGCCTCGATCGCCCTCCCACGGGCCGGGCGCTACGAGCTCCAGAACGCCGGGCTGTTTCACCTTGCTTGCCGTTCGGCTGGACGCGCTGCGTACCGTTCGGACTACCAAGACTGCTGTGTGCGGTGGACCCCGATTTCCGGTGCGGCCAGCACGAGCCGGTTACGCACGTCGGTCAGCCCGAGGTGGAGAGCTGCCCTGTCGAGGGCGGTCACCATTCGTTCGGTTGCGGCGTGCAGTAGCAACGTGAGGTGAGTAGGCCAACACTTGTCGGAGGTTCCAGCTCGGGCGAACACTTGGGGCTCAGCGACATAGTGCGGTCTCGCGCTCAACCCGCGACAACTTTTCGGGGTTGCGGACGGCATAGAGGCCAGTAACCAGGCCGTCGTCAATACGCACCGCGAGAACGGTGTCGACCTTGCCGTCCACACTCAGGATCAGTGCCGGGTATCCGTTGATCTGCGCGTGCCGCATCGACGTCATGGCCATTCGACCCAGACCTGCTGAGAGAAAATCAGCGACATTGTCAGCGCCGACAACTGGCGTCAGGACAGCCTGCGCGATCCCGCCGCCGTCACCCACGAGCACCACGTTCGGGGCGAGAATGTTAAGCAGACCTTGAAGGTTCCCCGTTTCGACGGCGCGCTGAAATGCTTCCAGTGCGCTTCTGGTTGCGGTCGGGCTGATGATTCCGCGCGGTCGGCGTGCTTGCACGTGGGTGCGTGCACGGTGGGCGATCTGGCGTGTTGCGGCCGGGCTCTTGTCGAGTGCTGCCGAGATCTCGTCGTAGGACAGGTCGAAGACCTCACGGAGTACGAAGACGGCGCGCTCGGTAGGTGTGAGTGTCTCGAGGACGAGCAGCATCGCCATCGACACGCTTTCAGCGAGCTCGATGTCCGCGGCGACGTCGGGTGTGGTGAGCAGTGGTTCCGGTAGCCACGAACCGACATAGGACTCCTTGCGGCGACCCACGGCGCGCAGTCGACCGAGCGCTTGTCTGGTTGTGATGCGGACAAGGTAGGCGCGCTGGTTCTGTACCGCGTCCAGATCCACGCGGGCCCACCGCAGCCAGGTCTCCTGCAGGACGTCTTCGGCGTCAACGGCCGAGCCGAGCACCTCGTAGGCAACGGTGAACAGCAGATTGCGGTGCGCGAGGAACGTTTCGGTGGCGGCGTCCACGGGGGTGCTCCCTTCGCAAATCGACTGCCACTGATAGGCGGTCACTCATCAGACACCGCTCTGCCGCGTTCTGTGACAGCTCACGTGCATGACACACGTCATGGTGCCGAAGCGTCACAAGGCCGGATCCGGCGCCATCTCGTGTTCGTCAGTCAGCAGTACGACATCACGAGTGAGGACAATGTCATGGAACCACGGATCGAGCTGACCTCAAGCGAGATCGGAACGACGATCGGCAAGCGGATGTTCAGGGTCAACCAGGCCATTGAGCAGACGTCGCTGCCGAAGGCAACACAGGAGCTGGTGATGTTGCGTGCCAGTCAGATCAACGGCTGCGGCTGGTGCGTCGACATCCACACGAAGGAAGCGGCGGCAGTGGGTGAGACTCCGCTGCGGATCAACCTCGTGGCAGCCTGGCGGCACGCCAACGTGTTCAGTGAAGCTGAGCAGGCGGCGCTGGCGCTAACGGAGCACGGCACAAGGTTGGGCGACGCCAACGATGGCGTGTCTGACCAGGTCTGGGCCGAGGTGCGCAAGCACTACGACGACGAGCAGATCGTTGCGCTAGTCTCGTTGGTCGCCATGATCAACGCGACGAACCGTCTCGCAGTGATCTTGGACTACCAGGGCGGCAGCTACGAACCTGGGATGCTTGCCAACTTGTCGAGCTGAGCAAGCCGATGACAATCCGGGTCCGGTGCGTGAGGTTCCTCGACGAACGTCTGTCGTTCGCGCGCCGGGCCCGGCGCGCGCTGAATCGAGTGTTTCCGGATCGTTGGTCATTCATGCTGGGCGAGGTCGCCCTGTACTCGTTCATCGTCTTGATGATCACAGGGATCTATCTGACGTTCTTCTTCGATCCGTCGATGGGCGAGACCGTCTACCACGGCCGCTACCTTCCGCTGCGTGGTGTCGCGATGTCGCGGGCTTACTCGTCGACGTTGGACATCAGTTTCGACGTGCGTGGCGGCCTGCTGATCAGACAGATCCACTATTGGGCCGCGCTGCTCTTCATCGCGACGCTGTTCCTCTACCTGCTACGCCTCTTTGTCTCCGGCGCGTTCCGCAAACCGCGCGAACTGAGCTGGCTGATCGGTCTCCTGCTGCTTGTCCTGAGTGCTGTCGAGAGCTATACCGGTCACTTGCTGCCTGATGACCTGCTCTCGGGCACGGGCTTAAGAGTTGTCGATGCGAGCATCTTGTCCATCCCAGTGATCGGTACCTGGCTTTCGTTTCTCGTCTTCGGTGGGCCGTTTCCCGGTCATGTGATCATCGGACGGCTCTACATCGCACACGTCCTGCTGATCCCAGGACTCTTGGTGGTGGTGATCGGTGTCCAACTCTGGCTCATGGCTCGACGGAAGCCTGCCCAGTACCCAGTACCGCCCGACGGTGAGGACTCGATCAGCGGCGAGCGGCTGTTACCGAACTACGCTGCGAAGTCCGGCGGGCTGTTCTTCATGGTTTTCGGAGTGCTTGCTGCACTCGGCGGTCTCGCCCAGATCAACCCGGTGTGGCTGTATGGCCCGTACAACCCGTCGCAGGTTTCGGCTGGGTCAGGGCCGGACTGGTATCTGGCCTTGGTAGACGGCGCGAGCCGACTGTTTCCGTCTTGGGAGATCCGGCTGTGGGGACACGATGTGCCACCGGTCTTCTGGGCGACCGTCGTACTACCCGCGGTCCTGATCACGCTCGCTGCCGTGTACCCGCTCATCGAGGCCAGGTTGACCCACGACACGTCGGCGCACCATCTTCTGCAACGACCGCGTGAGGTCCCAGTGCGCACCAGCCTGGGGGCGATGGCACTCACCTTTGTCATGGTGCTGTTCATCTCGGGCGGCAACGACACGGTGGCGAGGACGTTCGATATCTCGTTGAACGCGATGATCTGGGGCGGCCGCATCGCATTGCTGATCCTGCCGCCGATCGCCTACCGCGTCACTTATCGCATCTGCCTCGGCCTGCAACAGCACGACCGTGACGTCCTCGACCACGGCGTCGAGACCGGAATCATCACCATGCGGCCCACGGGTGAGTACGTCGAGGAGCGCCGACCGGGATGAGTCGAAATTGGCGCGAGCGGCCTGTCACAAGGAGCACTGGTCCGGTGTCTTGTGCCAGTACCCACCCAAACGCAGGAGACATCATGAACGTCGCACTTTTAGTCGTTACCGGCTTGCTGGCCACGGTCGCGCTAGTTGGTGGCGCGACGAAGGCGTTTGTGCCCAAACAGAAACTAGCCAAGCAACACGGCGGGGAGTGGGTTGCCGACGCCAGCGGCGCGTTCGTGAAAGGTCTCGGAGTTCTCGAGCTTCTCGCAGCGGTAGGCCTCACCCTGCCTGCCGCACTCAACATCGCGCCCGTAATGGTACCGGTGACCGCAGTCTGCTGGGTATTACTGATGATCGGAGCAATGGTCACCCATGGCCGGCTGGAGCAGTACAACCTCGTGATGGTGAATGTGATCTACGTAGCGATCGCGGTGTTCATAGCCTGGGGCCGCTTCGGAGCGAGGCCCTACGTATGAGCGAGCGGGCGACCACCGAAGCGACCGATGCGTTTCTGATGCACCGAAACCTTCTCTTTACGGTCGCGTACGAGATGCTCGGCTCCGGAGCCGACGCGGAAGACGTCCTTCAGGAGACGTGGTTGCGGTGGGTCAAGGTCGACCTCGAGCAGATACGTGACCGACGTGCCTACCTTGTCCGCATCACCACCCGGCAGGCACTCAATCGTCTGCGCACTGTCAAGCGACGGCGCGAGGCCTATGTCGGACCGTGGCTGCCCGAGCCGCTGCTGACCACACCGGACGTCGCCGAGGATGTCGAGCTCGCTGAAAGCCTGTCGATGGCGATGATGCTCGTGCTGGAGACACTGACACCGAACGAGCGTGCCGTCTTCGTGCTACGTGAGGCGTTTCAGGTCAGCTACGACGAGATAGCTGCCGCGGTGGACAAGAGCCCGGCGGCCGTGCGTCAGATTGCCCACCGGGCGCGTCAGCATGTCGATGCTCGCCGGCCACGGGAGGTTGTCTCCACGAGCCAGGCCCGTGCCGCTCTGGAGGCATTTCAACACGCGTTCGAGTCCAGCGATATGCAGGCCTTACTCGAGGTGCTGGCTCCCGAAGTTGTACTGGTGAGCGATGGCGGCGGTCTCAAACAGGCCGCACTGCGTCCGATCATCGGCGCCGAGAAGGTGATCCGGTTCATGGTCGGTGGCGCAGGCAAGACAGACGCCACGCTCACTAGTGAAGTCACCCAGGTCAACGGCAACCCGGCGCTCATTCTGCGCCTGGACGGCGAAGTCGACGGCATCCTCGCCGCCCGCGCCGAGGGCGCCCTCATCACCGGCCTGTACTACGTCCGCAACCCAGACAAGCTCACCCATCTCAACATGGAAATCCCCCTCACCCTGCAATGAATCCCGACCACGAAAATTGGCAAGGAGTCCGTAGTGAAGGTCTTGATCGCCGGCGCCACCGGCGCCATCGGCATCCCGCTGTCCCACACTCTGCGCGCCGCGGGACACGACATCCTCGGAATCACCCGGACGCCCGCCGGCGCCAGGAAACTCGAGTCCGCCGGAGTCCACCCCATCGTCACCGACGCGATGGACCGGACAGCGCTGCTCGTCGCACTGAACAATATTTCGGCGGACGTAGTGGTGCACGAACTCACCGCACTCACTAAACCCCCCGCCCGACACGGCGACATGACCCAGACCAACCTGCTCCGAAGCGAAGGCACGAAGAACCTGCTCGATGCCGCACGTGCCGTCGGCGCGGGCAAGTTCGTCACCCAGTCAATCGTCTTCGGCTACGGGTACGACGATCACGGCGACAAGCTGATCACCGAAGAGGATCCATTCGGGCAGCAGACCAGCGGCAAGACCAACCCGCACCTGGCCGCGATGCTAGCCAACGAGAATCTAGTCGCCGAGGCAGCAGACCTTGTCGGTATCTCCCTGCGGTACGGGCTGTTTTACGGAGTCGATGTGCAGAACTACGCGACCATGCTGCGCAAGCGGAAAGTGCCCGTTCCAGCGAATCGAACCAAGCCGCTGCCCTGGATCCACATCGAGGATGCCGCCGGCGCGACCGCAGCGGCCGTCGAGGGCGGTCACTCCGGCGCCTACAACATTGTGGACGATAAGCCGGTCTCGTGGACGGAGATGTTTACCGCGATGGCTGCAACAGTCGACGCCCGACCACCACGAACACTGCCGGCATGGGTCATCCGGTTCGCGGCTCCCTACCTATCCACGGTCGTGCTCGACACCGCGATGCATGTTTCCAACGCGAAGGCGAAATCCGAGCTCGACTGGAAGCCCGAGTACCCGACGCTGCACGAAGGTCTATGGGCGATGAAGGCTCGTCTGCAGGCCTAGTCGGCCACGCTGGACACCGAAGATCGCTGTGCTCTGCACACGCACTAGCGGCACCCTCCATGCCCAACCGCCGAACCGAAGTCGGACAGCGAAGTTCCGGTTAGAAAGGGGTATCGGATGTTCTTGGCAAAGGTCATGGGACCTCACACACGGATGTCGACCATCAATGCAAGAAACTTTCGTCCTATCGGAGTGCTCTGATGAGAGCAGCGGTGTCCTACAAGCGTCGCAGTGCGGCACGAGTCCTGCGCGCACTGGCCTTAACTGCCTGTGTGCCCTATCTCGTGCTCAAGATCGCCTGGGTGTCGGGCAGCCGAGTCGGTATCCCGGATGGCAGCACGCTACTCGAGCACCGCACCGCGATGATCCCCGGAAACGCCGCCAGCGTTCTCCTCGATTCGATGGTGGTCGTGCTCGCACTGCTGCTCACCCAGCCATGGGGTCTACGGGTGCCGAGCTGGCTCCTTATTCTTCCGGCCTGGGCCGGCGCTGGCCTGCTCAGCCCAATCGTGGTTGGCTACCCGCTGCAACTCGGAGCTCGGCTGCTAGGCGGAACAACGCAGCCCTCGGGCCGACCCGCCGCTCACCCCTTCCTGCATGAGTGGGTGTTCACCGTCGTCTACACCGGCTTCATCGTCCAAGCGCTCGCCTTGGGTGCGCTTTTCGTGCTTCATGCACGTTTGCGCTGGGGTCATCTGTGGCAAGGCCGGATCTCGGGACTCGCGCGGCAGGGTCCGGCGCGTGGTGTGCAGCGAGCCACGGCGCTGACGGCCGCTGCAGTAATGCTGGTGCCGTTGGTAAGCCATCTGCTGTGGGCCACCGGTTCAACGAGCGGACTCACCGCCACCAAGATCGCCGAACGGACGAGTGATTTCTACGCACTCGAGGCGGCCTATGTCGTGTTCGCACTGATGACGGTGACGAGCCTGCTGCTTGTTGCGTTCCCACGCGCCAGAGCTCTACCGCTGCGGCTTCCGCTGTCCCTGGCCTTCGTTGGCTCGGCGGCACTCACGTGGTGGGGCGGCTACATGATGCTCACTGCGCTGGAAAATCGGGACCCGTCCCGGCGAATCAGCGAGCTGATGAACGTCACATACTCGACGCAGCTCCTCGCCGGGCTGCTCGTCTTCACCATGGGCGCGTATTTCTTCGCCGAGCGCGCCGGACAGCGGGACCATGGTGAGGCGAGCGTGCCCAGTTCGGACCCAGTCTCCTCACAGTGCTGATGCACTAGTCGTCCGGGGTTTGCGACGCCGCCTCAATGCACGTGGGTGCACTTCAGCGCTGGCAGGTGCCGCCAGGTAGGTGATGTTCAGGGGGTATACACGGGGGCTGGTTCGCCCAACATCGGCCCGTCACCTCGATCGTGAACACCATCGGCAACCTCTACGCCGAGCGCCGGGTAGGCAACGACATGCCTGGATCCTGGTGGCAGCCCAGCTCGCGGAGCACGCGCCGTTCTACATGCAGATGAAGCAGCAGCAGCTCGACGGCCCGGCAACTGTCGAGCTTTACCGCGATCTTGCCGAAGCGATCCGCTGGACGATGGACGACCCACGCGCCGCGGCCGTGGCCGACCGGCTTGTCGGCCTTCTCGAATCCGCCGAGGCCGAGGGATGGGAGACCACGACGAACGGATGACCAAGGAGCTGGAAGAGCTCCTCGACTCCGTTCTTCTCGACTCGTTGCCAATTGCCCGCCGACTCATGAACCTTCTCGAGGAGCGCCGCTGGAGCGGATGGACCAACATCAGGCGCATTCTCGTGATTGTCACGCCGCAGCGAGCAGTGGCCATCACTCACGGTGCAGCCAGACGCGCAGCTGGCCGATGGCGTCGAAGCCCTGACGACGGGCAGTGGCGAGATCACTTCCTGCCGCGTATCCGACGAGCGCCAGGTCCGGATAGAGGTGCGTGGCCGTCGCTACCGCGCCCGCCCAATCTCCACCGAAGACGTTGGAGATCCCGACGACGTCGCGGCTTCGGTTGAGGATCGCTCCCGCTGTGATTCGCCCATCGCTGCGTGCGGCGAGGAACTGCGCATCCTCCAGGAGCGCTGGCACGAACAATCCGAGCGGGCCGCCCCACGCCCGCTCCCACTCGGGTAACTGCGATGCGGTCATCGTGCTCCACTCGGCACCGCGCGCAGGGCCGGGCGTCCGGTACACCCACGACGCCTCGAGGATCACCTCGAAGCCGGGGAGGCGGAGCGTGCAGAAGCTGTCCTTGATCGAGCACCCCGGCCCGGCGTCGATCCGTGCCAGCAAGGCCGTTTCGGACGCGGACGGCCGCAGAGTCACCGCGTCCGGGTAGTAGGGCGGCGTGCGCATCGGCCAGGCCCAGGCCTCATCGTCTGCCTCGCCCACGATGCCGTGCGCGCGGCACATCGCGTCGCACCATGCGATGTTATTGCGGACGGCTGCCGCGATCGTCAGTTCGGCCTTCATGAGTGCGTGGACTCCCTTTCCGTGACCGAGTGGTGTTCCGTGGCCGCCGCCGGATCTCCTAGGTCCAACTTCGATGAGGAAGCACCAGTCGATAGCCCGTCCGGGTCCATGATCCTTACGCCGTGGTGGTCCCAATAGGGATTGCGCGCCGTTACGACAAGTCCACCGTTGGTCGTCAATCTGTCGACCAGCGCTTGCGGCACCGGTTCACCTAGGTAAAGCACGAGGAGTCTTCCTCGCTTGGGCGCGCTGGCGTCTCACCCTCGCGGTCACCTACCAGCTCCAGATGCCAGGCCGCCTCTGGCCATCCCAGGGTCAGCAGCGGATGCCCGCCTTCAGCTTCGGGGCCCGTTCGGTACAACACTTCAGACCGAAGCCGTCCACCCAGAATCGTTCGGCTCGGAATAGATCGCGGCCCGACGAGCAAAACGCACATGCGTCGAAGCATTCGGCATCATCGCTCCACGATGCCGCATACCCTCGGTTCGAGACGATCACTTTTGCATCTAGAGCCCCTCCGGATTGATAGGTACGTTGGGTAGCAATGGATGACGGACAACGAATCAGGAACGGTGGCGGCGGATTCGACCGGTCGCTATCCACGTTCGTTGGCCGGAAGGCCGAAATTCAACGGCTCGAGGGATTGCTCGAACGCCATCGTCTCGTGACGATCACCGGCCCCGGCGGTGTAGGTAAGACGCGGCTGGCCGCCGAGACGACTCGCGCGCAGCACCAGTCGTTCCCCGACGGGATACGGCTTGTGGAATTGGCAGCCATTCACGACCCCGCACAGGTGCCCTGGGCTGTCGCTGCAGGCATCGGTGCCTGCGACGACCCGACTCAGGCGATCACGCAGTCGATTGCCGCCGTGCTAGTGAACGAGCAGTCCCTGCTCGTCCTGGACAACTGCGAACAGGTGATCGACGCTGTCGCCCAGTTCTGTCAGACGCTGCTAAATGACAGTGACGACATCCAGATACTCGCGACCAGCCGCGAACCGATCGGGGTCAGCGGCGAGATACAACTGCGACTGCCCCCGTTCGCCCTGGGTCCAGACACTCCCGCGACGGCTGATGCAGACGGGGTAGCGCTGTTTCTCGATCGCGTGCGACTGCGCGAGCCCACTTTTGCGGTAACACCGCGAACGACTCGCCAAGCCGCGGAGGTCGTAGCGCGGGTGGACGGAATTCCGCTGGCAATCGAGTTGGCGGCCGCTCGGGTGGAGTCCATGGGGCTGACTCAACTCCTCCAACGCCTAGACGATCCGCTGGGCATCCTCACCAGTGGCCCGCGTACGACCGTGCCACGTCATCGCTCGCTTCGCGCGACCGCGGACTGGAGTTATCAATTACTCGACGAGCAGTCCCGCCGCGTATTCCGGCGCCTAGCGATTCTGCCCGGGCCATTCACCTTGGACACCGGCCTCGCGGTCGCGGGCGAGCAAGCCGAATCGACAATCCTTTCTCTCGTCGAATCGTCCATCCTCACCCCGCCACGCGAGGGCCCAGATGGCAGAGCCCGCTACCTCATGCTGGAAGGTCTACGCGCGTACGGACGCGAGCAACTCGACCTGTCAGGCGAGTTGGACGAGGCATCGGCTGTCATGGCCTGGAATGCAGCGCTGCTCGCTGACGACGCCGCGACGCTTATGCAGTCATTGCGGATGTGAAGCGTCAGCGGCCGCGTGGGTCGACGCCGAAGCGCACTTACTGCATGGCGCATTGCTCTGGGCGCTCGATCACGACCATGCACAGGCTCTGCGGCTGGGTCTGGACCTGGCGCCTTGGTGGCGTCTTCGAGGGCTGCGATCCATGGGCTATCCGATGCTGTTTCGCGCCGCCTACCAGGAGTCCGATGGCCAAAGTCTGCGGTGGCGGGCCGCCGAGAAATGGCTCGGTCTACTTGCGCTGGGCAACTACGCGTGGCAGCCCGCGTTACGGCACTTCACGGCAGTACTCGATGCAGTCGACACAGGACCGAAGTCCACTGAATCGGTTGACGCGCTTGCCGGCCGCTCTGCGGCACTGCGCAACATCGGCCAACTTCAGGCAGCTACAGAAGACGCCCTCCACGGGTGGGAACTTGCACGAACGCTGGCCTACGGTGAGGGGCAAGCGCTCGCCCTCCTTCAGCTGATCCTGTCAGCCAGCGCCGCAGACGATGCAGCCCCGGCGAGACGATGGCACGCGCAACTTCGTGAGCTGGATACGGCACAGGTCCCAGACGAGGTAGCTCGACGCATCAACATGGTCGATACCGTCGCCCTGATCGATGTTGGCGACGTCCAGGGAGCTCGGTTGGCGTGTGCGCTGGGACTTGACTCTGCCCGCGCAGTCTCCGACATCGCAGCCCAGGCGGATTTTCTCTACCTCGCTACCCGTATCGCCGTGCTCTCGGGCGACGTCGACGACGCCGGCTCGCACATCCGCGAGTCGCTCCAGCTCACCGCCAAATCCGGTCATCGGCTTCGCACTCTCGATTGTCTTGATATGTGCGCCGAGCTCTGCGCTGCCACCAACCGGTGGACGGAAGCGATCACCGTCTGGGCCGCCCGATCAGCGCAGACCGCGCTTGACGCTATGGCCGACCGACCGCAAGACCTCCGGCGACGGCACGCGGCTCTCGCGCAAGCCCAGAAGCGACTCGGGTCCGAGGCAGTCCTGCACGCCGAGCGGCGTGGCTCGGCGATGACGTTTCACGCAGCGGTCGAGTTTGCCGCCATGCTGAGCACGTCAGCGACCCCACCGGCCGAGCAACCGCCGCACGGCACCGGGCTGACTTCGCGCGAGATGCAGCTGCTCACCTTGGTCGCCCAGGGAAACACCGACGCCCAGATCGCGGAAGCGTTGTTCATCAGCATTCGGACGGTCCGCTCGCATCTGGACCGGATCAGAGATAAGAGCGGATGCCGCCGGCGGAGCCGATCTGACCCGGCTGGCGCTGCAGCACAGCCTCGCGTGACGCTGAGTCGATCACCGGGGTTGTTCTACCCCGGCAAGTCGCCACCAACGGAAAGGGGTAAACGGGCCGCTTACCTGAGGGGGCCGTCACGGGCAGGCTCGGTCGAACCGGCGGCAGGTGCCGTTGGTGTGATCCGCAGGAGCCCACATGCAGACCTCGCACATCGTCGCCGCTGAAAGTTACATCGAACACCACCAGCGAGAATTACTCCGCCGCTGCCGAACGCCACCGTCTCACCGCCACCGCTCGTCGATCACGGCGGCCGACGAGCCTATGTTCGCCGCGTTGGGCGCGCCGAGCTCGCGCCGGTGCTCGGAAGCGCTGAGATGCCGCTCGGATATCTGGTGCCCACGCTCTTGGTGGCGTGGTGCACGCTGTGCGCCGTCGTTCCTCGCCGGTGGCGACTGGGCTCTGGCCAGGTCCGCTTCCGTAGCTCGATGGTGATCAATGAACTGCCGTGCCTCGGACTGTATTGGCTGCTGATCACGACGCTATCCACTGCGGCTCAAGGTGAAGTGGGCACCCCTGTCGGCTGGCTCGCATTCATGATCAGTTGCCTGACGGTGCTCGGACTCGTCCGTGATTGTGCGTGAGGCAACGACGCGTCGGTGTACAGCATGAGCGCCGCCCTCACAGCGGGCTTCGGAACGCGACCGCAGGGATCGACGACGGGTCACGGCTTGCGCGTATCCCGATGGCAGGGCATCTTCCTGCTGCTTGTGCCGAGTCGCGTCCGGCGCCGTGACGTCGAACGAGTTCCCGACGTCACCTATGGCGATGCCGGGTCGGCGAACACTCTGGACCTTTTCCGTTCCCGGAACGGGGCAACTGGGCGGCCTGTGCTCATTCACCTGCACGGCGGCGCGCTGCGTCAGGGCCGGAAGAACCACGAGGGTCTACCCCTGATCTACGGCCTGGCCAGCCGTGGCTGGGTCTGTATCAGCGCGAACTATCGGCTCTCGCCTGCGGCAACGTTTCCCGACTCGCCTCATCGATGTGAAGCAGGTGGTGGCTTGGGTTCGTAGCCCACGGCGAGGCATATGGAGCGAACCCGGACGTCATGTTCGTCGCTGGAGGCTCGGCAGGTGCGCAACTCGCGGCGCTTGACCGCCCTTACCGCCAATGAGGCGAAATATCAACCGGGTTTCGAGAACATCGACACCGTCGTTTCAGGAGCGATCACCCTGTACGGCGTCTATGGCCGCCGCTCAGCGCCCGGCATCGGCCCGCGCTCCGATACGCTACCAGCCCGCCACCTCCACGGCAGCGCTCCGCCGTTCCTGGTCGTGCACGGCGACGCCGACAGTGTGCTGTCCGTTGACGGCGCACGAGACTTCGCCGACGGACCTGCGACGGAGTGTCTGCGAATCCGGTCGTCTATGCCGAATTGCCAGGCGCCCAGCACTCATTCGACATGTTCCGATCCCTGCGTTCCGCACACCTTCTCAACACGGTCCAGCGCTTCACCGACCACATCCTTCGGGAGCAATCCGCTTCCGCAGTTCACCACTACCGAGGAGGCCTAGATGCCCTTCTTCCATGCCGCCGACGGCACGCAACTGAGCTATGAGTCCTACGGCGACGGGCCGCCCGTACTGTTCTGCAACAGCGTCATGCTCAGCACGAACATGTGGGAGTACCAGATTGCATTCCTCGTCGATCACGGATACCGGTGCGTGCTGCTCGACTGGCGTGGGCACGGCCGCTCAGATCGCCCGTCCAGCGGGTACGACATCAGACGCTGGCAAGTGACGTGTCCGCTCTGGCGACCACTTGGATCTGTGCGACATCCGGCTCGTCGGCCATTCGATGGGCGCTGCCGTCGCCGTCCGCTTCCTCAGCACCGATGAGGGGTCGCGCGTACGCAACCTCACGCTGCTCTCGCCGATGCTGCCGTTCCTGAAACAGACCGATGACAATCCCGAGGGAGCTACCCGAGGAACTGTTCGACGCGGGGATCACCGCGCTGCGTGCCGATCGCACCCGTTGGCTGGCCGACCAACAGCAGGTGTTCTTCGCCTCCCACCTCAACCCGGTGTCGCCGGACCTCATCGACTGGACGCGCCGCGATTGCGAATCGGCCTCGATGTACGCCGTGATCGCGCTACAGCACCAGGTGTTCCACGAGGACAACCGAGCCTATCGTCGACGCCGTCGACGTGCCGACGCTCATCCTCCACGGGTCGCGCGGACTTCTCGGCCCCCATCGACATCACCGGGCGCCGCACCGCAAAGGCGATTCCCCACGCCACCTTCCGAGAGTTCGCCGACGCCGGCCACGGCATCTACGCCAGCCACCGCAGGCAATCAACGAAGAACTCCTCCGTTCCTCGACTAACCCGTGAGGGAGTAGCCATGTCAACCTCAAATTCCTCCGAGCTCAACCGCCGCAGCCTGCTGAAGGCCGAGGCCTCACCGGCGCCGCCGCATTAGGAGTCACCGGACTGCTCGGCTCGGCCGCTCTCGGCCCCGGCCAGCCGATGCCGCAGCAAGCCTGAACGCAACACCAGGCTGCGCTGCCGGAGACCGAACGGTTCTACCTGTCCAAGCCGTCGCTACGAGCTGTTCCGCGGCAAAATTCTTCACGAGACCCATCACTCGATGCAGAGCATGGCGTTCGACAACGTGAACCGGCGCCTGTTCATCGTCCAGCCCTGCAACGGTGATCTCGACGATCTGTGCGTCAACCAGGTCAGCTTCACCGGCACAGTCGAAGGCCACATGCGCTTGCCAACGCAGGACACGGAGTGTCCATCGGCGTCGAGCCCGTCGGCAGCCGTCCTACATCTGGATGGAGTGCGACAAGGCGGGAACGGGTGACGCTGCGCGCGGGACGGCGCTAATCCGGTTTCCGTTCATCGACGGCACCACGCCCAAAGGCACGAAGTACTTCACCGGCAGTGACACGATCACCTGTGCCACGGACCCAATCTATAATCGGCTCATCGTGCGCCGCATCGAGAATGGCGTGTCTTCTACTACAGCGTGTACGACCTCAGCTTCGCCGGCAGCGGATCGTTCACGACGGCCCACCTGCGGCAGCGGACCCAGGCCAGCAATTTGTACGGCCAGACCTTCCAGGGCTACACCGCTATGGGTAGCTGGCTCTACACCATCGACGGGACACCGGAGGTCATCCGGTTTCACTGACGGGCAAGCCTAAGTTCAACTCCTATGTCAACGCGATCAACCTGAACACTGGCATGCTTCGCTCGCGCTGCCTCACCAAGGCCGGCGAGTCGCTCATCTACCGCGAGCCGGAAGGCCTCGCCATCTATCAACCGATCGGCAAGGGCCCGCGGTTGTTCATAGGCTTCGGCTCACGGCCCGCAATCAGCGGCCCGGATCGCTACGCCAACCTCTATTACAAGGATGTCCTCGGCTGGAACTAGCAGCGGGGCGACGGCTTGAATCCGCCCGAACATGACAAGGAGTCGTGAGATGACCACCGACACCGACGCCGATGTGATCGTTGTAGGCGCTGGCCCGACCGGACTGATGCTTGCCAGCGAGCTACGGCAGGCCGGCGTGCAGCCGCTGGTGCTGGAGCGCCACGTCGGGCCTCGCGACACCCCGAAGGCCGGCGGGCTAGGTGGGCAGATCTTGCAGCTACTGCGTTACCGGGGCCTGTTCGAGCGGTTCGCCGAGGCGAGCACTGACCCGAGCCCGACTCCTCGGTTTCCCTTCGGTGGAGTGCACCTGGACTTCACCGGTTTGGCGGACCCTCCGCTGCGGGCTTTGCAGTTGCCTCAGGTACAGCTCGAACGGGTACTCGAGGATCGTGCTCGCGAACTCGGGGCCGAGATACGACGCGGGCACGAGGTGACAGGTCTGGTTCAGGGGGACAGTTCGGTGACCGTGGATGTTCAAGGTCCGGACGGTCTGTACCGGCTGAACGCCGACTTCCTCGTGGGCTGCGACGGCGCGCAGAGTCCGGTCCGCCGCCTTGCCGGCATTCCGTTTCCCGGCACGACCTACCCAGAGGTCAACAGGCTCGCGCAGGTCGCCGTGCCCGACTCGGTGACTCGACTCGACAACGGCGATCTCGATGTCCCGGAACTGGGGAGGGTCAGTTGGGGCTACACCCGAACCGAGCGCGGGGTATTCGCGCTCGGATCGCTCAGCCCGCAGATCCTAATGATCAACACAATCGAGGACGAGCTCATCGAGTACGACGATGACGTCCCGATGACGATGAGCGAACTGCAGGGCAGCATCCGCCGGGTGCTTGGTGTCGACTTGCCACTGGGAGAACCAGTCCGGCTATCGCGTTTCACCTTTCAGGCTCGACAGGCCGACCGATATCGCGACAGGCGTGTTCTGCTTGCCGGCGACGCTGCCCATCTGTTCCCAGCGACGGGAGTGGCTATCAACGCGGGGATGCTTGATGCCGTCAACCTCGCCTGGAAACTCGGGGGTGTGATCCACGGCTGGGTCCCGGACAGTCTGTTGGACAGCTACCACGGGGAACGTCATTTCGCAGCCGCCCGCACCCTCCTGCACACCCAGGCCCAAGTAGCGCTCAGGCGCGGACACGACGCGGCGGCCGACGCGCTCCGAGACGTCTTCCAGGAGCTAATGATCGACGAGCCAGCACTGCTGCGCATGGGTGCCCTCGTCGCTAGCACTGACATCCACTACCCGCTTCCTGGTACCGGCCACCACGTGTTGGCCGGCACGTTCGTCGCTGACCTCACGACACACACGGAACGCGGCGAGACCAACGTCGCCGCACTCCTGCCCAATGCTCGCCCGATCCTGCTCGACCTAGCCGACCACCCAGAGCTCCGCGAGGTCGCCCGAGGGTGGGCCGACCGTGTCGATGTCACAGTCGCGGCCACCGAGGACCGTCCCGCCGATGTGCTCCTGATCCGCCCGGACGGACACGTTGCCTGGGCAGCGGACATTGACGAAGCCGCTACCACCGCAGTGCCGACGCTGCGCGACGCGCTCTTACTGTGGTTTGGCAGACCGGGACTAGTCGCTGATGCCGGATGAGGTCCAGGTGGTCGTGCTCGTTTCGGACCCGGTCCTGCTCACCTGGGTACCGTCGATGAGATGGTGAAGGAGCGCGAGGCGCGCCATGGCACGTTCGAACCCGGACGGCCGGGCTGGCTGGGCGGCTTGGATCACGTTCGCAACGTCGTACGGCAAGAGATGATCGCGCGTCAGCTGGCCCATCACCTACCAAACCGACCGCTTCGTATCCTTGATGTCGGCGCAGGTCAGGGAACGCAATCGATCCGCTTGGCTCGCCTCGGCCATCACGTACTCGCGATCGAGCCCGACCCGCAGATGAGAGACGCCTTCCGTTCGTCGCTGACGGGTGAGAGCACGGATGTGCAGGACCGGGTAGCTCTGCGTGAAGGGAAGCTAGGCAGCCTCGCGGACGTCGTTGGCGGCCAAACTTTCGACCTGGCGATGCTCCTAGGCGTACTGATGTATCTCCCAAGTAGCCGACCAGCGATCGCAGAACTCGCACCGCACGTCAGCCCCGGCGGGCTCCTCGCCCTAGCCGTCCGCACCAACATCTCTGCGGTATGGCGACCAGCTGCGCGCCAAGATTGGCCCGCCGCGCTCGATGCCCTCGATGAGCAGGATGCAGCGCTACGTGACGGGCGCGACGTGCGTTACATCAATGAGATCGGAACATCCGCACGCGCTGACAACCTTGACGCTCTAGTTGCCGCCGCCGCTTCCCATGGGCTTGAGCTGAAGAATTGGTACGGGGTGCGGATCGCAGTCGACATGGCCGAGCACGACCCTGTCGCGCCAACAGATCCCGAACAACTCGCCGCGATGTTCGATGTCGAAGAACGACTCGGTTCGACCGACCCCTATAGACAGTTTGCTCAGCTCGCTCACCTAGTCCTAGAAAAGGCCGACACCTTCGATGTGGTCGAGGACCAGTCTTGTCGCCGAGATACTCACCAAGGATGAAATTCCCGGCGGGGTCTGACCTATTTGGTGTCGGTGACGACGACGGTCTGACGGATGAAGGTGTCTTCTACGGCGCAGCGGAGGAGGAAGTCGGCGACGTTTGAGCGAGACGTTGAGGGGAAGACCGGCATTTTCTTGATGTTCTCGAGCGCGGCGGCGGTGTAGGGGGCGCTGCCCCGGTTGTTCAACGCCCCGGGGTATTCAAGGGTCCATTTCAGATCGCTGGCCTTGAGGAGCACTTCTGACGCGGCTTTGTCTGCATAGGTCTTCCTGAGCATGGTGCGGAAGAGGGCACCGACGAGGAATGAGGCCTTGGCGAGGGAATCGCCGACTCCGAACGCGGACACGATGACGACACGGTCAACGCCCGACGTTTTGGCCGATGCAATAACTGCACGGACGGTGTCGGTGACCAGCGCCGGGGATCTGCGGGCGCTCTTCACTCCGAGCGTGCTGAGCACCGCGTCGTGGCCTTCGGCTGCCCTCGCGATCACGGCAGCGTCAGTCACGTCGCCACTGATGATGTGAGCGCGCGGGTCGACGGTGGCGTCGGCCCTTCGAACGAGGGCGGTGACCTGGTGTCCCTCATCGAGTGCCTTCTTGACGAAGAGGAGCCCGGTGCGGCCGGTGGCTCCAAGGACAAGAAACTTCATGATTTCGCCTTCTCTTGAGGTCGGGACGTGTTGCTCTGACGGCCGTTGACGGGCTTGCGGTATCCGCGCGCGCAATCAGTGATTCGCCGACGAGTATCGTCAGGAACATTTACTAAACTAGTCATGAAAGCTGACTATGTCAAGGCCAAGCGGAGCCACCCTGGCGCACGCCGGCTCGCAGCAGTCGCGGCTCGAACGACAATCGCGGCGCTGTCCGGTCTAACGCGCGTAGGGGTCGGTGATCTCGCGGAGTTGATCCAGGATCTGCTGCAACAAGGTGAAGTTGCGGGTGCCGAGGTAGGCCTCCCACTCCGCAAGGATCTCGTCGAGGGTTGCCATCGCGATGGCGACCGCCTGCTGGCCGCGTTCTTCGATCACGATCATCCGGGCGCGGCCGTCAGTGGGGTCGGGGACCCTACGGACATAGCCCAGGCGCTCCAGTTGGTCGACCAGTACACCGGCGCTCTGCTTGCTCATTTGCGCTTGATCAGCAAGGGCCGTGAGCCGCGAGCCATCTGGTGCTATGCGTTGGAACACTCGGCACTGGGCGAGGGTCCAATCGTTGAACCCGGCATCCTGGAGAGCCCGGAACATCCTGTCCTCGGTGTACCGGTACGGGATGAACAACGACACGCCCAGATCACGGCGCCGCGCGTCGTGCCTGACGCCCTCGACTCCATCGCCCAACTGATCCACGCAACTCACTCCCATACATCGACGCGGCCAAACCAGGTCGCACGCAGATTCGCCCGCGGCGGCACGAACGCTCGCTGCGTTCCAAGTACACCGTCTGCCCTCAGAAACGCCGCGCAGCGCACCGCCGTCACCACTACCGCATGACCATAGTGGTAAACGTAGCTGACTAGTGTGCGGCGGGGTCGGCCGGCCGACGTTCTCTTGCCGTGAATGATATCGTTAGATATCAACGAGAGGTTGTGCTCATGTCGGACGTTCTGATCCGCGATATCCCTGATGATGTGCTGGTTGCCGTCGACGCGCACGCCGCCCGGCTGGGTTTGTCTCGTGTGGAGTACATCCGCCGCCGTCTCGCGCAGGACGCGACGGCGAGCGCGTCGGTGACTGTGGACGACTTGCGCACCTTCGCCGACACCTTCGCCGATCTCGCTGACCCGTCGCTCATGCGCGGAGCGTGGGAGTGAGTGACTGGCTGATAGACAAGTCAGCGCTCGTACGACTCTCGGACAGTCCCGACGCCGTGGAGTGGGCCAACCGGATCGAGCGGGGACTGGTGCGGATCACGACCGTGACCCGACTGGAGGTCGGCTACTCCGCGCGCTCCGGCGGCCAGGCACGTACGGCGATGCGTAGCGCGCCGCTGGCATCGTTGCCGGTGGAGTACCTGACACCAGCGATCGAGGACCGTGCAGTCCAAGTCCAACTGCTGCTCGCCGACCAAGGCCAACACCGGGCACCGTCGATCCCGGATCTCGTGATCGCTGCGACCGCCGAGTTGGCGGGCCTGACCGTATTGCACGTCGACAAGGACTTCGAACTCATCGCCGAGGTCACCGGGCAAGCGATCGAACGACTCAGCATCTGACCATCAATGTCCCAGTGCAGCCGGGTGTAACCGAGTGCAGTCGAGTGACGAAGTTCGCGGTCTATACGCGGTCTGGCCGACAGGGATCGCCCCACTCGGCCCCTCGTAGCCCAACAGACACCGCGGACGTCGCGCGGGAACCTAGCTCACTGTAAAACCGCCGGCTCAGCCTACGTTGGTTCAAACCCAACACCCGCCACCGGCTCTGGGGTGCTCTGCGCTGACGCGCCGAGTTCGCCTGTCATGTTTGCCGGGGGGACGACCCCCCGAAACCCCCCGCGTGGCCTGCTTGGCAGGTGGGCTGCCCTGGTCTCGCCGCATGCTCTGCGTCGGACTCGCGCTTTGTTCTCGGAGTGCGCGGCTCTGGGGTGCTCTGCGCTGACGCGCCGAGTTCGCCGGTCATGTTTGCCGGGGGGACGACCCCCCCAGCCGCCCGCGTGGCCTGCTTGGCTGGTGGGCTGCCTTGGTCTCGCCGCATGTTTGCGTCGCACTCGCGCTTGTTCTTGGAGTGCGCGGCTCTGGGGTGCTCTGCGCTGACGCGCCGAGTTCGCCTGTCATGTTTGCCGGGGGGAAGACCCCCCGAAACCTCTGCTCACGTAGACGCGGAGTCACCGCCGGCCTCGCGGGCTTCGATGGCCTCGACACTGTTGGCGAACGCCTTCGCCAGCATCTTCTGCCCGACCGTCCCCACCACGGCGCCGAGCAGCCGTCCTTTCAGGTTCTTTCCGTCTCGCACCACGACGGCATCGATCCGGGTTGTCGCGTCCGGCAACTGCGTCAAGGTGTAGGTGTGGCTGGACTTGTTGCTCCAGGTGTTCGAGTCGGTGGTGCTCAGCACGACGCGATTCGGATTGGACCAGTCGTAGTGCAGCCGTTCCCAGATGCCGGCCGACCCTTCGGTGACGTCCGCCCAGGTCGGGCCCTGCTCGTGCACCTTGAGGTAGCTGTCGGCGCTGTTGGCGAAGATCTTCTTTCGGCCCGGGCCGAAGTCGGTGAGCCCGGCGATGAACTGTGCCGGCGTGGTTCGGGTCGTCACCGTGTAGTGGAGCGTGGCCATCGTCGTCCCTCCGCTGGTCGTCGGCTGCCAGAGCAGCTTGCTCCGTCTGCGGACCGCGCGCATCTGTGGGTCCGCGGCGCCCCGCCGGCGGACGGGCGAGCTAGGCGCTAGGCGAACGCGGCTCGGCGACGGGCAGACTTCACCCCGGAGCACGCCGAGCCCGCTCGCACCGTCGCGAAGGAGTCATGATGATCTTTATTACCGCGAAGTTCCGGGTTCGTCCCGAGGACGCCGATCGCTGGCCGGAGATCACCAGGTCGTTCACCGAGGCAACGCGCGCCGAGCCGGGCTGTCTGTGGTTCGACTGGTCGCGCAGCCTCGACGACCCGAACACCTACGTCCTCGTCGAATCGTTTCGAGACGCAGCTGCCGGTGGCGCGCACGTCTCCTCCGAGCACTTCGCGGCCGGGCGGCGCGAGTTGCCGCAGCATCTGACCGAAACGCCGCGCATCGTGAACTTCGAGGTGCCGCAGGACGATTGGTCTGAACTCGGCGAGCTGGCGGTCGACTAGCGAGACGCGCCGTCGACCAGCGATTCGCCGAGGACGGCATCGAGCAGGCCGGGGAAGCGCTCGTCGATCTCGTCGCGCCGCAGCGTGACCGTGCGCTGGCGACCAGCCGGCTCGTTGCGGACCAGGCCGGCCTCGCGCAGCGTCTTGAGGTGGTGCGAGAACGTCGACTTCGGCACCTCGCCGCCGGTGGCTTGGCATTGCGCGACGGTGAGCGGGCCCTGCGCGGCGAGCTGACGGACCAGGTCCAGCCGAGCCGGGTCGCTGAGCGCGAACAGGGCCGCCGGCAGTTGCACGTCAGCCAACTGCGGGTGTGGCAGCTGCCGCGATGTGTCCGTCATCACAGTTCTACTTTCTTGGAACGTTCTGTGTACGAGCTCCGGTTGTTCGAAGCAACTCGAACAGTAGGCGAATCGGAGCCAGTCATGTCAACGTTGCTCGCCTCGTCACATTCCATGGCAATCGCCACCGATCCCGCCGCACTCACGACGCAGGACGGCGCCGCGGGTACGCCGCAGACGCGACCGGCGGGCCGCACATTGCCGCGCGCGGCTGCGTTCTGGCTCGTCACCGCGACGACCGCCACCCTGCTGGCCGCATCCAGTGCGCCGAGTCCGCTGTACGCCGTCTATCAGGTCGAGTTCGGGTTCTCTGCGCTCACCCTCACCGCGATCTTCGCCGTCTATGTGCTCGCACTGCTGCTCAGCCTGCTGACGGTAGGACGACTGTCGGACTACCTCGGCCGCCGGCCGGTGCTCGCCGTCGCGCTGCTGGTGGAGGCCGCCGCGATGGCCGTCTTCCTGGACGCGCACGGCATCGCGGCGCTCTACCTCGCGCGGGTGGTGCAAGGGTTGGCGACCGGTGCGGCAGTCGGCGTGCTCGGTGCCTACCTGCTCGACCTGCAGCCGTCGAACGGTTCGCGCCTCGGCTCGCTCGTCAACAGCGCCGCCGCCACCGGTGGCCTTGGCATCGGCGCGCTGCTCACCGGCGTGCTGGTCGAGTACGCGCCACACCCCACCCGCCTGGTATTCGTGATCCTCACCGCCGCGTTCGTGCTGCTCGCACTAGCGACCTCGGTACTGCCCGAGACGGTGCGCCGCGAACCCGGTGCGCTGGCCCAGCTGCGTCCCCGCGTCTCGGTGCCGGACGCGGCGCGTCGCCCGTTCCTGCGCGCGGCGCCGACCATGGCCTCGACCTGGATGCTCGGCGGGCTGATCTTCTCGGTCGGCGGCTCGCTGCTCAGCGTCGTCTTCGGCCAGCACAACCACGCGGTTGTGGGGTTGGTCATCGGGCTGTTCGCCGGCATGGCAGCCGTGGGCTCGGTGACGTTCCGAAATCACACACCCGAGGTGATGGCGCGGGTCGGCACCTCGCTGCTCGGCCTGGGTACGGTGCTGCTGGTCATCGCGCTCGCGACCACCTCGCTGAGCGTGTTCGTGGCCGGCGCGGTGCTGGCCGGCGCCGGGTTCGGGCCGGCATTCCTCGGCTCGTTCCGCGCCGTCAGCCAGCTGGCCGCGCCGCACGAGCGCGCTGCGCTGATCTCCGCGATCTACGTCGTCAGCTACCTGGCATTCAGCATCCCCGCGCTGGTGGCCGGGCTCGTCATCGCGCACCTCGGCCTGCGCGGCCCCGCACTCGTTTACGCCGCGATCGTCGCTCTGGTCGCTCTGGGCACACGCGCGTACGAGTCAGCGCAGAGCCGCGCCCACCCCGCGCACTGACCCGACGTGGGGAGGGTTTGTCCCGGAATCCGGGACAAACCCTCCCCACGTGGGTGGGACTTAGGCGCCGCGGCGGCGGATGGTGCGGGCAATGCGGACAAGCGGATCGAACTTGCGGTCGGCAACGCGTTCCTTCATCGGAATCAGCGCGTTGTCCGTGATCTTGATGTGTTCCGGGCAAACCTCGGTGCAGCACTTGGTGATGTTGCAGAAGCCCAGGCCGTGGTCCTCCTGTGCGGACAGCTGACGGTCCAGCGTGTCCAGTGGATGCATGTCCAGCTCGGCGATTCGCATCAGGAACCGCGGACCGGAGAAACTCTCCTTGTTGTCCTCGTGGTCACGGATGACGTGACAGACGTTCTGACACAGGAAGCACTCGATGCACTTGCGGAACTCCTGGCTGCGCTCGACGTCGACCTGCGCCATGCGGTACTCGCCCGGTGCCAGCCCGGCCGGCGGCGCGAACGCCGGCAGTTCCTGCGCCTTCTTGTAGTTGTAGGAGACGTCGGTGACCAGGTCCTTGATCAGCGGGAAGGTGCGCAACGGCGTCACGGTGATCGTCTCGTCCTCGGTGAACGTGGACATGCGCGTCATACACAGCAGCCGCGGCCGGCCGTTGATCTCGGCGCTGCACGAACCGCACTTGCCCGCCTTGCAGTTCCACCGCACCGCCAGATCACCGGCCTGGGTGGCCTGGAGCCGATGAATGATGTCGAGAACGACCTCGCCCTCGTTCACCTCGACGGTGTAATCGGTGAGCGCGCCGGTCTCGTCGTCCCCACGCCACACCCGGAACTTTGCCTCGTAGCTCATGCGTGTCCTCGCTCCGCTCCGGGCACGCATGAGGCACCAAGCGCACTGTTCTTATTCATTCGCTCGCTGCGCTCGCTCATGCCTCGACCTTCTCGGGCTGGGGGACGGCGGACAGTTCGCCTTCGGACAGGTACTTCGCCAGCTCGTCGCGGTCGAACATCGTGATCAGGTCACCGCGCATCGGCGACATCGCCTGCTTGGTCACCTCGATATCGTCACCGGCGGCGGCGCAGATCAGGTTCACCTTGCGCCACTCCGGGTCCATGCCCGGGTAGTCGTCGCGAGTGTGACCGCCGCGCGACTCCTCGCGGATCAACGCCGCCCGGGCCACGCACTCGCTTACCGCGATCATGTTCCGCAAGTCGAGGGCGAGGTGCCAGCCAGGGTTGAACTGCCGATGGCCCTCGACACCGACCCGCTGCGCCCGCTCCTTCAACGCCTGCAAGCGCTCCAGCGCCTCCTGCATCTCGCCGGCCTTGCGGATGATGCCGACCAGGTCGTTCATCGTCTGCTGCAACTCCTGGTGCAGCGTGTACGGGTTCTCCGCCGAACCGCCGGCGGGCGGGTCGAACGGCGCGAGCGCGGTCTGCTCCGCCGCCGTGAGCTGCTCATCCGACAGCGGCGGGTACTGCCCATGCATGGTCGCGACGTAGGCCGCGGCGCCGTCGCCGGCCCGCTTACCGAACACCAGCAGGTCCGACAGCGAGTTACCGCCGAGCCGATTCGACCCGTGCATGCCACCGGCGACCTCACCGGCCGCGAACAGGCCCGGCACCCGCGTCGCCGCGGCCGTGTCGGGCTCGACCTCGACGCCGCCCATCACGTAGTGGCAGGTGGGGCCGATCTCCATCGGCTCCTTGGTGATATCGACGTCCGCCAGCTCCTTGAACTGGTGGTGCATCGACGGCAGCCGCTTGAGGATGTACTCCGGCGAGCGGCGGGACGCGATGTCCAGGAACACCCCGCCGTGCGGTGAGCCGCGCCCGGCCTTCACCTCGGAGTTGATCGCGCGGGCAACCTCGTCGCGCGGCAGCAGCTCGGGCGGGCGCTTGTTGTGATCGGGGTCGGTGTACCAGCGGTCGGCCTCGTCCTCGGTCTCCGCGTACTGGCCGCGGAAGACGGCCGGTACGTAGTCGAACATGAACCGCTTGCCCTCGGAGTTGCGCAACACGCCACCGTCACCGCGCACCGACTCGGTAACCAGGATCCCCTTCACCGACGGCGGCCAGACCATGCCGGTCGGGTGGAACTGGACGAACTCCATGTTCAACAGCGTCGAGCCGGCGCGCAGCGCGAGCGCGTGCCCGTCGCCGGTGTACTCCCACGAGTTCGAGGTGACCTTGAACGACTTGCCGATACCGCCGGTGGCCAGCACGACGGCCGGCGCGCGGAACGCGACGAAGCGGCCGGACTCGCGCCAGTACCCGAACGCACCGGAGATGCGACCGGAGGGGTCCTTGAGCAGTTCGGTGATCGTGCATTCGGCGAACACCTTGAGCTTGCCGTCCGACGCCCCGCTCTGGCCGTGCTCCTTGGCGTCGTCCTGCTGCAACGAGACGATCTTCTGCTGCAGGGTGCGGATCAGCTCCAGGCCGGTGCGGTCACCCACGTGCGCGAGGCGCGGGTACTCGTGACCGCCGAAGTTGCGCTGGCTGATCTTCCCATCCGGCGTTCGGTCGAACAGGGCGCCGTAGGTCTCCAGCTCCCAGACCCGCTGCGGTGCCTCCTTGGCGTGCAGTTCCGCCATTCGCCAGGAGTTCAGGAACTTGCCGCCACGCATGGTGTCGCGGAAATGCACCTGCCAGTTGTCGTGACTGTTCACGTTGCCCATTGAGGCGGCAATGCCGCCCTCGGCCATCACGGTGTGCGCCTTGCCGAACAGCGACTTGCAGATCACCGCGACGCGCAGGCCGGCCTCGCGCGCGGCGATCGCGGCACGCAGCCCGGCGCCACCCGCCCCGATGACCAGGACGTCGTAGTTGTGCTTCTCGATCTCGCTCACGGCTACCCGTTCCTGTCAGTTCACGATGCGCGGATCGCCGAACGCGCCGGATGCGACCAGCGCGATGTAGGCGTCGGTCGCCATCAGCGTGCCGAGGGTGACCCAGGCCAGCTGCATGTGCCTGGTGTTGAGCTTGGAGACGAGTGTCCAGGCCCGGTAGCGCAGCGGATGGCGGGAGAAGCTGCGCAGCCGTCCACCGACCACGTGCCGGCAAGAGTGGCAGGAGAGCGTGTACGTCCACAGCAGCACGACGTTCACCAGCATGACGAGCGTGCCGAGGCCGAAACCAAAGCTGTCGTTCGGCCCGCGGAAGGCGCGGATCAGATCCCACGTGTTGATCAGGGAGATGAGCAGCGCGACGTAGAAGAAGTAGCGGTGCAGGTTCTGGATGATCAGCGGGAAGCGCGTCTCACCGGTGTACTTGGCGTGCGGCTCGGCCACCCCGCAGGCCGGCGGGGACGCCCAGAACGCGCGGTAGTACGCGCGGCGGTAGTAGTAGCAGGTGAGCCGGAAGCCGAGCAGGAACGGCAGCACCACGATCGCCAGCGGGATGAACGGCGGGAAGTGACCGAACCAGGTGCCGAAGTCCCGGGCGGCGGACGGGCAGCTGGCGGTGACGCACGGCGAGGTGAACGGGGAGAGGTAGTGGTCGCCCGCGACGTAATAGGCGCGCTGGCTGGCAGTGCGCAACACGGCGTAGAGCACCCAGATGCTCAGCAGCGACACGGTCAGCAGCGGTGCCTGCCACCAGCGATCGGTGCGCAGGGTGCGGGCGCCGATGGGGACGCGGCCCGGGGCGCCGACTCCTTGGGTGAGGGTGCGGGAGCTGGTCACCGTGCGACGCCCTGGAGCTGCCTGCGCTGGCAGCGGCGCTGCGGCCGCCGATGGTGCCCGCGTCGCTCGTCGTGCGGCCCGTTTCGTCGGGCCAGCTCGGACGGACGATTCATGGGCGACTCCTGATGTGAGGCCACGGAAGCGACTCTAGGTAAACGTGGCGTTTCTGGCGCGAGAATGTAGCCAAGTTAATGCCGTTCGATGCGCCCGGGTGCCGCGTGGCGGTCTTGCGTCACACCCGCGTCAGCCGATACGGCCCGATCTGGGCCGGCGAGGCAATGGCTCGCTTCGCCAGTCCGCCCTCGCCTCGCTGCGCCACTCCGCCCTCGCCTCGCGCAAGAGCCGTGTAAGCTCGTGTGCTGGCGCGAAGGCGGTTGGCTCGGCCGGCTCCGAAATCTGTGTGCCCTGATTTCCGGTGCCCGTTCGATCCTTTCCCAGCCCTCGCGACTGCCCCCTTAGCTCAGTCGGCAGAGCGTCTCCATGGTAAGGAGAAGGTCTACGGTTCGATTCCGTAAGGGGGCTCTCCGGCAGCACCGCTCCGCGTCCGCTCGGCGACAAGGAAAAGCGCAGCCGCCCGGCGAAAGCAAAGCGCAGCCGCCGGGGCGGCGGGGAGCTCTACAGCCGGGACGGCGGGGTAGCTCAGTCTGGTAGAGCAAGCGGCTCATAATCGCTGTGTCGCCGGTTCAAGTCCGGCCCTCGCTACACGTACGGCCCCGCTCATCGCATCGACATGAAGAAGGAAGGTCACACCCGTGGCAGCCACCGACGTTCGACCCAAGATCACCTTGGCGTGCCAGGTGTGTAAGCACCGCAACTACATCACCAAGAAGAACCGGCGTAACGACCCAGACCGCCTTGACTTGAAGAAGTTCTGCCCGAACTGCGGTAAGCACACCGAACACCGCGAGACCCGCTGAGCGACGCCGCTCGATCGGCCAGGCATACCGTCTGCGGCGCATGAAGAACCTGTGACGTGAAGTCGCGCTAACTTTGGCGCGCCGTTACCCTGTCCCGCACGGGCCGACCGCCCGTCCCGCCCGGCACGGGCGGTGGGCCGTCGCAGGGGGCACGCCATGCAGGATGCGTCGCTGGCCGGTAGCCCGGCACCGCGAGGCACCGCCATTGCCCGCCCGAACGGCGGCGTCACCGAGCCCACCGACGGCCGCCGATTGCGGTGGACCCAGCACCGGGCGATCCGTCGCGAAGCCTTCGTCGTGGCCGGCGCCGACGCCATCGACCGGTTCGGGCCTCGCGCGAGCGCCGAGCAGATCGCCGAGGTCGCCGGTGTCAGCCGCACCGTGCTGTACCGCTACTTCCGCGATCGCGAGGATCTGCGCCTTGCGATCGCCGACCACGTCGCCGACCGGGTGGTCCAGAGCGTCCTGCCGAACCTCAACGTCACCCCGGAGTCGACGCCGCGGCAGGTGATCGAGGCGGTGATCTCGGTGATCATCGGATGGCTCGACGAGCACCCGAACCTTTACTACTTCCTGCGCAGTCGCCGCGACGGGACGTCGCTGAAATCGGTGGAGAGCACGCTGGCGGACCGGGTGGCCGCGTTGCTCAAGGTGTTCGTGATGTTCTTCGGTATCGACGCGGACCAGGCCGAGCCGGGTGCGTACGGGATCGTGGGACTGGTGGAGGCCACCGGGTCCTGGTGGCTGAGCAGGCGGAGCATGTCACGGGAGAAGCTCACCGAGCTGCTGTGCGGCGGCGTGTGGAACCTGCTCGACGGCACCGCGCGCGCCAGCGGAATCCGCATCGGCTACGACGAGCCCCTGCCGTCGGCCGTGATCACCGCACAGCTGCCGCCGGGCGGGTCCGAGTAAAGCCCACGACCAAGGAGGGATGCGATGACCGCATCCGAGATTGATCACGACGACGGGTACGACGGACCCGCCGAACTCGTCACCGACACCGCGACGATCGCGGTGCAGGTGAGGTTGCGCGGCCAGTTCGAGCCGATCACCGGCTCCTACCACTGGTACGGGCGGGTCGCCGCCAGCGACCAGGTCGCGCAGCTGATCGGGACGGGTGGCCGCAAGGTCCGGCTGCGCACTCCACACGGCGAGGCGGAGACCTCGCTCGCGGACGTCGACCCGTGGGGCCGGCCCCGGGTCGAGGGCTTCGGCGCCGCACCCTTCGACGTCGTCACCGACGTCTGACCAGCCGGGCAGGCTGAACACTGGATTGTCAGCAGTTGGGGGAGACATCTGCTGAGCCTCGCGGGCAGCCGGTGCTGCCGGTCGCGGTGTAGCTCAGATACGGCGAGCGAGGAATGCAGCCGAGGTCAGCCGACAGACTCCACGTATCGGGATAATTCCGACAAACCATTACGTGAGGGCCCCGATAAGAGCAATCACTTCGTCGGTTATCGGACAGATCCAAACCGCGGACCCGCCAACTAGCCCCGGGGTCAATGGATGCGCGGTCGGATGCTGCGGGCACTCAGGCCAGTTCGTGCTCCGCCCAGCTGCCCAAAGTTCCTCGATGACCCAGCTCTGAACCTGGTCGGCCGCCCATGCAACGTTTTCCGTGGACGTCGCCGAGCGATCGATCGTGACGCCGGAGCCCGTTCCGTCAGAACCCCACAGCATCGCCGAGGCTTGTCCCCGATCGCTGGACTCTTCCGCCCGCTCGATGCGGGGCACCGGTGCGGGGGTGGTCGCAACATCATCGAGCACAGGTTGCAAGGCCTGGTCGAGCAACGGGTCCACCGGTCGTTCTCCGCTAGTGTCGTGCCGTACTTGGCCTACGGAATCTACGCGAAACGGACTTGCGCCCGGTCATCGTTCGCACGCCGCTCCCGCCTTTGATGCGACGGGAACGGCAGTGGCTCACGCCGACCTTCCGCCGACTCCGCCGCCAGCATCCGAACCGCCAGATATGTAACCGATCCGGCCGGGTAAGGAGCGACGCGTGACTGTCGACCCGTCATTCATCGGGCGGACGTACCCGCCCACCGAGCCGTACCAGGTCAGCCGCGAGAAGATCCGCGAATTCGCGGACGCGGTCAACGACCCGAACCCGATCTATCGCGACCCCGCCGCCGCGCAGGCCGCAGGTCACCCGGACGTGATCGCGCCGCCGACGTTTCCGATCATCCTGACGCTCAATGCCGGCCGGCAGGTGATCCTCGATCCCCAACTCGGCATCGACTACACCAGGGTCGTGCACGGCGAGCAGCGTTTCGTGCACAACCGTGCGGTCCAGGCCGGCGACGTGCTGCAGGTGGTGATCACGATCGAGGACGTCCGGGTCGCGGCGGGCAACGACATCGTCACCACCCGGGCCGACGTCGCCACTCCCGACGGCGAGCAGGTCCTCACCGCATACTCGACCATCGTGGCCCGGGGGACTGCGGCATGACCGCGCAGTTGACCCCAGGCACCGAGTTGCCGGCGCGCACGTTCCCGATCAGCCGGTTCGACCTGATCCGCTACGCCGGCGCCTCCGGCGACTTCAACCCGATCCACTGGAACGAGCGGTTCGCCACCTCGGTCGGGTTGCCGGACGTGATCGCGCACGGCATGTTCACCATGGCCACCGCGATTCGGGTGGTCACCGACTGGGTCGGCGACCCGGGCGCAGTGGTCGAGTACTCGGTGCGCTTCACCCGTCCGGTCGTCGTCCCTGATCCCGACGGCGCCACGCTCACCGTTGCCGGAGTCGTGCGCGAAGTGCGCGACGACGGACTGGTGGCGATCGATCTCACCGCGACGGTCGACGAACAGACCGTGCTCGCCAAAGCCCGAGCGGTCCTCCGCCCGCCCGGGTCGGAGTGATCCGCCGCACGCTACGTGCATCGGTCGCGCTCATCGCGATCCCGGTCCTCAGCGTCTGCCTGCTGGCTGCCTGTACCGGCACCACCGCCGGGCACGCGTCCCGGCTCACCACGAGCACATCCGGCAGCGCAACACGCAGCCCCACGCCGACGACGACCACGACGACACTGCCGGCCGACGCCTGCCCGGCCGGTTACACACCACCCGACCCCAACCGGCCCAAGGTCGCGCTCGCGTTCACGATCTCGCCGGACCTCACCACCGTGCACGGCACCGAGCACGTCCAGTTCACGCCAGACCTGCCGATCACCGAACTCGTCTTCCGTCTCACCGCGAACACCGCGCCCACTGTGGCCGAGGGCAACCGCATCGTCGTCACCTCTGCACGAGCCGATCACGGGGCACTGGCGCCGCGATACACCGCTGCCGGTGCTGCGGCATCGACGCAAGGTGGGTTGCTGCACATCCCGTTCCCGACCACCGTCGCCGCGGGTACGACGGTCACCGCCGACATCGCCTTCACCCTCACCGTCGGACCGGTCTCCTTCGACCGGTTCGGCCGGGCCGACGGGTATGCGTGGTTCGGTTCGGGGCAACCGCTGCTGGCCTGGGAGCGCGGCTTCGGGTGGCATACCGAAGACATGATCAAGTTCACCGCGGAGAGCGCCACCAGCGAGGCGATGGACACCACGCTCGCGGTCACCGCCCCCGCCGATCTCACCGTGATCATGTCCGGTGATCCCCCGCAGCCGGCCGCGAGCGGCGGCACGCGCACCTGGCGCTCGAGCATCGCCACGGCGCGCGACGTGAGCGTCGCCGTCGGGCCGTTCCAGGTGGCCGATCAGATCGTCGACGGAGTCCGGTTGCGGGTCGGCGCGTTCTCGACCAGCTTGCGCGACGAGCTGGTGCCCGAGTTCGCCCGGGCGATCCGGGCACTCGTCCCGCGCTACGGACCGTTCCCGTTCCCGTCCCTGTCCGTGGCGCGAGTACCAGCCGGCGGCGGCGGCGTGGAATACCCGAGTTCCATCCTGATGCTGGACGGCACCCGGTTGGTCGCCGTGCACGAAACCGCGCACCAGTGGTTCTACGCGATGGTCGGCGATTCGCAGGCATTGCACCCGTGGCTGGACGAGGCCTTCGCCCAGTACTCCGAGCAGCTCACCGACGACGACCCGGGGCCGCAGTCGGTGCTCAACGAGCCCGGCGTCGTAGACCGCTCCACCGAGTCGTACGGATCTGCGGAAGCCGCCTACTACCACATCACCTACGACAAGGGAGCGGCTGCGCTGCTCGCCGCCCGGACCGCGGCCGGGCCGGCGGCCTGGGACGCGGCCGTGCGGTGTTACGTCAACCGAAACGCCTGGCGCATCGCCAATCCGTCCGACTTCGCGGCTGCGATCGCAGCGTTGCCGGCCGCCGTTGCGGTGCTCCGCAAGGCCGGCGCGTTGCCGTGAGCAGTGGGGCTGACGCGAGCTGACCCCGTCGGGCTCAGCTGTCGGCGACGAGCTTGGCGACGCGGCTGAGCCCCTCGGCCAGGTCTGCGTCGCCGAGCGCATAGGACAGGCGCAGATAGCCCGGCGTGCCGAACGCCTCGCCCGGTACGACGGCCACCTCCGCCTCCTCGAGGATCACCGCGGCCAGCTCGGCGGTGCTGGCCGAGGCCTTGCCGCGCAGCGGCTTGCCGAGCAGCCCCCGCACCGATGGGTAGGCGTAGAACGCGCCGTACGGCTCCGGGCACACGACGCCGGGGATGTCCCGCAGCATCTGCACCATGGTCTGGCGCCGCCGGTCGAATGCCTCGCGCATCTGTGCCACCGCGGACAGATCGCCGCTCACGGCAGTCAGCGCGGCCACCTGCGCGACGTTCGACACGTTCGAGGTCGCGTGCGACTGAAGGTTGGTCGCCGCCTTGACCACGTCGGCCGGGCCGATCATCCAGCCGACCCGCCACCCGGTCATCGCGTAGGTCTTTGCGACGCCGTTGAGCACCACCACGCGGTCGGCGAGTTCGGGGGCGACGGTTGCGATCGAGACGTTCTCGCGGCCGCCGTAGACCAGATGTTCGTAGATCTCGTCGGTGACCACCCACAGCCCGGCGGCGGCCGCCCACCGCCCGATCGCGGCCACCTGGTCCGGCGGATACACCGCGCCGGTCGGGTTGGACGGGGAGACGAACAGCAGCACCTTGGTGCGTGGCGTGCGGGCTGCCTCGAGCTGGTCGACGGTGGCCAGGTAGCCGGAGTTCTCGTCGGTGTGCACCTCGACCGGCACACCGCCGGCGAGCTTGATCGATTCGGGGTAGGTAGTCCAGTAGGGGGCGATGAGCAGCACCTCGTCACCCGGGTCGAGCAGGGCGGCGAAGGCGTTGTAGACCGCCTGCTTGCCGCCGTTGGTGATCAACACCTGACTGCCCTCGACGGCGTATCCGGTGTCGCGCAGCGTCTTCTCCGCGACTGCGGCGCGCAGCTCCGGCAGCCCCGCGACCGGTGTGTAGTGGTGATTGCGGGGGTCGCGGCAGGCTCGCTCGGCGGCCTCGACGATGTAGTCGGGGGTGGCGAAGTCGGGCTCGCCGGCGCCGAAACCGATGACCGGACGCCCAGCGGCCTTGAGCGCTTTGGCCTTGGCGTCGACGGCCAGGGTGGCGGATTCGGCGATGGCGGCGATGCGGTCGGATACCCGGGTTCCCATGGCACCCATCGTCCCATCCGCGGCGGAGCAGTTTGCTGGCTGTCCGGGCGGTGGGGTGCTGGCCGTCCGGGCAGTCCGGCGGGCGTCGGCGGCTTGGAGGTAGCCCGTCCGGCCCCGTAGACTGTGCCGTCGGGGTCCTTGTGGCCTTGCGCCAGCATGCCGTCCGACGGTTCGCCGCCCCCAACAGCCCGATCGACAACTGAACAGCAATACCTGCTCTTGCAAGTCGGAGTCCTAGCGATGAGCGCTTGCGCGAAGAGCAACAGGTTCCTCGTGCAAGTCGGAGTCAGGGACGAGTGAGCATCGCAGGGCCCCCCAAGGCCCGAGGAGCGGAGCGAGTCCTAGCGATGAGCGCTTGCGCGAAGAGCAACAGGTTCCTCGTGCAAGTCGGAGTCAGGGACGAGTGAGCATCGCAGGGCCCCCCAAGGCCCGAGGAGCGGAGCGAGTCCTAGCGATGAGCGCTTGCGCGAAGAGCAATAAGTAGAGGGGCGTGGCTCAATTGGTAGAGCACCGGTCTCCAAAACCGGCGGTTGCAGGTTCGAGTCCTGTCGCCCCTGCACCGCCCGGAAGCATGCTTCAGGGACTTGACGTCCGAGAGGAGAGCTCGTGACCGCGACTCGCACCGAGGCCGCGTCGCCCCGCCCCGCTGGGGGCCCAGGCGGCCGGCCGCTGCGCTTCGTCCGCGAGAGCGTCTCGGAGATGCGCAAGGTGCTCTGGCCCTCGCGCCACGAACTGGCGACGTATTCCGTCGTGGTCATCGTTTTCGTGGTGATCATGGTGGCGATCGTGGCCGGCCTGGACATCGGGTTCGCGAAGTTGGTGCTTGTGGTATTCGGCTGAGCGCCCCCGGCGGAGCGTCGGCAGCGCGCCAGCGCGCGAGTCCATTACTAGCAAGAGAGAAGAGATTGTGTCCTCCCACGACGACGCCGTGACTACGGCCGACGGCGACGAGCAGTCGACGACTGCCGCCGACGATGCCGGCACCGGCGAGTCCGCTGTGTCCGAAACCGCTGCCGAGAGTCCGGCCGACACCTCTGCTGAAACGCCGGCCGAGGCCGACGCCTCGCAGAGCGACGCCACCACCGCCGAGAGTGACGAGGAGTCCGGCGGCGCCGCACACCCGGAGCTGGTCGATCCGTTCGCAGCGGCTCGCACCGAAGCTGCCGCTGGTGCGGCGGTTGACGGCGCGCCGGTCGACCTGAACCAAGCGGCCCGCCTGCTCGGCGGCGAAGGTGCGGACGGCATCGCGTCGACCGACAGCGACACGGTCGATGCCGCCGCACTGATCGGCGACGCTTCGCCCGATGAGGACGACGACCTGGCCGCCGAGGTTGCCGCGTTCACCCGTGGCACGCCCGACGAGCCGGCTGCAGACGAGGTCACCGGCGCCGAAGCTGTGACCGAGGCATCCGACGAGGAGGACCCGGTCGATGCGCTGCGCACGACGTTGCGCACGCAGATCGGCGACTGGTACGTGGTGCACTCCTACGCCGGCTACGAGAACAAGGTGAAGACCAACCTGGAGAGCCGCATCACCTCGCTCGACATGGAGGACTTCATCTTCCAGGTCGAGGTGCCGACCGAGGATGTCGTTGAGATCAAGAACGGCAAGCGCCAGCAGGTGCAGCGCAAGGTGTTCCCCGGTTACATCCTGGTTCGGATGGACCTCAACGACGAGTCGTGGGGCGCGGTCCGAAACACGCCGGGCGTCACCGGTTTCGTGGGGGCAACCTCGCGGCCTTCACCATTGAGCTTGGACGAGGTGGTTCAGATCCTCGCGCCGGCCACCCAGAAGGCCGCGACCACCGGTGCCGGCCGCGGCATCACCGCCGCCGGCGACAAGCCGAAGATCGACGTCGTCGACTTCAAGGAAGGCGAGTCGGTGACCGTCATGGACGGGCCGTTCGCCACCCTGCCGGCGACGATCAGCGAGATCGATCCGGTGCACCAGAAGCTGCACGTCCTCGTCTCGATCTTCGGCCGGGAAACACCGGTCGAGCTGACGTTCAGTCAGGTCGCCAAGATCTGACCCGACCGGTGGGCGGCCGCCGCCGGATTACTCCACCGGATTTAAGCGTTCACAACTAGAGATCCACACCTGTCAGAGAGAAGAACCATGCCTGGAAAGAAGAAGCTCGCCGCGATCATCAAGCTGCAGATCCAAGCGGGCGCAGCGAACCCGGCTCCGCCGGTCGGCCCCGCGCTGGGCCAGCACGGCGTGAACATCATGGAGTTCTGCAAGGCGTACAACGCGGCCACCGAGTCGCAGCGCGGGCAGATCGTCCCGGTCGAGATCTCGGTGTACGAGGACCGGTCGTTCACGTTCGTGACCAAGACGCCGCCTGCCGCCCGCCTGCTGCTCAAGGCCGCCGGCGTGGAGAAGGGCAGCGGCGAGCCGCACAAGACCAAGGTCGCCAAGGTCACCATGGACCAGGTCCGCGAGATCGCTCAGACCAAGATGGAAGATCTGAACGCAAACGATCTGGACCACGCCGCCAAGATCATCGCCGGTACCGCCCGCTCGATGGGCATCACTGTCGAAGGCTGACCAGATGTGTGGGAGGACCGCGAAGTCCGCGATCCGCTGACCACGAGCCGGGACCAGATCCCGGGAACGGAGTAAGGGAATGAAGCACGGTAAGAGTTACCGCCAGGCCGCGGAGCTGATCGACTCCGCGAAGATCTATTCGCCGCTCGAGGCGGCGCGGCTGGCCAAGCAGACTTCGCCGACGAAGTTCGACGGCACCGTCGAGGTGGCACTTCGTCTCGGCATCGATCCCCGCAAGGCCGATCAGATGGTGCGCGGCACGGTGAGCCTGCCGCACGGGACCGGTAAGACCGCACGCGTGATCGTGTTCGCCACCGGAGACCAGGCCGAAGCCGCCCGGGCCGCTGGTGCGGACCGCGTCGGCAGCGACGATCTGATCGCCGAGATCACCGACGGGTTCCTCGACTTCGATGCCGCCATCGCCACGCCGGACCAGATGGCGAAGGTCGGTCGGATCGCACGTGTGCTCGGCCCGCGTGGGCTGATGCCCAACCCGAAGACCGGCACCGTGACGCCGGACGTCGCCAAGGCCGTCGCCGACATCAAGGGCGGCAAGATCAGCTTCCGGGTGGACAAGCAGGCGAACCTGCACCTGATCATCGGCAAGTCGTCGTTCACGCCCGAGCAGCTGGTGGAGAACTACGCGGCCGCGCTCGACGAGGTGATGCGCGCCAAGCCGTCGTCGGCGAAGGGTCGCTACCTGAAGAAGGTCACCTTCAGTACGACGATGGGTCCGGGCGTCCCGGTCGACGCGAACCGCACCCGCAACCTGCTCGAGGACGCCACCGTCTGATCGCCTGCCGGCCCGCGCCGAGCGTGACGACGGGCCGGCGGCGTCCCACCCGTGCCGCCGGTCCGTCGTCCACCCCCGCCGCAGTGGTCAGCGGCGAAGCCCATCAGGCTGATCAGCAAGGCGGTGCCCGCTGGGCTGATCAGCAGGGCGCCGGGCACATCGCGACAGCCAGGGCGTGCCGGAATTCAGCCCATGCGCGGCAAAGGCATCCGCAAGCGCCTGCAGCGGCTGGCGCCGCGCGGCAGGCGCGCAGAGCCCGAGTGCGAGCAGATGACAACGCAGCTCGCCGAAGCTCATCCCGTTGTCCGGTGTGTCCGCGAGTCCGATCCCTGCATCGAGTGGCAGGCACAACGGCGGGGTCACCGGCAGCACGAGGGGTGCGATCCGGCTGACGAAGTTGCTCAGAAAGGCAGCGGGCAACGCGTTGCGGTCCGGCAGGTGCAGGACGCACCCGCCCGTACGCCGTAACCGCCACACCTCGGTCGAGCAGGCCACCATCCACGGCACCGGCGCGGCGAGCAATGCCGACGTCAGTTCGCGGATCAGGTCCGCCAGCGCGTCCGGCCGAGGCGTGAGCACGACCCGGACTGATGTCTCGCGACTTTGTCGAGGCCGCCACTGCTCGCCCCAGGTGCGCCACCAACCGTCGCGCCCGAGTGCGTCTTGACGGCACACCGTGGACACACCGTCGCGGATGGTGCGCAGGCCGCTGCCGGCGTGCGCCGACCGGTACACGCCGGCCAGCGGGCGCCGTAGGCCGTTCGATTCGGCCTGGTCCCTAACTGCGGGGTTGAACCAGGTGCGGTACAGCTCCGGAGCGAGAGCGATGCGCTCGCCCCGTGCGCGGATGCGGGCCGCAAGTTCGACCGCGTGCCGCAACTGTGGGCGGGCCCAATCGGGCCATTCGCCGTCCGTGTCGTCGGCGCGTGGCGCATGACGGGCAGCGTCGTAGGTCATCGCGTCTCCTGTCGCTCACCGGAACAGGAGTCACCGGGTTGATGGCTGATACCGGTGTCGATGCGGGCGTTACCGGTCAGGCCACGGGTTCGGCGCGGGCGCGCAGGCACGCTCAGCCGGTGTATCACCGACGCCGTGTCCCGTTCTTTATCCCTGACACGCGGTACACGTCTGGCTGGTGGAGCAATGGCAGTCCCCCTACGCTCCGTCCGGGGGGTGCCGCCCCGGGCGTAACGGAACGAGGTGGCCAGTGAGCAAGAGCAGCGGCGGTAGGCCGTCGCCGGCGGGTAGTGGCGCAGGTCGGCGCAAGGCGAGCGATCGCGCGTCCGCTTCGGCCGAGGCCCCGGGCCGCGGCGCGCCGGTCGTACCCGAGCCGATGCTTGCCTTCGACCCGCTCGTCTTCTCGCGTTTCAATGCTCGGGTGCTCGACCCGGACACCGCTGTGCCGGCCACCGGCCAGCCGCGGTTACGGGCCACCGCGCACATTGCGAACCAGCTCATCATCAGTGGCGCCGGAGCTGCCCACCACGGCACCCGCCAAGGTCTCGAACAGGCCGCGCGGCATCACGGCCTCGAGGCCACCATCGACCACGACGAACGGCACGCCCGCGTCGCCAACAGCGTGCCCGGCGGAACCGCGGCGCAGCGCCTCGGCCTGTTTCCGCAGGTGGTCCGGCTGACTCGCAGCAACGACGACACGACGGCGGACGCCTGGACGGTGCTGCAGACCTACCGCGACGGGCAGGACGATCGTGCCGCGCGGCTGCACCTGGCACTTGACCATCTGCTCAGTGCCGCACCGTTTGTGAATGGCACCCCGTTTGTGAATGGCACGCCGTTCGTGAATGGGACGCCGTTTGTGAATGGGACGCCGTTTGTGAATGGGACGCCGTTTGTGAATGGGACGCCGTTTGTGAATGGGACCCCGTTCGTGAACGGGACGCCGTTCGTGAATGGCACCCCGTTCGTGAACGGAACTCCGATCAACATGTACGGGTCCCCAGGTTGGGGCGGCCGGATGCCGGTCGCCTGGGCCGGACCCGAACCGACCCGGCGCCCGGACAGCGCTCTGAAGGCTCGGCGCCGTCCGGTGGTAGCCATTCTCGACACCGGCGTGGGCGAGCACGACTGGCTGCCCGAGGACATCGTGCGCACCGATGCATCGGTGTTCGGCATCCCGATCGGTCTGCAGGACCCGGCCACCAACCCGGAATGGACGGGCTGCATCGACGACCCGCTCGTCGGCATGCTGGACTCGGACTCCGGGCACGGCACGTTCATCGCCGGCCTCATCCGGCAGCGCTGCCCGGACGCCGACATCCTCGCGCTGCGGGTGATGCCCAGTGACGGCGCCGTGGCCGAGAGCGACCTGCTGCACACACTGAACCTGCTGGCGCTGCGGCAGATCGTCGCGCAGGCGCAAGGCGACGCCGACAACATGATCGACGTGCTGGCCCTCTCCCTCGGCTACTACCACGAGTCACCCGAGGACCTGAAGTACGACCCGCACCTGCTGGTGCCGTTGCGCATCCTCGGCGAAACAGGGGTCTCGGTGGTCGTGGCGGCGGGCAACGACTGCACCGCGCGCCCGATGTTCCCGGCCGCGTTCACGCCCTATGACGGTGGATACGTCGCGAAATCGAGCAGAGACTGCGTCCCGATCGTCAGCGTCGGTGCGTTGAACCCGGACGGCACCATCGCAATGTTCAGCAACGGCGGCGAATGGGTGCACAGCTACCGGCCGGGCGCAGCACTGGTGAGCACGTTCCCCAAGACCTTCAACGGTGCCACCGGTCCTGCACTGCGCGTGCACATGCCCGGCGAAGGATGGCGGGCCACCATGGACCCGGACGACTTCTCCGGTGGCTTCGGCACCTGGAGCGGCACGTCCTTCGCCGCGCCGTTGCTCGCGGCCGACATCGCGCAGAGCCTTGTCGACGGCGATTGCGGCTCACTGGACAGCGTCGACCGGACCAACAGCCTCAAGCGCGGCTGGAAGGCCGTCGCGCGACACACGAAGCTGGCTCGGCCGTGATCGACGCCGATCAGGTACCGGAGACGCTCGCCTCGCGCGCGGCGCGGATGTTCGCCGCGTTCCAAGGTGGCGACGAGACGACCATGAGTGATCTGGTCGGCCTGCTCACGCCGATCCTCTGGCACACCGTGCGCGCGCAGCGACTCGACCATCAGAGCGCCGAGGACGTCATCCAATCCACCTGGCTGGCGCTGGTGCGCAACTCGGCATCGATAGCTCAGCCGCAGGCAGTGCTGCAGTGGCTGATGGTCACCGCGCGGCGCGAGGCCTGGCGCGTGACCAAGCGCGAGGACCGGGTCGACCCGACCGACTTCGATGCCGATGACCTGGAAGCGACACCCGACGATGCACCGGAGGATCTGGTTTTGCGGCAGGACAACGACGTCAGGCTGTGGCAGCACATCGCTCAACTGCCCGAGCGCTGCCGAGCGTTGCTGCGGGTGATCGCGTTCGCGGACCGGCCGGACTATGCCGCCGTCGCGGAATCGCTGGGCATGCCGATCGGCAGCATCGGGCCGACGCGAGGGCGTTGCCTGGCCAAGCTGCGATTGCAACTCGGCAGCGACCCGGGATGGGAGAGCTGATGAGCAGCCCGTCTCCCGAACTCGACCAGCTCGCCGCGGGCGCTGTCGACGCCGACGACCTGCGCATTCTGGCCCGGGTCGCTGCGGTGTACACGCAACTCGACCCCGTCCCGGCGGGTTTGGTGGACCGGGTCAGCTTCGGCATTACCCTCGCCGCGCTGCACGGTGAGATCGCCGAGTTGCAACGCACCAACGACCTGGCCGGCGCCCGCGCCCAGGAGGCGCCCGTCGGCTCCCAGACCGTGACGTTCACCAGCTCGGACCTCACCACCATGGTGACGATCACCCCGAGCGGTGCGGACCGGGTGCGCATCGACGGATGGGTCGACCCGGGCGCCGGCGTCCAGGTTGAGCTGCGGCTGCCTGAGCAGACGCTGCAGACCGGTGCGGACTCCGACGGACGGTTCGTCTTCGCCGACGTGCCGCGCGGTTTCGCGCAATTCGTCTTGCGCCGTCCGGATCCGGGCGGGCGGCAACGCGCGGTGATCACGCCCTCGATTGAGTTGTAGCAGGGCGGCTGCCACCCTGTAGCGGTGGCAGGGCCGGGTCAGCCGACCGACCCGTTGCGCGCTGCACGAGAGCTGTACCAGCGCGCAGTGGCGGAGAGTTCCGCGCTGCGTCCTGTCCCCGCGGCGAGGCTGATCCGCCAGGCGATGATCGCCATCGACCGCTGCGCCGATCCCACCGGGCCGGACGCGCTTTCGTTGCGTGCCCGACTGACGATGACGCACGCGAAGGTCGTATCCGAACTGCATGGTGCGGACCGCGGGCTGGTCCTGCTCGACGAGGCGCAACGGCTGTTCGACGCGGGTGCCGACAGCCGCTTGCTGGCAGGCTTCTACAACCAGCGGGGCGTACTGATGATCCGCTTCGGTCGGCTGCGCGAGGCTGATTGCCGAGTTCGACGAGGCCGAGCGCCGGTTCGCCGGGGCGTCCGCGTTGGATCGAGCCAACGTCCTGCTCAATCGAGGTACCGCCGAGATGCTGCTCGGCGACCTGGCCCGTTCCGCGCGCGATCTGTCCCGGTGCACGGTGGTGGCGCGCGACGGCGACCAGCCGATGCTGCAGTGGATGGCGCTGCACAACCTCGGTTACGTCGACTTCCTGCGTGGGGACCTGCCGCGGGCGTTGCAACGCATGGACGAGGCTGCTGATCTCGGCGTGGCGGAGAACGCGGTCAGCATGCTCGATCGTGCACGGGTGCTGGTAGAAGCCGGGTTGTACCGCGAGGCGGACGATGCACTCGCCCGAGCCAGTGCGGTCACGCGCGCGGATCGGCTTACCCAGGAACTCGGTGAGGCGGAACTGGAACGCGCGCGGTGCGCTCTCATCGCCGACGACGTCGCCGGCGCCCGCCGGCTGGCCTCAGCTGCGCGCAATCGGTTCCGCCGCCGCGGCAACGACGCGTGGCGACGCACCGCGGAACTCGTGCTGCTGCAAGGTGACCTTGCTGCCGGACGTCCGAGCGGTCGGTTGCTCGAACCGGCGCTGCGGGTGCGGGCCGAGTTCGTGGCGGACGGTCTGATCGGTGCCGCGCGGACCGCCGGGCTGATCGCCGCGGAGGCGCTGATCAGGATCGATCAGCAGCAACGCGCGGCCGATTTGCTCGCCGAACTCGGCCGCGCCGGCAAGGACGAATCGATCACGATCGGCCTGCATGCCCGTTACGTGGGCGCGTTGCTGCAGCAGCGCCGGGGGCGGCGGGGGGTGGCGCAGCGGCAGGTGCGCTCAGGCCTGGCTGAACTCGCGAGCTACCAGGCACGGTTCGGCAGCCTCGACCTGCAGACCGCCGCGGCCGTGCACGGCAGGCGGCTGGCCGAACTCGGCATCGCCCTGGCACTCGAATCGGGAAAGGCGAGTGACGTCTTTTCCGCAGCGGAGCAGGCTCGTGCCGCCTCGACCCGGTTGCCGCCGGTGCGGCCCGCGGCCGACGAGACCACCGCCGAGTTGATCGCCGAGTTGCGCCAGCTGACCGAAACGCTGCGCGGCGCCGAGCAGGACCACGGCTCGCGGGAACCGTTGCTCCGCCGTCGTCACGAGCTGGAACGTGCGATCGCGGCGCGGCGCTGGAGCCTTGCCGGGGTCGGCGATGCCCGCCCGCTCGTCTCGCTCGGCGAGGTGCAGGACGCGGTCTCCCGCGGCGGGCAGCCGAGCGCGGATGCCGGATCGCGCGCACGTGCGTCTACCGGCATCAGTGTGGCGATGTTCGTGGGCTCGGCCGGCGCGCTCCACGCGCTCGTTATCACGCCGGCGGGATTCACCTCGTGGGGCTGGGCGCGATCGCCGATGTGCTCGAGCCCATCCGGCGGATGCCGCGCGGACCTTGATGTGGTTGCCCAACCGCTGTTGCCGACGGGGCTGCGCGCGACGGCGATGCGGTCGTTGGGGCGGTCGGCGGAGCTGGTCGACGAGGCATTGATCCGTCCGCTGCACACGGACAGCTCGCTGGTCGTGATCAGCACCGGCGCGCTCGGCCAGGTGCCGTGGGGTCAATTGCCCTCGTTGCGGGCGGTGCCGGTCGCCGTGGCGCCGTCGGCCACCGCGTGGCTCACCGCCGCGCGGCGCACTCGCCAGCGACGCCGTCTGGTCGCGATCTCCGGGCCGGACCTGGCCCGGGCGGGACACGAGGCGAAGGGTGTTGCTGCCGCCTGGGGTTCCGGCGAGGTGTACGAGGGCGCGCAGGCCGACAGGACCTCGTTCACCCGAGCCCTGGCCCGGGCGGGTGTGCTGCACGTGGCCGCGCACGGCGTGCACCACACGGAGAACCCGCTGTTCTCCTGCCTACGACTGGCGGACGGGATGCTGTTCGCGCACGAACTCGACCAGGCTGCGCGGACTCCGGACCACGTGATCCTGTCCGCGTGCGAGCTCGGCTTGGCGACGGTGCGCCCCGGGCGACGAGGCGTTGGGGCTGGCCAGCGTGCTGCTGCGACTGGGTACCCGCAGCGTGGTCGCCGGCGTCGCCCGGGTGGGTGACGACGTCGCCGCCGACACGATGATCGACTATCACCGGCGGCTGGCCGCGGGGTCCGATTCCGCCGCCGCGCTGGCCCAAGCCACCGCCGACCGGGTCGCACCCTTCGTGTGCTTCGGGTCGACGTACGCGGTTCGCCCCAGCGCGGCTGGCCGGCGAGCGCTCCGCCGTCCGCCGGTGATTTGGAGCGTGCGCCCGGCGTCGCGTAACCTGGAGACCGAATCCAACCGAAGACCGCTGGCTGTCGCGTGCGCACGCGCGACCGAACGAATCCGGAGCGCCGGATCGGCCCGCGCAGGATGGACGGTATCGGCTCCCAGCCGCCCCGTGCGCCCTGCGCCGGGGCGTTTCTCGTTTCCGGGTGCGTGGGCAGGCCAGCCCGATGCACCGAGTACCGCCGGTGCGCAACAGCAGAGAGGAGGTAGCCCGTGCCGAACGCCGAGAAGGCCGGGGCGGTCGCCGAGATCGTCGATCGGTTCAACAACGCCTCCGCCGCGGTCATCACCGAGTACCGCGGTCTGTCCGTCAAGCAGGTCACCGACCTGCGGCGTGCCCTCGGCCGCGACACCACGTACGCGGTCGTGAAGAACACGCTGACCCGGCGCGCCGCCGCCGAGGCCGGGGTCGCGATCGACGAGAGTCTGCTCGTCGGCCCCACCGCCATCGCCTTCGTCACCGGTGACCCGGTCGAGGCCGCCAAGGGACTTCGCGACTTCGCGCGCACCAATCCGCTGCTGGTGATCAAGGGCGGCATCCTGGACGGCAGGTCGCTGTCAGCCGCCGAGATCGGGCGCATCGCCGACCTCGAGTCGCGCGAGGTGCTGCTGGCCAAGCTGGCCGGCGCGATCAAGGCACTGCCCGCCAGGGCGGCCGGCCTGTTCCAGGCCCCGCTCGTCCAGATGGCCATGCTCGCCAAGGCGCTGGAGGAGAAGAAGCCAGCGCAGCCAGCGCAGGCAGCCGAGGCACCCGTCGAGGCACCTGCCGAGGTACCGGCCGACGCGCCAGCCGAGGCCACCGAAACACCTGCGGAAGCGACTGCGGAGGCGGCAACAGCGCCGTCGGCAGCCGACAGAGGCATCCGCCGAGGCAGGCACCACGGCAGCCCCGACCGAAGACACCACCGAAGGCACCACCGAAGAGACCACCGCCGAGCCGGCGGAAGTAACCCATCAACCAAGCCGGCTCTCCGGCACCGAAGAAAGGACGCCAGACATGGCGAAGCTCAGCGCAACGGAGCTGCTCGACAGCTTCAAGGAGATGACCCTTCTCGAGCTCAGCGACTTCGTGAAGCAGTTCGAGGACACCTTCGACGTCAAGGCCGCCGCCCCGGTCGCAGCCGCGGCTGCGGCACCGGCCGCTGCCGGCGGCGGTGACGGAGCCGGCGCGGCCGAGGAGCAGGACGAGTTCGACGTCATCCTCGAGGCTGCCGGTGACAAGAAGATTCAGGTCATCAAGGAGGTGCGCACACTCACCAGCCTGGGCCTGAAGGAGGCCAAGGACCTGGTCGACGGCGCGCCCAAGCCGCTGCTGGAGAAGGTGAACAAGGAGGCCGCCGACAAGGCGAAGGAGGCCCTCGAGGCCGCCGGCGCCACGGTCACAGTCAAGTAACTGTCGTAGCGACCCGGACGGGGCGGTTGCGCACGCTGCGTCGACCGCCCCTTCTGCGTCAGCCGGGCGGAGCTGGCCCACCAGCCGCGCGGCGTCGGCTCAGCACGCGCCGGTGAGCTCGCGCAGCGACGCTCCGCGCAGCAACTTGCCGTCCGCCGCGGCCGTGACGGCGCTGTGCACCGTTCCGGTGCGCCGCGGTAGCGGTCCGCGAGACGTGTCTGCGCGCGCGCTCGGTGAGGTGGCCGAGCAGGTCGTCGAGCTCCTGCCACAACTGCTGCAGCCGACGCGGCGGACAGCATCTGGTCCAGCTGCTCGTCGGGGACGAGCTCGTTGATCTCGTCCAGCCGGGCTTGTCCTCCATCACGAAGCCGATGCGCAGCAACTGGCCGCCGTCGAAGTTCCGCAACAGTCGCGGCGAGGGCCTGTCGCGTCGACGACGTCGATGAAGCCGGCGATCACGACCCACTCCTCGCGGCGGCCGAGTTCGGCACCGATGCGCGCGATTCGCGCGGGTTCGATACCGGCGACCACGTGCGGGGCCCGGCCCGGATCCATCGCGGCCGAGACGTCGGCGAGGTAGGGGTCGGACAGCCTGGCCACCAGCGCGGCCGCGCGATCGGCATCGATCACCTCCGCGGTGCGTGCGGCGAGCAACGGGGTGAACGCGTGCTCGGCCAGCTTCGCCGACAGCGCCACCGGCACCGCCTTGGACAGCGCGGCCACCTTGGCGAACAGCGGCCGATCCGCCTCGAACAGCGCGCCCGCGATCTGGTTGCGCAGGATGCGCAGATCTCGCGGCCGGCAGGCAGTTCAGGAACTCCAGGCTGGCCGGCTCGACGCCGAGGGTGTGCCCGAGCCTGAGCAACTCGCTGGTCACCGCACGGTCGGCGGCGCTCGTGTTCAGCACCGCGTTGGCCGGCTCGCTGCGTTCGCTCACCCGCCCAGCACCTTGCGTACCACCCGACGTACCGGGCCCGGGACGTGCCGCAGCGACGCCTCGTAGGACGCCGCCAGCTCCTGGGCCTGGCGCCGGCGTGCCGCCGACGATGACGCGGGCCAGCTCGAGCCGGGCGTGCTCGGGCAGCGCGTGGACCGATGCCGGCGGGTCGGCCCGCAACAGGGTGCGCAGGTCCGCGCCGTCGCCCGTCGCTGATTCTGCCGTTGGCATCTCGCTCCTCATCGCAGGTCCGGGCCGGATGCCCGGTGTCCAGGAGCGTAACCACGCGGGGCAATGGTTGTGCATAACCCGCTCATGGCGAGCGCTCAGATCACGGTTTCGGCGTCGGCCGGCGCGTGGATCACCGGGCGGATCGGCCGCGTGAAGTGCCCCAATCGATACAAAGTCGCAGCAGGCGGGAGGGCTCGAGTTGTGCCAGGCTATGCACTTGGCGTTACCTACGGGTAGCAATGTCGTTAAATCGGTCACGGGTGACCGGACACGGCGCGCCGGCCGTGTGGTGCGGAAGGGGTCTGCGCGTGGGGGTTGAGGTTGCAGTCCACGACCTGACCAAATCGTTCGGCCGCCAGGTCGATCTGGGGCGACGTCACGCTGACGCTGCCGCCTGGCGAGGTGTCCGTGCTGCTCGGCCCGTCCGGTACCGGCAAGTCGGTGTTCCTGAAGACGCTCATCGGGCTGCTCAAGCCCGACAAGGGCTCGATCATCATCAAGCGACGTCGACATCGCCCGGTGTTCGGAGCACCAAGCTGTACGAGACCCGCAAGCTGTTCGGCGTGCTGTTCCAGGACGGCGCACTGTTCGGGTCGATGAACCTGTTCGACAACATCGCGTTCCCGCTGCGTGAGCACACCAAGAAGAGCGAGCGGGAGATCAAGGACATCGTCACCGAGAAGCTCGAGATGGTCGGTCTGTCCGGGCACGGAGAAGAAGCTCCCGGGCGAGATCTCCGGCGGTATGCGCAAGCGGGCCGGCCTGGCCCGCGCGCTGGTGCTGGAACCGGAGATCGTGCTGTTCGACGAGCCGGACTCCGGTCTGGACCCGGTGCGCGTCGCATACCTGAACCAGCTGATCATCGACCTGAACGCGCAGACCGACGCGACGTTCCTCATCGTCACCCACGACATCGGCACCGCGCGCACGGTGCCGGACAACATCGGCATGCTGTTCCGCCGCGAGCTGGTCATGTTCGGACCGCGCGAGGTGCTGCTCACCAGCGAGGAGCCGGTGGTCAAGCAATTCCTCAACGGTCGCCGGGAAGGCCCGATCGGCATGAGCGAGGAGAAGGACGCCGGCCAGGTCGCCGCCGAGCTGAACGAGGTCGAAGCCGGCCGCGGCTCCTACGTGGCCGGTCCGAAGGGTGGCGGCGGCGATGGGCGTCCCACCGCAGATCCAGCCGTCGCCGGGCCTGCCCGAGCGTCGCGCCGTCAAGCGCCGGCACGAGCGCGTGATGTCCATGCTGCACACGCTGCCGCCGAATGCGCAGAAAGCGGTCCAGGACCTGCTCGAGCAGGAGAACCGCGAAGAGTCCGAGGCTCGCGGGCACGACGATGACACCGGGCAGATTCCATCCTACGAGTTGCGAGACGACGACACGCAGAATCTGCGACTCGGACAATACTGATGGTCAGCCTCAACCCGACCGCGGGCGTCGCGCAGGCCGGTCGCCTGTTCGCGCTCTTCCTCGACGTCGCGCGGCTGATGTTCCGGCGGCCCTGGCAGTTCCGCGAGTTCATCCAGCAGGCCTGGTTCGTGGCCAGCGTGACGATCATCCCGACCGCCCTGGTGTCGATCCCGTTCGGCGCGGTCATCGCGTTGCAGATCGGCAGCCTGTCGCGACAGGTCGGGGCGCAGTCGTTCACAGGCGCGGCCAGCGTGCTGGCGATCGTGCGGGAGGCGAGCCCGATCGTGGTGGCACTGCTGATCGCCGGTGCCGGCGGTTCGGCGATCTGTGCCGACCTGGGCAGCCGCAAGATCCGCGACGAGATCGACGCGATGGAGGTGCTCGGCATCTCGCCGGTGCAGCGACTGGTGGTGCCCCGGGTCGCCGCGTGCACCCTGGTCGCCGTCGCGCTCAACGGCCTGGTGTCGGTGGTCGGCGTCGCCGGCGGCTACTTCTTCAACGTGGTGCTCCAGGGCGGCACGCCCGGCGCGTATCTGGCCAGCTTCTCGGCGCTGGCCCAACTGCCCGACGTCTACGCCGGTGAGCTGAAGGCGTTCATCTTCGGGATCATCGCGGCGGTGGTCGCCTCGTACAAGGGCCTCAACGCCGGCGGCGGACCCAAGGGCGTGGGTGACGCGGTGAACCAGTCCGTGGTCATCACCTTCCTGCTGCTGTTCTTCGTGAACTTCGTGATCACGGCCGTGTACTTCCAGGTCGTACCGGCGAAGGGCTCGTGAGGCGTGGCCGTCGACATCATCGCCACCACCAGGCGGGCGATCAAATGGGCTCCGAGCCTGCTCGACGACCTCGGCGACCAGCTGTCCTTCTACACGCGGGCGCTGGCGTGGACGCCGCGGACGCTGGCCCGCTACAAGAAGGAGACGCTGCGCATCCTGTCCGAGGTCGCCTTCGGCAGTGGCGCGCTCGCGGTCATCGGCGGCACCGTCGGCGTCATCGCGTTCATGTCGTTCTTCACCGGCACCGAAGTCGGGCTGCAGGGATACGCCGCGCTCAACCAGCTCGGCCTCGGACCGATCAGCGGCTTCATCTCGGCGTTCTTCAACACACGCGAGATCGCGCCGCTGGTGGCCGGGCTGGCGCTGTCGGCGACCGTCGGCTGCGGATTCACCGCGCAGCTGGGTGCGATGCGGATCAGCGAGGAGATCGACGCGCTCGAGGTGATGGCGGTACCGAGCCTGCCGTTCCTCGTCACCACCCGAATCATCGCCGGCTTCATCGCGGTCATCCCGCTGTACGTCATCGGTCTGCTGTCGTCCTATCTGGCGACGTACCTCATCGTGGTCGACTACGACCACGCATCCCCGGGCTCCTATTCGCACTACTTCCATCTCTTCTTGCCGCCCGGCGATGTGGTCTGGTCGTTCTTCAAGGTGCTCGTGTTCGCCATCGTCATCGTGATGGTGCACTGCTACTACGGCTATACCGCCAAGGGCGGCCCGGCCGGTGTCGGCATCGCGGTCGGCCGGGCGGTGCGGCTCGACCATCGTCGCCATCAACATCATCGACCTGTTCCTCTCGCTGGCGATCTGGGGATCGACCGTCAGCGTCCGGTTGGCAGGCTGATCGACGATGGCACGGGAGAGCTTTGCCTCGGTCGGCGCGGCGCCGCTTGCTCGGCGTCGGCTACTGGCCGTGATCGTCGGGCTGGTCTCGCTGTCCATCGCCTTCTACAACAAGGCGTTCACGCCCACCGTCACCGTCAAGCTGCACACCGACCACACCGGCAACCAGCTGCTGACCCAGTCCGACGTCAAGGAACGCGGCATCATCGTCGGCTCGGTGCAAGAAGGTGAAGTCCGACAGGCGACGGGGCGATCGTCACGCTCGCGCTCAGACCCGAGCCGGGTGAAGCAGATCCCGGACAACGTCTCGGCGCAGATCCTGCCGAAGACGCTGTTCGGCGAGCAGTACGTCTCGCTGACATTCCTGCTCAGTCCGGGCCCGCCGATCAAGGCCGGTGACCAGATCGCGCCAGGACCGCTCGGCAGTGGCGCTCGAGTCGGAGAAGGTGATCGGCGACCTGTTGCCGCTGATCCAGGCGGTCAAGCCGGCCGAACTGAGCGCCACGCTCACTGCGGTGGCCGATGCCCTGCACGGTCGCGGCACCGAACTCGGGCAGACGCTGGTGAACTTCGACAACTACCTGAAGTCGCTCAACGCGGACGTGTCGCCCGGCAAGACGTACACCACCCAGATCGTCGACGACCTGGCCAAGCTGGGCACGCTGTCGGACAACCTGCAACGCGCGACGCGCCGGATCTGGTCTCGACGCTGAACAACCTGCAGACCAACGCGCACACGCTGATCAACCAGCAGGCGGCGCTTCGACACGCTGCTCAGCACCGCGAACAACACCTCGAACATCCTGTCCAGCTTCCTGGCCGACAACGAGCAGCGGCTGATCACGGTCGACGGACACCAGCCAGCGGATCTACGGCCTGCTCAATGCCTACACCCCGGAGTACACCTGCATGCTGACGGCGTTGACCCAGCTGCGCGCGCGCGCCGAGAAGGGCATCAGCAACAACGCGATCCAGTTGCAGCGCCGCAGCTGTACCTCGCGCCGCCGAACTTCGGCGCGTACAAGCCGGGCAAGCAGCCGATGTTCCTCACCGGGCTCGGGCCGAACTGCTTCGGCATGCCGAACCCGCAGGTGCCGTTCAAGGTGCCGAGCCAACTTCCAGCTGCGTCAACGACGGCGCGCCGCTGACACAGAATCCCTGCGCCGCGGCCAAGACCGACGCCTACGAGCAGCAGGCGATCGGTTCGCCGGCCGGAGAACGCGCTGGTCGACACGATCGTCGCCAAGAGCCTGGGCACGACGCCCGAACAAGGTGCCCGTCGATGGCTCCGCTGCTGGTCGCGCCGTCGCTGCGCGGTGCGGAGGTGACGGTCAAGTGAGAGGACTGCTCGGCACCGCTGATCAAGTTGATCGTGTTCCTGGTCGTGACGTCCTTCGCCACGTACGTGCTCGGCGGCGACGATCGCCAACACCAGCTACGGCTCGACGAAGACCTACCACGCGATCTTCACCGACGTCGCGGGCCTGAGCAACGGCGACGACGTGCGCATCGCCGGCGTTCGGGTGGGCACCATCACCGGCATCAAGATCGATCAAAAAGCCGCGGACGCCAACAAGTGGGAGTCGCGCATCAGCTTCACCGTGATCAGTCGAGCCGCCCGCTGCCGACATCGACCATGGCGACGCTGCGCTACCGCAACCTGGTCGGGCAGCGCTATCTCGACCTCGAGCAGGGCGCCGGCAACCCGAACGACCTCATGCCGAGCGGCGGCACCATCCCGATCACGCAGACCCACGCCGGCGCTCGACCTGACCTACCTGTTCAACGGCTTCCAGCCGTTGTTCGAGGGCCTGAACGCGACGCAGATCAACGACCTGTCCGGCGAGGTCATCCAGACGCTGCAGGGTGAGGGCGGCAGCCTGGAGCTGCTGCTGACGAACCTGGCCGACCTGACGAACACCATCGCCGACAAGGACCAGGTCATCGGCGACGTGGTGGACAACCTGGCCAGCGTCCTGACCGCAATCGGCGACCGCGACAACGAGCTGTCCAACCTGATCGTCCAGTTGCAGAGCTTCATCTCCGGCCTGTCCCAGGACCGCACCACCATCGGCAACTCGATCGACAGCATCAACTCGCTGGCCACCAACACGTCTCAACTGCTCGGGCAACATCCGCGCCCCGCTGGCCAAGGACATCACCGACCTGACCGGGCTCACCGCGAACCTGAACTGCCAGCGGTACCGAGATCGCCCAGTACATCCAGGACTCTGCCGGACACGGTTGCGGTGCTGATCCGCACCGGCAGCTACGGCTCCTGGTTCAACTTCTACCTGTGCTCGGTCAGCGCCGACATCCGCTTGCCCACCGGCACCGTCATTCCCATCCCGGCCGTCGAAGCCGGTCGCGCAGAGGTGCCAGTCATGAGCGACGACGGCTCGCGCTTCTTCGACGACGAGTCGCCGGTTCCTCTGCACGAAGAGGACCAGGCGGCATCGCCGCCACCGACCCGGCAATCGCGACGTCGGGACCGCGGCACGGCGGCGCAGTCGTCCGGCCCGGTGAAGACGCGCCGGACCAACGTCGGTGGCAAGCCGTTCAGCGCAGCGCAACCCGGTGACGATCGGCGCGATCGGCCTGGTGTTCATCCTGGTGATCCTGTACGCGTCGTTCAACGCCGCCAAGCTGCCCATCATCGGCGGCGGCACCACGTACACCGCCATGTTCACCGAGGACGCCGGCCTGGGTCCGAGCGACGACGTCCGCATCGCCGGCATCAAGGTCGGCACGGTCTCCTCCACCTCGCTGGACGGCGCCCTGGTCAAGGTGAAGTTCAAGGTCAAGAACGCCTTCGTCGGCAACCAGAGCACGGTGGACATCAAGCTGAAGACGTTGCTCGGCGCGAAGTACCTGGCCATCGACTCGATCGGGACCACGAAGCAGGACCCGCACCAGGCGATCGGCGTCGACCGCACCACCTCGCCGTTCGACATCTATCCCGCCTTCACCGAGCTCACGCAGACGGTCAACTCGATCGACACCGACGGCACTGGCGCAGTCGTTCGAGGTGCTGGCGCAGGACTTCGCGGGCACGCCGAGCGAGGTCAAGCCGGTGCTCACCGGCCTGTCCCGGCTGTCGGAGACGATCGCGTCGCGGGACACGCAGCTGCGCACGCTGTTGTCGCAGGCGAACGCGGTCACCGGCGTGCTCGCCTCGCGTGACCAGCAGATGCAGCAGTTGCTCGGCGACGGCGCGGCGCTGTTGCAGGAACTCAACTCGCGCCGCGACGCGATCCACAGCGCTGCTGGTGAACACCACCACGCTGTCGCTAGCAGCTGGAGGGCCTGGTCACCGACAACCAGAAGACGATCGGCCCGATGCTGAACAACCTGCGCGGCAGACGCTGAAGATCCTCAATGACAACCAGGACAGCCTGGACCGCGGGCCTGCAGTTGCTCGCGCCGTTCTACCGTGTGTTCGCCAACGCGCTGGGCAACGGCCGCTGGTTCGACAACTACATCTGCAACCTCGGCGTGGGCGGCATCGCCGCCATCCTCACCGTCGGCAACGCGGATGCGGGGTGCTTGCCGTCATGATGGGCCTGTCCCGGAACATGATCCGCATCCTCGTCGGTGTGGTGGTGCTGGCGGTCGTCGCCGTCGTGTCGGTCTACGTGTTCACCGGCAGCTCGAACAAGAAGGTCAGCGCGAACTTCGCCTCCGGCGTCGGCGTGTACCCGGGCACGCCGGTGAAGGTGCTCGGCATCCAGGTCGGCTCGGTCACGAAGGTGACGCCGGTCGGCGGATCCGTGCTGGTCGAGATGAGCTACGGCTCCAAGTACAACCTGCCCGCAGAACGTCGGGGCCTACCTGGTGGCGAACTCGCTGGTCGGCGACCGCTACGTGCAGCTCGCGCCGGTGTACAGCGGCGGCCCGATGCTGGCCGAGCGGGGCGAACATCCCGTTGCAGCGCACCGCCTCGCCGGCCGAGCTGGACGACATCTTCAACGCGCTGAACCAGCTGTCCACCTCGCTCGGGCCCGAACGGCGCCAACAAGAACGGCGCGCTGTCCGACCTGATCAACGTCGGCGCGCGAACCTGACGCGGCAACGGCGCCGCGTTCAGCGCGAGCATCAAGAACCTGTCCGCGGCGGTCACCACGCTGTCCAACGGCCGCGGGGACCTGTTCGGCACCATCACCAACCTGCGCAAGTTCGCCGACGCGCTGAACAGCAGCGACGCGCAGGTGCGCCAGTTCAACTCGCTGCTCGCGCACGGTGTCGGGTCAGCTGGCCGACGAGCGTGCCGACCTCGGTGCCGCGCTGCACAACCTGTCGGTCGCGCTGGACCAGGTGGCCAACTTCGTCAACCAGAACGCGTCGCAAGACACATTCCGACATCGTCGGGCTGGAGAAGCTGACCGGCGTGCTGGTCAAGGACAAGGCTGCCCTGAACGAGACGCTGGTGGCCGGTCCGGTAGCGCTGGCGAACCTGACCCACGGCTATCAGCAGCCGACCGGAACGCTCGGCACCCGGAGCAACCTGGCCGGCCTGACCGATCCGAGCCTGTTGCCCGGTCAGCTGTGCGACCTGTTCACCGCGCTCAATGGTGGCCAGGGCATCGCTCACCGGCCTGCTGCACGGTTTGCTCGGCGATACCCTGACCAACTTCTTCACCATCTGCGACACGACCATCGGCGCCGGCAAGGGCACCGGGAAGTCGTCGACCAATAATTTGTCTGGGCTGACGAACAACCTGCCTGCTCTGCCCGCGACGACCGGGACCGGCAAGTGAACGCGACCACGCGCCGGACGCGCGCGGTCCTGGGCGGGACTCGGACGCGGGTCGTCGCCGTGCTCACCGCCATGGCTCTGCTCGTCAGTGGCTGCGGCTTCCACGGGCCTGTACACCGCGACTTGGCTGCCCGGCGGAGCCAGCCTGGGCAACCACCCGTACACCGTGCACATCATGTTCGCCGACGTGCTGGATCTGGTCCCCAATCGAACGTCAAGGTGAACGACGTCGCGGTCGGCAAGGTCACCGGCGTCAAACTCAGCGGCTGGCAAGCCGAGGTCACGGTGAAGGTGCGCAGCGACGTGCACCTGCCGGCGAACGCGATCGCGAATGTTCAGCAGACCTCGCTGCTCGGTGAGAAGTTCGTCGAACTCGCCCAGCCGACCGGTACGCCGGAGGGCACGCTCGCCAACGGCGACACCATCCCGCTCACCCGTACCGGTAGCGCGCCGGACGTCGAGGAAGTCCTGGGTGCGCTGGCCCTGTTGCTGAACGAGGGTGGCCTGCAGCAGATCCAGACCATCGCGACCGAACTCAACAACGCGTTCAGTCCCGCAGGGAATGCGGACGCGATCCGTGACCTGCTGACCCAGATGAACACCTTCGTCTCCGATCTGGACACGCAGAAGGACAAGATCACCAACGCGCTGGTGCAGATCGACCGGCTCGCGGCCTCGCTGAACCAGCAGAAGAAGTCGCTCACGGACGCGCTGGACACGTTCCCGGGCGCGTTGAAGATCCTGTCCGACGAAGAGCCGCAGTTCACCAAGCTGCTGCAGAGCCTGGCCAACCTCGGCAACGTCGCCACGCGGGTCATCGACGCGACGGATACGTCGCTGACCCAGGGGCTCAAGTCGCTCTCGCCGGTGTTGGAGCAGCTCACCGCGGCCGGATCGAACCTGCCGAAAGCCCTGAACTTCCTGCTCACCTTCCCGTTCCCGGTGCCGAAGGCCACCGAATTCCTCAAGACCGACTACGCGAACCTGGCGCTGCACCTGGACGTCGATCTCAACGACAACCTGTGCGGCCTAAACGTCCCCGGTCTGTGCGATCTGATCAACTCGCTACTCCCGCAGAAGCCGGTGAAGGCCGGCGCCACGTCGTCCAAGTCGTCCAAGTCGTCCAAGTCGTCCAGCAAGACCGCGAATACGGCAGCGACAAACTCCGCCGCGGTGACCCCGCTGCCGCTCTCGGCACTACCGGGACTGGGTGGGTGATCTCATGCTGAGACGGTCCACCAAGATCCAGCTGGCGCTCTTCGTGATCATCACGCTGCTCGGTGTCAGTTACGTGAGCGCGGAGTACGTCGGCCTGACCAATGGCCTCTTCGGTCCCACCGGTTGCACCGTGACCGCCGACTTCCCGGACTCGGGTGGCATCTTCACCAACGCCGAGGTGACCTACCGCGGCGTCACCGTGGGCCGGGTGGGACAGCTGCACCTGCTACCCAACGGCGTACGGGTCGATCTGAAGATCAAGAACTGCGGCAGCCCGAAGATCCCGTCGAGCGCGATCGCCCAGGTGAGTGACCGGTCGGTGATCGGCGAGCAGTACGTCAACCTGATCCCGCCGAACGGCGACGGGCCCTACCTGGGCAAGGGCTCGAACATTCCGATGGCCGGCAACAAGATTCCGCTGCCGACACAGGATCTGCTGCAGAGCCTGGACACCTTCGTGCGCTCGGTGAACACCGACAACCTGTCCACGCTGGTGAGCGAGCTGGGGCAGGCGTTCAACGACCAGGGCCCGGCGCTGGGCGCGCTGCTCGACTCCAGCAATCTCCTGCTCAACGCGGCCCAGTCGAACCTGCCGGACACGCTGGCCTTGATCAAAGACTCGGACCAGACGCTGCAGACCCAGCTGAAGTCATCCAACGACATCGCCACCTGGGCACACAACCTGAACCTGCTGAGCCAGCAGCTCAAGGCCAGCAACGGCGACATCAGTCACCTGTTCTCGCCGGGCGCCTCCGACCTGGCCACGATCGGCACGTTCGTCAACAACAACAAGACCGATCTCGGCATCACCTTCAACAATCTGGCCTCCACCGGCCAGTTGCTGGTCCGTCGCATCGACGGCATCGAGGAACTGTTCGAGCTGTACCCGGCCCTGGCCGCGGGCACGTACACATCGTTGCGGGCCGATGGCGTCGGCCTGCTCGGCTTCGTGGTCAACAGCCCGGATCCGGTCGACTGTGGCGCCATCAAGGCGACCCAGCCGCGTCAGGGCTACGGCGGCACGGTGATCCGGGCACCGTCGAACAATGCCGCGGAAGTACCGAATACGGCCGCGCACTGCGATCTGCCGCCCAGTACCGGTCAGGACGTCCGCGGCGCGCAGAACGCGCCTGGCGGGGATCCGATCAGCACCGCCTCCGGAAACGTCGCCTATCCTCGCGTAGACACAGCAAACACCATCACGGTGGGGACGACCGACGGCAGCGCCGCGCTGCTGGGCGACCACTCGTGGGAGACCATGCTGACCGACGGTCTGCACTGATACGACCGAGGCGCAGGCGTGACTTCGGCTCTCGGCCGGGTTCCGTGCGGCCGCAGGCCTGGTGAAAGGAACCATGATCGAATCGCAACCGTCCGGCAGCCGCGGGCGCTGGATGGCCGCGGCCGTGCTGGGTGCCGTCGCGGTCGCCCTGGCTGTCGTCATCGCCTTTCCGCTGCGTAACGCTCGCGACCATCGCCAGCATGTGGCGGCGCAGGTGGGCCTCACGTCGGTGGAGCAGGCGGCGGTGAGCGCGGCCTCGCAGCAGGTGCTGAACATGCTCACCTACAAGCGCGCCACCTTCGATGCCGACTACGCCCGTGCGGTGGCCGGGGCCAGCGGCTCGCTGAAGTCCGACCTGAACAATTCGACGAACAAGAGCGCGCTGCTGCAGAAGATGCAGCAAGGCAAGTTCGACCTGCAGGGCCAGGTCACCGCATCGGCGTTCGAGCAGGCCAGCGGCACCAGCTACAACGTGCTGGTCTCCGCCGCGGGCTACCAGTTGCCGGACGGGGGACAGCGCACGCTGTCCTCGACGGCCCGGTTCGAGGTCACCTTGACCCTGGTCGGCGGCAAATGGCTGGCCAACAATCTGCAGACGGTCGGGCTGATATGAGCGAGACGACCGACGAACCGCGCGAGCCGGCCGGCTCGGCCAAGCCAGCCGATCCGACGGACCAGCCAGCCGATCAGACGGATCAGGCCGCCGTACCCGCCGAGCCAGCCGATCAGACGGACCAACCGGCCGGACGCGCGTCCACCCCAGGCGCTCAGGCCGCCAGTCGGGCGCGGCGCATCGGCGGACGGCCGCTGCCCGGACCCCGCCCCAGCGATGCTGACGGCGAGCGCCCCACCTCGCCCCGGGGGCGATCCGACACCGGCGGCAAGGCGGCCGGTGCGGGCAAGGCTGGCAGCCCGGACAAGGATGCCGACCCGGCCAAGGCGGCGAAGGCGGAGCGGCGCCGTCGCCTGCTGCTCGGCGTACCCCGGCGCGGCCCGCAGCAGCCGAAGCAGGCCCGCCCACCGCTCGACCCGGCCGTCTTCCGCCGCCGGGTGGCCCGGACCGGCACGGTGCTGGTCGTGGTGAGCAGCGTCGCGGTCGCGGCGCTGCTGGGCGTGGGCCTGTGGCTCAGTCACGGCGTGTGGTGGGCCAAGACCCCGCTCGACGCCCGGCGCAACGACGTGCGCAGCCAGGTGCTGGCGGCCGCGAAGTCGTGCACCGCCGCGGTGCTCTCCTTCGACTACCGCAGCCTGGACAACAGCGAGCAGGCGGGCAAGAACTGTTCGACCGGGCAGCTGGCCAAGGACTACACCACGCTGATGGACCAGACCGTCAAGAAGATCGCGCCGCAGACCAAGACTGTCCAGGTGTTCCAGACGATCAAGGCGGGTGTCACCAGCGTCAGCCCGGACGGCAAGCAGTGGGTGGTGCTCGTGTTCGGGCAGGAGTCGGTGACGAACACCAGCACCACCTCCGGCTCGACCAGCCCGTCCCCGAGCCCGTCCGGCTCGTCCTCGGCAGCGCCGTCCAGCACCCCGCGACTGGACATTTCCACCGCCGAGGTGACGCTCAATCAGGTGAACGGGCGCTGGCTGCTGTCCAACATGACGACCACCAGCTGAGGACTCTTTGCCCGGCCGCCGAGCAAAATCGGCGGGAAATGGGCGCAGTTCCTGGTCGAAATCTCCTCCCCAGAACCGCGGATGTGCTTGACGTTCCGGCCCCGGCGAGGCACAGTTTTTTCCGCACGGCGCGACCGCTGTGGGTTTGCTGCGGCGGGCGTTGACGGCTTGAAAGGGCACCTGAGCCGTCCGCCCTTGCTAGGCGTGCGCGCAGTCGGTAGACTGCAACTTTGCGCTGCCCTCTGCCTACCTACGGCCCGTGACGGGCCTCCTTCGCGTTGCCCCTGACCGGGTGGCGCGCGGTGCCGCTGGCGCCCTGGCCGATTTCCGGCCCGGGACCTGCTGCCGGACCGGGCTCAATGCCCGTTCGGCCCGGCCGCACCGGCCCGTCCGGAACTGCAGGGACACCGAGGGCAACGCGGTTCGGCACCGGTCAGTAGTCCTTGGAAGGACGCATCTTGGCAGTCTCGCGCTCCGGTAAGACAAGTTCCGCCAACACATTGCCCGGTATCCCGGGCTCACCGCCCCGGACATCGTTCGCCAAGATCCGAGAGCCGCTGGAGGTGCCCAACCTCCTCGCGCTGCAGACCGAGTCCTTCGACTGGCTGGTCGGCAACGACGCGTGGCGTGCCCGGGTCGCGGCGGAACCAGCGGCGCAGCCCCGGCTCAGTCCGGCCTCGAAGAGATCCTCAACGAGCTCTCGCCGATCGAGGACTTCTCCGGCTCGATGAGCCTGTCCTTCTCCAACCCGCGCTTCGAGGACGTCAAGGCGTCCATCGAGGAGTGCAAGGACAAGGACATGACCTACGCGGCCCCGCTGTTCGTCACCGCGGAGTTCACCAACAACACCACCGGCGAGATCAAGAGCCAGACGGTGTTCATGGGCGACTTCCCGGTGATGACCCGCAAGGGCACGTTCATCATCAACGGCACCGAGCGTGTCGTGGTCAGCCAGCTCGTCCGCTCGCCGGGCGTCTACTTCGACCGCACCCTCGACAAGACCTCCGACGTCGACGTCTACGGCGTCAAGGTCATCCCGGGCCGCGGCGCCTGGCTCGAGTTCGACGTCGACAAGCGCTCGACCGTCGGCGTCCGCATCGACCGCAAGCGTCGCCAGCCGGTCACCGTGCTGCTCAAGGCGCTGGGCTGGTCGACCGATCGCATCCGCGAGCACTTCGCGTGGTCCGAGACGCTGATCGCCACCCTCGAGAAGGACCACATCGGCTCCACCGACGAGGCGCTGCTCGACATCTACCGCAAGCTGCGTCCGGGCGAGCCGCCGACGCGCGAGTCGGCCCAGGCGCTGCTGGAGAACCTCTTCTTCAACCCGAAGCGCTACGACCTGGCCAAGGTCGGCCGCTACAAGGCCAACAAGAAGCTCGGCGTCGACGTGCCGATCAGCACCGGCACGCTCACCGAGGACGACATCGTCAAGACCATCGAGTACCTCATCCGGCTGCACGCCGGCGAGGACGGCTACGAGGTCGACGACATCGACCACTTCGGCAACCGGCGCCTGCGCACGGTCGGCGAGCTGATCCAGAACCAGATCCGGGTCGGCCTGTCCCGCATGGAGCGCGTCGTCCGCGAGCGGATGACGACCCAGGACGTCGAGGCGATCACGCCGCAGACCCTGATCAACATCCGTCCGGTCGTCGCGTCCATCAAGGAGTTCTTCGGCACCTCGCAGCTGTCGCAGTTCATGGACCAGACCAACCCGCTGGCCGGGCCTGACCCACAAGCGCCGCCTGTCCGCGCTGGGCCCGGGTGGTCTGTCCCGTGACCGCGCCGGCATGGAGGTCCGTGACGTCCACCCGTCGCACTACGGCCGCATGTGCCCGATCGAGACGCCGGAAGGCCCGAACATCGGCCTGATCGGCTCGCTGGCCTCCTACGGCCGGGTCAACGCGTTCGGCTTCGTCGAGACGCCGTACCGCAAGGTCGACAGCGGCCGCGTCACCGACGAGATCGACTACCTGTCCGCCGACGAGGAGGACCGGCACGTCATCGCGCAGGCCAACGCGATCATCGACGCGCAGGGCAACTTCACCGAGGCCAAGGTGCTGGTCCGCAAGAAGGGCGGCGAGGTCGACCTGATCGAGCCGGACGAGGTCGACTACATGGACGTCTCGCCGCGCCAGATGGTGTCGGTCGCGTCCGCGATGATCCCGTTCCTCGAGCACGACGACGCCAACCGCGCCCTGATGGGCGCGAACATGCAGCGCCAGGCCGTGCCGCTGCTGCGCTCCGAGTCGCCGCTGGTCGGCACCGGCATGGAGCTGCGTGCCGCGGTCGACGCGTGCCGACGTCGTCGTCGCCGAGAAGGCCGGTGTGGTCACCGAGCTGTCCGCCGACTACATCACCGTGATGGCCGACGACGGCACGCACCAGACGTACCGGCTGGCCAAGTTCGCCCGCTCCAACCAGGGCACGAGCTTCAACCAGAAGCCGATCGTCGACGAGGGCGACCGCGTCGAGGTCGGCCAGGTCATCGCCGACGGCCCGTCCACCGACGAGGGTGAGATGGCGCTGGGCAAGAACCTGCTCGTCGCGTTCATGCCGTGGGAGGGCCACAACTACGAGGACGCGATCATCCTCAACCAGCGCCTGGTCCAGGACGACGTCCTCACCTCGATCCACATCGAGGAGCACGAGGTCGACGCCCGCGACACCAAGCTGGGCGCCGAGGAGATCACCCGCGACATCCCGAACGTCTCCGAGGAGGTCCTCGCCGACCTCGACGAGCGCGGCATCGTGCGCATCGGCGCCGACGTGGTGCCGGGCGACGTGCTGGTCGGCAAGGTCACGCCCAAGGGCGAGACCGAGCTGACCCCGGAGGAGCGGCTGCTGCGCGCGATCTTCGGCGAGAAGGCCCGCGAGGTGCGCGACACGTCGCTGAAGGTGCCGCACGGCGAGGCCGGCAAGGTCATCGGCGTCCGGGTGTTCAGCCGCGACGACGGCGACGAGCTGCCGCCCGGCGTCAACGAGCTGGTCCGGGTCTACATCGCCCAGAAGCGCAAGATCCAGGACGGCGACAAGCTCGCCGGCCGACACGGCAACAAGGGCGTCATCGCCAAGATCCTGCCGCCGGAGGACATGCCGTTCCTGTCCGACGGCACGCCGGTCGACATCGTGCTCAACCCGCTCGGCGTGCCGAGCCGGATGAACGTCGGCCAGGTCCTCGAGACGCACCTGGGCTGGGTCGCCAAGACCGGCTGGCAGGTCGAGGGCAACCCCGGCGTGGGCCGCCCGCCTCGGCGACAGCGCGCGCGTCGGGTGACGCCGGACACCAACGTCGCGACCCCGGTGTTCGACGGTGCCCGCGAGGAGGAGATCACCGGCCTGCTCGACTCGACGCTGCCCGACCCGCGACGGCGAGCAGCTGATCGGCCGCCACCGGCAAGGCCCGGCTCATGGACGGCCGCTCCGGCGAGCCGTTCCCGGAGCCGATCTCGGTGGGCTACGTCTACATCCTCAAGCTGCTGCACCTGGTCGACGACAAGATCCACGCCCGGTCCACCGGCCCGTACTCGATGATCACCCAGCAGCCGCTGGGCGGTAAGGCGCAGTTCGGTGGCCAGCGCTTCGGTGAGATGGAGTGCTGGGCGATGCAGGCCTACGGCGCGGCGTACGCGCTGCAGGAGCTGCTGACGATCAAGTCCGACGACATCCTCGGCCGCGTCAAGGTGTACGAGGCGATCGTCAAGGGCGAGAACATCCCCGAGCCGGGCATCCCGGAGTCGTTCAAGGTGCTGCTCAAGGAGCTGCAGTCGCTGTGCCTCAACGTCGAGGTGCTCTCCAGCGACGGCGTCGCGGTCGAGATGCGCGACACCGACGACGACGTCTACCGCGCCGCCGAGGAACTGGGCATCGACCTGTCTCGCCGCTTCGAGCCCAGCTCCGTCGAAGAGGTCTGATCCCACCCACCGTCTTCACAGCTTCGACGAAACCTGCCGAGCGTGCCGGCGACCAAGAAAGAAGGAAGTCTTGCTCGACGTCAACGTGTTCGACGAGCTACGTATCGGCCTGGCCACCGCTGACGACATCCGTCAGTGGAGCCACGGCGAGGTCAAGAAGCCGGAGACCATCAACTACCGGACGCTGAAGCCGGAGAAGGACGGTCTGTTCTGCGAGAAGATCTTCGGTCCCACCCGGGACTGGGAGTGCTACTGCGGCAAGTACAAGCGCGTCCGGTTCAAGGGCATCATCTGCGAGCGCTGCGGCGTCGAGGTCACCCGCGCCAAGGTGCGCCGCGAGCGGATGGGCCACATCGAGCTGGCCGCGCCGGTCACCCACATCTGGTACTTCAAGGGCGTTCCGTCCCGGCTGGGCTACCTGCTCGACCTGGCCCCGAAGGATCTCGAGAAGATCATCTACTTCGCGGCGTACCTGATCACCAGCGGTCAACGACCGAGGAGCGCCACCGCGACCTGCCGACCCTCGAGGCCGAGGTCAGCGCCGAGAAGTCCACGCTGGAGAAGAAGCGCGACGCCGACATCGACGCCCGCGCCAAGAAGCTCGAGACCGACCTGGCCGAGCTCGAGGCCGAGGGCGCCAAGAGCGACGTCCGGCGCAAGGTGCGCGAGGGTGGCGAGCGCGAGATGCGCCAGCTGCGCGACCGCGCCCAGCGCGAGATCGATCGCCTCGACGAGGTGATGGACACCTTCCGCAAGCTCGACGTCAAGCAGCTGATCAGCGACGAGCTGCTCTACCGCGAGCTGCGCGACCGCTTCGGCGAGTACTTCGAGGGCGGCATGGGCGCCGAGTCGCTGCAGACGCTGCTGAAGAACTTCGACCTCGACGCCGAGGCCGAGGACCTGCGCGAGACGATCCGCAGCGGCAAGGGCCAGAAGAAGCTGCGCGCGCTCAAGCGGCTCAAGGTGGTGGCGTCGTTCCTGCAACACGACCAACTCGCCGCTGGGCATGGTGCTCGACTGCGTGCCGGTCATCCCGCCGGACCTGCGCCCGATGGTGCAGCTCGACGGTGGCCGCTTCGCCACCTCCGACCTCAACGACCTGTACCGCCGCGTGATCAACCGCAACAACCGCCTCAAGCGACTGATCGACCTCGGCGCGCCCGAGATCATCGTCAACAACGAGAAGCGGATGCTGCAGGAGTCCGTCGACGCGCTGTTCGACAACGGCCGCCGCGGCCGTCCGGTCACCGGACCGGGCAACCGCCCGCTCAAGTCGCTGTCCGATCTGCTCAAGGGCAAGCAGGGCCGGTTCCGCCAGAACCTGCTCGGCAAGCGTGTCGACTACTCCGGCCGTTCGGTGATCATCGTCGGCCCGCAGCTCAAGCTGCACCAGTGCGGTCTGCCCAAGGGCATGGCGCTGGAGCTGTTCAAGCCGTTCGTGATGAAGCGCCTGGTCGACCTGAGCCACGCGCAGAACATCAAGTCGCGCCAAGCGCATGGTCGAGCGTGCGCGTCCGGTGGTGTGGGACGTGCTGGAAGAGGTCATCCGCGAGCACCCGGTGCTGCTCAACCGCGCACCGACGCTGCACCGTCTGGGCATCCAGGCCTTCGAGCCGCAGCTGGTCGAGGGCAAGGCGATCCAGATCCACCCGCTGGTCTGCACCGCGTTCAACGCCGACTTCGACGGCGACCAGATGGCGGTGCACCTGCCGCTGTCGGCCGAGGCGCAGGCCGAGGCCCGCATCCTGATGCTGTCGACGAACAACATCCTCAAGCCGGCCGACGGCCGTCCGGTGACGATGCCGACCCAGGACATGATCCTGGGTCTGTTCCACCTGACCCGGCGAGCGCGACGACCTGGTCACGCGGCAAGGGCGCCCGCGGCATCCCGAGCTTCGTCTCGCCGGCCGAGGCCCGGATGGCGCTGCGACCGCGGCGACCTGCACCTGCAGGACCCGGTCCGCATCCGCGTGGACGGCGTGCCGAACGTCGACAACGGTGCCGGGCAAGCAGCCGTGGCAGGCGCCGGAGGGCTGGGACGCCGGGTACGCCGGTCCGGCTGGAGACCTCGCTCGGGCCGGTGCCTGTTCAACGACCTGCTGCCGGCCGACTACCGCTTCGTCAACTACGAGGTCACCAAGAAGGAGCTCGGCCAGATCGTCAACGACCTGGCCGAGCGCTACCCGAAGGTGGCGGTGGCGCAGACGCTGGACGCGCTGAAGGCGGCCGGCTTCCACTGGGCGACCCGGTCCGGCATCACCATCGCCATCGACGACGTGGTGACGCCGCCGAAGAAGGCCGAGATCCTGGACCGGTACGAGAAGGACGCCGACAAGATCGAGAAGCAGTACCTGCGCGGCGTGATCACCGAGGAGGAGCGCCGTCAGGAACTGGTCGAGGTCTGGACCAAGGCGACCAGCGAGGTGGCCAAGGAGATGGAGGCCAACTTCCCGAAGACCAACCCGGTCTACATCATGGTCAACTCCGGTGCGCGCGGAAACATGATGCAGATGCGGCAGATCGCCGGTATGCGTGGTCTGGTGGCCAACCCGAAGGGCGAGATCATCCCGCGTCCGATCAAGTCCAACTTCCGCGAAGGCCTGTCGGTGCTGGAGTACTTCATCTCCACGCACGGTGCCCGCAAGGGTCTGGCCGACACGGCGCTGCGTACGGCCGACTCGGGTTACCTGACCCGTCGTCTGGTCGACGTCAGCCAGGACGTGATCATCCGCGAGGAGGACTGCGGCACCGACCGCGGCGTCGCGCTGACGATCGCTGCGGCGGCGGCCGACGGCACGCTGGTCAAGGACATCCACGTCGAGACCTCGGTCTACGCGCGGGTGCTGGCCGAGGACGTCAAGGTCGGCAGCAAGGTGCTGGCCGCGGCCGGCACCGACCTGGGTGACGTGCTGATCGACAAGCTGATCGCCGCCGGTGTCACCGAGGTGCGGGTGCGGTCGGTGCTGACCTGCGAGTCGGCACTCGGCACGTGCGCCGCCTGCTACGGGCGCTCGCTGGCCACCGGCAAGCTCGTCGACGTCGGCGAGGCGGTCGGCATCATCGCCGCCCAGTCGATCGGCGAGCCCGGTACCCAGCTGACGATGCGTACGTTCCACACCGGCGGTATCGCCGGTGAGGACATCACGCACGGTCTGCCGCGTGTGGCCGAGCTGTTCGAGGCGCGCGTGCCCAAGGGCGTCGCGCCGATCGCCGAGGCCTCCGGCCGGGTGCGGATCGAGGAGTCCGACGGGCACCAAGGGCTCCTCGCGCCGCGTCGTCATCACGCCGGACGACGGCAGCGAGGAGCGGGAGTACCCGATCACCCGCCGGGCCCGGTCTGCTCGTCGGCGAGGGCGACAGCGTCGAGGCCGGCCAGCAGCTGGTCTCCGGTGCGGTCAACCCGCACGACGTGCTGCGGATCATGGGCCCGCGCGAGGTGCAGCTGCACCTGGTGCGCGAGGTCCAGGAGGTCTACCGCAGCCAGGGTGTCGCGATCCACGACAAGCACATCGAGGTGATCATCCGGCAGATGCTCAAGCGCATCACGGTGATCGAGTCGGGCGCGACCGAGTTCCTGCCCGGTTCGCTGGTGGAGCGCAGCAACTTCGAGGCGGAGAACCGCCGCGTGGTGGCCGAGGGCAACGAGCCGGCCTCCGGCCGTCCGGTGCTGATGGGCATCACCAAGGCGTCGCTGGCCACCGAGTCGTGGCTGTCGGCGGCCTCCTTCCAGGAGACGACCCGCGTCCTCACCGACGCGGCGATCTCGGCCAAGAGCGACTCGCTGCGTCGGCCTGAAGGAGAACGTGATCATCGGCAAGCTCATCCCGGCGGGTACCGGCATCTCCCGGTACCGCAACGTCGAGGTGAACCCGACCGAGGAGGCCCGCGCCGCGGCGTTCTCCATGGCCGGGTACGACGAGAACGACTACTACGGGTTCGGTGGCGCCGGCGCCCTCGGCCCGGCGGTTCCGCTGGACGAGTTCGGCTACGACGACTACCGGTGATTCCGCGACGCGCGATCGGGGCTGGCGTCCGCTCCCGAGCCGGCTGAACCTTGCTCCGAACGCATCGGATGAGGTGGCCGGCGCCGCTGGCGGCTGCCGCGTCAGCTACGGGCCGCGGAGTCGCGTTGTCCACGAAGTGCCGGGTCTCTGCGGATCGTTGGCGGGTGACGTCCGTCAGCAGGTCGGTCGGCAGGGATTTGGCTCCCGCCCGGCGCGCCCGGGTAATCTATGATAATCGTGCCCGCAGCGATGCGGGTCGCTCACTGTGCCATCGCGGCAGGCGAGGCAGGCCCCGGATTCCGGGGGCTGCAGCGGCATCCGAGCGGCACGGGTCCACCGTCCAGACCGAGAGCTTTCTTCGGGCTGGCCTGTGCGAGGGGCGCGACACGCCCGACCGCGGGGACCGGACGCACCGCCCGAACCACCAGCAATACAGCACGCATAACACCGCCAGCGACACGACCAAACACCGACACGTCGAGCAACGCACGAGGAGATTGCAGGCCGCATGCCTACGATCAATCAGCTGGTCCGCAAGGGTCGCCAGGACAAGATCGGCAAGACCAAGACCCCGGCGCTCAAGGGTTCGCCCCAGCGTCGCGGCGTGTGCACGCGCGTCTACACGACCACGCCCAAGAAGCCGAACTCGGCTCTGCGCAAGGTCGCCCGCGTCCGCCTGACCAGCGGCATCGAGGTCACCGCCTACATCCCCGGCGTCGGCCACAACCTGCAGGAGCACTCGATCGTGCTCGTGCGCGGCGGCCGTGTGAAGGACCTCCCGGGTGTTCGCTACAAGATCATCCGCGGTTCGCTGGACACCCAGGGCGTCCGCAACCGCAAGCAGGCGCGCAGCCGCTACGGCGCGAAGAAGGAGAAGAGCTGATGCCGCGCAAGGGCCCGGCGCCGAAGCGTCCCCTCGTCATCGACCCGGTGTACAGCTCGCCGCTGGTCACCCAGCTGGTGAACAAGATCCTGCTGCACGGCAAGCGGTCGGTCGCCGAGAGCATCGTCTACGGCGCCCTCGAAGGCACCCGCGACAAGACCGGCACCGACCCGGTGATCACGCTCAAGCGCGCGCTGGACAACGTGAAGCCGACCATCGAGGTCAAGAGCCGCCGCGTCGGTGGCGCCACCTACCAGGTGCCGATCGAGGTCAAGCCCGGCCGCAGCACCACGCTGGCCCTGCGCTGGCTCGTCGGCTACTCCCGCCAGCGTCGCGAGAAGACGATGACCGAGCGCCTGACCAACGAGCTGCTCGACGCCAGCAACGGCCTCGGTGCCGCCGTCAAGCGTCGCGAAGACACGCACAAGATGGCGGAGTCCAACAAGGCCTTCGCCCACTACCGCTGGTAACCACCCACAGTTCGGCTCGCCAGAGCGTCGCCGAACCCGAACCCCGACCATCGCCAGCCCGCCGCAAGGAAGACGAGAAGGAATCATGGCTAACAACGCCGAGCTCGCCAAGACCCGAAACATCGGGATCATGGCGCATATCGACGCGGGCAAAACCACGACGACCGAGCGCATCCTGTTCTACACCGGCATCAACTACAAGATCGGTGAGGTCCACGACGGCGCCGCGACGATGGACTGGATGGAGCAGGAGCAGGAGCGCGGCATCACCATCACTTCCGCCGCGACGAAGTGCACCTGGAAGGGCCACGCCGATCAACATCATCGACACGCCCGGCCACGTCGACTTCACCGTCGAGGTCGAGCGCTCGCTGCGCGTGCTCGACGGCGCCGTCGCCGTCTACGACGGTGTCGCCGGCGTCGAGCCGCAGACGGAGACGGTCTGGCGGCAGGCGGACAAGTACAACGTCCCGCGCATGTGCTTCGTCAACAAGCTCGACCGCACCGGTGCGGACTTCTTCCGCTGCGTGCAGATGATGAAGGACCGGCTCAACGCGAACCCGCTGGTGCTGCAGCTGCCGATCGGCGACGAGGCCGACTTCATCGGCGTCGTCGACCTGGTCGAGATGCGCGCGCTGACCTGGCGTGGCGAGACCGAAGCTGGGCGAGGAGTTCAACGTCGAGGAGATCCCGGCCGAGCTGGCCGACGCAGGCCGCCGAGTACCGCGAGAAGCTGCTCGAGACGCTGGCCGACGTCGACGACGAGATCGCCGAGGTCTACCTCGAGGGCGAGGACATCTCACGTCCGAGACGCTCAAGGCGGCCATCCGCCGCGCCACGCTCGCCGACAAGGTCAACCCGGTGCTCACCGGCTCGGCGTTCAAGAACAAGGGCGTGCAGCCCATGCTGGACGCGGTCGTCGACTACCTGCCCTCGCCGCTGGACGTCGACCACGTCGACCGGCACGCTGCATGGACGGCGACACCGTCGGCCGAGCGCAAGACCGACGAGGCCGAGCCGCTGTCCGCGCTGGCGTTCAAGATCGCGACCGACCCGCACCTCGGCAAGCTGACCTTCGTCCGCATCTACTCCGGCGTGCTCGAGAACGGCGCGCAGGTCCTGAACTCCACCAAGGACCGCAAGGAGCGGATCGGCAAGATCTACCAGATGCACGCGAACAAGCGTGAGGAGCTGCCGCGCGCCGGCGCCGGCGACATCATCGCCGTGGCCGGTCTGAAGCAGACCACCACCGGTGACACGCTGTCCGACCCGCAGAAGCCGATCGTCCTCGAGTCGATGACGTTCCCGGCGCCGGTCATCGAGGTCGCCATCGAGCCGAAGACCAAGAGCGACCAGGAGAAGCTGGGCGTCGCGATCCAGAAGCTCGCCGAGGAGGACCCGACCTTCCAGGTCCAGAACGACGAGGAGACCGGGCAGACGATCATCAAGGGGATGGGCGAGCTCCACCTCGAGATCCTCGTCGACCGGATGCGCCGCGAGTTCAAGGTCGAGGCCAACGTCGGCAAGCCGCAGGTGGCCTACCGCGAGACGATCAAGCGGATCGTCGAGCGCGAGGACCTCACCTACAAGAAGCAGACCGGTGGCTCGGGCCAGTACGCGAAGGTGCAGGTCCGGCTCGAGCCGCTGGCGCTGACCTCGGACGGCCCGACGTACGAGTTCGTCAACGAGGTCACCGGTGGTCGGATCCCGAAGGAGTTCATCCCTTCGGTCGACCAGGGCGCGCAGGAGGCCATGCAGTACGGCATCCTCGCCGGCTACCCGCTGGTCGGCGTGAAGATGACGCTCACCGACGGCGGCTACCACGACGTCGACTCCTCCGAGATGGCGTTCAAGATCGCCGGTTCGATGGTCTTCAAGGCGGCGGCCCGCAAGGCCAACCCGGTGCTGCTCGAGCCGATGATGGCCGTCGAGGTCACCACGCCCGAGGAGAACATGGGCGACGTGATCGGCGACCTGAACTCCCGCCGCGGGCAGATCCAGGCCATGGACGAGCGCAGCGGCGTGCGCGTCGTCAAGGCACTGGTGCCGCTGTCGGAGATGTTCGGCTACGTCGGCGACCTGCGGTCCAAGACCCAGGGCCGCGCCAGCTACTCGATGCAGTTCGACAGCTATGCCGAGGTCCCGCAGAACGTGGCCAAGGAGATCATCGCGAAGGCGACGGGGGAGTGAGCATCGTGGATCGTGATGCTCAGGCCGCGTTATAGCGCGGCGACAGCATCACGATCCGACAACGCACCAGAGTTTCAACGAGAAATCCACTTGCCGGACAGAGAAGACCGGCACAGCCCGAAGGAAAGGGATCCACAGTGGCGAAGGCGAAGTTCGAGCGGACCAAGCCGCACGTCAACATCGGCACCATCGGTCACATCGACCATGGCAAGACGACGCTGACCGCGGCGATCTCCAAGGTTCTGCACGACAAGTACCCGGACATCAACCCGGTGTTCGCGTTCGACGACATCGACAAGGCGCCCGAGGAGAAGCAGCGCGGCATCACGATCTCGATCGCGCACATCGAGTACCAGACCGAGAAGCGCCACTACGCGCACGTCGACTGCCCCGGTCACGCCGACTACATCAAGAACATGATTACCGGCGCGGCGCAGATGGACGGCGCGATCCTCGTGGTCGCGGCCACCGACGGTCCGATGCCGCAGACCAAGGAGCACGTGCTGCTCGCCCGCCAGGTCGGCGTGCCGTACATCGTCGTCGCGCTGAACAAGGCCGACATGGTGGACGACGAGGAGATCATGGAGCTCGTCGAGCTCGAGGTCCGCGAGCTGCTCAACCAGTACGAGTTCCCGGGTGACGACGCTCCGATCGTGCGGGTTTCGGCGCTCAAGGCGCTCGAGGGCGACAGCAAGTGGGGCGAGTCGGTCTTCGAGCTGATGAACGCGGTCGACGAGTCCATCCCGGAGCCGGTCCGCGACATCGAGAAGCCGTTCCTGATGCCGGTCGAGGACGTCTTCACCATCACCGGGCGTGGCACTGTCGTCACCGGCCGTGTCGAGCGTGGTGTGCTGAAGGTGAACGAGACCGTCGACATCGTCGGCATCCACCCGGAGAAGCAGACGACGACCGTCACCGGCGTCGAGATGTTCCGCAAGCTCCTCGACGAGGCGCGAGCGGGAGAGAACGTCGGTCTGCTGCTGCGCGGTATCAAGCGTGAGGACGTCGAGCGCGGCCAGGTTGTGATCAAGCCGGGCTCGACCACGCCGCACACCGATTTCGAGGCGAACGTCTACATCCTGTCCAAGGACGAGGGTGGCCGGCACACGCCGTTCTTCAACAACTACCGCCCGCAGTTCTACTTCCGCACCACCGACGTCACCGGCGTGGTGACCCTCCCCGAGGGCACCGAGATGGTCATGCCCGGTGACAACACGGAGATGAAGGTCGCGCTCATCCAGCCGATCGCCATGGAAGAGGGCCTGCGGTTCGCCATCCGTGAGGGTGGCCGGACCGTCGGTGCGGGACGCGTCACCAAGATCGCAAATTAGTGCGGCGAGACGGCCGGCTCCCCCGGGGCCGGCCGTTTCACCGAGTAGTGCCGCTTCCCGGAGCAGTCTCGCCGGGCGAGCTCGAACCTAGGCAGCCGAGAACAGTGAAGGTGAGTCAGCCAGCATGGCCGGACAGAAGATCCGCATCAGGCTCAAGGCCTACGACCACGAGGCCATCGACGCCAGTGCGCGCAAGATCGTCGAAACGGTCACCCGTACGGGTGCCCGGGTCGTCGGTCCGGTGCCGCTGCCCACGGAGAAGAACGTGTACTGCGTGATTCGCTCGCCGCACAAGTACAAGGACAGCCGCGAGCACTTCGAAATGCGCACACACAAGCGACTCATCGACATCCTCGACCCGACGCCGAAGACGGTTGACGCGCTGATGCGCATCGACCTGCCGGCCAGCGTCGACGTGAACATCCAGTAAGCGGAGAGATCGAGACCAATGGCTAAGGCACGAACGGGGATTCTGGGCGAAAAGCTCGGCATGACCCAGGTCTTCGACGAGAACAACCGGATCGTTCCGGTGACCGTCGTCAAGGCCGGGCCGTGCGTCGTCACCCAGATCCGCACTCAGGAGAAGGACGGCTACAACGCCGTCCAGCTCGCCTACGGGCAGATCGACCCGCGCCGGGTCACCAAGCCGGTCGCCGGGCACTTCAAGAAGGCCGAAGTGACCCCGCGCCGGCACATCGTCGAGGTGCGCACGGACGAGATCGCCGGCTACACGATCGGCCAGGAGTTGGGCCCGGACGTGTTTGCCGACGGTGCTTCCGTGGACGTCTCCGGCACCACCAAGGGCAAGGGCACTGCCGGCGTCATGAAGCGGCACGGCTTCAAGGGCTTGGGCGCCGGGCACGGCACGCAACGCAAGCACCGCTCGCCGGGCTCGATCGGTGCCTGTGCCACGCCGGGCCGGGTGTTCAAGGGTCTGCGGATGGCCGGCCGAATGGGTCACGAGACCCAGACCACGCTGAGCCTCACGGTGCACAAGGTGGATACCGAAAACGGTCTGCTGCTCATCAAGGGCGCCGTCCCAGGTCCGAAGGGTGGCCTCGTCGTGGTCCGTTCCGCGGTGAAGGGCGGTGCGCGATGACGCTGTCCGTCACCGTCCAGAACCCCACCGACGCTAAGGCGAAGGCCGCTACGGTGGAGCTGCCGGCCGAGGTGTTCGACGTGCCCGCCAACCTCGCACTCATCCACCAGGTGGTGGTGGCCCAGCAGGCTTCGGCTCGCCAGGGCACGCACGCCACCAAGACCCGCGGCGAGGTTCGCGGCGGTGGCCGCAAGCCGTACCGGCAGAAGGGCACCGGCCGGGCCCGCCAGGGTTCCACCCGCGCTCCGCAGTTCGCCGGCGGTGGCGTCGTGCACGGTCCGCAGCCGCGCAACTATGACCAGCGCACGCCGAAGAAGATGAAGCTCGCCGCGTTGCGGGGCGCATTGTCGGACCGGGCTCGCAACGACCGCGTGCACGTCGTGTCGTCGCTGCTGTCCGGCGACGTGCCGTCGACGAAGTCGGCGGCGGCCGCCCTGGCCGAGGTCACCGGCGGCACGCATCTGCTGGTCGTGGTGGAGCGCTCGGACGAACTCACCTGGAAGAGCCTGCGCAACGTGGCCGAGGTGCACGTGCTCGAGCCCGGCCAGCTGAACACCTACGACGTACTGATCAGCGACCACGTGGTATTCACCCGCGGTGCGCTGGACGCGTTCCTGGCCGGCCCGGCGAGCGGTAAGTCGGCCAAGGGTGCTGCCACCAGCGCCGAAGCCGACGTGATCGACGAGCCGGCTGCGGGCGCCGAGGACGCGCCAGCGGTGAAGGCGGCCAAGAAGGCGCCGGCGAAGAAGGCCGCGACGAAGTCGGCGGCCACGGCTGATGCCACTTCCGCGGCCGGGGAGACCGACGCGGTCGATAGCGACGCGCCGGCCGCCGAGGACGCAGCTTCGGTGACGGCGGCCAAGAAGGCGCCCGCCAAGAAGGCGTCGGCCGACAAGACCCCCGCGAAGAAGGCGGCGGCGAAGAAGGCTCCCGCCAAGGCCGCTCCGGCCGCGGACGCCGCAGACGAAGCGCCTGCCGACGATGACGAGGAGCAGAGCTGATGTTCGAAGATCCGCGCGACGTGCTGCTCGCTCCGGTCATCTCGGAGAAGAGCTACGGGCTGCTCGACGAGAACAAGTACACGTTCGAGGTGCACCCGCTCGCCAACAAGACCCAAGTCAAGATCGCTGTCGAGAAGGTGTTCAACGTCAAGGTCACCGACGTGAACACCCTCAACCGGCAGGGCAAGCGCAAGCGCACCCGGGGTGGCTTCGGCACGCGCAAGAGCACCAAGCGCGCCATCGTCACGCTGCGGGCCGGCGACCGTATCGACGTCTTCGGCCAGATTGGTTGATGAGCTATGCCTATTCGTAAGTACAAGCCGACCACCCCCGGGCGCCGTGGCGCCTCGGTGGCGGACTTTGCCGAGATCACCCGAGACGTGCCGGAGAAGTCGCTGGTTCGCCCGCTGCACAGCAAGGGCGGGCGCAACAACCAGGGCCGGATCACCACGCGTCACCAGGGTGGCGGTCACAAGCGTGCCTACCGCGTGATCGATTTCCGTCGTCACGACAAGGACGGCGTGCCCGCGAAGGTCGCGCATATCGAGTACGACCCCAACCGCACCGCACGCATCGCGCTGCTGCACTACGCCGACGGCGAGAAGCGCTACATCCTCGCGCCTCGGCTGCTCAAGCAGGGCGACCGGGTGGAGAACGGGCCGAGCGCCGACATCAAGCCGGGCAACGCGCTGCCGCTGCGCAACATCCCGGTCGGCACCGTGGTGCACGCCATCGAGCTGCGCCCGGGCGGCGGCGCCAAGATCGCCCGTTCCGCGGGCACGAGCGTCCAGCTGGTCGCCAAGGAAGGCCCCTTCGCGCAGTTGCGTATGCCGTCCGGCGAGATCCGCAACGTCGACGTCCGCTGCCGCGCAACCGTCGGCGAGGTGGGCAACGCGGAGCAATCCAACATCAACTGGGGCAAGGCGGGGCGCATGCGCTGGAAGGGCAAGCGCCCGACCGTCCGCGGTGTCGCCATGAACCCGGTCGACCACCCGCACGGCGGTGGCGAAGGCAAGACGTCCGGCGGCCGGCACCCGGTCAACCCCGGCGGCAAGCCCGAAGGCCGGACCCGCCGCCACAAGGCGAGCGACGCGATGATCGTCCGCCGTCGCCGCGCGAACAAGAAGCGATGAGGGACTGACGATGCCACGAAGTCTGAAGAAGGGCCCGTTCGTCGACGGCCACCTGCTCAAGAAGGTGGACGCACAGAACGACAAGAACACCAAGACCGTGATCCGTACCTGGTCGCGACGCTCCACGATCATCCCGGACATGCTCGGGCACACGATCGCGGTGCACGACGGGCGCAAGCACGTCCCGGTGTTCATCACCGAAGGCATGGTCGGGCACAAGCTCGGCGAGTTCGCGCCCACGCGGACTTTCCGGGGTCACATCAAGGACGACCGCCGTGCCCGGCGCGTGTGAGCCAGGACGAGCGCATGAGTATCGCAACGAGCGACGAGCCGAACGAGGAACGGAATGACTGAGAGCAACGAGGTGCGCACCGCGATCGCGCGCGCCACGCACGTGCGCGTCACGCCGATGAAGGCGCGACGCGTCATCGACCTCATCCGCGACCTGCCCGCCACCGAGGCACTGTCGATCCTGAAGTTCGCGCCCCAGGCTGCCAGCGAGCCGGTCGCCAAGGTCGTCGCGAGCGCGATCGCCAACGCCGAGAACAACTTCTCCCTCGACCCGGACACGCTGGTGATCTCACGGGCCTTCGTGGACGAGGGACCGACGCTGAAGCGGTTCCGCCCCCGCGCGCAGGGGCGGGCGTACCGGATCCGCAAGCGCACCAGCCACATCACGATCGAGGTCGAGAGCATCGAGACATCGGTCCGTGCGAAGGGACGCGTCAAGTAATGGGTCAGAAGGTCAACCCGAACGGGTTCCGCCTCGGCATCTCCACGGACTGGAAGAGTCGCTGGTTCGCCGACAAGCAGTACGCCGAATACGTCAAGGAAGACGTGGCGATTCGACGGCTGATGTCCAAGGGCATGGAGCGGGCGGGCATCGCCAAGGTGGAGATCGAGCGCACCCGCGACCGGGTCCGCGTCGACATCCACACGGCTCGCCCGGGCATCGTCATCGGCCGCCGCGGCGCCGAGGCGGACCGCATTCGTGGCGAGCTGGAGAAGCTCACCCGCAAGCAGGTGCAGCTGAACATCCTCGAGGTGAAGAACCCCGAGGGTGACGCGCAACTGGTCGCCCAGGGTGTCGCCGAGCAGCTGTCCAACCGCGTCAGCTTCCGCCGCGCGATGCGCAAGAGCATGCAGTCGACACTGAAGAGCCCGGGCGTCAAGGGCATTCGGGTGCAGTGCTCCGGGCGTCTCGGCGGCGCGGAGATGTCGCGCTCCGAGTTCTACCGCGAGGGCCGGGTGCCGCTGCACACGCTGCGCGCGAACATCGACTATGGCTTCTACGAGGCCCGCACCACCTTCGGGCGCATCGGCGTCAAGGTCTGGATCTACAAGGGCGAGGTGCCGACCGGCTCGCGCGCCGAACGTGAAGCCGCGGCGGCCGCGGAGGTATTGCGGCAGCGCCGCGAGCGCCCGGCGGGTGCGGCACGTCCGCGCCGCTCCGGCTCGCAGGGCACCACCGGTGTCAGCACCGAGGCCGGACGCGCCGCGTCGACCGAGCCGTCCGCCGACGCCACGGAGACCGCAGTCGAGGCCCCGGCGTCGACGGAGTCCACCGAGTCCACCGTGACCGCTGAGTCCACCGTGACCGCTGACACCAGCCCCACTGAGACCCCAGCGTCCGCCGGATCTGCCGCAGACGAGCAAGAGCTGCAGATCTCGCCCATCACCACCGCGGCGGAGGCCGAGGCGGAGATCAAGGACGAGGCTCCCGCCGAGGTCGTCGAGTCACTGCCTGAGGCTTCGGCCGAGGGCGGGTCCGCGCCCGGCACTGCCGCCACAGAGGGCACAGAGAGCACAGCGGGCGCGACGAGCACCGAGAGCCCAGAGAGCACGGAGAGCTGAGTCATGCTCATTCCCCGCAAGGTCAAGCACCGCAAGCAGCACCACCCGACCCGCCGTGGCGCGGCGACCGGTGGTACGAGCGTGGCGTTCGGCGAATACGGAATCCAGGCGCTCGAGCCGGCCTACGTGACCAACCGGCAGATCGAGTCGGCTCGTATTGCGATCAACCGGCACATCCGGCGTGGCGGCAAGGTGTGGATCAACATCTTCCCGGACCGGCCGCTCACCAAGAAGCCCGCGGAAACCCGGATGGGCTCCGGCAAGGGTTCGCCCGAGTGGTGGATCGCGAACGTCAAGCCAGGCCGGGTGATGTTCGAGCTCACCTACCCGGACGAGCGCGTGGCCCGGCAGGCACTCACCCGCGCCATCCACAAGCTGCCGATGAAGTGCCGGATCGTCACCCGAGAAGCTGGTGATTTCTGATGCCAACCGGAATCAATGCTCACCTCCGCTTCGCGGGCCACGTTAGAAACGGAGCGTGGATCTGATGCCCTCCACCACGACCAACGAACTACGCGAGCTGCACGACGAGGAGCTGGAGACGCGTCTGCGCGAGGCCAAGGAAGAGCTGTTCAACCTGCGCTTCCAGATGGCCACCGGGCAGCTCGACAACAACCGGCGACTGCGAACGGTCCGCCACGACATCGGCCGGATCTACACGATCCTGCGCGAGCGTGAGCTCGGTCTGTCCGTCGCCCCGACCGAAGGTGCCACCGCATGACCGACAAGTCCGGCGAGACCGCGCGGAGCAGCTTCCGCAAGACCCGCGAGGGCCTGGTGATCAGCGACAAGATGGACAAGACCGTCGTCGTCGCCGTAGAGGACCGCGTCAAGCACGCGCTCTACGGCAAGGTCATCCGGCGCACGAACAAGCTCAAGGCACACGACGAGACCAACCAGGTCGGCGTCGGCGATCGCGTCCTGATCATGGAGACGCGACCGCAGTCGGCCACCAAGCGTTGGCGCGTGGTCGAGGTCCTCGAGCGCGCGAAGTAGTAGCTGAGCCAGTACAAGGGCAGGAGTTGGACAAGTGATTCAGCAGGAGTCGCGGCTACGGGTCGCCGACAACACGGGTGCCAAGGAGATCTTGTGCATCCGGGTGATGGGCGGATCCGGGCGTCGCTATGCCGGCATCGGCGACATCATCGTCGCGACGGTGAAGGACGCGCTGCCCGGTGCTGGGGTCAAGAAGGGCGACGTCGTCAAGGCGGTCATCGTGCGCACCGTCAAGGAGCGCCGGCGCCCGGACGGCAGCTACATCCGGTTCGACGAGAACGCCGCTGTGTTGATCAAGCAGGATGGTGAGCCGCGCGGCACGCGCATCTTCGGCCCAGTGGGCCGCGAGCTGCGCGACAAGCGTTTTATGAAGATCATTTCGCTGGCCCCGGAGGTGTTGTGAGTGAGCATCGTAGGGAGCGTCAGCGACCGAGGAGCGCAGCGAACGCGCGATGAGCGCTTGCGCGAAGAGCCGTATTTCAGCATGAAGATCATTTCTCTCGCTCCCGAGGTGCTGTAGTGAATATCAAGAAGGGCGACGAGGTCGTCGTCATCGCGGGCAAGGACCGCGGCGTGCGCGGCAAGGTGATCGCCGCGGACCCGGTGACCAACAAGGTCTTCGTCGAGGGCGTCAACCGGGTTACCAAGCACACCCGGATCACTACCAGCGCGCGCGGCGCCAAGGCCGGCGGCATCGAGCACGTCGAGGCGGCTATCAGCGCGAGCAACGTCATGGTGATCGACGGGGACGGCAACGCGACCCGAGTCGGCTACCGGCACGACGAGGAGAGCGGCAAGAACGTGCGGGTGTCCCGCCGTTCCGGAAAGGATCTCTCATGAGTGCGAGTACCGCCGAGGCGGTCAAGCCGCGGCTCAAGGTGCGCTATCGGGACGAGATCGTGCCGGCGTTGAACCAGGAGTTCTCCTACGACAACCCGATGCAGGTACCCGATCTCGTCAAGATCGTCGTGAACATGGGTGTCGGCCAGGCGGCCAAGGACAGCAAGCTCATGGACGGTGCGGTGCGCGACCTGACGCTGATCACCGGTCAGAAGCCGCTGGTGCAGAAGGCCCGCAAGTCCATCGCGCAGTTCAAGCTGCGTGAGGGCATGCCGATCGGCGCGAAGGTGACGTTGCGCGGCGACCGCATGTGGGAGTTCCTGGACCGGCTGCTCTCGCTGGCGCTGCCCCGCATCCGCGACTTCCGCGGCCTGTCCGACGCGCAGTTCGACGGCAACGGCAACTACACGTTCGGCCTCACCGAGCAGTCCATGTTCCACGAGATCGATCCCGACACGATCGACCGCCCGCGGGGGATGGACATCACCGTCGTCACGACGGCGCATACCGACGAGCAGGGCCGGGCGCTGCTTCGCGCGCTCGGCTTCCCGTTCCGCGAGACAGAGAGAAGCTGACAGATGGCAACCGGAGTAAACGCTCGTCTCCGCTTCGCGGACCAGGTGCATGACGGGGAGATGGACTGATGGCAACCGGAGTAAACGCTCGTCTCCGCTTCGCGGACCAGGTGCATGACGGGGAGATGGACTGATGGCGAAGACCGCGCTAGTCAACAAGGCGAACGCCAAGCCGAAGTTCAAGGTCCGCGGGTACACCCGCTGCCAGCGATGCGGCCGGGCGCACTCGGTGTACAAGAAGTTCGGGCTGTGCCGGATCTGCGTGCGCGAGATGGCGCACGCGGGCGAGCTCCCGGGCGTCACAAAGTCCAGCTGGTAGTCGACGAGTTCCGACAGTCGAGGCAGGCCCTGGCCGTCCAGCGGCAGGGAACCACCCGAGAAAGAAGTAGATCCATGACGATGACAGACCCGATCGCAGACATGCTCACCCGTCTGCGAAACGCCAACACGGCCTTCCACGACACCGTGGTCATGCCGCACTCGAAGCTGAAGGCGCACATTGCCGAGATCCTCAAACAAGAGGGTTACATCAGTGGGTTCTCGGTCGGCGACGCCCCGGAGGGTCAGGTGGGCAGGGTGCTCACCGTCGACCTGAAGTACGGGCCGAACCGGGAGCGGAGCATTGCCGGTGTCCGCCGCGTCTCCAAGCCCGGTCTTCGGGTGTATGCGAAGTCGACGGGGCTGCCGCGGGTGCTCGGTGGCCTGGGCACCGCGATCCTCTCCACGTCCTCCGGCCTGCTGACCGATCGTCAGGCTGCCAAGCGCGGAGTAGGCGGGGAAGTCCTCGCCTACGTCTGGTGAGGAGACTCCAATGAGCCGAATCGGAAAGCTGCCGGTGACGATCCCAACCGGCGTGGACGTGACCATCGATGGTCAGCAGGTGACCGTGAAGGGGCCGAAGGGCACCCTGTCGCACATCGTTGCCGAGCCGATCGCGGTGGCCCGGGACGACGGTGCCATCACCGTGTCGCGGCCGGACGACGAGCGGGTGTCCAAGTCGCTGCACGGGCTGTCGCGCACGCTGATCGCAAACATGGTCACCGGGGTCACCTCGGGGTACTCGAAGACGCTGGAGATCGTCGGTACGGGCTACCGCGTCACCGCCAAGGGCAGTGACCTGGAATTCGCGCTCGGCTTCTCGCACTCGATCACGGTGCCTGCCCCGGACGGCATCTCGTTCCGGGTCGAGGCACCGACGCGATTCGCGGTCGAGGGCATCGACAAGCAGAAGGTGGGCGAGGTAGCCGCCAACATCCGCAAGCTGCGCAAGCCCGACCCGTACAAGGGCAAGGGCGTGCGGTATCAGGGCGAAGTAGTGCGTCGCAAGGCCGGGAAGGCAGGCAAGAAGTGAGTGAGCATCGCAGCGAGCGCCAGCGAGCGAGGAGCGAAGCGATCATGAGCGATGAGCGCACGCGCGAACAGCGGGTGGCACAGTGAGTGCGTCAACGATTGCGAAGAGGGCGCGGCGGTCTGCCGGCATATCCGCCACCCGGCGGGTCGCCAAGTCGCGGCGGCATTTCCGGCTGCGCAAGAAGGTCGTCGGCTCCGCCGAGCGGCCGCGCCTGGTCGTCAGCAGGTCCTCGCGGCATCTTTTCGCGCAGATCGTGGACGACGGCAAGGGCGTGACGTTGGCCTCCGCGTCGACCTTCAAGATGAGCGACGGCGACAAGACGGCGCGGGCCAAGGAGCTGGGCAGCCAGCTTGCCGCCGCCGCCAAGTCCGCCGGCGTGACCCGAGTCGTGTTCGACCGGGCCGGCAACACCTACACCGGCCGGGTCGCCGCATTCGCGGACGCGGCACGAGAGGCAGGGCTCGAATTCTGATGTGTACCTATAAGGAGAGTCAGTAATGCCAGGACCGCAGCGGGGAGCCCGCACGGGCGGCAACGAGCGAAGCGGCGAACGCGGCGAGCGTCGCGGCCGCGGCGACGGCCGCGGCGGTGCGGCGGCCGAGAAGAGCATGTACCTCGAGCGCGTCGTGGCGATCAACCGCGTGGCCAAGGTCGTGAAGGGCGGTCGGCGATTCAGCTTCACCGCGCTCGTGGTCGTCGGTGACGGTGACGGCACCGTCGGCGTCGGCTACGGCAAGGCGAAGGAGGTCCCGGCCGCCATCGCCAAGGGCGTCGAGGAGGCGAAGAAGAACTTCTTCCGCGTCCCGCGCATCCAGGCCACGATCCCGCACCCGGTGCAGGGTGAGAAGGCCGCCGGTGTGGTGCTGCTCAAGCCGGCCAGCCCGGGTACCGGCGTGATCGCCGGCGGCCCGGTGCGTGCCGTGCTCGAGTGCGCCGGCATCCACGACGTGCTGTCCAAGTCGCTCGGCTCGGACAACCCGATCAACATCGTGCACGCGACAGTGGCCGCGCTGAAGGAACTGGTGCGTCCGGAAGAGGTCGCCGCACGCCGCGGGCTGCCGCTGGAGGACGTGGCCCCAGCCGGCATGCTGCGGGCGCGTGCCGCCGGAAGGGCAGCGTCCTAGATGAGCCGGCTGAAGATCACGCAAATCAAGTCGGGGATCGGCTACCAGCGCAACCAGCAGGAGACGCTGCGCACGCTGGGGCTCAAGCGGATCCGCGACGTCGTCGTCAGGGAAGACCGCCCGGAAGTTCGGGGCATGGTCGCGACCGTCACGCATCTCGTGTCGGTCGAGGAGGTTGAGTAGACATGGCAACCGGAGTGAACGCTCGGCTCCGCTTCGCGGGCCAGGTGCACGACGAAGGGGTGAACTGATGGCTGACGGACCGCTGAAGGTGCATCACCTGCGGCCCGCACCCGGCGCGCACACCAAGAAGACCCGGGTCGGACGCGGTGAGGGATCGAAGGGCAAGACCGCAGGTCGCGGCACGAAGGGCTCCAAGGCTCGGAACAACATCCCGGCCGGGTTCGAGGGCGGCCAGATGCCGATTCACATGCGGCTGCCGAAGCTGAAGGGCTTCCGCAACCGGTTCCGGGTCGAGTTCCAGGTGGTGAATCTGGACAAGCTGGCCACGCTGTTCCCCGGCGGCGGATCGATCGGGATCAGCGAGCTGGTCGCCGCCGGAGCGGTTCGCGCCAACGAGCCGGTCAAGGTGCTCGGGGACGGCGAGCTGGGCGGGCTCAAGCTGGATATCACGGTAAACGCGTTCTCCGGCTCGGCTCGCGACAAGATCCAGGCCGCGGGCGGGTCCGCGACCACCATCTGAGGCGCCGACGGCCCCCGGGGACGGCGACGGTCGGACTGGGCCGACGGATTCTCGCCGTCACCAGCCGACTGTTAGCCTGATCTGGGTCTCGCCGGTTGCCGGAGGAGTCCGAGCTTCCACAGGCGTCGCCCCGCTCGTACCCGAGCATCCGTGCAGGAGGATCCGTGTTCAGCGCATTCGCATCGGCGTTCCGCACGCCCGATCTGCGTAAGAAGCTGCTGTTCACGCTCGCGATCCTGGTGCTGTACCGGCTCGGCGCGTCCATCCCCACCCCGAACACGAACACCAAGGCCATCAACGGCTGCATCAAGCAGGCGGCCAACGGGGCGAACGCAAACGTCTACTCGCTGATCAACCTGTTCTCCGGCGGCGCACTGCTGCGGCTGTCGGCATTCGCGCTGGGCATCATGCCCTACATCACCGCGAGCATCATCATCCAGTTGCTGGTCGTGGTCATCCCGCGGTTCGAGCAACTGAAGAAGGAAGGGCAGTCCGGTCAGCAGAAGCTGACGCAGTACAGCCGCTACCTCACCATCGGCCTTGCCATCCTGCAGTCCACCGGCTTCATCGCGCTGGCTCGCTCCGGCCAGCTGTTCCCGTCCTGCCAAGGCGCCATCCTCTACCGGCAGAACATCTGGACGCTGGCCACGATGGTCATCTGCATGACGGCCGGCACCGGCGTCATCATGTGGCTCGGCGAGCTGATCACCGACCGCGGCGTGGGCAACGGCATGAGCGTGCTGATGTTCACCTCGATTGCGGCGCGCATACCGAACGAGGGTCAGACGATCCTGCAGAACGCACACGCGTTCGTGTTCACGCTGATCCTGCTGCTCGGTTTGGCGATCATCGTGGCGGTCGTGTTCGTGGAACAGGCGCAACGCCGGATCCCGGTGCAATACGCGAAACGGATGATCGGGCGACGGCAATACGGTGGCACGTCCACGTACTTGCCGCTGAAGGTGAACCAGGCCGGCGTCATCCCGGTGATCTTCGCGTCGTCGCTGTTGTACATCCCGCAGCTGATCTCTCAGCTGACCAGCAACAACAGCAAGACGTCCTCGTTCCAACGCTGGGTGACCAACTACCTGCTCAACCAGTCGTCGTGGGTGTACATCATCACCTACTTCGTGCTGATCATCTTCTTCACCTACTTCTACGTCGGCATCACCTTCGACCCGGTCGAGCGCGCCGACGACATGAAGAAGTACGGCGGTTTCATCCCGGGTATTCGACCGGGGCGTCCCACCGCCGAGTACCTGCAGTTCGTTCTCTCGCGCATCACCCTGCCCGGTTCGCTGTACCTGGGCATCGTTGCCGTGCTGCCAAACTTCTTCTTCTCCATCACCAGCGGCAACAACCAGAACTTCCCGTTCGGCGGCACCGCTGTGCTGATCATGGTGGGCGTCGGTCTGGACACGGTGAAGCAGATCGAGAGCCAGCTGATGCAGCGCAACTACGAAGGCTTCTTGCGTTGACCGGCGGCCAGCACCGAGGGCCCACGTCGCAGTGAGGCTCGTTTTGGTGGGGCCGCCTGGGGCGGGGAAGGGTACCCAGGCTGAGTTCATCGCCGCGCACTTCACCGTTCCGAAGATCTCGACCGGCGATATTTTCCGCGCGAACGTCTCCGGCGGCACGGAACTCGGGCGGATGGCCAAGAAGTACATGGACGCCGGCGACCTGGTGCCTGACGAGGTCACCAACGCGATGGTGCGCGAGCGTCTGGCCGAACCGGACGCCAAGGATGGGTTCCTGCTCGACGGCTTCCCGCGCAACGTGGAACAGGCCAAGGAGCTGGACACCGTGCTCAGCGCGCTGGGCATCGCGCTGAGCGTGGTGCTCGACCTGGACGTCGATCCGGACGAGGTGGTGCGCCGGCTCTCGGGGCGCCGCACGTGCAAGAAGTGTGGTCACGTGTGGCACCTGGAGTACGACCCGCCGACGGTGCCGAATGTGTGCGATCGGTGCGGTGGCGAGCTGTACCAGCGCGATGACGACCATCCGGAGACGGTTCGGCACCGCTTGGACGTGTACTACTCGCAGACCGCGCCGCTGATCGAGTTCTATGGCCAGCGCGAGCAACTGGTGGCGATCGATGCGATCGGCCCGGTCGAGGACGTCACGGAGCGCGCCATCACCGTGCTCAGCCCGTACGCCGACCAGTAGCCATGCCTCGTTTCAGCGAGCGGATCGAGCTCAAGTCCACAGACCAGATCGCGTCGATGCGCCGCGCCGGTCTGGTCGTCGCCGAGGCGTTGCGGCAGATGCGCGCCGCGGTGGCGCCCGGGGTCAGCACGGCCGACCTGGACGCGGTAGCCCGCGACGTGCTGGATGCGGCCGGCGCCACCCCTTCGTTCCTCGGCTACCACGGCTACCCCGCACTCATCTGCGCATCCGTGAACGACCGGGTGGTGCACGGCATCCCGTCGGCGACGGAGGTGCTCGCCGAGGGCGACCTGATCTCGATCGACTTCGGTGCCATCGTCGACGGCTGGCACGGCGACTCGGCGATCTCGGTCCCGGTCGGGCAGGTGAGTGCCGAGGTCCAGGCGATGTCCGACACGTGCGAGGCGGCGATGTGGGACGGCGTCGCGGCCGCGTGTGCCGGTGCGCGACTGTCGGACATTTCGCACGCGGTGGAGACGGCCATCCGCGCCCGTGGTTCGTACGGCATCGTGGCCGGCTACGGCGGACACGGCATCGGCTCGGCAATGCACATGGCACCGCACATCCTCAACTACGGACGTCCGGGCAAAGGGCCGCGGCTGGAGCCCGGGATGGCGCTGGCGATCGAGCCGATGATCACACTCGGCGCCCGCGACACGCAGGAGCTTGCCGACGGCTGGACGGTGACCACGGTGGACGGGTCGTGGGCCGCGCATTGGGAGCACACCGTGGCCATCCTGGCGGATGGGCCATGGGTCCTCACCGCGGTCGACGGTGGCCGCAGCGCACTTGCCGCACGGGGCATCGAACTCTCCGCCCTAGCGGCCTGACCCGCTCACGCCACGGACCAGACTTCGCGGAGCCGCAGCGCCCGAATGCGAGCTCGCTCGCGCGGCGTTACCTGCCCTAGGCGGATGCGCATGGTCTGCCGATCGACATCGAGCACCTGAGCAAGCCGCAGCACGTCCGCCGGGCCACCCTGGATGCCACCGATATCGCGCACCGCACGCACGAGCTGGTTCGTGTTGACCAGCCGTCGGGCGACCTCGTCGTGCACGTGCCGTTCCTCGCGATCGGTCCACGGCCCGCAGTCACGGATGCCACGCTCGAGATGGACGATCTCGTGCGTGAGCGTGCACCGGCGTTGGGCCGCGGTCGTGCCGGCGCGTAGCGCGATGACCGGATATCGCAGCTCGCCGAGCAACCGGCCGGCCATCGGCTCGACCACGACCTGCAGGTGTGGCCACCGCTCGCGCAGGTCGAGCCACGGGTCGTACGGCCGGTCGTCGGGACGATGGCGAGGGGCGGTGTCACGGCGGGAGGCGGTCATGCCCGGCATTGTGCGTCCGGGTGCCGACGAAACCGCGGGACCATGTCGCGTCCACCCATGGCGAAGGCGGGCGGTGGACCTCAGCTGTTGCGGTCGACGTCCCCGTGACGGGCGGCGCGCGGGCCGGCCGCTCTGCGCCGCGAGGCCAGATCGGCGACCGAGCGGCCCGGGTCGAGCATCGCGCGGATGATCTCGTCGACGGCCCGGCGTTGGCGCCGGGTGAGTCGGCTGGACTCCGGCGGTGGGGTGTACGGCGCCGTTTCGTCGGCGGGCAGCCCTGCTGCGCGTCGCAATGTCGATAGCGACATGTGCAACACGTCCGCGAAGGCGACCAGCGTCGCCTCGTCCGGCTGGCCGTGGTCACCGCGCAGATACCGGGCCGCGGTGTCGTGATTGAGGCTGTGGCCGCGCTCGCGCGCGATGCGCGACACCGCCCGTGCGGACAGGCCGCTCTTGTTCGCCGCGCTCAGCGCCTCGGACAGTGCGCTCACGGACCGGTCCGAACGGGCATCCGCGCACGCATGTCGTAGACAGTAGCGGTGCGCGCTTCGCCGACTCAGCCCTATTCCTGGGTCGTGGATGGTGTCCGACTCCGGCGTTGTGCAGACAGTTCGTAGACACCGGCACGTTTTCCCCAGGCACGGCAACTGTCACATCGGACGTCGGACGGTTCCGGTAACGTGCGGGGACAAGCTTCGACCGGACGGGAGGCTCATGCCGTTCGCCATGCAGGTTCGCGACAGGGCGACGCTGCGGGCCTATCTCGGGCTGATGCAGCTGTCCGAGCGCGGGCTGGCGCAGCGCGCCGGACTGGCGCACGCCACCGTCAACCATGTCCTCAGCGGCCGCCGTGACCGGTGTTCGGCGCACACTGCGACGGCGATCGAGCAGGCGCTGTGCGCACCGCCCGGCCTGTTCTTCGAGCCGGTCGCACGCCGACGGCGGGCCGGGGTCCCCTGACGAACCGCTCCCGCCGCCGCGGCCCGCGATCAGTGCGCGACGGTGCCGAGGATGCGCGCCGGCGCCCCGGCCGCGATGGAGAACTCCGGGACGTCCGCGGTCAGCACCGAATTTGCCCCGACCACGCACCGCCGTCCGACGGTGACCCCACTGGTCACCACGACGTTCGCACCGAACCAGACGTTGTCCCCGATGATCGTCGGCCCCTTCGTGGTGAAGCCCTGCCACGGCACGGGACGATCCGGGTCGTCGAAGCGGTGCGCGCCGTCGGTCACCAGGCAGCCATTGGCGAACATGCAGTGCTCGCCGATCTCGACGCGCTGCACCGCCGCCACCATCACGTTCAGGTTGAAGATGCTGCCACCGCCGATATGGATTCGGCCGGTGTCGGAGGTCAGCCAGACGCCGGGCTCGAAGAGCACGTGCGGCCCGAGCACCAGCCGTCGCTCGCGCAGCATCTCGAGCACGTTGCCGTGCAGCGGTCCGCGCGCGAACGCCTCCCGTCGCGCCAATTCGGCGTGCAATGCGATCCGGTGCCACGGCAGCCGCGAACGCTGGTACCAGCGCCACTTGGCCAGCCATCCTCGGGCGGCGGCCACCGACATCGCCGGCGCGCTGCCCGCGCCCTCGGCGGTGCTCCGGTCGGCCGGGTCCGTGTCCGCGCGGGCGTCCAGGTCAGCCCCCGAAGTCCTCGGTGATCCACAACTTGCCGGTGGAGTCGACGACGATGCCGATGCCGACCGCGTGCATCGCCGTGGACAGGATGTTCGCGCGGTGCGGCGGGTCGCTGTAGAGGAGCTCCTGCATGGCCAGTGCCCCGCTCTCGGTCGGATCAGGGGTTTCGCCGACGTTCTCCGCCCAGGCGTGCACCGGGTATCCGGCCGCCGCCTCGCGCTGCAGGCACGTTGAGCTCGCCGGGCAGGACATGCGCCAATGTCCCGGCTCGCGGCCATCGCCGCGCTGTGTCGGCGGGCGGCTGAGGTCCAGCGCGGCGGAGGACTGCAGCGCGGGCAGCCCGTTCTGTGCGCGTTCGTCGTTGAGCACCGCGAAGACTGCTGACTCGAAGGCCGGCTCGGCGGTGCTCACCGGGGTGAGCGCCGCTGGGACCGTGCTGGTGGGTCGCGCGGCCGGAGCCGGGGGGAGCGGCGCGGTGATGCGGGGGACGTGGCTGGCGGCGGCGGCCCGGGCTGCCGAGGCCGCCGACGCCGCGGTGGCTGCGGCCCGCGCCGCGGCGGAGGACAGCGCGGAGGACACGGCCGCGAACAGCTTGGCCGAAGCGGCATTGGCGGTGCTGGGAGTCGGCGACGGGGTGCTGCTGGCCGGTGGGGCCCGATGGGCCTGAGGTGCAGCGCCGGGCCCCGAGCATCCCGCCAGCACGGCGGCAAGCACGATCGGAGTGAGCACCGTGGCGATGGCCCGGCTCCGCGCGCCCGCGGCTGCGCCATGACCTGCGGCTGCGCCATGCCCTGCGGCTGCGCCATGACCTGCGGCTGCGCCATGACCTGCGGCTGCGCCGTGAGCTGCTGCTGCGCCGTAAGTTGCTGCTGCGCAGAGCGAACCATCCAGCCTCCCCTGCCTCGCGCCGCCCCCGGCGCCCGGTCACGCGGGTTCTGAATACCCGCCGCTCCCGGGTGTTTTGGCGTCCACCCGGTGACCCAGGTAGACTAGACCGCTGGCGCATGCCGCCCTGTTTTGCTGCTCAGGAAAGGTGCCCGGATCACTCCGGGCGGCGATCCCGGAGGAGTTCCGCTGTGGCCGCGGATCGGGAACAGGGTCCCTCATGGCGGCGTTGAACCAACGGTATCCCGAACAAATCCGGTCAGCCCAGGCGTGCCTGCGGCGCGGCGGGGAGTCGGACGGAACCGAACAAGACGGCGATCAAGGGAAATAGCGGAGGACATGCCCAAGAAAGATGGGGCCATCGAGGTCGAAGGCCGCGTGGTCGAGCCACTGCCCAACGCGATGTTCCGGGTGGAACTGAGCAACGGGCACAAGGTGCTCGCCCACATCAGCGGGAAGATGCGCCAGCACTACATCCGTATCCTGCCTGAGGACCGCGTGGTGGTGGAGCTCTCGCCCTACGACCTCACCCGCGGGCGGATCGTCTACCGCTACAAGTAGCGCCGCACGAGTACCACCTACCAGTCACGTAATTCCGAGAGAGGGCAGGGCCGTGAAGGTCAAGCCGAGCGTCAAGCCGATCTGCGACAAGTGCAAGGTCATTCGTCGCCATGGTCGGGTCATGGTCATCTGTGAGAACGCGCGTCACAAGCAGCGCCAAGGGTAATTCCCGGCGCGGCCACAACTGAATAACCACATCGAGCGCATGCCTGCCGCCCGTCAGGGCGGTCCACCTCCGGATCGAAGGCCGGAGCCCTCCCTGGGCGGGAGGGATGGATGCGCAGTAAACCTTCGACGAGCAGATCTGGAGAACCGCCCGCATGGCACGACTTGCTGGCGTCGACCTCCCCCGCGAGAAGCGGATGGAGATCGCGCTGACCTATGTCTACGGCGTAGGCCGTACCCGCGCACGTCAAGCCCTGGCCGCCACCGGCGTCAGCCCGGACCTGCGCGCCCGAGACCTCGGCGACGACGACCTCGTCAAGCTCCGCGACTACATCGACGGCAACTTCAAGGTCGAGGGTGACCTGCGCCGCGAAGTCGCCGCCGATATCCGCCGCAAGATCGAGATCGGCTGCTACGAGGGCGTCCGGCATCGTCGCGGCCTGCCCGTCCACGGCCAGCGCACCAAGACCAACGCGCGCACCCGGAAGGGTCCGAAGAAGACGATCGCAGGCAAGAAGAAGGCGGGTAAGAAGTAATGCCAGGACAGGTTCGTAAGGCGGCGGCGAAGAAGGTTCGCCGCAAGGAGAAGAAGAACGTCGCGCACGGGCATGCTCACATCAAGAGCACGTTCAACAACACGATCGTCTCGATCACCGACCCGCAGGGCAACGTGATCAGCTGGGCCTCCGCCGGGCACGTCGGTTTCAAGGGCTCGCGGAAGTCGACGCCGTACGCGGCGCAGATGGCCGCCGAGAGCGCCGCCCGTAAGGCTCAGGAACACGGCCTGAAGAAGGTCGACGTGTTCGTGAAGGGCCCCGGTTCCGGCCGCGAGACCGCCATCCGCTCCCTGCAGGCCACCGGCCTGGAGGTCGGCACGATCTCGGACGTCACCCCCCAGCCGCACAACGGATGCCGCCCGCCCAAGCGGCGTCGCGTCTGATGAGCGCTTGCGCGAAGAGCAAGGAGAACTAGTTCTATGGCTCGTTACACCGGTCCCGCGACGCGCATCTCGCGGCGGCTCAACGTCGACCTGGTCGGCGGCGACAGCTCGTTCGAGCGCCGTCCGTACCCGCCCGGCCAGCATGGTCGCTCGCGCATCAAGCAGAGCGAGTACCTGCTGCAGCTGCAGGAGAAGCAGAAGGCGAAGTACAGCTACGGCGTGCTGGAGAAGCAGTTCCGCCGCTACTACGAGGAAGCCGTCGCGCGGCAGGGCAAGACTGGTGACAACCTGCTGCAGATCCTCGAGTCCCGGCTGGACAACGTCGTCTACCGCGCCGGCCTGGCCCGCACCCGTCGCCACGCCCGCCAGCTGGTCAGCCACGGACACTTCGTGGTCAACGGCCAGAAGGTCGATATCCCCAGTTACCGCGTCGCGCAGCACGACATCATCGACGTGAAGCCGAAGTCGCTGGAGACAACCCCGTTCCTGATCGCCCGCGAGACCCTGGGCGACCGGCCGGTCCCGGCATGGCTGCAGATGGTGCCGTCCCGGCTGCGTGTGCTCGTGCACCAGTTGCCCGAACGCGCGCAGATCGACATCCCGCTGCAGGAGCAGCTCATCGTCGAGCTGTACTCGAAATAAAGAAGTAACGAAGTTCGAAACGAGATACCCACGGTTCGCCTTCGCAAGCGTCGGCGAACCACCCCATCGGCGGACGTCATATAGCGGTCGTCCTCGACATTTAGGAGCACTACTGTGCTGATTTCTCAGCGCCCCACTCTCAGCGAAGAGCAGATCGTCGACAACCGGTCGCGGTTCGTCATCGAGCCGCTCGAGCCCGGCTTCGGTTACACGCTGGGCAATTCCCTGCGTCGCACCCTGCTCTCGTCTATCCCCGGCGCGGCCGTGACGAGCATCCGTATCGACGGCGTGCTGCACGAGTTCACCACCGTCGAGGGCGTGAAGGAAGACGTCACCGACATCATCCTGAACCTCAAGGAACTCGTGGTGAGTTCCGAGAGCGACGAGCCGGTCGTGATGTACCTGCGCAAGCAGGGCCCGGGTGAGGTCACCGCCGCCGACATCGCGCCGCCGGCCGGCGTCACCGTGCACAACCCCGACCTGAAGATCGCCACGATCAACAAGAAGGGCCGGCTGGAGATCGAGCTGGTGGTCGAGCGCGGCCGTGGCTACGTCACCGCCGTGCAGAACAAGCAGCCCGGCCAGGAGATCGGCCGCATCCCGGTCGACTCGATCTACTCGCCGGTGCTGAAGGTGACGTACAACGTCGAGGCGACCCGTGTCGAGCAGCGGACCGACTTCGACCGGCTCGTGGTGGACGTGGAGACCAAGAGCTCCATTGCACCGCGCGACGCCGTCGCGAGCGCCGGCCACACCCTGGTCGAGCTGTTCGGTCTGTTCCGCGAGCTGAACGAAGAGGCCGAGGGCATCGACGTCGGCCCGTCGCCGGCCGAGGTGGCCGACATCGCCGCCTTCTCGATGCCGATCGAGGAGCTGGACCTCACCGTCCGCTCGTACAACTGCCTCAAGCGTGAGGGCATCCACACGGTGGGTGAGCTGGTCGGCCGCAGTGAGGCCGATCTGCTCGACATCCGCAACTTCGGGTCGAAGTCGATCGACGAGGTGAAGGTGAAGCTGGCCGGCCTCGGCCTGTCACTGAAGGACAGCCCGCCCGGATTCGAACTGCCGCAGACGGTCGAGTCCTACGGTGACGACGAGTTCGTCGACGACGGCGACTACGCCGAGACCGAACAGCTCTGACGCGGCGACGGCGCGCCCGCCCGCGGTGGGCGCGCCGACACCGAAGCAGTACCGCACCACCACCGAACGCACGAACCGCGTGAGGACAGGCTCGATCATCTAAGGGAGCACGACATGCCCACCCCCACCAAGGGGCCGCGCCTCGGCGGCGGACCGGCACACGAGCGGCTGATGTTGGCAAACCTCGCATCCGCACTGTTCGAGCACGACCGGATCACCACCACCGAGGCGAAGGCGAAACGGCTGCGTCCGCTGGCCGAGCGGCTGATCACCTTTGCCAAGCGCGGTGACCTGCACGCGCGCCGCCGGGTGATGTCGGTGATCGGCGACAAGGACGTGGTGCACAAGCTGTTCGCCACCATCGGGCCGAACTTCGCCGAGCGTGCCGGTGGCTACACCCGCATCGTCAAGGTCGATCCGCGCAAGGGCGACAACGCTCCGATGGCCGTCATCGAACTGGTCGAGGCGATGACCGCCGGCGCGGCCGTGGTGAAGGAAGCCGAGCGCTCGCGCGGCACCAGGACGGCCGCCAAGAAGGCGCCGACCGGGCGCACCCGCGAGATCGCCGAGGACGCCAAGGCGTCGTCGGCAACCGCGGCCGGGGTCGCCGCGGCTCGCGGATGCGGACGCGGCAACCGCCGACGCCGACATTCCGGATGCGCCGAGCGCGACAGCCGGGGACGGGAGCACACGGAGGCTGTGGCCGAGCAGGCGTCGTTGCAGGCCGGTGAGGAGGAGGGCGGCCTCGCCGCCCTTGGCCTGGCCGACGACGCCGGGGACGAGGCCGAGGCGGAAGCGGAAGACAGCGGCGATGACAGCGGCGACGGGGACGAGACCCGCCGGCAGCTAGCCCGCTGGTCCGGGTCCGCCTCGACATTCGATACGAGGGCACGGACTTCTCCGGCTGGGCCCGACAGCCCGGGCGTCGCACGGTTCAGGGTGCGCTCGAGAGCGCGCTGGCACTCTGTTGCGGGTGCCCGAGACACGTCTCGTCGTGGCGGGGCGAACCGATGCGGGGTGCACGCCCAAGGCCAGGTCGCCCATCTCGACGTGCCGGCGGCGCGTGGGCCGGTATTGGCGATCGGTTGTCCTGGATCGGCTTGCGGCCGTGCTGCCGGCCGATGTCCGGGTGGTCCGCATTCGCGAGATGCCGGCGGCTTTCGACGCCCGGTTCGGCGCATTGTGGCGCCGCTACGAGTATCGCATCAGTGACGAGCGGGCCGGCGTGGATCCGTTGCGCCGCCGTGACGTGCTCGACTGGCGTCGTGCGCTCGACGTCGAGGCATGGCCGTGGCGGCGTCCGCGTTGGTCGGCATGCATGACTTCGCCGCGTTCTGCCGGCAACGCAGTACGGCACCACCATCCGCACTGTCGAGGAGTTCGACGTGCGCCGGGATGGCGGGTGCGTGGTCTGCACCGTCCGGGCGGACGCGTTCTGTCACCGATGGTTCGCTCGATGGTGGGTGCGTTGCTCGCTGTCGGGAGCGGGCGGCGGCCGCCGTCGTGGCCCGCGGAACTGCTTGTACTGGACCACCGCGCCGACGAGATCACCGTCGCTCCGGCGCACGGGCTGACGCTGGTCGAGGTGGCATATCCACCCGAGGCGAACTGCGGCCGCGCGTGCCGAGCAGACCCGCGCGACCCGGCTGCCGCTCACCAGTTGCATGGGCCCTGGCGCGGGACAGCCGCGAGCGTCACGGGTCGTTGATCAGGATGGCGGTGATCAGCCGGGTGCAGCGCTGCACCATGTCCTGCGCGGATTCCGCCGGGTGATCCAGCCACCACTGCACCAGCGAGTCGACCAATCCCATCCATACCGCGGCTGAGCGCCGAGGCGTCCAACTCGTTGCCCACCCCGCGCGCACGCAGGAAGCGCTCCGAGCCGCTCGCGGCCAGGGCGGCGGTGCGGCTGTGGTAGTCCTGTGCCGCCGCCGCGATCGGGCCCGTCGGAGGGCATCGTCACGTCGTAGAGCAGTTTCCATGCGTCGCGCTGTGGCTCCAGCGCCTCGAACACGGCCTGCAGCGCGAAGACCCGGGAGGCGACGGTGTCGTCGACGCTGAGTTCGGCTTCGTCCAGTCGCGCCAACAGCCCGCCGGCCACCTCGTGCAGGCAGGTGAGGAACAGCCCGTCCTTGGAGCCGAAGTACTGGTAGATCAGCGGTTTGGAGATGCCGGCCCGCCGGGCGATGCGGACCATCGACGCGCCGGCGTAGCCGTTGGCGGCGAATTCGTCGACGGCATGCGCGACGATCTGCTGTTCGCGTTCGGCCCGGGGGACGCCTTTCGTTCCAGCAAGCGCCCCACTGGACATGGCGCAGAGCTTATCTTAAAGTAAGTGACCCCACGGTAATTAACCATAGGGTAAGTTCAGTTGTCAGGTGCTTGTCCGGGCGGGACGATGGCCTTCGGCCGACGTCACAGCGCATGGTCATACGGGCCGACTGAGGTCAGGGCGGCCCAGAGAGGAGCCGGTATGTCGTTCGTCGGGTCGTTGCGTGACCCGGTGGTCTTCGCGATCCCGGCCTTCCTCGGTTTCATGGTGCTGGAAATGCTGTCGCTGAAGTTCCTCGACGCCGACGAAGCCGGCGAGTACGGCGGCTATGACCGGCGCGACACCAGGACGAACGTGCTGATGGGTCTCGGCTCGCTGGTGACCAGCGGCGCCGGCCGAGCCGGCGCACTCGTCGGTTATGCGGCGCTGTACGAGCTGACACCACTGCGGCTGGATCCGCACCGCTGGTACACCTGGCTGTTCGGCCTGCTCGCCGTCGACCTGCTCTGGTACACCTACCACCGCGCTTCGCACCGGGTGCGGCTGATGTGGGCAGCGCACCAGGCGCATCACAACAGCTTGCGATTCAACTACTCGACCGCGGTGCGGCAGAAGTGGAACCCCTGGTTCGAGCTGATGTTCTGGGTTCCGCTCCCGCTGCTGGGCATGCCGCCGTGGATGATCTTCACATCGTTTTCGGTCAATCTGATCTACCAGTTCTGGGTGCACACCGAGCGGATCGGCAAGCTGCCGGGCGCGATCGAGTTCGTCTTCAACACCCCGTCGCACCATCGTGTGCACCATGCCAGCGATCCGGACTACCTCGACAAGAACTACGCCGGCATCCTCATCGTCTGGGACCGGATGTTCGGCAGCTACGCCGAGGAGACGCATCGCCCGACGTACGGCCTGACCAAGAACATCTACAGCTTCAACCCGTTCAAGCTCCAGTACCACGAATACGCCGCGATGTGGCGGGACCTTCGCGCGGCGCGCAGCTGGCAGGAGCGCTCGGCTACGTGTTCGGCCCACCCGGCTGGCGTCCCGATGAGAAGCCGATCGTGATGCCCGCGGCGGGCTATAGCACCCCCTGAGCATCACGATCGCGATCAGAAGAACGCGAGACCGTCGCGGTTGCACCAGTCGAGCATCTGCGGCCACGGGCCGAACCCCGACGCCACGTTGATGTGCCCGCCCCCGGCAGTATTGTCGCCGCGATCTTCAGCGGGCGCGCGTAGGCGTCGGCGATTCCCTCCGGTGTGTACGGGTCGTCGTCCCCGGCGACCAGCACCGTGCCCTCTGCGGCGTGCCGTACCGCGTCGACGTCCAACGGGACCGGGAAGAACGATCGCGAGTTCCGCGATATCGGTGCTGGGCGAGACCGGTGCCACCAGCGCCACCCGCGCCGGTCGCGGCGATTCCGCGCGTCACCACTGCGTGGTGTAGCCAGAGCACCGAACCCAGCGAGTGCGCGACCACGTCGAAGCCCACGTCCGGCAGGCCGGCGAGCGTGTCGCCCAGCGCGGTGAGCCAGCGGTCGAGCTGCGGATGGTCCGCATCCGGGAGTTGCGGAAAGCGGACTTCGCGCCCGGCGTCGCGCAACTGATCGCCGAGCCACGCCTGCCAGTGCGGCGATGGGGAACCCTGCCAGCCGTGCAAGATCACGGTCGGGACGGATCGGGTTGGCCGGCGCGGCATGGTCCTGAGCGTAGGTGCTGTGGCGGAGACGCTTGTTAGACGCTCAGTAGTGCCGGATGAGACCGATCAGCAGCAGCGCTTGGGCCAGGTGGTACGTCACCATCACGATCACCGGTCCGCGCCGCAGCCGGCGTACGAACCGGTCCCACGCAAGGGTGGCGTCCGAGGCGAGGAACAGCGCGCCACCTACCGCGGTCGCCACCGCGGTCGTACCGAACGCGAGCACGACCATCACGCGCAAGTGCCGCCGAGTAGCCGCCGACAGCCGCGGCCAGCAGCGGCCGCCCGCCGCGGTACGCGCGCCGCGCAAGCACCCGCGGCGCACCAGGCCGAAGGCCCCGGCCACGACGAGCAGCCCGGCCACCAACTGCCACGAGTGCAACGCCGTGCCGGCGAACGCGACGATCCACGCCATGTGCCCAGCAGGAAGCGGCCAGGCCGGCCAGGAACGCGCCATCCGGGCCGGTGCCGCTGGCGGTACCATCGGTGGCATCGGGCATGGTCGGCATCGTCGCCGCATTACCGACATGGACGGCGTGGTCGGGACCGTCGCCGGTGTCGAGATCCGCGTCGGCCGTCGCTGAACAGCAGCGCGAGATCGCCCAGCAGGCCCAGCGCCAGCGCGAGGATCACCCAGGGCTTGGCCGGCCCGACGTCGGCGAAGGACGCGGCGACGACAGCAGGGCAGCGTGAGCGGCTTGGCCGCGAGCTCGATGAGTCCGCGACGACGGGCCACCGCCGCCCAGTCCACGACGGCGACCAGCCCGGCGAGGACCAGCAAGGTGACCGTCATGAGGTCGCAGTATGCCGAATGACACCGGCGAGGCGCCGCCGCCGCACGCAGCGGGGCACACCGTTACAGGATCGCGCCCGGGTTGAGGATGCCCAGCGGGTCCAGCGCGTCCTTGATCCGTTGCGTCAATGCCAGCACGTCCGGACCGAGATAGGCGCCCAGCCAGGCCTTCTTCAGCCGCCCGACGCCGTGCTCACCGGTGATCGTGCCGCCGAGGGTCGATGGCGAGGTCCATCACCTCGCCGAACGCGGTGTAAGCCCGCGCGGTGGCGGCTGCGTCGGCGGGTCGTACACGATCAGCGGATGGGTGTTGCCGTCGCCGGCGTGGGCCACCAGCGCGATCGTGACGTCGTTGCTCTCGGCGATCTTGCCGATGCCGCGCACCAGGGTGGGCAGCGCGGGCAGCGCCACGCCGACGTCTTCCAGCAGCAGGTCGCCCAAGCCGTTCCAGCGCCGGGAACGCGGCCCGGCGCGCGGCGGTGAACGCGTCGCCCTCGTCGGGGTCGTCGGTGCTGAAGACCTCCACCGCGCCGCTCGTCGTGCACGCCGCGCTGCATGATCTCGATCTCGAGCGCGCTGGCCGCACCCGGTGCATCCGATCGAGCGATCAGCAGTGCTTCCGCGGTGCGGTCGAGCCCCATCGCCGTGAAGTCCTCGACGGCATTGATCGAGGTGCGGTCCATCAGTTCCAGCATCGACGGCCGCAGGCCGGCTGGTGATCGCGAGCACGCCCTCGACCGCCGCGTCCATCGAGGCGAACGAGGCGACCAGGGTCGCGGCCGGCGGCGGCGCGGGCATCAGGCGCAAGGTCAGCTCGGTGATCACGCCGAGGGTGCCCTCGGAGCCGACGAACAGCTTGGTCAGCGACAAGCCGGCGACGTCCTTGAGCCGCGCTCCGCCGAGGCGCAGCGCGGTGCCGTCGGCGAGCACGACCTGCATGCCCAGCACGTAGTCGGTGGTGACGCCGTACTTCACGCAGCACAGGCCGCCGGCGTTGGTGGCCGCGTTGCCGCCGATCGAGCACATCTCGAACGACGACGGATCGGGCGGGTACCACAGCCCGTGCTCGGCCGCGGCGCGCTTCACCTCGACGTTGAGCAGGCCGGGCTGGGTGATGGCGACCCGCGATACCGGGTCGATGGTGATCTCGCGCATGCGCTCGGTGCAGAGCACCACTGCCGCCGTCGACCGCGGTGGACCCGCCGGACAGACCCGAGCCGGCGCCACGCGGCACCACCGGTACCCGGTGTGCGCTCGCCCAGCGCAGCACCGCCTGCACGTCGCGGTGCAGGTTGCCCGCACCACCGCGGCGGGCCAGCCGGCGATCGGGTCGCGAGCCCAGTCCTGGCGGTAGCCGGCGACCACGTCGCGGTCGGTCGACGAGAGCGCCGCGGGCAGCGCGTCGCCAGCGGGGAGTGCAGCGGTGCCGGTCACGTGGCGTCATTGCGCGGCGGACGTCGCGGCGTCGGCGTGGGCACCGCGAACGCGACGATGTTGTCCTCGTAATTGCCGGTGCTGGCGTCGAACGGTCCACCGCAGGTGACCAGCGCCAGCCGGCTGGCGCTGGATTGGTCGAAGATCTGCTGGTAGGGCAGCTGCTGCTTGTTGTACGTGCGGACGCCGGTGATCGTGAACGTCAGCCGCGTTTTCTTCTTGTCCGGCCGAGAATCCGTAGACGTAGACCTGATCACCCGGGTTGAGCAGGCTGATCTGCGCCAGGACGCCCTCGACCCCCGCATAGTTGATGTGGCCGTCCAGGATGGCGGTGCCCTTCGCGGCGCCGGGCTTGGCGCCGCCCTGCCACCAGCCCGACGACCTTCGGGATTGAGCGGGACGTCGAGCTCGCTGTCGTTCAGCACGTTGACGTCGACGATCGGCGCGGTCGCGCTCAGCTTCGGGATCTCGACCGGTACGGCGAGACGTAGGCCAACGGCGACGGTGACGGCGACCGTGCGCGAGGACCGGGAATCACCCCCACGTTGCGCGGCGCGGCGGTGATGACCTTCTTGCCCCAGTACGGCGAGGTAACCCACACGACGCCGGCGCCGGCGAATGCCACGATCGCGGCGACCACGAGCGCGAACGGTGCCCAGCCGGCCTGGCGGTGCTTGAACCGCCGCAGGTAACCAGCGGACACCCGCCGAGATCTGCGCGCGAGTTGCTTGAACCGCGCAGGTACCAGCCGAAGACTTGCCGAGGTCGGCGGCGAGCAGGCGCAGGCGGACGCCCAGCGGCGCCAACCTTGGGCTGCTCCCCGGCCATCGCTCCCGTCCATCGCTGTCGCTCTACGGTGCCGGCCGCCGGTATCTGCGGGGTGCCTGCCGGAATCAACGGTAGACGACGTTCGGGTGCGGGCGGCCGAACGGCGGCCCCGCTGTGCGCACCGAGTGGTCGAATCCCACGGGTACGGCACGACGGAGCCGCCAGGACGGGGCTGTCAGTGGTTGCGGCGCGTCCGGCCCGACATCAGCAGGAACAGACCGACCGCGACGAGCATCGCGGCGCTGAGCAGCTCCGGCAGGGTCGAGTTGCCGGTCCACGCGAGCCGCTTGGTCACCTGCGTGGGCAGTGCGGCGGACGTCGTCGGGGTGTGACTGGGCGGGTGCGACGACGAGGGCACCGACGATGACGGCGAGGTCGGCGTCGACGACGACGGAGTGGTCGGCGGCGGTGACGTACGGTCGGCGGCGGCGAGGTCGGCGTGATCGGCGTCACCGGGACTTGCACCGTGCATGCGGGGTCGGTGGAACCGGCGTGCGCAGTTGCCGCCTTCGCCGGGCACCGTGACCACGGTGTTGTCGAGCTTGCCGTTGCCGGTGTCCGGGTTGTTCACGGTCACCGAGTAGGTGATGGTCGCGACGGCACCTGCTGCCAACGGGCCGGTCCAGGAAATCGTCGGTGCCGTGTAGGTGACCACGCCGACTCCGCCGGAGGTGGCGTCGTTGTCGTAGGTGGCATCGTCCAGCACCTGGGACAGGTCGTCGCTGAAGCTGGCCGGGTTGGCGGCGGTGTAGTCGACGTTGCCGGTGTTGGTCACGGTGATCGTGTACGGCACCTTGTCGCCCGGCTTGGCGCTGGTCACGGTGCTGGTCTTGGCCACCTTCAGGCTCTGCACCTGGACCGGGACGCTCGTGGTACATGCCGGATCGGCGGAGCCGCTCTTGCAGTTCGACGGGTTCGTCGAAATGACCGTGTTGGTCAGCTTCATGTCGCCGGTGTCCGGGTTGTTGACCGTCACCGAGTAGGTGATCGACGCCGTCGCCCCGGCCGGGAGGTCGCCGGACCAGGTCAGGATCAATGCGTTCCCGACCGTGGTCGGTGACCGCAGCTGCCGACGCACCGGAGGAGACGTCGTTGTTGTAGGTCGCGTCATCGAGCACCCCGCCGAGATTGTCGGTGAAGCGTCGCGCCGGGGACGTCGGAGGCGGTCGGGTTCTTCACGGTGATCGTGTAGTCGATCTGATCACCGGGCGCGGCCGTCTGTTGGGATGCGGTTTTGCTGAAGATCAGCCCGCAGGCCTCGGTCGGATCGGTGACGGTGAAGCTCGCCGGGCCGGTCGAGACGCCGCCGGGTGAGTCGGTGGCGGACCCGGCGGTGGTGACTGCGCGTGGCGGTGTTGGACACCGAGCCAGTCGCCGCGCCGTCCACGCAGGGCACCTGCGGCAGCACGGTGGAGTAGCAGACCTGGATCGGGTCGCCCTTCCAGGACAGCTGCATGTGTGCGTTGTTGACGGTGCCGGTGACGCCCATGAGCGTGACCACCGCGGTCAGCGAGGTGGTCGTTCCGGAGACCGGGATCGAGGACAGGTCGATCGAGGTCGCGCCCGCGGCGATGGGCTTGTTCACCCATCCCGGCACCGGCGCGCCGTTCTTGTCGTCCAGGGTGATCGTTGCCGACTGGTAGGTGCCCGGGGTCAGCCCGACGAGGGTGAGCTTGTCCCAGGTGGTCGCGTGCGTGCTCTGGCCGTCGCAGTACCAGTCCTGCGGCGTCGCGCTCACGGTGTCCGCCGCGCCGGTGCACGGGCCGCCATCGACCGCGCTGAACAGCGTGATCTGGGCACCGTCCCCGGAGCCGACCATGCAGCCCGGCAGGTTCGCCAGCGCACGTACGGTGTAGCCACGCAGGTTCAGCGGCGGCGTGAAGTTCGCGCACGGCTGCACTTTGCCGTTCACCAACGGCAGCGCGAAGTCGTAGCAGCTGTCCACGTCGTTCTTCAGGGTGTTGGTGCCGTCCGGGCCGTTCGGGGTGTAGTACTTCGTACCGATCAGCACGCCGGTGCCGAAGCCGACGACGTTCGGGAGGTAGCCGTACCGGATCTGGCTCCACGGATTCGGGATCGGCAGGCCGTCCGTGCCGTAGCAGGCGCTGTTGAACACCGCGCAGGCGCCGAGCAACGTACCGGAGGCATCGACGACGGGCAGGACCTCACTGGCGGCGGCGCCGTTGTTGTTCTCCGCGGCACCGACCTTCCTGGGGAAGTTCGGGCTGCACAAGGCATGGGTGACCGTGTCGAAGCACGCGAGGAAGTCCGACTGGTTGGCCGCTGGACCGGGGTTGATGTAGGAGACATAGACGTATCGGCCGTAGGTGCCGACCTCCGCGCCGCCCGTGCTGCCGACCGGGCCGCCGGCGATGTCGGTCGACCCGCACGAGGTGCCGTCCATCTTGACGCAGTCCATGAACCCGTTGTTGTCGAAGTAGTAGTGGTTGCCGTCAGCCGCGGCAACACCGTCACCGCCGAAGGCGTACAGCGCGACCACCTTCGTCGTGCCGATCTGGGTGAAACCACAACTGGTGATCGTGGTGAGGTCCAGGCACTGCATGCCGAACGTGTAGCTGTGGTTGGCGTCCTGGGCCACGGTCGAGATGGGCCAGTAGAGCCGTCCGGTGCTCGCGTTGATGAAGGAGCCGTTCACCTGAGCCGTCGTCCAGGCGCCCAGATCGCTCGGTACCCCGCTCGGGGCCTGCCCCGCCGGCGTGCCGGCGACCGTGGACACCCAGGTCGACTGGGCCGGCCAGCCCGGACACACGGCGTTCTGCAGGGTGGCGCAGAAGACCACCTGGTCGGAGTGGTTGTGGTGGAAGACGTCGTAGACGTTGCCGCCATAGCCGGTAGCCGAGTAGCCGTCACCGCCTTGGGTCGTGAACGGCGTGGTCGGCGCGAAGTTCGCCGACGCCACCGACGTGGTGGGCGCCTGGGCCGGACCGCTCGCCGTCAGCGTCGTGCCGTTCACCGCGCCGGTCCAGCCGGGCGGCGTCTTCAGCGAGCCGCTGGTGTAGGTCTGGCCGTCGGCGATCTGGTCGGTCACCGAGGCGGTGGCCGGGCTGCCGCTCTGGTTCGCGTAGTGCAGCACCCAGTTCACCGTGTCACCGGGCTTGCCGGTGCCCGGGTTGCCGGGGTTGGTGGAATCCGCCGTCGAGTTGCTGGTGGCGTCCGTCCCCGTCTTGGTGAAGGTGGACAGCGGTGCGGCAGCTGCCGCGGTGCCGGTGCTGCCGAGCAGCACCGCGCCGCTCGCCGCGAGAGCGGCGGCCAGTGCGGCGGCGGTCCAACGGCGGGCGGTGCCCCGCATTCGGCCGCGCGCTCGGCGACGGGACGGCATGGTCCGGCGTCCTGAAATCATGACTAGCTCCCACAGTTCTGGCGGCGGTCAGGGTGAACGCTGGCGTTCGTGCCGCCCGAGGGACGCTAGGTAAGTCCGCTGCCCGACAGTGCAAATGTGCTGGAATTTGACCGACGAGACGCCGAAATTTGACTGTAAGGGCAATCCGCGCCCACAAAGGCGGGATTTGGCCCGGGCTGCGCGGGTCCCGTATCGTGAATCGCTGGTGCGCACGAGTTCGTGCGCGCGCAGGCCATGCCTCGGGGTCCAGCATCTGTCGACCGGCGTTCCGCCGGCTCGATCGGCTGCGGACCGTGGGGGCGCCGCGGCTACCGGGATCGGTGTCGGGCGTGAAGACCGGAAGAGAGTGACCGTGGGTACGTATTCCCCCAAGCCCGGCGAGATCGAGCGCCGCTGGCATGTGATCGACGCGAGCGACGTGGTGCTCGGCCGCCTGGCCAGCCAGGCCGCCACCCTGCTACGAGGCAAGCACAAGCCGCAGTTCGCACCGCACGTCGACGTCGGCGACTTCGTCGTCATCGTCAACGCAGCCAAGGTCGCGGTCTCCGGCAACAAGCGCGACGAGTTCCGTTACCGCCACTCCGGCTACCCAGGTGGCCTGTCCCGGCGCACCGTCGGCGAACTGCTCGACACCAAGCCTGCCCGGGTCATCGAGCTGGCCGTGCGCGGCATGCTGCCGAAGACCACGCTCGGCCGCGCCCAACTGAAGAAGCTCAAGGTGTACGCGGGGCCCGAGCACCCGCACTCCGCCCAGAAACCCCAGCCGTTCGAGATCAAGCAGGTTGCCCAATGACGAGTCCGGCCACGGCCACCCCGGCCACTGCCAGCGCGCCCACTACCACCGCGCCCACTACCACCGCGCCCACGCGGGCGCCCAAGTCGATCATCGTCGGCCGCCGCAAGGAAGCTGTCGTCCGGGTCCGGCTCGTGCCGGGCAGCGGCGAGTTCAAGCTCAACGGCCGCACGATGGAGAACTACTTCCCGAACAAGGTGCACCAGCAGCTCATCCGCGAGCCGTTCGTCATCCTGGACAAGGACGGCCAGTTCGACGTGATCGCGACGCTGGCCGGCGGCGGCATCACCGGGCAGGCCGGCGCGCTGCGCCTGGCCATCGCCCGGGCGCTGATCGGCTTGCAGCCGGAGGACCGCGGCACCCTGAAGAAGGCCGGCTTCCTCACCCGCGACCCGCGCGTGAAGGAACGCAAGAAGTACGGCCTGAAGAAGGCACGCAAGGCGCCGCAGTACTCGAAGCGCTGAGGCGCCGCACAGCGTAGTGGGCCGCTACTTCGGCACAGACGGCATCCGCGGGCTCGCCAACGGCGAGCTCACCCCAGAATTCGCCCTCGCGGTGGCCAGCGCCGCCGCGCGGGTGCTGGTCGCGCACGATGCCTCGCACCGGCCGGTGGCGGTGGTGGGGCGTGACCCCCGGGCCAGCGGCGAGATGCTCGAGGCCGCGGTGGTGGCCGGGCTCGCCGCCGCCGGCGCGGACGCATTGCGGGTGGGTGTGGTGCCGACGCCGGCCGTCGCCTACCTGACCGCCTCCTACGGTGCCGACCTCGGCGTGATGCTGTCGGCCTCGCACAATCCGATGCCGGACAACGGCATCAAACTGTTCGCCCCCGGCGGGCTGAAGCTCGACGATGAGATCGAGGCCGAGATCGAGGCCGAGATCGACTGTGAGCCGGGCAGCGTCCGTGCTCGCGACCAGCGGCGTCCGGTGGGGCCGGCCGTCGGCCGGTTGCGCACGTCAGACGACGCTATGGAGCGCTATCTCGCACATCTGTGCGCTGCCGTACCCGACCTCGCTGGACGGGCTGCACGTCGTCGTCGACTGCGCGAACGGCGCCGCGTCCACGGTGGCGCCCGAGCTGTACCGCCGGTGCGGGGCGCGGGTCACCGCGGTCGCGGCCGAGCCGGACGGGCTGAACATCAATGACGGCGTCGGCTCCACCCATCTGGACTTCGTCCGCAAGGCGGTGTTCGCCGAAGGCGCGGACCTCGGCATCGCGCACGACGGCGACGCGGACCGCTGCCTCGCCGTCGATGCCAGCGGCGAGATCGTCGACGGTGACCAGATCCTCGCCATCTGCGCGCTCGCGATGCAGCGGGCCGGTCAGCTGCACGAGGACACCGTCGTGGCGACGGTGATGAGCAACCTCGGCTTCCTGCACGCGATGCGCGCGGCCGGCATCAAGGTGATCACCACTGCGGTCGGTGACCGGTATGTGCTGGAGGCGTTGCGCGCCGGCAACTACAGCCTGGGTGGCGAGCAGAGCGGGCACCTGGTGTTCCCCGCTGCCGCCACTACCGGCGACGGCCTGCTCACCGCGCTGCACCTGATGGCCCAGTTGGCCGAAACCGGCAAGCCGCTGGCCGAGTTGGCCGCGGTGGTCCATCGACTACCTCAGGCACTGGTCAATGTCGCAGTGCGCGACAAGGCGAGCGTGGCGCATTCGGTGGCGGTGACCGAAGCCGTGCTGGCCGCTGAGTCCGAACTCGGCGACGACGGACGGGTACTGGTGCGGCCGTCCGGCACCGAGCAACTGGTGCGGGTGATGGTCGAGGCGTCGACGCAGCAGCTTGCGGACACGGTCGCGCGGCGCATCGCCGATGTCGTGCTTGCCGTCTGACCCGTCAACGCAGATGGCACGGCGAAGATGCGACCACGCCGCCGTCAACCACCGCGAGTGAGCTGGCCGCGTTCGACCAGCACCTGCAGGTGCGCCATCGTCTCGTGCATCGCCATCATCTGGTTGAACTCGTCCAGCTCGTCGAAGTGCCGCTGGTGCCGGGTCCAGTCGCAACTCGTTGGACGACCTCGAAACCCGGTGCTCGCCGCCGGAGCCCACCGCGGCCAGCGTCTGCTCCAGCCGATGCTCGTGGTGGGCGAGCAATTCCTGTCACCCGGGCGTGCGTGGACGGTGTCACCGGCCCGTGCGCGGGCAGCAGCTTGGCGTCCGGCAGCGCCTGCACGAGGTTCAGCGAGTCGAGGTAGTCGCGCAGCGGTGACGGCGTCCGCGCGAGTTCGATGCCGATCGACGGGGTGATGTGCGGCAGCACGTGATCCCCGGCGAACAGGACGCCGGCCGCGGCGTCGTGGAACACGACGTGGCCGCGGGTATGACCCGGGCGTTGCGATGACTCGCAGCGTGCGCGTCTGCAGCTCGATGTCGAGCCCGTCGGGCAGCCAGCGGTCCGGGATACTCCCAGTCGGTCAGGTCGCGCTCGCCGCGCCATTCGCCGATCATCTTCGACAGCTCGAACGCGCCGGCCGCGTACAGGGTGGCGATGTCCGGATGTACCTCGATGGTGCGAATCGCCGCCAGGCTCTGTCGTTCGCCTTCGCCGAGGCTGACCTGTGCGCCGAAGTCGCGCCGCAGCGCCACGGCCTGGGTGTAGTGGTCGCGATGGATGTGCGTGACGAGGAACTCGCGGATGTCGCGCAGCTGGTAACCCACGTCACCGAGCGCACGCTCGAGGAGTTCGCGCGATTCGGCCAGCGCCCAGCCGGCATCGACGAGAACGGCGTGCTCGCCATCGGCGACGGCGTACACGTTCACGGCCTTGAGGTGATCGCCCGGAAGCGGGAGCGGGATGCGGAACACACCGGGCACCTCTTCGAAGGCGCCGGGCCGCTCCCACGCGTGACGATCCACTCCTGCACCCTAGGGTGCGCCCGCTCACTCCTGCGCGGCAGAGCGTGGGGCTCGCCGAGCTGGCCCGACGACACGTCCGCACTGCAACGCGTTATTAGAGCCCCGTAAGCAGTGTTAACCGCTGCCCATCCGCTGCCGGGATACTGGAAACCGTTATGGCACCGAAGAAAACTCCCGACACCAGCCCATCGCCCGGCACCCGGCCGCGGCTGCAGCTGTCAGCTGTGCAGGTGCTCGCCAGTGCACTCGCGGCGATCACCGCGACGATTGCCGGTTCGTTTCTCGGCGTGAACGGCACCGTGATCGGTGCGGCCGTCGCCAGTGTGCTCACCGTCACTGCGAACGCGATCTACGCGCACTCGCTTGCGCCGCACCGGCGAGCGGGTGCGCACCGCCGCTCCGGTCGCGCGGGTCCGCACGGCAACGTTGAGCCTGCCGCCAATCGCCCCGCCAATCGCAGCGCCAATCGCAGCGCCAACCGCAGCGCCAACCGCAGCGCCAACCGTGCGCACGCCGCACCCGCCCTCGCCCGTTCGCCGGCTGGCGCCGCCTCGGCGTCGCCACCGCGATGCTGTTCATCACCCTGCTCGGCGTGGTGACGGCATCGGAGTTGGTCTCCGGGCGACCGGTCAGTGACCTGTTGCGTGGCACGTCCGGCTCCGGCACCACGGTCTTCGGCGCGTCCAGCAGCCACCCGAGCACCGCCACCACGCCCGCACCCCAACCGGCCGTGACCGTCACCCAGACCGTCGTGCCGAAGGTGGTCACCACCACCCCGACGGTGACCCAGACGGCGCCCGGCGGTCACGGTTACCCCGACGCCGACGCCCACTGGCAACAGCGGCCAACCCACGCCGACGCCGACGCCGCCCGCTTCGTCGACACCGGGCGCCGACACCCTGATTCCCGTACCCTCGTAGCCATGTGCGGCATCGTCGGGTACGTCGGCCACCGGCAGGCACTCGACGTGGTGGTCGAGGGGCTGCGGCGGCTGGAGTACCGCGGCTACGACTCGGCCGGCGTGGCGATCGTCGACTCCGACGCCGGCCCGGGCGCGCAGTTGCAGGTCGCGAAGAAGGCCGGCCGGATCGAGAACCTGGACAAGGAACTGTCCGAACGCACGCTGTCCGGCACCACCGGAATGGGTCACACGCGCTGGGCCACCCACGGCCCGCCGAACGACCGCAACGCGCACCCACACCTCGATGCCACCAGCCGGATCGGCGTGGTGCACAACGGCATCATCGAGAACTTCGGCGAGCTGCGGGCCGAACTGGAACGTGCCGGCGTCGAACTGCGCAGCGACACCGACACCGAGACCGTCGCCCACCTCGTCGCCGCGGCAGTGCGTGACGGCGCGAACCTGCGCGAGGCGGTCCGCACCGTCGTCAACCGGCTCGACGGCGCGTTCACGCTCGTCTTCCTCGACGCCGAGCACCCGGACGCCGTCGTCGCGGCGCGGCGCAACTCACCGCTGGTCGTCGGCGTCGGCGACGGCGAGACGTTCCTCGGCAGCGACGTCGCCGCGTTCATCGAATACACCCGGGACGCGGTGGAACTCGGGCAGGACCAGATCGTCGAGATCGGCCGGGACGGCTTCACGCATCACCGGCTTCGACGGCCAGCCGGAGACCGGCCGCCCGTTCCACATCGACTGGGACCTCGCCGCCGCCGAGAAGGGCGGCTACGACTACTTCATGCTCAAGGAGATCGAGGAGCAGCCCGACGCGGTGCGCGACACGCTGCTCGGTCACCTCGTCGACGGTCACATCGTGCTCGACGAGCAGCGGCTCGATCACCAGGAACTGCGTGACATCGACAAGGTGTTCGTCGTCGCCTGCGGCACCGCGTACCACGCCGGCCTGATCGGTAAGCAGGTGATCGAACACTGGACGCGGGTGCCGGTCGAGGTCGAGATGTCCTCGGAGTTCCGTTACCGCGATCCGGTGCTCGACCGGCAGACGCTGGTGGTCGCCATCAGCCAGTCCGGCGAGACCGCGGACACGCTGGAGGCGGTCCGCCACGCTCGCGGCCAGCGCGCCAAGGTGCTGGCGATCTGCAACACCAACGGCGCGCAGATCCCGCGCGAGTCCGACGCGGTGCTCTACACGCACGCGGGCCCGGAGATCGGCGTCGCCGCGACGAAGACGTTCCTGGCCCAGGTGGCCGCGACCCAACTGCTCGGCTTGGCGCTGGCGCAGGCCCGCGGCACCAAGTACGCGGACGAGATCCGCGCGGAGTACCAGCGGTTGTGTCGGGTGCCGCACGCGATCGAGGGTGCGCTGCGCCTGGCCGAACAGACCAGGGCACTGGCCCGGTCCATCGCCGACGCCAAGGCGGTGCTGTTCATCGGCCGGCACGTCGGCTACCCGGTGGCGCTGGAGGGCGCGCTGAAGCTCAAGGAGCTGGCGTACATGCACGCCGAGGGGTTCCCGGCCGGCGAACTCAAACACGGCCCGATCGCGCTCGTCGAACCCGGACTGCCGGTCGTCGTCATCATGCCGTCACGCACCGGGCGCCCGCTGCTGCACCAGAAGATGCTCAGCAACATCGCCGAGATCAAGGCACGCGGCGCGCGCACCATCGTCGTCGCCGAAGCGGGGGACGCGACGCCGCGGTCAATGCCGATGACCTGCTGTCCGTGCCGGTGGTGCCGACCCTGCTCTCGCCGTTCGTGGCCACGGTGCCGCTGCAGATCCTGGCCGCCGAGATCGCGCGGGTGCGCGGCTACGACGTCGACAAGCCGCGCAATCTGGCCAAGTCGGTGACCGTCGAGTAGCCCACGTTTCGCCCGGGTCCGCAATGCTGGATGCTCTAGGCTCGCCGCTGTGGTGGACGCCTCCTCCAAGTCGGTAGACCTGCTCATCGTCGGCGCCGGGCCGGTCGGCCTTTTCGGCGCCTATTACGCCGGGGTCCGCACCCTGTCCACGGCCGTGCTCGACTCGCTCGAGGAGCCCGGTGGGCAGATCACCGCGATGTATCCGGAGAAGGCGATCTTCGACGTCGCCGGCTTCCCGGCGGTCCGCGGGCGGGAGCTCGTCGAGCAATTGCTGGCACAAGCCGCGCCGTTCTCGCCGGACTACATGCTCGGGCAGCAGGCCGTCGGGCTGGAGCGCGGTGACGGCGGCTTCGCGGTGACGACGTCCGAGGGCGTTCGCGATCGACTGCCGCGCCATCGTGATCACCGGCGGCATCGGCACGTTCACCCCGCGACCGCTGCCCGCCGGCGGGGAGTACCTGGGCCGCGGGCTGGTGCACTTCGTGCCCGACCCGAGCACGTACCAGGACAAGGACATCGTCGTCGTCGGCGGCGGTGACTCCGCGCTGGACTGGGCACTCATGCTCGAACCCATCGGCCGGTCGGTGACCATCGTGCACCGCCGCGCGGAGTTCCGCGCCCACCCGCACTCGGTCGAGTTGCTCAAGTCCTCCAGCGTCTCGATGCTCACCGATGCGCAGATCGCCGGCGTCCGCGGCGATCCGGACATCAGCGAGGTCGACGTGGACGTGGCCGGCACCGTCAAGACGCTGTCCTGCGATCGGCTCGTCGCCGCACTGGGGTTCACCGCGAACCTCGGCCCGCTGATGGAGTGGGGGATCGAGATCCGCAAGCGGCAGATCGTCATCGACACGATGGGGCGCACCACCGTGACCGGCATCTACGCCGCCGGCGACATCGTCGAGTACCAGGGCAAGGTCAAGCTCATCGCCACCGGCTTCGGCGAGGTGGCCACCGCGGTGAACAACGCGGCCGCGTACCTCAATCCGAACGTGTCCGCCTTCCCCGGCCACCTGTCCGACTACGTGCCGCCCGACGCAGCCGCGCCGCCGGGGACCATCGGCTCGACGCCCACCGCGTGATCGTCGGTGTCGGCATCGACGTCGTCCCGGTCGATCGATTCGCCGAGTCGCTGGCCCGCACGCCCGGGCTGGCCGATCGCCTGTTCACCGCGGCAGAGCAGCGCACGCCGTCGGGGGCCGACCGGGGTTCCGATTCGCTCGCGGCACGCTTCGCCGCGAAGGAGGCGTTGGCCAAGGCACTCGGCGGTGGCGGCGGCATGCTCTGGACCGACGCCGAGGTCGGCGTGGACGATGCCGGCCGGCCGCTGCTGCACGTGCGCGGCACCGTCGCGCGGCGCGCTGCCGCACTGCACGTCACGCACTGGCACGTGTCGCTCTCGCACGACGGTGGCGTCGCTGCGGCGACGGTGATCGCCGAGGCGCGCGACGGCGAGATGCCGCCCGACGACTCGTCCATCGACGCGCGGGGGTGAGGGTGCGTGCATTCGGCCTACACCGCTGAACAGATCCGCGCCGCGGAGCGCATCGTGCTCGCGCAACTCCCGGACGGGGCGCTCATGCAGCGCGCCGCGCACGCGTTGGCCGGATACTGCGCCGCCCGGCTGGGGCGGGTCTACGGCGCGCGGGTGGTGCTGCTCGTCGGCGCCGGCAACAACGGCGGCGACGCGCTGTACGCCGGTGCTGAGCTGGCGCGTCGTGGCGCCGCGGTCACCGCGCTGCTGCTCGATCCGGATCGGGCCCACCCAGGCGGGCTGGACGCGGTGCGGCGAGCCGGCGGCCGGGCTCAGCCGGGTGATGCCCGCGCGATCGCCGGTGCCGAGCTGGTACTGGACGGCATCGTCGGGATCGGTGGACGCGGCGGGCTGGCCGGCACGGCCGCGGACCTGGCGGGTGCGGCAGCGCGGGCCCGACTCGACACCGCGACGCTCGTGGTGGCCGTCGACGTCCCGTCCGGGCTCGACGCCAGCACCGGCGAGGCGGGCGAGGTCGCTGTGCAGGCCGACGCCACGGTGACCTTCGGCGCGCTGAAGACGGGACTGCTCGTCGGCGCCGGACCGGACCACGCGGGCGAGGTGCGCCTGGTCGACATCGGGCTTGGGCCGGCGCTGCCCACGCCGCGAACTCGGGTGCTCGAGGACGGCGACGTGCGCGGCGCGCTGCCGGTGCCCGGCACGGCGGATGACAAGTACAGCCGCGGCGTGGTGGGCATCGCCGCCGGGTCGCAGCTCTACGCCGGGGCGGGCGTGCTGTGCACCGGTGCCGCGCTGACCGGCGGCGCGGGCATGGTGCGCTACCTGGGCCTGGCGCCGGACGGGATCCGGGCGCGCTACCCCGAGGTGGTGGTGCACGACCGCCACAGCGGCACCCGACCCGGCGACGTGCAGGTGCAGGCGTGGGTGGTCGGGCCCGGGCATCGGCACCGATGACGAGGCGATGGCAGCTGCTCACCGACGTGCTGCACACCGACGTGCCGGTGATCGTCGACGCGGACGCGATCACGCTGGTGGCGCGCGCGCCGGAGCTGGTCCGTCACCGGGAGGCACCCACGGTGCTGACGCCGCACGATCGCGAGTTCGCCCGCATCGCCGACGGTCCCGGCCCGGACCGCCTTGCCGCGGTGCGCGCGCGCCGCCGCCGATCTCGGCGCGACCGTGCTGCTCAAGGGCAATGCGACCGTCGTCGCCGACGCGGGTGGCCAGGCCTATCGTGAACCCGACCGGCACGCCGTGGCTGGGCACGGCCGGCAGCGGCGACGTGCTCAGCGGGCTGATCGGCTCACTGCTGGCCGGCGGCCTGGACGCGCCGCTGGCCGCAGCGGTGGGCGCGTACCTGCACGGTGTCGCCGGGCAGCGGGCGGCGGCGTCCGGCCCGCCCACCGCGGTGGACGTACTGAACGCGCTACGGCCCGTCCGACGGCGGCCATCTGCCTGGGCCGGCACCGGGTGCTGTAACCGGTCCGCCACCGCCACCACGGCCACCGCGAGCACGGTGCCGATGCCGAGCGCAAGCGCCGTCAGGTACGGCGAGACGGCGACCAGCAGCGCCAGCACGGCTATGCCGGCGATTCGCGACCAGGGCATGACGTGGAACGCGATCGCTTTGAAGAGGCCGTGGCCACCCAGGAACAGCGCGAACCCGCCGGCCAGCAGCAACGTGACCGGCCAGTGCCCGCGTCGGCCCGGATGCGCGAGCATCAGGTTGTCGCCGGCTGCTGCGGCGATGATCCCGCCGATGATCACCGGGTGCACCAGGTGATAGGCGCGCGACCCGAGCCGGCCGGGATCGGCGGCGCGGGTGATGGCGACGCGCGCCGGACTCGGCCACCCGGTCGAAGTACACCCACCACAACCCGACGGTGCCGGCGAAGGCGACCACGAAGGTGACCACCTGCGCGGCGGTGAGCCGCGCGGTGGAGCTGAGGGTGGTGCCGATCGCGACCACCGACTCACCCAGCGCGATGATCACGAAGGCCTCGCAACGTTCGGCGAAGTGGTTGCCGGAGATGGTCCACTCGTCGGTGGTGGAGCGGCCCAGCACCGGCGTCCAGAACCCGACGCGCCCGCCCAGGAAGTCGAAGGCGACGGCGGCGAGCCAGATCGCCTCCCGGGCGTGTCCGTGCATGCGGCTGCCGACGATCAGCGCGACTCCGCTGATGACGCACCACGCCAGGATCCGCTCGAAGTTGCGTTGCAGCCGGTGCCCGCGCACCGCGAACACGGCGAAGACCGAACGTCCGATCTGGATCGCCGCGTAGGCGCCGGCCACCACCAGGCCGCGGTCGGCGAACGCGCGGGGCAGTCCCGCGGACAGCACCAGGCTGGCGAGCATCACCGCGAGCAGCATCGCCCGGGTCGGCAGGCGGTCCGGGTCCACCCAGTTGGTGACCCAGGTGGTGTAGGCCCACGCCTGCCACACCAAGCCGAGCAGGATCGCGGTCTGCACCGCGGACTCGACACTGGTGTGTGTCGCGAGGCGGTGCGAAAGCTGCGTGATGGCGAATACGTAGACCAGGTCGAAGAACAGTTCGACGTTGGTGACCTCGACGACGTCGCCGGAGCGCATCAGGTTCCTACGCGTGCTCGTCACGGGCGTAACTATGCCGCCCGGCGCGCGCTGCGGTGCTGCGGTGCTCCCGTGCTCCGGTTTGCCGGGTGGGCCGAGTGCCCCTAGCGTCCGCAGAATGCGTCGACTGATAGCGGTCCTCTCGGTTCTTGCGTCGTTGGCGGCAGTCGCCTCTGGTCGCTGTGCCTGCGTCCGCGGCCACGAAGTACAAGGTGCGCTACGACTTCCTGACCTCGGCGGTGCTGGCCGGGCCTGCGGGTGGACGCCGATCCGCCGGGCGCGAACATCTGGACCTGCCAGCCCTCGGCCGCACATCCCGAGCCGGTGGTGCTGGTGCACGGCACCGGCGGCAACAAGAACGACAACTGGCAGACCTACGCTCCGCTGCTGGCGAACAACGGGTACTGCGTCTACGCGTTCACCTACGGCGTGCTGCCGGGCGTCGGCGTGCCGCTGAACCAGGTCGGCGGCATCACCACCATCGAGTCGAGCGCGGCGCAGATGGCCGCGTTCGTCGATCGGGTGCTCGCGGCCACCGGCGCGAGCAAGGTCGACATCGTCGGGCACTCGCAGGGCACCCTGATGCCGGACTACTACGCCAAGTTCCTCGGCGGCGCATCGAAGATCGACAAGTACGTCTCGCTCGCGCCGCTGTGGCACGGCACCAACCTGGCCGAATCGGCGACACTGGCCCAGCTCGGGGCGGCGTACGGGTTCACGCTGCCGGAGCCCGCGTTCGGGTCCGCGCCGGAGATGCTCGCCGGATCACCAGTTCCTTGCCCAGCTCGGGCGACGTGCGGCGTGCCGGGTATCACCTACACGAACATCTCCACCCGCTACGACGAGCTGGTCGTGCCGTACACCAGCGGCATCGAGCCGGCATGACGAACATCGTCGTGCAGCAGCAGTGCGCCGCTCGACTTCAGCGATCACCTGGAGATCGTCGCCGACCCGGTCGCCGCGGCCGACGTGCTCAACGCGCTGGATCCGGCGCACCCGCGCAAGGTGCCGTGCCGGTTGGTGCTGCCGTTCGAAGGCGGCTGAGCGTCGGCGGTCGCCCGTCGCGGCTCGGGTGCGGGACTTCGGCCCGCCGGGACCGGACGTCAGGTTTGAGACACTGACGGGGTGCTGCGCACCGAAGCGGTCGTCGACCTCGCCGCTATCACCGGCAACGTGGCCCGGCTGCGTGCCGCCACCACCGCCGAGGTGCTCGCGGTGGTCAAGGCCGACGGATACGGCCACGGGCTGCTCCCGTCGGCGCGGGCCGCACTGGCCGGCGGCGCCACCTGGCTCGGCACCGCGGTCATCGACGAGGCGCTGCTGCTACGCGCGGCCGGCATCGACGTGCCGATGCTGGCCTGGTTGTGGTCGCCCGGGGAAGCGGACACGGTCACCCGCGCGGTCGGCGCCGGCATCGACCTCTCGGTGAGCAGCCGCTGGCAACTCGACACCGTGCGCGCGGCCGCCACCGCCACCGGCCGCACCGCCCGGGTGCACCTCAAGATCGACACCGGGCTCACCCGCAACGGTTGCTACGTCACGGACTGGCCGGAGCTGCTCGTCGCACACCGCCAAGGCGCAAGCAGCCGAGGAGATCGAAACGGTCGGCATCTGGAGTCACTTCGTCTACGCCGACGAGCCCGGCCACCCGACCATTGCCCGGCAGGTGGCCGCCTTCACCGACGCGGTGGCCGTGGCCGCGCAGGCCGGCGTGCGGCCGCAGCTGCTGCACCTGGCCAACTCCGCGGCGACGCTGACGCTGCCGCAGGCCCACTTCGACCTGGTGCGGCCCGGGGTGGCGGTCTACGGACTGTCGCCGGTGCCCAGCCGCGGTGACTTCGGACTCACGCCGGCGATGACGTTGCGCGCGGCGGTGGCGCTGGCCAAGCGGGTGCAGCCGGGTGAGGGTGTGTCCTACGGGCACGCCTACGTCACCGACCGCGAGACGACGGTCGCCCTGGTCCCGCTCGGTTATGCCGACGGGGTGCCGCGCGCCGGCCGGCAACCTCGGCCCGGTGAGCATCAACGGCCGGCGCTTCACCGTCAGCGGCCGGGTGTGCATGGACCAGTTCGTGGTGGACGTCGGCGACCTGCCCGTGCAGGCCGGCGATACCGCGGTGCTGTTCGGGCCTGGCGTCGGACGGTGAGCCGACGGCGCAGGACTGGGCGGACGCGATCGGCACCATCCACTACGAGATCGTCACCAGGGTCGGTCCGCGCGTGCCGCGGGTGTACCGCGGCGGCACCTCGGCGTGATCGGTCCTCGGATCGCGCACGTGATCGCAGCGAGCAGATGACCGGCCCGCGGCACGGCCCAGGCAACCCCGTCCGCAGCCGGGCCCGATTCAATGCCGGGCAACCACGCGAGTACGTGACCACGCTGCCCACGCCGGCCGACACCCGCGCGTTCGGCGCCCGGCTGGCGGGGCTGCTGCGCCCCGGTGACCTGGTCGTGCTGACCGGCCCGCTCGGCGCCGGCAAGACGGCGCTGGTGCAGGGCATCGGCGCGGGCCTGGGCGTGCGAGGCCAGGTCGTCTCGCCCACCTTCGTGATCGCCCGGGTGCACCGCGGTCCGCTGCCGCTGGTGCATGTGGACGCCTACCGGCTGCACTCGCTGGCCGAGGTGGACGACCTGGACCTGGACGTCGACACCGACGAGTCGGTGACCGTCGTGGAGTGGGGCGCGGGGCTGGTCGAGCAGCTGGCCGACGCGCATCTGCAGATCGACCTCGAGCGCGCCGACGACTCGCAGCTGCGCACTGCAAGACTCACCGCGTTCGGCGGCGACTGGGCGGCTCGGCTGGCGCAACTGCCGGGCCCGTCTTCGTCGCCCGGATAAGGTTGTTCGACGTGCCTGCCCTCGTCATCGACACCTCCTGCGCCGCGGTCAGTGCCGCGGTCGTGGACGTCGCCGGCGGCGCTGGACAGCTCGCCACGATCGAGGTGCGGGCGGCGCGGGTCACCCTGAACGCCCGCGGCCACGGCGAGCTGCTCGCCCCGTCGATCCAGGCCTGTTTGGCCGAGGCTGGCATCCGAGCCGCCGAGCTGTCCGCCGTCGTCGCCGGTACCGGACCCGGCCCGTTCACCGGTCTACGGGTTGGGTTGGTCACCGCTGCGGTTCTCGCCGACACGCTCGCCGTCCCCGCCTACGGCGTCTGCTCGCTGGACGGCATCGGGCACGCCTGCGCAGGTGAGGCGGAACTGCTGGTGGCCACCGACGCCCGCCGGCACGAGGTGTACTGGGCGCGCTACCGGTACGGCGTGCGCATCGGCGAGCCGCAGGTCTCGCGTCCGGCCGACATCGATCTCGACGGCTACACCGCCGCGGCCGGAGCTGGCGCGCGCAGCTACGACATCGGCGCAGGGCGCGGCGGCGCCGGACTGGCGCGATGCGACGTCGACTACCCGCCCGCGTCAGCGCTCGCCGCGCTCACCGCCGCGCGGATCCTGGCCGGGGCGCCCGGCGAGGTACTCACCCCGCTGTACCTGCGTCGCCCGGACGCGGTGGCAAACATCGCGTCGAAGCCGGTGAGCCAATGAGCGAGCGAATCGATAGGAGTAATGCGCCCACGAGCAACCCGGTGGAGCTGGTGCCGATGGTGCCGGCGCACGTCGAGGAGCTGATGGCCTACGAGCGGGACATGTTCGGCACCGAGGCGTGGACACGGGGCAGCTACCTCACCGAACTCGCAGACACCCGCGGCCGGTGCTACCTCGCCGCGCTCGACGAGGGTGCCCTGGTCGGCTGGGCGGGCGTGCTCGTGGTCGCGGAGACAGCCGAGATCCTGACCGTCGGAGTGGTGCCCGCGGCACGTGGGCGAGGCATCGCCCGGATGCTGGTCGGCTGCACTGCGGGACGAGGCGCGCCGGCGCGGGGCGCGCGAGGCATTCCTCGAGGTCCGGGTCGACAACGCCGCCGCGCGGCAGCTGTACGCGAGCGAGGGATATGCCGAGATCGGCACCCGGCCGGGCTACTACGACGCCGGCCGGGTGGACGCGGTGGTGATGCGCCGTGAGCTCTGAAGCCCTCGTTCTCGGCGTCGAGACGTCCTGCGACGAGACCGGCATCGGCATCGTCCGCGGCACCACGCTGCTCGCGGACGCGATCGCCAGCAGCGTGGACGAGCACGCCCGCTTCGGCGGAGTGGTGCCGGAGGTGGCCAGCCGCGCGCACCTGCAGGCGATGGTGCCGACACTGCACCGCGCGCTGTCCACGGCGGGCGTGTCCGCCGCACGATGTCGATGCGGTCGCGGTGACCGCCGGACCCGGGCTGGCCGGTGCGCTGCTCGTCGGCGTCGCCGCGGCGAAGGCCTTGGCGCTGGCTCTGGACAAGCCGTTGTACGGCGTCAACCACCTCAGCGCTCACGTCGCGGTGGATCTACTCGAGCACGGCCCGTTGGCCGAGCCGTGTGTGGCGTTGCTCGTCTCCGGCGGGCACTCGTCGCTGCTGCTGGTGCCGCGCATCGGTGGGGCCGAGGTAAGCGAGCTCGGAGCCACCGTCGACGACGCCGCCGGCGAGGCGTACGACAAGGTGGCCCGATTGCTCGGGCTGCCGTTCCCGGGCGGCCCGCCGATCGACCGGCTGGCCCGCGACGGAGATCGCGACGCCATCGACTTCCCCCGCGGCATGCGCGATGAGGGGTACGCGTTCTCCTTCTCCGGCTTGAAGACAGCGGTGGCGCGTTGGGTGGAGGCGCGCCGCCGGGCTGGGGAGGACGTGCCGGTGGCCGACGTGGCGGCGTCGTTCCAGGAGGCGGTGGTGGACGTGCTGACCGAGAAGGCGGTGCGCGCGGCACGCGAGCAGGGGGTTGGCCACCTGGTGATCGGTGGCGGGGTGGCGGCCAATTCGCGGCTACGGGCGTTGGCGGAGCAACGCTGCGCGGACGCCGGCCTGGTGCTGCGCGTACCGCGGCCGGCGCTGTGTACCGACAACGGTGCGATGGTTGCGGCGCTCGGCGCGCAGCTGGTGGCAGATGGGGCGGCGCCGTCCGAGCTGGACATTCCGGCGGACTCCGCGCTGCCCATCACCGAGGTGTTGCTCTGAATGCGCCCTGCCCGGTTGATCAACAGCCCGTTTGCGCCGCCATAGCGACACGTACCGTCTGTTGATCACGAGCGTTTGGGAGGTTGCCGGTGGTGCTGATGTGGGAGGTACGGGCCGCGCCGGACCGGCTGGACGAACTCGTCGACTACATCGATGCGCGGGCGGATCCGTCCGCACAGCTGTACCGGGCCGACGGTCCGGACCCGCGGGTGGTGCTCATCGACCCAGCGGGCCGGGGGGTGCCCGACGTACCGGCGGAGCTGCTTGCCCGCCCGCCGCACGCCTGGCAGTTCGAGGCGGTAACCCGGACCGAGCAATAGAAACCCCGAGCCAGGCATAGGCGGCCCCGCTGGTGCTCTGAGCGGACAAGGTTGCGACCGGCCCGTCCGCGCAGCACAGTGCAGGGGTGGCATCCCGAGCTGGCCGAGTGAACGCCAAGACCGTGCTGCGCTACGGCCGCCGGGTCAGTGCCACCGCCCGCAACGCGGTCGAGGTCATCCGCTACGGCGGTCTGGAGACCGGTGAGCAGCCTGCGCCGTTCACCGTGGCGAGCGAGCAGCGCAACTACCGGCTGCGGCACTACTTCGCCGACACCGTGCCGGCGGACAGCACGCCGATCCTGCTGATCCCGCCGCTGATGATGGCCACCGAGGTGTGGGACGTCTCGCCCAGCACGTCGGCGGTGGTCAGCCTGCACGAGGCCGGCATCGACCCGTGGGTGGTCGACTTCGGCGACCCGAGCCACGAGCCCGGCGGACTCGAGCGCACCCTCACCGATCACGTGCTGGCCGTCAGCGACGCGGTGGACCGGGTGATCGCGGCGCGTGGGCGCCCGGTCGTCCTGAGCGGCTACTCGCAGGGCGGGATGTTCGCCTACCAAGCCGCAGCCTTCCGCCGCGGCGACGGCATCGACAGCCTGGTCACGTTCGGTTCGCCCGCGGATACCACCGCGCCACTGCCGATCCCGATCTCGCCCGAGGCCGCGACGCGGATCGCCACCGGGTTGATCGAAAGCGGTGTGCTGCGCCGGTTGGCGCTGCCGCGGTGGGCCACCCGGCTCGGCTTCATGTTGCTCTCGCCGGCGAAGACGGTGCAGGGGCGGGTCCAGTTCCTGCTCGCGCTGCACGACCGCGAGGCCCTGCTGCCACGCGAACGGCAGCGCCGCTTCCTCGACTCGGAGGGATGGACCGCCTACTCCGGGCCGGCCATCGCCGAACTGCTGGAGCAGTTCGTGACGCACAACCGCATGCTCGAGGGCGGCTTCGTCATCGGGGACCGGCTGGTCACCCTCGCCGACATCACCACGCCCGTGCTCACCGTCGTCGGCAGTACCGACACCATCGGCCACCCGGACGCGGTGCGTGCCATCCGGCGCGCGGCCCCGCAGTCACAGGTCTACGAGCTGACGTTGCGCGCCGGCCACTTCGGTCTGGTGGTCGGCTCGAAGGCCACCGACGTGACCTGGCCGGCGGTGGCAGCGTGGGTGCGCTGGCGCCGCGGGCAGGGCGAGCTGCCCGAGGAGATCGTCCCGGCCGGGACGGTCGAGCCGATCCCGGTCCGGCACGGTGCCGGCGCGTCCGCGCTCGCCCAGCTCACCGAGGTCGGCGTGGGCGCGTCCCGGATCGTGGTGAACACCGCGCGCGACGCGCTGCTCGCGGTGCGCGGTGTGGTGTCCGAGGCGCCGGCGCAGCTGCCGCGGCTGGCCCGCATCGAGCAACTCGACCCGGCCACCCGGATCTCACTCGGCCTGCTGCTGGACGAGCAGGCGCGCAAGGCCCCGGAGGACGTGCTGTTCCTGTTCGGCGACCGGGCGTTCCGCCAGCGCGAGGCGAAGGCGCGCATCGACGCGGTGGTCAAGGGCCTGATCGGCGTGGGGGTGCGGCACGGCGACCGGGTCGGCGTGCTGATGGACAGCCGCCCGAGCGCGTTCACCATCGTCGCCGCGCTGAGCCGGCTCGGCGCCACCGCGGTGCTGCTGCGCCCCGATGGCGATCCGCCCCGGGAGGCGGAGCTTGGCAAGATCACCTGGTTGATCTCCGACCCGGAGCACGTGGAGTTCGTCGAGAAGATCGACTCGGTGCGGTGGGCCGTGCTCGGCGGCGGCGCGCAGTGGCGCGAGCTGCATCCGGACGTCATCGACATGGAACGGATCGACCCGGACGAGGTGGAGGTACCCGCCTGGTACCGACCCAACCCGCACCGCGCCGGCGACATCGCCTTCGTCCTGTTCACCGGTGAGGCAGATGGCACCAAGGCGGTGTCGATCTCGAACCGGCGCTGGGCGACGTCCGCGCTGGGCACCGCTTCCGCGGCCAAGCTCGCACCCGGCGACACGGTGTACTCGACCACCCCGATCCACCACTCCTCGGCGCTGCTGATGAGCGTGGCCGGTGCGGTGGCCGGCGGTGCCCGGTTCGCCATCGCCGCTGCGCCCGACCCGCACACGTTCTGGGGCGAGGTCCGCCGATATGGGGTCACCCACGTCTCCTACACCTGGACCTCGCTGCACGACGTCACCGTCGCCCCACCGCATCCGAACGAGGCGCACCACCCGATCAAGCTGTTCATGGGCTCGGGCATGCCGCGCGGGCTGTGGCGGCGGGTGGCCGAGCGCTTCGCGCCGGCGCGGGTGCTCGAGTTCTACGCCTCGGCCGAGGGCGAAGCCATCCTGGCCAACCTCACCGGGCAGCCGATCGGGTCGATGGGACGTCCACTGCCGGGCACGCCGCCGGTGCGCATCGCCGCCTACGACCTGCGGGCGCGCACGCCGGAACTCGGCGCCAACGGGCTGGGCCGGGAGACCGGTCCGGACGAGGTGGGCTTGCTGCTGGTCCGCGCGCACCCGGCCGATACCTCATCCGCGCCGGCGACGCGGGGGGTGTTCGAGCCGGGCGACGCCTGGCGCTCGACCGGGGATCTCTTCCTGCGCGACGAGCGTGGCGAGCTGTGGCTGGTCGACCCGGTGAGCGCCATCCTCGACACCCAGCACGGCCCGGTGTTGCCGTCAGGAGCCAGGATGGCGCTCGGCTCGATGCCGGCCGTCGACCTGATGGTCGGTTACGGGGTGCACACCAAGGCCGGCACGGTGCTGGTCGCCGCGGTCACGCTGTGCTCGGATGCCGAGCTGAGCGCGGGCGATTTGGATACCGCCATGGAGCGTCTGCCGCACTCCTACCGCCCCGAATACGTGCAGATCGTGGCCAGCATCCCGGTCACCACCTGGCATCGGCCGATGTGGCGACCGCTGCAGCGGGCCGGTGTCCCGCGTCCGAGCCGCAACCGCCGGGTGTTCCGGCTGCAACCGGATCGGGTGCATTACCAGGAACTCTGAGCGCGCCAGCCGGATCGGCCGAGGCCGGGGGCTGTTTGAAGACTTGGCACTCCCCGCGTTAGAGTGCCAGATAGAGGCGATGGGCCGATCCCCGCGACGGCGGCCCGTACGTCTCGACGCCAGACATTCGAACCCGAGAAGGGGAGAACTACCGTGACCGCCACCAAGGTCAGCATCAAGCCGCTAGAGGACCGCATCGTGGTCCAGGCGAACGAGGCGGAGACCACCACCGCCTCGGGCATCGTCATCCCGGACACCGCCAAGGAGAAGCCGCAGGAGGGCACCGTCCTCGCTGTCGGCCCCGGCCGTATCGACGACAACGGCAACCGGGTGCCGCTCGACGTCAAGGTCGGCGACGTCGTGCTGTACAGCAAGTACGGCGGCACCGAGGTCAAGTACGCCGGCGAGGAGTACCTCGTGCTCTCCGCCCGCGACGTGCTCGCCGTCATCGAGAAGTAGCACGACCCCGACGCCCCGCCGCTGACCTGGGCACGCCGCGCCGTTGCGCGGTTCGTGTCCCGGCAGCGCGGGGCGCTCTCGTCTGCTGGCGTTCCCGATCAGGAACGCGAGCGTGCAGGTAAGCCAGGAAGGAACAAGCGCATGGCGAAGATGCTCAGCTTCGACGAGGACGCCCGCAGAGCGATGGAGCGTGGCATCGACAAGCTGGCCGACACGGTCAAGATCACCCTCGGGCCCAAGGGCCGCAACGTGGTCCTGGCCAAGTCGTTCGGCGCACCGGTGATCACCAACGACGGCGTGACCATTGCGCGCGATGTCGAGCTCGACGATCCGTTCGAGAACCTCGGCGCGCAGCTGGCCAAGTCGGTGGCGACGAAGACCAACGATGTCGCCGGCGACGGCACCACCACCGCCACCGTGCTGGCCCAGGCCCTGGTCAACGCCGGCCTGAAGAACGTGGCCGCCGGTGCCAACCCCACCGCGCTCAAGCGCGGCATCGACGCCGCGGTCCAGGCCGTCGTCGAGCAGCTGGACAAGGTCGCCACGCCGATCAGTGGTGAGCGCGAGATCGCCTTCGTGGCCACCATCTCCGCGCAGGACGCCGGCATCGGCGGCCTGATCGCCGAGGCGTTCACCAAGGTCGGCAAGGACGGTGTGATCACCGTCGAGGAGAACCAGACCGCGGTGACCGAACTCGAGTTCACCGAGGGTATGCAGTTCGACAAGGGGTACATCAGTCCCTACTTCGTCACCGACCCGGAAGCGGGCGAGACGGTCCTCGACGATGCGTACCTGCTCGTCACCACCGAGAAGATCTCCGCGATCGCCGATCTGCTGCCATTGCTGGAGATGGTCGCGCAGTCCGGCAAGCCGCTGCTGCTGGTGGCCGAGGACGTCGACGGCGAGGCGCTGTCCACGCTGGTCGTCAACGCGATCCGCAAGACGCTCAACGCCGTCGCGGTGAAGGCTCCGTACTTCGGCGATCGGCGCAAGGCATTCCTGCAGGACCTGGCGATCGTTGCCGGCGGCCAGGTGGTTGCTCCCGAGGTCGGGCTCAAGCTGGACCAGATCAGCCTGGACATGCTCGGCCGCGCCGGCCGCGTCGTGGTCACCAAGGACACCACGACGATCACCCATGGCGGTGGCGCCGCGAGCGACATCGACGAGCGGATGTCGCAACTGCGCCGCGAGATCGACGACACCGACTCCGACTGGGATCGGGAGAAGTTGCAGGAGCGGCTGGCGAAGCTCTCCGGCGGCGTCGGCGTGATCAAGGTCGGTGCGGCGACGGAGGTTGAGCTCAAGGAGCGCAAGCACCGGGTCGAGGACGCCATCTCCTCAACGCGTGCGGCGCTGGCCGACGGCATCATCGCTGGTGGCGGTTCCGCGCTGGTGCACGCCACGGCGGCGTTGCGCGACGGGCTGGGCCGCACCGGCGACGAGGCGACCGGTGTCGCCATCGTGCGCACTGCGCTGGACGAGCCGCTGCGCTGGATCGCGGACAACGCCGGCGAGGAGGGCTACGTGGTCGTGGCGAAGGTGCGTGACCTGCCGGTGGGCGAAGGCTACGACGCGGCCACCGGCACGTACACCGACCTGGCCGCGGCTGGCATCGTCGATCCGGTCAAGGTGACCAAGGCGGCGTTGCAGAACGCCGCCTCGGTGGCGGCACTGGTGCTCTCGACGCAGAGTGCGGTCGTGGAGAAGCCGGCCGAGCAGGAACCGCATTCGCACGACGGGCATGGCCACGGACACTCGCACGGCCCTGGCTTCTGATCTACGAGACAGAACGACAACGCCCGCGACTTTCGTCGCGGCGCCGCGAGGCGAGGGTGGAGTGAGCATCGTAGGGCCCCCTGGGGCCCGAGGAGCGGAGCGACCCCGAGCCGAGCAATGGGGGTTGTTGATCCTGGTCTGAGTTGTTGATCCTGGTCTGGGGTCGACCGGCCTGGGTCCTGGTCAGGCCGGTTGACGGGTGAGCAGTGCTTCGCGTTCCTCGGCCGATAGCCCGCCCCACACGCCGTAGGGCTCGCGTGCGGCGATCGCCCAGCGCAGGCAGTTCTCGACGACGGGACAGTGCGAGCAGACGGCCTTGGCCTGCATTTCCCGACGCACCCGAGACGGACCGCGCTCGTTCTCCGGGTGATAGAACATCGACGTGTCGTAGCCACGGCACGCGGCGACCGCTTGCCAGTCCCAGTCCCCCTCGCGTGGAACGGGGAGGCGTCGCACCTCGGCCATCCCTCTGCCCTCCGAGCACAGGACCGCTTACCCCGAAAGCGGTCTTCTCCCTGCTCAAAGATCGACGGCGAAAAAGGTGACGCCGGGGCAGCGGCCGTGTGGCACAACTGTGACCAGGCGGTCGGCACAGCGTGGGTAAATCGTGGCGATTCGGGCAAACCACCGGACTAGGCCGGGATGGGCCTGCGAGTCAGCGGCGCTTGCTGAGAGCGTTCACCGCGTCGGTGTAGCCGCGCGCATAGTCCCAGGTGACGTACGCATCCTGATCCGGTGCGTAGGCCGGCTCGTGCACGTGGGTGCGTCCCTCACCGAGCAGGGCGCGCAGGTTGGCCGCCATCAGGTCCCAACCGAAGAAGTGCTGCTCACCGCAGTCGCTGCATTCGACCGTGATGCCCTCGATGCCCTGTGCCTCCAGCGCCTGGCGGAACTCGCTGAGTTCGGCCAGGTCGGCGAGCACGTCCGCACGTTCGTCGTCGCTGAGTGGCTGGGCCGGCTCGGAGTCCTCGAGCAGCGCGGCCGGGTCCGCCGGATCGTCGAGGAACGGGTCCACCGGCCCGTCGTCGAGGTTCACCGGTGCCCCTCGCTGTGCGTCACGGCTCCACGGTAGGACCCAATCAGCCGTTCTCGCCAACCGAAACGGGTCTCAACTTGTGGAAATTGCCTCCAGTGGGGGCGTGCGGGCCGCCCGGGCGCCTGGCCACAGGGCCGCCAGCACGCCCACGATCGCCGCTACGACCAGGAAGATGACGGCCTGGTTCCAGGGCACGCTCACGTGGTCCAGGCCCTGACCGCGCAGCGTCCGCGTGAACAACACGCCGTAGGTAAGACCGAGCACCAGGCCGAGCACAGCACCGAAGACCGCGATCAGCAGCGACTCGACATAGATGGTGCGGCGCACCTGTTTGCGTTGCATGCCGACCGCACGCAGGATGCCGATCTCGCGACGACGTTCGATCACCGACAGCGCCAGCGTGTTCACGATGCCGAGGATCGCGATGACGATCGCAAGTCCGAGCAGGCCGTAGAGCAACCCGAGCAGGCCGTTCACCTGCGAGGCGAGCGAGCCCTTGAACTCCGAGCGGTTCTGCACATTGATGACGTAGTACGGATCGGTGATTCGCGCGATGTTCGCGCGCAGCGTGTTCAGGTCGGTGCCGGGCGCCGCCTTGACGAGCGCCACCTCGTCGGACCAGTCGTTGCTCGGCACCAGCGTCCGGTACACCTCACCGGTGACCATCCACGGTCCCAGCAGGTTGTCGTTGGCATAGATACCAGTCACGGTGAGGGTCACCGTCTGCCCGTTGTGCGTCGTCATGGTGTGCTTGCTGCCCATCGCCCAACCGGCCCGCTTCGACGACGCCTGGGAAACGACCAGGCCGGTGCCGGCCGGCTCGGCGGCACCGCGTTGGGAGTGCACGGCGAACACCGGCGCGAGCGGACCGTCGATGGCCGAGCCCGAATCGTTGCGGCTGCCGTCGACGAGCGCGGTCAGGCCGTGTATCTCGGTCAGGGTGGCAACGCCGGCGACGTTGCGGACCGCGGCCGCCGCCTTGATGGGCACATTGACGTCGACCTGCGTCGTCAGCATGTAGTCCGCGGTGACGTGATTGTCGAACAGCGCGTTGATGCTCGTCTTCATCGAGGCGCCGATCACCGCGACACCGCTGACCAGCAGCAGGCCGAGGGTGAGTGCGAACGATGTCGCCGCGGTACGCCGCGGGTTGCGTACCGCGTTGTTGCGCGCGAGCGTGCCGACGGTGCCGAACGGGCGACCCAGCACGCGCCCGATGGGCACGATGACCCAGCGGGCGAGCAGCGGCGATGCCAGCATCACCCCAGCGGCTACGCCGAGCAGCCCGAGACCGACCAGCGAGGCGCCGGTGCCGCCCGAGGACGACAGCGCTCCGCCGACGGTGGCTACCGCGCCCACCGCACCCACCAGCGCGCCGATGAGCGTGCGCCGCCGCAGGCTGCTCGCGGCCGGGGTGGCGAATTCTTCGCGCATGGCCGCGACCGGGGCGATGCGCGAGGCGCGTCGTGCCGGCGCGTACGCGGAGATCATGGTGACCCCGGTGCCCAGCAGCAGCGCCACGATCACGGTGCGGATGGACAGCACCAGACCACCGGCCGGCAATCCGGCGTTGAGCGCATCCAGGATCGCGCGCAGCCCATAGGCGAGGCCGATGCCACCGGCCAGGCCGGCCGCGCTGCCGATGAGGCCGATGACGCCCGCCTCGAACACCACCGAGCGACGAATCTGCTTGCGGCCGGCGCCGATGGCACGTAGCAGGGCCAGTTCGCGCAGCCGCTGCGCGACGATCATGGAGAAGGTGTTGTAGATGATGAAGGTGCCGACGATCAGGGCGATCACGCCGAAGGCGAGCAGGAAGTAGGTGACGAACGACAGCGCGCGCTGCACGCTGGTCTGATCGTCCTTGCGCACCTGGTCACCGGTCTTCGCCTGCAGGTCGGATGGCAGGATCCGGGCGATACGCGCGGTGAGGTCCCGTTGCGACACGCCCTTGTCCCCGGCCACGTCGACCGCAGCCAGATGGCTGCCGTCGGTGAGCAGCTGCAGCGCCTGCTGTTCACCGAACAGCACGCCTATATAGCCGCCGGTCTCGGTGTTGGTGCGGTATATGCCGGAGATGGTGACCGGTACGACGCCGGCATTGGGCAGCACCACCTTTGTGTGCTCGCCTGCGTGCAGGTTGGCCTTCTTCGCCGCGCCGAGGTTGATCGCGACCTGTCCCGGTGCAGTAGGTGGCCCGCCCGAGGCGAAGCCATCCGCGGGACGAACCGATTCGTCCGGCGGGGTCCAGATGCCGCCGACGCTCGGTGCGCCGCCGGTGTCCACCCGCTTACCGTTGGCGCCGACCAGCACGATCGAGGACTGCGCGACCGGCTGCACCACCCTGACTCCGGGCAGCGCCTTGATCTGCTGCACGACCGCGGTGGGCACGCCCGGGTCGTAACTCTTGTACGGCTGCACCCGAGCGTCGATGCCCTTGTCCGCATCGGTGAAGATGTTCGAGAACGTGTGCTGCAACGTATCGGTGAACACGAGCGAACCGGCCACGAAGGCGGTACCGAGCAACACCGACACCACGGTGAGGATCAGCCGCACCTTGTGCGCGGCGAGGTTGCGCAGCGACACCGTTCGCATCGGCCGGCGGCTGATGCGGATCGCAGCACCCGTCTCAGTACCCGCGGCTATGCCCATTGTTCGGCTCGGGGTCGCTCCGCTCCTCGGGCCCTGGGGGGCCCTGCGATGCTCACTCCGCCCTCGCCTCACGACTCGAGCCCCTTCATCCGGTCCAGCACGGTGTCGGCGGTCGGGCTGCGCAGTTCGTCGACGATGCGGCCGTCGGCGAGGAACAGAACCCGATCGGCATACGCGGCCGCGCGCGGGTCGTGGGTGACGATCACGACGGTCTGGCCGAGGTGGTCCACGCTGCGGCGCAGCAGGCCCATCACCTCGCCGCTGGCGCGCGAGTCGAGGTTGCCGGTGGGCTCGTCGCCGAAGATGATGTCCGGCCGGCTGGCGAGCGCACGGCCGACCGCGACCCGCTGCTGCTGGCCGCCGGACAGTTCGCCCGGCCGGTGTTCGAGTCGATCGGCCAGACCGAGAGTCGCGATCACGGTGTCCAGCCACGCCCGGTCCGGAGTGCGGCCGGCGATCGCGATCGGCAGCGTGATGTTCTCCAGCGCCGTCAGCGTCGGCACGAGGTTGTACGACTGGAACACGAACCCGATGTGGTCGCGTCGCAGCGCGGTCATCTTCCGGTCCGACAGCCGCGTCAGCTCCACGTCCCCGATCACCACCCGGCCGGAGGTGACGGTGTCCAGTCCGGCCAGGCAGTGCATCAGCGTGGACTTGCCGGAGCCGGACGGCCCCATGATCGCGGTGAATTCGCCGGCGAGCAGCTCCACGCTGACGCCGTCCAGGGCACGCACGGCGGTGTCACCGGAGCCGTACAGCTTGGTGACATCGACGGCACGGGCGGCGGCGACGGTGGTCGCGGGCCGCGCCGGGGAAAGTTCGGTCAACTCGGTCATGGCTCCCAGGCTGGTTGATCAGGTAGCTGGCACGCTATTGGGATTTCCCCGGAGATCGACCCTGATCCGACCTGATGCCGGCCGGATCTGGCCCCGGCTGACCTGATCCGAAGGCACCCGGACACGGGACCGGACCAGGGTTCGCGCACCGTAGAATGAACTCTCGGCACGCTCAGCACCGCTCTGCCCTACACAGCACAGGCCCACTCAGCCGAAGTACGGAGTTTCGACGTTGCCATCCGCAGCCGGCATCCCCGAGGAATTCGCCCCGCTGGGTCTCACCTTCGACGACGTGCTGCTGCTGCCCGGCGAGACCGACGTCATCCCGTCCGAGGTGGACACCAGCTCCCGGCTGACCCGCGAGGTCACCGTCGCGGTACCGCTCGTCTCCGCGGCCATGGACACCGTCACCGAAGCCCGGATGGCCATCGCGATGGCACGTCAGGGTGGAATCGGGGTGCTGCACCGGAACCTGTCCATCGCGGACCAGGCAGGTCAGGTGGACCTGGTGAAGCGGTCCGAATCGGGCATGGTGAGCAACCCGGTCACCACGACTGCGGACGCGTCCCTGGCCGAAGTCGACGAGCTGTGCGGTAAGTACCGGATCTCCGGGCTGCCGGTGGTGGATCGCGACGGCGTGCTGGTCGGCATCATCACCAACCGCGATCTGCGCTTCGTCAGCCCTGATCAGTTCATCTCGCGCACGGTGCGCGAGGTGATGACGCCGATGCCGTTGGTCACTGCGCCGGAGGGCATCGGTCGCGACGACGCCGCCGCGCTGCTGGCCAAGCACAAGGTGGAGAAGCTGCCGCTGGTCGACGGGGCCGGGCGGCTGCGTGGCCTGATCACCGTGAAGGACTTCGTCAAATCCGAGCAGTTCCCGAGCGCGACCAAGGACCCGGCGGGTCGGTTGCGTGTCGCGGCCGCGGTCGGGTTCTACGGCGACGCGTGGAACCGGGTCACCGCGCTGGTCGACGCCGGGGTGGACGTCATCGTGCCGGACACCGCGAACGGGCAGGCCAGGCTGATGCTGGAGCTGATCGCGCGGCTCAAGACCGATGCGGCGACCAGGCACGTGCAGGTGCTGGCCGGCAATGTCGCGACACGGGCCGGCGCGCAAGCGCTCATCGACGCCGGTGCCGACGGCGTGAAGGTCGGCGTCGGTCCCGGCTCGATCTGTACCACCCGGGTGGTGGCCGGCGTCGGCGTTCCGCAGATCACCGCGATCTACGACGCGGCGCAGGCATGCCGTGCGGCCGGGGTACCGCTGGTCGGCGACGGCGGCCTGCAGTACTCCGGTGACATCGCCAAGGCGATCGTGGCCGGTGCCGACACGGTGATGCTCGGCTCGCTGCTGGCCGGCTGCGACGAGTCACCCGGCGACCTGGTGTTCGTCAACGGAAAGCAGTACAAGCGGTATCGCGGCATGGGCTCGCTCGGTGCGATGGCATCCCGAGGACGGGTGTCCTATTCGAAGGACCGCTACTTCCAGGCCGACATCCCGACCGACGACAAGATCGTGCCGGAGGGGATCGAAGGACAGGTGCCGTACCGGGGCCCGCTGGCCGCAGTCGCGCATCAGCTGGTCGGCGGATTGCACCAGTCGATGTTCTATGTCGGCGCGCACACCATCGCGGAACTCAAGGAACGCGGCCGGTTCATCCGGATCACGCCGGCTGGGCTCAAGGAGTCGCATCCGCACGACATCCAGATGACCGTCGAAGCTCCCAACTACTCCTCGAACTCCTGACGCGAGGGCATACGGCAGACTGAGCCGCATGCCGGAGACGGTGGAGATCGGGTTGGGCCGCAGTGCCCGCCGCGGCTATCACCTGGACGAGATCGCGCTCGTCCCGACTCGGCGCACCCGTGGCTCGGCGGTGGTGTCGACCACCTGGCAGATCGACGCGCACACCTTCGAACTGCCACTCGTCGCGGCGCCATCGGATGCGATCGTCTCCCCGGCGAGCGCCGTCGAGATCGAGCGCCTGGGCGGCCTGGCCGTACTCGACGGTGAGGGATTGTGGTCGCGCTACGACGATGTCGACGGCGAACTCGGGCGCCTCGGCAGCGACACCGCGGACCTGCAGCGGGTGTATGCCAAGCCGGTCGAGCCGACTTTGCTGCGGCGCCGGCTCGGTGAGTTGCGGGCGGCCGGGGTTCGGGTCGCGGTGCGGCTCTCGCCGCAGCACACCGCCGAGCTTGCCCCGCACGTGCTGGCCGAAGGTGTGGACCTGCTCGTCATCCAGGGCACGGTGATCTCCGCGGAGCACGTCGCGCGGGACGACGCGCCTGGGCTCAACCTGAAGACGTTCATTGCCGACCTGGACGTGCCGGTGGTCGTCGGCGGCGTGACCAACTACCAGACCGCGTTGCACCTGATGCGCACCGGCGCGGCCGGTGTCATCGTCGGCTACGGCGCGCACCTCGGCTCGACGACGCACTCGCTGCTCGGCATCGACGTGCCGATGGCGACCGCGCTCGTCGACGCGGCTGCGGCCCGTCGCGACTATCTGGACGAGACCGGCGGCCGGTACGTGCACCTGATCGGCTACGGCGACCTGAGCACGGGTGGCGACATCGCCAAGGCGCTGGCGTGCGGTGCGGACGCGGTGATGCTCGGCGAGGCGCTGGCGCCGGCACAGGAGACGCCGGGCGGTGGCCGGTACTGGGACAGCACCGCCGCGCACCCGCGGGTGCCGCGCAGCGCGGTGGTCGACGTCGCGGCGAGCCAGCAGGACCGGCCTTCGCTGGCCGAGTTACTCGTCGGCCCGACGGCTCATCCGAGCGGCGAGCGGAATCTGTTCGGCGCGGTGCGGCGCGCGATCGGCAAATGCGGTTATTCGTCGGTGAAGGAATTCCAGAAGGTCGAACTGATCGTCAGCGGGGCGCGCTGACGTGGGGGCGCAGCGATGACGGCGTTACGGCTCGGATACAAGGCATCGAACGAGCAGTTCGCGCCGCGTGAGTTGCTGCACTTCGGCGTTGTCGCCGAAGAGGCCGGCTTCGACTCGGTATTCGTCAGCGACCACCTGCAACCGTGGCGACACGACGGCGGCCACGCCCCGTTCGCGATGAGCTGGCTCGGCGCGCTCGGTGCGAGCACCGAGCGAGTGATCATCGGCACCAGCGTGCTGACGCCGACGTTCCGCTACCACCCGGCGATCGTGGCGCAGGCGTTCGCCACCCTCGGCTGTCTCTACCCGGGCCGGGTCGTGCTCGGCATGGGCACCGGCGAGTCGATGAACGAGGTGCCGCTCGGCGTGCAGTGGCCCGACGGCAAGGAGCGCTTCGCCCGCTTTCGTGAGGCGGTCGCGTTGATCCGGCAGTTGTGGACCGAGCAGCGGGTGACGTTCGAAGGCCAGTACTACCGCACCGACAAAGCCACCATCTACGACGTGCCCGACCTGCCGGTGCCGATCTATCTGGCCGGCTCCGGCCCGGCGGCAACTCGCTTCGCCGGACGCGTCGGCGACGGGTACATCACCACCTCCGGCAAGGGCGAGGAGCTCTACGCCGACACGCTGCTGCCGGCCGTGGCCGAGGGAGCGGAGAAGGCCGGCCGGACTGTTGCCGATCTCGATCTGATGATCGAGGTGAAGGTGTCCTTCGACCACGACCGGGACGCCGCGATGCAGGCCACCCGGTTCTGGGGTGCGCTGGGCTTGACCGCGGAGCAGAAGTCCGGGGTCGAAGATCCGATCGAGATGCAGCGTCTGGCGGACGAACTCAGCGTCGAGCAGGCCGCGCGGCGCTTCATCGTGTCCACCGAACCCGACGAGCACGTGCAGCAGATCAAGCGCTACCTCGATCTGGGGTTCACCCACCTGGTGTTTCACGCGCCCGGCCCGGACCAGGAACGATTCCTGCGCCTTTACGGCGAGGAGATATTGCCCCGTTTGCGGGCACTCTGACCGAAGTCCGCACTGCGGGCCTGCTCGCGGCGAGCAGCGTTCATGTCCAGCTCGCGCGCACAATGTAAGTCACACGTTAAGCGCGAGGACGCGAACGCGGTTCAACAACGCAATCCCGCGGCGCACGCGCTACGGTGCTGCCCGAAGCATGGCCGCTGTGGCCACGTTCGAGGGGGAATCAATGTTGTCGATGCGTCATCGACTCGTCATTGCCGGCCTGGCGTCGGTAGCAGCTGCGGGTGCGCTCGTGCTCGGAAGCTCGCCGGCCAGCGCGGCCGCGCCGACGAACGTCACGGGTGTGACGGCAACAGCGTTGTCGGCCACGTCGGTGAAGCTGAGCTGGACTCCCCCGACCACCGGCGGCTTCGCGGGTGTGCACATCTGCCGCGCCACCGGCGCCGTCGCACCGGTGTCGAGTTGCTCCGGGGTGAACCAGGGCAAGGCGAAGGGGCACACGTACACCGACACGTTCCAGTTGCTCCCCAACACCCAGTACACCTACGGGCTCTTCGCCTACAACGCCTCGGGCGTACTCGCTAGCGGTGCGAGCGCCACGGTCACCACACCCTCGGCGACCCCACTGCCGAACGTCACGGGGTTGACGGCGACGCCCACCGCGACGTCGGTGACGCTGAACTGGACCGACCCGGCTTCGGGGACCTACGCGAGCCTGTACGTCTGCCGCGCGCAGGGTGCGGTCGCGCCCACGCTGCCCTGCGGCGGTATCACCCTTGCCGCGTCCGCCGTGAGCTACGTCGACTCCAACCAGCTCCTGCCGGGCACCCAGTACACCTACACCGTGTTCACCTCCGACGCTTCCGGTGCCGGGTCGAGCGGTACGCACGTCACGACGACCACGCTGCAGGGTTCGGCCCCGCCGAACGTCACCGGCCTGACGGCGACGCCCACCGCGACGTCGGTGACGCTGAACTGGACCGACCCGGCTTCGGGGACCTACGCGAGCTTGTACGTCTGCCGCGCGCAGGGTGCGGTCGCGCCCACGCTGCCCTGCGGCGGTATCACGCTGGCCGCATCGGCCGTGAGCTACGTCGACTCCAACCAGCTGCTGCCGGGCACCCAGTACACCTACACCGTGTTCACCTCCAACGCTTCCGGTGTCGGGTCGAGCGGTACGCACGTCACGACGACCACGCTGCAGGGTTCGGCCCCGCCGAACGTCACCGGCCTGACGGCGACCCCCTCCTCCACGTCGACGTCGGTGACGCTGAACTGGACCAACCCGACGCCGACGGGGACCTTCGCCGGGGTGTACATCTGCCGAGCTCAGGGTGCGGTCGCGCCGACCCTGCCGTGCGGCGGGGTCACCGTCGCGGCTCCGACGGCGACCTACCCCGACTCGTTCCAGCTGCTCCCGGGCACCCAGTACACCTACACCGTGTTCTCGTCGACCGCTTCGGGCATCACCTCGAGCGGCGTGAGCGTCACGGCAACCACGAACCCGTAGTCAGCACACCGGCGATCCGGCTGACTCGATCGACACGGCGGGAATAGCTGCTGCCGGGCGGGTGCTGTCACCCTCGTGAGGGCGAGCCGGCACCCGACCGACACAATGGCGTCATGGTGAACGCCGGGCCGGGCAACGGCATGCGCCGGGCCCTGCGCCGAGCACGCGACGGGGTCACGCTCGACCCGGTCGAGGCCGAGATCTTGTTGGCGGCGCGCGGGGACGATCTCGTCGATCTGTGCGCCTCGGCCGCCCGGGTGCGCGATTCCGGTCTCGCCGCCGCCGGACGGCCCGGGGTCGTCACCTACTCGCGCAAGGTGTTCATCCCACTGACCCGGCTGTGCCGCGATCGGTGTCACTACTGCACGTTCGCGACCACACCGAATCGCGTGCCGGCGCCGTACCTGTCCCCGGACGAGGTGCTTCGGATCGCCACCGACGGCGCCGCGCTCGGCTGCAAGGAAGCGCTGTTCACCCTGGGCGACCGCCCCGAGGAGCGCTGGCCGGCCGCGCGCGAGTGGCTGGACGCGCATGGCTACGACAGCACGCTCGCCTACGTGCGCGCGATGGCCATCCTGGTGCTCGAGCGCACAGGTCTGCTGCCACACCTCAACCCGGGCGTCATGACCTGGGACGAACTGCAACGGCTCAAGCCCGTCGCGCCGTCCATGGGGATGATGCTGGAGACGACCTCGCGCCGGCTGTTCGAGGAGCAATCGGGCGCGCACTTCGGCTCGCCGGACAAGGACCCCGCGGTGCGCCTGCGCGTCCTGGAGGACGCCGGCCGGTCCGGCGTCCCGTTCACCACGGGCATCCTCATCGGCATCGGTGAGACGCCGGCGGAACGGATCGACTCGATCTTCGCGATCCGCCGGGTGTCGCGGGCGTTCGGCGCGATTCAGGAAGTGATCGTGCAGAACTTCCGTGCCAAGCCGGACACCGCGATGGCGCGCATGCCCGATGCCGAGATCGACGACCTGGTGGCAACCGTCGCGGTGGGGCGGCTGGTGTTGGGTCCGGCGGCCCGGATCCAGGCGCCGCCGAACCTCATCGGTGCCGAATACGGCCGCCTGCTCGCCGCCGGCATCGACGATTGGGGCGGCGTCTCACCGCTCACGCCCGACCACGTCAACCCGGAGCGGCCGTGGCCGCAGATCGACGAGCTGGCCGAGCGCAGCGCGCAGGCCGGTTTCCAGCTGGTCGAACGGCTGACGGTGTACCCGCCGTACGTGCTGGCCGGCGAGCCGTGGCTGGATCCGCGGGTGGCGCCGCACGTGCGGGCGCTGGCCGATTCGAGCACCGGGCTCGCGGCGCCGGGCGCCATGCCCGGTCCACTGCCTTGGCAGGAGCCGGAGGACGCGTGGCGGGCCGGGGGACGGACCGACCTGCACACCGACATCGACACGACCGGTCGATCCACCGACCGGCGCGGCGATTTCGACAGCGTCTACGGCGACTGGGAGACGGTGCGTGCGGAGGCGACGCGGATCAGCGCTGCGGGTGCCGGCGCGCTGCGCCTGGACGCGGACGTGCGCGCTGCGCTGCGGGCCGCCGAGCGGGCGCCGGGGGAACTGTCCGACGCGCACGCGCTCGCGCTGTTCCACGCGGACGGCGCGGAGTTGGACGCGGTGGCTTCGCTCGCCGACGACTTGCGCCGCGACGCGGTGGGCGCGCCGGTCACCTTCGTGGTGAACCGCAACATCAACTTCACCAACGTCTGTTACACCGGATGCCGTTTCTGCGCGTTCGCACAGCGACGCACCGACGCGGATGCCTACACCCTGTCGCTGGAGCAGGTGGGCGACCGCGCCGAGGAGGCATGGGCACTCGGCGCCACCGAGGTGTGCATGCAGGGTGGCATCCATCCGGATCTGCCCGGCGACGCCTATTTCGACATCGCGCGCGAGGTGAAGCGCCGGGTTCCGGCGATGCACGTGCACGCGTTCAGCCCGATGGAGGTCGTCAACGGTGCCGCGCGCACCGGGCTGTCCATTCGCGAGTGGCTGATCGCGGCGAAGGAGGCAGGGGTTGGCTCCGTGCCCGGCACCGCCGCGGAGATCCTGGACGACGACGTGCGCTGGCTGCTCACCAAGGGCAAGTTGCCGGCCGCCTCCTGGATCGAGGTGATCACGACCGCGCACACGGTGGGCATCAGGTCGTCCTCGACGATGATGTACGGCCACGTCGACCGGCCCGAGCACTGGTTGGGTCACCTGCGCACGCTGGCGCGCATCCAGGACCAGACCGGCGGTTTCACCGAGTTCGTCGCGCTGCCGTTCATCCACACCAACGCGCCGATCTACCTGGCCGGCGTGGCGCGGCCGGGACCCACCCAGCGGGAGAACCGGATCGTGCACGCGATGGCCCGGATCATGCTGCACGGGCGCATCGACAACATCCAGGCGTCGTGGGTGAAGCTCGGCGCGGACGGGTGCCGGGAGGTGCTCGCCGGCGGCGTGAACGACCTCGGCGGCACGCTGATGGAGGAGACGATCAGCCGGATGGCCGGCAGCGCACACGGCTCGGCCAAGACCGTGGCGCAGTTGACCGAGATCGTCGAAGGCTTGCCCGGCCGGGTGGCCCGGCAGCGCGACACCCTTTACGGCGACGTGAGCGACGAACGACTGGCGGCGGCGCGCCGGTTCACCGGCACCCTGCCCAGCCTTGCCAGCTGAGCCGGGGAAGGTGAGTGCGCCAGCTGAGCCTGGCCGCACGAACCGCTCGGGTTACAGCCAGTCCTTGCGCCGGAACATCACGTACAGCACCGATGCGATGGACAGCCATCAGCACGATGCTCTCCCAGAAGCCCCACTTGTGCGCGAAGCCCGGATAGGGGACGTTCTGGCCGAAGTAGCCGGTGATGGCGGTGGGCACCGCGATGATCGCCGCCCACGAGGTGAGCTTCTTCATCACCAGGTTCATCCGCGTGTCCGACAGGGACAGGTTGGTCTCGAAGATGGACGAGAGCATGTCGCGCAGCGATTCGGTCCATTCCGCGGCACGCAGCACGTGGTCGTAGAGGTCCTGGTAGTACGGCCCGAGTTCGGTGGACTGCAGATCGTCGGTGGCGCGCCGCATCACCGTGTTCACCACTTCCCGCATCGGCAGGATCGCCCGGCGGATGCGCACCATCGCCTTGCGCAGCGCGAACGTCCGCCGCTGCAGATCCGCGATCACTTCCTGCCGTTCGTCGAACAGCTCGTCCTCGATGCTTTCCACGGCGTCATCGAGGGCCTGCACCGCCTCGAAGTAGCCGTCGACGATCACGTCCAGCAGCCCGTGGATCAGTGCCCGGGTGCCGAACTTCATCAGGTCGGCGTTGTCGTCCCAGCGGCGCACCACTTCCTCGATGTCGAAGAACGGATCCAGCCGGACGGTCACGAAGCCGCGCGGCAGGCTGAACGCGGAGATGCGGCTGGCGTCTCCCTCATGTGTCTTCGGGTCGTACCGGATCGCGTAGGTGGTCATGAACAGGTGGGTGGCGTATCGCTGTGCCTTCGGCCGCTCATGCAGGGCGAGCGCGTCCTCCACCGCGTGCTGGTCGAGGCTGAGTTCCTCGGCGAGCTGGGTGAGGTCGTGTTCGTTGGGTCCGCAGATGTCCGCCCATACCAGGCAGTCCGGTTCTTCCAGATAGTCCGAAACCTGTTCGAAGGGGAAGTTCTCCGCCTCCAGGGTCCCGTTGCGCCACACTCTGGTGCGGATTGCTTCGATCGACATGGCACCAGTCTCCCGCGACGGACGAAGAACTCACGTGAGGACGCGTAGTTTGCGATCATGGGCTGGACCGCTGCACAGCTGCCGGACCTGACCGGCCTATCGGCTTTGGTCACCGGCGCCAACTCCGGTATCGGTTGGCAGACCGCGCGGCAACTGGCCGGGCACGGCGCCCGTGTCGTCCTCGCCTGCCGGGACGTGGAGGCAGGCAAGCACGCCGCTGGACCGCATTCAGCGTGCCGTGCCGGCCGCGCAGCTCGACGTGGTGCATCTCGATCTGGCGTCGATGGCGTCGGTGCGGGCCGTGGGCGATCAGTGGACCGGCCCGCTCGACCTGCTGGTGAACAACGCGGGGGTGATGGCACCGCCGAAGCGGATCAGCACCGAGGACGGTTACGAGCTGCAGTTCGGCACGAACCATCTGGGTCACTACGTCCTCACCGGACTGCTGCTGCCATCGCTGCTGCAGGCCGATGCGCCGCGAGTGGTCACCGTCGCCTCGACCGCGCACTTCGGCGGTGACGCCGACGTGCTGAGCGCGAACGCCGGGCCCGACTACAACCCGCAGAAGACCTATTCGAACTCGAAGCTGGCCAACCTGCTGTTCGCCTTCGAGCTGCAGCGGCTGGCGAGCGCGAAGGGCCTGCCGCTCGTCTCGACCGCCGCACATCCGGGGGTGGCGGCGACCGGCTTGGTCGGTGATCCGCAGGGGATGGGCGCGAACAGGATGATCAGGACGGTGGCGCCGTTCTTCCTGCGCGTGCTGACGCAGTCGGCCGCGGCCGGCGCACGGCCGACCCTGTTCGCGGCCACCGAGCCGGCGAACCGGGCAGCTACACCGGCCCGCAGCGTTTCGGCGAGTCCCGCGGTGCGATCGGGCCGGCGAGGACGTCGACGTATGCGCGGGACGAGCGGCTGGCGCGCAAGCTGTGGCTGTGCAGCGAGGACCTGACCGGTCTGCACTACCCCTGGCCGTGATCAACTACTCGATCGTGATGCGCAGGCGAGCGCTATAGGGCTCGCGTCAGCATCACGATCCACTGCGCCGGGCAGACCCGTAGAATCGCGGCATGCAGGCCGAGCCGGTACTGGTCGTCGACTACGGCGCGCAGTACGCGCAGCTGATCGCCCGCCGGGTGCGCGAGGCGCACGTCTACTCCGAGATCGTCCCGCACACGACACCGGTGGCCGAGCTGGTCGCGCGCCGCCCGAAGGCGATCATCCTGTCCGGCGGGCCGGCCAGCGTCTACGCCGACGGCGCACCGCGCACCGACCCGGCGCTGTTCGACGCGGGGGTGCCCGTCTTCGGCATCTGTTACGGGTTCCAGGCGATGGCCCAGGCCCTCGGCGGCGACGTGGCGCACACCGGTGGATCGGAGTTCGGCCGCAGCACGCTGACCGTGTCCGCCCCGGGTGTGCTGTTGCGCGGCCTGCCTGCCTCGCAGCAGGTGTGGATGAGCCACGGCGACGCGGTGCGGACGCCGCCGCCCGGGTTCACCGTCACGGCGACCACGGCCGGGGCACCGGTCGCCGCGTTCGAGGACGCCGCGCGGGGCTTCGCCGGCGTGCAGTTCCACCCCGAGGTGCTACACACCGAGCACGGGCAGGAGATGCTGCGGCGCTTCCTGTACGACATCGCCGGCGCACGGCCGTCCTGGACCGAGGCGAACATCATCGACGAACAGGTCGCCGCGATCCGGGCGCAGGTCGGCGGCAAGCGGGCCATCTGCGGACTGTCCGGCGGCGTCGACTCCGCGGTCGCGGCGGCGTTGGTGCAGCGCGCCATCGGCGACCAGCTCACCTGCGTGTTCGTCGATCACGGGCTGCTGCGCGCCGGGCGAGGCCGAGCAGGTCGAGCGGGACTTCGTCGCGGCCACCGGCGTGCGGCTGAAGGTGGTGCATGCGGCGCGGCCAGTTCCTGGACGCACTCGCCGGCGTGACCGACCCGGAGGAGAAGCGCAAGGCGATCGGACGCGAGTTCATCCGCGCTTTCGAGGACGCGGCGCGCCAGGTGGTGGCCGATGCCGGCGCGCAGGGCGAGAGCGTCGAGTTCCTGGTGCAGGGCACGCTGTATCCGGACGTGGTCGAGTCCGGCGGTGGCACCGGCACCGCGAACATCAAGAGCCACCACAACGTCGGCGGCCTGCCGGATGACCTGCAGTTCGCGTTGGTGGAGCCGCTGCGCTGGTTGTTCAAGGACGAGGTGCGCCGGGTCGGCGAGCAGCTGGGGTTGCCGACGGAGATCGTGTGGCGGCAGCCGTTCCCGGGCCCCGGTCTCGGTATTCGGATCGTCGGCGAGGTGAGCGCCGACCGGCTGGACGTGCTCCGTCGCGCGGATGCGATTGCGCGCGCGGAGCTGTCTGCGGCGGGGCTGGATCGCGACATCTGGCAGTGCCCGGTGGTGCTGCTGGCGGACGTGCGGTCGGTCGGTGTGCAGGGCGACGGGCGGACCTACGGTCATCCGGTGGTGCTGCGGCCGGTGTCCTCCGAGGACGCGATGACCGCCGACTGGACCCGGGTGCCGTACGAGGTGCTGGAACGCATCTCCACCCGCATCACCAACGAGGTGCGCGAGGTGAACCGGGTGGTGCTGGACGTGACCAGCAAACCCCCGGGCACCATCGAGTGGGAATAAACCCTCGACGTGGGGAGAGTTTGTGGGTCATGGACAACCCAACGCTCCCCAGGTGGGCTAGGTGCGGGCGGCTTGGAGATGAGCGGCGAGGTACCTTCCCGTGGCGCTTGCTTTGGCGCGGGCGACTTTGCCCGGCGGCCCGGAGGCGATGACGTGGCCGCCGGCGTCCCCGCCGCCGGGACCAAGGTCGATCACCCAGTCCGCGCTCGCGATGACGTCGAGATCGTGTTCGACCAGGACGACCGTGTTGCCGGCGTCGACGAGCCGGTGCAGCTGACGCAGCAACAGCGCGATGTCGGCGGGGTGCAGCCCTGATGTCGGCTCGTCCAACAGATAGAGGGCGTGACCTCGATGCGCACGCTGCAGTTCAGTCGCGAGCTTGATGCGCTGCGCCTCACCGCCGCTCAGCTCCGTCGCCGGCTGGCCGAGCCGCAGATAGCCCAACCCCACCGCACGCAGGGTCTCCAGGCTGCGCGCAGCAGCAGGCACATCGGCAAGGAAGACAGCGGCGTCGTCCACCGACATCGCCAGCACATCAGCGATGGTCCGGTCCCGATACCTCACCTCGAGTGTCTCGGGGTTGTACCGAGCGCCACCGCACCCCGGGCATGGCGCATACGTCCCGGGCAGGAACAGCAGCTCGACGGCGACGAAGCCTTCGCCCTGGCAGACCGGGCACCGGCCTTCGGCGACGTTGAACGAGAACCGCCCGGCCGAGTACCGGCGAGCACGCGCCTCGTCGGTGTCTGCGTAGAGCTTGCGCACCGCGTCGAACATCCCCGTGTACGTCGCCAGATTCGATCGCGGCGTACGTCCGATCGGACGCTGATCGACGACCACGATCCGATCGAACGACTCGATCCCGGCGACCTCGCGCACGTCGAGAAAGACCTCGGCATCCTCGTCATCAGCGGCACCGAGATGCCCGCGCATCACCGACGCAAGCACCTGCGTGACCAGCGTCGACTTGCCCGAGCCGGATACCCCCGTCACCGCAGTCAGCACGCACAGCGGAATGTCCACCGACACGTCGCGCAGGTTGTGCCGAGAGACGCCACCGAGGTGCAACCAACCCTGCGGCTCACGCCGCGAATGCGTCACCGGCTCGGCGCGTCCGAACAGATAGTCGGCAGTCGCCGACGACACATCCTCGAACCCGTCGATCGGCCCGCTGTAGAGCACCCGCCCACCCGCCTCGCCCGCACCCGGACCGATGTCGACGATCCAGTCCGCCCGCCGCACCACGTCCATGTCGTGCTCGACCACGAACAGCGAATTGCCCGCCGCGCGCAACCGAGCGAGGACGTCCAGCAGCGGCTCGGCATCGGCCGGATGCAGCCCCGCCGACGGCTCGTCCAAGACGTAGACGACGCCGAACAGACCCGACCGCAGTTGCGTCGCGATCCGCATCCGCTGCACCTCGCCGGGCGACAGCGTCGTCGACGAGCGAGAAAGACTCAGGTACCCGAGTCCGAGTTCCAGCAGCACCGACATCCGCGCCACGATGTCCGCCGCGATGCGCTGCGCCACCTCGGTCCGCTCACCTGAGGACGCATCAGACACCGCCGCGCACGCATCCGTCATCGACGCCGTCGGCTGCAACACTTCGACGGCAGTACTCAACGGCATCGCGTTCATTCAGCGATCGAACGTCCCGCGAACGTCACCGCCAGCGCCTCCGGCCGCAACCCGCTGCCACCACACACCGGACACGGCACGCTCACCACGAACCGCATCGCCCGCTCGCGCATCCGCTCACTCGTCGAGTCAGCGAGCACGTGCATCACGTGCTTACGCGCGCTCCAGAACGTGCCGTTGTAGCCGTAGTCGATGCGGTCGCGCTGCGGCTTGATCAGCACCTGCGGCTGGTCGTCGGTGTACAGCAAGAAGTCGCGGTCCTTCTTGCGCAGGGTGCGCCACGGCTTGTCGATGTCGATGCCCAGCCCGCTGACGATGCTGCGCAGGTTCGCGCCCTGCCACGCACCGGGCCACGCGGCGATGGCGCCGTCGCGGATCGACAACGACGGATCGGGGACGAGCAACTCCTCGGTCACGTCGTGCACCACGCCGAGACCCGAGCACCGCGGACACGCACCGGCCGCGGTGTTCGGCGAGAACGACTCCGCCTCCAGCCGCGGCGCGCCCGGGGGATACGTGCCGGCTCGCGAAAACAGCATCCGCAGCAGGTTCGACAGCGTCGTGATCGTGCCGACCGTCGACCGCGACGATGCCGCACCCCGTCGCTGCTGCAATGCCACTGCCGGCGGCAGGCCCGTGATCTCCTCGACGTGCGGCGCACCGACCTGCTGCAGCAGCCGGCGCGCATACGGGGCCACCGACTCGAAGTACCGCCGCTGCGCCTCGGCGTACAACGTTCCGAACGCCAGCGACGACTTCCCGGACCCGGACACCCCGGTGAACACCACGAACGCATCGCGCGGGATGTCCACGTCGACGTGGCGCAGGTTGTGCTCGCTGGCGCCCCGGACGCGTACGCACTTTTCGGCCGCCTCGGTCATAGGCAAGGACCTACCCCGAGAACGCACATAAACCCCGGCGTGGGGAGAGTTTGCGGGTCATGACAACCCAACGCTCCCCAAGTCGGCTAGGTGCGGGCGGCTTGGAGCTGCGTGGCCAGCCACGGTGCGATGAGCGCGTCGCCGTCCGTTGAGATGTGCACACCGTCACTGCGCACCTGCACGCCGTCCACGTCCCAGGTGAAGCTCCCACCCGGACAGAGTTCCTTGTTGAGGTCGAGCAGCACCACCCCGTGATGCGCGGCCACCCGCGCCCGGACGATGGCATTCCACGCGTCGACGCGGGCCGGATCGTCCTCGGGGTAAAGCGAGCCGTCGGGTTGCTCGCCGCGCCGGTTGTACGGCTCGGTGGCCACCACTACGCGTGTGCCCGTTGCGGCCAGCACGCTGATGGCCTGGTCGAGCTGCGCCGCGAGGTACGTGTCGTAGTCCGGTTCACCCACGTGCGTCCACTCGCCGTTGAACTCGCGATCCATCGTCTCCCAGCGGCCGACCACCAACAGCGCCTCGGCGGGACGGTCCCTGGTCATGTCACCGGCCCAGTTGGACTGCCACGGCAGACAATCGCTGCTCTCGTCGTACTGCGTACCGAAGTAGCGGTACGGACCGACGGTCGCGATGCCGCAACCGAGTGTGGCGCGGTTGACGAGCGTGGTGTTGTCCGTCGTCGGGAAGTACTGCGCGAGCGTCCAGGCGATCGAGTCGCCGAACACGTCCACCGTCATCGGCCCCGAATGCGCCGGCGCGTGCACTGCCGCCGCCTTCACCGGGGCCTTGCCGGCCGCGGCCTTGAGCGGCGTCCCTTGCAGCACGTCGGCGCTGCCGGCGGTGACCAGCACGGGACGGTGCGCAGGCATCGCGAACAGCGCGACTGCGATGACAGCGGCAATCCCGGCGGCTGCGGCGGGCAGTAGCCGCCACGGCACGGGCCGCCACCGCTGCGCCGGGCGCTCGATCAGGAAGAACGAGGCGATTGCCACGACGAGGGTGACCCCGACGCGCAGCCCGGCCAACGGGTACCCCCGCAACCCGGTGCGCGTGCCGGTGAGCACCTGGAAGATCGGCCAATGCCAGAGGTACACGCCGTAGGAGATGCGTCCCAGCCCGACCAGCGGCGACCAGGACAGCACGCTCGCCACCACCGTGCGGCCGTCGAGGACCACCGCGCCGATCAACGCGGCTGCCGCGACCGAGACGCCGAGCATGAGCCCGTGCTGGTACTCGCTCGGTGCGCCGGTCGCGGTGTGCGCCGCGAATGCGAGCACACCGAGGCCGAGCACCGACGCGATCGGCGCCAGCGCGTGCAGGTGTTCGATCTGCGGCGACCGGCGCGCCCGGTGCCAGGCTCGGTACCACCGCCACGTCGGCTGCAGGACGGCAGCGAGGGCAGCACCGACCAGCAACTCCTGCGCACGGGTGTCGGTACCGAAGTACACCCGGCCGAGTGCAGCGACGTGACTGAGCCGGTAGGTGGCAGCTGCCGAGCCGGCGATGCCGAGCACCGAGACGACCAACAGCCGGCGCCGACGTATCTGGCGCGAGCGGGTGCCCAGCCAGATCAGCGCCAGCAGCAGTGGCCACAGCAGGTAGAACTGTTCCTCGACGCCGAGCGACCAGGTGTGCTGCAGCGGCGAGGCGGTGCCGCCCTGGGAGAAGTAGTCGGTGCCGTGCAGGGCGAAGCGCCAGTTGCTCGACCAGAGGGCGGCGCTCACCGCGTCCCCGCGTAAGCGGGTGACGGCGTCCGGCTGCAACAGCGACTGGCCGAGGAAGACGGCGACGATCATGACGAGTGCGGCGGGCAGCAGCCGGCGCGCGCGCCGCGCCCAGAACGCACCGAGTTCGGTTCGCCCGGTCCGGCCGCGTTCCTCGAGCAGCAGCGAGGTGATCAGGAAGCCGCTGAGCACGAAAAAGACGTCCACGCCGAGGAAGCCGCCGGACATGCCCGGAATCCCGGCATGCGAAGCAAGCACGGCCAGGATGGCGAGCGCGCGCACGCCATCGAGCGCCGGCATGCGCGATGTCGTCAACGTCTACCTCGGCGATCCGCGGACCCACAATCCGCGGGTACAAGATGTACCAGTTGTGGACGTCTCCGGCGCGTTGGATGGGGGAGAGTTTGCATCGCGATTCGGATGCAAACCCTCCCCCGATGGGGGAATAGCCCTAATTCTGGTCAGTTGAGGTGTTCGACCGAGATCTGCCCGTCTGCCAGCCGCACGTGCACGGTGACCGGTGCGCCCGCCGCGGTGGTCGGCGGCAAGACGGTGCGCGAGACGTTGTAACCGCCGGTGTCCGTTGCTTGCGCTCCGTCGACCTCGACGTCGCCCGCGTGCACGTCCGCCTCGACGGTGACGTTCTCCGTCGGCAGGGCGATGATCCGCACCTGGCCGGATGCGACCGTGATCGTCACCTGATGGCCGGCGGACAGCTGCCCGAGGTGCCGTAGGTCCAGCACCGCCTGACCGAACGCCAGCCGGTAGTCCGGCCGCAGCTGCGACTCCGCCGTCGGTGTCCAGTCCCGCGCGCCGAAGCCGTCGTGCAACTGCGCCCCGGTATTGCCGAATGCGATCAGCCCGACTACCGCCGGCACCAGCAGCAAGGTGAGCGACCATGGCGTGCGACGCAGCGCCATGCCCAGCAGCAGCGCCAGCACGACGATGCCGAACGTCACCCAGAAGTAGACGGGCAGCGCGACACCGACGGCCGCGTCGACCGCGCCGATGATGCCGAGCGTGACCACCAGCGCGCCGATCGCGCCGATGCGGATAGGGAACGCACGCCGGCGTCGTTCGCGGCTCGCCGCGCGGGCCTCGGTGATCCACTGCCGCCCTTCGCCCACCCAGGTTGGCCGTGCGGCGCTGTCCTCAGCGCCCCAGTTCGCGCCCCAGCCGGTTCCCCAGCCACTGCGCCAGTTCTCGCGCGAGAAGACGCTGGTGTCCTCCGTGGCGCCGACAACACCGCCGCCGGCTTCGGCGGCCCCGGGGTCCTTGGTGAGGTTCACGGCACCAGCGGCGCCAGGTGCGGTGCCGGTGGCGCTGGTGGGGCCCGCGGCACCGGTCGCGCTCGGCGGCCCGGGCGGCATCGGCCCGTCGGTACCCCGCCAGGGGTCGCTCGGCATGCGCCAGTGGCCACGACGGCCCCGCCCGCCGAAGGCCAGCACCAGGATGATGACGACGACCAGCACCGGGATGAACGGATGCGGTGCCCACCAGCTGAATGCGACGGCCCAGATCAGCACGCCGACGGCGATGGCGACGAGCCAGACCGGGATCCGGCGGCGCCGCAGCCCGTGCACGAACCCGTCGATCGGCGCGTGCGCAGTTCCCTGTTCCGGGATGGCCGCCCACGCCAGCAGGTAGGCGAGCACGCCGGCACCGCCGAAGAACGCGGCGGTCGCGAACAGCACCCGGAACAGCACCGGGTCGACGTCGAAGTATTCGCCCAGGCCGCCCGCGACGCCGGCGCCTACCCGATCGTTGCGGCTGCGTCGCAGCAGTCGTGGCGAACGCATGGGCGGCGGCGCGGGTGGCGGCGGCGGTGGTGCGGACACACCGCCATCCTCTCCGCGGTCAGTAGTAGCGGTCATGACCGCAACAGTGCCGCCCTGGGCCGTTCGGCACATCGGGATCGGCCCTGATTCGTACCCTGAACTCCCAACTCAGGGCAGGTCCCGATGCGACCCGATCGGTATCAGGGCGATCATGGACGTCGTGACCGCGCTGAGGAGCCCAGCCCCGGCCGTTCCGCGCCGCCGGCTGTACCGGCGGCCGGACCGCGGGCTGGTCGGGGGCGTGTGCGTGGGCATCGCCGAGCACGTCCGGCTTCGGCCGAGGCTGGTTCGGATCATCTTCGCGATCCTGGTGGGCGCCGGCGGCATGGGTCTCGCGCTGTACGGGGCGTACTGGATCGTGCTACCCACCGCGCCGGACGCGAAGCGCAGCCGCATCCCCACCTGGCTGGAATACGTGCTCGCCATCGCCGCGGGCGCCGGCGCGGTGCTGATCGTCGCGCATGCCACGCCGATCGGCGGGTTGTTCGTGCCCACGATGCTGGCCTGCCTGGGCGGTGCGCTGATCTGGCGCCAGGCGACCGACGCCGACCGCGGACGTTGGCGCAAGCTGTCCCGCGATTCGCTGCAGGCGCGCACCGCGGACCGGGCCGGCCGGCTGCGCACCTTCATCGGTGCCGCGCTGGTGTTGGGCGGCGGCATCCTGGTGCTGGTCGAATCGAACTTCACCGCACTGCGTGACGGGTTCCTGCTGCTCGTGGTGGCGCTGCTCGGCCTGGCGCTGCTGACCGGCCCGTGGTGGATGGGGCTGGTCACCGCGCTGCGCGAGGAGACGAGTGAACGCATCCGCTCGCAGGAACGCGCCGACATCGCCGCGCACCTGCACGATTCGGTACTGCAGACGCTGGCGCTGATCCAGCGCAACTCATCGTCGCCGCGTGAGGTGTCGCGGTTGGCGCGCGGGCAGGAACGGGAACTGCGCACGCTGCTCTACGGCGAGCGCACCGCGTCCGGGCAGCTTGCGGACGAGCTGCGCCGGATGGCTGCCGAGGTCGAGGATGCGTACGCGATCGGCATCGAGGTGGTCATCGTCGGCGATGCGGCGATGACGGAGCACATGACCGCGGCGACCGCGGCGGCGCGCGAGGCACTGGTGAACGCGGCAAAACACAGCGGCGTCACCGCCGCCTCCCTGTACGCGGAGGTCGAAGCGTCGGCAGTGAGCGTCTTCGTCAAGGACCGCGGGGTGGGCTTCGAGCTCGACGATGTCGCCGACGACCGACAGGGCGTGCGCTCCTCGATCATCGGACGGATCGAACGGCATGGGGGAGACGTGAAGGTGCGCACACAGCCAGGTAGCGGTACCGAGGTCGAGATCAGGATGCCGCGATGACCGCTCGAGTAGTCCTGGTCGATGACCATGCGATGTTCCGCTCGGGGGTGCGCGCCGAGTTGGGTGACCGGGTTCAACTGGTCGGTGAGGCGGGCACGACGGCCGAAGCCGTGCGGGTCATCACGAACACGCGGCCGGACGTGGTGCTGCTGGACGTGCACATGCCCGACGGCGGTGGACTGGCGGTGCTGGAGGCCATTGGCGAGTCGCTGCCGGACACTCGGTTCCTGGCGCTGTCGGTGTCCGATGCGGCCGAGGACGTGATCGCGCTCATTCGCGCCGGCGCCCGCGGGTACGTCACCAAGACGATCTCCGCGGACGACCTTGCGGCCGCGATCGTGCGCGTCGGGGATGGGGACGTGGTGTTCAGCCCGAGGTTGGCGGGTTTCGTGCTCGACGCGTTCCGCGATGCGCCAGTGGCCCCGTCGGTGGATCCGGACTTCGACCAGCTCACCCCGCGTGAGCGCGAGGTTCTGCGGTTACTGGCGCGTGGCTACGCGTACAAGGAGATCGCCGCGGAGCTGTTCATCTCCATCAAGACGGTGGAGACGCACGCGTCCAACGTGCTGCGCAAGCTGCAGCTGTCCAGCCGGCACCAGCTCACCCGCTGGGCCGCCGACCGCCGCATGCTCTAACGCGCGCCGTTACAGACGTGCAGTGACATGGCCTGTCAGGTCTTTGCAGCAACGTGCTGAAGGTATTCCTTGCGCGCCAGTTCGATGAGATCGGCCCAGCGCTTTCTGAGGGCATCGACATCTGCCTTCTCCAGCCGAAGCTGTTCATCCTTCAGGTTTTCGCGAGCCACCTTCTGGAGGGCCTTGTTGCGAGCCAGGGCCTGCCCCTTGACGAGGGCGTAGATAACATCGCTGCGCTGGTTCCACAGTGATTGAAGTTTCAGCAAGTGTTGATTGCCCGGGTTCAGTGCGACCGACTTCGACAGCTCGACACCTATCGTGCGCAGCGGACCGCCGTTGGCGGCTTCGTAGTCGCTGAGCGTCTTGATCTTGGTGAGGCGCTTTTCCGCCTCGTCCAGATACTGCCCTATCTTCCGGACTCCCTTGACCTCGTCCATTGTTGCGCCGACACCCGTGGCGATCTGCGTGGCGATCTGCCTATAGGTAGCGAGCAAATCGCGACTGGGCTTGCGTCGTTCGCCGACCTGCCAGCTCAGGGCCTGGAATGCTTTGCCGGCAGGCGTATCCGCGCCTGCGGCATCCTTGGCGACGTTGATGTCCGTCATCAGGTCACCCATTCGCGTGAAAGTCGCTGCTACGCGGATGAACTTCTCCTTCAATTCCGTCGGAAGCTTCTCGTAGGTTTCCACGTCGTTGCCCCGCAGATCCTTGGGCGCAAAGCGCGAGCCCGAGCCGTCGAGATCCCGCACACGCTTCGCTGCTTTCACCAACCCTGGTGAGAGCTGCAGACCCGGCAGAGCGGATGCGCATGCCTTAACCGGATCGGTGATGAAGGCGTCGAAGTCGATAAGGTCCTTCTCTGCGGCCAGGGCCGCGCGCTCATCGCGCTTCGCACGCACCCGATCACTGTCGCTCTTTAGCTGGCGATCCTCCTCGCTGGAGCGTCGCGGTTTCGTGTCGTCCGCGCGATTGCGGTGGGTACCCAACGCGGTCGCCGTCCTCGCTGCCGAGCCTGTCGTCCCGGACTGGCCTTTCGGGGCAGTTGGCGCCCCACCGGGTCGAGGCTGTGGCTTCCACACCACATCCGGGTCGCTGCCGGGTTGGGCGCGCCGCACCGCCTTCCGTATTTGGTTGAGGATGTCCTCGTCGGATCGCTCCCGAGCCACCACGCTCAGGTTCCCTCCTTTCCGGCGCGCAACAAGAAAGCCGGAGAGCCGCTTCACGTCGTTGCCCGCCAGCTCGGAGCTTTCGCCGATGAGGATGTGTTTGGCGCCGTCCATGTACACGTTCGCCGTGTTCCCGGACTTAAGGGCGCGAATTTCAGCCCCGTTGGCGTCATCGACATCCTTTGCCGTCGACGCTCCGGGCGTATGCGTTCCGCCGACGACCTGTGTCCACTGGGCATCGCGAGTGTTCTTGTCGGGGGGCGGCGGCGCGGGAGCAGGCCTTGGGGGCATTGAAGGGCTCGGCGGCGCCGCAGATTGTTCAGAGGATGACGAGGTGGCGGCGAACGGACTGACCAACGGGTCGTCGTCGGGGTCGATGGTGAGATCGACCTCCGGGTGTTTCTTGATGAACCCCTCGCGCAGCTTCTTCCGGGACTTGTCACCGCTGATGACGAGCCAGTGCCGCCACGTCTGGGCGTCGGGGCCGGTCAGCAGGTCCAGGAGTTGCTGGAGATAATCTTCTCGCCCCGCATCGCTGAGGGTGACGAGCGACATGTCGGTGTCGTCTTCGTCCAATTGCACATGTTTGGACTCCACGGGGCTCCTGACGGTGGAGACGACCCAGCATGGCAACGCAGCGTCGTCAGCGGATCAAGCGTCCGATCAGTTGACTACGTGCGGCTTCGAGCGATGTACCGAGTGTCGGGTATTTGCCGTGGCCGTTTCGGCTGGGTCTACGTTGATCAACCGCTCGACAAGAGCGGGTGCGTCTCCGGCTAACGCGCGCCGCGGCAGACGAGGAGTACCGCGTCGGCCAGGTGCGGGCCTTGCGCGCCCAGCGCATCGCGGTAGGTCTCCAGGATCACCCGTTCGCGGCCCAGTTCCACCCGAGTGCCGCCCGCGTTCATGCGTGCGGTCTGGATGCGGCGGGACAGTCGGGCGCGTTCGGCGACGAGGTTGACGAGCGCCCCGTCGATGGCGTCGATCTGGTTGCGGAGCGTCGAAACGAGGTCGGCGTCGGCATCGCTGCCGGTCTTGTCGATCGCGGTGGTCATCTCGTGTCCTCTTCGGTCGGCTCCGGCCCCTCGGGTTTCCTGCCCCGGAACGAAAAACGCCCCGGGGCCGTGGGCCCGGGGCGTCGGATTGTTGGTCTGGTCAGCCAGCAACGACGGGCACCGAGCTGCGGTACCCGTAGAAAAACTCGTAGGACTGGCGGAGCACGTCATCGATGGTTACAGACTCCGGGCGGCCGGGCAAGTCCGATGCGTACCGCGGCTCACCTGAGGGCACCTCGTCCGGACGGTCCCGTCGCCCCGAAACTCAGGTCGGCGGCGGAGCGCCTACTCCGCCGGGCCGAGTTCGTGTTCCTCGATCTCGGCTTCACGCAGCACCTCGGCGACGTTCGCATCCACCTCGTTGCTGGGCAGCCGCAGCCGCAGCGCCAGCCAGTAGACCAACGCGGTGAGCGCCAGCATGACTACGAAGCCCCAGCCGAAACCGAGCACCGCGAGATTGCCCTTGTGCTCGCTCTTGTCCGGATACGAGCCGAGATAGCTGAGCAGGCACAGGCCGCCGAGCCACGGCACCAGCCACGCTCCCGCCCGCCACTGCATCGCCGGCATGTCCTGCTTCGAGGTCAGGTGGAACACGGCCAACACCACGAAGCCGAGCACGATCGCGACGAACAGCTTCCAGTTGGTGTCCCAGCCGGCCCAGTACACGATCAGGTTCGACGCGTACAACGCCAGGAACGGCACGATGTCGCCCCCGGGCAGCCGGAACGGGCGCGGTTGCCGCGGCCGGTCGCGGCGCAGCGCGGCCAGCACCAGTGAGCCGGAGCCGAACGACAGCACCGTCGCCGACGTGATGAACCCGACCAGCTGCTGCCAGCTCGGGAAGGGCAGGAACACGATCAGCCCGACTACGAACGTCACCAGCAGGCTCACCAGCGGCACGCCGCGGCGCGTGGTGCTGGTCAGCGCGCGCGGCGCGTTGCCGTTCATCCCCATCGCGTAGGAGATGCGGCCGGTCACCGTCGTATAGATCAGCCCGGTATCGGCGGGTGAGATTACCGCGTCGACGTACAGCATCACGGCCAGCCAGCCCAGGCCGATCAGCGACGCGATCGCAGCGAGCGGGCCGAAGTCGTTGGTGAAGCTCAGATTGGTCCAGCCGTGCGCGAGATCCGCCGGCCGAACCGCGGCGATGAACGCGATCTGCAACAGCACATAGATCACCGCGGTGATGAGCACCGATCCGATCACCGCCAGCGGCACATTGCGCCGCGGGTTGTCCGTCTCGCCGGCCAGCTCCACCCCCTGCCGGAAACCGAGGAACGAGAAGGTAATCCCCGCAGTGGCGATGGCGGTGAAGATGCCGTGCCCGCCACCGACCGCGAAGCCGTGACTGGTGAAGTTCGAACCGTGGAAGGCGGTAACCATGAACGCCACCACCACCAGGCAGATGATGGCGAGCTTCCACCACACCACCACGTTGTTCACGCGCGCGAACCAGCGGATGCCGAAGTAGTTGACCACCACGAAGAAGGCCAGACCGGCAACCGCCACCGCGTAGCCCAGCCCGGTCAGCGTGTGCACCTTGCCGCCGGCATGGCTAACCGTGAACGGTGCGTACCGGGTCGCGTACTGCAGCGCGCCCTCCACCTCGATCGGCGCGACGGTGGCTGCGGCCAGCCAGGTGATCCAGCCCATGGTGTAGCTGGCGAACGAGCCGAAGCTCAGGTGCGGGAAGCGCACCACGCCGCCGGCGATCGGGAACATGGTGCCCAGCTCGGCGTACACCAAGCCGATCAGCATGATCATCACGGCGGCGATCAGCCACGAGAATATTGCCGACGGGCCGGCGATCTGTGCGGCGTTCAGGGCACCGAACAGCCAGCCCGAGCCGATGATCGAACCGACCCCGGCGAACAGCAGGCCGACCGGCCCGAGATGCCGCCGCATCCGCCGCTCGTCAGGTGCTGCGGTGCTGGCGCGTTCCTGCAACGTGGTCATGGTCAGCTCCCCGGTGTCGATCAAGACCTACCCGCGGCCGTCGGCCGGGAAACCGCGCAGGAACCGGCGGGAACCGGGCGGGTAGCCGTTGAGCCGACGCCCCGGGCGGTCCGGTCGCCGCACCTCGTCGCCCGGCAGTGACACCCGCCGCCCGTACTCTTGGTACCGATATGACAGGCCTCGCCGTGGACCCCGACACCCTGCTCGACGGGCTGAACCCGCAACAGCGCGCGGCGGTCGTGCACGCCGGCGGCCCGTTGCTGATCGTGGCCGGCGCCGGTTCCGGCAAGACCCGGGTGCTCACCAACCGCATCGCCTACCTGCTGGCCGAGCGGGGCGTGCAACCCGGTCAGATCCTCGCCATCACCTTCACCAACAAGGCCGCCGGCGAGATGAAGGAACGCGTCGCCGCGCTGGTCGGGCCGCGGGCCAAGGTGATGTGGGTCAGCACCTTCCACTCCATGTGCGTGCGCATCCTGCGCGCCGAGGCCAAGGTGATCGGGCTCAAGACGTCGTTCTCCATCTACGACGCGGACGACTCCAAGCGCCTGATGACGCTCGTCGGCCGCGACCTCGACCTGGACCCGAAGCGGTATCCGGCGCGATCGCTGTCCGCGCAGGTGAGCAACCTGAAGAACGAGCTGGTCACCCCGCAGGCGTGGGCCGACAAGGCGAGCAACGCGCACGACAAGGTCGTCGCCGAGGCCTACACCCGCTATCAGCGCCGGCTCGCCGAGGCGCACGCACTGGACTTCGACGATCTGATCATGACGACGGTGCGGCTGCTGGCCGATCATGCGGACATCGCCGAGCACTACCTGCGCCGGTTCCGCCACGTCCTGGTCGACGAATACCAGGACACCAACCACGCCCAGTACGCGCTGGTGCGTGAGCTGACCCAGCCGGTGGAGGGGTTGTCGCCGGCGGAGCTGGCGGTGGTCGGCGACGCGGACCAGTCCATCTACGCCTTCCGTGGCGCGACGATCCGCAACATCCTCGAGTTCGAACGCGACTACCCGAACGCCACCACGATCCTGCTGGAACAGAACTACCGCTCCACCCAGACGATCCTGTCCGCGGCCAACGCCGTGATCGCGCGCAATCCCGATCGCAAGCCGAAGAATCTCTGGTCCGAGGCCGGCGCGGGTGAGCCGATCCAGGGCTATGTCGCGGAGAACGAGCACGACGAGGCGGCCTGGGTCGCCCAGCGCATCGATGCGCTCGCCGACGAGCACGGCGTCACCCCGTCGAACGTCGCGGTGTTCTACCGCACCAACGCGCAGTCACGCGTGTTCGAAGAGGTGTTCATCCGGGTCGGGCTGCCCTACAAGGTGGTCGGCGGTGTGCGCTTCTACGAGCGGCGCGAGATCCGCGACGCGCTCGCCTACCTGCGGGTCATCGCCAACCCCGACGACGTGGTCAGCCTGCGCCGGATCCTCAACACGCCGCGCCGCGGCATCGGCGACCGGGCCGAGTCCGGCGTCGAGATGCTCGCCGACCGGGAGCGGATCTCCTTCGGCGCGGCGCTGGAACGCGCTGACGAGGCGTTCCTGGCGCCCCGGTCGCTCAATGCGGTTCGTGAGTTCGTCGAGTTGCTGACGTCGCTGCGCGGCGTCGCGGCCGGCCCGGACAGCACGCCGAGTTCCATCCTCGAATCCGTGCTGGACCGAACCGGATACCTGCGCGAGCTGGAGGCGAGCCGCGACCCGCAGGACGAGGGGCGCGTGGACAACCTCCGGGAACTCGTCAGCGTCGCCCGCGAGTTCGAGGAGCAGCGAGCCGGCACGGACGAGGCCACCTCGCTGGACGCGTTCCTCGAGCAGGTGTCGCTGGTGGCCGACGCCGACTCGGTGCCGGACGCGAGCGGCGGCGTGGTCACGCTGATGACGCTGCACACCGCGAAGGGGCTGGAGTTCCCGGTCGTGTTCCTGACCGGCATGGAGGACGGGATCTTCCCGCACATGCGCACGCTCGGTGACCCGGCCGAGCTGGCCGAGGAGCGCCGGCTCGCCTACGTCGGCATCACCCGGGCGCGCGAGCGGCTGTACCTGTCCCGGGCGCTGTCGCGCTCGGCCTGGGGGGCGCCGTCCTGGTATCCGCCGTCCCGGTTCCTGGACGAGATTCCACCCGAGCTGGCGACCTGGACCGGGGCGGTCGACCGGCAGCCGTTCGTCAACAGCTACGGCGACGACGCCGGGTCGCGCTACGGCGACCACGGCTACCGCGCGCCGTCACGGCGTAGCGCGCAGGAGCAGCTGGCGGGGACGCATCTGTCCGGCGGCCGCGGTCTGCGCGGCGGCGTCGGCAACCGGGCGGTGCCGTCGCTGGACCCGGGCGACCGCGTCACCCATGACGCGTGGGGGCTGGGCACGGTGGTCGCGACCCGTGGTTCCGGCGACGGGTCGCAGGCGCAGATCGACTTCGGCACCGCCGGCGTCAAGTGGCTGATGCTGCGCTACGCGCCGGTCCAGAAGCTCTGACCAACCCGCGTGGGGAGGACTGTTCCCGGAATCCGGGCAGAACACTCCCCACGTGCAGCGCTATGGGGTTGCGGACGCGGGTTTGCCGCTGCCCAGCGGCGCGCACTGCGACGACGGGCCACGGTAGTTGCGGCGACTGCAGGATCACGAACGTGCCGTCGGTGAACACGATGCGGTAGTGGTTGTTCAACGCCTCGGCGTAGACGTCGTACGGCACCGGCGCCGGCGGGTTGCCGCCGGTGTCCGGTGCGAACATGTCCAGCGCGATGAAGTCCGGGTCGGGTGTATCGGCCTGTGCGACTGTCGTGTAGTCGCGGCTGGTCAGGTGCGGGACGAGGTGGTTGTCGGCCACCACGCAGACGTCCTTCGGCAGCCAGGCCACCGTCGCCTTCGCCGTGGCGAGCCAGTTCGCCGGCTGGTCGGCGTACGGCTTGCGCAGCGAGGTGATCGGGACGACCGCCCACGACGTGCTCGATCGAGGATCAGCACGAACGGGGTGGCCACCAGCACCGCCGCTAGCCCGCGACGCAGCAGCACCGCGCGCCGCTCGGCGCGGAACAGCCCGAACCGGTCCGCGCCGTCGACCATCGCCAGCACCAGGATCACCCAGGGCAGCGCGTTGTAGTGGAAGTTCGCGGTCCACAGGTTCGTCCGCGAGTTGAAGAACCGTTCGGCGAGCAGCGGAATCGAGAGCACGCCAGTACCGCGAGCGCAACGGGATCAGCAGCAACGGCAGGAACAGCAAAGCCAGCGTCTGCGACTTGATCTCCGGGGTGAAGAACACGTCCGCCGCGTGCCACGGATGCGTGATGATGTTGCCCAATGCCGAGCTGAGGTTCGGCCCGAGCGCGCCGAACTGGTTGCCGTAGGCGAACTGTGCCCGGCCGCGAAGTGCGGGATGATCACCTGGGTGGTGAGGCCGTAGCATCAGTCCGCCCGACGCCGATCATGCCCAGACCGAGGCGCAACTTGCCGCGCCGCTGCGCCAGCAACAGCACGCCGAACAGCGCGACGATCAGCCCCATGTCCTCGCGCACGAACAGCAGCAGCGCGCACCACAGCACCAGCTTGCGGTCATCGCGCCGGTCGAGCGCGTCGATGGCCAGCGCGACCAGCGGCGTGGCGAAGGCGATCTCGTGGAAGTCGAAATCGATCAGGCCCTGCAGCGGCCAGCCGAAGCCGAAGGCGGCGGCGACGAGCAGTGAGACATCCGCTCGCCGGCCCGGCGCCGGGTGAACCGGTAGACGACCGGGATCGCCGCGGCGGTGAGCACCGCCTGCGCGATCAGCAGCATGCCGACGTTGTCCCAGACCCAGTACAGCGGGGCGAGCACCGCGATGATCGGGTGGAAGTGGTCGCCGAAGATGTTGTAGCCCGCGCCCTTGAGCGGCACCATCGGCGCCTGGAAGTGCGCGTACGCGCGCACGGCCTGGTCGAAGATGCCGAGGTCGTAGCCGGTGGTCAGGTAGCGGGCCTGGTCGGCGAACGCGTGGTACAGGTAGAAGGCGAGCGCGCCGACGGTGACCGACGATGATGCCGGCGTGCGCGCGACGCCATGGACCGCACCGACGAGCCGGCGCGAGGCCGGCGGGCGCCGGCGCGGTCCTCGATCAGCGAAGCCGCTCCCACCATGGGCCGAATTGTCCCATGGCGAACTTTGCGGCGAATCCTCGGCAGCGCTGTGGGAACCCGCCGCGCTGTGTGGCCGGTCTCACGGTGGCGTTCATACGCTGCCTGACGTGGCCCGCCGATCTGCGCATCGTCATCGCCAAACCAGGGCTGGACGGTCACGACCGCGGCGCCAAGATCATCGCCCGGGCGCTGCGCGACGCCGGCATGGAGGTCGTCTACACCGGCTTGCACCAGACGCCGGAGCAGATCGTGCAGACGGTGCTGCAGGAGGACGCCGACGCGGTCGGCCTGTCGGTGCTCTCCGGCGCGCACATGACCTTGTTCCGGCAGGTGCTCGAGCTGCTCCGGCGAGAAGGGCTGTCCGACGTGGTGGTCTTCGGCGGCGGCATCGTCCCGCGAGCCGGACATCGCCCCAGCTCGAGCAGGCCGGGGTGGCCAAGATCTTCACCCCCGGCGCCACGGATCGACGAGATCGTCGGCTGGGTGCGGGCCAATGTCGGCACCCAGCACCGGCGTGAATCCAGTCGCAGTGACCGGCTCAGCCGGCAGCCGGCGTCGGCTGACCTAGGCTTCGGCGGAGCCCGTACGGGCCGCGCACCCGGCGTGCCGTCACTGAGGAACGGACGAATCAGCGTGGATCTGTTCGAGTACCAGGCCAAGCAGCTGTTCGACTCCTACGGCGTGCCGGTCAGCCTCGGCGAGGTGGCGACGACGCCGGAGCAGGCGCGCGGCGATCGCCGAGCGACTCGGTGGCGTCACCGTCGTCAAGGCGCAGGTGAAGGTCGGCGGCCGCGGCAAGGCCGGCGGCGTGAAGGTGGCCAAGACGCCCGCAGGACGCCGAAGCCGCCGCCGAGCAGATCCTCGGCATGGACATCAAGGGCCACACCGTGCACCGGGTACTCGTCGACCCGGGCGCCCAGATCGAACAGGAGTACTACGTCTCCTTCCTGCTCGACCGCGCCAACCGCACGTTCCTGGCGATGGCCTCCTACGAGGGCGGCATGGAGATCGAGCAGCTCGCCGTCGAGCGGCCCGAGGCGCTGGCCAAGGTGCCGGTCGACGCGCTGGCCGGCGTGGACGAGGCGAAGGCACGCGACATCGTGACGCAGGCGAAGTTCCCGGCCGAGATCGCCGATGAGGTGGCCGCGATGCTGGTGAAGCTGTGGCAGGCGTTCGTCGGCGCAGACGCGACGCTGGTCGAGGTGAACCCGCTGGCGAAGGTGCGTGTGGGTGACACCGGCAAGGTCATCGCGCTCGACGGCAAGGTGACGCTGGACGACAACGCGAGCTTCCGGCATCCGGAGTTCGCCGAGCTGGTGGATACCGCCGCGGCCGATCCGCTGGAGCAGAAGGCCAAGGAGAAGCACCTCAACTACGTCAAGCTCGACGGCGAGGTCGGCATCATCGGCAACGGCGCCGGGCTGGTCATGTCGACGCTGGACGTGGTCGCCTACGCCGGGCGAGCGGCATGGCGGGGTGAAGCCGGCCAACTTCCTCGACATCGGCGGCGGCGCCTCGGCGCAGGTGATGGCCGACGGGCTGGACATCATCCTGAACGACCCGTCGGTGCGCTCGGTGTTCGTCAACGTCTTCGGCGGCATCACTGCCTGCGACGAGGTGGCCAACGGCATCGTCGGCGCATTGCGGCTGCTCGGCGACGAGGCGCGCAAGCCGCTGGTGGTGCGCCTGGACGGGAACAACGTCGTCGAGGGACGCCGGATCCTGGCCGAGGCCGCGCATCCGCTGGTGACGCTCGTCGACACGATGGACGCCGCCGCGGACAAGGCCGCCGAACTTGCCAACACGAGCGCTGGAGCCTGAGCCATGGCGATATTCCTGACCGAGAATTCGAAGATCATCGTGCAGGGCATGACCGGCTCGGAGGGCATGAAGCACACCCGGCGCATGCTCGCCTCCGGTTCGAACGTCGTCGGCGGGGTGAACCCGCGCAAGGCCGGCGAGGCCGTCGACATCGAGGGCACGACCGTGCCGGTGTTCGGCACCGTCGCCGACGCGATGGCGCAGACCGGCGCGGACGTCAGCGTCGTGTTCGTCCCGCCGGCGTTCGCGCGGGCCGCGGTGGACGAGGCGATCGACGCCCGGATCGGACTCTGCGTGGTGATCACCGAGGGCATCGCGGTGCACGACACCGCGGCGTTCTGGGCGCACGCGTTGCAGTCCGGCGCCGGGAACTCCGGCACCCGCATCATCGGGCCGAACTGTCCCGGACTGATCAGCCCCGGCAAGTCGAACGCGGGCATCATCCCGGCCGACATCACCAAGGCCGGCCGGGTCGGGTTGGTGTCCAAGTCGGGCACGTTGACCTATCAGATGATGTACGAGCTGCGTGACTTCGGCTTCTCGACGTGCGTCGGCATCGGCGGCGACCCGATCATCGGCACGACCCACATCGACTGCCTCGCGGCGTTCCAGGACGACCCGGAGACGGACGCGATCGTGATGATCGGCGAGATCGGCGGCGACGCGGAGGAGCGCGCGGCGGCCTACATCCGCGAGCACGTCACCAAGCCGGTCGTCGGGTACGTCGCCGGCTTCACCGCGCCGGAGGGCAAGACGATGGGGCACGCGGGCGCGATCGTGTCCGGCTCGTCGGGCACCGCGCAGGCGAAGAAGGAAGCGCTGGAGGCTGCCGGCGTCCAGGTGGGCAAGACGCCGAGCGAGACGGCACAGCTGATGCGGGAGATCCTCGGCGGGTAGACCCAGGGGCGGAGTCGGGACGACCGCGCCTGCAAGTCGTCTGCGACCGGCGGGTACGTACGTACCGCGCCGCGCGACGGCCAGGACTGCGGCGTGTGTCGGAGATAGTCACTGAGCACCGCCGCCGCTAGCGTGTGCTGAGAAGTGCCCGAGAAAGCATGAGGAGACGCTATGACGTACGAGCCCCCGCCACCCCCACCTCCGGGCTCCAACCCGCCTCCGCCGCCACCCCCGCCTCCGCCGCCACCACCAAGTAGCGGTGGATTCCCGCCTCCCGGCGGAGGTGGCGCGTATCCGCCGCCGGGCGGTCCCGCCTACCCGCCGCCGGGCGCTCCGGCCTACCCGCCGCCGCCCGGTGGTCCGGCGTACCCGCCTGCCGGTGGCTACCCGGCACCTAGCTCCGGGTTCGATCCGAAGACCGTCAACCCGCTGGACTGGGCGCTGCTCGGTGTCGGATTCCTGGTGCTGATCTTCTCGTTCTTCAGCTTCTACAGCGGTACCGCCAGTGGCGGCGGGATCACCAGCATCTCGAAGGATTACAGCGCCTGGCACGAGATCTTCGGCGGTGGTTTCTTCGGCTGGTTCGCGATGCTCTTCGCGGTTGTGGGCACGATCTTCTTCGCCATCGGCTTGTTCTCGCCGTCCACGACGCTGTTCATGCCTGCGCGCGTCCTCGCCGTACTCGGATTCGGCATCGGGTTCGTGTTCGAGATCCTCGCGATCTTCATCCACCCGAAGTTCTATCACGAGAGCGGAAGCATCGGCGGAGTCCACTATTCGGTGAACTTCGGGCACGGATTCAGCTTCTGGATCAGCTTGGTCCTGCTGGCTATCGGCCTCGTCCTGGCCGTGATGCGGGCACAGCAGACCAGCACGGCGCTGCCCGGACCGCTGAACAACATCCCCAAGATCGGCCGCTGACCTACCTCGGCCCTGCCTGATCAACAGACCGTTCGCGTCGCCCCGGCGACCCGAACGGTCTGTTGCTTTTTGCTTGCTGTGAGACGACGCGGGCAGCCGGCTCGGCGTGTCCTGACCTGATCGCCGGACAGCTTTGCCAGCCTGGGTCAATGAGTTCCACTCCGGTGCGTGACCGTGCCCGCGGCGGCCCGCCGGAACCAAGCGAGGCCGGCCGGCGCAATGTGGTTCCCGCGATGGCCGGCCGGACGCTGTGGTTCGCCGCCATCTGGACCGGGGTCGGCGCGGCCGCGCTGTGCGCGACGCTCGCCATCGTGTCGGTGGCGATCTGCTGGCTACCCAGCGCCGGAGCGTCCGGCCACTCCATCGCAGCGATCCGCGCCGGGCTGCTCACCTTCCTGGCCGCGCTGCACGGCGGCGTGGTGGTGGACGGCAGCAGTGCTCAGTTCCTGCCGCTGGGCCTGACGATCATCGTCGGCCTGGTGTGCTGGCGAGCGGGCAGCGGCCTGGCCGACGCCGCCACCGACCTGGCCGAGCACGACACCCGCCGGCTCGCCGTCGCCGCAGTGCTGCAGGCGGGCAGCTTCACCGACGCCTGGCGCTGATCGCGGTGCCGTTCGCCGCGTCTGGGCACCAGCCGCGCATCGTGGTTCGGCGTCGCCGTGCGGCGGCATGGTGCTGTTCATCCTCAGCGGTGGCGTCTCGTTCGTGCGGTCCGGGCCGCTGCGCGAACGTGTGCTCGCACGAGGTGCCCGATTCGATTCGCCTCGGTGCCCGTGCCGCCGCAGTCGCCCTGGCCGCGTATGTCGCAGTGGCGGCGCTGCTGGTGGCCGTGGCGCTGGTGCTGCACGCCGGGCGCGTCGAGGAGATCTCCCGGCAGCTCGGCGGCGGTTGGAGCGGGATTCCGGTGCTGGTGCTGGGCGTTCTCGCTGCGCCGAACGCGGTGATCGCGGCGCTGGCTTACCTGCTCGGACCCGGTTTCGCCATCGGCACCGGTGCAACGGTGAGCGTGGGCAGTGCCGCACATGGCGTGGTGCCGGCGTTCCCGCTGCTCGGTGCGCTGCCGCACGGTAAGGCGAACGCCCTCGTCTGGGTGGCCGTGGCCGCCGCCCCGGTGCTGGCCGGGTTGCTCGCCGCGCGCGTGCTGTGGCGGGTGCCCGACTGGCAGGCGCGATGGCGTGGCGTCGCGGCTGCCGCCGGTGTTTTCGGTGCGGCGCTGTTCGTGCTGGCCTGGCAGGGCGGCGGTGGCATCGGATCGGGACGGTTGCACGTGCTCGGCGCGTCCGGATTGCGTACCGGGGCGTTCGGCGCGGTGACGCTCGCGGTCGCCGCATCTGTCGGCCTCGCCGCCGGCGTCCTGCGGTCGCGCTTCGGCCGCTGGGCTGACTTCGCTGGTGCCGAGGGGCAGCCGGTCGCCCGGTTGCTGACGCCAGCGACCAGCGAGCCGATGCGTCGGCTGCGCGCGCTCACCCGCGCTCCAGCCTCATCCGGCCCGCAGCCGAACAACCCGGAGGCGGACGGTCCGCGCAAGCTCGCCGGATAAGCATCCTGACCGGCTTGGCAAGCCTCGCCGGATAAAGTGGCCAGGTGTCGGCAGCCGCGCGAATCGTCGTTCTCGCCTCCGGCAGCGGCACCACCCTGCAGGCGGTCCTCGAGGCCGCGGCAGACCCGGCGTTCGGCGGCCAGGTCGTTGCCGCCGGCACGGACGTCAAAGGCTGCCGCGCGATGGAGCGGGCCGAAGCCGCGGGCGTCCCCACCTTCGCGGTCGGGCTGCACGAGTTCGCGGACCGCGCGGCCTGGAACGACGCGTTCGCCGATGCGATCGCCGCGCACCGCCCGGACCTCGTCGTGCTCGCGGGCTTCATGCGCGTGCTCGCACCGCGGTCGTGCAGCCGCTTCCGCATCGTCAACACCCACCCCGCGCTGCTGCCCGCCTTCCCCGGCGCGCACGCGGTGCGCGACGCGCTGGCCGCCGGCGTCACTGACTCCGGCGTCACCGTGCACTGGGTGGACGAGGGCGTCGACACCGGCCCGGTGATCGAGCCAGGAGCGCGTGCCGGTGCTCGCCGGCGACGATGAGGACGTCGCTGCACGAGCGCATCCAGGCCGTCGAGAAACCCTTGTACGTCAAGGCAATCCAGCAGATCTGTCAGGAGCTCTCCGCATGACGCTAGGCACCACACAGGCACCACCACAGGCACACCAAGATCCGGATCGCCGCGCGCTGGTCAGCGTCTACGACAAGACCGGTCTGGACGAACTCGCCCGCGGGCTGCACGACGCGGGCGTCGAGATCGTCTCCACCGGCTCCACCGCGGCACGCATCCGTGAGCTGGGCGTCCCGGTGACACCGGTCGACGAGGTGACCGGTTTCCCGGAGATCCTCGGCGGCCGGGTGAAGACACTGCACCCGAACGTGCACGCCGGGCTGCTGGCCGACCAGAACGACCCGGACCACGTCGCCACGATCGATCGACCTCGGCATCGCCGCCATTCCAGCTCGCCGTCGTCAACCTGTACCCGTTCCGCGAGACGGTGGCCGCCGGTGCCGAGCACGCCGGAGGTCATCGAGCAGATCGACATCGGCGGTCCGGCGATGGTCCGCGCTGCCGCCAAGAACCACGGTTCGCTGGCCGTGGTCGTCGACCCGGCCCGCTACGTCGACGTGCTGGACGCCGTGCGCGCCGGCGGCTTCGACCTCGCCGCCCGGCAGCGCCTTGCCGCTCGGACGCGTTCCGGCACACCGCCGCGTACGACATCGCGGTCGCGTCCTGGCTGGGCAGCGTGGTCGCGCCGGACGACGAGGTCGGCCGGCGAGGCGACCGGCTTCCCGGGCTGGGTCGCCGCGGCCTGGGAGCGCGCGGCGGTGCTGCGCTACGGGGAGAACCCGCACCAGTCCGCGGCGCTGTACGTCACCCCGGGCGGTGCGGGCTGGCGCAGGCCGAGCAACTGTCCGGCAAGGAGATGAGCTACAACAACTACGTCGACGCCGAGGCGGCGCGCCGCGCCGCCTACGACTTCGACGAGCCGTGCGTCGCGATCATCAAGCACGCCAACCCGTGCGGCATCGCGGTCGGCGCGGACATCGCCGAGGCGCACCGCAAGGCGCACGCGTGCGATCCGGTCAGCGCCTACGGCGGTGTGATCGCGACGAACCGGCCCGTCTCTGCGGCGATGGCCGCGCAACTCGCCGACATCTTCACCGAGGTGATCGTGCGCTCCGGCCTTCGACGACGACGCGCTCGAGGCGTTGCGCGCCAAGAAGAACCTGCGCCTGCTGGTCGCGGCGCCGGTCGCCGCCGAGCCGGCCGTGGAGAGCCGGCCGATCAGCGGCGGGCTGTTGCTGCAGCGTGCCGACCGCATCGACGCGCCGGGCGACGATCCAGACTCGTGGACGACTTGGCGACCGGCGATGCGGCGGAGGATGCAACGCTGGCCGACCTCGTCTTCGCGTGGCGGGCGGTGCGGGCGGTGAAGTCCAACGCGATCCTCTCGCGCGCGACGGAGCGACAGTCGGTGTCGGCATGGGGCAGGTGAACCGCGTCGATTCCTGCCGGCTGGCGGTGGCGCGAGCCGGTGACCGGGTGGCCGGCGCTGTGGCCGCATCGGATGCGTTCTTCCCGTTCCCGGACGGGCTGCAGGTGTCTGATCGATGCCGGTGTGCGTGCGGTCGTGCAGCCGGGCGGGTCGATCCGCGACGAGGACGTGATCGCCGCGGCGAAGGCGGCCGGCATCACCATGTATCTGACCGGGCCCGCACTTCGCCGGCACGGGTGTCAGGCCCATTGAGCGTGTGTCGCGCCGCACAGCGCCTTGCATTTGGCAGGATGGCCGCCGTGACCGCGACTCGTGCTCGCCTTGGCACAGCCGCCTTGCATCTTGCGCACCTCGCCGCCGCGAGCCGTGGGGGCTCTTGGGAGGATGTAGCGCGTGACGGCGACAGTCCTGGACGGCAAGGCAACGCTGGCCGGAGTCGTAGCTGGCGCGGCGCGTCGCGGCGCTGCGGGAGCGCGGCATCGTGCCGGGCCTGGGCACCGTGCTGGTCGGTGAGGACCCGGCCAGCCGTTGGTACGTCAACGCCAAGCACCGAGACAGTGCCGAGATCGGCATCGCGAGCATCGAGCGGGAGCTTCCGTCTAGCGCGTCGCAGACCGAGGTCGAGGCGGTGGTGGCCGAGCTGAACGCCGACCCCGCCTGCACCGCCTTCCTGGTGCAGCAGCCGACGGGTCTGGACGAGTTCGCGATCCTCGGCGCCGTCGACCCGGCCAAGGACGTCGACGGGCTGCATCCGGTGAACCTCGGCTGGCTGGTGCTCGGCAAGCCTGCGCCGCTGCCGTGCACGCCGAGTGGAATCATCGAGCTGCTGCGCCGCTATCACGTGCCGATCGCCGGCGCCGATGTCGTCGTCATCGGCCGGGGCATCACCGTGGGCCGCCCGCTGGCGCTGATGCTGACCCGGCGCAGCGAGAACGCGACCGTGACGGTGTGCCATACCGGTACGCGTGATCTTGCTCGGCATGTGCGTTCGGCTGACATCGTGGTGGCGGCCGCGGGCTCGGCCGGACTGATCACTGCGGAGATGGTGAAGCCCGGGGCCGCGGTGCTGGACGCGGGCATCAGCCGGGTCGACGGCAAGGTCGCCGGTGATGTGGCGCCTGGTGTTGCCGACGTGGCTGGGTACCTCACCCCGAACCCGGGCGGGGTCGGGCCGATGACCAGGGCGATGCTGCTGACGAACGTGGTCGAGGCGGCCGAGCGCGCCGCCGCTGCTGCGACCGCGTCGAGGTGAAGGTGGCGCTGCAGCTGCGCAGGCGGGTGACGCGGCAGGCGCCGTTCCTATCGGTGCTCGGTCTGCTCGCGGTGGCTGTGCTGTACCTGACGTTCCAGCCCCGCCACTGGGAGCGGGGGACGTTCGTGATCGCCGCGGCGATGCTGGTGGCCGCGGTACTGCGCGGTGCGTTGCCGGCCGCGCGTGCGGGCTTGCTGGTGGTGCGGGGACGGTGGTGGGACGTGCTCGTCTACGCCGTGCTCGGCGTGCTGATTCTGGTGGTGGACGTCCGGCTGCGGCACTGATCCGAGACCGGCGGCGGCGAGGATGCTGGCGATCGGGCGGACGCCGGGCAGTGGTGCGCGCCTCGTGGCGGGCATCCGGCTGCCGGGGCGGGTCGGCGGCGGATTAACGTTGCCGCCGTCGGCGCGCCGTGTCAGAAGAGGCCACGGCGGCGAAGCCATCGAGTGAGGAGACAGCGCATGTCCCAGCCCGCGCGCAGCGGCAAGGTCACCGTCGTCGGGGCCGGTTTCTACGGGTCGACGACGGCCCAGAGGCTGGCCGAGTACGACGTCTTCTCCACCGTCGTGCTCACTGACATCGTGGAGGGCAAGCCGGAGGGTCTCGCGCTGGACCTGAACCAGTCGCGACCCATCGAGGGGTTCGAGACGACCGTGGTCGGCGCGACCACCACGCCCGACGGCGGCGGCTACGAGCCGACGGCCGGTTCGGACGTCGTGGTGATCACCGCGGGGCTGCCCCGCAAGCCGGGCATGAGCCGGATGGACCTGCTCGAGGTGAACGCGAAGATCGTGCGCGGGGTGGCGGAGAACATCGCCGCACAGTCGCCCGATGCGGTGATCATCGTGGTGTCGAATCCGCTGGACGAGATGACGGCGCTGGCGCAGCTCGCGTCGGGCTTCCCGAAGCAGCGTGTGTTCGGCCAGGCCGGCGTCCTCGACACCGCGCGGTTCACCAACAACGTGGCGACGACCCTGGGCGTGCCGGTGGGATCGGTGCAGACGCTGACGCTGGGCTCGCACGGCGACACGATGGTGCCGGTGCCGTCTGCCTGCTTCGTCGACGGCAAGCCGTTGTCCGAGGTGATGGACGCGGCGACGATCGACGAGCTGGTGACACGCACACGCAACGGTGGCGCCGAGGTGGTCGCGCTGCTCAAGACCGGTTCGGCGTACTACGCGCCGTCGGCCGCCGCCGCGCGGATGGCGAAGGCAGTGATCTCCGATTCCGGCGAGGTGATCCCGGTATGCGCATGGGTGGACGGTGAGTACGGCATCAGCGGCGTCTACCTCGGCGTGGAGGCCCAGATCGGCCGCGCGGGCATCAAGCGGATCGTCGAGCGCGACCTGACCGAGTCGGAGCTGGCCGCGCTCACCGACGCTGCCGAGGCCGTCCGCGCCAAGCAAGCCGACGTCGCCAACCTCTAACCCCCAGGCCACACCCGGGTTTGGGGAAGGTTTTAGCCCCTATACGGCTAAAAGTTTCCCCAAATCGCGGTTGGGTGCGGTTAGACCCACGACAGTGGCGGCGACATAGGCCGGCCGGTCAATCAGGTCCGCCCAGGTGAATCGGAGCACCGTCCAGCCCAGAGCGACAAGGTCATTTTGACGGCGCCGGTCCCGGCGAAAGCTATCGACGTCGACGTGATACGCCATGCCGTCCACCTCGATGGCAATCCGTTGCCCAACGATCGCAACGTCGACGACAGCGATCAGGTCACCATTGACCCAGACGACATGGTTGGCCTTCCAGCCGCGTACGCCCGCGTCCCGAAGGATGCGATGCAACCGGCGCTCCGACTCGGCGGCGGCACCGTCCGCGGTCGCGTCCAGCAGCCGGCGAAGCTGGGGGTTTCCACGACGGGACGGGTAACGCCTGAGCCGTGTGATCAGGTCCGTCCGAGCAATCCAGCCGCGTTGCAGGGCGCGGTCTGCCAATCGGACGGCCTCGCGCGGCTCGGCTGATGCGAGCAATGACATAGTCGTCCATCGCTCGGTCGTTACCGGGAGCCCGTCGCGCATGCCCCGGGGCGGAGCTGTTAGCCGCCACCGACTGACCCTGACCCCTGTCGGAGCCACCGCGCGTCGGTCATGCGGAATCAAGACGTGCACGAGGTGCGCACGGCAGTCGAGCAGTCCCCATAACTCTGCGGCCGTCTCCCCGCATAGCACTCCGCCGGTCGCCAGTACCGCCCGCCATAGCTGAGCGCGGAACGTAAGTGGTGCGCCACCGACCACATAGACACCGGCGGCGGTCCGATCGAGTTCACCGTTGGCCATCATGCATCGGATTGCCTTGGTGGATCGTCCCGCGCGAAGCAACTGGGACCGCGACACGACACCGCTCTGCCGTCTCGAGATCCGCCGCCAGTCCGTGGATACGCCCGCTGGCGTCGAATCGGTTGGGTGGTTGGAGGTGGTTGAGGACATGCGCGGGAGCGTGCCTCGAACCCGGTCAGCCATGCTCCGGCTCGTCCACACCTCAGGCGCTCATCCACATCCGTCCCGGTTTGGGGAAGGTATTAGCCCTATAGCGGCTACAACCTTCCCCAAACCGGTCCAGGGGTGCGTCAGGGATGGGTCAGAGGTGGGTGAGGGCGGCGGCGTCGCCGGGGCCGGCGCGATCGCGCAGGTGTTCGGCCACCGCGGCGCGGTGCTCGTCGTCGACGTTGCCGCCGTACTTGAACTTCGAGCGCACCTCGGTGACCTCGAGCCGGATGCCCCGGATCGAGTTGAGCCGGCGACCGTGCTCGATCGGGTCCACCGCGCCGCCGTCCGGCTCGGTCACCGCGAGTTGGGCGCGCAGGATCTCGGCCTTGCCGTCAAGGTCGTCCACCACGGTGACCACCCCGATGAGCTGGACCGCGGCGTAGTACGTCGTCGGCACGCCCGAAAGCCGGATCCTCGTCGCCGATCGCCTTCCACGCCGCCGGGATGTACGCCCAGTCGCCGGCGACGCTGAGCATCGCGTTCGGGTTCTCCGCCAGCGCATCCCAGACCGGATTCGGCCTGGCCAGATGCAGCACCACCTCGCCAGCCGAGCGCAGCGCGAACTGCGTCGGCACCGCCACCGGCAGGTCCCGATCACGGCCGCCGGCGATGAAGTGACCGAAGCCCGAGCGCGCGGACGAAACTCATCCATTGCTCGGTGGACCGACCCTGGTCCCAGGGGTGAATCAGCACGCGTCGCCTCAGCCGAATTCGCCGAGGACCGCGCTGCGGAGTACGTCCAGGCCGACGCTGCCGATGTCCAGCGCGGACCGGTGGAAGTGTTTCAGGTCGAACGCGTCGCCGGCCTTCGCCCGGGCGTCCTCGCGCAGTTGCAGCCAAATCCGCTCGCCGATCTTGTACGCCGGCGCCTGCCCGGGCCAGCCGAGGTAGCGATCCAGCTCGAATCGCCGGAAGCCCTCGTTCATCGCGCAGTGCTCGGCCAGGAACGCCCACGCCTTGTCGTAGTCCCAGGCACCGCCGCCGACGGACGCGGGTGCCGGCAGCTCGCAGTGCACGCCGATGTCGAGCACCACCCGCGCGGCGCGCAACGACTGCGCGTCCAGCATGCCGAGAAAATCGGCCGGGTCGTTCAGGAAACCCAGATCGGCCATCAGCAACTCCGCGTACAGCGCCCAACCCTCGCCGTGCCCGCTCACCCACGACGCGATGCGTCGCCAGCGATTGAGCAGGTTGCTGCGGTACGCGGTCTGCGCGACCTGCAGATGATGTCCGGGCACGCCCTCGTGGTAGACGGTGGTCAGCTCGCGCCAGGTGGAGAACTCGGTGATGCCCTTCGGCACCGACCACCACATGGTGCCGGGACGGGTGGTCAGGTCCTCGCTCGGCCCGGTGTAGTAGATGCCGCCCTGCTGCGTCGGGGCGATGCGGCAGTCCAGCCGCCGGATCTCCTGCGGGATGTCGAAGTGGGTGTCGGCAAGCGCGGCGACCGCCGCGTCGGACGTGCGCTGCATCCACTGCTGCAGCGCGTCGGTGCCGTGCAGCTTGCGGCCGGGGTCGTTGTCGAGGAATTCCAGCGCCTCGCGGAAGCTGGCGCCGTCCTTGATACGCCCGGCGGTCTGTTCCATCAGTGCGGTGATCCGGGCGAGTTCCTGCTGCCCCCACTCGTACGTCTCGTCCAGGTCGACGCTCGAACCGAGGAAGCTGCGCGAGTAGGTCTGGTACAGCTCCCGCCCGACGGCGTCGCGCTCGGGCGCGAGCGGCACGAGCTCCTTTTCGAGGAACGCGGCCAGCTGGTCGTAGGCGTCCGAGGCCCGCTCGGCGGCGTGGTTCAGGTCGGCGCGCAACGACGAGGGCAGGTCAGTGCCGTCCTCGGTCTTGGCGTCGCGGGCGTAGGTCTGGAAGAACCCGTCCGCGCCGACGTTGTCGCGGCTCTGCTCGATGCCGGCGCGAACCTGCCGCGATCGGGCGTACCGACCCGCGCTGCGCGGCGAGGTGCAGTGAGGCGATGTAGGCCATCGATCGCGCCGGGCACCGCCGCGAGCCGCTTGGCCACCGTCTCCCAGTCGACACGGTGGCCGATGGGGTCAGGTCGAAGGTGTCGCGCAGGATCTGCAGCGGCGAGGCGATGTTCTTCAGGTCGGACTCCTCGACGCCGGCCGCGCGTAGCTCCTCCTCGACGCCGAGCTGCTCCTGCATGGCCGCGACGGTGATGCGGTCGTTGACGTCGACGGGCTGCGGCGCGCCTCGAGCGCGGCCAGGGTGCGGCGGCGCAGGTCGGAGCGGGTCTGGTACCAGTCGGGTGACATCTCGGGCAGCCGGTCGTCGTGTCCGGCGATGCCGAAGTAGGTCGCCAGTGAGGGGTCGAGGGCGGCCCATTCGTCGAGATACCCGTCCGCGATCGTGTCGACGGCGTGTGGGTGTACGGGATTCGGTCATGCCTTGCAGACTAGGACGAGGGCGACCGCTGGGTGACGGCATATTCCGACCAGAGTATCTTGATGTCAAGACAACGCCCGTCTGGAGGACGCAGCGCATGGCCAAGATCAAGGTGCAGGGGACGGTCGTCGAACTCGACGGCGACGAGATGACCCGCATCATCTGGCAGTTCATCAAGGACAAGCTGATCCTGCCGTACCTCGACATCAACCTCGAGTACTACGACCTGGGCATCGAGCACCGCGACGCCACCGACGACCAGGTCACCATCGACGCGGCCAAGGCGATCAAGAAGCACGGCGTCGGCGTCAAGTGCGCGACGATCACGCCGGACGAGGCCAGGGTCGAGGAGTTCGGCCTGAAGAAGATGTGGCGCTCGCCCAACGGCACCATCCGCAACATCCTCGGCGGCGTGATCTTCCGCGAGCCGATCGTGATGAGCAACGTGCCGCGACTGGTGCCGAACTGGACCAAGCCGATCATCATCGGCCGCCACGCGTTCGGTGACCAGTACCGCGCCACCGACCTGGTGGTGCCCGGGCGAGGGCACGCTGACGCTGACGTTCACGCCCAAGGACGGCAGCGACCCGATCGAGCTGAACGTCTTCGACTTCCCCGGCGGCGGCGTCGCGCTGGCGATGTACAACCTCGACGATTCGATCCGCGACTTCGCCCGCGCGTCGATGCGCTACGGCCTGGAGCGCGGCTACCCGGTGTACCTGTCGACGAAGAACACCATCCTCAAGGCCTACGACGGCCGGTTCAAGGACCTGTTCGCGGAGATCTTCGAGACGGAGTTCAAGGCCGACTTCGATGCCGCCGGCCTCACCTACGAGCACCGCTTGATCGACGACATGGTGGCCGCCGCGCTGAAGTGGGAGGGCGGCTACGTCTGGGCATGCAAGAACTACGACGGCGACGTGCAGTCCGACACGGTGGCGCAGGGCTTCGGCTCGCTCGGGCTGATGACCTCGGTGCTGATGACCCCGGACGGCAAACGGTGGAGGCCGAGGCGGCGCACGGCACGGTCACCCGGCACTACCGGCTGCACCAGCAGGGCAAGCCGACCTCGACGAACCCGATCGCGTCGATCTTCGCCTGGACCCGCGGCCTGGAGGCTCGCGGCCGGATGGACGGCACGCCCGAGGTGGCGCGGTTCGCCGAGACGCTGGAGCGGGTGTGCGTGCAGACGGTGGAGGGCGGTCAGATGACCAAGGACCTGGCGCTGCTGATCGGTCCGGACGCGCCGTGGCTGACCACCGAGGAGTTCCTGGACGCGATCGACACCAACCTGCGGCAGGCGATCGGCTGACGCCGGCCGGGCCGAGCCAGGGACGTCGCCACGACGCTCCGCGTTAGATCCGCGGCAGCTCTGGAGATCCTTTCCGATAACCGTTTCCAATTTGTGACGGCAGTCACGTATGACTCTGCGTTACAGGTAGGTAGCGTTCGGATGACGGGGCGATGTCGCCCGGTCAACTGCGGCCCAGCCCGGCACGGCGGGACCGCCGAGGAGGCGCAGATGCTCGCGTGTGAGCGACACGGGTCGGGCGAGCCGCTCGTGCTGGTGCACGGGGTGACGCACCGCCGCCAGGCCTGGTACCCGGTACTGGACCAGCTGGCCGAACAGCGCGAGGTCATCCTGGTCGACCTGCCCGGGCACGGGCAGTCCCCGCCGTTCGTCCTGGACGGGCTCAGCGTCGTCGAGGCGCTGCGCCGCGATTTCCGGCTGTTCCTGGCCGAGCAGGAACTCGACCGGCCGCACGTGGCCGGCAACTCCCTCGGCGGTCGCGTCGCGCTGGAGGCGGGCGCTTCCGGGGACGCGCGCAGCGTGACGGCGCCTCTCGCCGGCCGGGTTCTGGCGCAACGAGGCGTCCTTCGCGTACACGCGTCGCATCTTCACCTCCGCGGCCGACCTGAGTGAGCGTCTGGGTCCGCGGCTCGAACTGCTGTCGCGCACCGCGGCCGGGCGCAAGTTCGTGTACGGGATGCTGATGGCCCACCCGAGCCGAATGACTGCCGATCACGCGCTCGGCGACATCCGCGGCTTCGCCTACGCACGTCCCGCGCTGCGGATCCTGCTCACGGCCGCGTCGCCGTTCAATGACCCGATTCCCGCCGACATACCGGTCACCATCGCCTGGGCCGGCCGCGATCTCGTGCTGCCGCCGTGGCAGGCGAACGTCGCGAAGCGCCAGCTGCCCAATGCCGAGCACGTGATCATGCGCGGCGTCGGGTCACGTGCCCATGTACGACAACCCGGAGCTCGTCGCACAGGTCCTGCTGCGCGGCAGCGCCCCGGTCGCACAGGTCAAGCCGCTGCAGCCGGTCGCCGCGCGCCGCACCCGCCGCCGGGCGACCGCCGCGCTCGCCTGAGGGATGACGTCGACGTCCGCCGATCAGCGCTCGTACGGTCCGCGATCCCAGGTGCGGTGCATCAGCACGAAGTAGCGCATCCGGTGCGCCTCGTTGAACGAGTTGTTGGCCGAACCGCTGCGGATCTCCGACGGCTGTGGGTCCACCGACCGGCGCAGCCCCTGGTTCGCGGTGCGGAACGCGCGGGTGCCGGTGCGCATGCCAGTGCGTCGCCCGACACCGCCCTCCAGCCTCGCCCTGAGCGCACCAGGTGCCCTCGATTCGTCCGTCTCCCGGTCGCGGTCGTGGGCCGGTGGCGATCCTTCGCCGTCTTCGCCTTGTCCGGGCCCCTCACCCGGATCGGCGGCGTCATGTTGCTGCATCGAAGGACCGTAGGCACGACCGCAGCGCTGACGGTCTGCTCGTCGTAAACCCGTCAAAGGCTCCGCGGCCTGGATAGTTCGTACACTGACGGCCGTGGGTCATACCTTGCTCGACATCGGCATCGTGCTGCTGCTGATCGTCGTGGAAGGGCTGTTCGTCGCCGCGGAGATCTCGCTGGTCTCGCATGCGCGAGGGCCAGGTGCGCGCGCTGGCCGAGCGCGGCCGCCGCGGGCAGGCCGTCGCGCGCCTGGCCGCCGACCCGAACCGGTTCCTGGCCGCGGTCCAGATCGGGGTGACCTCGACCGCGCTGCTGTCCAGCGCGTTCGGCGCGGTGACACTGTCCAACGTCGCCAAGCGGTGGCTGATCCGCAGCGGCTGGAGCGAGGGCCTGGCCGGCGCGACCGGCATCATCGGTGTCACCTTGCTCATCTCGTTCGTCACGCTGGTCGTCGGCGAACTGGCGCCCAAGCGGTTGGCTCTGCAGCGCACCGAGGGCGCCGCGCTGTTGTTCGCGCCGACGCTCGACCGTATCGCGCGGTTCTTCCGCCCGGTGATCTGGCTGCTGTCCAAGTCCACCGACGTGATGCGTGCGCGCTGCTCGGCGGCGACCCGGGCGCCGGGCGGCAACCGATCGGTGACGACGAACTGCGCGGCCTGGTCGCCGCGCACGAGTCGCTGTCCTCCGACGAGCGCCGGCTGATCGACGACGTGTTCTCCGCCGGTGAGCGATCGATCGTCGAGGTCATGCTGCCGCGCACCGAGGTGGAGTTCCTCGAGGCCGGCGATGACCATCAGCCGTGCCGCGAAGCGCGCCGGCGAGTCGCCGCACTCGCGGTACCCGGTGATCGGCGAAGGGCCGGACGACGTCGTCGGCTTCGTGCACATCCGCGACCTGATGCTCGACTCACGCACCGACCGGGCCGCACCGTCGGCGACATCGCGCGCGAGGTCAAACGCATGCCCGGCTCCAAGCGCGTGCTCGTCGCGCTGTCGGAGATGCGGCGCGAACGCCAGCACATGGCGATCGTGGTCGACGAGTACGGCGGTACCGACGGCATCGTCACCCTCGAGGACCTGATCGAGGAGGTCATCGGCGACATCCGCGACGAGTACGACGCGCCCGGCGGCGAGGAACACCGGCTGGTCGGCGGCGTCGTCGAGGTCGACGGCAAGGTGAACCTCGACGAGGTCGCCGACCTCACCGGCCTGGAACTGCCCGAAGGTCCGTACTCCACCGTCGGCGGCTTCATCATGGCGCGCTCGGGCGAGCTGCCGCAGCGTCGGGCCAGACCGTCGAGCACGACGGATACCGGCTCGAGGTGGTCGAGGTGGAAGGTCGCGCCGTGCGTCCCGGGTGCGGATCACCCCGCCCGCCGAAACCGGTGACCCGACGCGGATGCCAGAATCGGACAACATGGCGCCGAATCCTGACCAGAGGCCGCAGATGGCCCCGGGCCTCGGTCATCGAGCCGGCTGCGAGTGCTGTCGGGCATCCAGCCCACCGCGGACTCGTTCCACCTCGGCAACTACCTCGGCGCGATCAAGCAATGGGTCGAGCTGCAGGACGGCCACGACGCGCTTCTACTGCGTCGTCGACCTGCATGCGCTGACCGTCGACCCGCCCGCCACCCGAGCTGACTGCGCCGGCGCACCCGGGTCGCCGCCGCCCAGCTGCTGGCCGCCGGGCTCGACCCGGCAGCGGTGCACGCTGTTCGTGCAGAGCCACATCGCCGAGCACACCCGGCTGGCGTGGATCCTGGAGTGCCTGACCGGATTCGGCGAGGCCTCGCGGATGACGCAGTTCAAGGACAAGTCGGCCCGCCTCGGGCGCGGACCGTCAGTCGGTCGGGCTGTTCACCTATCCGATCCTGCAAGCGGCGGACATCCTGGTGTACCAGGCCGACGGCGTGCCGGTCGGCGAGGACCAGCGTCAGCACCTGGAACTGACCCGTGACCTCGCGCAGCGCTTCAACGCGCCGCTACGGCCAGACGTTCACGGTGCCGGCAGGCGATCATCCCGAAGGGCGCGGCGAAGATCCTCGACCTGCAGGAACCGACGGCGAAGATGAGCAAGTCGCTCGGGCCGGCCGGCACCGTCGAACTACTGGAGGACGCCGACTCGATCGCGCGCAAGATCAAGCGCGCGGTCACCGACACCGGACACCGAGGTTCGGTACGACCCGGACGCGAAGCCTGGCGTGTCGAACCTGCTGGTGATCCTCGCCGCGGTCACCGAGCGCGACGTGGCCGACGTGGCGGGCGAGTTCTCCGGCCAGGGCTACGGCGCGTTGAAGTCGGCGGTCGCGGACGCCGTGGTGGCCTTCGCCGAACCGTTCGCCAAGCGCACCAACGAACTGCTCGGCGATCCCGCCGAGCTGGACCGCATCCTGGGCGACGGTGCCGACCGCGCCCGCGAGATCGCGCACGGCGACGGTGGCCGACGGCTTACGACCGGGTCGGCCTGCTGCCCGAGCGGCACCCGGAAGATCCACGATGACGCCAGCCGCAGAGCACATCGACCGTCGGCGTCGCCATCGCGATCCCGCAGCCGCATGCCGCCGTGCTCACCAAGTGGCGCCGGCGCGTCGGTGACCCGGCGGCCGACGTGGTGTGGCCGCACGTGACCCTGCTGCCGCCCACGCCGGTGCGCACGGCGGCGATGGACGACATCTACTCCCATCTCGCCGAGCGTGGCCGCTGCCGCCGAGCCGTTCGTGATGCACCTGGCCGGGCACCGGCACGTTCCGGCCCACCTCGCCGGTGGTGTTCATCCAGATCGCGCGCGGCGTCTCCGACTGCGAGTTGCTGGAGAAGGCGATCCGTCAGGGTCCGCTGGAACGCGATCTGGATTTCCCGTACCACCCGCACGTCACGGTGGCCCAGGAGATCGACGACGCTGCGTCTCGACCTGGCCTACGACGGTCTGGCCGGCTTCGTCGCGCGGTTCCCGGTGCGCACGTTCGCGCTGTTCTCGCGCGAACCGGACCGGAGTTGGCGCTGGCGCACCGAGTTCAACCTCGGCCCGGAGCCGTTGGACTAGTCCCGAACCCGATCGGCGAGCGGGTCAGCGGCGCCGATACGCGCTATGCGGCGATCGTGACCGGGCATACCACGGGCCGGCGTCGGTGCCGGCGGCGCGGTTGCGTCGGTTGCGGCGGTTGCCCAGCCACCACAGCGGAACCAGGACGCCCAGCACGGCGGCGATCACCACCCAGACCACCCACCCGGTGTGGCCGCCGGCCCCAGCCGGGCGATCGCGGCCTGGCGGGCGGTCGCGCCAGGTGCCCGGCTCTTCGCCGCGGCCGGTACCGGCACCGGCGGGGCCAGGTGCCCGACCGGCGCGGTGCCCGGCGGCAGCGCGAAACCCCAGTTCATCAGGTCGGTGGCCTGCTGCCACTGATCCTGGGGCCAGCGCTGGGCCCGCATCAGAATCACCCCGAGCCGACGGCCGTCGCGCGAGATCGCGCCGGCGAAGGTGTGCTGCGCGGCGTCGGTGTAGCCGGTCTTCGCCACCAGCGCGCCCGGCACGGTGGACAGGAACAGGGTGTTCTGGTTGTCCATCGTCACCGGGCCGTAGCCGTTGCTCGGCTGCACCGGCAGCACCGCGCTGCGGACCGGTCGTAGGCAATGAAGCGGGGGTCGGCCAGCGCGGCGCGCAGGAACAGCGACATGTCGTAGGCGCTGGTCAGCTGCTGCCAGCCGTCCAGCCCGGACGGCGTCTGCGCGAGCGTGTCGTAGGCGCCGAGGCCGAGCGCGGTGCGGTTCATCATCGCGACGGTGCGTGGCGGATCCGCCGGCGGCGTCGGCCAGCGCCGCCGCGGTGTCGTTGCCGGACACCAGCAGCAGGCCTTCGAACAGCTGGTCGACCGTGTACGTGCCGCCCGGCACCAGGCCGGCGGCCGAGCCCTCGGCATGGGCCGCGGCGGCGCTGACGGTGACCAGGCGGGAGCCCGGCAGCAGCGGCAGCAGCGTCACCGAGGTGAGGATCTTCAGGATGCTGGCCGGTTGGTAGCGGCCGTGCGGGTCGCGCGCGGCAAGCACCGCGCCGCTGTCCAGGTCGACCAGGATCCAGCTCTGCGCGGTCAGGTCGCTGGGTAGCGCCGGCGACGCCTGCCGGCTGCACGAGCCCGCGGCTGAGCAGGCGAGTGCCGCCGACCGCGCGCCCGTCCGGGCCGATGCCGCCGCGAGGCGGGTGCGGATCCGGGCTGTCCGGCGACTTGCCGGAGTCGGTGGGCGACGGGGCGGCCGGCGGGACCGAATAGGTGGACGGGCGGGCCGGCGTCGGCGTCGGCTGCGAGGCGTATGGCGCGGCTCGAGGCCGACCGGAGCGGCCCCGGCACCGATCGCCCCGGCACCGATCGCCCCGGCCACGAGGCACGCACACAGCCCGGCACGCACCACGACCCGGATGCGCCGGCGGGCCGCCATCGCATGCACGCCGACGACGCTAGGCCAGTCCGTCCGATCTTCGGTTCTGCAACGCCGATCGGGTCCGGTCCGGAGCGGATCCGGGTGCCGACCCGGCAACCCGGGCAACGATCCGGTGACAAGCACTCCTCCGGCCGTCCGGCACTCTTGCGCGGACGTGGATGGCAGATACGGTGTCGGTCAGGCTTCCGGCCCCGGCACAGGCAGGCACGGACGGACATCCACGGGAAGGGATGATCATTTTGCGGTTTTCTAAGACCGGTGTGGCAGTCATCTGTATTGCCGCGGCGCTCACTGCGAGCGCGTGTGGCAGCAAGTCGAACAAGTCCTCGAACACCACCGGCAGCAGCACCGGCGCGGCGACCGCCAAGTCGCTGGCCGCGTGCATGGTGCTGGACACCGGCGGCGTCGACGACAAGTCGTTCAACCAGTCGTCCTACGCGGGCATGACGGCCGCGAACCAGGCCAACCCGAACATCAAGATCTCGTACGTGCCGTCGAACTCGTCCAACGACTACACGCCGAACCTCAACGCCGAAGTACAGAAGAAGTGCGACGCGATCATCGCGGTCGGTGGCCTGATGGCCGACAACGTGAAGGCAGCGGCCACCGCGAACCCGAGCATCCACTTCGCCGAGGTGGACGCACCGTCGACCGTGTCGAACATGTACGGCATGGAGTTCAACACCGCGCAGGGTGGCTTCCTCGGTGGCTACCTGGCGGCCGGTTACACCAAGACCGGCAAGGTCGCGACCTACGGCGGCGCGGACATCCCACCGGTCACCATCTACATGGACGGCTTCTGGGAGGGCGTGCAGTACTACAACCAGCAGAAGGGCACGCACGTCCAGGTGCTCGGCTGGAGCGAGAAGAACCAGAAGGGCGGCACCTTCGTCCCGGGCAGCAACCCGTTCGGTGACGAGGCAGGCGGCCAGTCCATCAGCCAGACGTTCATCAACCAGGGCGCGGACGTCATCTTCCCGGTCGCCGGTGGGTCCGGCCTCGGCGCCGGCGCCGCGGCGCAGGCCTCCGGCGGCAAGGTCAGCGTCATCTGGGTGGACACCGACGGCTGCGTGTCGGCGCCCAGTACTGCTCGGTCTTCCTGACCAGCGTCACCAAGGGTCTGACCAGCGCAGTCGAGACGTACCTGAAGGCCGCGGCGTCCGGCTCGTACCCGAGCGGCAACTACATCGGGACGCTGCAAACGGCGGTACCGGCCTGGCCGACTACCACGACTTCGCATCCAAGGTCCCCGCGGCCCTGCAGTCCGAGGTCAAGGACGTCATGTCGAAGATCGAAAGTGGGGCAATCACGATCACCTCGCCCAGCCAGCCGAAGTAATCGAGCGGCTGGACTACCTCACGCAACGCTGCGCTGGTTGACTGACCAGCGCAGCGTTGCGTCGTATCTGGCGAGGAACGGGCGCGGCGCAGGCACCGGGAAAGCGTGGACGCGAAAGAGGCGGTATGAAGCTCGAGTTGCGTGGCATCACCAAGCGGTTCGGTGCGCTGGTGGCCAACGACTCGATCGACCTGGTCGTCGAACCCGGCGAGATCCACGCTCTGCTCGGTGAGAACGGCGCCGGCAAATCGACGCTGATGAACGTGCTGTACGGGCTGTACCAGCCCGACGCCGGCGAGATCCTCGTCGACGACAAGCCGGTGACGTTCAAGGGTCCCGGTGATGCGATGGCAGCGGGCATCGGCATGGTCCATCAGCACTTCATGCTGATCCCGGTGTTCACGGTCACCGAGAACGTGATGCTCGGCCACGAAGACGCGCGCGTGCTGGGATTCCTCGACCGCCGCCGGGCCCGGCGCGATGTCGAGGCGATCTCCGACCAAGTACAACCTGCAGGTGCCGGCCGACGCGCTCGTCGCCGACCTGCCGGTCGGCGTGCAGCAGCGCGTCGAGATCATCAAGGCGCTCAGCCGCAACGCGAAGATGCTCATCCTGGACGAGCCGACGGCGGTGCTCACGCCGCAGGAGACCGACGAACTCATCACGGTGATGCGTGCGCTGCGCGACGGTGGCACCTCGATCGTGTTCATCACGCACAAGCTGCGCGAGGTGCAGGCCGTCGCCGATCGCATCACCGTGATCCGGCGCGGCAAGGTGGTCGGCACCGCCGAACCCAGCGCGTCGGCCACCGAGCTGGCGTCGATGATGGTGGGCCGGCCGGTCGATCTGACCCTGGACAAGAGCCCGGCGAAGCCCGGTGAACCCGTGCTGGCGGTCGAGGGCGTCTCCATCGTGGACGCCTACGGCGTGGTGCTCGTCGACGACGTGTCGTTCACGGTCCGCAGCGGCGAGATCTACGCGCTCGCGGGCGTGCAGGGCAACGGGCAGACCGAGCTCACCGAGGCACTCGTCGGGCTGCGGCCGCTCACCGCCGGCAGCGTGCGCATCGACGGTCAGTCCGCGACCGAACTCGGCATCGACGACGTGCTGTCGCTCGGGGTCGGCTACGTGCCCGAGGACCGGCTGCACGACGGGCTGATCGGGTCGTTCACCGTGGCCGAGAACCTGGTCCTCGACATCTACGACACGCCGGAGTTCGCGTCCGGGCCGGCCTTGAAGCTGGACGCGATCGCGCGCAATGCCGAGGCGCGCGTCAAGGAATTCGACGTGCGCACATCGTCCACCGAGGCGACCGCGTCCACGCTGTCCGGCGGCAATCAGCAGAAGGTGGTGCTGGCGCGGGAGTTATCGCGTCCACTGCGGCTGCTGGTGGTGTCGCAGCCCACCCGCGGCCTGGACGTCGGCTCGATGGAGTTCGTGCACCGACGCATCCTGCACGAGCGCGACCGCGGCGCGGCAGTGGTGCTGGTGTCGACGGAACTCGACGAGGTGCTCGGCCTCGCGGACCGGATCGGCGTCATGTACCGAGGCCGCATCGCCGGCGAGGTTGCACCGACCATCTCCGCGGCGGACATCGGGTTGCTGATGGCCGGCTCGGCGAGCGAGGTGCACGCGTGAGCGACGTCGCCACCGTGCCGCCGCCCGCGGCGGAGGAGCAGCCGCCGGATACCGAGCACCTCTCGTTCGGCAAGCGGCTCTGGTACGCCTACCTCTACGGCAGCACGCCGGTGTTGGTCGTGCTCGCGTTCGTGCTCGCGCTCGTCATCGGCGCGATCCTGATCGCCGTCTCCGACGAGCCGACCCGTAACGCGATGGGGTACTTCACCCAGCATCCCAGCGACACGTTCAGCCGCGGCTGGCACGCCATCGCCTCGGCCTACTCGCAGCTGTTCGAGGGGTCGATCTTCAACCCGAACTCGCTGTACTCCAACAGCGGCGTAGCGATCCTCAACCCGATCTCGGACACGCTCACCAACGCCACCCCGCTGATCCTCACCGGTCTCGCCGTCGGGCTGGCGTTCCGCGCCGGCCTGTTCAACATCGGTGGGCAGGGCCAGATCATCGCCGGCGCGATCTGCGCCGGCTACGTCGGGTTCGCCTGGTCGCTGCCGCCCGGCCTGCACGTGATCGTTGCCGTGCTCGCCGGCGCGATCGGCGGTGCGGTGTGGGGCGGCATCGCCGGTCTGCTGAAGGCGGCCACCGGCGCGCACGAGGTCATCACGACGATCATGCTCAACTACGTCGCGTTCTACCTGCTGAGCTACTTGCTCGGACTCGGCGGCTTCCAGAAACCGAACTCGAACGAAGCCATCTCGCGCACGGTGCACAGTTCCGCATTACTGCCGCATCTGCTCGGCTCGAATCAGAAGTTGCGCGTCAACGTCGGCCTGCTGATCGCTATCGCCGCCGCGGTGGTGTGCTGGTGGCTGCTCACCCGGTCCACGCTGGGCTTCCGGCTGCGGGCGGTGGGCGCGAACCACCTCGCCGCACGGACGGCCGGCATGAGCGTCGCGAACAGCTACCTGGTGGTGATGCTGATCGCGGGTGCGCTGGCCGGGCTCGCCGGCGCCACTCAGGTGATGGGCGTCAACACCAGCCTCAACCAGTCCATCGACGCCGGGATCGGCTTCGACGCGATCACGGTGGCGCTGCTCGGGTTCGCCAGTCCGGGCGGCATCGTCGCAGCCGGCCTGCTGTTCGGCGCGTTCCGGGCGGGCAGCGTGCAGTTGCTCGTCAACACGACCACGCCGCAGGAGATCGTCGAGGTGATCCAGGCGGTGATCGTGCTGTTCATCGCGGCGCCGGGGTTGATCCGGACGATCTTCCGGTTGCGCGCGGCGCGCGCCGGCCGCGGCGCCGGTCAGCTCGCGAAGGGGTGGAACGGATGAGCGCGCCGAGCGCGCCGACCGCGGACGCCCCCGAGGAACTCGTCGTCACCCATGCGGTCGTCGAACCGCCGGTGTCCAACACGCGGCGCACCGCCACCGGCGTCGTGCTGATCGTCATCGGCCTGATCACCATCCTTGCCTGGGGCGTCGGTGCCAAGTCCGGCGACGCGGCGTTCGCGCTGTCCGAGGCCGGCGACAAGTACACGATCCCCATCGTGCGGGTGTGGGCCACCGGTACCGGCATCGCGCTCGGCGCCGTCATCTGCCTGATCGGGTTGTGGCACTGCGTGCGTGGCTTTCCGCGGCGGCGGATGAGCTGGGTGTTCGCCGTCGTCGCACTGCTGTTCGTCATCGCGTTCCTGTGCTGGGCGGACTCGGGTACGCACGGCGAGAACCCGATCGACATCGTCGGTGTGGTGGCGCAGACCGTGGTGCTGGCTGCGCCGCTGATCCTGGGCGCGATGGCCGGTGTGCTGTGCGAGCGCACCGGCGTCATCAATGTGGCCATCGAGGGCCAGATGCTCGTCGGCGCGTTCGCGGGCGCGCTCGGTGCCAGCGTGGCGAGCAACCTCGGCGTCGGCGTCATCTTCGCCATCGTCGCCGGCGGTTTGCTGGGCGCGCTGCTCGCCGTCTTCGCGATCAAGTACCTGGTCAACCAGGTGGTGCTGGGCGTCGTGCTGAACCTGCTCGCGCTCGGCCTGACCGGGTTCCTCTACGACGCGCTGATGGCACCGCATCCGGAGACGTACAACACCGGCATGCACCTGAGCACGCACAAGATGCCGGGGCTGGCCGACATCCCGATCATCGGCAAGCCGCTGTTCGACGTGAACTACATCATCTACGCGATGTACGTGATCATCGTCGTCATCGACGTGGCGCTGTTCCGCACTCGATGGGGGCTGCGCACCCGTGCCGTCGGCGAGCACCCGAAGGCCGCGGACACCGTCGGCATCAAGGTGCTGGGCACGCGGTACCGCAACGTCATCCTCGGTGGCATGGTCGCCGGGCTCGCCGGGGCGTACCTGACGCTGGCCGGCACCGGTCAGTTCGTGAAGAACCCGGAGGGCATGACGTCCGGCAAGGGGTTCATCGCGCTGGCCGCGCTGATCTTCGGGCGGTGGAGCTCCGCGCGGTGCGCTCGGCGCCGCGCTGCTGTTCGGGTTCAGCATCGAACTGCAGACATTGCTGTCGTTCCTCGGCACGCCCGTCAAGATCCCGTCCAACTTGCTGTTGATGCTGCCGTACCTGGTTACCCTGTTCGCGGTCGCCGGGTTGGTCGGCCGCGTCCAGGCGCCCGCCGCGGACGGCGAACCCTACATCAAGGGCTGATATGACTCTCGATATCGATTGGCCACAGCTGCGCCGTGCCGCACTCGAGGCAATGGGCAGCGCCTACGCGCCGTACTCGCAGTTCCCGGTGGGGGCGGCGGCCGTGGTGGACGACGGCCGCATCGTCACCGGCTGCAACGTCGAAAACGCCTCCTACGGCCTGGGCTTGTGCGCCGAGTGCGGGCTGGTGTCCGCGCTGCACGCCTCTGGTGGCGGGCGGCTGGTCGCGTTCGCGTGCGTGGATTTCCGCGGCGAGGTGCTGATGCCGTGCGGGCGGTGCCGGCAGCTGTTGTGGGAACACGGTGGGCCGGATCTGCTGGTGGACACCGTGCACGGGCCGAAGACGATGAGCGATGTGCTCCCGTTCGCGTTCGGGCGTGACGACCTGCCCGGGACGGGTCCGTGAGCGCTGCACCGCAGCGCTTCGACGCGGTCGAGGTGATCCGCGCCAAGCGCGACGGCGGTGCCCTGAGCGACGACGAGATCGACTGGGTGATCGACGCGTACACCCGCGGCGTGGTCGCCGAGGAACAGATGGCGGCGCTGGCGATGGCGGTCGTGTGGCGCGGCTTGACCTCAGCCGAGCTGTCCCGGTGGACCGCGGCGATGATCGCCTCCGGCGAGCGGCTGGATCTGTCCGCGGTGCGGCGGCCGACCTCGGACAAGCACTCCACCGGCGGCGTCGGCGACAAGATCACATTGCCCCTCGCGCCGCTGGTCGCCGCGTGCGGTGCGGCGGTGCCGCAGCTGTCCGGGCGAGGGCTGGGGCACACCGGCGGCACGCTGGACAAGCTGGAATCGATCCCCGGGTGGCGCGCGTCGGTGTCCAACGCCGAGTTCGTCGCCCAGCTCAACGACGTCGGCGCGGTGGTCTGCGCCGCGGGTGCCGAGCTGGCACCGGCCGACCACAAGCTCTACGCATTGCGCGACGTGACCGCGACCGTCGAGTCGATCCCGTTGATCGCCTCGTCCATCATGAGCAAGAAGATCGCGGAGGGATCGTCGTCCCTCGTGCTGGACGTGAAGGTCGGCACCGGCGCGTTCATGAAGGAGCCGAAGTCGGCGCGGGCGCTGGCTCGCGCGATGGTCTCGCTGGGCCACGACCACGGCGTGCACACCGTCGCGGTGCTCACACAGATGTCGACGCCGCTGGGGCGCACCGCGGGCAACGCGCTCGAGGTGGCCGAGTCGGTCGAGGTGCTCGCCGGCGGCGGGCCGCCGGACGTGGTCGAACTGACGCTGATGCTGGCGCGGGAGATGCTCGACGGGGTCGGGCTGACGGACGCCGACCCGACAGCCGCGCTGTCCGACGGCCGTGCGATGGACGTGTGGCGCCGCATGATCGCGGCGCAGGGCGGTGACCCGCTGGCGCCGTTGCCCGTCGCGACCGAGCGGCACGTCATCAACGCCCCCGCGTCCGGGGTACTCACCCGGCTGGACGCGCTGGCCGTCGGTGTTGCGGCGTGGCGGCTCGGTGCCGGGCGGGCCCGCAAGGAGGACGCGGTGTCCGCGACTGCCGGCGTGGTGATGTTCGCCAAACCTGGCGACACCGTCCGCGCCGGCGAGCCGCTACTGGAACTGCACGCCGACGATCCGGGCCGCTTCGATCGAGCCGAGCAGGCTTTGGTCGGCGCGTTCGACATCGGATCCGCTGCGCCGTCGGTACCGCTCGTGCTGGACCGCATCCGCGCGGATTGACCGCGCCGACTGACCGCAACCCGGGATCAGACTTCTTCCACCTTGCTCTTCTTCTTGCCGCCGATCAGGCTGCCCAGATAATCGACCTCGTAGACCTTGCGTAGGGCTGTTCGCCACATCTCGTCCCGCTTGTTGAGGGTCATGTAGTTCCCAACGCTATCAGGAGAGTCCGCCTCGACAATCCCTTTTAGGTTTGCATAATTGATCGGGTCGCAATTGAATAACAATATCTTGAGCCCTTTACGCGAACTGTCCTTCAGCCACGCCTTGATGAACGCACTGGACTTCGGGTCCTCCAACATGGCGTGAATGTCCTTATGAAGACCCGTCAGCTTGTGCCAGTCCTTCTTCCAGTCATCGTCCTTGAATTCATCGACATCCATGTTGTGTCCGTACTTCGACAATACGAATGCCAGTTTGGCTTTGGCTTCGTCGGGGCCGCCGCGCGGAGATCCGCTAGGGCTGCTGTCGGGAGATCCGCCGGGGCTCTTGGACGGGGTCATCACAGCAGTTTTGATGTCTTTGAGCAGGGGGTGCTTGAGCCACGTCGTCACTTCCTGCGTCGGTGGCTTGTTCAGACGAGCTTTAATATTTGCGACGTAGAGTTTCTTCTCATTGGGCGTAAGACTTTTCCACGTCTCGATTGTGTCGGCCTTGTCCCAATCGGTCTTCTTTTTCTTGTTCGGTTCCATTGACGTCATGCCTTTCGGTCGGGTCTCGTACCAGCATCGACCGGGCCGGAGCGGCGGCGGGGGGAACGTCGGCAATATGTCAATTCTACGAATGTCAGTCGTTGCGGTTGAACTCGACGATGGCGATGGCGGTCATGATCACGCCGATGGCCAGCACGACCGCGGCGCAGACGACCGGCGTGACGTGCCAGCCGTCCCAGGTCACGCCCGGGTCGAGCCGGTGCCGCACCTGCGGGGTCAGCGACAGGTGGTTGAACACGACGCGGCGCATCGGGTCCACCGCGTAGGTCAGCGGGTCCAGCCGGTTCAGCACGGCCAGCCAGGCGGGCAACCCGGTCAGCGGGAACAGCGCACCGGAGACGAAGAACAGCGGCATCACGAGCATCTGCGTCAGCGCCATGAACGACTGGATCTGCTTGATCCGCGCCGCCACCATCACGCCGAACGCGGTGAGCGTGTAGGCGAGCAGCACCTGCATCACGAAGACGCCGAGGATCAGCGTCGGCGCGTACGGCACCCCGACCAGCCCGGCCAGGCAGATCACCAGCACGCCCTGGAACGTCGCGACCGTCGCACCGCCCAGGCACTTGCCGATGACGATGGAACTGCGCCGGATCGGGGCGACGAGCATCTCGCGCATGAACCCGAACTCGCGATCCCACACGATCGACGCGGCAGAGAACATGGCGGTGAACAGCACTGCCATCGCCAGAATGCCGGGGAACAGGAACGTGCGCAGGTTCAGCCCACCGGTGCCGGCGGACGCGATGCGGGACAGCCCGGTGCCGAGCACGAACAGGAACAGCAGCGGCTGGAACAGCGAGGTGATCATGCGCAGCCGGTCGGTGGCGAAACGCACCACCTCCCGCTCCCAGACGACCCGGATCGCGCGCAGTTCGCTGGTGGCGGTGCGGTTCGGGACCCGGACCCGCGGCACCGTCGCGGCGGTGGTGGCAACCATCAGCGGCCCCTTCCGAAGATCTGTGCGCTGCGTCGCATCCGGTCGTTGGCGCCGGCCTCGGCGTCGCGGATCGTCGAGCCCGTGTAGGACATGAACACGTCGTCGAGAGACGGCCGGGACACGTTCACGGCTCGGATCGGCAGCGGGAATTCGCTGAACAGCCGGGGGACGAACTCCTCGCCGCGCGGGCACGCGGAACGTCACGGTGCCTTCGGCGATCTGGGCCTGGATGTCGAAGTGTGATTCCAGCGCGATGATCGCGGCGGCGTGATCGTCGGTCTGGATCTGTACCCGGTCGTCGCCGACGCTGGCCTTCAACGCCTCCGGCGACTCGAGCGCGATGATCCGGCCGTGGTCGATGATCGCGATGCGGTCGCAGAACTCGGCCTCGTCCATGTAGTGGGTGGTCATGAAGATGGTGATGTCCTCGGCCTTGCGAAGTTCGCCGATGTACTGCCAGATCGACGCGCGGGTCTGTGGGTCAAGGCCGATGGTCGGTTCGTCCAGGAACAGCACCCGCGGCGAGTGCATCAGTCCCCGCGCGATCTCCAGCCGGCGTTTCATGCCGCCGGAGAACGTGCCCACCTTGCTGTCGCGGCGGTCCCACAGACCGACCATGTGCAGCACCTGGTGCATCCGCTCCTCGTAGTCGCGGCGCGGCACCCCGTACAGCTCGGCGTGCAGGCGCAGGTTGCGTTCGGCGGTCATATAGGTGTCCAGCGTGCTGTCCTGGAACACCAGGCCGATGTTGCGCCGGACCGTGTCCCGGTCGCGAACCACGTCGTGCCCGGCCACCTCGGCGTGACCGGCGGTGGGGTCGAGCAGCGTGCACAGCACGCTGATGGTGGTGGACTTGCCGGCGCCGTTGGGGCCGAGAAAGCCGAACACCTCGCCGGTATGCACCTCCAGGTCGATGCCACGCACCGCTTCCACGTCGCCGTAGCGCTTGACCAGGCCGCGCACCAGCACAGCGGGGCCGGCCTCTTCTGGCCTGGCACCCGTTGCCCTGGCTTCCCGTGGCATCGCGCCTCGCTGTCCGGCTGCTGTCCGCGTCATTGTCCGATTAGCTCCGTTTTCCGGTTAAGGAATATCACTACCCACTTAGGAACGCCTCTTCGAGATCAAAAGTGGCCCCGCGCGGGGGTGGATACGGTGGGTGCATGCCGACGCCGATCGAGGACTCCACCATCCGCAGGGCCCCGAAAGTGCTGCTGCACGACCACCTGGACGGCGGCGTTCGCCCAGCGACGATCATCGAACTAGCCGAGGAGATCGGGTACCGGGCGCTGCCGAGTACCGACCCGATCGAGTTGGCCACGTGGTTCCGGGAGGCCGCCGATTCCGGGTCACTGGAGCGCTACCTGGAGACCTTCGGTCATACCGTCGCGGTCATGCAGTCCGCGGCCGGGCTGGCCCGGGTTGCCCGCGAGGCGGTGGAGGATCTGGCCGAGGACGGCGTGGTGTACGCCGAGGTGCGCTGGGCACCGGAGCAGCACGTCGGTTCCGGACTGTCGCTGGAGCAGGTGGTGGACGCGACGCTGTCCGGGTTTGCCGACGGCGTGCAGGTGGCCGCCGAAAAGGGGCAGCACATCCGGGTCGGCGCCATTCTCACCGCGATGCGGCATGCGGCGCGTTCGCTGGAGATCGCCGAACTGGCGGTGGCGTATCGCGACAACGGGGTGGTCGGCTTCGACATCGCGGGCGCGGAGGCGGGCTTCCCGCCGACCCGGCACCTGGACGCGTTCGAGTACCTGCGACGGGAGAACTTCCACTTCACCATCCACGCCGGCGAGGCGTTCGGGCTGCCGTCGATCTGGGAGGCGATCCAGTGGTGTGGCACCGACCGGCTTGGCCACGGCGTGCGGATCGTGGATGACATCACGGCCGGCGGCCGGTTGGGCCGGCTCGCGCAGTACGTCCGGGACAAGCGCATTCCGCTGGAGATGTGCCCGTCGTCGAACGTGCAGACCGGGGCCGCGCCGTCGATCGCCGAACATCCGATCGGGCTGTTGCGCCGGCTGCAGTTCCGGGTGACGGTGAACACCGACAACCGGCTGATGAGCGGCACGTCGATGACCCGGGAGATGACACTGCTGTGTGAGGCGTTCGGTTACGGCTGGGCCGACCTGCAGTGGTTCACCATCAACGCGATGAAGAGCGCGTTCATCCCGTTCGACGAGCGGCTCGAGATCATCAACAACCAAATCAAGCCCGCCTACGCGGAGCTGATGGCCTGATCGGGAGCGCGCGCACTTCCTCGCCTGACCGGGGGTCCGATCAGAACGGTGGTGGGTCGGGGTCGGTTTCGGTATCGCGGTGTTGCTGGTCGGTGGCAACCTTCCTCGCGCCGACGCTGACGGGTTCTGCCTGCGTGACCGGTCCTGGCGGTCTGCGTTGTTGTTGTTGCCTGGGTGATTCTCGTTGCGGTGGTCGTTCTGGCGATGTGGTCGTCGCTTTGATCGTGGTGTCGGTGGGGTAGGGGTCTGGTGGTTTGGCGGCGTAGTGGTTGCCGGTGGGGCTGGTCCAGGCGGTGTGGCCGTCGGGGTGACGGTGTACTTGCCAGCGGGTTTGGTCTTTGAGGTGGTGATGGCGCACGCACAGGATGTGCAGGTTGGCTTCGTTGGTGTGGCCGCCGTCGGCCCAGGCGATGCGGTGGTCGATCTCGCTGGTGTGGGCGGGTTGGCGGCAGCCGGGGAAGCGGCAGGTGCGGTCGCGGGCGCTGACGTGATCGGCCAGGGCGGCGGGCGGGCGGTAGGTGCTGCGGCCGTAGTCGATCAGTTGGCCGCGTGGGTCGGTGATCAGGCGGCGCCAGGTGCCGGAGGGGTCATCGGCCAGGCGGCGGGCCAGCGCGGCGGGGATCGGGCCGACACCGGCCAGCTCACCGGGCTGGTTGTCGATGCCGAGCAGGGTGGACAGCGCGACGCTGACCTGGATCAGCGGGCGTCGCTGGCGCGAGCACGGTCCGAGCACCACCGCGGTGTCGCCGCCGCCGGTGGGGTCAGCGGGCGCGGCGCCGTTCGTCGGTCTGCCTCGGTCCGCCGTGCCGATGCTCGTGGTTCCGATGCTCGTGGTGCCGATGTTTGTGGTGCCGATGTTTGCAGTGCCGATGTTTGCAGTGCTGAGGAGTAGGTCGGTGAGGGTGTCGGCTTGGCGCTGGGCCACGGTGCGAGCATCGGCGTCAGTGGCCGCGGCGGCGGCGGCTTGGCGCAGGATGGTTGTGATCGCGGCGGCGTCCTCATCGGGCAGCACTGCGTACATGCCGGTGGTGCCCGGCAGCTCCGGGCGGAAACTGACCCGCCGCTGACTCAGCGCGTAGTCCCGGTTGGACTCCTCCACCGCCGGCGTGACACACAACATGGCGCGCTGCAGCGATCGGGCGAACGCGCCATAGCTCTGCCCCGGCGCATCGGGCAGCACCCGCTCGGCGACCGCCGTCGCTGCCGTCTGGTCCAAGCCCATCACCGCGCGGGCCAACGTCCGCACCTGCACCCCGCTCACCGCACCGCGACCGAGCTGCTGCACCACCCCCGGTAGCCGCAGCGCAACCGAGGCCTCGGCCAGCCGCAGCGCCGCGGTCCCCGGCGCCACCCGCAGCACGCAGGCGACTTCCTCGTGCAGCCAGTCCTTATCCACGTATCCCGGCAACGCCACCGCCGGCGGATCAGCCGCCAGCACCGCCAACACCCGCACCTGCTCCGCCTGCGCCGCCGCGATCACCCGCTCCTGCTCACCCAGATACGCCAACCGCTGGGCATGACTCATCCGCTGCAACGGCTCCAGGCCGGGCAGTCGGTCCTCATCAGGGGCGCTCAACACACGACGAACGCTATGAACGGTCTCTGACAGGAATCGTCGCCGCGAAGCCATCGCCGTCAAACCCTTCCCAAAAGGGCACGTGGAGCCCGCAGGTCACCTACCAGTCGTGGGCTGACGGCTTGACGACATCGGATTCGGTTTGCTGCTCGCGGCTGATTCATTCGGCCGATGCCGTCCCCCGCTGCCACCGCACATGCCAGCGCCAACGCGACAACGCGCCGCACCAAACACAAAGTGCGATCGACGGTGCTGGTGGCGCTGGCGACGGCCGCGCTCCTGCTGATCCGCTGGCGTGCTCAGCTGTGGACGTCGTGGGGCCTCATCGACCTCGATGTCTTCCGCCGTGGCGGCCACGCGCTGGTGCACTCGCAGTCGTTGTACGCGAACCGGCCTGAGCTGCCGTTCACCTATCCACCGTTCGCCGCGCTCTTGTTCACTCCGTTGTCGATCACGGGCCGAACGCCGGCGATCGCCGCGATCACCGCAGCGTCATTGCTGAGCTACGTCGTGATCGTGCGCGTGTGCGCGACGGTGTTGGCGCTGCCGGCGCGGACCGTCACCATGTGCGCGATCGGCTGCCTCGGCTACGAACCCGTGTTGCGCACACTCCAACTCGGGCAGGTGAACCTCGTGCTGGTGGCACTGGTACTGCTGGACGCAGGTCGGGTGCCGACGAGATTTCGCGGGACGCTGACCGGACTCGCGGCCGGCGTCAAGATCACCCCGAGCGTGTTCCTGCTGTACTACGCCCTGCGTCGGGACTGGGCCGCCGTCGGCCGGTGTGCAGCCGCGTTCGTCGCCTCGATGCTGATCGGTGCGATATGGGCGCCGCACGACAGCCGTGCGTACTGGAGCCGGCTCGGTGGATTGCCGGACCGGGTCGGCGGCCGGCTGTACGTCGACAACCAATCCATCGGCGGCGTGCTCGCCCGGACGCTGCACACCCAGCATCCGCCCACGGTCCTCACCGCAACGCTCAGCCTCGCCGCCCTCGCGCTGGCTGTGCTCGCCGCGCACCGTCGGCTCACCCGCCACGACGACTCGCTGGGCGCGCTGGTCTGCATCGCGATCGGCGGCCTGCTCGTCTCACCGATCTCGTGGACCCATCACTGGGTCTGGTTCGTACCGGCCACCCTCGTACTGATCGCGCACGGCAACCGCGCCACCGCGGCCGCGGTCTACCTGACCTGCGCGCTCGCGCCGTGCTGGTTCACCCCGTCCGGAGACCTGCGGGAGTTACACGACGCGCCGTGGCAGGTGGGATTGTCCGCGATGTTCGCCGTCGTCGGAGTCGGTGTCCTCATCGCGCTCGCACGCCCATCCGTACCGCTCAGTGGATCAGACCGGCCGCTTGTTTCGCTTGCAGCACGGTGAGCGCGGCCGCGTCGACCTTGGCGCGAAACGCTGAGTTGGTCTGGGCCAGTTGCAACACCGCCGCCGTCATCGTCGGTGCCTGCGTCGCATCGACGGTGAGCACGATGTCGCCGCCGGCCTGCACGAAGTCAACGGCGCGCTGCGCGACGGTGTAGTTGCTCACCTGTGCGGCGATGCCCACGTCATCGCTGATGATCACACCGCCGAAGCCCAGGTCGTCGCGCAGCATGCCGGTGACGATCGTCGGCGAGAACGCTGCCGGTCGCACCGGGTCGATCTTCGTGTAGATCGCGGTGGACACCATCACGAATGGGACGCCGGCGTTGATCGCATCGGCGAACGGCGCCAGGTACGGATCGTGCCGCGTGGTCACCGTGTCCTCGACGCTGCCGGTCAGGTCGGTGTTGCCATAGGTGCGCCCCAGTCCGGGGAAATGTTTGACGGTCGCCACCACACCGGCGTCGGCCAGACCCTGCGCAAATGCCAGACCGTGCGCCGCGACCGCGGCGGTGGTGTGCCCGTACTCGCGGTCCAGGTCGCCGATGGCCGCGTTGCTGCCCCAATCGGGTGGCACCGTGTCGAGTACCGGTGCGAGGTCCACGTTCACGCCGACCCGATGCAACTCACCGCCCCAATACTTCGCGTCCGCCCGCAACTGCGACGGGCTGTACCCGCCTTGCTCCACCGCCGTCGGGATCGCCGCGAAGCCGGGACCCTGCAATCGCTGCACCTGGCCGCCCTCCTGGTCAGTGGCGACGAACAGGGCGACATGTGCGGGCGCGTGGCCCTGCAGCTGGCGAGTGATCTGCAGGGTCTGGGTGGCGGTGAGGTAGCTGGTGCCGTCCAGAATCACCGAGCCGACGGCGTCGTCGTCGATCGCGTCGAGCGTCGCCGTCCGCACGTACGTACTCGGCGCGTCCACCATGAACAACTGCCCGACGCGTTGTGCCTCGCTCATCGCGTCGAACACCGACTGGGCGCTCGGTCGGGCGGGTGCGGTGTGCGTCGGTGTCGTGACCGGCGCAGATGTCGCAGCGTGCGAGGTGATCGGCTTGGACGTGTGCGACGACGCTGCGATCGGACTGCCGGACACCGTGCGATGCGCCGCCGACGCCCCGCAGCCGGTCAGGAATGTCGCGGCGAGGACGACCGTGAATGCCGCGGCGGTGGCACGCGAGCGAATCACCCGTCGACCCAGTCGAACGTTCTCGTCACGGCCTTGCGCCAGTCGGCGTAGAGCGCTTCGCGACGGTCCGCGGGCATGCTCGGCTCCCAGCGTCGGTCCGGGCGCCAGTTCGCGCGGATCTCCTCCAGTGACGTCCAGAAACCGACGGCAAGCCCGGCCGCATAGGCCGCACCGAGCGCGGTCGTCTCCGCGACCACTGGCCGCACCACCGGCACGTCCAGAATGTCGGCCTGGAATTGCATGAGCAGGTCGTTGCCGACCATGCCGCCGTCCACCCGCAACTCGCGCAGTTCGACGCCGGAGTCCGCCCGCATTGCCTCGACGACCTCGCGGGTCTGGTACGCGCTGGCCTCGAGCGCGGCGCGGGCCAGGTGCCCACGGTTGACGAACCTGGTCAGCCCCACGATCGCACCGCGGGCATCCGGTCGCCAGTGCGGCGCGAACAGTCCGGAGAACGCCGGGACGATGTATGCGCCGCCGTTGTCCTCGACGCTGCGGGCCAACTGTTCGACCTCGGCCGCGGTGGAGATGAGGCCGAGGTTGTCGCGCAGCCATTGCACCAGCGAGCCGGTGACCGCGATGGATCCCTCCAGCGCATACACGGCTGCCTCGCCCGCGAGTGCGTAACACACCGTCGTGAGCAGGCCGTGCTCGCTGATGACCCGCTCGGTGCCGGTGTTCATCAGCACAAAGTTGCCGGTGCCATAGGTGTTCTTGGCCTCGCCGGGCCGCAAGCACGCCTGACCGAAAGTCGCCGCCTGTTGGTCGCCGAGGATGCCGGCGATAGGAACGCCGGCAAGTGTGTCGTCGCGAACCTGGCCGTAGGTCTCGGCCGAACATCGGATCTCCGGCAGCATCGCCACCGGCACGCCGATCTCGGCGGCGATCGCTTCGTCCCACTGCAGCGTGTCCAGATCCATCAGCAGTGTGCGAGATGCGTTGGTGGCGTCGGTGACGTGTATCCCGCCGTCGCTGCCCCCGGTCAGATTCCAGACGAGCCAGCTGTCCATCGTGCCGAACGCGAGTTCGCCGCGTTCGGCGCGGGCGCGCGCGCCGTCGACGTTGTCGAGCAGCCAGCGGATCTTCGGCCCGGCGAAGTAGGTGGCCAGTGGCAGGCCGGTCCGCTCCCGGAACCGGCCGGTTCCGCCATCGGCCGCAAGTTCGTCGCAGATCGACTGCGTGCGCGTGTCCTGCCAGACGATTGCCGGCGCGATCGGTTCGCCTGAGGCGCGGTCCCACACCACGGTGGTCTCGCGCTGGTTGGTGATACCGACGGCCGCGACGTCGCCGGCTGCGCAACTCGGCGCGCCCGAGGGCGCCGGCGAGCACGGTGCGCGTGTTGGCCCAGATCTCCATCGCGTCGTGTTCCACCCAACCCGGACGCGGCAGGAGCTGCCGGTGTTCCAGCTGCTGCACCGCGACCGGCCGCGCGTCGGCGTCGAACAGGATGCATCGGGTGGAGGTGGTGCCCTGGTCGATCGCGGCCACCACGCCGCGCCCCGAGGGCCGATCCACCATTGCAGTAGCGTCCCACGTGTGGATGGCGCGATCCCGACCATTCCCAAGGGCGGTGCGGCCGCGCGCCTGGACCTGAACTATCGCGAGGCGGCCTGGCACCGGCTGGCGAACGACGAGTTCGACGTGGTCGTCATCGGCGGCGGAGTCACCGGTTGCGGCGCCGCGCTGGATGCGGCGACGCGCGGGCTTTCGGTGGCGCTGGTCGAATCACGCGACTTCGCCGCCGGTACCTCGAGCCGCTCGTCCAAGCTCTTCCACGGTGGACTGCGGTACCTGGAACAGCTGGAATTCGGCTTGGTGCGCGAGGCGCTGCGGGAGCGCGAGTTGATGACCACGCGGCTGGCGCCGCATCTGGTGAAGCCGGTGCCGTTCCTGTATCCGCTGACGCATCGGCTGTGGGAACGGCCCTACGTCGCGGCCGGGCTGGCGCTCTACGACACCATGGGCGGCCGGGCCAGCGTGCCGGGACAGAAGCACCTGACCCGGCACGCGGCGCTGCGGATGTTTCCCGGCTTGCGCCCGGATGCGCTGATCGGCGCGGTGCGGTACTTCGACGCGCAGGCCGACGACGCCCGGCACACGCTCACGGTGGCACGCACGGCCGCGCGTTACGGCGCGGTGGTGCGCGCTTCGACGCAGGCGGTGGGGTTCTTGCGGGAGTCCGACCGCGTGGTCGGGGTGCAGGTGCGCGACGCGGAGGACGGGCGTGATGCGCCGGTGCGCGCGGGCGTGGTGCTGAACTGCACCGGCGTGTGGACCGACGAGGTGCAGGCGATGTCCGGGGGCCGCGGGCGATTCCGAGTGCGTGCGTCCAAGGGCGTGCACATCGTGGTGCCGCGCGAGAAGATCACCGGCGACGCCGGCCTGATCCTGCGCACGTTGTCGTCGGTGCTGTTCGTGATCCCGTGGAAGAACCACTGGCTGATCGGCACCACGGACACCGACTGGAATCTCGACCTGGCACACCCGGCCGCGACCAAGTCGGACATCGACTACCTGCTCGACTGCGTCAACTCGGTGCTCGTCTCGCCGCTGTCCGAGGACGACATCGAAGGTGTGTACGCGGGCCTGCGGCCGTTACTGGCCGGCGAGTCGGAGGAGTCGTCCGCGCTGTCCCGCGAGCATGCGGTGGCGCGCGTGGTGCCGGGGTTGATCTCGATCGCCGGCGGCAAGTACACGACCTACCGGGTGATGGCCGCGGATGCGGTGGACGCCGGCACCGAGGACCTGCCGCGCCGAATCGCGCCGTCGTGCACGGATGCGGTGCCGTTGCTCGGCGCGGAGGGCTACTTCGCCATGCGCAATCAGGTGGACACCCTGGCCGCGGAGTACGGGCTGCATCCGTACCGGGTCCGGCACGTGCTGGACCGCTACGGCTCGATGATTCGTGACGTGCTGGATCCCGGTCTGGTGGACCGGTCACTGTTGGCGACGGTGCCCGGCGCCCCGGACTACCTGATGGCCGAGATCCGCTATGCGGTGACGCACGAGGGCGCGCTGCACCTGGAGGACGTATTGACGCGTCGAACCCGGATCTCGATCGAGTACCCGCACCGCGGCGCGGAGTCGGCGGCGGCAGTGGCCGCGTTGATCGGCGAGGTGCTGGGTTGGGATGCCGACCGGCGGGCGGCCGAGGTCGAGCACTACATCGCCCGGGTGCAGGCCGAGCGTGCGTCGCAGTCACGATTCGACGACGAGGCCGCGGATGCGGTGCGGACTGCGGCGCCCGAGGTCCGCGGCCATCTGGTCGACCAGGCGTTGCGCTGAGACGTCCGAACGCGCAGGGCTTCCTGCCGGGTGCTCCGACGGGCAGGATGCGGTCGTGACACCTGCGAAGGTCGTGCCGCACCCGACGCGAGCGGAACGGGTCGCGCGGGGCAAGGCAGCCCGGGCCGCCGTCGGGTTGGCGGCGCATGCCACCTTCGACCCGAGTGCTACGCGCGCCGATCCGGTGAGCCTGCTCGAACAGCAGGCCAGCACCCGGGTGCCCGAGCTGGTCCCGATCCGGTACGGACGGATGCTGGTGTCACCGTTCGCGTTCTATCGCGGCGCCGCGTTGGTGATGGCCGCGGATCTGGCCGGGGCACCCGACACGGGCTTGCGCACGCAGTTGTGCGGGGACGCGCACATGAGCAACTTCGGCGTGTTCGGTACGCCCGAGCGAAACCTCGTGTTCGACGTCAACGACTTCGACGAGACGTTGCCAGGCCCGTTCGAATGGGACGTGAAGCGGCTCGCGGCAAGCCTGGAGATCGCCGGGCGGGACAACGGGTTCAAGGAGAAGCGTCGCCGGGCGGTGGTGCTGTCCGCGGCCACCGGATACCGGACCGCCATGCTCGATTTCGCCGGCCAGTCGAATATTGCGGTCTGGTACGCGCACCTGGACATGGATCGGGGGTTGGCCGAAGTCCGCTCCTTGATCGCGACGGCCGGCGCGCAGCGCACCGAGGCCGAGCTGGCGAAGGCCCGCACCAAGGACAGCCTGCAGGCGTTCGACAAGCTGGCGACCGTCGTGGACGGGGTGCCGCAGATCGTCAGTGACCCGCCGCTGGTGGTGCGGCTGAGCGACCTGATCGCCGGTGACGACGTCGAGTCCGAGTTCTCCGCGGTGCGAGACCTGCTGCGGACGTACCGGCGCACGCTGTCCTCGGACCGCAAACACCTGCTCGATCAGTACCGGCTCGCGGACGTGGCGCGCAAGGTCGTCGGCGTGGGCAGCGTCGGGATGCGTGCGTGGATCCTGCTGTTGGAGGGTGTGGACGGCAACGATCCGATGTTCCTGCAGGCCAAGGAGGCGCAACCGTCGGTGCTGGCCGCCTTTGCCGGGCCGAGTTCGTACGCGAACCACGGACAACGGGTGGTGGCCGGCCAGCATCTGATGCAGGAGGTCAGCGACATCTTCCTGGGCTGGCAGCGCATCTCGGACATCGACGGCGTGCAACGTGACTACTACGTACGCCAGCTGCGCGACTGGAAGCGCTCGGCGGCGCCGGAAGGCATGCGACCGACGGACATGGCGGTGTACGCCCGGCTGTGCGGGTGGACGCTGGCGCGCGCGCATGCGCGTTCCGGCGACCGGGTGGCTATCGCCGCCTACCTGGGCAACAAGGACACGTTCGACAACGCGATCGCCGACTTCGCCGCCAGCTACGCGGACCAGAACGAACGTGACTACGCGGCGTTGCGGTCCGCCGCGAAGAGTGGACGGATCCAGGTGCAGCGCGGGCTCTGAAAATCGCCTTCGGCTGCCGGTGTGCGCTAGTGGCCGGCGGTCAGGATGTCGGCGAGTACCGCCAGGTGGCTGATGCTCGGGTCGCGGGTGGCGGTGAGCAATGTGAGAGTTCCTGCCTCGGCGCGACCCCGCAGCTCGTCCAGGGCGGCTTGGCGCGGCGGGTCGGTCAGCTCCTGGCGATAGCGCTTCGCGAATTCGTCGAAACGTGTGGGGTCGTGCCCGAACCAGGTGCGCAGCTCGTTCGACGGCGCCACCGCGGGCAGCCATTCGTCGAGGGCAGCCGCATCTTTGCGGATTCCGCGTGGCCACAGCCGGTCCACCAGGACGCGGTTGCCGTGCTCGGGCGAGGCCGGGGTGTAGATCCGCTCGACCCGCACCTGGCTCACCTCGTCGATGGTGCCCGCACGCCTGCCCGTCTGCCACGGGTGAGATACAGGATGGGCACCACACCGAAGGAGTTGAGCGTGGTGATCGCCGCTGCCCAGGCCAGCTTTGGGCCGCGGATCTCCTCCGCCGGCCGCCGGGCGAGGTCGAACAGGGCGGTGATCTTCAAGCTGCCGTCGATTGCGCCGGTGAGGACGATGAAGCGCCGGGTTCGGGGGCTGAGGTCTTTCCATTTTTTCTTCGGCACACCGATGACTATGCCCTGTGGCCGCACCCGTCGGTGGCAATGTGGCGCCGACCCGGCTAACGACACCGATGAATCCGGCTGCCGCCGACCGTCTCAATATTCGGTCGGGCACGACCGCAAACTGGGGGAGACGTCATGAGCACCGTGGTGATGCACGCAGTGGTTTCGGTGGACGGTTACATAGCCGACGATCATGACGAGGTCGGCCCGCTGTTCGACTGGTACTTCAACGGGGAGGCCGAGCTGGCCGAGGGCGCCCCGTTCAAGGTCTCGCAGGCATCGGCTCCGTACGTCCGGGAGATGTGGGACGGCATTCGCACGACAGTGGTCGGTCGGCATCTGTTCGACTTGACCAACGGCTGGGAGGGCAGCCCGCCGGCCGGCGAACACATGGTGGTGGTGACGCATCGGCCACGGCCGGACGGGTGGCACCCCGAGGCGTCCTGCCATTTCACCGATGACATCACCGACGCGATCACGACGGCGAGGGAACTCGCAGGTACGGGCATCGTTGCCCTGGCCGCAGGCAATGTCGCCGGGCAGGCACTCGAGCTCGGGCTGGTCGATGAGGTCGCGATGGACGTCGTACCGGTCGTGTTCGGTTCCGGGAGACCGTACTTCGGCAACGTTCGCGCGCAGCAGCTGCTGGACGACCCCGACGTGGTCGTTCAGGGTGACCGGGTGCTACACCTGCGCTACCGCGTCCGCCGGTAGCGCACGGCGAGCCGGCCGACGGGAGGGCTCAGCAAACGATGATCGAAACCACGGACCTGGACGGGGTGACGCTGGTAACGCTGCGCCGTCCGCCCGTCAACGCACTCGACACGCAACTCAACGAGGCGATCACGTCCACCTTCGGCGCACTCGAGGGCCCGGTGGTGCTGACCGGAGCCGGGCGGTGCTTCTGCGCTGGTGTTGATCTGGCCACGCTCCTGGACGGCAGCGACGAGGACACCAGCCGCTTCCTCGAGTCACTCGTCGCCGGTTTCCTCGCGATCTTCGACTACCCCGGCCCGGTCGTGGCCGCGGTGAACGGGCACGCGTTGGCCGGCGGCTGCGTGATCGCGATGGCAGCCGACGTTCGCTACATGTCGAGCGGGCTGATCGGCCTCACCGAGATCCTGGTCGGCGTGCCGTTCCCGATCACCGCGATCGAAGTCAGCCGGCAGGTGATGGGCCCGTCCGCCACCAGTGCGGCACTCGGCGGTCAGCCGGTGCCACCGGAGCAGGCGCTGCGACTCGGCTGGATCGATGCGACGCCCGCGGCCGATGAGCTGCTGGACGTCGCGGTAGCTCGCACCCGGACCCTCGGCGCACTGTCTCCGCAGGCATACGCCTTCACCAAGGAGCAGTTGCACCGGCCCGCCCGCACAGCCATTGCGAACGGCGCCGCGCAGGACGCGAAGGCACGGCTGCGCTGGCAGAGCGGCGAAACCCGCGCTCGCATCGAGGCGTTCGTGGCGAACCTCCGCCGCGCGCGCGAGGGGCGAGTGGACGACCGCTGATCGGTGTCGTGGTCCGTCTGGCTCAGTACCGTAGAGATCTGCTACGCTTTGTTGCAGGTTGCTACAGGAGGCCTCATGACTGGCATTGTGGACCGCGAACACGTGACGCGGTTCGCCGCTGACTTGTTCGATGCCGCGGCGGCAGAAGGAGCACGGCAGAGCCGGTCCGCGAAGCAACAGCTCGACCATTGGGCCCGGGTGGGGCGCGCCGTGTCCGCCCAGCACAGCGCGTCGCGCCAACGGGTCGAGGCAGCGCTGCGGGGAGAGCTCGCGATGACTTCGCTTTCCGTCGAAGAAGGCGTCGTGTTCAACGCCGAGATTGCGGCCGCGATCGACGAGAGTCTTGCTCGAACCGACTACGGAGCCACGCTGGCAGCTGAAGGGTTGACGACGGTGGCGCTCGACGAGAATGGCACGCTCGTCGTATACGGTCCGGACGGCTCGGCGACATCACGTACCGCGTAGCGCGGGCTGCTCGCCTGCTCCCGGAATGCTTCGTCTCGATCTAGTCGTCGGACCCAACGGTGCCGGCAAATCGACGTTTGTGCGTTTGACGCTCGCTCCGCTGATTCCTGCCAGCGTGTTCGTCAACGCCGACGAGATCGCCCGCCACCGGTGGCCGGCGTCGCCCGAGGCGCACGCGTACGAGGCTGCGGGCGTCGCGGCGCAGACACGAGCAAAGCTCATGGAGGACCGCCAGCCGTTCATCGCCGAGACGGTGTTCTCCCATCCGTCCAAGCTGGAGTTGATTCGCCAGGCGAGGGTCGCCGGCTACTTCGTCGTGCTGCACGTGTTACTCGTGCCCGAGGAACTCGCCGTGCGGCGCGTCGCACTCCGCGTCCAGGCCGGCGGCCACGCTGTGCCGGAGGAGAAGATCCGCGAGCGCTATCGCAGACTCTGGGCACTTGTTGCCGATGCGATCGCGTTGGCCGATAGCGCCAGGGTGTACGACAACAGCTTGAGCCCAGGCCCCCGCGTCGTAGCCCAACTGAACGAAGGCATCGTTAGCGGTGCCGTGGGGTGGCCTACCTGGACACCCGAGCACCTCGCGCAGCGCTGGCGATGACTTCCGGGGAAGTTGCAACCACCTGTCGGACGGAACTCTGCGGGCAGCGTCGACAATGGGGATATGACGGAGCTGTCGACGTTCGCCGAATTGATCCCGCTTGACCACGGGCTGTGCGTGATCACCGCGCTGCGACCGGACGGCAGCGCCAGTGCCTCCGTGGTCAACGCCGGGGTACTCGCCCATCCGATCACCGGCGACCAGGTCGTCGCGTTCGTCGCGGTGGGCGGCGCCCGCAAGGTCGGCTACCTACGTGCCGATCCGCGCATCACCGTCGTCGCGCGAGCAGGCTGGCGGTGGGCGGCGGTCGAAGGGCGAGCCCAGATCATCGGCCCGGACGACCCACATCCGGACATCGATGCCGAACGGTTGCGGGTGCTGCTCCGCGAGATCTTCACCGCGGCCGGTGGCAGCCACGACGACTGGGACGCCTACGACCGAGTGATGGCCGACGAACGCCGTGCCGCCGTACTCGTCACACCCGAACGGAGCTACCCACGATGAACGCAGGTCCCGTCTCCGAGCTACGCATCGTGCTGACCGTCGACGACGTTCTCGCCGCGCTGTCGTTCTACCGGGACGCGCTCGGCATGCCCGTCATCGGGGACTTCTCGGGGGAGCAGGGGCAGTGTTTCGTGCTCGACGCCAGCAGCGCGACCATCGAGCTGATCGACGCTCGGCAGGCCGACTACATCGACCAGGCCGAGGTGGGCCGGCGAATCGCCGGGCCGGTGCGCCTCGCGGTCGCGGTGCCGGATCCCGCTGCGGGCGCGGACGTGTTGGCCGAGGCCGGCGGTCGGCTGGAGGCACACGCGCGGCTGACCCCGTGGGGTGACGTCACCGCCCGCGTCCTGGCACCGAACGGCATGCAACTCACCCTGTTCGCCGTTCCCGAGGGCTGAGGACGCTCGCGGCATCGAGTCCGCTTCGCCCGCTGACGCGCTACGGTGTCGGCCTCAGGTTGCGCCGGCGAGCGGCAGGCAGACGCGGAAGACGGTCCGCCCGGGCTCCGACTCCACGCTGAGGTCACCGTGGTGCCGGTTGACGATGATGCGCCAGGAGATGTCCAGCCCGAGACCGGTACCTTGCCCCACCGGCTTGGTGGTGAAGAACGGTTCGAAGATCCGCCGCAGGTTCTCCGCCGGGATGCCGGGCCCGGTGTCGGCGATCTCGACGATCGCGTTGTCCTCGACGTGCTGGGTGCGGATGGTGAGCGTCCCGTTGCCATCCATCGCCTGCAGCGCGTTGTCGATGAGGTTCGTCCACACCTGATTCAGCTCGGCGCCGTACACCGGCACGTCCGGCAGCGACCGGTCGTAGTCCTTCACCACGTGCACGCCGTCGGCGACCTTGCCGGTCAGCATCACCAGGGTGCTGTCGAGCAACTCGTGGATGTCGAGCACCTGATACGGCGCGCGGTCCATCTGCGAGTACTGCTTGGCCGCGCTGACCAGCGTCGAGATGCGGGTGGTGGAATCCTCGATCTCGCTCATCAGCGTCTCGGACTCCAGCGTGTAGTAGAGCCACTGCAGCGAACCGTCCAGCATCTCCGGACCGGAGATCTCCACCACCCGGTCCAGCCAGTCCCCGTCGATGCCGGCCTGCACGAACGTCGGCGCGATCGCGTAGCCGCTGGTGACGCCGTGCGCGTCGAGCCATTCGGTGAGCTCGTCCTCGCGGTCGGCCGCGTCCAGCGGGGTCAGCTCCGGTGCCTTGGCCAGCTGCTCGACCGCGCGTTCCTGCTGCTCGATCAGCGTGGCAAGCATCGCCCGGTCCCACTTTCCGCCGGCGATCTTGGCGAGCTTGTGCCGCATCCCCGCCACCCGGTCCCGCAGCGATGCGGTGGCCCGGACTGCGGCGGCCGCCGGGTTGTTCAACTCGTGCGTCAGGCCGGCCGACAGTGAGCCGAGCGCGAGCAGCCGTTCGCGCTGCCCGATCACCTCTTGGGTGCGCTGCGAGCCGTAGAACAGGCCCTCCAGCAAATGCAGCGCCATCGGGAACCACTGACGCATCAGCTCGGTGAAATCGTCGGCGCTCAGCGTGAAGAAGCGAGCTGGGGTGATGGCACGCATCGACGCGTTGTAGCCGCGGCCCACGTCGTCCTCACGCAGGAAGGCCCGCCACGCCCCGGCGTAGGCACCACGCTGGTCGGTGCGGGTGGTCTCGATGTCGTCGGCGCCGACCAGCCGCGACAACGCGATGGTTCCCTCCAGCAGTACGAAGAAGCAGGTGGCCTCCTCGCCCTCGCTGAAGACGAGGCCGGCGTCATACCGCTGTACCGCGCCGCGGTCGCACAGCCACTGCAACTGCTCGTCGCTCAGTTTCTCGAACAGGAACAGCGTGCGCAGTTCGTCGATGTTGCAGGGAAGTCGTTCGGGAACCTCGTCGGTCATCACAGACCCTCCAGATAACGGTGCACGAGCATGACCGCCATCGCGCCCTCACCGACCGCCGACGCGACCCGCTTGGCCGATTCGGCCCGCGCGTCGCCGGCGACGAAGACTCCGGGCACGCTCGTCTCCAGATGAAACGGTGGGCGGTCCAAGTTCCATCCCGCCGGGCTGGGGCCGAGATCGGGCCCGGCCACCAGGAAGCCGTGCGGGTCGCGGGTGACCACCCCGTCGAGCCACTCGGTGTGCGGCGACGCGCCGATGAAGACGAACATCCAGCCGGCCGGCACCTCGTCGGTCGTGTCCGCGGTGGTATCCCGCAACGTCAGTCCCTGCAGTTGCCCCTCGCCGCGGGCGCCGACCACCTCGCAGCAGGTACGGACGGAGATCTTGTCGATGGCGGCGATCTGTTCCACCAGATAGTGCGACATGGACGCGCGCAACGAGGCACCGCGCACGAGCAACGTCACGGATCGGGCCGCTCGGGACAGGTACACCGCGGCCTGGCCGGCCGAGTTCGCCCCGCCGACCACGTACACGTCCTGATCGGCGCAGGCGGCCGCCTCGGTGAGCGCCGAGCCGTAGAAGACGCCGCAGCCGGTCAGCCCGTCGATCCCGTCTGCGGGCAGGCGGCGGTAGGACACGCCGGTGGCGAGGATGACTGTCTGCGCGCCGACGGAACTGCCGTCGGCGAAGCGGATGGTGCGCGCGGCACCATTCACCTCCAGCCCCACCACGTCGCGCGCGGTGACGAGTTCGGCGCCGAACTTGACCGCCTGCCGCCGGGCGCGGTCGGTCAGCTGCGCACCGGACACCCCGTCCGGGAAGCCGAGGTAGTTCTCGATGCGCGAGCTCAGCCCTGCCTGGCCGCCGGTGGCGGTTCGTTCGACCAGCACCGTGCGCAGGCCCTCGGATGCTCCGTACACGGCCGCACCGAGGCCGGCCGGTCCGCCGCCGACGACGACCAGGTCGTAGAACTCCGCCGCCGGTGCGGTGGTGAGGCCGACGTGCTGGGCCACCTCGCTGTCGGACGGCGACACGAGTGCGGTGCCGTCCGGTGCCACCACTAGCGGGATCGAATCGGCGTCGACTCCGGCGGCGGTCAACAGCCGCTGCCCCTCGGGGGATTCGGAGGTGTACCAGCGGTAGGGCACCTGGTTGCGTGCCAGGAACTCGCGTAGCTCAGACGAGCGGGCCGACCAGCGGTGCCCGACCAGCTTCGTCTCCAGGACGGGTTGGTAGTCCGTGCTGCGCCACGCGTCGAGCTGCGCGTCGATCACCGGGTAGAGCTTCTCCTCGGGCGGATCCCACGGCTTGAGCAGGTAGTAGTCGAGGTCGACGACGTTGATGGCGTCGATGGCCGCCGAGGTGTCCGCGTAGGCGGTGAGCAGCACGCGGCGCGCGGACGGGAACAGGTCCATCGCCTCTTCGAGGAATTCCAGGCCGCTCATCTGCGGCATCCGGTAGTCGGCGATGAGCACCGCGACGAGGTCGCCGCGCAGCTTCATCTGGCGCAGCGCGTCCAGGGCTTGTTCGCCGGATTCTGCGCGCACGACCCGGTACGTCTCGCCGTAGCGCCGGCGCAGGTCCCGGGCCACGGCCCGGGAGACGCTGGGATCATCGTCGACGGTCAGGAGTGCGGGGCGGGCCGCCTCCCGTTCGGTTCCGACACCGGCCACGGTCACCCGGCGAGCGTACGTCGACCGCCCGACCTCACGTGGGGAGAATATTTCCCGGATACCGGGAAGAAAGCTCCCCAAGTTCGTGCAGTGCCGGGTTTTTCTTGATTCATTCCAGAAAAGCCGGTAAGACTCGTAGTGTGCCGGTCACCGCGGAGTTCGAGCAGATGCTTCGCGAGGCCGAGTTACGGGTGACCCGGCCACGCCTGGCCGTGCTCGCCGCGGTGCACGCCCACCCGCACGCGGACACCGACTCGATCATCGGGGTGGTCCGGGACGACGCCGGCGAGATCTCGCACCAGGCGGTGTACGACGTGCTGCGGGCGCTGACCGCCGCGCGCCTGGTCCGGCGCATCGAACCGGCCGGCTCGGTGGCTCGGTACGAAGCACGGGTCGGCGACAACCACCACCACGTGATCTGCCGCAGCTGCGGCGCGATCGCCGACGTGGACTGCGCGGTCGGGTACGTGCCGTGCCTGACCGCCGGCGACGACGCCGGTTACCGGATAGACGAAGCAGAAGTCACCTATTGGGGCCTGTGCCCCGCCTGCCAGGGAGAAGGACGGACGTGACCGAGAGCGGCAACGAGAGCCAGAAGGCATCGACCCACAGCACGAGCGAGAGCGAGAACCCGGCGATCCCGTCGCCGCAGCCCGCCGCGCACCGACCCAGGACGAACCAGGACTGGTGGCCGAATCAACTCGACCTGTCCGTCCTGCACCGGCAATCGGATCGGTCGAACCCGCTGGACGCGGACTTCGAGTACAAGCAGGCGTTCGCGGGCCTGGACGTCGACGCGCTCAAACGCGACGTCATCGCGGTGATGACCGACTCCCAGGACTTCTGGCCGGCGGACTTCGGCCACTACGGCGGGTTGTTCATCCGGCTGAGCTGGCACGCCGCGGGCACGTATCGCATCGCTGACGGCCGCGGCGGTGGCGGGCAGGGTGCGCAGCGATTCGCCCCACTGAACAGCTGGCCCGACAACGCGAACCTGGACAAGGCACGGCGGCTGCTCTGGCCGGTGAAGAAGAAGTACGGCACCGCAATCTCCTGGGCCGATCTGCTGGTCTTCGCCGGCAACTGCGCGCTGGAGTCGATGGGGTTCCAGACGTTCGGCTTCGGCTTCGGCCGCCCCGACATCTGGGAGCCGGAGGAGATCTTCTGGGGCTCGGAGGACACCTGGCTGGGCGATGAGCGCTACAGCGGCGACCGCGAGCTGTCCGGACCGCTCGGCGCGGTGCAGATGGGCCTCATCTACGTGAACCCGGAGGGGCCGAACGGCGAGCCCGACCCGCTCAAGGCGGCACGCGACATCCGCGAGACGTTCGCGCGGATGGCGATGAACGACGAGGAGACGCTGGCACTCATCGCCGGCGGCCACAGCTTCGGCAAGACACACGGTGCGGCGGTCGGTGACGAGCATGTCGGACCGGAGCCGGAAGGCGCGCCACTGGAGGCGCAAGCCCTGGGCTGGCTGAGCAACTACGGCACCGGCAAGGGTGCCGATGCGATCACCAGCGGACTCGAGGTCACCTGGACGCAGACGCCGACGCGGTGGTCGAACAAGTTCCTGGAGAACCTGTTCGGTTTCGAGTGGGAGCTGGTGAAGAGCCCCGGCGACGCATGGCAGTGGCAGGCGAAGGACGGCGCCGGCGCGGGCGAGCTCCCCGGGCCGGTGGATCCCGCGGATCGGCGCGCGCCGACCATGCTCACCACCGATCTGGCGCTGCGGTTCGATCCCACCTACGAGAAGATTGCGCGGCGATTCCTGGCGCACCCGGAGGAGTTCGCGCTGGTGTTCGCGAAGGCTTGGTACAAGTTGCTGCATCGCGACATGGGGCCGGCCAGTCGCTTCCTCGGCCCGTGGGTGGCCGAGCCGCAGTTGTGGCAGGACCCGGTGCCGGCCGTCGATCACGAGCTGGTCGGTCCGGCGGAGATCGCGTCGCTGAAATCGACGATCTTGGCCAGCGGCCTGTCCATCGGCCAGCTGGTGTCGACGGCGTGGGCCGCGGCGGCGAGCTTCCGCGGCACGGACAAGCGCGGTGGTGCCAACGGTGCTCGCCTCCGGCTGGCGCCGCAGACGAGCTGGCCGGTGAACGACCCGACGACGCTGGCGGCGGTGCTGCCGGAGTTGGAGCGGATTCAGCAGGAGTTCAACGCCGCACAGAGCGGGGCGGTGCGGGTGTCGCTGGCGGATCTGATCGTGCTGGGCGGCTGTGCGGCCGTCGAACAGGCGGCACGCAACGCCGGGCACGAGGTGACGGTGCCGTTCGCGCCGGGTCGCACCGATGCGTCGCAGGAGGAGACGGACGTCGACGCGTTCGCGCCGCTGGAACCGACCGCCGACGGCTTCCGCAACTACCTGCGTGCCGGCGAGAAGCTGCCGCCGGAGGTCAAGCTGCTCGACCGCGCATACATGCTCAACCTCACCGCGCCTGAGATGACGGTGCTCGTCGGCGGCATCCGCGCGCTGAACGCGAACCACGGCTCGTCGACGCTCGGTGTGTTCACCGACCGGCCGGAGGCGCTGACCACCGACTTCTTCGTCAACCTGCTGGACATGGGCACGCAGTGGAAGGTGTCGCAGTCCCAAGGGCACGTGTACGAGGGACGTGACCGGGCCACCGGCCAGGTGAAGTGGACGGCCAGCGCGGTGGACCTGGTATTCGGGTCGAACTCGCAACTGCGTGCGATCGCCGAGGTGTACGCCTCCGACGATGCGCAGCAGAAGTTCGTCCGCGATTTCGTGCAGGCGTGGGACAAGGTGATGAACCTGGACCGGTTCGACCTGCGCTAGGTCCCCGGGCCGGCCGGGCTTCCGCCCCGGCCAGGAGCGTCGGTGGCTCGTCCTCAATAGAGGAACGGAATCAGCATCTTCGTCGAGCGCTGGTACTGGGGATAGGTGTCTGGGAACTGGCCGGCCAGATACCGCTCCTCGGTCCGCGCGCTGTGGATGAAATACGCGCCGAGCACGACGACCGGGATGAACGCGTAGAGGCTCACGGCGATCGCGGTGCCGATCATCGCCAGGATGATCCCGGTGTAGATCGGGTGGCGGATGGTCCGGTACGGCCCGGTGGTGACCAGTTCCGGGTCGATCTTCTGCGTCATCGGCATGCCCCAGTTGCGGCCGATGTACAACCGCGCCCATACCGCCAGTCCGAGACCAAGCACCACGACCGCGAGGCCGGCGAGCCCCAGGCCCAGGCCTCGGGTGACGGTGTGCCTGCCGAGCGCCCCACCCCGGATCAGGGCGACGAACGCCACTGCGACCAGGACCCGGAGCCCGATGAAACCGCGAGTGCGCCCCCGCCCGGCCTTGACGCCGACTGCGGAGGCCAGCCAGTACACCCAGAACGCCAGCCACAGCAGCCCGATGGCCGAATCGATCGCGCGCATCTGTGCAAGTCACCAACCGTCCGCGAGCCGATGGTCCGATGCTAGAGATCGACCCGCCGCGAGGACGGTCCCGGCTGAGCGGGCTGCAGCGCCACCAACGCTCCCCAGGCGCTGCTGAACAGTCAGACGGGCTCGGCGACGAAGACGGGGATCAAACGATCGGTCTTGGTCTGGTACTCCGCGTACGGCGGGTAGGCAGCGACGGCCCGTTCCCACCACGCCGCACGTTCCCCACCCTCGATCTCGCGTAGTGCGTAGTCGCGGGGTTCGGCACCGTCCTGGATCTCGACGTACGGATCGGCGGCAAGCGAGAAATACCACTCGGGATGGTTCGGCGCTCCGCCCTTCGACGCGACCAGCGCATAGTCGCCGTCGTGCTCGACCCGCATCAACGCGATCTTGCGGACGTTGCCCGACTGCTTGCCTCGATAGGTCACGATGATGACCGGCATATCGGTGTCGCGCAGCGTGTTGGCGCGCGTGCCACCGGACGACTCGTATTCCGCTACCTGATCTCGGACCCAGCCCGCCGAGCTGGGGACGTACTCGCCGGTGATCGGCACTAGGCCACCTCGCAAAGATCGTGAATGCTCAACTAGTAACCTACCCAACGCCACAGAGCCGGAATCACTTCCCGCATCTGTCACATCCGGTTCCTCGCCGGTGTCTTCATGCCATCACCGAATCCACGAGGAGCGACGATGGGCGACACACGGGTCCCGAGCGCAGAGATCACCGGCATCTACGGCGCCGTGGTGAAGCGGTTCAGCAAGCGATTGCTCGGCCGCGTGCCGGAGCCGCTGGGCGTGTACTGGCACAACCGCCGCGTGCTCAAGGCCACCATGGGCATGGGCGCCAAGGCCGAGAAGTGGGACGCCTGCGACCAGAGTCTGAAGTCGTTCGCGCACATGGCCGTCGCCGCGCAGATCGGCTGCAGCTGGTGCCTGGACTACGGCTATTTCCACGCGTTCAACACCCACCTCGACCTGAACAAGGCGCGCGAGGTGCCGCGCTGGCGCGACTCGGCCGCGTTCAGTGCGCTGGAGCGAGCGGTGCTGGGCTACGCCGAAGCGATGACGCTGACGCCGCCGCAGGTGTCGGACGAGATGGTCGCCGAATTGCGCGAGCAACTGGGTGACGCGGCTGTAGTGGAGCTGACGGCATACATCGCGCTGGCCAACATGAATTCTCGCGGCAACGTGGCACTCGGCATCGAGTCCGAGGGGTATGCGGACTCGTGCGAACTCGCGCCCATGGTGACACGTCCCGTCCTACGCTCGACGGCATGATCGTCGGGTGCCAGCGGCTGCGGACGCACGGTCGCACGTCCCCTGCGCCATGATCGACGACCCGTTCGTCGCACACCGCAGCCTGCTGTTCACGGTGGCCTACGAGCTGCTCGGCTCGGCGGCCGAGGCGGAGGACACCGTGCAGGAAACCTGGTTGCGCTGGCACGGGATCGGTGCGGCCGGCCAGGCCGACGTGCACGACCCACGCGCATACCTGGTGCGCATCGTGAGCCGGCTGGCGCTCAACCGGCTGCGCACGCTGGCCAGGCGCAAGGAGGACTACGTCGGCGAGTGGTTGCCCGAACCGCTGCTGACCACGCCGGACGTGGCCGAAGACGTCGAGCTGGCCGAAAGCGTCTCCATCGCGATGCTCACGGTGCTGGAGACACTCACGCCGACCGAGCGCGCGGTGTTCGTGCTGCATGAGGTGTTCGAGTTGCCGTTCGACGAGATCGCCGTGGCGACGGGGAAGTCGGCGGCGGCGGTACGCCAGGTCGCGCATCGGGCTCGCTCGCACGTCGCCGCGCGCCGGCCGCGGGTGGAGGTCGACCGCATCGAACAGCGACAGGCGGTCGATCGCTTCCTGTTCGCACTTCGGACCGGTGACCTGCAGGCACTGATGGACGCCCTGGCACCCGACGCGGTGCTGATCGCCGGCGGCGGCATCGCGCAGGCCGTGCGAGCGCCGGTCACCGGTGCGAAGAAGATCGTCAATCTGCTTGGCGGGTTCTCGCGGATAGCCCCCGACGCCGTGGTCGAGGCGGTGCTGGTCAACGGTGCGCCCGGTGCGCGCGTCCTGCTCGACGGCGTCCTCGACACGGTGATCGGGTTTGGCTTCGACGACGGGCGGATCAGCCAGATCTTCGCGGTACGCAACCCGGAAAAGCTGCGCCGGCTGAGTGAAGTGACTCAGCTCAGTCGCTAGGCGGCACCCGTCCGGAGTGTGAGTAGCGCAGCGAGATGTTGTTGCAGGCCTCGCATGTCTCCGTCGGGATGAGGCCGGCGCGCATCAGCCGGTTGAAAACGATGCAGCCGAGGCAGATTGCGAAGATCGATTCCAGGGCGGCCGCGGCGATGATCAGCACGAGCAGAATCTGCGCTCCGAGCGGGTGACCCAGCGCGAGTGCCAGCGTCGCGCCGCCGGTGACGGCGAGGCCGATCGTCTGCGCGAACCGTTTCGGCGGCCCGGCGACGTACTTCGGCGCGCCTAGCTTCGGTGCGATGACGCGGGAAGCCAGTTGGCCGAGCGGGCTCAGCGTGGGGCCGGTCAACACGCGGGCGAGGAATCCCGCAGCGAGTACGGCGCACACCCACAACCAGCCGTGTCCGGCGGTGACGCTGAGCACGAGGGTGAGCACGGCGACAGCGAGCACGCCGCCGGCGACGGAGCGCGCCGCCTTCTCGTTCACCGGATTGGGGAAGCTGAACACGTGGTCCAGTCTGCTCTGCGGTGCGGAGTCGGTGACAGCCATGCCTGGTCAACCGGCCTCGTACGTCAAGGATTCCGGCTCAGCGGACGAAGAAATGCCAGCCGACCCACAGCCAGACCAGCAGCACCAGCCACCAGCCGACCGGACGGCTCAGGACCGTCGACAGGTAGGCACCGGGAGTTGAGCCGGCGCGGCCGGTGTGGTGCGCGTAGAGCACGACCCCGGCTGCGGCCAGCGCCAACGTCGCATAGCCGCTGATGATGCGGCCGTGGTTGCGACCGGTGCGACGTGACCGCAGGGACGCTCACGCCCGCCAGTGTGCGCTTCGGCCGCCCACCGCAGAGCGAACTACGTTGCGTCGCGGAGCTTGCCGTTCTTGGACACGGACGGGTCCGTGCACGCGGACAGGTCGAAGCAGCACGGCCGCCGCTTACCGCTGCTCATCTTGGAGATCGTGACTTCGACGCGCCGCTCACGTGTGGTGGGGTTTGCGGTCGCGTTCACCCAACGCACCCATTCCCAACGCGCCATCGGCGTGACGTCGGTCCACATCTCCTTGATCTTTTCCGGCGCGGCCGCCAAAGCTGCCGCCAGATCCGCTGGCACGTCCGGCTCGGGCCAGTCTCTGAGTTGGCGCGAGCTCGACGCTGACGGTGTCATCGCCTACGCCCGCGGCACCTTGCAGGTCTTGATCGACCCGCAGCCAATGTCCGCGCAGACCGTCCGGTTCGAGCACCGTCTCGAACTCGTGCCCGTTGATGGATCCGTGGACTGCGACCTGCCCGCGCGAGGGCAGGCGCTCGCTTGCCTTCTTCGGGAGCCGCACGATCGTCGCTGAGCCGACGGTGTCCGGCTTGACTGAGAATTTGATCGCGGTACTCGTCACGTGACTCATGATTTCACGGCAGACGAGTCCGCGGCCGGTACGACGCCGTGGACGTCGTACCGGCCGCGCCGGAATCAGTAGTGGAGCAGTGATCAGTACGGGCCGACGGCAGGGTCGTTCGGCGTGTAGATGGTTTGCCGGCGGACGGGCGCCACGTACGGCTGGCCGACGGCGGGATCGACGACCTGGCCTACGGGCGCACCGTAGACCGGCCCAACCGGCGGAGCCACAACCTGGCCGGCCGGCGCGGCGTAGACCGGTCCGGCAGCGGGCGCGTAGGCGGCGCCGCCCTGGGTCACGATGTCCGTCCGGCGACGGGTCGACATCCAGATACCGGTGATGACGAGTCCAGCCGCGCCGACGATCATCAGAATGACGCCGGCATTGTTGATATTGAAGCCGTGACTGTTGTTCACGTTCACCGCGAAGGTCAACACCGCGCCCAATGCGATGAGGAACAAACTTGCGCCAATACGCATGACCACTCACTCCTCGTTGGCACCGCCGTGGTGCGCTTCCTGGCCGGGGTTATTCCCACCTGGCCACGTGTCGCAAACATCCGCTCACGGATGTGCCGGCGTGGGTGCGATCCGATCGGCTAGCTGCCGGGCGGCGAACAGGCCCGCGTCGATGAGGTTGTGCCCGTGCTGGCCCAACACCACGCCGATCAGTTCGGTGTTGACGCCGTTCACCGAACGGTACGAGCCGAACATGAAGCAGCCGCCGGCGCCGTCGTCCGAACCGGTCTTCATGCCCACGAATCCGTCCTGCCCGAGCAGCGTGTCGGTGTTGGTGACGGTGCCGGCGACCGGAAGTCGATAACTCGGCGTCGACATCATCGCGGTGAGCGTGTCATTGGCTGCCGCATGCTGAGCAAGGGCGAGCTGGTCGGCAGCGGTCGACACCGTGGTGGGGTCGAAGCCGCTGGGATCGGTGTAGGTGGTGTGCGTCATGCCGAGTGATTTCGCGGTGGCGTTCATGGTGGCGACGAACGCCTCGACCGAGCCCGAGACGAGCCGGGCCAGCATCACCGCGACATTGTTCGCGGACGGTAGCAGCAGCGCCATCAGTGCCTGGCGTTCGGTGAGCTGCTCGTCGGCACGCACGGCCACCACGGATTCATCGCGGCTGGCCCGCTGTCGAGTGTCGGCGACGTCGGAATCTCGGACCACCAGCACTGGCCCGTCGGCGGCGCCGTCGAGCGGCAGGTGTTGCAACAGGACGAGCGCGGTCATCACCTTGGCAAGGCTTGCGATCGGCACCGGGTGCTGGTTCGGACTCGCGGCCGGCGACGCGTCACCGAGCTGATATGCGCCTTGGCCGGTCGTCGGCCAGCCATTGGTAGACAGGTATACGCGCCGGCTGTCGGCGTCGCTGATGCGAAGGACCACCACCACCGCGGTGGCAACCACGAGCAGCACGACCACGCCGACGAAGCCGATCATCAACCGGTGCTGTCGCCGGGTTACCAGCGTCGTCGAGCTGGGTTCGTCAAGGATTCGTGTCATGGCAGCTGACGATGCGACAGCGGCGCTATCGGCAGCGTTCAGGTGATCCTTATGACGTCCTTATCTGGGCGCAGCTGCACCGTGACCGTCAACCCGCCGCCGGGATTTGCGCGCGCCTCGATCGCGGCGCCGTGTGCGGTAGCGATCGAGCGCGCGATGGTGAGGCCGAGGCCGACACCGCCGCCGTGCTCGAGCCGCTCGCCGCTACCCCGGCGGAACGGTTCGAAGAGCCGTGCCGTCTGCTCGGGTGCGATCTGGACTCCGGTGTTCACCACGGTGAATGCGCCGTCTCGCGTGACCGATACGCGCACCGTCCCACCCCGGTGGTTGTACTTGATCGCGTTGGACAGCAGGTTGGCCGCAAGTCGCTCCAGCAGCGGTCCCTCGCCGATCACTGTCACCGGATCGAGCGCGGTTTCGATCTCGACCTCGCCTTCCTTCGCACCGCTGCGCACGGACTCGACGGTCTCGCGCACGATCTGGTCCAGCCGAAGTGGGGCGTTCGCCATCAGCCCGCCGTCGGTCTCGGCCAGGGTCAACAGCCCGTCGATGAGCTGCTCGTTGCGCTCGTTGGTCGCGAGCAGCTGGCGCGAGAGCAGTTCCAACTGTTCCGGCGTTAGTGCGGAGGTGAGGCTAACCTCGATCAGCGCACGCTGAGTGGCCAGCGGCGTGCGCAGCTCGTGCGAAGCGTTCGAGGCGAAGCGGCGCTGCGCCTCATAGCCTTCCGCCAGGCGGTCGAGCACACCGTCGATTTCGTCGGACAGCCGGCGAGTCTCGTCGCGAGGGCCGGCCGCGCGCACCCGCAGGCCGAGACTGGTCGGGCCAAACCGGCTGACGGTGTCGGCGATCTGCCGCATCGGCCAGGTGACCCACCGTGCGAGGCCGTAAGCGACCGCCACCACCACGGCGGTCAGTACCACCAGCTCCAGCCACGCGTAGCCGACCTGCATGGGCGCGCCCCGCGAGTTCAGCCCGTCGCCGCAGCCGTTGAACCGGTCGAGTGAATTCAGCGTGCCGTGGCTGCATTTGACGAGGTGGAAACGGGCTTCTCGGGCCAGGTTGATGACTAGGTGGGCCGCTACGAACACGTACAGGTAACCGAGCGGAACGCTGATCATGACCGCAACGAACGCGCGCCGGCGTGGGGTCAGCAGCACGGTCAGTCGCCGAACCGGTAACCGACCCGGGGCACGGTATGCACGATCGCCGGGCTGCCGAGCTTGCGGCGCAGCGTCATCACCGCGACGCGGACCGCATTGGTGAAGGGGTCGGCGTGTTCGTCCCACGCCTTCTCGAGCAGCTCCTCCGAACTCACCACCTGACCCGCTGAGTGCATGAGGACGGACAGGACGGCGAACTCCTTCGGTGTCAGATCGAGCAGCTCGCCATCGCGAAACGCACGGTGCCGCGGGATGTCGAGGACCACACCGAACTGGTCGAGCACCGGCGCCGAGCTGAGCGGTGGTCGCCGGGCGAGGGCATGGATGCGGGCCACCAGCTCGGCGAACGCGAACGGCTTGGTCAGGTAGTCGTCCGCGCCGAGACCGAGGCCGTCCACCCGATCGCGGATGCCGCCGGCCGCGGTGAGGATCAGGATTCGGGTGCCGACATCCGTCTTGACCATCCATCGGCACACTGCGTCGCCGGTGGCCTTGGGCATGTCGCGATCGAGCACCGCCACGTCATAGCGGTTGACGCTGAGCCGCTCCATGGCCACTTCGCCGTCGTAGCAGACGTCGACGGCGATGGCGAGCTTGCGCAGGCCTTCGGCGATCGTGTCCACGAGCAGCCGCTCGTCGTCGGCAACTAGGACACGCAAGGCTCACTGCTCCCGGGCGAGACGTTGGCGTCGATCATCGCGTGACCACCATAAGGGCTACATAAGGAACGCCTCAGTTCCGGCCGGATGCAGCTGGACGAGGACGGTATTTTCGCGGTCACGCCCGATCTCCTGCACGATGACTCAAACGAAGTCGTCCGGACCTGAGGAAGAGAGAGCGATGATGCGTCGCGGTGCACAACTGACGGTGTCAGTACTCGTTGCCGGCGCTGCGCTCGCCGGATGCTCGAGCACCACCTCCGGGTCCGGCACGCACAGCTCATCGACAACGCCGAACACCGCCTCGTCCTCCGTCTCCACCCTGCCCAGCAGCGGCTCAGTCCCGTCCACGGCCGCATCGAGCAGCGCCACCAGCGCAGCGACCGCAACCCAGGCATCGACGCCGCAGTGCACCAGCGACATCCGGGTCATTCCCGGCACCTCGCAGGGCGCAGCCGGGCACATCGCGCTGGTGCTTGTGTTCAACAACGTTTCGCCCACCACGACATGCGAGATCATCGGCTACCCCGGCGTTGACCTGGTCACCACCAGCGGTGCCACGGTTGCCCATCTGACGAGGACGTTGCGTGGCATGGCCGGCGGCGAACCCGCGGGCGTGACGGCACCCCGGGCCGTCGTGCTGGCACCGGGCGCGTCCGCGTCCGCACTCGCGGAGGCGAGTGACGTACCCCAGGGCGGGATCACGAACTGCGGCGAGTACGACCTGCTCATCACGGTGCCCAACCAGTTCGTCTCCGTCGGCGGCGGGACGGCGATGCTGCCCCGGTGCGAGGCGCAGATCCACCCGGTGGTGCCGGGCACCACCGGCGGCCTGGGCTAGTCGCCGTCGCTGCCTACGGGTGGGTAACTTGCTGACCGGGGCGATGGGTGCGGGCGGCCTACTGTGAGGGCATGGCATCCCCATCGACCGAAGCCGAAACAGACGAGCTGCAGGCCGATCCCAAGCTGATTGCGCGCGTGATGGTCGAGCTGGAGCCCGTCGTCGCGCAGAACCTGGACCGGCACCTGTCCTTGGCCAAGGAATGGCATCCGCATGACTACGTGCCGTGGAGCCGAGGTCGCGACTTCGCGTTCCTAGGCGGCGAGGATTGGCGTCCGGAGGATTCGCCGCTGGACCCCGTCGCGCAGACGTCGATGATCGTCAATCTGCTTACCGAGGACAACCTGCCCTCCTATCACTACGAGATCGCGGCGCGCTTCAGCCGGGACGGGGCATGGGGCCAGTGGGTGGGCCGGTGGACGGCCGAAGAGGGCCGGCACGCGATCGCGATGCGCGACTACCTGGTGGTCACCCGAGGCGTGGACCCGGTGGCGCTGGAGCGTATGCGGATGGAGCACATGCAGGCCGGCTACAACTCGGGAAACAAGCAGATCCTTCAGGTACTGGCCTACGTATCGTTCCAGGAACTGGCCACTCGCGTCTCGCACCGCAACACCGGCCGGGCGACCGGGTGCCCGCTCGCCGAGCAGATGATGGCGCGGATCAGCACTGACGAGAACCTGCACATGGTCTTCTATCGCAACCTGATGGCGGCCGCCTTCGACATCGCGCCGGATGAAGCAATGTGCGCGGTGCGCGACGAAGTGATCGGTTTCGCGATGCCCGGACAGGGCATGCGCAACTTCCTGCGGAATTCGGTCACCATCGCGAAGGCCGGCATCTACGACCAGCGCCTCCATCACGACGAGGTGGTCATGCCGGTGCTCAAGTTCTGGCGGGTGTTCGAACGTACGGATGTGGGCGCGACGGGCGAGCAGGCTCGGACCGAGCTGGCCGAGTTCGTGCGCGGCCTGGACGTCAGCGCGACTCGGTTCGAAGAACAACGCGCCCGGTCGCTGGCCCGCCGCGGCTGAACCACCTCACCCCACCACGTGCCAAGTCACGTGCAGCCCCGACTTCGCGCCCGTGACGTCAGCTGTGTCGAGATGCCGCTGACCAGTATTGAATTACGGCGAGGGGCGCGGCGGCGATGAGTTCGGGGCGTCATGACCGTCAGAACGGGTAACAGCCAAGCTCACGAGGAGGCGGCCCGATGGCCGACGACAGTGTCAGCGCGACCAGGGTTATCGATGCGCCGGCGGAGGCTATCTTCGCCGTCCTTGCCGATCCGACGAGCCACGCGGCGATCGACGGCACGGGCTGGGTGCGGGAAGCCCCCGACAGCTCGCGAGTGACCGCGGCCGGGCAGGTTTTCCGGATGCACATGTACCACCCGAATCACCCGACGCGTGATTACGAGATGCACAACATGGTCCTGGCGTTCGACGCACCGAATGCGATCTCATGGAAGCCGGGCTACAACGCCGGCGACGGCGCGCTGGGCTTCGGCGAGTGGATCTGGCGCTACGACCTCACGCCGGCCGGCCCGTCGAGCACCACCGTCACGCTGTCCTACGACTGGTCGGCAGTCTCGGAATCCACCCGCGCGCGCATCGGTTTCCCGCCGTTCCCGCCTGATCACCTGAGCAACTCGCTGACCCACCTCGCCGAACTCGTTACCTCCTGACCAGCAGGCGGCTCCGGCGCGCTCGGCGATGCTGTCCGCCCTGCGCGACACATCCCGGTAGCGCCTAGGCGGGAACCTTCGCGGCGATCCACGTCATCGAGACGTTGAACGTCTGCTGGCTGCTGCGGAACGCGTCGAGGTCGTGACCGGCGCCCGGCACGATGTAGGCGTCCAACGAGGGCAGATTCGGGCCGTACCACGGACGCTCGCTCTTGATCAGCGCCGCCGCGCTCCCGCACGGGGCACCGAGGTCGAGCAGTGTCTGATGGCAGAAGAGCCCATCCTTGCTGCCGTCGACGATGAGCACCGGAACGCGGATGTTGAGCTTCGTGCGGAAGATGATCGGGTAGTTGGCGAGTCTCGAACTGCGTGACCGTGCCCTTGGTCGCCGCATCGGTCGCGATGATGCGCGGGTCGACGTCGGTGCCGGGCGCATAGAACAGCCGCCGCTGCGCGCCGGGCAATGGCGTCGCATAGCCGGGGTCGAGCAGCGTGCCCTTGAACTGCGGGTCGAGCACGCGCGGGATACACGCCACTCTCGACGTTGAGCGGGTGCGACAACTCGCGCACGTTGTGCGAAACGCCGGTGAGCAGCAGCGCATCGACATCGTTGAACCGGGACGACTCGATGAAGCCGATCATGCTGCCGTAGGAGTGCCCGACGAGGACGACGTTGCCGAACGCGAGGTGGGCGCCGCCCGGAGCTGGCACCGTGCCGGCCCGCAGCGCTTGGACGACGTCGTGCACGGCTTGGGCGTTGGAGTCGATGTCGACGAACGCGCTGAGCGGATGGCTGCTCTGCCCGCTCGCCGATGCGGTCGATTGCTGCGGTCGCATAGCCCGCTTGCGCCGCCGCGTACTCCCACGAGTAGCGGTTGCCCTGCGGGTCCGCAGGATCGGCAATGTTCCAATAGCGGTGGTCGTAGGTGATGCCGTGGACCAGCAGTTGCACGGTCTGGGGCACCGGTCGGCCCGACGGGATGCAGAGCTTGACGAAGATGTACTGCTTGCCGAGTGGCAGGCCGAGGTTCGTGCCGGGAGCGACGACAATGCCCGGCTTCAGCTCGACTGGTATCCGGCTGTTCGTGCAGATTCGGCCGTTGTCCGGAGCGACGGACGAGGCGACGGTCACCGGGTCGGAGGCCGGGCCGGCCGATAGCCGAGCCGGGTGCCGCGGTAACCGAGCCAGCACGGCGGCCAGCACCGCGAGAGCAGTGGCGGCCGCGCTGAACGTAACTGGGTTCGTGCCGCGCATCGACCTCATGCGTCCTCCGATCGACGAGGATCTACGGATCGCACCCCCGTGCCGGACTATAAGTCCTGACCGGACCAGATGGTTGCTCAGTCGTCGATGGCGCTGCTGCCATCCCGACCTTGGGCGGCGGCGACGGCAGCACGCATGCCGGTCAACGCCTCGTGCGAATGACCGACCCAGTCGCGCACTTCGCCGACAACCCGAATGGGCTCACGGCTGCGGAACGACTGTGTCGGATTGCCGGGGAATTTCTTGTCGGTCACGTTCGGATCGTCCTCGAAACCGCCGGTCGGCTCGACGATGTAGATCCGCCCACTGCCGTCGCCGGCGGCCAGTTCGGCACCCCACGTCGCGGCGTCGAGCGTCGCGGTGAAGTAGATGTAGTTCATGACGCGCCCGCGTTCGAAATTCGACTCCCGGCCCGCCACCAGCAGCTCGCCGATCGCCAGGTCGGCCTTCGTGCCATGGAGGTACACGCCGGGCTGATACACCTCGAAGGGCACCGGCGCCTTCGTCGTCGTCATACGCCCGAGGCTAGCCGTGACCGAGCACGTACCCGCCATGGGTCCGCGGCCCTTTGATCTTGTGGGACACGACCGCTCTAGGCTCGAGCGGTGAGTCAGGCGGCCGAACCGGAACCGGATCCGCGCCGCTGGCTCGCGCTGATCACGTGCTGCTCGGCGCTGTTCATGACCTTGCTGGACGTCAGCGTCACGAATGTCGCGCTGCCCTCGATCGGGCACGCCACGGCCGCGTCGGCATCGCAGTTGCAGTGGGTCGTCAGCGGCTACACGCTCGCGTTCGGTCTGGTTCCGGTCTTGGCCGGACGGCTCGGGGACGATCATGGCCGGCGTCTGTTGTTCCAGATTGGCGTCGGAAGCTTCACCGCGACGAGCATGCTCGCCGGGCTGGCGCCGAGCGCGGCGGTACTCATCGGCGCGCGCGTGCTCCAGGGTCTGGCCGGCGGTTTGATCAATCCGCAGGTGTCCGGACTCGTGCAGCAACTGTTCGGCAGCAACGAGCGGGGCCGTGCCTTCGGCGTTCTGGGCACGACCGTCGGTGTCGGTACTGCGCTCGGTCCGGTCGTGGGCGGCGCGCTGATCGCGCTTGGTGGCCCGCATCTCGGCTGGCGGTTGGTGTTCTTCGTCAATGTCCCGGTCGGTGTGGCAGTGATCGCGTTGGCGCGACGGCTGCTGCCTGCCGACCGACGTGACGGGCGGCATTCCCTCGACGTCATGGGTGCGGCGTTGCTGGGCGCGGCCACCTTCTGCGTCCTGTTCGCCGCGGTCCAATACGACAGCGCCCACGACGCACGCCTGGCGCTGCTGGCCATCCCCGCGGCGGTGCTGGTGATCGTCTTCTTCCGCCGTGAGCGGCGACTCACCGCTGCGGGCGAGGATCCGCTCGTCGATCTGCGGCTGTTCCGGGTTCCGTCGTACTCGGCCGGCGTGCTGTTCGCGCTCGCGTACTTCCCCGCGATGGCGGGCTTACCCCTCGTCCTGGCGATCTACTACCAGGACGGTCTCGGCTACACCGCGCTGCAATCCGGTCTCGGCGTGACCGCCTACGCGCTCGGCAGTGCGATCGCGGCACCGCTGGCCGGACGCGTCGTCACCCGGCTCGGACGTCCGCTGCTGCTCATCGGGCTCGCGGCGTTTGCCGTTGGCGCCGGCGGGCTGGCAGTCCTGGCCGGCCGAGGCGCACTGGTGCTGTCACCCGCGCTATTCCTCATGGGCGCGGGTGCCGGGACGATCATCACGCCGAATCAGGCACTCACCCTCATGCGCGTCGATCCAGTCGCCGGCAGCACGGCCGGGGGAGTGCTACAGACGGCTCAGCGCATCGGACTGGCCATCGGTCAGGCGGTCATCGGCGCGGTCTTCTTCACCGCGGTCGGTCATGGGCACTACGCGCACGCGCTGCGCCTGGGCGCGGCTGCCGCACTCGCCTTCCTGCTGATCGCCGCCGCAGTCAGCGTCGCAGACCTGGTGCAAACCCGCCGCCGAGTGGAGGATCCGCCCACCGCGGAGCATTCGCCACCGCCCGGATGACCGCCCTCCAATCCCTACCCGGGCTGGCGTCGCCGGGATCGGCCGATGGCTAGGTCTCCTTGCAGAAGATGACGTTGCAGGTCGAGTTGGGGAACAGGTCGGTCAGCAGCACGGCGGGATTGAGGTAGTTGATCGGATTGACGTCCAGATCGAGCGGCGGCGTCTGGTACGGCCCAGGATCGGGTACCTGCACGTCCTGGACGCCGCTCATCAGAATTCGGAAGAAGTTGTAGTACAGATTCGATGTCGGACCCGCGGACAGCAGGCCAGACAGATTCAGCGCGGTGTCGCCGAGTACTCCGGTCCAGGTCACTGTCATGTGCAGGCTGGGGATCATGAAGTTGTTCTGCTGCAATGCGCCGACCATCGCGAACAGATCGGGCGGCGCGCTGCCGACCAACGGTCCGGATATCGTCTGCGCGGCCGGGATGTTCGCACCGGTGCACGACGTGCCGCCGTTGTGCCAGAAGAGGAATCCGTAGCACGGGTTGGCCGGCTGGTTGGCCCGGGCCTGGTCGAGGTAGCTCGTCGACAGGATGCGTTGCCCGCGCCAGAGGCCGCCGTTCTGCAACAGCAGGCCGAGCTTGGCGAACTGCGTCGGTGGGATGAACAGGTTTGCGTAACCGTAGGTGTTACCGCTGCGGTCGCGTAGCCAGATATAGCTGTGCGCCGGTATGCCGATCGGTCCGAACAAGTACGTCTGTGCGAACGCCTGCAAGTCCTCGCCCGATGGCGCGCTGCACCACGTACGCGAGCAGGTCCGGGTCACGCTGGTTGTACTCGAAGTAGGTGCCCGGCCGGGTGCTCGATCGGCTGAGCCAGCGCCTCTTGGGCAATGTTCGGATCGATGGCGATGCTGGCGAACTCGGCCAGGATCGACTCGCGAGTCCCGGAGGTTTCGGTGAGCAAGTCCCGGATGGTGATCGCGCGATGGGCTGCGTCGCCCCAGCCGGGCCCGGTCGGCAGGTATTTTCCGATGGGGTCGTCGAGCGCGAGCTTGTGCTGGTCGTAGGCGATGCCGGTGAGGATCGAGATCACTGACTTCGTCGAGGAGAAGATCTCCCACGGAATGTTGCCGGTGACCGCATTCAGCGGGCTGCCGCCGACGAGACAGTTGTTCCGGAAGATCTGCACCGACAGTCGCAGGTGGGTATCGGCGTATGCGAGCGCCTTGCGCACGGCGGCCGGGTCGAGGTTCTCCGCTTGCGGCGTGGCCGTGCCGAACGTGGTGCCGCTCGCGGGCAAGGCGCAACTGGCTGCCGTGGTAGCCGCAACCGGGCCACTGTTCAGGGTGAACCCGAGGACCGTCCCGGCGGCGATCGTGATCGTCGCTGCCCACGCGCCGGCACGACGTCGTATCCGACTCCTGTCTTGGCGCACGGGGTGAAGTTAGCCAGCCCGTCACCGAGACGCAATTCGCGACCCGGGTGGGGTGCCTCGCCGAAGCCGAGGACACTGTCCACAGATGCGGAGGGATGCACACGATGCCGAAGTCAGATCGAGGAATCGCAATTGGCGCGTGGATGCTTGAGAACGGCCATCGGGTCGTGCTGAAGTTGACCGGCGGGCGCTACCCGAAAGCGGTCGCGGGCATGAAGCCGGTTGAGCTGCATACATTCGGCCGAAAGTCCGGGAAGCGGTATTCGACATTGCTGACCGCCCCGCTGTACGAGCCGAATCGGGTGGTCGTCGTTGCGTCGAAGGGTGGGCACACGGATCATCCCGATTGGTACAAGAATCTGGTGGCCAATCCCGATGTCGAACTCACCGTTGACGACCGCACGACGCCTATGCGCGCTCGAACCGCGACCCCCGCGGAGAAATCCGAACTCTGGCCTGAGGTCGTGAAGGTCTACAAGGGTTACGCCGGCTATCAGCGCAACACCGATCGCGACATCCCGTTGGTCATTTGCGAGCCACGCTGATTAGCCGCTGCGCCTAGACCCGCAGCCTCGCCAATGGCTCGTCGGAGGCGTCCAGGTGGCGCCATCGGACGCCGGAAGCGGCACGCTGGCGATGCCTTCGGTGTGGCAGACGTCGAGCAGGTGGGGGTCGGCCGTCGCCAGGGCGCGGCCGGTGGCGCGCGCCGTCTCGGCGGCAATGCAGTCGGCCATGCTGAGCGCGCACCGAGTGCGGTGGTAGCGACGAGCGCGCAGGCGCCCGGCCGCCGCGCCAATCGCGGCGTCGATGGGGATCGCGTCGAGCAAGCGCAGTTGGCCAAGATCTAGTGCGGCATCATCCTCGTCTGCTCTAGCGAGGCGTACGAGGTGGTCAAGCACCTCGGCCAAGCCGACCGCGGTGAGCGCGCCGCCGGCATCCTCGAGCAGCGGACGGACGCGTTCGGCTGCGGGCTCGCCACGCAGGTAAGCGACGACCGCGTAGGCGTCCAGAACCGTCATCGGCGGCGCCTGGTGGCCGTCGCGTCCGCGCGCCGCGCTTGCCTGCGCGCCGTGGCCGTGTCCGGGCCACGGCCTGCGTACTTGCCCTGAAGCTCGGCAACGCCATCCTGCTCTGGCGCCGGGCGCATCACGACTCGATCACCCAGGTCGACGACTAAAACCTTTCGGGTATGCCAGCGTGCCCGGGTCTCCGCCGGCACACTGACCTGCCCGTTGCGCGAGATCGTCATCAAATGCTCGACTGCGGTCACCAGGTCATTGTATGACAAGCCGTTGCCGTTGTATGTGTCGATTATCCGTCAGACGTGATGACCGATGCCACCTCGGTCAGGTCATCGTTGAGCTGGTGATCACGGCCGGGCAACAGGTGCAGGTGCGCCTGGGCAATGGCGTGGGAGTACAGGTCCATGTGGTTCGGGGGAGCCGTTTGATCGTCCAGTCCGTGGAACAGGTGCACCTGCAAGCCGGACGGCAGCCTCGCACCCAGGTCGTGCGGCAACTCGAACTCCTCGCCAGGCCAGCCGCCGGCACCGACGAACGGAGCGGCGATCAGCACGATCATCCCGAGGCGCCGCGGCGGGGCGGCCTGGGCGAGGTAGCTGATGAGGATCGTTGCGCCGACCGAATGGCCGACTACGGCCGCGCCGTCGTCGAGCGCCGCGAACTCGTGGTCGATGGCAGAGCTCCAGCGCGCATGGCTGGGATCGTCCTCGTGTGGCATCCGCGGGTAGCGGACCTCGTAGCGGTCCCCAAGCTCACCCTGCAGGGTGTCGGCCAGCTTCGCGTCCCAGCCATCGTGTGCGCCCGCGCCGCCGCCCTGGATGAACAGGACTTGTTGGGTAGCTGGCATGCCGCTGCGGCCGCTACATCTCACCGTGGAGAACCGGACCGGCCGGCTCGTAGGTGCCGATGACGATGCCGAGATCGGTCGCGCTCACCTCGACCGGGCGCATCGTCGCCGCGACGACGCCCTCGTCGAACAATCGACGGCCGGAGCCCAGCACCAGCGGAAACGTCATCAGGCGGAATCGGTCGACGAGTTCGTGCTGCATGAGCGTCTCGAGTAGCTTGCCGCTGCCCCAGATCTGCAGCTCGTCGCCCGGTTCGTCCTTCAGCGCCCGCACCGCCGCGACGACGTCGCCGCTGACGAGATGCGCGGTGTCAGGGTGCTCACCACGCCACACGGCATCGGCGTCGGTGCGCGAGTTGGACACGACGTGTTTGGGCAGCGAGTTGATCGCCGTGGCGATCGGGTCGGCCGGATCGGTCTGATCGGGCCAGAAGCCGCGGAAGATGTCGAAGGTTCTGCGACCGAGCAGGAACGCGCTGGCATGGCTGTTGAGTTCGGTCACGAAGGCACCGATGGCTGGGTCCGCGAACGGAGCCTGCCAGCCGCCGTGGGCGAAGTGATCGCTGGAATCCTCGTCGGGTCCGCCGGGCGCCTGCATTACGCCGTCAAGGGTCAGGAATGTCTGAACGGTGAGCTTCATGTCAGTAGAGACGACGCGGGACACCGACTCTCATCGCTGCTCACGCGCGGTTCTTTACCGCACGCCTCACTATCGAGCCGATCAGCACCCGCCTTCACCGGCTCAAGCGTCGCCCACCGCTTCGCGGCCCATCGAGCTCGCCGACCCGGACGGCAACGGGTTCGGCCTTCACGCAGGCTGAGCGTTAGGTCTGCGACTCTGGCCCGCGGGCAGCTGCCTGGCGTTGAGTAATAGCGTCGTGGCTTATGTCAGCCGTCGACGCCGCCTTGACCGAGGCTCGGAAAGGCTGGGCGCGGATCCCGGCCCGGGACGCGTGGCAGGCAGTGCAAGACGGAACTGCGCTACTGATCGACACCCGCACAGCTGCGCAGCGTCACCGCGGCGGTGAGCTTCCCGGCGCGATCGTCATCGACCGGACAGTTCTCGAGTGGCGGGTCGACCCCACGGCCGAGCTCTGCATCCCTGAGGCAAGGACACGGCCACAACTGATCGTGATCTGTCGTCAGGGCTTCAGTTCCTCATTCGCGGCACGGGCCCTGCGAGACCTTGGGCTGAACGCCACCGACGTCATCGACGGTGTCGAGGGCTGGTCCGCCGCCGGCCTTCCGTTCCATAGCGGCCCAGCCGACATTCGAGAATGACGCGATGGTCAGGAAGGAGCGAGCGTTGTGAAGCTCACCGACTTTGAGGCCCTTAGTTTCGACTGCTACGGCACCCTGATCGACTGGGAAGCCGGCATCGGTACCGTGCTGCGCCGGTGGGCCGACGACAACGGGTTCGACGCGACCGACGAACAGCTCCTCACGGCTTATTCCGTGCACGAGGCGCGCGCCGAGGCCGAGCACCCCACCGAGCTGTACCCGCAGATCCTGGCGCGGTCGATCCGCGCGCTGGGCACTGAGTTCGGGGTCCCTGTCGACGACAGCGAGGCCGACGCCCTGGCCGTCTCGGTTCCTGACTGGCCGGCATTCCCCGACTCCGCGAGAGCGTTGCAGCGGCTCGCGCAACGCTACAAGCTGATCATCTTGTCGAATGTGGACCGGCAGTCTTTCGCCGGCTCGAACGAACGGCTCGGTGTGAACTTCACGAGCATCCTGACCGCGCAGGACATCGGCTCCTACAAACCCTCGCAGGCCAACTTCGACGCTCTGGAAACAGAGATCAGGCGCCTGCGCATCGGCAAGGACAAGCTGCTGCATGTCGCGCAGAGCCTGTTTCACGACCACGTGCCCGCCAAGCACGCCGGACTGCCGACCGTGTGGATCAACCGTCGCCACGACAACCCCGGCTGGGGTGCCACGCCGGCACCGCCCGCCGATGTGACCCCGGACTGGACCTTCACCTCGATGGCCGCGTTCGCAGACGCGGTCGACGCCGAAGGCAGCTGACCTCGGAACCTTCAATCCACATGGGCCCGCGTGAGCCCGGATCGCGATCAGACCGCCAACCCTCGATCTGCACTGCCGGCCCACCTGACCGCGAGGCGCAGATGGATCGTTCGGGGCGGACCGGATATCAACGGAGGGCGTCACCAACTCCAATCGGCAGCAGCGGAGGCGGCTTCAACATCACCGGTGTCCCTCGATCGATCTCCGCGATGGCTTGATCGGACCACCCGATCACGGCAGCGAGATCCAGTCCGTGGGGTCGGGCGGATACGTATGGCGCGAGGGCCATCGCCCCCCGCTCGATGAGTCGCACGCCACCGACAGCATTGCCGCGAGCCGCATGCGTCACGCCGACCGCAAGTTGCGCCAACCCGCGCCACAGCTCGCGCTCGTCGCTCGGCTGTGACTTCCAGGCGTCTTCGAGAATCTCGTGGGCGTGGAACGGGCGGCCCTCACTCAGCAACCGGTACGCCTCGATCAACGACTCTTTCGCCGTACGGCGTATGCCTTCTGGCTGGCTGGCGACCCCGACAGCTCCGTACGGCAGCGGGCGACCCAACGCATCCCGCGGACGGGTGTTGCGTCGTGGGCGCGCGCTCCCCGACAGTCGAGTTCGGGCATCGGCCATCCGATCGTCGGCCACAGGTCGTCCTTCCCAGAACCCCCACGACGGTGCGTCCTCCCATAGTGCTCCCAGCCGGTCCGCGCCGCGGGACGGAGTACATCCGTCGATCTGCCACCGCGCGCATGTAGTCGACCGCGCGGATGGATTAGTCGGGGGTGGCCGCTGCTCCCCGAATGGGTCACCGAATTGGGTCCTCGAACCGAGGGAGCGTCTTGGTGTACTCGCGCACGGCACGGTCGACGCGATTGGCGTCTCCGGTGGCACTGAGGTCGAGGAATGCGCCTCGCAGCACGGCGAGCACTGCCGTGCGTTGCGCGCGTCCGGACGCTGTGTCGTATGCACGCGAGCGCCAGCACCGAGGCCGGGGCGTCGACGCATTACCGCGCGGCTATCGCTTCGCGTGACTCGATGGTCTCAGCCCATAGTCGGCGATATGTGGGCTTGATGGCGCGGGTGGTTGGGCTGATGGGCGTGGGTCCGGGCGTCGTCTGTGCGCGGGGACGGGCCGTTATTGCGGTGAGTTGAGTTCGGCGGCGAGGCGGGCGGGTTCGGCGATCAACTGTGCACGCTCGCTGGGCTCGGCCACGGCGAGGCGGGCGAGCGCGCGCTTGACGTTCGTCGCCTTCGTCGCATCGGTGCCACCGGCAGCCTCGGACGCCTTCACCGCAGCCTGGACGCTGTCCAGATCGAACTCCATGCCGCCGAATGAGATCTTGGTGATGCGCTCGAAGAACGCCGCGCAGAGCATCAACACCAACGCTGCTGCGCCGACCGCCCCGGCCATCGCGAACGTCGGCGCCGACAACGTGCTCGTCGTCTTCGCCGCTCCCTTCGTCGTCTCGATCACCGTCGAGTGATCGAACAACGCCAGCAGGAACAGTCCCAACGCAGCCAACGCCACCGCGATCGCCGCAGCAAACAGCAGCATCCGCCACCCCTGATGCGTTGCCGGGGTGCGCGGCGTGAGCGTGATCTTTCGTCGAGACTTCGGCGGCGCACCCGGTGCGCTCGTACCCGCCTGCGGCCCCGCGAACATCGGCTGCCCGTACTGGGCAGGCGGCCCCTGCTGCGGCCCGCGCGGTTGCCCGGGCGGCCCGGCTGGATACCCCGGCGGGGGATATCCAGGCAGACCTTGTTGCGGATACCCGGGCGGCAGCTGCGGAGGTTGCCCAGTCGGCCCCTGCGCCGTCTGCCCCGGGCCAGACGGGCCAGATGGGCCAGTCGGTCCAGACGGCCGCGCTGACCCCTGCGGCGGACCAGGCTGCCTGCTCTCCACGGACGGCAACCGCGTCGTGTCGTCGCCCGCGCCCGCTGGCGTCTGTGTCATCGCTGATCCCCCTCGGGCCATCGTCCCGCGAAACGGTGGCCGGTCGCCGTGGCTATACCCAGCTGCCGCTACTCCTCGCGCAGGCAGGACCGGATATCGCGCACGAACTCCGCCCAGTCATCGCGGTCGATCTTCTCCGCCGGCCCGTCCAGCACCGACGCATCAATATCCACATTGCAGAACTCGATCAACTCACCGAGTAGCTCCGCACCGCCGGCATTCGGCGTGCTCAGGTCATAGGACGCTTCCGGCGCCGGTGCGAACAGGTCGTCCTGGTCGACCTCGGCCAGCTCATTCCAGCGCTCCAGCTTTTCCAGTCGGTGCTCTGTCGCGACCCGGCAGTACCGCGCCAGGTCGGCCACCTCGGTGAATACCGCCACCGTGTCGTCCGAACCGATGAACGCGACCTCGGTCTCGTCACCGGCCGCATCCCGTGTCACCTCACCGCGCACCGTCAGATACGTCGCATCCGGCAGCACGATCGTGATCGGCTCGGCACCAACCCGCTCCCACAACGTCTCCGACTCCAACTCCACGTCGGTGAAATCGCCCTGCCAGGACAGCCAGCTCTCCACCCGCGCGATCGCGCGTTCCCACGTCTCGCTGATCGTGTCGCCAAGTTCGTTCCACCGCTTGCGCCCGTCGCGGCCCTGGTAGGTGTTCTCCTCGTCCACCAGCACCTCGTACGCCGGCGTGTTCTCCACCAGCCGGCGCAGCGCACCGTCATCGCAGCTGTCCGCGATCCGGGCGACCATGTCCACGACGTTGGCCAGCGCCGACACGTGCACCGGATCCGGCTCGCCGGAGGCCCACTCGTACACCATGTCCAGGTCATAGCTGTCGTCGCCGCCGGGCCGCAGATCGTCCGGACGCATCTTCAGCACGTAGCCCCAGGCCGGATGATCCGACAGGTCGTTCTCCTCGCCGGACGCGATGAACGCCGCCAACTCGCGCACGTGCGGGTACAGCAGGATCTTCGCGCCGTCGCCGAGGAACCCCTGCCACTCTTCGCCGTCGTCGTCCTCCCACGGCGGCGCCCACAGCGTGATGCCGGTGCGGCCGTTCACGGTCAGCGTGATCGGGACGATCGCGGCGGAAGATCTCGTCATGTCCGGCACCCTACCGACGCGCGGTTCAGCTGCCGATCGGATGCCAGACGGTCTTGGTCTCCACGAACGCTCTGAGGCGCCGCGTACCGGGATCGGCCTGCCAGTCCAGCGACCCGGGAGCGAACACCCGCTTCACGTTCTCCGCGGCCTTCACCTGCAATGCCGGGCGCTCGCCGGCCGCCACGCCGGACAGGTCGATCGCGTTCACGTCCCGGTGCCCGGCCAGCCACGGCGCCAGCTCCCCGGTGATCCCGGTGAGGACGTTCACCACGCCGCCCGGCACGTCGGAGGTGGCCAGTACCTCGGCCAGCGACACCGCCGGCAGCGGCCGCGCCTGCGCGGCCACGACGACCACCGTGTTGCCCGTCGTGATCACAGGTGCGAGCACCGACACCAACCCCAGCAGGCTCGAGTCCTGCGGCGCGATTACCGCCACCACGCCCGTCGGCTCCGGCAGGGAGAAATTGAAGTACGGCCCGGACACCGGGTTCGTGCCGCCGGCCACCTGCGCGTACTTGTCCGCCCACCCGGCGTAGTACACCCACCGGTCGATGGCGTCGTCGGTCTGCGCGAGTGCCGCCGCGCGGTCCACGCCCTCAGCCGCGGCGACCTCGGCCGCGAACTGCTCCCGCCGGCCCTCCAGCATCTCGGCCACGCGGTAGAGCACCTGAGCACGGTTGTACGCCGTCGCGCCGGCCCAGCCCGACCATGCTTTGCGCGCGGCCAGCACGGCATCGCGCACGTCCTTGCGCGAAGCCTGCGCGGCATGTGCGAGCAATTCGCCGTGCGCATCGAGCACGGGGTAGGACCGGCCCGACTCCGACCGTGGGAACGCCCCACCCAGATACAGCTTGTACGTCTTGCGCACACCCAGCCGGCCGGACGATTCCGCCGCCGGCTCGGTGGTCTGCGTCGGCTTGGTGGTCTGCGTCGGTTCGGTGGACTCGGCCGGCTCGGCTGGCTCGGTCGACGCGACAGGCTCGACGGGCTCGCTTACCGACGGCGCGGACGCTCCGTTGTGCGACGCCGAGGCTTGCGCGAGTTCGCCCTGCGCGGGCTCCGCGTCCAGTAACTCTGCGTCCACGAGGTCTGCGTCCACGAGTTCGGCGTCGATCAGCTCGGCGTCGATCAGCTCGGCATCGATCAGCTCGGGTTCGGTCGGCTCGGGTTCCGCGCCCTCGGTGTGCAGCGGCTGCGCGTACACCGGCTGCGCGTACACCGGCTGCGCGTCCACCGGCTCGCCGTCCACTGGCTGCGCGGCCACCGGCCCGGCATGCTCGGGCTCGGTCGGGATGTGTTCGGCCGAGACAGGCTCGGGTTGCGTGGATACGGGCTGCGCTGTCGCCGACGGCGCGGGCGGGAACGGTGCGGGTACCACCGGCTCCGGCGGTGACTCCGCCGCTGTCGTCGATGCTTCCGACGAGGCCCGCGACGCCCCGGTCGTCGGCTCCTGCGGCTCAGACATCGAGGTACGCCTCCAGACCGTGCCGGCCGCCCTCGCGGCCGAAGCCGGATTCCTTGTACCCGCCGAACGGCGAGGCCGGGTCGAACCGGTTGAACGTGTTCGCCCACACCACACCGGCGCGCAGCTGGCCGGCCATCGACAAGATCCGCGACCCCTTCTCGGTCCACACCCCGGCCGACAGCCCGTACGGAGTGTTGTTCGCCTTCTCCACCGCCTCGGCCGGTGTGCGGAACGTCAGCACCGACAGCACCGGACCGAAGATCTCCTCCTGCGCGATCCGGTTCGCCTGCGACACGTTGGTGAACACCGTCGGCACGAACCAGTAACCCCGCTCGGGCAACTCACACGGCGGCGACCACCGCGTCGCGCCCTCGGCCACACCCGCGTCGGTCAGCTCACGGATGCGCGACAGCTGCGCGGCGGAGTTGATTGCGCCGACATCGGTGTTCTTGTCCAGCGGATCGCCGACACGCAGCGTGGCCAACCGTCGCTGCAGCGACGCGACGAGTTCGTCCGCGATCGACTCCTGCACCAGTAACCGCGAACCGGCGCAGCACACCTGGCCCTGGTTGAAGAAGATGCCGTTAACGATGCCTTCGACCGCCTGGTCGATCGGTGCATCCTCGAAGACGATGTTCGCGGCCTTGCCGCCGAGTTCCAGTGAGAGCCGCTTCGACGTGCCGGCCAGCGTCCGCTGGATGATCTTGCCGACCTCGGTGGAGCCGGTGAACGCGATCTTGTCGATGCCGTCGTGCTGGACGATTGCCTGCCCGATCGCCGGGCCACCCGCGAGGATGTTCACCACGCCCGCCGGCACGTCCGCCTCGTCGATGATCTCCGCGAGCACGAGCGCGGTGAGCGGCGTCGTCTCCGCCGGCTTGAGCACCACCGTGTTGCCGCACGCCAGCGCCGGCGCGATCTTCCACGCCGCCATCAGCAGCGGGAAGTTCCACGGAATCACCTGGCCGGCCACGCCGACCGGCCGCGGATCCGGCCCGAACCCCGCGTGGCCCAGCTTGTCCGCCCAGCCTGCGTAGTAGAAGAAGTGCGCCGCCGCGAGCGGGACGTCCACGTCGCGCGACTCGCGAATCGGCTTGCCGTTGTCCAGTGACTCGAGCACGGCCAGTTCCCGACCGCGCTCCTGAATCGCACGGGCGATGCGGAACAGGTACTTGCCGCGTTCCTTGCCGGGCAGCTGCGACCACGCGCCGAACGCGCTGCGCGCCGCAACGACGGCGTCGTGCACGTCCGCGGGACCGGCCTCGGCCACCTCCGCCAGCGGTGTCTCGTCCGCCGGGTTGATCGTCTTGGTGGCCTCGCCCGAGCCGTCGCGGAACGCACCGCCGACGTAGATCTGGTAACTCGGACGCAGCCGCGCCACCTCGCGCGACTCCGGCGCCGGTGCGTAGGCGAACCGTTCGCTCATGGGTGTCCTCGCTTCGCCGGCGAACTGTCCCGCGTCCGATGTCATGCTCGCCCCCGTCAGTCCACGGTCACGTAGTCGGGACCGTCGTAATCACCGGTCGCGAGCTTGTGCCGCTGTAACAGCAAGTCGTTGAGCAGGCTGGACGCACCGAACCGGAACAGCTTGGCGGTCAGCCAGTCGCCGCCCACGGTCTCGTTCACCAGCACCAGGAACCGCACCGCATCCTTCGACGTGCGGATGCCGCCGGCCAGCTTCACCCCGCGACGCTCACCGGTCAGCTCGGCGAAATCGCGCACCGCCTCCAGCATCACCAGCGCCACCGGTGGAGTCGCCGAGATCGTCAGCTTGCCCGTCGACGTCTTGATGAAGTCGCCGCCGGCCAGCAGCGACAGCCACGACGCGCGCCGCACATTGTCCAGCGTGGCCAGTTCGGACGTCTCCAGAATCACCTTCAGGTGCGCCGGTTTGCCCGCGCCACCGATCGCCTGCTTCGTCGCGACGATCTCGTCGTAGACGTCCAGATACCGACCGGCCAGGAACGCGCCTCGGTCGATCACCATGTCGATCTCGGACGCGCCGGCCGCCAGCGCGTCCCGGACGTCGTGCAGCTTGGTCTGCAGTGCCGCCCGTCCGGACGGGAAGGCGGTGGCCACGCTCGCCACCCCCACCCGGGAGCCGCGCAAGGCCTGTACGGCCGTCGCGACCAGGTCCGGGTAGACGCAGACCGCGGCCACCGACGGGACGGACGGATCGGACGGGTCGGGGCGGATCGCCTTCGCGCAGAGCGAGCGCACCTTGCCGGGCGTGTCCGCCCCCTCGAGCGTGGTCAGATCCACCATCGAGATCGCGGTGTCGATGGCCCAGGCCTTGGCCGTGGTCTTGATGCTGCGGGTGGCCAGCCCGGCCGCACGGGCCTCGGCGCCCACCTGGTCGACGCCGGGCAAGCCATGCAGGAAACGCCGCAACGATGAGTTGTCGCGGGTGACGTCGCGCGCCAGGTCAGCGGCCAGCGTGCCGGCGGGCTGCTCCAAGGTGGTCACTCCCGCAAGTGTAGGAGCCGGCGCTAGGGTGCGCGGCGTGGAAACCGTCGTCGTGGACCACCCGATCGTCCGGGCGCGCCTGACCGTCATGCGGGACGTACACAGCTCGAACGCCGAATTCCGGGGGGCGTTGCGGGAACTCACCACCCTGCTCGTCTACGAGGCGACGCGGACCCTGGCCGTCCGCGACACCCCGATACAGACGCCGGTCGCCGCCGCCACCGGCATCGCCATCGCCGATCCGCCGCTGCTGGTGCCGGTACTGCGGGCCGGGCTGGGCATGGCCGAGGCCGCGTTCAACCTGCTGCCGGAGTCGCAGATGGGCTTCGTGGGGCTGGCCCGGGACGAGCAGACGCACGAACCGCATGCGTACATGGCCTCGCTGCCCGAATCGCTCGACGGCCGGCCGGTGCTCGTGCTCGACCCGATGCTGGCCACCGGTGGCTCGCTGCTGCACTGCCTGCAACTGCTCTCGGCACGCGGCGCGGGGGCGATCACGGTGGTCTGTGCGCTGGCTGCGCCGGAGGGGCTGCGCCGGATCGAGCAGAGCGGGCTCGCCGCGAGCGTCTTCACCGCCAGCATCGACGAGCGGCTCAACGACCGCGCCTACATCGTGCCCGGGCTCGGCGATGCGGGGGATCGGCAGTTCGGACCGCGCTAGCGGGCCGAACAATGGGCGGAGCGGCCCGCGCTAGCGGCCGACTCCCGTGATCAAGAGTGCACATTGGCAAATGGCAACCAGAACGGCCTCTTGATCACGGGATTGTTCGAGAGGCCGGGACATTGGTTCCGCATCCGTAGGTCCCAGCCGGACCACAGCCACGCGCCTGATGCTTGTGCACGTCGGAGATTCAGCGCGACTCGCCGCCAGGTGAAACGAATCGGGTGTGTGAGGCGTCTACTAGTGAAAGGCAACGATGAACGTGCCGGACGGTGCGAGGAGCGAAGGGCTTCGCGAGTGGCGGGGGTTTCGCGAATCCGCTGGGCGGCCAGCTGGTGGGGGATCGCCGCGATCCTGCTCGTTGCTGCCGGTGCGGCGGCGTGCGCGAGCGGATCGCGGCACACCCCGGCGGCGGCCGTCTCGTCCGCGTCCGGGTCGGGGTCCCCGCAGCTGAGCCCGCAAGTAAAAACGTTCTCCCCATACGCCGCCACCGGCACCCTCGCGGTGCCGGTGGCGGACCAAACTCCGGGCACCTGCTGGACCGGCTCCATCGCCGTCCCGATCGCCGGCGCGTATCGCTGCATCGCCGGCAGCCAGATCTATGACCCCTGCTTCGCGCCGCCCGGCGCATCGAGCGTGCACTCGGTCGCCTGCATCGCCGACCCGTGGTCCAAGGCACACCTGGTCACCGTGACCGGGCCGCTGCCCAGGACCACACCGGCGCCGGACCTTCGCCAGTTCTGGGCGCTGCAACTGGCCAACGGCGTGCACTGCGTCGCGGTCACCGGCACCGTCGCACACATCGACGGCGTCGACCTGGACTACGTCTGCGGGACCACCGGCAACGCCGCGGGCATCGTGGTGGACGACGACCAGCACCTGATCGCCGGCTACGGCCCGGAGGCCGGCCCGCACCTGACCCGCGTCCCGGTCCAGGTCGCCTGGCGCGGCTGAGGACTCTCGGCGGGCCGATGCCCGGGCCGATGCCCGGGCCGAAGCCCCCGGATGAGGTCCGGTTGGGGTCCCGGATGCGGTCCTGCGATGAGGGCGCCGGATGAGGTCCCGGTCACGGGTGGCAACCTGAGTGGGGAGTCAAGCGACTACACCGTGTGACGACCCTGCTCACCGGGCCGCGATTGCGGAGGGACGAACCCCACCCCATGGCCGAGACGGACATGGCTGACCATGTCGGCGCCGCCGCGCGGCCGTCGCCGGTGGACGTGCCGGCGCTGTACGACCGGCACTGGCGGGCGATGGTGCGCCTCGCGGTGCTGCTCGTCGACGACGTGGCCAGCGCCGAGGACGTCGTGCAGGACGCGTTCGTCGCGTTGCACCGCCGCGGCGGGGGACTGCGTGACCCGAACGCGGCGCTCGCCTACCTGCGCGCGACGGTCGTCAACCTGTCCCGCTCGGTGATCCGCCGCCGGCAGACCGCGCGCCGGCACCTCACCGTGAGCGAGCCCGAGGCCACCCCGGCGGCCGACGCGGAGGTGCTGCTGCGCGACGAGCACCGCACTGCACTGGCCGCGGTCGCGGACGTTGCCACGGCGCCAGCGCGAAGTGATCGTGCTGCGGTACTGGTCCGGCCTGTCCGAGCGGGAGATCGCCGAGGCGCTCGGCATCTCGGCCGGCGCGGTCAAGTCCACCGCCAGCCGCGCCATCGCCGCGCTGCACGCACGCCTGCACCACGTCCTGGGAGAACCGTCATGAGCTCCGACGACACCGACGGCGAGCTGGAACGGCTCGTCGCCGAGGCGCTGGCGGCCAAGGCCCGCGGCAGCGTCGGCGACGAGCGCGTCCCGCCACCCCTCTCGCTCACCGGCGACGGTCGCGACGGCGGCCACCGGCGCAACCGGGCCAGGTTTCTCGCGCCCCTGTCCGCCGCGGCCGCGGTCCTGCTCGCCGTCGGCCTGCTCTTCGCGTTCCGCGGTCCGACCACGGTGGCCGGCCACGTCACCGGATCGGGGAACTCACCGTCCGTGACGCACAGCGGGGGGAAGGTGCCGGCACCGGTGTCGTCATCGGCCGCGATTGCGGTGCACGTGTCGCTCAAGTGGAGCGACGGGGCGCAGTTCGGCGTGGGCATCCCGGTGATCGCCTACTTCTCCAAGAAGATCACCGACGGCCGGGCGTTCGCCGCGGCGACCACGGTGACGGTCAACGGCGCGGCGGTCGCAGGGCGCGTGGTATTTCGAGCTGTCGGACAACAAGCCCGGCTACCCGATGGAAGCGCACTACCGGCTGCAGGGCTACTGGCCGGCCCACGCGAAGATCCACGTCGCGCTACCGGTCGCCGGAAAGTCGGCGGGCAGCGGGACTGGCGTTCGACGACAACCTCACGCTCGACTTCCGCACCGGCGCCGCCAACATCGCCACCGTCAGCGATGCCGCACATCGCTGACGCTCACCAGCGACGGCAGCCTTGTCGGGACGTTCCCGGTGGCTCCTCGGCGCGCCCGACACCCGTACCCGCTCCGGCACCAAGGTGATCATGGAGAAGGGCGCTCAGCATCTGCATGACGGGCCCGGGCTACGACGAGTGCGGGATCAAGTACACCCAGCGGCTGACCTACGGCGGTGAGTACCTGCATTCGGCGCCGTGGAACGTCTACAACATCACGCACGGCGTCGACTCGTCCAACGGCTGCACCAACCTGCTGCCCACGGACGCGCAGAAGCTGTACGGCATGCTCGAGATCGGTGACGTCGTGCTCTACCCCGACGCGAACGGCGGCAAGATGCAGATCGGCGCAGGGCTACGGCGACTGGAACGTGCCGTGGTCGCAGTGGCTGACCGGCGGCGCCGTCTCCACCCACTGACCCCGCCCCTTTTTCGCGTTTGGGGAAGGTTTTAGCCGTATAGCGGCCCAAATCTTCCCCAAACCGGAGTGCGGCCGGCGGCGGGTGCGTCGCTAAAGGCCGAGCGCGGCGCTGATCTCGGTGCGGAGTCGTGCCAGCAGCTCGGCGGCTGTCGCGGCGGAGTTGTCCGCGGGCACGACCTCCAGGTACGCCTTCAGCTTCGGCTCGGTGCCGGACGGACGCACGACGGCACGACCGCCGCGCCAGCGCAGCCGCACCACGTCGGCATCCGGCAGCAGATCCTCCACCGTGACGGACTCGCCCAGCAGCGTCGCCGGCGGATGCGCGCGCAGCCGCGCCATCGCGTCGCTGATCAGCGTGAGGTCATCGACGCGTACCGCCAGCTGATCGGTGACGTGCCGGCCGTACGTCGCGGCCAGCTCGTCCAGACGCTGGAGCAGCGATGACCCGTCCTGGCGCAGCCGCGCGGCAAGCTCGGCCACGGTGACGGCGGCGCTGATCCCGTCCTTGTCGCGGACGAGATCGCGGCGCCACCGCATACCCCAGCGCCTCCTCGTAGCCGAACACCAGATCGGGTGCCGCGCGGGAGATCCACTTGAAGCCGGTCAGCGTCTCGGCGTAGCCCATGCCGTTGCGTTGTGCCATCACACCGAGCATCGACGAGGACACGATCGTCGTCGCGTAGGTGCCGCGCACACCCTTGCGCATCAGGTGATCGGCGAGCAGCACGCCCACCTCGTCGCCGCGCAGCATGCGCCAGCCACCGGCCGCCGCGTCGGCCGCTCCACCCGCCTCCAGCGGCACCGCCACCGCGCACCGATCGGCGTCCGGGTCGTTGGCGATGATCATGTCGGCCTGCACCCGGCGCGCCAGCGCCAGGCGACAGGTCCAGCGCACCCGGCTCCTCCGGATTCGGGAACGCGACGGTGGGGAAGTCCGGATCGGGCAGCTCCTGCTCGGCCACCGCGACCGGCGGCGCGAACCCTGCCGCCGCGAACACCTTGCGCACCACCTCGGTGCCGACGCCGTGCATCGCCGTGTGCACGATGCGCAGCTCGCGCGGGCCGTCGGCCCGAGCAGGCCGGCGACCGCCGAGACGTACGCCTCGACGATCGAGTCGTCGAGCACCGTCACCTGCGCGGGCGACCAGCGGGATCTCGCGCACCGAGCCGACCGCCGTCGATGGCCGCCTCGATCTCGCGATCGGCCGGCGGCACGATCTGCGCGCCGTCGTCGGCATAGACCTTGTACCCGTTGTCCTGCGGCGGGTTGTGCGAGGCGGTGACCATCACCCCGGCCGCCGCGCCGCAGATGCTGGACCGCGAAGGCCAGCACCGGCGTCGGCAGCAATCGCGGCAGCACGCGCGCGTCGAAGCCGGCCGCGGCGAAGATCGCCGCCGAGTCGTAGGCGAACTCGCGAGACAGCCGTGCCGCCCGTCGTAACCGATCACGACCGCACGCCCCGCCGCACCGCGCCCAGCCCAGCCACGCCGCCAGGCCCGCGGCCGCGCGCCGCACCACCGCGCGGTTCATCCCGTTCGGCCCGGCGCGCAGCGGTCCGCGCAGTCCGGCCGTGCCGAAGGTCGAGCGGCGCGCTGAACCGATCGTCGAGTTCCGCCTCGTCGCCGGCGCGCCAACAGCGCGCGCAGCTCATTCGCGGCGGCGGGGTCCACGTCGTCGTCGATCCATGCCTCGCACCTGCTCGCGGAGTTCCGGCGCGATCACGTCTGCATCCTTGTCCGGGCCGCCACTTCGTCGATACCGAAACCGGGAGAGGTGAAGCCGCCGCCGACGAACGCGTCGGACGGGTACGCGTTGGCGTCGGGGACTTGGTCCGCGATAGTCCTCCGCGTCGTCGCGCGGCTGATATCCGAGTCGAAGAGCCTCGTCCAGCGACCAGGTCCGGCGCGTGTTCGCGGAGATGCCCCACACCAGCGCGTAGGTCAGCTCGGGCGCGCGCAGGCAGGCGTCGACCAGTCGGGCGCAGTCGTCCGGCGACAGCCAGGTCGACAGCGACCGACGGTCCGGCGGCCGACGGGGCGAAGGTGCCGATGCGCAGGCAGGCGACCTGCATGCCGTACCGGTCGACGTAGTACCGCGCCGAGCGCCTCGCCGAACACCTTGCTGACGCCGTAGAGGGTGTCCGGCCGCGGCGCCGGGTCGGCGGGCAGGTCCGGACGCACCGGCGTGAAGCCGACCGCGTGATTGGACGAGGCGTAGACCACCCGCCGCACGCCGTGCCGCCGCGCGGCCTCGAACACCTGGAACGTGCCCTCGATGTTCGCCTCGCGGATCACCGGCCAGGGCGCCTCGGTCGGCTGGCCGGCCAGATGCACGACCGCGGTCGACGCCCGCCATCGCCGCGTCCAGGCTCGCCGGGTTCGGTGACGTCGCCGACGAAGCCGCCGTCAATGCCGTCAATGCCGTCGATGCCGTCGATGGCAACGCGATCGAAGCACCGCACCGCCCATCCGGTGCCCGGCAACCGCTCACGCAGCGCGGTGCCGATCGCACCCGCGGCGCCGGTGAGCAGCACCGTCATGGCCCGGCCGTCATAGCTGCGGGATCACCTGCGGCGAGCAGCGAACCCATCCGCTGCGCAGCAGCGAGTCCGGCGGCGAGCACTTCCTCGTGGTCGAGCGGATCGCCCAGCCCGGCCGCCAGGTTGGTGACGAGGGAGAGACCCAGCACCTCGCAGCCGGCGGCATGCGCGGCGATCGCCTCCAGCACGGTGGACATGCCCGACCAGGTCCGCGCCGAGGATGCCGGCCATCCGCACCTCGGCGGGCGTCTCGTACTGCGGTCCCGGGAACATCGCGTACACGCCTTCGGTGATCGACGGATCGACCGCACGCACCAGCGCCCGCAGCCGCGCGCTGTACAGATCGCTGAGGTCGATGAACGTCGGGCCCGACCAGCGGCGTGCGCCAGGTGAGGTTGAGGTGGTCGCGGATCAGCACCGGATCGCCGACGGCGAGTCCGGGACGCAGGCCGCCGCATGCGTTGGTGAGGATGACGACCCGGCAGCCCGGCGGCGGCCGCCACACGCACCCCGTGCGCGACCGCATCGACACCGCGGCCCTCGTAGAAGTGCGTCCGACCGAGAAACGCCAGTACCCGCTTGCCGCCGACCTCGAGCGAGCGGATCCGCCCGGCGTGCCCCTCCACGGCCGGCGGCAGGAACCCGGGCAGGTCAGTCACGGTCAGTTCGCTGCGTCGGCTCGCCGAGGACGTCGACGGCCGGCACCCAGCCCGAGCCGAGCACGATCGCCACGTCGTGGGCCTCGACGCCCGTCTGCTCGGCGAGCGCGGTAGCCGCCCAGTGAGCGACTTCGGACGGCGTTGCCTGCGCACCGGTCACGTTCGCAGACCTTAGCGCGCGGCGCTCGCCCAATGCCGTGGATCACCCGCGCCGACCGGAGAGATCGGCCACCTCGGCAGGCCCGGCCACCGCCGGCAGCCATACGATTCCGACATGGCCGACCAATCCGAGCCGCTCGCGCTCGCCGCGGAGTTCCCGGCCGCGACCCGCGAGGACTGGCGCGAACTGGTCGCCGGGGTGCTGCGCCGCTCCGGCGGTGCCCACGCCGACCCGGACCTCGACCCCGAGGCGGCGCTCAGCACCCGGCTCTACGACGGCATCGACGTCAAGCCGCTCTACACCGCGCACGACGGGTTGAGCGTCGCGCACGACGGCCTGCCCGGCCATCCGCCCTTCGTCCGCGCCGCCAGCCGCGACGGCGCGAGCGCGACCGGGTGGGACGTGCGCCAGCTGCACCTCGACCCGGACCCGCGCCGCACGAACGCCGCCGCGCTGCACCGACCTGGCCAACGGCGCCACCTCGCTGTGGCTTCGGGTCGGGGACGGCCGGGACGGCGGTGGCCGACCTGGCCGCGGCGCTCGACGGCGTCTATCTCGACCTGGCCCCGATCGCGCTCGACGCCGGCGCGCAGACCGAAGCGGCGGCCGCCGCATTGCTCGCCCTGGCCGACGAGCGCGGCGTGCGCTCGCGAGGAGCTGTCCGGCACGCTCGGCGCCGACCCGATCGGCACGTGTGCCCGCACCGGGACCGCGGGCTGATCTCGGTGTGCTCGCCAGGCTGGCTCAGCTGTCGGCATCATCGCCGCGGCTGCGCGTGGCCACCGTCGACGGCACCGTGTACGCCGACGCCGGCGGCAGCGATTCCGACGAGATCGGCATCTCGTGCGTCCGTCGGCGTCGCCTACCTGCGCGCGCTGACCGACGCCGGGCTGCCGATCGACGACGCGCTGGCCGCGCTGGAGTTCCGGTACGCGGTCAACGCCGACCAGTTCGCTGCCATCGCGAAGCTGCGCGCCGCCCGCCGGGTGTGGGACCGGATCGCCGAGCTGAGCGGTGCGGCGCCGGACCAGCGGCGGGTCAGGCCCAGCACGCGGTGACGTCCGCGGCGATGCTCACCCGCCGCGACCCGTGGGTGAACATGCTGCGCACCACGATCGCGTGTTTCGCCGCGGCGGTCGGCGGCGCGCAGGCGATCACCGTGCTGCCGTTCGACTCCGCGCTCGGGCTGCCCGACGATCTCGGCCGGCGGATTGCGCGCAACACCCAGTCGATCCTGCACGACGAGTCGAGCCTGGCCCGGGTGGTCGATGCGGCCGGCGGGTCCTGGTACGTCGAGACGCTCACCGATCAGCTGGCCGAACGGGCCTGGCAGACGTTCGTCCTGATCGAGCGCGCCGGCGGGGCGCTGCGCGCGCTGGACGGACGGGCACCGTCGAGCCGCTGGTCGGCGACCACGCGCGAGCAGCGTCGCGGCGACATCGCGCGCCGCCGCGCACCGATCACCGGCGTGAGCGAGTTCGCGTTCCTGGACGAGCAGCCGCTGAGCCGCCCGGCCGCGCCCGAGCCGCCGGCCGGTGGTCCGCTGCCGCGACTGCGCTACGCGCAGGAGTTCGAGCAGCTGCGCGATCGCAGCGACGCGGCGCCGCAGCGGCCGGCCGTCTTCCTCGCCGCGCTCGGTCCGCCGGCGGCCTACGCGGCGCGGGTGGCGTTCGCGGGCAACCTGTTCCAGGCCGGCGGCATCGAGCCGATAACCGGCACCGGCACCGCCGACGACGTGGTCGACCGAGTTCATCGCGGCCGGACACGCCGGTGGTGTGCCTGTGCTCGTCGGACAGGTGTACGCGGACACCGCGGCGTGGGTGGCCAAGGCGCTGCGCGAGGCCGGCGCCGACGTACGTGTGGCTGGCCGGCCGTCCGCCGACGGGCGAGGAGACTCCTCCGGCATCGACGGTTACCTGTTACGCCGGCTGCGACGCACTCGACGTCCTGCGCACCACGCTCGACGCGCTGGCGGTGCCGGCATGATCCCCGACTTCCGGGACGCCGACGCTCGGCTCGGCCGCAACGCGGTCGCGCCGACGACCCCGGAGCCGATGACGGCGGCACCGTGGGAGACGCCGGAAGGCATCGACGTCGCAGCCGCTGTACACCTCGCGCCGACGTCGCGGAGCTCGACTTCGTCAACGGCTATCCGGGCATCGCGCCGTTCCTGCGCGGCCCGTACCCGACCATGTACGTGAACCAGCCGTGGACGATCCGCCAGTACGCCGGCTTCTCCACCGCCGCGGAGTCGAACGCGTTCTACCGGCGCAACCTCGCGATGGGTCAGAAGGGTCTGTCCATCGCGTTCGACCTGCCGACGCACCGCGGCTACGACAGCGACAACGAGCGGGTGATCGGCGACGTCGGCATGGCCGGCGTGGCCATCGACTCGATCTACGACATGCGCCAGCTCTTCGACGGCATCCCGCTGGACCGGATGAGCGTGTCGATGACGATGAACGGCGCGGTGCTGCCGGTACTCGCGCTCTACGTCGTCGCGGCAGAGGAGCAAGGGCGTCGCGCCGGAGCAGCTGACCGGGACCATTCAGAACGACATCCTCAAGGAGTTCATGGTCCGCAACACCTACATCTATCCGCCCGCGCCGTCCATGAAGATCATCAGTGACATCTTCGCGTTCACCTCGCAGCGGATGCCGAAGTTCAACTCGATCTCGATCTCCGGCTATCACATCCAGGAGGCCGGTGCGACCGCCGACCTGGAGCTGGCGTACACGCTCGCCGACGGCGTCGAGTACATCCGCGCCGGCCGAGAGGCCGGGCTGGACATCGACGCGTTCGCGCCGCGGCTGTCGTTCTTCTGGGCGATCGGCATGAACTTCTTCATGGAGGTGGCCAAGCTGCGCGCGGCACGGCTGCTGTGGGCGAAGCTGGTCAGCGCGTTCGAGCCGAAGAGCGAGAAGTCGCTGTCGCTGCGCACGCACTCGCAGACCTCGGGTTGGTCGCTCACCGCGCAGGACCCGTTCAACAACGTCATCCGCACCTGCATCGAGGCGATGGCCGCGACGCAGGGGCACACCCAGTCGCTGCACACCAACGCGCTGGACGAGGCGCTGGCGCTGCCGACCGACTTCTCCGCGCGCATCGCGCGCAACACCCAGCTCGTGCTGCAGCAGGAGTCCGGCACCACGCGGGTGATCGATCCGTGGGGCGGTTCGGCCTACGTCGAGCGGCTCACCTACGAGCTGGCTCGGCGGGCGTCGGCGCACATCTCCGAGGTCGAGTCCGCCGGCGGGATGGCCAAGGCGATCGACGCGGGCCTGCCGAAGCTGCGCATCGAGGAGGCGGCGGCACGCACGCAGGCGCGCATCGACTCCGGGACGGCAGCCGGTGATCGGCGTGAACAAGTTCCGGCGTCGACGACGAGATGGCCATCGACGTGCTGAAGGTGGACAACTCCGCGGTGCGCGCCGGAGCAGGCCGAGAAGCTTCGCCGGCTGCGCGCCGAGCGCGACGACGCGTGCGACCCAGGCGGCCCTGGACGCGCTGACGGCGGCTGCCGGCGCCGCCATGGACGGCACGCGCGGGCCTGGCCTCGGAGCAGAATCTGCTGGCGCTGGCCATCGACGCGGCGCGGGCCAAGGCCACCGTGGGGGAGATCTCGTTCGCGCTGGAGAAGGTGTGGGGCCGGCATGCCGCGACGATTCGCACGATCTCCGGCGTGTACTCGGCGGAGGCGCATGCAGGAGGCGACGTGAGCGCGATCGACGACACGCGGGCGGCAACCGCGGCGTTCGCGGAGGCGCACGGCCGGCGTCCGCGCATCCTGGTCGCGAAGGTGGGCCAGGACGGCCACGACCGCGGGCAGAAGGTGATCGCGACCGCGTTCGCCGATCTCGGTTTCGACGTCGATGTGGGCCCGCTGTTCCAGACGCCGGCGGAGGTCGCCCGGCAGGCGGTCGAGGCCGACGTGCACATCGTCGGCGTCAACTCGCTCGCGGCCGGACACCTGACGCTGGTGCCGGCGCTGCGCGACGAACTCGCCGCGCTCGGCCGGCCGGACATCCTCATCGTGGTCGGCGGCGTGATCCCGCCGCGGTGACTTCGACGAGCTGCGGGCGGCCGGCGCCGCCGCGATCTTCCCGCCGGGCACGGTGATCGCCGAGGCGGCCCGTGACCTGCTGCGCACGCTGGACGAGACGCTGGCGACGGTGATGCGCCGAGGCTGGTCGACGCAGGTCCGCGCACCGGTGACCGTGCCGGCCATCGCGCGGGCGATCACGCTCGTCGAGTCACGCCGGGCCGATCACCGCGAGCAGGCGCAACAACTGCTGGCGGAGTTGCTGCCGGACACCGGCGGTGCGTGGCGGATCGGTATCAGCGGTGTGCCCGGCGTAGGCAAGTCCACGTTCATCGACACGCTCGGCATGAACCTCATCGGCGCCGGCCATCGGGTTGCCGTGCTGGCCGTGGATCCGTCGTCCGGGCGAACCGGCGGCAGCATCCTCGGCGACCGCACTCGGATGACGCGATCGGCCGTTGACCCGGCGGCGTTCGTCCGGCCGTCGCCGAGCGCGGGCACGCTCGGCGGGGTGGCGCAGGCGACGCGCGAGACGATGCTGGTGATGGAGGCGGCCGGGTACGACGTCGTCCTCGTCGAGACGGTCGGCGTCGGCCAGTCGGAGTACGTCGTCGCCGAGATGGTGGACACGTTCCTGTTCCTGACGCTGGCGCGCACCGGCGACTCGTTGCAGGGCATGAAGCGCGGCATCCTCGAGCTAGCTGACGTGATCGCGGTGAACAAGGCCGACGAGGAGCACGAGGTGGAGGCCGGGCGAGCGGCGCGGGAACTGTCCGCGGCGCTGCGGTTCCTGCGCGGGTCCGAGCAGGACTGGCAGACGCCGGTGGTGACCGCGAGCGGCCTGCACGACATCGGCTTGGACAAGGTGTGGCAGCACGTCGAGCGGCACCGAGCCTGGCTGGATGCGCACGGCGGGCTCGAGGCGAAGCGACGTGGTCAGCTGGTGCAGTGGACGCGCGCGATCGTGCGGGATCGGTTGCTGGCGCGATTGGACACACCGCCGGTGCGTGCCGCGGTGAGCGATGCGGAGGCGGGGGTGCTGGCCGGGGCGCTCACGCCCGTGCAAGCCGCCGCCGCCATCCTCACCGCCCTGGACCGGGCGGCTAGCAGTTGAACGCGTTCGTATCGCAGCTGTTGTGCGAGAAACTCACCAGGACGACGATCACGATGACCATGCCGGCCAGTCCGATATAGCCCAGGATCAGGCCGGCGAGCGCCATCCCGCCGCCGCTTCGTTCGCCACGTCGCACCTGCCCTCTCGCGATATGGCCGAAGATCACCGCCAGCAGCGAGCCGATGCCGTAGATCCAGACGATGCCGAGCACGAGCGAAGCGATCGCCAGCCCGCTCGTTCCCGGTGGCGCGGCGACCGGATATCCGTAGCCATACCCGTACCCCGCGGGCACGCCCGGGGGGAAGCCGCCTTGTTCGGGTATCCAGGCGTAGCCATTCCAGACGAGCCATTGCTGGCCGTTCCAATGGCGATACGGGTCGGCACCGACCGGCACCTCGCCGCCGAGCCCGGTCACGTCGGCCCTGCCGGTAGACCGAAAACTTGAATCTGCACGCACGTCCCTTTCGCGGAGTCGACCAGCACTGTAGGGCACTGGTGGCGACGGTCGCCTCGGCGTGGCGGCTATGCGACCAGCCCGAGCGCATGACGATGGGCTGCGGTCGTCTCCGCGATCATGAGCCGCGCGTTGACCGCACTCAGGACGGGTAGCGCACATGCCGCCACCGCCAGCACGATCGCCGCTGGCGTCGACAAGTACGCGATGGCGACGATCGGAATGGGGGCGAGAGTCTGCGCGATCCAGAACGCCCACCATCGCTTCACCACTGCTCGGGCGGGATGTCCAGCAGGCAACGCATCGGCCGCGACCTGGTAGGGGAACCAGAAGTTGACGACCGGGACGATGAAGCCCAGCCACGCCCAGAACGGCTCGCGCCGGGCCGGCAGGCCGGCGCGGCGCGCCACCGTCGCCGCCCGGTACAGCCAGATCCAGAACAGGATCTGCGCGCAGAAGCTCAGCAGCGAGAATCCGTTCAGCCACAGCGTCGGGACGTTGAACGTGACGTGATAGTGGTAGGTCCCGTTGGCGTCGATGGCCGTCTCGTCCCGGAACCGCCGCACCGCGTCGCGCAAGATGCCGCCGGAGACAGCTGCGGTGACCAGGTATGAGACGACGGTGTAACCCACGAGCAACAGCAGGCCGTACACCGCGCGGCCGGCGGCGCGCTGCTCGTCGGCAAGATCGCGCGATGGATCGAACATCGGCCGCTGCGGGTACGCCGGCTGGCTCGGCTGGTGGGCGGCGGACGTGTGCGACGTCCACGCGTTGCCGTCCCACCAGCGAAGCCCGGCCCTACTGAACGGGTCGCCGTACCAGCCGGGTTGCATGCGGGCGCGGGGATGAATCAGGCGTCAGGGATGCGAGGCTCAGCCGAGCACCTTGTTCGGATCGTGCAGCACCACAGTGCCAGCCACCATGTCGTGCAGCGCCTTGTGCTCCTTGCCGGTCAGGAAAAGGACGAACGACACCAGCAGGGTGATGAAGCTCAGGATGCCGTCCACGAGCCGGCCGACGATCTCCCGCAGCGCCATCGTGCCGAATGTCGCGGGCCGGTTCTCGGCGGGCTTCCACACCTTCATGCCGAGCACCTTCAGCGCGGGCGTAGTGCCCTTTCCCCACAGCACCAAGCCCCAGATCACGTAACCGATGACCAGCGTGACGATTACCAGTGGGATAGCGAGGAAGTACGCGCCGATGCGGCGCCCGACCGGCGCCAGCGTCGTCCCGTTCGGCAACGTCAGCCCGCTGGCCTGGTCGACATACATTCCCGGCGGGGCCATGCCTGGGCCGCCCTGGCCGTAGCCGTAACCCGGTGCCGGCGGCGGAGCTGCGCCGTAGGCCTGGCCGGGGGGCGGCATCGGCGGCGGCATCTGCGGCGGGGGCGCCTGCGGCGGCGGGGCCGAGTACTGGGGCGGCGCGGACGGCTTGTCGAAGGACAACCCGCCGGACTGCGGGTCGTTCGGCGGCGGGCTCGTGGGATCGGTCACCTGTTCGGCCTCCCTGATAGAACTCCCCGATGGGAGCTTCCCGGGCACCATAGCGGCTCGCAGCCCTATCGGGGAGGGTCGGCACCGGCGATTTCGTGATCACTCCTGCCGACCTCAGCGCAGATCACTCGCCAATCCGGCGCATCGGCACCCGACACCACCGCGCCACCTGCGGCACCAGCGTGCCCTGCACCAGCACCGACACCGCCACCACGACGACGATCACGTGATAGCTGCGTGCGGCACCAGGCTCGTGCGCGGTCAGCAGGTAGGTACCGAGCAGGATCGGCACCGCACCTTTGAGCCCGGACCACAACACGAACACGCGCTCACCGCGGGACAACCGGATGGGCCACAGCACCGCCCCGACCAGAATCGGCCGGACGGCGAGCACCAGCAGCGCGGTCAGCGCCAAGGCAGGCCAGAGCACATGCCCACGCACCAGATCGTGCAGCGACACGCTCAGGCCCAGCACGGTGAACGCGACGATCTCACCCAGCGTGCTGAGCACCGCGGTGAAGCCGCGCACCTCTCGCCGGTGCGGCACGTCCGCGTCGCCGGCGACGATGCCGGCGACGAACACCGCGAGGAATCCGGAACCGTGCAGGGCCGCTGCCGCGCCATAGACCAGGAGCGCCAGGGCGACGGCGCGCAATGGGTACAGCGCCGGCGCGGGCAGCGACAGCCAGGGATCCGCGTACCAGCAGCCAACCGCCGGCGATGCCCACGACCGCGCCGACCGACATCTGCAGCGCGAACTCGCCGACCGCACCGCCGACCGCCGACCAGCCGCCGCCGGTCGCGCCCAGCACGCTGACCATCAGCGCGATCCCCACCGGATCGTTCGCCCCGGACTCGCCTTCCAGCAGCGTGCCGGTTCGTCCGGCGACCTCTCGGCGGCCGAGCACCGAGAACACCACGGCGGGATCGGTCGGCGCCAGCGCCGTGCCCAGCAGCAGCGACTCGCGCCAGCCGAACCCAACAGGCCGTGCGCGGCCGCGGCAGTGGCGGCCGCCGTCGCCAGCGTGCCCGCGGTTCCGAGCCATGCCACCCCGGCCATGATCGGACGCAGCCGGCGCAGTCCGATGTGCATGCCGCCGTCGAACAGGATCAGCGCCAGCGCCACCGTAACGATGCGCTGATCGGCCAGCACGCTCAGGCCGTGCAGCGACCCGAACGCGGACGCGGTGCCGGCGGCGAGCAGCAGGAAGATCGCCGGGCCTGGCACCGCGAAGCGCGCGGAAAACCGGCTGATCACCATTGACGCCAGCAGCGCGTCCGCAACCAGGAGCAGGATCAGCCCGAACCGGGGGACATCGTGCATCTCAACCGGCGATCTGGGCGGTGGCGGTCATGGGCGCTCCTGGGGTCGGTGACGTCAATGCCGACCAGACTTCCCGGCGCACCGCATTCACCGTAGCGGCACGGCACCGTAGCGGCACGCGGCTACGCTCGCGGGGTGAATTCTGGTTGTGCTGCTGGGCGGCGTCGATGACCGACGTCGTCACGCTGCGCCGTGAGTTGCACGCACACCCGGAACTGGCCTACGCGGAGCACCACACCACCGAGCTGATCGTGCGGCAGCTGAGCGCGCTCGGGCTGCGCCCGCAGGTTCTGCCGCGCGGGCACCGGCGTGCTGTGCGATCTCGGCGCGGAGGCGGGGCCGGTGGTGGCACTGCGCGCGGACATCGACGCGCTGCCCATTCCGGACGAGAAGACGGTGCCGTATCGGTCGACGGTCGCCCGGCGTGTGCCACGGCTGCGGCCACGACGCGCACACCGCGATCCTGCTCGCGGCCGCGTCCGAGCTGGCCGGCGCGCGAGCTCGACGGTCGGATCCGGCTGATCTTCCAGCCGGCCGAGGAGAGCCTGCCCGGCGGCGCGCTCACCGCGATCGAGGCGGGCGCGCTCAAGGACGTCGAACTGATCTTCGCGGTGCACTGCGATCCGCGCCTGGAGACCGGGCCAGATCGGGCTGCGGACCGGCCCGATCACCGCCGCATGCGATCACGTGCAGATCACCCTGTCCGGTCCGGGCGGGCACACCGCGCGCCCACATCTGACCGTCGATCTCATCTACGCGCTCGGGCAGCTGATCACCGAGGTGCCCGCGATGCTCTCGCGCCGCGTCGACCCCCGCGCCGGCGTGTCCCTGGTCTGGGGCACGGTGGACGCCGGCCGCGCCGTGAACGCGATCCCGATGAGCGGCCGGATCGGCGGCACGTTGCGGGTGCTCGACCGCGACGCCTGGGATGCCGCGGAGCCGCTGGTGCGCGAACTCGTCGCCGCGGTCGTGGCGCCGTCCGGGGCAAAGGCCGACGTGCACTACGTGCGCGGGGTGCCGCCGGTCGACAACGAGCCGGGCGCGGTTGCGGTGCAGCACGCGGCCGCGGCCAGCGTGGTCGGTGCGGCGAACGTCGACGTCGACCGAGCAGAGCATGGGCGGTGAGGACTTCGCCTGGTACCTCGGTGGCGTGCCCGGTGCGCTTGCCCGGCTCGGCGTGCGGCGGCCCGGTGCGCCCGCATTCGACTTGCACCAAGGCACCTTCGACATCGACGAGGCGGCGCTGGACGTCGGCGTCCGCTACACCGTCGCGCTGGCTCGCGAAGCCATCGCCACGCTCGCGCACTGACTGCCGTCGTCGCGTTCGAGCGCGCCGGGTTACTCGCCGAGTGACCGGCACGGCCGCGCCCGCAGCTCCGTGACGTACTCATCCGGTGCACCGGCGGCCTGCGCGGCCTCGGCGACCAGGCCCAGATAGCGGGCCGAGGGCAACCCGCCCTCGTAGCCGTCCAGCAGGTACACCCAGGCCACGACCTCGCCCTCCAGCGTGGACACCCGAAGCTTGATCTTGCGGTAGAGCCCGGTGTCCGCGCCCTCCCAGTAGTCCAGCACCTCCTGGTCGTAGGGCGAGAGGTCATACAGCGCGACGAACACCTGCGTGCCGGGATCGGGCACCACCATGACCAGGGCGCCGTCCCACCCGTGCTCCTCGCCGCCGAAGGTCAGCCGCCAGCCGTTGAGCCACCCGGTACCGGCCGACGGGGAATGCGGGCAGCGCTGCAGCATCTGCTCGGGATCCATGTTCGAGCCGTACGCGGCGTACAGACCGCTGGAGGTTCCCATCGCAGGGCAGCGTACCGAGCCACGGCCGCGCGCGGGACAATGCCAGCAGCCGATAACACCAGCGATCTGAGCAGGGGGACGGCGTGACGCGCATCGCCATCGTCGGCGGCGGCCCGGCCGGGTACGAATCCGCCCTCGTGGCCGCCCAGCTGGGCGCGAGCGTCACCGTGATCGACCGCGACGGCATCGGTGGTTCCTGCGTGCTGACCGACTGTGTGCCGAGCAAGACGCTGATCGCCACCAGCGACCGGGTGACCGCGCTGCGCGACGCCCCGCGGGTGGGCATCGGTGTCGGCGACGGCCGCGGCGCGACCGTTGGCCTGGACGCGCGCATCGACGTGGACGTGGTGAACACCCGCATCAAGAACCTGGCACGCCAGCAATCGGCCGACATCGAGAAGCGGCTGGTCCGCGAGGGCGTGACCGTGCTGTCCGGTTCGGCACGGTTCGCGGTGGATCAGCCCGCCCGCGAGCACCGGCTCGAGATCCTCGACTCGTCCCGCACCGTGGTGGATGTGCTGGACGCCGACATCGTGCTGCTGGCCACCGGTGGCACGCCGCGGGTGTTGCCGAGTGCGGTGCCCGACGGCGAACGCGTGCTGTCCTGGCGTGACGTCTACGACCTGACCGAATTGCCGGAGCACCTGGTGGTCGTCGGGTCGGGCGTCACCGGTGCCGAGTTCGCCAGCGGCTATAGCGAACTCGGGGTGCCGGTCACGCTCGTCTCCAGCCGCGACCGGGTGCTGCCCGGTGAGGACCCGGACGCGGCGGCGGTGATCGAGCGGGTGTTCACCTCGCGTGGCGGCACGCTGATCAAGCAGGCCCGTGCGTCGGCGGTGCGGCGTGAGGGCGAGTCGGTGCTGGTGCAGCTGATCGACGGCCGGACGGTCGACCGGCTCGCACGCGCTGATGTGCCTCGGTTCGCAGCCGAACACCGGCGGCCTCGGGCTGGAGCACGTCGGCGTCGCGCTGGACCCGAACGGCTACGTCGCGGTGGACCGGGTCTCGCGCACCAGCGTGTCGACCATCTATGCGGCGGGTGACTGCACCGGCGTGCTGTTGCTCGCCTCGGTCGCCGGCGATGCAGGGTCGCATCGCGATCTGGCACGCGCTCGGCGAGGCGGTGGCGCCGCTGCGGCTGAAGACGGTTGCCGCGAACGTCTTCACCCACCCGGAGATCGCGACCGTCGGCATCGGCTACCAAGCGATCAGTTCAGGCACCGTGCCGTCGCGGTCGGTGATGCTGCCGCTGGCGACGAACGCACGCGCCAAGATGCAGGGCTTCGAGGACGGGTTCGTCAAGCTGTACTGCCGCCCGGCGACCGGGGTGGTGATCGGAGGTGTGATCGTTGCGCCGTCCGCGTCCGAGCTGATCTTCCCGTTGGCGCTGGCGGTGCAGCACAGCCTCACCGTGGCCGAGCTCGCGGCGACGATCGGCGTGTACCCGGCGCTGACGGGTTCGATCGGCGAAGCGGCCCGGCGGCTGATGTTGCACGACGACCTGGACTAGCACGACCTCGACTAGCGACCTCTACACATCCGCGATTGACGGACGAATGGCTCCCCGATGGCTATGCACGGTGACCTCTCACCCGAGGCGCGCGAGCGCGCGGGGCGCACGATGGACGTGGCGACGGTGTTCGCCGACAACGCCGAGGTCATCGTCGCGGGGCTACCCGAGCTACCGGACGAGCATGTGCTGGTCGCCGTGGTGGACGCCGAACACCGCTTCGCCGGGCTGCATCAGGTGCCGCAGACCGAGCTGGTGATGCGGGTGCCGGAGCTGGAGACGGCTGGCGGCTGGGCGATGGTGTTCTCGCGCACCGCGACGGTGGCCGACGTCCGTCGCCGCGCCCAGGAGATGGCCGACATCGCGGCGAAGCGCGCTTCGGCCATCGACCGCATCACCGCCCGCCGCAACCCAGACTGACCCGCCCCCTCCACTGGTTTGGGGAGGTTTTTGGCCCTATAGCGGCTAAAACCTTCCCCGAACCGGCGCGGGGGATGGACTTGGCCGGGGGACCGAGGGTCAGTCCTTGATCTCGCAGATGATCGCTGCCGGAGGTGACCACGGCGCCGACCTCGGCGACTGAGCGCGGTGATCGTGCCGGCCTTGTGCGCGTTGAGCGGCTGCTCCATCTTCATCGCCTCGAGCACGACGATCAGGTCTGACCGGCCTCGACCACGTCGCCCTCGGCGACGGCGACCTTGACGATGGTGCCCTGCATCGGCGCGGTCAGCGCGTCACCGGAGGCCGCCGCTGCGGACTTCTTGCGCCGCCGAGCGCTTCGGCGCCGCCTTGCGTGCGCCGCCGCCCCCGCCGCCCGCGCCGAAGCCGGCCGGCAGCGACACCTCGAGCCGCTTGCCGCCGACCTCGACCACGATCGTCTCGCGCGGGCCCGGCCTCGGCCGGCTCGTCGCCGGCGGCCGGACGAACGGCGGGATCTCGTTGACGAACTCGGTCTCGATCCAGCGGGTGAAGACGGTGAACGGCTGGCCCGTCGGCCGGTGCGAAGGCCGGGATCGCGCACCACCGCCCGGTGGAACGGCAGCGCCGTGGCCATGCCCTCGACCACGTACTCGTCCAGCGCGCGGCGGGCCCGCTCGAGCGCCTCGGTCGCGGTTCTCGCCGTAGACGATCAGCTTGGCCAGCAGCGAGTCGAACGCGCCGCCGATCACCGAGTGCGCCTCGATGCCGGAGTCGACCCGCACGCCGGGGCCGGCCGGCTCGCGGTAGGTCGGTGACCGTGCCCGGCGCGGGCAGGAAGCCGCGGCCGGGGTCCTCGCCGTTGATGCGGAACTCGAAGGCGTGCCCGCGCGGGGTCGGGTCCTCGGTGAACCGCAGCGTCTCGCCCTCGGCGATGCGGAACTGCTCGCGCACCAGGTCGATGCCGCTGGTCTCCTCGGTGACCGGGTGCTCGACCTGCAGCCGGGTGTTCACCTCGAGGAAGCTGATGATGCCGTCGCTGCCGACCAGGTACTCGACCGTGCCGGCGCCGGAGTAGCTTCGCCTCGCGGCAGATCGCCTTGGCCGAGGCGTGGATGCGTGGCGCGCTGCTCGTCGGTCAGGAACGGCGCCGGCGCCTCCTCGACCAGCTTCTGGTTGCGCCGCTGCAGCGAGCAGTCGCGGGTGCCGACGACGATCACGTTGCCGTGCTGGTCGGCGAGCACCTGCGCCTCGACGTGCCGGGACCGGTCGAGGTAACGCTCGACGAAGCACTCGCCGCGGCCGAACGCGCTGACCGCCTCGCGCACGGCGCTGTCGTACAGCTCGGGGATCTCCTCGATGGTGCGGGCGATCTTCAGGCCGCGGCCGCCGCCGCCGAACGCCGCCTTGATCGCGACGGGCAGGCCGTGCTCCTGTCGCGAAGGCGACGACCTCGTCGGCGCCGGCGACCGGATCCGGCGTGCCGGGCACCAGCGGCGCGCCGGCCCGCGTCGCGATGTGCCGCGCGGTGACCTTGTCGCCGAGGTCGCGGATGGCCTGCGGGGACGGGCCGATCCAGGTCAGGCCGGCGTCGAGCACCGCCTGGGCGAAATCGGCGTTCTCGGACAGGAAGCCATAGCCGGGGTGGACCGCGTCCGCGCCGGACTGCCGTGCCGCGGCGATGACCTTGTCGATCACCAGGTAGGAGTCGCCCGGGGTGGTGCCGCCGAGCGCGAACGCCTCGTCGGCCATCCGCACATGCAGCGCGTCGCGGTCCGGGTCGGCGTACACGGCCACCGAGGCATAGCCGGCGTCCTTGCAGGCGCGGATAACCCGGACGGCGATCTCGCCCCGGTTGGCGATCAAGACCTTCCGCACCGCTTGCCTCCGCTCGCGCGCCGCTCCGCCGGCGATGTGCAGCACATTACAAGGACGGCCGCCCACGCCCCGGGGCCATGGGCCGCGCCGTGGCCAAGAGCACGTCTGCCGGGGATACCCGGGACGTGGTCACTTCCAGACGCGCAGGTAGTCCACGTTCATGTAGGCGGGGAAGGGCGTGGTCGTCTTGGGCCGGTTGGTCGGCGTCTTCTTGCCGCCCACGGCCAACTGGATGATCACGTAGAACGGCTGGTCGAACGGCTTCGGCATCGCCGCCAGCGGTGGCGCGTAGCCCAGCTTCGGCCGCCACGTGGTGCTCCAGCAGACCTTGTTGTCGTAGACGAACGTCATCAGCGTCGGCGTCCACTCCACCGCATAGGTGTGGTAGGCCGTCTGGCTGGTGGGGACGTCGCAGCGCACGCCTCGACCCGGCGTGCCCGGTGTGCCGACGAAGTGCAGGTGCGGCGCGACCCGGCTGGGGATGTGGCTGTAAGCCTCCGCCACGTCGATCTCGCCGTACTCGTACGTCTTGCCGGCGTTCGGGTCCTGCGGCAGCAACCAGAAGGCGGGTTGGAAACCGCTGCCCGCCGGGAACTTCGCGCGGATCTCGAACCGTCCGTAGGTCTGCGAGAACTTGCCCTCCGTGATCACCATGCCACTGCTGTAGTCGGTTTCGTAGCGCCCGCACGCAGTGTTCGGTGCCGTGCGCAGTGCGACGAACTGCAGGACGCCCTGGGTCTCCCGAACGTTCTTGCTGGTGTTGCATTCCTGCCCGCCGCGCGCGCCCATGGTCGCGGTGTTCACCGCGGTCCAGTCCTTGGTGTTCAGCGACGTCCCGTTGAACTCGTCATCGAAGGTGCACGTCCAGTTCCCGCCGGTGGACTTGCGCACCACTTCACCGCCGCATGGCTTGGGCTGTGTCACCGCCGGCTTGGTGGCGGCCTTGGTCGCGGCACCCACCGGGGTGGCCACGGTGAGTCCGCTGATAACGGACGCCGTTACTACGGCGACAACGAGCAGCCTGCGCGTCTTCATGACCACACTCGCACGTAGTCGACCTCCATGTGGGCGGGGAATGGCGTGCTCGCATTCGGCACGTTCAACGGTGTCTTCTTACCGCCGACGGCGAGCTGGACGATGATGTAGAACGGCTGGTCGAACGGCGTGGGCGGCTGCGCACCGGGCGGCGCGTACTGCGGCGGCTGGGGCTGCCACTGCGTCGTCCAGCACGGGGCGTCGTCGTAGTCGAAGCGCATCTGCGTCGGCGTCCAGGTGAGCGTGTACGTATGGAACGCGGATGCGTTCGTTGCGATCTTGCACGCAGCGCCGCCGGTTGGCGAACCGGGGGTCGCCACGTAGTGCAGGTGTGGATAGACGTATTGCGGTAAGTTGCCCCATTCTTCCGCGATGTCGATCTCGCCGTAGCTGGGGTGACCGGAGGCGTCCGGGTTCTGCGGCACCATCCAGAACGCGGGCTGGAAGCCAACGCCGGGTGGGAATTCGGCGCGCATCTCGAACCGGCCGTACGTCTGCGCGAACTTGCTCCGGGTGGAGATCATGCCGCTGTTGTAGCTCGTGACGAACGCACCGCATTGGCGCGCGGGCGTGCGCGTAGCGGTCAATGTGAGCAGGCCGCCACCGACGTGCACGGCACCGGCGACGATGCATTCTTGGCCGCCGCGAAATCCGGTCTGCGCGGTGGTGGTCGGCGTCCACACGTCCGCGGACAGCACGGTGCCGTCGAACTCGTCATCGAACGTGCATCGCCACGGCGTGCCGTTGTCCTTGGTCGGACGCTCGCCACCGCACGGCAGCCCCTGCGGCGCGGTACTGGGTAGGCCGGTGACGACGGGCTGATGCCGCGTGGTGACGACGAGGACGGCGGCGAGCAGCAGTGCAACGACAACGATCGCGCCGGCGAACAGAACCATGCGCGGCTTGCGTCCCCGGCGGGGCGCCGTGGCGTCGGGTGCAGCCGGCGTCGTCAGGACCACGCGCGGACGTAGTCGACGAGCATCTTCTCCGGGAACTTGGTGTTGGCCTGCACGGCGTTCTTCCCGTTGTTGGCGTCAGTGCCGTCCACCGCGAGCGCGAGCAGGATGTAGAACGGCTGGTCGAAGGGCACCGGCGAGTTGGACCCGCTCGGCGCATACGGCGGCAGTGGCTGCCAGCTGGTCGTCCAGCAGGTGGTGCCGTCGTAGATGAAGGACATCTGCGTCGAGGTCCACTGCACCGCGTAGGTGTGCCAGTCGGAGATCGCACTGTCGAGCGTGCAGTTCACCCCGCCCAGCGGTTGGCCCGGCGTGGTGACGTAGTGCAGGTGCGGCGACGCCATGTCCGGGTAGTCGGCGTAGGCCTCGAAGACGTCCATCTCGCCGTACTCGTAGGAGTTGGAGTGCGACGGGTTGACCGGCAGCATCCAGAACGCAGGGTGCATGCCGATGCCCTTGGGCAGTTTGGCCCGGACCTCGAACCGGCCGTACGTCTGGCTGAACGTGTTGAGCGTGGTCACCATGCCGCTGCGGTAGCGGTTGTCCGGCTCGCGCCCACACGGCAGCGCAGTGCGATGCCGGGTGGCGCTGAGTACGAGGTCGTGCCCGTTCGTATTGACGTTGTTCGGTGAGTCGCACTCGATGCCGGCGTCGAAGGCAGTGGTGGCGGTGTCCATCGCGGTCCACTTCGTCGTGTCGAGCGAATGCTTGCTGAACTCGTCGTCGAAGGTGCAGTGCCAGGCGGTGCCGTTGGGCTTGTAGAGCACGCCTTTGCCGCACGCCGGGGTGCTGCCGGCGGCCTGCGGCGCTGCCGGTGCCGGTCCACACGCCGAGGCCGACGGTGACGAGCAGAACCATGAGCGAGCAGGCGACGGAGAACACCGGCCGCTGGCGCGCGCTTGGCGCCAGCCGATGGCGCGTTTCGGGGAGGTCCGCATCGGTGGACGTCCAATCGGCCGGCAGGTAACTGGGCGCACAACGGCGAGCGGCCCTTGTTGGGCAACTCGCCGGATCCCCCGAAGATCACGGAGAACTTAACAGGGACCGGATGTCGACCGCAATTCAGGCGGGATGTTCACAGCTAGGACAAGGCGGGCAGTTCCGCAAGGCGAGCCCGGCATTGCCCGGCCACCTCGTCCACCTCCGCGAGCGTGCGCTGCAGATCCTCTTCGCGCGCGCGCAGGTCGCCGGCGATGTCGTCCAGGCGCTCGAGCAGCGTCTGTAACTGCCGCCGTTCCGAGGACGCCGCCCCGTCGTACATCTCCACGATCTCGCGGCACTCGGCCAGGCTCATGCCCAGTCGCTTACCGCGCAGGATGAGACGGACGCGGGCCCGGTCGCGCGCGGAATAGATGCGGTTCGTGCCGACGCGCCGGGGCTTGATCAGCCCTTCCGCCTCGTAGAAGCGCAGGGTGCGCAGGCTGACGCCGAGTTCGTCGGCGAGTTCGCGCACCGTCCAGAGGCGGTCGTGCTCGCCGTGCGGTGCCGTCCGGTCCTCGGCCGGGGACGGCGCGACTGTGGCTCGTTCCACTGAGGATTGCCCCGCAGAACCTTCCCCGATCATGCGCACCGAGGTATGCTAAGTGACGCTTACGTAAGCGTCAATCTGATCGAAGACTGAGCCTGACGAAGCAGGGCCGAAGCGTCGCGAAGACCTCGCGGCATTCGTCACCGAGCGACACCGCGTAATTCCAGAACGGTTGCCACGAGCAACCGAGATCGAAGGAGCAACCCGTGTTCGAGTTGTCCGCCGAGCATGAAGCGTTCCGCGCCGTGGTGCGCGAGTTCGCCGAAGCCGAACTAGCCCCGCATGTGGCCCAGTGGGACCGCGACCATCACCTGCCGGCGAAGGTGATCATGCAGATGGGCGAGCTGGGTCTGTTCGGCCTGACGGCGCCGGAGGAGTTCGGCGGCAGCGGTGCCGATTTCACCTCACTGTGCGTCGCGATCGAAGAGATCGGTCGCGTCGACCAGTCCATCGGCGCGACCCTGGAAGCCGGCGTCGGCCTGGGCATCAACCCGATCCTCACCTTCGGCACCGATGAGCAGAAGCGCACCTGGCTGCCCGACCTCGTCACCGGCCAGTCGATCGCCGCGTTCGGCCTGACCGAGCCCGAAGCCGGCTCCGACGCCGCCGCCACCAAGACCCGCGCGCAGCTCGCCGACGGCAGCTGGATCATCAACGGCGCCAAGGCGTTCATCACCAACTCCGGCACGGACATCACCTCGGTCATCACCATCACCGCGCGCACCGGCGCGGACGAGATTTCGACGATCATGGTGCCGGCCGGGACGCCGGGCCTGACCGTCGAGCCGGGCTACGACAAACTCGGCTGGCACATGGCCGACACGCACGGCCTCAGCTTCGACGACTGCCGCGTGCCGGCGGAGAACCTGCTCGGCGCCCGCGGCAACGGCTTCCGGCAGTTCCTCGCGGTGCTCGACGACGGTCGCATCGCCATCGCCGCCCTCGCCGTCGGCCTGGCCCAGGCATGCCTGGACCACTCCCGCCGCTATGCACTCGAGCGGCACACCTTCGGCGCCCCCATCGGCTCACGCCAGGCCGTTGCCTTCTCCCTCAGCGACCTCGCCGTCTCCGTCGATGCGGCGCGACTGCTCACCTACAAAGCCGCGTGGCTCAAGGACGCCGGCCGGCCCGCGGCCCAGGTCAAGCAGGCGGCCGCGGTCGCCAAGCTGTACGCCAGCGAGGCGGCGGTCGCAGCGGCCCGGACCGCCACCCAGGTCTTCGGCGGCAACGGCTTCATGGAGGAGTTCCCGGTCGCGCGGTTCTACCGCGACGCCAAGATCCTGGAGATCGGCGAGGGGACGTCCGAGGTGCAGCGCATGGTGATCGCGCGCGGGCTCGGCCTGCCGGTGAGCTGAGGCGACGACGGCGAGAGAGCGACGCGCGCCCGGTGTCGCGCCGTCGAGGATTCTGCGTGGGAGGCTGGGGCGGTGAGCGGGGACAAGGAGATCGCGGCCGCGCGCGACGCGACGCTGGCCCCGGCGGCACGCGCCGCGGCGAAGCTCGACGCGGCCAACAAGCTGTATGTGCGCGAGCGCATCGCGCTGCTCGTCGACCCCGACTCGTTCGTCGAGGACGCCCAGCTGGCGAACGCGCTGGCCGCCGACCTGCCCGCGGACGGCGTCGTCACCGGTCAGGGCCTCGTCGACGGCCGCCCGGCACTGATCGTCGCCAACGACCCCACCGTCAAGGCCGGTTCGTGGGGTGCCCGGACCGTCGAGAAGATCATCCGGATCACCGAGCGGGCGCTGAACGAGGAACTGCCGGTGTTCTGGTTCATCGATTCCGCCGGTGCGCGCATCACCGACCAGGTGGACCTGTTCCCGGGACGCCGCGGCGCCGGGCGGATCTTCAACAATCAGGTGGCGCTGTCCGGGAAGGTTCCGCAGATCTGCTGCCTGTTCGGCCCGTCGGCGGCCGGCGGCGCATACATCCCGTCGTTCTGCGACGTGGTGATCATGGTCGAGGGCAATGCGTCGATGTACCTCGGCTCGCCCCGGATGGCGGAGATGGTCGTCGGGGAGAAGGTGACGCTGGAGGAGATGGGCGGCGCGCGCATGCACGCCACCGTGTCCGGATGCGGCGACAACCTGGCCGTGGACGACGCCGATGCCATCGAGCAGGCCAAGCTGTTCTTCTCCTACCTGCCCACCTGCTGGCGCGAGCAGCCACCGGACGCCCTCGCCGCGGCGCCGGTGCGCGAACTGCACACCGAGGCCATTCCCGCCGACGAGTCGATCCCGTTCGACATGCACGAGGTGATCGATTCCTTGATCGACGCCGACTCCTTCTTCGAGGTCAAGCCGCTGTTCGCCGCTGAGGTGATCACCGGGTTCGGTCGCATCGACGGACGTCCGGTGGGCGTGGTGGCGAACAACTCGGCCGTACGCGGCGGCGTGCTGTTCGTCGACTCGGCGGACAAGTCCGCGCGGTTCATCTGGCTCTGCGATGCCTTCAACATCCCGCTGCTCTACCTCGCCGACGTGCCCGGCTTCATGATCGGCAGCGCGGTGGAGCGGCAGGGCATCATCCGGCACGGCGCGAAGATGATCACTGCGGTGGCCGAGGCGACGGTGCCGCAGCTGTCGGTGATCGTGCGCAAGGCGTACGGCGCGGGACTCTATGCAATGGCCGGCCCAGGCTTCATGCCCGATGCGTGCATCGCACTGCCGACCGCGAAGATCGCGGTGATGGGGCCGCAAGCGGCGGTGAACGCGGTGTACGCGAACAAGATCGAACAGATCGCCGATCCGGACGAGCGCGCGGCCTACGTCGCCGAACGGCGCGCCGAGTACGAGCTGGACGTCGACCTGTTGCGATTGGCGTCCGATCTCGTGCTCGACGCGGTCATCGAGCCGGCCGAGTTGCGTGCCGAACTGGTGCGACGCTTTGCCGTGCTGGTCGGCAAGTCCCGCGCGCGCGTGCAGAAGCGGCACGGAGTACCGCCGGCATGAATCACGCGGTGCGCATCTGCGGCGGCGTGATCGATTCGGGTGACGTCACGATCCGCGGCAATGCGAGCGCCGAGGACGTGGCCGCGGTGCTCGCCACGCTCGCCGAGCTGGCCCAGCGCGCGCCAACCGTCGACCCGTACGAACGGTGGCGACGCACCCGGCTCGCCGCACTGCGCCCCAGCTGACCCACCTGGGGAGAGTTGGCCAGTCATAGCGCCACATACGCTCCCCACGTCGGGAATGGGACGCTGGAGCGGTGAGTGCGGACGTGGCCATGCTGCCGGCGACGGCGCGCACCGGGCTGCCCTACGCGGTGCGGACCGTGGTCGGTGTCGCCGCCGCGGTGATCCTGGCGAACCTGGTCGGTATTGCGACGGTGGCTGCGCTGCTCATCGGTCTGAACGCCAACGCGCCGCACGACCAGCGCAGCGTCCTGGTCACCGTGTCGGCGGTGTACGTCGCGGTGGCCACCGCGCTCGGCACGCTGATCGGCGTCACCCTGCATAAGCGCACCCTGCGCTGGCTGGCCGTCGGGGCGGGTGCCGGACCGGCACGAGGCCCGGCAGGCGTTGCGGACACCGATCGACCTCGCGCTGCTGTGCGGCACGCTGTGGCTCGGCGGCGCGGTGGTGATCAGCTCGCTGGTCGGCGGACTCGGTGGAGTCGGCGACGACATCGGCGAGATCGCCTCCGGCATCGTGCTGGCCGGCGCCAGCACGGCGGCCATCACCTTCATCATCGTCGCGCGCATCACCCGGCCGGTCACCCAGCTGGCGCTGACCGCTTACCCGCCGCGCCGCTCGCTGCTGCTGTCGGTGCGTGCGCGCATGCTCTTCGCCTGGCTGCTCACCACCGGTATACCGGTACTGGGCATCATCCTGATCCTGACCGCGCCGCCGCAGCGCAGCCACGTACGCGGCGCCGGCATCATCCTCGGCTGCGTCGCACTCGGCGTGGGACTGCTCGCGAACACGCTGGTGGCGCGCGGAATCGGCATCCCGCTGCGCAACCTGCTCGACGTGTTGCACCGGGTCGGCGAGGGTCATCTGGACCGCGACGTGATCGTGGACGACCCGGGCGAGATCGGTTTGCTGCAGAACGGCGTCAACGAGATGCTCGCCGGGCTGCGCGAGCGGGAACGCATCCGCGACCTGTTCGGCCGGCACGTCGGACCCGCGGTTGCGCAGGAAGCGTTGCGACGCGGCGTGACGCTGACCGGCGAGACCCGGGACGTGGTCGCGCTGTTCGTGGACATCACCGGTTCCACCACCTTGGCGCGCGAGGTCGACCCGGCGAAGTTCGTCGCGATGCTCAACGAATTCTTCGGCGTCGTGGTCGCCGCAGTGGAGGACAACGGCGGTCTGGTGAACAAGTTCGAGGGCGACGCAGCGCTGTGCGTCTTCGGCGCGCCGATGGAATTGGACGACCCGGCCACCGCCGCGCTGCGCACCGCGCGCCGGATCCGCGACGAGGTGTGCGGGCGCGGCGAGTTCGACGTCGGTATCGGGGTAGCTGCTGGGCCGGTGGTCGCCGGCCAGATCGGCGCGGCTGAGCGCCTCGAGTACACCGTGATCGGTCCTGCGGTGAACGAGGCGTCGAGGCTGACCGATCTGGCCAAGAAGTGCCCGGCGCGGGTGCTGGTCAGTGCCGGCACCATCGAGGCCGCCTCGCCCGCGGAGCGGGGCCGGTGGCGGGAGGCGGACACGGTGACCCTGCGCGGTCACCAGGGGCCGATGCGCACTTACACCACAGTTGAGCCGTGCGCGCGGGTTGCCGACCCCGCTGCGGCATCGGCGGCCGATGCCGAGGACGACGCCGACGACGACGCCGGCTCTGGGTAACCGGCCGGGTAGCCGACGTCGCTCAGGCCGTAGCCCAGTTCCGCGAGCATCCGTCGTAACAGCGGCAGCGACAGCCCGATCACGTTGTGGTGATCGCCGTGCACGGCGTCGACGAACCAACCGCCCAGCCCGTCCACGGTGAACGCCCCGGCCACCGCCGCAGGTTCGCCGGTGGCGGCGTACAACTCGATCTCCGCGTCGCTGATGTCGGCGAAGTGCACCGTCGTCGCCGCGGTTCGCGCCAGTTCACGGCCGGTGCCGATGTCGATGAGACAGTGCCCGGTGTGCAGGGTGCCGGTGCGCCCGCGCATGTCCCGCCAGCGCGCGGCGGCAGTCTCCGCGTCGCCCGGCTTACCGAGTGCGACGCCGTCCAGGTCGAGCAGCGAGTCACACCCCAACACCAGCGCCGCGACGTCCCCGAGGCCAGCCGCGACATCGCGCGCCTTCGCGACGGCAAGTTCGGCCACCACCACCGCGGTCGGTGCGCCCGGATCGAGCAGCGCGGCCACCGCGTGCTCGTCGACCGCGCTGACGATCACTTCCGGCGACAGGCCGGCGCTGCGCAGCAATGCGTAGCGCGCCGGCGAGGCGGAGGCGAGGACGAAGTCCACCTGCCTGCGCGCCGTCACAACCCGAGCGACTTGCTGATGACGCTCTTCATGATCTCGGTGGTGCCGCCGTAGAGGCGAGTCACCCGGGCATCGGCATAGGCCCGCGAGATCGGGTACTCGCTCATGTATCCGTACCCGCCGTGCAGTTGCAGGCAGCGATCGATCACTCGGCCCTGCAACTCGGTGCACCACCACTTGGCCTTGGCCGCGTCGGCCGCGGACAGTTCGCCCTCGTTGAGCCGGTCCACGCACTGGTCCAGAAATGCCTGCGCGACGTCGACCTCGGTGGCGACCTCGGCCAGCACGAACTTCGTGTTCTGGAACGATCCGATGGTGGTGCCGAACGCCTTGCGCTCTTGTACGTAGCGCAGCGTCATCTCCAGCGCTGCGCGGGCTTCGGCGACACCGGCCACCGCGATCGAGGTGCGCTCCTGCGGCAGCTTCTGGGTCAGTTGCGCGAAGCCCTGCCCCTCTTCGCCGAGCAGGTTCTCCACCGGCACGCGCACGTCGGTGAACGACAGCTCGGCGGTGTCCTGACTGTGCAGCCCGAGCTTGTCCAGGTTGCGGCCGCGCTCGAAGCCGGCCATGCCCCGTTCGATGATCATCAGCGAGATGCCGCTGTGCCTGTCCGCGCCGGTGCGCACCGCCGTGATCACGAGGTCGGCGTTGATGCCGTTCGTGATGAACGTCTTGCTGCCGTTGACGACGTAGTGCTCGCCGTCGCGCTTGGCGCTGGTGCGGATACCGGACAGGTCCGACCCGGCGCCCGGCTCGGTCATGGCGACCGCGGTGATCAGTTCGCCGGTGGCGATGCCGGGCAGCCAGCGCTTGCGCTGCTCGTCGTCGCAGAAGGACAGGAAGTACGGCAGGCAGGTGTCGTTGTGCAGGGAGATGCCGAGCCCGGAGCCGGTGACGCCCGCCAGCGCGATCTGCTCGTCCAGGGCCTGGTTGAACCGGAAGTCGGAGACGCCGCCGCCGCCGAACTCCTCCGGCACGGCCATGCCGAGGAAGCCGCTGCGCCCGGCCTCGGCGAACACCTCCCGCGGGGTGATGCCGGCCCGCTCCCAGTCCAGGTAGTTCGGCACGATGGTCTTGTCCACGAAGGCGCGGAAGGCGTCGGCGAACGCCAGGTGTTCGGGCTCGTAGTGCTTGCGATCCATGTAGGGCTCTCCTGCTCCGGCACGTCCGGCTCGTGGGCCGCCGGCGAGGACGCGGACCGTCACCGCCGATGCCTGTTCCGCCTTTGTACCAGTGTCCGAACACAGAGAAACCGGAGCGCAGATCGGGGGTGCCCGCGCTCCGGTTTCTGCGTACATCTTGGCCTGTTCTGGGCGCCGCGCAAATCGGGGCTCAGTACCGTGCTTGTCGTGGCAGCGTCAGCGACGGTAGGTGTGATCGGCGGGTCGGGCTTCTACTCGCTCGTCGAGGCGGCGCAAGCCAGATCGGTCTCGACGCCGTACGGCGACCCGAGTGATCCGGTCACGGTCGGCGTGCTTGGTCGGCGTGAAGTGGCGTTCCTGCCGCGGCACGGCACCGATCACCGATTCGCGCCGCACGTGGTGCCGTACCGGGCCAACCTGTGGGCGCTGCGATCCCTCGGCGTACGGCAGGTGATCTCGCTGTCCGCGGTGGGTTCGCTGACGCCCGAACTGCCGGCGGGCACGCTGGTCGTGCCCGACCAGATCGTCGACCGGACCAGTGGTCGCGAGCACACCTACTTCGGTGCGGCACACGGCGTCGGGCACGCGTCGTTCGCCGACCCGTACTGCCCGGATGGCCGGACGGCGGCCACCGGCGCGGGCATCGACGTCGCCGACGGCGGCACGCTGGTCGTGGTGAACGGTCCGCGGTTCTCGTCCCGGGCCGAGTCGCAGGAGTTCCAGCGCAACGGCTGGCGGATCATCGGCATGACCGCGATGCCCGAGGCCGGGCTGGCCCGTGAGTTGGGACTTTGTTACACGACGCTCGCGTTGGTGACCGATCTCGATGCCGGGGTCGAAGGCGAGACGGGTGTGACGCACGCCGAGGTGCTGGCTGCGTTCGCGGCGAACCTGCCGCGGCTGCGCGACCTGCTCGTGGCCACGGTGGATCGGCTGCCGGACGAGCCGGGCGACTGCGGTTGCGCCGCGGCCGCCGGTGCCCCCATCCCCGAGTGATCAACGGCGATCAGGTCCCACCACTAGGTCACGGCCTTGGCTTTATGCGACCTTGCCCGTCCAGCGTACGAAACTCCTCGACGGTTTTTGCGCCGCTCAAAATATCGCGAAGGCCGGGGTAGTCTCGAAGCGGCTTCTCGACCCTGTGCATGTCCTTGCCGTCGAGATCGCCCTTGCACTGCGCGCGGAATCGCCTGACGAAATCATGCTTTTCCTTCTCGCTTGGATTATCTACGTCCATGTTCGTGCCAAAGATCATGTGAATGTTCTTCTTCGGGTGCACGGCGTCTCCTTCGTGGTCTCCTTTGGGTGGCGCCAAGCTACGACGGCATGCCCCGGCAGAACGCCCGTGTTCAGGAATGCGACAGGCCACCCGCGGACTGTGCACTATCCGGTCGCTCGGAGCGTTGGCTGACCGGAGGACCGATAGCCTGCGGGGATGGGTGAAGGTTCCGCGCAGGTGCGCCTCGAACGGGACGGGCCGCTCGCGATCATTACGCTGGACAGCCCGCCGCTGAACCTGTTCGACCAGGCCATGGTGACGGCGTTGGCGGCCGCGATCGACGAGGTCGGCCGCTCCGACGCGCGCGGTGTACTGCTGCGGGCCGACGGACGAGCAGTCTCCGCCGGTGTCGATGTGCATGTGTTCGAGGGGCTGTCCCCGCGCCAGGCCGCGGACCAATGGCGGCGCTGGTTCGGCATGATCCATGCGCTGGAGCGGCTGGCGATGCCGACGGTGTTCGCCGCGCATGCGCTGTGCCTGACCGCGGCGTTCGAGGTGAGCCTGGCGTGCGACCTGCTGCTGGCCGCCGAATCGGCCCGGTTCGGGCTGGTCGAGACCGTCGTCGGTCTGACCCCGTCCATGGGCGGCCCGCAGCGTCTTGCCGAGCGCGCGGGTCCGGCACGCGCCCGCGAACTCGTCTACACCGGCGAGCTGTACGGCGCGGCGACGATGCACGCGTGGAACGTCGTCAACCGGGTACTGCCGGACGAGGGTTTCGCCGACGCGGCCCACGCCTTCGCGCTGCGGCTGGCGAACGGCCCGACCCTCGCGCACGCGGCTACCAAGAAGATCGTTCGGACTCAGCTCGACGGCGGGACCGCGGCCGCGGACGGGGTCACCCCGGATCTCAGTGGCGCGCTGTTCGCCACCGACGACCTGCGCAACGCGGTGGCGTCGTTCCTGCGCGACGGCCCCGGCAAGGCGACCTACACCGGCCGCTGACCCCCGCACCCTCCCGTGATCAAGAGGCCGAATTGGTGAAATCGCGCCATCCAGCGCTCTTGATCACGAGAGGTTCGTGGCGCCGGTGTTTCACGGCAGGCGGGTAGCCGCTCGCCAGCCGCCTGCGCCGGGGTGCAGTGGCCGGCGCAGCGTGTGCGCGGGGTCGTTCCAGCGGCCACGGACCGCCGGCGCCGGCGTCTCGTCGGCACCACCGCCCGCGGCCGCAACCACTGCCGTGACGACCGCCAGTTCCTCTGCCGTCGGTGACCCGTGCACGATCCGCAGTGATGGGCGAACCTGCTCGGTTGCCAGCTCGGTCTCGGCTTCGCGGTGTCTCACAGCGGGATGTTCCCGTGCTTCTTGGGCGGCAGCGACTGGCGTTTGTTACGCAGCATCCGCAGTGCCTTGACCACGTACGCGCGCGTGTGCGACGGCGGGATGACCGAGTCGATGTAGCCACGTTCGGCCGCCAGGTACGGGGTGAGCAGCGCGTCCTCGTACTCCTGCACCACACTGGCGCGAACCTCTTCGGGCCTGTCGGCGGCCGCGATCTCCTTGCGGTACAGGATGTTCACCGCACCCTGCGCGCCCATCACCGCGATCTGCGCGGTGGGCCAGGCGACGTTGATGTCTGCGCCGAGGTGCTTGGAGCCCATCACGTCGTACGCGCCGCCGAACGCCTTGCGCGTGATCACGGTGACCTTCGGCACCGTCGCCTCGCAGTAGGCATAGATCAGCTTCGCGCCGCGTCGGATGATGCCCGCGTGCTCCTGGCCGACGCCGGGCAGGAAGCCCGGCACGTCGACCAGGGTGAGGATCGGGATGTTGAACGCGTCGCAGGTGCGGACGAACCGCGCCGCCTTCTCCGAGGCGTCGATGTCCAGGCAGCCGGCGAAGTGCATCGGCTGGTTGGCGACCACACCCACCGGATGGCCCTCGACGCGGCCGAAGCCGACGAGCAGATTCTGCGCGAACAGCGCGTGCACCTCGAGGAACTCACCGTCGTCGAGCAGGTGCTCGACGATCTCATGCATGTCGTACGGCTGATTCGCCGAGTCCGGGATGAACGTGTCCAGGAACGCGTCGTCGGGTTCCACCTCGCTGGACGCCTCGGTGTCGAACGCCGGCAGCGGGTCGAGGTTGTTGCTCGGGAGGTAGGACAGCAGCGACTTCACGTAGTTGATCGCGTCGTCCTCGTCGCTGGCGAGGTAGTGCGCGTTGCCGCTGGTGGTGTTGTGCGTGCGCGCGCCGCCGAGCTCCTCCAGCGTGACCTCCTCGCCGGTGACGGTCTTCACCACGTCCGGGCCGGTGATGAACATCTGCGAGGTCTTGTCCACCATCACGACGAAGTCGGTGAGCGCGGGGGAGTAGACGTGTCCACCGGCGGCCGCGCCCATGATCAGCGAGATCTGCGGGATCACGCCGGAGGCGTGCACGGTGCGGTAGAAGATCTCGCCGTACAGGCCGAGGGAGACGACACCTTCCTGGATCCGCGCGCCGCCGCCCTCGTTGATGCCGATCACCGGGCAGCCGGTCTTCATGGCGAAGTCGAGCACCTTGACGATCTTCTCGCCGTACACCTCGCCCAGCGCGCCGCCGAACACGGTGACGTCCTGGCTGAACACGCACACCGGCCGGCCGTCCACGGTGCCGTAGCCGGTGACCACCCCGTCGCCGAGCGGGCGTTGGCGCTCCAGGCCAAAGTTGGTGGACCGGTGCCGGGCCAGCTCGTCGAGCTCGATGAACGAACCCTCGTCCAGCAGCGCGGCTACCCGCTCGCGCGCGGTCTTCTTGCCCTTGGCGTGCTGCTTGTCCACGGCGCGCTCGGAACCGGCGTGCACCGCCTCGTCGTACCGCTGTTCGAGATCGGCGAGCTTGCCCGCCGTGGTGTGCGGGTCCAGGTCCGGGCTTGCCTGATCGCCGGGCTGCGGGTCGTCCGACGCGGAAACGGGCTGTGCTGCCATGGCTAGCAAGCCTAAGGGCATGGTTACGGTTACCGGTGTGGACCCTCGCACGCCGCTGGACCAGCAGCGTCTGAGTGCGGCGCTGGCCGGACGCTGGGCTCGGGTGGCGGTGGTCGAGGAGGCGTCATCGACGAACGCCGAGCTGCTGGCCGACACCGCGGCGCCGGACCGGTCCGCGCTCGTCGCGGAGTATCAGAGCGCCGGGCGCGGGCGCTTCGACCGCCGATGGGACTCGCCCGCGCGCAGTGGGCTCACCTTCTCGGCGCTGTTCCGGCCGGAGGTGCCGATGCTGCGCTGGGGCTGGCTCCCGCTGCTGGCCGGGGTGGCGCTGGCGGAGACGGTGGCTGGGGTGACCGGGCTGGCCGTGTCACTGAAGTGGCCGAACGATCTGCTAGCGCCGGACGGTGGGCACAAGCTGGCCGGCATCCTGGCGCAGACCGCCGAGGACGTGGCGGTGATCGGTGTTGGGTTGAACGTCACTACGACCACGGATGAGTTGCCGGTCGAGGCGGCGACGTCGTTGGCGCTGTGCGGTGCCGCGGCGATCGACCGGACCGGGCTGCTGATCGCGGTGCTGGAACGGCTGGACGCGCGGGTGGCGCAGTGGGCGGATTTCGACGGTGATGCCGAGGCGAGCGGCCTGGCCGCGGCGTACCGGGAGTGGTGCTCGACCCTGACGCAGCAGGTGCAGGTGCGCACGGCGACCGGGCAGTTCAGCGGGACGGCGGTCGACGTGGACGGTGCCGGCCGGCTGGTGGTGCACACGGCCGAGGGAGACGAGGTGCTCTCCGCCGGCGACGTCGCCCACTTGCGCTGACATTCGCCGGGGGCCGGACACGCGGGCGGCCTAATTCTTGAACAGCTTCCTCAGCTTGTCCCGCTTCTTCGGGTCGTCCGCATACTGCTCGTCGATCTCGTCGCGCACGCATTGCCGAAGCTTGGCAAGCCGCACCTTTAGAGCGGTGTCATCCTTAACGAACAGGATCGTCGACTTCTCCTTCGTCTTCAGCCATTCAACAAGTTGCTTGGCTGCCACTCTTCGCAATTTGTTGGCCTTGTCATCCTTGTACTCGTCGTGAAGGTCGCGGTGCGAAATGTACTTAGCCGGATTCCACTTGCAAGCTTCTGTCAATTCTTTCCAGAACAATTCACCAGCATTCGTGTGATGCCAGTCGCTATCTTTAGAATTGAAGGTTGTCCGAAACTTTGTCCGCAATGCGTCGAGTGGCTCTTCCTTCTTCGGAGGACTGGATCGCAGTCTAACGGCCTTTCTGCCCCAGTTCACGGACAATTCATCCACGGACGAGCCATACATAGTACTGGCGACCTCCGCATTGACTTTGAGAAACCCATCGATCGCGGTGCGGAGCGAATCATCCAATTCTTTCTGCCAGTCGAGGCGAGCCAAGGTTTGTCCCGTAGTCCGGATGTCGTCCGGAGTGTCGAGGCGAAATCGCCAGGCAGGAAATCTGCGACGGAGCACGTCAAGTACATTGTCCGGCGTCGGCGCGGGCAGCGCCGGACCGAGCTCATTGCTCGCTGCGTACTTTTTGTAGGCCGATCGAACTTGTTTGTTTGCCTTGAGCCATACCTCGTGCACATAGGAGAAATTGCTCTCTTCGTACTTGCGCAGAGCAGTGAAATATTTCCTCTGGGACGCCCCACTGTCCATGATCATTTGAATCACTGCGTCGCCGCAACCTGTGGTCACCTTGGGTTTGCCGAGTGCGCGCCACAGCATACGGTCGAGCACATTGCCGAATTGTTTGTTTGTTGCTTTCGAAGTCGACGCCAGACTGCCCAGATCCCGCGCATTGAGATCGCCCGCGATCGTTTCAGCCACATCGGAGGCGAACAGTTCATCCCCCGTCGGGGCCGTCGGAGCGGCGCGCTGCTGCTCACCCTGCCGCCTTGCCTGCCGTCGCGCCTTGGCCCCGTCGGCGAGCGTCTCTGCCGGTGCCTGCCCATGCGCTGCTTGGTAGGCGGCCAGGATAAGGGACGAGTCGGCGCGGCTGAGCCTCTTGACGGCCGCCTCCGCGTTCTTGCCGCCGTCGTGGATGACCTTGTGAAGCTCGGCCAGAAACTTTTCGGACTTCTTGGGCTTGGCCGCAAACGTCTTCCAGAGGTCGTTATTCATTCTGGGCGGCTTCGCGGGCTGTTCGGTTCGCCCCTGTCGGCCGGACCGCTGGTGGGTGGGTCGCTCGGGTTTCTCCCGGCTCAGTTGCGGACTCGTGCCAGGACGCTCGCTGGTGTCTGGCTGCTGGGTATGTCGGCGCGCGGACCGGCCGCCGGCGTCCTCCCGGCGGCGCGGGTTCGGCCTGCTCTGCGGCTGCTCCGCGAGCCCCGACGTCTTGGGCTGTTCGGGCTTGTCGGGCTGCTGGCGCTGCTCGTCGGGCTCCACCGGTGCTCCTCGGGTCGGGCTGCTCACGCAACAGCCTCGATGAGCGCGGACGGCACGCCACAATTAGGACGGATATGTGACTGGCGCTCGGCGGGGACGCGCTAGCGTGGCTCCGAACCCTCACGGAGGTCGACGTGCCCTACCCGGACAAGCTCCTCGCCGACGACGAACAGGTCGTCGAAAGCCTGCACCCGCACTGGATCACGCTGGTGCCGGCCACGCTGTGGTTCCTGGCGATCTGCGCGGCGGGCGGCGCCGGGATCGCCAAGGCGCCACATGGCTCCGTGCACGAGGGGTTCATCATCGCGGTGGTCGTGGTCGGCGTGATCCTGCTGACCTGGCTGAGCTTCCGGCCGTGGCTCGCCTGGCGCACCACCCACTACGTCTTCACCACGCACCGCGTACTGATCCGCAAGGGCATCCTCAAGCACACCGGCCGCGACATCGCGTTGCAGCGCATCAACGACGTCGGGTTCTCGCAGACGTTGTGGGACCGGATCGTCAAGGCGGGCACCCTCACCATCGAATCCGCGGGGGAGCACGGTCAGGAAGACCTGCACAACATCCCGCGCTCGAACCAGATGCAGCAGACGCTGAATCGTCTGGTTGAGGCCGATTCCGAACGGCGCGGCCGGCTCGCCTACGGCGGCCCCGCGCCATACCCCGAGCAGGGGCAGTACCCGCAGGGCCAGCAGGGTCAGCGCCCGCAGCAGGGCCCGTACCCGACCCAGCAATACCCGCCAGGTCAGTAAGTGGACAAGTAGTCGCCCGCTCGACTCTGCGCTGACTCGTTGCTCTGTGCGCTGACTCGCTCTGTGCCACGCAGCCGCCTGGGCGGTCAGATTGCCGACTCTGCTGGGGCCGGCCCAATCGACGCGCGGCTACCGTCCGCCCGGATTGTCCGCGGACGAGAGGCCGGCTCGGTAGATGAGCGAACCGAACAGCGAGCATGGGGCACAGGGGAGTGGCGACGAGGCAGATACGGCCGAGCGTCGGCCCGAGAGCGCCGGCTCGAACCCATTCCTCTCCTCGCTGACTCGGGATGCTTTCGGCCACGTAGCCGACTACACCGATGTGCGCACCACCGCGACCCTGGCGCAGACGTCGACGGGCATGGTGGACACGTTCGGCAACGTGGTGGACCGGCAACTGGAGAAGGCGGTGGGCGAGCCGCAGACCGACGGCAACTTCGGCAACAACGCGATCGCCCGGATCTCGAAGGACCTGACCAAACAGGGCAAGTACTTCATCCGGCTCCGACAGCTGCTCGATCGATTTCCGCAGCCGACCGACCAGTGGCTTCTCGACAACAATCTGGTGAACGACTGGTTGGAGCAGTACAGCAAGGAATATGTCGATCGCCAGCTCAGGCTGGCCGTCGACAAATCTGAGGCGACTGGTCAGTTCGGCGACAACGTGATGGGCAAGCTGCTTGCCGACGCGACGGCGCAGAATGCCTATTTCGCACGGCTGCACCAGCTACGCCGGCAACACGAGGAACTCGTCCAACCCTGGCTGGCTGCCAATCCGCAGATCACCGCGCGGTTCGACACGTATCTCGACAACCTTCGCAAGCCGTCGCGATCCAAGCCGGGCACCACCCACCGCGGGTCGTTCGGCGACGTGAACGGCGAAAGCCGCGCAATGGCCGGCCCCTTCGGGGGATCTCGGGTCACACCCGAGGGACAGGCGCACGCCCATCGGGCCGCCGGGGCGTACAAGGACCCGGACGTCAGATCGATGGCACGGTTCACCGCACTGTCCGGCTGTAAATCTTCTCTGCTGGCATATCTCGTGGACACGATGTGGCGCCCGTCCTCGAACGATCTGAAGCGCGCGCTCAGCGCCTTGACGATCCTGCTCACCGAAAGTGATGGTCGTCGCTGGATCGTCGGGATGTTCGCCGACCGGAACGGGTTCACCTATCGCAAATTAAAGCGAGCGTGGCGGGCTTACATCGAACGCCAAGAGGACCTGTCGGACAAGCAGAAGAAGGACCTCATCGCGCGAATCCCGAAGTGAGCGCGGGCGGCGGCGCGGGGGCTCTCAGCCGCCGGTGACGAGCGATGACAGGTCGAGGTGGCAGTTCGCCTTCGCGTCGTTGTTGATCGTCTCGGCGGCCTGCAGGTTCGCGCTCCCATCGCTGACCGCGCCGGACGGCAGCGAGCCGGACTTGGCGACTTGCAGGATCACCGGACCCAGTACGTTCCAGGCCGCGGTCACGTTCGACGGTGCCACCGCGTCGATCTCCGCGACCAGCGCCTCGGTCTCTGTCGTCAATCGAGGATCAATCGGGCCGGACGGGATCAGCGCCTTACCGATCGCCTTCGTCTGCGACAGCATGGCGCAGTAGTCGCTGCGTGACGGGCTCAGCGACGCGGCCGCCGCGCTCGGATGCGCGGGGTCGATGGTGCTGCCCACCGTGACCGCGGCATTCGACCACCAGCGCGTTGGTGTCGGACTGGGCGAGCCGGCGGCCGAGTGGTGCTTGCCGCTCGAGCACGCACTCAGTGCAAGCGCCGGCATCAGCACCAGTGCCACCGCTGTCCGACGCGCCCACCGGCCATGCGCCCGAAGGTGAGTGGCCGATCGATCCGACCGCGGGGCCAGCGGCCGCGGCGCGTCCAGCGTCATGGCAGCCAGCCTAGGCGCCTCTCACTTGCCGGACGCGGTGGACAGGCTGGCCTTTTCGGCAGCACTCGATGGTGCCACGAATGCCTGCATGGTCAACGTCAGCGACGTCTGGTTCGGGTTGGACGACCCAGCACCCGCCCCGGATGCAACCGTGCCGGCAGCCTCGGTCAACGAGCTGATCAGCACTGCCCGCGGCTGCACGGTCTGCAGCTGCGTCAGGAAGGCCTCCAGCGCCGACGTCGATCCGTTCACGGTCGCGTTGATCGGCAGTTCGTACACGCGCACACCTCCCACTGTGGAAGCGGTCGCCGACGAGCCGGACGAGCTCGTCGACGACTGCGCCGCGGCCCCGGCGATCGGCGTCACGTCGGTCGGAGTTCCGACCGAGAGTGCGGACATCGTCGACAGCGTGGCATTGCCGATGGACTGCAACGTGCGCAGGAAGTCCGGCAGGCCGCTGGTCGACGGCAGTGCGAGCTGTGCCGAGACCAAGTCGGCCTGGTACTTCGCCAGGTTCTTCGACTCCGCACGCAAGCCATCGATACGTGCCTGCAGTCGCTGGTTGCTCGCCTCGGCGGTGGAGACCTGCGAGCGGGCCGTACTGGTCTTCGCGTTCTGCGGGCTGACGAACATCGTGTAGCCGATCAGAATCAATACGAACGCGACGAGCGCGACACCGAGCAACCAGAACCGCTCGATCTGCTTCTTGGGCATGTCAGTGTCCTCCCGTGGACGTGCCCGTGCCGCTCGGGGAGTTCGCGGCGCGGGCAGGTGAGGTGAAGCGTCCGCCGAGGACGGAGTTCGTGATGATCACGTTTGCGGTGAAGGTCGCCGCACCCTTCTCGCCGTTCACGCTGGCCGGGAACGGCGCAGCCAGGCCGGGCACCTTGGTCAACCGATCGACGTAGGCGGCGACTGAGTTCTTGTCCGGCGCCTTGCCAGCGATCGTGAGCGTGCCGACCGGCAACTTCCGGTCTGGTTGAGCACCCCGAGGCCACCACCGACCGCGTTGCTGCTGCCGGTCGTCGTGGGCGCGATGCTCGCGGTGACGTTGGTGATCTGCACCCCGGTTGGTGCGGCCTGGCGCAGTGCCTTCAGCATGGAGGTCCAGTTCACGTCGCCCACCATCAGCTGCGCGAGCTGGGTGCGGATCGCGGCCGACTGCGCCTGCGCGGTGACCACCGGACCGAACTGCTGCTCCTGCGCCAGCAGCGAGCGGCTCCGGTGCTGCGCGGAGGTGAGACCGGAGTGGGCGCTGCTCGTCTGCAGCATGGCGACCACGTACCAACCGGCGAGCAGCGCGACGATTGCGAGCAGTGCGATGCCACTGCGCTGCTTGAGCTGGCGCAGCCGACGCTTGTCCGCGATCTCCGGCGGTAGCAGGTTCGCGCGGACCGCGACGAACCGGTTCGTCTGCACCGGCGACGTGCGTGGCGCCGGTGCGGGCGCTGGGGGAAGGGCGGTGGTGGTCATCAGGCTGCTCCCAACGTGAGACCTATGGACACGGCGGCGGACGAGCGGAACCGACCGAGCACGTCGTGGCGGCCGCCGCGACGCGAGTCGTTGATCCACTGCAGCGGATCGGAGAGGTATGCCGGGATGCCGAGTTCCTCGCTGAGCCGCTCGATCAGTCCGGGGAGCAGCGACCCCCCGCCGACGAGCGCGAGCCGGCTCACCGGCTCGCGCGGCTTGGTCGCGAGGTAGTACTCCAGCGAGCTGCGAACCTCGCTCACGAACGGGCGCAGCGCCTCCAGGATCACCTCGGCGACCTCGGGTCCTTCGCGGGAGATGAGCCCGACCTGCCGCTTGAGTGCCTCCGCCTCGGTGACCGGCACGCCCATGCGGGTGGCGATGGCGCGGGTGACCTCGTCGCCGCCGCGAGGGATCGAGCGGACGATTCTCGGCACGCCGTCGATGTGGATGACGAGGTTGGTCGACTCGGCACCGATGTCGATGACCGCTTCGGTGTCGTCGGCGATGAGAGCCGCCGCCCGCAACGCCGCGAAACAGGACAGGTCCACGTTCTGCACGCGCAATCCCGCGTGCTCCACCGCGTTCACCAGGTCGAGCACCGCGCGCTTCGGCGCCGCGACGAGCAGGCCGATCACGGTCTCGTTCGAGCCGGGATCCTCGAGCGGGTAGAAGTCGAGTACGGCGTCGTCTGCGTTCATCGGCAGCACGTCGCGCACCTGGAACGGCAGCGACTGCTTGAGCTCCTTGGCGCCGAGATTGGAGATCTCCACGTCGCGCACCACCACCTGCTGGTGGCTGACGCCAAGGATCACGTCGCGCGTCTTGAAGTTCTGCGAACTCCACAGCTGCTTGAGTGCCGAGGTCACCGCGCGCGGATCGCGCACGACGCCGCCGGCCATCGCACCTGGTGGCAGCATCGCCTGACCGAAGTTGCTGATGACCGGCCGGTCCTTGCTGCCGGTCGTCTCGACGGCACGGATCGAGGTCGATCCGATGTCGAGGCCGATGTGGGTTACGGCTGGCACGGTGTGCTCCTTCGGGTGGGCGGGTGGGAGAACGTCTGCGTGGGCGGGTAGGAGAACGTCTGCGTGGGTCGGTAGGTCATGACAGGTGCACCATCCCCACGTACCAGTTGGTGATGGGCACGGCGAGGAAGACGGCCCCGACCGCCGCGGCGATCATGCTGGGGCCGAACGGAATCGCTGTGCTGCGCGTTGGCGCGACCGGTGACGACGAGCGCCCCGCCGCCGAGACCGCCGATGAGGAATGCGCCGAAGCCGCCGATCAGCAACGCATCCCAGCCCAGCCAGCCGAGGTACAAGCCGAGCACGCCGGCGAGCTTCACATCACCAAAGCCCATGCCCTTGGGGTAGGCCAGCGCGAGCAGGAAGTAGATGGTCCACAGCGCCACCATGCCGAGCAGCGACCGGGTGGCGACCCACCACTCACCGGTGACCGCGCCCGCGGGCATGAGCAGCAACACGCTCACCACATAGGAGGGCAGCACGATGGAGTCGGGCAGCCGGCGCACGTCGAAGTCGATCATCGCCAGGGTTACCCCGATCGCGGCCAGATACAGGTACGCGGGTAGCTGTGCGGACAGATCCGAAGTGCAACGTGATGCCGATGAACAGCGCCGCGGTGCCGGCCTCGACCAGCGGATAGCGGAAGCTGATCGGCTCGCGGCAGGTGGCGCAGCGGCCGCGCAACATCAGCCAGCTCAGCACCGGGATGTTGTGCCACGCCTTGACCAGCGTCTGGCAGTGAGTGCAGTGCGAGGCGGGGGTGAGGATCGACTGGTCGCGCGGCACCCGGTAGATCACCACGTTGAGGAATGAACCGATCAGCAGCCCCAACACGCCGATGGCGAAGATGAAGAGCGCGGGCGTGTTCACGAGCCGCTCCCGGCGACGATCGAGGTGCTGAGGATGTGCCACGGCGTCGGCGTGCTCGGTCCGGTCGGCACCAGCGCGTTCACCGCGCTGTTCGCCGCGAGCAGCGTCTTGACGTTCTGGTACCGCTCGGCGAACTGGTAGCCGGAGTACGGCCGGCTGCTCTGCCCGCTCGTGTCTGTGATCTCCCACTCCTCGCCGACTGGGGCGTGGTGGGCCATCGCGAGCGTGCCGATCACCGTCACGTAGCCGAGTGCGGCGGTGCCGACGCTGTCGCCGCGGTTGTAGTTGTCGGTGACGAACTCGCCACCGCACTGTCCGTTGCCGCCGGTCGGTTCGGGGCAGGACACGGACTGAGCCGCGTTACCGAGCGCGAACACCGCAGCCATGACGGTGAGGTTGGCCAGGTCCGGGCGCATGTTGGTGTACTGCTGATCCGGCCGAGCCCCGTTGGCCGGCACGCCGGTGTACAGCCCGGTGATGTCGTCCGGGCAGAAGCCGGGTGTGGTGGCTGTCGGCAGGACGAGTGCCGGCGAGTTCGTGAGAATGCTGGCGAGACACTGGACGGGGTGGTACACGCGCACGTTGTTCTGTGCGATCACCTCGATGGCTGCGGTGGGGTTGGCGACCGGGGTTTGCGCGTCCGCCAAGCCGTTCGTCGGCGCGAGGTCGCCGGTGACGATCACATCGTCCTGGGCGTGCAGCGCGATCGTCGTCGGGCTGGTGCCCTCGACGTATAGGTCGCCGGGGCCGTTGGCACCGAACGTGCCGCCACTACCAATGGCGTACTGGGTGACGTCGTCCGTGTTCGGGAACGAACTCACGCCCTGCTTGGTGATTGTCGTGGCCGTGGTACTGGTGGAGTTCGTAGTGGTAACGGTGAACTGCGAGACCGACGCCCCGCCACCGAGCAACGCGGTGCCGTTGCCCCACACGAAGTTGCCGAGGTTCACGCACACGCCGAGCAGCAGCGCCACATTGCAGGTACCGACCTGCAATGTGACCGCGGCGGTGAGGCATGTCTTGGTGTTCGTGATCGTGTAGCTGGCCGCACCTGGGTCGTTGTGGATCAGCGAGTCGGTGGATGGTGCACCGGGAGGTGTCGCGGTGCCACCGCCGCCGTTGCCGGTCGGGCCGGTGACCGGCGTGCATCCGTCCGTCGTTGCGGCGTCCTGGGTGACGGTGACCCGCCAGCGGTGGCTGGTGTTGTCCGCGTTGCTCGGGTTGGCGTTGTTCGCATCGGCGGAGTTGCCGGCGGCGAGCAAGCTGGTGAGGTAGGTCTGCAGTGCCGACGTGGTGTTGTAGCTGCTCGCGTTCGTGGCCAGTGCGGCCTGCACCTTGGCTTTCATCGTCGAGTACGCAGTGGCGGAGTAGGCGCCGCCGCTCTGGTAGCAGTTGAAGAACTTCAGGTCGGTGAGGTTGGTCGACGTGGTGCAGCTGGTGCCCGCCGTGAAGCTGGTCCATTGCGGCGTCCAGGCGCCGTCACCGCCCGCGTGCGTGTTGGGGTTGTCCCCGACGGCGGGCGTATAGGGCTTGTCCGCAGCCGAACCGGTGTAGGTGCTGCTGTTCGTCGTGCCGAGCGCGCCCTGGGTGGCGTAGAAGACACTGTTGCCGGTCGCCGTGGTCGCGCCGTGGTATTGACCGGTCACCGGCCAGCCGGTGCTGCTGTGCGCTGCGCCGGTTGCGGGTGTCGGGGGATTGCCGTCGTTCTGTACCGAGATGATCGAGATGCCGGACAGGCTGACGGTCTGCGCGAACATGCCGGACGCGCCGGCGCCGGTGTAGCAGGCGGACGGGTGGCCACTTCCACCGGCTGCCACAAACGCCGAGGTGGTCTGCGGACTGGTCACGGTGGCGGTGCCGTTGCCGTTGAGCTTCACCCGCGTCGGCCCGTTGTAGAGGCACGCGCTGCTCGGGATGGTGACGGCGCTGGTCGAGATGGTGGGGCCCGGTCCGATCTGCGGGGTGTAGGCCGAACTCGGGGACGGGCTGCCGCCGAGCTCGAGCGGGTAGCCGACACAGGACAGAACGTAGGACCGGTAGTTCTGCCCGGCGGCGGTGCCGCACACGCCGGCGTCGACGCCGGTGAAGCTGTACTTGGTGGTCACCGGCTGGTTGAACAGCGGCCCGGTTCCACCTGGGTAGCTGTTGGACAGCAACATGGCGTCCTGGGAGAAATAGCCGCCGGCGCCGTCGCCCGAATTCGCCGCCGGGAGCAGCTCGCTCGAGTGCCCCCAGCTGGTCTGGCACGGCTCGTAGTTCGTGTAGTGGTTGCCCGACGTCGTCGTCTCGGTCCAGTCCACATACGGGTACGGCGCTCTCGGCGGCGGGTTGCTGGCGCGCCCGCCGTTCAACGTCGCGTTGCAGTACGCCACGTCGCCGGCCGCGGTGCCCGCGGATGCGCCGGTCCACCCGACTGTGTTGTTCGAGATCGGCACGGTGGCGTTGGCGACGCCCGCGGCGTCGAAGGCGATGTTGCGTGCCGGGTACTCGGCCAGCACGTCGGCGGGAGACTGCGTCTCGTATGCGGTGATCACGCCGAAGTCGAGCGGGTTGGACGAAGCGCCGGCTGCGATGTCGCCGATCAGGGTGCGGCTGGCGCTGACGCCGTTCTGCTTCACCAAGCCGGTGGAGGTGACGCGGAAGTAGCGGCCTTGCGGGTCCGGCGCGGCCTTCCACGTGTAGGTGGAGCTGTAGCCCGAGGCGGAGTAGACGGTGCCGGCGCCGGTGCTGCCGAGCCCGCAGCTGGCGACTGTGGAGTGGCTGCCATCGGCGCATTGGGTGTTGGCGTTGGCGACGAACTGGTTTAGACCGGCCTGTGCGGCAGCCTGCGCCGCCTGGTCGTAGTTGCTCTGGACGGTGGGCACGACGTTCGCCGCGGTGACGACGAGCGTGCCACCGACCAGTGCGGTGATGATGAGGATCACCATCATCACGTAGATCATGATGAAGCCGCTGTCGCTGTCGCTGTCGCTGTCGCTCGCGACGCCGGCGCGGGCCCGACGACGGGCCAGGATCCGGCCGGGCATCGAGACGAGTGAGGTCATGAGGAGCCCGCCAAGGTCGGTAGAGCGGCGACCGCGCTGAACTGGATCGGATGAGCCTTGCGGCTGTCGGTCAGCGTGAAGCTGATGCCTACCGTGGCGACCGTCTGCAGGTTGCCCACGGCCGTCTGGTCGGGCGTGCCGCTCTTGGACGGGATCGCGCTCGGAAGTGCGACGCAGCCCGCGCCGACCGTCTGCGGGCTGCCGAGATCGACCGAGC
>CAVPSV010000005.1:0-398358 GCA_963708625.1 uncultured Actinomycetota bacterium
TGAGCCAGGTAGTGGGTGGTGGCGGTGGCGACGAAAGTGCTGATGACGGCGACGCCGAGTGCCGCGCCGAGCTGCTGGGAGACGTTGTTGACCGCGCCCGCGGTGCCCGCGTCGCGCGGGTCTACACCCTGTTGCCCGGCCGCGACCGCCGAGACGATCGCCGATCCGATACCGGCTCCGACCAGGATCAGCCCGGGCAGCACCCAGGCCGCGTAGGGACTGCCCGAGTCGGCCTGGGTCAGCAGGGCGGCGCCGGCGCCGCTGGTGAGCAAACCGGCGACGGTGATGACCCGCATGGTCAGGTGCCGGACCAGCACGCTTTGCGTCAGCGTGGCGACCACGACAACCGTCAACATCATCGGCAGGAACGCGACACCGGTTTTGATCGGCGAGTAGTGCAGCACGTCCTGGAAGTAGTAGGTCAAGAACAGGAACAGCGCGAATACGCCACCCTGTCCCAGCATGAGGGTCAGGTAGGCGGCACCGCGGTTGCGGTCGGCGAGCACGTGTAGCGGGATCAGCGGGTGGCGGTCGATTTTCTGGAGCACGACGAAGCCGACGAGCAGGAGACCGCCGGCGATGAGCGGGGTCAGCGTGACCGGCGAGCTCCATCCGTCCGTCTGTGCCTTGGCCGCGCCGAAGATCACCCCGAAGATCGCCGCTGCGCCGAGGATCGTGCTGGGCACGGACAGCCTCGGCTTGTTGGGTTCGGCGGAGTTGTGCAGCAGCGCGAGGCCGCCGACAATTCCGACGATCGCGAACGCGATGTTGACGTACATGCACCAGCGCCAGTTCACGTAGTCGGTCAGCAATCCACCCAGTAGCAGGCCGAGCGCGGCGCTGCTGCCGGCGACGGCGCCAAAGATCCCGAACGCTTTGTTCAGTTCCTTCATGTCGGTGAAGATCACTGTGATCAGTGACAGCGCCGCCGGGGCGAGCACCGCGGCGAATCCACCCTGGATAGCCCGGGCTGTGATCAGGGTGCCGATGTTCGGGCGCCGCGCCGCCGGCAGCGGAGGCAACCGCGAACCCCACCAGTCCGACGATGAACATCGTCTTGCGCCCGTACGCGTCGGCCAGCCGGCCCCCGAGCGGGAGCAAACTGCCGAAGACCAGCAAGTAAGCGGTGACGACCCAGGGCCGGGCGGCGTCGGAGAAGCCGAGGTCGGCCTGCGCCGAGGGCAGCGCGACGTTCACGACAGTCGCGTCCAGCAGAATCATGATCTGGGCGATCAGAATGACGCCCAGAGCCATCCATCGCCGCTCATAGTGGGGATTGGGTCGAGCCGTCGGCCGCGATTCGACGGCCTCCATCGTCGCTGAAGCCCCCGCGCCCCTAGAGGGTTCGTTACTGCTCATCTGCTTCGCTCCTCGTGGCTCTGGTCGGGAGTACCAAATATGAGGCGCCCCTCCGGTTCTATGTCTACCACAACCGGAGGCAGCCCTCATCATATTCCGGAGGGGTACCTCAGAAACTCGCGAACAGCTGTAAACGGAGGCAGCCCTCGGCATCGTTGATAGAGTGAGAGCGTGAGCGCGACCGAGCTTGAGCAGATGCGCAGGCCCCTGCGCCGTGACGCCCGGGAGCACCGCGAGAAGCTTCTCGCCGCGGCGCAGCGCGAGTTCGCCGCGCGCGGCGTGGATGCCTCGTTGGAGAAGATCGCCCGCGATGCCGGAGTGGCCATCGGCACCTTGTATCGCCACTTCCCAACGCGCCTGGACCTGCTCATGGCCGCCTTCAAACCTCGGCTGCAAGAGTTCCTGGAGGGGGCCAACCAGGCTCTGGAGATGGACGATCCGTGGGAAGGCTTCGCCTACTACTTGGAGAACTTGTTCCGCATGCAAGCAGGGGACCGAGGGTTCAACGACTTCCTCTCCCGCCGCTTCACCGACAACGCCGAGACCGAACGCATCCACGACCAGATGTGCCTACAAATCGGGGACGTGCTCGCCCGAGCTCAAGAAGCCGGCGAGGCTCGCGCCGATATCACCCAGGCCGACATCGTCAACCTCATCTGGTCCCTAGGGCCGATCATCGACGCCACCAGCACCACGGCGCCCAACGCCTGGCGGCGCAACCTCTACCTCATGCTCGACGCCTATCGAGCCGAGCGGGCACATTCGATCCCTGAGCCGCCGATGACGGACCAGCAGCTCTACGACGCCATGGTCCATCTCAGCAAGGGAAAACAAGGCTGAGGGGTGCTCGAAGGCCTCAGGCAAGGCGCGCTGGCGGGCGGGCGATTACTCGGATCCGCCGCATGACTTGACCGATCTGACGGCTGACTTGGGTATTCGGCGGTGTGCTTGGCTTCGGTCTCACACCGTCTCGGCTGGAGGTTTCTGGAGGATCGAGCGTTCGACATGGGCTGCTGGTGGTCTGGGACAGTCTCGGTATGCAGGTCCTGGTAACGGGTGCGTCCGGGTTTGTGGGTAGCCGACTGTGCCGCGCGTTGGTGGGCGAGGGCAATTCGGTGCGAGCGATGACGAGGCGTCCGGAGTCCTACCGCGGTGCGGGTGAGCCGGTTTTCGGTGACGTTGCTGATGCGGGGTCGCTCAGTTCGGCGCTGGCTGGTTGTCAGGCCGCCTATTACCTGGTGCATTCACTGGGCAATTCGACGTTCGAGCGTGATGACGCGGACGCAGCTGGCGTGTTTGGTGCGGCGGCCGCGGGAACCGGCCTCGACCAGATCGTTTATCTCGGCGGGCTGGGCCGCGATGACGACGATTTGTCGGCGCACTTGCGTAGTCGTCGCGCGGTCGAGCGCCTGCTCGGGGACGCGGGCGTGCCGGTTACGGTGTTACGAGCCGGCATCATCATCGGTCATGGCGGCATTTCCTGGGAAATTACTCAGCAGCTCGTCGAGCATTTGCCGGTGATGGTGACGCCGCGGTGGGTGCGGACTCGAACGCAGCCGATCGCGGTCGCTGATGTTGTTCGGTATCTCGTTGGCGTGCTGGGCGTTGTCGAGGCGCTGGGGCGAACATTCGAGATCGGCGGCCCGGAAGTCATGCGCTACCTCGACATGATGCGCCGGGTCGCGGTTATCGAGGGCCGCCACAACCTGGTGCTGCCGGTGCCCGTCTTGTCCCCGGCATTGTCGGCGCGATGGTTGTCGCTGGTGACGAACGTCGACACCGGGACCGGGCGGGCGCTGATCGACTCGATGACCAACGAGGTGATCGTGCACGATGACGCGATCCGGCGGCTGTTGCCGTTCGAGCCGATGGGCTACGACGAGGCAGTCCTTGCGGCATTGGGTGAGCGGGCCGCGGCGGCTCGCTCGTGACAGGGGCAATCGCGGGTCCTCGGGTGTGGACACTGGCGACCGGCGCGGTGGGCACGGCGGTGGTGGGTCGGTCACTGTCGAGTAGAGCCGGTTCACGCGAGTTCTACGTCTTGGCGTTTGGGGCGGCGGGCAGCTGGTTGGCAGGCGGGTTGGTGGCCGGTCCGGTGCCGTTGGCGAACGAACAGACCCGGCGCAACCCGATCCGGGACCTGCTGGTCGTGCCGGTAGCCGTAGGGTCGGGCATGTTCGGGCTGTTCTATCTGGGCGCGCTGGTCGCGCGGCGCGTGCCCGGGCTGGACAAGGCGCTGACAAGCGTCTTGAGCTACGCCGATGCAGGTTCCTCACCGCTGGTGTACGCGACGACGCTGGCCAACGCCATCGGCGAAGAGGTCTTCTTCCGCGGCGCTCTCTACGCCGCGCCCGTCCCGCACCGCGCGATGGTCATCTCCACCCTCGGGTACGTGCTGAGCACGACCGCGACTCGCAACCCCGCCCTGATCCTCGCCTCCGCGGTCATGGGTACGGTCTTCGCCGTCCAACGCCGCAACACCGGCGGCGTGCTGGCTCCGACGGTCATCCACCTAACGTGGGCTGCGCTGATGCTGCGATTCCTGCCCCCGTTGTTTCGTCATCGACACCACGTCGCTCACCCGCTCTAGACTCGATGAAGTGCACCCGCACCATCAAAAGTGGGTGACTCGAGCGGTCCAGGTATCGGACCCGCTACACCTGGAGTGTCTTGGTCATGCGGGTGGCGACCACGCGGTAGCCGAGGGATTCGTACAGGCGTCGCGCAGGTTCGTTGAACCCGAACACGTTGAGTCCGATTTCGGCGATGCCCGCGTCCATCACGAGCTGCTCGGCCGCCTTCATCGCGGCTCTACCCAGCCCACGCTGACGATGCGCCTCGTGGATCTCGATGTCGAACACATACGCAGCGCCGGGCCCATCCGGGTGCGGGCCGACCCACAGCGTGCCGACGTCGGTCCCTTGCTCGTCGGAGACGACCAACAGCCACGTGCCTTCGGTCTGCAATCCGCTTGGCAATAGTTCGAGATCCTGCGCACGTGCTCTCTGGCGGGCCGCCTCGATCGAGGCGCCACTCGCCTTCGCGACGTCGTCGGCATAGGACTCGAGCATGGCATCGTGCCACTCCTCGTAGTCGCGCGACGACATCGGTCGAACGCTCACCGTCGCCATAGTGAGCACCCTAAACGCAGGCATCGGAACCGAGCCGAACTGATCTCTGCCGCATCGCCCACCGATCCGACATCTATCGACCTCACTGACGGCAGGGCGCGGGTCAGCGGTTGCCGCCGGGCAGGCGCGTGCGGAGCGTTGCGCGGGGTTTACCCAGGGTTCCCCTTGCGGCCGCGCTGATTCAAGGGAAGTTCTCTAGCGTCTCCAATGCCGCAAACGGTTCAGGGAGATGTAAATGGGGACAATGCCTGCAGTTCGGGCTCGTGGGATCCGAAAATCCTTCGGCGACGTGCTCGCCCTCAACGGCGTCGACCTGGACATCGCGGACGGGCAGATTCACGGGCTGGTCGGCCCGAACGGAGCAGGGAAGACCACGCTGCTCGGCTTGCTCCTCGGGTTGGCGGTGGCCAGCAGCGGGACGCTCGAAATCTTCGGCAGCCCGGTGTGCCGCTCGCTGGCCCTGCCGGATGGTGTCGCCGGGTTCGTGGACGGGCCTGGCCTTTACCCATCACTCACCGCCCGCGGCAACCTCGTCGCCGCTGTCCCGGCTCCGCGGAACTCACGATGGCGGCGTCAGCGATGTGCTCGAGCAGGTCGGGCTCACGGATGTCGCAGACGACCGTGTCCGCGGCTTCTCACTCGGGATGCGGCAGCGTCTCGGACTCGCTGCCGCGCTCCTGACCAAGCCGAGGCTGCTCGTCCTCGACGAGCCGGCGAACGGACTCGACCCGGCCGGGACCCGGCACGTGCATCGCGTCCTCACCCGGCTCGCTGACGAGGGCACGTCGATCCTGTTGTCCAGCCATCGCATGGATGATCTTGCGACGCTGTGCAGCGAGGTCACCATCCTCGCGACGGGCCGGGTTGTCTTCTCCGGGCCTATCAGCAAACTCGCGACGGAGACCGACGAACTCGATTACCGGCTTCGGTGCTCCGATCCCGGCCTAGCAAGGCGCATCGCCGAAGACACGCCCGATCTGCGGGTCCTGCCCCAGGACGACCTGCTCCAGCGCCACGACGCCGACGCGCTCCAGGTTCGCGCTGCAGTTCCGGCGCTCGACGACCTGGTCGCGCGGCTGATCGGCGCGCGTGTTGCCGTGCGCGAACTCGCCCCGGTCGTGGCGCCGCTCGAGGCGGCATTTCTCGCACTGACCGGCGTCGACAACGCGGCGGACGAGGAGGACTTCGCATGACCGCCCTGGCCGAGGCGCCGCCGAGCTCGGCGGCGCCACCTCTCGCGCCGCCTGCGCCCGTCCTCAACGGCTACCGCTTCGAGGTGGCGAAGCTGCTGGCGCAGTGGCGGATCCGCATCGTGCTCGCGGCGTGCTGGCTCGGCCCGGCGCTGGTGGTCGCCGTGATGAGCAAACAGAACTCGCTGCCGGCAGACACGGTCTTCGGCCGCTGGATGGGTCAGACCGGGTGGGCGGGCAGCCTGGTCGTCCTTTCCTTCGCCTGCAGCTGGGTGCTGCCGCTGCTGACGTCGCTCGTCGCCGGCGACATCTTCGCCGCGGAGGACCGCATCGGGACGTGGCGACATCTGCTGGTAGCGGTGCGATCACCGCAGCGGATCTTCGCGGCCAAGGCACTTGCGAGCCTCACCGTGATCTTGTTGCTCGCGATCGGGTTGACCGCGTCGAGCATCGCCGGCGGGCTGGCCGCGGTCGGCGACCGACCGCTCGTCGGCCTTGACGGCCAGCTACTGTCGCCTGCGCACGCGGCCATCGCGGTACTGCTCGCTTGGCTCAGCGCGCTCGCGCCCACGCTCGTTTTCGCCGCCATGGGGCTGCTCGGCTCGGTGGCACTGGGCAGATCTCCGATGGGGCTGCTGATTCCCGCGGTGCTCGCGATTGCGCTCCAGCTCGTCCAGCTCCTTCCGCTACCGGTCATCGTCCGCGTTGCGCTGCCGAGCTTCGCGTTCATCGCATGGCGTGGGCTGTTCACCGAACCGCGCCAACTGGGACCGCTGCTGCTCGGGATCGCCGTCAGCCTCGTCTGGGCCGTTGTCGCGACTGCGTTGGCGTACCTGATGTTCCTGCGCCGCGATTTCACCGATCCCGCCTACGACGGAGCCGGGCGCCGCATCGTCGTGCGAGCGGTGTTGCCGTTGGTCGCCCTGCTCGCTGTCACGGTCGGCGTCGTCGCCGTAGCGACCCCCGCGTCGGGATCCGGCATTGACCGGCCAAAGCTGGAGGGCTCCCTGGCAACGGCGTTCGGCCATCTTTACCGGCTGCAGTCGCGCGAGCTGAACCGTCCTGACGTCACCGAGCAACAGCTACGGACCAGCGCGTCCTGCGACAAGGGCGGCTCACTGGTTGCCGACACCGGACCAGGCAACGACTGGCGCTGCGTCCTCACCTGGCACATCCCCGGTGTCGGGGCCATCGGTACCGCCATCTACCAGCTCGATGTGAACCCGGACGGGCGCTACGTCGCTGACGGGGACGGCCCGCAGGAGGTGAACGGCTTCTTCCAGCTCCACACCGCCACGGGTGATGCAGCCAATCCCTTGTGGCAGTTCGACGGCTCGGTCAACCTGCTGAGCTCGACCTCATCGAAGGGATAGGCCATGCACGTCACGCGACAACGCATATACCGACCGACCCGGCGAAACCGCGTCATCGGCGTATGCGCGGCAGCCGCCGTGGTTCTGCTCGGCGTGGGCGTCGCATACGCCGGCACCGGCGGTTTCGGCGACAACCAGGTTGGCACGCAGTACAAGAACGGCATCCAGGTGTCCGATGATCAGATCATCCAGCCGATCGGTGATCGCCTGCTTACCCAGTTCGGCAAGTTCATGGGCTCGACGGTTAGCCCCGACGGCCGATTCCTCGCGGCGACGAGCACCGACAAGTCGGTCGTCCTGCAGATCTTCGACCTGTCGAGCTACAAGCTGATCTGGACGGTCGGGTCCGCCGCCGCGATCAACCAGAAGCTCGCCGACGGCACTGTCGGCCAGGAGGGCCCGACCTACTCGCCGGACGGCAAGGTCCTCTGGCTGCCACAGCAGAACGGCCTGACCCGCTTCCCGGTCAACACTGACGGCACGCTGGGGGCACCGACGACCGTCGCGCTCCCCAAGGTGAACAACGCCTCGGCGCTGACGGCCCAGTCCGTCTACTCCCCGGACGGCTCGACGCTCTACGTCGCCGTCAACGGCCAGAACACGGTGCTCGCTCTCGATCCCACCACCGGCACTGTCGAGAACACCTGGAACGTCGGCATCGCGCCACGCGAGCTCGCGTTCGTCGGGGCCAAGCTCTATGTCAGTGACGAGGGCGGCCGCCAGGCTCAGGCCGGCGACACGACGATGGGCTCCTACGGCACGCAGGTTCCCGCCGACGGCTACCTCGGTACGTCGAGCACCGGGACGGTCAGCGTCATCGACACCACGAATCCGTCCGCAGCTGTCGGATCGATCGCGGTCGGCCTGCACCCGAGCGCACTGCACGTCACCGGCAACGCGCTCTTCGTGGCGAACACGAACAGCGACACCGTCTCGGTCATCGACACGACGAAGGACCAGGTTGTCCAGACGATCGAAACTCGGCCGTGGCCGGCATCTAACGTGGGCTATGAACCCACCAGCATCGCGATGACGAGCGGTGGTCACCTACTCGTGACATTGGGCCGAGCCAACGCCGTCGCCGTCTACCAGTACCACGACGACCCACTGCAACCGGTGAACTACATCGGCCTGCTTCCGACCGACTACTACCCGGCGACGATCGCCACGGTGGGGGACCAGATCGTCGTGACCAACACGCGCGGCATCGACGCGCGCGGACCCGCTATCGCCACCTACAAGGGACAGGGCACCGTACCGGTGGTCGGGCACGACACGCACAGCACCACCGCATCCCTCACTCGCTTCTCGCTGCCTAGTGACAAGGACATCGCCGGCAAGTACACGACGCAGGTCTTCGCCCAGAACCAATGGGGCAAGAACAGCGTCGCGACGTCCGCGAAGTCGAAGGCGAAGCCGGTCGCGGTCCCGGTCCGGCTCGGTGATCCGTCGACCATCAAGCACGTCTTCTTGCTGGTCAAGGAGAACCGGACCTACGACCAGATATACGGCGACCTGCCCCAGGGCAACGGCGACTCGACCCTCACGCAGTTCGGTGCGAAGGCCACTCCTAACCAGCATGCGCTGGCGGACCAGTTCGGCCTCTACGACAACACCTATGACGTGGGCACGAACTCCGCTGAGGGGCACAACTGGCTGATGCAGGGTGACAACCCGGAGTACACCGAGTCATCAGCGGGTGAGTACGTGCGCAGCTACGACACCGAAGAAGATGTCCTCGGCCATCAGCGCTCGGGTTTCCTGTGGACCGCCGCGGAGTCGGCCGGAGCATCGGCCAAGAACTACGGCGAGTTCGAGTACATGGAGGGCAAGCCGGCCGGAACGTGGCAGCAGTATTACTGCGCGACGAAGAGCGTCGACGGCGGTGGTGACCCGGCTCAGCTGACGGCCCCCGACCTGAAGGGCAACTACGGTTCGGTGATCCCGTCGCTGAACGCGATCGCCGACCCGTTGTCTCCGCCGTTCGACCTCTCCATCCCGGACATCTACCGGTACCAGATCTGGAAGCAGGACTTCGAGCAGAAAGGGCCGGCCGCGTTGAACATGGTCTGGCTGTCCAGCGACCACACCGGCGGGCCGGCAGATGCAGAGGCCGGCGTGGCCGACGGCGATCTTGCTGTCGGCGACATCGTCGACACGATCTCACACAGCCCGTACTGGAAGGACTCCGCGATCTTCGTGGTCGAGGACGACAGCCAAGACGGAGCGGACCACGTCGACGGCCACCGCGCGCCGATCCAGGTCATCAGCCCGTGGTCGCTGCACGGCAAGGTCGACAGCACCTACTACTCGCAGCTTTCCATGGTGCGCACGATCGAGCAGATCCTCGGCGCGCAGCCGCTCAACCAGAAGGTCGCGGCGGCCACGCCGATGTACGACGCTTTCACGGCGAAGCCCAACTACACCCCGTTCACCGCGGTGCCGAACCAGGTTCCACTGACCGAGGGCATCGCCACCGCGCCGAGCTGCGGCTTGGACACCCTCGGTCTGACGGGCGCGGCTGCGGCGAAGCTCAATGCCCAGGAGACGGCGACGACCGCCGTCCCCGCGGCAGAGCAGACCGTTGCCGGTCAATGGGCCGCGTGGGCGAAGAACCAGCACTTCACCGGCAACGGTGCGGTGCCGGACTTCGCGAACGCGGAGCAGATGAATCGCTACACCTGGTACCAGGCGCATCAGTGGAAGGTGCCCTACCCGGGCGATGCCAGGATCTATGCCCCGGCGCAGGTGCCCGGCGGCTACATCCCGAGCGGCGACACGAACTGAACCGGCACCGATGATCAGCTTGGGGTCCGGCACACCCGGACCCCAAGCTGTGCGGGTCCCGCAGCGGGCTTCGACATGCGAAGTGGCCGTTCACGACATAGCCTTTCTGCACGTTTGCCGTAGGAGACCGACGCCCGGTTCTTGCGGTGGACGAGTGGTAGGCGGCCGAACCGAGGCTTTGCGGATCCAAGTGCAGAGGCGAGCGGTCGGGATGGCCGAGATCCAGTGCTCAGTTGTCGTACGCGGCGACGCCGCTACCTTGTTCGACTATCTGTCCAGCCCCGGGCATCGCTCACCGTGGCAGAGCAACTTACTTCGCCGTGATCGGTTAACCGCGCAGGCAGCGGACCGATCGAGCTGGACCGAGATCCGCCGGTTCGGTGCACGGCAGCTGCGAGTCGTGGTGACGGTGACGGAGTCGAACCGGCCGAACCGCATCGCCTACGTCGGGCACACCATCGGCATCCGCGCTGAGGGCGAGCTGGAGTTGCACCCACACGGTGAAAGCACGCTAATCGCGCATCGATTGCAGATGCACGGACACGGCTTGAATGCAGTGATCACGCCACTGGTCGCCAGGCGCGTCCGTCGCATCCTGCAGGCGGACCTATTCCGCATCACGATGCGCTTCGCCCAGATCGCCGTTTGACATCGGCGAGGTCCGGCATATCGCAGCGGTGCGAATTCACTCGCTGTCAGTCGATGACCGGACTCCCAGCGCGCACGACGAAGGCGCGGCCGACGGTTCCGGCCGCGCCTTCGATGTCGTGTTGTCAGCTGTTGATCATCTCCTGAACCGGGAAGGTCGGTGTCGTCGGCTCAACCGGCGTGTTGATCCGGCGGGCGTGGACGAAGCCGAGTGCACCCAGCGCTCCCATAAGCCCCGCGCCGATGAATGACACGAGCGCAGCGATGCCGGCAATGTTGCCGACGGTGTCGAAGGCGTATCCGTTCAGCAGCAGGCCGCGCAGCGTCTCGCCACGGAACATGGTGTCCACCTCGGCCGCGAGCTTCTGGTCGGTCGGGTTAGCCTGCGCCTTCGTCGACAGTTGCGCGTAGGTCTGGCCGCCACCGATCTCGTTCAGGTGCACTGCAATGAAGTGGTCGGCATACGCCTTGGCCTGCGCGCCGGTGGTCAGCTGCTGACCGGCGTACTTGTTCAGGTACGGACCGATCTGCGCCGGCTTGAGTGCGTCGCTGCCCTTGGGCGGGAAGTACACCTTCTGCGCCACGAGCTGGCTTCGCACCTGGTCGTGGACATAGGAATGCGCCCACGTGAGCAGGGCGCCGGAAGCAACGAGCAGTGCGGCAATGACGAGACCACCGGATGCGACTAGGCGGTCGAGGGTCGTGCGATTCATCTGATCCTCCTTGGCAGGGCGGTCCGCGGACTTGCGGGTGGCCTGTGCTCACTGTCGCCCGATGAGATGCCGGTTAAGAGAGTCGAAGGACTCCGGGTCCGGGGGCACACCGTCCCCTTCGGCCCGGGACCTCGCGCGCAATGCGATGGGACGTAAGCCCCTGCCACCGGCTCGCGACGGCGGTGATCGTTTGGGGCATGACTACGGCGACCCTGACCGAACGGCAACTACGACTTGCCGTCACCGCTGCGCTTCGCGCGCCGTCGGTGCACAACACCCAGCCCTGGCAGTTCACGATCCGGCATGACGGCCTCGACATCCACGCCGACACCAATCGCCGACTACGCGTCATCGACCCGACCGCTCGCCAGATGTGGCTGAGCGTCGGCTGCGCCCTGTTCAACGCGCGGGTCTGGTTCGCCGCAAACCACCTTCCGGTGACCGTGCAGCGATTCCCCGATGGCACGGTGTCCGACCTCGCCGCCCGAATCACCGTAGGCCCGGCGGGTGCAACCGAAGACGAGCTCAGCCAACTGGGGCCGCTCATCGATCTTCGGCAGACCAACCGCAGGCAGTTCGCGGACGACGCCCTGCCCGAGGGTGTGCTCGACTCACTTGTCGTCGCGGCAGCGAAGGAGAGCAGCTTGCTTCGGGTCGTCCACGACGAGGAGGACCGGCAGACGCTGGGTCGCCTCAGCCAAGCGGCGGACGCTGCTCAGATCGTGGACCCCCGCTACCGCGGCGAGTTGCGCGCGTGGACCACGACCGACAAGGCCCGCCTTGATGGGGTGCGATCGGCCGTCGTCCCACACGTCGATGGTTCGGCGCAGGACGACATGCCGATTCGCGACTTCGACACCTCGGGCACCGGCTGGCTGCCGGCCTCGACCACACCGAACAAGCACCAGAGCCTGCTCGTCCTGGGCACCGATTCGGACGGGCCCGCGTCCTGGCTGCGCGCCGGCGAGGCGCTCGAGCGGATCTGGCTGGAGATCACGCGGATTGGCTACGTGGCCAGCCTGTTCACCCAGGTGATCGAAGTGCCGGCGCTGCGGGCCCAGTTACGCGAGCAGCTGCGCCTGATGATGCAGCCGGACGTGGTGATCCGGGTGGGCCGCGCGCCGTGGACAGCGCCGAGCCTCCGCCGTCACGTCGCCGACGTGATTGGCGACGCTCCGTCGGATCAAAGGTCGCGTGGCCCGGCAACCCTGTGACGTTCGGCCCTGTGTGCGTTGCCCGAAATCGCGGACCGTTACCGGTAATACCTCGTTACGAGTGAATCGAGAACCAACAATGACTGCCATTGCAGAACGCGAACTCACCAAGTCTCTTCGCCGCGCGGCGGTGCGCGCCATGATCGCTCCGTCTGTGCACAACACCCAGCCGTGGCGCTTCGTGGTGAGCACGGACAGCCTGGAGCTGTACGTAGACCGGACGCGGCAACTGCACGTGCTGGATCCGCGGGGCAGACAACTATTGATCAGCTGCGGATGCGCGTTGATGAACGCCCGGGTCTCGCTTGCCGCGGCCGGCGTCGGCGTCCAGGTCGAGCGATTCCCCGACCCCAACAATCGGGACCTTTTGGCGAGAATCAAGCCGAACGGCTCAGTTCCGCTTGACCGCAAACTCGCCCTTCTCGACAAGGCCATCGATGAGCGTCGCACCAACCGGCGTGAATTCTTCGACGACCCGGTTCCGGTCGATGTGGTCGACACCCTTATCGGCGCGGCCGCCCGTGAAGGCGCCGAGCTGTTCGTTGTCACCTCAGAGGAGCACCGGATCGTCGTCGCCACGCTGAGCCAGCGCGCAGACAACATCGAGAACAGCGACCCGGCATACCGGGCGGAACTGCGGGCATGGACCAGTGATGATCCGTCTCGCCCGGATGGTGTCCCGGCATTCGCCGTACCGCACGTGGACGCCGGTGCCGAGGACGATATCCCGATTCGCGACTTCGATACTCGCGGCATGGGTTGGCTGCCGACCCGAACGCGGTCGAGCATGAACCAGTGCCTGCTGTTGCTCGGCGCATCGGGCGATGGGGAGCAGGCCTGGCTGGCCTCCGGCGAAGCTCTCGAGCGAATGCTGCTGGAGATAACCCGCGCCGGTTTCGCGGCCAGCCCGCTTACCCAGGCGGTCGAGGTCACCTATACCAACGAGCTGCTGCGCCAGCAGCTGAACCTGAGCATGCACCCGCATGTGCTGCTGCGAGTGGGGCACGCGCCCGAAACGCCCCAAACCCGGCGCCGTCGCCTGGTGGACGTCATCACCTACAACCGATGAACCCAGCACAGCGAAATGACGTGGCACCCACATTCGGGGCTACGGTTGCACCACATGGCGGACCACAGCGCTGCCGGGCGCCGAGCCGGCGAAGGTCTTGAATTCGTGGACGCCCCACGCTTGGAACTCGACCAGTTGCTGCGGCAGTTGGTCGACCGCGCCGAGGACGTCATCGCCGCGCAGAACCGCTTGGGCGGCCTGCTGACCGCCAACAAGATGATCATCGGCGACCTGGACCTCACTACCGTGCTGCACCGGATCGTGGCGGCGGCGACGCAGCTGGTGCACGCACGCTACGGCGCGCTCGGCGTGCTGGCACCGTCAGGCGGGCTGGAGCAGTTCATCCACGTCGGTGTCGACGACGAGACGGCGAAGCGCATCGGGCCCTTGCCGTCGGGAAAGGGCCTGCTCGGCGCGCTCATCGAGGACCCGCAGCCCATTCGCCTGCGCACCATGACCGACGACCTCCGATCGGTCGGCTTCCCGGCGAATCACCCGCCGATGGCGAGCTTTCTCGGTGTCCCGGTGCGCGTGCGCGATGTGGTCTTCGGCAACCTGTACCTCACCGAAGCCGAGTCGGGTGAATTCACGGCGGAGGACGAAGAACTCGTCACTGCGCTGGCGGCGACCGCCGGCGTGGCAATCGAGAACGCTCGCCTGTTCGACGAGTCGCACCGTCGCCAGGACTGGCTGAAGGCCTCGACGCAGATCACCCAGCAATTGCTGTCGACCGAGGGCGAGGAGCCGCTCGAGCTGATCGCCCAGCGCACCCTGGTGATGGCCGACGCCGACATCGTCACCGTGGTACTGCCTACCCTCGATGCCGCTCAGTTGATGGTCGAGGTGGCCGCAGGTGACCGCGCGGGGGATTTGGCCGGCTTCACCTATCCGGTTGAGAACAGCCTCGTCGGTCGCGTCTTTGCCACCGGTCAGCCCGTGCTCATCGGCGACGCGACGGCGGAACCCAGCATGTACATGCATTTACACGAGACCGCGACGGTCGGGCCGGTGATGATCCTGCCGCTTGCCGGTACCACCGCGAACCGCGGTGCGCTGTCAGTCGGACGTTTGGTCGGCCGGCATGCGTTCGACGAAGCGGACCTGGACATGGCGCAGACGTTTGCCGACCAGGCTGCAGTCGCGTTGGAGCTGGCCGATGCCCGCAAGGATCAGCAGCGGATGGTTCTGCTGGAGGACCGCGACCGAATCGCGAGGGATCTGCACGATCACGTCATCCAGCGGCTGTTCGCGACCGGGCTGACGATCCAGGGCATCGCCGCCGGACTCGCCGACACCGACCGCGCGGAGCGCCTGGGGCGCGCCGTCGACGGTCTCGACGCCATCATCCGCCAGATCCGTACGTCGATCTTCCAGCTACGTGGCGAACTCGGCCCCACGACGGGCAATACCCGCGTGGCTGTACTCGCCGCATCCGGTGAAGCGGCCGAGACCTTGGGTTTCGAACCACACGTCACGTTCGGTGGACCGATCGACGCCCTGGTCTCCGAACCTTTCCGGGACGACCTGGTCGCCGTCGTGCGGGAGGCGCTGAGCAACGTCGCCCGCCATGCACGGGCCACGTCGGTGGAACTCGATCTGGCCGCACACGACGGTGAACTGACACTGACCGTGCTCGATGATGGCATCGGCATGGGCGATTCTGACCGGCGCAGCGGCCTGGCGAATCTCCGCTCGCGAGCCGAGGGCCACGGAGGGTCACTCACCGTAGAGTCCGCACCGCCACCAGCACGACAGGGGACGCAACTGCGATGGTCGATTCCACTGACATGACGCACGTCATCAGGGTGTTCCTTCTCGACGACCACGAGGTGGTGCGTCGAGGACTGTCCGACATGCTCGAAGCTGCCGACGGTTTCCAGGTCGTCGGCGAGGCCGGCACAGCCACCGAGGCGCTGGCCCGCATCCCGGCCGCGCGCCCGGACGTGGCAGTGCTCGATGCCCGCCTTCCCGACGGCAGCGGAATCGATGTGTGCCGCGACATCCGCTCCGCGCTGCCCGAGGTCCGCTGCCTGATCCTCACCTCCTACGACGACGAGGACGCGGTGTTCGCGGCGGTGATGGCCGGTGCGGCCGGCTACCTGCTCAAGGAGATCCGCGGCTCGAGCCTGATCGATGCGATCCGCCAGGTGGCCGAGGGCAAGACGCTGCTCGATCCCACCGTCACCGAACGCCTGATCGCCCGGCTGCGTGATGGCGAGCCGAAGGACGAACGGCTCGCCTCGCTCACCGAACGCGAACGGGACATCCTGTTGCTCATCGCCGACGGGCTGACGAACCGCCAGATCGGCGAGCGGCTGTTCCTTGCCGAGAAGACCGTGAAGAACTACGTATCCGGGCTGCTCGCGAAGCTTGGCATGCAGCGGCGCACCCAGGCGGCGGTCTATGGCGCCGAGGTTCGCAAGCCCGTTCCGTGATGTTCGGTGTGCACCCGCCGCACGTCCGGGACGGTGCGGGCAAGCAGGGTGACGGCGTCGTGCTGTGCCGACAATCGGGCCGTCAGACGACGATGAGCAACTGGCTGCGGTCGGCGAGCGACGTGAGATCCACCCACGGGCCCCCGATTAGTTCGATGGTCACCGCGACGCTGGAGTAGTGGTCGCGCCACGGTGCAAATGCCGCGTCGAGCTCCTGCTGTCGCCTGGTCTCCCAGGCGACGTAGTCGGCGCAGTCCGGCGTCCGGTCGCAATCGACGATGAGTAGCTCGGCGCCGCGCGTCGCGGCCTCGGTGAATGCGAAATCGGCCGCGTCGTTTAGCGCGCCGTCCCTGAGCACGAGCACCACCGGCTTGCGCGCCGTGCCGGCCGTGTCTGCGGCGGTTGCTTCGCCCGCTGGGTTATCGATTGCCATCTCGGTCACCATGGCCCGACCGGTGATCGGGCGGCCTCCCGGACGTGATGTCGCTGCACCGTGGCGTCAGGCCCTTCCCCGCGCCGCAGCAGCGCATCGCCGCCCAGCGCTATGACGATTCTCATCGATGTCAGAACCCGAACACGATCCGCGCCGGGACGTGACCGGACAGCACGTCGTCGATGCAATCGTTGATTTGGTCGATCTTGCGCTCGACCGCGATGACGCGGGTGCGACCGGCCGCATGCAGGTCGAACACCTCGGCCAGGTCGTTGCGGGTGCCGACGATCGAGCCGATGACCGACTTTCCGTTGAGGACGGTGTCGAAGATGGGCACGTCCACGGACGGGTTCCCGGCCGGCAGCGCGACACAGACCAGCCGCCCACCACGACGCAGCGACCGGTAGGCCTGGTCGAACGACTCCTTCGACGCGGCAAGCGCGACCGCGACGTCCGCGCCGCCGAGTGCCTGGATCGCTGCCACCGGATCGGTCTCGGCGGCGTTGACGACGTGGTCGGCGCCGAGTTCGGTCGCCATCGCCAGCTTGTCCGCCTCGATGTCGACGGCGATGGTCAGACCACCGACAATGCGTGCGTACTGGAGTGCGAGGTGACCCAGGCCGCCGATGCCGAAGATGGCAACCGTCTCCGCCGGCGTCACCCGAGCCACCTTGATGGCCTTGTAGGTGGTGACTCCGGCGCAACTCAGCGCAGCGGCGTCGTTGGGGGAGACGCCGGCCGGGACCGGTGTGGCGAAGTCGGCCGGGGCGACGGCGTACTCGGCGAGGGCGCCGTTCACCGAGTAGCCGGAGTTCTGCTGGCTCTCGCACAGCGTTTCCCAGCCACCTATGCAGTGCCGGCAGTGCCCGCAGGCGTAACCGAGCCACGCGATTGCGACCCGGTCACCGACGCGCCGTTTGGTGACGTTCTTGCCGATGGCCTCGATGATGCCGACGCCTTCGTGCCCGGGAATGAACGGCGGGGTCGGCTTGACCGGCCAGTCACCGTGCGCAGCGTGAATGTCCGTGTGGCACAGGCCGCTGGCCTCGATGCGCACCAGCACGTCCGTGTCACCCGGGTCCGGGATGGGCAGGTCCTGGATCTGCAACGGGGCGTGGAAATCAGTGACGACAGCGGCTTTCATGGCGCAGCTCCGATCGGAGGGGTTGTTGCGCCCAGCCTCGCCTGATGATCGCGGCGCGGACACGGCCGCTCGGCCCGGCCCGTGCGGACCAAGGTCCCGGCCCGGACGGGCTGAACGATCCTGACGCGCCGAAGCCGGGTACGCGAGGCTCGCAGGTATGAACCCCATGGACAGGCACCCGTCGATGTATCAGCGTTCCATCCCCTGCACCCCGCCGGCTTCGCCGCCCGCTAGCGTCACGGCACGGACCGAGATCGTCAATGCGCGTGCGGATTGCTGCTCGGAGCAGGTTTTGTTCCAAGTCGTCCTGCCGCCGACCGGGCAACGCCGGCAACCGTGCGAGCTGTATCTCTGCCGGCGCCACCGACGGGTATCTCGGGAAACCCTCAACGCGGCCCGCGCCATCGTGTTCGATCTGCCCGGCTTCAGCTAATTCTGTCTGCCCGTCACGCGCTGTAGGGGTGACGCTCAGGCCTGCGAAGCTGACGCCAGGCGCCAAAGCCCATCGATGGACAACGGCAGGTAGCGCCGCCCGCAAGTACGGGTCGACAGCGCACCGTTCGCGCCACTACACCATTCGCGCCACTCGACATCTATGACGTTCACCCATCATCGCCTGCACCCGTAGCCACGTCCGGTCGTTCCCGCGCCGGAAGGACGATCGTCACTCGTTAAGTGTTTGGTGTGCGCGTAGTGTGCCCGGCACCGGACGGGCGAGCTATCTAGGGTTCGCGACGTCTATACAGCCCCTGGACCGGCTGTGCACGAGACACGACCGCTTGGATCGCTGTCGCATGCCGAGAACTAGGGGACCGCCAGTGAGGATCTCAAACCACAAGCTCCTACGTCTGGCTGGCTTGTGCGCTATCTTGGCCGGGCTTTGCTATGTGCTCGTCGGGGTATTCCATCCGCCGAATCTTGCTTCATCAGTCACCAGCACCAGGTGGCAAGTCGTACACGTCCTCGCGTGCGCAGTGTCGTTCTTCGGTCTCCTTGGCATGGCGGGGCTCTATGCGCGGCAGGCGGTGAAGTCCGGCTGGCTCGGGTTGGTCGGATACGTGCTATTCAGCCTCTGGCTGGTACTGATCATGGGCTTCAGTTTCGTTGAAGCGTTCATATTGCCGCGCGTCGAGGGGGCATCGCCGGCATTCGTGCAAGCCTGGATGGGAATGTTCACCGGCCCCAAAGGCCACTTCGACCTGGGAGTGCTGCCCACCATCTGGACGCTGACTGCTCCGATTTACATTCTGGGCGGACTGCTGTTCGGCATCGCGACCTTCCGTGCCCGAATTCTTCCGCGCTGGGCGGGCGCGCTCTTCGCCGTCGGGACCGTGCTGGCTCCCATCGCCAGCCAGCTCCCCAATGCCTCCCAGCCCAAGGTGGCCATCCCGGTGGGCGCGGCTCTCGCTTGGCTCGGGTATGCGCTCTGGTCTGAACGGCGAACTCCAGCCCCGGCGACTTCACCGGCGGCACTGCAGGGGGCGGCGATTTGAGCGCCCAGACTGCGACCGCGGCTTCGACTGTTGTGGCGTCACCATCACAGCGAAGAATCGCGTTGATCGCAGGCACGTTCTACCTGCTCACCTTCGTCTCTATCCCGACTCTCGCTCTTTACCGCCCGGTGAAGCGTGCGAACTACGTTCTCGGCTCCGGGCCCGATACATCTGCGATCGTCGGCGGTGTGTTGGAGATCCTCGTGGCGATCGCGGGCATCGGCACGGCAGTGGTGCTCTTTCCAATGCTCAAGAAGCAGAACGAATCAGCCGCACTAGGTCTTGTCGCAGCCCGAATCGTCGAGTCCGCAACCATTTTCCTCGGCGTCGCGTTTCTGCTGTCAATCGTGACTCTCCGAAGGGACGGAGCGGGCGCAGGCGCGTTGTCCAGCAGCCACGCACTTGTTGCCATGTACGACCGGATATTCCTCCTCGGACAGAGTTTCATCCCGGCGATATGCGACCTCATGCTGGGGATCCTTCTGTACCAATCGCGCCTGGTGCCGCGAACCCTGTGCAGGATCGGAATCGTCGGAGCACCCATACTTGTTGCCGGCTATCTCGCCGTGCTGTTCGGTGGCATCCACCAACACGGCCCGTTGGCGGGGCTGTCGGCTCTTCCGGTCGCGGCATTTGAGTTCTCCCTCGGTGTCTGGTTGGTCGTCAAGGGCTTTGACCCCGCAGCCGCGGCTGAACTGGAAGCCCGGTAGGTGGCCCCGAACAGTCGCCAGGCGCCGGTCGACGCCCACGGGCACGGGCACATCAGCCGGGCCGGTTGCGCGCCTCGATTTCGTTGACGACGTCGTCTCGAGTGGCGCCGTTGGCCAGCAGCATCCGAAGCAATACGCGGGCCTTGTAGGGGTGCAGGAATCCGGCGTTGAGCAGTCCTCGCCGTTGCAGGTCGATCTCTGACCCGGCGGAAGCGTACGTGTGGCGCAGCACCGACCCGGCGCCCGCGCGGGAGGTGAGGACGACCGGCATGTGCCGAGCCAGGGCGCCCAGCATCGGCGCCATCGTGGCAGGTACGTGGCCGCCCCCGAATCCGGCGAGCACCAAACCCTGATTGGTGTGGTGTAGGTCGGCAAGCAGAAGCGGATCGTCATCGAGGGTCACGGTGTGCATAGCCACCCTGGTTGCGGTGAGCCGCGCGGCGTCTGGCATGGGCAGCGGTGCGCCGCGCGGCGCCTGCATGAGGACGCTTACCCGGTCCTCCACCACGTGACCGATCGCGCCAGTGTTGGGCGAGCCGAACGCCGCGGTACTCGTACTGTGCTGCTTGCGCACCGACCGCGCGGCGTGGACTTCGTCGTTGAACACCACCACCGCGCCGAGACCACGCGCCGACGGCGCTGTCGCTACCCGGACGGCTGCGAGCAGGTTCGCCGGGCCGTCCGCGCCGGCAAGCGTCGGATTGCGCATCGCCCCGGTGAGCACAACCGGCTCGGGGTGTGGCCACACGAGATCGACGAGATAGGCAACCTCCTCGAGGGTGTCGGTACCTAATGTCACGACGACACCGTCGCTGCCGTTTGTGACTGCTGCGGAGGCGGCCCGCACCACGTCGAACACATCATTGAACGTCAGCGAGGCGCTGGGCACAGCCTGCACGTCGTGCACATCGAGCTGATCAGTCACCTCACCCAGGCCCGGTACGGCAGCAATCAGATCCGACCCGCTCAGCCGAGCAACAACCCCGCCGCCGGAGCCAACCCCGGCCATCGAGATCGTGCCGCCCAAAGTGAACAACGCGATTCGCACAACAGCATTGTCCTGGAGGTGCGCTTCCATGCGCACACTTGACATCCGCAATCGCCGGTGCCGCCATCAGATGCACACGTGCGGCGACACACGACCACGGCCGCAGGGCTCGTCCGTCGGGGTACCGGAGGCGATTGTCCTGGCGTGACGACGGGCGGGCGCGCCGATGTGGCGCGCCCGCCCGCCGCGGCGATTGGTCGATCTGCTAGTCACCGAGGCGGCGAGCTGACCGCACACGGCGTCCAAGGAGGGCGCGGCTACGGTCCCGCCCGGACTGAGCTGATCCAGTCCGCTCGGCTTCGTCACCGCACACCCACCTGCAGCGGGATCGGTAGGCGGTTCAGTGTTGCCGCAAGTTGGGTGGCTGATTTCTGGGTCAGGTTGGCGTTGAGTTCGGTGGTGGTGCCGAGGATCGGGGCCAGCGTGAGCGGTACGTACGCCACGCGGCCGTTGATCACGAAGGCGACGAAGTCTTGGCAGGGGACCTTGGTGCCGCAGTTCGCCAGCGTTAGCTGGGACGTGTCGGCGCCGCGGGCGTTGTGCGCGGTGGTCCAGGCACTCCAGGCGTGCTGGCCCGCTGAGCTGAGGGTGATGGCGACCGTCCATTCAAAGGTGCCCGCCGCTGCGTTCGGCATGGTCGCGACAGCCGAAACGATGTCACGCTCGGTGAAGATCGTCTGACCGAATATGAGCTGCGCACCGCCCGGACCGCACACCTGAGTGGGCGAGGTCGTCGGTGGCACGCACGAACCCTTGGTCGTCGCGGTCACCGCCTTGGCTTCGAGGGTTGCGTTGGTGCACAGGGCAATGGAATCGAGGGAGGTGTGGCCATTCGGGGTGATGGTCAGGGCGGAGCCGTTGGCGGTGCTGCGGACGGCTCCGCGGAGCCCGAGGATGGTGAGGCGGGACTGGACGACGGGAATGTCGTCGCGCGCGGCGTCGGCGCTCCGGTTGGTTGCCGTGCAGACGACCTGGTTGGTCGTTGCCGGCTGGCTGCCGCGGTGATCAGTACCGCCGCGCAGCAACACAACGAGGACCGCCGCGACCAGGGCCGCGACAGCGACGGCGGCGACGCTGACCAGCGTCCGGTGGCGGGGTGCAAGGGTGGCTGCGTCGAACTGCAGCTGATCGACTGTCGGAGCTAGGTCGGCGAGGTGCTGGTAGGCGGCTCGCACGTCCGCGGTCGTTCTCATCGGGCCTCCACTTCGTTGGTCCGCTCGGCATCGAGAGCGACGCGCAGGGCTCCCAGCGCACGAAAGATGTAGCCGCGGACACTCGTCTCCGAGCAGCCCAGTTGGGTCGCGATTTCGCGGTCCGGCAGGTCCGCCCAGTAGCGCAGCGCCACGGCGGCGCGCTGCCGGTTCGGCAGCCGGCGCAGCTCTGCGATCAACAGCGCCCGGTCATCGTGCTGGTCGCTGGGATCAGTGACCGATGTGTCAGGAACGCGATTGGTCAGGAATACACGGCCCAGCCGGCGTCGGACGGAGAGGAATTCGTTGACCACCATCCGACGCAGGTAGGCATCCGGGAACTCCATCGCGGCGATGCGCTCCCACTGGCGCATAGCGCGCTCCAACACCGCCTGCACGACGTCCTCGGCCGTGCCTGGGTCCGCAGACACGATCGTCGCGTGACGCAGCAACGCGTCGCCGCATGTGCTGAGGTACTCCTCGAACGTCACGATGCCGGCACCTGCTGCCCGACTGGCCAGTCACTCACGCCCACTGAACGCACCGGGTCCGCCGAACGTTGTCCGTGATGCAGCGCAGCAACACGAAGGCTCCTAAGCGCGGGCAACCGCAGGCACACGCCCACGCGGCGAACGGCTGGATGCAATGCTGTGTTCTGTGATCCGCGTGATCGAAGCGCCGCAGACGCCGTTGCCTTCGTTGGCTCGCGTTCATGAGTTGGATCTTCCGCCGTTGCGCGTGGGCGTCGTACAACACAGCTGGGTCGCGGCCGGCATGGCGGACTGGCTCGCGGAAGCGATTGCCGCAGCTGCAGGGCGCGGCGCGCGGATCGTGTTCCTGCCTGAACTGACGCTCATGCGTTACCCCGCCGACACGATCCCAGCCGGAGCCGCGAGCGATCTGGCCGAGGACCTCGACAGCGGTCCGACCGTCACCCTTGCCCGCGCGGCTGCGAGGGAGAACGACGTGTATGTCCACGCGTCCTTGTATCGGCGCGCGGATTCCGACGATGGCCTGGGCCTGAACACCGCGATCATCGTCAACCCGGGCGGCGAACTAGTCGCAATGACAAACAAGCTGCATATTCCAGTCACTGCCGGCTACTACGAGGACAAGTACTTCCGGGCAGGTCCGGCAGGGCCGCAGGATCCGTACCCGGTCTACGCACTCGACGGTCTCGGCGAGGCACGCCTGGGCCTGCCGACGTGCTGGGACGAGTGGTTTCCGGAGGTGGCGCGGATGTACAGCCTGGCCGGAGCGAACATCGTCGTCTATCCCACCGCCATCGGCTCAGAGCCCGATCACCCGAATTTCGACACCCAGCCGCTGTGGCAGCAGGTCATTGTCGGCAACGGCATTGCGAACGGGCTGTTCATGGTGGTCCCCAACCGCACCGGCACGGAAACCAGGCCGGATGGCACCGAGGGCAACACCTTCTACGGTTCGTCGTTCGTCTCGGACCCGTACGGACGAGTACTCGTGCAGGCGCCTCGCGACGAGCCGTGTGTCCTCGTCACCGATCTCGACCTGGCACAGCGCAAAGACTGGCTCGATCTGTTCCCGTTCCTGCGGACCCGTCGGCCGGACACGTACGGCAGGCTCACCAAGCCTGGTGACGACGCGCATCCCTACGGTTCTCCGTGACGAGGTGGACGATGCCGCACGAGGGTGTGCGGCAGGAGCGGTTGTGGCTGTCGTGGCCGACGCAGGGGTACACGCTCGGGGATACCGCGACGGAGGCAGAACTCGCGCGGCGCACGTGGGCCGCGGTGGCCAACGCGGCCGCGACGTTCGAGCCGGTCACGGTAGTGGTCCATCCACGTGACGTCGACGTGGCGCCGCGCTACCTCGATCCGGCGATCGAGGTTCGTGTGCGAGAGATCGACGACGCGTGGATCCGCGATGCGGGGCCTACGTTCGTGTTGAGCGCGGACGGTCAGCTCGGTGCGGTGAGCTGGGTGTTCAACGGCTGGGGGCAGCAGGAATGGGCGAGCTGGGAGCATGACAGCACCCTCGGCCCGGCGGTGGCCGCCTGGGCCGGCGCCCAACGGATCGACTCACCGCTGGTCAACGAGGGCGGCGGCATTCATGTCGACGGGCTCGGGACGGTCCTGCTCACCGAGACCGTTCAACGCGACCCGATGCGCAATCCCGAGCTCTCGCGGGCGGAGATCGAGTCCGAACTCGCGCGCACGATCGGCGCGACCCAGGCGATCTGGCTGCCCCGCGGACTCACCCGCGACTCGGACGCCTTCGGGACGCGCGGGCACGTAGACATCGTCGCGACTATTCCCTCGCCAGGACGGATCCTGCTGCACGACCAGCGCGATCCGTCGCATCCTGATCACCTCGTCACGGCCGGGATTCGGGCCGAGCTGGCCGTTGCGGTGGACGCCCGCGGCGAGAGGTTCGAGATCATCGACCTGCCAGCGCCAGAAGTGCTCACCGATGCCGGCGGCTTCGTCGACTACAGCTACGTCAATCACGTGCTGGTCAATGGCGCAGTAATCGCGTGCTCGTTCGGCGATCGGCACGACGCTGATGCTGCGGCGATCCTGCGAGATGCTTACCCCGGACGCGAAGTGGTCCCAGTCGACGCCCGACCCCTGTACGAACGCGGCGGCGGTATCCACTGCATCACCCAGCAACAGCCCGCCACGTCGACGGATGCAGGTATTGCTTCAGACCATACTTCCGCCGGCTGGGGAACGGCTTACCCGTGATCAGGCTGCCGCGAGCACGACTAGGCGCCGGCTGGTGGTCAGGCGCGCGTCGGCTGAGCCGTGATACGTCCCCGATGTCGGGGCGACGTCGTTGTAGTCGCGGCCGGTGGCGACGGTGATGTAGCGGGCGGAGGCGGGGCGCCCGTTGCAGGGGTCGTACGCCGTGGCGATGGCGTGATCGCCGTGCGCGGTGATCACCTCGACCCACGCGTGGGTGCCGCCCTGGCCGAGCAGGTGCCCGGAAACGTAGCGGGCTGGCACGGCGAGTAAGTGGCAGACGGCCAGCATGATGTGCGCGGAGTCCTGGCACACGCCACGCCCGCCCGCGAGCGCCGCAGCCGCAGTGGTCTGAATTGACGTGACGCCGTGCGCATAGGTCATTGCGTCGTACACGGATCGGCAGATGTCGGCGCCCAACTCCGAACCGTCGCCGGCGTTACGGGCGACGGCAGCGAGTGCCCGCAACGAGTCGTCAGCAGCGGTCAGGATGGTGGGGCGCAGTAGCCGTGGATCGCTGAGCGCGGTCGCCGGCAGCCGCAGCGGATCGTCGCGACGCACTCGTTCCAGCAGAGCTCCAACGCGGAACCGAACGGTCGTGTCGACCCGATCCGCGCTCAGCCGCAGCACTGTGTTGCCATGGCGGTCACGTCGGGTGACGCGCCGAACGGGCGCCCCGTCGATGTCGACCCGATGCGAGCGCAAATGCTGTCCGCCGTGCCGCGGCGGTGGCAGCACGACCAGTCGGTGGCGCAGCTGTCGGGCTGGGGTCGCATACTCATATTGGAAGCTCTGCTCGAGCAGGTACGTCACTCGTTCGGCCGTCGATGTCGATCTCGTCCTCGGTCAGGGTCGGCGCCGTGAGCAGCCTTGGGTTCAGCATCACTGCGCGACCTCCTGAGCGTGCACCGTCATCCGGTTCAGCCTCGGGCCTCCGAATGTGGTCGCCATGGCCACATCGGAGGCGTCGCGGCCACGCCCGATGACCACTCGCCCTTTGCGCGGTGCGTTGTTGCGCGGATCGAAAGTCCACCACCTATCGGCCAGCCAGACCTCCATCCACGCCGCGAAGTCCATCGGTGCCGGGTCGATCGACACGTCCATGTCGGGCAGGTAGCCGAACACGTATCGAGCCGGGATGTTCACCGCCCGGCAGAAGGAGATCGCCAGGTGCGTGAAATCGCGACAAACCCCCAGCCGGGTGGAGTTGACGTCGGCGGCAGTGGACATCGCGGTTGAGCTGCCGTACTGAAATGTGAGATGGGAGTGAACGTGTTCGCAAATCGCCTGAACCCGCTGGTAGCCACGCGGATGCGCGCCGAAGAGCGCCCACGCCTCGTCGGCCAGGACGTCGGGCAGGCAGTAACGGCTCGGCAGCGTGTAGATCAACGTGTCATCGGGCAACAGGTCCGCATCAACCTCGCTCGCTGATTGATCGACCTCCTCCGTCGCGTCCGGAACCTGCACATCGGCCGCGTACCGCAGACTCGACCACCCGGCCGGCAGCACCACCCGAGTACACGGGTTTCCATACAGATCGGTGTAAGACCGCAAGGACAGTTGTGGCGTCGATGTCCAGACCTCCGACCGACGCATGAGCAGCGGCGACATGCCCGGCTGCACCTGAAAGATGGCCAAGGTGGCGACCGTGGCCTCGTAGGTGAACTCGCACCCCACGGCCAGCCGACGCGTCGCCATCCCCACACGATGCCAAACGAATGTGTCAATCGCTCGCGCCGCGCACCGACGCGGGGACTCAATCTGAATCCAACTCGCAGTGTTCCCGCCGCCGAAGGGCAGCGTGAGCAGCGCCTCGTGCCAAAAGAGGCGCAGCACGTGCGGATGCGTCCCTAGCTAACCGTCCGATCTGTCATCCAGGTTCGGAGTTCTTGCGGCAACTGGTGCGCGCGTACGACCAACGGCCGCAGCGTCGGGTCGCGCAAGATGGCGTCGGAGACCATCCGGCTGCTGATTCCATGGTCCGGACGATCGACGATGGCTATTGCATCTCCGGCTCCGATTTCACCTTCGGCAACGATGCGCAGATAGGCGCCCGGTCGTGACGCGTGCGCGAAGCGTTTGACGAAGCCAGGCTCGCCGATGCGCAGTGCGAGCTTGAAGCATGGCTGCCGAGGCTGCGCGACTTCGAGCAGGGCGCTGCCAACCCGCCAACGTTCGCCGATGATCGCGCCGGAGACATCAATGCCTTCAGTGGTCAGGTTCTGGCCGAACGCGGCCTCGCCCAGTGGGCGACCCAACTCGGCTTCCCAACTGCGCACCTCTTCCAGCGCGTAGGCGTAGATGGCCTTGTCCGGACCACCGTGGACTTCGCGATCCGCCTGATCGTCGCCGTCGATGTTGACGCCTCGGACTCGGACGCGACCCTGAATGGGGTGTTTCCAAATCGCGGTGGTGACCTCCGCGCGACCAGCCTGCACCGTCCGCGGGCGGCCGACGTGAATGCTGACGACGGTGCCCTCGTGAGCACCGCCGACGTCGTCGGACACAGGCACCGGGCAATTATCGCTCCGCACGAATTCCCAGTGGTTTTCTTGGCCGCGTAGCAACTCAGCTGTGCACGAGGGTCCGGATGCGTGCTGACTTCACGCGGAACTTACATCAGGAGTACGGTGCCTGTGAACCGGTAACCGGAAAGGATTCCCCATGAAGTTTCTGACGACTGTGCTCCTGTTAGCCGCTGGCGCCGCGATTCTCGACAACCTTCCCGACATCGCACGCTATTTCGAGCTTCGCGAGATGTGAGAGGTCCGGACGGATTCGGACTGTCCTCTCGACGTCATTACCTCGCCATGGACGCCGAGCCTGGGCCCATTGCGTCCACCGGAGTTGACGGCCCGACAAGTCCCCTGTTTGCCCACCTCGGCGACCTCGTCGAGGTTTGCTCCGACGGAATGATCCGACTCGACGTAGCCGGTCGCGTCCTCGCCTGGAATCGCGCTGCCGGACGAATCCTCGGGCACGCGGCCACCCAGGTGCACCATAAGACGTTCGCGGGAGCACTTGCCGAACCCGGTCCGTGGCCGCAGCTGTTCGCCCGCGCCAAAGTCGGTGAACGCGTAGAAGCTCTGCGCGTCGAGGTCCTGCGCGCCCCCGGTCGACCGTGGCCGGTGCTGCTGTCGCTGGTGTTCCTACGCGATGAACGTGGTCATCTCGTCGAATGCATCGCGGTCCTGCGCGACGTCGGCGAGCAGGAGTTCGCACAGCAGACATTGGCAGAGAGCGCGCGCCGTGTTCATCGAGCAGAGGCGTTGACGCTCACCGGGACTTTCGTGGTCGACGCCCAGGACCGATCGGCGCAGTGGTCGGACGGGATGTATCGAATTCACGGCAAGGATCCAGAGCATTTCGCGGTCACACTCGCAAGCCATCTCGGACTTGTCGTCGAACAGGACCGGGAGCAGGTAGCAGACGCATTCGAGCTGGCGTTGGCAGGTGAGACACCCGTAGGAGTCGATCACCGGGTACTGGGTCCCGGCGGCACGCCGACGTGGGTCTTTCTCGCCGTCGAGCCGCGGTTCGACGCGCACGGTCAGATTGTCGGTGCGAGCGGTGTCTGCCAGGACATCAGCGGGCGAATCGCTAGCACCGCAGCTCTGCATGAGGCGCTCGAGCGTGAGCAGTCGGTCAGTGAGGAACTACGTCGGGTCGACGCACTCAAGGACGACTTTCTGGCCACCGTGTCACACGAATTGCGCACGCCGCTGACCTCGATTGCCGGATTCGCTGCGCTGCTGGAAGAACAGGCTCCCGAGCATCAGCGACTCGTCGAACCGATCGCGCGCAATGCTCAGCAGATGCATCGCCTGATCCAGCGGCTGCTGGACCAGGCCGCGTTGGAATCAGGGCGGGTCATCCTCGAGGCGAAGCCGCTCGCGCTGGCCGATGCCATCCGGTCGACACTGTCGCGCGCGTCCGAATTGCTTGCCGACACCCCCGTACTCGTCGATGTCGACGAGAGCGTCGTCGTCGTGATGGACGTCGACGGGTTTGCTCACATCGTCGACAATCTCGTCGGCAACGCCATCAAGCACGCGCCCGGCGCATCGATCATGATTCGCGCGCAGGTGAATGGCGACACGGTCACCGTGTCGGTCAGCGACGACGGCCCAGGGATCGCCGCCGAGCATCAGGAGCATCTGTTCGGCCGATTCTTCCAAGTGCCAGGGACTGAGCGGGCGGCTCGCGGCTCCGGATTCGGCCTGGCCATCGTCCGGCGTTACGTGGAGTTGCATCACGGCACGGTCTGGTGCGAGAGCGCGCCCGGGTCCGGCACGACGTTCTTCTTCACGGCGCCGGCCGGATCGGACCGTACGTCGTGAGTTCGGTGCTGATAGTTGACGACGAGGCAGACATTCGGCTGCTCTGCCGGCTTGTCCTTGAGGGTCGCGGGCACGAGGTCGTCGAGGCGGAGTCGGCGGAGCTCGGGCTGCAGATGTTGCAGACCTTCACTGCCGATTTCGTGGTGCTCGACATTCGCATGCCTGGCATGGGTGGCTGGGAGATGCTCGAACGTGTTCGTAACGACGGCCACCTCAATCGAATGAAGGTGATCGTGTGCTCTGCGCACGCCGGTCCGGTCGACCAGCATCGAGCAGAGGCCGAGGGCGCCTACGCTTTCCTGTCGAAGCCGTTCCTGCCGATCGAGCTGCTTGGCCTACTTGGCGTCGCCGCCGAACCGGAGCAGCCCAGCTAGCTCTTGGCCGATCCTGATGTCCCGGTCGCGATCAGGTCGTAGACCTTCGCCAAGACGTCAGGCATACCCATCGGCGTGCCGTCGCCGCCTTCGACTCGGTTCGCAACTTCGCGCATGATCGCGGCGGCGTGGTTGCGCAATGCCGCGATCAGACCGGCGAACTCATCGGATTCACGCAGCGACACAAGAGCTGCGTTGAGTTCGTCCATTCCGTGCGCGCCGGATCGGGCGCCCATCGACCAGCCGAAGTAGAACGCAAGTAGTGCTTCCATCGGTATCGAGTCCTTAAGTTGTCTACGCTGCCGTGACGCGGAAGCTCACGGTGACATCCGGGAAGATTTGCAGCATGATGCCCCTCGGGAGTTCGATGTCGAAGTCCCTTATGTCGACGATTACGGTGCCTGTGGCGACCACGGTGACCGCTTCCGGCGGTGCGCTGACATCGGCTGGGGTAGTCGGCCCGGTGGGAGCGGTGACGGTGAGGGACGTTGTCAGCTCGCGGGTGGTTCCGTGAATCGTGAGATCCCCTATCACTGAGAACCGGCCCGACCCAAGAGCTTCGGCTGTTCGAAGGTTCGCCTCGATCGTGGGGTAACGCTGCGCGTTGAGCCGGCCGCGGATTTCCGCGTCGTACAGTGAGTTGCCCGACGTCAGGGACCTTACGGGCAGGACCAGCGACGCGTGCGGGGTTTCCGTCAGGTCGAACTCACCGTCGGAGAGCACACCGCGAAACTCGCCCGCCAGCGTCGTGGTGCCGAACGAGATCAGGCCGACGCTGCTACGAGCCTCGATCAGAACAGCTGACTGATCGGGCAGCACCGCCAGCGTTGTCATGCCGTTCCCGGTGGCCATGCATCCACCCATCTGAATCCGCAACATCAACCTAGCGCCCCGCCGCCCCGGGTGGCGGGGCCGACTGCGAGACGAAAGCTCACATTGACCTCCGGGTACACCTGCATCCGAAGTACATGCGGTAGCGCGACTCCGAAGTCCCGCATATCAATGGTCAGGTTCCCGGACGCAAGGAGAACGGCGTGTGACCCGACGGCGTCGTCCGCGCCGGGCGGCGGTGGCTCTGCGATGCCGATCTGGATGGTCGCGCTCTGGTGGTGACTGATCCCCCGGATGGTGAGGTTGCCCGTGACCGCGTACCTGCCTGCGCCGAGGGCCTCGGCACTGATCAACTCTGCCGCGATCGAGGGGTAGCGTTGCGCGCTCAGTCGTCGGCGCATCTCCGCGTCGTGCAGTGAATTTCCGGACACGAGCGAGGCGACCGGCAGGATGAGCGACGCCTGCGGGCGCTGTGACACGTCAATCTCGGTGCCCACCACAACACCCCGAAATTGACCCGTCACGGTTGTCGTACCGAACGAGATGACGCCGATACTGCTGCGAGATTCGACCAGGACGGCCGATTGCGCCGGCAGTACCTCGAGCAGGCTGGCGGTCCTGCCTTCGGTCTCGACTCCGTCGCTCGAGTCCGGTGAGGTCGATGCCACGTGCTAGTGCACGGCTGCCGGGTCGAGAAGGGCCAGCAAGCGTTCGGGCAGGTGTTGCATCCCGCCGTCCTTCTCCAAGACACCGGACGCACCCAACCCGGTGGCCTCGCGCGCGAACAGGCTTGGTGCATGCCCCGACAGCATGAAGACTCGCGTCTTCGGGGAGCGCGCCAGGATCAGCTTGAGAGCATCGATGCCCGACATCCCAGGCATGGTCACATCGAGCAGCATGACATCCGGCTCGAACTCTTCGGCGAGTTGGATCGCCGCAAGGCCACTCGCACCTTCGCCGCACACCTCGAAGGCAGGGTTGCGATCGAGGACGTACGTCAGCAACGCCCGTAGGTCGGCGGCGTCCTCTACAACTGCGATCCGGTACACCGCACTACCCCTCCTCGGCACGGTGTCGTCAATTTAACAGTGACTTGACATTAGTGACAGCACCCGCGACGGGAAGCGGTTACCGGATTCGGCCCGCGCGCCGAGCAAACGCGTGGCTACGAGGCTCATCCGGACCTGCCGTTGACGTGAATAGCTCCTGCGCCGAAGCGACACGTTGCCCTGAACGTCACGGATGAGCCTCGCCTCTTGTCAGATTGCACATAACGTTATAACGTCCGACGCACTCTAGAGCCGCTCCTGAGGAGTCACATGTACAAGATCGTGCGAGGTTCCCGGATCTCGCTGCAGGACCAGATCCTGCGGGCGATCGTCAAGGACGTCGAGGATGGCACGTTGCGTCCTGGCGACCAGTTGCCGCCGGAGCGGGCCTTGGCCGAGGCCACCGGCGCCAGTCTGGCCCCGGTGCGCGCCGCGCTAAAGCAGTTGGAACTGGCCGGCTACCTCACCCGCACCCAGGGACGGGGCACGTTCATCGCCGAGCGGCCGGTGCAGTACGAGCTTCGGCTGATGAGCAGTTCCACCGACAGCCTGCGCCGCGCCGGCGTGACATTCGAGGTCGACGTGGTCGACCAGTCGATCGCGATTCCACCCGCCGAGGCGGCGAAGCGGCTGAACCTGGAGACGCAATCCAGCGCCTTCCACCTGCTGCGTGTGGTGACCGTTCGCGACGCGCCGTCGATCCTGCTCGAGTCCTGGGTGGGCGAGGCATTCATGGGCGATCTGGTCAACGACGAGATCTTCGATCGGGGCGGGTCACTGTACGGCGCGCTGCGCAAGAACGGCGTCGAGCAGGGCCGCGCATCCGGCCAGGTCAGCGTCCACAAGCTGCTGGAGTGGGAGGCCGACCTGCTCGCGATGCCGTTCGGCACCCCGCTGCTCGGCCTCACCTCGGTCACCTACACCCGTGACGGCACGGCTATCGACTGGTCGCGGAGTTTGTACGACTCAGCCCGGTTCTCCCTCGACATGGACACCACCGTGCCCCCGGCCAAGGGCCGTTGATGGATCGCCTCACCGAGTTGCGCACCTCGATTGCCGAGAACACGGTCCCCGGCGGGAGCGCGTACGGGCGGGCGGCGGCCGAGGTCATCGCACTCACGCTGCAGGCGAGCACTGCGAGTGGTGCCGAGCTGGAAAATTTATTGCGCGGCACTGCACAATGGCTCGTCGACACCAAGCCGACGATGACCAGCATGCGTGCGGCCGCAGCGCTCGCCGAAGCGACGTTAGCCCGCACCGGGTCATCCGGTGCCGTCGTCGAGGCGATGACGCGATACATCAGCGAGTCCGAGACGTCGATCGCGAAGGTCGCCCTGCACGCCGATACCTACGTCAAATCCGGGGCGAAGGTGCTGTTCCACTCCTACAGCGGATCACTGCTGCAGTTGCTGGCCCGCGCCGCCGAGTCGGCCGACGACCTCACGTACATGTTCACCGAATCACGCCCGTATCGCGAGTCGCTTCGAGTCGTCGAGGCGCTGAAGGACGCACCGGTTTCCTTCGTGGCCTACAGCGACGCGTCGATGGCCCTGGCCGCCGCCGATGCCGATCTCGTGCTGGTCGGGGCGGACGCGTTGTTCGTGGACGGATCGTTCGCGAACAAGATCGGCTCACTGCCGCTGGCGCTGTCCTGCCGGCACACCGGTACCCCGTACTACGTGGTCACCGAACTGTCCAAGCTCTACCCAGGCGACCCCGACGACGTGGGCATGGAACAGCGCCCGGCCTCCGAGCTGGCCGAGGACTGGGAACTGTGGCGCACGGATCGGATCACGGTCCGCAATCAATTCTTCGAACGCGTCCCCGCTGAGCTGGTCACCGCCTATCTCAGCGACGAGGGCGTGTTGCGACCGGATCAGCTCGCTCATCACAGCCGTCTCGACGTCGGCCATGCACCCGTCCCTGATCCATCCCGCTAGCCAGGCCCGCTACGCCACACCGCCAACCCACCGCCAACCGCACCGCCAACCACCCGCCAAGGGGGTACCGAAATGGCACAGCAAGTGATCGCAGCACGTCGGGCCGGACGGCTCGCACGCCGCCGGGGCACAGTCATCGGGGTGAGCGCCGCTGCTATCGCGGCCATCCTCACCCTGGCGGCCTGCTCACCTGGCTCGACCAGCAAACCGCCGAGCACCACCGCCGGCCCGGTGTCGACAACCTTCGACACCTCGCAGAAGGTGAGCATCACGGTCAGTGACGGCTGGGGAACCACCGGCTCGGGCGCGGTGTTCGGACAGGTCGTGAAGAACTTCGAGGCCAAGTACCCGAACGTCACAGTCAACCGGGAGACGACCGACTACAACAGCTATCTGCAGTCGTTGAACCTCAAGCTTGATTCGCCGAACCCGCCGGACGTGATGATGCTGGAAACCTCCGGCTACGGGCAGGGCTTCTACAGCGCGATCTCGGCCGGCAAACTGCTGCCGCTCGATTCCTACGCGAAGGCCTACGGCTGGGCGCAGCGGGTCGGCAGCGATGCGGCCCTGAACGTCTTCCGGATGGACCCCAGCAACCACTACGTGTGGGGGACAGGTGATCTCTACGGCGTGCCGGAGCAGAACTCGATCATCGGCGTCTTCTACAACAAGGCCCTGCTGCAGAAAGCCGGCTTCAGCGCTCCGCCGACCACCTACACCGACTTCGTCAACACCCTGGCGGCCGCCAAGTCCCACGGCGTGACGCCCATCGAGGAGAGCAGCACCTACATCCACACCGAGATGGCGCTGTGGGACTCGTTTGCCACCTCGGCGGACCAGGTGAACAACTGGATCTACGGTGCCTCCGGAACGTTCGGCAGCCCAGAGAACCTCAAGGCCTCCCAAACCATCCAGGACTGGACCAAGGCCGGCTACTTCGAACCCGGTGCGGTCGGCACCTCCGACAACGACGCGGCAGCGGCCTTCCTCGCAGGCAAGGCGATGTACTACGTCGAGGGTTCGTGGATGAGTGGCGGCGTTGAGGGCTCGCTGAAGTCCAGCGGCGGCTGGTTCCCGTTCCCGTCCACGTCGGCGAGCTCCCCGGTCGGCGGCGGACCCACCACACCGCTGGTCATTCCCGCGAACTCCAAGCACAAGGACATCGCGGCAGCGTTCCTGAACTACTTCCTCAGCCAGGAGCAGACCGACTACATGTACCAGCAGGGTTGGGGACTGCCGGGCGCACAGATTTCGACCTCACTCACCAAGGCGGGATCGCCGACCGCGGCTATCGTGACTGCACTGGCCACAGCTGAGGGAACAGGTGGCGCAGGCACGACACCGTTCATCGACTGGGCCAACCCGCAGTACAGCACCCAGCTCTCCGGAGACCTTCAGTCACTCGCTGCAGGCAAGGAGTCGCCCGCGGCCTACACGAACAAGATTCAGGGCGAATGGACACAGTTCAACACGACGCGCAAGTCCTAGCCCCGCCGCGGCCGCTCCCGGCCGCGACAGGACCAGGCCGGCGCCGGCGGCAGGATTGGGTGGGCTACGCCTACCTGCTGCCGGCGCTGGGGATCTACGTTCTAGTCATCCTCGTGCCGGTGATCTACGGGGCCTGGATCTCCCTGTTCGACTGGAACGGCGTCTCCGCCGGCAAGTGGGTCGGGCTGCACAACTACACCCAAGCCTTCCACGACCCGGCCGTGCGTCAGGCGCTGCTCCACTCGATCGTCCTGGTCTTCTTCTACTCGCTGATCCCCGTTGCGATCGGTCTCGTGCTCACCGGCATCATCGCTCGCCACCCGTTGCGGGGCACCGGGATCTGGCGGACGATCCTGTTCCTGCCGCAGGTGCTCTCGGTCGTGGTAGTCGGGGTGTCGTGGCGGTGGATCCTGAACCAGGACGGCCCGTTCAACGCGCTGCTGCGGGCCGTCGGCCTGGGCCGCTGGACGAAGGTGTGGCTGGGCGACTTCACCTGGGCCCTCCCAACCGAGGGCGCGATCGGCACCTGGATGCTGTCCGGTCTGTGCATGGTCCTGTTCCTTGCCGGCGCGCAGTCAATCGATCCGGATCTCTACGACGCCGCGAACGTCGACGGTGCCGGCGTGGTCCGAGAATTCTTCACCGTCACGGTCCCGGGTCTGCGCAACGTCATCGTGGTGGCGCTGGTGCTGACGTTCGCAGTGTCACTGAACAACTTCTCCCTCGTCTGGGTCACCACGCAGGGGGGTCCTGGCAATCAGACCCAGGTGGCCTCCACGCTCATCTACAGCCGTGCGTTCATCGTCAGCGCCATCGGCGACGCATCGGCACTGGCCATCTTGCTCGGCATCCTGATGATGGCTATCGCCTACGGCTTCACCAGGCTCTCGGAGCGGGCATGAGCCGGCCACAGCCGTCGCAGACGGTCACCCGCTACCTGCTGCTGAGCGTGATTGCCGTCGGCACTTTGGCGCCGCTCACGATCGTGGTCCTGACCGCCTTCCAGAAACCAGGCGCATCGCTGTCGGGCATCACCTGGCCGCACCACTGGAACTGGGGAACCTTCTCCCGTGCCTGGGACACCGGTCAGTTCGGCGCGGCCTTCCGCTCCAGCGCACTCATCTCCGTCGCCGTGGTGGCGATCGTGACCTGCGCGTCGACCGCTGCCGGATATGCGTGCGGCACCATGCGCTTTCCCGGGTCCCGGCTGCTGTTCTACGTGCTGCTCTCAGGCATGGTCGTGCCCTACGTCGTTTTGGTCGTACCGATCTATATCGAGTTCCAGAACACCCACCTGCTGGACTCCTATTTGGGGCTCATCCTGGCCGAGTCGGGTCTGTATCTGCCATTCGGTGTGTTCTGGATGCACGCCTTCTTCACCTCGGTGCCGCGCTCGTTGATCGAATCCGGCAACCTGGACGGGGCCGGCTCGTTCCGGGTCCTGGTGCAGATCCTGTTGCCGGTCGCTCGCCCGGTGATCGCGACGCTGATGATGCTCACGTTCCTGTCTTCGTGGAACGAATACCTGGTGCCGCTGATCCTCGACGGCGACGGCCACATCCAAACCGTGTCCCTCGGCCTGGCCAGCTTCCAAGGCCAACACCTCACCGACGTCCCGTCATTGTCGGCCGCGGCGATCATCGTCGCGTTGCCGGCCGTCATGATCTACCTCATTACCCAGCGATCGTTCTTCCGTGGTCTGCTGCAGGGGGCGATCAAGTGAGCGTGCTCAGCGAGGTGTCTGCCGTGGGCGTTACGCCGAAGACTCCTGAGGTGCGCCGTTTCCGCGACGTCCTGTACTGGGTCGACGGACCGACCGGTTACGTGCTGGCCTGTGACTCGAACGCAGGGATCGGCCAACGCCCGAACGACACCCTGCGCCAGCCGCCGCAGGAGACCGGTTACAGCGCGGCCAAGGTCGCGCTGATGGAAGTGATCGCCGCTGGTGCCACCCCGTTCGTGCTGACGAACGCCTTGGGCGGCCCGCGCGACGAGTACGGCCAGCAGGTGCTGGCCGGTATTCGCGCAGCACTCGACGAGCTCGACGTCGAGGTGGTGCTCACCGGCAGCGACGAGACGAATGTGGCCACGACCCAGACCGCGGTAGGGGTCACCGTGCTGGGACGAGCTCCGGCGGCGTCGCTGCGCCTGGGTGGCGCGCGCGTCAGTGATGCGATCGTCTGCGTCGGCATCCCGAAGGACGGTCTGCTCGTGCCCTACGCCGAGGGGGACCGCGACATCGCCGACTTGCGCGACCTGCAACGCGCGCGACGCCTTGACCCGGTGCGGGAGATTCTGCCCGTGGGTAGCCGCGGCATCGCCTATGAGTCCTCGCTCATCGCCGACCTCGCCGGCGGCCAGGTTCGCTTCCGCGATCAGGCGACGGTTGACCTGCAGGCCTCGGCCGGATCGAGCACCTGCTTCCTGGTCGCGTTGGCCGCCGAGGCGATCAACGAACTGCGGCCACAGGTCCGGCCACCGATCACCGTTGTCGCCGACATCGTCGCGGCCGAGGCGCAGGCCATGTCACCGCGAAAGGTGGGCTGAGGTGTCCTACGTCCCCGTCCTCGACCTGCGCGACGATCAGGCCCGGCTGGCCCGCCAGCTCGACGAGGTCTGCAGCGAGGTCGGCTTCTTCCAGGTTCTCGGCCACGGTGTCGAGGACGCGGGCGATCGTGCCTGGGCGGCGATGCGGCAGTTCTTCGACCTGCCGATCGAGGAACGCCTGAGCGTGCGCTCACCTTCAGCGCAGTACCCGCATGGATACAGTCCGTTGGCTGGCGAAGCGCTCGGCCGCACCTTGGGGGCGGACGCGCCACCGGATCTGAAAGAGGTTCTCAACACCGGGCCGGTGGACTCGCCGCCGCACGAGATCACCGACGAGGACGAGTGGGTGGTGTGGTCGCCGAATCTGTGGCCTGCCAGCCTGCCCGAACTGCAGGCGAGCTGGACTGACTACCACCGCGCCGTGCAGGCGCTGGCCAACCGGTTGATGCGGTTGTTCGCGCTGGCCCTGTCGCTGCCGGAGACCTACTTCGACTCCTTCGTCGACCACGCCGCGTGCGGACTGCGCGGGATCTGTTACCCGGCGCGCACGACACCGCCGGCACCGGGCCAGCTTCGGGCCGGGGCGCACACCGACTACGGCACCGTGACTCTGCTGCGCCAGGATGCGGTCGGGGGACTCGAGGTCGTCACCCAGCAGGGCCAGTGGGTCGGCGTCGAGTCAGTGCCCGATGCATTCGTGGTGAACATCGGGGACCTGATGGCCGGCTGGACCAACGACCGGTGGCGCTCGACGGTGCACCGGGTGACCGATCCACCGGTCGAGTACGACGCCGGGTTCAAGCGTCGCTTCAGCATGCCGTTCTTCCATAACGCCAACTGGGACGCCCGCGTGTCCTGCCTTCCCACCTGCCTGGCGCCGGGAGAGCAGCCCAAGTACGAACCGGTCATCGCCGGACCCCACCTGCGAGCGAAGTTCCGCCGTTCGGTGGACCTGGCGCCGACGTCCTGAACGATCAGTACATCGATAGGAGGAGTCTTGGTCCGCAGCACGTCCTCGCCGCTCGTGGTGTCCGATGACGTCCGTGCCGCCGTCGCCGGCGGACGGCCGGTCGTGGCATTGGAGTCGACGATCTTCACGCACGGGCTGCCACGTCCGCGCAATCTCGAGGTCGCGCTCGCCGCGGAACGTCAGTTGACCGATGCCGGGGTGGTGCCGGCGACGATCGGGTTGGTCGATGGCGACGCGGTCGTCGGACTCAGCGCCGAGCAGATCGAACGGCTGTCCAACGAGGAGTCGGTAAGCAAGATCAGCGTTCGTGACCTGCCGGTGGCCCGGGCCAAGGGCCTGTCCGGCGGCACGACGGTTGCGGCGACCGCGTACCTGGCCAACGCCGCCGGCGTGCAGGTGTTTTCGACCGGCGGGCTGGGCGGTGTGCATGTTGGCGCGTCCACCACCTTCGACGAGTCCGCCGACTTGACGGTGTTGGCGCGCACCCCGATTTTGGTGGTGTCCGCGGGGGTGAAGTCGATCCTGGACATCGGCGCCAGCCTGGAGCGGATGGAGACCCTGTCGCTGACCGTCGTCGGCTACAAGACGACGGCCTACCCCGGCTTCTACATCGCGCAGTCGGGATACGAGGTGGAGTACGCGGTCGACGGTCCCACCGAGGCCGCCGATCTCGTGCGCGCCCGGGACGCCTTCGGCATCGTCGGGGCCATCGTGGTGGCCAATCCGGTGCCCACCGCCGAGCAGTTGTCCGACGAGGAGCACCGTTCGGTTCTCGAGCGCGCCTGGCGTGCGGCGGAGTCGGCGGGTATCGCCGGTAACGACACCACACCGTTCCTGCTCGACTACATCCAGCAGGCCACCAACGGCCGCAGCCTTGACGTCAACGTCGCGGTGTATCGAAACAACGTCGCCGTCGGCGGCGACATCGCCCGCGCGCTGTCCGAGCACTGATCATGGAACTCGACGCGAAATACACGAGCGCGGTCTCGCGACGGCCAGGCCCGCGGGTGCACATCGGCTGCGACGCCGGCGACATCGGCGAGTACGTCCTACTGCCAGGTGACCCGGGCCGGGTCAAGGCGATCGCCGAGCACCTGCACGATGCCCGACACGTGGCGAGTTCGCGCGAGTACACCACCTACACCGGCTCCCTGGCCGGAACTGCAGTATCGGTGACCTCTACCGGAATCGGCGGCCCCAGCACTGCGATCGCCATCGAGGAACTCGTCCAGCTGGGCGCCAAGACGTTCATTCGGATCGGCACCTGCGGCGCGATGCACCCTGACGCGCACATCGGTGATCTGGTCATCGCAACCGGGGCCGTCCGTGATGAGGGAACCTCCCGGCAATACGCACCGGTCGAATATCCGGCCGTCGCCAGTGCCGATGTCGTCGTGGCCTTGCGCGAGGCAGCGACCACCCGCGCCTTCGCTCACCACGTCGGCGTGGTCCACACCACCGACAGCTACTACGCCCAGCACGAGCCCGACCGCATGCCGATCGCAGCCGAGCTGCTTGCCCGCCACGAAACCTACCGGCGCCTGAACGTGCTGTGCTCGGAGATGGAGACGGCCACCATCCTCGTCGTCGGCGGCGGTGCACTCGGCCGGCGCGTCGGCAGCGTGCTTGCCGTGGCCGGCAACCGGCTCGCCGGCGAACACCTCGACGCACCGGACACCACCGCCCGCCGCGACCAAGCGGTGCACGACGCCATCCTCACCGCGATCGACGCGGTGCACCTGTTGGCCAACCAGAACTGAGAAGGAGCCACCATGGCCCGTGTCGCCTACCTGGACGCGTCTTGCCACTACGCCGGCAATCCCACGCCGGCGGTCGACAAACTCAGTCTCGATATCGCAGACGGAGAATTCATGGTGCTCGTCGGACCATCCGGCTCCGGCAAGTCCACCGCCTTGCGCATGGTGGCCGGACTCGAAGACGTGACTACCGGCGAAATCCGCATCGGCAATGACGACGTGGCGCGCAAGCCGCCGAAAGAGCGCGACATCGCGATGGTCTTCCAGAACTATGCTCTCTATCCGCACATGTCCGTCGCCGAGAACATGGGCTACGCCCTCAAGCTCCGGCGCGTCGACAAGGCAACGCGGGTGGCCAAGGTCCAGGAGGTCGCGAAGCTGCTTGACCTGGAGCCCTATCTCGACCGCAAGCCGAAGGCATTGTCGGGCGGACAGCGGCAGCGCGTCGCGATGGGACGCGCGATCGTCCGAGAACCGAGCGTGTTCCTGATGGACGAGCCGCTGTCCAACCTCGACGCCAAGCTGCGGGTGGAGACGCGCAGCAACATCGCCGGACTCCAAGCACGGCTCGGCACCACCACGCTCTACGTCACCCACGATCAGGTCGAGGCCATGACGATGGGCCACCGCGTCGCCGTGCTCAAGGATGGCCTGTTGCAACAGGTAGATAGCCCGCGCAACCTCTACGACCAACCCGCTAACGCCTTCGTCGCCTCATTCATCGGCTCGCCCCCGATGAATCTACGGACGGCAGTGCTCGTCGAGGACGGCGTGCGACTGGGGAACATCACTATTCCCCTCGACCGGGACACCCAGGCTGCTGCCGCCCGCGCCGGGCTGAGCGAGATCACGCTCGGCGTCCGACCCGAATGCCTGTCGGTGACCGATGCCGGCCGATCCGGTCTGAAGATGGAAGTGTCCCTGGTCGAGGAGCTCGGCGGCGACGCGTACGTCTACGGCCGGCTCGAGGGAGATACCGGGCAAGACAAGCTGTTCATCGTCCGCTTCGACGGGCGCACCTCGCCGAGCGTCGGCGAGACGGTGAACCTGGACATGCGTACCGGCTCGGAGCACCATTTCAATCCGGTCTCAGGGCAGCGATTGGGCGCCGATTGACACCGGTCAGCCGTGCGGACTTCGCCTCCGCGGGCGGCAGCCAGGACATCGCGCTGGTCGCTGAGGACGCGCTAACGAGCGCAGTTGTGCCTGGCAGCAGACCGTTATGCTCGTAGACGACGTGTCGCCCTCCCTCCGTACCGCCGCAGGACATCGAGCCATGACCCCCTCACACGAACCCGTTCCGCAGACAACGGCGCGGGGATCGGCAATGGGCGCGCGGTGACCGTCACCGCATTATTCCTCGCGGTCTTCTTGGCCTGTGTGGTTGAAGCTGTCGAGGCCACCACCATCGTGCTCGCCGCTGGGACCGCTCGTGACTGGCGCTCGGCGTTGCTAGGCGTTGGGGCGGGCGTCGGTGTCTTGGCCGTGATCGTCGCTGTGCTGGGGCCGGCGGTGTCGACGATTCCGCTCGGTGGCCTGCGGTTGGTCGTGGGCACGCTCCTGTTGATCTTTGGGTTGCAGTGGCTGCGTAAGGCGATCCTGCGCGCCAGCGGTTACAAGGCTCTGCACGACGAACAGGAGATCTACCGCACCGAACTGGCCACCGCGCGAGCGGCTATCGGTGGCGGTCGTCGGGGCGTCGAGGATTGGTATGCGTTCACCCTGTCGTTCAAGGGCGTCGTGTTGGAAGGCCTTGAAGTGGTCTTCATCGTGCTTACGTTCGGCAGTAACGAGCATGACGTCCCGCTGGCCGCGATCGCCGGCGCAACGGCAGTCCTGGTTGTTGTTGTGGCTGGCTTTGCCGTGCGCGCCCCACTGGCCCGGGTCCCGGAGAACACGATGAAGTTCATCGTCGGCATCATGCTCACCAGCTTCGGCACTTTCTGGGGCGTGGAGGGCGCCCACGGGCACTGGCCCGGATCGGATGCGGCTCTGCTCGTGCTGATCGCAGCGATTGCAGCGCTGTCGGTCGGTCTGGTGGTGCTCCTGCGGCGCCGACACGCCCAACAGGACGCCATCACGCACATCACGCTCTCGCCCAGTGGGGCTACGACGTGATCGGCAGACTCAGAGCGTTCGGCGCGTTCTGGTACGACTTCATCGTCGGCGATGATTGGCGGGTCGCGGTCGGTGTCGTCGCCGCACTCGCGCTCACCTATGGGATCTCTCGGACCCATGTCGCGGCTTGGTGGGTCTTGCCGGTAGCGCTCGTGATTTTCCTGCCGTTGAGCCTCTGGCGGGCCACGCGCAAACGCTGAGGCAGGTTGCCGACAACGCCTAAGGATCCTGCGTCGGTCGGGCCAGTCCGGCCAACTCGATGAGTGGGTCGCAAACCGCGCGCCTCAGGCGCCGGCAGCCGTCACGATCGCGTCGGTGGCAAAGCCGGCGAGCATGCCCAGCAGCAAACCGTAGGAGAGTAGATCGAGTCGCCGAGCCTTGGCGGCGACGCCGATCAGCTGGCATACGACGTAGATGATCGAGCCGGCGGCCAAGGTCAAGAAGATGACGCTGACGGCTTCGCTGGTGAAACCATGGCCGACGGCGGTGCCGACGAAAGTCGGGCCGCCGCCAATGGCAGCCATCGTCAGCAGGAAGCCCCAGCTCGGTCGCTTCGTCATCCCACGCTCGTCCAGATCGGCTGCAAGCGGCGCGACAATGCCGAACCCCTCGGTGGCGTTGTGCAGGGCGAATCCAATGACGAGCAGGGTCGCCAGCGATACCTCGTTGCTTGCCGCCGACTGGCCGATGGCCAGACCTTCGGCGAAGTTGTGCAGGCCGATACCAACCGCGATCAACAACGCCAGTTGACGCGCTGGCGACCAGCCGGCAATTCCGCTCGCCCGGGTGGCGACGTCGCTGACCGACATCGCGCCGGGACCACTGGTACCGCGACGTTGCTTGATCCGGTCGAGGTAGCGGTCGTAGGCGACCAGCGAGAGCAATCCGACCGTCAGGCCCGTGGCGAACAGCGCGCCATAGCCGAAGACGGGCGCCAGGCCGCCCGTGTGGTCGTGCACCCCGCCGAGCGCGGAATCGACTGGCTCCCACGCATGCGACAGCACGTCCCAGACCAGAAACAGCAGGATGCCGATGGCCACCGCGTTCAGGAACAGCTTCATCGACGGCATTGGCCGACGAATTCGACCGACCGGCAGGCCGATCAAGATCGTGACGCCGGCGATGAAGCCGAGTAGCAGTGTCTTCGGCAGATCCACGCCGCCTCCTCGAAGAAGATAGGTAACCCTTACCTAACCAGAGGCTGAGGTCAAGTCGCTACCTACAACGCACCCCGTCGGTACAGCCACCGCGTGGCGACGACACCCGCTACGGCCGGCGCCCAGAATGTGATCAGACGGAACAGGAGCACGATCTGCACCGCCTGAGCGACCGACATGCCCGCAGTGACAAGCACGGCGCTCAACGCGGCCTCCGTCGAGCCGAGGCCGGCCGGTACTGGGACAGCGTTGCCGGCTGCAGACGCGATCATGAATCCGACCACCAGGGCGCCGACGCTCAGACGAACGTGCGGACCGGGTATGGCCACGGTGCTGGCCGCGAAGGCAAACGCGAGCAGCAGCGTCGTCGATCCGGTCGCCACCATCAGCACCAGAAGAGACCGCGGACGCCGACTCAGCGCGCGCAGGTAGCTGATCATGTCGGCGCCGGCCTTGCGGATGCGACCGCTGTGCCGCGCGGCCAGGAGTACAAGCCCGAAACCGCCGATGACCAGCAGCCATAGCCATGGTGAGCGCGCCGCGCCCAAGGCGTGACGCAGGTGTGACACCAGGCGATGGAATTCGGCTGCCCCGCCCGACAGCCCCAAGGTGGAGCCGAGGCCCACAACGACCAACAGCACAAGGAGGTCGGTGATCGCACCGACGACAGTCATCGTGGCAACCGACGCCAACGCGAGTGACCAGGGGACATCCCGGCGGGTGAAATAGCGTGCAGTGACCGCGGACCCGCCGCTTCCCGCCGGCGTTACCCGGTTCGCTGCCGCCGCGGCGAGTTGGACGACGAACAGCTCGGCCCACGGGACGGGGCTGCCGACCGCGGCCCGTGCAGCAATCGTGGTCGCCACATAGTGCAGAAGTCCGAATGCGACGACGATCGCTCCGAATTGCCAACGCAAATTCGCGGCATCGTGCCCGATCTGACGGGCGAGGTGTTGCGCGTCCTGACCGCTGTCCCGGTCGAGGGTGGCGACGCTTATCCAGGCCGCGCCACCGAGTAGCAGGACGCCGAGGACGACCAAGCGGCGCCGAAGGCTTGGCCGAGCACGACCGTCCGAGCGCGCGGCGACAATCGCAGCACGCGGTGCAGCCACGACCGCGCCGGCGCTCACGCGAGATCTGGTGCCGCGCGCCCAGATGTGTCAGCCACCTTGTCCGGCCACACTCGCTCTCGGGATGCCACATCCACCATCTCGACCCAGTCTTGGTGCGGGATTGCCGACTCGATCACCCACCACCGCCCGGCCATATCGCCCAGGGATGCGTTGACGTCCGTGCGAACGCGACGCGGCACGCGATGCAGCCGCGCCCAGGCAGTCCACGGGATCGCTGCGCGGACGGCGACAGTCAGGACGACGAGGTCGTCATGGGTGAGGGGATACCGGCCCCGGAGCATGTGGCTGGCGGTCGCCGGGTCGGCGTCGGTCAGCCAAACGACATGCGGAATCCGCGCCGCCCGGTGTGCGTCGCTACCGACTGCCGCCGGTTCGACCACCCCACGATCAGCAATGCCTTGCGCGGTCGCGCGGTCGGCGTAGTGGTAATACAGGCGAGCCTCGGCAGCGTTGGAGCCTACGGCGCTCGGTGGCTGGATGTCGTTGCGCCGGATCGCCACGTACGCAACGAGCAGCGCGATGACGACCGCCGCGATTGCGGCGACCTCGCCGTCGCCGTGCCCCAGACCACCGTGGATGCCATTGAAGTGTTTGGGCTTGCCGAGCCAATCGGCCACCGAGGCACCAAGCGGACGGGTCAGGACGTACGCCGTCCAGAACGCGACGATCGCGTTCAGATGAAAGAATCGCCAGCCGATGAGCGGGACGCAGATCGCCGCCGCGAACAACGCGGCCGAGCCGGCGTACCCGAGCTTGAACGTCGAAGCGGTCAGGTCACCAGTCGCAGTCCCGAGGGCAAACGTCGCCAGGACAGTCGCCCAGTAGTACAGCTCGCGCCGCTTGGTCGTGATGCTGTGGATCGAGAGCGTGCCCTCGGACCGATACCAGCGCCGGAAGACAACGTAGAGCACCACCGACCACAAGATTGTGGTTGCGACATAAGGGAGCCGGAAGACGATATGGATGCCGTCGGCACACATCGTGCCGAATACGGCGACCATCGCGACCGCGAACCAGTACGTGACGGCGTGGTAACCGCGCGAACGCAGCTGCCAGCGCAGACCGAAGTAGAAGCCGAGCAGACCGAGCAGGCCGGCCGCAAAGAGATTGACTTTCGCCAGCGCATCCGAGGCTGCCTCGCCCATGCCGGTGGTGAGGACCTTGATCACCCAGAACAGCACAGTGATTTCCGGGACCTTTGCCGCAAGCGGCTCCCGTCCTACGAACCGCCGGATGGCCCTGCGCACGCGCACAGTAAAGAGCGCATCGGTGCCGAAGCGCAGTCCTGGCTCAGACGATCTTCAGATCGTTAACTGAACTGGCGCCCCTCAGCTGCCCTCCCCAGAGCGAGCCGGCACGTGTCGCGCCTGAAGTGATCACCAGGACAGCGCGCCCACCGGCGAGTCCGGTCGCCGGTGCCGAGGGGCTAGCCGAAGTGACCCGAGTGCGTCGCTATGATGAGGAGCACGCCAGCGACGGCCAGCGCGGCGCCAGCCACCACGGTGCGAAACCGTTGCCACTTGTCGCCGAGTACTTCCGCCGCCACCAACCAGACGCCGGCAATCACGATCAGTAGGAATCCGACCTCGGCGAGCCGGGTGCCAGTGTGGGTTGCGAGCGCGACCACTGTCATAGCTGCAGCGTTCACCATGCCCTAGGTGAGATGGGGACTTGCATGTTAGGGATGAGGCGGTAAGACGACGACCGGCACGACCTGGACGGGTTTGAAGCGCACGGTCACCGCCGTCGCTACCCAGCCCGCGGCGCATGGGGCCAAGTGCGGGCAAGAACTGAACACGACCTGCCCCGTTCCGCCGCACGGCAGTCGCACGGTGGTCGGCGCCTCGACCTTCGTGTTGTATTTGACGAACTTCACCTGCTGCGGTCCGTGGGCTGAGGAATCCTGCGCGAACCAGGCATAAATCTGGCTGAACAGCCCGGTGTATCCGGGGCCCTTCGCCGCGCGTTCGACGGCGAGGCTCTGGTACGCGGTGATCGGGCCGGTCGAGGTGGTCGAGACGGGGCTGGGGCAGCCGACGGTGACGACCGGCACGGATGCCGCGGCGGGCTGAGGCGACCCGACGACGCCGATGAAATGCTGGTGAGGCTTGATCGACGCACTCGCACTGGCACCGACCTCGCCCGTCGTCAGAGTCAGACTTGCGATGACCGCGACGACGAGGCCGCCAACCGCCTGAAGGCGAGTACTCATCAGCGACCTCGTTGACATCGAATCCGCACCGGGCTTCACGGCAGATTATTCGCCGCTCACGCGGGCTCGCACCACCCCGAAGCCACTGTTCGCCCGAATTTCATGCAGCCAGGACACCGGGCTGGGTCGAGGCGCGACCTGGCATCAGCGGATGGTCTACCGCGATTCAATGTGTCTAGGCGTTGAGGTCGGCTTCGACCTCGAGCACGATCTGTACCTTCTCGCCGAGCGCCAGGCCGCCGCCGGGGATGGGGCCGTTGTAGCTGACGCCGAAGTCGGTGCGGTTGATCTCGGTGCTGGCGGAGAAGCCGGCTTTGGTGCCGCCTTGTGGATTGGGGCCGAACTCGGGGACGTCGACGGCGAGGGTGACCGGCCGGGTGACGCCGCGGATGGTGAGGTCGCCGTCGATGTAGTACTCGTCGTCGGTGCGCCGGATGCCGGTGGAGACGAAGGTGATCGTCGGGTGGTTCTCGGCGTCGAAGAAGTCAGCCGAGCGGATGTGGTCGTCTCGCATGGTGTTGCTGGTGTCGATCGAGGTGGCCTCGATGGTGGCGCTGACGTGTGAGTCCAGGGGGTCTGCCGCGGTGACGATCTCGCCGCTGAAAGTGTCGAACTTGCCCCGGACTTTGCTCACCATCATGTGCTTGATGACGAAGCCGACATAGGTGTGGATCGGGTCGATCGTCCAGGTGCCTGCGACGTACCCCGGGATCTGCAGCTCGGTGCTGGTCATAACGCTCCGTCGAATAAATGTGGTTGAGAATTCCACTGGCAGTTCTCAGCTGTTCCTCGGTACTCTTTCGGTACCAGGACAAATCCTCGTCCAGTTGAATGCTCAACACAAGAAGGCACTTCGCGGTGCGTCGGTTCTGTGGAGGTAACCATGGCTGAGATCGACGCCAAACAGCGCGAGACGGTGGGCTGCCGAGTCCGCGAGGTGCTCGAGCTGATCGCTGACAAGTGGTCGCTCTACATTGTGGCAACCCTCGGCAACGGCCCGCGGCGGTTCACCGAACTCAAGCGCTCGATCGACGGGATCAGCCAGCGGATGCTCACCGTCACCCTTCGCGGCCTCGAGCGCGACGGCATCGTGATACGCACAGTTCACGAGGTGATGCCTCCCAACGTCAGCTATGAGCTAACCGCGCTCGGGCGCACGTTGGTCGCCGCGACGACGCCCCTGCTTGACTGGAGTTCAGAGAATCTCGCGGATATCGATGAAGCCAGATCGCGCTACGACCACCGAGCCGACACTGGCCGCTAGGGCTAGGAGGCAGGCGGGGGCCCAGGCGGGTGCCGGCTGCGGAATCGATCAACGTAGCTCCGGCGTTGAGGCAGTGGATGATCCTGGATCACCGGCTCCGTTCAGGGATAAGCAACGAAGGGCCTCTACATGACCAGCGTGTACGACTTCTCGGTCAGCGCCGCAGATGGCAGCGGGGTGCCGCTAGCTGAGTACGAGGGCAAGGTCCTCCTCATCGTCAACGTGGCCAGCAAGTGCGGTTTGACGCCGCAGTACGAGGGATTGGAATCGCTGTATCGCGACGCGGACGGGCGCGGCCTGAGGGTCCTCGGATTCCCGTGCAACCAGTTCAAGGAACAAGAACCGGGCAGTGATGCCGAGATCCAAGCCTTCTGCACCACTACCTACGACGTGACGTTCCCGGTCTTCGCCAAGATCGACGTGAACGGCCCCGCCGCCCACCCGCTTTACCAACACCTGCGTGCCCAAGCCCCAGGTGACTTCGGGCCCGAGTACGGCGATTTCTACCGAGCCATCGCACGTATTCGGCCGGACGCGGATGGCACCGACGAGGTGAAGTGGAACTTTACGAAGTTCCTCGTCGGACGTGACGGCACTGTCCTCAAGCGCTACGAGCCACCGGTGTCTCCAGCAGACATCAAGACCGACCTCGACACATATCTCTAGCCTCTGCTGACGCACTGAAGCCGGCGGTGACCCGAACCTAGGACTGGCCGCCTGGAAAGGCGTGGTAGGCGGCTGCGATGAGTTCTGCACAGGCGGTATCGGGAAGGGCGGTGCTGTCGATCTGCAGGTGGTAGAGCGCCGGGTCATCGATGTCGACGCAGTACAGGCGGCGGACGTATTGGGCACGTGCGGCGTCTACCTCGGCGAGTCGCTTCTCGGCGGTGACGGGGTCGAGGTGCTGCGTCCGGCCGGCGTGGGCGATGCGGGCCTGCTTCGGGCCGAACAGCCGGACCCGCAGTACACCAGGTTCGTTTCGGAACGCCGCACCGCCAGCCCGGCCGAGGATGACGGCGCCGGTTCCGATCGCGTCTCGCATGATCTGTTCGGCGCGGTCTCGGAACAGGTCCGCTTCGGTCGGCGCGTTCGCCGCCTCTGCCGGTGCGGCGTCGGTGCCGGCACCGAGCACGCCGGAGGCGAGCGGCGTGAGCAGGCCGAAGAAGCGATCGGTGAGCGAGCGAGAGAATGACGCGCCCTCTGCCTCGGGCACGGTGACCTGGAGCTGGGCGGCGACCTCGGCGCTGATCGCCCGGTCGAGCAACGGCAGCCCGAGTGAATCGGCGACGAGTCGGGCGATGACGCTGCCGCCGGTGCCATAACCGGCGGAGATCGTTACTGCGGGCATCAGTGCGTCCCTCCGGTGATGAGCGCGGTGTCCCCGGCATCGATCGGCGCCGGGGTCCTCTGGCCGGCGGTGCACCGGAGTCGTTGGACGCTCGTAATTGGACCTGCCGGATGAACAGGGCCGCGATCACGGCGAGGATCGACACTGGCACGGCCACCAGGAAGAGCCGATCGATGGCGTGCGAGTACGCCTGGATGATGCCCTCGTGCAGGGCTGGATTGGTGTGCTTGAGCTTGTTCAAGGTGGCCGGGCTCTGCACCAACTGGGTGACCTTGTCGCCGGCACCCGCGAGGTCGACCGCCGGCACGTGCCGCGGCAACTCGTACGCGATCCGGGCGGTCAGCACGGCGCCGAGCGCGGACGCGCCGATCGCGCCGCCCATGGAGCGAAAGAAGGTGACCGATGACGTGGCGACGCCCATCTGTTTCATCGGCACGGCGTTTTGCACGACCAGGGTCAGGACCTGCATGAACAGCCCGAGGCCGGCTCCGAAGATCAGGATGTCGACGCCGACGATGAGCAGCGAGGTATGCGCGCCAACCCTGGTGAGCAGACTGAGGCCGATCGTCACCAGGGTGGTGCCGGTCAGCGGGAACCAGCGGTAATTGCCGGTGCGCGAGATGTAGCGCCCGGAGCTGATGCTCATGACCAAGAGGCCTACCAGCAGGGGCAGCAGCAGCAGCCCGGACATGGTGGCTGAGACACCGTGGACAAGCTGCATGATATTGCGGCAGGAATGCGAGTGCACCGAACATCGCGATGCCGCTGATGAAAGAGACGATGTTCGCGACGGTGAAGATCCGCATCCGGAAGAGTTCGAGCGGCAGGATCGGTTCGGGCGCGAGTCGCTCGCGTACCGCGAAGCCGATCAGGAACAGCCCGCCGAGGGTGAACAGTCCGACGATCTGGATCGACGCCCATGGATAGTCGGTGCCCCCGGACTGCGTTGCGAGCAGGATGCTGGACACGCCGGCGACGAGCAGCAGTGCGCCCCACCAATCGATATTCACCTTCCGCTTGCGGACCGGTAGCCGTAGGACGCGGTTGGTCACCACCAGGGCTGCGATTCCCAGCGGCAGATTGATGTAGAAGATGTAGCGCCAGCTGAGGCTGTCGACCGCGAACCCGCCTGCTAGCGGACCGACAACGCTTGACACACCGAACACGGCACCGAAGTAGCCCTGATAGCGCCCTCGCTGGCGAGGCGGGATGACATCGCCGATGATCGCGAACACGAGCGAGATCAAGCCGCCGCCGCCGATGCCCTGCAAACCGCGGAAGCCGATCAACTCGTACATGTTCTGCGAGGCCCCACACAGCGCGCTGCCGACCAGGAACACGACGATCGCGAGTTGGAAGACCCTCTTGCGGCCGTACAGATCACCGGCCTTGCCCCAGAGCGGGGTAGAGGCGGTGCTTGCCAGCAGGTAGGCGGTGATCACCCACGACAACAGGTCGCTGCGATGGAAGTCCCCGACGATCGTGGGCAACGCCGTGGAGACGATCGTCTGATCGAGCGAGGCCAGGAACATCCCCATCATCAGCCCGGACATGATCACCAAGATCTGGCGATGCGTCAGGGCAGCCTCTGCAGGGGCCGGTGGAGTGCTGCCTGCTGGACTACTCATGTGCGCTCCTGGCTCGGCGATCACCCGTCACCCGGCGTGGGCGGGTGAGCGGGGCGAGACACTTCACGTGGCACCTATAACGCTCGCACGATCCGCTTCTGCGAGCGCCACCAGTTCAGCGCTACCTGGGCCTTGGGCTACGAGACGGCCGGAGCGTACCTCTCGCTATTTGTCGATCAAGGCGGCTGCCACACTCTCGGAATTCGTCGCGGACGCCGCATTCGTCTTCGTCGCCGCTGCCTTCGCCGTGGTGTGGGCAGTGAGGCGGCACGGCGCCCATCGCTCGGCGATCCGGCGAGATTGCTCTCGAAAGATCTTTGGTCGGGGGCGCGTCCCGATAGATCAGATGCCAAAGTCCTCGGGGTCGTTACCGCCTTCACGATGGGCGTTGCGGTCGGAGCCGCCTGAACCCTTCTTCGCCAGGTCCTCACCGCGCTGGTTCACGCTCTCGCCGACCCCGAGCGCGCTGGTGGCGTTCATGTCGTCCGGCGGGACGCCTTCTTTTTCTTCCTTGGATTCCACTCGGCCCGGACCGGGTTCGGGGGCGTTGCTGGCGTCGAAGGACTTGTGACTTGATTCGCGGTGAGCATCGGGGGCGGGCTCAGCCCATCCGCCATGCCCGTGTCCTTCAGGATGAGTCGTTGCGGTCTCGTCGTCGCTCATGATGAGCCTCCTCGGTCTGACGTCCGTCGACATGACGCACGTCACTACATCAGGGGTGCCCACCCGGCCCCCATGCATAACGGCGCCAAGCCGTGGAACGTCACCGGCAAACCGCCGGTCTGCCGTTCAGTCGTGGAACACCGGCGTGTACGCGATACCGATGATTGCGCCCTCGGGTGACTGAAAGCGGGCAACGGTCTGTCCCCACGGCTCCTCCCGTGCTCCGTGCAGCAGATCATGTCCGGTCTCCAGGAGTTCCCGGGCTGCGGGAGCTACCGCATCGGGGGTGGGCAGATCGAATTCGATGCTGACTTGCGGTACGGGTCGGTCTGCCGGCCATCGTTCGGTGCCGAAGCAGGCTTGAGCGGCCTGGGAGAGTGGCCAAATCCCAAAGGACTTGCAGCCGGGGATGGTTTCGCTGTGCCAGTAGCCGTCGCCCTCGCCGGCTAATGGCAGGCCCAGCGAGTCGACGTACAGATTGCGACTGTGTACCGGGTCAGGGGCGATCACGGCCACGGTGGCGACGAATTCGACGTTCATGGCACCTCCTCGTTGCGCTATTGCTGGGCATACCCGTCAAGGAGCTTCACGAATTAGGTACCGCCGGGTTTCGCCGTCCGGAAGCTTGGGAAATATCTGCTGGCACGTATGGGTGTGCATGGCGATGAGTGGAGGTGGACGCGATGAGCCTGACCGACGAGTCTGTCGCAGCACCGGCAGCCGACGATCTGCCGAGTTCGGTCCGCGGCAAGATCGGCATCTTTGATCGTTTCGCCGGCGCTGCATCCACGTTCGCCAGTCGAGCGCCGTTCTTTGCCGGGTGCGTCTTACTCATCGCGATCTGGGTGCCCACCTTCTCGTTCCTGAAGATCGACACCTGGCAGCTCATCATCAACACCGCGACGACGATCATCACATTCCTGTTGGTCGCTTTGCTGCAGAACTCGCAGACCAGAAACGATCAGGCGACCCAGCACAAGCTGAACGCGATCGCCGATGGGCTGGCCGACTTGATGGCGCACCAGGCACGTACAGATCACGATGACGGCCTGCAACGTGATCTACATGAACTTCGACTCGCAGTGGGCCTTGAAGACCGCGAAACGACCAAGCGCCACTAGCGACGCGAGACAGGCTGACTTCGACGCCTGGGCCATGCGTCCCGCCCCACGCGGCATTGGTGAAGCGCGCCGGTTGGTTGTGGAGTTCGCTCGTAGTATGTGATCGATGATTAAGGAACTCACTGGTCTCCCGGATGGTGTCATCGGGTTCGTGGTCAGTGGAACCGTCGCGGCCGAGGACTACCGCGACGTGATCTTGCCCGCGCTTGAGCGGGCCGCGGCGGCGGGCGAGGTGCGGTTCCTGATCGAGATCCCGTCCTTCGACGGGATGACTGCGACCGCGCTGTGGGAAGACCTGAAGGTCGGCGTTGAGCACCTGCGAGCTTGGAAGCGCATCGCGCTGGTCACCGACATTGACTGGATGCGCCACCTGACGGCTATGTTCGGTTGGATGACGCCGGGTCAGGTGAAGGTCTTTTCGATCGCCGATCGCGCCGCCGCGATCTCCTGGGTAGCCGCCTGAGGGTCATTCCGCTGGCATGAGTGGACGTGCCGCCGGCGGCATGAGCGGAAGTCTTCGTCACGGCGTGGCGGGGGCCGACTTCGCGCGATGGCGGTTCAACGAACCACGGACACAATCCTGAGCAGCGGCTCGGCGAGGTGATGGGCGCCGTCGAGGACTGCGAAGCGGCCTGCGGTGTTGATGGTGATGCCGCCGGTAGCGAGCCGCCACAGCGTGTCGGCAGGAAGCGTGATCCGCGCTGTTGGCGCTGCCGAGCGGCCTTGGCTGAGATACCACCCGGCCGGCTCGGCGGTGAGCGACCAGGTCAGCGTGCGGTCGTGGTCAACCAGGTCAATCTGAACGCTCTCGCCAAGCACGGCGGATACCGCACGATAGGTATGCGGTGCAGCGCGAAGGAATGTGTCCAGGATTGGGTCGAGGAACGTGGGATCGGTCAAGCCAGGTATTCCGATGGCATCACGAATCTGTTGCTGATGGGTCCAGTCCTCGCTGTAGTCGCGGGCCACATCGAGCCACACCGGGGCAAGCTCGACGCCGGCCCACGACACGCCTTCGCTGGGTTCTTCGAGGCCGGCACCGCCCACATCACTTCGAGCATGCGAGCGGTGTCTGAGAGCAGGTCCACGAGCAATCTCGGGCTGAGAAACGCGTTCTCGCACACCCAGCGTTGGTTTTCACGGTTGAGGAACTCGGGCAGCGTCTGCCCGGGGTCCGGCGACCGTCCGCCGCGGAAACGATCCCGGCTGCGACTGAGCCGACGTAGGTCGTCGTGCAGCAGATGAAGTGCCACATCGCGCACCGTCCACCCCGCACAGATCGTGGGTGCGCTCCACTGCTCTGCACTCAGATCGCCGAGCAGCCCGAGCAATTCCGTCCGCGCCGCGACGAACACCGGGCGCACGTCACGACCAGGCCCAAGCTGCTCGAGCGCAACCACAACCTGATTCTTCCAGTAGTACGCCCGCGTCACACGCGTTCATCGGCCCGCGCAGTCCGCGGAATGAGCGGATGAAGCGCGGACGATTTGCCCTACGCTTTGGCGATGGGATTGCGACGCCTCATCGCAGGCGCGGTGAATGGACTCATCGAGACGAGTGGGCCGCTGGCCGTGTGCGGCCGGCTGTCGGTGCCAGGTTCGGCCACGCTCACACTGCCCGCTGGCGCGGTGAAGATCTGGTACTTCGAGGCCAAGAAGTCGCCCTCACGCGGTGACGAGCTCAATTTCCGCCGGCCCGCCGACATGCAGGCGACGGTCACCCCTTTGCACGGGGGACCGGCACTGTCGGTCGAGGGTCCCGGCTGGCACGGCAAAGGTTCCTCGAGGTACACCGGCCCCGGGGAGAGCCGGGACCTGTACGGCACTGTGCACGTCGATGTAGCTGGTGACTTTCAGGTCGTCGTTTCTGCCACCGTCGTCGCCGATGCCGTCGGCCCGCTGGTCCTGCTCAGCACCTGACGTCCTTACGACGCGTCGTTCTCATCGGAGGGGGCGTGCCGAAACAGGTTCACGAGCTCCTGTTGGGAGTGCACACCCACCTTCGCGAAGACCCCAGCGAGATGATTGCGGATCGTGGACTGGGTCACGAATAATCTCCGGGCGATTGCCGGGACACGGTCGCCTTCCAGCAATCGGCCCACAATCTCCAACTCGCGCGTCGACAGTGAGCCGAGCCCCGGGACGTCACGATCAGTCATACCGCCGAGCACGCCGCGAGCTATCTGGGCGAGCTCAGCCCCTCTGCCCAGCCGCGTCAGGATGGCGGACAGGCTCACGGCGGGGCTAGCCGGTGCCGGGCCGCTGTAGGTGGGTAGCAGAATGAACGCCCACGTCTGAGCGGGTTGAAGTGGTAGCAGCAGGATCTCGCAGGTCACGGTCCGGCGCGTCCCGTCGCGATCGGTGAGCTCGACATTGGCATTGACGGAAATGCCGTGGTGCTCGGCGCTTGCGGTATCGAGCGAGGCAATCCAGGCGGGGCGGTCCGCGTCGACGATCATCTCGGTGACGGATCTGCCTACGATCTCGTCCAATGCCATACCGAACAGGTTCTCCGCGTCGTGACTGATCTGTTCGATCCGCATGTCGGCGTCGGCTGTACCGAGCACGGCAGGTGTCGCCCGGTGGTCCTGGTCGGTCACGCTCGTCGGTGCGTGTTGATCGGCAAGCAGGATGACGAGCACGAGCTGCGACGGCGACTCATGCTCGAACGTCCGCACCCACATCCGCACCTTGAGACCTGAGCCGTGTGCGCGTCGCAGAACGCGGAACGTCTCGTAGCCGTTCAGGTGGCCTCCCGCGAGCAGATCTGGGCCGATAACCGGGTGATCTGCGGTGTAATCCTCGAGCGGGTTGCCAATGACCGTCGGTCCAGCCGGATCGAGAAGCAGGGCGGCACGTGGGTCCGCGGCGAAGATTCGCCCCGTGGCGACGTCGAGCACCAACGCCGGCAGCGGGCTCGCTGCCATCACGTCGTCCGCCACGCGCGCGAGATCGTCGGGGCCAAGGATCATCGCGTCAGCAGATGCGATCGACGAGTCCGTCGGCAACGCATGCTTCGCGATCTGGACAAGCCGACGCACTTCGTGGATAGCCGTTGCGTGCGAGATGAGCGTCAGCGGGACGAGCCAGGTTATGGAAAGGTGCGTCGAGCTACGTTGGCTACGACGGATCTGGAACGAGTGCGCGCAGTCCTTGCCGCCAGCTACCTGCCACTGCGAGTGGAGCTGCCACATGGAGTGCGCAGCGTGCAAGCGAAATTGGACACGACGAGTCTGCGGACCGTCACGATTGGCCATCTCCAATTCGCGAACGAGACTCGCATCCGCACTGATGAGGCCAGCAACTACCACGTGAACATGCAGCGGACCGGACGTTCGTTGTCGGGCATGGGATCGCGGGGTGAGGTGCAATGCCAGCCCGGCTCCGCGGCCGTCTTCTCTCCTGGCGTCGCCGCGGACCTGCACTGGTCGCCGGACACCTACAAGCTGTGCGTGATGCTGGATGCGCTCCTGCTCCGGCAGGAACTGTCCGCTCTATTGGGTCACGAGCCCACGGTGCCGCTCGTGTTCGCACAGGCCATGGATCTGCGCAGCGCCGCCGCCGGCGTGTGGACGCGCGTTCTCGCTCTGATCGAGGATGAGACTCGGCGATCGGCCGGGGTGCTCAGCCAGCCGTTGATCGCTGCACGGCTCGAGCTGCTCCTGGTGGACACCTTGCTGCACTGCCAACCCCACAACTACTCCGACGAGCTGAGCGTTACACCGCCGGCAGCGCCCCGTGGCACCGTGCAGCGCGCACTCGACCTGATGCATGGCAGGCCGGAGCACCCCTGGAGCAGCCGCGAGCTTGCGGCCGAAGTCGGGGTTAGCTCCCGTTCGCTACAGGCAGCCCTGCGCAAGGCGACTGGTATGACCCCGACGTCCGTGCTGCGCGAGATACGGCTCGAACGCGCGCACGCCGAGTTGGCACGGGCGGAGGCTTCCGCGGCGACGGTTGCCGAAATCGCGCGTCATTGGGGCTTTGCTCACCTTGGGCGTTTCGCCGGCAGGTACCTGGCTCGGTTCGGTGTGCACCCTTCCGACACGCTCAGAAGCGAGGCGTAGCAGCGTCGACCGGTCTTGGCTGCGAGCGCTCGTTACCGGGCCGACAGGCGCTATTTCAGTTGGATCGCAACTGTTGTCGAGCTCGGTGCAAGCTGGGCGGTATTCGGCAGGTAGTTCAACTGCACGTTCACGGTGCCCGTGCCGGTGAGCGTGCCGGTGAGCGTCGTCGTTCCGTTCTTCACCGGGACAGAGAGTCCGTTACCGTCCACGACCGCTTGCACCGAACCGGAGACCTTGAAGCCTGCGGTATCCGTCACCGACACGGCCAGCTTCACGTAGGTGCCACCGTTGACCTTCTTGGTCGTCACCGAGGTCACCGAGGTCGACGTCGCCGCCGGCCCAATGGTGAAGTCGTACTCCGTGTTCGGCACCTTTGTCATGGCGTCGCTGGTGTTGACTGTGGTGAGCCCCTGAAGCTTGATCCCGGACGGGCCAGCCTTGAGCGCTTTGAAGGTCAGCGTGACCAGTCCGGTGTCTCCTTCGGCTGCCGGAGACGACCCAAGTTTGGTGTGCGTCAGTGAGACGGTGCCGGCCTTCGTCGACGTGACGTAGTCCACCCCGGTGGTGTCCGACGTGGCGCTCACGAACTTCAGGCTGCTCGTGTTGTACGCCAATGCAGCGGTGTAGGCGTACAGGTCGGCGGCATGCTGCGACAGGGTGACCGTGAACGTGTCACCGGCCGACACCGTGTCGGGTGCGGTGGACAGTGCGATCGCTGCGTCACCCGGCGGGTCGGTGTCGGTTCCCGGTCCGGCCACGTCGTCGCCCGGCAGCGTCGGGTAGGACGGCGGCGTGGTGCGGTGTTTGGTGTCCTGTTCGTAGGCGTAGCCGATCGACAGCAACGTGGGCTCGGAGTACATCCGACCAAGCAGTTCCACGTTCGCTCCACCGATCCCGGCGAATGTTTCGGTGCCGGTCGCCTGACCCATGGGGACGGTGAGCGCGGGGAGGCTGGTGTTCGGGCTCAACCGCAAGTTGCTCCCTACGCTGCTGTACGGCGCCGTACTCGGGAACATGATCGCGCTGAATCCGTTGCTGTCCATCAACGACGTGATCTGCGCGCGATAGTTGGCGATGTTCGCCTCGTGCGAGGCGATCCAGGTGTCATACGTCGCCTGGGTCACCGCGCCGCGGCTGGCGTACGTGCCGTTCGGGATGCCTCGACCTGGGTCGAAGTACCCGCCGTCGTTGGCGATCTGGGTCAGCGATCGGTAGGGCACCGCCGGGTTCAGGTGCGCGGCGATGTAGGCATTCAGGTCGTGGTTGAACTCGTTGGTGCTGCCGCTCGCCTCGCCGAGCATCGAGGACAGGTTGGGAATCGTGATCGGCACGATCGTCGCGCCGGCGGCGGTCATGTCGGCGATGGTTTGGTTGAACATGCGCACCACCGACGGCGTGGTGCCGATCATGGACGGGTCGTAGCCGATCTTCTTGCCGGCCAGTCCGTTCTTGTCGAGGAACGCGGTGTAGGACGTCGAGGGCAGGTGCGCGTCGGTGTCGGCGGTTGCCGGGTCGTTCGGGTCCGATCCGACGACCGCGTCCAGCGCGATCGCGATATCGGTGACCGAGCGCGCCAACGGGCCGCCGCTGTCCTGGCTCAGCGCCAGGGGCACGATGCCGGACCGGCTGGTGAGGCCGACGGTGGGGCGCAGGCCTACGAGTTGGTTGTAGCTGGCCGGCACCCGGATGGAACCCCCGGTGTCGGTGCCGAATCCCAAGGCGGCCAGGTTTGCCGAGACCGAGGCGCCGGTGCCGCCGGACGAGCCGCCCGAGGTGCTGCTGGTTCCGTCGGGCCGGTACGGGCTGTAGACGTTGAGCGCGGAGCCCGGTGGCGAGCCGGTGCTGAACGTCGAGGACGTGTTGATCGCGAATTCGTCCATGCTCGCTTTTGCCAGGATCACCGCATGTGATGCCCGCAGTCCCTTGACCATGGTCGCATCGTCGGAGGTCTGGTTCAGCGCCCAGCAGGAGCAGCCCGCCGTGGTTGGCATGTCCTCGGTGTCGTAGTTGTCTTTCAGCACGATCGGGATGCCGTCGAGCAGGTCGCGCTGGACGTGGTTGGTAGCCCGAGCGGCGTCGCTCTGCGCTGCTTCGGCGAGTGCATCGGAGTTGGTCTGGATGATCGCGTTCAGCGGTTGGGTGTGCCCGGGCTGGACGGTGCGGTCATAGGCGGCGATCCGGTCTAGGTACATCTGGGTCAGTTGCACCGAGGTGATCACGCCGGCATTCATCGCCGCCTGCATGTCCTCGACGGACGCCTCGATGAGGTGGAAATCGCCGTCATCGTAGATCATCTTCTGGGCCAGAGTGGCCAGGTCGGCCACGGTGATGACGCCGTCGCCGTCGAAATCGTCAGCCTTGACCGATGCCCACTTACCCGAGGCCTTGGTCACGCCGATCGACGCGTCGAGGGTGTTGAGATCCGCCTGGGTGACGAAGGTCGGACTTGGCTGCACCGCGCCCGCGCCGCCGTTGGACGGTATGACGGCAAGTCCCGTTAGTACGACGCCGATTGCGACGCTCGCACGGATCAGGCGGGACGTACGTGAGCGAACAAGCATTAGCCGACCTCTCCATAGCTGGCGCATGAGCCGAGTGACACGACACGAACGACCGTCACCGGTGCATGAACGTAGAGATGGCGCATTGCGCGCGGGTTTCGTCGTCGCTACCGCCGCTGTGTTCTTGCTTTGGCTCGCGCTGGGCGACAACACTGGGCGCGCACCGGCAATCGAGCCGGCTGAGAACACGGGGTTTCGTAATGACGACACTCGACGAACGTCCGGATGCGCTCGCAATCGTCGAACGCTTCAATCAGGCCTGGAACGACCACGACCTTGAGGCCGCCCTCGATCAGACCACCGTCGACTGCGTTTTCGAGGCGACTGGTCCCGCCCCGGACGGCGCCCGGGCCCAGGGCCGTGCCGAACTGATCGTCGCGTGGCAGCCGATCTTCGCTGACACGAGCAGCCGGTTCACCACCGAGGAGGCGTTCGCGGCAGGTGAGCGCGTCGTCGCACGTTGGCGGTACGACTGGTCCGGCGGCCACGTTCGTGGCGTGGACGTGATCAGGGTTCGCGACGGACTGGTGGCGGAGAAGTTGGCCTACGTCAAAGGCTGATCGTCCGTCGCTGGCAGCAGCTACGCCAGCGCAGGCGTCGGTGGCCGTTCCGGTCTCGGCGTCTACTACCAGCGAGTGGCCGGGTGTCCCGGGAGCGGGCCCGACCCAGGATGTCGCCTACCCTGCCGGCAGACCCGATCCGCACGATGGGAGTCAACCATCTCGCTCGGGTGAGACGATTTCATCGTGCGCGCAACGCGGTTGCTCTCCGACGTGCCGCTACCCACGCGTCACGTCCTCGGCGGAGTCATCCTCCTGGGCATGGTCGGCTGTTTTGCGGGCCTGATCATCGGTCTGATCGTCCACCCGCCTACCGCGTGGTTTGGCCTCTTCGAGGTCGGAATTCCAGCGGGTCTAGTCGGCGGCATGCTCGGTCTGGTCTCGGGATTCGTAACGATGGGATTCCGTGCGGTTCGAAGCTCGCGAACGAACTAGGACACGCGATGACGAAGTTCCTGATCACGTTCCCCAGCGACGCGATGAACCACATCCCCGACGAGGAGATGCCCGAGGTGGGCAGGGCTGCGCACGCGGTCTGTCAAGAACTCATCGACGCCGGTGTGTACCTATTCAGCGGCGGCCTGGAACAAGAACCCGCGAATCTCGTGGGCACGGACGGGACGGTCGCCGACGGCCCGAGACCGGACTTCATCGGCGGAATCACGATTGTGGACGTGCCTACACGCGAGGACGCGCTCAAGTGGGCGACCAAGATCGCTGCTGCGTGCCGCTGTACTCAGGAAGTACGGGCGATCGGATTCGACCCCGAACTCGAGACGATGCTCGGCGTGACGCCAACGCCCTGAAGGCGGGTAAGCACGGCGCGTCACGCAGTCTGAAGTCGCACGCATCGCCATACACCGTGGCGGATCTCGGCACGCAAGGCGACCGCATGTACTCGCGTGGCTGTGTGCAGCGTCGCGCACAGCTCTGCGACGCCGTCGGCCGGCTCGCCGCCGCGGACCGTCCGCACCACCGCCCCGTACATCCAATGCCGTCGCCGTCGCCGGGCCGCATCGGCGAACTCTGCGCGCAACGCGGTCGTGATCGACGGAGCGAGCATGCCGACCAGTTGCTGCATCGGTCGCTTGCCCGCGGACGCCTCGACGACGCCCACCATCAGCCGGCGTGCCCACGCCAGCGGATCGGGAAGATCCACGCGAGCCGGGGCGATGTAGAGCGGCACCGGGACCGCGGGCGCGGGGAACGGTAGCTGCTGATCGAACCGGCTCGGCGCAGACAACCCGGCCGCGGCGAGTTCGTCGTCGAACGGCGGCTCGCGTCTCGGCGCGGGCCGCACGGTGACGACGCGTAGCGCTCGGCGTTGTTCCGGCAGCGGTTCGGCTGGCTGCACAACGGCTGCGTGTGTCATCTGGGCACCTCGTTCTGGTCGGAGGGTTGGGGCGAAGCGGTGGTGGGCCATTCCGGCGGCAGGCGCAGTCGCTGCCCCGCGCGGATGAGGCCCGGGTCGGCGCCGAGCGTCGAACGATTCAGGGCGTACAGGCGCGGCCATTGGGTCGCGATCTGGTGCGGTGACGCTTCGGGTCCGAGGCTGGCGGCGGTGACGGTCCACAACGTGTCCCCCGGCCGCACGACGTGCGTGCGCGCACCACCTCCCGTTGGCGTGTGCGCTGGCCGGGCCGGCCGCTGGTCGGCCGGCGTGGCATCCATCGGCCACACCGGCGCCGCCGCATGGCCGAGCACCGTCGGGGCGACGGGCGACGCCGGCACCGCCGATTGCGACTGTTTCGGGGATGTCGACGGCTGTGTCTGCGGCGTCGCCGGGGTGTGCACCCTGGGCGGCACCGGCACCGGCAGTTGGGGCAGCGCAGTCGGTGGCAGCTGGGGGAGCGTCGGTGCCGGAACAGCAGGCAGTGACCCGACGGCGGGTGCGGGTGCGCTCAGTACGGCGGCTGGCACCGGGCTGGCACTCGCCGACGCCGCCGGTGCCAGCACGATGCCGGCACCGGCCAGACCGAGCAGCACTCGCGCCAGCGTTGTCGGCGTGATCGCGATGCATAGTCGGCGGGCGGCGCGGCCGGTCGTGCCCGGTAAGCACGCCCCGGCCGCCACGGCGAGCGCCACCCCGAACCAGGCAGCAGCCAGCCAGAGCAGCGCACCGGCCAACTGCGCGGCCGCGCCGTCCGCGCCTGCCTGCGCAACCCACGCAACCGGGTGGGCCAGACTGTCTGCCAGCTCGTGGACGCGAGGACGGTCGAGCGCCAGCACCACGCCGTCTGCCGCGGCGATGAGAGCGATATGTGATGACCTGGGACGCATGAGATTTCATTTCCCTCTGTTTGGTGCCGTTTGCCGTTGTTCGCCTTCATAGAGGGGCACGGGCTACGCGAGGGAGATATGACGAACTAGCCTGTGGACAGCGGGCTCAACCTCGATGTACCAATCGGCCCATTGCCCGATTCACCCGTTTCGTCTGGTAGACAAAACGACGTGCGATGGGACGGACTTTTCGCAGACCTCGAGGCGCAGGCCGACAGCCTGGAACACCACGAACGGGCCGTCGAAATATCCGAGCGCACTCGCATCGAGGTCGGTGCGCTGTCACTGGCCGATCGGCTGCGACCCGCGGTGGGCGCTCAGATCCGCTTGCGCTGTCGCGGCGAACTCGGCATCGCCGGAGTGCTTCGGCAGGTATCCGCCCAGTGGGTGCTCCTCGACGGTGGGCGTGGCGACGAGACCTTGATCGCTGCCGACAACGTGGTCAGCGTGGCCGGCGTGAGCCGTCTCGCGGCCGCGCCGGCGCACGGCGTGGTGGAGTCACGGCTGGGCATCCGGCAGGTGTTGCGTGGCATCGCCACTGATCGCTCCACCTGCCAGATCCGGCTGGCCGACTCGTCCACCGTGGTCGGCACCATCGACCGCGTCGGCAGTGACTTCGTCGAGGTCGCCCTGCATGTGAACGACGTCCGGCGGCGCACCGAAGTGCGCGAGGTTCAACTGCTCTCGCTGCCCTGGCTGGTCGCCGTCCGGCGGGACATGCGCGGCTGACCGACCCGAGATCTGCGACTTGCACCTGCGCGCCGAGTTGCCGCGCGCGACGCGGCGCGGTCCCTGGGCGTGGGGCGCACGCCGATCAGCCGATCTGCCCCGGCGAGTGCTCGTCGGCGAAGGGATGCTGGTCGACGAACTGTCGAGTCTGGTCGTACATGCGCGCGATGAACTCCTCGAGCTTGGCGCGCTCGACCCGCCACTGACCGCGTCCGCCGATCTTGATCGCCTCTAGCTCCTTGTTCCGCACCAGTGCGTAGGTTTGCGAACTCGAGATGTTGAGGATCTCCGCGACGTCGGCCAGCGTGAGGAAACGGTCACTGTGCATGGCGGCGGGCGGCGCCCCTTTCCTGTCATCCGCGCCGGTCGTGGGTCGCCGGCTATCGGCGATCGTGCGTGGTGGTGGCTCCCGTCCGCGCGTGGTGACAGGAGTCTGACAGCAGACGTCCCGTCCGACGGCGTTGTCCACAGGCCGCGAACGGTTTGGGCGGAATTGTCCATCAGCCGGGCAGGATGGCGCGGTGACCGAATCGCCTGTACCTCACCGCGTCAAGAAGCCGAGCTGGCTGGACCTGCGGCTCGTGCTCGGCTGCACCCTGGTGCTCGGGTCCGTCGTACTGGGCGCGCATGTGGTGGCGAGTGCCGATCGAACCGCACCGGTGGTCGCGCTCGCCGTCTCCGTCGAGCCGGGCACCGTGCTCACCGCCGGCGAGCTGCGGGTGACCCGAGTGCGTCTTCCGGCGAGCAACACCGCTGCCTACGTCGGCGATGTCGGCGCGGCGGTGGGCAGGCAGGTGAGCTGGCCGCTCGCACGCGGTGAGCTGCTGCCGCGCGCAGTGCTGGCGCAAGTGGGCGCATCGACCACGGTGACGATTCCGCTCGCCGCGGGTGACTCGCCCACGCTGAACGCCGGTCAGCGCATCGCGGTCTGGCTGTCGACGAAGTCCTGCCCGGCGGTGGTCGTGCTGTCCGACGTCGTCGTGCAGGAGGTGCACAAGAGCGCGGGGGGTTCCTTCTCGTCCACAGGTGAGCAGGACGTGGTGGTCCGGGTGAGCCCGGACCTGGCCCAGCGTGTGGTGTCGGCGCTCGCGCAGGACGATGCCGTCCTGCGTGCCGGTGTGGTGGCCGGCACCGAATCCGAACCGTCGTCACTGCCACCGCTGACATGCGCGCCGCGCGGTGGCGGTTCGTGAGCATCCCGGTTCTCACGGCTGCCGCGGGCGGCGAGTGGGAAGCGGTGTGGGTCGAGGCAGCTTCGGCTGAGGCTGCGGTGACGATCACGCGCCGCTGTGTGGACGTGGTCGATCTGCTGGCGCTCGCCGGTGCCGGGCACGGGCGTGCTGCGCTGGTGTCCTCGCAGTTGCGCCGATTCGATGCGGACGCATTCGACCGGCTGAGCGCGGCCGGTGTGGTCGCGGTCGGTGTCGTACCGCGTGGCGACGGCGGGGCGGAAAGCCGAATGCACGCGGTGGGCGTCGAGTTCGTCGTGCCCGCAGACGCGGATCCGCACGTGGTCTGGTCAGTTGTGGCCGAGGCAGTCTCGGCCGCCGAGCGCGGTGACGCTCCGGCCCGCAGTTTCGCCGAGCCCTGGCTGTCCACCGGATCGACGTTGCCGGGCGACGCCGTCGCCGGCGGAGTCTCGGCGCACCAGTCCGCGGCGGATCTGGCGTTGCCCGGCGCGCGGCCGGACGGCGTGCGCGGAGCCGGCGACGAACAGGGGGCCGGCGGCGTCGACGACGGTGCTGACAGCGGCGCGCCGCACTCGGGCCCGGGCATCGTCGTCGCGGTGTGGGGGCCAACCGGGGCGCCCGGGCGAACGACTGTTGCGCTGTCGTTGGCGGACGAGGTGGCCCGGCTGGGCGCGTCGGCTCTGCTCATCGACGGCGATGTGTACGGCGGCACCGTGGCTGCCGCGATCGGCTTCCTCGACGAGTCGCCCGGGTTGGCGGCGGCCTGCCGGACCGCCGGCCGGGCACGGTTGGACGCCGCCGCGCTCGCGCAGCTGTGTTGGCAGGCACGGCCCCGGCTGCGGGTGCTCACCGGCATTCCGATGGCAGCGCGCTGGCCCGATTTGCGCACCTCCGCGATCCCCGCGGTACTGACGGCGGCCCGCGCGTTGGCGCAGTGCACGGTGGTCGATTGCGGGTTCTCCCTCGAGACGGACGAGGAACTGTCCTACGACTCGCTGGCGCCGCGCCGCAATGGAGCGACGCTCGCCATGCTCGACAACGCGGACGTGGTGCTCGCCGTCGGCTCGGCCGATCCGATCGGGATGCAGCGACTGATCCGCGCGCTGGGCGAACTGCGTGAGGCCGAGGTCAGCACCACGGTGCGGGTTGTGCTCAATCGCGTCCGGCGCGGTGTTGTGCCGGGCGACCCACGTGCCGAACTCATCGCTGCACTGGACCGCTTTGCCGGACACCAGCCGGCCGCGCTACTGCCATACGACCTCGACGCACTCGATACCGCGCTGGCCAACGGTCGGCTGGTCGCGGAGGTGAAACCGAATTGCGCGTTCCGCAAGGCCGCGCGTGATCTCGCAGCCGACGTGGCCGCGTCAGTGCTGCCTGCGGCTGCACCACCGCGCCGCGCACACCGTCATGTGTCGACCAAGGCGAAGCAATCGCGATCAGGACGAAGGATGAAAGGGACAACCGAGTGAACAGGCGGAACCTAGCGCGGCGCGGGGCAGGCGTGATCGCCACGGTGATAGCCGCGGCGATCGTCTGCGGGTGCGACGGCGGAGCAGCGCACGCTCCGGAGCTGACGGATGCCGGCTCGGCATCGGGGTCGGCGGCGGCGGGGTCTGCGGTGGCCGGGTCCGCAACGCCGACGCCGATACGCACCGGCCCACTACCCACCGGTCCCGGCGTCCTCCCCGGCGAGAAACCCCCGGTCGAGCCAGCGGACGCGTATCGCGACACCTATAGCGGGGCCTTTGCGATCGGTACGTACTTCGTCAGTGCCTTGAGCTGGTCATACGCGACTACCGACCCCTATCTCCTACAGCAGATCAGCTCGCCCGAATGCGGAGCGTGTGCGCGGTTCATTCAGAGGCTATCGACCTTGCGTCGCGATGGCGGCCACATCGAAGGCAGTCGATTCTCGCTACTAGCGATTCGGCACGTGACCGGACACTTTCCCATTGCCGCCGACTATGTATTTGAGATCAAGCTGACGCAGGCACCGGGCCGTGTTATCAGCCCGTCGGGGTCGCCTCAGGTCATTTCCACTGTGCCCATAAGCGATACGTCCCGCGTCTACGTGTCGTGGTCCGGCACCTCATGGCACGTAGTCGAGGAGGCCGGATCGTGACGACAAGCTCGCGAATTGCGGTCGCTGTCTCAGGGATCGTTTCTCTGTGCGCGTTCGCGCTGTACGACTCATCGGCGGTTCAAGCGGCGCCTTTGAACTGCAACACGTCTGTGACTGCGCACGCCGGTGCGGGCGAGTTTCGCGAAGTCGGGACCCGCTCCTGCGATACGGGAGCGGTCATCGACGACCCGGCACTACAATCCGGAACCGAGACCATTTCGCTCGATTGCGGTGCGGCGCCTTCGGTGGGACCGACACGTACTGGCGTTGGGGGACCTTGCCAGCAGGCCGGGGTGCAGTGCGAATCAGCGGCGCCACCCGCGCCTCAACGCACACCCACCACCTCGATCGTTCAGGTCGAAGTCGCGTCCGACGGCACGCGGACTGTTCAGGCCATCAATTGTCACGTCCCGGTGGGCGCTGGGCCGGTCGGTGTGTCGGCGGCGGCGGTGGAGGCGGAGATTCGGCGGCGGGTGCCTGGTCCGGGGGTGGGGGTGGCGCCGCCGGGTGGGGTGTCGTTGGTGAATATTCAGACGTTGTTCTGGGTGGGCACGCCGGTGGATGTGTCCTTGGGGACGGTGCGGCTAGTCGGTCAGCTGGTGCGGTTGCGGGTGCAGTTGCTGCGGGTGGACTGGGACTTCGGTGACGGGGCGCGTGAGACGAGTACGGGTCCGGGGAAGGCCTACACCGGTGCTGATCCGTGTCGGACGAAGTTGTGTCCGGACTACTTCGGCCACGTCTACACCCACCATGGGCTGTGGCGGGTCAGCGCGCGGGTGAGCTGGACCGGTCAGTTCCAGGTCGGCGCCGGGGCGTGGCGTCAGATCCCGGACACCGTCACCGGGCCGGCGCAGTTCACCACCGTGCACATCTACCAAGCCCGCGGCGAACTCGTGCCCGACCCCACCGACGCCCACCCCGCACACTGACCCGAAAACTGGATCGTGATGCACCAGCGCGGCTATAGCCGCCCGAGTGCATCACGATCCACCAGCTGGTTGGTGTTGGCGTTTCAACGCGCGCGGTGCTGACCGGTTGGTCATAATCGGATGGCCGTCGGTGGGATGCCGACGAAGCGGCGGCTCGTGCTGACGGAAGGGATCTTGCGACCGTGCCCAGCGACCGGCTCACCTCGGGCGATCTGTCGTTCCTGAGTCTGGAGACGCGCGCGACGCCGCAGCACATCGGTGAATTGGCGATCTTCGGCGCCGGCGCGGACGGTCTGGACTATTCGCGACTGCTCGTCATCCTCGAGCAGCGCATCTCATCGGTGCCCCGGTATCGGCAGCGGGTCCGCCAGGTACCCGCGCACCTCGCGAACCCGGTGTGGATCGACGACCCGGACTTCGACATCACCTACCACGTGCGCCGCTCGGCGTTGCCGCGCCCGGGCACCGACGCAGAACTGCTGGAGTTCTGCGCGCGCATCCAGTCCCGACTGCTGGACCGATCACGCCCGTTGTGGGAGCTGTATCTGGTCGAAGAACTTTCCGGCGGCCGGTCCGCAATCATCACCAAGACGCACCAGGCGTTGATCGACGGCCTGGGCGCGGTGGACATCGCCGACGTGCTGCTGGCCGCGCGTCCGGAGGTTGCGGCAACCGAGGACACGATCTGGATGCCCGAACCGGAACCCAGCGGCGCCCAACTCGTCGGCAGCGCGCTGTGGCACATCGTGCGGCGGCCGGCCTCGGTGTTCGAGCCTGTACGTCTCGGCGTCAACGACATGAAGACCGCGGCGGGCCGCGTTGTCACCGCCGTGGACAGTGCGCTCTCGGCGACCAAGGCGCTGACGCGACGTCCGCCGGCCTCGCCGCTGTCTGCCACCGTGCGTGAGCAGCGGCGTATCGGCATTGCGCGCACCAATCTCGCCGATTACCGCGCGGTGCGCAGCGCCCATGGCACGACGATCAACGACGTGGCGCTGGCTACCGTCTGCGGCGCGCTGCGCTCCTGGTTACTGCACCGAGGTCTCGACCTCGAGCCGACGGCGCGCGTCCGGGCGCTGGTGCCGGTGAGCGTCTCCGACGACCTGACAACGGTCGGCGCTGGCCTGTCGAGTGTCGGACGGGTGGCCGGGCTGCTGGCAGACCTGCCGATCGGCGAAGACGACCCGGTGCGTCGGCTGCGGCTCACCGCGCAGACCACCGCCGCGCACCGCCGGTCCGGGCGCGCGGTCGACGCTGATGCACTGGTCGCGCTGGCCGGATTCGCGCCTCCGACCCTGCACGCCCTCGGCGTGCGGGTGGCGCACGGTCTCGCACGGCGTGCATTCGATCTGGTGGTGACCAACGTGCCGGGTCCACAGACGGCGCGCTATGTCGATGCCGCGCGGATGACGGAGGTGTTCCCCATCGTGCCGCTCACCGTGGGGTGCACGGTGGCTATCGGAATCACCTCCTATGACGGCGGCATCTACTACGGGATCACTGCCGACCGCGACGCGGTGCCTGACGTCGCGGCGCTGGCTGGCTATGTCCAGGACGCGCTGGCCGAACTGGTCGAGGCCAGCCACGCGCCGCGAGACGAACCACCGGTATCCCTGTCCACCGTCCGCGCGGCGCACGCTCGCCGCGCGGCCCGTCGCACCCCGGAGCCGCACCGATGACGACGAATCCGACCGATCCCCGACGTGCGCTGGTATTCGGCGGCGGCGGCGTACTGGGGTTCGCCTGGATGCTGGGCGCGCTGTCAGCGTTCGAAGAGGTGACCGGGCTGGATGCGCGTGATGCGGATATCGTCGTCGGCACGTCCGCCGGTTCGGTGCTGAGCGCACTGCTCGGGTGCCGGCTCCCGGTCGACGCGATCTGCCGGCACCATCAGGGCGTGCCGGCTCCGGCCGATCCGCTGATCGACTACGACTATCACGGCACCGGCGGTTCGTTGCCGCCGCGGCCCGGATGGCGGCCCGGGTCATACCGGCTGGCTCTGGGCGGCCTTCGCCACCCGCGTCGCACCCCGCCCATCGTGACGCTGTCGGGTCTGCTGCCGCAGGGCCGCGGCACGCTCGATCCGGTGCGGCAGTTGATCGCTTCGGTTGCCGAAGAAGCGGGCTACCAGCAGGAGTGGCCGAAACAACCGCGCCCTTGGATCGTCGCGGCGGACTACCGCAGCGGGCGGCGCGTGGTGTTCGGCCGCGAGAGCGTCGTCGGTGCGTCGCGTCGTGCCTCGCTCGCCGATGCGGTGACCGCGTCCTGCTCCATCCCCGCGTGGTATGCGCCGGTGGTCGTCGACGGTGTGCCCTACATCGACGGCGGCACGATCTCGAACGCGTCGGTGGACGTCTTGCGCGGAACGGGGGTGGACGAGGTGTACGTGTTCGCCCCGATGGCCTCCGTCGAGATCGACCGTGCGCGCACCGCCGTCGGACGGGTGGAGCGAGCGGTGCGGCGGGCGATCACCCGGGGGATCATGGCTGATGTCGCACGGCTGCGGGCCGGCGGAGCCCGGGTGTGCCTGCTCACGCCGGAGCCCGAAGATCTCGCGATGATGGGCCTGAATCTGATGAACCCGGCACGGCGCACCGAGGTGCTGGAAACCGCGCAGGTGACTGTGGCCCGGCAGCTGACGCGTCAACTCACCGCACGCGCCGGCTGGTCATTCGCGCCCAGCAGTTCAGCCACGGCAGACTCCTCTGCGTGAGGGTGTATGTGCCGGCGACGACGACACAACTGCGGGCGCTGATCGACAGCGGTGAGCTGGGTTCGCCGCCGTTGACCGCGTTCGCGGTGACGCCGGGGCTGCGGGAGTGGTATCTCGATGACGACGTCGAGGCCTTGGAGTACGCGGCCATGTCGGAAGCCGCGCGCGCTTCGCTGCGGCTGCTCGACGCCGATCCGGCGGCGGCGCGGCGACGCGTGGTGGTGGCGACCGACGTGGCGGACGAGGGTGTCACGGTCCGGGATGCCGTGGATCGCGGCGTGGTGGCCCTCCTGGCGGCCGTCCGACTCGGTGACGTCGCATCCGTCCACGTCGACGATCTGGAGGCGGAGGCGGCGGTGAGCGCAGCGGCGGAGTCGATCACCGCGGCGGATCTGGGCGACGAGGCGGCCCAGGACCGGGTCGATGACGCGGAGGGATTCGAGCTGTCCTGGTACGCCAGTCAGGAGATCGCGGCGCTACTCGCCGACCTGTGAGGCTGGTCCCGGCGCGCACCTCGCGTGCGACGATTCGGACATGGACGCCATCACCATTCCCCCCACTCCCGTGAACGAGACGGTGCGCACCTACGCGCCCGGCTCGGCAGAGCGGGCAAGCCTGGCCGCCACGCTGGAGGATCTGAGCAGCGGCGGCACCGAACTGACGATGACCGTCGCCGGCGTACAACGCATGGCAGCGGGCACGCGGTTCTCGGTCGTCGCGCCGCACCGGCACGAGCTGGTCATCGGACACAGCGCCGAGGCGAGTGCAGCGGACGTGGAGGCCGCCGTCGGGGCCGCTCTCGCCGCCGCGCCTGCATGGCGGGACATGCCGTTCGACGAACGGGCCGCGGTGTTCCTGCGCGCGGCCGACCTGCTCAGTTCGACCTGGCGGGATTGGCTCAACGCCGCCACCATGCTCGGTCAGTCGAAGACCGCGCATCAGGCGGAGATCGACTCGGCGTGCGAACTGGCGGACTTCCTGCGGTTCAACGTGTGTTTCGCCCGGCAGATCCTGGCTGACCAGCCGAGCAGTTCCGCAGGGGTGTGGAACCGCTCGGACTATCGGCCGCTGGAGGGCTTCGTCCTCGCCATCACGCCGTTCAACTTCACCGCCATCGCCGGCAACCTGCCCTCGGCGCCGGCGCTGATGGGAAACGTCGTGGTGTGGAAACCGTCGCCCACACAGCAGTTGGCCGCGCACCTGACGATGCGGCTGTTCGAGGCGGCCGGCCTGCCACCGGGTGTGATCAATATGGTCACCGGAAACGGCCGCGCAGTCAGCGAGGTCGCCTTGCCGCATCCGATGCTGGCCGGCGTGCATTTCACCGGCTCGACGGCGACGTTCCAGCATCTGTGGCGGGCGGTCGGCAACTCGATCGACGGATACGCGTCCTATCCCAGGCTGGTAGGGGAGACGGGCGGGAAGGATTTCGTGATCGCACATCCGTCCGCGGAACCCGCTTCGCTGGTGACCGGACTCGTCCGGGGCGCGTTCGAGTATCAGGGACAGAAATGCTCTGCGGCGTCTCGGGCGTACATCCCACGTTCGCTGTGGGTCGACCGGGTACGGGACGAACTCGCCGCCGTCACCGAATCGCTGACCTACGGCGACGTCGCGGACTTCACGAACTTCGGCGGCGCGGTGATCGACCGCCGGGCATTCGACCGGCTCAGTGAGGTGCAGCAGGGCCTTGCTGCCGACCCGGACGCGACGGTGATAGCCGGTGGGAAGAGCGACGACAGTGTCGGGTACTTCGTCCGTCCCACGGTGGCTGAGGTTCGCGATCCCACCCACGACGCCTTCCGGAGCGAGTACTTCGGTCCGATGCTCGCCGTGTTCGTCTATGACGACGGCGATTGGCACGAGACGCTGACCCAAATGGAATCGGTGTCCCGTTACGCGCTCACCGGTGCGGTCTTCGCTCGCGACCGCTCGGCGATCGAACAGGCGTCGCAGGCGTTGCGGTTTGCCGCTGGCAATTTCTACGTGAACGACAAACCGACCGGCGCGGTCGTCGGGCAGCAGCCATTCGGTGGGGCTCGTGCCTCCGGGACGAACGACAAGGCCGGGTCGTTGTGGAACCTGATCCGGTGGGCATCGCCGCGATCGATCAAGGAAACGTTCGTCCCGCCGACCGATCACCGATACCCGCATATGGGCTGAGCATTTGGGCGCACGGGAGTCCCCGGTCACGGCCCCGCAAACTGACTCGCCGATCAAGGCACGGCCACCTGGACGCAGAGCGGGTCCTCGCCGCGAGCCGACCGGGCCGTTTGGGTGAATGTGCCGACCAGCAGCCCCCGCCCCGCATTGGTTGCCTGTCCGACGAAACCAGGCAATCGCAGGCCGACAAGCTCGCCGTCGGCACGGCTTGGGTTCAGCAGGATCATCCGGCGGCATCGGAGCAGCGCCGCAGTCGGCCCGCGGTAGGAATTGGGAACCAGATCGTTGCACGTGCTCGCGACGACGAGGGGTGCGCCGTCGACTGTGCCGACGAGCCGGGTTAGCGCGTCGTCGATGGCCGACTCGGCGAATCGCTCCACATCGTCGACGAGGATCAATTCGCACCTCGAGAGCGCATCGACGTCGCGCGAGGTGCGGTCGAGCACCGGCGTGCCTGATGCGATCGCATCGTCATAGAGCGGCGAGTCCGGTCCGGCCACGACCACTGTGCGCAGATGAAGCCGGTGCGCCTCGCGTATCAGCGTGCGCAGCGCGGTCGATCGACCGGATCCGGGCGGGCCGACGATGAGCACGCCCCGATCGGCGGCGCTCACGCCGACGACTATCGCGTCCGGACCGGCCAGACCGATGCGCAGCATCTCGCTCGACTGCTGCGGCAGCTCGGCCAACGCGATGGCGGCAGGCAGCGGTCGCAGTGCGATGCCATCGCCTGGGGCGCGCGCGGGCTGTGTCAATGGTGGCTGTCCGTCAGGCTCGCCGACCTGGATCTCGACCGCGTCAGGCGCGCGTAGGGCACGACCCGCCGGCATCCGTGCCGGAACGTGTCGAGGACTGATGCCGGCCAGCGCATAGTCGCCACGATCGGCCAACCGCAGCAGGTACTTGACCGGAATCGAGGACGCGGCGCGTGCTGCCAGCGCGGCACGGCCGCCGGTGAGCACGATAGTCATACCCGCCGAGGCGGCACTTGCAAGCAGCCGCGTCGCCACCTCCGCGGAGCGGCCGAGGTCCAGTTCGGCCGAGGCGTCCGCGAACTCCTCCCACCCGTCGATGAGCACGAGGTGCCACGGTGCGTCGCTGCCCGAGGCTTGTGCGCCGGCCGGCTGCTGGTGCCGCCGCCGCGAAACGGTGTGCTCCAAGCGCTGAAGCAACTCCGCGAGCAGGTCCCACTCATGCAGCGACGTCGACGTCACGCAGTGCGGCAGGGCCGCGACGTCCTCGAGCGGGTGCGCGCCGTGGATCAGGTAGATATGCAGGTCGCGCGGGGCGAGCCGACGGGCCGCCGCGAACGCGATCGAGCGCAGCGCGGTCGTGCGCCCCGATCTGGACACACCGGCGAACAGCACACCACCGCCGCGGTCGAGGTCGAGAGTTTCGCCCGGCTGAGCTTGGTGGTCGGGTCGGTCCGCCAGTCCGAACACGACGTCGGTCGGGGATGCGTGGGCCGGCAATTGCGGAGTTGCTATCGAGTCCGGCAGCGTGGGCGGCCAGGGCGCGCGGGCGGGCACGCAGTCGCAGCGTCGTGCTGCGGCGATCACCGCGTCGACCGCTCGGGCCAGATCGGTTGGCCCGCTCGCGCACTCGACCTCGGTCGGTGTGATCGGTCGTCGCCATGCATCGAGCAGTTCGACCCTCGGCTCGTCCTCGGTCGCCGTGCGCCCACCCACGTGCGCGACCTGTATCTCGGTGCCGCCATCCCCGGTCACCACTATCGCTCGACCGGGGGTGGACTTGGCGATCCGCGCCGCGTCGGGACGTCCGATCACGTCTACCGACTCCGCGGCGTCGGCGACGCGCAGTGCGATCCGCAGTGTCGTGTTGGCTCGGATCTCAGCGGACAGGCAGCTGCCCGGCCGCTGGGTGGCCAGCATCAGGTGCACGCCGAGTGAGCGCCCACGCTGCGCCACGGCAATCAGGCCCTGCACGAAGTCGGGCAGTTCGGCGGCCAGCGCCGCGAATTCGTCGACCACGATGACCAACCGCGGTAGGGGCTCCGGTCCCGCTCTGGTGCGGTAGTCGTCGAGATCGTCGGCGGCAACGGTGGCGAACAGCCGTTCGCGTCGCCGGAGTTCGCACGCCAGCGAGCGCAGCGCACGGGTGGTGAGCTGGGGGTCAAGATCGGTAACGACACCGGTGACGTGCGGCAGCCGGGCGCAGTCTGCGAACGCTGCCCCACCCTTGTAGTCGATCAGCACGAACGCGATCGATTCGGGCGGGTGCCGTATCGCCAGCCCGACAACCAGCGTCCGCAGCAACTCGGACTTCCCCGAGCCGGTGGTACCCGCGACCAGCGCGTGCGGACCGTCCCGCACGAGATCGATCCACGCGAGGCCATCTGACCCGGTGCCGAGCACCGCCGTCGCCCGGCCGTCGTCGGCGCGCCAATACTCGTCAATACGGCCGACGTTCATTGCGTCGATATCGACCAGGCCCGTCGGCGCGCGGCCGCCTCGATCGGCGGCGTCGGTCAGGGCGGCGAGCGCGCGCGCGACGCCATCGGCCCATGCCAGGCTCACCCGGTCGGCTATCACGTCGGTGACCGAGGCAGACGGAGCTGCGGGCTCGCGCACGTTCAGCTCGATTCGGTTGCCGGTGGCACCGCGAACCGAGAGCGTGTGCGTGCAGAGCGACGGCAGATCGCTGACGCGGTCGGCCAGCCACACGGACGTGACGCCCACGACGGTGCCGCGGGCGAGAACGTGAGCCAGCTCGATCGTCTCGTCCACCGCCGCATCGACGATGACCACGACCCGAGGCGCACCGGAGATATCGCGCGCCGCCTCTCGTTCGGCTATCAAGTTCTCGAGATCGACCCGCAGTTCGCGGCGCGAGTCCTTGTCGATGCCAGGGCGTCGGCGAAGGTGCGGCAGCCACCGTAGCCACGTCCATGTCGTCTCGTCTGCGCCCAGGAACGCGGCGAGCTCTACCTGGCCGGGCCCGCGAAGTGCTGCCAGTTGACCGGCGAGCCATCTCGCGATGCCGCGCCCGACGATGCGCGGACCGGCGATCCCGACCGCTCCCGCGGCGAGGTCCACCACGACCGGGACGCCCCACAGCGGGCCGGCCGGTGCCACCGACTGCCCACGTCGAAGTTGCAGGGACGAAGGCAAGGTGGCGGTGCCGACGCGAAGGCAAAGCAGGTCGGGGTCCTCGCCGGCGCGTTCCCACAGGCGGACGCCCGGGAGTTCCGCGATCTCGCGGATGGTGGCCGGATCAGGATCATGGCGGCGACGAAGCCTCGTCTCGGCGCGCAACCGATCACGGATCAGTAGCTGCTCATCGCCGGCGCGGCGTTCCCGCTCCCTGCGGCCTACCTGCCGCTGCCGCCGCTCAATGAACCTCTCGCCGATTGCGGTTCCGACCAACGTCAGCGGGCTCAACAGCGTGAAGAGCAGGAACTGCACGCTATGCATGACGAGCGCGAACGCGAGCCCGGCGAGCATCGGTATTGCGGCGGCGATCCACGGAACTCGATGGTGTGCCGAGGCGGGTTCCACGACGGCCACCGCGACCTCGTCCGGCCCGTGCCGGGTCGGGGGCGTCGGCGGCCGGTTGACGTGTAGCGAGCCATCGTCGCGGCGGTGAAGCAGGGCGGGTGGGTCAGGTGCGCCGGCGAGGCAGAGGAGCGAATCACCGAGGCGAAGTACGTCGTCGGGCACGATGGTGGTCTCGCCGGACAACCTCGTGCCTTCGAGCATCGTTCCGTTCGTCGAGCCTCGGTCTGCGGCTCGAACTCCGGCTGCATCGGCGGTCAGCTGCAGATGATGCCGCGACACGTCCGGGTCCGCGAGCGTCACGTCACAATCGCGGCCACGCCCGATCGTCGTCGTACCCGTCCGCAGCGCGACGGTCTGTCCGGCATCAGGCCCACCGATGACGCGCAGACGAAGCGCGGTCGGCGCGGGTTCCGGCCGCCGGGCGGGTGCGCCAACGTATAGCTCGCACCCGTCACGAAGGCCCGGATCGCCGAGCAGCGTCGTCGCCGGCAGTGCTCGGTGTGGCGTCCACAATTTTGCTGTCGACGCGGCGCCGCACGCCGCGCGCAGCTCGGCGTCGATGTCTGCGGCACATGCCCCGGCACGGGCGTACGCCCGCAGCTCGACGATGCGGCCTGCGGGTGTATGGACGGTGAGATCGACGCGCACGACGGGCAGCCTGCCTCGACGCGCAACCGTTTCGCCGAGCCTGCGCGTGGTCTGTGGATAGTCGCTTGCGTTGTCCACAGACCACATCGCGACGGCCCGCCCGCACCCTCGAGCGTCGTACGTTCGCGGTCCGTCAACCACACCACGAGGAGATGGTCATGTCCGGTCTGAAGGTCGCCCCCGAACAGTTGAGCGCCATGAGTAGTGCGATCGCCCGCGTGTCCGCCGAGGTTCGGGGCGAACATCAGCGCCTCGCCGGTCAGCTGTCGCCGCTGTTCGGAGCGGAATGGTCCGGTGCGGCGGCGGCACAGTTCACCACGCTCTACGAGCAGTTCGACCAGCACGCCAAAGGCCTCTCCGATGCCTTGGATGCCATCGGCGTCGTGCTCGGTCGCGCAGGCGCAGACCTACGCGGAGGCCGAACAGCAGATCGCATCCTCGTTCCGATGACGGCGGGCGCGGCGGCTAGCGTTGGCGAGATGGTGAGCGGCGATGACACACAGAGCGACATAGCCGAATCGGTGCGCGCGGCGTTGGTCGGGCACTTCGGTGACCAGCCGAGTTCGGCCTCGGTGTCATTCGTCGGCGTGGAGCCGATCGAGGTGCTCCGATTCCGGTCGGGCGACTCGCTGGTGTTCGTCACACTGGGCATGAGCAGGCGTCCGATGCCCGTGCCCGGCGATGACCTCGACGTCACCACGACGGCGGCGGGCGGACCGCGTGGCGAGCTGATGATGTCGGTGTCGGCTCGCGATCCCGCGTCCGCAGAGGTGTGGCGCCGGCTCGCGGTCCTCGCCGCCGCACCCGCCGTCGAAGGGCTGCGGTACGCCGACAGTGCGATCGTCTCCTTCGGTGAGCCGTTGACCCCGGGCACCCGGCTCACTGGTGTCGTCGTCGGCGAGACCGACCTCGCGGATCTCGACGTCCGGTGGGCCAGTCACCGTGTTCGAACTGCGCCCGGCCATGCCTGACGAACTCGCCTGGGCGCGGGTACACGGCGTGCCGGCATTGCGGGCGCGATGGCACGCACAGGGCCTAGATCTCACCGACCTGGGGCGGCGTCCGGTCGATCTGCGTTGACCGGCAGAATCCGGCGTGAGGCCGTGCGCACAGTGTCGCCCAGCAGGGCATGCGGAGCATGACCGGGTCCGTCGAGGCAGGGGAGAGCACGGTGCAGTTCGGGCGTTATTACGAAGAGTTCGAGGTCGGCGCCGTGTACAAGCATTGGCCGGGCAAGACCGTCACCGAGTACGACGATCACCTGTTCTGCCTGCTCACGATGAACCATCACCCGCTGCACCTGGACGCCAACTACGCCGAGAAGACCACTGACTTCGGCAAGAACGTCGTAGTGGGCAACTACATCTACTCACTGCTGCTTGGCATGTCCGTGCCTGACGTCAGCGGCAAGGCGATCGCCAACCTCGAGATCGAGTCACTGCGACATGTCGCACCGACGTTTCATGGGGACACCATCTACGGCGAGACGACCGTGCTCGACAAGACACCGTCGAAGTCGAAGAGCGACCGCGGCATTGTGTACGTGGAAACCATCGGCTACAACCAGGACGGCACGATCGTGTGCATCTTCCGCCGCAAGGTGATGGTGCCCACCAAGGAATACATCGACGCACGGGGCGGCGAACAGCCCGGGCGTCCCGAGCCGGCGCCTCGCTGACGCACAGCGTCAGGCCGGCAGCACCTGCCACTGCGTCAACGCATCCACCAGTCCAGGCACCGTCGGCAACTCGGCCAACTGCGCGAGCGTCACCCACGCAGCGTCGTCGGCGTCATCGCCCGCGCGCAACGAACCGCTGACCCGCTCGCACAAGAAATCGTCTATCTCGTACACGATGTCATCCACCGGCCCAGGCCGCCGCACCGCACCCACGTGCCGCACCACCCGCACCACCAGCGCCGTCTCCTCGGCCAACTCACGCACGCAAGCATCGGCCGGCACCTCGCCCGGCAGGCACCGTCCGCCGGGAATCGTCCACAGCCCGGCACCCGGCGGGTGGGCCCGCCGCACCACGAGCAGCCGTCGCCCCTCGTCGAAGACGACACCGCCGGCGCATGCCTCGATCGACACCGACACCGCGATCGGCTCCTCCATCGGCTCCGGCGAGCGGGCCGCGTCGCCCGACGCCGCGCCCGGCTGCAATTGCTCAGGAGGCTCCGAGGGCACTGAATCTCCTTCTCCGGGCGCCGAAATCGCCACGTTCGACTACGGCGCGCCATCCGCAAGGCGGTCGATTTGGGCGGTATCAATGGTCTGTAGAGAGTGGTCGATGCGGCGTGCCCGCGCGATGGACGGGCAATATTTTTGCAAGGGAGGCGACGTGAAGCTCTTGCTCGGGGGCGCGGTCGTCCTCTTCATCATCTTCTACATCATGACGTCTCCGAACCAGGCGGCCGACATCGTGCACAGTTCCTGGCACACGACGGTCCACGTCGCCCACGGCATCGGCGGATTCGTCGACAAACTGGCGTCCTGACCGGCGCCGTGTCGTGCCCGCGTTCCTGCCCTCCGAACTCCCTGTCCAGGCTCGCGCCCGACACCACTGGATCGTGCTCCTGCGCCGTCCGCACCCGATGCTCGCCATCGCCCTGCTGATCCTCTTCATCGCCGCCGTGCTCGACCCCAGCCCGATGGCATGGCCATTCCTGCTCGTGCTCACCGCGGCGGCCTACCTGCGGTGGAAGACGTGGACGAGCGAGATCGTCGTCGTCACCCAGCGTCGCGTCGTCCGAACCCGCGGCATCCCGGAAACCACCACCACCGAGGCTTCGTTGCGGCTCGACCGCATCTCCGGCGTCGTGCTCGAGCAAACCGTCCTCGGCAAGCTTTTCAACTACGGCACCCTCGAACTCGAAGCGCCCGGCCAACACCCCGACCTGCGTCGCATCGACAAGCTCGCGCGCCCGAAGCGGCTGTACCTCCTCATCCGAGAGATCGTCTACGGCGACCCGGAGGCGGACCGGCAACCCATCTCGGACGTCACCACCGCACCGCTGCCCATGCTGCCGCCATGGGGACCGCGACACCGTCGCTAAATGCCTGGCCGCCCCGGCAGTCGTCACGTCAGCCCAGCACTCACGCCGACACGCAAGCCGACACCGAACCCCGCCTAGGGTGAAGCGGTGCGCATCGACCTGCACACGCACACCACCGCCTCGGACGGCACCGACACGCCTGCCGAACTCGTCGTCGCGGCGCGCCGAGCCGGGCTCGACGTGCTCGCGGTCACCGACCACGACACCACCGCCGGCTGGGCGGACGCCATCGCGGCTCGTCCCAGTGGGCTCACGCTCGTCACCGGCGTCGAATTCTCGTGCGTGCACCACGCTGCCGACGGGCGGCGCATCAGCATGCACCTGCTCGGCTACCTGTTCGATCCCGATCATCCGGCGCTACACGCTGAGCTGGAACGGTTGCGGGCGGGTCGCCTGCACCGCGGCCGGCTGATGGTCGCGAACCTCGTCGCCGGCGGGTACCCGATCACCTGGGAGCAGGTGCAGGCCTTCGCCGACGGCGGATCGGTCGGCAGGCCGCACATCGGGCGCGCGCTGATACAGGCGGGCGCGGTCATCGACCTCACCGCCGCGTTCCGCGGACCGCTGTCCGGCCGCGGGCCGTATTACGTCCGCAAGCCCGACACGCCGGTCTTCGACGCGCTGCGGATCATCGACCAGGCCGGCGGCACATCCGTCTTCGCCCACCCGCTCGCGCACCGGCGCGGACCCGTCGTGGACGACTCGGTAGTGGTCGAACTGGCCGCGGCCGGCCTGACCGGTATAGAGGTCGATCACCCAGACCACGACGAGGCCGATCGAGCCCACGCCGCCACCCTCGCGCGCGAACTCGACCTCATCCCTACCGGATCATCGGACTACCACGGCACCAACAAGACGGTTCGTCTCGGCGAGAACCTGACCACACCGGATGCGTATGAGCGACTTGTTGCCGTCGCCACCGCCCGCCGACCCATCGCCGGCTAGCCCGCCGCCCGCCCGGGCACGCCGTCGTCAGTGCTCCTCGACCGAGGCGAGGCCGTCCCACGGTTGACGGGTCGCCGACGCGGCACGGCCCTCCGGGCAGTGGCTGCGGAAGTCGCACCACGAGCACCCGGGCGACGGCGCCGGCGGGAACACGTCATCCGGATCGGCACCGCTGGCCAAGGTGTCGGTGGCGACGACGATGTCCTCGGCGGTGGCCTCGGCTCGGGCCAGGTGCCGGGCCAGCGAAGCGTCGGTGTGCTCGAACTCGACCACCTGACCGGAGGGCACATGGTGCAACTGGACCCGATGGCACGGACGGCGCAGCGTCCGGCGCGTCGCCAGTACGTACAGCGCCAGCGCTGCCGATCCGCGTGCGTCATCGGCCGTGCACCCGTGCCGACCGGTCTTGTAGTCGACGACCACGACCTCGTCGCCCCGGTCGTCGATGCGATCTACCCGCCCACTCAGCGCAAGCGAACCCGTGCTGGTGGCGACCGTCCGCTCCACACCGATCGGCTCGTCGTCCGGGTCGACGTGCTCTTCGACGTAGGACTGCGCCCATCCGCTCGCGATCGCACACCAATGCCGCGACTGTTGCTCGTCTCGAAACCCGTTGTGCTGCCAGTTGCGCTCGACCAGGTGCGCCGCCTGCGCGGGCGTGCGCAATGCCGGCGGCAGCATCCACCATTGGCTCAAGGCGAGGTGCACCACCGCGCCGACGGTGTTGTGCGCCCACGGCAGCCCGCGCGCGGGGGTGGGCCGGTCGAGGTAGGTGAAGCGGTAACGGCGCGGGCAATCGAACGCGGCCAGCCGCGACGGTGTGCACGACAGCAGCCGGCGCGGCATGTCGGCGAGCGTGAGTTGCTCGGCGGGCGCGGCGGTCACACCCGAACGGTATCCGCGGCCCCTGACCGAAATGGCGATCCGCGCTGCGGCGCGCCGCCGGAGTTCCCGATGACGCCGGGCACCGGCGCGGCGAACGTGTGTCAGCCCGTCAGCCGGGAATCCAGATCAACGAATCGCGAGCCGTGCTTGCGACCAGAACGTCAGCATCGCCGCGGCCGTGTCGGCGGTGTTCTCCACGGCGGGCGAGTGCGCCGCGCCAGGGATCATGGCCACGCCGGCCCGCAGCCGATGAGCCATCTCCAGCTGCTGACTCGGCGCCCATGCATCGTCGTCCGCGCCGTACAGCACGAACACCGGCACGCCGGTCTTCACCAGTTCGTCCACCCGGTCGGGCTCGCGCCGCAGCGCGTCGCCCATGCCCAGCAGCATCTGCGCGCTTCCGGACAGGAAACGCCGTTCGAGAAACGCGGCCAGCTCCGGCGGTGGCTGCACGTAACCCGGGTCGCGGCGAAACGCTGCCTCGATCGCGGCATACACCGCCGGCAGGCCTTGCGACATCAGCGGCTCCAGTACGTCGATGCGCTCCCGGCGCGCGCCGGTCAGCCCGGCCGGGCCCGAACTCATCAGCACCAGATCGGTGAACAGCTCGGGCCGGGCGATCACGGCGGCGCGCGCGACCAGCCCACCGAAGGAGTGACCCACCAGGTGCACCGGCCCGCTCAGCGATTGCGCCACGGCGTGTACCGCGAGCGCCAGCTCGTCCGGGGTGTACGCATCGGGATCGTGCGGGCCGGGGGAGTCGAACTGACCGGGCAGATCGATGGCGGTCACCCGGTAACCGTGATCGGCCAACGGGTCCAGCAGCGGCGTGAAGTCCTCCTTGCTGCCGGTGAAGCCGGGCAGTAGCAGCACTCGCCGCCGGTCTCGTGCGCGCCGCCGCGCAGCGCGGCGATCGGGCCTTGCGTCGTAGGCAGCTCGACAGCGACGGCGGTCGTCGGGGTGAGCTGCCCGGTCCGGGTCATTGGGTCACCGCCGTCGACGTGCCGGCGAGGACGAAACCACTGCCGTAGCGGTAGGCCTGCGTGCCCACGGTGACGGGCACGCTGATGGTCTGACTGGCGCAGTCACCCTTCGGCCAGCAGGCCGGGCCGGTCGCCGCCGCGAGCAGTTCGACACCGGTCGATGCCGGCACCACGACCTGCGACTGCTGTCAGCGTGTTCGCGTTGGACGGCTGTCCCGGCGCTGGCGCCAGGGTCGGCTCGCCCCCCGCGACCGCACTCCACAGCGACGCGTGCGTGCTGAAGTCCACCGCGAGCAGCCGGCCGTCGATCCAGATGAACTCGGCGTGTGTCAGTGGCAAGCGCCTCGCTGCGGTGCGGGTCCGTGACCGTGCCGAGCGGCAACCGGGTGGCCACATTCCCCTTGCCCGAGTCGAAGACGTCCAGCACGTCGGTCGACGGGTCGACCGCGGAGACCAGCTGGTCACCGGAGACCGGCACGTCCTGGAATACCCAGCACGATCCACTTGATCTGGTCGGGGTTGGCCTTCTGCGCGTCGTCGTCGCTGTGCCCGTTGGTCGGGTCGCGCAGACAGCAACTGCGGGCCGGCGCCGCAGTACTTCAATCCGGAGCAGTCCGGGTTGGTGCACGTCTGACTGATCAAGCGCTCCGACCGAGCCCAGCACGGCGCCGGAGATCGCTGCAGTTCTTGCGGCGCGTAGATCCATCGATCCAGGCCGCTGCCCGGATCGAAGGCGTAGATCCCGGTCGGGGTGGTCAGCATGATCGTGAACGGGCTGACGTCATACACCGGATCGGTGACGATGGGCTGCGCGTCCTCGTCCAGGGTGCGGGTCCATTTGCCTCGCCCCGGTGCACGAGTCCAGCCCGGTGACCTCGTCGCACCGACCCTTCTCGCGGTAGATCGCCACCGTCGTGCCCTGATCCTGGATCACCTGGCAGGTGCTGCGATCGGAGCGGGTGTAGGACCACGTGGGCGCGCCGGTGAGCGCGTTGCGTCCCTGCACCGTGTGCGTCGAGTAGGTGACCGCGGTGCCGAGCCAGTACGGCGTGCCGATCGCGGTGTGATCACTCGATTGCCATACCTGTCGCTGCACGGTCGTGGGGGCGCTAGCGTGACCGGCGGCGGCCCGTCCGCGACAGTGTGCACCGTGACGTGCGCGACCTCGCTGTTGGACCACATGACTGCGACGACGGCAACGAGCGCGGCCACCACGATGCCCACGCGCCGGCGTAGATCAGCCGTGGCCGGCGCATGCGCGCGAGGTAACGCTCCATCGCGAGATCGGAGCGGGTGCGGGCTGGTGCGGTGTTATCGCCGTCCGACGTCACGTCGTTCGGCCACGGCAGTCTCGGCGCCGTTGCCGGCCCGGCGCCGGGATCACCGGCGTCGGACCAGTTGGGCGGCTTGATCGTCGACGCGTCACTCGTCGATCCTGGCAAACAATGCGGCTCAGCCGGCCGACGGGGCGCCAGTCGCGCCCGTGCCACCCGAAGTCTGCTTGCCGCCCAGCCTCGACGGGGTACCGCCGCGGGTGCGCCGACGGTTGCGGTTGCCCGAACGCCGGTTCGCGGCGGCTGGATCGCTGGCCGCCTACGCCGGTACCCGCCCCGCCCCGACCACCGGAGCGCCGCCGCCGGATCCACCGCTGGCGCCAGTGCCCGGCCGCCGCCGCGACCGCTGCTGCGGCCGCGTTTCGACCGTCGTTTCGGCCGCGGGCACGCTCGACGCCCGCTGCGCGGGTCGTGGCCCGCGGGCTGCGGCCGCCGAGATCCTCGACCTCCTCCGCGTCCAGCCCGGCCCGGGTCCGGTCGCCCGGGGCAGCGTGCCGGTCGCCTCGCGGGGGATGTCGAGTTCGAGGTACAGGTGCTCCGAGGTGGAGTAGGTCTCCGACGGCGCGTGGAACGGCAGCCCGAGCTTGTCGCAGATCAGCTTCCACCGCGGGATGTCGTCCCAGTCGACCAGCGTGATCGCGGTGCCGGAGGCACCGGCGCGGGCGGTGCGGCCGATCCGGTGCACGTAGGTCATGTCGTCCTCGGGCGCCTGGTAGTTGACGACGTGGCTGATGCCCTCGACGTCCAGACCGCGGGCGGCAACGTCGGTGGCGACGAGCACGTCGACCTTGCCCGGACCGAAATGCGCGCAGCGCCTGCTCGCGCGCGCCCTGACCCAGGTCGCCGTGCAATGGCGGCCGCGGCGAAGCCGCGGTCGGCCAGATCGTCGGCCACCTTCGCGCGGTGCGCTTGGTGCGGGTGAAGATCAGCGTCAGACCGCGGTTGCGTGCTTGCAGCACGCGCGCCAGCAGCTCGACCTTGTCCATCGAGTGCGCCCGGTAGGCGAACTGGTCGATGTGGTCGGTGCTCGGCGTCGCGCTGCCGTGGTCCTCGGCGCGGATCTGGATCGGCTGCTTGAGGAATGTGCGGGCCAGGGCCACGATCGGCCCGGCATCGTGGCGGAGAACAGCATCGTCTGCCGCTGTTCGGGCAGCATGGCCAGCAGCTTCTCGATGTCGGGCAGGAAGCCGAGGTCGAGCATCTCGTCGGCCTCGTCCAGCACGAGGATCCGGATCCCGCCCAGCACCAGATGTCCCTGCTGGGCCAGGTCGAGCAACCGGCCGGGGGTGCCGACGACCACGTCGACGCCCTTGCGCAGTGCCTCGATCTGCGGTTCGTAGGCCCGGCCGCCGTAGATGGTGATGACGCGCGCGCCCAGCCGCTTCCCGGCCGGCGCCAGGTCGCCGGCCACCTGCACGGCCAGCTCGCGGGTCGGCGCGATCACCAGCGCCTGCGGCGCGGCGCGACTTGCCGCCGGGCAGTTCGAGCCGGTTGAGCAGTGGCACGCCGAAGCCGAGCGTCTTGCCCATGCCGGTGCGTGCCTGCCCGATCAGGTCATTGCCCGCCAGCGCGATCGGCAGGGTCAGCTCCTGGATCGCGAAGGTCTTCACGATGCCGACCTCGGCCAGCGCCTCGACGATCTCGGGGCGGACCTCGAAGTCACTGAACGCAGGGCTGTCTGCTGAGACGGGCGCCTTGGCCTCGAGTGGTTCGGCCCCGACCGGTACGGCGGTGGGATCGATCGGGCCTGCCGGCGCCGAGTCGTCGTCTGTCGGGACGGCGGCAGCCGCCGATCACTGCTATCGGTCATATGCATCCTTGTGACGTCTCGATGCGCCGACCGTGGCGGTGAAGCGCGGCGCCTCGACGAAATCGGTAGGAGAGGCGGAATGCGGCCAGCGCGCAATTCTCAGTACTCGCGGTTCCAGGTTACCTGGTCGCGGGCGGATAGCCTGCCGGAGTGTCGTCCCCTCCTCCCGCACGCCCGGCTCTGGTCGACCTACTCGGCGGCGCTTGCCTACGGCGAATTAAGCGCCTTCGACCATCTGGCCGACGACGCCCGGCTGGCGCCGTCGTTGGCGGGCCGTGCGGCGATGTCGGCCATGGCGGCGGTGGAGTTCGGGCACTTCCAGCGGCTTTCGGAGCGGTTGCGCGAACTCGGGGTGACTCCGAGGAGGTGATGGAGCCGTTCGTCGCCGCGCTGGAGACCTACCACGACCTGACTGCGCCGGTCGACCTGGCTGGAGGCGTGGTCAAGGCCTACGTCGGTCACGGCATGGCCGCGGACTTCTACCGCGAGGTTGCCAAGCTGGCCGACCCGGCGACCCGTGAACTGATCGATTCGGTGCTGGTGGACGCGGGCCGCGCCGAGTTCGCGGTGCGTGAGGTGCATTCCGCCGTTGCCGCGCAGCCTTCCGCGCGGACCGGCTGGCGCTGTACGCCCGCCGCCTGGTCGGCGAGGCGATCAGCCAGACCCAGCATGTGCTGGCCGACCGGGACGCGCTGACCTATTTGCTGGTCTGCCGGCGCCGGGCGACCTGCAGGGCATCGGCCGGTCTGATCGACCGGATCACCATCGCGCCACGACGAGCGGATGAAGGCCCTCGGCCTCGGCACCTGAGCGGTCCGGTGCGGATGCAAGGCGAGCAGGCGCGCTATAGGTAGTTGCCGCTGACCGCAACGCAGCGACGAAGCCGACTCGTGCGAGATGTCGGCGCGTCGGGCGATCTCGACGTAGGCGACCAGGTTGGCCGGCACCAGCACGCGGCGGCCCTTCTCGTCGGTCAGCGCGAGCTGCCCGTCCACGCTCTTGAGTGCCTCGGTAGACCTGCGCCTCGACCTCGGCCGGGGTCTGCGTGCTCTCGAGCACGATCTCGCGCGGCGTGTGCAGAACGCCGATCTTGACCTCCACGCGGTCCTCCTGCGGGTCGTGTGCTGAGTACCTGCACTCGGCTCGAGCACCGGCTCAGCCGGCAAGCCGTCTTCGATCAAGCTAGCTCAGTGCGCCGATGGCCACCGTTCACGCCGCTGCGCCGACGAGCGAACGCGCCGCCGATCAGCCGAGGGCATCGCGCAATCAGCTCGGGTGGTGTGCTCGGGCTGCCGCGGGAAGTTGGAGATTCCCCGCCACAACAGCGATTCCAGCAGCCGGACCGCGTCGGCCTGCGACACCGGCCGGTCGCTGGCCAGCCACCAGCGCGCGGCGACCTGCGCCGCGCCGGTGAGTGCCGTCGACAGCAACTCCGCCTCCGGGCGGCCTAGCCCGGTATCGCTGGCGACCGTGTCCGCGACCGCCTGCATCGTCTTCTGGGCCACGGCCTCGACCCGCTCGCGCACGGCCGGCTCGTTGTACAGGTCGGTCTCGAAGATCAGCCGGAACGCGCCGTCGTCGTCGCTGCGGTCGACGAAGCGGAAGTACGCGCTGAGCACGCCGTGCACTCGCTCGCGGTTGTCGTCAGTGGCGGCCAGCGCCGCGTGCACGGTGGCGCTGAGCGCCTCGGCCTGCGTGTCGAGCAGCGCCAGATAGAGCTCGAGCTTGCCCGGGAAGTGCTGGTAGAGCACCGGCTTGGAGACCCCGGCCCGTTCGGCGATGTCGTCCATGGCCGCCGCGTGGTAGCCATTGGCGACGAAGACCTGCTGCGCGGCCGCGAGCAACTGCTTGCGCCGCGCCGAGCGGGGCAGCCTGGCTCCACGCGCGCCTTCGGCGCCCTCGGCGCTAACGCTGGACATGGACGGCAACTCCTGACGGATTCGGACGGCTGCCGCAGTTTACTGACGAGCCGCCAATTGCTTGGTGACGCGCCGCCGCAAGGCGTCGTCGAGCGTGCCCGCGAACAAATCGCCGTGCTCGTCCACCCGGTCGCAGGACGTCGGCCGCGGTGAAGCGCAACTCGCCGCCGGCCTCGACCTCCGCCCAGGTCAACGGTGTGGACACGGTGGGCGCGGCACGGGCCCGCAGCGAGTACGGCGCCACCGTGGTCTTGGCCGGGTTGTTCTGGCTCCAGTCCACCAGGATCTTGTTGGGTCGCAGCGACTTGGTCATCCGGGAGACGACCAGGTCGGGACGCTGCTCCTCCAGCCGGCTGGCCAAGGCGTGCGCGTACTCCGACGGCAGGCCCATGTCCTCGGCCTCGATCGGCGCGCTGATCTGCATGCCCTTCGAGCCCGACGTCTTGGCGAACGGGGTGAAACCGTCTGCGACGAGAATCTCGCGCAGCAGCAACGCCACCTCGCAGCACTCGTTGATGGTGGCCGGCGGCCCCGGGTCGAGGTCGAACACGATCAGGTCGGTGCGCGGCTTGCGGGCGCGTTTGCGGACCACGCCACTGCGGCACGTGCAGCTCCAGCGCGGCCAGGTTCGCCAGCCGCACCAACGTCGGCAGATCGTCGACGACGACGTAGTCGATCTCCTCGCGGTTCTTCGTCGAGCCGGGTGCCGGCAGCCGCACGGTGCGCACCCAGTCCGGCGTGCCGCGACTGACGTTCTTCTCGAAGAAGAAGGCCTGGTCCACGCCGTTCGGATACCGCTTGATCGTCATCGGCCGGTCGGCGACGTGCGGAAGCAGCACCGGTGCGATGCGGGTGTAGTAGTCGATCACCTCGCCCTTGGTGAAGCCGGTCTCCGGGTAGAGCACCTTGCCGAGGTTGCGACAGCGTCAACTCCCGCCCGTCGACCTCGACGGTGACCTTGTCAGGCATCCGGCGCCGGTCCGGTGTCCGCGTCGGCGATCACCTCGGCAGCGGACTTGTCCGTGCGCACCCGGCGGAACACGGGATGGCGCAGCCGACCGTCCTCGGTGCGCTCGACGTACTCGACCTCCACCACCACCTCCGGCTGCACCCAGTGCACGGTTCGGTTCGGCGTTCGCGGAGCGCTGGTGGCCAGCGGGCTCGACTCCGTCTCATGCAGCATCGCCCGCAGTTGCGCCGCGGTGCGCCCGTCCAGGCCGCTGCCCGCCTTGCCCGCATAGACCAGCACGCCCTCTGCGTAACATCCGAGCACCAGCGAGCTCAACTCCTGCGGCCGGGCCGACGGCGGCCTCCCAGCCCGCGACCACGAAGTCGTCGCTGCGCACGAAGCGCAGTTTGACCCAGTCCCGCCCACGCACACCGGGCAGGTATCGCGAGGTGATCCGCTTCGCCACCACGCCCTCGAGACCGTGCTCGCTGCGCGGCCGCCTCGGTGGCCGGGCCGTCGTCGAAGGACGGGCTGATCGTCCAGCCGTCGTTCTCCGCACCCCAGCGTTCGAGCGTGGCCCGGCGCTCGGCCCACGGGCGCGCGGTGAGGTCGACGCCGTAGCGGCGCAGCACGTCGAACACCATGAACGTCACCGGCACCTCGCCGCGCCAGCCGCCGGACCTCGGCCGTCCCGCGCACGTGCATCCGGCGTCTGCAGCGCCTCGAAGGAGGGCCGTCCGTCGGAGATCACCACGATCTCGCCGTCGAGCAGCGCATCCTCGAGGCCCTCGGCCTGGGCGACCAGCTCGGGATAGGCGGCGGTGACGTCGTTGCCGGCACGGCTGGAGATCCGCACCCCGCCGATCGGAAACGTCCAGCAGGGCCCGGATTCCGTCCCACTTGAACTCGAAAGCCCACTCCGGGCCGCGCGGCAGCTCGGCTATCGCGGTTGCGAGCATGGGGCGCACCCCTACGATTCTCTTATGCGCTCGATCTGGAAGGGCACTGTGTCCTTCGGCCTGGTGAGCATCGGGGTCAAGCTGTACACGGCCACCGAGGAGAAGGACGTCGCATTCCACCAGGTGCGCCGCTCGGACGCGTCCCGGATTCGGTACAAGCGGATCGCCGAGGCAGACGGTGAGGAGGTCGCCTACAGCGACATCGCCAAGGGCTACCAACTGCCCAGTGGCGAGACGGTGGTCCTCACCGACGAGGACTTCGCCGAGCTGCCGTTGCCCACCACCCGCACCGTCGATGTGGTCGAGTTCGTGCCCGCGGAGGAGATCGATCCGATCTACTTCGCGAAGAGCTACTACCTCGAACCGGAGAAGAACGCGGTCAAGCCGTACGTGCTGCTGCGCGAGGCGCTGGAGGAGAGCGGCAAGGTCGGCGTCGTCAAGGTCGCGATTCGCAATCGCGAGCAGCTCGCCGCATTGCGCATCCGCGACGGCGTCATCGTGATGACGACGATGATCTGGCCGGACGAGGTGCGCGAGCCCTCGTTCGGCTTCCTCGACGAGGACGTGGAGCTGCGACCGCAGGAACGCCAGATGGCGCTGTCGCTGGTGGACAGCATGTCCGGCGACTTCAACCCGGATGAGTTCAGCGACAACTATCGCGAAGCGCTGCAGGAGGTCATCGACGCGAAGATCGAGGGCCGCGACGTTGTCGAACCGGAACAGGCGCAGCCGACCGCGGGCAAGGTCGTCGACCTGATGTCCGCGCTGCGCGCCTCGGTCGAGGCGGCCAAGCAGGGTCGCGGTGAGAGCGGCGGTGCGGTCGATGCCGCCGAAGAAGCCGCGCCGCGAAGAAGGCGCCCGCCAAGAGATCGGCAGGCCGGCCGCGAAGAAGGCGACCGCGAAGAAAGCGGCCAAGCCGGCCGCGAAGAAGGCCACCGCCAAGAAGGCGGCCAAGAAGCCTGCCCGCAAGACCGCATGATGTGGCCCGGCCACGAGGTCGACGTCGATGGGACGTCCCTGTTCGTCCGGGTGACACCTGGACCTGCCGATGCTGAACCGGCCTTGCTCATCCACGGTCTCGGTGGGTCCTCGCCGAACTGGACCGACTTCGCCGCCGAGCTGAGCGGGCATCTTGCGGTCGAGGCGATCGACCTGCCCGGGCACGGGCGCTCCGGCCCGTCGCCGCGCTCGGACTACAGCCTGCGCGCACATGCCCGCGCGGTGATCGGCTACCTCGAGCAGTCAGGGCGGGGCCCGGTGCATCTGGTCGGTAACTCGATGGGCGGGGCGGTGGCGATCATCGTCGCGTCCCAGCGCCCGGACCTGGTGCGGACCTTGACGTTGATCTCGCCAGCCGTGCCGGACACGAACAAGTTGCGCTCCCATGCGCTGCGCGGCGATCCACGCATGGCGTTGTTGATCCTGCCGGGACTCGGTGGCACCGCCATGCGGCGGATGGGCGGCCTCCCGGTCGAGCGACGCGTACGGGCGACGATCAACCTGGTCTTCGCCGATCCGAAGCGCTACCCGCCCGAGCGCCTGGCTGAGGCGATCAGCGAGGCGAAGGCTCGGGAGCAGATGCCCTGGGCGAACAAGGCGTTCCTGCGTTCGTTACGCGCCATCGTCCGGTCCCAGTTCAACGCCGGCGGGGCGTGGGCGGCACTGCGCACGGTGAAGGCGCCGACGCTGGTGGTGTGGGGCGACAAGGACCGCCTGGTCTCGCCCGCACTCGCCCAGGCTGTCGCCGACGCGGTGCCCGATTCCCGGCTGCTGATGCTCACCGACGTCGGGCACACCGCGATGATGGAACAGCCCGAGACGACCGCCCGCGCAATGCTCGCGCTGATCGCCGACAGTGCCGCGCGCACCTGAGGCAGTCCCCGGTGACGCGCAGCTGAGTAACCGTTAGGGAAGCACCGGCCGAACAGTGGTCGACGCCCCGGTCCGGCTCCCCGGCTCGCCTGGGCAGCTGTGGCACTGTGGGTGGGGTGGAGCGAACCTCGCTGCGCGAGAGCGACGATGTCGGGGTCACCTGGCGTCGCGCTGCCACTTTCGGGCTTCGGCCGGACGATCCCACCTTCCGCGATTCATTGCGCGGCTTCTTTCGGCGCTACGGCTGGCGGGCCTACGCGCTGCCGATTCTCGCGCTGATCACGATCGTTGCGCTGGCTACCACCACCGGTGGCGGTGGCAAGCCCGCCCCCGCCGCCGCCCGGGGTGGGTCTGGGCCAGCCGCTGGGCCGCCGACCGCCGTCGCCAGCATCGCGTTGAAGTCGGATCAGCCCGGGCCGAACGCGCAGAACACCGTGCTGCCGGCGGACGCGCTGCCCAGCGGCGCCGCGTACACCACCCAGGGCACTGGCACGTTCCGGGTACTGGCCGGCAGCAGCAAGGTGGTCGGCACCGGCACGCTGCACCGCTACGACATCGAGGTGGAGAACGGGATCACCGGCATCGACCTGACCGAGTTCGCGAACATGGTGCAGACGGTGCTGTCCGATCCGCGCAGTTGGGCCGGGCACAAGGGCGTGGCGTTGCAGCGCGTCGATTCCGGGCACATCGACTTCCACATCACGCTCACGTCATCGCTGACGGTGCGAAAGATCTGCGGGTACGACGTCCCTATCGAGACATCGTGCTACCTGCCCGCCGGTGGCGCGCAGGGCGTGAACCGGGTAGTGATCAACGACTCGCGCTGGGTGCGCGGTGATCCTGCCTACGTCGGTGACCTGGACGCCTACCGCATCTACATGATCAATCACGAGGACGGGCATGCGCTCGGGCACGAGCACGCACACGAGTGCCTGTCCGACGGATTGGCACCGGCCATGATGCAGCAGACAATCGGGCTGCGCTCGGCGCTGACCGGCGCGCTCTGCCAGGCCAACCCCTGGCCGTACCCGCCCGGCGCCACCGACGCCCCAGGCGCTGAGCAGCCAGACACCCCACAGAACAGCCAGTTCCAGCTCAAGAACGACTGACCACCTCTGGTAGCGGAACAACTCGATCGCGGGCTCGGCACCCTCAGTTCCGGCCGTTACGCCCGTGAGCAATACCAGCAGATATACTGTAAGTATGTCCAAGGTTATGGTCTCGCTACCTGATGCGCTGCTCGCAGAACTCGATGCCGAGGCGACTCGACGTTCCACGAGTCGCAGCGCTCTGCTCGCAACGGCTGCGCGACGCGAGCTGGCTCGCCGGGACCCAGCGCAGGTGGCCGAGGCGATCGCTCGCTCCGAGCGGCGCTTCCGCGACGCGGGAGCGTTCGAGTCCGCGGATTTGGTGCGGCTCGATCGCGATGCCCGGAAGTGACCGACGTTCTTGTCGACACCTCTGTATTGATCAAGTGGTTCCACGCCGACGGAGAGGCCGAGCTGAGTCAGGCACGCACCCTGCGGAAAGCGCATGAGGACGGCAGAATCGACGCTCACATCCTCGATCTCGGCGTGTACGAGGTAGGCAACGTCTTGGTCCGGTCGCTGCGCTGGCCCGCAGGCGAAGTAGCCGAGCAGCTTGACGATCTCCTCGCGGTTGTAGGCGCACCTCTGGCCATGACACAGCCGTGGCTTCGTGTGGCTGCCGACATGGCGCACACCCATACGCTCTCGTATTACGACGCGTGCTGGGCCGCAGCGGCGGCCGGGCTCACCGTCCCCTTGGTCAGTGCGGACCGCCGGCTGATTGGGTCCGGACTCGCGGAATCCTTGACGGACGTGGTCGCCAGACTCCGACTGTGAACGAGCCAGGTGGTCGCACGGTGATGCGATGCCAACCTGACGCGTCAGACTGCCTGTTCTGGTTCGGTGGCGGGCGAGGACAATGGTCGGGAATGCCGCAACCGGCGCCGTACGTTTCCATTCCAGGCGCCCGAGCAGGCCGCCATCCCTAGGTGAGGAACGCAGATCGTGTCACTGCCGCCACTGGTGGAACCCGCCTCGTCGCTGTCCATCGACGAGGTGCGCCGTTACAGCCGCCACCTGATCATCCCGGACGTCGCGATGGCCGGTCAGAAACGCCTGAAGAACGCCAAGGTGCTCTGTGTGGGCGCCGGCGGTCTCGGCTCACCGGCGCTGATGTACCTCGCCGCGGCCGGGGTCGGCACGCTCGGCATCGTCGACTTCGACGTGGTGGACGAGTCGAACCTGCAGCGCCAGATCATCCACGGCCAGCACGACATCGGGCGGTCGAAGGCCGAGTCCGCGCGCGACTCGGTGCTGGAGATCAACCCGTACGTCACGGTGAACCTGCATCAGGAGCGGCTGGACTCGTCCAACGTGATGGAGCTGTTCGCTCAGTACGACCTGATCGTGGACGGCACCGACAACTTCGCCACCCGCTACCTCGTCAACGACGCGTGCGTGCTGCTGCACAAGCCCTATGTGTGGGGCTCGATCTACCGCTTCGACGGGCAGGCGTCGGTGTTCTGGGCCGACCACGGCCCGTGCTACCGCTGCCTCTACCCGGAGCCGCCGCCGCCAGGCATGGTGCCCTCGTGCGCGGAGGGCGGCGTGCTCGGCGTCCTGTGCGGGACGATCGGGTCGCTGCAGGTGAACGAGGCCATCAAGCTGATCACCGGTATCGGTGAGCCCATGGTCGGTTCGCTGATGGTCTACGACGCGCTGGAGATGGACTTCCGCAAGATCAAGGTGCGCAAGGATCCGAATTGCGCGGTGTGCGGCGAGCATCCGACGGTCACCGAGCTGATCGATTACGAGGCGTTCTGCGGTGTGGTGTCCGAGGAGGCGCAGCAGGCTGCGGTCGGCTCGACCATCACCGCGGCGGAGTTGAAGGACCTGCTCGATTCCGACAAGCCGCTGTATCTGGTCGACGTGCGCGAGCCGGCCGAGTTCGAGATCGTCTCGATCCCGGGTGCGACGCTGATCCCCAAGGACGAGATCCTGCGCGGCGACGCGTTGGCCTCGCTGCCGCAGGACCGGCAGATCGTCATGTACTGCAAGTCCGGTGTCCGCTCGGCGGAGACGTTGGCCGCGGTCAAGCGCGCCGGCTTCGCCGATGCCGTGCATGTGCAGGGTGGCGTCACCGCGTGGGTTCACCAGGTTGATCCGAGCCTGCCTTCCTACTGATCCGCTCGGCGCGCCGCAGCGGCGGTGATTGCCCCCAACGGCTCTGCCCCGGGGGCTATCGCAGCTGCGCGGGATTGGGTAGGACGGGGGGATGGACAATCAGCTAGCCATGCTGGACGAGGCACTTCGTGAGTTCACCGCCCGCGTCGACGCGGTCGCGGACGACCAGTGGGACGGGCCGACGCCGGCGTCCGAGTGGTCAGTGCGCGACCTGATCGGGCACGTGGTGGACGAACATCGGTGGGCGCCGCCCCTGGTCAACGGTCACGACCTGGCGGCGGCCGAGCAGATCGTGAAGGGCTCGCGGAGCACTCGCAACGACGCCGAGCGGGGCCCCGATCTGAAAGCGGAATGGCACGATGTTGCGACCGCCTCCGCGCAAGCATTCGGCGAACCCGGTGCGCTGGAGCGACAGGTCTCGCTTTCGCGTGGTCCGACGCCATGTACGACGTATCTCGACGAAATGTTGTTCGATCTTGTCGTGCATGGTTGGGATCTCGGCAAGGCGATCGGGTATCCCGGCTCCTGGCCGGAGGCGCTGGTGGAATCGGTGTGGCACGAGGTTCAGCGCATGGGTGACTTGCACGCGTTGGGCGGCGACATGTTCGCCCCCGCCGTTGCTGTTCCCGACGACGCGCCTGCGCTGCACAAGCTGGTAGGAGCCACCGGCCGCGACCCTCGCTGAGCCGAGGTGCCTGCAGCCGGCCTGGCCGATCGCATCCTTGCCTGTGTCGAGTCGATTCCGCCCGGGCGCGTCCTGACCTATGGCGATGTGGCCGAGTACGTCGGATCTCGCGCGCCGCGGATGGTCGGGCGGGTGCTGGCACAGGACGGGGGCACGGTGCCCTGGCACCGGGTGATCCGCGCCGACGGTTCGTGTGCGGAGCACCTGTACGCCGAACAGCGGCAGCGGCTGCTCGAAGAGGGCGTCCGCTTCATCGGTGATCGGGTGGACCTGTCCACGTTCCGCTGGGACGGAGGGCGCCTAGCACGGACCCGTGGCGTGGGCTGACCATGGGTTGACTGTGGGTTGATCGTGGGCTGATCGCCGGTCTGCTGGGCCGGTCGGCGCTGCGCCGGCGAAACTGTCGCTCGGCCGTGTTGTGATGAGCCCATGACCAAACCGGCGCCGGCCTACCGCCTCGTTCGCCCGCGCCCCGTCGCTGCCACCGCCCCGGTGCTCGATCCGGAGCAACGCCGGGTGGTCGAGCATGCCGGCGGCCCGCTGCTGGTGCTTGCCGGCCCTGGCACCGGCAAGACCACGACGTTGGTCGAAACCGCCGTCGCGCGGGTCGAGGCCGGCGTCCCGGTCGACCGCATGCTGATGTTGACGTTCAGTCGGCGCGCCGCAGGCGAGTTGCGCGACCGGGTCACCGCCCGGCTCGGGGGCACGATCAGCGAGCCGGTCGCGCGAACCATCCACTCCTACGCCTTCGGCGTGCTGCGCATGGCGAACGTCGCGCAGCAGCTGCCCGCACCTCGGTTGCTGTCCGGCGCCGAGCAGGACGTGACCATCCGCGAGCTGCTGCAACACGCAACGCAGCGCTGGCCGGCGCATCTGCGACCGGCGCTGCACACGCACGCGTTCGCGGGCGAGCTTCGTGATCTGCTCATGCGCGCCGTCGAGCGTGGTCTGGACGGGCATGCGCTGGCCGCGCTCGGTCAGGCACGGGGGCGTCCCGACTGGATCGCCGCCGGAGAATTCCTGGACGAGTACCACGGGGTCACCACGCTCGGCAGACCTGGCGCCTACGATCCGGCCGAGCTGATCCGCTCGGCACTGAACGCATTCGACGCCGACGCCGAATTGCTCGCGGCCGAGCGCGGGCGTCGCCGCCACATATTCGTCGACGAATATCAGGACACCGACCCCGCGCAGGCCGAGTTGCTGGCCCTGCTCGGTGCCGGCGCCGAGGAGGTGGTGCTGGTCGGTGATCCCGATCAGACGATCTACGCGTTCCGCGGTGCGGATGAGTATGCGATCCGCTCCGTGGACGACCGATTCGGTCGAGGCCATCCGGTGCCCGTGGTGGCGCTGTCCACGTCGCGGCGCACCGGCGGCGAGCTGCTCGCGGCATCGCGGCGAGTCGCCCAACGACTGCCGGGACGCGCTGAGCAACGCCACCTGGTCGCCGCCGACGGCGTGCCCGACGGCATCGCGGAGGTGCGCCTGCTGCGTTCGGCCAGCGAGGAGGCCACGTATATCGCCGGCGTGCTGCGCCGCGCCCATCTCGACGGCATGCCGTGGTCGAGCATGGCGGTGCTGGTGCGCTCGACCACGGCGGTGCTGGCCACCCTGCGACGCGCGCTGATCACCGCCGGCGTCCCGCTCGCGGTGCGCGGGGACGACCTGCCGCTGTCCGAGCAGCCGGCAGTCGCGATGCTGCTCGAGGTGCTGGCCTGCGTCAGATCCGATACGGCGCTCACCGAAGACGTGGCGGAGCGGTTGCTGCTTGGTCCCATCGGCGGCGGCGATGTGGTTTACCTGCGGCGGCTGCGGCGTGCGCTGCGCTCGATCACCGATCCGGACGAGCCGGTGCTGCTCGCGCCGGCCCTGCGCGACGTCGCCGCATCGCAACTACTGCCTGAGCATGTGCAGCACCCCGTTCTGCGGGTGGCGCGAGTGCTGGCGGCCGGTCGGACCGAGGCACCGGCCGCGATTCCGGAGGACGTGTTGTGGTCCGTGTGGCAGGCCACCGGGCTGTCCGTGCGGTGGCAGCGGCTCAGTGCCGCCGGCGGGCCGTCCGGCGCGGCGGCCGATCGTGACCTCGATGCGGTGGTTCAGCTGTTCGACGCGGCCGCGCGGTACACCGACCGGTTGCCCGGGGAATCGCTGGACGGGTTCACCGACTACGTCGCCGCGCAACAGATCCCGGGCGATGCGCCGGTGCCGAACGTCGACGAGGCATCGTCGGTGTCCATCCTCACCGCGCACGCGGCCAAGGGCCTGGAGTGGGATCTGGTGTGCGTCGCGCACGTGCAGGAGGGCAGCTGGCCGGACCTGCGCCGTCGCGGGTCGCTGCTCGGTAGCGAGGTGCTCGTCGACGTGCTCGCCCACCGCGACGCGCAGTCGGCGCTCAGCCTCGCGCCCCGCCTGGCCGAGGAACGGCGGTTGTTCTACGTCGCGGCGACCCGGGCGCGCAGGCGGCTCGTGGTCACCGCGGTCAGCGACGCCGAGGAGCAGCCGTCGCGTTTCCTCGACGAACTCGATCCGCTGCCGGACGCGGAACGGCCGATCGCGCCGGCCATTCGCGGCCATTACCTGCCCGGGCTGGTTGCCGAGTTGCGGGCCGTTGTCTGCGATCCGGTGGCACCACCGGTCGATCGGCACGCGGCCGCAGCGGAACTGGCGCGGCTGGCAGCTGCCGGCGTGCGCGGCGCCGACCCGGACCAGTGGTGGGGGCTGGCGCCGATGTCGGATGACAGCCCACCGGTTGCCACCGATCGCCCGGTCCCGGTCAGTCCGTCGCGAGTGGAGGCATTCCTGCGGTGCGAGGTGCGCGCGCTGCTGCAAGATCTCGGCGCGCGGGACGGCACCAGCATCAGCGCGTCGCTGGGCACGCTGGTGCACGAGATCGCGCAGCGGATGGGTCCGGACGCCACCCAGGCCGACGTCGAGGCGATGCTCGACGAGCGTTGGGGCGGCCTCGACTTCTCCGCGCGCTGGTACGCCGAGAACGAACGCGAGCGGGCAAGCCGGATCTTGTCAGCGCTGTTGCGGTGGATCGCCGGCAGCCGCGCCGAGGGCCTCGAACTCGTCGGCATCGAGCGCGACTTCGAAGCGCGCCTCGGCGACGCGCTGCTCACCGGGCGCGTCGACCGGCTCGAGCGCGACGACGAGGGACGGCTCGTGGTGATCGACCTGAAGACCGGCAAGAACAAGGTGAAGGCAGACGAGGTGCATCAACACCCGCAGTTGTCCGCCTACCAGGTCGCGGTCGAGGCCGGCGCGTTCGGCGAGGGCGAGCGCAGCGGCGGTGCTCGTCTGGTGCAGCTGGCGGCCTCGGGCAAGGACCCGGAACAACGGCAGGGACCGCTGGCGGACTCCGATGATCCGCAGTGGATCCATCGCGAGATCGCCCGGATCGCCGCCCGGCTGCGCGGTACCGAGTTCACCGCCGTGATCAATCCGGGGTGCGGTCACTGCGACCTGCAACATTGCTGCCCGCTGTTCCCCAACGGTCGGCAGGTGACGACGTGACCCAGGACCGCGACATGACGCAGCACCGCGAACTGGTGCGCCCTGAGGTCGGTGCGGCGCGGCTGGCGGAGATTCTCGGACTGCCGACGCCGACCGACGAGCAGGCTGCGGTCATCGAATCGCCGCTGGAACCAGCCGTCGTCGTCGCCGGTGCCGGCTCGGGCAAGACGGAGACGATGGCCGCGCGCGTCGTGTGGCTCGTCGCCAACCGGCACGTGCGTCCCGACGAGGTGCTGGGGCTGACCTTCACCCGCAAGGCCGCCGCGGAGCTGAGTCGCCGGATCCGGCGACGGCTCACCCAATGGCGCCGCCACGTCGAGCACGAACGACCGGACGATCAGCAGCACCTGGCCGAGCTGCTCGCGGGGGAGCCCACCGTGCTCACCTACGCCGCGCACGCCGGCCGGCTCGTGGCCGAGCACGCGTTGCGCTTGGCCGCCGAACCAGACGCGAGGCTGATCTCACCTGCGGTGTGCTGGCAGCTGGCCGACGAGGTGTCCCGCAATCACCCGGGCCGGTTGCCGGGCGATATCGGTGCGCCGTCATCGGTGCCGCGATACCTGCTTGCGATGAGTTCTCAGTTCGCCGATCACCTGGTGACCCCGGACGAGGTGCAACGGTTCTGCACCGATCTGCTTGCCTGGTTCGACGCGCTGCCACTGGGCAACGGCATCCGCTCCGCCCACCCCGGCCGCACCCGCGACCTGATCACCTCGGTGGAGCACCGGCTGGAGCTGCTGCCGCTGGTGCGCGGGTTCTCCGCGGCCAAGGCGGCGCTGCCCGCGGTCGATTTCGCCGACCAGATGACGCTCGCGGCCCGGTTGGCGCAGTTGCCCGAGGTGGCCGAGGTCGAAAGCGCCCGCTACCGCGCAGTGCTGCTCGACGAATATCAGGACACCGGGCACGCACAGGTGCACATGCTCGCGGGGCTGTTCGGCCGGGGCCACCCGGTGACGGCCGTCGGCGACCCATTCCAGTCCATCTACGGCTGGCGCGGTGCGAGCGCCGGGAACGTGGGCCGGTTCGGCATCGCCTTTCCGCGCTCCGATGGGCAGCTCGCCACCGTGTTCCCGCTCGCTACGAGCTTCCGCAACGACCGGCTGTTGTTGGCCAGCGCCAACGTCGTGGCCGCGCCACTGCGCACCGGCCCGGCGACCATCGAGTTGCGTCCGTCCGCGGATGCCCAGCAGGGCACAGTGCTCGCCGCGCGCACGGGCACGGTGGATGAGGAAGCTCGGTGGCTTGCGCACCGGATGAAGCAGGCGTGGGACGCGCTGCCGGTCGGGAATCGCACGGCCGCGGTGCTGGTTCGCCGGCGGACGCAGATGCCGCTGCTTGCCGAGGCGCTGCAGGCCGAAGGCCTGCCGGTGGAGGTGGTCGGACTGGGCGGCCTGCTGACGACACCTGAGGTCACCGACGTGGTTGCGACGCTTCGCGTGCTCGTTCGCAACGATGCGGGCACGGCTGTCGCCCGGCTGCTCACCGGCGCCCGCTGGCGGATCGGGCCGGGCGATCTGGCCGCGCTGCAGCGCCGGGCCCGCTGGCTCGCGCGGCAGGGGATCGAGCCGGGGTTGCTGGCCACCGCGGAGCCGCTCAGCTTGGTGGAGGCGTTGGACGATCTTGGCCCGGCGGATGCCTACTCGCCGGCCGGGCACCACCGTCTCACCCGTCTCTCGGACGAGCTGCGCCGGCTGCGTCGCCGGGCTGCGGCACCGCTGCCCGACCTGGTCGCCGACGTCGAACGCACCCTGGGCCTGGACGTAGAGGTCGCCGCCCGCGCCGACCGGGTCGAGGTGAGCAGGGCACACCTGGACCGCTTCCTGGACGTGGCCTCGGAGTTCGCGGCATCGGCCGATGACGCGACCCTGACTGCCTTTCTCGCGTTCCTGGAAGCGGCCGAGGACGAGGAGAACGGGCTCGACGCGGGCGAGGTAGTCCTCGACTCCGAGCGCGTTCAGTTGCTCACGGTGCATGGCGCCAAGGGCCTGGAGTGGGAAGTGGTCGCGGTCCCGGGGCTCGTCCAGGGCGTGTTCCCGGCCGAGCCGCGTTCGATCAACTGGACCAGGGCGCGGCACGAGCTGCCCGGACCATTGCGCGGCGACCGCGACGATCTGCCGGCGCTCGACCTGACCGGTGCGGCTGATCGCCGCGCCGTGCGCGACCGGTTGGAGCGATATCACGGTGATCTGGCCGCACGTCATGCCGCGGAGGAACGCCGGCTGGCGTACGTGGCGCTCACCCGCGCTCGGTCCGTACTGCTGCTGAGCGGTTATGTGTGGGATGGCGCGCAGAAGCCACGAGAGGTGTCGCCGTTCCTCAACGACGTCCTCGAACTCGCCGCCGTGGACGAGTGGGCCGAGCCCGAGCCGGACGCGGTCAACCCCTGTACCGAGGAGCAGCGCAGCGCGTCGTGGCCGCTCGACCCGCTCGGCCCGTTCCCTGGTGATCGGGGGCTGGGCCGGCGGCCGGCGGTGCAGGCAGGTGCGGAGTTGGTGCGTGCGGCGGGAGGCGAACTTGCCCTGGCCCTGTCACCGCGCGCCGAGCAGTGGCGACTCGACGTCGACCGATTGCTGGCCGAACGCGACCGACTGCGGCAGGGTCCGGTGGTCCAGGTCGAGCTGCCCCGGCAGCTGTCGGTGACTCAGCTCGTCGAGTTGGAACGTGACCCGGCCGAGCTGGCCCGTCGATTGCGCCGGCCGGTGCCGGAGCGACCCGCGCCGTGGAGTCGGCGGGGAACGGCGTTCCACACGTGGCTGGAGCAGCGCTGGCAGTTGCAGACGCTGCTCGACGTGGACGAACTGCCGGGTGCTGCGGACGCGGACGCCGACGACTCGGAGTTCGTCGCCCTGCGCGAGGCGTTCGAAGACAGCCAGTGGGCCGCGCGGACGCCGGCCGCGGTCGAGGTCCCGTTCGAGATGGCGGTGGACGGGACCGTGGTCCGTGGCCGGATGGACGCGGTGTTCGGCGACCGCGCGTCCGGCTGGGAGATCGTCGACTGGAAGACGGGAGCCCCACGAACCGGTGCCGCGGCTCGCGCGGCCGCAGTACAGCTGGCCGCGTACCGGCTGGCCTGGGCGCGGCTCAATCAGATCCCGGACGATCAGGTGCACACGGTGCGCGCCGCGTTCCACTACGTGCGCACCAATCAGACCGTTGCCCCGGCCGATCTGCTCGACGCTGCCGGTCTGCGCGCCCTGGTACTCGGCACCTAGCTCCCGCGAACCGCGGCCTGCGGCACGGCCGCCGGCGTCGGCGCAGACGCCGGCGCCGGCGACGCCACGTGTGCGGGCGCCTGGTCGAGACGCTTGATGAGGTAGGTCGCGTCGCGAGCGAGTCCCCACAGCGACGCGGACGCCAAGGCGAACTGGAACTCCAGGCCGAGGAAATACAGCCCGGGTACAGCGGTGGAGACCCCGCGCGTGTGCGCCGGGTACCCGTCCTCGTTGAACGCCGGGATGTCGATCCACGGGAAGTCGTGCCAGTACCCGGTGCACCAGATGACGTTGGTGACGTCGGGTACCTGACCGTCGTCGAGCTGCGGCAGGCCGTCCCGCACGCCCACGACCCGGCCGACCCGCTGCACGCCGGCCCGTGCCAACCACTTCGGCTTCTGCCGGATCAGCGGTGTGGCTTTGCCGCGCAGCTTCGGCGCCGCCCTGCGGCCCACTGGGGTGCGCAGGCAGAGCACATTGCGTTGCACGAACCGGACCACCCGCACCACCACCTGCCGGGCGAAGAGCTTGTCGATGTCCGCCGGGATGTGCGACAACGTCGGCCCGGCCAGCCAGGTGGGATGGGTGCGTACGACGTCGAGGCTGATGTCGGCGCCCGAATTGCCGGCGCCGACCAGCAGCACGCCGCCCGGCTGTAGCTGCCGGGGATTGCGGTAGCCGCTGGCATGCACCTGCACGATGTGCCCGTCCAGCTCGGATGCGAATTCGGGCACCTTCGGCTCGCGGTACGACCCGGTCGCGACGACGACGTTGCTCGCGGTGATCTCGCCTGCCGTCGTGTCGACGCGGAACAGCGCGCCATCCCTACGCAGCCGCGTCACCCGTACCCCGAGCCGGATCGGTAGCTCGTGATGCGCTGCGTAGCGCTCGAGGTATTCGGCCATCTCGTCCTTGGTCGGCGCAAGGCTGCGCTGGGCGGTGAACCGGAGCCCGGGCAGTTCGCAATCGCGGCCGGGCGTGAACAGCCGCAGCGAGTCCCACCGACCCCGCCACGCGTCGCCGACACGGCTACCCGCATCGAGGATGACGAACTGGCGTCCCCTGCGTCGCAACTCGTACCCGGCCACCAGCCCTGCCTGGCCACCGCCGATCACCACGGTCTCTACATATTCGCTGTCCACCGCTCATCCCTCCACGTCAGCCTTACATTGCTTGCGACGTTAGGAGGCCGACGATGGGCGGCCATCGGCAGAACTACCCATTCCGAAATTCGGCCGGCTACACAATCTCGTGCTGATACGCGAACGCGGTGGCGGCGGCCCGCGAGCCGACGTCGAGCTTGCTGAAGATGTTGCTCAGATGGCGGTGCACCGTCTTCTCCGACAGGAACAGCTCTTCGGCGATCGTCCGGTTCGACTTACCCGCGGCGACGAGCCGCAGCACCTGCACCTCACGTAGCGTGAGCCCGCCTGGTGACTGTCTCGGCGCATGCCTCGAGAGCTTCGGTATCCGCTCCAGCTCCGGCTTGGCACCGAGTTCTCCGAACGCCCAGCGGGCTGCGTCGAACTCCAGTTCCGCAGTGTCCTCGTCGCCCAGCGCGCGGCAGACCGACCCGATGAGTACCCGCACGCGCGCGCTCTCGTACGGCGCGGCAAGTTGCTGCCACGTGGCCCACGCCGATCGCAGGGCGCCGAGAGCGCGCTGCGGGTCACCTTCGGCCAGCGCCACCGAGCCGTCGGCGTATCGGGCGTGCGCGGCAAGCAGCGGCACGTCGGCTGCCGCCGAGATCAGCGCCAGTTCATCAGCAGCGACGCGCGCGGCAACGACATCGCCGGCGGCCAGTTCGACCTCGACGGTGGCGCCGAGCAGCCGCGCCCGGGCCGGCACCGCGACCGACTCGTCGAGCGCACGACGCAACGCCGCCCGGGCCGAATCGACGTGGCCCTGGCGCAGCCGCAGCAAACCCAGCCCAGGCTGCGTCTCGTGGCCGTGCTGGCTGGCTTGCTTGTAGGCGACTTCGGCCGCGTCGAGCTCGCCGCGCAGGCGGTGCAGTTCGCCGATTCGGTAGTACGCGTTGCCCAGGTTGGGGCCGGCGCCGTCGGCGAGCCAGTCCCGTGCACGCAGTGCCTCCCGGTAGGCCTCCGGCCACGCACCGTGCAAGGTCAGGATCTCCGCGCGGTGCACCAGGCAGTTGCCGCGGTAGGGCACCAGGTCCGGCTCCCGGTCACACCATCGCGTCAACGCGGCCGTCCAGTCCTGCGCACGTCGCACGTCGAGCACCTGCTGACAGCACTCGATGGCAGCGCAGTGCGCCAGGCCCGCGACCAGCGGGGACACGTCGTCGGACGTGACCGCGACCATCACCTCGTCCAGCAGCGGCAGCGCTTCGTCGGCGCGACCGAGGTAAGCCAGGCATTGGCTGCGACCCAGTCGACCGAGCGCCATTGCGTTTCGATCCCGCAACCGATCGGCGTGCTGCTGCGCCTGGGTGAACATCGGCAGCGCAGCCTCGAAGTCGCCGGCAAGCATGGTGCCGGCCGCGAGTTGGCCGAGCACGAACGTGTGCGCAGCGTTTTCGAGGCCGTTGTCCGCACACAACGCCTGTGCGCGGGCGAGCCAGCCGCCACCGGTCGCGATCTCCCCGCGGGTGAGCAGGCCGAAGGAGCACCAGCACGCGGCGAGCGCAGCCTGTTCCAGAGCGCCGGCGCAGAGGTGGGCGGCATACGCGCTCGACCAGGCGTCGACGGATTCGTCATTGCGGCCGAGGCAGTGCGCGGCGACCGCCAGTCGTTCCAGATGCTGGGCATCGAGCCCTTGCTCGGCGTCGGCCACGCGCAGCTGCTGGTACGCGTCGGTCCAGGCGCGTCGGGCGTAGGCCTCGTCCGCGTGTTGCAGGGCCGTCATCGGTCACGCCCTACCGCAGGACGGCCTCGGGCCACAGCAGTTGCCCAGGCAGCCACCACATCACTATGACCCAGATCCACAGTTTTGCGCGACGCGGCGACCCTTCACCGCCGGACGGCCGGACGCGGCCGGTGCCGAGCGGCTCAGGTCAGAGCGACACGGCGGAACGGGTCGGCTGCGCGTGTGCGCGCAGCCGGAAACGCTCCGGCACCTCGCCGCTGCCGGTGACCAGCCCCGCGCACAGCTCACCGATCAGCGGTGCGAACTTCGCGCCGTGTCCCGAACACGGCGAGCACACCACGAACGGTCCGACGCGATCCACGATGAAGTCCTCGCTCGTCGTCGTCGTGTACAGACAGGTGCCCTCGGACCGCGGGCGTGGCTCCAGTCCGGGCAGCCAACGCTGCACGTAGTCCACCACCCGGTCGCGCGAGGACGGGTCCACAACGCCGTCACGGGTACCGGCGGTGGTACGGCGACCGAAGTCGTGTTCACCGATCTTGCGGTCGTTTCTCGTCCCACCGTCGCGCCCGCCGGCGAGGTGATAGATACCGTGCCCGTCCAGCTGGTGGATCACGCTCGGCCACGGCGCGACGGAGGTGTCCAGGCGCGGGAAGTGGAAGATCTGCTGCTGCGTCACCCGCAGCGGCGGCATCGGCACCAGACCATCGAGTAGATCGGGCACCCAAGCACCCGCCGCGATCACCACCTGACGCGCGACGAGCCGCGAGCCGTCGACAAGGTCCACCCGGGCACCGGCCCGACCGTCGCCCAGCGGCCGCACCGCACGCACCGCCACGCCGTAGCGAATCTCGGCGCCGCGGCGTCGCGCGCACTCGATCATGGCGGCCACGGCGCGTTCGGCGTCCAGTGTGCCCGCCTCGGCGTGGTACACGACCGGACCGTCGAAGCGCATGCCCGGCCAGCGTCGCTCCGCCTCGGTGGGCTCGAGTAGCTCATGGGCTGCGCCCACCTCGGTCAGGCCGGCGGCGACGGTAGTTACGTCGCGCGTGGACCCGAAATCAAGACCGCCGAGTATGCGCAGCAGGGGCGTCTCGGATTCGCGCTCAACCTCGCGCCACAGCTCGAACGCCCGACCGGAAAGCCGCGTGTAGAACGGGTCGGCGTATGCGCGTCGGATGATCCGCGCGCTGCCATGCGAGCTGCCGCGATCGTGGCCGGGCTCGAACTGCTCGACGACGTGCACCTGCAGCCCCGCCCGGGTCGCGGCCCACGCGGTCGCGGCGCCCATCAGGCCGGCGCCGACTACCACGACATCCACCGTGCCGTCCGTCGGGCTGCCCAGCGCGCGATCCGTCGGCGCGGGCACGGCGCGCTCCGCTTGGCTGCCCGAACCTGGCTCCATCACCGCAGGCTATCGTCGGCGAAGTGAGTAACCGCAGCGCTGAACGGACCTTCGTCACCGGCCACCGCACCGACCTTCTCGCCGACCTGGACCAATGGCTGAGAATCCCGGGCATCAGCGCCCAGCCCGAACGGCACGCCGACGTACACCGCAGTGCGGAATGGTTCGCCGCCGCGGCCCGCGCGACCGGCTTCCCGACCGTCGAGATCTGGCCGACCGCCGGGTTGCCCACCGTGTATGCCGAGTGGCCCAGTGCGGACCCCGAGGCGGTCACCGTCCTGGTCTACGGCCACCACGATGTCCAGCCGGTCGATCCGCTGGAGCTCTGGCATACCGATCCGTTCGAACCGACGATCGACGGCGACCTACTGCACGCGCGGGGTGCCTCCGACGACAAGGGGCAACTGCTGTTCCACCTGCTCGGCATCCGAGCCCACCTCGCCGCCACCGCAGCCACCAGTCCCGCCGTCACGCTGAAGTTCTTGATCGAGGGCGAGGAGGAGTCCGGCTCGCCCAACTTCGCGGCACTGCTGCGCGAACGTCGTGACCGCCTCGACTGCGACGTGGTTGTCGTCACCGACACCGGCATGATCGCGGCGGATCAGCCGAGCGTGGTGACCGGCATGCGCGGGCTGGTGGCGTGCACCGTCGCCTTCCACGGTCCTGACCTTGATCTGCATTCGGGCACGTTCGGCGGCGCGGTGCCCAACCCCGCCACCGCGATCGCACGACTCGCCGGGCACCTGCATGACGACGACGGCCGGGTACGTGTGCCCGGCTTCTACGACGACGTCCGCGACCTGAGCGCCACCGAACGCGAACTGTTCGCCCGGGTGCCGCACGAGGACTCGGAGTTCCTCGACGTCGCCAAGTCACGTGCGCTGTTCGGCGAGAAGGGCTTCAGCACCCTCGAGCGTCTCGGTGCCCGCCCGACTGCGGAGGTCAACGGCCTCGGCGGCGGTTACCAGGGCAGTGGCACCAAGACCATCGTGCCCAGCGACGCGTTCGCCAAGCTCTCGTTCCGGCTGGTCGCCGACCAGGATCCCGGCAAGATCATCGAAGCGGTGGCGCAGTTCGTCGCCGAGCACACGCCCCCGGGCATCTCCTCGACGATCGAGTGGGAGGGCGACGGGGTGGCGCCGTGCATCGTGCCACTGGACAACCCCGCCTACGTCGCACTGGCCGAGGCGATCGGGGCAGCCTTCGACGGGCGTCCCGTGTTGCCCACCCGCGAAGGCGGCAGCGGGCCGGAGGCGGAGCTGCAGCAGGCCATCGGCGCGCCGATGGTGTTCCTCGGGGTCGGCCTGCCCGACGACCAGATCCATGCGCCGAACGAGAAGGTGAACCTGTCCATGTTGTACAAGGGCGCCGAGGCAGCGGCACTGCTCTGGTCACGGCTGGCACAGCTCGGCCGCTCCGGCCTAGCCATAGGGTGATCGTGTGCCCCGAACCGCGACCTTGCCCGCACCGACATTCGAACTGAGCCGCGCCACGCTCGACAACGGGCTGCGGGTGCTGCTGGCCCCGGATCGCTCGGCACCGGTGGTCGGGGTCGGGGTGCTGTACGACGTCGGCATGCGTTCCGAGCCGGTCGGCCGAACCGGCTTCGCCCACCTGTTCGAGCACCTCATGTTCCAGGGCTCGGCGCATCTGGAGAAGCTCGACCACTTCCGCTACGTCCAGGCCTCCGGCGGCACCTTCAACGGCAGCACGCATTTCGACTACACGAACTACCACGAGCTGCTGCCATCCAACGCACTCGAACGCGCGCTGTTCCTCGAAGCCGACCGGATGCTCTCACCCCGCATCACCGAAGAGAACCTCGCCAACCAGCTCGAGGTGGTCAAGAACGAGATCCGGGTGAACGTCATGAACCGCCCGTACGGCGGGTTCCCGTGGCTCGTGTTGCCGTCGGTGCTGTTCGACACCTTCGCCAACTCGCACAACGGTTACGGCGACTTCGCCGACCTGGAGAGCGCGACTGTCGCCGATGCGCGTGACTTCTTCGCCCGTTACTACGCGCCCGGCAACGCGGTGCTCGTCGTGGCCGGTGATCTCGACGTCGACGAGACCCTCGCGATGATCGACAAGCATTTCGGCGCAATCGGCAAGCGACGCGTACCCAAGCGACCGAACTTCCGCGAACCCCCGCTAACCGCCGAACGCCGAAGCACCCACGACGATCAGCACGCACCGATCCCGGCGGTCGCGCTGGGCTATCGCGTGCCCGACCCGGTCCGCAAGCTCGACGCGCTCCTCGCGCACGTGCTGCTCACCGAGGCGCTGACCGACGGCGACGCCTCCCGGCTGCAGCAGCGACTGGTGCACCGCGACGGACTGGTCACCGACATCGGCGCGTACGTCGGCGAGTTCGGTGATCCGTTCGACGAACGCGACCCCACCGCGCTCACCGTCACCGCGCACTACCCGGACGCCGCGTCGCTCGATCGGATCCTTGGCGCGATCGACGAGGAGATCGGGGACATCGCGGACAACGGTGTCCCCGACGCCGAGCTGGACCGGGTTCGCACCCGACTGGTCAGCGGCATGTTGCGCGAACTCGACTCGGTCATGTCGCGCACGCTCGACCTGGCCAAGTTCGAACTCATACACGGCCGGGCGGAACTGCTCGGCGAATTGCCGGCACGGTTCGCGGCGATCTCGGCCGCTGACGTTCAGGCGGCGGCTGCTCTGTTGCGGCCGGACAACCGTGCGGTGGTCGAACTCGTTGCCGGCGGCGCCCGGTGAGCGCGCGGCCCGGTGCGGCGAAGGGCGCCGATGCAAAGGCTGGTGCAAACGCCGTGGCCGTCGCTGATGAGCACACGCTGGACAACCCCGCGGTCCCTGCGCTGACCAGACCCCGCAAGGCACGTCGGCTGTCGGTGACCGAGGACGAGCTGGGGTCGGGACTTTCCGTCGTCGTCGTCCGCAAACCCGGGGTGCCGTTGGCGGAGGTTCGCCTGCGTGTTCCGTTCCTGTCCGGTCGCCGCACCCATCCCGCCCGCGCCGCGCTGCTGGCCGAGGCCATGCTCGCCGGCGCTGGCGGGCACGACCGGGCCGGGCTCGCCGCCGCCATCCAAGCGCTCGGTGGCGATCTGTCGGTCGGTGTCGACGCCGACCGGCTGGTGCTGGGCGGCAACGTCCTGGCCAGCAACGTCGCCGCGTTTCTGCGGCTGATCGCCACCGTGCTGGTGGAACCCGCGTATCCCAAGGACGACGTCGCCGTCGAGCGGGATCGCCTGGTCGAGCGCCTGATCATCGCCCGATCCCGTCCTGGCGTGGTGGCCGGCGAGGCACTTGCGCGCCGGATGTGGGGCGAGCATCCGTATGCGCTGAGCCTGCCCGAACCCGATGCGGTCGCCACCACGTCCGCGGCGCAACTGCGTGCCCTGCACGCCGAGCAGGTACGTCCGGACGGGGCGGTGCTGGTCATCGTCGGCGACGTCTCGCCGGCACGTGTGCTGAACCACGTGCACACCGCGTTCGAGGCGTGGTCGGGCACGCAACACGCCGGGCGGATACCCGCGCTGCCCGCACTGACGGTGGCCCCCACGTTGCTGGTGGATCGCCCCGGGTCGGTGCAGTCCTCGTTGCGCCTCGGCGGGGCGGCGGTGGCGCGCACGGACGAGCGCTATCCGGCGCTGCAGCTGGCCAACCTCATCTTCGGTGGCTACTTCTCCTCGCGCTGGACGGAGAACCTGCGCGAGGACAAGGGCTACACCTACGGCCCGCACAGCCATATCGATCACCACATCCTCGGCTCGACGCTGCAACTCGACGCCGAGGTCGCCACCGAGGTCACCGCGCCGGCGATGCTGGAGACCCGCTACGAACTCGGCCGCATCGCGTCGTTGCCGGTGTTGGCGAGCGAACTCGACGCCGTCCGGCAGTACGCGATCGGCACGCTGGCGCTGTCCACCGCGACCCAGTCCGGCCTCGCCTCGACGCTGGCCGGGCTGTCCGCATTCGGCCTCGGCCTGGACTGGGTCATCGAGCACCCCGCGCGCTTGCAGGCCGTCACGGTGGAGGACGTCAGCGCGGCAGCAGCGGAGTACTTCGCCCCGGCACGACTGCTCGAGGTGATCGTCGGCGACGCAGCGGTGATTCGCGAACCGCTCGCCGCACTCGGGCCGATCGCCGACGCCGCGCCGCCCGACGATGCGTGAACACCCCCCGATGCTCGCCCGGGCGGTGCTGGATCGCGCGGCGCGGCACCGTAGCGACCCGCAGTGGCTCAGCGACGCATGGCAGCACGCCCGCATCCTTGCCGTCACACCCAAGTCCGCCACGGCGGTCACTGAGAGCGCGGACGGCATCGCGATCGAGTTCCGTGCCGCCGCCGACATTCCCGCCGACGCCCCGCGGCGCTACCTCGGAGGCCACGACGGCGTCGTGTATTTCACCGCTACGGTCGAGCCGGACGAGGGACAGTGGGTAACGCTGCGTGAGCTGGGTGCGGGTCATCGACGACCTGCAGGCGGAACTGCTGGTTACCGCGATCGCGCTCGAACAATGGCACCAGCGGCACACGCACTGCCCGCGTTGCGGCACTGCGACGCACGAGAGCGATGCCGGCTGGACCCGCACCTGCCCGCGCGACGGCAGCCAGCACTTCCCGCGCACCGATCCTGCGGTGATCATGCTCATCCACGACGGCGGCGACCGCGCCTTGCTCGGTCGCGGTGCGCAGTGGCCCGCCGGGCGGTTCTCCACGCTGGCCGGCTTCGTCGAGCCGGGCGAATCGCTGGAGGCGGCGGTGGCCCGGGAGGTGGGCGAGGAGGTCGGTGTCGCCATCACCGACATCCGCTACGTCGCGAGTCAACCGTGGCCGTTTCCGTCCTCGCTGATGCTGGGCTTCACGGCCAGGGTGGACGGCGAGGACTCCATCGAGCTGGACCTCGTGGAGATGGCCGAAGCGGCATGGTTCACGCGAGCCGAAGTGCAGCGCGCGGCCGATCACGTCGATGGTCTGGCCGAGCATCGATGCCGACAGGCGCGGCTGCAGTACGTCTCGCCAGCGACTGTCGATATCCCGGTACCTGATCGATTGCTGGCTGGCGGGCGAGCTGTAGGCTCGTCAGCTGATCGCCGGATGGCGCGGGTCGTCGACGCGGACGACGATGTCGGCTGTCTCGAGCGGGGCTACCTCGGCGTCGTAGCGATCGAAGCGCGGGCAGCGTCCACTGCCACTGCGCGTCAGTGCGGCGGGCCCGCGCGGCCGACGTCAGCGCCAGGTGGACCGTGACGTCGAACGGAAGGCCACGGCCGAGCAGCAGCTCGACCCGCGACGAGCACTACCGTCGACACCGACACCGCACGTCGCGGCACGCGCAGCGACCGGTTCGTCTGTGGATCCCGCAGTGCCGGGCAGGGACCGAGCTCGACGCCGGATCGAGAACCTCGCGGCGCAGCGCGTCGGTGTCGAGCCAGCCAGCGTAGGACTCGACGTCCTCCCGACCGTGTTCGAGCCGCAGCGAGGCGTCGCGCCAGAACGTCCGGGCATCGACGACAACGGCCTCGCGGCCGCGCGTACGGAGCGGATCGACGAGTGCGGCGGCGACCGCCGGCGGGTCGGCAGCGTTCGGGCCGTCGAGCGCGACCCGAAGGGCACGGTGCCGGCCCGGCCCGGTCGCGACGTGCGCGAGAGTCTCGGCGAGCAGGTCCGGCAGCGTGCCCGGATCCACGGCCTGGAATCTGCGAGTCAATCCACACTCACGCAGAGCAACTCTGCCACCGTCGGTGCTCGCTGGCAGGATCGGCAAGCGTGACTGCTGCCGACGATGCCCTCGCCGGCCTAGATCCCGAGCAGCGCGAGGCCGCGACGTCGGTGCGCGGACCGGTCTGCATCCTCGCCGGCGCGGGCACCGGGAAGACGCGAGCCATCACCCACCGCATCGCGTACGCCGTGCGTACCGGCGAGGTGCCCGCCGATCAACTGCTTGCCGTCACCTTCACCGCACGGGCCGCGGGCCAGCTGCGCACGCGATTGCGAGCCCTCGGTGCCGCGGGCGTGCAGGCACGCACCTTCCACGCCGCGGCACTGCGCCAGTTGACCTACTTCGCACCGCGTGTGCTCGGCGGAGCCATGCCCGAGGTCAGCGACAATCCGCTGCGCTTGGTCAGTGCCGCCGCGGGCCGGATGCAACTGCGCACCACCCGTGCCGACATCCGCGACCTGGCCGCCGAGATCGACTGGGCGAAGGCGGTCTTGGCCATGCCGGAGGACTACCCGCAGCGCTGCGCGGCGGTCGGTCGGGAACCGCCGATGGCGGCTGACACCGTCGCCGGTGTGTACGCCGAGTACGAGCGCGCGAAGAAGCGCGCCGGCCAGCTCGACTTCTCCGACCTGCTGCTGGTGACCTCGGCGGCGATGGAGGAGTACCGCGATGTCGCGGAACAGGTGCGGTCGCGGTACCGCTACTTCGTCGTCGACGAGTACCAGGACGTCTCTCCGCTGCAACAGCGGCTGCTGGACGCCTGGCTCGGCGGCCGCAGCGACCTGTGCGTCGTCGGTGACCCGAACCAGACCATCTACTCCTTCGCCGGTGCCACCCCGGAGCATCTGCTCGGGTTCTCCCGCCGGTTCCCGGACGCGGTGGTGATCCGGCTGCACCGTGACTACCGCTCCACGCCCCAGGTCGTCGAGCTTGCGAACCAGCTCGTCGCGACGGCCGCGCGCTCCTCGGTGCGGCTGATCGGTCAGCGGGCCGATGGGCCGCCGCCCTCGTTCGAGGAGTACGACGACGAGGTCGCGGAAGCGGCGGCGGTGGCCGGGCGCTGCCGGGCATTGATCGACGCGGGGACGCCGGCGTCGGAACTGGCGGTCTTGTTCCGGGTCAATGCCCAGTCCCAGGTGTACGAGCAGGCGCTGAGCGAGGCGCGCGTGCCATACGTGCTGCGCGGCGGGGAGCGGTTCTTCGACCGTCCGGAGATCCGTGAGGCGCGGCTGCTGCTGCGCGGCGCGGCCCGAGCCGAGGATCCCGGGCAGAGCCTGCCCGATGCCGTGCGTGCGGTGCTGTCCGCGCTGAACTGGTTTCCCGACGCGCCGCCGCCGGGCGGCTCGGCGCGCGAGCGGTGGGAGTCGCTCACGGCGCTGGTGACGCTCGCCGACGATCTGGTGGCGCTGTCTCCGGACTCGGGTCTGGCCGACTTGGTGGTCGAACTCGATGCGCGTGCCGCCGCGCAGCATGCGCCGACCGTGCAGGGCGTCACCCTGGCGTCGCTGCATTCGGCGAAGGGCCTGGAGTGGGACATGGTGTTCCTGGTCGGGCTCACCGACACGACACTGCCCCTGCAGCACGCGACTACCGAGGCCCAGATCGCCGAGGAGCGCCGCCTGCTCTACGTCGGCATCACTCGTGCCCGGCAGGAACTGGCGTTGTCCTGGGCGTTGGCCCGCAGCCCGGGTCAGCGCCGGTCGCGACGGCGGAGCCGATTCCTGGACGGCCTGGCGCCGGCCCGGCCCGAGCAGGTCGCAGCATCGAAGCGACGCTCGGCCGCACCTGAGGCCGCCGACGCGGAGCTGTTCGGTCGCCTGCGGGCGTGGCGAAAGGTGCAGGCCGAAGTCCAACGTGTGCCGCCGTACGTGGTGTTCAGTGATGCGACGCTGGTGGCGATCGCCGACGCCCGCCCGGCCTCACGTGTCGCGCTGGCGCGCATCTCCGGGGTCGGGCCGACGAAACTCGAGCGCTACGCCGAACCTGTGCTCGCGGTGATCGGTGGCGCCGGCCCGGACGATGCGGGGACATTCGAGCCGCAATAGCGCAATGGCACGGCTGGAATCGGGCGGTCAGTACTCGGAATCGGGCGCGAGCGAGGAGCGCGGCACCAGCGCGATCACGCCGGCCGCCACGAGGATGAGCACGGCCGAGACAAGGAGCGCGGCATGCAGCCCCCCGCGGAAAGCGGCGGTGGCCGAATCGACGAGCGGCTTGATGATTGGCGACGGGTGCGCGATGTCGATGCCCGCCGCGCCCTGCCCGCCCGTCTCCAGCATCTTCAGGATGAAGTTCTTGCCGCCGCCGGTGATGCCGGAAGAGCTGAGGCTGGCGCCGAAGTCGCTGGTCAGGTGATTGGTGACCAGGCCGCCGAGCGCGGCCACGCCGATCACCGCCCCGAGCTGGCGCGCGGTGTTGGTGGCGGATGCGGCCATGCCGGAGCGGGCCGCGGGCACGTAGCCCAGCACGGCGGCGGTCAGCGGCACCACGGCGATACCGAAACCCAACCCGGCCAGTCCGAGCGAGACCAGTAGTCCGTCGAACGACGGCGCGATGGTGAGGTCATGGCGCGTCGAGTAGGATGCCGACCGAGCTGAGGGCGCACCCGCAGATCATCGGCAGCCGGGTGCCGACGTTGGCCACCCACCGGCCAGCCACCAGCGATCCGATCACGATCGCGGCCGCCATCGGCGCGAAGACGCCGGCCATTTGCCAGCCGGAGTACCCGACGACGAGATCCAGGTACAGCGCGGTGAAGAAGAAGATCGAGAAGATGCCGAAGTACACGGCGAAGGCGACGAACAGCGCGCTGCTCACCTGCGGTGCCTTCAGATATCGCGCGTCGATCATCGGGCTGCGCACGTGACGCTCCACCGCGATGAGCGCGAGCAGGCTCAGCCCGCTCAACACGAACAGCGCGATGATCCACCCGGTGCCGTACCCGTACTGCTCACCGGAGATGCCGGCGAAGATCAGGCTGCCGAGCATCACTGCACCGAACAGGAATCCGCCCACGTCCAGCCGGCCGGGCTGCGGGTCTGAGCTGTTCGGGACGTAGCGGATCGCGGCCACCAGCAGCACGCTGCCGAGCGCGAGGTTGAACCAGAACACCGACCGCCAGCCGCCGGCGCCCACCAGCAGTCCGCCGATGACCGGGCCGAGCGCCAGTGACAGGCCGGACACCGCCGCCCACGCGCCGATGGCCCGCGCCCGCTGCGCCCGATCCGGGTACAGCTGACGGACGACGGACAGCGTGCCCGGCTCGGACGCCGCCGCGCCGATGCCCATCACCGCCCGTCCGCCGATGACGTAGCCGACGCTCGGCGCGAGTAGCGCACAGCACCGAGCCCACGCAGAACACCACCATGCCGGAGACCATCACCGTCTTACGGCCGAATCGGTCACCCAGCGTGCCGGCCATGAGCATGAGGCTGGCGAACACGAGCGAGTAGGCGTTGACCACCCATTGCAAGGTGATGACGCCGGCGCCGAGGTCGTACTGGATGTTGCCGAGGGCAACGCTGACGATCGTGGTGTCGAGGAAGGTGAGGAACAGGACGCCCAGGACAGTGCACAGCGCGGTTCCCCGAGGAACCGTTCGAGTGGTGAGCGACGGGGTGAGCAACCGTCAGCTCGGCAGCGAGGTGGCGACCGCCGTCTTGCACGCCGCCGGCGCATTGCCCTCTGCGCTCAGCAGCGCGCAGAAGGTCGCCCCCGCCACCTTCCAGTGCCCGTCCTCGCGGATGGCGTAGCCGGGTTGGTTCGGTAGGATGGGCGACTTGTTCAGCAGCACGCTGAAGGTGACCGACGCCCGGTTCGCCGAGGTCACCGTCACCTTGGAGACCGAGACGCTTGCTTCTTTGGCGTAGGTCGTCTTGGCCTCGGATACCAGGGTGGCGCGGAAGTCTGCGCCGTCCTGGAGCATCGTGACCGACGTGTCCACCGGCGTCGACGGCGCGAACAGCAGCATGTAGGCGGACTTTATGGCGGCAATGTCCGCGGCCGAGCCGGAGCCTGCCGCGGCGGGCGCGGACGTGGTGGGCGGTGACGAGGACGTCGCCGGTGCCTTCTTGCTGGAACTGCAACCGGCGACGAGGGCGATCGCGAGCACCGCTGCCAGCAGCGCTGGCGCCAGCAGGATCGTCGGGGGCCGGCCGGACCGGCGATGACTGTTGACGGCGATAGTTGCGCCCTCGCTCAACGTGTGCCCCTTCCTGTCAGCCCCCGGGCTCATTGGCCGCTCATTGGCCCCTCTGCATTTCTACGCCATCGACGCCGCCGCGCGCGGGAGGAGGACATCGTCTCCTGCCGGCCGCTTTTCTGCGCTGCCGGGCGGATCCCGGCGCCACCGAAGCCCCCTGGCCGCCACTCGTCGTTCTTTCGCGCCGCGCTTACACCCCGGTGCCACGTGAAAGGGGTGTCCGCGACGGGAAATTAGTTGTTGTCGTAAATGCAGTTGCGACCGCGTCGTAGCCTTCGTTAGTTTGTACTCACGCCGGTTGGGCAGCGCACCTCGAAGCGCACTGCAAAGCCGGCCGAGCTACGACCGAAGGCCGATCGATCCACCGAGCAGGCACTGTCACCAGCGAAAGGGGGTAGCCGAAATGGACATTTCGATGACCACGACCGTCATGCCGACGATGGCTGCCCCGCGCCTGCGTACCGAGCGGCTCTCCGCCCTCGGGATGCCGATCGCCCAGCCGCAGTGGCATGGCGCAGTGGCGCGCACGGCCCTGTCCGTGGTCGGGCTCCCCGGCACGACCGGCCTCATCGGGCGGGTTGTGTCCGACGTGCCGGCTGTGTCTGACAAGTCGACGACGACCACCGCCGGGGGCTTTGCCGGCCGGAGCGTCGTCACCGATAACCGAACCAACGCCAAGCAGCCGCACCCACCTCGAGGAGTACCACGCTGACACCGTCAGCGATTCGGCTCCTCGAGGCCGCGGCTCCCGACTTGGGAACCGCGGCCTCGTTGTTTGTCCGGACCCGCTGCCGGACACCTCCGATCGCCACCGACGAACAGATGACACGACGAGCACCGATGACCACCGCCTCGGCGGGACGTCACCACTGCAGACGACGAAACGACAGCAGAGACAGAACACGGCAAAGAAGGAGGTGATCCGACGTGTTGACGAGTGTGCAAACGGCGATTCCGACGGAGATCCCAGCGATTTCGATCCCTGCGATCTCCGACCCGATCGCGCCGTTCAACCCGACGACGTCGCTCGATCCACTCGCCAAGGAGTGCCCCGACGACGTGCCCTGCCGGGTGCAGGACCCAGATCTCTGGTTCGCCGAGGCTCCGGCCGACCTGGAGCAGGCCAAGGCACTGTGCCTGGACTGCCCGGCCCGGCTCGCATGCCTCACCGGCGCCATCGAGCGTCGGGAACCTTGGGGTGTCTGGGGCGGCGAGATCTTCGACCGCGGGGCGATCGTGGCGCGCAAGCGTCCGCGCGGACGTCCCCGCAAGAACGACCGCACCGAGGAGGCGGCATGACCGGCGCCCCGGTGTGCGTCAACCACATTGACCGATTTGATTCAGCAAGGAGCATCGAGATGTACACCATGTACGAAGCCTTGGCGCGCGACCGAATGCGCGCCACGGGCGAGTTCGCCCGCCAGCGGCGCATCGCGCGCGAACTGGCTGCGGCTCGTCGATGGCATCGGCTGGAGCTGCACGCACGGGCGGCCGAGCAGCGGGCCCGTTCGGCCCGCCGCCGGCACGCGCTACGCGCGCACTAACTCCTAGCCAATGCCGAGCAGGCGAACGGCTGTCGGATCCGTCGATCCGGCAGCCGTTTCGCTTTTGGCAGCCGTCTCGCAGCGGGTTACCACCACTGCTGGGCGAGCTTCGCCTCGATCGAGCGAACGTATTGGCGAGTGCAGTCGCCGCACACCCATCTGGTGCGCGTCCCGTCGCGGACCTCGATCACATCGGCGCACCAGGTGAGCGGTGGATCGCCGTCGAGGTCCGGGTCGGCGACCCGTCCGCAGATCGAGCACATCTCGCCCACGTCTCTATCTTGAACTCAGTGTTGCGTCCGGGTAAAGCCGACACCACGGGAAGATGGCCGGGATTTGCGGTAAGTACCGGGTGTGGGCGGGAGTGGCCGGTCGGATTGCCCCAAGTCGGCGAATTGCGCATTTTCCGATTACCCGTCACCGCCGAATGCCAGTGACCGCCGAATGCCAGTGACCGCCGAATGCCAGTCACTGCCGAATGCCAATCACCACAGCGTCATGGACCGGCGGAAGATGCCGGCGAGATCTTCGCCGGTCACCGGCCGCGGCGCGGTCGCGAGCAGTCGTTGCTGTTTGAGCGCGCCGGCCACCAGGTCGTCCACGTCGTCGGCGCCGAAGCCCACCGCCGCGACGCCGTCCGGGATGCCGATGTCGCGCATGAGCCGGATCAGTACCCGCGGCAGCACTCCGGACGGATCGTCCGAACTCTCGGCCGCGGCCTGCGGGTCCAGCATCCGAGCCGCCGCGAGGTGTCGTTGCGGCGCAGCGTCGAAGGTGAACCGGAACGCCTCCGGCGCGGTCAGCGCCACCGACATCCCGTGCGGCACCAACGGCTCCTCGGCCGGATAGCCCGCTGGCCGGAAGTCACGCACCTGCCCGGCGATCGGGTAGGCGTTGGCATGCGGGATGTGCACGCCCGCATTGCCGAAACCCAACCCGGCGACCGTCGCGGCAAGCGCCATCGCGGCGCGCGCGTCGCGGTCCTCGCCGTGGTGCACCGCGCGGCGAAAGCTGCCCGCCATCAACGTCAACGCCTTCTCCGCCCACAGGTCGGAGATCGGGTTGGCGCCGCAGTAGGGCACCCGCTGCTCCGGCGCTTTCCGCGGCACAGCGGTGTAGGGCCGAGCGGTGTAGCTCTCCAGCGCATGGCACAGGATGTCCATGCCGGCGGACGCGGTAACGCCGGGTGGTTGGGTGACGGTGAGGCCCGGGTCGACCACCGCGAGTGTGGGGCGCAGCCGCGGATGGCTGATGCCGCTCTTCACCCGCTGGGCCAACACGTCCAGCACGCAGATCGTCGTGCTCTCGGCGCCTGTGCCCGTTGTCGTCGGCACCGCCACCAGGGGAAGCAGCGGCTGCCGCGGTGCCTGTCCGCCGCCCACTGGCGCGTTGACGTAGTCGAGCAGATCCCCGTCGTTGGTGAGCATGAGGTTGACCGCTTTGGCGGTATCGATGCTCGATCCGCCGCCGACCGCGACGAAGCCGTCCCACGGGCCGTACGCCCGCGCCCAGTCGATGGCGGCCTGCATGCTGGCGTCCGTGGGTTCCACGTGCACGCCGTCGTACACCGCCGAATCGACGCCGAACCGGCTCATTTGGTCGGCAACGCGCTGCGGCAAGCCGGTAGCGGCCACCCGCGGATCGGTGACGACCAGCGCACGCCGCACGCCGAGCTGGGCGAGGTCGTAACCGATCTCGTCCGATGCCCCGTCGCCGAACTTGAGCGCAGGCGAGCCGTAGGTGAAGACGGTTTCGGGCTCAGTCATTTCGCAGTTATCCCGCGGTCATTTCGCGAAGCCCGCTTGCCACCGTTCGGCCAGCGAGCGGAACGGAGCGGTTGCGCCGAGCTGGCAGAGCACGCCGATCGAACCAAGCGTCACGCGGTGGATGAGCAGGTAGGACGGTGGCAGGTTGAACGAGCGCCCGACGCGGGCCTCCTCGCGGCGCGGGTCACCCAGACGCGTCGCCTGCCCGCGCATCCATTCGCGGGTGAAGGTGAACGTCGGGGCGCGCAGCGGTTCGAGGATCGGGCCGAGGTAGTCCATCACCTGCGCTGCGGTGACGTCGACGTCGCGGCGCAGGAAATGCTGCTCGCGCATCACACGCATCACCGCCTCGCCATCGCCGTCGAGCGCGTATCGGGTCAGCCGGCCGAGCGGCGCGGGCGATCCGTCCGGGCAGCCGGGCGACCGCGCCGAAGTCGACGACGCCGAGCCGCCCGTCCGGACAGAGGCGGAAGTTGCCCGGATGCGGGTCGGCGTGCAGCAGCTTCGCGCGCGCCGGTGCGCAGTAGTGCAACAGGGCGAGCAGCGAGCCGGCCCGGTCGCGCTGTTCGGTCGTGCCGTCGGCGATGATCTTCGACAGCGGCGTGCCGTCCAGCCACTCGGTGACCAGCGCCTTCGGCGCGCTGGCAACCACACGCGGGATCGCGATGTCGGCATCGTCGGCGAACTCAGCGGCGAAGCTGCGCTGCGCGTCGGCTTCGAGCGCGTAGTCGACCTCTTCGAGCACGCGTTCTCGCAGCTCCGCGAGCAGCGGCTTGACCTCGAGTCCGGGGGAGAGCCGGGCGAACAGCCAGGCCAGCCGGGACAGCTGGGTGAAGTCGGCCATCAGCGCCTCCGCCGGCGCCGGGGTACTGCAGTTTGACCGCGACCTCGCGGCCGTCACTCCACACCGCACGATGCACCTGACCGATGCTGGCCGCGGCTGCGGGAGTCTCGTCGAAGGAGCGGAAACGTTCGCGGCCAACGCCGGCCGAACTGCTCATCCAGCACGCGCCGGACGGTCGCGGCGGGCATCGGCGGGGCGGCATCCTGCAGCTTGGTCAGTGCCTCGCGATACGGGGCGGCGGACTCCTCGGGCAGTGCGGCCTCGAACACCGACAGGGCCTGGCCGAGCTTCATCGCACCGCCCTTGAGCTCGCCCAGCACCGTGAACAGCTGCTGGGCCGTGCGCGCCTGCAGCTCCCGGGTGACCTCCTCGCTGGAGCGCCCGCTCATGCGCTTGCCGAGGCCGACGGTGGCCCGGCCGGCGACCCCGAGTGGCAATGACGCGAGCTTCGCCGTGCGCGCGCGTCGCTGCGGGATGTCGGCCACGCCGCCATTGTGCCCGGTGCGTGGTCCGTGGGCGTCGCACCGGGCGCGGATGAAGATCACGTTTGGGAACCTGCCCCGCACTCGCATCGCTCGTGCGCCGCCCAGCTGCGGCGACGGATACGCCAGTCGGGCAGAGCCATTTCCAGCGTTGCGTCGATCGTGGCGGCCTCCTCGCCGTCGAGATAGGCCAGCGACTCGCGCGCGGCGATACCGGCGATCACGGTGGCCACTGCGACGTCGGACGCGGGTCCGTACCGGGGCGGCACGGTGAGCTGCGCGGCCAGGGCGCCCCAGGCCGGGTCGCGGTCGCGCCGGTGCAGATCCGCGCAACGCAGGCAGCTGCTCAAACCGGGGATTACCAGCGGTCCGACGACGCCGTCGTCCACGCCCAGGCGCACCGTCAGATACGTGCAGCAGCGCGCGTGCAGCGCTTCCCGGCGCTCGGTGTCGATCGGTTCGTCGCAGGCGAGGATCACCAGGTCCGGGCGCCGCCCGAACGGCAGCGGGGTCAGGTCGACCTCCGGCGCGACGGCGCGGATCGCGTCCGCCGCGGCCGCGGCGAAGGCTCGGCCCTCGTCCGCGGGATTGAGTCCGCCGGGCACGGCGTCGCGCAGCGTGACGTCGCCGGCATCGACGACGTGCAGCCGACCGACGCCGGCCGCGGCCAACACGGCAGCCACATGAGCCGCCACCCGGCCCGTGCCGTGCACCGCTACCGCCGCCTTGCTGCGCGCGCGCAAGACAGCCGCCGACTGGGTGCCGTGGCGCGGGGTGAGCGAGGCGAGCTCCGCGGCCAGCCGCGGCACCGGCGGCCGGGCGCGGTCCTGCGTCCCGTCACCGTCGGCTGCCGCGGGCCAGAGGTACCCACCGTCGAGCAACGTCGTGGCGGCGGGCTCGCTGAGGGCGGCCCGGTCGGCGCCCGTGGCGCTGTCCGGACCCGTCGGCACCCGCGCGGACAGGTCGCGGACCAGTTGCGGATCGACGCCATCCAGCACGACCGCGCGAGCTCCGAGTTCGAGTTGCACGACCTCGCGGCTGCGCCACAACACTCGTACCGCGGGGTTGAGCCGCGGGCCTTGACCAACCGCGACACCGAGATCCCCGGATTCGGTGGCATCGACATCAGTCCCGCCAGCCGGCTCGGTCGCGCCGCGCTCCTCGACGGTTCCCGGCTCGGGCACCGACTCCGGGGTGACCAGCCGCAGCGCGCGAAAGGCGGGCACGGGACGCAGATGGGTGCTTCGTGGGGAGGGCATGGGGCCACCGTGACACGGCTGCGGGTGCCGATAGCGACTGTCCACAGGAGCGCGAAATGACCGGCCGGTAGCCGCACGGTAACCCTGAAGTGAATGTCCACACCTGTGGATAACTATGTGGACGCGTTCTTAATAAGTACCCGGGGGGTTGTGGACGTCGCTCGGCACAGCCCGGGCGAATTGTGGACAACATTGTGGACAGTGCGTCGGAGGGCAGCCGAACGGCTACCGTCGCGCGATTCGTCAGCTGCGCCTTCTACCGTGTCCCCGTGGCCGGTGCAGCGAAGACGAGTGAGTCGTCCGGAGACCGTCCGGGGCTCGAGGTGGAGGTCCGGCGCAGCGCACGGCGGCGACGGACGGTCTCGGCCTACCGCGATGGCGACCGCATCGTGGTGATGATCCCCGGCCGGTTCACCCGGGCCCAGGAGGCGGAGTGGGTCGCCAAGATGGTGGCGCGGCTCGACACCGGCCGGCCTGCCGCGCAGCGTCGCAGCACCGACGCCGGACTGTCGCGGCGCGCACGCGAACTTTCCGAGCGGTACCTGGCCGGTCGCGCCCGACCGGCCAGCGTGCGGTGGGTGCCGGCCATGCGCACCCGCTGGGCATCGTGCACTCCGGCCGACCGGACCATTCGACTGTCCCAGGCACTGCGTGACCTGCCGGTGTGGGTGCAGGACTACGTGCTGCTGCACGAGCTGGCGCACCTGATCGAGCCAGGGCACGGCGCAAAGTTCTGGGCATTGCTCTCGTCCTATCCGCGGACCGAGCGGGCCCGTGGCTACCTCGACGGTGTCAGCGCCGCTGCCGGGCTGCCGATCGTGGACGACCTCGACGGCGACGTGGGCAGCTAGCCTTGCCGAGTGGCTACGGTCGCGCGCACGCGCTACGCCAGGTGCGGCGAGATCGACATCGCCTACCAGGAGCTGGGCGACGGGCCGCATGAACTGCTGATGTACCCGGGCAATTCCATTCCGGTCGACTGCATCGACACCGAGCCGTCGATGGCTCGCTTCCACCGCCGGCTCGCGTCTTTCGCCCGCATCCTGCGCTTCGATCAGCGCGGCATCGGGCTGTCCGGGCACCTGCCCATGTCCGCCGCGCTGGGGCCCAAGCCGTGGGCCGAGGATGCGATCGCCGTGCTCGACGCGGTCGGCGTGGAGCAGGCCACGGTGTTCGCGCCGGTGTTCTCCGCGATGGCCGCGATCACGCTCGCGGCGCACCACCCGGACCGGGTACGCAGCCTCATCTTGATCAACGCATCGGCTCGGGCGATGTGGGCGCCGGACTACCAGATCGGCGCGTCGGCAAACCAGGCCGATCCGTTCCTGAGCGTCGCGATCGAGCCGGACGCGGTGGAGCAGGGCTTCGACGTGTTGTCCATCCTCGCCCCGAGCGTCGCGGCACGACGACGTGTTCCGCTCCTGGTGGAACAGCTCGGGCAATCGCGCCGCGACGCCGACCATGGCGCTGGCAGTGTCGCGGGTCCTCGCGGAGGCCGACGTGCGCGACCTGCTGCCGCAGATCACCGTGCCCACGCTCGTGCTGCACCGCGCGGGCTGTTTGTTCGTCGACCCGGCGCACGGCCGCTACTTGGCCGAGCACATTGCCGGCTCGACCTACGTCGAGGTGCCGGGCGAGGACACCCTCTACTGGGTGGGCGATACCGCCCCGATCCTCGACGAGATCGAAGAGTTCCTCACCGGTGCCCGAGGCGGCGCCGACGTCGAGCGTGCGCTGACCACGATCGTGTTCACCGACATCGTCGGCTCCACCGAGCGCGCCGCGGCGCTCGGCGACAATCGCTGGCGCGATCTGCTGGACAACCACGACCGGTTCGTGCGGCACGAGCTGGACCGATTCGGCGGCCGCGAGGTGAACACGGCCGGCGACGGCTTCGTCGCGACGTTCACCAGCCCGAGTCGGGCAATAGACTGCGCGGAGTCAATCATCGCCGCGGTGCGTCCGCTGGGCATCGAGGTGCGTGTCGGCATCCACGCCGGCGAGGTGGAATTGCGCGGCGATGATGTCGCCGGGCTCGCCGTGCACATCGCGGCTCGCGTCGCCGCATTGGCGCGCGGCAGTGAGGTCACCGTGTCCTCGACGCTCCGCGAGATCGTCACCGGATCACAGCGCAGGTTCGCCGATCGCGATGAGCATGAACTCAAGGGCGTACCCGGCAGGTGGCGGATCTACAGCCTGCTGGACTGACAGCATCCAGCCGGTGCGGCGGAGTCACCCAGCCAGCGGCGAGCACCTAGCCGGACGACGACGGGCCTTGCGGATCGTCGTCCGATGCCTCGGACGCCTCGGACGCCTCGGATGCCTTCGGTGTCTCCGGTGTCTCCTGCGGCGCGCTGAGACCCTCGAGGTCGAGTTCCGCGCCGCGGCCGACGGTGTCGGCGAAGCCCAGCGGATCGTCCAGATCCTCGGCGGTGGGCAGCAGATCGGGGTGGGACCAGATCGCGTCCCGCCCGGACACGCCGTGCTTCTCCGTCACGCCCCACCACAGCGCGGCCGCTTCGCGCAGACGCCGGGGCCGCAACTCGAGTCCGACCAGCGTGGCGAAGGTCTGCTCGGCCGGACCACCGGTCGCCCGGCGCCGCCGCGAGGCCTCGCGCAACGCGTCGGCCCCTTGCATCCGCTCGCCGGCGGCCGCGGCGACGACGCTGTCCACCCAGCCCTCGACCAGGGCCAACAGTGTCTCCAGCCGCCGCAGTGCGGTTTGTTGCTCCGGCGTCTCCTGCGGCGCGAACAGGCCGCCGGCAAGTGCGCTCTGCAGGCTCTCCGGATTGGTCGGATCCACCTCGGATATCGCCTGCTCGATCGCGGACATGTCGATGGTGATGCCGCGTGCGTAGGCCTCGACGGTGTCCAGCAATCGCTGCCGCAGCCAGGGCACGTGCGCGAACAGGCGCTGATGGGCAGCCTCGCGCAATGCCAGGTACAGCCGTACCTCGTCCTCGGGACGGGACAGACCCTCGCCGAATGCGGCGACGTTCTCCGGCACCAGCGCGGCAACGCCGATCGGGGCCAGCGGCAGACCGATGTCGGTAGCGGAGATGATCTCCTGAGCCAGCGCGCCGAGTCCCTGACCGACCTGTGCGCCGAACATCAGGCCGCCGAACTGGGACAGGATTCCGGTCAACGGGCCACCGGCACCGAGCACCTGGGCCTGCTCGGCCGGGATCGCGTTGGTCATCGCCGCGACCACGCGCGAGGCCACCGGATCGCACAGGGCCGACCACACCGGCAGCGTCTTCTCGATCCAGTCCAGCCTGGTCCACGACTCGATCGCGCTCACACCGCTGGGCAGATCGGTGACCTCGTCGAGCCAGAGGTCCGCCAGGCGGATGGCGTCGGCAACGGCCGCCCGCTCGGCCGCGGAGACCGGGGCGTTCGCGCCGCCGAGCGTGGAGACCGCCAACTGGCGGGCGAGATCCCAATTCACCGGGCCACCGCTCCACGAGAGCATCTTCTGCAACTCGGCGAACAGCGGCATCGCGGCGCTGAGGTCGCCGGCGTCGCCGGATTGCCGCGACCGACCGCTGTCGCCGTCGTCGCCGCTGTCGCCCGAGCTGCCAAAGCCGAAGCCGAGGTTGCCACTCATACCAGTCACGGTAGTTCGACGCGTGGCCGCCGGCGTTCGTTCCATGTGTGCGGCCACCCGGGCGCGCGGGCGTTGCGCCCACGGCGAACGTGGCGCGGCCGGTACCGTCCGACCATGTCCTGGGCGTTGTGGCTGGCCGTGCCGCTCGCCGTGACGACGATCGCGGCGCTGCTCAGCTGGTGGCGCGGGCGCCCGGTGCGTACGCCCCAACCCCTCGAGGCCATGCGAGCGCACGCGGCCTACCTCGACGCGCTCGTCACCGCGCCGCGGGGCAAAGTCCGCATCGACGCCACCGACATCGTCAACCCCGGCGACATCAGCAACGTCAACACCCAGGGTGCCGCACCGCCCGCGGCTGAGGATCGGCCGAGCATCTGAATTACGGCAGATAGGGTGCCGGGGTGAGTCGACGCGTACGCACGCTGATCGTCGCGGGCGGATTGTTCGTGGTGCTCTTCCTGCTGGCGCTGACCCTGCCGGTGCCCTACGTCGTGCTTTCACCCGGCCCGACATTTAACACGCTCGGCAGTGACGACAGCGGTGCGCAGATCATCGTCATCAAGGGCAGGACGGCGAATCACACCACCGGCAATCTGAACATGACCACGGTCGACGTCTCGACGCACACGCTCACCGCGTTTCAGGCACTCGACGGCTGGCTGCTCAAGGACCAGGTAGTGGTACCGCGCTCGGCGGAGTTCCCGCCAGGCCAGTCTCAGCAGCAGGTCGACCAGCAGAACAAGCAGGACTTCACCCAGTCGCAGGACAGTGCTACTGCTGCGGCGTCGTGCGAACTCGGCTACCCGCAGCGCTTCGGAGTACAGGCCGTCGAGGGTGGCTCGCCGGCGCAGGGCAAGCTGCAGCCGGGCGACATCGTGCAGAGCCTGAACGGCCACGCGGTCAGTAACGACAACGACCTGCGGGCGTTGCTGGCGAAGCTCACACCCGGGACACAGGTGAGCATCAGCGTGTTGCGGTCCGGCGCGCCCACCACGGTCGTGCTGAAGCTCGGTTCTTCCGCCGGCCGATCCGCCGGCGTGATCGGCATCGACGTCGGCACCGTGTGCGCGGCACCGTTCACCGTGGATCTCGGTCTGGGCAACCAGATCGGCGGCCCGTCCGCCGGCTTGATGTTCGCGCTCGGCATCATCGACAAGGTCGGCCCGTACAACCTCACCAACGGAGCGTTCATCGCAGGCACGGGCACCATCGACCCGAGCGGCAAGGTAGGCGCGATCGGCGGCATCCAGCTGAAGATGATCGCCGCACGAAAAGCCGGGGCGACGGTGTTCCTGGCGCCGGCGGACAACTGCTCCGACGTCCGCGGGGCCACGCCGAAGGGCTTGACGATCATCAAGGTCGCCACGTTGCACCAGGCGGTGCAGGACTTGCTGGCACTGCAGAAGGGTCAGTCGGTCCCGCACTGCTGACGGCGGCGTACCTGACGCGGCATTGGTACCCGGGCGCGCCGGAACCCCCACCCTGCCGGGTACGTTGAGCCCACAGCCGTCCAATAGTGCGGCGCTGACGCCAGGAGCTGCCCCGTGACCATGCGGCCCCCGATGCCGAACCTGTCGCTGTCGCGGCGTTGGAAGATCGCGCTGATCGTCGTTGCCGTCATCATCGTGCTGCTGATCGTGGCTTCGTCGCTGACGGGCGTGTACATCAACTGGCTCTGGTACGGCCAGACCGGCTTCCGTGGCGTCTACCGCAACATCCTCTGGACCCGCATCTGGTTGTTCCTCATCTTCGGTGCGCTGATGATGCTGATCATCGCCGGCAACTTGGTGGTCGCGTACCTGATCCGGCCACCGTTTCGGCCCATGTCGGCAGAACAGCAGAACCTCGAGCGCTACCGGATGATGGTCGAGCCGCGCAAGCGGCTGCTGCTCATCGTGATCGCCGCACTGACATTCCTGATCGCCGGCATGTCCGCGCAGGGACGGTGGCAGACCTGGCAGCTGTGGCTGCACGGCAGCTCGTTCGGCGTTACCGATCCGCAGTTCCATCGTGACATCTCGTTCTTCGCGTGGGACTACCCGGCATACCGCACCATGCTCGGCTTCGGCTTCAGCGCGGTGCTCTTCTCGCTGATCTTCACGGTGGCGCTGCACTACCTCACCGGCGCCATTCGGCTACAGACGCCGGGGCCCAAGATCACGCCGGCCGCTCGCCGGCATCTCACCGTGCTGGTGTTCGTCTTCATGGTGCTGAAGGCGCTCGCGTACTGGCTGGATCGCTACGGCCTGGTGTTCTCCGGCCGCAGCACGTTCACCGGCGCGTCCTATACCGACGTGCATGCCTCGCTGCAGGCGAAGACAATCCTGTTCTGGCTGGCCATCCTGATCGCGGCCGGCGTGCTCGCTAGCATCTGGCTGCGCAGCCCGCTGCTGCCGGCGATCGGTTTCGCGGTGCTGCTGGTGCTGAGCATCCTGATCTCGGGCATCTATCCCGCAATCGTGCAGCAAGTATCGGTGAAGCCGAATGCGAGTTCCAAGGAACGCCCGTACATCGCGCGGAACATCGCCGCCACCAGACAGGCTTACGGCATCGTCACGAACACCGAAGGCAATAACGGCACCGTGACGTATCCGACCTACAACGTCGATCCGTCGCCGTCGACGAGCTCGCTCGCACCGGCGAATCCGACCGTCAGCGACATTCGCATCCTCGACCCGAACGAGCTGTCCGCGACGTTCATCCAGCAGCAGCAGATCAGGAACGTGTACGGCTTCCCCGACAAGCTCGACGTGGACCGGTACACCGTCAGCGGCAAGACGAGCGACTACGTGGTCGGGGTTCGGGAGCTGGACGCGAGCAACCTGACCGGAAACCAGACCAACTGGATCAACCAGCACACCGTGTACACGCACGGTTACGGTTTCGTCGCCGCGCAGGCCAGCGTCGACGTCACCAACAATCCGGCCCTGTACACCGAGAGCAACATCCCGCCGATCGGCCCACCGGAACTCAAGCTCAGCCAGCCCGAGGAGTACTTCGGCGAGCTGCTGCCCAGCTACTCGATCGTCGGTGCCCAGGGCACACCGCAAGAGTTCAATGCGAACGACGCAGCCAAGATCACGTACGCCGGCAACGGCGGTGTGTCGCTGAACAGCTTCTTCACCCGGCTCGCGCTCACGGTGCACTACAAGGACGCGAACTTCCTGCTGAACAACATCGTCAGCGCCAAGGGATCGCAGATCATCTTCGATCGCGACCCGCGCACCAGGGTGCAGAAGGTCGCGCCGTTCCTCAAGATCGACGGCGACCCGTACCCGTTCATCGACCCCACGACCGGCCACCTCGTCTGGATGGTCGATGCCTACACGACCATGGACAACTACCCGTACTCGCAGCGCAACTCGCTGTCCAGCCTGACCAGCGACTCGCTGTCGGCGACCGGCAAGACCGCCAGCCAGCCCAACGACAAGATCAACTACATTCGCAACTCGGTCAAGGCCACCGTGGATGCCTACACCGGCAAGGTCACGCTGTACCAGTGGGATGACACCGACCCGGTGCTCAAGTCCTGGATGAAGATCTTCCCGGGGTCAGTCCAGCCGAAGAGCGCCATGCCGCCCTCGGTGCTTTCGCACGTGCGCTACCCGGAGGATCTGTTCGAGGTGCAGCGCTCGTTGCTCGGCAGCTACCACGTCGACGATCCGGTCACCTTCTACAACGTCGGTGACAAGTGGACGGTGCCGGTGGACCCGAACGACACCGCGGCGAACCAGCCGCCGTACTACGTGCTCGCCTCGCCTCCCGACAGCGCCGCGACCACGTCGGAGTTCCAGCTCACCTCGCCGATGATCGTCAACAGCAAGCAGAACCTGGCCGCGTTCATCAGCGTGGACAGCGATCCGGGGCCGGACTACGGCCACATCACGGTGCTGAAGGTGCCGACCGGCATCGTGACAAAGGGACCCGAGCAGGTGTCCAACATCCTGTCCACCAACGCGGTGATCTCCAAGGACCTGTCCCTGTTCAATCAGTCCGGCGGGCAGACGAGCATCGTGCGGGGAAATCTGCTCACCCTGCCGATAGGCAACTCATTCCTCTACGTAGAGCCGCTCTATGTCCAGGGCTCGCAGGGCAAGGGCAGCTATCCCACGCTGCAGCGGGTGCTGGTCTCCTACGGCGACAAGATCGGATATGCCGCCGACCTGGCGGGGGCACTGGAGAACCTGAGCCAGTCGACGGTGGGTGCGTCGATCTCCAATCCCGGCTCGCCCAACCCGACGCCGACCACGAGCCCGTCCACCAGTCCGCCCGCTTCGACGGCACCGGTGCCGATACCCACCGGTGGGGCAGCGACGTTGCCGGCCGGCCAGGCCGCGGCGCTCGCCGATATCAACAGCGCGCTGACCGACCTGCAGGCCGCGTATCGCACCGGCAACTTCGCCACCATCGGTGCGGCCGAGGCGAAGGTGCAGCAGCTGGTCGGGGCATACGTGTCGAAATATCCGCCGCCCACCTCGACACCCTCGCCGACCCCGTCACCGAGCAAGACGAAGTAGTCGCGCAGGCGTTGCGCCCGCCTTCGGTCGGCCGGTTCACAGCCGGCCGGTTCACGGCGGCTCGGTGAACGGCCGCGGTACGGCGCGTTGCGCGCAGCAGGTAGACTCGGTGCCACGACGCGGGGTGGAGCAGCTCGGTAGCTCGCTGGGCTCATAACCCAGAGGTCGCAGGTTCAAATCCTGCCCCCGCTACAGATCCGGGAGATCCCTGTCCGCTGGAACGCGCGGACGGGGATCTTTCGTATTTATATCCGGGGGGCGGCCCCCGGACCCCCGACGTGCCATCGCTTCCAGCGGGTCGTGTTTCGTCGGGCGGTCCCTGTTCGCTGGAACGCGCGGACGGGGATCTTTCGTATTTCTATCCGGGGGCGGCCCCCGGACCCCCGACGTGCCGTCGCTTCCAGCGGGTTGGGTTTTGTTGGGCGCTGGCGGGCGGCCCCGGCAAATCTGGATCGTGATGCTCAGGGCGCGCTATAGCGCCGCCACAGCATCACGATCCACAAGCAGGTTCGTCGAGGTGGCCCCCGGACGCTGTGGGTAACGTGCTGGCATGGCTCCGATCCGCGTGGGCTTGGTGGCCGATCCGGCCGCACCCACCGCGATCGCACGCCGCATCGGCGATCTTCGCCCGCCGGGTGACGAGGATCGTTACGCCTGGGATATCGAGGTGGTAAGCGAGCCGTTCACGACCGGTTGCGAAGATGTTGACATCGCGTTGGGGCGGCTGGGCGAGCATGCGCGCGAGCACGGGTGGGACGTCGTCGTCGGTCTGACCGAGCTTCCGCTTCGCGACGACGACGGCCGGTATCTGCTGGTGGACACCGACCCGCAGCGTCGAAGCGCGGTGCTGTCGCTGCCGGCGCTGGGCGGGGTCCGGGTGCACGCGCGTACCCGCCACGCGCTGCGCTCGCTCGTCGCGGGCCTGGCCGAGGACCGCACGTCAGAGGATGAGCATCGCGTTCGACTTCCCCGCATCGGCGGCCGATCGCGGCTGCTGCTGGGCATGGTGCTCGCCAACCGTCCGTGGCTGCTCGTGCCCGGGCTCAAGTCCGCGCTCGTTGCTGCGCTGGCGACCGGAGCGGTCGCCACGATCAACTCGACCGTGTGGCTGGTGGCCGGCGCGTTGTCGTGGTGGCGGCTGATGGTCGCGACGATCGCCTCGATCGCGGTTGTCGTCGCGTGGCTGGTGATCGACGCCGAACTGTGGGACCGCCCGGACAACGACTCCGTCGAGGCTCGGGAGAGGTCGCGTCTCTACAACACCTCGACGCTGGTGACGCTGACCGCCGGTGTGCTCATCTGCTATCTAGCGCTCTACGTTGTGAACCTGACCTGGGCGCTGTTCATCCTTGACCCCGCGGTGATGGGCGGCTATCTGCACTCGTCGCTCGGCTACGGCGACCTGTTCGTGCTGACCTGGTTCGTCGCATCGGCCGCGACCCTGGGCGGGGGACTCGGCAGCAGCCTGGACTCCGACGAGGCGGTACGCGCAGCCGCGTACTCCAAGCGCGAGGAAGATCGCCGCAACCGCCTCGCCAGCGAACGGTCCTAGCCGCCCGATCCAGGAGTCAGCTGTCGCTGCGGTAGAGATTTTTTGGTGCAACTGTGTTGCGCTAAGGACATGACGCAGACATGGTTCATCACCGGCTCTTCGCGCGGACTCGGCCGGGCTCTGGTCGAGGCGGCGCTCGCCACCGGCGACCGAGTCGTCGCAACCGCTCGCCGACCGGAACAGCTCGCCGATCTGCTCGAGTCCCACGGTGATCGGCTACTTGCGCTCAGCCTCGACGTCACCGACCCGGCAGCCGCGGCTGCCGCGCTCACCGCGGGCGTCGAGCGGTTCGGGCGCCTTGACGTCGTCGTCAACAACGCGGGCTATGCCAATCTCGCCCCTATCGAGACCGGGGACGACAGTGACGTCAGAGCCCAGTTCGAGACCAATTTCTGGGGCGTCTACCACGTGTCCAAGGCTGCGATTGGTCACCTGCGTCGCCAGGGCGGAGGCCTCATCGTGCAGTTCTCTTCCGTCGGCGGACGCGTCGGGGGCTCGCCTGGCCTGGCGAGCTACCAGGCGGCCAAATTCGCGGTGGACGGCTTCACGCGCGTTCTGGCCGTCGAGACCGCGCCGTTCGGCATCCGCACGATGGTGGTCGAGCCGAGCGGTTTCGCCACCGACTGGGCAGGCTCGTCGATGACGGTGCACGACATACCCGATGACTACGACGCGACAATCGGTCTCATGCAACGACACGTGCGCGCCAACTCCGGCGGGCCTGCCGGAGACCCCGTGCGCGCCGCCGAGATCATCGTGCGGGTCGTGCATCACGGGGACCTCCCCTCGCACCTGCTGCTGGGCGTCAACGCGTCCGACATGGCGCTCGACTACTCCCGCCGCCAACTTGTCGAGGCCACGAGGTGGCAGAGCGTAAGCAGGTCCGCCGACTTCGCCGAGGAATACCCCGCCGATCTCCCACCCGAGGAAGCCGCATGATCGCCGAAGCAGCGCCGGGCTAGTCCGGCTGCCGGGAAGCGGTGCGGCTCACCCGCGACCCACGCCGTGGCGGCCATGCTTGGCGGATGTCAAACCTGAACGAGGTCGTCGCCAGGGTGCCGTCGGCCGGCGAGGCCCACATCATCGTCGGATTGTTGGAGTCCAACGGCATCAACGCCACCAGCTCCAGTGACGACATGGGCGGCGCCGACCCGCAGTTGCAGCTCACCCAGGGCGTCCGGGTCCTGGTCGCCGCCGAGGATGCCGAGGACGCCCGCGCGTTGATCGCAGACGCAACTGGATCGTGATGCTGAGGCGCCGCTATAGGGCAGCCAGAGCATCACGATCCAGAGCTGTGTCAGCGGACGTCGTCCGGCGCCGGCGTCATCGCCGGGTTGCGGATCGCCATCAGGATCGCGACGACCAGCACCACCAGCGGCGAGGCGAGCAGCGGGATGAACGACAGGAACAGCGACCCCGCAACCACCGCGAGCAGGAACGCCAGCCAACCGAGCCACACCGGCGCGACGCGTGTGCGCACGACGACGAGGCCGACCGCGAGGAACGAGAGCGCGAGGCCGATCGAGACGATCGGCCAGGTCACGTCCTGGTTGAGCACGTTCAGACCCTGCAACGTCGCTGGGCTGAGCGACTTGGGTGAATCGCCCAGGCTCAGGTTGAGGCCTGCGCCGATGCCTCCGCTGATTGCGAACACCAGCACGCCGGCGGTGTACAGACCGGTGACGGCGTCACCGGCGATTCGCCGGATGTGCGCGCGCACGTACATGAAAAAGCCGAGCCCGAACAGGACGGCAGCGCAGGTGAAGAGGGCACCCCGGTTGACCGCGCCCTTGTGCACGAGGTAGTAGTGGGCCACTTTCGCGGCGCTGGCCGACGTCGACGGAGGGCTTCCGCCGCCGATCACGCTCAGTGCCAGTGCTACCGCGAAGACGACTCCACTGAGCGCCGCGAGGCGCGTCCAGACCGTCCCGGTGCTCGGTGAGCCCGTTGCGCCGGCGGCGAGCCGGCCTGTGTGCTGATGTGTTTCGACGTGCATCGGTGCGTTCATGTCCTGCCTCCGCGCGTTCTCGTCCCGGCACTTCCGGGAGACGTGCGATGACCGTGCATCAGCCGCGGCACGGCAACGTCACACGGCCCGCGGCGGCGATCGTCGGCTTCCGGCGCCGACGTGACGCCGGCGTGACGCCCCGCCTGCACAGTGCCTGGTTGTGCAGAATTGCCACCTTCGGGTGCTGTTGGTCGACGAAGACCCGGTGATGACCGCCGTGGCCGCCATCGAACTGTCGGCCGCGGCGATCGAGGTGTCCCAAGTGACCGATTTGGCCGGCGCGATCGGCGTGATGTCCGACCGGCCTCCCGATCTCGTCGTGCTGGACGCGGGCACGCACGAGTTCGCCGATTGGGTGTCCTACGGCCTCGGACGCCCGGACCGCATCCCCGCCGACGCCCGGGTCATGCTCATCCGGCCGCTCGCTGGCGACACCGGACACCGGATGGGCGTGGCGGGATACCTGAGACGCCCCTTCGCGCCCGGAGAACTCTTAACCGCAATCCGCTCGCTGGTCGGCGATTCTTCCTAGGATCTCGACAGGCTCGGCGCGCGTCGAGCTGGTCGGCGAGGTGGGCATGTCCGGATCACCGTTCCACCTGCCACGTCCACGCCTGACCGACACGCTCGGGCGCGCCAGCGTCGCGACCATCGTGGGCGGCGGCGGTTATGGCAAGTCCGCGCTCGCCGCCGAACTCAGTGCCACCCTCGGCATCCCGACCATCACCGCGGTGCTGGCCGAGGACGGCAGCTCCGCGGCGGTGCTGATGGCCCGGCTTCGCGCCGCGGTGACCGCACTCGGCCTGTCCGACGTGACCGCCCAGCTGGGCTCGGCCGCCGCCGACGATCCGGCAGCTCAGCTCGTGGCCCTGTCGGCCGCACTGAACGGGCAATCGGTGCTCTTCGTGATCGACGAGGTGCACCATGCCGACGCGAGCGCCGCCGCGCTGCTGGCCGATGCCGCGTCGACGTTGCCGCTCGAGCACCGGCTGCTGCTGATCGGTCGCGGACTGCCGGCCGCATTGGCAGGCCCGGACGCCCTCGGCGACCGGGCGGTCGCACTCGGCATCACTGATCTGGCGCTGACCGCCGAGGAGTTGCGGGCACTCGCGGACACGGGCTACCGCCAGCCGCTGTCGGTGCACCAGGCCTTCGACCTGCTCGATGCGACCGGTGGCTGGCTCGCCGCGGTGCTGTTGCTGTTCGGCGGTTCGCTGGTCGGGGAACAGAACGCGGACGCGGCGGGGATCGAGGTACGCAGTCAGGGTGCCCTGGACGCGCTGATCGATCAGTTGCTGGATCGCCTCACCGCGGCACAGCGCCAGGGCGCGATCCAGATGGCGCACCTGCCGCTGCTGGACGACGCCATCGTCCGAGCGGTCTTCGACGACGGTGAGCTGCTCGACGCGGTGCGGGCGGCGGGACTGCCGATGACGGGGGCGGCACGCGCGACGATGCAATTTGCCGGCCCCGTTCGCGAAGCGTTGCGGCGCCGCGGCGCGATTGCCGTGCAGTCCATCGAGCGTTGCGTGCAGCACCTGGTGGAACGCGAACTATTCAGCGTGTGCGTCCGTTTCCTGCTGGAATACGACCGGCCCGCTTCGGCCGCGCGAGTGCTCGCGGAGCTGACGTCGCGGCAGGCGGAGGAGCTGGACCTGGCCGAATTCGCGCAACTGGTCGGCGACATCGCGGACGCGGCCGCGCGCGAGCATCCGCGGCTGCTGCTCAACCTGGCCCGGGCGTGTGAGGTGGGCGCGGTCACCCGGGTACGAACAGCCGCTCTCGCCCGCGCGCAGACGCTGATCGAGGCGGCGGCGCAACCCGCGTTGGCGCGCGAGCTTGCCGCGGAGCTGGCCCGAGACCTGGTGTGGAACGAGCGTATCGACGAGGGGGAGGAGATGGCGAAGTCGGCGCTGGACGGCACGCGCCTGGACGAGGAACTGGTGCGAGCCCGCTTGCTGGACGTGCTTGGGCGAGCGGCCGCGGTTCGCCGCGACGACATACACCTGGCGCGTGCCCAGGAAAGGCTGGAGATCGCTGCAGACATCTACCGCTCGCACGAAGAGTGGACCTGGCTCGCGCAGGTGCTGGGGATGCTCGCCCTCTGGGTGCAGGCGGCACGCGGTCAATTCGATCAGGCGTTGCGCTCGCTGGACGATTCACTGTCCGCAGTCCCGCACCAGCGGCGAATGCGTGGCTTGATCCTCACGTTCAAGGCGGAGCTGCTGGACCAGCTCGGCCGCGCGGACGAGTCGGCCGAGTGCCTGATCGAGGCCGAGGACATCGCCGCTGCCGTCGGTGACCCGCGGCTGCTCGCCTACACCGCATGGGATCGGGCTCGGCAGGCCTCGCACCTCGATGAACGTGAGCAGGTGCTCGCCCACCTCGCGACTGTCGAGCAGTACAGCTCGGACTGGTTCGACCAGTCCGGTTGCTGCTTTCTCTCCGATGCGGCGGACTTCTGCGACCGGGTCGGCCTGATCGCCGAGGCCGATGTGTATCTGAGCCGAGCTCTCGATCACCCGCTGCGGGACGAGCCGCCGCTGGCGCGCGCCCAGCTGGCCGTGGCGGCACGTCACGGCGATCCGGAGGTTGCCGAGCGGCACGCGCAACGCATCCTCGCGGCGTCCTGGTTCGAGCCGCGGGACAGGTGGCGATGTGAGTTGTTCCGTGCGTACGCGGCCGCCCGACGCGGAGACATCGACGTCGCCGCACGCCACGCCACCGCCGCATTCGAGCACGCTGCCAAGCTGGGTTATCCGCGGTTGCCATTCGCGGACGAGCGAACCGTGACCGACGATCTGCTCGCGATTCTCGGCGAGGACGAGCGTCTGGTAGCGATCGCGGCTACCGAAGAGACCTCTCCGGTCGTCATCAAGGTGCTGGGCGGATTTCGCGTCACCAGCGCCGGCCGACCGATCGAGGTCGCCGCCGGGCAGGGCCGCCAATTGCTCAAGATGGTGGCCACGGCCGGCGGCGCGATGCCCGCAGACCAGGCGATCGAGTTGCTCTGGCCGGACGTCGAACCGGGCATCGGTGCCAACCGATTGCGTACCGTACTGAACCGGTTGCGCGAGTCGGCGCGCGAAATCGTGATGCGCGACGATGCCGTGTTGCGGCTGGCGCCGCGCGTGCACACCGACGCCGAGCGGTTCGAACATCAGGCCGGTCGGGCTCAGAGCCTGGCCGCACAACGATCTCCGGAGGCGCTCCCGGTCGCGCGGACGGCGCTGTCGATCTATCGCGGAGACCTGTTACCCGATGATCAGTACGAATCGTGGAGCGCAGTGCCCCGTGAACGTCTGCGCGGACACGCCGTCGCCCTGCTGGATATCTGTTGCGCCGCGGCAGCGCAGGTGGGCGATCTGGACGAAGCCGTCCGGTGCCTGCAGCGGGCGACCGAGCTCGAGCCGTACCAGGAGGAGCGATACCTCGCCGCGGCGCGCTACCTCATCCGGCAGGGCCGGCGAGGCGCGGCGCAGGCGCAGCTGCGCCGGGCCCGGGATGTGATCTCCGACCTCGGTGTGCAGGCTCCGCCCGGGCTCGTCCGGCTCGAACGACAGATCGGCGTGGTGACCGGTTCGCCGTGAGATAGCGCTCGTTGGCGGCTCGGTGGGCAGACAGCGGGAGTAGATGGCAGCGCGGTGAGCGGGCAGAGCGGTGAGCGGGCAGAGCGGCGAGCAGGCAGAGCGAGTAGGAAGGCACGATGCGAACAAACGCAGCCTCGGTGCTTTACGTCCTCGCGATGATTGCCGTCATCGTCGTCGTGGACGTCCTGTTCTTCAGGAACCACTTCTGGCCGCGGCTCGCGGTCAACATCGGCATTGTCGTGGTGTTCACGGCGTTCTATTGGAGATTCCTGAAGCGTTCGTAGCCGCAGATGTTGATCTTCGGCAGTTACCCCATACTTGCGCGGTGATATCCGCACCGCCGACCGCACTCACCATCGCCGGCAGCGATTCCGGTGGCGGCGCCGGCATCCAGGCCGATCTCAAGACGTTCCTCGCGGCCGGCGTGCACGGCATGTCCGCGATCACCGCGGTCACCGTGCAGAACTCGCTCGGTGTCTCCGGCTTCGTAGAGATCCCGGCCGACGTCGTCGCAGCGCAGATCTCCTCGGTCGCGACGGACATCGGAGTCGGCGCGGTGAAGACCGGCATGCTCGCCTCCGCCGAGATCATCGCCGCCGTTGCCGATGTGCTGCGCCGGTTGGGTATTGCCCCGGTGGTGGTCGACCCGGTGGCGGCATCCCAGCACGGCGACGCGTTGCTGCGCCCGGACGCGCTTGCCGCGCTGCGCACACAGATCCTGCCGCTGGCAGATCTGGTGACCCCGAACCTGCCCGAGGTCCAGCTGCTCACCGGCATCGATGCGGACACGCCTGCGCGGATGCGCGATGCCGCCCGCGCTCTGCATGACCTCGGCGCGCGGTGGGTGCTGGTCAAGGGTGGCCACCTGCCCAGCGGCGATGCGTTCGACCTGCTCTGGAACGGCCGGGAGTTCACCGAGCTGTCCGCGCCGCGGCTTCCGAGCCGACACACGCACGGTTCCGGCGACACGCTGGCTGCTGCGATCACCGCCGCGCTGGCCCGGGGTCAGGACATGCCCGGCGCGGTCGCCGACGGCAAGGCGTTCGTCACCCGCGCCGTGCAGAATTCCTTTCCACTCGGCGCCGGGCTCGGTCCGGTCGGGCACCTGTGGCGGATCCGTCCGTGGCCCGAGTCCTAGCCCGTCCCGGCGCCCGGATGCACGCGGGACTCGCGTCACGCGAGACCGCCGGCGGGTCATCCCTGACGTAGCCGGGCGGAGAACTGCGCAGCTGCGGCGCCCGGATCCTCGGCCTCGGTGATGGCGCGGACCACCACCACGCGCCGCGCGCCGTGTGCGATCACTTCGTCCAGCCGGGCCAGCGACTCGATGCCACCGATCGCGAACCACGGCCGCTCCTGCTGGTGCCGCGCCACGTGGTCGATGAGTTCGACGCCGGTCGCCGGGCGGCCCGGCTTGGTGGGCGTCGTCCACACCGGCCCGACGCAGTAGTAGTCCACGCCGGGCTCGTCGCGCGCTGCGTCTGCCTCGGCGGCGCTGTGGCTGGACCGGCCGATGATCACGTCCGGGCCGACGATCTCGCGCGCGATCGGCACCGGCAGGTCCCGCTGGCCGAGATGCAGCACCGGCGCGCGCACCGCTCGGGCCACGTCGGCTCGATCGTTGACGGCGAACAGCGCGCCGTGCCGAGCACACGCATGCGCGCATGTCTCGGCCAGCGCCATCTCGTCCCGCGCCTCGAGTCCTTTCTCGCGCAACTGCACGACGTCCACGCCGTTGCGCAGGACCTCGTCGAGGAAGTCCGCCAGGTCCGCGGTGCGTCGGCGCCCGTCGGTGCACAGATACAGCCGAGCATCGTCGATCCGGCTCATGCGCTGCAGCGTAAGGTTGGCCCGCACGGGAGCTCGCCGCGGGCGGGCTGAGAGGGCGCCAGCCGACCGTCGAACCTGACCCGGGTAATGCCGGCGAGAGGGAGCATGAACAGCACCAGCGACGTCGCCGTCATCGGTGGCGGAATGATCGGCAGTGCGGTGGCGTGGGCCTGTGCGCGTCGCGGCCACACGGTCACTGTGTTCGATCCCAACCCGAGACTCGGGGCTTGGTCGGCCGCGGCCGGCATGCTCGCACCGGTCACCGAACTCACCTGGACCGAGACCGGGCAGTTCCCGCTGCACGTCGCGGCGGCCCGGCGCTACCGCTCGTTCGTGCGCGAGCTCGCCGAGGACACCGACGTCGATGTCGGCTACCGCGAATGCGGAACGCTCGCCGTGGGATGGGACGCCGCGGACCTGGCCGTGCTTCGCGATCTGCACGGTTTACTGGCGCGACTCGGGGTCTCCAGTCAGATGCTCAGCGGCCGCGAGTTGCGTGAGCTCGAACCCGCGCTCACGCCGGGACTGCCCGGCGGGCTGCTCGCCGATGACGATCACCAGGTGGACCCGCGATCGCTGCACGCCGGGCTGTGCGCCGCCGGCATCGCGCATGGCGTCGAGCACATCGCTATGGCGGCCCGGGTCAACGTTGCGGGCGCTCGCGCGTCCGGGGTGATCCTCGAGGACGGCTCCGCGCTCGATGCCGGCACGGTGGTGATCGCCGCCGGGTGTTGGTCCGCGGGCGCGTTGCCCACTGAGCTGGCGCGGGTCCCGGTCCGGCCGGTCAAAGGGCAGACGGTGCGCCTGCGCCTGCGCTCGACAACCCTGGCCCGAGTGGTGCGGGGGACCGTGCAGGGCAGCGCGGTGTACGTGGTGCCTCGCGCGGACGGCCGGGTCGTCGTCGGCGCCAGTTGCGACGAGGTCGGGTTCGACACCTCGGCGCGGGCCGGCGCGGTGTACGAGCTACTGCGTGATGCGCAACTGTTGCTGCCCGAGCTCAGCGAGGCCGAACTGGAGGAGACCAGCGTGGGCCTGCGGCCCGGTAGCCCCGACAACGCGCCCCTGGTCGGTGCCGGCGAGATCGAGGGGCTGCTGCTGGCGACCGGGCACTACCGCAACGGCGTGTTGCTTGCCCCGGTGACCGCGGACGCCATTGCCGATCTCATCGACGGCAAGGCATTGCCGGCTGAGTTCGCGACCTGCGCTCCGGACCGGTTCCGCGAGGCGGCCCGATGATCGTCACCATCAACGGCGAGGATCGTGACGTGCGTGCCGGCGCGTCGGTGGATGAACTGGTGGCCGAACTCACCTCGGCGCCGCGCGGCATCGCGGTCGTCGTGGACGGAACTGTCGTGCCGCGCAGCGAGTGGTCCAGCCACATGTTGACCGGCCGCGAATCCGTCGAGGTGATCACCGCCGTGCAAGGGGGATGACGTGGACGATCCGTTCGTCGTCGCGGGGCAGACACTCGCATCCAGGCTGATCATCGGCACCGGCGGAGCCGCCAGCCTGGACGTCGTCGACCGAATCCTGACCGCCTCGCACGCGTCGTTGTGCACGGTGGCCATGCGCCGCGTCGACACCGGCACCACCGGATCGATCTTCGACGTGATCGACCGGCACGGGGTCCGTGTGCTGCCCAACACCGCCGGCTGCCGTACCGCTGCCGAAGCGGTGACCACCGCACAGATCGCCCGGGAGGCACTGGAGACGGACTGGATCAAGCTTGAGGTGATCGCGGACGAGCGGACGCTGCTGCCCGACCCGGTGGAGCTGCTCGAGGCGGCGGCACGCCTGGTCGCCCTCGGCTTTCAGGTGTTCCCGTACACGAACGACGATCCGGTGCTCGCCCGGCGCCTGCAGCAGGCCGGCTGCGTCGCCGTGATGCCACTCGGCGCACCGATCGGCACCGGACTCGGCATCGCCAACCGGCACAACATCGAACTCATCGTCGGCGAGGCGCAGGTTCCGGTGATCCTCGATGCCGGCATCGGCACCGCATCCGACGCCGCGCTGGCGATGGAACTGGGCTGCGACGCGGTGCTGCTCGCCTCGGCGGTCACCCGCGCCCAGGACCCCGAGCGGATGGCCGCCGCGATGGCCGCCGCGGTGCACGCCGGACGGCTGGCACGCCTGGCCGGCCGCATCCCGCGCCGGCATCACGCGCAGGCATCATCGCCGACCGATCGCATGGCTGCGCTGTAACCGGGGATTGCGCGAGGATCTGTGTACCGCGCCAGCTGATCGGCGCGTGAGCTAGGCCCCGCGCCGCTTCGGCGGCAGGTGTGCCGCCAGTCCGCGCACGATGATGTCGAGCCCGAACTCGAACCGTGCGTCCTCGGCCTCGTCCGGTTGCACCAGGTCCGGCGCGAGTGCGGTGATCGTCGGGAACTCGATGGCCGACAGGCTGCCGAAGAACGTGAGCAACCGGTGGTGGAACTCCGCCAGGTCTTCCGGCGAACCGGTGTTCTTGGCGAACACCGCCGTCTCGTATGCCGTCACCGTCACGAACTGGCCGAGCAGGTCCGCCGCGTAGCCGATCACCTGGCCGGGCAGCCCGGAGGCCGCCAGTACCGAGAGCATCGCCTCCATGCCGTGGACGCCATTGCTGCCGGTGGGGATGGAGCCCAGCGAGACCTTGGCCAGATCGTTGTGCGCGGTCAGCACGCGCACATACGTGCGCGAGAACTCCTTGATCTGCTCCTGCCATCGTTTCGGGTCCGGTACCGCGTCGAACACGATGTCGCCGAGTACATGGTCGAAAACTGCCGCGAGCAGTTCGTCCTTGTCCTGCACGTGCGCGTAGAGGGACGCCGCGCCGGTGTCGAGCTCGTCGGCGACCGCACGCATGGTCACCGCGTCCACCCCGTCCCGGTCGACGATGCGCAGCGCGGCCGCAATGATCACGTCCCGGGACAGCGTGCGACGCCGCGGAGCATGCCGGTGGCCGCGCCCACGCGGCTGGTGCCAGGCGTCGCGGGGATGCCGTGGTGCGCGCTCGGTCATCCGGCACCTGCCATGGGCGAGATTCTACGTTGACAGACGAACGTTGTTCGTGGAACAGTGTTCGACATCAACGAACGATGTTCGTTCACGGTACCGCAGCGGGCCGCTGCCGGGCTGCTGAGCCAAGCCACATCAAGCCAATCAATCTCGCTCGGAGCCGGATCGAGCCAAGCAAGGGAGTCAACGCATGAAGACGACGTACGAGCGTCGCTGGTGGATCCTCGCGGTGATCCTCGCCGGGGAATGCATGGACCTGCTCGATGCGACGGTGGTCAACGTGGCCGCACCGGCCATCCACGGCGACCTGCACACCTCCGCCACTGGCCTGCAATGGATCGTCGGCGGCTATTCGCTCGCCGTCGCGGTTGGGCTGATGATCGGCGGACGGCTCGGTGACCTGTTCGGCCGCCGGCGCATGTTCCTGCTGGGCTCGGCCGGCTTCACGATCGCCTCGCTCGCCTGCGCGCTCGCGCCGAGCACCGGCGCACTGATCAGCTTCCGGCTTGTTCAGGGCCTGGCTGCCGCGTTGATGCTGCCCCAAGGCCTCGGGCTGATCAAGGAGGTGTTCCCGGCGGAGGAGATCGGCAAGGCGTTCGGCATCTTCGGACCGGTGATCGGGCTGGCCGCGGTGCTGGGACCGATCATCGGCGGGGCGTTGGTGGACTGGGGCCTGGCCGGTAGCGGCTGGCGGCTGGTCTTCTTCGTGAACCTGCCGGTGGGGGCGCTCGCGGTGTTGGGGTCGTGGCTGCTGCTGCCCCGTACCACGGGGACGCACCAGGCGAAGCTTGACCTAGGTGGCTCGGTGCTGTCCGGCACCGCATGCCTAGCGCTGGTGTACCCGCTGATCCAGGGCCGAGAGTACGGCTGGCCGTGGTGGGCGTTCGCGATGATGGTGGGATCCGCGGTGCTGTTCGCGGCCTTCGCGGCTCAGCAGCGCGCTCGTGTGCGCAACTCGCGCGACCCGCTCGTGTTGCCGTCGATCTTCACCCATCGCGGCTACAGCGCCGGGCTGCTGGTGATGCTGCTGTTCTTCGCCGGTATGGGCGGGGTGCTGTTGACGATGAGCGTCTACCTGCAACTGGGCAATGGCTTCTCACCGATCCACACCGGCGTCGTGTTCATTCCCATGTCGCTGGGCATGGCCGTTGGTGCCGGAGTTTCCGGCGCGGTGCTCGGCCGTAAGCTCGGGCGGGTGGCGATCCAGCTCGGCGTCGCCGTCACGCTGGTGGGCTGGTTGCTGGTGATCTGGGCGGTGCACCGGCACTCCGCCGCCGGTGGGCTGGACCTGCTGCCCGGCCTGGCCGCGGCCGGTCTGGGCATGGGGTTGACGGTCGCGCCACTGTTTGACGTCGTGTTGGCTGCGGTGACCGATCATGAGACGGGATCGGCGTCCGGCGTGCTGAACGCACTGCAGCAGCTGTCCGGGGCGTTCGGCGTCGCGCTGCTCGGCACGGTGTTCTTCTCCGCACTCACCGCCGGCGTCGGCTACGGCAACGCACTGCTGCGCACGATGTGGATCCAGGCAGGCTTCATGGTGCTGCTGCTCGTCGTGTCGCCGCTGCTGCCGCGATGGGCGCGCGAGACCGACGCGCCGGGCGCGTCCGAACTGGCAACCGCGGCGGCGGTCGCGGCGTAGGTCGATGTCGCCGGCGTGCAGCAGGCGAGGACGGGCTTGCTCGGCTTGTCACGTCCTGTTAACCATTCAGCCACCAGTCGTTCAGATATAGTCGCTGCTCACCCGAGTGGAGACGGCGACATGGAACCCGGCGAGCTGTTGTTCGGCCCCGCTACCGACCCCAGTCAGGTGTCCGCGGCGCTGTCGGCTCACTACCGAGTGCGGGTTGAGCGTGTCGGCGCGCAACGCTGGACCTGCCTGGATACTGCCGACTGGCGACTGCACCGTGCCGGCATGACACTGCGCGACGCCCGGCGTGCGCGCCTACGCGAACTGCTGCTGACGGTGCGCGGGGACCGCGCGATCTCTGCTGCCGCCGCGCGTGTGCGTTGGCCAGGCTCGGTCGCTTCCTTACCGTCCTCGCCGGTGCGAGAGCGGATCGAACGCCCGGTCGGCATGCGCGCGTTGCTCCCGCTTGCCGAGGTTGACGTGCAATCCCTCGGTTTCGGCCTGCTCGACGATGACGAGAAGACCCGGGTCCGGGTCCGGGTCGATCAACAGCGACTGGCCGGCGATCGTGCGGCGGCGCTGCCGTTGCGGGTGGTGATCACCCCGGTCCGCGGTTACGAACGCGACGGCCGGCGCTGTGCGGCGATGCTCGACGACGCGATGCGCACGATGGGCGACGTGGACACCGCCGCGACCGCGGCCATGGTCGCAGCGGGTCACCGCCCCGGTGAGCCGATGGTTGCCGCGCTCACTCTCAACCCGGCCGCCTCCGCGCGTGCATCTCTTGCCGCGGTGTTGCGCCGGTGGAGCGATGTCATCGACGCGAATCGCGCCGGCGTGCTGGACGACATCGACATCGAGTACCTGCACGAGCTGCGCACCGCGGTCCGGGGAACTCGGTCGCTGCTGAGTCTCGTGCCCGACCTGTTCTCGGCCGAGCAGGTGCAGGGGGCAGCACGTGAGTTCGCATGGCTCGGGCGGCTCACCACGCCGTTGCGCGACCTGGACGTCACGATGCGTGAACTCGCGGCCGATCTCGCCCGGGATCCTGATCTTGAGCCGCTGCGCGCGTACTTTGCTGCGTTGCGCCGACGCGCGTTGCAGGACGTGCGCGCCGGGCTGCAGTCGCCACGCGGTGTGGCGCTGACTGCGAGCTGGCGAGTTGCACTGGACCGGGTGGCCCGCGACGAGGCGTCCGGCGGTGGCATGACCGGCGTCGATGTGTCCGGTGATGATGTGCCCAGTAATGACGTGTCCGGTGATGATGTGTCCGCGCACGAGGTATCGAGCGCTAGGACCCGCAGGGTGGCCGGCGAGCTGGCGATCGCCGCGTACCGCGCCATCGTGAAATCCGCCGCGACGGTGAGCGCGCAGACGCCTGCCGATGAGCTGCACCGGCTCCGGCGGCGATGCAAGCGCATGCGTTACCTGTTGGACGGATACGCATCGGTGTACCCGCGCGAATCGCACCGCGAGGTGCTTGGTGCGCTCACCGCGCTGCAGGACTGCCTGGGCGACATCCAGGACGTCGATGTCCGACGCCAGCAGTTGACCGTGGCGGCGAGCGCACTGGCCGACGGCAGGCTCGCCCGCACCGCGGCACGGCCTGCCGAGGCGTTGCTTGCTATGGGCGCGGTCCGCGAGCGCCGGCTGACGATCGACGGTGCCGCTCGGCGTTCGCTGGTCAAGCGGCTGGCTCGCTTCCGCGGCGCGGCGATCCAGCAGTGCATCGGTGAACTTGCCGGTGCCCCGCGCAGTGGCGCGCCGGGCATGAGTCGCGGGCCGGCAAACTCGGGCGGCGGGCCAGTACGCAGCATTGCGCTGTACAACATCAAAGGCGGGGTCGGGAAGACCACCACCGCAGTCAACCTCGCCTACCTCGCCGCGCAGCAAGGACGCCGAACGCTGCTCTGGGACCTTGACCCGCAGGCTGCGGCGACGTACCTGTTCCGCGTTCGGGCCAAGGTCAAGGGCGGCGGCGAGCGAGTCATCCGTGACCGCAAACCGATCGACAGCGCAATCAAGGGCACGGACTTCGACGGGCTCGATCTGCTGCCGGCCGACTTCACCTACCGGCACATGGATCTGCTGCTCGACCGCACCAAGCGGCCGACGCGCCTGCTGCAACGAATCCTCGCTCCGCTGACGGATGACTATGACCTGGTGATCTTGGATTGTCCGCCGAGCGTCTCGCTGGTGTCGGAGAACGTCCTGCGCGCGGCGGACACCGTGCTGAGCCCGGTGATTCCCACCACGCTGTCGGTTCGGACGTTCGATCAGCTCTGTGAGTTCGTCGCCGGGGTGCCGCGTCGCCCGCGGCTGGTCGGCTTCTTCTCCATGGTCGATCGGCGCAAGACGTTGCACCGCGATCTCGTCGCGCGGCTGCCCACCGAACGCAGTGATCTCGCGACCGCGGCCATCCCGGCGCAGTCCGCGATCGAGCAGATGGCGGTTCGGCGAGCACCGTTGCCCTACTACGCGCCGCGTAGTGTGGCCGCGCGCTGCTATCAGGATCTGCTGGTGGAGGCACTCGGCGGGCAGCCTCCGCTCGCGGTCGGCGCCTGAGGCCTCAGTCGCGGTCCAGACAGGTGCAGACGCAAACCTTGTTGCCGTCGGGATCGGCGAGCACGACGAATGATGGCGAGGTGGAGTCGTCGACCACCGAGCCGCCCGCAGCCAGCGCGGCCGCGATTCGCGGCTGCGCCTCTTCTGGGGCCAGCCATAGGTCGAGATGCCACCGCTGGCGTGGTGCGTCGTGCGGTCCGGTGCCCTGAAACCACACCGTGGGCACGCGGTCGGTCGGGTCGAAGACCGAGTCGTAGATCTTGTTGTCCGGGCTGCCGGTAAGCAGCGCCGACCAGAACGGACCGACCTTGTCCTCGTCCCAGGTGTCCAGTCCAAGTTCCAGCTGGGTCACCTGCCCGGGTAGCGGCTCGAGCCCCAGCCGCCGGGCGGTGTCGCTGATCGTACGCGCGAGACGGATGTCCTTCTCGGTGACCCACCGGCCGTCCTCGTGTGTGCACAGCGAGACGTCCACCACGCCGTAGCGCAGCTGCAGGTCGGGATGATGACCGGCTGCTTCGGCGGCGTCGGCCACCGCGCTGACGAACGCCGCGCCGGTGCCGAAGTCCGGGATCCGGTACCGGGTGTGCAGCGCCTGGGCGAGCTTGTGCCAGTCCTCGAGCCCGGCGTCGAGGACCTGCTGGTTACTCAATCGCGTCATTGCGCCACCTTCGCAGACGGCACCGACAGCCAGCAGCGGATATCGGGCAGCCACATAACAGTTAGTAAGGCCAACGAACTGTCCTAGGATGGAGGGGTGAGTGCGGATCGCTACCGCTGGGTTGCGCTGTCGAACACCACCCTCGGCACGCTGATGGCCACCCTGGACGGCTCGATCGTGATCATCGCGATGCCGGCGATCTTCCGGGGCATCGGTCTGGATCCACTCGCCCCTGGCAACATCGGTTACCTGCTGTGGCTCGTTCTCGGCTACCTGCTCGTCTCCGCAGTGCTGGTCGTCTCGCTGGGGCGACTGGGCGACATGTTCGGCCGGGTTCGCATGTACAACCTGGGCTTTTTGATCTTCAGCCTCGCCTCGCTGGCGCTCTCGCTCGATCCCCTGCGCGGTGACGGCGGGGCACTCTGGTTGATCCTGCTGCGGCTGGTGCAGGCAGTCGGCGGCTCGATGCTCACCGCCAACTCCGCGGCCATCCTCACCGACGCGTTCCCGGCCGAACAGCGGGGCATGGCGCTCGGCATCAACCAGATCGCGGGTCTGGCCGGGCAGTTCCTCGGCCTGGTTGCCGGCGGCCTGCTCGCTGGCATCGACTGGCGCGCGGTGTTCTGGATCAACGTGCCGATCGGCGTCATCGGCACCGCCTGGTCCTATCGCAGCCTGCGTGAGACCGGTGAGCGGCACCGCTCGCGCGTGGACTGGCTCGGCAACCTGGTCTTCGTCGCCGGGCTGTCCTTCGTCCTGATCGCCATCACCCGCGGCGTGCAGCCGTACGGGCCGCACACCACCGGCTGGACGAATCCGATCGTGCTCGGTGGGCTGAGCCTCGGTGTGGTGCTGCTCGTCGTCTTCGCCGGCATCGAGTCGCGCGTCGCGTACCCAATGTTCGACCTCGCGCTGTTCCGTATCCGCGCGTTCGCCGCCGGCGCGGCCGCACTGATGCTCATCGCCATCGCGCGCGGCGGCCTGCAGTTCATGCTGATCATCTGGCTGCAGGGAATCTGGCTGCCGCAACATGGCTACGACTTCGGCAACACACCGCTCTGGGCTGGCATCTATCTGTTGCCGCTGACCGGCGGCTTCCTGATCTCCGGTCCGCTGTCAGGTCGGTTGTCCGACCGTTACGGTGCACGCGCGTTCGCCACCCTCGGTGCGGGGTTGGTCGCTGTCTCCTTCGTCGGGCTGATGTTGCTGCCGGTGAACTTCGACTACACCGCGTTCGCCGTCATCCTGCTGCTCAACGGCATCGGCCAGGGCATGTTCTCGGCTCCCAACACCTCGGCGATGATGGGTGCGGTGCCGGCGCGGCACCGCGGCGCGGCATCCGGCATGCGGTCCACGTTCCAGAATTCCGGTACCGCGATATCCATCGGCTTGTTCTTCTCGCTGATGACCACCGGGCTGGCGTCGTCGTTGACCTCGACGCTCTCCTCCGGGCTGCAGGCGCACGGTGTGCCGGCTCACGCCGCCGCGAGTGCCGCGCACCTGCCGCCGGTGAGCACGCTGTTCGCCGCGTTCCTCGGTGTCAACCCGATCAAGCACCTGCTGATGCCCTCGACGCTGTCAGCGCTGCCGTCCTCGCAGCAGTCCCTGCTTACCGGCACGCACTACTTCCCGCACTTGATCTCATCGCCGTTCCACTCCGGGCTCACGGTTGTCTTCACCGCGGCGACGGTGATGTGCGTGATCGCGGCCGTCGCCTCGCTCGCCCGAGGGCCGCGCGTGCGCGGCAGCACCTCGATCGAGCCCGCTGCGCCAGCGCTCGCCGAGTAGGCCCGTGGCCACGTTTCAGCGGCGCGCGTTGCGCACGAGCATGCGCGCGAAGTCCCTGGTCAGCGCCGAGGTCAGCGCCGATCCCCGCTCCGCGTCGTCCAGGACGTCGGTGAGCGCGGTCATGAACCGGTCCACCTCGGCTTCGCCGATGATCAGCGGGGGGATCAGCTTGATCACCTCGACGTGATCGCCGGAGACCTGGGTGAGGATCCGGTGCCGGTGGAACAGCGCATGCACCACGGTCTGCGCGAAAAGCCCCTTGCGGGCCACGCGCAGTGCCAGCCACGGCACCCGCCGCCGCCACGAGGCCGGCGCACCGAACTCGATGCCGATCATCAGGCCGCGCCCGCGGACCTCCTGCACGTATTCGTAGCGCTCCACCAGTTCGGACAGCCGCGAGTGCAGTAGCTCGCCGATCTTGCGCGCGTTCTCCACCACGCCTTCGGTTTCGATCACGTGCAGCGTGGCCAAGCCCGCCGCCATGGCCTGTGCGTTCGACCCGAAGGTGCTGTCGTGCACCAGCACGCGGTCCATCGACGAGTACACCTTCTTGAAGATCCAGTCGCGGCCGATGGTGGCGCCGACCGGTATGTACCCGCCGGAGAGCGCCTTCGCCGTCGCGACCAGGTCGGGCTCGACGCCGTCATGTTGGAAGGCGAAGAAATCACCGGTGCGCCCGACACCGGTCTGCACCTCATCGGCGATCAGCAGCGCGCCGTGCGCATGCACCAGCTCTTGCGCGGCCAGCAGGTATCCCGGTGGCGCCACGGCCACTCCCTTGCCCTGAATCGGCTCGACCAGGAACCCGGCCACATCGCCCCGACGCAATTCGCGCTCCAGCGCGTCGAGATCTCCGAAATCGATCGCGGTGCCCGGCAGCATCGGGCCGAAACCCTTGCGGAAGTCGGTGGCGCCGTTGACCGACAGCGATCCTGCGGTGAGGCCGTGGAACGCGTGATCGCAGTAGACGATGCGGCGGCGGCCGGTGGCGAAGCGGGCGAACTTCAGCGCCGCCTCCACCGCCTCGGTGCCGCTGTTGCCGAAGTAGACGCGATCCAGGTGCGGGACGTGCGCCAGCAGAGCTTCGGCCAGCGGCCCGGCCAGCGGCGGCGCATCGAACTGGGTGAGATCGGCCAGGCCCGCGTCGAGCACATCGTGCAGCGCCTGCCGGACAACCGGGTGGTGCCGGCCGAGGGCGAAAACACCAAACCCAGACAGCATGTCGAGGTAATCGGCACCGGTGTCGTCGTAGATCAGCGCGCCGGCGCCGCGCACGTACGTGCGATCGAAACCGATGGCATGCAGCATCCGGCTGAGCTGCGGATTGAGCATGCGCGCATGCAGGCCGTACCGGTCCTCGCCGCGATCGGCCAGCACTCGAGCGATCTCGAACGGCTCGTCACTGCTCATGCCTGTCCTCCGCCTCCCCGGATGACACGCTAACCGACCGCCGCCGGTGAGTATTGCGCGCCTCGGCACGGGGTCCGCGATTCTGATTTACTGGCACGAGCAGCACGTTAGCTCCACAAATGTGTTACATGTTCTACTTCCACGCGCAGGGAGATATGGACCAGGTCGACGCCGCACCGGGTGTGCGTGAGGTCCTCGCGCAGATCGCGGCTCGCTGCGCCGCGCAGGCCGGCGCCGAGAACTTCCCGGTCGCCCTGCGGATCCTGCCGCGCAACGTGCGCACCGACCTCCAACACATCTACGACTACGCCCGCTTCGTCGACGATGTCGGCGACGAGGCGCCCGGCGAACGCAGCACTCTGCTCGACGCCGTGGCGGCCGACGTGCACGCCGTCTCGGTGCGCCGGGTCGAGTGCGCACCGGTCGAGGCGATGCGCGGCCTGATCGCCGGGCGGTCGATGCCCATCGAGGCGATGCTCAAACTCATCGCGGCGAACCGCATGGACCAAGTGCGCACGCGGTATGAGACCTTCGAGGACCTGCTCGACTACTGCGCGCTGTCCGCGGCCCCGGTAGGCGAGATGGTGCTGTGTGTCGCGGACGCGGCGACACCGGCGAACCTGGCCGACTCGGCGGCGGTGTGCGCCGGGCTGCAGGTGCTCGAACATTGCCAGGACGTGCGCGAGGACGCGCTGGCCGGCCGCATCTATCTGGCCGGCGCACAGCTGCGCGCGGCCGGTGTGCAGGACTCGGATCTGACCGGAGACAGCACCGGTACGGCACTGCGCACGGTGATCGCCCAGCACGTGGCGCGCGCACGCGAACTGCTCGAGGCAGGCGTGCCGCTGGTGCGCAGGCTGCGCGGCTGGTCGCGGCTGGCGATCAGTGGCTATGTCGCCGGCGGCATTGCCACTGCCGACGCGCTCGCGGCCGCCGACTACGACGTCCTGGCGCGCGCGGTGCGCCCGTCCACCGCCCGCACCGCGGTGCGGGCCGTGCGACTGCTCATCTCCGGACGCACGTGATGGACGACAGAACGGCGGACGAGGTGGCCAAGGCGTATCGCGAATGCGAGCGGATCACCCGAACCCAGGCGCGCAACTTCTCCTGGGGGATCCGGTTGCTGCCGCCGGCGCAAGCGCACCGCGCTCTCGGCGGTCTACGCGATGGCCCGGCGCATCGACGACATCGGCGACGGCACGCTGCCGGCAGAGCAGAAGCTGCAGGCGTTGCACGAGGCGCGCGCAGTTGCGACCGCGCCGCACACTCGCACCGACGATCTGGTGGCGGTGGCACTCGCCGATGCCGCGCGGCGGTTGCCGATCCCGTTGCCGGCGTTCGGCGAGCTGGTGGACGGCTGCGAGATGGACGTGGCCGAGCGCAGCTACGACACCGTCGAGGACCTGGTGCAGTACTGCCGCTGCGTTGCCGGTTCCATCGGCCGGCTGTCGCTCGGCGTGTTCGCGCCGCCGCTGAGCGAGCGTGATTTCGCCGACGCAGCGGCTCTCGCCGACGCCCTCGGCGTGGCGCTGCAGTTGACGAACATCCTGCGCGACGTACTGGAAGATCTGCGCAACGGTCGCGTCTACCTGCCCAAGCAGGATCTGGCCCTGTTCGGCTGCGAATTGCGGCTGCGGCCGGACGGCACCCTCGACCCGCAGGACGGCGCGCTCGCCGAGGTGATCCGCTTCGAGGCAGCTCGTGCGTGGGGTTGGTACCAGCGCGGGCTGCCGTTGCTGCACGTCCTGGACCGGCGCAGCGCCGCGTGCTGTGCGGCCATGGCCGGCATCTACCGGGAATTGCTGGACCGGATCGCGGCCGAGCCGGAGCGGGTGATGGCCGGACGCATGTCGTTGCCGGCGCGGGACAAGCTTGCGGTCGCGGCCACCTCGCTCCTGCGTGCGGGAGCCCGCCGTGGCTGATCGGGTGCTGGTCGTCGGTGGCGGCCTGGCAGGCATAGCAGCGGCGCTGTGCCTGGCCGACGGTGGAGCCGAGGTGACCCTGCTCGAGGGGCGCCCCCGGCTCGGTGGGGCCGCGTTCTCGTTCCGGCGCGACGAGCTGTCCGTCGACAACGGCCAACACGTCTTCCTGCGCTGCTGCGATGACTATCGCTGGCTGTTGCGGCGCATCGGTGCGGTGGACGACGTGGTCCTGCAGGACCGGCTGGACATCCCGGTGTTGCGCGCCGACGGCCGCCGGGCGAGGCTGCGCCGCCCGCGTGGTGTCCCGGCACCGGCGCACCTGGGCCGGTCGCTGGCCACCTACGCGCTGCTCGGGCCGGCGGACCGCATGCGCGCGGTACAGGGTGCGCTCGCGCTGCGGCGGCTGGACCCCGATGACCCATCGCTCGACTCGCGCACGCTCGGCGCCTTCCTGCGCAGCCACGGCCAGAACGACGCCACGATCGCGGCGCTGTGGGGGATCGTCGCCACCGCGACGCTGAACCTGGACCCGGATCAGGCATCGCTGGCGTTGGCGGCCAAGGTCTTCCGCACCGGCCTGCTCGACCACGCGCCGGCCGCCGATATCGGTTACGCCGCGGTGCCGCTGTCCGACATCCACTCTGTCGCCACGGCCCGGGCACTGCAACGGGCCGGCGTGCAGGTCGAATTGCGCCAGCGCGTCGAGGAGGTGGACCCGGACGGTAGCGTCACCTCCCGTGGACAGGGACAACCGCGGCAATGGCGGGCGGACGCGGTCGTGCTCGCTGTACCCCCGCGCGACGCCTTCGCCATCTGCCCGCAGCTTGAGCGCACGCCGGCCGCGGTGGCGCGCGAACTCGGCACGTCCCCGATCGTCAATGTGCACGTGATCTATAACCGCCAGATCACCGACCTGCCGTTCGCAGCCGCCGTCGACTCACCGGTGCAGTGGTTCTTCGACCGCACCGCGTCCTCCGGGCTGACCCGGACGCACCCGCGCGCGCAGTACCTGGCGGTGACGGTTTCCGCAGCAGAAGGCGTGATCGACGCCCCGGCCCGCGAGCTGGCCGAGCGGTTCACCGACGACCTTGCGCAACTGCTGCCGGCGGCCGGGCGCGCGCACGTGCTGGACGCGTTCGTCACCCGTGAGCGGCACGCCACGTTCCGCCAGGCAGCGGGCAGTGCCGCGATGCGACCGGCGAGTGACGTCGGCCTCGAGCGGATCCGCCTGGCCGGTGCGTGGACCGCGACCGGATGGCCCGACACGATGGAGAGCGCCGTGCGCAGCGGTATCGCCGCGGCCCACGCGATACAACAGCGCCGCATGTCCGAACCGGTGAGCGTGCCCGCATGAGTAGCAGTCCCATTGCCACCCTCGCCCGCACCCGCGACCTCGTGCTGCCCGCGCTGCGCGAAGCAGTGGAACGCCTACAGGACCCACGCATGCGCGCCGTGTGCGGCTATCACTTCGGCTGGCTGGACGCGGACGGCCAGCCCGCCGACGCATTCGGCGGCAAGGCGCTGCGGCCCGCGTTGGCAGTGTTGTCCGCGGAAGCCGCCGGCGCGGATTCCGCGGTCGGCATCGCGCCGGCGATCGCGGTGGAGCTCGTGCACAACTTCTCCTTGCTGCACGACGACGTGATGGACCGTGACACCGAGCGGCGGCACCGCTCCACCGGCTGGGTGCTCTTCGGCGACGGGCAGGCGATCCTCGGTGGCAGCGCGATGCTGGTGCTCGCGATCGAGGAGCTGCTACGCGCCGGCGACGGCGGGTCGCGCTGCCTGCCCAGTCTGGTCGACATGGTGCAGGAACTCATCAGTGGCCAGTCCGCCGACCTGGCCATGGAACGGCAGCCGGTGACCGACCTGAACGAGGTGCTGCGGATGGAGGCCGGCAAGACCGCGGCGCTGATCGCGTGCTCGTCGAAGATCGGCGCGATCGCGGCCGGTGCGCCCGCACAGGTCATCGACGCGCTGGGCGGTTTCGGTTACGAGATCGGCATGGCGTTCCAGCTGGTCGATGACGTGCTCGGCATCGTCGGCGACTCGGCCAGCACCGGCAAGTCGGCCTCCTCCGACGTGCGCGCGCGCAAGCGCAGCGCACCCATCGTGGCGGCGTTGACCTCTGGCACGAGCGCGGGCGAACGGTTGCGCGATCTGTTTGCCGACAGCGCCCCGGCCCGGGACGAAGATGTCGCGCTGGCCGCGAAGCTGATCGATGAGGCGGGCGGTATCGACTGGGCCTCGACCGAGGCACGCCGGCGGTTGGACCTGAGCCTGGCCCACCTGTCTGCCGTCGGCAACGGTCCGGCCACGGAACAGTTCGCGGCGCTGGCGCGCTATGTCGTCGACCGAGACCGCTGAGTTGGGGGATTCTGCGTGACTGCTCTGAACAGCACCGACGTGGCGGCCGAGGCGCGCGTCGCGCTCGAGCGCGCTCGGGCGCACCTGGTCAGTCGCCAGGATCCCGCCGGTTGGTGGAAGGGCGAGTTGCGCACCAACGTGACCATGGATGCCGAAGACCTGCTGCTGCGGCAGTTCCTGGGCATCCTGCGTGCCGACGAGCTGGACGAGGCGGCCCGCTGGATCCGCTCCCAGCAGCGTGCGGACGGCACCTGGGCCAACTTCGAAGGCGGCCCAGCGGACCTGTCCACCACCATCGAGGCATACACCGCGCTTCGGCTGGCCGGTGATGACGCCGGCGCCCCGCATCTGCGCACCGCGCGCCGGTACATCCTCGAGGGCGGTGGTCTGGAGGCCAGCCGCGTCTTCACCCGGATCTGGCTAGCCCTGTTCGGCGAGTGGTCGTGGGACGAGTTGCCGGCCATGCCACCGGAGTTGGTGCTGTTGCCGAAGTGGGTTCCGCTCAACGTGTACGACTGGGCCTGCTGGGCTCGGCAGACGATCGTGCCGATCACGGTGGTGGTGACGCTGCGACCGGTGCGTCCGCTGCCGTTCCACCTGACCGAGCTGCGCACCGGCACCACGCCACCGGTGCGGGCGGGCTTCGTCCCGGCCGCTTTCCGGATGCTGGACCGGGTGCTCAAGGGTTATCACCGGCTCCCGTTCCACCCGCTGCGCGCGACGGCGTTCGCACGTGCCGCCGAGTGGATCCTCGCGCGGCAGGAGGCAGACGGCGGATGGGGCGGCATCCAGCCGCCGTGGGTGTATTCGATCCTCGCGCTGCATCTGCAGGGGTATCCGCTCGATCATCCGGCGATGGCTGCCGCGATCGGTGGCCTGGACGGGTTCCTGGTCCGGGAGAAGACGCCCGACGGCGTGGTGCGCCGGCTGGAGGCATGCCAGTCGCCGGTCTGGGATACCTGCCTGGCGCTGATCGCGCTGCTGGACGCCGGTGCGTCGGGCACCGAGCCGGAACTGCGTCGCGCGCTCGACTGGATGCTCGGCGAGGAGATCCGCGTGCGCGGCGACTGGGCCGTGCAGCGGCCGCAGCTGGAACCCTCCGGCTGGGCCTTCGAGTTCGCCAATGACGGCTACCCGGACGTCGATGACACCGCGGAGGTGGTGCTGGCGCTGCAGCGGTTGCGCGCGCCGGACCGGCCCGACATCGACGCGGCGCTCGATCGCTCGACCCGGTGGACGCTCGGCATGCAGAGCGCAGACGGCGGCTGGGGCGCGTTCGACGCCGACAATGACCGGCGGCTGGTGGAGAAGCTGCCGTTCTGCGACTTCGGCGCGGTGATAGACCCGCCGTCGGCGGACGTGACCGCGCACGCGGTGGAGATGCTTGCGGCTCGCGGCCTGGCCGACGCCGATGCGACGCGCCGCGGCGTGCAGTGGCTGCTCGACGCACAGGAGACGGACGGCTCGTGGTTCGGCCGGTGGGGCGCGAACTACGTGTACGGCACCGGCGCGGCCGTGCCGGCATTGGTGGCGGCGGGCGTGGCGGCGAATTCCTTGCCGGTGCGCCGCGCGGTGCGCTGGCTGGAGCAGCACCAGAATGACGACGGCGGGTGGGGCGAGGACCTGCGCTCCTACACCGACGACGAGTGGCGCGGGCGCGGTGCGTCCACCGCGTCGCAGACGGCCTGGGCGCTGTTGGCCCTGCTCGCCGCGGCGCCGGGTAGCAGCGCGGTGGCCCACGGGGTCCGGTACCTGGCCGCGACGCAGAACGACGAAGGCGGCTGGGACGAAGACCTGTTCACCGGCACCGGGTTCCCGGGCGATTTCTACATCAACTACGAGATGTATCGCCTGGTGTTTCCCATCAGCGCACTGGGTCGCTATCTCGGCCTGGCCAAGGAGCACGCCAAGGAGCACACGACGTGAGCGAGCTGTTGGTCATCACCGCACTTCGGACCGAGTACCTGGCGCTGTCCGGGCAGGTTCCGGGCGCCACGGTGGCGCGCTGCGGCATGGGCCCGGAACGGGTGCAGCGGTGGTTGCCTGAGCTGGACGCCCTGGCGCCGGGCGCGGTGGTCGTGGCCGGGGTGGCCGGCGGCTTGGATCCGACGCTGCGTCCGGGCGACGTGCTGGTGGCCACCGAGGTCCGCGATGAACGCGGCCGCACCGTGCTGCGCGCGGCCGCGCCGCTGGTCGCCGATCTGCGGCGGATGGGTATCTCGGTGCGCACCGGTCCGATGGTCAGCTGCGATCACATGGTGGGCGGCGCCGAGGAGCGGGCCCGGCTGGCAGCGACCGGAGCGCTGGCCGTGGACATGGAGTCCGCGGCGCTCGTGCGCAGCACCACGAACGTGCCGACCGCGGTGGTCCGGGTGGTGGTGGACACCGCGTTCAGCCCGATCGCCCGGCTGGCCACCGTGCCGGCCGGTGCGCGCGCGCTGCGCACCCTGCGCCGAACCGGTCCGGCGTTGCGCCGCTGGGCCGACCTGATCGCGCCGCGCCAGGTGCTGCTCGCCGAGCCGCGCTCGTTCTGCGCCGGGGTCGACCGTGCCATCAGCGTGGTGGAACGCGCGCTGCAGCGTTACCCGCGCCCCATCTACGTGCGGCGCCAGATCGTGCACAACGCGCACGTCGTGGCCGACCTGCAACGGCAGGGCGCGGTGTTCGTCGACGAGTTGGACCAGGTTCCGGACGGGACCACGGTGGTGTTCTCCGCCCACGGCGTGGCGCCTGCGGTGCGAGAGGAGGCGGCACGTCGCGGCTTGAACGTCATCGACGCCACCTGCCCGCTCGTTGCGAAGGTGCATACCGAGGCACGGCGGTTCCTCGGGCGTGGTGACACCGTGGTGCTGGTGGGACATGACGGGCATGACGAGACGGAGGGCACGCTCGGCGAGGCGCCCGGCCAGATCAAGCTCGTGCAGAACGTCGACGAGGCGGAGCAGATCGAGGTCGACGATCCGCAACGGGTGTCGTACCTGCTGCAGACCACGCTGGCCGCCGATGAGGCACAGCAGACGGTCGACGTGCTGCGGCGGCGATTCCCGCTGATCGACGCGTCGCCGACCGACGACATCTGCTATGCCACCACGAACCGGCAGCAGGCGGTGCGCGCGATTGCCGCCGAGTCCGATCTGTTGATCGTGCTCGGGTCGACGAACTCCTCGAACGCGGCGCGGCTGGTGGAGGTGTCCGAGCGCGAGGGTGCCTCGGCGCACCTCGTCGACGACGCGACCGAGATACTGCCGGAGTGGTTGGCCGATGCGCGGACGATTGGCATCACCGCAAGCGCATCGACCCCGCCGCATCTGGTCGATGAGGTGATCGCAACACTGCAGGCTCTGGGTGGCGCGGACGTGAGCGAACGCGCCGTCACCCACGAAGATGTCACGTTCGCCCTTCCCAAGGGAGTTGCCGGCTGATGCCAATACCACTACGACAAGGTGCTCGGATCGGTTGGTATCTGTTCAGTCAGAAGGTCCGGCGGCGCGAGAAGTTCCCGCTGATCGTGGAGTTGGAACCGCTGTTCGCCTGCAACCTCAAGTGCAACGGGTGCGGCAAGATCCAGCAGCCGCACGATCTGCTGCGGCAGCGCATGCCGGTCGAGCGTGCGGTGGCCGCGATCGAGGAGTGCGGCGCGCCGATGGTGTCGATCGCCGGTGGCGAGCCGCTGATGCACCCGCAGATCGATGAGATGGTCAACGAGCTGGTCAAGCGCAAGAAGTACGTCTATCTGTGCACGAACGCGGAACTGGTGCGCAAGCGCTGGGACAAGTTCAGCTTCACGCCGTCGCCGTACTTCTCGTTCGCGATCCACGTCGACGGGCTGCGCGAGCGCCACGACGAATCGGTCGCCAAGGAGGGTGTGTTCGACGAGGCGGTCGCCGCGATCAAGTTCCTCAAGGACAAGGGATTCCGGGTCACCACCAACTCGACCTTCTTCAACACGGACACACCGCAGACCGTGATCGACGTGTTGAACTTCCTCAACGACGAGGTCCAGGTCGACGAGATGATGATCTCGCCGGCCTACGCGTACGAGAAGGCGCCGGACCAGGACCACTTCCTGGGCGTGACGGAGACCCGCGAGTTGTTCGCCAAGGCCTTCGGCAACGGCAACCGCAAGCGCTGGCGGCTCAACCACTCGCCGCTGTTCCTGGACTTCCTCGAAGGCAAGGTGGACTTCCAGTGCACCGCCTGGGGTATTCCGTCCTACTCGCTGCTCGGGTGGCAGAAGCCCTGCTACCTGATGGCCGACGGCTATACGAAGACCTACCGCGAGCTGATCGAGACCACGGAATGGGAGAAGTACGGCCGGGGCCGGGACGAGCGTTGCAACAACTGCATGGCGCACTGCGGGTACGAGCCGACCGCTGTGCTCGCGACGATGGGTTCGCTCAAGCAGAGTCTGCGGGCAATGCGGGAACAGGGCTGACGGCCTGCGCGGGCGGAACCGGGGCGGGTACGACCACGACCACCGGTTCGCACGCGGCGGCCAGGCTGGGGGAGCGTCCGATCAGCACGACGCCGGCCACCATCGCGACCAGGCACAGGGATTCCAGGGCCAGGCCGGCAACGCTGAAGGACACCACGTCGCCGAGCACGCTGATGCCGAGCAGGATGCCGGTGACCGGTTCCGCCGCGGCGATGGGCGGCAGCGAGTAGTCCAGGCGGGCGGCCTTGAACGCGCTCTGCGACAGCAGGATGCCGATGATGGCCGCGCCGATCACCACGTACAGCCAGGGGTTGACGAGCACTGCGGCGACGCCGTGGTGGGCGATGACGACGAAGGCGGCCCGGGTGGACGCGTCCTGCAGCCCGTACAGCAGGCCCGCGCCGGTGGCCAGCAGGATCGACTCGCCGACCAGACCGCGTTGCTTGCCCAAGATCACCAGCACGGCGACGGCGCCGATGGTGACGCCGACGGTGAGGGCCACCACCGGGCCGGTGGTGGCGGGGGCAGGCGAGCTGTGCGGTTGTCCGACCGCGAGAAACACACCCAGCGCCGCCGACACCAGCAACGCGCCACCGGCCTCCTGCCATTTGATGCGTTGTCGGTTCAGGCTGGCCGCCAGCGCGAGGGCGAACAGCAGGCTGGTCGACAGCAACGGCTCCACGACGGCCACCGCGGCGAGTTGCAAGGCCAGGCCGGCGAGCACCTCACCGGCGATCATGCAACCGATGCCGGCCCACCACATCGGGATGTGCATCAGGTCCAGCAGCAGCCGGAACCGGAGCAGGTCATCCTGCGGGACCCGTGCGGCGGCTCGTTGCTGCAGCACGTAACCCACCCCGAGCAGGAGCGCTGCGGCAACTCCGACGACGTAGACCACGGTTCGTCAGCTCCTGGGTTGGACCGGTGGTGCCTGTGCCGGTGCTGGATGCCCGGTGGATGGGCTGGTGTGGCGATTGGTGGGTGGGCTGGTGGGTGGGCTGGTCAGGACGTGTAAAGACATTGTCGATTATCCGTACCCGAGATGGGGTGCGGCGCAATCGCATCGCAACCTCGTAGGTCCAGCCCGGCGATCCATGCTCCTGCTCCTACCAGCGAGTAGGGGCAGGTACCGTGTGATTCGTATGATGGCTGCCCGACCGGGTGAGGGGACCGTAATCCGTGGCGAAGCGATCGCAGGTGATCGTTGACGACTACCTGACCAAAATCGTCTCCGGTGAGCTGAGCGAGGGTCAGGTACTGCCCACCGAGACCGCGTTGATCCAGCGTTACGGGGTGAGCCGGACCGCGGTGCGGGAGGCGATCCAGGCGCTGGCCAGCAAGGGTTTCGTGTCGATCAGGCAGGGCAGCGGGAGCACGGTTTCCCCGCGCAGCAGCTGGCACGTGCTCGATCCGGAATACCTGGAACTCACCGGCGGCGGCACCGCGATCGTGCAGAACCTGGTGGAGACCCGCGATGTGCTCGAGCCGGCTATCGCCGGTCTGGCCGCGGCGCGCGCCACGCCGGACCAGATTGCCGAGCTTCGCCGGGTGGGTGCCCGGCTGGCCGAGGCTGTCAGCGCGGGTCCGTCGCAGGCCGACTGGACCGAGCTGGATCTCGCATTCCACCACGCGCTGGCCGAGTGCAGCGGGAATCCGGTGCTGGTGTCGATCCACGGCTCCCTGTCACAGCTGGGCCGAGCGCACGGCGCCGAAGCGCGACCCGCGCACCAGCCCGGTGCGCTGCAGCGGGCGATGTTCTGGCACGAACACATCGTCGAGGCCGTCGCGGCCGGCGATACCGCGGCCGCGCAGGATGCGATGCGCATGCACCTGCGCCAGGCACACGCCGAACCCGGTATCGACAAGAGCGACTAGCGCTCACGCCGATCGTTGGTTGGATTCCTCGTAGGCGCAGCGCAGCGCTTTACGGGCGCGGTAGGCGAGTGCTGAGACCGACTGCGGGGTGGCGCCGAGTTCCTCGGCCAGCGCCGACGGGCTCTGACCCTCGACGTGCATCCGCCACAGCACGTCCCGCCAGCGGTAGGGGAGCTCATCCATCGCTTCGTGCACGGACATGCGGGTGGCGACCTCGTCCTCCGGGTCGGACCGGTGCGTGCACAGGTCGATGGTGGTGCCGATCTGGTCGGTCGGCAGTTCGCGGCCACGCTGGCCACGGTGCGCGTCTGCCGCAAGGTTGCGCAGGGCCGCGTACAGATACGGGGCGAACAGGCCGTCCGGCCCGCCACCCTGCCGCAGTTGGCGCAGGACCCGCAGGAACGCCTCGGCGACGTAGTCCTCGGCATCGGCTTGCTGGGCACCGAGCTGGCGGGCCCGCCGCAGGGCGGGCTCGGCATAGGTGCGATACAGCAGATGCTCGGCGCTCTGATCGCCAGCGCGCACTCGGTTGATCAGCATTCGGTCGAAAGCAGGTTGGTGTCGTTCGTTGGTGGCCATGGTCCTCAGGGGTGGGGGACGGAACGGACAGGCGTTCAAACATCGGACAAATGCATCATACGTCTGATGTCTTCTGTTGAACCCATCCGCACGGTCGCAGCCTGGTATGGCACAAAGGGAGTAGAGATCCAGCAAATAAGGGGTAGACGTACTACGCCATCGACAGCTGGCGGGGCTCGAAGCCCGGCGCGGCGAGCAGGAGAGATATGACCTATGTGCGCTTGGCCGACGATGCCCGCAGGCCGTCGAAGGCGATGGCGCTCAGCGCCGAGGCCACGTCGGCCCCGCCATGCCCGGGCCGGTACCACTCGGCCACCGAGTTGACCATGCCGAAGAGCAGCCGGGCGGTGACGGCCGGATCGATGTCCGGGCGGATGTCGCCGTCGCGCTCGGCTTGGCGCACCAACGACGCGGCGTAACGGTCGAACTGGCGCCGACGTTCGAGGGCCGATCGTTCGACCTCGGTGTTGCCGCGCACCCGCAGCAGCAGCGTCACGTACGGCAACTCGCGCTCGAGTACCTCGACGCTGCCATGTACCAGCAACTCCAACCGCGCCATGGCGGTGCCGTCGAGGGCGCGGGCTCGGGCAACCACCGCACCGAGCCCGCCCAGGGCTCGGTCCAGCGCGAGCTGGAGCAGCTGCTCCTTGCTCTGGACGTGGTGGTAGATGGCCGACTTGGCGATGCCGAGCCGGCGGGACAGGTCCTGGATGCTGGTGCCGTCGTAGCCGCGTTCGTTGAACACCTCGACCGCGACGCCAAGCAGTGATTCGAGGTCATACCCGGGGCGCCCTCGGCGCCGGGCCGGGGCTGTCATCGACCACCTGCATCGCCGGCAGCGCCGGCGGCGAGCTGTGCGCTTCGACCACGGAACTCCGCGATGACGTCCGCGCCACGGCGAACGGTGACGTCACAGACGCCGTGCCGTCCCCATCGGGTGCGCATCACCGCCTCGGCGACGAGTTCGTCGCCGAGGTAGGCGGGCCTGACGAAGACGACGTCCGCGGACGCCGCGACCGTCACCGGTCCGGCACTGTTGCACGCGCAGGCGAACGCCGTGTCGGCCACGGCAAACACCATCGCCCCGTGCGCGATGTCGTGTCCGTTCACCATGTCCGGGCGGACGGTCATCCGAGTTCGTGCGTGGTCAGGGCCGAGTTCGATCAGTTCGATCCCGAGCGCGGCTGACGCACGGTCGCCGGCGAGCATGGCGGCTACGGCGCGCTGGCCCACATCGGCGTCGTCGGGCATACTGGCTACCATAACTTACCGAACGACCGGTCAGTAATATTTCCGGCTGGGACGCCCGCAGCGTGCCGGCGCCAGCCGTAGGAGGAGCCGATGGCCACATCGCCCAGCGACACGGGAGCAACGCGGAGCGGTGAGGCAACAGCACCGCGCAGCGGTGAGGCAACAGCACCGCGCAGCGGTGAGGCAACAGCACCGCGCAGCGGTGAGGCAACAGCACCGCGCAGCGGTGAGGCAACATTGCGCAGCTACGTCGAGGATCGGTGGGTCGAGCCGACCGAGCAGGGCGTCCCGGTGCACGACGCCACCACCGCCGCGGTGATCACCCGGGTCAGTTCCGCGGGCATCGATCTGGCCGCCGCACTCGAACACGGCCGCCGTGTCGGCGGAGCGGAGTTGCGATCGCTCACCTTTCACGAACGCGCGGCGATCCTCAAGAACGTCGGCGTGCACCTGCGCGAGCACCGGCCCGAGCTGTACCAACTGTCCGCGCGGGCCGGGGCAACCCTTAGCGACGCGCGCTTCGACGTGGACGGCGGCATCGGCGTGCTGCTCGGCTATGCCAGCAAGGCCAAGCGCGAGTTGCCGGCTGGCTCGGTCTACGTCGAAGGTCCCGCGGAGCTGCTCGGCCGGGGCGGCGCATTCGTCGGACAGCATGTGCTGACGTCGCGGCATGGCGTGGCTGTCCAGATCAACGCCTTCAACTTCCCGGTCTGGGGGCCGTTGGAGAAGTTCGCACCCGCGTTCCTCGCCGGGGTGCCGACCCTCGTCAAGCCGGCGACGCAGACCGCCTACCTGACCGCCCGGCTCGTCGAACTCATCGTCTCCTCCGGACTGCTGCCGCCCGGATCGTTGCAGCTGGTCTGCGGCGGCGTCAGCGGACTTGCTCGATCACCTCGGCGGCCAGGATCTGTTGTCGTTCACCGGCTCCGCGGGCACCGCGCAGAAACTGCGCAGCCACCCGAGCGTCGTCGCACACGCTGTGCGTTTCAACGCAGAAGCCGATTCGCTGAACTGCTCGCTGCTGGGACCGGACGCAGTGCCCGGCACGCCTGAATTCGACCTGTACGTCGACCAGCTCGTCACCGAGATGACGGTGAAGGCCGGACAGAAGTGCACCGCCATCCGCCGGGCACTGGTGCCCCGCGATCAGCTCGACGCCGTCGCGGACGCCGTGCGCGAACGGCTCGCTGCCGTGGTCGTCGGCGACCCGGCCGCCGACGGCGTGCAGATGGGACCGCTGGCCAGCCTGGAACAGCGCGAGGAGGTTCGCCGCGCGGTCAAGGCCCTGCTCGGATCCGCGTCGCTCGTCTTCGGCGATCCGGACATCGTGCAGGTTGCCGGTGCCGACGCGGAGCGCGGAGCGTTCCTGTCGCCGCTGTTGTTGCGCGGTGATGATCCGGGTCGCGCCGAACCACACGAGATCGAGGCATTCGGCCCGGTCAGCACCCTGTTCGGCTACCGCGATGCCGATGCACGCGGTGGCGCTCGCGGCTCGTGGGCTCGGCAGTCTGGTCGGGTCCGTCGTGACCGCGGACACCGACTTCGCCCGCCACATCGTGCTCGGCCTCGCGCCGTGGCACGGTCGGCTGCTGGTGCTCGACCGCGACGACGCCGCGGAGTCCACCGGCCACGGCTCGCCGTTGCCCATGCTCGTGCACGGCGGTCCCGGCCGAGCCGGCGGCGGCGAGGAACTCGGCGGCATGCGCGCCGTGCTGCATCACATGCAGCGCACCGCGGTGCAGGCGAGCCCGCAGGTTCTCGGCGCGGTGACCGGGCGCTGGACCGCACCGGCGGCGCGGCGGATGGACGGCGTGCACCCGTTCCGCAAGTCGCTGGCCGAGTTGCAGGTCGGCGACGCGTTGGTGGCGGGCCCGCGGTCCGTGACGCTGGCCGACATCGAGCACTTCGCCGAGTTCACCGGCGACACCTTCTACGCGCACATGGATGACGAGGCCGCCCGCGCGAATCCGTTCTTCGACGGACGCGTCGCGCACGGTTACCTGATCGTCTCCTTCGCCGCTGGGCTGTTCGTCGATCCCGACCCGGGTCCGGTGCTGGCCAATTACGGCCTGGAGAACCTGCGCTTCCTGACGCCCGTCTATCCGGGCGACGAGCTCACCGTGACGCTCACCTGTGCGCAGATCACCCCGCGCCCGGACGCCGAGCACGGCGAGGTGCGCTGGGACGTCGAGGTGACCAACCAGGACGCCGCGGTCGGTGGCCCGGTACGACGTGCTCACGATGGTGGCCAAGCAATGGCCGTGACCGACGCCGACCGCGGGCTGCCCGCAGCGATGTCGCGGCGCATTTCGAGCACACGGTCGGCTCCGACCGGCGCATCGAGCCGCGCGACTGGATGCCGGAGCCGTACCGGGCCACCATGGTGCGCCAGATCGCCCAGCACGCCCACTCGGAGATCATCGGCATGCAGCCCGAAGGCACCTGGGTGACCCGGGCGCCATCGCTGCGGCGCAAGGCGATCCTGCTCGCCAAGGTGCAGGACGAGGCCGGGCACGGCATGTATCTGTATTCCGCGGCCGAGACGCTCGGCGTGACCCGGGGCGACCTGACCCGGCGGCTGATCGACGGCCGGCAGAAGTACTCGTCGATCTTCAACTACCCGGCCACCACGTTCGCCGACGTGGGCGTCATCGGCTGGCTGGTCGACGGTGCCGCGATCTGCAACCAGGTGCCGCTGTGCCGCTCCTCGTTCGGGCCGTATGCGCGGGCGATGGTTCGTATCTGCAAGGAGGAGTCGTTCCATCAACGGCAGGGCTATGAGCTGCTGATGACGATGATGCCGGCACCGCTGCCCAACGAGAGATGGTCCAGGACGCCACCGACCGGTGGTGGTGGCCGTCGTTGATGATGTTCGGGCCGCCCGACGCCGATTCACCGAATACCGCGCAGTCGATGGCGTGGCGGATCAAGCGCCATACCAACGACGAGCTGCGGCAGCGGTTCGTGGACATGACCGTCCCGCAGGCCGAGGCGCTGGGCGTGCGGTTGCCCGACCCGAACCTGCAGTGGAACGCGCAGCGCGGGCACTACGACTTCGGCGCTGTCGATTGGGACGAGTTCAAGCGGGTGATCTCCGGCGACGGTCCGTGCAACGCCGAACGGATTCGCCGGCGCCGCGCCGCGCATGACGGCGGGGCATGGGTGCGGCAGGCAGCTGCCGCGCACGCGGCGAAGGCGAGCGCGCGCACCCGCACGCCCGACGAGGGCGGTGCAGTGGCATGACGGAATCCAGCGAATGGCCGTTGTTCGAGGTGTTCCTGCGTGGCAAGCGCGGGCTCAACCACGTGCACGTCGGCTCGCTGCACGCGGCCGACGCGGAAATGGCGCTGCGGCACGCCCGTGACCTGTACACGCGGCGCAACGAAGGCGTGAGCATCTGGGTGGTGCCCAGCGGACAGATCACCGCGTCCAGCCCGGACGAGAAGGATCCGTTCTTCGCGCCGAGCGGTGACAAGGTGTACCGGCACCCGACGTTCTACGCGATCCCCGACAACGTCCCACACATCTGAGTCGGGGGCTGGGAATGGGATTCGACAACGCCTACGAAGCGATCACCGAAGAGGTGGACGATCACCGCTGGGCGTTCGGCACCGGGTTCGCCGATCCGCTGCTGGGCGTGGACGAGGCCGTGCCGGCCGGCGTGACCGGCAGTGATCTCGGCGAGTACTGCCAGATGCTCGGTGACGACGCGCTGGTGTGCTCGCACCGGCTGCAGGAGTGGCTGACCCGGGCGCCGGAGCTGGAAGAGGAGACGGCACTGGCCAACGTCGCGCTCGATCTGCTCGGGCAGGCCCGGCTGCTGCTGAGCCGCGCTGGGCAGGTCGACGGCACGGGCCGGTCCGAGGACGACTTCGCCTACTGGCGCGGGCCCGAGGAGTTCCGCAACGTCTGCCTGGTCGAGGTGGCTGACGACGATTTCGCCGCTCTCGTGGTGCGGCTGCTGATGTTTTCGGCGTGGCGGCTGGCTCTGTTCGAGCGATTGCGCGGTTCGCGCGACGCCGTGCTCGCGGCGGTCGCGGCGAAGGGCGTCAGCGAGCTGACCTATCACCGCGACTACGCGGCGCAGTGGGTGGTCCGCCTCGGTGACGGCACCGACTTCTCCCGCGCCCGGACCGCTGCGGCGCTGGCCGAGGTGAGCGCGGTTTCGGGGGAGCTGTTTGCCAGCACCGACCTGGAGCGGCGCCTGGCCGACGCCGGCGTTGCGGCGGAGGTGTCGGCTGTTCGCGACGAGATCGTCTCGGTGCTGCAGGCTGTGACCGCGCAGGCCGGCCTCGAGCCGGTGGAACTCGACTTCGACGGTGTACCGAGTGGGCGGCTCGGCGTGCACGGTCCCGCACTGAACGCCATTCTCGAAGAGCTGCAGAGCGTCGCGCGGGCACACCACGGAGCGACGTGGTGACCGGATCGACGCAGGTGCGCGGGCCCGACCTCGAACGCGCTCGGGCGATCGCCGGCTCGGTACCGGATCCGGAGCTGCCGATGCTGACCCTGGACGATCTCGGCATCCTGCGGGATGTGTCGGTGGCCGACGGCGTGGTCGAGGTCGGGCTCACGCCAACGTATCTGGGCTGTCCGGCGCTTGCCGAGATGCGACGCGATGTCGTCGATCGGCTCGGCGCAGCCGGCTTCGCCCAGGTCCGCGTGCGCACCGTGCTCGCGCCACCGTGGAGCAGCGACGACATCACACCCGCCGGCCGGCGCAAGCTGGCTGCGGCCGGTATCGCGCCGCCGGGTCCGGCCCCGCGGCGGACCGGCCCGGTGCCGCTGTCCCTCGGTCCGTCCCGGCGGCTGGTGCAATGCCCGCAATGTGGGTCGGACACCTCGACCCAAACCGCCGCGTTCAGCGCCACCGCCTGCAAGGCCCTGTACCGGTGCCAGGCGTGTGCGGAACCGTTCGAGTACGTCAAGGAGATCTGACGGTGACCGCTGTGATCACCGATCCGGTCGCGACCGGTCGCGGGCAATTCCACCCGCTCACCGTCGCGCGAGTGGATCGGCTCTGCCCGGACGCGGCTGCCATCACCTTCGACGTGGGGCGCGAACTGGCTGAAGTGTTCGACTTCCGGCCGGGCCAGTCGCTGACCGTGCGGCGGTTTGTGCACGGGCGCGAGGAGCGGCGTTCGTACTCCATCTGCGCGGCGGCGGGAACGGCGCTGCGCATCGGGGTGCGCGAGGTAGCGGGCGGCGCACTGTCCGGCTGGCTGGTGCACGAGGTGCGCCCGGGCGACGTGGTGGACGCGCAGGCCCCGTCCGGTTCGTTCACACCTGACCTCGACTCGCCGGCCCGGCACGTGCTGATCGCGGCCGGCTCGGGGATCACGCCGGTGCTGTCCATCGCCACGTCACTGTTGGCGCGTCCGGATCACCAGGTGACGCTGCTGTACGGCAACCGGCGGGCCGACACGGTGATGTTCGCCGACGAGGTGGCCGACCTGAAGGATACGGCCCCGCAGCGGGTCCAGGTGGTGCACGTGCTCTCGCGCGAGGCGCAGGAGGTGCAGCTGTTCAACGGCCGGCTGGACGGGGACAAGTTGCATGCGTTGCTGCCGATCGTCTGCGACGTGCGCACGGTGGATCACTGGTGGTTGTGCGGTCCGTTCGGTCTGGTCACTGACGCCAAAGACGTGCTGACCGGCTTCGGGGTCGAGCCGGGCCGCATCCACCGCGAACTGTTCTACGTGGAGCCAGCGCCGCCCGCCGTGCACGAGCACGCCGAGGCCGACCTCACCGGCGCCGAACTCACCGTGATCTCCGACGGGCGATCCACCACGACGACGGTCGAGCCGGGTGTGCCGCTGCTGGACGCGGCGCAGCGGGTGCGGCCGGATCTGCCGTTCGCCTGCCGCGGCGGTGTGTGTGGCACCTGCCGGGCCCGGGTCGTCAGTGGTGAGGTGACGATGCGGCGCAACTTCGCGTTGGAGGACGACGAGCTCGCCGACGGTTTCGTGCTGACCTGCCAGTCGCTGGCGTGCACACCGGAGGTCACCGTGGACTACGACGCCTGATGAGCGGACGCGACACCGCGGCGCGCACACCGCGGCCGGCCGACCTCGAGGCGATCGAGCGGGCGTCGGTGGACGAGATCCGCGAGCTGCAGTTGCGTCGGCTGCAGTGGACGCTGCGTCATGCCTACGACAACGTGCCGCACTACCGTGCTGCCTTCGATGCGGCCGGGGTGCAACCGGAGGACTGCACCCAGCTGGCGGACCTCGCTCGGTTCCCGTTCACGACGAAGCACGACCTGCGCGAGCAGTATCCGTTCGGCATGTTCGCGGTGCCGCGCGAGCAGTTGTCTCGTGTGCATGCGTCGTCGGGGACCACCGGCCGTCCAACCGTGGTGGGCTATACCGCCGAGGACATCCGGACCTGGTCGTCGCTGATGGCGCGTTCGATCCGGGCCGCGGGCGGGCGGGCGTCCGATCGCGTCCACGTCGCGTACGGCTACGGGCTGTTCACCGGCGGACTCGGTGCGCACTACGGCGCTGAGGCGCTCGGCTGCACGGTGATTCCGGTCTCCGGTGGGATGACCGAGCGCCAGGTGCTGCTCATCCAGGACTTCCGGCCGGACGTGATCATGGTGACGCCGTCGTACATGCTGGCGATCGTCGATGAGATGCAGCGCCAGGGCGTCGATCCGCGGGCGACGTCGCTGGCGGTCGGCATCTTCGGCGCCGAGCCGTGGACCGATGACATGCGGGCCGAACTGGAACAGCGGCTCGACATCGACGCGGTGGACATCTACGGGCTGTCCGAGGTGATGGGCCCTGGCGTGGCGCAGGAGTGCATCGAGACGAAGGACGGTCTGCACATCTGGGAGGACCATTTCTACCCGGAGGTCATCGATCCCGTCAGCGGTGAGGTACTGCCGGACGGTGCGCAGGGAGAGCTCGTGTTCACCTCGCTGACCAAGCAGGCGATGCCGGTGATCCGCTATCGCACGCGCGATCTGACCCGCTTGCTGCCGGGCACCGCGCGGCCGATGCGGCGGATGCAGAAGGTGACCGGCCGCTCCGACGACATGATCATCCTGCGTGGCGTGAACCTGTTCCCGACGCAGATCGAGGAGTTGATCCTGGGCCTGCCGGAACTGTCGCCGCACTTCCAATGTGTGCTGAGCCGGCCGGGGCGTCTGGATGAGCTGACCGTGCGCGTCGAGCGGCGGGCCGAGGTGGCCGAGGGGCTCGCGCAGCAGGCCGGCCAGCGGCTGCGCGGCTTGGTGAAGGACCGGATCGGCGTCACCGTCTTAGTCGAGGTGCTGCGGCCGGAGTCGGTGGAGCGGTCGATGGGCAAGATGCGCCGGGTCATCGACAACCGCCCCCGCTGAGGCGGACTCAGACGGGCTAATGCGCCGCATCTGCGGCGTTGTGACTAGAATTCAGCCGTGAATGCGTACCGGCTGCGCGAGGCTGCCGAGCTGCTCGGGGTCAGCGACGACACCGTGCGGCGCTGGGCGGACAGCGGCCGGTTGCAGACGTCCGTCGATGACGCGGGCCGGCGCGTCGTCGACGGCGCCGAGCTCGCGTCCTTCGCCGAACAGGTCGCCACCCCGCAGCCACAGACGCGCTCGGTCGCCCGCGAGTCGGCCCGCAACCGGTTCGTCGGCCTGGTCACCCGCGTCACCAAGGACACGGTGATGGCGCAGGTGGAGTTGCAGTGCGGCCCGTACCGGGTCGTGTCCCTGATGAGCCGCGAAGCCGCCGAGGAACTGCACCTGAAACCCGGCGCCCGCGCGATCGCATCGATCAAGTCCACGAACGTCGTCGTCGAGGTACCCGAGGAGTCACGATGAAACCCAACACGGGAGTGCTGACGCGGACCGCCCCGGCGATGGCCGCGGTGCTGACCTTGTTCGCGGCGAGCGCGTGCTCGTCCAGCGGTCATCCGAGTTCGGCGGCTGGTTCCAGCACCCCGGCGACGTCGAGCACGTCCGCGCCGGCGCTGAGCGGAACCATCGAGGTGTTTGCGGCTTCCTCGTTGCAGGAAGCCTTCACCACGCTCGGGCCAAAGCTTCGAACAGGCGCACCCCGGGGTGAGCGTCAAGTTCAACTTCGGCGCAAGCTCTGCGCTGGCCCAACAGATCAATCAGGGCGCGCCGGCCGACGTCTTCGCCTCCGCTTCGCCGAAGAACATGACCCAGGTCGTACAGGCCAAGCACGCCAGCAGCTCGCAGAACTTCGTGAAGAACGTCATGGAGATCGCGGTGCCGCCGAGCAACCCGGGCCAGGTCCAGAGCGTGGCAGACCTCGCCCGCAGTGGCGTCAAGGTCGCGCTGTGCCAGCCGCAGGTGCCGTGCGGCGCGACCGCGAACGCCGTCTTCGCCAACGCCAAGATCACCGTGCATCCGGTCACGCTCGAGCCGGACGTCAAGTCGACGCTGTCGAAGGTGGAACTCGGCGCGGTGGACGCCGGCGTCGTCTACGTCACCGATGTGCGCGCGGCCGGGTCGAAGGTCAAGGGCATCGAGATCCCGGCCGCGACGAATGCGTCCACCGAGTACCCGATCGCGGCGCTCACGTCTGCGTCCAACAGCGCCGGCGCGCAGGCGTTCGTGGCCTACGTCCTGTCCGATGCCGGGCGTGCCGTGCTCACCGCGGACGGCTTCGAGCAGCCCTGACCGACGTGTCAGCCGACGCCGTGGCAGACCGGGGCGGGCCTCGGCGCGCACTGCGACGTGGGGGCCGCGCGGAAGCCCGGCATCCGCAGCAACGGCGCCGCGCCGGCACGGCTGTGCTCGGGGTGCCCGCGGTCCTCGGCGCCGCGCTGCTCGTCGTACCGCTGATCGCGTTGCTGGTGCGCGCGCCGTGGCGTGGGCTGCCGCGCATCCTGTCCGACAACGAGGGCCTCACCGCGCTTCGGCTCTCGGTGGAGTGCGCCACGATCTCGACCGCGCTGTGCTTTCTGCTGGGGGTGCCGCTCGCCTGGGTGCTGGCGCGTACGCAGCTGCCCGGGCTGTCACTGCTGCGGGCCCTGGTCACCGTGCCGCTGGTGCTGCCGCCGGTGGTGGGCGGTCTCGCGCTGCTGCTCGCGCTGTCGCGGTTCGGGGTCGTCGGGCAGTACCTGCAGCGCTGGTTCGGCCTGGGCCGGTTCCCGTTCGACACCGCCGGCGTGGTCGTCGCGGAGACGTTCGTCGCGCTGCCGTTCCTGGTACTGACGGTGGAAGGCGCGCTGCGTGCTGCCGACGCCGAACTCGAGGAGGCGGCGATCACGCTCGGTGCGTCCCGGCTCGGCGTCTTCACCCGGGTAACGCTGCCGCTGGTCGCGCCGTCGCTGGCGGCCGGTGGCGTGCTGTGCTGGGCCCGTGCGCTCGGCGAGTTCGGCGCCACCATCACCTTTGCCGGCAGCTATCCGGGCATCACGCAGACCATGCCGCTGGCCATCTACAACGCGTTCGAGTCGGACCCGCCGGCCGCGACCGCGTTGAGCCTCGTCCTGCTCGCCGTCGCGGTGGTGGTACTCGCGGCGTTGCGCGGACGGTGGCTCTACGCGGGGAGCACGGCATGACCGCGCTGTCGGTGGACGGCGCGGTGCAGCGGTCGGAATTCCGGCTCGACCTCGCGCTGAGCGTTGACCCCGGTGAGATCGTCGCGGTGCTCGGTCCCAACGGCGCCGGCAAGACGACGCTGCTGCGCGCGATCGCCGGGCTCAGCCCGCTGAGTGCCGGCTCCATCACCATCACCGGCGAGCCGGTCGACGATGTACCCAACCGGGTGTTCATCGCGCCGGAGCAACGGCGCGTCGGCGTGGTGTTCCAGAACTACCGGCTCTTCCCGCACCTGTCGGTGCGCGACAACGTCGCATTCGGCCTCCGTTCGCGCGGGGTGGCCCGAGCCAGCGCGCGGGCCGACGCGGACCGCTGGTTGCACCGGTTGGACATCGATGAGCTGGCCGACCGGCGACCGCGGCAACTATCCGGCGGTCAGGCGCAGCGGGTGGCACTCGCCCGCGCGCTGGCCGGTGCGCCGAAGTTGCTGCTCCTCGATGAGCCGCTCGCGGCCCTGGACGCGCGCACTCGGGACGCGATTCGCGCCGAACTTTCCCGGCACCTGTCCGAGTTCACCGGTGGCACGGTGCTGGTCACGCACGACCCGCTCGACGCAATGACGATGGCCGACCGGATCGTCGTCGTTGAGAACGGCACGATCACCCAACACGGCACACCCGCCGAGGTGGCGCGCCGGCCGGCCACTCATTACGTGGCCCGGCTGGTCGGACTGAACCTCTACCACGGGCAGGCCGACGGCGCCGGCGTGGTGCACCTGGACGACGGGGGCACGTTTGTCGGCGCCGGGGCCGACACGTCCGCAGCCGGCCTGGTGCCGGCCGGTCGAGTGCTCGTCGCGGTCCGCCCGTCGTCGATCACCGTGCACTCGGCGCGGCCCGAACAAGCCAGCCCACGCAACGTCTGGCCGGTGACCGTGGACGGACTGGAGTCGGTCGCGGACAGGGTGCGCGTGCACGCCGCAGGCGCACCGTCGGCGCTGGTCGACGTCACTGCCGGCGCGGTTGCCGAACTCGGGCTGGCGCAGGGAGCCCGGGTGTGGCTGAGTGCGAAGGCAACCGACGTCGAGATCTACCCGGACGTGGCACGCTGAGCCGGTGACCGAGGGCGGCGGGACCGAGGCGCCGGGCGTGATCACCGTGCGTTACTGGGCTGGTGCGCGCCGGGCGGCGGGTCGGGCCGAGGAGACGTTCACCGTGGGCACGGTCGGTGAACTGCGCGCGGAGTTGCTCGCGCGCGACGGCCTGGCGAAGGTGGCCGAGGTCGCCAGCTTCTTGGTCGACGGTACGCAGGCGTCTGACGCGACGGTCCTGCATGCGGGCGCGGTGGTGGATCTGCTGCCTCCGTTCGCCGGCGGCTGAGCCGGCCAGGGCTGCAGAGTTGGCTGCAGAGCCGGCTGCGGGCTGGCTGCAGACCTGCCTGAACGGCTGGCGAATCGCCGAACGCCGAACAGACACGTCGAGTGCTGGTAACGGGCCCGTCACATTCGCGGCGGACCCTGATGGCATGCGCAGGAACTGGATGAGGCGCGGCGCCTCCTGCGGCAGGAATGCCCAGCCGGCACCGCCCAGCGAACACGACCGCTACGTCGCCAAGGTGAACAGCTTGATCCACGTCGGCCGCGAGGACGTCGCGGCGGAGGTGGCCGCGCACTATCGCGCCACGACTGACCACCCGCAGGAATCGGGCCGTGCCATGTTCTGGACCGGGCGGCACCCGGGCTGGCCGGGCGCCGCCGGCTGAGACGCGCGCCGCAGAATCTCCAGCACGGGCGCAGGATTCAGCGCTGGAAGGTGGCGGCCAACTGTGCGCGCGCCAGCGTGTGGAACGCGAGGTTGAACGACACCACGGCCGCGCTCGCCTCGTCGTCCACGTCCAGCGCATCCACGTCGACGGCGTGCACGACGAAGTAGTAGCGGTGTGCGGGGTCGCCATCGGGCGGATAGGCGCCGCCGTAGTCCTTGCTGCTCCAGTCGTTGCGCACGTGGAACGCGTTGCCGGGCAGCTCCGCCCCGGCCCGACCGGCGTCGGTGGGTAGCTCGGTGACATCGCCCGGGAGGTTGACCAGGCACCAGTGCCAGAAGCCGGACGGTGTCGGCGCGTCCGGGTCGTAGCAGCTGACCACGAAGCTTTTCGTGCCCGCTGGCTGGCCGGTCCAGGACAGCTGCGGGGAATGGTTCTGCGCTCCGTCCGCGGCGCCCGCATAGGCATGCGCGGCCGGCATCGGCGCGCCGTCGGTGACGTCGGTACTGGCGAGGTCGAAGGACGGGACGGGCGGCAGTTTCTGGTACGGGTCCTGCGCCCGTGGCCGATCGAGACTCATGTGTTCCTCCTGCTCCGGACAGCTGAACTGGGCCTGTCCCTTCGACCCTAGAGTGGTGGCGGACCAGCAGGCACGGAGGTGGGGTAGTGACGCGGCACAACGAGCGACGGCCCGGTATCGCGGGGGATCCGCTCGTCGTCGGCATCGGCGGTTCGACCAGCGAGCCCTCGGGCACCACGTTGTTGCTGCGCACCGCGCTCGATCTGCTCTCTGCGCGCCGGCGCACGGACCGTCTCCTTCACCGGCGCCGACCTGGCCGAGTTGCCGATCTACGCCCCGGATCGGCCGATCGACGAACCGACCGAGCACTACCTGCGAATTTTCCGCGAATGCGATGCGGTGATCGTCGCGACGCCGGGCTACCACGGCGGCATGTCCGGGCTGGTCAAGAATGCCCTGGACCACCTGGAGGCCTTGCGTTCAGATGACCGTCCGTACCTCGACGGGCGTGCGGTGGGCGTGATCGTCACCGCGGCCGGCTGGCAGGGGGCAGGCACGGCGCTGGCGTCCGTGCGTTCGGCGGTGCACGCGCTGCGCGGATGGCCGACCCCGTACGCGGTGACGGTGAATTCGGCCGAGCAGTCGCTGCGCGGTGCTGATGTGCCCGAGCAGGTGGTCCTGCCGGCGTTGCAGATCCTCACCGGCCAGCTCCTCGAATTCCTGTCCTGGCGCGCTGCTGCCGCAGCTCTGTGAATTCTGCCCCCGCGGCGGCGCTCAGGCCGCTGGCGCGCTCAGCCGCAGGCGCTGCTGCTCGACCAGCAAGCAACGGTTTTCGACGTAGAGCAGACCGGCGCTCTCGGCGATGGTGCGGGCTTCGGCGGAGACGATGTGCAGTTGCAACCACAGCGCGGTTGCGCCGGCGGCCACCGCCTGGCGCACCACCTCCGGTGCGGCGGCGGCCGGCCGGAACACGTCCACCAGGCCGACCTGCTCCGCGACGGCGGCCAGGGTGGGAAACGCGGGCACCCCGAGGATCGTCTGTGCGTACGGATTCACCGGGACGATCCGCCAGCCGTGTTCGGCCATATGCCCGGGCACGTAGTGGGCGGGCTTGTTCGGGTCTCGGCTGGCCCCGACGACGGTGATCGTGTCGTAGGTGCTCAGGATCCGTGCCACCACATCGTCGCGGGTGCGCTCGTTGTCGATCACCGCACCAGCCTATTCTCGGGGACTATGTCCGGGCCTGGTTCGCTGCAGTGGCAGCCCGTCTCCCCCTCCGCCGAGCTCGTGGCCGCGGTGGTGGCGCAAGCGCTGAGCTCGTGGTCACGCGCGGCGGATGTTCGTGTCGGCGCCTATCGAGGCGGACTTCGCCGACACGGCAGCGTTCTGCGAACGGTATGGCGTCGCCATGGACGACTCGGCGAACTGCGTCGTCATCGCCGGCCGCCGGGCCGAGCGCACCTCCTATGCGGCCTGCGTCGTGCTCGCCACGACACGCGCGGACGTGAACGGTTACGTGCGCCGCCGCCTGGATGCTCGCAAGGCTTCGTTCGCGGCGATGCAGGACGCGGTGGAGGCGACCGCGATGGAGTTCGGCGGGATCACACCGATCGGGCTGCCGGCGCAATGGCCCGTACTCGTGGACGCGGCGGTGCTGCAGCGCGACGTGGTCGTCATCGGCAGTGGGCTGCGGGCCTCGAAGCTGGCGCTGCCGTCCGCGGCGCTGGCCGACCTCCCCGGCGTCGAGATCGTGGACGGGCTGGCGTCCAAAAGTGGATCGTGATGCTGTCGCGCTGCTATAGCGCCTCCTGCGCATCACGATCCACTAGTCGATCAACGTAGGAACGCGGCACCGGCCCCGGCCACGGCGGCCACATCGGACGGATTTGAGATCGCGCACCGCTTCAGCGACAGACAGCCGCAGCCGATGCACGAGTCGAGCCCGTCGCGCAGTTTCGTCAGTGCACGGATCTGATCGTCGAGACGCGCCCGCCAGGTGTGGGACAACCGAGTCCAGTCGGCGCGGGTGGGGGTTCGTCCCTGTGGCAACGTGTCCAGCGCGTCGCAGACCTCCTCCAGGCTCAGCCCGACGTTGCGCGCGGCCCGGATGAACGCCAGCCGGCGCAGCACGTGCCGCTCGTAGCGGCGCTGGCCGCCCGAGGTGCGTTGGGCGTCGAGCAGACCGATGCGTTCGTAGAATCGCAGCGCTGACGCTGCGATTCCACTGCGCTCGGCCACCTCGCTGACGGTGAGTAGATCGGTTGTGCGCATGAATAGCCCCCAATGGGCTTGACTTAAAGTTCACTTCAACTATAACGATGGAGCGCATGACCCGACGAATCGCTCCCGTTGCATTGATCACCGGCGCATCGCGTGGCTTCGGCCGCGCCGTGGCCGTCGCACTGTCCCAGCTCGGCTGGCGAGTCGTGCTCGACGCCCGCAGCGACCGAGACCTCACCGAAGCCAGCGCCGGGCTGCGCCACGCCGTGGCGATCTCCGGATCCGTCACCGACCCGGTGCATCGCCGGGCCGTCGCCGCGGCCGTCGACGTCTTCGGTGGCCTCGACCTGCTGGTCAACAACGCGTCCTACCTCGGGCCGTCGCCGCGGCCGCCACTTGCGGACTTCCCGCTGTCGGAGCTGCGCACGGTGTACGAGACCAACGTGATCGCGCCGCTGGCGCTGGTGCAGGAAGTGCTGCCGTTGCTACGTGCACGCGGCGGCACGATCGTGGCTGTCAGCTCCGACGCCGCGGTGCAGCCGTACCAGGGTTGGGGTGGCTACGGATCGAGCAAGTCCGCACTGGACCAGCTGAGCGCGGTGCTCGCCGTCGAGGAGCCGAACCTGCACGTGTATGCGTTCGATCCGGGGGATATGCGCACCGAGATGCACCAGGCAGCGTTCCCGGGCGAGGACATCTCCGACCGCCCGGAGCCGGAGACGGTCGTGCCCGCATTGCTTCGCCTGGTCGCCGAGCGGCCCGCGAGCGGACGGTACCGTGCCGCGGACCTGGCCGCCGCCCGGGCGGACGGCGCAGCTGCAGTGGCGGGAGCGCGGCTGTGACGTCGCTGCGCTTCGATCTACCCGCCGACCTCGAGGCGGGTGCCCCACCGGCCCGCCGTGACGCGGTGCGGCTGCTCGTGGCCGAGCAGAGCGGCGTCCGGCACGCCCACTTCCACGACCTGCCCGCGTTCCTGGCACCCGGCGACCTGCTCGTCGTCAACACCTCGGCCACCGTCGCGGCAGCGGTGCGCGGTCGCCGCACCGGCGGCCGCGGTGTGACTGTGCACTTCTCCACGGCACTCGACGACGGGTCCTGGCTGGTCGAGCTGCGGCCGGCCGCGGCATCGGCGCGCGGCCCGCTGGTGGACGTGGCGGCGGGCGAACGGGTGCTGCTGCCCGACGGTGTCATCCTGACGATCCGGCAACCACAGCCGGATGATCAGCGACGGCTCTGGCGTGCGTCGATCGAGATCGACGCTGCGGTGCTGGCATATCTGGCCCGGCACGGCCGGCCGATCCGGTACTCCTATGTTCCGTTCAACCACCCGCTCACCGACTACCAGACCGTGTTCGGACGCGACCCGGGCAGCGCCGAGATGCCGAGTGCCGGGCGTCCGTTCACCGACCGCACCATCACTGAGCTGGTGGTGCGGGGGATCGCCGTCGCGCCGGTGCTGCTGCACACCGGAGTGTCCTCGCAGGAGTCGGGCGAACCGCCGCTGCCCGAGCGCTATGCGGTGCCGCCGCAGACCGCCCGGCTGGTCAATATGACCCGGCAGGCGGGCGGTCGCGTGGTCGCGGTGGGTACCACGGTGACGCGGGCGCTGGAGAGCGCAACGGGGACGTCGGCGCAGGTGCGCGCGTCCTGCGGCTGGACCGATCTCGTGCTGGGACCCTCCCGCCCGGCGCGTGTGGTCACTGGGCTGATCACCGGTTGGCATGCTCCCGGCGCCTCGCATCTGCAGCTGCTGGAGGCGGTGGCCGGCGCCGACCTGGTGCAGGCGGCGTATGCCGAGGCACTGGCACAGCGGTACCACTGGCACGAGTTCGGCGACAGCTGCATGCTGCTGCCGAGGGGTGCTCAGCGGTCGCTGAAGCGCACCATCCCGGTCAGCGTGGGCACGTAGGCGGTGCCGTCCGGGCCGAGGTAGATCGCCGCGTAGTGGTTGTTGAACTCGGCGCCCGTGCCGGCGAGCTGGCTGTAGACGGTGGCGCCGGTGCGCAGATCGATGGCGGTGAGGTACCACGCGTCGGTGCCCAGCGCATTGGCCGGTTTGGTGTAGGCGTACAGCAGTCCGCTGGCAAGGGAGGCCTTGGCCACGGACGTCGGCGCAATCGACTGGTTCGTCCACACCGTGCTGCAGGTCGAGCCGTTGACGTCCACCCGGGCGATGCCAGGCTTGGTGGTCGCGCCGAGCAACGTCGACTGTGGACCCTTGTAGCCGTAGTTGTTCTCGGCGTACAGCGAGTTGCCGACCGCGACGAGGGAATTCTCGGTGTCGCTCTGGCCCGGCGTGAACACGCCGGAGCTGCAGACCAGGCTGCCGCCGCTGGCCGCACTGCGGTTGTAGACCAGCACGTGCATCTGCGGGTCGGCGTTGTCGGTGATCGCGACGAGGTTGCTGCCGACGAGCGTCGGTGTGGTGCCGGTTCCCTGCGCGAGCTGGCCGGGCTTCTGTTCCGAACCGCGGTCATACGGCTGACGCCAGGTGGCGACGGGCGCACCGGTAACCGGGTCGGCGTCGAAGCGGTACATCGCGTGGTCGGACGCGATGAATACGCCGCCGGTCTCGTCCACCGCGAACGAGTTGTCGATGATCTCGCCGGGCAGCGTGGTCCAGTGCACCGCGGAGGTGACCGGATCGACATTGCCGACCACGCCGTGCGAGCTGACGAACCAGATCCGACCGGACCAGTCCGGCAGCAGCGCGACCAGGCAGTCGCTGGCCGGTACCGCGGCGGTGAGGTCGTACGTCTTGCGCAGCGCGAACTTCTTGCCGGTGTCGGCGACCACCTGGATGGTGCGGTCGGTGGTATCGACCACGACCTGGTCGAGATTGTCGAGGTAGAAGTAGGCACCGCCGCACAGATCGGTCAGCGGGTTCTCGCCGGCCTTGAGGTGGCGCAACGGCAGTTCGTAGCGGGCGCGAATATTCAGCGAACGCGGGTTCATCAGGAACAGGCTGGGTCCTTCGGCGCCCACGCACAGCCCGACGATCTGCCCCCGAGTGTCGAACGCATCGGTGGCACACTCGTCCACGCCGTACAGGGCGCTGGTCACCTTGATCCGGTTCCCGAGCGGGCCGGCACCGGGGTAGGAGTCGGTCGCGTACGCATCGTCGTGGATGTTGTTGCCGGGGTTCGCCGCCATGTACGGGTTCTGCGGCACCGGGAAGGACGCGATCGGGTTCGCGACCGCGGGGGCGCCGATGAACTTCGGCACCGGGGCACCGGGTGTGGACGGGATTCCCACTGCGGCGCCGGCCGCACCGCCGACGGCGGCGAAGCCGGTCAAAGCGAGGAGGGCGGCGGCGGCCAGCATGGCGCGGGCGGCCCGACTACGCGAGTAACGCACGCCGTTAGATGTAGCGGCCCGGGCGGTCGCGCGCAAACCGGAGGCCTGGCCACGAGGTCGGCGCGGCTAGTCGCCGATGGCCTCGAGCAGCGCATCATGTAACAGGCCGTTGCTTGCGGCGGCATTGCCGTGCGTCACGCCGTCACCGCCGTTGAGTCCGGTGAACCGGCCGCCGGCCTCGGTGACCACCGGCGCCAGCGCAGCCATGTCCCACAGCGCCAATTCCGGTTCGGCGGCGAGATCCACCGCACCCTCGGCGACGAGCATGTAGGACCAGAAATCGCCATACCCGCGCGAGCGCCAGACGCGCCCGATCAGCTCGACGAACCGCTCGCCTCGGCCGAGTGCGGCCCAGCCGGACAGCGACGCGTAGGAGAGGCTGGCGTCAGCCAAGCGCGAGACCCGGGACACGCTCAGTCGGCGCGGTTCGCCCAGGTGCTCCCCATCGCGCTGAGCAATCCAGGCGCCGCCGCCGCGCACGCCCCACCAACGCCGCGCCAGAGCAGGTGCGGACACCACGCCGAGCACAGCCTCGTCGTCGATGAGCAGACCGATCAGCGTGGCCCAGACCGGGACGCCACGGACGAAGTTCTTGGTGCCGTCGATGGGGTCGATCACCCACCGTCGCGCACCTTGGCCGGCCGCGACGTCCGACCCGAACTCCTCGCCGATGACGGCGTCACCGCCCCGTTCGGCGGCGAGAATGGCGCGGACCGCCTGCTCCACCGCGCGGTCCGCGTCGGTGACCGGGGTGAGGTCGGGCTTGGCGTCCACCTGCAGGTCGGCGGCGCCGAACCGCGCCGTGGTGATGTCGTCGGCGGCGTCGGCCATGCGCAGCGCGAGTGCGAGATCGTCCGCTAAATCCGCCACCCGGGCAGGCTACCGTCGAGGTCGTGCCGCGACCGCAGCGAGACGCGCAACGGGTGCTGCATGCGTACCTGCGCGACGGCCGACTAGTCGCGATGCCGCGAGGCGGCCCGCGCCGGCAAGCCGTGCTGGAGCACGTCGCGCAACTGTTCGAGCCGGGACGTCGCTATCCGGAGGTCGAGGTCAATCTCATCTTGCGACAGGTCTGGTCCGATGTGGCCGCGCTGCGTCGCTACCTCGTGGACGCCGGGCTGCTCGATCGCGCGGACGGCCAGTATTGGCGCAGCGGCGGTCCGGTCCAGCTGTGATCGGTGCGCACGAGCGGCAGCGTGAGTGGCGGCGTGACTGGCGGCGTGAGTGGCGGCGTCAGTGTCGGCGTGTGCTTTCTGTTATGGGTGTCGCACGGTGAGCAGCGCGCGGTGAGTCGCGCACCGGTGAGTAGCGTCGGATCGATGACGACGGCACCGGGCCAGGCGGCGCGCGCTTCGATCCCGCCGTTCCACGTGATGCGGGTGTTCGACGCCGTGGTGGCGCGGCGGGCGGCCGGCCTGGACGTCTACGACCTCTCCGCCGGTCAGCCGTCCACCCCAGCGCCGGGTGCGGTGCGCGTGGCTGCGGCGAAAGCCGTGGAGACGGACCGCATCGGCTACACCCCCGCGTTCGGCATCCCGCCGTTGCGCGCGGCGGTCGCCGGGCACTACGCGCGCTATTACGGCATCGATGTCGACCCGGCGTCGGTGGCCATCACGACTGGCTCGTCCGGCGCGTTCGTGTTCGCGTTCCTCGCCGCGTTCGACGCCGGCGACACGGTGGCACTGGCCCGGCCCGGCTATCCGGCCTACCGCAACCTGCTCAGTGCGCTCGGCTGCCGCGTGGTCGAGCTGCCCTGCGACGCGAGCACCAGGTTCCAGCCGACGATCGCACACCTGGAGGCGCTGGACGAGCCGCCGGCCGGACTCATCGTGGCGAGCCCAGCGAACCCCACCGGCACCATGGTGAGCAGGGATGAACTCGATGCGCTCACCCGATGGTGCTCCGAGCACGGCGTCCGCCTGATCAGCGACGAGATCTATCACGGCATCACTTTCGCCGGACCTGCCACGTGCGCCTGGCAGTTCGGCCGCGATGCGATCGTGGTCAATTCGTTCTCCAAGTACTTCTCGATGACCGGTTGGCGGATCGGCTGGCTGCTCGTACCCGACGTGCTGCTCGACGCCGTCGATCGCATCGCCGGGAACTTCGCGATCTGCCCGCCCGCGTTGTCGCAACTCGCGGCGATACACGCCTTCGACGCCTACGACGAACTCGACGCGAACGTCGAGCGTTACCGCGCCAACCGTGAGCTGCTGCTCGACCGCCTGCCCAGGATCGGGCTGGATCGACTCGCGCCCGCCGACGGGGCGTTCTACATCTACGCCGATGTGTCCCGGTGGACGAACGACTCGCTGGCGTGGTGCGCGCGACTGCTGGACGAGACCGGCGTCGCGGTCGCGCCGGGCGTGGACTTCGACCCGCTCGATGGCGGCAAGTTCATCCGCATGTGCTTCGCCGGCGACCTGGCGACGATCACCGCCGCCGTCGCGGTGCTTGGTGAGTGGCTGGGCCGCCAACCGCCGCGATAGCGGGCTCGCTCGTTCGCACGCCGATGTGTCGCGACCTGGCGCTCATCCGCACCTCCGGGCATACCTCACACCGGCTGCGGCTCCGGGTGGCCTGTCGCCTGCTGCTGCTCCGCGTGGTCTGCTGCCTGCTGCTGGCGCCAACGGTTGAACCCGAGGATGAAGATGGTGAGCACCAGCGGACCGCCGAGGAAGAGCAATCCGACCTGCACGTAGCTCTCCGCCTCGAACTGGGACTCCAGAATGTGCCACTTTCCGTCTTCCTTGGTGCCGATGTTCGAGAAGAAGACCGACGTGGCCGCCGCAACCACGATGTAGCCGAGGAAAAGCATCAGCCGTGAGTCGCGCGGGAAGCGTGGGGCATTGCCATTGGTGACCTCCTCGCCGGACGCCGCGAATTCCCATGACAGCGCCAGCACCAGCACCACCGCCGCAGCCAATGCCAGCTGGCCGGTCACCTTCACCCCGCCGGATGCGCGTGCCGCACCGCCGTAGAGCGAGTCCACCCATTCCAGAATCTGTAGCGCGACCGTCATCTGCAGCAACAGGGCGATCGGGCGTCGCCACTGCGCGAGGCGACGGCTGGCCGCGGCCACGATGACTGCCGCAAGTGTGATCAATGCGGCGGTCGCCTTCAGGCCCTCATACCCGATCCAGGGCGCGTTGTCGGCGGTCAGGCCGAACGGATGGGTGATCGTCGCGACACTGTCGAGGTCGGTCGCGACGTACACGACACCGATCAGCGAAGCATAGATCGCGCCGGCCATGAGCCAGGTCGGCAGCTTGCGCCGCGCCAGGGTCAGAGCGGCTATTGCCACGGCGGCGATGCCGAGCCAGATCAGCGCGTCCCACCCGTCGGCGCGCGCGCCGGTGTCGTCGTTCTTCACCCGGGTGGAGATCAGGTACTCCAACCCGGTGTCGAGCACTACACAGATGACCAGAGCCAGGTACGGGTACCGTGCCGGCCAGGCCTCTTTCGGCTTGCAGACCAGAATCAGGTACGTGACGACAGCGGCGATGATTGCCCCGAGCACCAGTTCCGGCGTGACACCCGCCCCGTCGTAGGAGTAGGCGATGCGCAACCCATCGGCCGCGATGGCACCGGCGACGAGGACGCAGATGACAGTGAACACCGGCTGGCTGACCCACCGGCGGACGCGGGCGATCGCCCGCCCGGCGGTGAAATCGCCCCAGCCACCGAAGTCCGCGCCGGCAAGAGTGATGATCGGGATGAGCAACCACTCGACATTGTCGAGCTGGTCCGCGGTAGAGGCCGGGAAATTGTCCGAGAAATCGTTGACGTTGGACTGATGCCACACCAAGCCGTACAGCCCCAGGAAAATGAGGAAGCTGATCGGAAATATCAGCGCGCGCACGACCCGCCATGCCGGCGAGGCCTGTCGAACCGCAGCAGACCGGCCGCCCCTGAGGCCGTATTCGCCGAACCAGGTGAGCGTCAGCAGCAACGAGAGCACCGCACACATGCCTGCTGCCACCAGGGTCGTGCCCAGGTTGATGTAGGTGACTGCGGTGCGCTCCGTGCCGAAGGCGATGCCAAGCGCCGCCAGGGTGGCCGCGCGGACGATCCAGCCGGCGCGGCTTGCGGCCGTCACCACGAGTGCCCATCCCACGCACACCGCGACGATGCACACGATGAAGGCGATCTGACTCATCGAGGCTGACTGGTTCGGCTCCTGGGTGAACAGATAATTGGTGACGAGTGTGCCGAGGATGTCGTTGCGCAACAGCGACAGGATCGCCAGGGTCAGCAGCGTGACACCAGCGAGCGCGGCATAGACCTTCGACTCGACCGACATCGAACGGACGTCGACCAGACGTTCCCGCAGGGCTTCTCGAAGCCGTTCGTGCTCATCGTGCTCGCCGTGGCCGTGGCCGTGGCCGTGGCCGTGGCCGTGCGCAGCGGCGTGCTGCTCGCCGGGCAACGTTGCCGTCGCCGCGCTCGTCGCTTCACCAGCCTGGACCACGTCCACCCCCGTATCGGCTCAATCTGCGCCCGATATTTCGCCGGACACAACGGCACTAGACAATGCGCGCAGATGGTCGATTTACGGCAAATCAGTGAACGTGCATTGCCCGAAATCCGGACAATTGCTTCAGCAATTTCCTGATTGCGTGGCCAGGAAGAGTCCGAAAAAAGCGCGCCCCACCGTAGGTTCACACCGAATTTCAGTTTTGGGACCCTTTGGCGCTGCAAGATCTCCCCGGATGCGGAGCTCAATCACCAGGCGTACTGTGACGCCGCCTTGTCATATTAATTGGGAGATACGTTGACGAACAGCCAAATGCCACAAACCGGAGTATCAGTTAAGTCGCACCACGTGTGGTTCGTCCTCTACTGGTACTTCATGCGCGTCTTCATCAAGGTTGACAGCGCGCAGACGTTTACGCGGGGTTGGGGCGACTCGTTCATCCCGCTCGCTCCGGGCTCGCACGAGATCTTCGTGGCAGCGTCGTCCATCCTCGGATTCGGCTGGAAGCCGGGCAAGTCGACAATCACCGTGGACGTGGCCCCAGGTCAGGTCGTGCAGCTCAACTACCGGGCGCCGACGTTCATGCTGCCGGGCCTGAAGGGAAAGCTCTCCGTTGCCAACGCGTTGCAGGCTGCCGCTGCTTGATGCCGCGCCTGGGCCGCTAACCCACCCGGTGATGATCGCTGTGGCTGGTTGCCAGCTCAGCGCGAGTGACGGCTCGCGCTGAGCTATCGGCGCTATCGGCGACCTCCGCTCAGGGAAATGCTATGACGGTCCGCATGCTGTAGTTGAACGCGAATCCGTTCGGGTCGTTCTCGCCGGTATTCGTGCTGTCGAACAGGCAGAACTGCACGAATGCTGGCCCGGTCTTCAGCGCTGGTGGGTTGTTCCCGGCGTTGGCCCAGTACGGATCGGGTTCGAGCACGTACGCGGCGAAGTGCGGGATGCCGTCGCAGTTCACCGTCAGGCCAGGGCCGTCGGAGTTGTAGTTCGTGCTGTAGAACGTCTTGGCGAAGTCGCTGGTGGTGTGGGTGGTCGCGTTCATCTGCGGGCCTTGCTTGACCGCGATGAACAGGTGCGTGTGTGCATTGCCGCCGAAGCATCGGTAGCTGGCGTACAGCGTCGCCTGCCCCAGCGACGTGCTCGCCAGGACGTACGGCGCCACGAACGGGACACCCGGCGGCTTGTAATGGGTGGGCGCTGCTTGGGCCGCGGGCGCCATTGTCGCCGCGAGTACCCCCGCACCGACCAACGCGGCGGCGATGGTCATGAATCTCGAATGCATTGAACCTCCCCAGAATCTGAACCTGCCTCAGCAGCCTGCGGTTCGGGGGCTGGCCCCGGCAAGGGTGCAGGCACCACCTGCGTGCACGGACAACACGTCGACGTTGGACCCGTGTGAGGCCTGCGCACCGGATGCGTGCGGCGAGCGGGCTTGATCGCTAATGTCCGACCCGCAGCAGACCAGCCATGAATTCAGGTGGGGGACGGCCATGGCCAACCGGAACAGGCTCTCGCTCTTTGTCAGCGGCATTGTCACCGGCATCGTCGCGATCGGCGCGGCTATCGGGCTGATACCGGGCTCGGCCGCCGCCGCTGACACCGCGTCGATCTCCGGCGCGGTGCTCTCGGCAACGAACGGCAAGGCCATCGCTGGGGTGAGCGTCGAGCTCTATCAGGACGTCACTATCGACATATTCGGCTCGCCCGTGACCGGGCCGCAGTTCGTCACCAGCACGACGAGCGCCGCTGACGGTAGCTACTCGCTGTCCGGCCTGGCTGCTGCCGGGACGGACGGGTACTTCGTCTGCTTCGACACGTTCGGCACGTCGCTGTCCAACTACACCTCCCAATGCTGGGCCGACCAGCCTGGTTTCGTGCCATTCCCCGATCCGTTCGGATTCGTCCAGCTGCCACCGGGCACCAGCGGGATCCAGGTTGCCGACGGCGCGCAGGTAAGCGGGATCGATGCCGATCTGGTGAATGCGCGACAGGTAAACCCGCGTGATGCCGGCACTATCACCGGCACCGTCACCCAGAGCAGTGGCGGAGCTGCGCTGCCCGGCGTGGTGGTCACCGCTTTCAACGCGAACAGCCGCGTTTTCGGCCAGGCGGTCACCGGCGCCGACGGCAGCTACGAGATCGACAATGTGCCCGCGGTGCCGGTGGGCTACCAGGTCTGCTTCGACGCGGCACCTGCCCATGGTGCGTCCCCGCCGGGTTCGTTCCAGTCGCGCTGCTATGTCACTGTGGGGTGGGCCGGTGCCGGGGCCAAGCCGCCGGCGAGCGCGACCAGAGTGCGGGTCCGCCACGGCGTGACCACGTCCGGCGTGGACGGGGTATTGCCGAGCTGACGCGAGCGCCCGCCGCGTAGATTTCGACCACAACGACGTCGGCCAAGGAGAATGGGATGAGCCGTCCGAGCACTGTTCCGCTTCAGAAGGTGCGCATCGCTGTACAGCAATCATTCGAGCAACTGAAGGCCGAAACGTTGCGCTGGGAGAAGGTGGCTCCGAACGACGCACAGGTTCGTGCCACGGCCGAGTACGTGCGGACGCACACGAAGCAGCTGCACCAGCGGCTAGCCGATGCGCTCGACAAGGCGTTCACCGAGAAGGACGACAAGAAGGCCGCGTTTCTCTACGGGCAAGCAGCGAAGACCGCGGGCGAGATCGACAAGGATTTGAAGTCGAACCCGAAGATCGTGTCACTCAAGAACAATCCGGTGTTCTCGATCCATGCAGTTGATGCCGTGCGCGGGAGAATCTCGGATTTGATCAAGCATCTGGACTGAGGCGGAACGCGGGATCCAGCGCAACGTCACCTACCACGCCTCCAGGCAGCAACGTCGAGGTCGGTCAGTTCGGCGGGCAGGTCAGCGACGATCGCCGGTCTGCCCGTCTATCAGCTCGCGGATGATGTCCATGTGCCCGACGTGCCGGGCCACCTCCTCCACCATGTGGATCAGCACCCAGCGCATCGTCACCTCCTCGCCACGCCAGGACGTGCCGACCGTATCGAGCGGCACGTCGTCGATGACAGCATCGGCAGCGGCTCGTGCCCGCCCGTAGAAGGTGAGTAGCTCGGCGGTGGTCTCGTTGCGCTCGACGCGCATGTCCGCGTCCGGGTCGGCGAGCAGCGCGTCGATGGACATCGCTTCGGACTCTCTGCCGAACGTGTCGCAGAACCATCCGTACTCGACGTTCGCCAGATGCTTCACCAAGCCGAGCAGGCTGGTTCCGCTGGGCGTCATCGGCCGCCGTAACTGTTCGTCGTCGAGTCCCTCGATCTTCCAGAGCACGACCTCGCGATGGCGATCCAGCGACGCCTTGAGGCTCGCCTTCTCGCCGGCGGCGGCGGGACCCCACAGCGTCATGTGAGCAACCTAGCGACCCGACGGTCGCGGCGTCCCTGGCCGTCCTGGCCTTCCGCCTGCAGGCGCCTCATAACGCGGCCGAGCGCGACAACAGCAGCCGCCGGAAGGCGGCCAGCCGTTCCGCGGTGGCGTGCCCGGTGCGAACCCACTCGTCGAGGTGGCAGCCGGCCGCCTCGTCGAGGTGCTCACAACCCGGCGGGCATTGGGTCGCGCCGTCCTCCAGATCGGGGAACGCCCAGAGCAGGTCCTCCGCCGTCACGTGTGCCAGGCCGAACGAACGCACGCCGGGGGTGTCGATCACCCACCCGGAACCCCAGCGATCATCACTGGGCAGCGGCAGGGCAATGGCGGACGAGGAGATGTGCCGCCCCTTGCCGATCGCGCTGACCACTCCGGTGGCCCGGCCCGCGTCCGGGACCAGCGCGTTGATCAGCGTCGACTTGCCCACGCCGGAGTGGCCGACGAACACCGACATGTGTTCGGCCAACCGGGACCGCAATTCGTCCAGCGGCGCGCCCCGGCGCGTCACCACCGCGGGCACCGACAGCGCCGCGTAGCGCTCGAGCGCGTCGTCCGGGGGAGCGAGATCCGACTTGGTCAGGCACAGCAACGGTTCGAGTCCGGCGGTGAGCGCGGCAACCAGGGCGCGGTCGATCAATCCGTACGTCGGTTCGGGATCGGCTAGCGCGCTGACGATCACCAGCTGATCGGCGTTGGCCACGATCACGCGCTCGAGCGGATCGTCGTCGTCGGCGGTGCGGCGCAACACGGTGCTGCGTTCGTCGACCGACACGATGCGCACCAGCGCTTCGGCGCCGGTCCGCTCGCCCACCACGCGCACCCGATCCCCGACCGCGATCCCCTTACGCCCCAGCTCGCGGGCCCGCATCGCGGTGACGGACGCGCCGTCCACGGGCACGTTCGGTGGATCGGCGCCGACGAGGACCTCGTAGCGCCCGCGGTCGACGGTGAGCACCATGCCCGGCGCCGCGTCCTCGTGCTGGGGCCGCTGCTTCGATCGCGGCCGCGAACCGCGGGGGTTGGGCCGGACGCGGACGTCGTCCTCATCGAGACGGCTGGTGTCGCGACCCTGGTCCGCCACGTCAGTAGCCGGTCCCGCCCAGCAAGGCGCGCCACATGCCGGGGAAGTCGGGCAATGTCTTGGTGGTGCAGTCGATGTCGTCGATCGTGACGTCGGGCACCAGCAGCCCGAGCACGGCGCCGGCGGTGGCCATGCGGTGATCGGCGTAGGCGCGCCAGGTGCCGCCGTGCAGCGGACGCGGCCGGATGGTGAGCCCGTCCGACTCCTCGGTCACATCGCCGCCGAGCCGGGTCAGTTCGGTGCACAACGCGGCCAACCGGTCGGTCTCGTGACCGCGCAGATGCCCGATGCCGTACAGCGTCGACGGCGTGGATGCGATCGCGGCGAGCGCGGCGATCACAGGCGTCAGTTCGCCCGCGTCCTGCAGATCCGCCTCGATCCCGTTGAGGATGCCGGTGCCGGTGACGGTGAGCTCGGTGCCGATGTGATCGACCCGGGCACCCATCGCCATCAGCAGGATGCGCAACGCGTCGCCGGCCTGGGTGGTGCTCGCCGGCCAGCCCGGCACCGTCACCTGGCCGCCGGTCACCACGGCCGCCGCGAGGAACGGTCCGGCGTTGGACAGGTCCGGCTCGATGTTCCAGTCCTGCCCGTAGATGGGTCCGGGGCGCACCCGCCAACTGCCGGTGCGGGTCAGCTCCGCGTCCACACCGGCCGAGCGCAGCGTGGCCATCGTCATCTCGATGTGTGGCGTGGAGGGCACCGGGTCGGAGCCGGTGTGCACTACCTCGATGCCCGAGTCGTAGCGGGCGCCTGCCAGCAGCAGGCCGGAGACGAATTGGGACGAGGCGCTGGCGTCGATGCGTACCCGCCCGCCGGCGGCCTTGCCGGTACCGAGCACCCGGAATGGCAGCCGGCCTCGGCCGGCGTCCTCGACCGCCACACCGGCCTGGCGCAACCCGTCGATAAGGGTGGCCATCGGCCGCTCGCGCGCGTAGGCGTCGCCGTCGAAGGAGACGGTGCCGTCGGCGAGTGCCGCCAACGGTGGGACGAATCGCATGACGGTGCCGGCCAGGCCGGTATCCACCGCACCGCCGTGCAACGGCCCGGGCTCGACGAGGCAATCTTCGTCGCCGCGCTCGATCGAGGCGCCGAGACCGGTCAGCGCCGCCGCCATCAGTTCGGTGTCGCGGGCCCACAGCGGCGAGTGGATCCGCGACGGGCCGTCGGCCAGAGCCGCGACCACCAGCGCGCGGTTCGTCAGTGACTTCGACCCGGGCAGGGTCACCCGGCCCCGGACCGGCGCGGTGGCGCGCGGGGCAGGCCACGGTGCGGGTTGGGTCTCGGGCGTCACAGGAGAAGTCTGCCGCACCGACGTGGATCTGCGGGCCGTCGGTGCTCCTCGGGTGCTGGTGGGTGCTGGTCGGTGCTGATAGGTACCGTCGCAGTTATGTGCGGTCGTTACGTATCGGTGCGTTCGGACGCCGATCTGGTGGCGGAGTTCGACGCAATCGACGCGACTCGGGACGAGACGCCGGAGCCGGACTACAACGTGGCGCCGACCAAGCCGGTGCGCATCGTGGTGAATCGGCCGTTGCGCGACGAGGCCGGCAAGCGGGCGGCCGAACCGAGCCGCCAGTTGCGAATCGCGTCGTGGGGGCTCGTGCCGTCCTGGGCCAAGGACCGCAGCACTGCCTCGCGCATGTTCAACGCGCGCGTGGAGAGTGTCCCGGACAAGCCGGCATTCCGAGCCGCATTCGCCAAGCGGCGTTGCTTGGTTCCGGCTGACGGCTGGTACGAGTGGCAGACGATCGACACGGCCGACGGGCCTCGCAAGCAGCCGACCTACATGACGCCGAGCGACGGGCACGTGCTGGCCTTTGCCGGCTTGTACGAGTTCTGGGGCAAGCCGGGCGAGACGATCACCACCTGCACCATCGTGACCAGCCCAGCCGCGGGTGAGCTGGCCCGGATCCACGACCGGATGCCGCTGGTGCTGCCGCGTCAGGCGTGGGCGCGCTGGCTCGACCCGGCGGTGACCGATGCGGCCGACCTGCTGCGCGTGTGGGACGAGGCCAGCGGCGAGCACATCGAGCTGCGGCCGGTCGCACCGATCGTGAACAACGTGGACAACAACGGACCGGAGCTGATCGCGCCGGCGGAGCGCGAACCGGAACCGCAGCGGCTGTTCTGAGACACGGAGAACGGATGCCTGCCGATCGAAAGGCGACCGCGACGGTGCCGGCCACGGTTCGCGTGCAGGTGCCGACGCCGTTCGGCATCGCGTGGCTGGACGTCGACCGCCCGCGCGCTGCCCGCGCGCTGCTCGCGTTGGGCCATGGCGCGAGTGGAGGCGTCGAGGCCGGTGACTTGCTCGCGGTGCGCGATGCCGCGGTTGCTGCCGGCATCGCGGTCGCGCGTGTCACGCAGCCGTACCGTGTCGCCGGTCGGCGGGCGCCCGCGCCTGCCGGTCAGCTGGACCAGGCGTGGGTCGCGGCCATGGCTGCGCTGCGTCGGCGGCGTGGGTTCGGCGCGTTGCCGTTGGTGCAGGGTGGCCGCTCTAGCGGCGCGCGCGTGGCCTGCCGCACTGCGAACGACGCCGACGCGGTGGGTGTGGTGGCGCTGGCGTTCCCGGTGCATCCGCCCGGTCGGCCGGAGAAGACGCGGCTGCCGGAGTTGGCTGTGCCGCGCGTGCCGGTGCTGGTGGTGCAGGGTGATCGCGACGCGTTCGGCATGCCACCGGCGGACGCCGTGTCCCGGCTGGTGGTGATCGCCGGCGCGGACCATTCCTTGCGCAAGTCTCATGCCGAGATCGCTGCCGCCGTGGTTGCCTTCGTCGACGAAGTGACCGGTGCGGAGGTTGCGCCCGGCCAATAGCTAACGTTCGGCTTGGAGCGCGAATCTATCTGCCGAGGAGGGCAAGTATCTGTTGTTGCGGTTCGGATACCTCGGGGCCGTGGGCGAAGAGGAAGCGTCTGGCATCGAGGCTGACGATCTTGTGTATGGATTGCTCGGCGACCACCGCATCGGACGTGAACGGTGCCGGTGCCCGCTCCACGTGTCCGTCGTGGCTCCCGACTAGATCGCCGACCAGCAGCGTGCCGTCGCCAGCAAGGAAACTGACATGGCCGGCGGTGTGCCCAGGCGTGGTAACGACGCGAAGGTCGCGCACAGTTTCTCCGTCTGGGAGAACACGTGCTGACAGGGGTGCGTTTCCCCAGACGGTCGCGCTGGGGGCGAGCGCGAGGGCTTCGGCTAGACCGCCGACATGATCAGGATGGTCGTGACTCAGCAATATGTCGCTGACGTCGGTCCAGCCCGCCCCGATATTCGCGAGCGCTGTCCCAATCGCGGCGGCTGAGCCGGGCAATCCGGTGTCGAGAAGCGTGATCCCGGCGGAATGTGGCACAAGAAAACATCGGACATCGAAGTCCATCGGGTCCGGGCCGGCTACCCCAGCCGGGAGATGGACGTCGAAAGGTACAGCCTGGATCTCCACGCCCACGAGGCTAGATCCGGGCAACCGACTCCCGCTACCGCTTCGAGTAACGCTCTCTATTGCCGCCGTCCGGCATAGCGTGACCGCGCGCCCATTCCGCCTAGAGTGCGTGGCATGGCTGGACGTCGCCACCCAGGTGTCGATGCCTACATCGCCACTCTGCCGGCCTGGCAGCGTGACCTCTGCCGTGAGCTGCGCGAACTGATCCGAGCTGCCGACCCGGACATCACAGAGACGATCAAGCGCTCGAAGCAGCCGTACTTCGTCCTCCACGGCAACGTGTGCGCCCTGCTCGCCACCAAAGACCACGTAAATCTCTTCCTGTACGACCCGGCCGTTCCTGACCCTGAGGGCGTCATCAACCAGGGCCACGGCAACACGACCGCACAGGCGATCCAGATCTATGCGAGTGACTCCATCAATCGCGCAGCGATCACCGCCATCGTGCGGGCAATCACTGCACGCAATCGAGCCGGTGGGTGGCGCCGGCTCAGCAAGAACGACTAGCCGCCAACCCGAGCAGAGATCCGCTGGCGCGGCGAGACTCGGCCAGGCACTCCGTCGCCCTCGCCTACGGTCCGCGTGGTGTTAGCGTGGAAGTGCAGCTAGAAGTGCAGCTACCCGACGAAACCGCGAAAGACGTGTGCCGTCGCTCGACGGCACATGCACTTGCTCTCAATCGTCGTGACCTCCTCGCTCGCAGCCGTTGCCCGTGCACTCGCGCACGTAAAAGGAGCCCAACGCATGCTGACCAAAGCCCTCCTCGTACGTCTCGAAGCCCTTCCGGGTAAGGAGACCGAACTCGCAGACTTCCTTATTGGGGCGCGGTCGATCGTGATGGAAGAGCCAGGCACCATCGCCTGGTTCGCTATCCAGTTCGGCCCTTCGACTTTTGGCGTGTACGACGTGTTCCCCGACGACGAGGCTCGAGACGCCCACCTTGCGGGTGGCGTGGGCCAGGCGCTCGGACCCAATACCGGGGTGCTCTTCTCCGAACCGCAGGTCGAGAAGATCGACATACTCGCGGAGAAGATCCCGGGATAACGGCGGGCACGCTGCGCGACGGTTGAAACCGTAGGTCGGAAATCAACCGTGCCCCCGACGGCACATAGTCGGCGCCGACGACCTGGAAGGTCTGGTTGACGAAGATGTGGTGCGGCCAGTTGACCCCGATGTAGTGAACCTCGTACTCGGTGTCGCTCAGCTGGACAACTCGGTCGACCACGCCACCCGGATACGCGGTCAGCGCCGCTTCCGTCGCCCTGTTTGCTGTCGTTCCGCTGACGATCGTCCCCGACCCTTCGGTGTAGTTCGCCGGGATCTGACCTACCTGCTTCGACGTCGTCGACGCGCCTCGCTGGAAGGGAACCACCCCCGCCGCCGAGGACACCACGGAGCCGCCGTCGGTCGCTTGCACGCTGACCTGCGTGGCGGTGATCGTCGTTCCGCTAGTCGTGCCAAGGACGAGGACAGCTTGGCCAGCTACAACAGCGCTGGCTGAGGTCGGGCTCGTGCCGTTCTGGTAGGACGTGGCGGAGGCCTCGTTGACGGTCACCTTTTGACCGGCAGGGGTCGTCACGGTGAGCTCGATCCAGTCACGCTGTCGACTGTGCCGACTGTTCCCCCCGCGGCCGGTCCGGAACGCGCGTTGGATCCTCCACCGCTCGACGCGGCTGCGCCGGTACCGCCGTTGCCGGATGCACTGGTGCTGCTACTTGACGCCGAGTTCGAGGTCGTCGTCCCGCCCCCTCAGCGAGGGCATAGCCGCCGGTAGCGAAGGCTATGACGGCGACACCGGCAGCGACGGCGATCGTGAACTTCGGCCTTCTCGCGATCTTGTGCCGAATGTTCATTGTGTTCATCCCCGCGTGTCGGTTGCCAGCAGTCCGGCAAGTTGCAGACCGCTGCGCGCTGCATCGACGAACCCGTCGCGAGCGACGATGTCGTAGCGCAAGGCCGTGACCGTGCGGGCCGAGGCGAAGTCGCGTGTGCCTCGAGTCGCAGCGTGACCGAGGAATCCGAACAGGCCGCCCCAGACGACGCCGAGCAGCGCAGCGGTGAGGATGAGGGCAAGCCACGAGCCGGTGGTGAACACGCCCAGTAGCAAGCCGATCAATGCGCCGAACCAGGCGCCACTCACGGCGCCGGCCGTGGCGGCACGTGCCTTGGTCAGTCGCCCGGTGACACGCTCAACGAGACGCAGGTCCGAGCCGATGATGTCGAGGTGGTCAACCGGGAACCCGTCGTCGGACAACCTGTCGACGGCCCGCTGCGCAGCCGCGTAGTTGTCGTAGCTCGCGACTGTGTTCCAGGCGATGAATGCTGCGTCCAGACGCAGCGGGGCGGCGAACGCCAGCACCGGTGCGGTCATGATGGCCTCCTATTGATGTCTTCACTTCACCGTCCGCGCGTCGACTGTGGGCTTACCGTGTGCCGACTGGGCATGTCGTGGGTGTCTGCTGTGCGGTTGTCCTCATGCCTGGCGTGTGGCGATCGGCGCGACGGTTGCCGAGGTCAGCCGCACCAGTCGGCTCGGTGGTGTCGGAAATGCGTCGCTAATCAGGCACTTTTCGCTTGTGGATAAGGGGATCGCGTCGTAGCGGGCACCTAAAATAGAACCTATGTCCGCATCACTCCACCCGGCTGGCGTCGCTGCCGATGGGGCGCTGACGTCGTCGATGACCGTGATCTCGACGGTATGGATGGCGGGCAGTTGCTGGTCGAGTTGGCAGCGACGAGGCGTCGGTTGGGTGCGGTGCAGGCTCGCCAGTTGCGGGTGTTGGCGCTGCTGGAGGCGAGTCCGCCGAAGGCCGCGTTGGCGGGCACGGATGACAAGCATTGGGTCCGTGAGCAGGTGGCGTGTGTCCTGTCCGCGACGCCGGAGTACGCCGGGCACCGCCTGTGCGAAGCGGCGCTGGTCGCGCGCCACCCGGACTTCGTCGACCAACTCGCGGCGGGACGCGTCAGCATGGGCCACGCGCGCGCGTTCGCGGACGCGCTGGCACCGCTGGACGAACACGGCGCGGACCTCGTCGCAGCCCGAGTGCTCCCTACGGCCAGCGGGCAGAGCGTCAGCCGCTTTCGGTCCGCGTTGCGCCGAGCGGTGCTCGCCACCTGCCCAGCCACCGAAGAGGAACAGCGCGCGGCCAACGTCGAGGACCGCTGCGTACGCATCCGCCCGTATGCACCCGGCCTCAGCAGCCTGTGGGCACTACTACCCGAAGCCGACGCCGCCGCCATCGCCACCGCCATCACCACCCTCGCCAACGGCACGCCGACGCACACCACCGCGGCCGACAGCAGCGCCGGGATCGCCGACCGCGCCGCGCATGGGCGCCACCATTGACACCGGAGAGTTGCGCAGCGCCGATCAGCGCCGTGCGGATGCTCTGGTGCAGCTGATCCTCACCGGCGAGGCAATGGGTGCGGCAGAGCTGGGCGGCGCGCAGCCGTTGCGTCCGCTGATCCAGGTCAGTGTCGCGCTGTCCACCCTGCTCGGCCTCGATCAGCAACCGGCCGACCTCGACGGCCTCGGCCCGATCCCAGCCGCGCTGGCCCGGCGCCTGGCCGACGACCCATCGGGCACCTGGCGCCGGCTGCTCACCGACGAACGCGGACAACTGCTCGACTACGGCCGCAGCACCTACCGCCCACCCGCCGCCCTGGCCGATCACATCACCGCCCGCGACCGCACCTGCCGCTTCCCACACTGCACCCGACGCGCCGCCACCAGCGAGATCGATCACCGCATCGCCTGGGCCGACGGCGGGCCCACCAACGAAGCCAACCTGCACGTCCTCTGCCCGCGCCACCACCACCTGAAACACGACACGACCTGGCAGGTCGTGCGACAAGCCGACGGCATCACCCGCTGGACCGACCCCACCGGCCGCCACCACGACCAACCACCCGACCACTACCCACCCGACACCACTCAACGCCGAAGCAATCCGCGCAGGCGGCGCGAGACACCGAAGCCCGAACTTCCAGACGACCCACCGTTCTAAGACTCACCCAGCCACCATCAGCCACCGATGTCCGATCGCTGCCGCCCAACACCAGGCCAGCGGTCCCCTCGGCGCGCCACCGCCAAGACGCGAGCACGCCAATGCCGAACGGCTAGTGGGTTGCGATCGGCGCGACGGTGGCCGAGGTGAGCCGAACCAGATCTGCCGGTGCCAGTTCGACCTGAAGTCCGCGCCGCCCGGCCGAGACGTAGACAGTGTCGAAACTCTCGGCTGACACGTCGATGATCACCGGCAGCCGGCTGCGATGTCCGAGCGGCGAGATGCCGCCGAGGACGTAGCCGGTCGCGCGCTGGGCCGCGTCCGGGTCGGCCATTTCCGCTCGCTTTCCGCCGTCGGCCGCGGCCAGCGCTTTGAGGTCCAGCCGTCCTGCGACGGGCACGACCGCGCACACCAGCCGCCCGGCGACCGACGCGATCAGCGTCTTGAAGATCCGCTCGGGTGCCACGCCGAGTGCCTGCGCCGCCTCCTCGCCGTAACCCTCAGCCCGCGGGTCGTGCCGATACGGATGCAACGTGTACGGCACCCCGCTGCCCGCCAGCACCGTCGTCGCCGGCGTCCCCGCAGACCGATCCTTCGCCACGGCCGCCCACCCTATGCGTCCCCGCAACCGCGGGCCCGGGAATTGGAGACGGCGCCAGGCGGTTTCGCCTATGAATAGGAGTTGCCTTGATGCAGATCGTGGAACAAGCACCTGCGCCAGGTGGTGCTGGCGGTACAGCGGGCATGCGGGCGTTCGCCCCATGGCCCGATGCCCCCGTATCCTCCAGTACAGGGACACGGTCCTCCGATGCGGGGACACAGTCCTTCAGTGCGGTAGCACAGCGAAGGAGTGCAGTGGCGGACGTTTCGGCCGATGGGACCCGCAGGCAGACCGAGGAGTCGGTCGAGGCGCGCCGGGCCCGGTTCGAACGCGACGCGCTGCCGTTCGTCGACCAGCTCTACGCCGCCGCAATGCGCATGACGCGCAACCCCACGGACGCGGAAGACCTCGTCCAGGAGACCTTCGTCAAGGCCTTCGCCGCGTTCCACCAGTTCCAGGAGGGCACCAACCTCAAGGCCTGGCTCTACCGGATCCTCACCAACACCTTCATCAACACCTACCGCAAGAAGCAGCGCCAGCCGCAGGAGTCCAACGGCGAGAACGTCGAGGACTGGCAGCTCGCGCGCGCGGAGTCGCACACCTCCACCGGACTGCGCTCGGCCGAGATGGAGGCACTGGACCACCTGCCCGACTCCGATGTGAAGGAGGCTCTGCAGTCGCTGCCGGAGGACTTCCGGCTGGCCGTGTACCTCGCCGATGTCGAAGGCTTCGCCTACAAGGAGATCGCCGACATCATGGGCACGCCGATCGGAACGGTGATGTCCCGGTTGCATCGGGGACGCAGGCAGTTGCAAGGCCTGCTCGCGGACTACGCGCGCGATCGTGGCCTGATTCCCGCAGGAGTGGATTCATGAGCGGACTTGGCTTCGGCCCGGGCAACATCGACTGCGACGATGTGCTCAACGACGTCTATCTCTACCTCGACGACGAGAGCGACGAGGCACTGCGCAACCGCATCCGCCAGCACCTCGACGCCTGCTCGCCGTGCCTGAAGCAATACGGCCTGGAGCAGGACGTGCGCAACCTGGTCGCGCGCTGCTGCGGCAACGACCTCGCTCCGGAGGAGCTGCGGCGCAAGATCCACCTGCGCATCGAGCAAGTCACCGTTGAAGCCGCGCACCTGGAGTACCGCGCCGAATAAGCCTGGCTAGGTGCGGCTCGCGGCCGTGCCGACGCCTTCCTGCTCGACGGCAATCACATCGGTAGACGGCGCGTCGCTGTAGTAGTCGCCGGGAACCGTCTCGTCCGACCCGGCCGGCACCTTGGCCAGCCGCGCCAACACGGTGAGCGCGATCGCCACCACCAGGTTCAGCACCAGCGCGCTCACCGCGATGTACACCTTCACGTGTGTCCACGGGAAGTAAGCCAGTGAACTGCCGAAGTGCTTGGTGGTGGTCGAGGCCTGGTGGTAGGCGGCGACGGTGCCGTACACCATGGCGGCGGCCCAGCCGAGCAGCAGCGCCCATCGGTGGAACCACCGGGTGTACAGCCCGGCGACGATCGACACGATGGTCTGCAGGATCCACACCCCGCCGAGCAGCTGGAGGTTGATCGCGTTCTGCTTGTCCATGCTCAACACGAACAGCAGCGCACCGAACTTCACCACCAACGAGGTGATCTTCGAGACCAGCGCCTGGTGCCGGGGCGAGGCATCGCGCACGATGAACTCGCGATAGACGTTGCGCGTGAACAGGTTGGCCGCGGCGATGGACATGATCGCCGCAGGCACCAGCGCACCGATGGCGATCGCGGCGAAGGCGATGCCGGCGAACCAGTGCGGGAACACCTGCTCGAAGAAGTGCGGCACCACCAGCTGGGAGTTCGGCTTGCCGTCCTGGCCGATCACGGTCGTCTTCTTGTAGATGGCGGCGAAGCCGAGCAGCGCGAGCAGGCCCAGCATCAGCGAATACGTGGGCAGGATCGCCGCATTGCGACGGATCACCTGGCGGCTGCGGCCGGCGAGCACGGCGGTGGCCGAGTGCGGGTACATGAACAGCGCGAGCGCCGAACCGAACGCCAGCGTCCCGTAGGCCCAATAGCTGGTGTCGGCGGGGATGAACACCGCGCCTTTGGTCTTGCGCCGTCTTGGCCTGCGCGGCGTCGAACATCCCGCCGAAGCCGATCTTCCAGCCGACGTAGACGATCGCGACGACGATCACCACGTAGATCAGGGTGTCCTTCACGAAGGCGATCAACGCCGGTGCGCGCAGGCCGGAGGAGTAGGTGTACGCCGCGAGGACGGCGAAGGCGATGATCAGCGGCAGATCGCGCTGGAACCAGCCGCCCGTGCCGCCCACGCCCATGGTGTCCAGCACCGCCTGGATACCTACCAGCTGCAGCGCGATGTAGGGCATGGTCGCGACGATCCCGGTGAGCGCGACGGCGAGCGCGAGCAGCCGGCTGTCGTATCGCCCGCGCACGAAGTCCGCCGGCGTCACGTAGCCGTGCCGGTGCGCGACGCTCCAGAACCGCGGCATGAAGATGAAGATCAGCGGATAGACGACGATCGTGTACGGGACCGCGAAGAACCCGCTCACCGCCCCGGTCGCGAACATCGCGGCCGGCACCGCCACGAAGGTGTACGCGGTGTACAGATCACCGCCGAGCAGGAACCAGGTGACGACGGTGCCGAAGCCGCGCCCGCCGAGGCCCCACTCGTCCAGGGTGTGCATGGAGCGAGGGCCGTCGCCAGCGCGCGGCGGCGAACCCGCCGAGGCTGACCACGACGAAGAAGCCGATGACGATGCCGAGCTCCAGGCCGTGCACGCCCGAGCCCGCGGCAGCGCTCAGCGCAGCGGCCCCGCTCACCCCGCTCACCGTGATCCACCAGTGCGCCGGGCGCGAGTGACCACCAGATACGCCAGGTAGGTGAGCACCGCGGTCACCAACACCCAGGCGAATTGGTACCAGTAGAAGAACGGGAATCCCCACAACCTCGGCGTGCTCCGCGCGTACACCGGCACGATGGCCAGCGCCACCATCGGGATCAGCAGCAGCACGCCCACCAGCACCACCACACCGGCGGGCAGTCGTGGTGGCACCGCCGGCGGCGGCGAGGCAGGCGGGACTCTCGTCGGTTCTGGCGTCACGGTGACCCCCCGGTACCGCACAGGCCCAGCCTGTGGCCCGCGTCACCACGGGCACAAAAATTTCTGCCCCCATCCGGCCCTGTCCAAACCAGCGGGCCCCCACCGCCACCGAATGGTGCCCATGACGGGCGAATAGGCTCGGCGCCGATGTCCGCGCTGACCGACGTGCTCGCTGCCCGCACCCCGCTCACCGACGCGCAGGTGGCCCACCTGCAGCGGCTGGTCGGGGAGTGGCAGCTGCTGTCGGACCTGTCCTTCGCCGACCTGCTGCTGTGGGTGCCGGTGAAGCTTCCGGACGGCGAGGCAGGCTCGGTGGAGGCGTACCTGTGCGTGGCGCAATGCCGGCCGACGACCGGACCGACCGCCTACCAGAGCGATCAGGTCGGCGTCCTGCTGCGCGGTCCGCGCGCGCTCGCGCTGCGCGTCGCGCGTACCGAGGGCCGGATCTTCCGGGAGGGCGAGCCGGACTGGGACGGCGACCTGCCGATTCGCCGCGAGGCGATCCCGGTCCGCGTCGACGGTGACGTGGTGGCGGTACTCGGCAGGGACGCGAACCTGGCCAGCGTGCGCACCCCCAGCCAGTTGGAACTGGTGTACCTGCAGAGCGCGGCAGACCTGTCCGCGATGGTCGCCGACGGCACGTTCCCGGCGCAGGACGCCGGGCTCGAGGAGGGCTCCGGTCCGCGCGTCGGTGACGGTGTGGTGCGGGTGGAGCCGGACCGCACGGTGATCTACGCCAGCCCGAACGCGCTGTCGGCGTTTCGCCGGCTGGGCGTCGCCGGCAACGTGCTCGGCGAGCCGGTCGACGCGCTGACCAGCACGGTGGCTGACGACCCGTTCGACGCCGGCGACCTGGCGGCCGCCATCGGCGCAGCCATCGACGGCGGCCAGCCGGCCAGCATCGAGATGGACGGCGGCGGCGCGACGGTGCTGTTCCGGGCGCTGCCGCTGCGCCCGCGCGGGGAGATGCTCGGCGCGTTGCTGCTGATCCAGGACGTCACCGAGTTGCGACGCCGCGACCGGCAGATCATGAGCAAGGACGCCACCATTCGCGAGATCCACCACCGGGTGAAGAACAATCTGCAAACGGTGGCGGCGCTGCTGCGCTTGCAGGCCCGCCGGGTGTCGGTGCCGGAGGCCCGGATTGCGTTGGAGGAGTCGATGCGCCGGGTGAGTTCCATCGCCCTGGTGCACGAGACGCTGTCGGTCTCGGTGGACGAAGCGGTCGACTTCGACGACGTGGTGGACCGCCTGCTGGTGATGCTCTCCGACGTCATGGGTTCGTCCGCGCAGGTCGAGGTGCGCCGGACCGGCAGCTTCGGCGAGATTCCCGCGGAGGTCGCCACCGCACTGGTGCTGGTGCTCACCGAACTCGTGCAGAACGCTCTGGAACACGCGTTCCCGGATGGCAACCGGGGTCTCATCGAGGTGGCCGCCGAGCGTGCCCGCGGCCAGCTTGCGGTGACGATCCGCGACGACGGGATCGGCCTGCCGCCGGACTTCGCCTCGGCCGGCGCGTCACGGCTGGGTTTGCAGATCGTTCAGACCCTGGTCGACGCCGAGTTGGACGGGACCGTCGAGTTCGGTGCTCATGACGGGGGAGTGGGCACCGCGGCAGTGGTACGGATGCCGTTGGGCCGCCGCCCACGTGTGGGCGGCTGACCGAGGTTAAGGCTGAGACCGAGGTTTAAGGCGGGGGAAGAGGTTAAGGCTGAGGAAGTGTCAGGCTAGCCGGGCGCGTGCGCGGGCATTGCGGCGCTTGAGCGCGCGGCGTTCGTCCTCGGAAAGGCCACCCCACACGCCCGCGTCCTGGCCGCTCTCCAGCGCCCAGGCCAAGCACTCCTGAACGACTGGGCAGCGTCGGCAGACCGCCTTCGCCTGCTCGATCTGCAGCAACGCGGGCCCGGTGTTCCCGATGGGGAAGAACAGTTCGGGGTCCTCGTCACGGCATATCGCGCGGTGACGCCAATCCATCGGTACATCTCCTCACTGCGGGTTGCGGCGGAGACTTCTGCCTGGCCGGTGGTCGATCTCTAGCATTGTCGTTCTCAGGCCGCTTGTGAATCCTTTCACGAGCTAGCCCGTGCTCGCAAGCATGCCGAGCCTGGGTGCTGCAGATCACGGAGCAACGCGTGCGGCCCGTTTCAGGCCCCGGCCGCGGGATCCGTCCTGCCGTTCTGCCAACCGACCCTGCCACCGTACGCGTCAGGGCGCTGTGAAGTCAGCACATTTGGGCGGGCAAAAAGGTCATATCACCACGGACACTGCGGCCGGCACCGAGGTGAACGCGATCTTTTCTCGCAGCCCCACGTAGTCGCCGTCGATCTGGACCGGCAGCGGTTCGTCGGATCTGACCGTGAGCGAAGGTAGGTCGTCGGCGGTCTGGGCACCGCGCCGGCCGACCTTGGGGCGGCCGCCGGACATCCGAGCCATGCTCAGCAATATGCCCGACATCCCCATCCGGCGGCGGGCATACACCGACAGCCCGACGTCGAAGCCGGCGCCGGGGGTGGGGTGCAGCGGCCGGTTGCCGACATAGGTCCACGGATCGGCGTTCGCGACGATGGCGAAGTACACCTCGTCGAGCGTGGAGCCGTCCGGCAGATCCACATGAACCTTGGGATGGCGCCGATCGGTCCGGAAGAACGCGCGCACCCCGACCCGCGCATACAGCACATGCGTGGAGCGCTTACCCCGGCTGCGCCGTTCCTCGACGCCTTCGACGATCGCGCCGTCGAAACCCAGACCGGTCGCGAACGCGAAGTACCGGTCATCGGCCCGGCCCAGGCTGACCGGGCGGCGGGTCCCGTTGCGCAACGCTTCCAGCAAGGCGCCGGTCGCCTCGATCGGGTCGTTGGGTAGGCCCAGCGCCCTCGCGAAGACGTTGGTGGAGCCGGCCGGGACGACACCCAGCGCCGGCACCGCGGGGTGCAGGCCGTCGGCGAGCAACCCGTTGACCACCTCGTTGATCGTTCCGTCGCCACCGAGCGCGACCACCACGTCGGTGCCGCTGCGCATCGCCGCGGCCGCCAGGTTCACCGCATGCCCGCGCTCGTCGGTCTCCGCGATCTCCAGATGCGCGCCCACGTTGGCGTAGCCGCCGAGCGCGTGCGCCAGCACGTCGCGCTCGCGCTTCGTGGTGGAAGTGGCTTTGGGGTTCACCACGACGAGGACGCGCACGGGCCGGACGATACGCGTCGGTAGTGTTGCGGCCGTGGCTACGGTGCCTGGCCAGGTTCGGGCCGCAGTCGCGGTGATCGCCGTGGAAGCTCTGGCGCTGGTCGCGACAGCCGTGGTGCTGGTCGTCAAGACCTCGACCGGGCACCCGCACAGCGTCGCCGGTGCGCTGCTCGGCGCCGCGCTGGCCCTGGTCGCTGCGCTCGCACTGGGTGCGGCTGCCCGGGGGCTGGCGCATCTGCGTGCGGCCGCCCGCACGCCCGTTATCGTGTTGCAGCTACTCGCCGTGCCGGTGTCCTACAGCCTCGCGTTCCAGGCACACCGCGTCGGCTACGGCGGTCCCATTCTGCTTGCCGCACTGGCGACGCTGTACCTGCTGTTCACCCCGCCGGCACGCGCCGCCCTGGACCGACCGCCGCGGGACTAGCCGCGCTGTTCGGCAGGCGGGTCCGGAGCGCCGAGGCTGGCCCGCAGCCGCTTGAGGCCACGCGCCACCAGCCGGGACACCTGCATCTGCGAGACGCCGACGATGGCGGCGATCTCCGTCTGCGTCTTGTTCGCGACGAACCGCAGCAGCAGGATCTCGCGTTCGGCTTCCGGCAGCTTCACGATCACCTCGCGCAGCAGGGCCCGCTGCTCCACCTGCTCGTAGCCCTCCTCGGTGATGCCGAGCATTGGGTGCTCGGGCACCGTCTCGCCGGGTGCGGCAAGGACGTCCAGCGGAACGCCGGAGTACGCGCGCGCGGCATCGAGCGCCTCGATCACCGCGTCCTCGTCGACCTCGATGCGTGTGGACAGCTCGGTGACCGTCGGCGCGCGCCCGAGTTCCTGGCTCAGGTCCGCCCGCGCTGCGTTGAGCGTGGTCTGCAACTCCTGTGCGCGTCGCGGCACGTGGATCAACCAACCGGTGTCCCGGAAATGGCGCTTGATCTCGCCCAGGATGGTTGGCGTGGCGTAGGTGGAGAACTCGAGGCCGCGGGACGGATCGAACCGGTCGATCGCCTTGATCAGCCCAATCGCGCCGACCTGGACCAGGTCGTTCATCGGCTCGTTGCGACCGGAGAACCGACGGGCCAGGTAGACGACCAGGGGCATGTGCAGCTCGACGAGTGCATCGCGCAGCCGCGCTCGCGCGGGGCTCTCGGCTGGCAACTCGTGCAGCTCGGCCAGCATCCTGGTCGCATCGGCGCGTCTATCCGCGTCGGGTTTGGCGGTAGGTGGCTCAGCCTCCGTCACGCGCTCGCTGCCTCACGCCGCTTGGTGAGCGTGATCACGACGGATCCATCCGAGGTGGCGACGTCTACCGAGCTGGCCAGGGCACCGAGGACGGTCCACGCGAAGCCGTCGCGGTCCAGCTCGCCACCGCCGGCGCTGGAGACCCGTGCCGACACTTTCAGCCGACCCCGGGCGAGGACGAATTCCGCGTGCAGTGCACTGCCCTGGTCCGCGTGTGGCAGCAGCAGCGAGCAGGCCTCGTCCACAGCCAGCCGTAGGTCTTCGATCTCGTCGATGGTCAGGTCGCACCGAGCGGCGAGGCCGGCGGCGGTCAGGCGCAGTGTGGACACGTAGGCGACGTCGGCAGGCACGCTCATCTGCACCACGTCGCCGTCCGGCCGCTGATCGCTATCGGGCCGTTGAGGTGATTCGGTCACGGCAGGCCACCATTCGCCAGTGCTGATTGCGGGTCGGGTTCGGCAGCGGACGCGGCCGTGGTGTTCAGGCTCAGCGGGTGCTGCGTCTGCGGGTTCGGGAGGTTCCACCTGTCGATGACCGGCAGCCCGTGTTGCTCACCCAGCAGCGACGGGGCGGCCGTGCCCAGGGCCAGGTTGCCGCCGGAGATGGGCGGCAGGCCGATCCAGCGTGCACCGATCACCCGGCTGATGTGCCCGTGCGCGACGAGCACCACCGGACCGTCGGACAGGTGCGCGCGGGCCCGGGCGATCACCCGGTCGGCACGCTGGGCTACCTCGTCCGCGGTTTCTCCGTTGGGCACGCCGTGCGTCCACAAGGTCCAGCCGGGGACCTCGCGGTTGATGTCGGCGGTGGTGCGCCCTTCGTAGTCGCCGTAGTCCCACTCGGCCAGATCGGGATCGATCGCGTCGACCTTGAGCCCGGCGAGGGCCGCCGTGTCCTGTGCGCGCCGGCGCGGGCTGCACAGCACGAGTGCCGGGTGCAGCTGAGCCAGCATTGGGCGCAGCGCCAGCGCCTGCTGCCGCCCGTCTTCGGTCAGGTCGATCTCGGTGCGTCCGGTGTGCTGTCCCGACTTGCTCCACTCGGTCTCGCCGTGCCGGATCAGCCAGAGCTGAACCGGTGAGTCGTCGAATCGCGCGACGGGTCTCACGCCGCGTTCTTGGTCTCCCAGAAGATCTTGTCGATCTCCGCGATGAGGTCGAGCACCTTCTGCCCGTCGGCCGGGTCGACCGAACCCTTGCCGCCGGCCGCGCCGGCGGCCTTGGTGGCGCGGTTGAACAGGTCGTGCAACTGCGGGTACTTCTCGAAGTGCGGAGGCTTGAAGTAGTCGGTCCAGAGCACCCACAGATGGTGCTTGACCAGATCGGCCCGCTGCTCCTTGATGATCAGAGCCCGAGTCCGGAAGACCGGGTCGTCGTTGGACTGGTACTTCTCCATGATCGCTTTGACGGATTCGGCCTCGATCCGTGCCTGGGCCGGGTCGTACACGCCGCAGGGCAGGTCACAGTGCGCGTAAGCCGTGATCGTCGGGCGGAACAGACGCATCGGCGGAACCTCCTGTTGTGGGACCTCAGGTGGGCGTGAGGTGGGACAGCGCCCTCGAAATCGACCCTACTACCGACGCGCGGACCCACCGTCAGAGAGTATGTCCGGGTGTTGCTGCGGCTAACCGGGCACGGCTGAGGCGCGATGGCGCCGATGTTCGCCTGGCAGCGCGTGCGCGTGCGCGGACCGTCGATGTCGCCGACACTGCGCGACGGCGATTCGGTGCTGGTTCGCCACGGCCGTTCGCCGCGGCCCGGCGACGTGGTGCTGGCTACGTTCCGGTCGATGCCCGCACGTCCGGTGCTCAAGCGGGTGCTGCGCCGCGAGGCACGACGGCTGGTGGCTGGCGTCGGACAACGTCGCGGCCGGCGGTGCCAGCGAGTCACATGGCACGGCCGACGTGCTCGCGGTGGTGCTCCTGCGCTGGCGGCCGGGCAGCGTCCTGCCGCGGCGGGTACGTCAGCGCTCGCGCAGCGAGGCGTAGAACTCCTGCGCCGCCTGGTACGTCGGCAACAAGCCCTGCTGCCTGTGCCTGTGCCAACGTCGGCGCGTCGCGGTCCTTGTCCGAGAGCACCGGGACCACATCCTGCGGCCAGGGCAGCTTGAGGTCGGCGTCGAGCGGATTGGTGCCGAACTCGTTCGCCGGGTCGTAGCGGCGTCGAGCACAGGTAGCTGACGGTGCTGCCGTCCTGTAGTGACATGAACGCGTGACCAAGGCCCTCGGACAGGTACACCGACCGGCGATCCGTCTCATCCAGCGTGACCGCGTCCCACTCGCCGAAGGTGGGCGACCCGACGCGGATATCGATGACCACATCCAGCACGGCCCCGCGGCTGCAGTACACGTACTTCGCCTGGCTGGGCGGAATCGCCGCGTAGTGCACCCCGCGGATCACGCCGCGGGCGGACACCGATTGGTTGGCCTGGGCGATCGTCAACGGCTGCCCGACCGCGTCGTGGAAAACGTCGGCTTTGAACCACTCGAGGAAGACGCCTCGGGCGTCGCCGTAGGCTTTGGGCGTGAACTCCCACGCGCCGTCGATCCGGAGCGCCCTAGCCTGCATGCGACCGACCCTAGTGGGGGGCCGAAACGTACCTGCCACGATGTGGTGACGTTTCCAGCACCCATTCGACAGGAGTCCTCGGCAGTGGCGTTCGATCCGGGCAGTGCGGTGTTCCGCGTGCACGAGGGCGGCAAGCTCGTGGTCCGCAGCACGCTGCCGCTGATCGACCGCGAGTCGCTCTCACTCGCCTACACGCCCGGCGTCGCGGAGGTGTGCGCAGCGATCGCCGCGGACGAGTCGCTGGCCCGCGCCTACACCTGGCGCTCGCGGCTGGTCGCGGTGGTCAGCGACGGCACCGCGGTGCTCGGGCTGGGCAACATCGGGCCGGCCGCGGCGCTGCCGGTGATGGAGGGCAAGGCGGCGCTGTTCAGCGAGTTCGCCGGGCTCAACGCGGTGCCGATCGTGCTGGCCACCACCGACCCGGACGAGATCGTCGAGACGGTGGTGCGGCTCGCGCCGTCCTTCGGCGGCATCAACCTCGAGGACATCTCCGCGCCGCGCTGCTTCGACATCGAGGCCCGGCTGCGCGCGCGCCTCGACATCCCGGTCTTCCACGACGACCAGCACGGCACCGCCATCGTCGTGCTGGCCGCGCTGCGCAACGCGGCGACGGTGACCGGGCCGGACGCTGGCCCAGCTGCGGGTCGTCGTCTCCGGCGCGGGCGCGGCCGGCGTCGCCTGCACCAAGATCCTGCTCGCGGCCGGCATCGGCGACATCGCGGTGGCCGACTCGCGCGGCATCGTGCACGCGGGCCGCGCCGACCTCACCCCGGTCAAGGACGAGCTCGCGCGCGCTGACCAACCGGTCCGGCGCTCGACCGGGTCGCTGGCCGACGCGCTGCGCGGCGCCGACGTGTTCCTCGGCGTCAGCGCCGGCGCGGTGGCCGAGGCGGCCGTCGCCGCGCATGGCGCCGCGGTCGATCATCTTCGCGCTGGCCAACCCGAACCCGGAGGTGGATCCGGTGGTGGCGCACCGGCACGCCGCCGTGGTGGCCACCGGCCGCAGCGACTACCCGAACCAGATCAACAACGTGCTGGCCTTCCCCGGCGTGTTCGCCGGGCGCGTTCGACGCCGGCGCGCGCGCCATCACCGAGAACATGAAGCTGGCCGCGGCGCACGGCGCTCAGTGCGGTGGTCGCCGACGAGCTGGCGCCGGAGCGCATCGTGCCGACCCCGTTCGACCCGCGGGTGTGCCCGGCGGTGGCCGGCGCCGTCGCCGCAGCAGGCTCAGGCTGGACGGCGGTGGCTAGCCGGCGTCAGGCGACGACGAGCTGACGGGCGGCCGAGCCCGGTGCGGTCGAGCGTGGCCCAGACCTCCGCCAGCCGGCGCACCGCCTCGACCAGCCGCGTCCGCGGGCAGCGCGTAGGGCAGGCGCAGGAACCGCTCGAGCGTGCCGTCCACGCCGAACCGCGAGCCGGGCACGACGAGCACGCCGGCCTGGCCGGCGAGCATGGTCAGCGGGGTCGACAGCGCCGCGTCGAGTTCGACCCACAGCGACAGGCCGCCTTGGGGCACCGGCGACCCGCCACTGCGGCAGGTGCTCGGCGCACGGCGCGCGAGCAAGGCGTCGCGCCGGGGCAGCAGTTCGGCGATCCGGGCTCGGTGATCTCGTCGAGCTGGTCGAACAGCGCCGCGGCCACCAGCTGGTCGAGCACCGGGCCGGCCATGTCGATGCGTGGCCCGCAGCGCGGCCAGGCGGTGCACGAGGTCGACGCCGGCCCGCAGCCAGCCGATCCGCAGCCCGCCCCAGACCGGCTTGGACAGCGACCCGACGGTGACCACGGTCGGGTCGAGGGCGGCGGCCGGGCGTTCGGCCGGGCACGAAGCCCAGGTCGACGAAGGATTCGTCGACGACGACGGTGGTGCCGGTCTGCCGGGCGGCGCGCAGCACGCTCGCGCCGGCGCGCCTCGTCGACCAGGGCACCGGTCGGGTTGTGGAAGTCGGGCGTCAGGTAGGCCAGCCGGGGCGCGGTCTGGCGCAGGGTGGCCTGCATCTGCTCCACCGTGCCAGCCGCCGTCGGCGGCCATCGGCACCGGGACGACGCGGCTGCCGTTGCCGCGGATCGCGTCGAGCGCGCCGGGATAGGTCGGCAGCTCGGTGAGCACCCGGTCGCCCGGCCCGACCAGCAGGCGCAGCAGCAGGTCCCAGCCGTGCAGGGCGCCGTTGGTGATGAGGATCTGGGCGGGCGTCGGTGGGCACGCCGCGAGCGCTGAACCGCTCGGCGACCGCGGCGCGCAGTTCGGGCAGCCCGGCCGGGTCGTAGCCGTCGCCGGCGCGTCAGCGCGGCGATGCGTCCGGCCGCCTCGGCGATGATGGGCTCGCAGCAGCCCGGGCGGCGCGGGCAGCGCCGCGCAGGACAGGTCGATCACGTCGGCGGCCGGTGGCGTCGACGTCCACCGCGCCAGGGAGGCCGGCGGGCGCGAGCCGGCCGGGAACGCTGACGTAGCTGCCCGAGCCGGTGCGGCTGGCCAGGTAGCCGTCGGCGCGCAGCGCGTCGTAGGCGGCGGTGACCGTGGCGCGGCTCAGCGGCAGCGCGGCGGCCAGGTCGCGTTCGGTCGGCAGCCGGGTCTCGGTGGCGATCCGGCCGTCGAGCACCAGGGCGGTGATGGCGTCCGCGCAGCGCGAGCGTAGACCGGGCCGGGCGAGCGCCTGGACGTCGGGCAAGCAGGGCGGCCAGGGCGCGGCCACCGAGCCGGGAGACGGGTGCCATGCAGGCCATTGTGCATGCAGATGGCCTCGATTGGACTGCTCAAGTGGCCAGTTCTTGTCGATTGGCCCGCGAAATTCGCTGGGGTGGCCTGCCATAGTTGGGCTATGGCATGGTCACCGGCGCGGTCCGGCTTGCTCGGGCTTCGGCTGGTGCAGCTCTACGTCGGCCTGCTCTGCTACGGCCTCGCGGGCGCGCTGCAGGTGCGGTCCGGGCTCGGGCTGGACCCGTGGGACGTCCTCCACCAGGGCATCTGCCCGGCACACCGGGCTGGCCATCGGCACCGTGGTGATCGTGGTCGGCGCGGCGGTGCTGCTGCTGTGGATCCCGCTGCGGCAGCGGCCGGGGCTCGGCACGTCAGCAACGTGGTGCTCATCGGGGTCTCCATGAACCTGGCGCTGCAGTGGCTGCCGCACCCGCATGCCAGCGGCTGGCGGGTCGTTCGACATGGTGGTCGGCGTCGTGCTGTGCGGCGTGGCGACCGGCATGTACATCGGTGCGGACTTCGGCCCGGGTCCGCGCGACGGCTGATGACCGGGTTCGCCGCGGCGCACGCGGCCGCTCGATCCGGCTGGTCCGGACCGGCATCGAGGTGACGGTGCTGGCGGTCGGCTGGCTGCTCGGCGGCACGGTCGGCGTCGGCACGGTGGTCTTCGCCGTCGGCATCGGCCCGCTGGCGCAGCTGTTCCTGCCGCTGTTCGCACACGGGCGAGTACGCGACAGTTCAGGGCGCCGGGTCAGAGCGAGGCCTGACGGTCGTCTGCGGGCGGCTACCGACAGCACGTGGCGCCGGCACCGGCGTCTGACGGGCGTTACTGTCGTCGTCGTCGGCGCGGGCCAGCCAGGTGGCCAGCCGGTCGACGGCGGTCTCGAACTCCGGGTTGGCGTCGACGAAGTCGCGCAGCCGGTCGCCGAGCCATTCGAGGCTCACCTGCTCGCCGCCGCGGCGGCTGCGACCAGCTCCTCGATACCGCGATCGGTGAAGTACATCGCTCAGCCGTGCTCCGTCGTCGGCGGGTAGCGCACGCCGAGCTGCGGCGCGGACCTCGTCGAGCAACTCCAGGATCGCCACCGTCTCGTCCAGCGGCACCAGCGGGCTCTCCGTCTCCCCGGCGCGCAGGCAGCGCTCCACCTCGGCGATCTGGTAGCCGTACCCGTTGCCGACGATCGGTTCGCTCGAGCACCTCATCGCCGTCGGCGCGTGCTGACGGTCAGCCTGGTGGGCCGGTGCATCCGCGGCTCGAGCTGCAACCAGCCGTCGGTGCCGCAGACGATCGCCCCGAACGGGCTCGGCGACACCGCGCTCGTGCAGCAGATCTGGGCGACTCGCGCCGTCGGCGATAGCCCACTGCATCGCGACCGTCGCGTCGGAGCCGGTCTGGGCCAGCGGTCCCGGAGACCGCGACGCCGAGTCGGGCTGGCCGAGGAACAGCCAGGCGAAGCGTGACCGGATAGACGCCGAGGTCGAGCAGCGCGCCGCCACCGGCGGCAAGATCGAACAGGCGGTGCGTGCGGGTCGTAGTCGAAGCGGCGGGACAAGTCGGCCCGCACGCTGACGATGCTCGCCGATCCGCCCGCTGGCGACGATCTGCCGGCGCGCGCCGCACCAGCGGGTTGAAGCGCATCCACATCGCTTCCATGCAGAACAGCCCGGCCGTGCGGGCGGCACGGCCACGATCTCGCGCGCCTGCCGGGCATTGAGCGTGAACGCCTTCTCGACCAGCACCGGCTTGCCGGCGCCGAGCGCCAGCAGCGCGTGCTCGTGGTGCTGGGCGTGGGTGGTGGCGACGTAGACGACGTCGACGTCGGGGTCGGCGACCAGCTCCGCGTAGGAACCGTAGGAGCGGGCCACCCCGTGCGCGGCGGCGAAGGCAGCGGCCCGGGCGGCGTCCCGCGCGCCGACGGCCTGCAACACGCTGCCCGGCGACGCGGCGATGTCCGCTGCTGACGGTGGCGGCGATCCCGCCTGCGCCGAGGATGCCCCAGCGGATCGGCACGCGGCTGGAACTCATCGCCCGAACTCACAAGCCTGGAGTTCACAAGCCTGGAGTTCACAAGCCCAGAACTCACAGGCCGAGCGCCGCGGCGACGACCTCGTGCTGCTGCGCCTCGTGCACCGCGTGCGAGCCGACGGCCGGCGAGGCCGACGCCCGGCGCGAGGCGCGCAGCAACGGGCGCCCGCCCAGGTGCTCGGGCAGGTTCAGCGCCATGAACGGCCACGCGCCCTGGTTGGCCGGCTCCTCCTGCACCCAGATCACCTCGGCGCCGGCGAAGCGGTCGAACTGTTCGCGCAACTCGGCCACCGGCAGCGGGTACAGCTGCTCCACCGTGGTGATCGCAACATCCGTACGAGCCTGCTCGGCGCGGGCGGCGCGCAGGTCGTAGGCGATCTTCCCGCTGCACAGCAACAGCCGCCGCACGCCGGCCGGGTCCACGCCGTCGCCGATCACCGGGCGGAATGCGGCGTCGGTGAAATCATCGAGCTGGCTGACCGCCGCCTTCAGCCGCAGCAACGACTTCGGCGTGAACGCGATCAGTGGGCGACGCACCGGGGACAGTCCCTGGCGGCGCAGCAGGTGGAAGTAGTTCGCCGGGGTGGAGCACATCGCCACCGTCATGTTGTTCTCGGCGCACAGTTGCAGAAAGCGCTCCGGACGGCCGGAGGAGTGGTCCGGTCCCTGGCCTTCGTAGCCGTGCGGCAGCAACAGCGTGACCGCCGAGCGCTGTCCCCACTTGGCCTCGCCGGAGGAGATGAACTCGTCGATGATCGTCTGCGCGCCGTCGGCGAAGTCGCCGAACTGCGCCTCCCAGCACACCAGGGCGTCCTCGCGCACCACCGAATAGCCGTACTCGAAGCCCATCGCCGCGAACTCGCTCAGTAGCGAGTCGTAGACCCAGAACGGCGCCTGATCGGCGCTGAGCCGGCGCAGCGGGGTGTACTCGGCACCGTTGTTGCGGTCGATCAGGGTGGCGTGGCGCTGGGTGAACGTGCCGCGGCGCGAGTCCTGTCCGGACAGCCGAACCGCGCGGCCCTGCAATACCAAGCGAACCGAACGCGAACAGCTCCGCGGTGGCCCAGTCGACGTCGCCCGGCGCTGGCCATCGCGATCCGGCGGTCGATCTGCGGCTTGAGCCGCGGGTGCACGGTGAACCCGTCGCCGGCGGTTGGCGTACGCGTCCGCGATGCGTTTGATCACGTCGCTGCCGACCGCGGTGGTGACCTGCTGGGACGGGCTGACGTGCTCGATCACCGGTTCCGGCGCGGCCTGACCCGATGCGTGCCGGGTCTCGACGAACACCTTCTCCAACTGCGCCTGGAAATCCTTGAGCGCGGCTTCGGCGTCGGTGAGCGTGATGTCGCCGCGACCGACCAGCGCCTCGGTGTACAGCTTTCGCACGCTGCGCTTGCCGTCGATGATGTCGTACATCAACGGCTGGGTGAACGACGGGTTGTCGGCCTCGTTGTGCCCGCGGCGGCGGTAGCACACCATGTCGATGACGACGTCCTTCTTGAACTCGCGCCGGTACTGCACGGCCAGCTTCGCGACCCGCACGCACGCCTCGGGGTCATCGCCGTTCACATGGAAGATCGGCGCGGCGATCATGCGCGCGATGTCGGTGGCGTACAGCGATGAGCGCGACGCCGACGGCGAGGTCGTGAAGCCGACCTGGTTGTTCACGACGACGTGCACGGTGCCACCGGTGCGATAACCGCGCAGCTGCGAGAGGTTGAGCGTCTCCGCGACCACGCCCTGGCCGGCGAACGCGGCGTCGCCGTGCATCAGCACCGGCAGCACGGTGAACCCGCTCTCACCCTTGTTCAGCACGTCCTGCTTGGCCCGGACGATGCCTTCCAGCACCGGGTCCACCGCTTCCAGGTGGGACGGGTTGGCGGTCAGCGCCACCCGCACTGCTGCACCGCTGGGCGAGGTGAACACCCCGTCCGCACCGAGGTGGTACTTCACGTCGCCGGAACCTTGCGCCGAGCCGGGGTCGAGATTGCCCTCGAACTCGTTGAAGATCTTCGAGTACGGCTTGCCGACGATGTTGGCGAGCACGTTGAGCCGGCCGCGATGCGGCATGCCGACGACGACCTCGTCCAGGTGCTCGTCGGCTGCCTCGGCGAGCACGGCATCCATCAGCGGGATGACCGTCTCCGCGCCTTCCAGGCTGAACCGCTTCTGGCCGACGTACTTCGTCTGCAAGAAGGTCTCGAACGCCTCGGCGACGTTGAGCCGGCCGAGGATGTGCAGTTGCTCCTCGCGGGCCGGCGCGTCGTTCTTCACCTCGATGCGAGCCTGCAGCCACCGCCGCTGCTCCGGGTCGGTGATGTGCATGTACTCCACCCCGACCCGGCGGCAGTACGCGTCGCGCAACACACCCAGGATGTCGCGCAGCTTCATCAGCTTGGCGCCGGCGAAGCCGCCCACCGGGAACTCCCGGTCCAGGTCCCACAGGGTCAGCCCGTGCCGGGTGATGTCCAGGTCCGGGTGCGTGCGCACGGTGAACTCGAGCGGGTCGGTGTCGGCCATCAGGTGACCGTTGGTGCGGTAGGCGTTGATCAGCTCGATGACCCGCGCCGACTTGTCGATCTGCCCTTCGTGGCTGAACTCGCGGTCGACCAGCCAGCGCACCGGCTCATACGGGATGCGCAGCGAGGCGAAGATCTCGTCGTAGAACTCGTCCGCGAGCAACAGCTGGTGCACCCGGCGCAGGAACTCGCCCGACTGCGCGCCCTGGATGATGCGGTGGTCGTACGTCGACGTCAGCGTCATGATCTTGCTGATGGCGCTCTCGGTGAGCTGCTCCTCGCTCATGCCGCTGAACTCGGCGGGGTACTCCATCGCACCGACGCCGACGATGGTGCCCTGCCCGGGCATCAGTCGCGGCACCGAGTGGTTGGTGCCGATGGTGCCGGGGTTGGTCAGGCTGATGGTCGTGCCGGCGAAGTCGTCGGCGGTGAGCTTGCCGGCTCGCGCACGGCGAATGATGTCCTCGTAGGCGTTCCAGAAGGCGGCGAAGTCCATCAGCTCCGCCGACCTGATGGCCGCGACCACCAGTGAGCGCGCACCGTCCTTGCCGGCCAGGTCGATGGCCAGACCGAAGTTGACGTGTGCCGGGCTGACCACGGTGGGCTTGCCGTCCACCTCGGCGAAATGGTTGTTCATCTCCGGGTGCTCGTGCAGCGCCGTGACGACGGCATAGCCGATCAGGTGCGTAAAGCTGATCTTGCCGCCGCGGGATCGGCGCAGATGATTGTTGATCACGACCCGGTTGTCCGCGATCAGCTTGGCCGGCACCGCGCGGACGCTGGTCGCGGTGGGCACCGTGAGCGAGGCCTCCATGTTCGCCACCACCCGCGCGGCCGCGCCTCGCAGTGGCAGGGCCACCTCGGTCGCACCGGCCGCCGGGGCGGGGGTTGCGTTCGGGGTCGCCGGTGCCGACGGGGCTGCCGGTTGCGGCGCGGGTGCACTCGGCGTGCTGTGCGTGGCCGGCGGTGCTGGCGGGGGTGCTGCCGGCTGTGCCGGGGAGGCCGTCGGCGTCGGGGCCTGGGCGGCGACCGGCGGCGGGGTGCGGCCGTTGTCGACCGTTGCCGGAGCAGTTGTCGGAGCGGTTGCCGGAGCGGTTGCCGGAGCAGTTGCCGGGCGGTAGTCGGCGAAGAATTCGTGCCAGGCCTCATCGACGCTCGCCGGATCGGCGAGGTACTGGTCGTACATGTCCTCGACGAGCCACTCGTTCGCCCCGAAGTCGGACAGCGTTGGGACGGGGTCGTTCCCGGCGGACTGATCGGTCCTCGACACGTATGCGCCATTCCTGGAGACGGTGTGGTTGCCGAGAGTCGAGATTACGCGCTCGCTACGGGCCGGGTGCCCTCGCGCGGTGTCAGGTGATGTCGCGGTTCATGGTGTACGCCGCGCCGATGACGGCCGGCACGACCGCCCACAGCACCAGGACGACGACGCCACCGGCGATGGGCAGCAGATGGACGTTGTTGACCACGCGGTCGCCCGAGTCGGTGGCCAAGATCGCCTGGGCCGCGCCGTTCGGGGTGTACGGAAACGCGTACTTGACCTTGGGGATGGCAAGGACCAGGTTCTCCAGCACCAGCAGAAACAGCAAGCCGATGGTGACGGCGACGATCTGGTTCTTCAGCAGCGCGCCGGCGCCCAGCCCGATCACGCCGTGCAGCGTCACCACCACGAACGCGCCGATCAGGACGTGCAGGATCGGCCCGCTGGTGAATGAAACGTGAAAGCCCTTGGCCGAGACCCAGGGCGCGGAGATCGCGATCTCCACCACCAAGCAGATGAGTGCGTAGATCGCTCCCACCAGCGCGTAGGTGACCATTTTCGCGCCCACCAGGGCCCACCGTGACGGCGTCACCAGCACCGTCGGCGTGATCGTCTGATAGCGGAACTCGGTGGTGACGGCCAGCGCGCCGAGGACGAACACGGCGATGTCCGACGAGGTAGCGCTGGCGAGCACGCCGGCGATGTCGTGCATGTCGTGCACGCCGTCATGCGGGGCGAGGCCGCCGATCACGCCGAGAGTGGCCAGCGCGATGCTGGCCAGCAGCAACCAGAACCACACCTGGGTGCTGCGGAGCTTGAGCAGCTCCGCGCGAATCAAGCGGGTCATGGCGTACCGCCCGGTGCAGTCCACGGCGGCGCGGGTGGCGGCGGCGGTGGCGGCGCGACGGCCGGCCGCGCGTCGGTGAGCGCGAAGAACAGCTGTTCGAGGTCGGCTCGCTGCGGGCGCAGCTCGTGCAGTTCAACCCCGGCGGCGAAGGCGGCATGCCCGACCTGTGCCGCGGTGGCACCGGTGACCTCGATGCCCGTCGGGTCCACGTAGCGGTGGCTCATCCCGGCGGCGGACAAGGCGCCGGACAGCGCCTCGGCGGCCGGGGTGCGCACTAGCACGGTGTCGGTGCCGGCCGTTAGTTCGGCGATCGAGCCGGCGCGCACCAATTGCCCCCGGTTGAGGATGACGACCCGGTCCGCGATCTCCTGCACCTCGTTGAGCAGGTGAGAGGAGACGAGCACGGTGCGACCCTCACCGGCTAGGTGGCGGAAGAACCCGCGCAGCCACCTGATGCCGTCCGGGTCCAGACCGTTGCCCGGCTCGTCCAGGATCAGCACGCCGGGATCACCGAGCAGCGCCGCGGCCAGCCCCAGACGCTGGCGCATGCCCAGGGAGTAACCACGGACCTTGCGGCGGCCGGAGTCGCCGAGACCGACCAGATCCAGCATCTGATCGGCGCGGGTTTCGGGCAGCCCGGCAGCAATGCACAGGATGCGCAGGTGGTTGCGTCCGGTGCGCGCCGGATGGAAGCTGGCCGCCTCCAGCGACGCGCCGACGACGGTGGCCGGATTTCCGATGTCGCGGTAGCGGCGGCCACCGATGGTCGCGATGCCGGCGGTCGGATGCACCAGCCCCAGTGCCATCCGCAGCGTGGTGGTCTTGCCGGCACCGTTCGGGCCGAGGAATCCAGTGACCGAACCCGGCTCCACCGTGAAGGAGAGCCGGTCTACCGCGCGGATGTTGCCGCGGAACACCTTGGTGAGGTTGTCCACCACGATCCGGCCTGGAATCGGCGTAGCCCCCGGCGCGGGGCCGGGCGGCGAATTCGGGGTCGGCGGCGGCGGTGGTGGCGACGAAAATGGAGGCGGTGGTGGTGGTGGCGGTGGTGGAGGCGTCCCGGCGAACGTCACGTGCCTATCAGACCAGACGCCAGCCCGCGCTTGCCGACGCGGTGGCCCGCCGGCCGTCCCTGGGGATATTTGCCCGCGGTCATGACTGCGTGGACATCACCAGGCAGCTGCCGGAGCCGGACGCGACCGCACGGCCCTGACCGTCGAGCACCTCGCCGCTGGCGAAGGCCACCCGCCGGCCCGGCTTGGTGACCCACCCGCGGGCGCGCAGCTCGCCGATGTCGCGGTGCACCGGGCGCAGGTAGTTCACGGTGATGTCGATGCTCGTGTACACGGTGCCGGCCGGCAGGGTGGACTGCACCGCGCACCCGAGGACGGTGTCCAGCAACGTGCAGACGAAACCGCCGTGCACCACGCCGATGGGGTTGTACACCGATTCATCGGGCTGCGCCGGCGAACGTGACTTCGCCGTCGGCGATGTCCATGATCTGCAACCCGAAGTGTGCCGCGATCGGCGGTGGCGGCAGCGTGCCGTCGCGGATCGCGCGCAACTGGTCAATGCCTGCCCAGCCGGCAGCCGCGGCGCTCGCGCGCAGCGGGTCGTACCAGGTGAGCGTCTTGCTGCGCGGCTGGCCCCAGTCCGCCGGCACGCCGTCGTTGCCCGTCATGGCTGGCACGCTATCGGCCACCGCTTGCCCTCACGATCCGGACAGTGCCGGTATCACGTCGCGGGCGAACAGGTCGATGCTGGACGGGTCGTAAGCGGCGTCGACGAAGTAGCCGATCGCATAGGCCAGGCCGAGACCGCGCGCTTCGGACAGGCGCTCGATGATCTGTTCCGGCGTGCCCACGCACGGTCCGCTCTCGTACAGCTGCTCGTAGCGCGCCAGCGCGTCGGCGGGTACCAGCGGCTGGTAGTGCGCCCGGATCCACGCCAGCTTGTCCTTGACGTCGGCCTCGGTCTCACCGATCACGACGTTGTAGTCGCCCGAGCGGACGATCTGCTCGAAGTCGCGACCCACCTCGCGGCAGTGTCCGGCCAGCACCTCCGACTTGTGCCGGAACGTCTCCGGGGTGGTGTCGAAGTTGGTGTAGTCCGCGTACTTGGCGGCGATACGCAGTGTCTTCTGCTCGCCGCCGCCGGCGATCCACAACGGGATGCCGCCGTCCTGCACCGGCAGCGGCCGGCCGATGGCACCGTCGACCTGGTAATAGCGCCCGTCCAGGGTCGCGGTGCCGGTCTGCCAGAGTTGCCGCATGATCTGCACGCCCTCGTCCAGGCGGCCGATGCGTTCGCCGGCCGACGGAAAGCCGTAGCCGTAGGCGCGCCACTCCTGCTCGTACCAGCCGCCGCCGATGCCCATCTCCAGCCGGCCACCGGAGATCACGTCGATGGTGGCCGCGACCTTCGCCAGGTAGGCGGGGTTGCGGTAACTGACGCAGGTGCACATCTGGCCCAGCCGGATGGTGGAGGTGGCCGCGGCGAATGCGGCCATCAGTGACCAGGCCTCGTACGTCGGCTCATCGGTCGGCACCGGCACGGTGTGGAAGTGGTCGTAGACCCAGATCGATTCAAACGGGCCGGCCTCCGCGCGCCGGGCGACGTCGAGCATCGTGTCCCACTGTTGTTCCGGCGGGATACCAGCGAGGTCCAGCCGCCAGCCCTGTGGCACGAACACACCGAAGCGCATGAGGTCCTCCTAGCGGACACGGGCGGCGCGGCGCTGTTCGCGCCACTGCCTTGGCGATGCGCCGGGCGTCGATGCGTAATTCGCGGAACATGCCGCTGATCGGGTTCGTGTAGCCGGTGAAGTACAGGCCGGCCGCGTCCGGTGCGGTGTGTCCGCCGTGGGCGAGCGGGCGCCCGCGCCCGTCCAGCACGCCGAGGTGGCCGACCAGCTTCTCCAGTCCCTGCCGGTAACCGGTAGCCGCGATCACCGCGTCCGGGGTGATCTCCTCGCCGCCCTCGAGCAGCACCCGCGGCCCGTCGAAACCCACCACCGCGGGCACGACCTGCACCGCGCCGCTGCGCAGCGCGTCGATCAGGCCGACGTCGATGATCGGCACCGCGCCGTCGCGCAATAACCGGGTATACACGCCGGCCGGCGGGCGTGGCATGCCCTGCGCGGACAGGTCCGGTGTGTTCAGCCGGCTGGCGACGTCGATGAAGCGGTCCACGAAGCGCACCGGCAGGCGCCGCAACACGATGGACACGGCACTGTTCGGCAGCACGCCCACCTTGCGGCGCACGAAGGTCGGCACGGTGCGCACCGCGAGCCGCACCCGCGCCGCGCCGCCCTCGACCAGGTCGACGGCGATCTCGGCGCCGGTGTTGCCGGTGCCCACCACCAGCACGTCCCGGCCGCGGTGCGGCTGCGCGTTGCGGTACTGCGACGCGTGGATCAGTTCACCCTCGTAACCGTCGCGCCCGGGCCAGGTCGGCACGTCCGGCGTGTGGTTGTACCCGGTCGCGACGACCACAGTGCTCGCGGCCAGGTCCCCGTGCTCGGCCGTGCTGATGGTCCATCGGCCCGGCTCGCGGTCGATGCGTTCGGCGGTGACGCCGAGCGTGACATCGAGATGGTGGTGCGCGGTGTAGTCCTCCAGGTAGCGGACCACGTCCTCGCGCGCCACCCATTCGCCGTAGCGGCGGGGGATCTTGTAACCGGGCAGGTGCGACGTCCAGCGCACCGTGTGCAGGTGCAGCCGCTCGTAATGATTGCGCCAGGCGGCACCGACCGCATCCGCCTTGTCGATCACTCGCACCGGCACGCCGAACCGCGTCAACTCCGCCGCGACTGCCAGGCCGCCCGGACCGGCGCCGAGGACGATCACCGAATCGCTGCCCACGGCGGCACCTTACTGCGGCATCGCCGCGCACCGCAGCCAGCGCGTTTTCAGCCCAGGTAAATAGACTGCGGCGATGCCCGGAATTGTTCGTCCCCGCGCCGGATCGACGAGCACAGCCGCGCGGCGGCGGGCCGGGGTGGTGGCGATGCTGGCGCTCGCTGCGGCGGCGTTGCTGACGCTCGCCGCATGCACCGGCAATTCGTCCAAGCACCCCGCGTCGACATCGCTCTCGCCCGAGGAAGGCATCCACAAGATCCAGCACGTCATCGTGATCATGCAGGAGAACCGGTCCTTCGACAGCTACTTCGGCACCTATCCCGGTGCCGACGGCATTCCGATGTCAGGCGGCAAGCCTTCCGTGTGCCTACCGCAGGGTCATGGGCTGCCGTGCGTGAGTCCTTACGTCGACCACGCGGACATCAACGGCGGTGGGCCGCACCGCGAGGACAACGCGGCGGCCGACATCGACAAGGGGAAGATGGACGGCTTCATCGCCCAACTGGCCAAGGCGAAGACCGGATGCGCCGACCCGGACGACCCGGCGTGTGAGAACACAAAGACCCCGGACGTGATGGGCTATCACGTGCAGTCCGACATTCCGAACTACTGGGACTACGCGAAGAACTTCGTGTTGCAGGACCACATGTTCGAGCCCAACGCGTCGTGGAGCCTGCCCGAGCACCTGTTCATGGTGTCGGAGTGGTCGGCGTCGTGCACCCAGCACAACGTGCCCTCGAGCTGCGTCAACAACGACGACACGCCGGGTACGCCGCAGCACGCCGGCGTGCCCAACTTCGCCGTCAAGGAAGGTCTGGCCGGCGGTGCGTTCCCGATCTACGCATGGACCGACCTGACCTACCTGATGTACCAGCAGAACGTGTCCTGGGGCTACTACGTCGTGGCCGGCACCGAGCCCGACTGCGAGGACGATGCGGCACTGACCTGCACGCGGTGGCACAGAACTCCAAGACGCCCGGCATCTGGAATCCGTTGCCGTACTTCGACACGGTCCGCGAGGACGGGCAGGAAGGCAACATCCAGTCGGTGGAGAACTACTTCACCGCGGCGAAGTCGGGCAACCTTCCGTCGGTCAGCTGGATCACCCCGTCGGACGCGGTCAGCGAGCATCCACCGAGCCCGATCAGCGCCGGCCAGTCCTACGTCACCAGCCTGATCAACGCGGCGATGAACGGCCCGGAGTGGGATTCCACCGCGATCTTCCTGGCCTGGGACGACTGGGGCGGCTTCTACGACAACGTCGCGCCACCGACGGTGGACATCAACGGGTACGGCCTGCGGGTACCGGGCATGGTGATCAGCCCGTACGCGAAGAAGGGTTACGTCGACCACGAGACGCTGTCCTTCGACGCGTACGACAAGTTCATCGAGGACGACTTCCTGGCCGGCCAGCGGTTCGACCCGGCCACCGACGGCCGGCCGGACCCGAGGCCCACCGTGCGCGAGGATGTCCCGATCCTGGGCAACCTGGTCAACGACTTCGACTTCAATCAGGCGCCGCGGCCACCGATGATCCTGCCCGTGCACCCGAAGACGACCCTCAAAGAGCCGGTCAAGTCGTCCTGACCCGCGTCATGCGCGACTGCGGCATCTGCAGCGCGGTCGCCGTCTCAGTGCAGGGTGCCCTCGCGCCACCACCACACCCAGGTGCGCTTGGTGACGCCGCCGCGATCGACCGCGGCGCGCGCGGGCCCGACCAGGGCGTCCTCCAGGCGGCGCACCGCATCGAGGTGGTCCCCGGTCCAGATGACGCGGACCGCCGTCGCGGTGGCGTTGCCGTCGGCACTGCTGAGGTCGCGGCGCACCGCGTCGATAAGCCGGCCGTCGCTGTCGGTGTCGTGCGGTGCCGGCTCCGGAATCCGCGCGGCACCGCTCAGGCCGTCGGCGAATCGGTCGAACCACGTCTGCACGCTCGCTGCCGAGTTGAGCAACTCCTGCCGGGCCGCATCGCGATCACCGGGATCGGCTGCGCCATCGCGCTGCCAGAGATCGACGACGGCATCCGCGGCCAGCCGGACGCTGGCCACGCCCGTCAGCAGGCCGGTGATCTCGGCCACCGGCACCGGCTTGGGGCCGCGTTCGGCGAGGTAGGTGCGGAACGTGTCATCGAGGCGCCGGGACGCGGCCGCGGCGAGCAACGACTCGGCCAATGGTGGCTCGAGCGGATCCGCCGGGCCTTGCTCCGCGCGTCCGGGCTGCGCCGGCGGCTGGGCGCAGCGGCTCACCCCGTACTGCACCGCGCGGGCGAGGTAGCGGACGCTGTCGGTGTAACTGTCGGCAAGGGCGAGGCCCAACGCCGAGCCTGCGCCGCGGGGCCAGAACAGCACGCCCACCGCCAGGCTGACCGCGCCGCCGATGGCGACGTCCTCGACGCGCACCAGCCCGACCCGCCAACCGGTCGGCGCGATCACGTTGTAGAGGATCACCAGCGTCAGCGTGAAACCGGCCTGACCGGCTGCGAAGGAGATGGCCGCCGGCGCGACGCCGGCGATCAGGATCGCGACCGGCAGGACGAGCCACAGCGCGACGAGGTTGGTGCCGATGGCTACCAGCAGCCCGCGCCGGCGGCCACGCCGATGGCGGTGCCGAGCATCCCGCGCAGGATGTTCTGGCCGGTGTTGAGCGCGTTGGAGCGCAGCACCGACAACGTCCCCAGCACCACCCAGAACGAGTGCTGGACCCCGGTCCGATTGGCCACGAAGATGGCCACTGCCAGCGCGATCGCCCCGCGGACGCTGTTGTGCAGCCACACCGAGTGGCGCTCGAGATGGGCCACCGCGCGCTCCTGCGCCGCGGCCAGCGTGCCGGTCAGCCCCTGCGGCTGCTGGCCGGTTAGTCGCTGCAGCCAGTTGCGACGTTCGGCCAGCACGGTGCGTTCGATGTTCGACGGCGATCTGGCGACGGCGAAGCTCAGTTCCTGCGCGCGGAAGGTCGGATCGAGCGAGGAGATGATCTCCACCGAGTCGTCCTGGCCCGCGTCCGAGCCGGGCGCCGCGACCCGGTTGGCGGCCGGTATCCGGCGTACCGGCAGGGAGTGCGTCGCGTCGCGCTCCATTGCGCCCAGTGCGTCGTGCAACGTCTGCACGGCGGCGCTCAGATCGCGCGACCTCGCTACGGCCGCCGAGAACCTCGGCACCGACGCTCAGCACGTCGGCAGCGGCGAGCTTCACCGTGAGCGCGCTCTGGATCACCGGGTGGTGCCTGTGCATGGGTGAGGTCTTGACCACGACGGTGTTCAGCCAGTTGATCTCATCGACGAGCCGGACCAGGGTGCGTGCCGGGGTGCTCAGCCCGGTGGGGCGGTACGGCGTCGCCAGGAACGCAGCATGCAGCGCCGCTACCGCGGCGTTCGCATCGACGACGGCTTGCATGTGCGCCTCGGCGACCGCCACGTCATCGGGCTGCATCCGATAGTCGACGTCGGCCCGCAGCCGGCGCGCGAGTGCCTGGCACGCTTGGCTGGACGGCCCGCGCAACGGCTCCCGCGCCGGTGCGGGCCACAGCAGCGCGACGGCGAACAGCGACGTGACGGCCGCCAGCCCCCAGCCGGCGAGGCGATCGGGGATCTGCGCGATCGGCGCCTTGGTCGCGACGGGAAGGATGAACGCCAGCAACAGCGCCGGCGCGGCGCCCGCGAGCACCGAACTGACCACGCCAGCGAAGAGCACCGTGAACGCGACCAGGCCCATCACGGCCGCGGCCAACCAGGGGTTCTGCCCAGCCAGCGTGCCGAGCGCGACGAGTACCGCGCCCGCCAGTCCCATCGCCGCTTGGGACTGCAGTCGCTCGTGCATCGGGCCGCCGAAGTCCACCAGCAGCAGCACGGCGAAGGAGCCGAAGGCGGCGAAGGTGGCGATCGAGGGGTTGCCGATCACCTGGGTGCTCAGGGCAAACAGCGCGGGCATCACGATCGCGGCTCGTGCGGCCCGGCGCAGTGCCGCGAAACCGCGGTCGTGCTGCCGTAGCCACTGCACCGGGTGCACCGTCACGAACCGGAGGTTAGGCCACGTCACCGCACGTGGGGAGTGTTCTGCGCCGGAATCCGGGCACAAGACTCCCCACGTTGGTTCAGGTGGTCGCGGCGACGCTGCTCTCCAGCTCGTCCCGCACCGCATGAGCCAGCTGTTGCAACTGCTCGAGCTGCGCCTCGCTGAGCACACGCGGACGGCGGTCGCCGATACACAGCGTGCCCACCCGGCTGCCGTCGCTGAGCACGAGCGGGGCGCCGGCGTAGAACCGAAGGTCGAGCGGTCCGGCCACCATCGGGCTGTCGGCGAATCGGTCGTCGGTGCTCAGGTCCGGCACCTGCAGCACGGAATCGGCCAGGATCGCGTGCGTACACACCGACTGGTCGCGTGGCGTCTCCGCGATCTCGATGCCGTGGTGCGACTTGAACCACTGCCGCGTCTGGTCCACGAGGGACACCACCGCATACGGCACGTCGAACTCTCGACACGCGTCTGCAGTGATCCGGTCGAAGCGTTCCTCGGCGGGCGTGTCCAGCACGTTCAGCCCACGCAGCGCGGCCAGCCGGGCCGGTTCGTTCGCGGGCAGCGGCGCGTTCTGCCAGCGACAGGCACGTCGCAGCACCGCCGCGCGCAACTTGGTCCGGATGTGGCCGATGCTCGATGGCCAGACCAGCCAGTCGCTGACGCAGGCGTCGCCGTCGGCTCCCGGCCGGCCACGAGTCAGCGCCAGCACCATGCACGCGCCGCGGCGCTCGCCGCGGGCCTGGCTGCTGTCCTGGGCGTCGTCATGGTCGAAGACGACGACGGTGTTGTGCGTGTGGTCGGCGTCGCTCGCGTCCACCACCGGCAGGTGCTCCTGCGCCGCGGCGTCGCACACCGCCTGCCGCAGGGCCGGGTCGCTGACGGCGAGCACGATGCGCGCGGACAGCCGACCGGCGGAGGCGTCATAGATCGCGCTGGCGCCGTTGCGGTGCCCGTTGCTGCTGTGGTGCGCATGCGGCCGCACCTGCACCGTCGCTCCTTCGGCTGCGGCGATGATGGTGCCGGTGAAGCCGATGCCGGCCGCCTGTTCGCGCGCGGTGGCGAGCATGGCGTCGACCGTCTCGTCGTCGTGGTCGGGATCGTGGTGGAACAGCGCCAGGGTCTTTACCCTGGCCGCGGACGCCACCGAGACGGCGTAGTCGACGGTGCTGTGACCCCAGCCGCGGCGGTCCGGATACTCCTCCGGGCGGTACTGCGCGTCGTGGATGAGCAGGTCCGCGTCGGCGAGGAATTGCGCGTGCCGCCCGTCCGCGCCGTCGGCGGGGACCTCGCCGCCGTAGGCCAACTCCGGGTCGAACGGCTCGTGATCACATGCGTAGACGACGCTGACGCCGTCGCCTTCGATGCGGTATCCCAGCGTCAGCGCGGGGTGGTTGAGGTACTGCGCGCTCACGCGCAGGTCGCCGATCTCGAAGGAGCCCTCGACCAGGTCGTGGAAGCTCACGTGTGCGGCGAGTTGCTCCAGGGTCACCGGGAAGTACTGGTACTGCATCTGACCGGCCAGCGTCTTGGCCAGCGACTCGTTCAGGCCGCGCGGCCCGTAGACGTGCCAGACGCTGTCGTCCTGGAACAGCGGGGCGAAGAACGGCAGGCCCTGGATGTGGTCCCAGTGCGTGTGCCCGATGAGCAGGACACCGCTGGCCGGCACCCGTCCCGCCGGCCCTGCGCGACCAGCTGCTTGCCGAGCAACCGGGCCCCGGTGCCGCAGTCGAGCACCAGATGCGAGCCGCTGTCCGAGCGCAGTTCAACGCAGGCGGTGTTGCCGCCGTAGCGGATCGTCGACGCGCCGGGCGCGGCAACCGACCCACGTGTCCCCCAGAACCGAACCTGCACCGTTGCCTCCGGCTCGAGACGTTGACGCCGATCGTGCCACTCGACGAGTGCAGACGCCTACTCCGAGAGACGTTCTACCCGGTTTCCGCGCCCGCGCGGCTTCGGTCGGCGGCCACCCAGCCACCCGGCCATCCGGTCACCTGCTACCAGCTGCCAAGGCCGGCTACCTGCCGACGCCGCGCCGGGCACGCTGCGGCACCACGGTGTACTTCGGGTCCCGGGCCGAGTGCTGCCCGGCATAGAAGATGCCGAACCGGGTGCAGGCCGAACTGGCGAGCAGCGCCGCGCCGGCGGCCACGGCGGCTCGCCGATCCCGACCGGCGAAGACCGTGCCGGCCAGGCCGGCGACGGCCAGCGCCTTGCTGGCGCGCATGAGCAGGCCCGGCGTCCCGTCGTGCAGCGGTCTCCGCGGCGATGCCCAGCGAGGATTCCATCCGCCGCTCGGCGGCCAGTTCCAGCAGCACGCCGCCGACGGCCAGCCGGCGCGCCGGACCGGCCTGGGGCACCGGGACGGTGAGCATGCCCATGCCACCGCTGGCCAGCGCTGCCGAACCCACGAACAGGAACGGCAGCTCCCGGTGTCCTTCGTGCCAGGTCGGGGTAGCGGTATCGGAGATCAGCACCGCGGTATAGGCGGCGACCGCGGGTCCGAGCAGCGCGGCGGCCAGGCCGGCCGGCCGGCCGGCGAACCGCAGCGTGCCCCGCAACGGTCGTGGCGCGCGGTCGGCGAATTCCGCGGCGGCCGCCACCCCGACCGCGGGGCCGAAGCCGGTGAGGATCCAGGTGCCGACGGACATCGGCGAGGTGGGCTTGGCCACCCGCAGCATGTTCGAGAAAGCGCGCCGGCCGGCCCAGGTCGTGCACCAGTGCGGCGAGGCTGAGTCCGATCGCCCCAGCGCGCTCAGCCGCGCGTTGCGCCGCAGCGCAGGCCGGCCGGTGACGTCCGCGCCCGCGCCGAGCAGCGCCGAGCCGCCGGCGAGCCCGCCGAGGAACAGGTAGGCGGGGATGTCCTCGCGCCACGGCGACGGTTTGACGATCGGCCGGCCGTAGTACGAGGTGAACTCGGCGTCGGGGACCATCGGCCGCTCGCCGCGACCGCCGCCGGCGTCGACGTGCGCGCGGCGGGTCGCCACGCTGCGTCGCGCTCATCGCCGCCGCCCCAGGAACGACACGGCCGCGCCGGCCGCCAGCGACGCGGCGGCCAGCGCCGCATGCCGCCACATCTGCGGTAGGTCACGGGTGGTGACTACCGGATCCGGCGGCAGCCCGTAGGTCTCCGGCTCGTCGAGCAGCAGGAACATGGCGCCGGCGCCACCGATGCCGTCGGACGGGTCGTGCCCGTACAGCCGCGCCTCGGCGGTGCCGGCGCCGTGCAGTTCGGCGAGCCGGGCGGCGGCGCGCTGCCGCAGCTCGTCGATGTCGCCGAACTGGATCGACTCGGTCGGACATGTCTGCGCGCACGCCGGCGTCATGCCCGCGCCGAGACGGTCGTAGCAGAGCGTGCACTTCTGCGCGATGCCGTTGTTCTTGACCGCCTTGCCACCGGTCCGGCGTTCGATCACGCCGAACGGGCAGGCCGGCACGCAGTATCCGCAGCCGTTGCAGATGTCGTCCTGCACCACGACGGTGCCGAACTCGGTGCGGAACAGCGAGCCGGTCGGGCAGACGTCCAGACACGCCGCGTGCGTGCAGTGCTTGCAGACGTCGGACTCCATCAGCCAGCGGAAGTCCGACGGCGCCGCACCGCGCTCGCTGACGGTGCCCGGCTCTTCGGTGAACGCCGATTGTTCGATGAAGGCAACGTGGCGCCAGCTGCTCGCACCCAGCCCGCCGGTGTTGTCGTAGGACGAGCCGAGCAGGTTGTACCCGTCATCGGGGATGGCGTTCCATTCCTTGCACGCCACCTCGCACGCCTTGCATCCGATGCACACCGAGGTGTCGGTGAAGAAGCCCACCCGCGGACGCTTCTGCCCGCCCCAACCGGCGGCCGCGCTCACATCCCGGCCGGCCGGGTCCGGCTGAGTTCCGTGCAGCTGCTGCGACATGTGTGTTGCCTACCCGTTATCGGTCTGGGACTTTCTCTATATCTTGGTTGCACGACCAGGCGCAGGGGAATGCTGAGGCGGACGCGATGTGCAATTCGGCGGTGACGGGGGCGGCGGGTTGAGCACCGAGAAGCCCTTCCTGCAGTGGCCGGTGCTGCGCCAGGCGACCGGCCCCGACCCGCTCGGGCGTGGCAAGGCGGCGAAGTCCCCGAAGACCGATCAGCACTTCCACGCCCGTACCGAGGGCACCAGGGTGGTCGGCAGCATCTGCCCGTACTGCGCCGTCGGGTGTGCCCAGCGGGTCTACGTCTCCGGCGGCTCCGGCGGCACGGGCGGCAAGGTGGTCCAGATCGAAGGCGACCCGGACTCGCCGATCAGCCGGGGCCGGCTGTGCCCGAAGGGCGCCGCCAGCCTGCAGCTCACCACCGGCGCCGCGCGGGAGTACAAGGTCCGCTACCGCCGGCCGCACGGCACCGGCTGGGAGGACCTGCCGCTGGATCGGGCCATGGACATGATCGCCGACCGGGTGATCAAGACGCGCCGCGAGTATTGGCAGCACGAGCTCGACGGCAACGTCGTCAACCGCACCATGGGCATTGCGAGCCTCGGAGGAGCGACCCTCGACAACGAGGAGAACTACCTCATGAAGAAGCTCTACACCGCCCTGGGCGCCATCCAGATCGAGAACCAGGCCCGCATTTGACACTCCTCCACCGTCCCCGGTCTGGGGACCTCGTTCGGCCGCGGCGGCGCGACCACCTTCCAGCAGGATCTGCAGAACTCCGACTGCATCCTCATCGAGGGTTCCAACATGGCCGAGTGCCATCCGGTCGGGTTCCAGTGGGTGATGGCGGCCAAGGCCCGCGGCGCGACGGTCATCCACGTCGATCCGCGGTTCACCCGCACCTCGGCGGTCGCTGACCTGCACGTGCCGATCCGGGCCGGCAGTGACATCGCGTTCCTCGGCGGCCTGGTCAACTACGTGCTCAGCGGCGGTCACGAGTTCCGCGACTACATCGTCCCGTACACCAACGCGGCGGCCATCCTGCGCGAGGACTTCGCCGATACCGAGGATCTGGACGGACTGTTCTCCGGGTTCGACTCCGACAGCAATCACTACGACCAGACGACCTGGCAGTACCAGGGCGGTGAGACCGCGGCGGCCGCCGGTCAGCGCGACGAGCAGTCCGGTGAGTCCGGCGACTCCGGCGGAGGCTCAGGCGTCACGTCGAGTTCGCGTGGCGAGATGCACGGCAGCGGCGGCGCGAAGGCCGGTGCCGAGGCCGAGCGGGACGAGACGCTCCAGCACCCGCGCTGTGTGTTCCAGGTGCTGAAGCGGCACTTTGCCCGCTACACGCCCGAGGTCGTGCACGACATCTGCGGGATCCCGCCGGAACTGTTCGACAAGGTCGCGCAGGCGCTCGTCGCCAACTCCGGTCGTGAGCGCACTTCCGCGTTCTGCTACGCGGTCGGCTGGACCCAGCACACCGTCGGGGTGCAGTACATCCGCACCGCGTCGATCCTGCAGCTGCTGCTCGGCAACATCGGGCGTCCGGGCGGGGGCATCCTCGCGCTGCGCGGACATGCGTCCATCCAGGGTTCGACGGACATCCCCACGCTGTTCAACCTGCTGCCCGGCTACATCCCGATGCCGCACGCGCACGAGCACGAGACGCTGGACGACTTCGTTGCTGCGGACGCCGGAGTGCGCGGGTTCTGGGGCAACATGCGCTCCTACGTGGTCAGCCTGCTCAAGGCATGGTGGGGTGACGCGGCGACCGAGGCGAACGGCTACTGCTTCGACTACCTGCCTCGGCTCACCGGGGACCACTCGACGATGTCGACAGTGATGCGCCAGATCGACCAGGGCGGCGGCGGTTACTTCCTGGTCGGGGAGAACCCCGCGGTCGGCTCGGCGAACGGCAGGATGCAGCGACTGGGTATGGCGAACATCGACTGGCTCGTGGTGCGCGACTTCTCGCTGATCGAGAGTGCCACCTGGTGGCAGGACGGCCCGGAGATCGAGACCGGCGAGTTGCGCACCGAGGACATCAAGACCGAGGTGTTCTTCCTGCCCGCGGCCGCACATACCGAGAAGAACGGCAGCTTCACCAACACCCAGCGGCTGCTGCAGTGGCATCACCAGGCCGTCGAGCCGGCCGGTGACGCACGCAGCGATCTTTGGTTCTACTACCACCTGGGCCGGATCATCCGGCAGAAGCTGGCCGACTCGGCCGAGGAGATCGACCGGCCGCTGCTCGACCTCACCTGGGACTACCCGACCGAAGGCACGCTCGACGAACCGAGCGCCGATGCCGTGCTGGCCGAGATCAGCGGCCGCGACGCCGACGGCCACTATCTGTCCGGCTACACCCAGCTCAAGGACGACGGTTCCACGCGGTGCGGCTGCTGGATCTACTCCGGCGTGTACGCCGACGGCGAGAACAAGGCCGCCCGCCGCACACCCGGCCAGCACCAGAGCTGGGTCGCACCGGACTGGGCGTGGGCGTGGCCGGCCAACCGCCGGATCCTCTACAACCGGGCTTCGGCCGACCCCGAAGGCCGTCCGTGGAGCGAACGCAAGGCCTACGTGTGGTGGGACGAGCACCAGCAGAGCTGGACCGGACACGACGTGCCGGATTTCGAGGCGGGTAAGCGGCCGGACTACGAGCCGCCGGACGGCGCGACGGCGCAGGACGCGATCGCCGGCGTCGACCCGTTCATCATGCAGACCGACGGCAAGGCGTGGCTGTTCGCGCCGTCAGGGCTCACCGACGGACCGCTGCCGGCCCATTACGAGCCGCAGGAGTCCCCGTTCGACAACCCGCTGTACAAGCAGCAGTCCAATCCCACGCGAGAGCGATACCCGCGGCGGGACAACCCGTACGCGCCGGCGGCAGGGGAGCCGGGCAATGAGGTGTTCCCGTTCGTGCTCACCACCTACCGCTTGACCGAGCACCACACCGCCGGTGGCATGTCGCGATGGCTGCCGTACCTGTCCGAACTGCAGCCGGAGTTCTTCTGCGAGGTGAACCCGGAACTCGCCCATGAGCGGGGCCTGACGCACCTCGGCTGGGCGACGATCATCACCGCCCGCACGGCGGTCGAGGCGCGGGTGCTGGTCACCGACCGGATCGCGCCGTTGCTGGTGCGCGGGCGCGTCGTGCATCAGGTCGGGATTGCCGTACCACTGGGGGTCGAACGGCGTTGTCACCGGCGACTCTGCGAACGACCTGTTGGCGATCGCGCTCGATTCCAACGTGCACATCCCGGAGTCGAAGGCGGCGACCTGCGACATTCGTCCCGGGCGCCGGCCGCGCGGTGCGGCGCTGAGCAGCTACGTCGCCGAGTACCAGCGACGCGGCCACGTGCTCACCCACAGCGAAGACGTGCCCGACACCCCCAACGCATAGCGCAGCGGGCTGGCAGCGCATAGGGGACCGGGATCACGGTGGGTAGCGTCGAGGCCATGACGGTCGAGGCGCCGATACGGCTGACGCAGTTCGCCCATGGCGGCGGCTGTGCGTGCAAGATTCCGCCCGGGGAACTCGAGGAACTGCTGGCCGGCCTCGGCGTGCAGCGCAACGACGACGTGCTCGTCGGTGTGGACGGCGGCGACGACGCGGCGGTGGTGCGCATCGACGGCGACCTCGCCATCGCGGTGACCGCCGACTTCTTCACCCCGGTGGTTGACGATCCCTACGATTGGGGGCGGATCGCGGCGGCCAACGCGCTGTCGGACGTCTACGCGATGGGTGCGCGGCCGGTGGTCGCGGTGAACCTGGTCGGCTGGCCGCGCGAGGTGCTGCCGATGGAACTGCTGCGTGAGGTGCTGCGTGGCGGCGCGGACGTGGCCGGGCTGGCCGGCTGCCCGGTCGCCGGTGGGCACAGCATCGACGACCCGGAGCCCAAGTACGGCATGGCCGTGACCGGTGTCGCCGATGCCGGCCGGCTGATCCGCAACGACGCCGCTCGGGCGGGCCTGCCGATCTCGCTGACCAAGCCGCTGGGCGTGGGTGTGCTGAACAACCGGCACAAGGCCACCGGCGAGGTGTTCGCGCATGCCGTGGCGTGCATGACAACGCTGAACCGCGCCGCGGCCGAGGCGGCCCAGCGCGCGGGCATCACCGCCGGCACCGACGTCACCGGATTCGGCCTGCTCGGACACCTCTACAAGATGGCCCGGGCGTCCGGGGTGAGCGCGGTCCTCGACGCTGCCGCCGTGCCCTATCTGGACGGCGCGCGCGAAGCGCTGCGCGACGGGTACGTCAGCGGCGGCACCCGCCGCAACCTGGAGTGGGTCGCCCCGCACCTGGACAGCGGCGTGGGGCAGGACGAGTTGTTGCTGCTCGCGGACGCGCAGACCAGCGGCGGCCTGCTGCTGGCCGGCGAGATCCCGGGCGCCACCGTGATCGGCGAGTTCGTGGCGCGGGCCGGGCCGGTGCTCCGGGTGCGCTGACCAGGGCAACCCCCGGGCGCCGAATCGAGGCCGCACAGGTCAAGCTGTACCCATGAGCAAGACGGCAAGCTCCGGACCACCGCCGGACACTCCCCGAAAGCCGGCTCCGCCGCCACCGCCGGCCTGGCGGCGCTATCTGCTGCCGGCAGGTGTGCTGATCACGGCCGTGCTGTTGTTCCTGCCGGCCATGCATTCATCCCCGTCGCCGGAGAAGCTCATCTACAGCGACATGGTCAATCGGGTGAACGCCGGACAGGTCACCTCGGTGACGATCAACAACACCGGCTCGGTGAGCGGCAAGCTGAAGGACGGCCATGACTTCACCAGCCAGATTCCTATCGCGCTCACCTCGGGGACCGAGAACCTGCTGACCTCGTTGCAGGCGCACAAGGTGGCGATCACCGGCAAGCAGAGCAGCGGCACATCGTGGGTCGATGTGCTGCTGAGCTTCCTGCCGCTGTTGCTCATCGTCGGCTTCTTCGTCTGGAGCGGGCGTGCCGCCAGGCGCCAGTTGGCCTCGGGTATCGGTGGCATCGGGCGGTCGAAGGCGAAGGTGACCGACGCGGAACGGCCGAGCACCCGCTTCACCGACGTGGCCGGCTACGAGGGCGCCAAGCAGGAGATCACCGAGGTGGTCGACTTCCTGCGCAACCCCGGCCGCTACGCCAAGGCGGGCGCGGTCGGCCCCCGCGGCGTGCTCATGGTCGGCCCACCGGGCACCGGCAAGACACTGCTGGCTCGCGCCGTCGCGGGCGAGGCGGGGGTGCCGTTCCTGTCGATCACCGGCTCGGAGTTCGTGGAACTGTTCGTCGGTGTCGGCGCGTCCCGAGTGCGCGATCTATTCGGGCAAGCGCGCAAGATGGCGCCGTCCATCATCTTCATCGACGAGGTCGACGCCATCGGCGGGCGTCGCGGCGGTGGCGCGTTTGCCACCAACGACGAACGTGAGCAGACGCTCAACCAGCTGCTCGCGGAGATGGACGGGTTCGACCAGGGCGCCGAGGTTGTCGTCCTCGCGGCGACGAACCGCCCGGAGACGCTCGATCCCGCGCTGTTGCGCCCCGGGCGGTTCGACCGGCAGGTCGTGGTGCCGCTGCCGAACCTGACCGAGCGGACCGCGATCCTGCGCGTGCACGCGCGCGGCAAGGCGCTGGCCCCCGACGTGGATCTCGACCGGGTCGCGCGCGGCACGCCGGGGTTCTCCGGCGCCGACCTGGCGAACCTGCTGAACGAGGCGGCGATCGTCGCCGTACGCGGCAACCGGGACGTGGTCACGGCCGCGGACATCGACGCTGCTCGGGATCGATTGCTGCTGGGCCGGCGCGAGGCGTCGAACGCGTTGCTGGGCGAGGAGCGGCATTCGGTCGCGGTGCACGAAGCCGGCCATGCGCTGGTGGCTGCCCTCTCTCCGCACGCCGACCCGGTGGCGAAGGTGACGATCCTGCCGGCCGGTTCGGCGCTGGGTGTGACCGAGCAGCTGCCCGAGGTGGAGCGGCATCTCTACAGCGAGAGCTACCTCAAGGACACGCTGGCCGTGCGCCTGGGCGGTCGCGCCGCCGAACTCATCGTGTTCGGCGAGGGGTCGACGGGTGCCTCGAACGACCTCGCCGGAGCGACATCGCTGGCCACCCGGATGGTGGTCGAGTTCGGTCTGTCGGATGCACTGGGCCCGGTCGGCTACGCGAGCGACGCGCCGGAGTACCTCGGCACGTCGCCGGACGGCGCGAGGGGCCATCCGTACTCGGAGCAGACCCAGCGGCTGGTGGACACCGAGGTCGCCCGGTTGCTGCGCGAGGCCGAGGCGCGCGCGGTGGAACTGCTGCGTGCGCACCGCGGTGAGCTGGACCGACTGGCTGAACTGCTGATGGCCGAGGAGACCGTGGACGGCAGCGTGGTGGAGGCGACCGTGCGCGGTGTGGTGCTGCGCAAGCCGCAGGTATTGACGGACGCGCGCACTCACGCTGGAACACAACCCGTGACGCACGCGAAATCCCGCAAGGACGCCGCGCTCCTGCCGGAGCCGGCGACGTCCACCGAGGCGGAAATCAGCGGGAGCTGACGGCAGCGGTCGTGTTCGCGGCGACGCGGCGGCGCTCGTCGGCGATCGCGGTCGTCAGCGTCGCGACGTCGTAGGCGCCGTAATGCCGCTGGCCGTTGATGAAGAACGTCGGCGTGCCGGATACGCCGCTGACATCGGCGGATTCGACGTCCTGGGCGACCCGAACGGCATGCCGGCCGTCGTCGAGCTCCTCGGCGAACCGGTCGGTGTCGAGATTGAGGTCACCGGCGAACCGGACCAGGTCGGTGCGGGTGAGCTGGTCCTGGTGGCTGAGCAGCAGATCGTGCATCGGCCAGAACGCACCCTGGGCCGCGGCGGCTTCGCTGGCTTCGGCGGCGAGTTGGGCCTGCGGGTGGACGTCGGTCAGCGGCAGGTGTCGCCATACGTAGCGGATCGAGGTGTCACTGAGCAGGTCTCGCACGATCGGTTCGGCCTGACCGCAGAAGGGACATTCGAAGTCGCCGAATTCGATGATGGTGATGACCGCGTGGTGCGGCCCGCGCACGTGGTCGTGCTCCGGATCGACGGCGGGGGTGAGGTCCTGGATCAGGCGCGGGTCGCCGAGCAGTGCCCGGGTGCGGCGGGGTGCCGGCAGTAAGGCGGTCAGCCGCAGCACCGTCCAGGTGATGATCGCGGCCAGCAGCGCGCCGGACAGCGCGCCAAGTTTCGCCTCGTCCAGTTCGACGCCGCGAAAGGCACGATCCGCGATCAGCAGCGAGACGGTGAAGCCGACGCCGGCGATGGTGCCGCTGGCGATCACCGCGGCGTCGCCGATCGGTGGCCGGATCCGTCCGCGGCTCAGTGCGGTGACCGCCCGGGCGCTTGCGATGACGGCGGTGGGTTTGCCGACGACGTAGCCGATGAGCACACCCAGCGTCACCGGCGCGGCGTACGCGTGTGCGAGAAATGCCGGCTTGAGCACGATGCCGGCGTTGGCGAGCGCGAACAGCGGCACGATCACGTAGCTGGTCCAGGAGTGATAGAAGCTCTGCAGCCGCGAGTTCGGCGACAGCGTGGCGCTGAGCCCGACCCGCGCGGTCCGGGCCAGCTCCGGCGTGGGCTGTTCCCGGAACTGCCGCACCAGGTCCGTCGCCGTGCGCAGTTCGGCACGCGCAGGGGTGTACGCCGGCGCCGCCAGCCCGATGGCCAGGCCGGTCACGATGGGGTCGATCCCGGATGCTCGCAGGAACGCCCAGGTGATGATGCCCAGGCATACGAACACGCTTCGTTGCTGCAGCCGCAACCGGACGGCACCGACCAGCAATGCGTAGGTGCCGATCGCGCCGACCAGTGGCAGCACCGTGACGTGGTCGGTGTACACGACTGCGATCACGGCGAGCGCGGCGATGTCGTCGGCCACGAACAGCGTCAGCAGGAACAGCCGCATGCGCTCCGGGATGTCCCGTCCCATCACCGCGAGCACACCGAGCGCGAGGGCCGTGTCGGTCGACATGGCCACCCCCCAGCCATGCTCGGTGGTGCGGCCCAGGTTGACGAGCAGGTAGATGCCGACCGGGATGATCATCCCGGCGATCCCGGCCACCAGCGGCAACACCAGCCGGCTGCGTTCGCGCAGGTCGCCCAGGTCGAATTCGCGGCGGGTCTCCAGTCCGACCACCAGGAAGAACAGCGTCATCAGGCCGGCGTTGAGCCAGCTGCGCAGGTCCTGGCTGACGGAGTACCGGCCGAGGTTGACGCTGAAGCCCGTCCGCCACACCGACTCGTACGAGGCGTCGGAGATGTTCGCCCAGATCAGCGCGGCGGCGATGGCGGCGACGAGCACCACCGCGCTCGCGGATTCGGTGTGGATGAACGATCGCAGCGGTGCCGACCGGTCCCGCGCCCACGCGGTGCGATCGCGCCAGGAGCGCCGCGACCGCGCCGCCTCCTCGGCCGGATCCTCGGCCGGATCCGCGTCCGTGGCGCAGGGCGGCACCGCGTCGCTGGGCTGGTCGTTCGCGGCTACGGCGGGAGGCTATCGCACCGGCGGGACCCCTTGAGAGGATCGACCGGTGACCACGGCGCGATTCGAGTTGGGTACCGACGGACCGAGCCGCATCCTCGTCGGCGTCGACGGTTCGGAGACGTCGTTGCGCGCCGGCGCCTACGCGGCGGGGTTGGCGCGCCGGCAGGGCTCGAAGCTGATCGTGCTCTACGTCAAACCGGTACCGCCCGGGCCGATCCAGGCACCGGAGGCGGTGGTGGCCATCGAGCAGAGTCAGGACCAGATCGCCGCTGAGTTGCGTGCGACGCTCGAGGGCAATGCCGCCCGGCTCGGGCTAGATGCCGAACTCGTGGTTCGCGGCGGCAACCCGTACGCCGAACTGCTTGCGCTCGCCGAGGAGCGCAAGGTGGACGCGATCGTGGTGGGTGCCTCGGCCCAGGCCGGGCATCGGCTGGTCGGCTCGCTGGCGAGCAAACTCGTGCGCCACGCGACGTGGCCGGTGACGGTAGTGCCCTGAGCTGAGCCCGACGAACGCGACTCGCGCCGGTTGCCGGCCGCGAGCGCCTGGGTGTTCAGTGATCGGTGAGCGGCAGCGCCAGTGCCGGGCGCTGCCGGTGGGGGAGGACACCATGCCTGCGCGCGCCCGTGCTCGCACCCGAGTTGCCGGTCAGTTGGTCGCCGGCCCACCGCCGCTGCTGAAGAAGGCGGATCTGGCCATTGCCGATCTGGACGCGTTCAAGGTGACCCAGCCCGTACACGGCTACCCGCCCACGGTGCGCACCTTCTACAGCCCGGAGGACTACGTCCCGCAGGTCCTGCAGACGGTGCTGTCGAGCGTGCAGAGTTCGGTGGTCGTCGCGATGTACGGCTTCGACGACGACGTGCTCGCGACGATGCTCGCGGCGGCATTGCAGAATCCCCGGATCTACGTGCAGATCACCCTGGACAAGACCCAGGCGGCCGGAAAGGCGGAGGCGGCCCTGCTGAAGAAGTATTTCAACGCCAAGACGGGCAACTCGATCGCGATCGGGCACTCGGAGAAAGGGGCGATCATGCACCGCAAGATGATGATCGTCGACGGCATCTGGCGGATCTCCGGTTCGACGAACTGGTCCACCTCGGGCGAGACGCAGCAGGACAACGAACTCACCGTCATGCGCGATGCCGTGGTCTGCGCCGAGGCTCGGCCGATCCTGGACGTCGAGCACGACGCGGCGCTCAAACAGATGGCAGCGGCCCGGGCGGCCTCGGGCTGAGGACGCAACCTGGTGCGTGCCAGCCGATACGGTGGGCGTGTGGCCTTCCCGATCGCGGCGCTGCGCCGGTATCCGGTCAAGTCGATGGGCGGCGAATCGTTACTTGCTGCCGACCTCGACGGTCGTGGCATCGTCGGCGATCGGTGGTATGCAGTGCGTGACGGCGCCGGTCACTTCGCCTCCGGCAAGGACACCCGCCGGTTCCGCCGTTACGACGGCGTTTTCGACTATTCCGCGGTGACCGGGCCGGACGGCGTTGTGGTCACCGGGCCGGAGGGTTCCTGGCCCGTCGGCGACCCGGAGCTCGACCGGGTGCTGGCCAGCGCGCTGACCGTGCCCGTCACCGTGGTGACCGAGCGGAGCGTGCCGCATTTCGACGCCGGATCGGTCTCGCTGGTGGGTGCCGCGACCTTGCGGTGGTGTACGGAGCAGTTCGGGATCGACGCCGACCCGCGCCGGCTGCGGGTGAACGTCGTCGTGGACAGCGACGAGCCATTCGCGGAGGAGGCCTGGGTGGGGCGGGATCTGCGCATCGGCACCGCGTTGCTGCGCGGGGTGGAGCGAATCGAGCGGTGCCGGACGATCGATGTCGCCCAGGACGGCACACCTGCCGACGGCCGGTGGCTGAAGCCACTCGCGGCCGCGCGGGACATGTGCGTGGCCCTCTACGCCGAGGTGATCACGCCCGGCAGCATCCGGATCGGCGACCAGGTCGAGGTCGGTTGACGGCACCAGCCCACGCGCGGCCGGATGCGTCTGGTCAGATCAACGGGACGGTGACGTCGCCCTGCTCGGCGAGCAGCTGAGCCCAGGTGTCGAAGGACATGCAGAACCGCCCGCCGACGCCGAAGCTCTTACCCCAGCTGTTCCAGAACCAGACCAGCTGTTTCGGTTCGTCGATGCCGTCGGCGAGGACCTCGTGCCCACCGCGCACCGTTGCGCCGGGTGCGATCGCGACCAGTCCGTCCGCATTCGGTGAGTCGAAGCTGGTGTACCAGTTCACGCCGGTGATGACCGGGCGCAGGGTGAGGGCGCGCAGTGCCTGGTTGACGCTGAATGCGTGCCGGTAGGAGCTGATCCAACCGAGCTGCTTGGCTGCCTTGCAGACCATGAGCCCAGAGCCGCCGGGGTCATTGGGCGGATAGGGCTTGCCCTCGAGCTTGGTCTCGAGTTCGTAGAGGCTGACGGCGTCCTTCTCCGAGAACCGCCGGCCCGCGGTGTTGTCCGGGGCGGAGTCGAGGGCGCCGCACAACGCGTTCGCGGTGCACGAACCGATCTCGCCCTGGTTCAGCGGCAGGCCGACCGACGAGTGCTGCACACTCTTGATCGCGGGAGCGGCTTCGGCCTCGAAGTTGCGCGACCGTGGATCGTGCACGACGTGCCGGCCGAGCCGGTGACCGTCGACCTTGTGCTCAGGCTGTGTCACTCGAATCATGTCGGATTCAGTCATGACCGTCCTCCCGCTGTATTGCCGGCGCCCGGTTTACCTCAGCGGGGACGCCGGACGTGTCGACCTGTAGTGCAAGAGCATGGGCCGCAGCGACTGATACTCCGAAGCTAAGGTCGGCGAGACGTCATTTCGGCGCGTTTGCGTCCGCCAGCGTCGGGACGCTTCGCCGCTGCGTCGGCTTGAGCCGCACGAACCCGATCCACGACACGATGACGATCACGCCGAGCACGATCTGCGCCAGCGTCTGCTGGTCGTTGGGGTAGAACGTGCCGCGGATGTAGAGGTTGATGAAGCTGGAGGACAGCGGGCGCAGCCCGGCGTCCTCGCGGAAGTGGTTCTGCAGGGCGGTGAGCGGGCACGGAACCTTCGTGGTCACGATCAACGCCGCCCAGATCACCGCGGCGACGTGCAGCCAGATGGTCTTGCGCCACCGCCAGGCCGCGAACCCACCCACAACGAGGTAGGCCATGTAGGCGTAGTGCACGCCGACCACGGCATCGGCGAGCGCGCGCCACAGGCTGTTCACCATGTGCCTCCGAGAAAAGCCTACGCGGCGCAGACCGGTCGGCGAAGCCGCGACGGAAGCCCACGGATATCCGCACCCGGCTGGTAGAACGGCGGTGTGGATCCTCAGCGCAAGGGCTGGTACGCCTACGGCTGGGCAAGCCACGTCTTTCCGACGTTGGTGACGACCGTGTTCATGTCGCGCTACCTGACCAAGGTGGCCGAGAACGCGGTTGGCAAGCAGGGCCGGGTGCACGTCGCCGGCATCCCGGTCGCGCCGGGAAGCCTGTTCGTGTTCGACGTCAGCGCGTGCACCATCCTGCTGGTCGTGCTGATGCCGGTCATCGGCGCGATTGCCGACCGCAGCGGGCGCAAGCGCGACCTGATGCTCGGCTTCGGCTGGTTCGGCGCGACGGCGTGCGTGGCCATGATCGGCGTCACCCGGGTGGCCTGGCAGCTCGGCGCGGTGCTGTACGCGCTGGCGTTCATCGCCTTCAGCTGCTCACTGGTGGTCTTCTATTCGATGTTGCCCGAGCTGTCCACGCACGCCGAGCGCGACCACGTCTCGTCGGTGGGCTGGGGCATCTCCTATCTCGGCGGCGGCACCCTGCTCGCCGTCGCGTTCGTCGTCAGCACGATCCTGCACAACGACCAGTTGCTGGCCCGGCTGGCGCTGTGCGCATCCGGCATCTGGTGGGCGGCGTTCAGCATCGTGCCGCTGCGGCTACTGCCCAGACACAGCGCCGTGCTTGAACGGGTGACGGGTGGGTCGGTGCTGGCCGCAGGATTTCGGGAGGCTGCTGGCACGCTGCGGGAGCTGCGTGGCTACCCGGTGACGCTCGGCTTCCTGATCGCGTTCCTGGTCTACAACGACGGGATCCAGACCGTCACGACGGTCTCTGCCCAGTACGGCGACAAGGAACTGCACCTGTCCAACACCACGCTGTTGCTGGGCATCCTGCTGGTGCAGTTCGTGGCCTACGCCGGTGCGATCTGGCTCGGCCGCCTGGCCGGTCGGTGGGGAGCCAAGCGGGTGATCCTCGCCTCGTTGCTGGTCTGGTTGGTGGCCATCGGTTTCGGCTACGTGATTCAGGCCCGCGCGCCGCTGCAGTTCTACGCGCTCGCAATCCTGATCGCGGTAGTGCTCGGCGGCAGCCAGGCGCTGTCCCGGTCGGTGTTCTCGCGCCTGATCCCGGCCGGCTCCGAGGCCCGCTACTTCGGTTTCTACGAGATCAGCGACGCAGGGACGAGTTGGCTGGGGCCGTTGCTGTTCGGCGTCGCCTATCAGAACACCGGCAGCTACCGGACGGCCCTGGTGTTGCTGGTCGTGTTCTTCGTCGTGGGTTTCCTGTTATTGCTTCGCGTGCCGATCCGCCGGGGCATCGTCGAGGCCGGCAACCTCTCGCCAGCGCGCGTGTAGAGGCCGGCGAACTAACGCAATTCTCACGGGAACAAGGTCGCTACGAATAGAATTGGAACTGGCAGCGGAAAAACTGGCTGGAACGACAACTCAGTTCAGTGGGGGCATGACAGTGACCAGCGCTGCCGAACGTCGTCTTTTGGGTCGTCTCACGCTGCCGTGGCCGACGAGAGCCGAAACCACGGTGCCGGACGTCCCGGCACGAATCGCGCCGTGGACCGTCGTGGTGTCCGGCGTCATGCCGGTGCTACTGACCACGGGCTGGCTGGTGGCCGGCACGGTGCAGCCCGCGTCCTACAGCCCGATGCGCCAGACGGTGAGCGTGCTGTCGGGTTACGGCGGGACGGACCGGTGGATCGTCACCGCCGCCCTGTACACCGTCGGGGTCGCCTATTTCGTAACAGCTGCCGGCATGCGCGGCGTGGGGGCTGCGGCGCGGATCGGGCTGCTCGTCGCCGGTGCGGCGGCGGTCGGCGTCGCATTCTTTCCCGAACCCGCGCACGGCACGAGCCGTGAGCACGCGGTATGCACCGCGGTCGGCGCGCTGACCATCGCGGCGTGGCCTGCGCTTGCCGCCCGCCGGGAGTCGGTGCTGGCGGTCGTGGGTGTGCGCCGGTCGCTCGTCGCGATCGTCGTGTCCATCGGGCTGCTGGTCTGGACTGCCGTAGAGACGCGCAACGGACCTTTGCTCGGGCTGGCCGAACGGGTGAGTTCGGGCGTGCAGGTGACGTGGCCGTTCGTGGTCGCGCTGATTTTGCTGCGCACGCAGTCGGATCCGGCGGATGAATCAGCTCAGCTGAGCGTCGAGGCCCATGGCACGCGCTCGGTCGCCCATCAGTCCGGCTGATATTGCCGATCGCGCCATCGGCTGCGGGCGCGGGCCGATCAGAGTAGGAAGACCGCGATCGCGACGTACTGGCAGATGGCAGCGGCGGTGACGTAGCTGTGGAACACCTCGTGGTAGCCGAACACGAGCGGGCGCGGATCCGGCCGGCGCCGGTGGTAGCCGATCGCGCCGGCGGTGTAGAGCAACCCGCCGCATAGCAGCAACACGGCTGGCGTGACGCCCGCCTTGATCCACACCACCGGGATCGCTGAGCCCGCCACCCAGCCGAGGCCCACGTAGATCGCACCGACCAATCGCTCCGGCGCGTCCATCCATAGCAGTCGCAGTGCGATGGCGGCCAGCGCCAGCGACCACAGCCCGATCAGGCCGATTGCCTTCCACACGCCGGGCAGGCAGACCTGCATGGGCGTGGTGGCCGAGCCGGCGATCAGCAAGACGATCATGACGTGGTCCGCGCGCTGCAGCCGCGCCGACGTCTTCGCCGTCCACTGTCCCCGGTGGTACAGCGCACTCGTGCCGAACAGTCCGGCGACCGCGCCGCCGTAGACGGCGGCATCAACGGTCTGCCAGCCGGCACGCGCCGTCATCACAATGATCGTGCCGAGCACGAGGGCGGCCTCGAAACAGACGAGGTGCATCCAGCCGCGCCAGCGCGGTTTGTCATAGGCGAGGCCGCGGGAGACGTCGTACAGCAGCAGGCTGTTCGGCCGCACCGAGACAGTCTCGGCGTTCATCACCCCGCACCGTACGCCTGCGACGCTGTGAACCCGGCAGGTTCGCACGGATGTGCAGATCGGCCGACGGGGTGGCGACGTTGAGGTCCAGCGGCCCACCTGCGCGTTCTGTGCGGGTATGACCGGGTCCCCCCGCACCGCCGGCTCGGTAGAGGGGGTTGACGTTGCCGATGCGATGAGGGGGATATACCTTGCCTGCACCTGCCAGGGGAGGGCATCGTGCAGACCGTCGACCGCGTCGCGCCGGGGACGGGTGTGCGCGATGCCTCGGTAGCGTCCGGGCAAACCGGGACACAGCCGGCGAACCGATCGTTCGCGCAGTCGCTGTCGCGGGAATGGCTCGCCATCGGTGCCGCCGACACCGACGTGCGCAGCTTCGCCGCGCTGTGCGCGGTGTTCGCCGCGGTGCTGTGGGGTCAACTCGTGCGCGGCGCCTTCTTCCGGCTCGATTTGACCGTCTTCACTTCCTTCGCGGTGTTCGGTGCCGTGGTCATGCCGCACGCCCGCGCCGCGGTCCGGACGCCATGGCTGATCGCCTCAGCCGGTTCGATGGCACTGGCGGTGGGCGTGTCCGCAATCGCCCGCGATCAGCTCGGTGCCGCATTGTGCCCGCTGGCCGCCATCGCGGCCGCAAGTTCACTTGCGGTCGTCGGCATCTGCGCATCACAACGGACCGAGCGCCTGTTGTTCGGCCGGGTGGTGGTGGACGCGGCCGTCGTCACCGGCGTGCTCTGCATCGTCGGCGTCGCGCTGCACGTGCCGGCCTTTGCCGAATTACAGGCCGAGGGCTGGCGAGCATCGGCACGCATCGGATACGCGAATGCGACGGGTGTCGTGTTGGTGACCGGTCTGCTGTGCGCGTGCTGGCTCGCGTACGAGTCGGGTGCGCTCGGCGACCGGCTTCGGGCGTGGGCGATCATGACCGGCCTGCTCGCGACCCAGTCCCGCGGCGCGGTGCTCGGCCTTGCGATCTGCTGGCTGCTCTACCTGGTCGTGCATCGAGCCAGTGCCCGAATCCTCGCGCAGACCACCGCCTGGGCTCTGGTGGCCTTCGTCGGGCTCATTCCAGCCATCGAGCGCAGCCATGCTCAGCCGGTCTATGCCCTGTGCGGCATCGGCCTCGCACTGATCCTGCTGATCATCACGAGCACCGGAATGTCGGCGCGCAGCGTCCAGCTCATCGCCGTCTCGGTCGGCTGGTCGGCGGCGGTGACCACGGTGGTGCTGCTGAACACGCGGGTGGCCGACTCGGGCAGCGACAGCGGTCGATTGCGCCTGTGGCACGAGGCGCTTGGCCATCTGAGCGCCACCGGCGTCTTCGGCGCCTGCCCAGTCAGCTCGCCTCGTTCAGCAACGGGCGGATCAACCAACTGTTCGACCACAACGATCTGCTGCAGTACGGCCAGTACTACGGCGTGCTCGGCGTGCTTGCCGTCGCGCTCACCGTGGCTTGGTTGGCCGTGGCGTTCACGCGAACGCGCCGTGTGGTCATGGCCGGCATGTGGGTGCTGGGCGTGGCGGCCGTGGTGAGTCTCGCCTGCGACGCGATGGTCGATTTTCCGATGCAGGTGCCACTGATACCCGCGACTGTGGGCCTCGTGCTGGGGCTGACGTTGGGACGGGGCCGCGGCGTCGACGCCACGGCCGATCTTCACCATAGGGAAGGGAACGCACTATGAGGAACGTTCGCGATTCACTATCTGCTCTTCGCAGGCGAACCGGGGTCAAGCGCCCGCGCTGGCAATACCTGGTCGGTGGATCGATCGTCGCCGCGATCGCGATCGCGTCCGGGGTAGCGGTGGCCGCCACATCACTGGAGGTGCTCAGCGACGGATCGAGTGGCGGCGGTTACACGTTCAACTGCGGCGGCAACTACATCACCGGCGTGCACGGAGCGGTGCTCGTGCGCTCTGGGACTGTCTGCATCGAGTATGCGGACATCACCGGCGGCGTTGCGGTGCTGCCCGGCGCGTCCGTTCTGGTGGAGAGCTCGATCATCAACGGAGGGATCGGCGAGAGCAGCCCGAACGGGACGCAGATCTGCGACAGCACCGTGCACGGTGGCGTGACCGTGACCGGGTCGACAGGCTTTGTCCTCATCGGTGATCCGGCGAACGGCTGCGGTGCGAACGACGTGGTGTCCATCAATGCGGTCAACAACCACGACGGGCTCGTCATTGTCGACAACACCGTGCACGGCGCGCTGCTTGCGGTGGGCAACAGCGGTGCCGGACCGTTGGCGGGCCAGACCGGACCGATAGTGGCGGGTAACCATCACTGATCTGCGCAATGCCGAACCGGCTCGGACCGAACCCGCCGAGCCGGTTCGGCGACTGACCTCGGGGCGCGCACGCCGCAGTGGCTTGCGCGTCCCCGTGGCCATCGCGGCCGCGGCCGGGGCCGTCGCGCTCATGATCGTCGTCGGCGCGAGTTCACCTAAGGACGCGCCGATCGCTATTCAGCTCCAGGCCGCCGGTCCGGTCGTCGCCACACTGCCGTTGAAGCTGCCCACCGGCGATGCGCAGCAAGTGATCACCATCGACGCTCCGAACGCCACCTCGACGACCGCAACGCTGCGGGCATGGGATCGGGTACCAGGTGGCTGGGTGCCGATGACACCGGACGAACTTGCGCACACCGCTGTCGGTGGCTTGACCCAGCAACCGAGCGAGGAGGTGCCGGCCACCCCCGTAGGCAGTTTCACCCTGACGCAGGCCTTCGGGAAGCTGAGCGACCCCGGCACGACCATGCCGTACTTCCAGGTGACGCCGGGTGACTGGTGGATCAGCCAGCCGGGCCCGCTGTACAACACCCATCAGTTGTGCACGCTGGCGTGCCCATTCCTGATGCGCAGCCCGAATACGCATCTGATGGACACGGTGCGCGCGTACAACTACGCGCTGGTGCTCGACTACAACCGTTTCCCGGTGGTCCAAGGCGCCGGCAGCGCGTACTTCCTGCACGTGACCACTGCCGGTCGCCCCACGAAGGGATGCATTGGTGTCGCCCAGCCGGTGATGGCCGGGCTACTACGGTGGCTGCTGCCGTCGGCCTCGCCGCGAATCCTCATCGGCGTCGGCTGACACCTCTACCCGCAGCGCGATCGCGGTCAGAGACCGCGGCCTGCACCAGCTCGACGACCTGCTTGTGCACCGTGCTGCTCCACGCCTTCAGCGCATACGCCACCGGCCATATATCGCCGTCGTCGAGGTTCGCCGCGTCCTGGAAGCCCAACGTCGAGTAGCGGTAATTGAACTTGCCCGAGTCCTGGAAGAAGACGACGACCTTCCCGTCCGCGTTCGCGTAGGCCGGCATGCCGTACCAGGTCTTGGGGCGCAGGTCGGGCGCCGCCTCGGTCACCGTCATGTGCACGCGCTCGGCCAGTTCGCGATCCTTCGGTGCCATCTTCGCGATCGCCGCGAGTACATCCTCCAGGCCGTCGGCCCGCTTCGCGCCCGCCTTGCTCTCCGCCCGCAGCTCGGCGGCCCGCTGTTTCATCGCGGCGCGTTCCTCGGCGCTGAAGCCGTCGGACTGGTTCTGGGCCTTCTTGGCGGGGTTTGTGTTCGCGGGCTTTGTGTTCGCGGGCTTGGCCTTCGTTGGCAGTGTCTTCGCTGGCATTGTCTTTGCGGGCGTTGTCTTTGCGGGCATCGTCACGGCTCCCTGTTCACCGGTGGGACATGCAGTGCATTGCGGTGCTGGACTACCGCAAACGCTAGGCCCGCCGCGTTCGGTCGCGCTTCTCGATTCCTGATCGGATCGTGGGTGCATCCTGGTCGGGTGAGTCAGGACGCATGGGCCGAGTTGGCGGACCAATTCGTCGATGAGGCCTATGCCTCGGTCAAGGGGCATGTGCGCACCTATGTGCTGCACCATCAGCTGCTCGAACACCTGCCGGAACTGCCGGCGACAGTGCTCGACGTCGGCGGCGGCGCGGGCCATCAATCGTTTCCGCTGGCCCGAGCCGGCTACCAGGTGACGCTGCTCGACCCGTCGCCGACCATGCTGGACAAAGCCCGGCAGCGGCTCGAGCGGTTGCCGGCCGACGCACGCGCACGGGTCACGCTCCTACATGGCGACGGTCTGAGTGCGGACGAGGCGACGCAGGGCCGCCGCTTCGGTGCGGTTTTGTGCCATGGCGTGCTCGGCTACCTGGACCGGCCCGAGCCACTGGTAGATCAGCTGTGCCGGTGTGCCGCCGACGGCGGCATCGTGTCGATCATGACCGGCAACGCCCATGCGGCGGCGGTGCGCCCGGCGTTGGAGCGGCGGTGGGACGACGCGCTGGCCTCATTCGACGCCCGGACCGAGATCGGCGTGTTGGGCGTGCCGGGGCGAGCCGACACCGTCGAGGAAATCAGCGAACTGATCCGCAGCCGCGGTGTCCAGCCGCAGCGCTGGTACGGCGTCTGGTTGTTCGTCGACTGGCTCGAATTCAGTGGCGTCCGGCTGGATCCCGGCGATTCGGAACAGGTAGCGGCGACGGCGGCGGTCGAGCTCGAAGCCAGCCGGCGGGATCCGTACCGCCAGCTCAGCCGCGTCTTTCACCTGGTCGGGCGCAAGGGTTCGAGCTGACGCGGGTCTGATCGGCCGTCGAGGGCGCCTCGGCGCTGCCGCTCGACGGTAGCCAGGTAGAACGCCCAGCCGAAGGCGAAGCTGGTGAACAGCGTCGACACGAAGTACAGCCACGGCCGGGCGATGCCGCGCCGGCGGCCGTCGACGATCGTCATCAGCGGCAGCAGGAGGACGTTGCCGGCCGTGTAGTCCTGACCGGCCGAGGACGCCGCCGGGTTGGCGAACATCAGCTTGATGTACTGCGCCCAGCTGCCGTCACCCCAGATCGGGTTGAAGAAGAATCTGCCTGGGCCGTCCTGCTGCACGAACCGGATGTTGAAGTACCAGCCGACGCCGACCGAGGCCACGCCCACGGCGTAGAGGACGAACTCGTACGCGCTCAGCAGTGGCCCGGTCGGTGTCCGCCGGAAGATCGCGCCGTTGGCGGCGAGGATCCACCAGATCACCAGCACGCCGAGCAATGCGTGCGCGAGCAGCGATGCCATCCGGTGAGACTCGACCCGGCCATCAGTTTTGTCAATATTGCCGTTATGGCGGTGGGACGTCCCGTCGACTGCGCTACCGTCGGGGGCGTGGCAGGCCCGGCGCGCACAGTTCGCAGCGAGCGCACCCGCGAAGCGCTGCGCAAGGCGGCTGTGCTCCGATTCCTCGCGCACGGAGTCGAGGAGACCTCGGCGGAGCAGATCGCCGCCGACGCGGGGGTGTCGCTGCGCACGTTCTACCGCCACTTCGGTTCCAAGCACGACCTGCTCTTCGCCGACTTCGACGCCGGGTTGCAATGGTTTCGCACCGCGCTCGCCGCCCGCCCGGCCGGCGAGTCCGTGATCGAGTCGGTGCAACAGGCGATCTTCGCCTTTCCGTATGACGTGGAGGCGGTCAGTCAGATCGCCGCGATGCGTGCCGAGGAACTCGACGCCGAGCGCATCGTGCGCCAGATGCGCCAGGTGGAGCAGGCCTTCGCCGACGCGGTTGCCGAGCACCTGCGCCGTCGCGCCAGCCGCGGTGGCCAGGCCGATCCTGGCGAGGAGGCGCTCGCGATCGCGGTAACGGCGCGGTGCATCGCGGCCGCCGTGTTCGCCGCGATGGAGGACTGGATGAACGGCGATCGACGCCCGTTGGACGAGCTGGCCCGGGTGTCGCGAGCCGCGCTCGCCGCGCTCCAGGGCGGCATGGTCGATGACTTGTTCCGACCCTGAGTTTTGTCCCAAGTTTTGTCACTCTTGACGAAAGATAGGTCGAATGCCAGGCTCCGGGCATGGCGGACTATGACGCGATCGTGATCGGTGCAGGCCACAACGGGCTCACCACCGCACTCATGCTGCAGCGGGCGGGGCTGCGCACAGTCTGCCTCGAAGCCAAGCGCTTTGCCGGCGGGATGGCATCGACCGTCGAGCTGTTCGACGGCTACAAGTTCGAGATCGCGGGCTCGGTGCAGATCCCGACCTCGGCGGTGGTCAGCGCCGAACTCGGTCTCGACCAGCTGGCGATCGTCGACCTCGAGGTCATGTCGGTCTCCCTGCGCGGAATCGGCGACGAGCCGCTGGTCTACTACACCGACCCGATGCAGCTGATGGCCCACCTGGAGGAGTCGCACGGCACCGACGTGCTGGCCGCCCTGGTCGGGTTGATGGAGTGGTGCCAGGCGCCGATGCGGGCACTCGGGCGCTTCGAGGCCGGCACCGCCCCGAAGACGATCGACGAGATGTACGCGTGTGCGACCAGCGAGTTCGAGCGCTCAACCATCACCGACATGCTGTTCGGGTCGGTCAGCGACGTGCTTGATCGGTACCTGCCGGACAAGGAGAAGCACGGCGCGATGCGCGGCATGCTCGCGTTCCTGGCGGTCAATGCGACCTACCGCGGACCGCAGACGCCGGGCAGCGCCGCGGCGCTGGCGTTCGGCCTTGCCGTGCCGGACGAGAACGCCGTGCTCACCACCAAGCTCAAGGGCGGCATCGGCGTGCTGACCGAACATCTGGAACGGCAGTTCGTCGCCGCCGGTGGCGAGGTGCGGTTGCGTACCAGCGTTGCCGAGATTCTTCTCGACGGCAGCCGGGTGAGCGGGGTGCGGACCGAGGACGACACCACGATCTCGGCGCCGGTGGTGGTGTCCAGCCTGTCGCCGGATCTGACCCTCACCGCGCTGCTCAACTCGAGCGCCGTGCCGGACGCGGTGAGCGCGCGGTGTGCTCGCATCGATCACCGCGGCAGCTACGTGCAGATGCACTTCGCGCTCGACGGTGCACCGGAGTTCGCCGCGCCGTACGAGCTGCTCAACGACCCGAAGATGCAAGCAGCCATCGGTCTGTTCTCCACCCCGGAGGAGCTGCAACAGCAGTGGGAGGACTGCCAGCGCGGGATCGTGCCGGCCGATCCGGCGATCGCCTTCCAGATCCCGTCCGCCCAGGATCCAGACCTGGCCCCGCCCGGCAAGCACGCGGCGTCGGCGTTCGCGCTCTGGTTCCCCATCTCCGGCGGCGAGGGCGACTACGCCCGGCGCAAGGCGGAGATGGGCCAGCGGGTGATCGACAAGATTTCCCGGCTCGCCCCGAACTTCCCGGGCTTGATCGAGAAGCACACGACGTTCACGCCGAAGCACATGCAGACGATGTTCGGCGCGCCGAGCGGCGACTACTGCCACGGCCTGATCCATCCGGAACAGATGGGCGCGCACCGGCCGGGTCCGAACGGTTGGCGCGATCTGCCGCACGGCATCGATGGCCTGTACCTCGCCAGCGCCGGCTGCCACGGCGGTCCTGGCATCACCTTCATTCCCGGCTACAACGCGGCGAAGGCGATCCTCGCCGACGCCGGCAGCTAGCAGCGTTCGCGTGAACTCCGGGTCGAGGTTCCGCTAGGCGATCCGTCGGGCGCGCAGCACGACGTCGTGGGAGTGGTGCATGCCTGCGCCGCCGGAGATCCTGCGTTCGCGGATCTCGTCGACATCGATGATCCAGTGGGAATCGAGCCGCCGTGACACATCCCGGGGGCTCACCCACTCGTCCGGGTCGAGGTGTTCCTCGTGGCCGGCCTGCGCCCAGTCCCGGATGTCGTGATGGACCACGAGCAACGTGCCGCCGGGCGCCACCGCGTCGACAAGTGCCCGCTCGGCGTCGTCACCGTTGCTGCGGCGCAAAGCCGGGTACTGCGCGGACACCAGGTCGAAACCGTCATGCGGCAGTTCGACGTCGAGTAGCCCGCCGTGCTGCCAGTTCACCCGAACGCCCGCTGCGTCCGCATGTGAGCGCGCCCGGTCAAGTGCCACCTGGGAGACGTCGAGCGCCGTCACGTCCCAACCGTGGGAGGCCAGCCAGACTGCATCGGCACCCTCGCCGCAACCGACGTCCAGCACGCGTCCCGGTGCCAAGCCGGACACCTCGCGCACGAGCGAGTCATTGGGCTCGCCGCTCCAGATCCGATCCGAACTCGAGTACCGCTCATCCCATTCCGCAGAATCCGACGTCACTGCGGCTGCGCCTTGATAGCCGCGATCGAGTCGTGCAACAACTTCGGCATCGTCGGCGCGACGACGATGTCGTGGCGGCGCTGCCGCAGGCGTGCCTCCTCGATGACGATCTGGTGCAGATCCGCCACCACATCGCGCGAGATGCCGACCGCGTCGGCGGCGCGCAGTACCGGATCGAAATCCTCCGGGTTGAACCGGGAGCCGGCCATTGCGCACGCCCGCAGTGCGTCGTACAGGACCACCCGTCGCGCGATAGCCATCCGGGGCGGACTGAGGATGTCCTCGATCGTGTCGCTGTCGTCGTAGGCCGATGCGGCTTCGAGCACGCTCTCCGAGTACCCCGCGGCAGTGAGATAGCCGATGACCCAGTCGCGCAGTTGGGTCGAGATCTGGCGGTTTCCGCCCACGAACAGCAGCAGCGCCTTGGCGTGCGACATGTCTTCGGTGACGGGCTGGGCGTCGATGATCTCGCCCGGTCCTGCCAGGTTCTGCCACACGATCCACTTGAGCGCGCGGCGCCGCCGGTCCTGGTCACCGGCTATCCAGCGGGCGTTGCCGACCGCGTCGGCTCCGCCCGGCCGCACGGCGTCGTCGTCGGCAACGACGCGAAGCAGGATGTCGTCGACCAGATGCTGTGCGGTGGCCGAGGGGGCCCGCAACGGGATGTGGGCGGTGACGGTCGTGCCGCGCCCTGGCTCGCTGTCGACGATCACGTGCCCGCCGAGCGCGCCGAGACGGTCGGCCAGCCCGACCAGGCCCGAGCCGGAGGTGGTGTCGGCACCACCGCGACCGTCATCGCGCACCGAGACATCGACGGCGTCGTCGACGACGCCGGCGGTGACTGTGATCGTCTGCGCACCCGAGTGCTTGTTGGCATTGGCCAGTGACTCGGCAACCAGGTAGTACGCGCCCACCTCAACGGCTTCCGGCAGCCGTTCCGGCAGGTCGAGAAACAGTTCGACCGGAATTCCGGGACGTTCGGCGAGCGTCTCCACCGCGGCCGCCAACCCCGCGTCGGTGACGATCGCCGGGTGCAGGCCGCGGGCAAGTTCATGCAGGTCCGCGATGGCTGCTTCCAGTTCGTCGACTGCCTCGACCAGCAGCTCGGTGACCGGACGGCCGCCATCGGCTCGCTTGCCGGCCAGCTGGAGCGTGAGCGCGAGGCCGACCAGACGCTGTTGCGCGCCGTCGTGCAGATTGCGCTCGATGCGCCGTCGTTGCCGGTCGCTCGCGGCAACGATCCGGGCCCTCGATGCCTGCTCGTCGCGCAGCTGCGCGCGCAACTCCGCCCGGAGCCGCTCGTCGTCGATCACCGAGGCGATCGCCGCACATGCCGCACGCACCCGCCCGGGTTCCTCGAGCAAGGCCGGATCGTGGATGAGCGCGGCGACCCAGTCGCCGTCACGTTCCAGCGGAGTGAGGCATCGACCGGAGTCCGGCCCGGATTCCTCGATCTGAAGACCGAATTCGTCGATCCACGTGCCGGTGGTCGAGCGCCGGTAGCGGAGTTGGAGCGACGGGTCCGCGAGGGCGGTGCGGAGAGCCTCGATCGCCGTCGGGCCGTGCTTGGCAGGTTCGAGGACGATCGATCCCGCCGGCTGCGGACGGGTCATTGCGCCGGTCTGGCTCGGTGCATGATCGCCGCCAGCGACAGCTGATCCTTGGGCAGGTACCCGGCGGCCAGCCCTGCCGCCAGCCGCTCGCCGTAGGCCTGGTCGCGGGTGGAGATGAGGATGACCACCGGAGCACCCCCTCTGCGCTTCAACCGGCGCGCCACCTCCAGGCCGTCCACGTCCGGCATCTGGATGTCGAGCAGGGCGACGTCAGGTTTCAATTGTGCAATCACGTCAAGGGCTTCCGCGCCGGAACCGACCGTGGCCACGACGTCGATGCCCTCGGCCAGCAGCGCGCGGCAGGCCACGGCACGGAAGCGCGCGTCATCGTCGACCAGGACGAGACGCAGCGTCATCCGGCGAGCATGCTCCCCCCGGGCTGAGATTGCGTCCGTGTTAACCCGTACGGCTGCCGAGTGTCGGAGAACGGCAGCTCGCGGCAAGATCTGCCGTCGTGAGGGTGATGCTGGTCGACGACGCCTGGCTGGTGCGTGACGGGATCGCCCGATTGCTGGCCGATGAGGGCATCGAGGTTGTGGCGCAACTCGCGGATGCGACGAAGATGGTTGCCACGGCGCAAATGGCCCACCCGGATGCTGTTGTGGTGGATGTCCGAATGCCGCCGACGCACACCACCGAAGGTCTGCAGGCGGCGCTGAAGTTGAAGCACACGCTGCCGGACGTCGGCGTGCTCGTGCTGTCCCAGCATGTTGAAACGCGGCACGCACTGGAGTTACTCGCCGGCGGGCACGCCGGCGTCGGGTACGTGCTCAAGCAGCGCATCACCCGCCCGGACGAACTCGTCGGCGCGGTGCGGCGGGTCGCGGCCGGGGGCACCGCCATCGACCCGGAGGTGGTACGGACCGTCTTCGACGCACCTCGGCGCGTCGATCCGCTGGTCGGGCTCACGCCACGCGAACGCGACGTGCTGGCGTTGGTTTCCGAAGGGCTGTCCAACGAACGGATCGCGGAACGACTTGCGGTGAACCCCCGGACCATCGAGACGCACACGAGCCGGATCTTCACCAAGCTGGGTCTGGCGCCAGATCAGGCCACGCACCGACGCGTGCTCGCGGTGCTCGTTCATCTGCGTTCCGGCATGGCGCGCTCGCGCGGCTGAGGCAACGCCAGTTACCCAGAACCTGACTGTCGGTCGCCACCACTCGACCGGCGACCGACAGGCTCGAGTCAGACAGCTCAGGCGGCTAGTTCCCAGATGTCGGAGCAGAGCTTGGCCAACTCGTGGGTCGCTTTCAGCAGATCCATGGTCGTGTCGACGGACCCGAGCCGCTCCTTGAAGGTGCTGTCGTCGACCTCCACGCCCGCCTCGGTGAGCAGGTAGGCCATGTCCTCGGAGAACTGTTCGCAACCCTTGACGCTCGCGTAGACGGTCCTGACCTCCCGCTTGAGTTGCATGACCTTGGCACCGACCTGCACGCCCTGCTTGAGGTTCAGCCCAGGTGCCTTGAGCCCCTTCTGTAGCTCGTCGGTCTTCAGCGACAGCTTCTCCAGACCCTGCCGCATCGACGTGACCTGATTCTTGTACCGCTTGCGAGAGTTCTCGGCCGCCGAGGACAGCGGCTGGTACTCGGCGTAGGCGTCCTTCATCTTGAGCGTGAAAGCCGCAAGGTTCGACTTCTTGGCCTTTGCCTTGTCGATGAGGCGAACCTGTTTGGCGGTGCTGTACTTGCCGATGGCGGTAAGCAGCTCTTCCCGCAGTTTCGGCTCGTCCTTGGTCAGGTCGTAGACGATTTTGCCGAGCTCGTAAGTGTGCTTGCACAGCATGACGATGGCGTGCACGTCGGCACCCATCGTCAGACCGATGCGGGTGGCGTCGACGGTGATCGCGATGACCTTGAAGCTGATGCTGACGCCGACCTTGATCTGCGCTTCCAACAGGTTCGAGTCGCTCTTGTAGTCGGCCTTGATCTGAGCCTTGACCGCCTTGTCGACCGCGGCCTGGATCGACTTGCACGCGTTCTGGACGGTGTGGGTGGTGGCTTTGGTGAGCTCGGCGGCCCCCTCGAAGTCCTTCATCTTGGTCAGCTCGACGATCTTGGCCTCGAGCCTGGTGACTTCCTTCTGGATGATCGTCTGGTACCTCGTCATGACCGGCTCGACCGCCTTCTCTTCCAGGCGGGTCATGACGATTGACGCGATCGGCTTCTTCGTCGTGAGGGTGAGGGTGACCTCGACGTTGGTGTCGCCGACGTCGATCACCTTCTTATTCGGCTTCGTGGGGCAGAGGTCCATCTTGATGACCTTCTTGTTGACTACTGGTGCCATGGATCCCCCTCGGTGAGATCGGCGCGTCGACCGTTGGGTTGGCGACCCAGGATCTGGCTCACGGTGCTCGGCTCCGGCACGTTGCGGTTGACGGTTGGTGGCAAGAACCTACGACGGCCATCGTTGGGCTGTCATCTGTGCCAGCACGTACGCCGCTCCAGGTGGGGCGTCGACGGGATCGTGCCGTATACGCTCGGCCGTGTACTGGACGAGGGAGTCACCGTCGTGACCTGGCTGAGTGACGCCGAACCCCAGTGGCCCGCCTACATCGGGTTCCCGGTCGATGAGGCAGCCGGCCTTTCGGCGCCGCACACGCGGAACTTCATATGAGTGCGGCCGAGGACCCACGTCGCAGCGTGCCGCGCACCGACCATGTCCTCAACGATCCGCGCGTCGCACAGTGGCGCGAACAAGTGCACGGTGACATCGTCGTGGCGGCGGTGCGTGAGGTGCTCTCCAGCGTGCGGTCTGGCCGCCTGGCACCCGATGAGGTAATCGCGGCTGTCGATGCCCGGCTGCGGGAACGGCTGCCGGCTTGCGGCCGCTGCTGAACGCGACCGGCGTCGTGCTGCACACCAACCTCGGCCGCGCCCCGCTGGCGCCCGATGCGGTGCCGGCGGTGACGAGGGCGGCCGGGTACGTGGATGTCGAGTACGACGTCGTACGGGCGAACGCGCCCGGCGCGGCCGCGGAGCCATCGACGCTCTGCTGGCCCGGGTGCCGCGCGCGCGAGGGCGCGCACATCGTGAACAACGGCGCCGCGGCGCTCGTCCTTGCCGCCACCGGCCTGGCCGCGGGGCGCGAGATCGTGGTCAGCCGCGGCGAGCTGGTCGAGATCGGCGACGGGTTCCGGATCCCGGAACTCATCGAGAGCACCGGCGCCCGGCTGCGTGAGGTGGGGGCGACCAATCGCGTTCACCTTGACGACTACGCCGCGGCCCTCGGCCCGCGGACCGGTTTCGTGCTCAAGGTGCACCCGTCCAATTTCGTCATCCGGGGCTTCACCGCCGCGGTGTCCATCCGTGAACTCGCCTCGCTCGGGGTGCCGGTCGTCGCGGACATCGGCTCGGGTCTGCTCGCGCCGGACCCACTCCTGCCGGACGAGCCGGACGCAGGCACGGCGCTGGCCGACGGCGCGAGCCTGGTCACCAGCAGCGGCGACAAGTTGCTCGGCGGTCCGCAGGCCGGATTGCTGCTCGGCTCTGACGAGATCGTCGACGCGCTGCGTCGCCATCCGCTGGCGCGCGCACTGCGCGTGGACAAGCTCACGCTGGCCGCGTTGGCGGCCACCCTGACCGCACCGGCCACGCCCACCGCCGACGCACTTCGCGCCGAGCCTGCACAGTTGCGCCACCGAGCCGAGTCGCTCGCCGCCGCGCTGTCCGACGCCGGCGTGAGCTGCGAGGTGGTGCCGAGCGCGGGGCTGGTCGGTGGCGGCGGGTCTCCGGAGCGGCTGCTCGACGGCTGGGCGGTCGCACTGCCCGAACGCGTGGCACGCGCGCTGCGGTTGGGCCAGCCCTGCGTGGTGGCCCGGGTGGAGAACGGCATCTGCCTGGTGGACCCGCGCTGCGTGCCGTCCGAGGCGGATGACGATCTCGCCCGCGCCGTGTTGGCGGCATGCCGGCCCGGGACGGACGACGTATGCACGTGATCGCGACGGCGGGACACGTCGATCACGGCAAGTCGACGTTGGTCGGCGCACTGACCGGGATGCAGCCGGACCGGTGGGCCGAGGAGCGCGAGCGCGGGATGACCATTGACCTGGGCTACGCCTGGACGACGCTGGCCAACGGTGCGCAGGTCGCGTTCGTCGATGTGCCGGGTCACCGCCGGTTCGTGTCGAACATGCTCGCCGGCGTCGGGGCCGTGCCTGCGGTGCTATTCGTCGTCGCTGCCGACAGCGGCTGGTGCGCCCAGAGCGCCGAACATCTCGATGCGATCGATGCGTTCGGGGTGCGGCACGGTCTGCTGGCGATCACGCGCGCTGACCTCGGCGACGCGGAGCTGGCCGAACAGGAAGCTCGTACCCATTTAGCGGGCACTCCGCTGGCCGGTATGGAGGCGGTCGCGGTCAGTCCGGTGACCGGGTTGGGCATCGAGCAACTGCGCCTCGCGCTGATCCGGCTGACCGACGCGTTGCCGCCGTCGCCGCCGCGGCCCACGCGATTGTGGGTGGACCGATCGTTCACCATCCGCGGGGCGGGCACGGTGGTGACCGGCACGCTCACGAGCGGTTCGATGCGCACCGATCAGGAGGTGGAGGTGGTGCCGCAGGGCACCCGCGTGCGGATCCGGTCCATCGAGACACTCAAGGCCAGCGTGCGCGACGTCGCCGCAGTCGCGCGGGTGGCGGTCAATCTGCGCGGCGTCAAGCCGTCGGACATTCCCCGTGGCTCGGCGTTGGTCGCGCCGGGCACGTGGGCGGTCACGTCGAGTTGCGACGTGCGCCTCGTGCACCAGGCCGAGGTGATCGGATCGGAGGCCACCTGTCACTTCGGCTCCGCGTCGGTCACCGCGCGGGTACGTCCGCTCGGCGATGACACGGCACGGCTCACGTTGGCCAGAGCCGCACCGCTCGCTATCGGCGACCGCGGGCTGCTGCGTGCGCCCGGAGGCTCGAACGTCCTGGCCGGCGTCGTGGTGCTCGATCCATATCCGCCGCCGTTGAGCGCGCGCGGGTCGGCGCGGGCCCGGGCCGAAGAATTGGCCGTCCTCATCGGTGCGCCGGACTCATCGGCACACATCGAGACACGTGGTGCGGTCCGTCGCGACATGCTGCACCGCGCTGGTGTGTTGGCAGCGGGCGCCGCCGGTCCGGATATTTCCGTGGAGCGGGGGGAGTGGATCGTCGCCCGGCAGATGTGGGCACGGTGGCGCGAGGACCTTCTCGCGGCGGTCGATCGCTGGGCTGCCGCCAACCCGCTGCGACCAGGCCTTTTGCCGGCCACTGCCGCGCAACAGCTCGACCTGCCCGACGTCGCACTCGTCGCACTGCTGGTGGCCGAACAGGAGCAGCTGGTCATCGACGGTGACGGCGTGCACCGTCGTGGTGTCGTTGCGATGCTGCCGCGGGAGGCGGAGCAGGCTCTCGTCGAGCTGCTCGACGATCTCGACGCGCAGCCGTTCGCCGCCCGGGAAGCGCCCGCGCTCGCCGCCTCAGGGCTGACCGAGGCGTACCTGGCGACCGCGGTGAAACAACGCAGGTTGATCCGTATCTCGGGCGGTGTCTACCTGCGGCCGGACGCACCAGATCGCGCCCGTGCCGTCCTCGCCGGATTGCCGCAGCCGTTCACGGTGAGCGCGGCTCGTCAGGCGCTGGGGACGACTCGCCGCGTGGCGCTGCCATTGCTGGAAGAACTCGATCGTCGTCGGCTCACCCGCCGGGTGGACGAGCAGTTGCGCACCACTGACGAGTGAGCGCCGCGGGTACTGCGTGCGGCGTCTCGCCGTGCCGACCGCTGCCGGGTGGCGGAGGTGGACGGGAATCGAACCCGCCAGACCGAGATTCTCGGCCTCGACGATTTTGAAGATCGCGGCGCCCACCAGGACGCGTACACCTCCGTGACGCATCTTGTCAGGGGCCGTGTACCCCTCGCGCGCAAGTCCGGGGCGCGTGTTCTTCCCCTACGCCTGGCGCCGCGGCGGCGTCCTGCTAACCAGGCGGCGGGAGTGGATTGCCGGGCAGGCGAACGGCCTGGGCGCTGAAGGTCAGCCCGGCGCCGAAGCCGGCCAGCAGGCCGATGGCGCCGGTTGGGGTGTTCTCGGCGCACCACTTGCTCAGCGCGATCGGGATGGACGCGGCAGAGGTGTTGCCGGATCCGACGATGTCCGTCAGCACGTGGACGCCGGAATCCAGGTCAAGTTGAGCGCTGATCGCATCGATCATGCGCAGGTTGGCTTGGTGCAACGCGAGCACCTCGATGTCGCGGGTGGTGATCCCCGCTCTCGCGCATGCGCCACGGATCAGGTCGGGCACGATCGACACCGCCCAGCGGAAGACTTCGCTGCCGCTCATCTGTAGGCGGAACCCGGCTCCGGCTGGTTCGGCGTGGATCAGTAGTGCGCCTGTTCCGTCGCTGCCTGTCTCGGCCGGCCAGATGCCGATGTCAGTCGGCTCTTGTGCGCGGAGGACAACGGCTGCGCCGGCCCCGTCGCCGAAGATGATCGAGCTGCCGAGATCGTCTGGGTCGAGCATTCCGCTCATCCATTCGACGCCGACGATCAACACTCGACGCGCGGAGCCAGTCCGGATGAGAGTGTCGGCAGTATCGAGTGCGTAGCTGAAGCCGCTGCACGCGGCGTTGATGTCCATCGCTGCTGCCTGTGGCGCGACGGCGGCCGCCAGGCGAGCACTGGTCGATACGCGGTCGCCGAGCGAGCAGGTGGCGACGAGCAACAGATCGATGTCGGTGGGCGATATGCGCGCTGCGTCTAGAGCTGTCGTTGCGGCCCGTCTGGCGTGCTCGAGCGCCTCGTCAGCCGAGCGGGTGCGTCTGAGTTCGGCGATGCCGGTGCGGCGGGTGATCCAGTCGCCGTCCCGGCCGAAGGGCCGACCGAGTTCGCTCGCGGCGATGACATGGGCAGGTTGGCTGCTGCCGAGTGACACGAGGCGTGAGCCCGGCACGTCGGGGGCAGACCTCAGTGAGACGGACGGCACGACGTTACTCTGACGTCCTACTAACCGGTAGCCAACCCTACCGACGGGTACGAGTCCGACGTCACCTAGGAGCTTTCCGACTGAGCACGGTCCGAAGAGCGCAAGCTGGCCCGCAGCCAGCGGCGGTAGCGGTGCAGCGCGCGTGCCTGATCGAGGTTGTCGTGGATGAACGCACGCAGCGGGTGCGTGGTCAGGCTCGGCTGCTTGCCACGGGCGATGCGACGTAGTTGGTGCCGGACCAGCGCCATGCTGGCGGCCGAGGCGAGAATCTTGTCGTCCCAAGTGACCGGCCGTAGCGCTCGCTCGACGTCCTCGCCGTTGCGCCAACGCTCGGGTAGGTCCGGCGTGACCGCCAGCGCGGTGCCCATCCCGGCAATCGCGACGCCGCTGGCGAGGACTTTCTCCGCCGTGTCACGGCGTGAGATGCCGCCGGTCAGCATCAGGGGGAGTGGACTGGTGGCCGCGAGATCTGCGGCGAGGTCGAGGAAGTACGCCTCGCGCTCGAGTGTGCGTGCGTTGGTGGGTCGTCCGGACATCGCGGGGCTTTCGTAGCTGCCACCGGAGAGTTCGACGAGATCCACGCCGAGTGGTTCGAGCATCGCGATGACGCGCTGGGCGTCGGCCTCGTCGAACCCACCACGCTGGAAGTCGGCTGAGTTCAACTTCACCATGACGACGAACGACGCGGGCACGGCCGAACGGACGGTCTCGACGATCCGCAGCAGCAACCGCGCGCGGTCAGCCAACGGACCACCCCAGTCGTCGGCGCGCTGGTTGGCCAGCGGTGACAGGAACTGTGACAGCAGGTAGCCGTGCGCGCCGTGGATCTCCACGCCGTCGAAGCCGGCCTGCTCGGCCCGAATCGCGGTCGTCACGAAACGTTCGATGGTGCTCTCGATCTGTGCCGAGGTCATCGCGGTGGGCGGGCGGAATCGTTTGCTGTGCTTGCCCATGTCCAGGTTTACTGCCGACGGTCCCCAGGAGACGCCGGGCATGTTGGCGCGGACCTGTCGCCCGGGATGGCTGATCTGCATGATCATCGCCGCACCGTCGGCTTTCCCGGCCGCTGCCCACCGTTGGAACGGCGCCACGGGCGAATCGGCATCGAGCACCACGCCACGCGGGCCGGTCAACGCCTGTTTGTGGACCATGACGTTGCCCGTGATCAGCAGGCCGGCGCCGCCGGCTCCCCATCGCTGGTACAGGCGGACGAGCCGGTCATCCGGCAATTGGGCGTGGCCGGCGAGCCCCTCTTCCATCGCCGCCTTGCCGATCCGGTTTCGCAGCACCAAACCGGATCGCAGCGTCAATGGCGCGAAAAGCTCACTCGACATCCCAGGACCCGCCTCTGCATCGACTATCATGTGAACGACGCTCACATTAGCCGCTCGATGTGAGCACCGTCCACATTTGAGGGAGTGATCTGTGTCAACCGAGGCCGCCCGGTATCACCACGGGGACCTCGCCGCCGCGCTCGTACGTGCGGCGCTCGAACTTCTCGAACAGGGTGCGCCGGATCTCTCGCTGCGGGCGGTCGCGCGGCGGGCCGGCGTCGCTGCGTCGGCGCCGTACCGGCACTACGCGGACCGGGACGCACTGCTGTCCGCAGTCGCCGCCGTCGGCTACCGCGACCTGGCGCAGGCACTGGCCTCGGCCCACCCGCAACCGGCTACGCCCGATGACCTGGCCGCCGTGGCGGTCGCCTACGTGCAGTTCGCGCTGCGCCGGCCAGCTCTGTTCCGGGTGATGTTCGGCGAGCCATGTGACCGCGACAGCGCCGAACGTGTCGCGGCGACGCAGGCGATCTCTGCTTACGTCAACGGGATCGTCCGCCGAGCCTTCCCCGGCGCCGAACCCGAAGCGCTTGCCACCGGCATGTGGGCCCTTGTGCACGGACTCGCGTTCCTCTATCTCGACGGCAAGCTCGAGGCGCCCAACCTCGATGTCGTGGCCGATCACGTGCGGTCGACCGTCCACGCGGTGCTGAACGTCCGGCCGACCGCGACCCCAACCGGCCGCCACTAGATTCCCGACTCGACCGACCCACCCTCGGCGCAGGTCAGGCGTCGGTCGAGCATGTCGTGACGCGTCAGACCGAACGGGTGAGCTGCTGTTGCGGTCGTGGGCCGGTGCGAGGATGAGGGCATGCCGGTGATCGAGGTCAGCGACCTTCGGAAGGTGTACGGAGATCGCACGGTCGTCGACGATGTGAGCTTCGCGGTGGACCAGGGGGAGATTTTCGGCATCCTGGGACCCAATGGGGCCGGGAAGACGACCACTGTCGAATGCATCGGCGGACTTCGCCAACGCGACGGCGGGCGGATCAGCGTTGCGGGAATGGATCCGGCATCCGAAGGCGCCGCGTTCAGGCAGGTTGTCGGTATCCAGCTGCAGGAGTCGCGCCTACCCGACAAGATGCGAGTGATCGAGGCGCTGACCCTCTACGCCTCGTTCTATCCCGAGCCACAGGAACCGGATGAGCTGCTCGAACGGCTCGGCCTGACCGGGCAGCGCAGCACGTATTTCGCCAAGCTCTCCGGCGGGCAGAAGCAGCGGCTCTCCGTCGCGCTTGCGCTCATCGGCAGACCCAGGATCGCGATCCTCGATGAGCTCACCACCGGACTGGATCCGGTTGCCCGCCGCGAGGTATGGGATCTACTGGAAGAGCTTCGCGGCACCGGGGTCACCATGCTCTTGGTCTCGCACTTCATGGAGGAGGCCGAGCGACTCTGCGACAGGGTCGTTGTGATCGACCACGGCCGTGTCGTGGCCGCCGACACTCCCGAGGCACTGGCCGCAGCTGTGCAAGCCGATCAGCGGATGAGCTTCGTGCCGTCCGCGCCCCTCGACCCCGCGGTGCTCCAGCCATTGCCGGACGTCCACTCGGTGAGCGTCGAGGGTGAGCGGATCGTGGTGACCGGCACTGACAACGTGGCCAGCGCCGTGATCATCGCGCTACACGACCGGGGCATTTCAGCGGGCCGGCTGCGCGTCGATCAACCCAACCTCGACGATGCGTTCGTGGCCTTGACCGCTGGCGAGGAACACACCGATTCCGTCGCAGCAACGGCAAGCCGATGAGCTCCGCGCCCACGCAGACCGTCGTCTCATTGCCACGGATCAACTGGCGTGCGGCCCGGGCGATGCTGGTGAGCGAAGCCCGACTGCTCGTGCGCAACCCCGGCGTGGTGATTTGGACGGCAATTCTGCCGGTCGCCGCCTCGATCATTCTGGGCTCCATCCCCGCCGTGCGTGCCCCATCCGACACCTTGGGTGGGCTGAGCTTCTTCCAGGTCTATCAGCCGATCCTGGTGTTCTTCGCCATCACCCTGCTGGCCATGCAAGCGCTGCCGGACGTCCTCACCCGCTACCGCGAGATGGGCGTACTGAAACGCCTGCGCACCACGCCGGTTTCCCCGGCCCTACTGCTCGGCGCCCAGCTGGCACTCATCCTGTCGGTGGCCATCGGTTGCATGGTGCTGATGGTGGCGGTCCCGCCACTGGGCGGTGCCCCTTGGCCACGCAACATCGGCAGCTTTCTGATCAGCTACCTGTTGGGCGCCTGGGCGATGCTCGGCCTGGGGATGGTGATCGCCAGCCTCTTCCACAACGCGAAGGTCGCCGCCGGCTTCGGATCGTTCCTGTTCTTCGTCATGCAGTTCTTCGCCGGCCTGTGGATTCAGCGGCCCAACATGCCGACGTGGCTGCGAGACGTCTCCGACTACACGCCCAGTGGTGCCGCCGTACAGGCGCTGACCGACTCCAGCATCGGGCACTGGCCGCGCGCGTTCTACTTCATCGTGCTAGCGGTGTGGGGCGCAGCGACATCGCGACTGGCCGTCCGCATGTTCACCTGGGAATGAGCTAGACGGATCAGCCGAAGCCGCCGTTGACCGTAGACCGCTCGCGTGAGTCAATCATGTTCGTGGGAACCGGCCCGCGTATTCGTGGCTCGATTTCGACCGCCCCAGACCGCGTAGGGGCCGCATCCGTACTGGAATGAGGGGTTGTTGTGCCGAAGCTGGACTATCCGAAAATCCTGACCAACAAGGACTGGCAGAGCAAGAAGGCTGTGCTCGACAAGGTCGGCAAGAACAAGAAGACCGGGGTCGGCGATGAGCTCGACCTGTTCGAGAAGGCCTACCTCAAGACCGACTTCGCGAAGCCCTCGGACGGCGTCAAGCCCACCACCCACGACCCGCTGCGCTTCCAGGCCCAGCTCAGCCAGATGCGCCAGCACTTCATGACCGAACGAAAGAAGGTCGAGTCGCAGTACCTCGCGACGGACAAGAAGATCGACGCCGCGATCAAGACGCTCGGCGCCGGGTCCAACAGCGGCAAACACTTGGCGAAGATCAAGGCAGCTCTGTCGGCTTTCCGGGGCCACGACATGGCCGAACACATCCACCAGCTGGAGCGCGCCAGCGTCAAGGCGTACGTGGCGAATCTGCAGAAGTCGATCGCCTTCGGCTTCGTCGAGGATGGCGAGAAGACCCGCAAGAACGTGGCGCCGTACAAGAAGTACCTCGGCGAGATCACCAGCTACGACGACATCGAAGATCGGTTCCACCCGAACAACGGGCGCAGCTCGAACCCGCCGGGTCGGGCGTTCTCCACGATGTGCCAGAACTGGGACCAGTTTCTGGCTGCGGAGTTCCCTGACTATTCCAAGAAGTTCTACTCCGGAACGGCGATGGATTTCGTTCGTCCGACCACGGTGCTTTACACGCTGGCGACGCCAGGGCAGTCCGGCTCGCTGGTGTGCGTGGAGAAGATGAAGGCACTCAACGCCGGCTCCGAGACCGAACGCGTGGCGAAGTTCAAGAAGGACGCCCAGTCGGACTGGGCGGCAGCCGAAAAGTTCGTCGATGCCTTCTTCCGATTGGTCGACACGATGCCCAAGGACCTCAAAGCCCTGTAGCCGGCTAGCTCGGGCAGGTTCGGCCGTATCGTGGGCCGATGCCCGAACGAACGTCGCAGGTGCCGCCGGACCAGTGGACTGTCGTGGATGAGGGCTGGGGTTGGCGCGCGGTCGATTTTGCGACGCTGAGCGAGCCAGGGAACTGCCGCGAGTACCTCGCCATGCATCAACTACTCGGTGTCGGTTCGGGTGATCGCGTGCTGGACGTCGCTTGCGGTTCTGGTCTTGCCGTCGAGTTGGGTGCGGCGCGGGGGGCGACGGTTGCCGGCTTGGACGCGTCGACTCGGCTGATCGCGATCGCTCGGGATCGTTCGCCGCAGGCCGACCTGCAGGTTGGTGATATGCACGCTCTGCCGTGGCCGGAGAACACCTTCGACGTGGTCACCAGCTTCCGAGGTATCTGGGGCACGACGCCGGACGCGGTGGCCGAGGTGCGACGTGTCCTTCGTCCCGGAGGCCGCATGGGTCTTACGGTCTGGGGGCATATCAAGGCATCGCCGGGTGCGTGGGCCCTTTCCCCGTTCACCCTGGCAGCGCCGGACAAAGTCGCCAACCAAGCGGCGATGGTGAAACTCGGGCGCCCCGGTGCCGGCGAGGAACTTCTGGCCAGTTGGGGTTTCGAGGACGTCGAACGACACGAGATCCCGTTCGCGTGGGAGTTCGCGGACCCCGAGCACTATGCCCGCGTCGATCGCCTCGACCGGTCCGGCATACGAGGCAATCCAGACGGTCGGTGAGCAGGCGTTCCTCGACCACGCACGGGAGGTCGCCGCCGGGCGGCTCCGCGATGGGCTGCCGCTGCGGGCGGTCATCCTTGTCGTCGGGTACGTCGCCACCAAGCCGCTGGCTGCTGCGCCTGGGCACGACGACGAACCCCCCGGACACTTCCTCGCCGCTGCGCCCGCCTCGACTGAAGCGGAGCAGCTGCGCCAGGGCGATCTCGATGATCTGGGCTACGTGATGAACGGCTCCCGGCTGTGGGGATATATGCCGGCCACGGTGGAAGGCCTGTTCGGCCTGCTTGGTCAATGCGTCAAGCATGGCCGGCTCGACATGCGTACCCGCGGGATCCTGGTCGCAGCGACCGCGTCCACGCTCGGTGACTCGTACTGCTCCCTTGCGTGGGGCGGGAAGTTGAGCGCGGCAGCCGATGCCGAACTCGCCGCCGCTGTCCTGGTCGGCGACGACTCTGTGCTTGACCCACAGGAGCAGGCGCTCGCGGCGTGGGCGCGGATGGTCGTCCGCGACCCGAACAGCACCACGGCGGACGATGTCACTGCGTTGCGGCAGGCCGGGCTCGACGATGGCCAGATCATGGCTGTAACCGTGTTCGTCGCGCTGCGGCTCGCCTTCTCGACGGTCAATGACGCGTTGGGCGCGGTCCCGGACGCCGAACTGATCGCAAGTGTTCCGGCGACCGTCGCTGACGCCGTCACCTGGGGCCGACGCTGAAACCACAGGCGGCCAGAATGTCATGCGTCCCGACTCAGACGGTCTGCCTGCGATGATCTTGCGGATGGCCGAGCAACAAGCCGCTGATTACACGTCGCTGAGCATTCAGGACCAGCTGTTTCCTGAACTGCCTTGTTTCGGGTGCGGTCCCAACAATCCCAAAGGATTACGGCTACGCAGCTATCTGGTCGATAGTGAGGTGCGGGCACGATTCACCCCGTGGCCCGAGCACGACAACGGGCTGGGCTACTTAAACGGCGGCATCATCGCGACTGTGCTCGACTGCCACAGCGCCGCGGCAGTGCTCTGGGAAGCGCACCAACGTGGCTGGGCACCGCTACCGGGAGCAGCACTGTCTCATGTGACCGCTGGACTCGACGTCCGTTTCTTGAGGCCAAGTCCCTTGAACGAAACCGTTGATCTGCGTGCCGGCGTGACCTCGGCCAGCGAAGGCCAGATCACCTGTTCGGTCGAACTTGTCTGGGATGGCAAGATCCGCGCCACCGGGACCGCCCAGTGGAACCGGTGGCGACCCCGCTGAGAGCCGTCACGGGTGGCGAATGAGCCTGCCCACTCGGATCACCAAGCGCGGGCCATGACCTGCAAGGCTGACAAGCGCTGATGCGTGCTGGCCGCGCCCATGATCACGGCCCTACTGTGTAGAGATGGGACCGGTCAGGCAGATCCAGGTCACCTTCGACTGCGCCGAGCCTGTCCGCGTCGCTCGTTTCTGGTGCGAGGTGTTGGGGTACGTCCTTGCCATACCGGAGGGCTTCGAGACTTGGGACGACTTTGATCGATCGCAACCGCCTGACGATCAAGGTTCATGGTGTGCCAGCACTGATCCTTCCGGTGCAGCCCCGCGGTTGTTCTTCCAGCGCGTCCCTGAAGGCAAGGTCGTCAAGAATCGGGTGCATCTCGACATACGAGTTGGTACCGGGCTCGTGGGCGACGAGCGCTTGGCCGCACTTGAAGCCGAATGCGCACGGCTGCTTGCGCTCGGCGGGGTACGCCTGCGACTCCTGCCTGCCGATGAGGAGAACGAGTCCTGCCTCGTGATGCAGGACGTTGAGGGCAACGAGTTCTGTCTCGACTGAGCTGAGTGGCCAAGATCAGCGGATCAGCGACACCACTCGCTCGGGGCGTTGAGAACCAGGGGAGCCACCGTGGCCTGACCTCCGCGAAGCCGCGCGCCGGCCCGGACTTTGCGATCGTGTTGGCGCTCATGGTTGCTCCTTGGTCGGTCGAGATCGCTGCTGTCAATCACGGTCGGAGTTGGCGCAGGGCGTGCGTGAACGCGGTCGCATCTCGCTGCGAAAGTTTCTTGAGCAGGGAGCCGTCCACGGCCTCAACGGCGTCGATCGCTCGCGGTGCCAGCGCGGCACCGGTCTTGGTGACAACCAACCTGCGCGCGCGGCTGTCATCGGGGTCCACCTCGCGCGTAATCAAGCCCTTGTCCTCCAGGGTCCTGATGACTTGCGACGTCATCTTCACATCAGTGCTCGCGAAGGCCGAGACGGCCGCCTGGCTCGGCTGCTCGCCCAGGCCGTTGAGCCACCAGGTGCTGGCCAACAACACGAATTGCACGTGCGTGAGACCCCAGGGCTTGAGCGCGGTGGTCACCTCGCGTTGCCAGCTCAACGTGACGCGCCACAACAGAAATCCGGCACTCTCTTCCGGCTGCTTGACCATCGTCGATCCCTACGGTGCCGGATCCGGTACGGGTGACTGCGCGGCCTTCGCGAGAGCGGCGATGACATCCGGGAAGTCGGCGGAGATGGCGTGGCCGACCTCCTCGCCAGCGGCGTCGGCGCCCGGCCCGCTGACCTCTACCTGATACGTGACTGCCGTCCGCCCGTCGGAGATTGGATCGAGGCGGTGCGCCACGCGCACCGTCAGATCACCCAGGTCCGTGACGTCGGTCAGTAGCCGGTTCTCATCGAGTTCGGCAATCGTGCTGGTCAGCGTCTGCTCCCCGGGCGGTGTCATCTGGAAGGTCGCGCCGACGGCCAGCGGGCCGTCCAGGGCGATCGACTCGATGCCTTCATTCCAGGCGCCCCAGCCGTCGACGTCGCACAGGAGAGCCCAGAGGGCTTCGGGTGTTGCGTCGGCAATCCCGGTGTATTCGGTGATCCACATTTCATTTACTCCGTTCGCAGATTGTCTGTACGCAGACTATCGTACGAATGGGACCCTGGGTCAACACGTCGCCCATCGCGCGATCACTCGGCGAATCCGCGTTCTTTACGAGGGCGAGACGACGAATCAGGCAATCCTCCCAGCCTTGATTCGCAAGTCGCGCGGTGACGTTTCCTTGGCTAGGGTCAGCCGACTTCGTCGTGGAAAGGCGCGCGGATGCGGTGGTACGGGTTCAAGGTTTCAGTCATCGCCGCGGTGTCCGCGACCGTCGTCGGGTTGGCGGCCGCCTTGGTCGGAAGCACGGGCGCCGGTGCTGATGCCGCGACTCCCACCGCACCATGTGTGACGAGTCAGGCACCCTCGACCGTGCTTGACACCGCCGGCAACGGAGCACACAAGCTCAAGACCGGCATCGCCGAATCGGTGACGTTGCCGTCGGGTGTGCCCTCTGATGCGGCCGCAGTGTTCCTGCAGGTTCGGGTCAACGGTTCCAAGGCGGGCACGCTGTCGATCGGTTCGAGCGGTTCGACGGTCCCGGTCGTCACGATCGTGGCTGCACACTGGGTGGCCGAGACGATGGTCATCGACGATCCGGGTACGCAGCTGCAAGCGCTCTACTCGGCGTCGAAGGGTGCCACCGCGAGCGCCACTGTCCAGGTGACCGGCTACATCGCATCGTCGCCGTGTTTCACGTCGTTGGCGCAGGTGCCCGAGGTGGACACGATGAGCGGAGCCGGCCTGTCGGCGCCGGGGTCGCTCGCCGCAGGCTCGTCGACGCAGGTGGACCTTAGCGACAGTGCGGCGATACCGGCTGTCTCCGGGGCGCGCCTGGTCACCCTGACAGCTACTGCGGGCGCCAGCACCGCGACGGTCAGCCTGTCGCCTGCCGACGACATCGCCAACGCCGTGTTGTCCTGGACGATCCCTGCTGGCCAATCCCAGGGCAGCGTGCTGTTCCTGCCGCCGAGCACGAGTGGCGCCTATGTGATAGCGGTGAGCGGCGGATCGGTGGGCGTGTCCATCACGCCAGCGGGCTGGTTCACCGACAGCACCGCGTTCGCGATGACCGACGATCTGCTCTTGGACACAACCCTAGCTGTCGGCACCACCAAGAAGGCGCCGCTGAAAGCCGGCCACCCGGTCGTGCTGACGCTCCCCAACGACGTGCAAAGCGCGGCGGGGGTAGTGCTCACCATCACCGAGAAAAGCAAGTCCGACGCAGGGGTGCTGGTATGGGACTCCTCGACAACGAAACCGAAAATCCCCACGGCCAGCTTCCGCGGCGGTCGGACCGGGTACGCGACGATCATGGTGCCGCAACCGGCCGACCACCAGGTGAGCGTCCAGCTCGCCTCGGGTACGGCGGATTTACAAGCCGTCGTCTCGGGCGATGCGCCAGTGCCACCCGCGGTCAACGAGCCGGTCCCCGGCGTGGTCACGGTGCCGACGACCGACCAGGTTTCGGACGTAGTCAACGACCCGGCGACCGACAACGAGGCCCTCACCTATACCGGGCCGGACCAACTGAATGTCGGTGACGTCGTCGTCATGGACGCATCCGACGAACAGCCGGACGGCTACCTCGGCGTCGTCACCGACGCGACGCAAGCACCGACGCCTGCCTTGCGGCGCAAGTCGGGACTGTCCGCTGCCGATGTCACGCCGGCGGACGACGGTGGCGCGCAGACGGTGGACCTGCGTCCCGGTGCGCTGACCGATGCGATCCCGGACGCGGACATGGACAGCGGCAATCTACCCACCGCGAGCGACGATCCGCCGCCGGACGACTCGCCGCCACTACCGCCGGACCAGCCCCCGGCGCAGGGCGGTGCGACGCCGAACGCGCAGTCGAATCAGCCAGCGGTCCAGCCGGCGGCAAGCTCCGGTGGCGCGTTGCCGAACAAGGCCAACTTCTCGTGCTCTGCCGGCATCAGTGCCTCGATCACCGCCTCGCTCAAACTCTCTGCCGGCCTCGACATCGGCGGCAGCTGGTCACCATGGAGTGGTGTCACTGCCAGCTTCGGATTCAATGGCAGCGTCTCGGGTTCGGTCGCTCTGAATGTAAATGCCGGTGCATCCTGCAGCTACGCACACACGTTGGACGGGCCGAGCCTGCCCACTATTCGGTTCTTCATCGGGCCGGTTCCGGTGGTAGTCCGCCCGAAGTTGTCGATGGACGTGAGCGCGTCCGGTTCAGTGGATGGTGCGTTCAAGGCCTCGGCAGGCGCCAATGTGTCGTTGCAGACCGGCGTTCAGTACAAGAACGGCGGGTTCTCGCCCTACTTCACCGAGCAGCATTCGTTCCCGGTGACGATCCAGGCTCGGGCGGGCGCGAATATCACCGCCGAGGTGAAGCCCAGGATCGACCTGCAGTTGTACGGAATCGCGGGCCCGTTCGCTGAACTCGGTGCCTCGGCGACTGGCACCGCGAATCTGGGCGCCAACCCGTGGTGGTCGGCAAGTGCGGCGATCGTCGGCGACGTCGGCTTTGCCATCGACGTGTTCGGCGTTCACAGGACCTACACGGCGCCCGAGCACACCTTCGCTCATTTCAGCGCGGGGTCGGCCGGTGGGCCCTACCCCGGACCAGCGATCACCACGACCAGCCTGCCGTCCGGCCTGACAGGCTCGCCATACGCAGTCCACCTGAACGCGGTCAACGGGACGCCACCGTACTCGTGGTACCTGGTCAGTGGCGGCCTGCCCAACGGGCTGTCCTTGAACGTCAACGGCACTATCAGCGGCACGCCGACGACCGTACAGGCGGCGACCTTCACGGTTCGCGCCATCGACTCCTCGGGCAACCGGACCGGCGACGACCAGACGCTGTCCATCTCTATCGCCAACCCACCACCACCTCCACCGCCGGGTACGAGCGTCAGCGTTTCATGGGGAGCACGCGCGCCGTCCAACCTCTGCGGCGGCGACACCAGCTGCACATACGTCTCGATCTCATGGTCGGGCTTCGGCTCGGGCAACCACACCATCACGCCGCTTTTCGACGGCCAGGGCAACTGGTGTGGAACCTCGTGCTCGAACAGCCTCGTCCGCTCGGGTAGCTCGGGAACCTTGACGGGATACTGGGCGGCTGGCTACTGCTCACAGTCGCATTCGGTCAGCGCGAACGTGGACGGAGTCGGATCGAACACGATCTCGACTCGAGACCACGGGTGCTGACCGCGCGACCCCCAACGCTGTAGCTGGCCAACGCGACGTTCCAGTCCAGCTAGCTCCCGCCGACCTCGTCGGGCGAAGTCGGCGGCAGCGACACGGGCGTTGCGATTGGTGCCCCCGGCAGGATTCGAACCTGCGCCACCGCCTCCGGAGGGCCCAATGTAGGCGTTTGCTACCGCTGGTAGCAGTTGGTTTCCCGAAAAATGCTGGCCTTAGATGTTTGCCACCGTTGGCAGTAGTTGGTAGCGGTTGGACAAGTTGCGGACCCATTGCGGACCAGCGGAGATCAACTTCGCGACGTGTCCTTGCACCACCACTGCATCCGGCAGATCGGCGTGAACCCCGGTAAGAGTCGCTGCGCCGTGAGGGCTCAGATGGACCCAGCGGTGGGTATTCGGCGGAGCAGGCCATCAACATGCGCGCGGGCAACGCGGAGTAGCCGGGTGCACGGGGTCAGCTCGGTGGTGCCGGTGGCTGCGGCGGCAAGCTCGTCAGGAGTTCCCAGTTGTCCAGCCACTGCTGCACCTGGCTGGCCGCGATCGCAGTGTGCCCGCTTCCCTCGCCTGTCCGCAGTGCTTGGCGGGACATGAACCCAAGGAGTGCGAGCCCAGAGAGCAGGTGCCCCCGCCACGTTGGCGCGTCGCCCTGATCAGACCGGACGCACGCACGATCGCCGACAGGTGCGCGAGGTCGCGGCCTGTCGGCGATGTACGAGCGAGGTCAGAGTCTGCAGATGTAGGCGTCTCCCCAATACGAAGACGAGCTGCCGCCCAAAAGTGGTGCCTGCACCCAGTTATACGAGCTGTCGCCGGTCGACATCACGTCGAACCAGAGCCGGTAGTACCCGTGCGAGACGGTGAAGTCGAACCGGGCCTGATTGCGCTGGTTGTAGCCAGAGTCCTGCATCGTGTACGACGACCGGCCCTGGCTGCTCAGAACCCAGTATCCACGCCAGGCAGTCCCGCCCTGCCACTGTTCGACGTACACGTAGTAAGTCGTGGTGCGGCTGTCGAACGGCATGTTGAGCGGATTCGCGCTGACCGTTCCGCCCGTCGCGGTCGCGTTGCATTGGTAGCTCGTGCCCGCTGAAGCTGCTCCGGTCGCTGCGGACGCCGATGACGCACCCGCCAGCGTGATCCCGGCGCCGAGCGCGACGGTGGCCACGGCGGTCGCAGCGCGCCGTCCGTACCGACCGAGGCGTCGTTTGATCTTCACCTGGGGTTGAGCGTGTGTGGCGGCGGATTCGGCTGCGGTTATACACGGCGTGGTTGTCGAGATGCTGGTCATAGCTTTCTCCTCAGGTCGGTTGTTGCGCTGACAGGTTCAACCTTGTCCCGAACGGAAACGCGGGTCTGTCCGCTGGCTGACACGCGGCCAAAGTCATACTTCGACGACGGTCACCGACAGCTGTCCCGGAGGCCGTGGTCACCTGGGAGCACCACGACGAGGCGTTATCGACCGCGCGGATCGGGCTGAGCCGACGAGCTGCATTCAACGCCGGCAATTTGCCCTTTGCATCGACCACCCCGGCCACCTTGGCCAGTCCTGGTCACGACATGATCGCCAGAACCATGCCCAGGCGGACTTCAAGGCTTGTTCACCGAAGCCACACGCGCGGCAGGACGGCGTAACCCACGCCGGCACCGCCCTGATCGAGGTAGGACACATGTTCAAGCGGTTTGTCTTCTGGCCTCTGCTCGCCATCGTCGGCATCGCCGCAGTCGGTGCGACGTCCGACCTCGGGTCGTACGCCGGCGCCGTGATCGGTCTGGTGATCTCTCGACGACGATGGCCAGCGGCACTGAGGCGACGCACCGCGGTTGCTCCCTTGACCCACCCCTGACGGCAAGTGGAACTCGTTCGGGGGGCAAGTCACCGTTCGACCCCAGCCAGCGAGCCGAACAAGGGGCGACTTGCGAGGCGATCGTCGCGGCACGATCCCGATTCGGGCGCATCACGGCTGCTAACCGATCGAGCGAGTCGCGATGTCGGGGATCGTCGGGTCGAGGTCCCAGCCGGCGTCGTAGTCGGCTTGGCGGTCGGGCAGCAACCGCACTTCGAGGTCGCGAGCGACCGCGTCCATCTCGAAGGGAAGTGTCCAGGTGCGGCGTTGGGCGCGGACGCATCCGAGTAGGCGAGCCGCGCGGGCGGGGTCACGCTGATGGTCCTGTTGGGCGCGGGCTACCAGCGCAGCGAGCAGGTCCTTCAGGCCTCGGGAGAAGGTCTGCTCGGCTAAGGCGGCGATCGCCTCGGTGAGATCGCTCGTGGCCGACTGGTGTCGGCCGTTGCGCTGGAGCAGGACGGTGCGGCGCCAGGCGAGTCGTGCGATGTCCCATGGTGCAGCGTTGGCGGATCGGGTGAGGGCTAGGTCGAGTATCTCGAGGGCGTTGTCCGGGCGGCCGTCACGGAGTTCAGCCTCGCTGAGCAAGATAGCGGCGTCCCAGGGAAAGCGGCCCTCGGCCCAGTCGGCGTCGAACCCTCGCCGGGCGAGTTCTCGGGCTTCGCCGATCTGGTCGAACGCCAGCAGGACAGCGGCCTTGTTGAGCAGCCCTCCGACCGCCCAGTCTGGCGACACCCCCGGGCCAGGCTTATCGAGTTCGGCCGCTAGGAATAGCGCCTCGTGCACTGCCCCACGGTCGAGCAGCAGGGAAGCGAGGAGCCCGCGAGCGACCAGATCAGCCTCATGTCCGAGCATTCGCCGCGCGGCCTCTTCGGCTAGCGCCGGGTTTCCAATGCCGAGCAACTTGGCGAGCAGGTAGTCGCGCTCCTGCAGCCGATAGCCGAGTTCGGACTCGGTCAGATTCAGGTCGCGGAGTGTGGTCTCGAGTTCCTCGGCGAGCCGCAGAAGGTCATCCTCGGCTGTGGCGAGTTTCATCTGACCGAGAACGCTCTGCGCAATGACCTCCGGGTTGCCGCTCTCCCGGCCTTCGGCCACAGCGAGACGCAGTTCATGATCGGCCTGCGCGGCCAGGCCGAGTATCTCGGAGGCATCTCCCCGGCTCCAGTGGAGGATGGCGCGGTCGCCGGCGTCAGTCGCGACCGTGAGGGCATGAGCCGACATCTCAAGGTATTCGGCGGCGTGCCCGAACTGGCTCATGGAATTGCCGAGGTCCGTGACCAGCCGGACTTCGGCGTCAGTGGGGCCGTTGGATCGCCGATACGCGATTGCCGCCCGCAGGTGTGGCAGGTCGCGGGCGACGACGCGGTCTTGCCCGGAGAACGTGCCGTCGTTGAATGCGGTAGTGAGTCGGCTTTGGAAGTAGGTGGCGTGCCGGTCGTGGAGGTGGTCGCGGCTGCCCTGTGCAAGCTGTTCGGTGAGGTGGTCGCGGATCGCCACAAGAAGCGCGTACCGGGTGTCGTCGTCGGCGCTCTCGACCGTGTGGACCAGGCTCTTGTCGACAAGATCAGCGAGGAGGGCGAGGGTGTTTAGTCCATCCGGGCATAGTGCCTCGACTAGATCGAAGTCGGCTGGCGCCGAGAGGACCGACAAGACGTCGAGCAGGGCGTGTTCCTCCGGTGTGAGCGCGTCGACTGACCACGCGATGGTGGCGCGCAGAGTGCGCTGTCGCTCGGGCACATCGGGTGCGTTGCTCGCAAGGACGGACGTGTTTGAGGTCAAACGTCCGAGCAGTGCATCCGCGGTGAACATCTTCATCCGCGCGGCGGCTAATTCGAGGGCCAGCGGGTGGCCGTCCAGGCGTGCGCAGATCGCGGCGACAGCCGCGGCGTTCGACCCGGTGATGGTGAAGTCCGGCCGGACGGCGGTCGCCCGGTCGAGGAACAGCCTGATGGCGTCGGTCTGCTCGAGCTGCGCCGCAGTGGCATTCGCGTCCGGCGCGGGCATAGGTGCGAGGGGAATCTGTCTCTCGCCGCGGATGTGGAGGGGTTCGCGGCTGGTGGCCAGCACTCGCACGGTGGCGGTGCGGGCGAGAAGGTCGGCGACGAAATGGGCGCAGTCCAGGATCTGCTCGAGGTTGTCCAACACGAGCAGGGTGGGTTTGTCCGCGAGTGCTGCTGCCAGGGCCCGGGCGGGGTTGCCGAGGCCGTAGTGCACGTCGAGAGCTTCTGCCACTCGGGCCGGGACCAGGGCGTGGTCGGTGAGCCCGGACAGGTCGATGAACCACACATCGCCTACCTCCGACCCGGCGAGTTCCGCGGCGGCTTGCAAGGCAAGGCGCGTCTTGCCCATGCCGCCGAAGCCGGTCAGGGTGACCATCCGGTTCGCCCGCACGGCCGCCACGAGAGCTTCGAGTTCGGATTCACGGCCGATGAACGAGGAGGTCTGGATCGGCAAGTTGTGCCGGGCCTGGTTCAGCGACAGCAACGGTGGAAACGTATCCGGTGGGTCGTCATGGTTGAGTTGGTAAACGTGCTCGGCGCGGGTCAGATCTTTGAGCCGGTGCTCACCGAGATCCGTCATGGTGATGCCGGCGGGCATCGCGCCGCCGACGAGTCCGGCGGTCGTGCTGGTGAGCAGGATTTGGCCCGGGTGGGCGATGCCGCGTAGCCGGGCGCAGCGGTTGACTGCGTCGCCGTAGTAGTCCCCGGCACGTAAGTCTGCTTCGCCGGCGTGCAGTGCGGTCCGCACAGTGATCGGCGTAGCTGTCGGCCACGACTCCGCGTTCAGTGCCACGTTCAGCCTCGCAGCCGCGACGAGTGCGTCGCGTGGTGAGGTGAACACGGCGAACCTGGAGTCACCCTCTCCGCGCGGACGGACAAGCACTCCGCCGGCCGCCTCCACAGCGGCCTCGATCAGCTCGTCGTGACGGGCCATCACGCCGCCCATCAGCGTCGGCTCGGTTTCCCACAGCCGCGTCGAACCGACCACGTCAGTGAACAAGAACGTCACCACACCCGACGGCAGCCCGATCCCCATCATCCGCGATCTGCCTCGGTCGGGAACGGATCGCCTACTACGGCACTCTTGTGTTCACCTGCATGCTCGGGAAGCAGCCGTGTCAGCAGCGGCTCGATCTCGTCGTCCATGCCGAACGGCAGCACCCAGTCCTTGCGGTTTGCCCGCACCCACCCAAGCAGGCGGGCGGCATAGGCGGGGTCTGTCTCGAGGACGCGGGCCGCCTTCTCGACAGCGCAGGCCAGCAGGTCGCGTGCGCCGTAGAAGGGTCCGGCCGAGTTGAGGACGGCGATCGTCTCGTCCAGGAGCTCGTCGCGCGGGGCGGCGTTCCCGGTGTGGCGCTGCAGGACGCTGCGGCGCCACTCGATCGCGGCGCCCGCGTCGTTGAGCTCATTCGGCACGCGGCTCCGTGCCCCGTCGAGGATGGTCATCGCCTCGGCGAGTTCACCGCGGGAACGGTGGATGTCGGCGAGGATCTGCGCTGTCTCGTGCGGTGAGATGTCGGCGTCCAGCTCGTCGTGAAACGCTTGTGTCGCGAGGGTGAGTGCGGTGTCCAGGTCTCCGGTGGCGCGGGCGGCGTCGGCTCGGATGGCCAGCGCGTAGGGCTGCCAGATCAGGTCGTTGACGAAGTACCGTTGGGTGTCAGCTAGCGGCTCGGCGACCTCCTGTGCTTCGGCGGCGTGGCCGCGGTCCAGGAGTAGCACTGCGAGTCGGGCAATGCCGGCGTCCTCCCAGAGCCCGGTGAGCAGAGCGCGGGCCGCCGCTTCCGCCGCTGGCGGGTCGGGGAAGCGGAGCAGCTTGGCAAGGCAGTTGTTTCGGTCGTCCAGGATGCCCTGACGCCGGCGGTCGTTGGCGATAAGCGGCAGCGCGGTGTCGAAGGCGGTGCGGGCGACCGTCAGTTCTGCGACGTTCCGCGACGCGAGAATGGCTGCGATGAAGGCATGAACCTTCATTTCCGGGTCGGTGCAACGGTCACCCACTTCGAGAAGCGCGTTACGTTCTTCACTGGATACCTCGCCGCCTAGGTAGGAGCGGGCGAGTTGGCGTGCTCGAAGGATGGCGACGAGGTATTCGGGGCGTTCGCCCGCTATGAGTACATCGTCGGACAGTTCGATATATTGGGCATACAAGCCCAGCAAAACCATCACTATGTCAATGCCAGCCACGAGGCGTACGAGGTCGGTGGGCGGCCCGTGGGCGCGGCGATGGGCGATTGCTGCGCGGATGTGATCCAGTTCGCGGCGAACGAACTCGTGCCACGCCGCCTCAGACTCAGGCACACTTTCAGCGTCGAAGAAGTCGATGAGTTGCCGGGCGAGGTAATCAGCGTGCCGGTCTTGGTATTCGCGCCGCCCGGAGTCGGTAAGGCTTTCTGCGGCGAAGTCACGGATCGAGACGAGCAGCCCGTAACGGGTTTCGTTGCCGGCGTCGACGGTGCGGACGAGGGACTTTTCGACGAGTGAGTCGAGCAGGGTGAACGTGTCCGACTCCGGCCCAGCGATGGCTTCGATGAGTTCGATGCTGGCGTGGGCGGGCAGGATCGACATCGCCGTGAGCAGGTCGCGCTCGTCGGGTTTGAGGGCGTCGACGGACCAGGCGATGGTGGCGCGCAGGGTGCGGTGGCGTTCGGGCATGTCCAGCGTGCCGCCGGTGAGGAGCTGTTGGCCGGACGCAAGGCGTTGCAGCAGCGAGTCGATGGTGAGCATCTTCATCCGAGCCGCAGCCAGCTCCAAGGCCAGCGGCTGACCATCGAGCCGGGCGCACACCGCTGAGACCGCGGCACAGTTGCCGGGTGTTACCGCGAAGTCCGGCCGAACCGAGATGGCCCGCTCCACAAACAACCGCACCGCTTCGGAGGTCGACACGACGTCGATGGCGGCGTTCGGGTCGGGCAGCGGCATCGGCTGCAACGGGAACTGCTGTTCGCCGCGCACCCGCAACGGCTCCCTGCTCGTGGCCAGCACATGCACTCCAGGCGCGGCGGCGAGCAGTTCCGTGACGAAATGTGCGCAGCCCAGCACCTGTTCGAGGTTGTCCAGCACCAGCAGCAGGTTCTGGTCGGCCAGCGCCCGCAACACCGCCGGCGCGGCGCCGTCCGCGCCCTCGCCTATCGACAAGACGGTGGCGATCTCGCCGGGCACCCGCGTGCTGTCGGTGATCGCGGCGAGATCGACGAACCACACCCCGTCAGCAGACCCGTCGCCGAGCTCGGCGGCGGCCTGCAACGCCAGCCGCGTCTTGCCCATCCCCCCGAACCCGAGCACCGTGACCAGCCGATGTTCACCCACCGCGTCGACCAGGGCCGCGATCTCTGCCTCACGGCCCACGAACGACGACATCTGCACCGGCAGGTTGTGCCTTGCCCGATTCAGCGACAGCAACGCCGGGAACTCGGCTGGCAGGTCGTCGTGGTGGAGTTGCCAGATGTGTTCCGCGCGGGTCAGGTCTTTGAGCCGATGCTCACCCAGATCCGTCAGGGTGAGTTCAGCCGCCATCTCAGCGCCGACCAGCCCGGCGGTCGCGTTGGTGAGCAAGATCTGGCCCGGGTGGGCGATTCCGCGTAGCCGGGCACAGCGGTTGACCGCGTCGCCGTAGTAGTCCCCGGCACGCAGGTCCGCCTCACCCGTATGGATCGCGGTGCGGACCTGGATTGGCGTAGAGGTCGCCCATGGCTCACCGTGCAGAGCGACAGCGATCGCCGCCGCAGCTACCACCGCATCACGCGGCGAGACGAACACCGCGAAGCGAGAATCACCCTCACCGCGAGGCCGCACCACCATGCCGCCGGCATGGGCGACGGCGGTCTCGATGATCTGGTCGTGGCGGGCCATCACCGCGCCCATCAGATTGGGTTCGGTTTCCCACAGCCGCGTCGAACCGACCACGTCGGTAAAGAGGAACGTCACGACACCCGACGGCAGCGACATGCTCACCCCCTTGCCCCGACGGCGCTGTGTCAGCACGCGGACAGACACGATCACCAGCCCAGGACACGATGGCACCTATCCGCAGCACCCACCACACGAAGGAGCAGATCATGACCGCGAAGAACATCACTCCCATAGACCCCAAGACGTTCGCCACGGCCACGATCGACGGCGCCGAAGACAAGACAGCCGAGCGCAAGACAAACGGCAAGGGCCATCCCCGCAGATCCGCGCGTATGACAAGCGGCATAAAGCACCCATAACGGTTGCCGCCGCGCCGGAAGGGACGGTTGCTGTCACGATGTGCGGGTGGACTGCTGGACGTGTAAGCGCACCGCGGTCGGGTCGTGCCGGTTCTGTGGCCGGGGGACGTGTGAGGACCACGCCCAGACCCGGGCATTCATCCTGGACGTGTTCGACCGGGCCGGGGTGCCGAACGCCCTGGTGGTCGAGGACGCGCTGCAGTGCGGACGATGCACTGTCCGCCCGGACCCCGTCGCGCTGCCCGAGCTGGGCTAAGCGATGCGCTGGGCGATCCTGGACGCCGTCCCGGCCGACCAGGCCCGCGCAGTCCTGGCAGTCGCCCGTCGGCAGTCCTTCACGCGGGGCGATGCAGTGTTCAACGAGGGCGAGGACGGCGAGTGCCTCTACCTGCTCGAGGCGGGGAAGATCGCGATCCGGGTGACCACCCCGATGGGTGAGGTGGCGACGCTGCGGGTTTTGGTGCCCGGCGATGTGTTTGGGGAACTCGCGGTGATCTCCCCGGCCCGCCGCAACGCCACCGCCGTCGCGCTGGAAGACGTCACCGTGCGCACCGTGCACCGCGACCAGATGGCCGCGCTGCAAGCTAGCAACCCGACCGTGGACCAGGTGCTGGTGCGGGCGTTGACCGCAGAGGTGCGGCGCCTATCGACAGCGCTGCTGCATCAGATGTACGTGCCGCTGCCCCAGCGCATCGCCGCCTGCCTTCTCGATCTCGCCGACGCCTACACCACCAGCCCCGGCCCGGTCACCATCCCGCTTACCCAGGAAGACATCGCCGGACTGTGCGGGGCCACTCGACCCACCACCAACCAGGTCCTGAAACAACTCGAAGCCGACGGACTGATCCAACTGTCTCGAGGCAAGCTCGTCGTCGTGGCCCAGGAGGCGATCGCCGCCCGGATCGACGCTGTGTCCGCGACCTGACAGACGCCGCACCCGACGAGGAACAAACTGACACCTATCAGGAGCACCCACCACCGACAACCGGAGCACACCATGACCGCCAAGAAGATCACCCCGGCAGACCCGAAGGCCACCGCCGCCGCCTCGACCAACGCGAAGGCCGACGAGGATAAGACCGCCGACCGCAAGACCAACGGCAGCCACTACACCGGCCGCAAGTCCGGCCGCAAGGCCAGCGGCATTCACTACGGCGGCTGACAGCACCACCCACCACCCACCACCCATAACAGGAGCCCATCATGACCGACAAGAAGATCACCCCAGCAGACCCGAAGGCCGTCCCCGCCACGGACGCGAAGACCGACGAGGACAAGACCACCGACCGCAAGACGGCTCAGATCCACTACGGCGGCCGTAAGTCCGGCCGCAAGGCCAGCAGCGCCCACTGGGGCATCTGACCGCTACTCAGGTGATGACCGGAACCCGGCACCACGATGTGGGGCCGGGTTCCGTCACGCCGACCGACGTCTGGGCGGTGCTCGATGACCGGCTCGATCCGGGCCGGTGGCGGGCACGGATGCGCCCTGGACACGAGACCGCGCGGTTCGCGGTGGCCGGCGGCGAGGCGTATGTGATGCTCGCCGACTCGGACGGCCTGACCCATTACCGGCTCACCGTGGCCGAGGCGGCGGTGCTGCCGCTGCTCGACGGCACGCGCACGTTGAGCGAGATCGCGGCGGATTATCTAGCGGCGGGGGCGGGGTTGGACGCGGCGAGCTTGGTGCGACTGGTGCGGCTGCTCGATCGGGGCGGGTTCCTCGAGGGCGGCTATGTCGACGTGCCGGCGGCCTTGGAGCGCGCGCTGCACCCGCTGATCGTGCGGCGGCGGATCGTCCGGTTCGTGTCGACGTTGAGCATCGAGTGGCCGGGCGCGGAGCGCCTGGTCCGCTTCCTGTATCGCCATGTTGTGCGTCGCCTGTTCACCAGGGGCGGGTTGGTCGCGGCGGTGCTGATCGTGATCGCTGGGGTCGTCGGCTTCGCGGAAGCGACCAGCAGCCATCACTACAGCATCCAGAATCGGCACTTCGGGGTCATCTTCGCGATCTTCATGAGCCTGGACCTGATCATCATTGCCATCCACGAACTCGGCCATGCCTCCGTCCTGGTCCACTACGGGCGGCGGGTCAAGTCGGCAGGGTTTCGCATCTACTTCGGATCACCGTCCTTCTTCATCGAATCCTCCGACGGGCTGATGCTCACCCGGGAGAGGCGCATGCTCCAAGCCGCCGCCGGCGCCGGGTTCGAGGTCGTCGGCACCAGCATCGCCGCCGTGGTGCTGTGGGCGCTCCCGACCGGGCCGGGCGCCCACGTCCTGTTCCAGTTCGTGATCATCAACTACTTCGTGTTGTTCCTGAACCTGGTGCCATTCCTGGAACTGGACGGCTACTGGATCGTCTCCGATGCGCTGCGCATGCCCGACCTGCGCCCCGACTCGCTGGCATTCGTACGAGGGGAGTTCTGGCGCAAACTCGCCCACCGCGAACGCCTGACCCGGCGCGAAGCCGGACTCGCCGCGTACGGCATCCTTGGCGTGCTGTTCACCCTCGCCGCGTTCGTCTCCGCGTGGTACTTCTGGCGCCGCGTGTTCGGCGACACCCTGCTCACCATGTGGCACGGCGGCATCGGCGGCAAGATCCTGCTGCTCGTACTGCTCTCTTTCATCCTCGGCCCCGTCATTCGCGCAGTGATACTCACCCTGCGCGGCCTAGGGCAGGCCATCCGCGCCCAAGCCCACCGCCTCGCATTCGCCCGGCAACGCCGATGGCGCGTCGAGGCCGCCGAACTGATCGACGCCTCGGGCCTGTTCGGTGACATACCCGTCGAGGTCCTCAACGACGTCGCCGGCCGCATCACACTGCGCGGACTCCCGCGCGCAGCCGTGCTGATCCAGCAGGGCACGATCGCGGGTGCCTTCTACCTGGTGCGCAGCGGAACACTCGAAGTCGTCGAAGACGGCTCACCGCACATCCTGCGAACAGTCCACCGCGGCGAGGGCGTCGGCGAATACGGCCTGCTCGGAGGCGCGCCGCGCACCGCGACCGTGCGCGCCGCGGTACGCAGCGAGGTGTTCGCCTTGGACAAGGGCAGCTTCGAGCGACTGCTCGCCGCCCGCGCCACAGTCGCCGGATTCAGCGCCACCCTGCAGCAGATAGCCGAACTCACATTCCTGCCGCCGTTCGCTCACCTCAACGACGCAGACCTGCGACTGCTCGCCGAACAGGGCAGCTGGATCAACATCACACCCGGCGACGACATCATGACCCAAGGCGAACCCGGCGACGCCTTTTACGCCATCGCCACCGGACGCTTGGACATCATCGAGAACGGGACGACGGTCACCACCCGCGGCCCGGGCGAACACGTCGGCGAACTCGCACTGCTCCACAACACACCGCGCAACGCCACCGTGCGCGCATCAACACCAGCCCGCCTGTTCCGCCTAGACCGCGACGGGTTCAACACATTCCTGGCTGCCGGCTTCCAGAGAGGCGCAACGGTGACCAACACCGCCGCGACCGGAACACACGGCCACTGAACTCAGCACTGGACGCCGGAGAGCCACGAGCGCCGGTCAGTGCCCGGCCCGAAGTTCCTCGCCTCCGAGCTGGACGCGCATCTGCCACTCTGGACACCTAGGCTGACCTGTTCGAGGACGATCTGGACTCGGTCGCCGACCGGCTGGAGCTCGCCGCGATGGCATCCCGGGAACGGATTGCGGACCAGCTGCGGGCCAAAGCCGAGTTGATCAAGGTCGAGGACGCGGTAACGCCCGATGAGGATCAGCAAACACGGGCGTTGCGATTGGTGCCCCCGGCAGGATTCGAACCTGCGCCACCGCCTCCGGAGGGCGGTGCTCTATCCCCTGAGCTACGGGGGCCGCAAACCCGGCCAGCCTAGCAAGGCCGCACCCGCCGCCATGATGCCGTGACGAAGCCCCGACCACGTCGCGACCACGGCCCGACACGTTGCGACGATGCCCGGCCTGCGTCGCGACGGCGCGATGAACGTTGCGGCTCGGTGACGCGACTTAGCCGCGGAGGATCCAGTGCGATCAGTGGTCGGGCGCCGGCAGCGGGCTGCCGCCGAGGCTGCGCAGCGCCTGCTCCATCGAGATGATCTCGCTGCTCTGCGCGTTGACCATCGCCTGCGCCAACTGCCGCACGTAGGAACTCTGTCCGTGCAGCGCCGCGTACTGCGCCATCGGGATGCCGCCCTGATGGTGCCTGATCATCAACTGCAGGAAGTCCACGTCCAGCGCCTTGCCGTGCAACGTCTCCAGCCTGTTGATCTCCGCGGGGGAGGCCATGCCAGGCATCAGCCCGTCGCTCTGCAGATGCCCATGACCGGCCATCCACGCCATCGGCGACGGATTCAGCAACGGGTAGCCCCAGGTGTCCAGCCAGCCCTGCATCTCACCGATCTGGAACGTCTGCTGTCCTTCGATGTCGTAGGCGAGCACTTTCATCGCCGGGTCGCTGGTGTTGTCGCGCTCGTAGCTGGCCATCGTCACCGCTTGGCCATGGTGCACCGACATGTCCCGCGCGAAGCCGACGTCCACCGAGGACAGCGCCGGAATCGTCGCGCCGCCACTGCCGCTGTTGCCCCACACGTATCCGAGCGCGACTGCGGCGGCCACCACCGCCACCACGATGAAACCGGCGAGCACCACCACCAGCCCACGGCGTCCACCGGCGACGGCGGCCTCGCCCTCTACCTCATCGATGCCCTCAGCTGGTGCGCTGGTCTCGAGATCGGTCACGACGCAGGCGCCTCCAACGGATGGCCGAACGTGCTCGGGTGTGCCTTGAACGTCGGCTGCGAGCAGGTCACGCCGGGCGAGTACTCCGGCGTCGTCTTCGGGTTGTACCGCAGCGCGTCGATGAACTTCTGGATGCGCGGGTCGCTGGCCGACTGCACCTTCAACTGATACCCCCACGCCTGCAGCGATATCGGTGTATCCAGATCAGGGTAGGGACTCATCGCCATCCGGTCCTGGCCGTTGACGTAGTTCGCCAGCGTCGCCACCTCGCTCGCCGGGATGTCCTGGTTGTAGGTGACCCACACCGCGCCGTGTTCGAGCATGTGCACCGCGTTCTCGTTCGCAATGGCGGCCGAATACACCGTGCCGCTGCAGTCCGCCCAGTACGGACTGTGGTTCCCGCCGACCGGCGGCGTCGAGTCGTACGTGATCACGCCGGCCGTGTGGGTGCGGTTCGGCTCCTGCTTGAACGTCACACCCTGGATGTCTGCCGCGCACTTGAGCTCGTTCAGGTACGTGGTCGAGTTGCTGCCGATCATCTGCGAGCAGCCGGCGTTGGCCGCCGGTTTGCTCTTGTGCGTGACCACCACCGCAACCACGATCGCCGCGGCGAACAGCACGATCACCGTCGCGACCGCGATCAGGCCCCACGGCGTCTGACGCTGGTTGACGATCGACTTGCCGGGCTTGCGCTTGACCGGCGGCCGGCCAGGCGCCGTACGTGGCGCGCCGGCGGTGCCGCCCGCGCCACCGGCGCCGCCAGCGCCGGACCGCGCAGCTGGGCCGGCTTTCTGGGCCGGGCCGGCTTTCCCGGCGGGACCGGCTTTCCCGGCGGGACCGGCTTTCCCGGCGGGACCGGATTTCCCGGGCGGACCGGACTTCGCCGGCCCGAATGCGGGGTCACCGGACGTGCGCCGGCGACGGTCTCCGGACTTGCGCTGCGCCATGGGCCTGCTCTCTGGACAGGGGACGGGGACGTCCCCGATACCGGACCGCGACCAGGGAACTCCCGAAGTCTAAGTCGTGGCCCTGAGTCACAGCGTCCTATCCGGTTACGGGCCCCGAAATTGCGGGCTCGACGGCCACTAGGATTGTGCGGTGACCCCCGACGAACTCATCGCCGCGGTCCGAACCACAGTGGCCGACAGCGTCGCGGCCGGCGAACTGGACGCCTCGGTGCCTGCCGACGTGGTGGTCGAACGACCCAAGAACCCCGAACACGGCGACTACGCCACCAACGTGGCCCTGCGCCTGGCCAAATCGGCCGGGCGCCCGGCCCGCGAGATCGCGGAGCTGCTCGCGAACCGGCTGCGCGCCGCGCCCGGCATCGAGCGCGTCGACGTCGCCGGGCCGGGATTCCTCAACATCACCCTGGCCGCCGCCGCGCTCGGCGCCACCGCCAAGGTCATCGTCGAGGCCGGTACCCAGTTCGGCCACACCGACACCCTGCGCGGTCAGCGGCTCAATCTCGAGTTCGTTTCCGCCAATCCCACCGGCCCGGTACACATCGGCGCGGTGCGCTGGGCCGCGGTAGGCGATGCGCTGGCCCGGCTCTTGCAGGCGTGCGGCGCGGACGTCACCCGTGAGTACTACTTCAATGACGCGGGCAGCCAGATCGAGCGCTTCGCGCGCACGCTGCGCGAGGTGGCCAATGGCCGGCCGGTCCCCGAAGACGGATACGCCGGCGCCTACATCGACGAGGTCGCGGCCGCCGTTGTCGCCGCGCACCCGGAGATCCTCAGCCTGTCGCCGGACGAGCAGCTCGAGGCGTTCCGCGAGCACGGCGTGGAACGGATGTTTGATGAGATCCGCACCTCGCTGGCCGACTTCGGCGTCGTCTTCGACGTCTACTTCAACGAGCGCGACCTGCACACCCGGCACGAACTCGACGACGCACTGAAGCGGTTGCGTGAACAGGGCAACGTCTACGAGGCCGACGACGCGGTCTGGCTGCGCACCACTGACTACGGCGACGACCGCGACCGGGTGCTGGTGCGCGGCAACGGCGAATGGACCTACTTCGCCGCCGACTGCGCGTACTACCTGGACAAGCGGCAGCGCGGTTTCGACAAGGTCGTCATCATGCTCGGCGCGGATCACCACGGTTACATCAAGCGGTTACGCGCGATGGCCACCTGCTTCGGCGATGACCCGGACCGCACGCTGGAGATCTTGCTCGGACAGCTGGTGAACCTCGTCAAGGACGGCGAGCCGGTGCGCATGAGCAAGCGAGCCGGCACCTTGATCGTGCTGGCCGACCTGGTCGACGCGATCGGCGTGGATGCGGCCCGCTATGCGCTGGTGCGTTACTCGGCCGAGCAAAGCATCGACATCGACATGGATCTCTGGGCGCAGCAGACCAGCGACAACCCGGTCTACTACGTCCAGTACGCGCACGCCCGCCTCGCCTCGCTGCTGCGCAATGCCCGCGAGCTCGGCATCGAGCGTTCGGCCGAACCCGACCTCGGCCTGCTCAGCACCGACCGCGAGGCCGATCTGCTCGGCGCGCTCGGCGAGTTCCCCCGCGTTGTCGCCTCCGGCGCGGAATTGCGCGCACCGCACCGGATCGCGCACTACCTCGAAGCGCTGGCCGGCACCTATCACCGCTTCTACGACGCGTGCCGCGTGTTGCCGATGGGCGACGAGGAGGCGACGCCGCTCACCGACGCGCGCGTGTGGCTGTGCGAGGCGACGCGGGTGGTCCTGGCCAACGGGCTGGGTCTGCTCGGCGTGTCCGCACCGGAACGGATGTAGTAGCTGATGAGCGAGCGCAGCGAGCGAGGACACGCATGAGCAGGTCTGCACATCCGGCCGGCCCGCGGCATGCCGACGTGCTGTCGGACTCGCATGCCAGCGCGGAGCCCGCCGACGTCAACGCCATCGATCCGGCCATCTGGCCGTCCTCGGCCCGCCGCAGCGACGGGGTGCTGCACCTCGGCGGTCTGTCGATCATCGAGCTGGCCGACGCGTTCGGCACCCCGGCCTTCTTCCTGGACGAACTCGACCTGCGCCAGCGGGCCCGGTCCTACGCCGGCGCTCTCGACGGGATCGGGGCGTATTACGCCGGCAAGGCGTTCCTGTGCACCGCGGTCGCGCGATGGATCGCCGAGGAGGGGCTCGGTCTCGACGTGTGCACCGGGGGCGAACTCGCCGTCGCGCTCGCGGCCGGATTCCCGCCCGAGCGCATCGGCATGCACGGGAACAACAAGTCGGTCGCTGAGCTCACCCGCGCGGTGCGTGCTGGCGTCGGTCACATCGTCCTGGACTCGTTCGACGAGATCGACCGGCTGGCTGCGATCGCGGCCGCGGCCGGCGTGCGCCAGCGTGTCCTGGTCCGCGCCACCGTCGGGGTGGAGGCGCACACGCACGAGTACATCGCGACCGCACACGAGGATCAGAAGTTCGGCTTCTCGCTGCGCGAGGGAGCCGCGGAGCGCGCCGTCGCGGCCGTGCTGGCCACGGACGCATTGGACTTCGCCGGCCTGCACTCGCACATCGGTAGCCAGATCTTCGACACCGCGGGCTTCGAGGTCGCCGCGCACCGGGTGGTGGAGCTGGCGGCGGCGATTCGCGACAACCACAGTGCCGACGTGGCCGAGATCAACCTCGGCGGCGGCCTCGGCATCGCCTACGTGGCCGGCGACGACCCGGAGTCACCCAAGCAGACACTGGAGCGCCTGCAGCACGTCGTCGAACGCGAATGCGCCACCGCCGGACTGCCGCTGCCCAAGTTGTCGGTGGAGCCTGGCCGCGCGATCGTCGGGCCCGCCGCCGTCACCGTGTACCAGGTCGGCACGGTGAAGGACGTGGTGCTGGACGGCGGCACCAGCCGGTCCTATGTATCGGTGGACGGCGGGATGAGCGACAACATCCGCACCGCTCTCTACGACGCCGACTACACCTGCGTGCTGGCCAATCGCAGCTCCGATTCGCCGCCCCGGCTCACCCGGGTGGTGGGCAAGCACTGCGAAAGCGGCGACATCGTGGTTCGTGACGCATGGCTGCCCGGCGACGTGACACCGGGTGACCTGATCGCGGTCGCGACTACCGGCGCGTACTGCCGCAGCATGGCCAGCAACTACAACTACGTCGCGCGTCCGCCCGTCATCGGCGTGCGCGACGGCGCTACGTCCGTCATTCTGCGACGTGAAACAGAGCAGGACCTGCTGGCGCTCGACACGGGTGTCGACGCAGCCACGGACGACGGGCAGACAACGGGAGCAGACGCGCATGAGTGACGCATTGCGGGTGGCTCTGCTCGGCCACGGCGTAGTCGGCTCCCAGGTGGTGCGGCTGATGCAGGAGCACGCCGACGATCTGGCTGCGCGAATCGGTGCGCCGCTCGAGCTGGCCGGAGTCGCCGTGCGCCGCCCGGCCCGGCATACCGACCTGCCCGCAGACCTCGTCACCGGCGACGCCGCCGAACTGGTCCGCCGCGACGACGTCGACATCGTGGTGGAGGTGGTGGGCGGCATCGAGCCGGTCCGCGGCCTGCTTCTCGAGGCACTCTCGCGCGGAAAATCCGTGGTCACCGCGAACAAGGCGCTACTGGCCGAGGACGGTGGCACGCTGCATGACGCCGCCGCTGCTGCCGGCGTCGACCTGTACTACGAGGCGTCGGTGGCCGGCGCGATACCGCTGCTGCGCCCGCTGCGCGAGTCACTGGCCGGCGACCGGATCACTCGCGTCATCGGGATCGTCAACGGCACCACGAATTTCATCCTGTCCCGGATGGACGCCACTGGCGCCGGTTTCGACGAGGCGCTCGCCGAGGCGACCTCGCTCGGCTACGCCGAGGCCGACCCGACCGCGGACGTGGACGGCTTCGACGCCGCGGCGAAAGCCGCGATCCTGGCCGGGCTGGCGTTCCACACCCGCGTCACCAGTTCCGATGTCTACCGCGAGGGCATCGGCGAGGTCACGGCAGCGGACATGGCCAGCGCGAACGCGATGGGCTGCACGGTGAAACTGCTCGCCATCTGCGAACGCACCGGCGCCGGCAGCGCCGAACGTGTCGCGGTGCGGGTTCATCCGGCGATGATCCCGCGCAGTCACCCGCTCGCTGCCGTCGGCGACGCCTTCAACGCAGTCTTCGTCGAGGCGGAGGCGGCCGGTTCGCTGATGTTCTACGGCCGTGGCGCGGGCGGTGCGCCAACCGCCAGCGCGGTCCTCGGCGATCTTGTCGCGGTCGCCCGCAACCGCGTCAGCGGCAGCCGCGGCGCCGGCGAGAGTGCCTACGCCGACCTGCCGGTGCAGTCCATGGGAGAGGTGCTCACCCGCTACCACGTGGCGCTGGACGTGGCCGACCAGCCCGGCGTGCTGGCCGCGGTCGCCGGCGCGTTCGCGGACAACGGGGTCAGCATCCAGACGGTCCGGCAAGAGGGCCGCGGCGATGCCGCGACGCTGGTGCTGGTCACCCACTCGGCCGCCGACGCCGCGCTGGCCAAGACCGTCGAGCAGCTGGCCGGGATGCCGTTCGTGCGCCGCGCGGCGAGCGTGATGCGGGTCGAGGGCATGGCGGCAGAGTGACCAGGACGCACCAGGCGGCGGTGCCGTGGCCCGGCTTGATCCGGGCCTTCGGCGACCGGCTGCCGGTTACCGACGCCACCCCGAACATCACGCTCTACGAGGGTGGGACGCCGCTGGTGCCGGCCGTTGTGCTGTCCGAACGCACCGGTTGCGAGGTGTACCTGAAGGTCGAGGGCGCGAACCCGACGGGTTCGTTCAAGGACCGCGGCATGACGGTGGCGATCTCCAAGGCAGCCGAGGAGGGGGCCAAGGCCGTCATCTGCGCTTCGACGGGTAACACCTCGGCAAGCGCGGCGGCCTATGCGGTGCGCGCCCGGATGACCTGCGCGGTGCTGGTGCCGCAGGGAAAGATCGCGCTCGGCAAGATGGCGCAGGCACTCGTGCACGGTGCGCGGCTGCTGCAGGTCGACGGCAACTTCGACGACTGCCTCGAACTGGCTCGCAAGCTGGCGGTGGACTACCCGGTTGCCCTCGTCAACTCGGTGAACCCGTATCGGCTGGAGGGCCAGAAGACGGCCGCGTTCGAGATCTGCGACGCGCTGGGCCGGGCGCCGGACGTGCACTGCATCCCGGTCGGCAACGCAGGCAACATCACCGCGTACTGGAAGGGCTACCGCGAATACGCCGCGGACGGCGTGGTGGCCGGCACGCCGCGCATGTTCGGATTCCAGGCGGCGGGTGCGGCGCCGATCGTGCATGGCGCGCCGGTCGCCTCACCGGTAACCATCGCTACCGCGATCCGCATCGGCAATCCGGCCAGCTGGACGCTCGCCGAGCAGGCCCGGGACGACTCCGGCGGCCTGATCGACGCCGTGACCGACAAGCAGATCCTCGAGGCCTACCGGCTGGTGGCGCGGCACGAGGCGGTGTTCGTGGAGCCGGCCTCGGCGGCCAGCATCGCCGGCCTGCTGCAGACCGCCGCCGATGGTCGCCTGGCACGCGGGTCAATGGTCGTCTGCACCGTCACCGGCAACGGTTTGAAAGATCCGGAGTGGGCGATCTCCGGCGCGCCGAAACCGATCACCGTGCCGGTGGACGCGCATGCCGCCGCCGTGCACCTCGGCCTCGACTGAGGTCTCGGCCCCGATGTCGACCCCACAGCTGCGTGCCGGCCCGGTCCGCATGCGCGTGCCGGCCACCAGCGCGAACCTCGGCCCCGGCTTCGACGCGCTCGGGCTGGCCCTCGCGCGCTACGACGACGTCGAAGCGGAGGTCACCGCATCCGGCCTGCTCGTCGAGGTCGAGGGTGCGGGCGCGGACGTGCCCAAGGACGAGACGAATCTGGTCGTGCGCGCGATGCGTGCCGGCTTCGCGCAGCTCGGCGCCGAGCCCCCCGGCCTGCGGTTGCGATCAGTCAACGACATTCCGCACTCGCGCGGGCTGGGCTCCTCGGCCGCGGCGATCGTGGCCGGTCTGTTGCTTTCGCGAGGCCTGGTGGCCGACGGGCAGGCGCGACTGGATGCCCAGGCCCTGCTCGAACTCGCGACCGAGCTGGAGGGTCATCCCGACAACGTCGCGCCGTGTCTCGCAGGTGGGCTGACCATCGCGTGGTGTGCGCCGCGCGCCGGTGCGGTGCGGCTGTCGCCGCACGCCTCGGTGCGGCCGGTGGCGCTGATCCCGCCGTTCCGGGCGTCCACCGAGCAGGCTCGAGCACTGTTGCCTGCGCAGGTGCCGCATGCCGACGCGGCTTTCTCGGCCGGCCGCGCGGCTCTGCTAGTGGCCGCGCTCACCACCGAGCCGCAGCTGCTGCTGCCGGCCACGGAGGACCGTTTGCACCAGCGATACCGGGCACCGGCCATGCCGGCCAGCACCGATCTGGTCGCCACGCTGCGCGCTGCCGGGTTGCCCGCCGTCATCTCCGGCGCCGGGCCGACGGTGCTGGTGCTGGCCCGGGACGAGGTCGAGGTGCGGCAGGCGATCGAGGCGAGCCCGCCGGATTGGCAGGCAGCACAGCTGGCCGTGGACCTGGACGGGGGACGCCAGGTGGCCTCGCGGTGACCGAGCACAGCGCGGAGGATGGCTGGGGAACACGCCGGACGGCCCCGGTGTTGCTGTAGGTACGAGCAGCGTCTACGCTCATAACGGTCAGCCACCGTACGTCGAGGTGTTACCGATGTCCGGATCGTGCTGCAACCTCCTCGCCGAAATTTTCGGCCAGCTGGTGTGGCCAGGACGCTGACTCACTACAGAAATCCCCCGCGCATTCGTGCTCGGGAGTACTGGATTGGTGCGGTCCGCCGTACCTGTTCCAGTAGTAACGGTCGCGCTGCGTAACCCGCGCGCCGACCACCTTCGGAAGGATCCGACATCACTGTGACAGACACTTACGAGCAAGCCCCGGCTGCCGCTCAGAGCGGCGCCGACGGCGACGCAGCGACCAGCACGTCAAACGGCCGCGCGAAAGCTCGAACCCCCAAGAACGGCTCATTGTCGTCCCTGCTACTGCCTGAATTGCAGCAGTTGGCCGGCAACATGGGCATCAGCACCACGAAGATGAAGAAGAGCGACCTGGTCGCCGCCATCAAGGCTGCCCAGGGTGCACCGCCGACGGCGCCCGCCAACGGCGGGACGAGCACGCGAGGTGGCCGCGAGCAGTCGGCGCGCCACAGCCAAGAGGCCGGCGAGTTCACCGCCAGCTCTGACGGCGCCAGTACTGACCAACCGCGCCAGTCCCGCGAGCGGCAAGGCGGCGCTGACCAGCGAGACCAACAGCGCAGCGATCAGCAGCGCGGCGACCAGCGTGACCGTCAGCGGCAGAACCGCGGCACAACAGAACAACCAGAACAATCAGAACAATCAGAACAATCAGGGCAGGTCAGGGCAACCAGAACCAGGGCAGCCAGAATCAGGGCAACCAGAATCAGGGCAACCAGGGCGGCCAGTTCGGCGATGACGACTTCGACCGAGGACGCCGTGGCCGTCGCTACCGTGACCGTCGGGGACGCAATCGAGACCGTGCACCGGTAGGCAACCCCGACGCCGAACCCACCGTCTCAGAGGACGACGTCCTCGTACCGGTCGCCGGCGTCCTGGACAGCATCGAGGACAAGAACACCTGGTTCGTCCGTACCGGCGGCTACTTCGCCAGCCCCGAAGACGTGTACGTGGCCAACAACTTCGTGCGCCGTTACGGCCTGCGCCGCGGCGACAGCGTCACCGGCGCGATCAAGGCGCCGCGCGACGGCGAGCGCCGGGAGAAGTACAACCCGCTGGTGCGGCTCGACACCGTCAACGGCAGCGACCCGGAGAGCGTGAAGAACCGGGTCGAGTTCACCAAGCTGACGCCGCTGTACCCGCAGGAACGGCTCCGGCTGGAGACCGAACCGCACATCCTCACCACTCGTGTCATCGACCTGGTGATGCCCATCGGCAAGGGCCAGCGCGCCCTGATCGTGTCCCCGCCCAAGGCGGGCAAGACGATGGTGCTGCAGGCCATTGCCAATGCGATCGCGACCAACAATCCCGAGGTACACCTCATGGTCGTGCTTGTCGACGAGCGGCCCGAGGAAGTAACCGACATGCAGCGGTCGGTGAAGGGCGAAGTGATCGCCTCCACCTTCGACCGCAAGCCGGTTGACCACACCACCGTCGCGGAGCTGTCCATCGAACGCGCCAAGCGCCTGGTCGAAATGGGCCACGACGTCGTCGTGCTGCTCGACTCGATCACCCGCCTCGGTCGTGCGTACAACCTGTCGGCCCCGGCCAGCGGACGCATTCTCTCCGGCGGCGTCGACTCGACCGCGCTGTACCCGCCCAAGCGGTTCCTGGGCGCGGCGCGCAACATCGAGAACGGCGGGTCGCTGACGATCATCGCCACCGCACTGGTGGAAACCGGGTCCGCCGGCGACACGGTGATCTTCGAGGAGTTCAAGGGCACCGGCAACGCCGAGCTCAAGCTCGACCGCAAGATCGCCGACAAGAGAGTGTTCCCCGCGGTGGACGTCGACCAGTCCTCCACCCGTAAGGAGGAACTGCTCCTCTCGCCGGACGAGCTGGCGGTGACCATCAAGCTGCGTCGCGTGCTGCACTCCCTCGAGCAGCAGCAGGCCATCGACCTGCTCCTGGACCGGTTGAAGAAGACCCGCACGAACCTCGAGTTCCTGATGCAGATCGCCAAGACCACTCCCGGCCAGGAGTAGCCCTCACCACTGCATCTGCGCTGATCCGGCGGCCATGGCGAGATCCGTCGTGCGGGGTAGGTCGGCTACGGCGCCGACGGCCCCGATCAGGATCTCCCAACCGGTGTGCGCCGTCTCGAGCACGTACTCGACGGTGTCGTTACCGCGGTTCTCCAGCCCAACCTCGATCGCGTCCAAGGTGTTGGGTGCTGGGCGGGCAGGCGGTGCCGAGATCGTCACTACCAGCCGAACGTGACCAGGTGCGTTCGTACGCAGTTGCAACGAGCACAGGCCGGTGAACTGGTCGAGCGTGCGTGCCGCGTCCGTCTCCGTCGTGCCGGGCACGAATCGTCGGATCACACTCAATATCGCCCGTTCCGGTGCGTAACCGGGCGGCACGGGTGCGCAGGCTCCCGGCGCAGAAGCCTGCCTGATGTTGCCGCTCAGCCTGGCCTGCTCGGCCAGCGCGGCGACTCGCTCGAACGGCGAAAGCGACCCTGGCGGCTGCTGAGCAGCTATCGGCACTCCGGCGATGACCGCCGGTCGGCGCACGATGTCGTCCGCCAACGCGATGACGACGACGAGCAACAGCATCACGGCAATTCCACGCGCCGCCCGCCGGGCGCCGGGGGTGCGCACGAGCGCGGCAACGCGAACAGGCAACAGCGAGTGGCCGGCATCGATCTCGTCAAGATCGGGGACGTTGGCGTCGGGAGTATCGGCACCCTGGCCGTCGCGTGCAGGATGCGCGCTCGGCTCGGCCACGGCCTCAGCTTGCGCCTGAAACGGCTCCGAGAATAGGGCGCCTCGGTATCGCAGGTTGACGCCACGCTCATATTCCGGGTCCAATATCGGGCGTCCGACCGCTATGCCGGTCGGCTGCGGCCGCTTTCCACCGATGGTGCGGGCCATCCGCAACCGGCCGGAATTCCGTCAGACGGTACGCCCGGCCCAGCCAACCGGAGCAGTGCCGTCGGTACCCGGAGCGGCAACGCACACATCGGCGAGGGAGCACCCTGTGGCTGAAGTCGAGTTCGTCTCCGCGACCTGTCTGTATCAGGGCAACCCCACGCCGGCGGTCGACCAGTTGGACCTCGGCATCAAGGACGGCGAGTTCATGGTCCTGGTCGGGCCGTCCGGCTCCGGCAAATCCACCGCGCTGCGCATGCTTGCCGGCCTCGAACCGGTTTCCAGCGGCGAGGTCCGAATCGCGGGCAAGAACGTGGCTGGCATGGCGCCAAAGGAGCGCAATGTCGCCATGGTGTTCCAGAACTACGCGCTCTACCCGCATATGAGCGTGGAGGAGAACATGGGCTTCGCATTGAAGCTCGCCGGCGTGCCGAAGGCGGAACGACACGCGAAAGTGGTCGACGCGGCGAAGCTCCTTGACCTGGAGAAATTCTTGGCGCGCAAACCGAAGGCGCTCTCCGGCGGGCAGCGCCAGCGAGTGGCGATGGGCAGGGCCATCGTCCGGGATCCCAGCGTCTTCCTGATGGACGAGCCGCTGTCCAACCTCGACGCCAAACTGCGCGTCGAGACGCGCGCGAACATTGCCGCGTTGCAGGCGCGGCTGGGCACGACAACCCTCTACGTCACGCACGACCAGGTCGAAGCCATGACGATGGGACACCGGGTGGCGGTGCTGCGGGACGGGGTGCTCCAACAGGTGGACGCGCCGCGCAATCTCTACGACTACCCCGGCAACGCCTTTGTCGCGGGCTTCATCGGTTCGCCCGCGATGAACGTACGCACCGTGGGCGTTGTCGATGGACGAGCTCGCCTGGGTGACCTGGAGATTCAATTACCACCGCCGGCGCTGGCGGCAGCGAAGCAAGCGGGACTTTCAGAGGTCGTGGTGGGCGTCCGGCCGGAGGCGACCGATATCTCCGCGCAGCCGAGCGGGCTGTCGATGGAGGTCGAGCTGGTCGAGGAACTCGGCGCGGACACATTCGTCTACGGCATCATCCCTGGCGACACCGACGCCAGACACTTCGTCTGCAGACCGCAGGGGCACGCCTCGCCGGCTATCGGTGAAACCGTGCACCTCACCGTCGATGAGAAACGACTGCACGTGTTCGATCCGACGACCGGCAACCGTCTCGGCTGAGCTCTCATGCCCAAGCGGCGCCCAGCGACCGCAGCGGCGATACCCGACCGAGTGCCAGGGTCGGCTGATTCGCCCGAACCGATCGCGCGTACGCGATCACCCCTGACCATCCGCGACGTTGCGCGCGCCGCGGGGGTGTCGCCGGCGACTGTGTCGCGTGCCCTGCGGGGACTCGAGAACGTCGACGAACAAACCCGGCAACGGGTCGTCGAGGTCGCGCGCACCATGAACTACGCGGTCTCGCCGGCGGCGTCCAGGCTGGCGACCGGGCGCACCGGCACGATCGGCATCGTCACGCCGTATGTGGGGCGGTGGTACTTCACCGAGGTGTTCGCCGGGGTGGAGGATGGCCTCAAGCGATTCGACGTCGACCTGCTGCTGCACGTCACCGAAGAGTTGGACCGCCCGGACGTGCCGCAGGCCCACATCCGTATGCGGCGACGAGTCGACGGTGCATTGGTGATCGGTGTCTCGCCCGCGGGTGACGACATCGCAGGCCTGGCCGCCATGGACGTCCCGGTCGTTCTCCTCGGGGCCCGTGCTGCTGGGCTGCCCAGCGTTTCCATCGACGACCGGGCGGCCGCTCGGTGCGCCGTCGAGCACCTCGTGGCACAGGGGCACACGCGCATCGCGCTGATCAGCGGGCGCCGGCTGCCGACGCACATCCTCCCGGAGAATGACCGTCTCGCGGGGTATCTGGACGCCTTGGCCGCGCGCAAGCTGCTGGCCTCCCAGGACTTGCGCGAAGTCGGGGACTTCACCACCGAAGGTGGCGAGCGGGCGATGACCGTGCTGCTGGGCAGGTCTCCGCGCCCCACTGCCGTCTTCTGTATGTCCGACGAGATGGCCTATGGCGCCTTGCAGGCCTTGCGGTGGGCCGGGCTGCGCGCTGGCAGTGACCGCAGTCGTGGCGACGTCGCGATTGTCGGCTTCGACGGGCATGACCTTGCCGCGACCTTCGATCTCTCAACTGTGTGCCAGCCGGTTCGAGCACTCGGGCGGGCCGCGGCGGAGTTGCTGATGTCCCAAGTCAACGGCGCAGTTGAGGGTTCCGCGCTCGCCGCGAACCACCGAAGGCCGTCTCAGGAGCAGACATTGCCGACCGTGCTCGTCGTTCGGGGATCCACCGATGCGACCCGCTCTGTAACAGAGCCGTAACGAAGAGGGGCTGAAGGGTCCCGCTCCAGGTGTGGTCTCTGACACACTCAGCCTTCGTGTAACCGGTTGCATTGGGCGCACGCATAGTCGCAAAGGGGCAAATATGGGGCGAACCGGACTAATAGCCGCGGGGTGTGGCATCGCTGTGTTGGCGCTGTCGCTTTCCGCGTGTTCGAGCAGCAAGAAGAGCACCACTGCCAGCGAGACGCTGACCGGCTCGTGCGCCAAGTACCAAGCGTATGCCGGGCACCGGGGTACCACGGTGACGATCTTCGGATCGATCCTCAGTCCGGAGTCGGATTCGCTGAACAAGTCGTGGGCCGAGTTCGACACCTGCACCGGCATCACGATCAAGTACACCGGCTCGAATACGTTCGAGTCGGATCTTCCGGTGAAGGTGAACGGTGGCAACGCGCCCGAACCTCGCCATCATCCCGCAGCCGGGCCTGCTCTCGCAGATGGTCTCCACTGGCCAGGTGAAGAAGCCGCCGGCGCAGACGGTCACCAACGAGAACAACTGGGCGAGCGTGTGGAAGGGCTACGGCAGCGTCAACGGCACCTTCTACGCGGCGCCGATGAGCGCGAACATGAAGTCGTTGGTCTGGTACTCGCCGAAGTACTTCGCAGCACACAACTACACCGTGCCGACGACGTGGGCGGACCTGATCGCGCTGTCCAACAAGATCGTCTCGGACAACAACGGCGCCAAGCCGTGGTGCGGCGGGATCAACTCCGGCACCGCGAGCGGCTGGCCGGCGACGGACTGGCTCGAGGAAGCCGTCCTCGGCACCTATGGCGGCCAGACCTACGACGACTGGATCAGCCACAAGGTGACCTTCTCCGACCCGAAGATCATCGCGGCATTCCAGACCGTGGCGAGCTATATGCACAACCCCAGCTTCGTCAACGGTGGCGTGGGTGACGTCAAGTCGATCGCGACGACGACATTCCAGAACGCCGGTCTGCCGATCCTGCAGAGCAAGTGCGCGATGTTGCAGCAGGCTTCGTTCTACGAGGCGCAGTGGCCCAAGGGCACCAGTGTGGGTCCGTCCGGCGATGTCATGGCCTTCTACCTTCCGCCGGTGAACCCAAGCATCCAGAAGCCGGTTGAGGGCGGCGGCGAGTTCGTTACCGCGTTCTCGGACAACGCGGCTACGCAGGCGGTGCAGAACTACCTGTCCAGTCCGGAATGGGCAGACGCCCGGATCGCGGTCGCTCCCGGCTGGGTCTCGGCGAACACAAAGGTCCAGCAGAGCCTGTACACCGACCCGATCGACAAGCTGTCCGCGCAGTACCTGGCCGACACGAGCGCTACCTTCCGGTTCGACGCCTCGGACGCGATGCCCGCCGCTGTCGGCTCGGGTGAGGAGTGGAAGGCGATGGTCGACTGGTTCGGCTCGAACAAGTCCATCGCGGACGTCGCGAAGGAAATCGACGCGGCCTGGCCGCACTGACCCATCGGTAGTGCAGCGGAGGTGATCGTGCGGCCCTCGAGCGTTCTGCTCGAGGGTCGCCGTTCCTTCGCCGCCAGTCCAGAACTGCCTTCCTGACAAAGCCTGCCGAAGGGGAGTCTTCGTGTCGGGATCGTCGACGGTGGTACTCGCCAGCACGCTGTCCGACTCCGCCAGCCGATCTGTCTCGGCGTACTGGAGGCGGTGGGCGGCTTTGTGGCCATTCTGCTCATCGTGTTCTTCGTCGCCGGGCGGGCGACGGGGCGGTTCCAGAAGCCGGTGACCACCCTGGTCTGCCTCGGACCGGCGGTATTGCTTGTCATCGTCGGCTTGGTGATCCCCGCCATTCAGACGGTCCTGCTCAGCTTCAAGAACCAGCAGATCCTCGGCGAGCAGGCGTGTCCGCCGCATCCGTCGCCGGGCTTCGCGTGCACGAAGTACGTCGGGCTGGCCAATTATCGCTTCGACTTCAAAGACGATTACACGCGCCAGACGCTTCTATCACACGTGGCCTGGCTGATCATCGTGCCGCTGGTGACGGTGGGGGTGGGCCTGCTGGCGGCGCTGTTGATGGACCGGATGAAGCACGCTGGGCTGCCGAAGACGCTGATCTTCCTGCCGACGGCCGTCTCGCTCGTCGGCGGGTCGTTGCTGTGGTCCTACGTCTACAACCCGCCGGTCTACAACAACGACGGCACGCCTGGATCGCAGACCGGGTTGCTCACCGAGATCGTGTTGAAGCTCGGTTGGAAGCATCCGCCCGCCTGGTTGCTCACCTCGCCCGGAAACCGCTATCTGGAAATGATCATCTTGATCTGGATCCAGGCGGGGTTCGCGATGGTGGTGCTCAACGCGGCACTCAAGGCAATACCCGACGACATCCTGGAGGCGGCCCGGATGGACGGCGCGTCCGGGTTCCGGCTGTTCCGCAGTGTGCAGATACCGATGATCCGCACGACGCTCATCGTCGTGACTACCACGATCATGATCACCACACTCAAGGCGTTCGACATCGTGTTCACGATCTACAACGGGAACTTCAATACCGACGTCCTGGCCCGGCAGATGTACGCGGACATGTTCGTCACCAGCTCAGGTCAGCCGCGGCGCATCGCTAGCGGTCATCCTCTTCATCCTCGTCACTCCGCTCGTGATCTTCAACGTCGTGCAATTGCGGAAGGAACGGACGCGATGACGACCAGCACGCCGCCCACGACGGTACCGCCGGCCGGCGGAAGACGCGCCGCCGAGACCATTGCGCGGCAAAGCCGCCCGTAATGCGATCCGCCGGATCGTTCTCGACGCCGATCGCGTCGGTGGTCGTCGGGCTGATCGCGATCCTGTGGACGATCCCGACCTTCGGCCTGTTCGTCAACTCGTTCCGCTCCCGGACAGACGCCGCGACGACCGGCTGGTGGCAGTTCTTCGCGCATCCGAGCTTGAGCTTGTCCAACTACAACCATGTGCTGTTCGACGAAGGCGGCACGGTCCTACCGCTGGTCAATTCGCTCGCGATCACGATTCCGGCCACCATCATCCCGATCTTCCTTGCGTCGATGGCTGCGTACAGCCTGGCGTGGGTTCGCTTCCGCGGCAGCGACGTCGATCTTCTTCAGCCATCTTCGCGCTCCAGATCGTCCCGCTGCAGATGGCGCTGGTACCGCTGCAGCGTCTGTACAACTTCGGCGCGTCACATCGGGTCGGTGCAGGTCTTCCCCGTCGAAGGCGGTCACCGGCCTGGCCGAGATCTGGGTTTCGCACACGATGTTCTCGCTGCCACTGGCGATCTTCCTGCTGCACAACTTCATCTCCCAGCTACCTGAGTCGCTGATCGAGGCCGCTCGGGTCGACGGAGCGAGCCACCTGCGCATCTACCGCAGCATCGTGCTTCCGCTTGCCGGTCCCGCGATCGCATCGTTCGCGATCTTCCAGTTCATCTGGGTCTGGAACGATCTGCTCGTGGCGAAGACGTTCGGAGGTTCGGACGCGTCGAGCCAACCCATCACGGCCCGGGCGCAGACACTCGTCGGCGGGTTCGAGCGGCACCCGGAGTACCTCGCGCCACTCGGCTTCATCACTATCATCGTGCCGCTGATCGTGTTCCTGGTGTTGCAGCGGTTCTTCGTACGGGGCCTGCTGGCGGGCAGCGTGAAGGGCTGATGCGATTCCCGGACGGATTCACGTGGGGCGCCGCGACATCGGCTTATCAGATCGAAGGGTCGATTGACGCGGACGGGCGCGGGCGGTCGATCTGGGATACCTTCAGCCACACCCCGGGCGCGATCGCTGACGGGACGACTGGCGATACCGCTTGCGAGCATTACCACCGCTATCGCGAGGATGTCGCGCTGATGGCGGAACTCGGGATTGCCGGCATACCGATTCTCGATCGCGTGGCCGCGCGTGCTGCCGGACGGCTCCGGGCCGGTCAACCAGGCGGGGCTCGACTTCTATTCGCGACTGGTCGACGACCTGCTGGAGCATGGCATCACGCCACTGCTCACCCTCTATCACTGGGATCTTCCGCAACGGCTCCAAGATCACGGTGGGTGGAGTGAGCGTGGCACCGCCTCGCGGTTCGCCGACTATGCGGCGGTAGTGGCCAAGCAAATCGGGGACCGGGTGCACACGTTCACGACGCTCAACGAACCGTGGTGCTCCGCCTTTCTCGGATACGCGAGCGGCGAGCACGCGCCAGGCTTGCGGGATCTGCCGGCCGCATTCGCGGCTGCGCATCATCTGCTGCTCGCACATGGGCTTGCCGCTGCCGCGGTCCGCGCGGAGCGCCCCGGCGCCGAGATTTCGGTGACGCTCAATCCAGCGAAGATCCAGCCCGCGTCGAAGGACGAGCGCGACGTCCGGGCTGCGCGCCGCGCCGAACTGACCACCAACCAGCTATTCCTCGACCCCCTGCTGCGCGCAGAGATTCGTCCGGAGCTGATCGAGGCGACCAGGGCGATCACGGACTGGTCCTTCGTCCAGGCGTCGGACCTGCGCACGATCGGCATTCCGATCGACTTTCTCGGCGTCAACTACTACGGCCCGCAGGTCGTCGGCGACGATCCAGGACCAGACGCGCCGCATGTCCGCTGGCAGAGCTACCCCGACGCCTATCTGCACACGCCGCCACCACCGCACACCGGGATGGGCTGGCGGGTGGAACCGTCGAGTTTCACCGACCTGCTCGTGGGCCTGGCCGCTGAGTACCCGCACACACCGATGGTCGTGACCGAGAACGGGGCGGCATACCCGGACGAGATCGAGCCCGGACGGTGCGGTGCACGACGCGGAGCGCACGGCATACTTCCGCGCTCATATCGCCGCTGTCGCCGATGCTATTGGCGCGGGCGTCGACGTCCGGGGGTACTTCGCCTGGTCGTTGCTCGACAACTTCGAGTGGGCGTGGGGATTGGCGCAGCGGTTCGGGATCGTCCACGTCGACTTCGAGACACAGCAGCGGACGCCGAAGGATTCGGCGCTACTGCTCAGCCGCGTGGTGGCCGGGCACGGCGATGTGCCCGAGCTCAGCTCCGCAATTGTGTGATCGCCCGCGTCAGCACGCCTCGGGGCGCTTGCAATAGCCAGCAGGGCTGGTTCGGTTGGTTTGGAACGGTCGTCTCACATCGTCAGGGGTAGCTTCGCGCACACGGGCAGCACGGACGCTCGCCCGGCGCGTCGTGAGGAGGATCGCCCATGCCGCAGATCCGGGTTCCGTTCGTCCGGGATGTCATCGAGAACGCCAACGCCGCGGTGTGGCGCCAGGTGAACAAGGTGGTGGACTGGCACAGCCTGCCCCGGCCACTGGCCGCGCTGAACCTGATCGGCTTCCGCGAAGACCTGCGCCGCTCCAACCTGTACGACACCCGCGAGGACGTCGCGCCGTCGGCGCGAGCCGGCTACCGACCTGCCGCCGTACCGAACCTATGACGGTTCGCGGCAGGACCCCTACGACCCGGACATGGGCAAGGCCGGCAGCAGGTTCGGGCGCAACATGCCGCTCGGTGCCACGATCGGGGAGAGCGGTGCACAGTTCGGCACGCCCTCGCCGCGCGAGGTGAGCCGGCGGCTGCTCTGGCGCGATGAGTTCCAACCCGCCACCAGCCTTAACGTGCTCGCGGCGTGCTGGATCCAGTTCATGAACCACGGCTGGTTCGGGCACGGACAGAACGCCAAGGAGACCTTCGAGATACCGCTGTCGGCTGATGACGACTGGACCGAGAATCCGATGCCGGTGCGCCGCACGCATCCGGACCGCACCCGGGTGGAGTCCGACGGCAGCGCCGCCACCTACATCAACACCGTGACGCACTGGTGGGACGGCTCGCAGATCTACGGGGCGAGCGAGGAACGCAACCGAGCCCTGCGCACCGGCGAACTCGGCAAGATGATCGTCGAGGACGGCAAGCTGCCGGAGGAGTCCGATCGCGGTCTCAAGGGGATGGACGCAACCGGCTTCAACGACAACTACTGGGTCGGCCTTGCGCTGCTGCACACGCTGTTCGTCAAGGAGCACAACGCCATCTGCGACCAGCTGCACAAGGCGTACCCGTCCTGGACGGACGAGAAGCTGTTCCTGACCGCGCGGCTGGTGAACTCCGCGCTCATGGCGAAGATCCACACCATCGAGTGGACGCCTGGCATCCTGGCCAATCCGGTGCTCGCAACCGGTATGTACGCGAACTGGTACGGCGCGCTGCCCCAGTGGATGCGCATGTCCCGCAGCATCGGCCGCGCGCTCGACCTGGAGGGGTTGGCCGGGATCGTCGGCAGCGAGCAGAAGCATCACGCCGCGCCGTTCTCGATCACCGAGGAGTTCATCTCGGTGTACCGGCTGCACCCGCTCATCCCGGACGACTACGCGTTTCGTGACCACCGCACCGGTTCGCTGATCGAGGACGTCGAATTCAACTCGCTGCAGGGCCACGACACCCGCGCGGCCATCGACAAATATGGGTGGGTCGACCTGCTCTACCACTTCGGCACCGAACACCCGGGTGCGATCACCCTGCACAACCACCCACGCGCGCTGATGGACCACACCCGGGTCACCGGCGAGCACGTCGACCTCGGCACCATCGATGTGCTGCGCGACCGGGAACGCGGTGTGCGCCGCTACAACGACTTCCGGCACCTGCTGCGCAAGGCACCGGTCCGCAAGTTCGAGGACCTCACCCCGAACAGTCAGTGGAACGAAGAGATCCGCGACGTCTACGCCGGAGACATCGATGCGGTCGACCTGCAGGTGGGCCTGCTCGGCGAGAAGCCGCCGCCCGGCTTCGGGTTCAGCGATACGGCGTTCCGCATCTTCATCCTGATGGCGTCCCGGCGCCTGAAGAGTGATCGCTTCTTCACCCAGGACTACACCCCGGAGGTGTATTCGCCGGTCGGGCTGGAGTGGGTGGAGAAGCACACGATGGCTGACGTGGTGCTGCGGCATCACCCGGAACTGGCCACGTCGCTGGACGGGAGCAAGAACGCCTTCGCGCCATGGCGTAAGGCTGGCTGATGACGCTCGAGTTCCCAAGCGCGTCGCTTGTCGAGGGCGTGCGGTTCAGCGCGCAGGTGGCGGTGCCGAACGTGGTCCTCGGCCTGTTCGCGAAACGGGCTGTGCCGACGCGGGTTGCCGACACCGTCCATGCCGAGCAGCTTGCGTACCAGCTCGTGCAATCCATGGTGCGCCGGCTCGGGCCGGACCCGTTCTGGGTGCGGGTCGTGCGCGAACAGGCGCTGCTGGTGCACCATCCGGACGACATCCGGCTGGTGCTGGACGGTTCACCCGACCCGTTCGCCGCCGACCCGGATGCGAAGCGCAAGGGGATGGCCGCGTTCCAGCCGGATGCGCTGACAATCTCGCGCGCAGACCTGTGGCACAACCGGCGCATGTTCGCCGAGAGCGTGCTGGATACCGGCAAGCCGCTGCATCGGCTGGCGGAGCGCTTCCTGGCGGTGGCTGGCGAGGAGGCAGCCCAGCTGGAATCGCTCGGCACGCTGCGCTGGCCGGACGTCAACGGAGCCTTCCAACGGCTGACCCGCCGGGTTGTGTTCGGCGACGGCGCGGCCAACGACGTGTCCATCTCCGCGGAATTCGGTGAGTTGATGTCCGCGGGCAACCGGATGCCGGGGCGCCCGGCTCCCGGCTACCCGTCGTTCCTGCACCGGGTGCAGGCCTACGTGGATGCGGCCGAGCCCGGCAGCCTCTGTGCGCTGGTCCCCGATGCCCCGGCCGATGAACACACCGAGATCGCCGGACAGCTGGTGCACTGGCTGTTCGCAATGGGCGACACGTTGCCGGCGAACCTGTTCCGCACGCTGGCGGTGCTCGCGACGCATCCTTTGCAATTGGCAGAGGTGCGCAACGAACTGGCCGGCGCCGAGCTCGACGACCCGGCAGCCGTTAGCGGCCTGGACTACCTCGGCGCATGCGTTCAAGACGCAATGCGGCTGTGGCCGACGACCCAACTCTTCGGCCGGGTCGCAGTACGCGACATCCGTTTTCCGACCGGTGCGGTGCTGCCCGCCGGGAAGCAGGTGTTGATCCACAACCTGTTCAACCACCGCAACCGGGACCGCATCGCGTTCGCGGACCGCTTCGCCCCCGAGGAATGGATCGCCGGCGACGCGGCGCAGGACTGGTCGTTCAATTTCTTCAGCCACGGGCCGCAGGGTTGCCCCGGCGCGGGCTTGGCGCTGTTCCTGGGCCAAGCGGTGCTGGGCCGGCTGCTCCGCAGTTCCACGCCGCAGCTGTCCGGGGCGCGACTGCGGCCCGGTCAGCCGTTGCCGTACGGCCTCGATATCTTCCCTATCTCGGTCCGTCTCGATCCCCGCTGAGGCCGCCCGATCGGAGCGGTGCACCGAGCCCGATCGAGGCAACAAGAGGAATAGCGGGGGCCGACGGTGGGTTAACATGGGTGTTCAACTACCCGGTTCCGGCTCACGTCCACATACCGCACGCCGCGTCGGCCGCCACAGCGGCGGCACGTGACACAGCGGGGGACGACCCGGCGGCCACGAAGGGATCCAGCAGTGAAAGAGGGCATCCACCCCGAATATGTGGTGACGCAGGTGACCTGCTCGTGCGGCAACACCTTCACCACCCGCAGCACCGCCAAGTCCGGCGTCATGCATGCCGACGTGTGCTCGGCTTGCCACCCGTTCTACACGGGCAAGCAGAAGATCATGGACGTCGGCGGCCGCGTCGACCGCTTCGAGAAGCGTTACGGCAAGCGCGTCCGCAACTCCTAGCCAGACACCACGGCGCTCGCCCCGTATCGATCGATACGGGTTGCGAGCGCCGTTCTGTTTGCCCAGCCAGCCCGATGACGACCGCACCGGCCACCTACGACGCACGAACGCGAGGAGATCGCCATGAGCGCCACGGCTGACCAGCCGGCTCGGCTGCCAGAGCTCCGCGCGGAGTACGACGACGTGGAGGCTGCCCTCGCTGACCCCGCCGTGCATGGCGATCAGGCGCGGGCGCGAAGTCTGGGCCGACGGTTTGCCGAGCTGTCGCCGATCGTGGCTGCCGCGGACGAGCTGGACCGAACCCGCGGCAACCTCGAGGCCGCGCGTGAGCTCGCCGGGCAGGACGCTTCCTTCGCCGCCGAGGCGCACAGTCTCGCCGAGCGGGTCGACGAACTGGAAGCGCGGCTGCGCGAGCTGCTGGTGCCGAAGGATCCCAACGACAGCAAGGACGTGATCCTGGAGGTCAAGGCGGGTGAGGGCGGCGACGAGTCGGCGCTGTTCGCGGGCGACCTGCTGCGCATGTACCAGCGCTACGCCGAACGTCAGGGTTGGGCGGTCGACGTGCTCGACGACGAACCCACCGACCTCGGCGGGGTGAAGTCCGCGACGATCGCGGTGCGCTCCCGCCGGGCCGACGACGCCGTCTGGGCCAAGCTCAAGTACGAGGGCGGGGTGCACCGGGTGCAGCGCGTGCCGGCCACCGAATCCCAGGGCCGGATCCACACCTCCGCAGCCGGCGTGCTGGTGCTGCCCGAGGCGCAGGACGTCGAGGTCCAGATCGATCCCAACGACCTGCGCATCGACGTGTTCCGCTCCTCCGGACCCGGTGGACAGAGCGTCAACACCACCGACTCCGCGGTCCGCATCACGCACCTGCCCACCGGCACCGTGGTGTCCATGCAGAACGAGAAGAGCCAGCTGCAGAACCGCGAGGCGGGTCTACGGGTGCTGCGTGCCCGGCTGCTCGCCGCCGCGCAGGAGAAGGCGGAATCCGCCGCGGCCGACGCCCGGCGTTCGCAGGTGCGCACCGTCGATCGATCCGAGCGCATCCGCACCTACAACTTCCCGGAGAATCGCATCAGCGATCACCGCGTCGGCTTCAAGGCATACAACCTGGATCAGGTGCTCGACGGTGCGCTGGACGACGTGATCGACGCGCTCCAGCGTGCGGACACCGACGCGCTGCTCGCCGGTTCAGGCGATGGCGGCGCCCGCACTCGATGACCGATCCGGCGCGCCGCACTGTCCTCGCAGCCGCCACGCGGCGGTTGCACGCCGCCGGCCTCGCCAGCGCGGACGTGGACGCGATGCTGCTGCTGGCGCACGTGCTCGGCGTGCCACGATCCCGGCTGGACCTGGGCGGGGCGATGCCGAGACAGGCGGCAGCGGCATTCGAGGCCGTGCTGGCCCGCCGGGAACAGCGTGAACCGCTGCAATACATCGTCGGCGTGGCCGCGTTCCGGCACGTGCTCGTGCCGGTCGGACCCGGCGTGTTCATCCCGCGCCCGGAAACGGAACTGCTGATCGATGCGGTGCTGCCGATCCTGTCCCAGCACGTGCACCCCGTCGCGATCGATCTGTGCAGTGGCTCTGGGGCGTTAGCGCTGGCGATCCGCGACGAGGTCCCGGCCAGCACCGTCTACGCGGTCGAGAACGCCCCGGCCGCGCTGGACTGGCTACGTCGAAACAGTGCGGGCCGCGGCATCGAGGTGGTGCCCGCGGACGTCAGCAGCGCGCAGTTACTGCCGCAGTTGCGTGGCACGGTCGACGCGGTGGTGAGCAATCCGCCATATGTGCCGTCGGCGACGCAGGTGGCGCCCGAGGTACGCGCCGACCCGGCAGCGGCGGTGTTCGCCGGTCCGGACGGTCTGACCGTGCTGCCGCAGGTGCTGGCCCGGGCCGCGGAACTGCTGCGTGCCGGCGGGATGCTGGCCGTGGAGCATGACGAGACGCAGGCCGATGCCGTCACCAAACTGCTCGAGGCGGCCGGGACGTGGACCGATATTGCCGGGCATCGAGATCTGGCCGGCCGGCCGCGCTATGCCGTCGCGAAGCGAGCCTGGTTCGGCACCACATCCGGCTGAGGCAGGATTACCCGCGTGGCCTTGTTCTACGACTGCGCTGATGAGGCAGTACGCGCGACGGCGATCTCCTCGGCCGCGCACTGCATCGGCTCGGGCCAGCTCGTGGTGCTGCCTACCGACACCGTGTACGGCCTGGGCGCCGACGCCTTCGACAAGGCGGCGGTAGCCGACCTGCTGCTGGCCAAGGGCCGCGGGCGGGACATGCCGGTGCCGGTGCTGGTGGGCTCGTGGGCCACGATCGAAGGGCTGACGAGTTCGGTCAGCCAGCGCACCTGGGACCTGGTCGAGGCGTTCTGGCCGGGCGGGTTGACCTTGATCGTCGAGCACGCCCCATCCCTGACCTGGGACCTGGGCGATGCTCGCGGCACGGTCGGCCTGCGCATGCCGCTGCACCCGGTCGCCATCGAGCTGCTCGAGATCACCGGCCCGATGGCGGTGTCCAGCGCCAACATCTCCGGCCAGCCGCCGGCCGTCACCGCACAGCAGGCGCGCGACCAGCTCGGTGAGGCGGTCTCGGTGTACCTGGACGGGGGCCCGGCGGCCGCCCAGCTCGCGTCCACCATCGTCGACGTCACCGCCGAGGTGCCGCGGGTGGTGCGGGCCGGGGCGATCGGGCTGGACGAGATCCGCGCGGTCGTGCCGGACGTCGTGGGCTGACCGGCCGCTGCCATGGCGCACCATCCGAGTCTCGAGTATGCGTTGGTGGGCTGCGTCGCCGCGGCCGGCAGCTTCACCTTCACGCCGGTCGCGCGTCGGGTTGCCATCGCCTGGGGCGCGGTCGCCCGACCGCGGGATCGCGACGTGCATGCCGTCGCCACGCCACGGATGGGCGGCGTCGCGCTGCTGGTCGGCTTCGCGCTGGCGCTGTTCGTCGCCGCGCGCCTGCCCTCGTTGAGCGGCGCCTTCGCGAACGGGCCGGAGATGGGCTGGATCGTCGGCTCCGGGGCCATCATCTGCGCGATCGGCGTGCTGGACGACCGTTACGAACTGGATTCGCTGACCAAGCTGGCCGGGCAGGTGCTGGCCACCGGGATCATGGTCACGATGGGCGGGGTCCAGCTCGCCGACTTCTACCTGCCCGGTGGCACCGGCACGGTCAGCCTCGGACGCGACCTGGCCATTCCGGTCACCATCCTGCTGACCGTGCTGACCATCAACGCGGTCAACTTCATCGATGGCTTGGACGGTCTGGCCGCGGGCGTCTCCGCCATCGCCGCCGGCGCGTTCTTCGTCTTCTCCTATCACCTCGCCCGCGGCGGCTTTCTGGACGTGGCGGCGACGCCGACGCTGCTGACCGCCGCGCTGGCCGGTACGTGCCTCGGCTTCCTGCCGCACAACTTCTCCCCGGCGCGGATCTTCATGGGTGACTCGGGCTCGATGCTGGTCGGGCTGATGCTGTCGGCGTCCGCGGCGACGGCGACGACCAACGCCGACCCGCAGGCGTTCGTCGGCCTCGGGTCACTGCCGCTGGCACTGCCGGCGCTGATCCCGGCGGCGGTGCTCGCGGTACCGCTGATCGATCTGCTGCTCGCGGTGCTGCGCCGGGTGGCGCATGGGCACTCGCCGTTCGCGCCGGACAAGCAGCATCTGCACCACCGTCTGCTCGAACTCGGGCACAGTCACCGGCGCGCGGTGCTGTTGCTCTACTACTGGTCCGCGCTGCTCGCCCTCGGCGGGGTGGCGCTGTCCATCTACCGCGGTCCGTGGGTGGTCGTCATCGTGGTCGCGATCGGGGTGGTCGGCGGGGTGCTGTCGATCGTCCCCGGGCTGCGCAAGCGGGGTGCGCCGGACCGTGTCAAGACCCAGCTGTGAGCTGTGATAGGTTCGTTTCGCGTCGGAAAAACGGGCCGAAAGGCCGGTTCTGCGTGGCTTTCTCGATGAGGGTGACCGCGTGACAGGCAGCACCCCCGGTTGGTCCACCCTGTTGGGAATTGGCGGGGTGTGCGCCGGGGCTCTCGCCGCGGGAATCTGTCCTCGGATGGTGGCTCGACGGACTGTTCCACACATCTCCCATATTGGTCTTCATCGGGATCGCCCTCGGCCTCGTCGGGGGCGGTTGTTACACCGTCGTCCAGATGAGAGCACTGCTTCGACCCGACGACTGACTGACCGAGCCGAGACAGAAGCGACTGGAGTGCCACATGCAGCCGGGGACGTACGGAACCGCTGACGCGGCGGCGAACCTGCGCCGGGCGTCGATCCTGTCCGCGGTTCTGGCGTGTCGCGGCATCGCGGTGGCCGCCGCGCTCGGGCACCCGTGGTTCGGCGTGTTCGGCGCCCTCGGTCTCGGCCTCGGCGCGGCCAACAACCGGCTGCTGCAGCGATCCGTGATCCGATTCGGCGAGCGCTGAGGCGATCAGCCGCAAGCAGTTCACGCCGCGGCGTCGCCATCCGACTGCTCGGCCTCACGCTCGTCTCCATCGCCCTTGCACTGCTGATCCGGCCCGACGGACTCGGCATCTTCGCCGGGCTGGCCGTCTTCCAGATCATCATGCTGATCGGCGCGGCGCTGCCGGTGTTCCGCAGCCTGCGCCCGACTTCGTGAGCTGGCCGGGGGTCGTGACATGAGCAGCCAGGTCAGCGCAATCAACATCAACCCCGGGCGAACACACGAAGTGGCACGTATTCGGGGTCACCCTCAACAGCGACACGATCACCGCGACCCTGATCGCCGGCGGGATCGTCATCCTGCTCGGGCTGCTCGATCCGCGCCGGGTCGAGCATGGACAAGCCCGACCAAGCTGCAACTGGCCTTCGAGGCGATCACGACAGAGGTCGAGCGCCAGGTCGACAGCACGATGGGCATCCAGACTGCGCCGTTCGTCGTGCCGCTCGCGCGAGACGCTGTTCGTCTTCATCCTCATCGCGAACTGGTTGTCGATCATTCCCGACCGGCCACCATCCGGAATACGCGCCGCCGCCCGCTTCGGACGTCAACTTCACCTACGCGCTCGCGCTGTTCGTGATCGTGACGATGCACATCGTCGGTGTGCGCAAGAACGGTCTGCGCGGCTACTACGGCGCACCTGTTCCGCAAGCCGTACATGCTGGTCCCGCTCAACATCCTCGAAGAACTGATGAAGCCGATCACGCTGGCACTGCGGCTCTTCGGCAACATCTTCGCCGGGACGATCATGGTCGCGCTGCTGGCCGCACTGCCCGCCGGGATTCTGTGGGCGCCGCAGATTCTGTGGAAGCTGTTCGACATGTTCATCGGGCTGATCCAGGCCTTCATCTTCGGGCTGCTGACCGTCCTCTACATGAGTTCGATCAGGCCCGCCGAGGAGGGCGCACACCACTGAGCCGCACACGACTGGGCGCAGCGGTATCACCAGTACGACCTAGGCACTTCAGACACGTTTGGCACGACGAATTGAGGAGAAATGTCTAACACGCTCATCCAGGGAATCGAGACCGCGGGCGGTCTCGTCGGCGGTGGCATGGCTCTCGGCGGCGGCGCCGTCGGTGCCGGCATCGGTGACGGCCTCGCCGGTAGCTCGCTGATTCAGGGCGTAGCCCGGCAGCCCGAGGCGCAGGGCCAGTTGCAGACGCTGTTCTTCCTGACCGTTGGACTGGTCGAGGCGGCGTACTTCATCAACCTGGCCTTCGCCGTGCTCTTCGTCTTCGTCCTGTCGTCGCAAGTAGTCACGGACACCGCGATGTCCCAGCCAGTCGCCTCGAACAACTTCTTGGTGCCGAACGCGACGTTTATCGCTGAGCTGGTCGCGTTCATCCTGATCCTTGGTTTCCTCGGTCGCTACGTCCTGCCGCGCGTCCAACGCTCGCTGCAGGAGCGCCAGGACATGGTCACGCAAGCAGGTCAAGGACGCCGCAGAAGCCAAGGCACGGCTCGAAGAGGCGGAGAAGGCGCTACCAGAACGCCATGAAGGAGGCCCGCGCCGAGGCGGCCGAGATCCGCGAGAACGCGCGCGCCGAGGCTCAGCGCACCATCGAGGAGGTGCGCGCGCACGGCTCAGGAGGAGTCTGCGCGGATCGTCGCCCGTGGCGAGGAGCAGCTCGGCCACCAGCGCGGCGCGATCGTGCGCGAGCTGCGCTGCCGAGATCGGCACCCTGGCCGTCGAGCTGGCCGAGAAGATCCTCGATCAGCGCCTCGCCGACGACGCCCAGGTCCGGGCCACCGTCGACTCCTTCATCGCTGCGCTCGACGCCGCCGAGCGTGCCCAGGCCGGTAGCCAGTCGTGATGCACGCCGCCAGCCGGCAGGCGCTGGCGACACTGCGCGAGCAGCCTCAGCGCCGTCACCAACCGGTTCTCCACGGTGGACGGTCTCACCGGTCTGTCCGGCGAGCTGACGCAGGTCGTCGACCTGCTCATCGATCAGCCGCCGCTGCGCCGACGCCTCGCCGACCCGAGCACCAAGCCCGAGCGCCGTGCCGGGCTCGCCGGGCAGCTGCTCGACGGCAAGGCTCGGCACCAGCTCGGTGCAGGTCGTGCGCGACGGCGGTCTCGTTGCGGTGGTCCTCGGGCGTGGGACCTGATCGACGCGCTGGAGATCATCGCCGACGAGGTGCTGCTGGCGGCGGCCGAGCAGACCGGGACGCTGGACACCGTCGAGGACGAGCTGTTCCGGTTCGGCCGAATCATCGACGGTGACTCACGGCTGTCCACGCTGTTGGACGACTACGCCGCCGATGCCGGCCGTCGCGCCGAGCTGCTGCGCGACACTGGTCGGCGGCAAGGTCGACAGCATCACCGAACTGTTGCTCGAGCACGCGGTCACCAGCCAGCGCAAGCGCACGCTCATCGCACGCGGTCGACGCCTTGCTCGACCTGGCGGCACTTCGCCGCAAGCGGTCCATGGCCCGTGTCATCTCCGCGGTCGAGCTGACCGCGGCCCAGGAAACGCGCCTGGCCGCAGACGCTCACCGAGATGTACGGCCGCCCCATCACCATCCGCGGCGCGCTGTCGATCCGCGGGTCCGCGGCGGCCTCGTCGTCCGCGTCGAAGGCGAGATCATCGACGGCAGCATCACCACTCGACTGGCGAACCTGCGCGCGGCGCTGGCCGGATGAGCCGGGCCGGGCAACCCAAAGACCACGTCCACCACCGTCGCACCGACGGCCACACGAGCAGAAGGAACGTTTCATGGCAGAGCTGACGATCTCCGCAGACGAGATCCGTAGCGCGATCGAGAGCTACGTCTCGTCCTACTCGCCGGAGGCCACGCGCGAGGAGGTCGGCGTCGTCGCCGAGACCGGTGACGGCATCGCCCGCGTCGAGGGGCTGCCCGGGGCGATGACCAACGAGTTGCTCGAGTTCGAGGGCGGGACGCTGGGCATCGCGCTGAACCTCGACGTTCGCGAGATCGGCGTCGTGATCCTCGGTGACATCGCCGAGATCGAAGAGGGACAGCCGGTACGCCGTACCGGCGAGATCCTCTCGGTACCGGTCGGCGACGGTTACCTCGGCCGCGTGGTCGATCCGCTCGGCAACCCGATCGACGGCCTGGGCGAGATCAAGACCGACAGCCGGCGCGCGCTGGAACTGCAGGCACCGTCAGTGGTGCAGCGCCAGGAGGTCCGTGAGCCGATGCTCACCGGCATCAAGGCGATCGACGCCATGACCGCGATCGGCCGCGGCCAGCGCCAGCTGATCATCGGCGACCGGCAGACGGGCAAGAGCACCGTCTGCCTCGACACGATCATCAACCAGCGTGACAACTGGAAGAGCGGCGATCCGAAGAAGCAGCTGCTCTGCATCTACGTCGCCATCGGCCAGAAGGGCTCGACCATCGCGGCCGCGCGCGACACCCTGCAGGCGGCCGGTGCGATGGAATACACCACCATCGTGGCCGCGCCGGCGTCGGATCGGCCGGCTTCAAGTACCTCGCGCCCTACACCGGCTCGGCAATCGGCCAGCACTGGATGTACCAGGGCAAGCACGTGCTGATCGTGTTCGACGACCTGACCAAGCAGGCCGAGGCCTACCGTGCGGTGTCGCTGCTGCTGCGCCGCCCGCCGGGCCGCGAGGCGTACCCGGGCGACGTGTTCTACCTGCACTCGCGGCTGCTGGAGCGCTGCGCCAAGCTGTCCGACGAGCTGGGCGGCGGATCGATGACCGGCCTGCCGATCATCGAGACCAAGGGCAACGACGTCTCGGCGTACATCCCGACGAACGTCATCTCCATCACCGATGGGCAGTGCTTCCTCGAAACAGACCTGTTCAACGCCGGCGTCCGCCCGGCCATCAACGTCGGCATCTCGGTCTCGCGTGTCGGTGGCGCGGCCCAGCCGAAGGCGATGCGCGCGGTGCTCGGGCCGGCTACGCGTCGACCTGGCGCAGTACCGCGAGCTGGAGGCGTTCGCCGCGTTCGGCTCCGACCTGGACAAGGCGAGCCAGCAGCAGCTGGCACGCGGCGCGCGGCTGGTGGAGCTGCTCAAGCAGCCGGCCTCCTCGCCGTTCCCGGTCGGCCAGGAGATCGTGTCGATCTGGGCCGGCACCACCGGCCAGCTGGACGACATCCCGGTCGAGGACATCGGCCGGTTCGAGGCCGAGATGCTCGAGTACGTCGGGCACAACGAACCGAAGCTGTTCGAGGTCCTGGCCAACGCCAAGGCGCTCGAGGACGACATGGTCGCCACCCTGGAGAAGGTGGTCGGCAACTTCAAGAAGCAGTTCCAGCCGACCGAACAGTCCGACAGCTCCGGGTCGAAGAACGATTCGGACAGCGCCAAGAAGAAGGACAAGCCGAACGAGAAGTCGGACAGCGCCAAGCCGAATGAGGCCTCAGGCAGCTCCACCGAGAAGGAGAAGTCGGACAGCTCAACGTCGGCAGAGTCTTCGGGTAGTTCGTAGTGGGTGCGCAGCTGCGGGTCTACCGGCGGCGCATCCGTTCCGTCCAGTCCACCCGCAAGATCACCAAGGCGATGGAGCTCATCGCCGCGTCGCGCATCGCGAAGGCGCAGGCGCGGATGCATGCCGCCCGCCCATACGCGCGAGGAGCTGACTCGTGCGCTGGCCGCGCTCGGCGAGAACGCGACGCTGCAGCATCCGATGCTCACCGGCGTCGAGTCGCCGCAGCGCTCGGGCATCCTGCTGATCACCAGCGACCGCGGGCTGGCCGGCGGCTACAACGCCAACGCCATCAAGCGCGCGAACCAGCTCGCCCGGCGGTTGCGCGGCGAGGGCAAGGAAGTCGTCTGGTACGTCATCGGCCGTAAGGGCGCCGGCGTATTTCAACTTCCGCCGTATCGCGGTGGCCGGCAGTTGGACCGGATTTCTCCGAGCAGCCGAACTTCCTCGATGCGCGCGAAGCGACGGAGACAGTGGTGCATGCGCTTGATCGCCACCTCGGACGGCACCGCCAACGATGAGCCCGGCATGGACGAGCTCTTCGTCGTGTACACCAAGTTCGTCAACTCGGTTTCGCAGACAGCCCACGGTCGCCCAGGTATCACCGGTGCGCGGTGCCAGCGACGACGCCGACGAAGGCGCGCTCGGCATCAGGTCCGATCGTGACGGAGGACCGGGACGGCGGTGGCCGCGAGGACTCCTCGGGCGACGGCGGGCAGAAGGCGGAGTACGAGTTCGAGCCCGAGCCGGCGCAGCTGATCGCGGCGCTGCTGCCGCGATACATCAGTGCCCGCATCTTCTCCGCCTTGCTGGAGTCGGCGACGTCGGAGTCCGCGGCGCGGCGCCGGGCGATGAAGTCGGCCAGTGACAATGCCTCGGAGCTCATCCGGACCTACACCCGGCTGGCGAACCAAGCTCGCCAGGCCGAGATCACCCAGGAAATCAGCGAGATCGTCGGCGGCGCCGACGCCCTCGCGGCAGCAGGGAGTGACGACTGACATGACCGCTCTGTTCGAGAACGAGACCGAGCTGGACGAGAAAGAGACCTCGACCGGTCGGGTGGTCCGGGTGATCGGCCCCGTCGTCGACGTGGAGTTCGGGCGCAACTCGATCCCGGCGCTCTACAACGCGCTGAAGACCGAGATTTCGCTCGGTGAGCTCAGCAAGACGCTCACCCTTGAGGTCGCCCAGCACATCGGTGACGACATGGTCCGCGCGATCGCCTTGCAGCCGACCGATGGTCTGGTGCGCGGGGCCGAGGTGACCGACACCGGCTCCTCGATCACCGTCCCGGTCGGCGACGTCACCAAGGGACACGTGTTCAACGTTCTCGGTGAGCCGTTGGACGTGCCGGTGGACAAGCTGGACATCAAGGAGCGGTGGTCGATCCACCGCGACCCGCCGCCGTTCGACGAACTCGAGAGCAAGACCGAGATGTTCGAGACCGGCATCAAGGTGATCGACCTGCTGACCCCCTACGTCACCGGCGGCAAGATCGGCCTGTTCGGCGGTGCCGGCGTCGGCAAGACCGTGCTCATCCAGGAGATGATCTACCGGGTCGCCGAGAACTTCGGTGGCGTGTCTGTGTTCGCCGGTGTCGGTGAGCGCACCCGTGAGGGCAACGACCTCATTACCGAGATGAGCGAGTCCGGCGTCATCGACAAGACCGCGCTCGTCTTCGGCCAGATGGACGAGCCGCCGGGCACCCGCCTGCGCGTCGCGCTGTCGGCGCTGACGATGGCGGAGTACTTCCGCGACGTGCAGAAGCAGGACGTGCTGCTGTTCATCGACAACATCTTCAGGTTCACCCAGGCCGGTTCGGAGGTCTCGACGCTGCTGGGCCGGATGCCGTCCGCGGTGGGGTACCAGCCCACGCTGGCCGACGAGATGGGCCAACTGCAGGAGCGGATCACCTCGACGCGCGGTCACTCGATCACCTCTATGCAGGCGATCTACGTGCCCGCCGACGACATCACCGACCCGGCGCCGCACACGACCTTCGCGCACCTGGACGCAACCACGGTGCTGTCCCGGCCGATCTCGGAGAAGGGCATCTACCCGGCGGTGGACCCGCTGGACTCGACCTCGCGCATCCTCGCCGCCGATTACATCGGCCAGGAGCACTACGACGTCGCCCAGCGCACCAAGCAGATCCTGCAGCGGTACAAGGAACTGCAGGACATCATCGCCATCCTCGGTATCGACGAGCTCTCCGAGGAGGACAAGGTCATCGTCGGACGCGCACGGCGCATCGAGCGCTTCCTCTCCCAGAACACCTTCGTGGCCGAGCAGTTCACCGGCATCCCGGGCTCGTTCGTGCCGGTCACGGAGACCATCGACGCGTTCAAGCGTCTGAACAACGGGGAATTCGACGAATATCCCGAGCAGGCGTTCTTCATGTGTGGCGGCATCGAGGATCTCGAGCGCAAGGCCAACGAGCTGAAGGAATCCTGACCCGATGGCCACCATGCACGTCGAGCTCGTCTCGGTCGAACGCGCGCTGTGGTCCGGGGAGGCCACGGCGGTCTTCGCGCGTACCACCGAGGGTGAACTCGGCATCCTGCCCGGTCATATCCCGCTGCTGGGTGCGCTGGAACCGGGATGGGTAGTCCGCATCGACCGCGCGGAGCAGGACGAGCTGCGCGTCGCGGTGCACGGTGGGTTCCTGTCGGTGCGTGAGGATGGCGTGTCCGTCCTCGCGGAGATGGCCGAACTGGCCGATGACATCGACACGGCGCGGGCGCGTGCAGCGCTGGAACGTGCCGGCGATAGTGCCGAGGACGCCGACGCGCGTAACCGCGCGCTGGCCCGGCTGCGTGCTGCGGGCGAATCGGTCTGATCCGGCACGCCGATGCACGTCGCGGATGTCCTTACCGTGTGCGTGCTCGGTGTCGGCCTGGTGCTGATGTGCGGCGTGCTGGCGCGCCAGCGGTACATGTTGCGTGCCCCCGGCGCACTGCCGGTAGCGATCCGGCGGGGTGCCACCCGATGGACGTACGGCATCGCGCGCTTCGCCGGCAATGAGCTGCGGTGGTACCGCGGTTGGGGGATGGGCATTCGGCCCACGCTGAGCCTGTGGCGGCCGGATCTCACCATCGTGGGTCACCGTGCGCCGGCGGCGGCGGCCGAGTTGAAGGCGTTGCCCGCGGCGGGTCGGATCGTGGAGTGTCGGGGCCCGGGCGGGCGCGTCACCGTGCTCGCGTTCAGCGAGAGCGCCTTCACCGGATTCGTGTCGTGGCTGGAAGCCGCCCCGCGATCCTGACCGCTGTGGTTATTGACTTCAGCGGTTACTGTTCGCCGCCCGGTCGCCACAGCACGTCGCCGTCGGGGTTGGCCACCCGGGACAGGATGAACAGCAGGTCGGAGAGCCGGTTCAGGTACTGCAGCGAATAGATGTTCGTGCGGTCCGGATCGGCCTCGTGCAGTGCCCAGGCGCTGCGTTCGGCCCGGCGCGCGAGCGTGCGTGCCTGGTGCAGCAGTGCCGCCCCGATCGTCCCGCCCGGCAGGATGAAGCTGCGCAGTTCAGGCAGGTCGGCGTTGAAGTCGTCGCACCAGCCTTCCAACCGGGCGATGTAGTCCTCGGTGATGCGCAGTGGCGGGTGCTTGGGCGCGGGGGTGATCGGGGTGCACAGGTCGGCGCCGAGGTCGAACAGGTCGTTCTGGATCCGGGCCAGCACCGCGGCGATCTGCGCGGGCAGTTCGCCAAGCGCGATCGCGGTGCCGATCGCCGCGTTGGTCTCATCCGCGTCGGCATACGCAGCCACCCGCGAGTCGGTCTTGGGTACCCGAGTGCCGTCCCCCAACGCCGTGGTTCCGGCGTCGCCGGTCTTGGTGTAGATACGGGTCAGATGCACGGCCATCTGCCGAGATTAGGCCACCGGCGCCGGGCCGCCGGGTGACGTTGGTTACCGCCGCGGGTGTCGAACCGGCGCGTTCGGCCCAACGTCGGTGTCTCTCCCCGCGAGGCGGTACGAGGACTGGCCCGAGCCCGGCTAGCCTGGTTCGGTGCAGGTATTGAGAGTGACCGGGGGAGCACGACTGGCGGGGACCGTCGAGGTCGTCGGAGCCAAGAACAGCGTGCTGAAGTTGATGGCGGCGGCCCTGCTCGCGCCCGGCGAGACCACGCTGACCAACCTGCCCGACATCTCCGACGTCCTGATCATGCACGAGCTGTTGAAGCGCCTCGGCTGTGGCGTGGACGTCGACGCACAGGGCAGCACCGACCGCGTGAACATCAGCGTGCCGGACGTGCCGAACTTCGAGGCGCCGTACGAGTTGGTCCGCAAGATCCGCGGGTCGATCTGCGTGCTCGGCCCGTTGCTCGCGCGCACCGGCCGGGCTCGTGTCGCCCTGCCCGGTGGCGACGCGATCGGCTCCCGGCCGCTGGACATGCACATCGCCGGTCTGGAGCGCATGGGCGCGGATGTGCGCTTGGAGCACGGGTTCATCGTCGCCGAGGCATCCGAGTTGCGCGGCAGCACGATCTGGTTCGACTTCCCGAGCGTGGGCGCCACCGAGAACGTGATGATGGCCGCTGTGCTCGCCAAGGGCACCACCGTCATCGACAACGCCGCGCGTGAGCCGGAGATCGTCGATCTCTGCCAGATGCTGGTATCGATGGGCGCGGAGATCGACGGCATCGGCTCGTCCACCCTGGAGATCACCGGCGTCGAGGGCCTGCATCCCACCCGGCACCACGCCGTTGCCGATCGCATCGTTGCCGGCACCTGGGCCATGGCCGCCGTCGCCACTCGCGGTGACATCGTGGTGCGCAACGGTAACGCCGAGCACCTCGAGATCGCGCTGGACAAATTGGCCCAGTCGGGCGCAAACGTCGAACTACGCGGCGACGGGTTCGCGGTGTCGATGGACCAGCGGCCGACGAGCTTCGACGTGGTGACGCTGCCCTACCCGGGGCTGGCGACCGACCTGCAGCCGCAGGCGATCGCGCTGCTGTCGGTGGCCGACGGCACGGCGATGATCACCGAGAATCTGTTCGAGGCACGCTTCATGTTCTGCGACGAGATCGCCCGGATGGGCGCGGACGTGCGCACCGATGGTCACCACGCGGTGGTCCGGGGCAAACAACGGCTCTCCGGTGCGCCGGTGCGGGCCACCGACATCCGGGCCGGCGTCGGTCTGGTGATCGCGGGCCTGGTGGCCGACGGCGTCACCGAGATCGCCGAGGTGCACCACATCGACCGTGGCTATGTGCGGCTGGAAGAGCAATTGCGTGCGCTCGGCGCCGACGTGGTGCGCACGGAATCGGCCAGCTTCGGCGGCTGATCCACTACTGGATCGTGATGCGCTCGCGCCGCTATAGGGCGGCACGTGCATCACGATCGCCGGCTCAGACGTCCAACACGTTTCTGGCCCGGTCCACGTCGCCGTGAAACACCAGTACATCCATGGCCCCGTCACGGCGGCGGGACATCGACGAGCGGATGCCGGCGTCGCCGAGCGCGGCGCGGCGGCGCATCGCCTCCTCGCGCGGCAACGCCGCGGCGATCACCGCGAGCAGCCCGAGTTCGGTGGACTGCGCGGCATCAACGGGTCGCCCATTGGTGATCCGGGGACGTCGAAACACCCAGCGCATGATGAGGAAGAGCACGCCGAGCGCAACCAGCGCGGTGAGCTCGACGGTGACGTCGCCCATGCGTTCATCATGCGCGCACCGCTGCGATCGCGGGCCTCGGGGACGGTGCGGACTGCGGAATGGGCCACACGGCACCCCAGATAGCTACCCACTGGTAACCGGCAGGAAATAGACTCGGCAGCAGTGCGGGAGCTATCCCGTGCGGGGAGGTCCCAGTGCCGTTTCCAACCGACTCACAACGCGACAAGCCGTGGTTGATGCGGACCTACGCCGGGCACTCATCGGCGGCGGAGTCCAACGCGCTGTACCGGCGCAACCTGGCCAAGGGCCAGACGGGGTTGTCCGTCGCGTTCGACCTGCCCACCCAGACCGGATACGACCCCGACGCCGAGCTGGCACGCGGCGAGGTCGGCAAGGTGGGCGTGCCGATCTCGCACGTCGGCGACCTGCGCACCCTGTTCGACGGCATTCCGCTGGACAAGATGAACACCTCGATGACGATCAACGCGCCGGCGATGTACCTGCTGGCCCTCTACCTCACCGTCGCCGACGAACATGCGCAAGCGGCCGGTCTGGACCCGATCGAAGCGCGCGCGCAGCTCGCCGGCACCACCCAGAACGACATCATCAAGGAATACCTCTCGCGCGGCACCTACGTCTTCCCGCCGGCACCGTCACTGCGCCTGATCACGGACATGATCGCGTACACGGTGACCAACGTGCCGAAGTGGAACCCGATCAACGTCTGCAGCTATCACTTGCAGGAAGCCGGCGCCACGCCGGTGCAGGAGGTCGCCTTCGCACTCTGCACCGCGATCGCCGTGCTCGATGCGGTACGCGATTCCGGCCAGGTGCCGCCCGAGCGCTTCGGTGACGTGGTGGCGCGCATTTCGTTCTTCGTCAACGCGGGCGTGCGCTTCGTCGAGGAGATGTGCAAGCTGCGCGCGTTCGGCGAGCTGTGGGACGAGATCACGCTCGAGCGGTACGGCGTGCAGGATGAGCGGCACCGGCGCTTCCGATACGGCGTGCAGGTCAACTCACTCGGGCTCACCGAGGCACAGCCGGAGAACAACGTCTACCGCATCCTGCTGGAGATGCTGGCCGTGACGATGTCGCGCGACGCGCGGGCGCGCGCGGTGCAACTGCCGGCGTGGAACGAGGCATTGGGGCTGCCGCGGGCCTGGGACCAGCAATGGTCGTTGCGCATGCAGCAGGTGCTTGCCTACGAGTCGGATCTACTCGAGTACGACGACCTGTTCGCGGGCTCGGCTGTCGTGGCGGCCAAGGTCGCTGACATCAAGGACGGCGCGCGCGCCGAGATCGACCGGGTGCTGGCGATGGGCGGCGCGGTGGCGGCGGTCGAATCCGGCTACCTGAAGTCGCAGCTGGTGTCCTCGCTCGCGCTGCGCCGCCGGCGCATCGAATCGGGCGAGGACGTGGTTGTCGGCGTCAACGCATTCACCTCCTCCGAGCCGAACCCGCTCGTCGGTGGCGCGGACGGTGGCATCCTCACCGTCGATGTCGCGGTCGAACAGTCCGCGATCGAGGCGATTCGGGCTTGGCGGTCCGAGCGCGACGCGGCTGCAGTCGATGCGGCGCTCACCGCGCTGCGCGACGGCGCCAAGACCGATGCGAACCTGATGGAACCGTCGCTGGAGTGCGCCCGGGTTGGTGTGACGGTCGGGGAATGGTCCGGCGTGCTGCGCGAGGTATTCGGCGAGTACCGGCCACCTACCGGGGTGGCCGGCGCCAGCGGTGGTGGGCATGATGCTGGGCTGAGCGTGGTGCGCGAGCGCGTGCGGTCCCTCGGTGAGCGGCTCGGCCGGCCGGCCAAGCTGCTCGTCGGCAAGCCGGGCCTGGACGGCCATTCCAACGGCGCCGAGCAGATCGCGGTCCGCGCGCGGGATGCGGGCTTCGAGGTCGTCTACTCCGGCATTCGCCTCACCCCGGCCCAGATCGTGGCCGCGGCGGTCGAGGAAGACGTCGATGTGGTCGGCCTGTCCGTGCTGTCCGGCTCGCATCTGTCGGTGGTGCCGGAGGTGCTGCGTGGGTTGCGTGAAGCCGGCCTGGACGACGTGCCCGTGGTCGTCGGCGGGATCATTCCCGACGTCGACGCGCAGACGCTGCGCGAGGCCGGCGTGGCCCGGGTGTTCACGCCGAAGGACTTCGAGATATCGGCCGTGCTCGGACAGATCGTCGACGCGGTCGAGGCAGCACGCAACCAGTAAGCGTCAGGGGTTGAACAGGTCGGGGTCAGGGCCGGTCCGGACATCCTGATTCAGCTCGGTGATCGAGTGCATGTCGTCGTCGGCGAGTTCGAAGTCGAACACGTCGAAGTTCTCGGCTATCCGTGCTGGCGTCACCGATTTCGGGATGACCACGTTGCCCAGCTGCAGGTGCCAGCGGATGACGATCTGCGCCGGTGTGCGCCCGTACTTCTCCGCCAGCATCACCACTGCCGGCTCGCGTAACAGCGCTCCACCCTTGGCCAGCGGCGACCACGCCTCGGTAACGATGTGCCGCTCGGCGTCGAACGCGCGCAGCTGCGCCTGCGTCAGGTACGGATGCAGTTCGATCTGGTTCACCGCCGGGACCACGCCGGTCTCGTCGATGATGCGCTGTAGGTGCGTCTGCTGGAAGTTCGAGACGCCGATTGCGCGCGCCCGGCCGTCACGGTGCAGCTCGATGAGGGCCTGCCAGGTCTGCACGTAGTGGCCCTGCGCCGGCAACGGCCAGTGGATCAGGTAGAGATCGACGTAGTCCGTGCCGAGGCGCTCGAGGCTCAGCTCGAATGCGCGCAGCGCGGGGTCGTGCCCGTGCGCGTCGTTGTTGAGCTTCGTTGTCACGAAGATCTCCGAGCGGGGCAGCCCGGACGCGGCGATCGCCCGGCCCACGCCCTCCTCGTTGCGGTACATCGCCGCCGTGTCGATGTGCCGGTAACCCACCTGCAGCGCCTCGATGACGACGTCCGCGGTCTGCGTGGGCGGTACCTGGAACACACCGAAGCCCAGCTGCGGGATGGACGTCCCGCTGTTGAGTCTGATTCTCGGCTGGTCCGCCATGCGGCGACTCCTCTCGGGTACGCGTTGGTCCGCTGCGACGATTCTTCCCGTCGCGGTGTCATCCCTCCCGCCGGATACCCTGCACGGGTGCGTTTGGTCATCGCGCGGTGCAGCGTCGACTACATCGGCAGGCTGACCGCCCATCTGCCGCTGGCCTCCCGGTTGCTGATGGTCAAGGCCGACGGATCCGTGCTGGTGCACTCCGACGGGGGCTCGTACAAGCCGCTGAACTGGATGAGCCCGCCTTGCCGGCTGGTCGAGGCCGAGGGTGTGTGGACGGTCACCAACAAGGCGGGCGAGCAACTCGTCATCACCATCGAGGAGATCGAGCACGATTCTGCGCATGAACTCGGCGTCGATCCGGGCCTGGTCAAGGACGGCGTCGAGGCCCATCTGCAACGTCTGCTCGCCGAACAGATTCAGACCTTGGGCGAGGGGTACCGACTGGTGCGCCGTGAATACCCGACCCCGATCGGGCCGGTGGACATCATGGCCCGAGACCCGAGCGGGGTGTCCGTTGCCGTCGAGATCAAGCGCGGCGGCGGGACCGACGGCGCAGCTTCACCTGCGACGAAACACGTCGCCATCGAGGTGAAGCGACGGGCGACGATCGACGCTGTCGAGCAGTTGACGCGGTACCTGGAGTTGCTCAACCGGGACCCGCTCCTTGCCCCGGTCGCCGGAATCTTGGCGGCCCAGCAGATTGCGCCCCAGGCCCGCACCCTCGCCGAGGATCGCGGTATCCGTTGCGTGATCCTCGACTACGACGCGCTGCGCGGCATCGACAACGTGGACGACCGACTGTTCTAGGCAGGCGGCTCGCGGTTGTCCACAGCCATGCCGGGTCGGTAGCGGGACCTCGACGCACGGCCTACGGTTGCCACGTGGTCAGTGATCCCCAGCTCGAGCTGCGCGTGTCGCGGCTCGAGAACGACACCCACTCGATCTACGACCTGATCGCAGACATCAGGTCCACCCAGCAGGAGCACTCCCAGCGCCTCGCCAAGCTCGAGACGACTGTCGCCGTCGGATTCGACGGTGTGGCCGTCGGATTCGACGGTGTGGCCGTCGGATTCGACGGTGTTGACGCCCGATTCGACGGTGTGGCCGTCGGATTCGACGGTGTTGACGCCCGATTCGACGGTGTGGCCGGCGGGTTCGACGGTGTTGACGCCCGATTCGACGGTGTGGCTGGCCGGTTCGACGGTGTGGCCGGCCGGTTCGACGGTGTTGACGCCCGATTCGACGGTGTTGACGCCCGATTCGACCAGTTGGAATCGACGACCAACGCCCGATTCGACAGCATCGAAACGACGTTGGCCGAGGTCGTGCGCCGCCTTCCCGAACCCTCCTGATCTCCCCACCACCAGTGCCGGCGGTTGTTCTGCGCGGCTCCGTCCCGCCGCCTGCTCCGGCCACGGTGCCCGGTCCGGGGCCGGACCACTGCTGATCTTGGCCGCAACGACGTACGGTGTCGCCATGACCACGACTGACCAGCCAGTCACATCCGCCGGCTCCGTCGGCGGTGGGGGAGCCAGCTTCGACTCGCTGAACCCGGCCACCGGTGCGGTGGTGGCCAGCTTCGCGGTATGCACCGGCCGAGGAGGTCCGCGCGGCGGTGCAACGGGCACGGCCGGCGGCGGCGTGGTGGCATGAGCTCGGCTTCGACGGACGCAAGCGCCGGTTGCGTGCCTGGCGCTGCGTCATCGCGTCGCGGATCGACGAGTTCGCCGAGCTGATCCACCGCGAGAACGGCAAGCCGATCTTCGACGCGGTCGGCGAGATCTCCATCGCCGTCGAACACCTGGACTGGGCAGCCGGCGCGGCAGCCAAGACGCTCGGGCGGCGCCGGGTGGGCTCGGGGCTGCTCGCGATGAATCACGCCGCAAGCATCGAGTACCTGCCCTACGGCGTCGTCGGCGTGATCGGGCCGTGGAACTACCCGGTGCACACGCCGATGGGCTCGATCTCCTACGCGCTGGCCGCGGGCAACGCGGTGGTGTTCAAGCCGAGCGAGTTCACCCCGGCGATCGGCGCCTGGCTGGTGGACACGTTCGCCGAGGTGGTGCCGGAGCAGCCGGTGCTCAGCCTGGTGACCGGTTTCGGCGCGACCGGCAACGCGCTGTGCCGGGCCGGGGTCGACAAGCTCGCGTTCACCGGCTCGACCGCCACCGGCAAGAAGGTGATGGCCGCCTGCGCCGACCTGCTCACCCCGGTCGTGATCGAGTGCGGCGGCAAGGACGCGCTGATCGTCGCCACCGACGCTGATCTCGACGCCGCCGCCGAGGCCACGGTGTGGGGCGGGCTGTCCAACGCCGGCCAGACCTGTGCCGGCGTCGAGCGGGTCTACGCGGTGGCGGCGGTCTACGACGAGTTCGTGGCCAAGGTCGTCGCCCGGGCGCAGCGGGTGCGCGGCGGGCCGGAGGACGCGGCGGACTACGGGCCGATCACGATGCCCGGCCAGCTCGACGTGATCCGCCGCACACATCGCCGACGCCCTCGCCAGCGGTGGCGCGCGCCGTGGTCGGCGGCGCAGACTCGGTGCAGCCGCCGTTCGTGCAGCCGGTGGTGCTCGTCGACGTGCCCGAGTCATCCGCCGCCGTGCGCGAGGAGACGTTCGGCCCGACTATCACGGTGGCGAAGGTCCGCGACGAGGACGAGGCGGTCGCGCGTGCCAACGACAGCCGCTACGGCCTCGGTGCGGCGGTGTTCAGCTCGGCGCACGGTCGCGAGATCGCCGAGCAGCTGTCGGCGGGCTGCGTGAGCATCAACTCGGCGATCTCGTTCGCGATGGTGCCGGAACTGCCCTTCGGCGGGGTACGTGACTCCGGCTTCGGCCGCATCCACGGCGAGGACGGCCTGCGCGAGTTCGCGTGGCCGCGCAGCGTGACGATGGTCCGCTTCCCGGCGCCGCTGAACGTCACCACGTTCGACCGTCCCAAGAACGCCCGCAAGAGCCTCACCCGGCTGGTCCGGGCCCGCTGGGGTCACCCCGGTCTGCGCTTGTGGCGCCGGGCCGGTGGGCGCCGCTGACGCGGCGCCAACTAAGGTTCGCCCGAGCCGCTTCGCCGCCGTGCAGGCCCGGCGACAGCAGTGCACAGCGGGGGAGACAACTGATCACACCCGGCCCAGTGGGCACAGTGGGGCATAGAGGGGCACTAGATGGCACGGGAATTCCAGCAAGTCGGCGTGGTCGGTCTCGGCACGATGGGCGCAGGCATCGCCGAGGTGTTCGCCCGTAACGGGCTGAGCGTCGTCGGCGTCGAGATCGACTACGAGGCCGCGCAGCGGGGCCGAGCGCACGTCGAGAACTCCACCGCGCGAGCGGTGAGCGGCGGCAAGCTGACCGTCGATCAACAAAACGCCCTGTTGGACCGGATCAGCTACGCGCACAGCCTCGACGCGCTGGCCGACGTCGACCTGGTGGTAGAGGCGGTGCCGGAGCACCTGGATCTGAAGACGCAGATCTTCGCCAAGCTGGACACGATCTGTCGTCCGGACACGATCCTGGCCACGAACACGTCCTCGCTGTCGGTCACCGAGATCGCGGTGGCCACCGGCCGGCCCGGCAAGGTCGTCGGCATGCACTTCTTCAACCCCGCGCCGGTGATGAAGCTGGTCGAGGTGGTGCGCACCGTCGTCTCCGAGCCGGACGTGGTCGACGACGTCGAGGCATTGGTGCAGAAGTTGGGCAAGTCCGATGTGACGATCGGCGACCGCGCCGGCTTCATCGCCAACGCGCTGCTGTTCGGGTACCTGAACCACGCCGTGTCGCTGTACGAGTCGCACTACGCGAGCCGCGAGGACATCGACGCGGCGATGAAGCTGGGCTGCGGCCTGCCGATGGGCCCGCTCGCGCTGCTGGACCTGATCGGCCTGGACACCGCTTACGAGATCCTCGAGTCGATGTACGAGCAGGGCCGCGATCGTCTGCACGCGCCACGCCCGATCTTCAAGCAGATGATCACCGCCGGCCTGCTCGGCCGCAAGACCGGCCGCGGCTTCTACACCTACGGCAGCGAGGGCACCCCGGACGTGGTCGCGGACACGGCGACGCCGTCCGCCGATGCGACGCCGGCCGGCGCGCGGGAGGTCTCCCGCGTCGGTGTGGTCGGTTCGGGGACGATGGCCACCGGCATTGTCGAGGTGTTCGCGAAGGCAGGCTTCGAGGTCGTGTTCGTGGCGCGTAGCGAGGACAAGAGCGCTGCTGTCGTCTCCGCGATCACGCGCTCGCTGGACAAGGCGGTGCAACGCGGCAAGCTCACCGAGGCCAACCGCGACGCGACGCTCGCCCGGATCACCGGGTCGACGAAGCTCGATGACCTGGCCGGCGTGCAGTTGGTGGTCGAGGCCGTGGTGGAGGACCTGCGGGTCAAGCAGGCGCTGTTCTCCAACCTGGACGACATTTGCGCGCCGGGCACGGTGCTCGCGACGACCACCTCCAGCCTGCCGGTGATCGAGTGCGCGACCGCGACGCGGCGCCCGGCCGACGTCATCGGCATGCATTTCTTCAACCCGGCCGCGATCATGCGGCTGGTCGAGGTGGTCACCACGGTCGCCACCGCGGCCGACGTGGAGGCGACGGTTCTCGACATCACCCGGAAGATCGGCAAACACCCGGTGCGGTGCGGCGACCGGGCCGGGTTCATCGTGAACGCCCTGCTGTTCCCGTATCTCAACGATGCGATCCGGATGCTGGAGGGGCACTACGCGGTCGCCGAGGACATCGATCTGGCGATGAAGGTGGGCTGTGGGTACCCGATGGGCCCGTTCGAGCTGCTCGACGTGGTGGGGCTGGACGTCTCGCTCGCGATCGAGCGTGAGCTCTACCTGGAGTTCCGCGAGCCCGGCTTCGCCCCCGCGCCGCTGCTGGAGCACCTGGTGACTGCCGGCCGGCTCGGCCGCAAGACCGGAAAGGGCTTCCGCGATTACTCGTAATCACAACATTGATCGAGCAGACGTCCTCAGTAATCGCGGACATGGGCAGAGCCGCGATTACTCGTAATCACAACATTGATCGAGCAGACGTCCTCAGTAATCGCGGACATGGGCAGAGCCGCGATTACTCGTAGATGAAAGGGGTCGGCGAAGCTGCCTACCCTGGAGGGGTGCCTCGTCAGAACCGCCGCAAGCCGGAGCCGGCTGATGCCGACGCACCCGCGCGTCCGCTCGCGGTGGTCGGCGAGCGCCAAGAGGAATGGCGTGGTGAGACCTACGTGGTCCGCGGCGTCACGTCCTTCGGCGCGACCAAGTCCTACCGCTGCCCGGGCTGCGACCAACTGATCGGCACCGGTCGCCCGCACCTGGTCCTCTGGCCGGCCGAGGACCCCGACGCGACCGACCGGCGACACTGGCACAGCGCCTGCTGGGCCGCCCGGGACCGGCGGGCGCCCGGCGTCCAGCGCACTCGCTCCGCCCCTCGCTACTGACCCGCCGGCGTTTGCAGACCGGCCCGAGCTGGGAATGAGGTGGACATGACCGACGAACCGATGCAGGTCGCGGTGCTGGGCACCGGGATCATGGGATTGCCGATGGCGCGCCGGCTTGCCGACGCGGGCCACCGTGTCAGTGCCTGGAACCGCACGCTGAACAAGGCTGAACCGCTGCGCGAATACGGCGTACGTGTCGCCGAATCCCCGGCTGACGCCGTCACTGATGCCGATGTCGTCATCACGATGCTCACCGATGCAGACGCGGTCGGCGCGGTCATGGAGCAAGCGGCCGACAGCTTGAGCGACGGAGTCGTCTGGGTGCAGATGAGCACGGTCGGGGAGCCGGGCTGGCGCGCGCTGGCCAGATTCGCCGACGAGCACGACATCACGTTCGTCGACGCGCCCGTGCTGGGCACCCGCAAGCCGGCCGAGGACGGCACGTTGAAGGTGCTGGCCTCCGGTCCGGACGACGCGCTCAAGCGCAGCCAGCCCGTCCTCGAGGTTCTCGGCACCGTCGTGGGTGGGCTCGGGGCAGCCGGCACCGGCAGCCGGCTCAAGCTCGCAGCCAACAGCTGGGTGCTCGCCCTCACCGACGCGACGGCAGCGGCGATCGCGCTGTTGCAGGGATTCGGGCTGGACGGCGAGCTGTTCCTGCGTGCGATCGAAGGCAGCGCGAGCGACACCGAATACGCGCAGCTGAAGGGGCGGGCGATGTTGGCGGGCAACTATTCCCCGTCATTCCCCGCGGCCGGCGCGGCCAAGGATGCGCAGCTGATCGCGGCGGCGGCACGCAGCCTCGAGCTGGACACGCAACTCATCGACGCGCTGGCCGGCCACTTCGACACTGCCGTCGAAGCCGGGCACGGCGGTGACGATATGGCGGCGGTGTTCGTCGCCCACGCGCCGCAGCAAAGCGGTTAGCCGGACTCCGGCACAACCTCGCCGACGGCCTCGTTGACAGCCTCGACCGCCTGCTCGCCCACCTCGAGTGCGGCGGCCGGGGTGGGCGCACCGGCACGGCCCTGCCGTGCGGTCACGATCAGCTCGCCGAGTCGCTCGTGCAGCTGCTTGAGCTGAACGAACGCGGCGTCGCGGTGTGACTCCATGTCGGCCAGCTCGCCCGCAGCGTCGGCAGCGAGTTTCTGCACGCGCGCGCTGGCGTCGGCGAATACCTGTTCGGCGCGGCCCTGAGCCTCGGCGATCACCTTCTCGGCCTCGGCCTCGGCGGTTGCGGTGATCGAGGCGCTCGCCTGCTGCTCAGCGGTGCGCCGGGTGCGCAAGGTGATCTCGAAGTCCTCGTTCGCGCGCGCCCGGCGCGCCGCGGACTCGGTGTCGAGCCGCTCACGCTCCGCGCGCGCCTCGGCGTCGAGCCTGGTGCGTTCGGCATGGGCGTTGGCCAGCGCCTCGTGTGCCTGCGCGTGGATGTGCGCGACCTGCTGCTCGGCCTCGGCGCGCAGCTGTGCGGCCGCCTGGGCAGCCGATCGTCGGGCGGCCTCGGCATCGGCGTCGGCGCTCTGCCGGGTCTGGCTGGCATCGGCCAAAGCGGCGTCGAGAAGGCCCTTCACCCGCTCGTCCGCGTTGTCTGCAGTGATCTCCTCGGTCGCCGTTCGCAGCTGCCGGCGAAGCGACTCGATCTGCGCGTGCGCGCTGGCCAGCTGGGCGGCGAGGTCTGCACAGCGCACCGCGGTGGAGTCCCGTTCGGCGGCCATGACCCGCATCTCGTCTTCCATCCGCGCCAGGTAGTGGTCGACCTGGGCGCGGTCATATCCGCGCATCGCGGTGTCGAAGCCGCGTTCCCCCTCGTCGAGGATCGGCAGTACATCGGCGGACGGATCGGGGCCCATGCCGGACATGGTCGCACGGCTCAGCGGTTACGGAACCTGTTGATCTGGTCGATGTGCTTGGCGCGCAGTTGCTCGTCGCGCACGCCCAAGCCCTCCTGCGGGGCCAGGCACAGCACGCCGACCTTGCCTTGGTGCACATTGCGATGCACGTCGAAGGCCGCTTGACCCGTGTCGGCCATCGAGTAGACGCGGGACAGGGTGGGGTGGATGGCGCCCTTCGCGATCAGCCGGTTCGCTTCCCACGATTCCCGGTAGTTGGCGAAATGGCTGCCCACGATTCGCTTCAGCGACATCCACAGGTACCGGTTGTCGTATTCATGCCAGTAGCCGGAGGTGGAGGCGCAGGTCGTGATCGTGCCGCCGCGCTTGGTGACATACACGCTCGCGCCGAAGGTCTCCCGGCCCGGGTGCTCGAAGACGATGTCGATGTCGTCGCCGCCGGTGAGTTCGCGGATCTTCTTGCCGAACCGCTTCCACTCCGACGGTTGCTGTTGGCCGTCCTGCCAGAACTGGTAGCCCTCGGCGGAGCGATCGATGACGAACTCTGCCCCCATGGACCTGCATATCTCTGCCTTGTCCGGCGAAGACACCACGCACACCGGCATCGCGCCGCCGTTGAGGGCGTACTGGGTGGCATAGCCACCGAGGCCGCCGGATGCTCCCCAGATCAGCACCACGTCGCCCTGCTTCATGTCCGCCCCGTGTCGGCTGACCAGTTGCCGGTATGCGGTGGAGTTCACCAGCCCCGGTGCGGCCGCCTCTTCCCAGGTCAGATGCGCGGGTTTGGGCATGAGCTGGTTGGACTTGACCAGGGCGAGTTCGGCGAGGCCGCCGTAATTGGTCTCGAAACCCCAGATCCGCTGCTCCGGATCCATCATCGTGTCGTCGTGACCCTGCGGGTCCTCCAACTCGACGGACAGGCAGTGCGCCACCACCTCGTCGCCGGCTCGCCACCTGTTGACACCGGGACCGACGCGCAGCACGACTCCGGACAGGTCGGAGCCGACGACGTGGAACGGCTGGTCGTGCTTGCGCGCGAGTGGCGAGGACTTGGCGTAGCGCTTGAGGAACTCGAACGTGGACACCGGCTCGAAGATCGAGGTCCAGACCGTGTTGTAGTTGATGGCGCTGGCCATCACCGCGACGATCGCCTCGCCCGGGCCGAGTTCCGGGGTGGCGACCTCCTGCACGTGCAGGCTCTTACGCGGGTCCTTCTCCCGGGTGGTCAGCCCGTCGAACATGCCGACCTCGTCGGCCCGAACGACGACGCCTTGGTAGGTCTGCGGCACCGGCAGGTCGGCGAGCGCGTCGAGCTGGTCGGTCAGGATGGCGGTACGAATCTCGTCCACGGATGGCCTCCACGGCGGGGGGTCACGGTCTGGGCCTTGAGGTTACCGGTCAGTAGGTTGGCTGGGTCACCGACGGGGCCTGCGCTAGTGACCGCTGTCGGCAGGCTGCAATGTCGATTGCTCGGCTCGGGGTCGCTCCGCTCCTCGGGCCCCGGGGGCCCTACGATGCTCACTCCGCCCTCGCCTCGACAAGTTCTACCAGCACCCCACCGGCGTCCTTGGGGTGGATGAAGTTCACCCGGCTGTCCGCGGTGCCGCGCCGGGGCTGGTCGTAGAGCAGCCGCAGGCCGCGCTCGCGCAACGTCGCGGACACCGCGTCGATGTCGGCGACGGTATAGGCGATCTGCTGGACGCCGGGGCCATTTCGGTCGATGTACTTGGCGATCGTGGACTCGGCGTTCAGCGGCGCGAGCAGCTGGATACGGGTGAGTCCGTCGCCCACCGCGAGCATCGCCTCACGGACCCCCTGCTCCTCGTTGATCTCCTCGTGCACGCTGCGGATCCCGTAGTTGTCGCGGTAGAACGCGATCGCCTCGTCCAGGTCCGGGACGGCGATCCCGACGTGGTCGATCTTGGTGAACAGGCCCGCGGGGCCGGAGGTACTGGACATCGGACAATCGTCGCAACCAGCACCCGCAGGTGCCAGCCGAGAGCCGGGGGCGTGCGCCGGTTCACACAGCGTGATCCCCCTGCATCGCTAGAGTGGCGGTGAGCAACCGAGGAGGAGTGCGTCATGGCTGGTTCGGTGATCGTCAACGGGGCGCGTACCCCGATGGGCCGCCTGCTCGGCTCGCTGAAGGACTTTTCCGGCGCCGATCTGGGCGGTTTCGCGATCAAGGCGGCGCTGGAGCGCTCTGGCGTGAGCCCGGATCAGGTTCAGTACGTGATCATGGGCCAAGTGCTGCAGGCCGGTACCGGGCAGATCCCGGCGCGCCAGGCCGCGTACAAGGCCGGCATCCCGCTCAGCGTGCCGGCGCTGACCCTGAACAAGGTGTGCCTGTCCGGCCTGGACGCCATCGCGCTCGCCGACCAGCTCATCCGCGCCGGTGAATTCGACATCATCGTCGCCGGTGGCCAGGAGTCGATGACGAACGCGCCGCACCTGCTGCCCAAGTCGCGCGAGGGCTACAAGTACGGCGCGATCGAAGTCCTCGACGCGATGGCCTACGACGGCCTGACCGACATCTTCGAGCACATCCCGATGGGCGAGTCCACCGACAACGGCAACACCAAGCTGGGCCTGTCCCGGCAGGCGCAGGACGAGTTCTCCGCCCGTTCGCATCAGCGCGCCGCGCTGGCCCAGAAGAACGGCATCTACGACGACGAGATCGCGCCGGTGCTGATCCCGCAACGCAAGGGTGACCCGATCGAGTTCCGTGACGACGAGGGCATCCGCGCCGACACCACCGTCGAGACGCTTGCCAAGCTGAGGCCCGCCTTCACCAAGGACGGCACCATCACCGCCGGTTCGTCCTCGCCGATCTCCGATGGCGCCGCCGCCGTGATCGTGATGAGCAAGGCCAAGGCCGAGGAGCTCGGGCTGAGCTGGATCGCCGAGATCGGCGCGCACGGCAACGTCGCCGGTCCGGACAACTCACTGCACAGCCAGCCGTCGAACGCGATCAAGGACGCGCTGGCCAAGGAGGGCCTCGGCATCGCCGACCTGGACCTGATCGAGATCAACGAGGCGTTCGCGTCGGTGGGCCTGCAGTCGATGGCCGACCTCGGCGTCAGCGCGGACATCGTCAACGTCAACGGCGGTGCTATCGCCCTCGGCCACCCGATTGGGATGTCGGGCGCGCGGCTCGCGCTGACGCTGGCCCTCGAGCTCAAGCGTCGCGGCGGTGGCACCGGTGCGGCAGCGCTGTGCGGTGGCGGCGGACAGGGCGACGCGCTGATCTTGCACGTTCCCGCAGCCTGAGCGGTGGCGTCGCCGCCGACCGACCGGCGCCGGGGTGCCGACGTCGGCGATCTCGTCGAACGCGCGGCTGCTGGTGACCCGCGAGCCGTCGCACGGCTGATCTCCCTCGTCGAGAGCGACTCACCCGCGCTGCGCGAGGTCGCCGCTGCGCTCGCCCCCCGCGCAGGAAACGCGCAGGTGGTCGGGTTGACCGGATCGCCCGGAGTCGGGAAGTCCACGAGCACGTCCGCGCTGGTGAGCGCGCTGCGTGCCGACGGCAAGCGGGTGGGCGTGCTCGCCGTCGATCCGTCCTCGCCGTTCTCCGGCGGCGCACTGCTCGGTGACCGCATCCGGATGCAGGACCACGCGACCGACGACGGCGTCTTCATCCGGTCCATGGCCTCGCGCGGGCAACTCGGCGGACTGTCCGCCGCGGTCCCGCAGGCGCTGCGGGTGCTCGATGCCGCCGGTTGCGACGTGGTGCTGGTGGAGACGGTCGGTGTTGGGCAGGCGGAGGTGGAGATCGCCTCCCTTGCCGACACCACCGTGGTGTTGCTCGCGCCGGGGATGGGCGACGGCGTTCAGGCCGCCAAGGCGGGCATCCTGGAGGTCGCGGACGTCTTCGTGGTGAACAAGGCTGACCGCGACGGGGCAGACCAGGTCGCGCGCGATCTTCGCTACATGCAGTCCCTCGGCGGGCGGCATGCAGCGGCGGGTGCATGGCGACCGCCGATCGTGAAGACGGTGGCGGTGCGATCCGAGGGAATCGATGACGTGGTGGCCGCGATCGCCAAGCATGCGGACTGGATGCAGCAGCACGGCGAACTGGCGCGCCGGCGAACCGCCCGCGCCGCGACGGAGATCGAGGCGATCGCGTTGGGTCAGGTGCGGCTGCGGTTCGAGCAGGTGCACGGCTCGGCCGCACTGGACGCCGCCGCCGGCCGGGTGGTGGCGGGGGAGACTGACCCGTACCGCGCCGCCGACGACCTGGTCGGCAGCCTGCTCAACTGATCAACTACCGGATCGTGATGCCGCTGCGCCGCTATCGCGGCGCGTGTGCATCACGATCCACATGCGGCGTCGGTGAGCTGGGCCGGCAGCCTCGCGATGAAGTCCCGGGTGAGGTCCGCGGTCAGTTCCGCGTGCTCGAACTGTGGCACGTGCCCGCAGTCCGCCAAGATCACCGACTCGGCGGCGGGCAACGCCTCGGCGACGAACCGGCTGAAGCCGGCCGGCACCAGCGGGTCCTTGTCGCCCCATACGAACAGCGCCGGCGGGCGGAGGCCGGGCAGGCGCTCCCAGAACCCGGTCTCGCCGAACGGCTCGTCCAGATACACATGCCGCAGCGCAGAGAAGATCGCCATCCGGTTGGCGCGGACCCCGAGCACCCGAATGAATTCGTCGACGGCCGCGTCCAGCCAGGCCGGCGGTACCCGGTTCGGGTCGGCGAACAGGTTGCGCAACCCGCGCATCGCCATCGTGCGTGGCACCCGCACCGGCAACGCCGCCACCTCGTTGCGCACCAGTCGCACCAACGGGACGAACTGCCGCAGCTTGCGGAAGGCGACGGCCGGGCACAGCAGCACCACCCCGCGGACCTCGTAGGGCGAGGTCAGGGCGGCCTCCAATGCGGTCCGCCCGCCCAGGCTGTTGCCGACCAGGACCGCCGGTTCGGTGCACGTCTCGCGCAGGAACGCCACCAGCCAGTTGCCGAGGAACGGCGCGCCGTGCGCATCGTTCTTCGCCTGCGAACCGCCGTGTCCGGGCAGGTCCGGCGCGAGCACGTGAAACTCGCGCGAGAGTGCGGCGAACAGCGGCAGCATGGACGCGTTGGTGGCACCGAGGCCGTGCACGAGCACCACCGGCGGGGCGTCCACCGGGCCGGCCTCGAGGTAGAAGGTCTCGATACCGCGGGCGTTGGTCGAGCGGGTGTAGGTGCGGGTGTGGTCGGCGCGGTCGCCGGGGAACAGGCCGTCCAACTGCAGCGACAGCGCCAGGTTCCCCCGCACGGTCAGCTCGCCGGCCAGGAACGCGTCGATGCCGCTGCGCCGACCGGAGACCACGTCATTCAGCACTGGCAGCGAGGCCCGCACCGTGGTGGTGGGGTTGGCTGGCCCGCCACGCTTGGCGAAGGCTCGCCCGCGCTCGATCGCGACGGTCCAGTTCGCCATGCCGCCGGCGGTGAACAGCAGCGTGGCGGTGGTGTCGGCGAGCAGTGGGGAGTACGTGCCGAGCAGGCGCTCGCGCAGGAGTGGCAACAGGTCGTCGTCCGCCACCCGGGCCGTCCTCTCGGTGCTGTACCTATTCATTTCGCTCGCTGCGCTCGCGCATAGCCGCTTCGTCCGCTCGCGGGACACCGTGGGCCACCGGCAGAGGGCCTTCGCAGTGTGTCACCCAGTTGTGATCGTCGCAGCCTGAGTGCCCGGCATCGTGCTGTGACGCCAGGCGGACACCTGGCGTGTCGCAGGTTCCGCCGGAGACGGTGTGATCGGGCCTGCACCCCAGCAAGCTACTGGTGGGTAACATTTGCTTCGTGCCCACCATGGATCGCGACGGCGACGTGTTCGTGCTCAATCTCGGCGACTCGGAGAACCGCTTCCACCCCGACTGGCTCGTCCAGACGCTTGCCCACCTGGACACTGTCGCGAGTGCGGACGGCCCGCGCGCGCTGGTGACGACGGCGGACGGCAAGTTCTTCTCCAACGGGCTGGACCTGGACTGGCTACAGGCACACGCCGACGACTTCAAGGGCTACGTCAGCCAGGTGCAGCGCGTCTTCGAGCGGACGCTGTCGCTGGCCGTGCCCACCGTGGCCGCGATCGGCGGCCATGCGTTCGCGGCCGGAGCGATGCTCGCGCTCGCGCACGACTTCCGGGTGATGCGAGCCGACCGCGGCTTCTTCTGCCTGCCCGAGGTGGATATCCACATTCCGTTCACCCGCGGCATGTCCGCGCTGATCCAGGACAAGCTCACGCCGAAGACCGCGCACGAGGCGATGACGACCGGGCGCCGCTACGGCGGCACCGACGCGCTCGAGGCGCAGATCGTCGACGCGGTCGCGCACGCCGACGACGTGCTGTCCTCGGCGATCGAGATCGCGCGACCGCTGGCCGGCAAGGCCTCGCCCACCCTCGGGATCATCAAGGCGCGGATGTATCCGACCGCGCTGGCCGCACTGCGCGATACCGAGACGACGCTGGACTGAGTTCGTTTCGATGTCGCTCACCCGGCATAGGCTGTCGATCCCGGCCGGTCCCGTTCGACGTATGGACGGCTCGACGGACGGGCCAGCATCGACGAAGGGAACCCAGCGATGTCGCAGTACCTGGTGCTGATCTACGAGGACGAGAGCAGCTATGCCACCGCCGACGAACAGGTGATGGGCGAGGTGATGCAGGCGCACAACGAGTTCGGCGAGAAAAATGCCTCGGCCTTCGTCGGCGGCAACGCGCTGCAGCCCACCGCCACGGCCACCACGATCCGCGGCGACGGGGCCGGCGGGTTCACCGTCACCGACGGCCCGTTCGCGGAGACCAAGGAGGCCCTGGGCGGGTACTACCTGGTGGAAGCGGCCGACCTGGACGAGGCGATCGCGATCGCCAAGCAGGTGCCGGCACGTTTCGGTGGCGTCGAGGTACGACCGGTCATGACCTTCGAGTGATCGGCAGCTGAGGACCGCGGGCGCGGGCGGTGAGCACCGCAGGCAGTGCGATTGCCGATGCGGTGGCGCAGGCGCACCGCGCTGAGTGGGGCTTCGTGCTCGCCGCCACCGCCCGCATGACGCGTGACCTGGACGTTGCCGAGGAGTGCGTCCAGGACGCGTTCGCGCAGGCTCTGACCGCGTGGGCGCGCACCGGCGTGCCGGACCGGCCCGGGGCGTGGCTCACCACGGTGGCGAGGCGGCGGGCCATCGACGTGATGCGACGCGAGGTGCTCTTCCGCGCCCGGCTGCCGCTGCTCGTCGAGGACAGCGTCGACGAGGACCCGGCCGAGGTCGCTGTGGCTGCGCACGCCGGCACCGACCAGGACGCGGTGTACCCGGACGACCGGCTGCGGCTGATCTTCACCTGCTGCCACCCGGCGCTGTCGCGGGAGGCCCAGGTGGCGCTCACCCTGCGCCTGCTGTGCGGGCTGTCCACCGCGGAGGTCGCGCGTGCCTTCCTGGTCAGTGAGCCGACCATGGCCGCGCGCATCACCCGGGCCAAGAAGAAGATCAGCGCCGCGCGGATCCCGTACCGGGTCCCGGCGCTGGCCGAGTTGCCGCAGCGCGTCGACGCCGTGCTCGACGTGGTGCACCTTGTCTTCAGCACCGGACACACCGCGCCGACCGGCTCGGATCTGATGCGCCGCGACCTCGTCGAACGCGCCGCCGACCTGGCCCGGATGCTGCACCGGCTGCTGCCGGGCAACGGGGACGTGGCCGGGCTGCTCGCGCTGATCCTGCTCACCGACGCCCGCCGCGAGACCCGGACCGCACCGGACGGCAGGCTGCTCCTGCTCGCCGAGCAGGATCGCGGCCGATGGGACCGAGCCGCCATCGAGGAGGGCCTCGCGCTGGTACGTACCGCGCTGCGCTCGCGCCCGCCCGGGCGTTACGTGCTCCAGGCGGCGATCGCCGCGGTGCACGGCGAGGCGCCGAGCTTCACCAAGCACGGACTGGGTGGAGATCGTCGCGCTGTACGACGTGTTGTTGCAGATCTGGCCCTCGCCGGTGGTGGCGCTCAACCGTGCCGCTGCCGTCGGCTTTGCGCAGGGACCGGCCGCGGGTCTGGCCGCCCTGGACGAGTTGGCGGCGGAGCCCACGCTGGCCGGCTACGGCTACTTACCGGCCGCGCGCGCGGAGTTCCTGGCTCGGCTGGGCCGGGTCGAGGACGCACGGCTGGCCTATGCGGAGGCGCTGCTGCTCACCGAGAACGAGGTGGAGCAGCAGCATCTGTCGCGCCGCCTCGCCGAGCTCGGCAGCGGGCGCGGACACGGCGCCGAATGAGGCGCAGGCTCAGTGCCGGAATCCGGACGGCCCGGACAGTTTCGCACCGGACGCGGTGTCGCGCTGGAGATCGGTCACCGCGTTTCGGAGGTCCTCCAGCAGGACGCCGGCCAGGTCATGGGAGAAGCCGTTGCGGCAGACCACGCGCAGCACCGCGAGATCTTCCCGGTTCGCCGGGAACGTGTACGCGGGCACCTGCCAGCCGCGTTCGCGCAGCCGGCGCGATACCGCAAAGACGTCCCACCGGTGATCTCCGGTGTCGTGGTGAAGGCGAACACCGGTAGCTGATCCCCGCGGGAGATGAGCCGAAACGGGCCGAGCTTCTCGATCTCGCCGGAGAGATGGGTCGCCACCGATCGGCACGATCCCTGCACGGCGCGAAATCCCTGCCTGCCCAGCCGGAAGAACGTGTAGTACTGCGCCACCACCTGGGAGCCGGGCCGGGAGAAGTTCAGCGCGAACGTCGGCATCTGGCCGCCCAGGTAGTTGACGTTGAACACCAGCTCGTCCGGCAGCGACTGCTGATCTCGCCACAGCACCCAGCCCACGCCCGGATACACCAGCCCGTACTTGTGCCCGGACGTGTTGATCGACACGACCCGGGGCAACCGGAAGTCCCAGACCAAGTCCTCGTCGATGAACGGCGCGACCATGGCACCGGATGCGCCGTCGACGTGGATCGAGACGTCGATGCCGGTGCGCTCCTGCACGGCGTCCAGCGCGGCGGCAATCTCCGCGACGGGCTCGTAGGTGCCGTCGAAGGTGGAGCCGAGGATCGCCACCACCCCGATCGTGTTCTCATCGACCGCCGCAGCGGCTGACGCTGCGTCCAGGTGGAACCGGTCGCCCTCCATCGGCACGACCCGGGGCTCGACCTCGAAGTACCGACAGAACTTCTCCCAACAGACCTGCACGTTGGCGCCCATCACCAGGTTCGGGCGCCGGCTGCTGTCCGCGCCGGTGCGGTGTTGCCAGCGGCGCTTGAGGGCCAGACCGCCGAGCATGCATGCCTCACTGGAGCCGGTCGTCGAGCATCCCGTCGCCCGCGTCGGGTCGGGCGCGTGCCACAGATGGGACAGGATCGAGACGCAGCGTTGCTCGAGTGCCGCGGTTTGCGGGTACTCGTCCTTGTCGATCATGTTCTTGTCGACGGTCTCCGCCATCAGCCGGGCGGCCTGCGGCTCCATCCAGGTCGTGACGAAGGTGGCGAGGTTCAGCGCCGCGCTGCCGTCGAGCAGCAATTCGTCGTGGATGAGCTGGTACGCGGCGTCCGCGGGGACGGGGCATCAGCGAGGGAGTGCTTCGGTGGGGTCAGCGACTCGGCGAGAGCTGGATTGGCGGACCCGAGGAACGGGTTCGCGTCGTGGGCCGACTCGGCCTCGGCCGCGTGTCCGGTGTGCAGGGCCATAGCTCACCGTAGTCACGCCCACGCTGAGTCCCGCGGCTCCGACAGCCAAGTCACAGCCGGTGGTGTCGATTCGGCTGTGGCTCGGCTCGATCGCTCGCCGCGTCAGCGGAACGCGTCGAGGCCGGTGAGGTTCTGTCCCAGCACCAGCGTGTGCACTTCGTGCGTGCCCTCGTAGGTGTAGACCGTCTCCAGGTTCACCGCGTGCCGCAGTACCGGGTACTCGGTGGTGATGCCGCTGCCGCCGAGGATCGAGCGTGCCTCGCGGCAGATCTCGAGCGCGGCGCGGACGTTGTGGAACTTGCCGAAGCTGATGTGCTTCGGCTCGGCCCGGCCGGCGTCCTTCAGTTCGCCGAGCCGGCGCGCGGTCAGTTGCGCCTGCTGCAGCTGGACGGCCAGTTCGGCCAGCTTGCGCTGGGTCAGCTGGAAGCCGGCGATCGGCTTGCCGAACTGGGTGCGGCTGCAGGCGTAGTCGCAGCGTGGCGGCCAGGGCGTCGCGGGCGGCGCCGGTGACGCCCCAGACGATGCCGAAGCGCGCCTCGGTGAGGCAGCCAAGCGGTCCGCGCAGACCGCTGCGCGCCGGGCAGCATCGCCGAGGACGGCACCCGCACCTCGTCCATGCACCAGCTCGCTGGTGATCGACGCGCGAAGCGAGATCTTGTGGTGCACGTCGTGCGCGGAGAAGCCAGGCAGGCCGCGTTCGACCAGGAAGCCGCGCACGCCCTCGTCGGTGCGCGCCCACACCACCGCGACGTCCGCGATGGAGCCGTTGGTGATCCACATCTTGGTGCCGGTGAGGATCCAGTCGTCGCCGTCGCGGCGGGCCCGGGTGCGCATCGAGCCGGGGTCCGAGCCGGAGTCCGGCTCGGTCAGACCGAAGCAGCCGATCGCGGTGCCCTGGGCCATCTCCGGCAGCCAGCGTTGCTTCTGCTCTTCGCTGCCGTAGGCGTAGATCGCGTACATGGCCAGCGAACCCTGCACGCTGACCAGCGAGCGCAGCCCGGAGTCGACCGCCTCGATCTCGGCGCACACCAGGCCGTACTGCGACGGGCGCGCGCCCTGGCAGCCGTAGCCCTTCAGGTGCATGCCGAGCACGCCGAGCGCGCCGAACTCGTGCGCCAGTTCGCGCGCCGGCAGGTCGCCGTCTTCGAACCACTGCCGGATGTGCGGGCGCAGCCGGTCGTCGGCGAACTTTGCGGACGGTGTCGCGCAGCAGGCGGTCTTCGTCGTCCAGGTCATCGTCGAGGTCGAGCAGATCAAGCCGGGCAAACGCGTCCTTCATGGATCGCAGGCTACGCGGTGAGTACCCTTTCGAAGTGCCCGCGCAGCCGGCCCCACTCGACTTCGACCCGATCGAGCGCGCCAGCGACCTGTGGCAGCGGCACTGGCCGGACGAGCAGCCCGAGGTCTACGCGGCGATGCGCGCGGTCACCTCGATCATGCGGGCGCACCAGATCCTGATCGCGGAGCTGGACGCGATGCTGCGCCCTTACGGCATCACCTTCAGCCGCTACGAGGCACTGGTGCTGCTGTCCTTCTCGCACGACGGGGCGCTGCCGCTGTCCAAGGTGGGGGAGCGGCTGCAGGTGCACGCGACGTCGGTGACGAACGTGATCGACCGGCTGGAGGCGGCCGGGCCTGGTGCGTCGCGAACCCAACCCGAGCGACGGGCGCGGCACGCTGGCGGTGATCACCGATGCGGGTCGCGAGGTGGCGGCCAAGGCGACGGAGGAGTTTCACGCGGGCCAGTTCGCGCTCGGTGCGCTGGACCTGGACGCGCTGGACGCAGTGTTCGCGACCCTGCGCCGGCTGCGCGAGAACGCTGGCGACTTCGTCTGACCGTCTACCTGCGGTAGGATTTAGTAGGACGTCCGAGTAAATGCTGGGACGTACCTCCTTCCCGCTGGTAACAACGCCTCCCTAAGGTCGCCGCATGGACGCTGAGCAGATCGCCGAAGGGCGGCGGCGCTGGGCCGAGCGATTCGCCGCCGCACCGAAGGCCGACCGCGACTTCACCACGCTGTCCGGCCTCGACGTCGAGCCGGTCTACGGGCCCGAACAGGCCGAGGACCGGATGGAGCGCATCGGCTGGCCCGGGCGAGTTCCCGTACACGCGCGGCATCCACCCCACCGGCTATCGCGGCAAGCCGTGGACGATCCGGCAGTTCGCCGGCTTCGGCAGCGCCCGGCAGACCAACGAGCGCTACAAGATGATCCTCGCCGAGGGCGGCGGCGGCCTGTCGGTCGCCTTCGACATGCCCACCCTGATGGGCCGCGACTCCGACGACGAGCGCGCGCTCGGCGAGGTGGGTCACTGCGGCGTCGCGATCGACTCCGCGGCCGACATGCAGGTGCTGTTCGACGGCATCGACCTGGCCGCCACCACGACGTCGATGACGATCTCGCGGCCCGGCCGTGCCGGTGTTCTGCATGTACGTCGTCGCCGCCGAACGGCAGGGCGCCGACGCCAGCCGAGCTCAACGGCACGCTGCAGACCGACATCTTCAAGGAGTACATCGCCCAGAAGGAGTGGATCTACCCGCCCGAGCCGCACCTGAAGCTCATCGGTGACCTGATGGAGTACGTCGCGACGCGACATCCCGGCGTACAAGCCGCTGTCGGTGTCCGGCTACCACATCCGGGAGGCCGGAGCCACCGCCGCGCAGGAGCTCGCGTTCACCCTCGCCGACGGGTTCGGCTACGTCGAGCTGGGCATGTCGCGCGGGCTGGACGTCGACCAGTTCGCGCCCGGCCTGTCGTTCTTCTTCGACGCGCACATCGACTTCTTCGAGGAGATCGCGAAGCTGCGCGCGGCGCGCCGGATCTGGGCGCGCTGGATGCGCGACGTCTACGGCGCGAAGACCGATCGCGCCCAGTGGCTGCGCTTCCACACCCAGACCGCCGGCGTCTCGCTGACCGCGCAGCAGCCGGACAACAACATCGTGCGCACCGCGGTCGAGGCGCTCGCCGCGGTGCTGGGCGGCACGAACTCGCTGCACACCAACGCGCTGGACGAGGTGCTCGCGCTGCCGTCGGAGAAGGCGGCCCAGATCGCGCATGCGCACCCAGCAGGTGATCGCCGAGGAGACCGGCGTGCTCAACGTCGCCGATCCGCTCGGCGGCTCGTGGTACGTCGAGGCGCTCACCGACCGGCTCGAGGCCGAGGCCGAGCGATCTTCGCGCGGATCAAGGAGCTCGGCTGGCGACGGCACGATCACCGCCGGGCTGCTGCGCGGTATCGAGGACGGCTGGTTCATCGGCGAGATCGCCGACTCGGCGTTCGCCTACCAGGTCGCGCTGGAGAAGGGCGACAAGCGGGTCGTCGGCGTGAACGCGCTACCCCGGCGACGTCGGCGACGACTGGAGATCCTGCGCGTCTCGCACGAGGTCGAACTCGCGCAGCGTGAACGTGGTGCGCGCGCGCCGCGCCGCACGTGACCAGGCGGCGGTCGACGCCGCGCTGCAGCGGATGGTCGAGGACGCCGCTGCGGAGCGCAACACCGTCCCGGCCATGCTCGACGCGGCCCGCGCCGAAGCCACCCTGGGCGAGATCTGCAACGCGTTCAAGCCCATGTGGGGCGAGTACCGCGAGCCCGCCAGATTCTGATCCGCGCTCGCTAGTCGGTGAAGGTTCCGTGGCGGCCCTCGCCGGCGCGAAGCGCGCGGCACCGGCGGCAGCCTCGGCGAGCACGGTGTGGCCGTGCGCGAACTCCCCGGCCAGCGCCGACAGTTCATCGCGCCCGAACGCGTCGTAGACCGAGCGGCGGTCCGAGCGCACGCACGCCTGCGGGAACGCCGCGATCTGGCTGGCGAGCTCCTCGGCGGCCGCGCGCGCCTGACCTTGCGGCACGACGCGGTTGGCCAGTCCAATCGCCAGCGCCTCATCGGCAGCGACCGGCCGTCCGGTGAGAATCAGATCGAGCGCCCGGCCGAGTCCGACGATGCGAGGTAGCCGGACCGTCCCGCCGTCGATCAACGGCACACCCCATCGGCGGCAGTAGATACCGAAGATGGCGTCGGCTTCCACCACGCGCAGGTCGCACCACAGCGCCAGCTCCATCCCGCCGGCCACCGCCGAGCCACTCACCGCAGCGATCACCGGCTTGGACAGCTGCAGCCGGGACGGTCCCATCGGCGCCGTGCTGGACATGTCCGGATCCAGCGGGTTGGACATAGAGCGCAGGTCCGCGCCGGCGCAGAAGGTGCCGCCGGCGCCGCAGAGGACCGCGACCGATGCGCCGTCGTCGGCATCGAATTCTGTGAAGGCCTCAGCCAGTGCGGCGGCCGTCGGCCCGTCGACGGCGTTGCGCACCTCCGCCCGATCCACGATCACTGTTGAGACGTTGCCATTGCGCTCCACCCGAACCGACGGGTTACTCCGGGGACTCATGCGTGTCCTCGCTCCGCTTCGGGGACTCCCTCGTGCCCTCTCTCCGCTCCGGGCACGCATGAGGCTCCACGCACACTGTCCCCATCGATTCGCTCGCTGCGCTCGCTCATGCCGCGACCTCACCGGGGGCACAGCCGATTGTCAACGTCTGGGAGAATGGGCGCATGTCCCCAGCAGCACCCAGGCGCCCGGCGCCGCCGGCGACGATCCCGGCGGCGATGGCCGGCGCGGTCGATCTCGCCGCGGTGCGCGCGCGCAGCGAGGCAGCCGCGCGGGCCGCGGAAGCGCCGGTCCCGACCGCAGGCGCGTACGTGGTTGACGTGACCGAGGCCACGTTCCAGAGCGAGGTGCTGGACCGTTCGTTCCAGGTGCCGGTGCTCATCGACCTGTGGGCGGACTGGTGCCAGCCGTGCAAGCAGCTCTCGCCCATCCTGGAGCGGCTCGCGAATGAAAGCGGCGGTGCTTGGGTGCTCGCGAAGATCGACGTGGACGCCAACCCCCGCATCTCGCAGGCGCTGCAGGTGCAGAGCATTCCGACGGTGTTCGCGGTCATCGGCGGCCAGCTGGCACCCGGCTTCCAGGGCGCGCTGCCCGAGGCCCAGGTGCGGCAGTTCGTCGACGCGGTGATCGACGCCGGTCGCGAGTCGAAGCTGCCCGGAATGCCGCCGGGAGAGCCTGGCGGGGACGTAGCGGGCGGGGCGCAGCCGGACGAGGCAGGCATGAGCGACGCGGCGCAGGACGTGCCGGGCCTGCCGGAGGACGCCCGGCTCGTCGCCGCCGAAGATGCGCTCGAGGACGGTGACTTCGACACCGCGGTGGCCCGCTACCAGGAGGTCGTGGCCTCGGAGCCGGGCAACGAACAGGCACGGCTGGCGCTCGGTCAGGCGCGGTTGCTGCAGCGAGTTGCCGGATACCCGTCCGAACTGACGGCGCGGGCCCAGAACGATCCGAACGACGTACCCGGGAACCTGGCTGCCGCGGATCTGCAGTTCGCCGGGAACCAGATCGACTCGGCGCTCGAACGGCTCGTCGGCTTGCTTGCGCGCACCTCGGCGGAGGATCGTGACGCCGTGCGCGAGCGCCTGATCGAATACTTCGACCTACTCGGCCCGGACGACCCACGCGTCGGGCCGGCCCGCAGGCGGATGGCGCAGGTGTTGTTCTGACCGCGCTGAGCCGCCCGAACCCCGTACCGGCTCCCGTGCAAGATGCGGAGTTTCGTCGCGTCCGGCATCTGGTCGCGGCGAGCGTGGGGGATCCGCTGGCGCCGTTCGCGTTGCGACCGGAGAAGAAGTACGTCTTCGCGCCGGACGGATCGGCGGCCGTCGGGTATTGCGTGCGGCTGGGCACGGCAGTGGCAAGTGGCGATCCGGTCGGATCGGTGACGGCATGGCGCAGCGCGGTGCAGGCGTTCGTTCGCAACGCCAACGAACGCGGGTTGCGGGTCGCGGTGCTGGGGGCCGGCGAGCGAGCTCGTCCGCTGTGGGCCGAACATGGCCTGAGCAGTGTGCCGATCGGGCGCGATGTGGTGGTGCGGCGCGCGGACTTCGTGCTCACCGGGCGGCGCTTCCGCAACCTTCGCCAGGCGATCAAGCGATCGCACAACGCGGGTGTGTGCGTGGAATTTGTGCGCGAGGGCGAACTCGATGCCGACGGCATCGCCGAGCTGCGAGCGCTGTTGCGTGGCTCACGACGGGTGGACACGCGCGGCTTCTCGATGATCCTCGGCCGCCTCTTCGACGGCCGATCACCCGATGCCGTGCTCGCGATCGCACGTGACGCGCGCGGCACGGCAATAGCGGTGCACCGGTACCTGTGGGCCGGTCAGCACGATCTGTCCCTCGACCTGCCGATCCGTTCACCGCACGCATCGAACGGCGTCGACGAGCGCATCGTCGCCGAAGTGGTGCAGTGGGGCAAGCAGCATGGCGTGGAACGGATCTCGCTCGCCTTCGCGCCGTTCCCGGACCTTTTCGTCAATCGCAGCCACCTCGGGCTGCTGGCGAAGGTGGCCTACGGCGCAGTGCACCTGCTCGACCCGTTGATCAGTGTGGAACGGCTATACCGGTACCTGCGGAAGTTCCACGCGTTCGATCAGGAGCGCTATGTGATGCTGCGCTGGCGGCAGGTGGCGATCGTCGCCCTGGCATTGCTGCTGCTCGAATTCAGCTGACCCGCCGGCTCCGGCAACGCTCGGTCGGCTGAACCGACCGAGCGGCTCAGCCGAGCAGGGACGCGACGGCGGCGCGCATCCGGGTCACACCTGCCGTCAAGTCCGTCGCGAGTGCCCCCACTACCTTGTCGCGGTCGGAGTGTTCCCCGACGGTCGTGCTCTTGGCCAACTGCCGCAGGGCTTTGTAGCTCGCCAGGTAGGCCTCGTGTGCGTCCTTGATCTCGTTGTAGGCGCCCGCCTTACCTGGCAGCGTCACCTGGAAGGTCACTGCGCGCATGTCTTTGATGAAATCCTCGTACCTCTTCGTCACGACCGGCATGAGCTTGTAGAGGTCCGTCTTCGCGGCCGCGTCCAGCCAGGTGGTGGCCCCGGTGGCGTCCTGCGCGATCACGGCCCTGGTCTTTTCGAGCTGGCCCGGATCCGGACTGCCGGGAACGACGAGCTGGTGAAACTCGACAACCTTGCCGATCAGCTTGGTCAGCACACTCAGGTCGGCATTGGCCGCGGTTTCCAGTTTCTGCACGTCCTTGCCGAGGGTGTCCAGGTAGCCCTTGGCGCCGAGGACCGACTTGCCGCCCTTGGTCTGGTAGGTGCCGAGATCCTTCCGCAAGGACGCCGTCGCGGCGAGCAGCGGCTTGTAGCCCTTTGCCGACGCCGCGTACACCTTGTCCAGGCGGTCCCCGATGCTGACGCTGGTGACGGCACCTTTCTTGACGTGCGCGGCATCGCGCGCGGTGGTCCATTCCTTGCGCTTGGCCTTCCAGGCATCCATCGTCACCGGCATGTTCTCCGACCTCCTTGGCGGCCCGAGGTCAGGCCGAGTGAGCGCGTGGCGCGCGCCAGCGGTCCAGTTTCCCCCGAAGGAGCCCACCTGGGAAGCCAGCGGGCCTCGGTGCGACGAGGTCAATTGACGAGCCTCGACGTAGCAACGTCTGTTGGTTAACATCCGCCTTATACGCTCGACAACCTTGCCAGGGGCGGAACCCCGGGGGCGAGAGGTCGCGCGGAGGGGAACAGACAATGCCAGTTCGTCAACTGCCGAAGATCCTGACCGTCACCGACTGGAATGCGAAGAAGGGCGTCATCGCGAAGATGGCCGGCGAGACCGGTATCGGCGCGCAACTCACCAAGCTCAAGGGCGTGTGGGAGAAGACGCCATGGCAGGTGCTCGATCCGGATCAGGCGGTGCTGGCCGCCAAGGTCACCCGTGGCTCATCCGCTCTCATCGACACGCTGCAGCCGGCCGCAAAGGCGCAATACGGCAAGATCGAGGCGCTGCGAAAGGAACTCTTCGCGTTCGCCGGTTTCGCCGACGAGGTCGAGGCGAAGTTCAAGAAGTCCAAGGTCATTCCGTCGTCATCGACACAACATGTCAAGAACATGGCAGCCGAGGCGCGCACCTTCGCCACCTCGTTGAAGAATATCGGCGAGGACTGGGCCAAGGTGCGCAAGCAGTACGCCGATCAGGAAGCCAAGAACAAGGCCATGGCGCTGCAGACGATCAAGCCGTACTTCGTCTCAATCCGCGACTACGGCAAGCAGGCCCTGAAGAACCCGACCGTCGCGCAATACAAGGGTGAAGCGAAAAAGGGCTTCCACCAGAACATTCGCGGCATTAGTGCCGCACTGGATCGCATGCAGGACCCGGCTCTCGCGGCCTGGAAGGACAAGAACTGGCGGCCGCTGGCGATCGACTCCTACATTCCCAAGAACGACGGCGAAGTGAGCGCGAAGGTCAATCTCGTCCTGGGCAAGGTCGACGAGCTGGAGCGCCTGGTCGGCTGAGGCGCACGTGCTCAGCCGGTGTGCGGCATCAGCGCGTTGTCCGGGATGACGCCGAGACGGCCGGCCTGGTAGTCCTCGATCGCCTGAATCAGTTCCTCGCGGGTGTTCATCACGAACGGGCCGTAGTGCGCGACCGGTTCGCGGATCGGCTGGCCACCGAGCAGCACCACTTCCAGCGCCGGCCGGTTCGAATCCTGGCTGTCCCCGGCGGCGACGGTGATCCGATCGCCCGGTCCGAACACCGCCAGCTGACCGCCATGGATCGGGCGGCCCTCGGCGCCGACCGTGCCTTTACCGGACAGCACGTAGAGCAGTGCATTGAAGTCGGTACGCCACGGCAGCGAGAGCTGCGCCCCTGGGGAGATGCTCGCGTGCGCCATCGTGATCGGTGTGTAGGTCGAACCCGGGCCGTGGTACCCGCCGATGTCGCCGGCGATGATGCGCACCAGCGCGCCACCGTCCGCCGAACTCACCAGGGTGGCGTCCCCGCCTTCGATCGCCTGGTACTTGGGTGCCGCGAACTTGTCCTTCTTCGGCAGATTCACCCACAGCTGCAGACCGTGGAACGCGCCGCCGGAGACGACCAGTTCCTCGGGCGGTGTCTCGATGTGCAAGATCCCGGCTCCTGCGGTCATCCACTGCGTCGCGCCGTTGTTGATCACACCACCGCCGCCGTGGCTGTCCTGGTGCTGGAACGTCCCGTCGATCATGTACGTCACCGTCTCGAAGCCCCGGTGCGGGTGCCAGTTCGTGCCCTTCGGCTCTCCCGGCGCGTAATCCACCTCACCCATCTGGTCCATGTGCACGAACGGGTCGAGGTCTGCGGTGGACACGCCCGCGAACGCGCGCACGACCGGGAAACCCTCACCCTCGTAGCCGCGGGGTCCGGTGGAGATCTGCTTGACCGCCCGTTCGGAATCGCCGAGGGAAGCGGCTGCGATTCGCGGCAGGGTCAGCGTGTCGGCAGTGATCGCGGGCATGACGTCCTCCAGCAGGTAGTTGCGAAGTCAACTGTACTGGCAAACGCGGGTCCGGGCCGGTGCATTCCCGCCGAACGTCGAGCCGATCAGTCCCCGGCGAAGCGGAGCCAGAGCGCGCCCAGCGGGGGCACTCGCAGCACGACCGAGGCCGGCTGCCCGTGCCATGGCCGCGCCTCGGCGTCGACGCCGCCGAAGTTGCCGACGCCCGAGCCGAAGTACGCCTGCGCGTCGGTGTTCACCACCTCGTCCCACCGGCCCGCCTTCGGCAGCCCCACCCGGTAGCCCTCGTGCGGTACCGGTGAGAAGTTGGCGATGCATGCCAGCATCGAGGCGTCCGTGCCGAAGCGCAGGAACGAGTAGATGTTGCCGGCGGCGTCGTTGGCATCGATCCAGCCGAAACCTTCCGGCACGGTGTCCTGCGACCACAGCGCCGCGGTCTGCCTGGTAGACGCGATTGAGGTCGGTGATCAGACGCGCCACGCCACGATGATCGGGGGCGTCCAGCAGCCACCAGTCCAGCGAGCGGTTCTCGGCCCACTCGCCGCCCTGCGCGAACTCCTGGCCCATGAACAACAGCTGCTTGCCCGGGTGCGCCCACATGAAGGCGTACAGCGCCCGCAACGTGGCCATCTGCTGCCAGCGGTCACCGGGGATCTTGTTGAGCAACGATCCCTTGCCATGCACCACCTCGTCGTGTGACAGCGGCAGCACGAAGTTCTCCGTGTACGCATACATCATCGAGAACGTCATCTCGTTGTGATGCCACTGCCGGTGCACCGGCTCGTGCGAGATGTAGGCCAGCGTGTCGTGCATCCAGCCCATGTTCCATTTGAAGCCGAAGCCCAGACCGCCCAGGTGGGTGGCGCGGGTGACGCCGGGCCACGACGTGGACTCCTCGGCAATGGTCACGACACCGGGCACCCGCTTGTACACGGTGGCGTTCATCTCCTGCAGGAACGCCACCGCTTCCAGGTTTTCCCGGCCGCCGTGGATGTTCGGCTCCCACTCCCCGTCGTTGCGCGAGTAGTCCAGATAGAGCATCGAGGCGACGGCGTCCACCCGCAGGCCGTCGACGTGGTACTCCTCTAGCCAGTACAGCGCGTTCGCCACCAGGAAGTTGCGCACTTCGCTGCGGCCGAAGTCGAATACGTAGGTGCCCCAGTCGGGCTGCTCGCCGCGGCGCGGATCCGCATGCTCGTACAGCGGCGTGCCGTCGAACCTGGCCAGCGCCCACTCGTCCTTCGGGAAATGCGCGGGCACCCAGTCCACGATGACGCCGATGCCGGCCTGGTGCAGTGCGTCCACCAGGTGCCGAAGCTCGTCCGGGTCGCCGAAGCGCGCGGACGGCGCGTAGTACGAGGACACCTGATAGCCCCACGAACCACCGAACGGATGCTCGGCCACCGGCAGGAACTCGACATGGGTGAACCCGCACTCGAGCACGTGCTGGACGAGTTCGTCGGCCAGCTCGCGGTAGCCAAGTCCCATCCGCCAAGAACCCAGGTGCACCTCGTAGATCGACATCGGCGCGGCGTGCCACGCGGTGCTCGCGCGGTGCGCCAGCCACGCGGCGTCCTGCCAGTTGTACTGCGAGGTGTACACCACTGACGCCGTGGCCGGCGGTACCTCGGTACGGAACGCCATCGGGTCGGCTTTGCTACGCCACTGGCCGTCGGCACCGAGCACCTGGAACTTGTAACGGCAGCCGTCACCGACGTCCGGGACGAACAGCTCCCACACGCCGGACGAACCCAGCGAGCGCATCGGTAGCGCGCGTCCGGACCAATAGTCGAAGTCGCCGGCGACCCGCACCCCTCGCGCGTTCGGGGCCCACACCGCGAACGACGTGCCGGTCACCGTTCCGCCCGGGGTCTGGTAGCTGCGCACGTGCGCGCCGAGCACTTGCCACAGGTTCTCGTGCCGACCCTCGCCGATCAGGTGCAGGTCGACCTCGCCCACTGTCGGCAGCCACCGGTACGGGTCGTCCACCAGGAAGCAGTCGGCGCCGTACTGCACCTCGAGCCGGTAGTCCGCGGGCGGCCCGGCGAGCACCCCCTCGAACAGGCCACCGTCGTGCACCCGCAGCATCGGCACCCGAGCGTCGCCGGCGACCACGGTCACCGCCGCCGCCTCCGGTCGCAGCGTGCGGATCACCGTGGTGCCGTCCGCGCTGGGGTGGGCACCCAGGATGCCGTGCGGGTCGGGGTCAGCGCCGGCCACCAGCCGGTCCAGTGCATCGCGCGGCGGGGTGGGAGATGCATGCCGCGCAACCGGCGCAACCGGCGCAGCCGGCGCAGCCGGTGCCGCGGGAGTCGCGGGTGGAGTCGCCGCTGGTGTCGCGGCTGGAGTTGCCGGTGGCGATCCGGGCTTGGTCATGACGGTGCCTCCTCGGCAAGGCGGGTCAGCGAGGCCAGCGGGATGGGCAGCCAGGACGGCCGGTTCCGCGCCTCGTAGACCGCCTCGTAGACGGCCTTGTCGGCTTCCAGAGCACGCAGCAGCACCGCATGCTCCCGCGGGTCGTGCCCAGACACCTCGGCGTATCCGGTGCAGAACGCGTCGCGGTTTCGGGTCGTCCATTCCGCGGCGCGATAGTTCAGTTGCGTATCGAAATCGGCTTCGATGACGCGGTGATGCCCGGCGTAGGAGAACGAACGCAACATCCCCGCGACATCACGAAGCGGCGAATCCGGCAATCGGCGGGCCGAGATCTCAGCCATCGGCTCGCCTTCGAAGTCGATGATCACCCACCTGGTTACGGTGCGCAGCGCCTGGCCGAGGTGCAGGTCACCGTGGATGCGCTGGACCGGCACGTCCTCGTCGAGTTCCGCGAAGTCCGCGAACGCACGCTGCAGTGGCGCGGACACCGGGGCCAGGGCTGGGACCACCTCGACGGCCTGCTCCAGGCGCAACCCCATCGCGTCGGCCCGGGCGCGCAGCACGTCGCGGGGCGCGGTCTCCGATCCGAGCGCGGTGGCGAGGTCGGCATGGGTCTCCGCGACCGCGACGCCCAGGCGATGCGCCTCACCGGCGAAATCGCCGCCGGCCTCCTCGGCGTGCAGATCACGTTCGGCCATCAGATCCCGCACGCTCGCTTTGGCCAACTCCCACCCGTCGGTCGCGGTGGTGAGGAACTCCTGCACCATCGCGAGCGCATAGCGCTCACCGTCGATCTCGCCCGCGACCGAACCGAGCAGGCGCGCGATGTGCCGCGCGCCCAGTTCACCGAGTGCTGCATGGATCTCGATGTCCGGATTCACGCCCGGCTGCAGCCGGCGGAACACCTTCATGATCGCCGCGTCGTCGTAGACCAGCGACGTGTTGGACTGCTCGGCCGTCAACACCAGGCTGGAGACCTGCTGCGGAATGTCTTCCGGGCCGACGTACCGCTGGAATTCCAGCGGCCCAACGACGCGCGCGGAGCGCACGGCGTCGAGCCATGCTCCGGTGACGTCCTTGTCGTGTAATGCGTCGTAGATCCACAGCGGGACGTCGTCCACCTTCACCGAACCGAGCAACACATGATCGAGGGTGTCCACCGGCTCGGCGTGGGTCACCAGCGGCACCTGATAGCGGTCGTGGCCCCCGTCGGCGTACTCGACCTCCGCCAGCCACAGCTCGACCGCGGGCGGGCCTGCGGCGAACTCCGTCAGCGGGGTCACGTCCACGGACAGCTCGCGTCCCTTGCCGCCGAACCAGCGCTGGGTCGGCAACCAGCGCGCTACCAGTGGTTGCAGCTCATCGCGCGGTATCACGACGCACCTCCGCTGTTGGCCACGTCCACTGCGGCGGGTTCCCCGGTGACCTGCGCGGTGCGTGGGATCCGCAACCAGTAGAAGGCGTGCCCGCCGAGGGTGAGCAGGTACGGCAGCTCGCCGATGCGGGGGAAATGCGTGCCACCGAGCAGTTCGATGGGTTCCACACCCTGCCACGGACGCAGGTCCAGTTCGACCGGCTGCGCGAACCGGGACAGGTTGTTCACGCACAGCACGATGTCGTCGCCGAACTCGCGGACGAAGCTGAGCACAGACGGGTTGCTACCCCCGATGTCGGCGAACGTACCCAGACCGAATGCGGGGTTCGCCTTTCTCAGCTGGATCATGCGGCGGGTCCAGTGCAGCAGTGACGAGCTGTTGCGGGTCTGTGATTCGACGTTGGTCACCTGATAGCCGTAGATGGAGTCCATGTTCACCGGCAGGTACAGCCGGCCGGGCTCACACGTCGAGAAGCCGGCGTTGCGGTCCGGGGTCCACTGCATCGGCGTGCGCACGCCGTCCCGGTCGCCGAGCCAGATGTTGTCGCCCATCCCGATCTCGTCGCCGTAATAGAGCACGGGGGATCCCGGCAGGGAGAGCAGTAGCGCGGTGAACAGTTCGATCTGATCGATGTCGTTCTCCAGCAGTGGCGCGAGCCGCCGCCGAATACCGATGTTCGCCTTCATCCGAGGATCCGTGGCGTACTCCGACCACATGTAGTCACGCTCGTCGTCGGTGACCATCTCCAGCGTCAGCTCGTCGTGATTGCGCAGGAAGATGCCCCACTGGCAGTTGGCGGGAATGGGCGGCGTCTGCGCCATGATCTCCGAGATGGGGTAGCGCGATTCGCGCCGCACCGCCATGAAGATGCGCGGCATCACCGGGAAGTGAAAAGCCATGTGGCACTCGTCGCCGCCGGTGGCCGGGTCACCGAAGTACTCCACGACATCGGCCGGCCACTGGTTCGCCTCGCACAGCAGCACCCGGTCCGGGTAGTCGCGGTCCACCTCCTTGCGGATGCGCTTGAGGAAGTCGTGCGTCTCGGGCAGGTTCTCGCCGTTGGTGCCGTCGCGAACGTAGAGGTAGGGCACCGCGTCCAGGCGAAAGCCGTCGACGCCGAGGTCGAGCCAGAACCGCAGTGCGTCCAGGATCGCCTGCTGCACATCGGGTGAGTCGAAGTTCAGGTCGGGCTGGTGGCCGAAGAACCGGTGCCAGAAGTACTGCTTGCGCACCGGGTCGAAGGTCCAGTTCGACGGCTCGGTGTCGACGAAGATGACCCGTGCGTCCGGGTACTTGGTGTCATCGTCGCTCCAGATGTAGAAGTCGCCGTACGGCCCGTCCGGGTCCGATCGCGAGGCCTGGAACCACGGGTGCGCATCCGAGGTGTGGTTCATGACCACGTCGATGATCACCCGGATGCCGCGCTCGTGCGCGGCGTCCAGGAACGACTTGAAGTCCTCGATGGTGCCGAACTCCGGTAGCACGCCGGTGTAGTCGCTGACGTCATAACCGCCGTCGCGCAGCGGGGACGGGTAGAACGGCGGCAGCCACAGGCAGTCCACGCCCAGCCATTGCAGGTAGTCGAGCTTGTCCGCCAGCCCGCGCAGATCGCCGGTGCCGTCACCGTTGGAGTCGGAGAAGCCGCGAACCAGCACCTCGTAGAACACAGCCCGTTTGAACCACGCCGGGTCCGGAACAGTCACGATTGCTTCCTCACAACCAGTTCAGGCATGCGGGCGGACGGCAAACACATGGGCAGGTTGGGCGTGCGGGTCGAGCCGGACGTAGTTCCGCTCGCCCCACTCGTAGTCGACGCCGGTGAGCAGATCGTGCGCGGTGAACCCGCAGTCCCAGTCCATGCCGAGAGCCTGGAGATCAAGGGTGGTCGTCGCTTCCCGCATCTCGTGCGGATTGAGGTTGCACACGACCAGCACGGTGTCGCCGCTGGCCTCGTCCCGCTTGCTGAATGCGGTGATGTCCTCGTTGTCGACCGGGTGGATGCGCAGGTTCCGCAGTTGGTGCAGCGCGGGGTGATCGCGCCGGATCCGGTTCAGGCGTGAGATGAGCGGTGCCAGCGAGCGGTTGTCCGCGATCGCGGCAGCGAAGTCACGGGGACGCAACTGGTACTTCTCCGAGTCCAGGTACTCCTCGCTGCCGGGGCGCAGATTCAGGTGTTCGTAGAGCTCGTAGCCGGAGTACACGCCCCACGTCGGCGAGATCATCGCGGCGAGCACGGCACGGATGGCGAACGCCGCCGGTCCACCGTGCACCAGGTAGTCGTGCAGGATGTCCGGGGTGTTGACGAAGAAGTTGGGACGCATGAACGCGGCCGTGCGCACCAGCTCGCGCGCGTAGGTCTCGAGTTCCTCCTTGGTGTTGCGCCAGGTGAAGTAGGTATAGGACTGCTGGAAGCCGATCTTCGCCAGTTCGTGCATCATCGCCGGGCGGGTGAATGCCTCGGCGAGGAACAGCACGTCCGGGTGGCTCTTCTTCACCTCGGCGATCAGCCACTGCCAGAAGTTGAGCGGCTTCGTATGCGGGTTGTCGACGCGGAAGATCGTCACGCCGGCACTGATCCAGTGCTCGAGGATGCGCAGGCACTCGGCGTACAGGCCGGCGGGGTCGTTGTCGAAGTTGATGGGATAGATGTCCTGGTACTTCTTCGGCGGGTTCTCCGCGTAGGCGATCGTGCCGTCCGGCTTCGTGGTGAACCATTCGGGGTGGGCGGTGACCCACGGATGATCCGGTGCGGCCTGCAGCGCGAAGTCGAGGGCCACCTCCATGTTCAGTTCCTTGGCCCGGCGCACGAACGCGGTGAAATCAGCCAGGCTGCCCAGTTCCGGGTGGATGGCGTCATGGCCACCGTCGCGAGAACCGATGGCCCACGGCGAGCCGACATCCCAGGACGCCGCCACCAGGGCGTTGTTCGGGCCCTTGCGGTTCACTTCGCCGATCGGATGGATCGGCGGCAGGTACACCACGTCGATGCCGAGCGAGGCGACATAGTCCAGATGCTCGGTGGCGTCCTTCAGGGTGCCGTGGCGGGCCGGCCGGGCCGGTGCGGTCGGGTCGCCGGCTAGCTCGGCACCGATCGAGCGGGGGAAGAACTCGTACCACGACCCGTACAGGGCACGGGCCCGGTCCACCCAGAGCGGATACCGCGGCGATGCGGTGATCAGCTCGCGCAACGGATCGGCCGCGATCAACTGGTGCAGGTAGTCATCCAGCGCCGGCGCGACGCGATGGGGGAGGTCCAGGGCGGTGTCCCGCAGGGCGCGGGCCGCGGCCATCGCACGTGGCCGTTCGGGGCGCGGCAGCGTCCGGGCGAGCCGATCGAACAGGCGCGCGCCGATCTCCAGGTCATTGGTCAGGTCTGCACTGCCCTGACCGGCGTCGATCTTGACGGTGATCGTGTGCAGCCAGGTGGCGAGCGGGTCACTCCACGCCTCGATGGCAAAGCTCCACAGGCCGGTGCGGTCGGCCATGACGGTCGCGTGCCACCGGTCGGTGCCCGGCGTGCCGGGTCGCATCGTCGTCATCGTCGCCTTGCGGCCGGTCGGCCCACGCAACACGACGCTCGCGCCCACCGCGTCGTGGCCCTCGCGGAAGACCGTCGCGCTGATCGGGAGCGGCTCACCGACCACCGCGCGGGCAGGGAATTCGGGTGCGACCGTCGAGCCGACGACAGGGGTGACGTCGCTGATGCCGAAGCGACCGACCATGGCTCCAACCTACCCAGTGGGCTCGCCCCGTAAGCCTTTCCGGTGGGTGCTAGCGTCCGGTCCGTGAAGGCCCTGCGACGCCTGACGGTACGTGCCGCTTTTCCGCCCGAGATCGGTGCGCTGGGCGAGATCGTGGACAACCTCAGATGGTCCTGGCATCCCGATTCGCTGGATCTGCTCGAGTCCGTCGACCCCGAGCTGTGGGAGTCCTGTGGGCATGACCCGTCTCGAATGCTCGGCGAGGTGCGGCCGGAGCGGCTGGCCACGCTCGCCCGCGACCGTCGCTTCGTGCGTGCGCTGAACGATCTGCGCGAGGACCTCAACGACTACCTGACTGCGCCGCGGTGGTACCAGGACCGCCAGGCGGATCAGGCGTCGTTGCCGTCCTCGATCGCCTACTTCTCGCCCGAGTTCGGCATCACGGAGGTGCTGCCGCAATATTCTGGCGGGCTCGGCATCCTCGCCGGTGATCACCTCAAGGCCGCCAGCGATCTCGGCGTCCCGATCATCGGGGTCGGCCTGCTGTACCGGGCCGGCTACTTCCGTCAATCGCTGTCGCGTGACGGGTGGCAACTGGAGCATTACCCGGCGCTGGACCCTCGTGGCATGCCGATCCGTGCGCTCGTCGACGCAGACGGCACCCCGGTACGGGTGTCGTTGGCGTTGCCCCACGGGCGTTCGTTGTGGGCCCAGGTGTGGGTGGTCAAGGTCGGACGGGTGCCGCTGCTGCTGCTCGACAGCGACATCGAGGAGAACGACGTGGCCGCGCGCCAGATCACCGATCGGCTCTACGGCGGCGGCAAGGAACACCGGTTGGAGCAGGAGCTGCTGCTCGGCGTCGGCGGGGTGCGGGCCATCCGCGCCTATTGCGCCGTCACGGCAACGGCCGCACCGCAGGTGTTCCACACCAACGAAGGGCATGCCGGTTTTCTCGGCGTCGAGCGCATCCGCGAACTGATGGAGGGCGCGCAGCTGAGTTTCGACCAGGCGCTGCAGGCGGTGCGGGCCGGCACCGTGTTCACCACGCACACGCCGGTGCCCGCCGGCATCGACCGCTTCGAGCGAGACCTGGTCGCGGCGCATCTGACCCGGCTTGCCGGGGTGCCCGCCGAGCGCGTGCTGGACCTCGGTGCCGAAGCCGATCCGGCCATGTTCAACATGGCGCACATGGGGTTGCGGTTGGGCCAGCGCGCCAACGGCGTGTCCCGTCTGCACGGCGAGGTAAGCCGGGAGATGTTCGCCGACCTGTGGCCCGGGTTCGACCCGCAAGAGGTGCCGATCAGCTCCATCACCAACGGGGTGCACGCGCCGACCTGGATGGCCCGCGACGTGCTTCAGGTGGCCGAGCGCGAGGTGGGCGCGGAGGTGTTGGCGATCGGCGACGGCTGGGACGCCATCGACCGGGTCGGCGACGGCGAGCTCTGGCGCGTGCGCCGGGACCTGCGCGAGCGACTGGTCGACGAGGTGCGCCGCCGGGTCCGGCTGTCCGGGCTGCAGCGCGGGATGAGTGCGGCCGAGCTGGGCTGGACAGCGTCGATCTTCGACTCGGATGTGCTGACCATCGGCTTCGCCCGTCGCGTGCCGTCCTACAAGCGCCTGACGCTGATGCGGCGGGACCCGGAGCGACTGCGCGCGATCCTGCTCGATCCGGACCGGCCGGTCCAGATCGTGATCGCCGGCAAGAGCCATCCGGCCGACGACGGCGGCAAGCAGCTGATCGCGCAGATGGTGCAATTCGCCGACGATCCCGCGGTTCGGCATCGGATCGCATTCCTGCCGGATTACGACATCGCGATGGCGCGCTATCTGTACTGGGGCGTGGACGTCTGGCTGAACAATCCGCTGCGTCCGCTCGAGGCGTGCGGTACGTCGGGCATGAAGGCGGCGCTGAACGGTGCGCTGAACCTCTCGATCCGCGACGGCTGGTGGGACGAGTGGTTCGACGGCGAGAACGGATGGGCCATTCCGTCGGCCGATGGCCTGGCCGATCCGGACCGGCGCGACGACCTGGAGTCGGCCGCGCTCTACGACCTGATTTCATCGCAGGTCGCGCCGCGCTTCTACGACCGCGACGGCAACGGGATCCCAACGCGGTGGGTGCAGATGGTCCGGCACACGCTCAAGTCGCTCGGGCCAAAGGTGCTGGCCACCCGCATGGTGCGCGACTACGTCCGCGAGCTGTACGAACCAGCCGCGGCCTCCTCGGCCCGGATGCAGGCGGACGGCTTCCGGGGCGCCAAGGAACTGGCTCGGTGGCGCGCCGACGTGCTCGCCGCGTGGCCCGGTGTGCGCGTGCTGCACGTCGACTCGATGCTCGACAGCGATCACTCACAGCTCGGCGGAGTGCTGACGCTGCGTGCGGAAGTGGCGTTGAACACATTGCAGCCGGACGATGTCGACGTCGAGGCGGTCTATGGGTCGGTGGACGGCGACGACACGCTGACCCACACGGAGACGGTTTCGTTGAAATCCGTGGAGACGTTCGACGGGATCTGCCGCTACGAGGGGGAGGTTCCGCTGCAGCGAACCGGCGCCTTCGGCTACACGGTGCGGGTGCTGCCCAGGCACGAGTTGCTCGCGTCCCCGGCGGAGCTGGGCGTCATCGCGGTTGCGTAGAGATTAACTAACGAAAACCACACGGTCCGGATTTGCCAATTGTTGGGAATGTGTGAGGATACTTTCACAGGCGAATTAGCGCCTTTTTGATGGGCAGGGGCTTGATGAAACTTCGTATCCCACTCACGCTCGCCACGATCTGTGCGGGCGTTGTAGCCACAGTCGGTGTTACCGCGGGACCCGCGGGTGCCGCAGACGTATTCGAGATGGTGGGCTGGTCCGGCGGCTCGATCGTGCACGCCGTGAACGGCACCGTCACCTCCGCATTGACGGCGGCATCCTCCATCGAAGGCCCCAGACTTCAAACCGACACCAACAGCGCGGCGTCGATCAACGTTGCGGACCTGGTCCAGGCCGGTGCAGTGTCCACGTCGACCTCTTCGTTCGCCATCCCGGGCGGCGTCGAGGTCCTCTCGCACGCGCGCACTGCCGGGGTCAGCCTGCTCGGTGGGGCCATCAAGGTCGACGCGGTGGACACGTTCGCGACATCGACCTATATCGACGGTCTCACCTCCAGTGACACGTTCACGACCCTCGTCGGCCTGCATGTCGCCGGCAAGAAGATTCCGGTCAATATCCCGAAGAACTTCCAGATCAACATCCCGAACATCGCCCGGTTGATCCTGAACGTGCAGTACACGGTTCAGCAGGACGGTGCGGTGATGACCCAGGGTGCGGGCCTGTACTTGAGCCTGCTCAAGCCACGTGGCCAGAACGCGATCGGTGCCGAGGTCATGCTGAACCCGACCTACTCGGCCATTCAGCTCGTCAACCCGACACTGAACCACTACGTGGCCGGCCATGCATACGGCTCGCGGATCACCGCGGGTGTCGGGCAACTGGTGAACATCCAGTCCGACCCGACCGCGCCGATCTCGATGCCGGGCGGCGGCACCAACGGTGTGACGAACTACAACACCATCGCCGCGGCTGATCTCGCTCCGCTGCTGCAGGTGGGTGCGGTGACGACATCGGCCACCGGGACAGATACCAGTTCGGTCCTCGACGCCACTACGACGTCGGAGATCGCCGGGCTGAACCTGTTGAACGGATTGATCAAGGTCGACGCGATCAAGGTGACGGCACACGCGCACGGCACAGTGAACGGCTCCGGTGCGTTGACATCACCGTTCACCGACGGCAGCGCAACGCTGGTGAACCTGATCATCGCCGGCAAGAAGATCTCGCTGAACACCTCACCGAACACGGTGATCAATGTGCTGAACCTCGGCACGATCACGATCGACTCGATCCAGAGCACCTCCACTGCGATCCTCGTCAAGGCGCTGGACATCAAGATCTCCACCGCACAGGCCGGCTTGCCGGTGGGTGCGGAGATCCAGCTCGGCGTGGCCTCGGCGTCGGTGCACTGATCGATCAGCTCCTCAGCACGTAGCAGCGAGGCCCCGGCATCAGCCGGGGCCTCGCTTCGTGCTTGCCTCAGATGAGTTCGATGGCGTCGGCGATGGAGTCCAGGACTCGGCCGGGACGGTACGGGTAGCGGGCGATGTCCGTGGCCCGGGTCGACCCGCTCAGCACCAAGATGGTGTCCAGCCCGGCCTCGATGCCGGCGACGATGTCGGTGTCCATCCGGTCGCCGACCATCACCGTGTTCTCCGAGTGCGCCTCGATCTTGTTCAATGCGCTGCGGAACATCATCGGGTTCGGCTTGCCCACGAAGTACGGCTGCCGTCCGGTGGCCTTCGTGATCAGCGCCGCGACCGATCCGGTGGCCGGGATGGGGCCTTCGGCCGACGGTCCGGTGACGTCCGGATTGGTGGCGATGAATCGGGCACCGTCGCCGATCAGGCGGATCGCCTGGGTGATCGCCTCGAACGAATAGGTCCGGGTCTCGCCGAGGATGACGAAGTCCGGGTCGCGATCGGTGAGCGTGTAGCCGACCTCGTGCATCGCGGTGGTCATGCCGGCCTCGCCGATGACATACGCGGATCCGCCGGGCAACTGGTCGCTCAGGAACGTCGCGGTCGCGAGTGCGGAGGTCCAGATCGCCTCCTCCGGCACGGACAGCCCGGAGCGCGCCAGCCGCGCGGCCAGGTCGCGCGGGGTGAAGATCGAGTTATTGGTGAGCACGAGGAAGCGCCGCTGCCGCTCGACCAGCCGGGCCAGGAACTCCACGGCACCGGGCAACGCGTGCTCCTCGCGCACCAGCACGCCGTCCATGTCGGTGAGCCAGCACTCGTGCGTGCGCATGCGGCAAGTGTCGCAGGGTCAGCCGATCAAGCCGAACCCCGCACGACCTGCAACAGCAGGACACTGCGCGCGGTCATCGGCAGCTCGGCATCGGGCGCGAGGAGCGCGTCGGCCGTCGCCGGCGCGCCTGCCCGGCACGCGGTGTCCACGACCACCCGGTAGCCCGCGGCCCATGGTGCGCCCGGCAGATGGAACACGCCGTCCCCGTCGCCCGAATGCAGCAGCAACAGGAACGAGTCGTCCACGATCACTTCGCCACGGCGACCGCGATGGCGCAATCCGCGCCCGTCCAGGTACATCCCGATCGAACGCAACCCGGCGTCGAACCAGTCCGCCGAGGACAGTTCGCGCCCGGCCGGGTGGAACCACGCCAGGTCCTTGCACTCCTCACCGCCAGCCACCGGCCGCCCTTCGAAGAACGCCGGCTGCCGTAGCACCGGGTGCCGCCGGCGTAGCGCGATCAACATTCGGGTGAGCGCGAGCAGGTCGTCCGCTTCGGCCTCCTCGGCCCAATCCAGCCAGGAGATCTCGTTGTCCTGGCAGTAGGCGTTGTTGTTGCCGCGCTGGGTACGCCACCGCTCGTCTCCGGCAACGATCATCGGCGCGCCGGTGGACAGCAGCAGCGTGCTGAGCAGGTTGCGCGCCTGCCGCAGCCGTAACGCCGACACGTCCGGCGGTGCCGGATCACCCTCGACGCCGCCGTTGTAGGAGCGGTTGTCGTCGCTGCCGTCGCGGTTGTCCTCGCCGTTGGCCTCGTTGTGCTTGCGTTCGTAGGAGACCAGATCGCGCAGGGTGAAACCGTCGTGCGCAGTGATGAAGTTGATCGACGCGATCGGCAGCCGGCCGTCGTCGCCGTACAGATCTGACGAGCCGGTCAGCCGGTAGGCGAGGTCGCGCACTCCGTCCGCACCGCCCTGGGACCAGAACGACCGCACCGTGTCGCGGTACTTCCCGTTCCATTCCGTCCACAGCGGCGGGAACTCGCCGACCTGGTATCCGCCGGCACCGACGTCCCACGGTTCCGCGATCAGCTTCACCTGCGAGATCACCGGGTCCTGGTGGATGGTGTCGAAGAACGAGGACAGCTTGTCCACATCGTGCAGCGAGCGGGCCAGCGCCGAGGCGAGGTCGAACCGGAAACCGTCGACGTGCATCTCGGTGATCCAGTACCGCAGCGAGTCGGTGATGAGTTGCAACGGGAACGGCCGGCGCGGGTCGAAGGTGTTGCCGCAGCCGGTGTAGTCGACGTAGCGGGACAGGTCGTCGGTGTCCAGCCGGTAGTAGGACCCGTTGTCGATGCCGCGGAAGCAGAGCATCGGGCCGTTCGGCCCGGCCTCCGCGGTGTGGTTGTAGACGACGTCGAGGATGACCTCGATACCGGCCGCGTGCAGTGCCCGCACCATGGCCTTGAACTCGCGGACCTGATTGCCGCGGCGCGAGGAGTACGCCTCGTGCGGCGCGAAATAGCCGAGTGAGTTGTATCCCCAGTAGTTGGCCAGCGACCGCTGCTGCAGCTGCGGCTCGCTGACGAAATGGTGGATCGGCAGCAGTTCCACCGCGGTGACGCCGAGCGAGCGCAGGTACTCCACGGCCGCGGGGTGGGCCAGCCCGGCGTAGGTGCCGCGCAGTTCGGGCGGGATGCCCGGGTGCCGCATGGTGAAGCCGCGTAGGTGCAGTTCGTAGATCACGGTGTCGTCCCACGCGACTGCGGGGCGGTGATCGTCACCCCACGGGAATGCGTCGTGGATCACCACCGATCTCGGCACGTACGGCGCGGAGTCAGCCGGCGAGTCGGCGTAGACGGCGGGATTGTCGACGAAATCGCCTTCAAGCGCCCGCGCGTAGGGATCGACCAGCAGATTCGACGGATTGTGGAACAGACCGCGGCCCGGGTCGTACGGCCCGTCGATCCGAAACCCGTATCGCTGGCCGGGGCCGATACCGGGCAGGTATCCGTGCCAGACGTGGTACGTGCTCTCGCACAGCGCGATCGGTGTCTCATCGCGCCCGTCCTCGCCGAACAGGCACACCGAGACGCCGGTCGCGGTCGTCGACCAGACTGCGAAGTTGACGCCTTCGCCGTCCCAATGTGCGCCCAGCGGGAAGGGATGGCCCGGCCACGCGCGTTCCATCCGTAGCTGGGCAGACATCTGCCGGATGTTAGCCGTCGCCGCTCGGCGTCGACATTCTCAGTCAGTGCACGGGAAGATCTCAGGTGGCGGCACATTGGGCACACTTGAGTAGACCTCGACCGCGAGATCCGCGGACGAACGAGGGAGAGTCGACATCATGCAGCCGCAGGACCCCCACGGCAGCCCGGACCCAGAGGGCGGCCAGTACCCCCAGGGCAGCCAGTACCCGCACTCTTACGGCGCCGACCCGTACCGCGCGCAGGCCTACGGGGCGAACCCTTACGCCTCGTCCCCGTTCGCGGCGAACCCTTATGCCACCAGCCCGTATGCCACGGACCCGTATGCCACTGGCCCCTACGCCGGCACGCCATACGGTGCACCCGCGCCGCCGGCCCCACCGACGCCGCCCGCGGCGCCTCGCCGCGCCCGCCGGACCGCGCTCACGGTGGCGGCCGCGGTGGCCTTCGCCGCGCTCGTCGGCGGCACCGGCTACGCCGTCGGGCATAACCAGACCACCAGTGGCGTCGGCTCGAGCCAGGCGGCGACCGGCAACGGCAGCGCCGGGTCCGGCAACACGGGGCCGTTCGGCAACGGAACCGGTAACGGCTCGTCCGGCTCGTCCGGCTCGTCCGGCTCGACCGGGACGGCCAGCACGACCACGGCGACGCCCGCGCAGCAGGTCGGCGTGGTCGACATCGACACCGTGCTCGGATACCAGCAAGCCCGCGCCGCGGGTACCGGTCTGGTGCTGACCTCCGGCGGCGAGATCCTCACCAACAACCACGTCGTCGACGGCGCCACCGCCATCTCGGTAACCGTCGTCTCCACCGGCAAGACCTACTCGGGCAAGGTCGTCGGCACCGCGCCGACGCAGGACGTCGCCGTGATCCAGCTGTCCGGTGCGTCCGGCCTGGCCACCGCACAACTCGGTGACTCGTCGTCGTTGCACACCGGCGCCACGGTGACCGGGGTCGGCAACGCCGGCGGCGGGGGCGGGGTGCCCAGCGCGGCCACCGGCGTCATCACCGCGCTGAACCAGCAACTCACCGCATCCGACACCAACGGGCAGAACTCGGAAAAGCTCACCGGCATGATCCAGACGAACGCGCCGATCGCGGCCGGTGACTCCGGCGGCCCGCTCTACAACACGGCCAACCAGGTGATCGGCATGGACACCGCGGCCGCCACGAACGGCCGCTCGACCGTCGCCGGCTACGCCATCCCGATCAGCCACGCGGTTTCCGTCGCGCAACAGATCGAGACCGGTGTCGCCTCGGCCACCATCCACATCGGTTACCCGGGCTTCATGGGTGTCTCGGTGGCCGATGGCAGCAACGGCGCCCTGATCGAGGGCGTCGTCGCCAATGGCCCCGCGGCCCGCGCGGGCATTGCCGCGGGCGACGTGGTCACTGCGGTGAACGGGCACTCGGTCACCTCCGCGAGCTCGCTGAAGTCCACGCTGTCCGGCGCGAAACCCGGCCAGCAGGTCAGCGTGACCTGGACCGACCCGGCCGGCAGCTCGCACAGCGCAACCGTCACATTGATCACCGGACCGGCCGACTGATCGCCGCGCAGGCGGACGGGCCGTGCCCCCACCCGGGCCCGGCCCGTGTGCCTGCCGCGTCGGCTAACCCGGGTGCGCTTTTATTGACCCGTGGCCGAGACCAACCCTGACGCGGTGCTTCAGTTCACCCAGGTCTCGGTGCGGCGTGGGTCGAAGCTGCTGCTGGACCGCATCGACTGGACCGTCGAGGTGGACGAGCGGTGGGCGGTGCTCGGCCCGAACGGGGCCGGCAAGACCACGCTGCTGCAGGTCGCGGCGGCCGCGCTGCACCCCAGCACCGGAGACGCGTACGTGTTCGGCGAACGCCTGGGCGCGGTGGACGTGTTCGAACTCCGCCCGCGCATCGGCCTGGCGAGTTCGGCCATCGCCGATCGCATCCCGAACGCCGAGTCGGTGCTCGACGTGGTGGTCAGTGCCGGCTACGCAGTGATCGGACGGTGGCGCGAGGCGTACGGACGCCTCGACGTGCGCCGGGCCACGAGGCTGCTCGAACGTATGGGCGTCGGGGCGCTGGTCGAGCGGACCTACGGCACCCTGAGCCAGGGCGAGCGGCAGCGGGTGCAGATCGCCCGGGCGCTGATGACCGACCCGGAGCTGTTGTTGCTCGACGAACCGGCCGCCGGCATGGACCTCGGCGGGCGCGAGGATCTGTTGCGTCGCCTCACCCGTCTCGCCGAGGATCCCGACGCGCCGGCGTCGGTGCTGGTCACCCACCACGTGGAGGAGCTGCCACCTGCGATCAGCCACGTGCTGCTGCTGCGCGACGGTGCGGTGGTTGCCGCCGGGCTGGCCACCAGCGTGCTCACCGACGAGTTGCTCTCGCACACCTTCGGCCTGCCGTTGCGGGTGGAGCGCCGCGCCGGCCGTTGGTACGCCTTCGCCGGCTGACGCGATCAGGCCGGGGTGAGCACCACGATCGGGATCGGCCGCTCGGTCTGGCGCTGGTAGCCCTTGTATCGGTTGTGGTTGTTCTCGTTCACGCGTTTCCACATCCGGTCGTAATCCGCGTCGCCGCGGTTGACCACACGCGCGGTGGCGTGCTGCCGGTGCGTACCGATCTGTATCTCTACCGCCGGGTCCGCGCGCAGATTGTGGTACCAGCCCGGGTGCACCGGCGCTCCGCCCATCGACGCCACCACCAGGTAGGAATCACCGTCGCGTGCGTAGGTGAGGCAACTGGTGCGCTGCTGGCCGGTCTTGGCTCCGACAGTGCGCAGCAGCAGGTTCGGGATGCCGAGGAGCCGATGACCGATCCGGCCGCCGGTTCGCTCATAGAGCAGTTGATGCAACTGCAGTGCCCGGATTCCCGCCGCGCGCACGAATCCCACCTGGCCCACGTCCACGCGACCTCCCCAGCTGCCGTGGCTCGCGCCGGCCCGGCGGGGCTGCGCGGGTCCAGCCTGCCATGTCTGCCCCCGTAGGCTCCTTCTTCTCAGGTAGGCGGCACGCGGAAGGGGTGGCCAATGGCCGAGTTCGTTCGGGTCGAGGTCGGCGATGGGGCGTCGGTACCAGCGGGCGTCGCGACGATCCGGCTGGACCGGCCGCCGATGAACGCGCTGAACACCCAGGTCCAGGAAGAGCTGCGAGCGGCCGCGGGCCAGGTTGCCACCGACCCCTCGATCCGGGCCGCGGTCATCTACGGCGGTGAGCGGGTGTTCGCCGCCGGCGCCGACGTGAAGGAGTTCGCCGGCCAGGACCACGCCGTGATGATGCGCGATGCGTCCCGGCTGTCGTCCTCGCTCGATGCAATCGCCGCTGTCGGCAAGCCCGTGGTCGCGGCCGTCACCGGCTTCGCACTCGGCGGCGGGTGCGAGTTGGCGTTGACTGCCGACTTCCGGGTGAGCGCCCAGAACGCCCGGTGGGGGCAACCGGAGATCCTGCTCGGCATCATCCCCGGTGCCGGTGGCACCCAGCGGCTGCCGCGGCTGATCGGCACGGCCAAGGCCAAGGACCTGATTTTCACCGGTCGCTTCGTGGACGCCGAGGAGGCCCTCGCGATCGGTCTGGTCGACGTCGTCGTGCCCGCGGCGCAGGTGTACGCAGCGGCGGTCTCGTTGGCGGCCAAGTTCGCCACCGGCCCGGCGCTCGCGCTGGCCGCGGCGAAGGCGGCGATCGACGAGGGTGCGAACCTGGACCTGGCCAGCGGGCTGAAGCTGGAGTCGCACCTGTTCGCTTCGCTGTTCGCCACCGCCGATCGCGAGATCGGCATGGCGTCGTTCCTGCAGAACGGGCCTGGCAAGGCGGTGTTCACCGGGGTGACGCCGTGATGCCGACCCCGCACCCGCACGCCAGTGCCGACGAGGTCGCGGCAGCCTGGCACGATCCCAAGCTCGCGAACGTGCTGTACCACGACTGGGAAGCCGACACCTACGACGACAAGTGGTCCATCTCGTTCGACGAACGGTGCATCGAGTACGCGCGGGAGCGCTTCGAGCATGTTGCCGGGCCGACCAACCGCGCATACCCGAGTTCACTCGAACTCGGCTGTGGCACCGGTTTCTTCACGCTCAACCTCATGCTGGCCGGCATTGTCGAGCGCGGTGAGGTTACTGATCTGAGCCCGGGCATGGTGGAGGTGGCCAGGCGCAACGCACAGTCGCTGGGTTTCGAGATCTCCGGCCGCGTCGCCGACGCGGAGCAGTTGCCCTACGACGACGAATCCTTCGACCTGGTGATCGGCCATGCCGTGCTGCACCACATTCCGGACGTGCAGCGGTCCCTGCGTGAGGTGCTGCGGGTGCTGAAGCCGGGCGGCAGGTTCGTCTTCGCCGGCGAACCGACCCGACATGGCGATTACATCGCGCGGCGGCTGTCCCGATTCACCTGGTGGGCGGTCACGAACGTCACGCGATCGCCGAGGCTGTCACAGTGGCGGCGCCCGCAGGTCGAGCTTGACTCCTCGTCCCGCGCCGCGGCGCTGGAGGCGGTGGTGGACATCCACACGTTCGTACCGAGCGAACTCGAACAGCTCGGCCGGGACGCCGGCGCCCTCGACGTCCGGGTGCGCACCGCGGAGCTGACCGCGTCCTGGTTTGGCTGGCCGGTCCGGACCTTCGAATGCGCGGTGCCGGCCGACAAGCTGGGTCTCGGCTGGGCCAACTTCGCCCTCAAGGGATGGCAGCGGCTGTCCGCGCTGGACCGGCGGTTGGAACCCCTGGTGCCGCGTGGACTGTTCTACAACGCTGAGATCACCGGTGTGAAGCCGTAGATGCTCAAACGCCCGGAAGTCGAGCCGCTGCGCAGTGCGCGGGTACTCACCTGGCGCTCGCTGCGATGGCTGGTGCGCAACCGTGCCTACACACCGTGGTATCTGGTCCGGTACTGCCGCTACGCCCGGCTGCGGCTCACCAAGCCGCATGTGATCACCCGCGGGTTTGTCTTCATGGACCGCGACGTGGAGATCTTCGCGCGCCGCGGCTATGCGCGCCTGGTGCTCGGACGCTGGGTGCACCTGGGCGCCAACACCGCGCTGCGCTGCCACGAGGGCACGTTGACGTTGGGCGACAAGAGTGTGCTGGCCCGCGATGTTTCGATCAACTGTTACCTGGACGTCGAGATCGGTGACTCCGCCCTGATCGCCGACGGCGTCTACATCTCCGACTTCGACCACAACTTCGCCGACGTCACTCGGCCGATCAAGGATCAGGGCATCGCCAAGTCGCGGGTGCGCATCGACCGCGATGTGTGGCTGGGCACGAAGGTGACCGTGTGCCGAGGTGTGCTGATCGGGCAGGGCGCGGTCGTGGGCGCGAACGCAGTGGTCACTCGCGACCTGCCGCCGTACGCGGTCGCGGTAGGCGTGCCGGCCCGGATCATGAAGGATCGACGGACCCTGAACTGAGCGAGCTGGCTGCTCGGTAAACGCTCGCGGTGCGCTCGGCAACCACCGGCCACGCGTAGTCGCGCCTGATCACCCGGGCGCCACGATTGACCGCCCGGCGGGTGTCCTCGGCACAGGTGAGTGTCGCGTGCACGGCGTTGGTCAGCCCTGCCACGTCGCCGGGCGGGAACGAGCCCGCAACCATGCCGGCGTCGACCAGATCCTGCAGCCCCCCGGTGGCGGCCACCACCAGCGGGGTACGCACCGCGGCCGCCTCGAGCGCGACGATGCCGAACGGCTCGTAGTGCGACGGCACCACGACCACATCCGCGGCGGCGAGGATCGTCGCAAGCTCCGGCTCCGGCACGAAGCCCAGCCACTGCACGGCGTTGCCGAGGCGACGGCGCCGGGCGTGCGCCTGAAGTTCCGACTCGTGCACGCCGGTGCCTGCGACGACGAGCCGAAGTCCCGGATGCCGGCGGCGCAGCGTCGGCAGCGCGTCGAGCAGATCCTGCACACCCTTCTCGTGCACCAGTCGCCCGGCGTAGGCGAGCAGCGCAGCGTCGCCGCGGTAGCGGCGGCGCGCGGCCCGTCTCGCCGCGGCGCTCACGCGCCAGGTGTCCACGTCGATGCCGTTGGGCACCACCGTGATTCGATCAACGGCGCCGAACAGGTCGGTTACCTCGGTACGCATCGCCGCCGAACAGGTGATGACAGCCTGCGAGCGCTCGATCAGCCAGCGTTCCACGGAATGGATGGCGGTGTTCAGCGGTGCCGGCAGCCAGCCCAGGTTCCGGCCGGCCTCGGTGGCGTGGATGGTGGTCACGAACCGGCCGAGGTGATCTCGCTGAGCGTCACCGCGGTCTGCGCGACCAGCCAGTCGTGCGCGTGGATCACGTCCGGTCGCCAGCGGCGCAGGGCGGGCAGCGCCGCGCGCAGCAGCGCATGCTCAGACGCCTGGGCCCAGGACAGCAGGGTCTCGGTGCTGAAGTCGAGGGCGAGCGGGTCACGAGCGGCGCGCAGGACCCGCACCCCGTCGTGGCGCTCCGTGACCGCTGAGCTGGATTCGCCGCGGGTGACCACCAGGACGTCGTGCCCCTGGGCCGCAAGTTCTCGCGACAGCGCGTAGACGTGCCGGCCCAGGCCGCCGACCACGATCGGCGGGTATTCCCAGGAAACAAGCAGAATGCGCACGGCCGGAGACTAGGCGGTGTGCGGACGTCCCCGCTCGTCGCCGCGCAGCGCGGCAGCCGACGATGGCCTAATGTCGGGCGCATGTCGGGCACGGCGGCCCCGTCCGCACCGAGACGCGCGGGGTAGCCCGTCGCGCGCTCGTGGCCATCGGGCTGCTGGTGGCCGGGCTGGCGCTGGCCGCGTCATACCGCGTGGTCAGTGGCACCGAGCACACCGCGTACGCCTCGGGCGGTCTGCCGGCGACCGGCGCGCAAGTCGCCGAGGGCAAGACGTACGGCCTGTCCGTGCCCGGCGGTGTGGACGAACTGCGCAAGCGCGGCGCGAATGTGAACAGTCCGGAATGCTCATGGTCGGTGCCCGGCGGGGCGAGCCAAGTGCTGTCGGCCCAGGCAAGCGGGACGGACACCAAAGCGATCAACGTGGTGGCGACGTTCACCTCGCCCGTCACCGGACCGATCGCGGTGACCTGCGCCGGTTGGGGGGCGATGTACATCGACGACGCGGACAACACCCCCGCCGATGTGGCCGGATGGCTGCTGGTCCTCGCGGTTATCGCGCTGACGGTCGGCGTCGGTCTGGGCGTATCCGCACTGCGCAGCGCCGGAAACCTCGCCCCGTCCGGCGGCGCGTCAGGTGAGCCGGTGAGCGAGGACGACGAGGTCGAGCGACTCGTCCACGTCGTGCACGTTCGCAGCCAGGACCCGGAAGTCGGACCGGCTGATCCCGGCAACGTCCCGGCGTAGCCGCTCACTCCACTGATCCGGCGGCGCCGCGAGTTGTGCCTCGACGAATGAGCCGCCGTGTCGCGCGTCGAGGTCGGCAAGTCGCGCGCCGGCGTGCAGGCCGAACACCTGCCGTACCGCGAAGCCACCGTCAGTGAGTAGCTCGCTCAGCTCGGCGGCGGTGAACTCCTTGGTGTGGAAGAGATTCGCCGGTTCGTCCAGCCCGGGCGAGAACGTGAGCCGGTTCGGCGTGGTGACGAGCAACAGCGCCCCCGGACGCAACACCCGCAGGCACTCGGCGACGAATTCGGCGTGATTCCACACGTGCTCGATCACCTGCAGGGTGACCACGGCGTCGAGGTGCGCGGAGCGCACCGGCAGCGCGGCGAGGTTGCCGCGGACGAAAGCGGTGCGTGGATAGGTGGTAGCGGCGTGCGCGATGGCAAGCGCGTCGTAGTCGACGCCGACGATGTGCGCCGCCGCGGTGCCGAGCCGAGCCGTGCCATATCCTTCGCCGCACCCGACATCGAGCACGGTCTTACCGGCGATCAGCTCCGCCGTGTACTCGTAGGCGGCCTCGTGTCGGCGGAACCAGTAGTTCTCCTCGGCGATGCCAGGCACGGTGCGTTCCCCGGTCAGCGGCAGGTTCACGGGTGACGATCCTGCCAGCCGGCCGTAGGGCGTCGCGGCGGACCTGTGTTCCAATCGCATCCGTGATGATCGCCTCGCCGGATGGACGAGCGGACGATCTGGTCGCGACGCTGCGCTCGGCCGGGTGCGTCTTCGCCGAGGACGAGGCAGAGCTCTTGCGCGCAACCGCCGCGAGCGCAGCCGAGCTGGACCGCATGGTCGCCGAGCGGGTCTCCGGTGTCCCGTTGGAGCATGTGCTCGGCTGGGTGGAGTTCTGCGGTATACCGGTCGCGGTCGAGCGCGGAGTGTTCGTGCCACGCAAGCGCACCGAACTGCTGGTCGCCGAAGCTCTGCGTCGAGTACCGCACCCGGGCATTGCGGTAGAGCTGTGCTGTGGTGCCGGCGCGGTGGCGCTCGCGCTGGCCGCGGCAGCGGGCGAGGTGCACGCCGTGGACGTCGAGCCGGCCGCCGTTGCCTGCGCTCGGCGCAACCTCGCCTCGGCCGGACCGCGCCACCATGCCTATCTGGGCGATCTGTACTCCGGACTGCCCGGGGCACTACGTGGCCGGGTGGATCTCCTCGTCGCGAACGCCCCGTATGTGCCCACCGACGCCATCGCGTTTATGCCGCCCGAGGCGCGCGAACACGAACCGGCGATTGCCCTCGACGGCGGCGCCGACGGCCTGGAGGTGCACCGGCGCATCGCGGCCGAGGCACCGCACTGGCTCGCACCGGCGGGCGTCCTGCTTATCGAAACCAGCGATCGCCAAGCCGACGGCACCGCCGCGGCCGCGCAGCACGCCGGCCTGCGCACCGAGGTCGTCCGCGACGATGAGGCGACCGTCGTCGCGGCTTTCCGCTGACGCGGTCAGAGGACGGCGGCGAGCGTCTCGAGTGTCTGCTCGGCGCTGTACCGCGGACGCCAGCCGAGCAGGTCCTTGGCGCGCGCCGTGCTCATCACCACCGATGCCCGGGTCGCGTGGATCCATTCCGCACTAGCCGGGACCATCGGCAGCCGGGCGAGCACCGTCGACGCCGCGACCGCGGCCGCCTGCGGTACGCGGATGGACCTGGTGCCGGTGGCCTTCGCGACCTGGCTCAACGTGACCAGACCGTCACCGGCAAGGTTGTATGCGCCCGGCTCGCCCCGGCCGAGGGCTGACAGTGCGATCGCGTCGGCGACGTCGTCGTGGTGCACCAGTTGCAGTCCGACCCCGGTGTCCGGCATCAACGGCAGCACGCCCTGCACGACATTGGCGACGCCGCGCAAGGGACCGGGCAGCTTGTCGCCCAACTGCCGCCACGGCATCGCGTCCGCGAGTGCGGGAGCACGGGGTCCGGCAACGATGCACGGCCTGAGCACGTACACCGCCAACTCGGCGCCGCCGGTGATCTCGCGCAGCAACTGTTCGCACTCGGCCTTCTGCTCGGAGTAGTAATGCTCGCTGGAACCGCGGGTCGGCACGTCCTCGGTGATCGGGACCGGGTTGTCGGCGTAGTAGCCGTACGCGGCGACCGAGGAGGTGTAGACGAGACGGTGCGGGCGCGCAGCGTCGACGGCCGCCTGGAACACGTTGCGCGTACCAGCGATGTTCACCTGCCGGCTCTGTTCGCGCGAACCCATGATGACGTAGGCGAGGTGGACGACGACGTCGGCATCCGAGACCAGATCGTCCACCGCATCCCGGTCGAGGATGTCGCCCTGGCGGTACTCCGTCTTGGTCCAGCCGTTCTCCTGCGGGTCGAACGGGCGGCGCGCCATCCCGACGATGCGCGTCACCTCGGCCGAGCGTTCCAGCGCGTCCACGGCGGACATGCCGATCTCGCCGGTAGGGCCGGTGACCGCGACCGTCAGTGCCAAGGTGGGCGCCCCCTCGATCGACCAAGTACCAACCCTAAGGCCCTACCCGACGGCAATATCGCGCACCGATCGGCTCACGACAGCGAGCAGCGTGCGTAGTTGTGAGCGGTCCAGCACATTGCCCGCTCGGTACAGGCCGCCCGCCCCGCTGGTGACCAGCAATTGCACCATCGCCATACCCCGGACCGACACCGGCTGACGGCCGGCGACAGCCTCGCGCAATGTCGTGAGCTCGGGCACCGCGCTTCGCTGAGCCGGTGGCACTCGATTGGACAGCGCAGAGGTACGGCCCGAGGCCAGCCGACCCAACGCGCTGGCCAGTTCGTCGCGGCTGCGGCGGGAGATCAGCATCCGCGCGCGTAGTGCGTGCCGGACGTCGATGTCGGCGCTGACACCGCGGGCCAGGTCCGCGTCGAGCGCTCGGCCATGTAGGTGTGCAGCGAGCCGGTCGACGAGGCGGGGGTCGACGGCTCGCACCCCGTAGGTACGGTCTTCGATCAGAATCATTGTCAGCCCCTCTCCCTGTGTCTTACCCACCGTGCGCCGCGCAGGAGGCGTTAGGCATCGGGAGGATGCCTTATCTTCGGCTGTGGGCCTCGGCTGAGGACCTCATCGGGCAACGGAGGCCGCGTGTTCACATCGGCATCGCAGGCCGCCGCACAGCTCGCCGCGACCGGCTATCTGGCGGATCAGGCCACCGCCACCACGGTGTTCCTGGCCGCGGCGCTGGAACGCCCGCTGCTCGTGGAGGGGCCGGCCGGCGTGGGCAAGACCGAACTTGCCAAGGCAGTCGCACAGTGCGTTGGCGCGGAACTGATCCGGCTGCAGTGTTACGAGGGCCTGGACGAATCGCGCGCGCTGTACGAGTGGAACTACAAGAAGCAGTTGTTGCGCATCCAGGCCGCGCCGAGCGATCAGTCCTGGGAGCAGACGCACGACGACATCTTCACCGACGAGTTCCTGCTGACCAGGCCGTTGCTCGCCGCCATCCTCCGCGCCGACCCGACGGTGCTACTCGTGGACGAGGTGGACAAGACCGACATCGAAGTCGAGGCGCTGTTGCTCGAGGTGCTGTCGGACTTCCAGGTCACGATCCCGGAGATGGGCACGGTGCACGCCGTCCGCCGCCCCTTCGTGCTGCTCACCTCGAACGCGAACCGGGAACTTTCCGAAGCGCTCAAGCGCCGGTGCCTCTACCTCTATCTCGACTATCCGGATCAGGACCGCGAGCGCGATATCCTGCTGCGTCGCGTGCCGGAGCTGCCCGCGGATCTTGCCGCGGAGGTGGCCCGGGCGGCGGCGTTGTTGCGCGGGTTGGAATTGAAGAAAGCGCCGTCCATCGCGGAGTCCATCGACTGGGCGCGCACGCTGGTTGTGCTCGGACGGGACCGGCTGGACACCGAGACGATGGCCGACGACGCTCGGCGTGGTGCTCAAGCACTCCGCCGATCAGGTCCGCGCCGCGAAGGAACTGGGCCTGGCGCCGACCGCGGGGCCGCGACCCGGCCGCGGCGTGTGAGCCTGCTCGCCCGTCACGGCGAATTCCTGCAGGCCCTGCGCCGTGCGGGCTTACCGGTCTCGGTCGCCGAGGACATCGACGCCGGCCACGCGCTCGGCGCGGTCGACGTGCTCGACCGTGCGCAGGTTCGCGACGCCTACGCCGCCGCGCTGATCAAACGCCGCGCGGATCGTCCGGCCTTCGACACCCTGTTCGACATCTACTTCCCCGCCGTCGTCTCGGTGGACACCGATGCGCGCGAATCAAGCGCACCGGCCGAGCCGCCGCCAGCCGAGCCGATGACAGCAGAGGTTCTTCAGTTTCGCGAGGAGTTGCTCGATCAGGTGCCGTGCCGGCGACGAGGCCGGGCTGGCGCGGCTGGCTCGCGCCGGGGTGGGCCGGTTCGGCGGCGTCGCGGGCGGGCCGCCCGGCGTGCAGTCCTGGTCGCGCTACGCGGTGCTCAACCGCACGTCACCGCGAACGCTGCTCGCCGCGTTCCTGGGTGCGACGCTGGCCGACGACGAGCGAGGCGGACTTGGCCGAGCAGGGCATGCGGGCGACCTTCGGGGCGCGGGTGAGCAGGTTCGAGCAATTGGTGGAGACCGAGGTGCACCGGCGGCTGGCCGCCGAGCGGGGTGAGGAGCGGGTCGCCCGCAGCGCGGTCCGGCCCAGCACCGAACGGCTCGATCTGCTGCGCGCCACCGATGCGGAACTGGCCGAGATCCGCCGGGCGATCCAGCCGCTGGCGCGGCGGCTGGCCACTCGGCTGGCGGCCGCGCACCGGCACGGCCGCCGCGGCAAGCTCGACTTCCGCCGCACCATCCGCGCCTCGCTGTCCTCCGGCGGAGTGCCGATGCAGACGGTGGCCCGGCCACGGCGACCCCGTCGCACCGACCTGGTGATCATTTGTGACGTCAGCGAGTCGGTGTCGTCGTTCGCCCGGTTCACCCTGCTGCTGGTGTACGCGCTTGCGCGAGCAGTTCACCCGGGTGCGGGTGTTCGCCTTCGTGGACGAGCTGGACGAGGTGACCGACCTACTCGCACCCGGCGTCGACGTGCTGGACGCCGTCGCGCAGCTGGACCAGCTCGCACGCGTGCGCGGCTGGTACGGCCGCACCGACTACGGACGCGCGTTCGACCTGTTCGACCGGCGTTTCGCCGACGCGGTGACACCGCGGACGGCGCTGCTCGTGCTGGGCGATGCCCGCTCCAATTACGGCGACCCGAATGTCGCGGCGCTGCGCCGCATCGCCCATCGCGCCCGGCGCGCGCATTGGCTGAATCCGGAACGCCGGACGGGCGTGGGACACCGGCGATTCGTGTGCGTCCGCGGTGTCGGCGGTCGTGCCGATGACCGAGTGCCGCAATCTGGCCCAGCTCGGGGAGTTCGTGCGCGCGCTCGCGTGAGGTGTGCGGTGCCGGCACAGCACCTGTCCGGAGGCACCCTCCGAAACCGCGCTACGGTGGTGTGCATCGGGCCACACCGACCATCAAACGCCAACGATCAGGGGAGCCCATGCACCTCGGACTGCACATCGCCGATTTCACCTGGCCGGACGGATCGGGCAATTTCGCGCAGGATCTCGCCCGCGATCGCCCAGACCGCGGAAGACGTCGGCTTCACCAAGCTGAGCGTGATGGACCACGTCTGGCAGATCCACGTGATGGGCCCGCCCGAGCACGAGATGCTCGAGGCGTACACCACGCTGGGCTATCTCGCCGCGCAGACCAAGAGCATCGAGTTGCTGGCCTGGGTGACCGCGGTCGTCTACCGCGCCCCGGGCTTGCTGGCCAAGGAGGTCACCACGCTGGACGTGCTGTCCGGCGGCCGCGCCTGGCTCGGCATCGGTGCGGCGTGGAACGAGGAGGAGGCGCGCGGGCTCGGGCTGGACTTCCCGCCGACCGCCGAGCGGTTCGAGCGGCTGGAGGAGGCGCTGCAGATCTTCATCCAGATGTGCAGCGACGACGACGGGCCGTATCGCGGCAAGCACTACACGCTCGAGCGCACACTCAATTCGCCGCAGTCGATCCAGCGGCCGCACCCGCCGATCCTCATCGGCGGCGGGGGTGAGCGCAAGACGCTGCGGATGGTCGCGCAGTACGCGCAGGCGTGCAACCTGTTCGGCGGCCCGGAGCTGGAGCGCAAGCTCGACATCCTGCGCCAGCATTGCGCGGACGTCGGGCGCGACTACGACGAGATCGAGAAGACGGTAATGCGCCCGCTCGAACTCGGTCCGAACGGCGAGGGCGTGGACGAGTTGCTCGCCGATCTCAAGGGGTTAAGCGAACTCGGCGTGACCCACGTGCACAGCCGGGTCCAGAACGTCCAGCGCATCACGCCGCTGGAGATCCTGGGCGAGCGCGTGATCCCGGTGGTCGCCGACTTCTGATCATCTAGTCGGATCGTGATGCGCGAGGATGCGCTATAGCCCCCCTCTGCATCACGATCCAGTAGTGGATCAGCGCAGGTCGATGCGGGCCAGCGTCGTGTGCGTGCACGCTGCCGACCCACACCACGCCGTCGCGTTCGACGAGTCCGGTGGCGGCGGCAAACCGGTCGTGTTCGGTCTGCAGGTCGTGCACCAGTTCGCCGTCGTCGCGGTAGGCCTGCACCCACACCGTCCGCTTCTCCTTGGGTCGCACCGCGTCCGGCATCGCCCACGCGATGCGGCGCACGATCGGCGGCCGCGGCAGCATCCAGTCGAGCAACGGGTTGCGCGGGGTCTCCAGCGCGACCCAGAGCAATCCGTCTGAACCGCGCGACATGTTGTCCGGGAAGCCGGGCATGTTCGCCACGATTTCAGCACGCGGCTGCCGGCCTGCGCGCCGGCCGAGTACGACCCGGGTGATGCAGTAGCCGGCCGTCTCGGCCACCGCGATCCAGGACTCGTCCGGCGCGAGCACCAGGCCGTTGGCGAAGCGCAGGTCGTCGAGCGAGGATCTCGACCGAACCGTCCGGGTCGAGGCGAGACAGCCGCCCGGTTCGCGAGTGCTCGAGCACGTCCGCGGCGTAGTGCGAGACGTACACCCGGGTCGAACTCTCGCTGAAATAGATCGAGCCGTCGCGGGCGAGCACCGCGTTGCTGCAGAACGTCATCTCCTGGCCGCCGTTGCGGTGACAGCAGGGTGCGCACCTCGCCGGTGTCCAGGTCGACGCGCAGCAGACCGCGGAAGGAGTCGCAGACGATCAGCCAGCCGTCCGGATGCAACTCGAGGCCGAGTGGACGGCCATGGGTGTTGGCGAGTGTCTGCACGGCACCGGTGTCCGGCGTGAGCCGCACGATGCGCCCGTCCTTCGAGGCCGCCGATCACGCGCCCGTCGCGGTCCATCACCACGTCCTCGGCGCCGTAGCCGGGGAGATTGATCACGACTCAAGCGCACCGGCTCGGCGCTGCGCCGTTGCCGCGCGCGCGGCGGCGCTTTCGGCGGCTGCCAGCGATTGGGCCGGATCGACGGCTTGCTCGCTCTCGGTGCAAGGGTTTGGTCCTCGGCCATACCGACGCTCCCGATGAGTTCAGCGGGGTGAAATGCTTCACCTGGCGAGACAACCGTCATATTGCTACTGGCCAGTAACATGGGCAAGGTACCGCGTGCAGCGCAACTCGTTCGAGTGAGAGGTCAATGCAGGTATGAACATCGTGGTCCTGGTCAAGCAGGTGCCCGACACCGAGGGTGATCGCAAGCTCGACCCCGCCGACAAGACGGTGGACCGAGCCGCAGTCGACCCGGTGATCAACTACATCGACGAGTTCGCGATCGAGGAGGGCCTGCGCCTCAAGGAGGCGCACGGCGGCGAGGTCACCATCCTCACCGTCGGTCCGGAGCGTGCCACTGAGTCGATCCGCAAGGCACTGTCGATGGGTGCGGACAAGGCCCTGCACGTCTCCGACGAGGCGATCCACGGCTCGGACGCCGTCGCCACCGCCAAGGTGCTGGCAAAGGCCCTCGGCTCGATCGAGTGGGACGTCGCGATCGCCGGTTCCGAGGCCACCGACGCCCGGGGTTCCGTGGTCCCGGCGATGCTCGCCGAGCTGCTCGGTGTGCCGCAGCTGACCCAGGCCCGCAAGGTGGAGATCGATGGCTCGACCGTGACCATCGAACGCGTCACCGACACCGGCTACCAGAAGGTCCAGGCGGCCACGCCGGCGGTGATCAGCGTCGTCGAGAAGATCAACGACCCGCGCTACCCGTCGTTCAAGGGCATCATGGCCGCCAAGAGCAAGCCGATCGAGGTGAAGGCCATCGGCGACATCGGCCTCGACGCAGGTGAGGTCGGCTTGGCGAACTCGGCGACTGAGGTGGAGTCGTTCGAGAACGCGCCGCCGCGCCAGGCCGGTCAGGTAGTGAAGGACGAGGGGGACGGCGGAGCGAAGATCGCCGACTTCCTTGCCTCCAAGAAACTCATCTGACCCGCCGATCGACAAGGAGAAACGGACATGGCAGAGGTTCTCGTTCTCGTCGACTCGGTCGACGGCACCGTCAAGAAGGCAACGTTCGAACTACTCACTGCGGCCAAGCAGCTCGGCGAGCCGGCCGCGGTCGTGCTCGGTGCCCCTGGCACCGCCGCACCGCTGAAGGAGCAACTCGGCAAGTACGGCGCGACCAAGGTGTACGTCGCCGAAAGCGAGGACATCGCCAACTACTCCGTCGCCCCGAAGGCCGAGGCTTTCGCCGCGGTGGTGGAGCAGGCGTCCCCGGCGGCGGTTCTGGTCTCCTCCGCTCCCGAGAACAAGGAGATCGCGGCCCGGCTGGCGGTCAAACTCGACTCCGGCCTCATCTACGACGCGGTCGGCGTGGACGCAAACGGCAACACCACCCAGCAGATCTTCGGCGCATGCCGTGACCACGACCTCGAAGGTCACCAAGGGCACACCGGTGATCACGGTGCGGCCGAACTCGTTCGCGCCGCAGGAGTCTGCGGCGGCGGCCGAGGAGGTCACCGGTCGCGGTCACCGTCTCCGACGCGGGCAAGGGCGCCAAGATCGTCGACACGGTGGTGGAGGAGAAGGGCTCGCGCCCGCAGCTGTCCGACGCCTCGGTCGTCGTCTCCGGTGGCCGCGGTATCGGCAACGCGGACAACTTCTCGATCATCGAGAATCTCGCGGACACGCTCGGTGCCGCGGTCGGCGCTTCGCGCGCGGTGGTGGACGCCGGTTGGGTCGGGCCACCAGCTGCAGGTCGGCCAGACCGGCGTCACGGTTTCCCCGCAGCTCTACATCGCGGTGGGCATCTCCGGTGCCATCCAGCACCGGGCCGGCATGCAGACGTCGAAGACCATCGTCGCGATCAACAAGGACCCGGAGGCGCCGATCTTCGAACTCGCCGACTTCGGTGTGGTCGGCGACCTGTTCCAGGTCGCGCCGCAGCTGGCAGAGGAGATCAAGAAGCGCAAGGGCTGAGCCGGCCGAGCCCACGTACGGGTGGGCGCCGTAGATGTCATGCCATACCTCGACCACGCGGCGACGACGCCGATGGTGCCCGAGGCGGTTGCGGCCGTCGCGGATGCCATGGCGGAGGTCGGCAACCCGTCGTCGCTGCACGGATCCGGCCGCCGGGCGCGCCGGCGCATCGAGGAGTCCCGGGAACAGCTGGCTGCGGCGTTGGGTGCCCGACCGTCCGAAGTGATCTTCACGGCCGGCGGCACCGAGTCGGACAACCTCGCGATCAAGGGCATCTTCTGGGCCAGGCGCGACGCGGATCCGCGGCGCAATCGAATCATCGCCGGCGCGGCCGAGCACCATGCGGTCCTCGACGCCGTGCAGTGGTTGTCAGTGCACGAGCGCGCCCAGGTGACCTGGCTACCGGTTGACTCGGCGGGTCGGATCTCGGCCGCGGCGCTGCGCGACGCCATCGCAACCGACCCCGAGTCGGTGGCCCTGGTCACCGTCATGTGGGCCAACAACGAAGTCGGCAGCATTGCGCCGGTGCGTGAGCTGAGCGCGATCGCACACGAGTTCGGCGTCCCGATGCACACCGACGCGGTGCAGGCGGTCGGTGCGGTGCCGGTCGACTTCGCCGCCGCCGGCGTGGACGCGCTGACGATGACCGGGCACAAGCTGGGTGGTCCGTACGGCGCGGGCGCATTGCTGCTGCGTCGCGAGGTGGCATGTGTGCCGTTGGCACACGGCGGCGGGCAGGAACGTGACGTGCGTTCCGGCACGCTGGACGTGCCCGGCGCGGTCGGGCTTGGCGGTGGCTACCGAGCTAGCGGTACGGCGCCAGCCCGAGCACGCCGCGCGGGTCGCGCGCGCTGCGCGACGAGCTGGTCGCCGGGGTGCGTGAGCTGGTCCCAGACGTGGTCGTCAACGGCGACGGGGCCGAGGGCTTGCCGGGCATCGCGCACCTGAGCTTTGCCGGGTGCGAAGGCGATTCACTGCTCATGTTGCTGGATGCGAAGGGCGTCGAGTGCTCGACGGGCTCGGCCTGCTCGGCCGGCGTGGCGCAGCCCTCGCACGTGCTGCTGGCGATGGGTGCGACCCAGGCGCAGGCGCGCGGGTCGCTGCGCTTCTCCCTCGGCCACACCTCGACGCGCGCGGACGTCACCGCGGTGCTGGAGGTGATCGCCCCGGCGGTCGAGCGGGCCCGACGCGCCGGCGTCGCGACTCCGGCCGGCCGAGCCGTGACCGCACCGCTGCGTGTGCTCGCCGCGATGAGCGGCGGGGTCGACTCGGCGGTCGCCGCCGCGCGTGCCGTGGACGCCGGGCACGAGGTGACCGGCGTGCACCTTGCGTTGTCCGCGGCGCCGGCGACGTTGCGCACGGGCGCGCGCGGATGCTGCAGCCTGGAGGACGCGAACGACGCGCGCCGCGCTGCCGACGTGCTCGGCATCCCGTTCTACGTCTGGGATCTGGCCGAGCGGTTTCGCGCCGACGTGATCGACGACTTCGTCGCCGAGTACGCCGCGGGGCGCACGCCGAACCCGTGCGTCCGGTGCAACGAGAAGATCAAGTTTGCCGCGGTGCTGGATCGTGCGGTCGCGCTCGGCTTCGACGCGGTGGTGACCGGCCACCACGCTCGCCTGGTTGCCGGACGGCTGACCCGCTCGGTAGATCGTGCCAAGGACCAGTCATACGTGCTGGGCGTGCTCACGCCTGCGCAGCTGTCGCGCGCCATGTTTCCCGATCGGCGACTCGACCAAGGGGCAGGTGCGTGCCGAGGCGGCCGCGCGCGGGCTTTCGGTCGCAGACAAGCCGGACTCCCACGACATCTGCTTCATCGCCGACGGCGATACCCGCGCGTTCCTGTCGGCACGTCTCGGCAGTCGCCCAGGCGACGTCGTCGACGCGGGTAGCGGGGAGGTCGTCGGCACGCACGCGGGCACGCACGGCTTCACCGTCGGCCAGCGCCGGGGCCTGGGCGTCGATCCGTCCCATGCCGGACGGCACACCCGCGTTACGTGCTGTCGATCCGGCCCGCCACGAACACGGTCTGGTCGGGCACGGCCGAGCGCTGGAGTCGACGAGATCGAGGGCGCCGATCCGGTGTGGCCGGGCACCGGTCGCGACGGCCGCGCGACGGTCTCGAGTGCGACGGTGCAGGTGCGCGCGCACGGCAGGTGTCGCCGGCCAGCTGTCACGTCGAGGGAGCCAGGTCGTTGCCCGGCTGCGTACCCCGCAGCGCGGTGTGGCGGCCGGGCCAGACGTTGGTGTTCTACGACGGCGACACCGTGCTCGGGTCGGCCACGATCAGCGCCGCGCGGCCGGATGGTGCGCCAGACCCGGCGTGACGGCGGGCTCCGATCGGGTGTGGCCGCGCCGGCGCCGCCACCGCGATCGGTTCGCTGCCCGGCACGGACCCGGCGGAGGCGAGCGCGGCTCGTCCTGGGCGAGCTGCCGGAGCTGCCCGTACCTGCCCGAACTGCCGGCGCGCGGCCCGGGTGCGGAGATGATCGGGCGCAGCGGCTGCGCTGCTGGTGGACCTGCCGGTCGAGATCGTGTCGACCGGTTGGCGCCTCGCCGCCCGGCCGGGCCGCGATCTGCGCCGGGCGCGGGACCTGCTCGCTCGCGATCTCGACGCCCTGGAGCAGGCGGCGAGTGGCTACGCGGGTGCGCTCAAGATTCAGGCCGCGGGCCCGTGGACGTTGGCCGCTGCGCTGGAACTGCCGTCCGGCCATCGCGCAGTGAGCGACCACGGTGCAGTGCGCGAGCTGGCGAGTTCGCTCGCCGAGGGCCTGCGACAGCATCTCGCCGAGGTTCGGACTCGGGTGCCGGGGGCGCGAGTGGTGTTGCAGCTCGACGAGCCGTCGATCGGTGCGGTCCGCGATGGCCGGGTGCCGACGCCGTCCGGTTACGGGACGGTGCGGGCGGTGCCGCGGCCGGTACTGCTCGAGCGGCTGTCCGCGGTGCTGGCCGCGGGTGAACCCGGCGTGCGGGTGGTACATGACTGCGGTCCGGGCGCGCCGATATCGTTGTTCCGCGAGGCCGGTGCGGACGCGGTTTCGTCGATGTGCGGCGTACTGGCGCGCCGCGGCTGGACGGGTTGCCGAGGCATGGACGGCGGGAGTCGCTGTGGGCCGGGGTGGTGCCGGCAATGGATTCGCAGGTCGAACTCCGCGGATGGCTACGCGCTATCGCCGGCTGTGGTCGGAGCTCGGATTCGAGAGAGCCAAACGCGGATGGCGCGGCACATCGTGCCCACGCCCGCGTGCGGGCTAGCGGGCGCGACGCCCGAGTACGCGCGCCGGGCGACGACTGTCGTGCGCGAAATAGCGCTGCGACTTGTCGAGGGACAGACAGCTGACTGCCAGCGTTTAGTAACCGTATTGCGGCTAATGTCCCCTGTTCACACTGCATAAGGTCCGCTAAATTTAGGGCCTTCGACCAAGTGGTCGCGAACAAATTCGGGGAGTACGTATGAAACCGGCTGATGCTAAGGCGCCGAAATTCGATAGCAAGTGGTGGAAACTCAACAAAGCCAAGGGCGCCGATGCGGATGCCGGCTTCGAAAAGGCACTCAAAAAGTACGAGGACACGAAGAAGTCCTTCTTCGAAGAGACCAAGAACCCAAACGGAGCGAAGTCCAGCGCTGAGCTCCAGCAGCTGTTGTTGGCAGTCAAGGCGCAAGCAACGAAGAAGAAGGCCGACCCCAAGCTCGGCATCGGCCAGAAGGAAACCAAGGAAGCGCTGGGGAACTACGAGAAGCAATGCGACACCGGGGTCTCAGAGTGCAAGCGCATCGAGGCGTCTCCGCTCATGAAGATGGGCGCGGCGGACCTGGTGAAATCGGCGCCGCAATTCCAGACATACTGCAACAAGATCGGCTTTCTGGCCGAGAGCTACAATTTCATTTCGCTCATGGCCAAGAATCCCAAAAAGGAACGTCGCTGGTACGACGACTTCATTAAGAGCGGATCGAAGTTCGAGCTCAACCTCCCCGGCTCGGTCAAGAACGAATTCGACGGCATCGCCGCTCGAATTACGGCGGGGACGGCGCCGGACACCACCGAGACGTGGGCTGCGGCACCCTGGGACCAGGCGGTCAAAGAGATCGCCTTCATGCTCGACAAGGACCCGCTGAAGCGATGGCGAGCCTGGGCACTCGGGCAGATGCTCAAGCCAAAGCTGCCCTAGTCCGGCAGCATGTAGGCGCGGGCGCGGGGCATGCCGCTGAGGCCGCGGGGCGAGGGCCGGACCGCCAGTACCTGATTTACGCCGATGCGGTTGTCCTCGAAAGCCAGAGCCGAGCCGGCCATGTACAGCCGCCAGATCCTGGCCCGAGCCGGGCTGGATAGGCGAGCCGCCTCGTCCCAGCCACTCTCCAGGTTGGCGACCCACGCCCGAAGGGTCAGCGCATAGTGCTCACGGAGCGACTCGACGTCACGTACCTCGAGGCCGGCGTCCTCGAGCGCCTGAACCGTGGTGGCGAGGGGCACCAGCTCGCCGTCCGGGAATACGTAGCGGTCGATGAACGACGTCGGGGAGAACTCCGGCGCCTTTCCCGGGCGGCGGGAGATCGCGTGATTGAGCAGCCGCCCGCCGTCGCGAAGAAGGGCGTACAGATCGGCCGCATAGACAGGCAGCATCGCCGCACCGACGTGCTCGGCCATCCCGATGCTGCTGATTGCGTCGTAGGGGCCGTCGGTGACGTCCCGGTAGTCCTGGACGCGGATCTCGACCTGGTCTGCGACGCCCTCGTCGGCCATTCGTTTGCGGGCGAAGGATGCCTGCTCGTGCGACAAGGTCACCCCGACCACCTGCGCTCCGTAGGTGCGTGCCGCGTGCAGTGCGAACGTCCCCCAACCGCAGCCGACGTCGAGCACTCGCATCGACTGGTCGAGTCCGAGCTTGCGGGCGACGAGGTCGCACTTGGCGAACTGCGCATCGGACAATCCGAAATCGGGGGACGGGTCGTGCTGCCAGTAGGCGCATGAATACGTCATCGAGTCGCCGAGAACGATGCGGTAGAAGTCGTTGCCGACGTTGTAGTGGTGCGAGACCGCGGAGGCGTCTCGACCGCGGCTGTGCCGGCTGCCGCGCAGCTTTGCCTCCTCCGGCGGCGGCGCGGGCGGCGGGCCGATGATGCGCAGCCGCAGTGCGGCACCCAGGATCGCCCGTTTGGTCGCGGCGTCGACGGTGACACCGGGGCCGGACTCGGCGTCGCTGAGCCGGTCGAGATCCTCGAGCCCGGCGACGAGATCGCCCTCGACGTCGATGTCACCGGAGACGTATGCGCGAGCGAAGCCCAGCTCGTTCGGGGCCCAGACGATGCGTCTTAGCGCCCGGCGATTGCGGATCACCAGCTGTAGCGGTGCGGACGGGTTGCCGAAGGTGCTGCCGTCCCAGCACTTGACGTGGATCGAGGCGTTCTCGCCAAGTGCGGCCGTGATCAGCGGCGCAAGAGTTTGAGCGACGGTCATGTCTCATTCGTACCGGATCGACGGCCGGTGCAGGCATGCTGGTCAGGTGAGCGAGCTAACGGTGCCGTTGACGTATCGAGCGGTGATGGCGGTATCGACGCCGATCGTTCGTTGGTGGGGGCGCCTGGACGTGGTCGGGCTGGAGCTGCTGCCGGACTCTCGGCCGACGGTGCTGATGGTCAATCACGACAGCGCATGGGACCCGATCGTGGTTGGCGTGGCGGCCCGCCGCCGCCAAATCCGGGCCCTGGCCAAGTCGTCGCTGTGGAACTCCAAACCGATGGCCTGGGTGCTCGATCGGATGGGCCAGGTGCCGATCGAACGCGGTCGCGGCGACATCGCGGCACTGCGGGTGGCCATCGATCACCTGCATGGCGGCAGCTGCCTCGGTGTTTTCCCCGAGGGCACCGTGTCGCGTGGACGGACGTTGCGCTTCCTCAGTGGCGCAGGGCGACTGGCCACGGCCGTCCCGGAGGCGTGCGTGCTCGGCGTGCGAATCACGGGCGCCGTCGACATCATTCGCTTCCCGTATCGACCGCGGGTGCGAGTCGAATTCTTTGCACCCGAAGGTGGCCAGCCGCGCGCGGGTGAGAGCGCGATCGCGGTGACCAATCGCGTCATGGCCGAGGTCCGTGCCGGCGCGCCACCGGCCGTGCCCGGACGAGGCAAGAAACGCGCGGAGTTCGAGCGGGCCGCGCAAGCAGAATCTGACCTTGCCGGGACTCGGTAGCGAACTCAGACGGCCGACACGTTGGTTACGCGATCTTCGTGGTTGGTGATCCGCGAGTCTTGGCTGGTGATCCGCGAGCCCGTTCGTGGTTTGTGATCGTGGTGTCGATCGGATACGTATCCGCCGATTGGTAATAGGTGCGACCGCGGGAATCGGTCCACGCGGTGGTGTGTTCGGGCAGCCTCGTCACCTGCCAGCGCGTTTCGTGCTTGAGGTGGTGGTGGCGCGGGCAGAGCGCGTGGAGATTGGCCTCGTTGGTCCGGCCGCCGTCCGCCCACGCGATGCGGTGGTCGATCTCGCTGGATTCTGACGCCCGCGTACAGCCCGGGAATCGGCAGGTGCGATCGCGGGCGACGATGTGGTCGGCGAGCGCGGGCGGTGGCTGGTAAACGCGGCGGCCGTAGTCGATCAGGCGTCCAGCCGGATCGGTCACCAGCCGGCGCCAGGTGCCGGTCGGATCGGCGGCCAGGCGGCGCGCCAGTGCGGCCGGGATCGGGCCGACGCCGGCCAGTTCGCCTGGCTCGTCATCGAGACCTAGCAACGTGGAGAGCGCTACGCAGACATTGACTGCGGGGCGCAGCGGCTGGTCGCCATGTAGCTGCTCGCCACTGGGGGAGAGCATGAGTTGGACCAAGGCGTCGGCCCGGCGTTGATCTGCACTGCGCTCGTCTTCGGCCGTGCTCGTGCCAGCCAGCTTGCGGATGACCACCTCGATGGCGGCCGCCTGCTCCTCCGGCAGCACCGCCCACATGCTCGTCACGCCAGCGCCGGCAGAACTGAAACACACGCGCCGGTCGGCCACGTTGGCGACATGCTCCTTGGCACCGGTCTTCGGCGCGAGGCGAAGGACCGCGCGATGCACGGCGGCGCGAAACGCTGGGTAGGTCTGCTCGCCGGCCCGCGGCAGCACCTGTGCGGCCACCGCTGTCGCGGCCTGCTCGTCCAACGGTGACAGCTTGTCGGCCAGCACTCGCAGCTGTGCCCAGCACACCTTCCCGGCAGCAAGGAACTCGACTGCATGGGGCAGCCGAGCAAGGCTGACCGCCTCCGGTTCCCGGCGAATTCCGGTGAAGAACGCAGCACGCACGCCACCTGTTCGCGCACCCAGTGCTTGTCGTCATAGCCGGTCACGCTGACCGACGACGGCCGCTGCTCGAGCAGGGCCAGGATCTGCAACTGCTCGGCCTGTACCGCGGCGAGTGCTCGCTCGGACGCGGCGAGTGCATCGAGCAGCTCGTCACTGCTCAACGCCGCGAGTTGCACCCTGGACATAACCGGAACTTTACGAACATCCTCTGACAATTCCTGCCGGCCTAACACCGCGCGCCCGTCACCTGCGTACCCGCAACAGCATGGCGATCCGGCCCGTCACACATATGGCGGGAGACGAGGCAGGCATACGTGAGATTCAGGGTGGCCGCGGCGCCAGTTGCCTGTGCACTGTGGTGCTCAGCGGGTGTGGCACTGCCGCCGCAACCCGCGCGGAGGCGCCCAAACCCGTGCCCAAGCCCTTGTCGACGACGGCATCGCCGACACCTCCGGCCGCGCCATGCGCCGGCGGCGCACTTGCGATCGATTTTCACGGCGGTGGAGAAGGAACAGGCAATGACTTCGCGACCATCGTCATCCGCAACACCGGCTCCGTGGTCTGCCAGCTCAACGGCCCGGTCCTGCTCGCCGGTCGCGATACCTCAGGGGCAGTCGACACGCAGGTCCTTCGGTACAGCACCGCTCCCGGTCTGGTTCTGACGGGCAACACACAACCAGTCGCCGAAGGACAAGAGGTGCCGCCCGGCATCGGTGTGCTCACGCTCGTCGCCGAATACCGCGACGATCCCACGTCGCCAAACGGCCTTTGTGTTGCACATCGGGTCGTACCGACGTCGTGGCGGATTACCTGGGCGGACGGCACCACGACAGCCGTTGCCAATCATGATCCGCATCAGGCGGTGCGTCTCGGCGAAAGCCAATTCCTCACGTGCCGAGGATTGTTGGGTACTGCGGAGCCGATCACTTCGGGGGACTGATCGAGGCCGCCGCCGCTTTTGATTGCTAGCGGCTGGCGAAGACGGCGAGGCAGGCGGCGCCGGCAACGATGCAGTACACGCCGAACGGGAGCAGCGATCGGTTCGCGAGGTACCGGGTCAGGAAGCGCACCGACAGGTAAGCACCCACCCCGGACAGGATCGACGCGACGAGCACCTGGCCACGGATGCCGCTACCGAGCGGACCGGTGAGATCGCCCAGCTTGAGCGCACCCGCGGCGAGAATGACCGGCGTCGCCAGCAGGAAGGAGAACCGCGCCGCATCCTCGCGGCTGAGCCCGCGCAGCATCCCGGACACCATCGCGATGCCGGAACGGGAGATGCCCGGAGCCAGCGCCAGTATCTGGGTCGAGCCGATCGCCACCGCCTGGGGCCACGACTGCCCAGCCAGCCGGCCGTCGGACTCCGGGCCGCTCACGCGCTCGTCGACGTACTCACTGTCGACGTTCCCCTCGCGCTGCCGCAGCCGCTCCGCGAAGATCAGCACCGCGCCGTTCATTATCAGGAAGACGGCGGTCGGGCTCGGCTTGGCGAGCTCGGTGCGGAACCAGTGCTCGGCCAGCAATCCGACCAGGCCCACCGGGATCGTCGCCAGCACCAGCATCCAGGCCAGGCGTTGATCGGCGTTGCGCACCTCGCGGCGGGCGATGCTCGTGACCAGCCCCCGGATGATGCGGACCCAGTCCCGCCAGAAGTAGATGATCAGCGCGATCGCCGTGGCCACGTGCAGGCCGACGATGAAGGCCAGGTACGGCGACTCCGGCGCGCTGACGTTCAGATCGCGCGACCACGCGCCCCCGATCACGGCCGGCAGCAGCACGCTGTGCCCCAGGCTGGACACCGGGAACAGCTCCGAAACGCCCTGCAGCGCGCCGATCACGCATGCCTCGAGCCAACTGAGATGATGATGCATGGCGGCAGTCTGTCAGGCCTCGTGCGCGCGACAGAGGCTGTCTCACCATCTCGATAGGTTTGTCACGTGACCAGGGCGACGAGCCGCACGCCGGCTTCGACGGCTACGCCGGCTTCGACCGCGAAGACGGGCTCGAACGCGAAGACGGCCTCGCCGGCCCAGCCCCGGCCGGAGATTCGCGAGGAGCACGCCCGGCTGTCGCAGGAACTCGACGAGCACGCCTACCGCTACTACGTGCGCGACGAGCCGACCGTCAGCGACGCGGAGTACGACGCGCTGATGCGGCGGCTGCAGGAGATCGAGGACTCGTTCCCGGAGCTACGCACACCCTCCTCGCCCACGCAGCGCGTCGGCGGCACCTACGCCACCCAATTCACGCCGGTCGATCATCTCGAGCGGATGCTCAGCCTGGACAACGCCTTCTCCCTCGACGAGATCGCGGCCTGGGCGGCGCGCGTCGAACGCGATGTCGGCGCCGTACCCGGCTACCTGTGCGAACTGAAGGTGGACGGTCTCGCCATCAACCTCGTCTACGAGAACGGGCGGCTGGTCCGCGGCGCGACCCGCGGCGACGGGCGTACCGGCGAGGACGTCACGCCGAACGTCCGCACCATCGAGAACATCCCGGATGTGCTCACCGGCGCGTCGGTGCCGGCCGTGCTCGAGGTGCGCGGCGAGGTGTTCTTCCCGGTGGTGGGATTCGAAGAGCTCAATGCATCGTTGGTGGCGGCCGGCAAGGCGCCGTTCGCCAACCCGCGCAACACCGCCGCGGGCTCGTTGCGGCAGAAGGATCCGCGGGTCACCGCAAGCCGTCATCTCGCGATGGTGGTGCACGGTGTCGGACGCGTCGAGGGCGGTCCGGCGGTACGCACCCAGTCCGGGTGGTACGAGGTGCTGCGCGGGTGGGGCCTGCCGACCTCGGCACGTGCCGAAGTACGTCCCGACCTCGACGGCGTACGTGAGTTCATCGACTACTTCGGCGCCCACCGGCACGACGTCGAGCACGAGATCGACGGCGTGGTGGTGAAGGTGGACGAGCTCGAGCTGCAGCGACGGCTCGGCAGCACCAGCCGGGCGCCCGCGATGGGCCATCGCCTTCAAGTATCCGCCGGAGGAGGTCAACACCAAGCTGATCGATATCCGGGTCAACGTCGGGCGCACCGGCAGGGTCACTCCGTTCGGGGTGATGGACCCGGTGCGGGTGGCCGGCTCCACGGTGGAGATGGCAACCCTGCACAACGCCGGCGAGGTCGAGCGCAAAGGCGTATTGATCGGCGACACGGTGGTGCTGCGCAAGGCGGGAGACGTCATTCCGGAGATCGTCGGACCGGTGGTCGCATTGCGCGACGGCAGCGAACGCCCGTTCGTGATGCCGCGAAAGTGTCCGGCCTGCCAGACGCCGTTGCGGCCGGAGAAGGAGGGTGACAAGGACATCCGCTGCCCGAACGCCCGCTCCTGCCCGGCGCAGCTACGCGAGCGGCTGTTCAGCCTGGCCGGCCGCGGCGCGCTGGACATCGAGGCGCTCGGCTACGAAGGCGCGGTCGCCCTGCTCGAGGCCGGCGCGATCAACGATGAGGGCGACCTGTTCGACCTGGCGGCCGCCGGCGACCCGAGCGCCGCGGCGCGCCGGCTGGCCGCGGTGCCGTTCTACACGAGGGCTGCGAAGCGCAGCGATCCAGCCGAGTTGGTCACCGACGGGCGGGTGCTCTCGGCGAACGGCGTGAAACTGTTGGCCAATCTGGAGCACGCGAAGTCGCAGCCGCTGTGGCGCGTCCTGGTGGCGCTCTCGGTCCGGCACGTCGGCCCCACCGCGGCGCGTGCGCTCGCCGGGCACTTCCGGTCCCTGGACGCGATCCGCGCCGCGTCCGCGGATGAACTGGCGGCCGTCGACGGGGTGGGCGGCGTCATCGCCGAGGCGCTGCAGGACTGGTTCGACGTCGACTGGCACGTCGAGATCGTCCGCAAGTGGACTGCCGCCGGGGTGCGCATGGCCGACGAAGCGAGCGAGGTTGCCGACGACACCCCGAAGACCCTGGCCGGCCTGACCGTCGTGGTCACCGGCTCGCTGACGACTCACTCCCGGGACGAGGCGAAGGAGGCGATCGTCAGCCGCGGCGGCAAGGCCGCGGGCTCGGTGTCCAAGCGCACCGACTTCGTCGTCGTGGGCGAGAACGCGGGCTCGAAAGCCGACAAGGCCGACGAGCTGGGGGTGGCGGTACTGGACGAAGCCGGGTTCGAGGTGCTGCTCGCCGAGGGTGCCGAGGCGGCGCGGGCACTCGCCCGCCCGTCGTGACGCTCGCCCGGTGATCCCCGCTCAGCGCGGAAACTGCACCCCGGTCAGCGTCTCGGACAGTTCCCACAGACCGCGGGCCACGTTCTCCTCGCGTGCCGCGGATGCCGAACCGACCAAATGCGGGTGCCCGCGCAGTTCGCCCGGCCAGTCCGGCCCCACGTACGAGCCGCCGGGCAGGTCGAGCTTGGTCGCCGCGTACAGCGTCGGCAGTGCCCCCATCTCCGCCGATTGCGCGAACACCCGATTGGCCAGCCCCATCACGGTGTCCAGCAGCGTCTCGGTGTGCGACTGCAGTTCGGTCGCGGCGTAGCCCGGGTGTGCCGCCATCGACCGCACCGCCGAACCGGCGGCACTCAGGCGCCGCTGCAACTCGAACGCGAACATCAGGTTCGCCAACTTGGCCTGCCCGTACGCGAGCCAGCTCCGGTACCGCCGGTGCTCCCAGTTGAGGTCGTCCAGGTCGATGCGCCCGGCGCGATGCGCGCCGCTGGACAGGGTCACCACCCGGTCGGTGATGCGCGGCAGCAGCAGCCCGGTGAGCGCGAAGTGGCCGAGATGGTTGGTGCCGATCTGCATCTCGAAGCCGTCCGCGGTGCGCGCGTACGGTACCGCCATCACGCCGGCGTTGTTGATCAGGACGTCGATCTGGCGCAGGTCAGTCGCGGCGTCGGCGAACGCGTGCACCGAGGCGAGGTCGGCCAGATCGAGCGCGCGCACCTCGACCGATCCCGTCATCCGCGCTGCCGCGGCCTCGCCCTTGGCCACGTTGCGGCACGCCAGCACGACGTGACCACCGGCGCCGGCGAGACGGCGCGCGGTCACCTCACCGAGACCACTGTTGGCGCCCGTCACAACGAACGTCCGGCCGGTCTGATCAGCGATATCGGCGGCGGTCCATTTCGGCACGTCACCAGGCTATGACGATCCTGGGCACCCGCTAGACCGCGCCTGGGGCCGACATGAGCGCCGTCACGCCGTGGCGGCGGTGACGGTTGCCGCAATCGCGGCGAAGTGCTGCAACCTGAGTAGCTCCGAGGGCAGCCACCGCAACGCCGGCCGGCCGACCAGCAGTGCCCCGGCACCGAGCGGCGCGGCGGCCAGCTCGGTGCCCAGCCGCTCCCAGTCCGGGGGAGCCCAGCTCTCGGTAAGGGCGACGCTTCGCGCCGGCGTCGGCGGCCACCACGGCACCGGCAACGAATCGAGCTCCGGCGGGGCGCCACCCGCCGCGAGCACCTGCGCGATGCCGCCCACCGGCGCGTCCAGCACCAGCGCCCAGCCGGCCCGGAAGATGCGGGTCACGCCGTCGGCCAGCACCCGGAACGGCTCACCGGTGGCGTTGGCCAGCCGGTCCAGCAACTCCAGCTCGCGGTGCGGATCGATCTGGCCCGCGTACGGACGGATCGATTCCACGATCACGCCGGGCACCTGGGCCGCCGCGCTCACCAGCGAGTCGGCGAGTCGCTCGGGCGGCAACTCCAGCACGATGTCGTCGACGGCCCGGTCACCGGAGCGCTCGATCACGTCCAGGCTGAGGATGTCCGCACCCGCCGCGCCGAGAGCCGTGGCGACGGCGCCGAGCGCACCCGGGCGGTCCGGGACGACGATCCGTAACAAGTAGGACACCCCGCCAGCCTGCCGCACGCCCATGTCGCCCCGGTTACGTGCCGTCCAATCGAGGTCGCGCCGCTTCCGTAGACTTCCGAGTCGTGCCCAACGTCCCAGCTGCCCCAGTCGACGCCGGTCCGGCAACCCGGATCTCGCGTGACGAGGTCGCGCATCTGGCCATGCTGGCCCGGCTAGCGGTGACCAGCGACGAACTCGACCTGTTCGCGGGCCAGCTCGACGTGATCCTGGGCGCGGTGGCCCGCGTCGGTGAGGTTGCCGCCGCGGACATCCCGCCCACCTCGCACGCGGTGGCGATGACGAACGTGCTCCGCCCGGATGAGGAGCGGCCCTGCCTGCCGCGCGAAGCGGTGCTGGCCGGTGCACCCGACGTGGAGGACGGCAAGTTCCGCGTGCCGCGCATCCTCACCGAGGAGGCCTGACGCGATGACCGACCTCACCTCGATGACTGCCGCCGACATCGCCGGCGCCGTGGCGGCCGGCGACGTCAGCGCGCGCGAAGTCGCGCAGGCGCACCTGGACCGGATCGCCGCGCTGGACGGATCCGTGCACGCGTTCCTGCACGTCGACGTCGATGGCGCGCTGCAGGCTGCAGATGCCGTCGACGCGAAGCGCGCGTCCGGCGCCGCGCTGTCACCGTTGGCGGGTGTGCCACTGGCGATGAAGGACGTCGTCGTCACCCAGGGGCTACCCACCACCGCCGGCTCGAAGATCCTGAACGGCTGGGTGCCGCCGTACGACGCGACGATCTCGCGACGCATCAAGGATGCCGGCGTCGTCATGCTCGGCAAGACGAACATGGACGAGTTCGCCATGGGCTCCTCCACGGAGAACTCCGCCTTCGGCCCGACGCACAACCCGTGGGACCTGCAGCGGGTTCCGGGCGGTTCCTCCGGGGGCTCGGCGGCGGCGGTGGCCGGCTATCTCGCCCAGCTGGCGATCGGCACGGACACCGGCGGTTCGATCCGCCAGCCCGCTGCCGTCACCGGCGTCGTCGGGCACAAGCCCACCTACGGCGCAGTCTCCCGGTACGGGCTGATCGCGTTCTCCTCGTCGTTGGACCAGGCCGGGCCGTTCGGGCGCACCGTGCTCGACACGGCGCTGCTGCACGAGGTGATCGCCGGCTACGACGCCTGCGACTCGACGTCGATCGACGCACCCGTGGCGCCGGTGGTTACGGCGGCGCGCGAGGGCGCACGTGCCGACCTGTCTGGCGTCCGGGTCGGTGTGGTGCGCGAACTGGGCGGCGAGGGCTACCAGCCCGGCGTGATCGCCGCCTTCGAGCTGGCGGTCAACCGCATGCGCGAACTAGGCGCCGAGGTGGTCGAGGTCAGCTGCCCGCACTTCCAGTACGCGCTGGCCGCCTACTACCTCATCGCGCCGAGTGAGTGCTCGTCGAACCTGGCCCGTTTCGACGGCGTCCGGTACGGGCTGAGGGTCGGCGACGACGGTGCCAACGAGCTGGAGACGGTAATGTCGCTGACCCGCGAGGCGGGCTTCGGCGCCGAGGTGAAGCGCCGCATCATGCTCGGCACCTACGCGTTGTCGTCGGGCTACTACGAGGCGTACTACGGCCAGGCGCAGAAGGTGCGCACCCTGATTCAGCGCGACTTCGCCACGTCGTTCGAGCACGCCGACGTGCTGGTGTCGCCGAGCACGCCGTTCGTCGCGTTCGGTATCGGCGAGCGGATGGCCGACCCGATGGCGATGTACATCAACGACCTGTGCACGCTGCCGGCGTCACTGGCCGGCACGCCGGCGATCTCGGTGCCGTGCGGGTTGTCCGAGGGGTTGCCGGTGGGGTTGCAGGTGATGGCGCCGGCGCTGGCCGATGACCGCTGCTACCGGGTCGCCGCCGCGTTCGAGGCCGCCACCGGCCCGGTGCTGTCGCCGGACCGGCTGGCGATCGCCGGTGGTCTGCGATGAGCGACTTCGACGACGTCGTCGCGCGCTATGACCCGGTGATCGGGTTGGAGACGCACGTCGAACTGAGTACCCGGTCGAAGATGTTCTGCGGCTGCAGCACCGAGTTCGGCGCCGAGCCGAACACGCAGACCTGCCCGGTCTGCCTCGGGCTGCCCGGGGCGCTGCCGGTGGCCAACGAGGTGGCGATCACCTCGACGGTCCGCATCGGCCTTGCGCTGAACTGCTCGATCGCGTCCTGGTGCCGCTTCGCGCGCAAGAACTACTTCTATCCGGACATGCCGAAGAACTTCCAGACGTCGCAGTACGACGAGCCACTGTGCGTCGAGGGGTACCTGGACGTGGTCTTTGCCGGCGAGACGTTCCGGGTGGGCATCGAGCGGGTGCATCTGGAGGAGGACACCGGCAAGAACACCCATGTCGGCACGTCCGGTCGCATCCACGGCGCCGACTACTCGCTGGTCGACTACAACCGCGCCGGCATCCCGCTGGTGGAGATCGTCACGAAGCCGGTGGTCGGTACCGGGCGGTTCGCGCCCGAGGTCGCGCGCGCGTACGTCACCGAGTTGCGCGGCATCTTGCGCACGCTCGGTGTCAGCGACGTGCGGATGGAACAGGGTTCGCTGCGCTGCGATGTGAACACGTCGCTCTCGCCGGCCGGTTCCGCCGAGCTCGGCACCCGCACCGAGACGAAGAACGTGAACTCGTTGCGCAGTGTCGAACGAGCGGTGCGTTCGGAAATGCTGCGGCAGGCCGCGGTGCTCGACGGGGGTGGTCGGATCGTGCAGGAGACGCGCCACTTCAACGAGACCACCGGTGACACCCGCCCCGGGCGAAGCAAGGAGGAGGCAACCGACTACCGGTACTTCCCCGAGCCGGACCTGGTGCCGCTGGCGCCGGATCCGGAGTGGGTGGCGCGGCTGCGCGAGGAGCTGCCGGAGTTGCCGGCGGCCCGGCGCGCGCGGATGGTCACCGCGCTCGGCGTGAGCGCCGAGGACATGGTGCAGATGTCGAACGCGGGCGTCGTGGATCTGGTGGCGGCGACCGTCGAGGCGGGGGCTGCGGTGGCCGAGGCACGCAACTGGTGGCTTGGTTACCTGGCGCAGGAGGCCAACGCCCGCGAGATCGAACCCGCTGAGCTGGCCATCGCCGCGGCTGACGTGGCCCGGCTGGTGGAACTGGTCGAGGCCGGCACGCTGTCGGTTGCGCTCGCGCGTCAGGTCGTCGATGGCGTGCTGGAGAGCGGAGCGGACGTGGACACGGTGGTGACCGAGCGCGGCCTGAAGGTCGTCTCGGACGTCGGCGCGCTGGAGCAAGCCGCCGCCGACGCGATCGCCGCCGATCCGGAGGTGGCGGAGAAGGTGCGCGGCGGCAAGGTGGCCGCGGTCGGCGCGCTGGTCGGCGCGGTGATGAAGGCGACGCGCGGGCAGGCCGATGCCGCGGCGGTTCGCGAGATCCTGCTGACGAAGCTCGGCGCGCACTAGCGGCACGGTTACCGCTGATTTGCATGGATGCGGGCAGGATCGTCGGCATGGATGTGGCGGACGGCAGGCTCAGCACAAGCACCTGGATCTGGATCGTGGTGGGCGGCGCGGTCGTGCTGGCGGTGTTGGCCGCCTTCGTCGGCCGGTTCCTGGTAGTGCGCGGGCTGCGCGAGCCGGTCGTGGTGCGGCTGATCAACAGGGCGTCGGAGAACGTCATCGACGTGATCAAGCGGCCGATCACCATTGCGGTGCTGGACGAGGTTGCCGACGTACTTCGCACCGGCCATTACACGCAGAACATCGCCGCCGCGCTGCGCGAGAACCATGACGAGATCAAGCAGATGGTCGCGGAGAAGATCAAACAGGACCCGACCACGCGACGCATCGGGCTGCTGCCGTTCCATGACCGCATCATCGACGAGGCGAGTGAGACAACGCTCCGAGTGCTACTGGAGGTTTTGATCGATCCACGGACCGACGAGCTGGTGTCGGACCTGATGCGCGACAACATCACCCAGATTCGCGCCGCCGTCCGCGAACGCCAAGCGAACTGATCACTCGAGGATGCTGGCCCGTTGATCGCGGGGGCGGATCAACCGGGGTAGCTGCTGCCACCGGCCGGGGCCTGGATGCGCAGCACCCGCTCGTCGTCCGGGATCGGCTTGCCGTTGCCGGCGCGGTTCGCCGTCGTCAGCCACAGCGCGCCGTCCGGTGCCGCGACCACGGTCTGCAGCCGGCCGTAGCGATTGGGCAGGTAGGTGGCGAAACTGCCGAGTTTCACCGACGAGCCGGACACCGTCAGCGGCGCGGCGAGCAACGCCTTGCCGTTGAGGGAGGTGACGTACAGCGCGTCGGCCTGCACCGCGCAGCCACCTGGTGTGGCGAAAGCCGCGGGCAGCGTGGCAAGCGGCTTGGGCGTCGCTGCCGACGGCGTGGGCCAGCCGTAGTCCGCGCCCGGATGCACGGCGACGACGGTGGACTTGCCGCCCACCCCGGTCGGCTGCACCGCGAAGAGCAGATCGTGGGCGGTGTCCAGGCATAAGCCCGCGACCCCGCTCAAGCCGCTGGCGAACACGGCCGATCCCGGGTACGGGTTGCCGGTCGCCGGGCCGCCGATGTCCGACAGGCGCAGCACTTTGCCGGCCAAGCTGCTGCGCGACGGCGCCAGCGACGGCTGCCCGGCGTCCGAGGTGCCGACGGACAGGGTGCCGTCGGCGTTGACCACGATCCGGCCGGTGTTCCCGCTCGCGCCCTTCGGGATTCCGGTGAGCACCGGCGTCACCGCCCCGGTCAGGGTGAAGTCCACCAGCCTGTTGTCGATCGGCGTGGTGATGTACGGCGAACACGAGGTTGTCCTGCGCGTAGTTCGGCGACAGGGCAAGGTCGAGCAAGCCGCCGTCGCCGGCAGTGTCCAGGCCGGTGAGCGTGCGCACGGTGCGCACCGGTTGCTGCGGCTTCGGCTGCACCGAGACGATCCGCCCGGTCCGTTCGCCGACCAGCGCGCTGCCGTCCGGCATGATCACGATCGCGTCCGGCGCATGCAGCTTGGTGGCGACCACCGCCGGGTCGTCCGTCGGGCCCGGCGACGTCGAGGCGATGCCCGAATGCGCTCGGCGACGGGCCAGGGCGCCGGGCACGTTCGGTGCGGCGGACTGCTGGTCGCCCTCACCCTGGAACGACGGCGCGGGCACCCACGTCGGTCCGCTCGCCTGCGCCCCACTGCCGCAGGCGGCCAGGGCCAGCGCGGCCGCGGCCGTCGCGAGGACCGCGGCCGCGCGTGCACGGGCACCCCGGAACATGCCGCACAGTCTGCCTGGCGAATGTGAGAGCCAGCACGAGGCCGCAATGGGCATGCCGGTTAGCGTGGGTCGGTGACCGTGCTCTGCCTGTGCGACCCGAACGCTCCAGCCGACGTCGAGCCATTGCCGGCCGGAATCGAAGTGCGCGGTGTGGCAGCCCGGTGCCGACAGCGCCGAGGACGCCCGCAGTGGCCACCGTGACGCTGATAAGCTACACCGTCCTCGATCACAGCAATTAA
>CAVPSV010000006.1:0-6571 GCA_963708625.1 uncultured Actinomycetota bacterium
GAGTTGCAGGCCGGCAGCGCGGTCGGCAGCGCGCTCGGCTCGCGCACCGGGGGATAGGCGCGGCTATCCGTCCAGCGGCCGTCGTGCCACCACCACGACACCGGTACCGCGATCGGGACGCAGCCGCTGCAACCCGCTGAACGGCGCCGTCGCGGCCCATACGGCCACTCCTGCTATCGCCTTGGGTTGCAGCGTCCGTCCGCTGCTTGCGGTGCGCAGCTGCATCGCTTCGTCGCCACTGTCGGCGGCCACCCCGCGTCGTGCCGCGATGCGGCTGCGCAGGCGCTCGGTGACGAAGCCGAGCGGCCAGCCGTAGAGCACCACCTCGACCTGGTCGAAGCCAGTGTCGGTGAGCGCGGCGCGGCATTGCTCAGGCGAGTAACGCCGATAGTGACCGACCATCGTGTCCCACGCGTTGAAGCGCTCCTGCCACGCCGGCATCGACAGCAGGATGTGTCCACCGGGACGCACCAACCCGCGCCAGGAAGCGAGTGCCTGCCGGTCGTCCGGCAAATGTTCGAGCACTTCGAAGGCGCAGACCAGGTCGAACGTTGCGCCGCCTTCCAGCTCGTCCGAACTGGTGTTGCGCACCTTTCCGCCGACGGCCTCGATGCGTCGCTTGGCGACGGCGAACGAGGTGGGATCGGGCTCGACCGCGAGGTAGTCGGCGCGCCGCGCCAGCCGGGCGCCGAACGCACCTTGCCCGCAGCCGATTTCGAGGATCGACGCCGGCGTAAGCCGCTGGACGAAGCGTCGCACGATCGACCAGCGCATGGCGGCATTCGGCGGCAGCGGCGGAGTGTGTGACACGGTGAGTCCCTGTGGTTGTCGGCGGTTACGGTCGGTCGGCAGCGGTTGGTGACAAGATCCGTGCCGCCGTCACATCGGACAGGCTCCTGCGCAGCGGCTCCACTATTGCCGCCGCGCCGAATCGGGCGAGCGCCGCGGCGTGCGCGGCGGATCCAGTGACCGCACGCGGGCGGGATCGTCGGCCAGCGCGCGCAGCGTGCCGGCGAGCGCTGCGGCGTCACCGGCCGGCACGAACTCCGCGGCATCGCCCAGCATGGCCCGCTCGGCGGAGGTGTCTGAGGTGACGATCGCGCAGCCAGCCGCGGCGCCTTGATAGACCTTGTTCGGCACTACCCGCATCGCTTTGGCAGTCGTCCCGAAGATGCCGAGGCAGACATGGTGAGCCGCCACCGTAGTGGCCAGATCGTCGGCGTCGACCCAGTCGACCCAGCTCACCTTGTCGTTCGCCGCCGCGGCGGCCCGGGTGGCCGCGTAGTCTGTCCGGTGCCGATCATCGTCACCGCGATGTCGCGACGGTCGGCGAGCTGTCCGAGCGCGCTGCCGATCACCGGGGCTCCCTGCAACGGCGTGTAGAGCCCGAAGAACACCACGCACAGTCGATCTCGTGGTCGCTGCGCGGTGCCGCCGGCGCGAAACCAGGTGTCGGGGGCGCCGACCGGTACCACCACGCCTTTGTTGGTCCCGGACCGCGGGAGCAATCGCAACTGCTCATCGGTGTCCACCATCACGATTGTCGCGGCACTCACCGCGATCCGGTCCAGCAGATCCAGCAGCGCCAACACGATCTTGCCGCTAGCGCCCCGGTCACGCGCGGTGTCGCCGCCGAAGACCAGCATGTCGAGGACGATGGTCGTGCGCGGAAACAGCAGCCGCGCGAGCAGCACGTCGAACTGGCCCAGGAAACCGACGATGACGACGTCCGGCGGCTGCCGGCGACGGGCACGCACGGCGCCGATCACCAATCGTCCCCAGCATCGCAGCAGGCGTCGCACGAGTCGATGGAGCAGCCAGGGTCGGCGAAGCATCGCCACCCGTTCTTCGGTGCTCAGCCGCAATGGCGCATTCACCTCGACGACGTCGTCGCCGTGCGCACGGAGCCCGTCCAGCACGATTGCGATGCGCGGGTGTTTGCGAGGCTCGTAGGTGCCGAATCCGAGCACTCTCACAGATCCCCCATGCGCGCAGCGGCGTGAACACTTGAGGTTACGATATGGATCTCGTGGACGACGCGGACGGCCTGCTGCGCGCGGGCGACGCTGCGACGAGCGGCGCGGAGTGGCCCAGCGTGGACGGGACGAGCGATGTGGCGGCCTCGCGCAAGCCGCCCCCGGACCGTCGGCGTGCAGTGCTCGGTGCAATCGTGGTCGTCATCGTGGTGGCCGCGGCCGCCGTCGCGATCTACCGCCAGCGCGCCGCGTTCGCCAATGCACTCGACAACGTTGGTGTGGCAGCCATGCTGGCCAGCTCGTTGGTGGCCGTTGTTGGGGTGGCACTGACCTATCCCACCTGGCACCAGGTGCTCCGCGGACTGGGCGTCGAACTACCGTGGCGAGCCGGGGCACGCGTCTTCTTCACCAGCCAGCTGGGCAAATACCTTCCCGGTTCGGTATGGCCGGCACTCCTACAGATGGAGGCAGGCCGGGCGCACGGCGCATCTCGCCGGACCATGCTCGCGGCCAATCTGCTGACGATCGTGCTCAGCTGCGCCGTCGGGCTGATCGCCGCATCCGTGCTGCTGCCGCTGTCTGACGCGCACTCGCTGGCCCGTTATTGGTGGCTCCTGCTGGCGTTGCCGTTCCTGCTGGCGCTGATGCACCCGCGCGCGGTGCCGGCGGTGCTCGACCGCGCGTTCGCGCTGGCGCGGCGCGCGCCGCTCGGGCAGCGACTGCCGGTGGCCGACAGCGTCCGGGCGTCAGCGTGGGCCCTGTCCTCCTTCGTCATGCAGGGCGTACACGTCGCGATCCTGGTGATCGCGATCGGCGGGGGTGGCGTGTCGACCGTCGCGCTGTGCACCGGCGGCATGGCCCTGGCCGTTTCGGCGGGCGTGCTCTTCATCCCGGCCCCTGCGGGCGCGGGGATCCGCGACCTGGTGCTGGCGGTCGTGCTGCGATCGACCCTCACCTCCGCGCAGGCGCTCGCGGTGGTGGTGGCCTCGCGGGCGATCCTGATAGCGGTCGACCTGGCGTTGGCCGGCGCCGCGGCCTTGTCCGGGCGTTTCGCCCACGACTCGGACGGCAGGCTTTCCGGGATCGACTAGGACGGGCCGCCTGCCGAGATGTCGGATTCGCCCAGTGCCGTGGTCCGCTGTTCGCGCAGGTCGGACCTGCCGGGTCGGCTAGAGTTCACCGATTGCCGACGGCACGGTTGGCCAACCGATCGGATCAGTCAGGGGTCGCACTGGTGAAGCTCTCCATCCTCATGCCGGTCTACAACGAGGTTGCGACGTTGGAACGCGCCGTCAAGGAGGCGCTCGCGGTCGACTACCGGTGCGAGTTCGAGTTGGTGATCGTCGATGACGGCAGCACCGACGGCACCCGCGACCTCTTCCCGGCTTTCGCCGGTGACCAGCGCATCTCGGTGCACATGCACGATATGAATCGGGGCAAAGGCGCTGCCGTACGGACTGCCGTCGATGCCGCCACAGGCGACTACATGATCACCTTGGATGCAGATCTCGAGTATGCGCCCGGCGAGATTCCGCTGTTGCTCGAACCTGTGCTGCGCGGTGAGGCCGAGGTGGTCTTCGGGGTGCGGACGTTCAGCAGTCACAACTCGTACTCGTACCTGTACGTCCTGGGCAACAAAGCCGTGACCACCGCCACCAACCTTCTGTTCAACTGCTACCTGCGCGACGTCGAAACCTGTTACAAGCTCATCCCGGCGTCGCTCTACCGCGAATTGGACATCCGCGAGACCGGCTTCGCGACTGAGGTCGAGGTGACCGCGAAGATGCTGCATCGGGGTATCCGCCCGTACGAGGTGCCGATCAGCTACAAGGCACGCAGCCGCGAGGCGGGGAAAAAGATCACCTGGCGGGACGGTGTCGAGGCCATCGCCGTGTTGCTGCGCTTGCGGTACTCGCGTCGCTCGAGGTCCTACTAGGATCCTCGTCCGTGTCGACTTCGGGGAAGCTGGCGGTATGCCTGGCGCTGCTTGCCGCCCTGGCGTTCATCGTCGTCAGCCTCCGGCGCATCTCGGCACCGGTGTGGCTGTCGGTGGCAATCGCGCTGGCGATGCGCGTCCTGTTCGCAGCGGTCACCTCGAAGCACTACACCCCGAACGACGTGACGACGTATTTCCACCACGCCGGCCAGATAGTCCTCAACGGCGGCGACCCTCTGATACACCTGCCGGGCCTGCAGTGGAACTTCCTGCAGCTGATGCCCTACATCTTCGCCCTGGAGATCAAGACCGGCTGGGCCTGGGTGTACGCCGTCAAGATCGCACCGATCCTTTGTGACGTCCTCATCGTCTGGCTGATCTCGCGCCTGGCGATCGACGCTCCGGCCTCGCGTGCACTGCAGTACGCCGTCAACCCGCTGTCTCTGTTCGTCGTGAGCCTGCACGGGCAGGTTGAGCCCGTCGCGCTTGCGCTCGCCCTGGTGGCGCTGCTGCTGATTCGCCGCGACCGCTGGCTGTTCGCCGGCATATTCATCGGTGCGGCGATTGCCGCCAAGACCTGGCCGATCCTCATCGCCCTTGCGTTCTTCCCACTCACCCGAGCTAGACGCGGGATCACCTTCTTCGTCGGCGCCGTCGTGGTGCCGGTGCTGTGCATGGTCAGCGGCGTGCTCTTCCTGGACACCCGGGTGGTGAAGGAAATCAAGCACATCGTCAGCTACCAGTCGTTCGTACAGCTGTGGGGCTGGTCGGGCACGCTGGTCACCTCGGGGCGTCCGCACATCGCCGGATTCAACTCGCGGGTCGGTCATCTCGGGACGGCGTTGACGGCAGTTGCCGTCATCATCACGCTCTGGTTCTTCCGCAAGCGGCCGTACGAGGTACGTGCGCTGGTAGTGCTGTCGTCGGCGCTGATCGTGACCGCCGGCTTCGGGGTGCAATACCTGCTGTGGCCGCTGCCCTTCATGATCATGGTTGGTCGGCGGGCATACATCGAGTACACGCTGATGGCGACGGCATTGGTCGGCGTGTTCTATCTCCAGCGGTGGCCTCATTCGACCGCGCAGTTCTACATCTCCGGCATGTCCTGGCTGGTGATCGTGGCGCTCGCACGGGTGATCTGGGAGACCTGGCAGGACCGAGATTCCGCGGTGTCCCCTGCGGTTGGGGGGGCTGTTCCGGCTGAGGCTGGTGTGACAGAACTAGCCGACTGAGGCGGATGGTGCGTAGCATATGCGACCGTGATTGAGCCCGCACCACGCCGAACGCCGAAGAACCGCCGTCGACCGGCGCTCGCGTGCGCCGGCATGGTCCTCGCCGGCACGGTCGTCGCCCTCGTTGCCTCAACGCCGGCCCAGGCGCAGGAGGTCCACCCGCTGCCCTCCTCCGGCAACGTCACCGTCAGCGGTCACGGCAACGGACACGGGCACGGGATGAGTCAGTACGGGGCGCGGGGTGCCGCCATCGCCGGCCTCAACGCCACCCAGATCGTCCAGTTCTACTACCCGCACACCACGCTGGGCCACGAGTCGCCGACGATCACCGTTCGGGTCAATCTGAGCAAGGCAGGCGGCTACACCTGCGTGCAGGCGAAAGCCGGGCTCACGGTCACCGGAGTCTCCGGGGCGCTGCCCACGTCCGGCATCAACCGTTACCGGCTCGTCCCGTCCGGGTCGGGGCTCGCCCTGCAGCGCGGGGCAGCAAGCACCTGCGGCGGCTCAGCGTGGACCACGGTGAAGTCCGGCCTTGCGGCGCAGGCGAACTTCGCCAACTCCTCGGGTTACGTCGTGTCCGGTGTCGACGACGGGACCTACACCGCGTACCGCGGCTCGGTCGGCGCGGTACGGAGCGGAACCGGTGAGATCACCGTGAACCGGGTCGGGCTGGATCAGTACACGATGGGTGTGGCGCCGCGCGAGACGCCCGCGTCGTGGCAGGCGGCAGCCGTGCAGGCGCAGGCGATCGCGGCACGTACCTACGCCGACTACGAGCGCCAGCACGCCGGCAGTGCCAGCTACGACATCTGCGACAGCAGCAACTGCCAGGTGTACGGAGGCATGACGCACTACGGTTCCACCGGCGCTGTGCTGTGGACCGACGACCCGGCTGCGATCACGGGCAACAGCGGCGTAGTCCTCGTCTATGCCGGCGTGGCCGCGTTCACGCAGTACTCCGCGTCCGACGGCGGCTGGACGGTCAGCGGCGGGCAGCCATACCTCATCGCCCAGGCCGACCCTCATGACAACACTGCCTCGGCCGATCCGTACCTGAACTGGAGCCGCAGCGTCCCGGTGTCCTCGATCGCATCCGCGTTCGGGCTCAGCCGGGCCACCCAGATCGAGATCACCAGTCGCGACGGTCACGGCGCGTGGGGCGGGCGGGTTCTCGCCGGCTACGTCGACGGAGTCGACGCGCACGGCGCCTCGCACCACATCGCCGTCACCGGGGCGCAGTTGCAGAGCGCCATGGGCCTGATGACCACCTGGTTCACCTTGTAAAACGTCCTCAGTTGCTGGGCAGGCCCGGCGCCACCACCTCGACGGCAACAACGTGCCCGCGGGCGACGACGTCACCGCACCGGCCGTCCCGACGCGGTCAGCCGATACGGTTCCTGCCGTGCATGTGGCAGTGGTGGCAGAGC
>CAVPSV010000007.1:0-62933 GCA_963708625.1 uncultured Actinomycetota bacterium
ATGTTGTGCGTACCTGGTTCCAGTTCGTGTGCTCTGCGCGTTCCAGTAGATCGGCGTGCGGCCCGTGCTCATGATGACGCCGTCGACCTGGGCGAGTTCGAGCCCGGCATCTCGCACGGCAGCGAGGACGGCGTCGGCCGCGAATTGCGACACGGTCTTGCCGTACACCTTGCCGACGTCGGAGGCGCCGAGGCCGACGATCGCTGCGCGTGCGCTCAATCCGTCCGGCATGTAACGCTCTCCCGTGGTTCTGGGCTCGTCGTCGCGAGGGTCACCTCGTCACAGGCGATCATAGTCAACGTATACGTTGACGGCAATCCAGCCTCGACGTTGTCCTTGTCACGAACTGTGTTCCCACTTCCAGTCGACGACGCAGACGCCGGCCCCGCCCCGCAGGCGATGACGGGGTTCAGCTCGAACACGGCCAGGCCGAGCGCGGGCATGGCCTGGGCCAGCCGCCCCGCCTCGCGGATAGTGGCGATCAGCGCGGGCACATCGGCCGCAGGCCGCTCCCGGGCGCCGAACAACGCAGGCGCGACGGTCAACTCGTGCAGCGCGGCCAGCACCGATCTCTCGTCCACCGGCGGCACCAGCACGACGCTGTCGGCGGTGCTCTCCACATAGATGCCGCCGCTGCCGACCAGCACCACCGGGCCGAACAGGTCGTCGACCTTGATCCCGACGAAGATCTCGGCGAGGCCTTCGACGCACGGCTGCGCGATGACCAGCGCGCCCACGCTGTGCGCCAGATCGCTGATGGCGGCGAACTCCGCCTCCACGTCGGCCTGCGCGTTCACCCGTCGCACCCCGCCCAGCTCGGTGCGGTGGATCGGTTCGGCCGACCACAGCTTGACGATGACCGGGCCGCCGGTGCGCTCGAGGACGGCACGCAACTCCTCGGCGGAGCCGACCAGGTCGGTCGGTACCGGCGACAGGTTGAACGCAGTCAGGAAACTGGCCCACTCCGGCGGCGTGGCCCGCGCCGGGGGCAGGACAGCGCGACCCGCGCCGGCACCGGCCTTTCCGTCGGCACCACCGGCAGCCACGCGGGCCGCGCGGGCCGCGCCGGCGCGACGCTCCGCCCGCCAGCCGGCATCGGCGTGCGCAGCCGAACGCGCCTGGTCGATCACCATGCGGACCGCGGCTTCGTGGCTGGCGCTGACGCGAACTCCGCGTTGCCACACCGATGCGACAAGCTCCTCCCGAGCCCCGACCCAGCCCACCACGAGGTCGGCGCCACCCGCCGCGGCGCACGTCGCGATGACGTCGACGGTTTCCTCGATCCCCCGCGGCTGCAGGCCCAGCGTGAACAGCATCTGGTCGACCGAGGGATCGGCGGCCAGCGCGGTCAGCACATGGCCCAGTCCCTCCTGGTCGACGGTGGCGAGGTTGGAGATGTCCAGTGGATTGCCAACCCCGACGAACGTCGGCGTGACCTCGGTGAGTCGTTGCTCGGTCGCGGCCGAGAATGTCGCAAGCTCCAGCCCGGCCGAGGTGGTGAGATCGGCGGCCAGTGCACCCAACCCGCCCGAGGTGCTCACCACAGCCAGCCGAGCGCCGGCTGAGTGCCTGGGCAAACTCTGCGCACTGGTCAGGTCGATCAGTTGCTCGAGCGTCTCGGCGACGCTGACGCCGTAATTGCGGCAGACGGCGCGCAGCACGGCGTCGTCGATCGGCAATGCGCCGGTATGCGACACGGTCGCCTTGCGGCCGGCTGAGGTCCGGCCCACCTTGAGCACGGACATCGGTATCCCGCCCTCGGCTGCTGCCCGACACGCCGCCTCGAATCGCGGACCGTCCCGCACCCCCTCGATCGCCAGTGCCAGCGATGTGGTCTGGCCGGAGGCCAGGATCGCCTCGGCCAGGTCGGCGGTCCCGAGCACCGCTTCGTTTCCGGTCGCCACGAAATGGCTGATGCCCAGCCCCCGCCGGACCAACTCATCGCTGATCAACCCGGCCGTCAAGCCGCTCTGTGCGACGACGGCGATATCGCCGACCGGCACCTGGTGTTCGAGCAAGACCGCGGTGAAGCTGGCCACGGTGCCGTCACGCAGCGAGGCCGCGCCGATGCAGTTCGGTCCGACGACGAGCATGCCTGCCGCGTCCGCGACCGCGCGCAGCTCGTTCTGCAGCGCCGCGCCGGCGGCGTCCAGTTCCACGAAACCGCCGGCGAAGATGACCGCGGCACGAACCCCGGCCTCGGCACACTCGCGTAACACACCGAGTACCCGGTCCTTCGGCACCGCCAGCACGACCAGGTCCGGCCGCTCCGGCAGATTCTTCAGGTCCGGGTAGCACGGGTAGTCGCAGACGCTCTCGTAGCGCGGGTTGACCGCGTACACCGAGCCGGCAAAGCCGTACTTGCGCAGCAGCGTGAGAACGCGGCCACCGTAGTTGTCCAGCGCCCGGGAGGCGCCGACGACGGCGACCGAGGCCGGCCGGAAGAGCGTGTCGTACACACGTTCCGGCGTTCCGATCACGGCTGCGTCCGCAGACATGAGCCCCCTCTCACAGCACGACACGTCCGCACCGCACCGTATCGAGGCCGCCCGAGGTGCGTCAACACATAAGTTGATAACCCTGGTCAGCCGGCCGCCAGGCCCGTCTCCCGCTCGAGGGCGTACGCGATCCGAAGAAGCAGCGGATTGTCGTAGAACCGACCGACCAGCTGCATGCTGACCGGCAGCCCGTCGACCGGACGCACCGGGACGGCCAGCGCCGGATGGCCGGTGTAGTCGTAGGCGGCGGTGTTGCGCATCAGCACCCGGGCGTTCGGGATCGCCAGCTCGCGATCGATCGTGGCGAGCCGGTCCGGCGAATCCTCGTACGCCGGCGCCACGACCGGGCAGGTCGGCATCGCGATCACGTCCACGTCCCGCAGTGCGTCATCGAAAGCCCGGACGAAGCGCGGCCGGACGTTGTGCGCCTTGACGTAAGCCCGGCCGAACCACGCCTGCTCCGCGAACTCGTCGAGCAGCAGGCTGAGCTTCACCCGCGGACGCAGCGCATCGGCGTGCAACCGCCGGAGCCCGGCTCAGTCCGACCGCCAGCTCGGGTGGATAGCAGGTGCGGGCGTGCGCGCCGAAGAAGCCACCGTCGGCGAGCAGCCGGCCGCCGTGGGCGAGCAACACCATCAGCGCCGGCAACGCCGTCGCGTGCTCCGGCACCGAGATCGGCACCACCTCGGCCCCCAGGTCGCCCAGGACGGCGACCGCCTCGTGCACCGCGGCCGCGACCTTGCCCTCGCACTCCGCGAACCCCTCGGCCAGCAATCCGATCCGCAAGCCCCGGACGCCGCCATCTAGCGCGCCCAGCACATCCACCGAGTTGGGCACCGAGCTGTCCTGACGCGGATCCAGACCGTCGGCACCGGCCACTGCTTGCAGGGCGAGCGCGACGTCCTCGGCAGAGCGGGCCAGCGGGCCGGTGTGGTCCACGCTCTGGTCGGACAGGTACATGATCCCGAAGTGCGAGACGAGTCCGAACGTCGGCTTCAGCCCGAGCACCCCGCACAGCGCGGCGGGAATGCGAATGGACCCACCCTGATCACCGCCGAAGGAGATGTCGACCTGATGATCGGCGACGGCGATCGCCGATCCGGTCGAGGAGCCGCCGGGGATGCGGCTGTGGTCGTGCGGGTTGAGCGGCCGCGGCTCGTCGCCGTAGTCGCCGCCGAAACCGCGCCCGCCGCCGAGGCCCACCATGGTGTTCTTGCCGGTGATCGTGGCGCCGCTGCGCAGCACGCGAGTCACGACGGTCGCGTCGATGTCGGCGATCAGTCCGTCCAGGGCACTGGTGCCGAAGCTGACCGGCAGCCCGGCCATCGCCGTGTTGTCCTTGAAACTCACCGTCTTGCCCGACAGCAGTCCGTCCGGCGCACCCTCGATCCGGCACATCCAGGCCCAGGCGCCGAGCGGGTCCTCCGCTGCGCTCGGGCGTCGCCCCGGCGCACGCCGGCCGAACTCGACCGGGGGCAGCTCGTCCGGGGGCCCGTTCGCCACGAACGCGTCGAATGCCGCCATGCCGGCGAGCAGGTGGCGGCGGTACACCGGTAGCTCCTCCGCGCTGATCGCGAAGCCGAGCCGGTGCGCCGTGCGGGCCAGGTCCGCTTCGGTGACGGTGGGGTACATGGATCGCTCCGCTCAGACGTCGAGGACGATGCGTTCGCCCGCACTCGCGCGGCTGACGCAGATCATCATCAGCTGGTTGGCCGCCTTCTCGGCATCGGTGAGATAGGTGTCGCGGTGCTCCACCGCACCGGCGAGCAGCCGCGTGCGGCACGTCCCGCAATAGCCCTGCCGGCATGAGTACGGATACTCCGGAACCGCGGTGTGCACCGCATCCAGGACTGTCTGGTGCGCACCCACCCGCACGACCTCGCCGCGCCGGGCGAGTTCGACCTCGAAGGCCACGTCGCCCGGATGACCTACCGCCGGGCGCACCAGCTCGCCGAACCGCTCGGTGTGCAGTGCCACCCGGCCCCGCATGCGCGCACACAGACGTTCGACGCGCTCGATCATCGGTTCGGGTCCGCAGCAGTACACGGCACAACCCGGCGGCTGCGCACGCAGCGCCCCGCCGAGGTCGGGCAGTCCCCGCTCGTTCTGGGCCACGATCGTCACCCGGTCGGCGCCGATCTCCAGCAGCTCGTCGCGATAGGCCATCGCACCGATCGACCTGCCGCCGTAGAGGCACGACCAGTCGGCCCCGCGCGCCGCCAATTCTCGGGCCATCGACACGAGCGGCGTGATCCCGATGCCACCGCCCACCAGCAGATAGCTGGCCGCGTCGAGCAGCGCGAACGTATTCCGCGGCCCGACGACGCTCACTTCCGCGCCGGCCTCGAGCGAGTCGTGGATCTCCGCGGAGCCGCCGCGGCCGGCGGTCTCCCGCAGCACCGCGATCGAATATCGATGCAGCTGCGCGCGGTCGCCGCACAGCGAGTACTGCCGCAGCAGTCCGGACGGCAGCCTTACCTCGACGTGCGCGCCAGGTTCCCACGGCGGCAGCGCGTTGCCGTGCGGATCGATCAACTCAAGCTGTATCACGGCATCGGCGATGGCGGTCTTGCGAGCGATGACCAGCCGCCGTTCGACGCGATCGGGCGCTGTGTCGGCCACCCCGGCCTGGGGCGGGTCGGCGGTCATTGCCATCCGCCGGCTCGTGCTGCGCCGCGCTTCAGGTGTTCATTGCCGGGTCGGCCCAGATCAGGTCGGTCCGGTCGAAGTTGACCTCGTCCATCGACTCCACCTGCAGCAACTCGAGGTCCTCGCCGGAGCAGCTTTCGAACCAGTACTGGTAGTCGCGCGGGATGAGGACGCCTTCATGCTTGCCGAACTCACCGATGATCTCGTCGTCGGTCGTGTAGAACCGGGCCCGGCCACTGAGCACGAACCAGAAGCCCTCACGGTGATGGTGCGAGTGCAGCTTGTTCTCGCCGCCGGCCCGCACTACTTGAACCATCGAGTCCGAGAGCTCGCCCTTGACGAGCTTCACGTGCACCTTGCCCCGCTCGGGGAGGTCGTCCGGCTTGCTGTACTTGATCAGCTTGGCGTCCATACCCATCAGCGTTCTCCCGTCGCCCCCGCAACCGGCTCCACGAACCGCCCTGCCGACATGTCTAGCGCGCGCCCCGACCTCTGTCAACGGTCACGTTGATTACCTGGCTGTAGCAGTGGCAGTACCTGCTCGACCATGGTGTCCAGCGCGCGGCGGAAGTCGTCGTCGTCGTCGGAGATCGCCAGCCGCAACACGATCGTGGCAGCGCCGGCCTGCTGATAGGCGAACAGCCGCTCGGCCACCTCGGCCGGGCTGCCCAGTACGAGGTAGCGGTCGGCGAACTCGGCGAAGTCGCGACGGTAGACGGCACTCATGGCCGCAATCCCGTCGGCGCGCGCTCGCGCTGCGTCGGTGTCGGCATGGGCGAAGACGAACGCCGCGCCCCTGATCGCCTCGGGGTCGCGTCCTCCCTGCACCGCGAACGAGCGGACCTGCTCGAGTCCGGTGCGGACCCGGTCGGGCGTGGCCAGGTAGGGCAGCCAGACGTGACCGAACCGGGCCGCTCGGCGCAGCGCGCCGGTGCGTCGCCCGCCGATCCAGATCGGCGGCCCACCCGGCTGCACCACCGGCGGATCGAGCCGCACCTCCTCGAGCCGGGTGAACCGCCCGGCAAAACTCACCTGAGCCCCGGTGAAGAGCAACTCGAGCACCTCGAGCGCCTCGTCGAGGCGGGCGAAACGCGTGAGGGGCTCGATGCCGGCAGCCTGAAATTCCGTCGCGTGCTCACCGCCGGCGCCGACACCGAGCTCGAACCGCCCGCCGCTGACCTGGTCCAGCGTCGCCGCGAGCTTGGCGGCCAGCGCGGCGGGATACAGCGGCAGCAGGCTGACCGTGCTGACCAACCGGATGCGGGTCGTCGCGCCAGCCGCCGCCGCCAGTTGCACGAACGGATTCGGTGCCACGCGATGGGAGAACAGGTGCTCGCCGCAGGCGACGTAGCCGAACCCGGCCTGTTCGGCCAGGCGCGCATACTCGGCCATCCGCGCGGCGTCCGCCAGCGATAGTCCGAGTCGCATGCTCACGTCGAAGCGGGCACGCGCAGTGCTGCCGCTGCTCCGCCGGTCCCACCTGCTCCGGCCGGGGGTGTGCTCCAGACCTCGAGCAGAGCGCGGAGCGCGGACACCAGCGCGAGTGGCTTGTCCAGCAGCACGTGATGACCGGCGTCCGGAATCTCGATCACCGGCGCACGACGGCCGAGCTCCGCGAACAGGTCATCCGACATCCGAGTCGACAGCATGCCTCGTTCACCTCGCAGCAGTGCCAGGTGACCGGTCGCCCCAGCGAAGTCGGCAAGCGTCCAGGGCTCGCGCCGGAATATCCGCGGGTCGAACTTCCACGACCACCGCCCGTCCACCTCGCGCACCGACTGATCCGCGATGCGTTGCCGCAGATAGGCCGGCAGCGGTTCGTCCTGGGGCACCGTGCGAAACCGCGCCACCAACTCGGCCTTCGTCGCGTAGGTGCGGGTGGGGCCGAAGGCGCGCCCTTCGCGGGCGGCCTGTTCCTCCGGCGTGATCGACCGGATCGGCGAATCGACGACAACCACCGCTCGGTGCCGGTCGGGGTGCAGCGCCGCGGCGCGCAGGCAGACCATGCCGCCGAGGCTGTGCCCGATCAGCGTCGGCATCGAGGCCATCGCGGCCGCCTCGGTCGCGGCCACCGCCTCCTGCGCCCAGGTCGTCACGCTGTATCGGTCGCGTCGATCGCTGTCCCCGTGCCCGGTTAGATCGACGGCGGCGACGCGGCGCTCACCCGCGAGCAGCGGCGCGATGTGATCCCACCAGTGCGAATGCGCCGCGCCGCCGTGCACGAGCAGCACGCCCGCGGCGCCGCGCGGCCCCCAGCATCGCACCGAGATCTCCGCGTCGCCGACGCGCACGCGGTGCTGCTCGGCCGCCGCCGACAGCGCCGAGCGGTACCACTCCGGCGCCGTGCCGGGCCCCGTCACGCTCACCCACCTGGGCCGTGGGTCGGGCTGGCGATGGCCTGCACCGCTCCGGTCGCGATCAGCGTGCCGTCGTGGTCGGTGACGGTGATCTCGATGTCCACCTGCTCGGCGTCGGGGACGGGGTGCAAGCCCCGCAGCACACCGGCGATGCCCAGCCGGCCGCCGCGCACCGCCGGTCGCCGGTACTGGAGCTTCGCGGACTGGATCGCCGCATCCTCACCCAGCCAGCGGTGTACCGCGACGTGTACGTAGGCCAACGTCAGGTTGCCCATCCCGATGGCCGCGGGAAAGCCGGCCGATCGCCCCGCTTCGTCGTCCATGTGGATGGCGACGAACTCGTCGTTGACCGCGGCGAAACGATTCCACGACGCGAAGTTCGCCACCCGCTCGAAGGTCGGGAACTCGTGGCCGATCTCGACACTGCCCGATTCGTCCGTGATCATCAGCGACTCGTCAGAACCTGATCGTCGTGTGTTCGGTCTGCTTGACGTGCTCGTCGCTCTGGTTGGTCCACGTCGACTCCCAGTGCGTCAGCAGCAGTGCATGGGTCTGGCCTTGCTTCTCTTCGTAGCGGCGGATGCGCGATTCGGTCCGGATGACATCACCGGGGCGGATGCGCTCGCCGTAGCTGATCTGCACGCCGGCATTGATCAACCGGGCCAGGCCCGGGCCGCGCGCACCGAGCAGCGTCTCGAAGAAGTTCGGGTCGACCTCCGCGGGACGGGCCGCGATCTCAGGAACGCGGCTGGCCCAGGCGAACGGATTGAAATCCTCCGGCGCCACGATGCCACCGAACGCGGTGCCGGCGGCGTACTCCTCATCCCAGTAGAGCCGCGGTGGCGGGTCCGGGTAGTGCACCGCAATCGCCCAACGGCGGATGTCGGAAGCAGTCACCGGGAAGGAAACCATCTCGCGAAACGGGCGCCCGGGGAGCGAGCGCATCTCGTCTGTTACGTACGTTTCGCCCATCGCTGCGCACTCTAGCGATACCGGCGCCCGTGGTCAACGCATCCGTTGACAGCACAACCCGCGACGGTGTTCACTCAAGCGGACGGCAGCCGGATCGACCACGAGAGGCGATACGAGTGGGTGATCGCACGCCGGTGATCGTCGGCGTCGGCCTCAGCGACGCACCTCGCGCGCCACACCTCGACGCGCTCGCGCACCACGCTCAGGCGACCCGGCGCGCGCTTGCCGACAGCGGCGTCGGCAAGCGCGACATCGACGGATACGCCGGGCTCGGCATGGCCGGTGAGTGGACGGTCGCGCTGGCTGAGTATCTCGGCACCGACCTGCGCTGGCTGGACGGCACGATGACCGGCGGCGCGTCGTTCGAGTTCCACGTGCAGCACGCCGAAGCTGCCATCCGCGCCGGGCAGTGCGACACCGTGCTCATCACCTACGGCTCGGACCTGTTGAGTGCCCGGGGCCGCACCCTCGGCACCGGCGGTTTCTACGCCGGCGGCCAGCGGGTGGAGGGCCTGCGCCAGTACGAGGCCCCCTACGGCGGCGTCATCGCCGGGAACTACGCGATGGCCGCCCGTCGGCACATGTACCAGCACGGAACCACCTCCGAACAGCTCGCCGAAATCGCCGTCGGCGTTCGCGAGTACGCCTCGATGAACCCGTCCGCGATGTACCGCGATCCGATCACGGTCCAGGACGTGCTCGACTCCAAGCTCATCGCCGACCCACTGCACAAGCTGGACTGCTGCGTCATCTCCGACGGTGGCGGTGCGCTGATCATGACCACCGCCGAGCGCGCTGCGGACCTGCGCCAACCACCGGTGTACGTACTGGGCTCGGCTACAGCCATGCAGCACTGGACGATGGCGCAGATGCCGGACTTCACGCGGACCGCGGCCGCCCGGTGCGGGCCGGAGGCGATGGCACGAGCCGGCGTCACACCCCAGGACGTCGACACCCTGCAGCTCTACGACAGCTACACGATCACCGTGCTGCTCCTGCTCGAGGATCTCGGCTTCTGCGCGAAAGGCGAGGGCGGGGAGTTCGTGGCGGCCGGACACCTGCGCCGCGGCGGCCGGGTACCGCTCAATACCGACGGCGGCGGCCTGTCCTCGTGCCATCCGGGCATGCGCGGCATCTTCCTGCTGGCCGAATCGGTGCGGCAGTTGCGCGGGCAGGCCGGGCCCGCTCAGGTGCCGGACTGCCGGATCGCGCTGGCCTGCGGATCCGGCGGCCAGCTCTCCTGCATGGGGGCGGTCGTGCTCGGCCGGGAGCACCCCTGATGGACATTCGCGACGCCGCCGGCTCCTGGCAGCGGCCACTGCCCGCCGCGGATGCCGGCGGTAAGGCGTACTGGGCCGCGGCAGCCGACGGGCGGCTGATCATCCAGCACTGCCCGGCGTGTGACCATCGGCAGTTCTACCCACGCGAACTCTGCACGCGCTGCGGGGCGCAGCCGCAATGGCAGGACGCCAGCGGCCGCGGCACCGTCTACTCGTTCACCATCGTTCGGCAGAGCGCGACTCCCCCGTTTCGCGACGAACTGCCATACGTCGTCGCGGTGGTCGAGCTGGTCGAAGGCCCGCGCATGCTGGCCAACGTCGTCGGATGCAGCCCGGACGAGGTGCACATCGGCATGCCCGTGCTCGCCCATGCAGTGCTGGTCGAGCCGGGCCTGGCGATCCCGATGTGGGAGCCGGCTCGATGACGGCCGACACCGCCGCCGTCGTCTCCGCGCTGGAGCACTACCAGGGCGATCCTCGGCTGCGCGCGTTGCTCGGCCCGGGCGGCGTTTACGAGGTGCACGACGTCGTCGTCGGCGGTGTGCCGACGCGCTCGTTCACCCGAGGTCCGCGCACCGTCCTGGATGCGTTCCAGGCGATGCGGCAACACGGCGAACAAGTCCACCTGGTCTTCGGCGACGAGCGGATGACCTTTCGCCAGGTACGCGAGGATGCGTTGCGGCTGGCGCAGCAACTCAAGGCTTGCTACGGCGTCCGGGCGGGCGACCGGGTCGGCATCGCCATGCGCAACCTGCCCGAGTTCGTGGTCGCGTTCTGGAGCGCCGCCGTCCTCGGCGCCGTCGCGGTGCCGCTGAACGCGTGGTGGGCGCCGCCCGAGCTACGGCACGGGATCGAGCACGCCGGCGCCGCCGTGGTGTTCGCCGACGCCGAGCGGGTCGAGCGAATCCGGGCCTCGGGCTGCACGGTGCCCCTGATCGCAACCCGGTGCGAGCAGCCCGGTCACGACGTCGCGTCATACCGAGACTTGATCGGCGGCTCGGCGCTGCCCACCGACGAGATGGCCGCACTCGACCCGGACGACCCCGTCACCATCATCTACACCTCCGGCACCACCGGCCGGCCGAAGGGAGCGGTTGGCACCGGCCGCAACCACATCGCCAACGTGCTGAACGTGCAGTTCGCCAGCGCGCGGTACGCGGCGTTGCAAGGCGCCCAGCCACCGACCGGGCAGACCGCGGTGCTCACTGCCGGCCCGCTATTCCATATCGGCGGCATCGGCTCGATGGTGAACCTGGCACTGTCCGGAGGCCGGGCCGTGCTGATGCGCAAGTGGGACGTCACCGAGGCGATGGAGCTGTGCCAGCGGGAGAAGGTCACGCATTTCCGCGGCGTGCCGACGATGGCGCGACAGCTACTCGACCATCCCGCGTTGCCCGCGATCCGTTCGCAGCTGCGCTGGTTCGCCGTTGGCGGGGCGCCGGTGCCGCCCGAACTCGCGGTGCTGGCCGGTGAACGCCTGCCGGACGCGGTGGAACTCGTACACGGGTACGGCTCGACGGAAACCGCGGCGACCGTGGTCCACAACATCGGCGCGGACTTCGTTGCCCACCCGGAAAGCATCGGGCGCCCCAACCTCACCGCGGACCTGCGGATCGAACGCCCGGACGGCACCGCCTGCGCGCCCGGCGAGGTAGGTGAGTTGTGCGTCCGGTCGCCGCAGGTGATGCTCGGGTACTGGCGCGACCCGGCTGCCACCGAGGCCGCGCTGGCCGGCGGCTGGTTCCACACCGGCGACCTCGGTTGCGTGGATCGCGACGGACTGTTGCGGGTGGTCGACCGGATGAAGGACGTGGTCATCCGCGGCGGCGAGAATGTGTACTCCGCGGAGGTCGAGGCGGTCCTCGGGCAGCACCCGGGCGTGGCCGAAGTGATCGTAGTGGGCATTGCCGAGCAGGTGATGGGCGAGCGGGTCTGCGCGGTCGTGATCCCGCGTCCCGGTGCCACCATCGGGCTTGCCTCGATCCGCAGCTTCGCGCACGACAAGTTGGCGGCGTTCAAATGTCCGGAGGCCCTCGTCGTGATCGACGACGTTCCGCGGACCGCGACCGGTAAGGCGGCCAAGCCGGCACTGCGCACGCTGCTCGCCGAATCCGAGAGCCGAATCGAGCGTTCGTGGATCTCCGCCTGACACCCGAACAGCGACTTCTGGTCGACGCATCCGCCCAGCACATCGACCGGATGTGCCCACTAGAACTCGCTCGGCACGGCGCCAGTGCCGACGACGATGCCCTGAGCGGGTACCGCCGGGCCGCGGCAAACCTGGGCTGGTATTCGTTCCTCGTTCCGGCCGAACTCGGTGGTGGAACCGTGTCCGGCGACGGCGTGCGTGATGCCGCGCTGATCGCCTACCATCGCGGGCGCGCACTGCAGCCGGACCCGTTCGTCGGCACCAACGTCGTGGCAGCGGCCATCGCGACGGCAGGCAGCGAGCAGCAGCGGGCCGAGGTGCTGCCGGCACTGCTGTCCGGAACCGCCGCGGCGACGTGGGCCATCGCCGGGCCGCGCGGAATGCCGTGCCTTGCCGGACCGGTGCGCGCCGAGCAGAGCAACGGCCGGCATCTGCTCTCCGGACGTGTCCCGATGATCGCGCACCCCGGCCGCGAGGGCTGGCTGCTGATCACGGCAGACACCGGACTCGGTCCCGCTCAGTTCCTGCTGCCCGTCGGCGCGGACGGCATGACGCTGGCGCCTGCCGAGAACCTCGACCTGACCCGCCGCTACGCCGAACTTCGTCTCGACGACGTCGTGGCGGACGCGGCGGCACTCGTCGGGCCGCCTGGGGACGCGGGTGAGACGGTGGCCGAGCAGTTGGCCCTCGCGAGCGTGCTCACCGTGGCCGAATCCGTCGGAGCGATGGACTACGACCACGCGATGACCGTCGGTTACGCGAAGGATCGCATCGCGTTCGGCCGGCCGATCGGTTCCTTCCAGGCAGTGAAGCATTCGCTCGCCGACAGCAGCCTGGCGCTGGAGCTGAGCAAGGCCGTCCTCGACGCCGCGGTCGAGCACCTCGGCGCGAGCGACAGCTACCGTCGTCCGGCCGCCAGCATCGCCAAGGCGCTGGTGGGTGACAGCGGGATCGACCTTGCACATGCCTGCTTCCAGCTCTTCGGCGGCATCGCCTACACCTGGGAACACGACCAGCATCTGTTCCTGCGGCGGCTCACCACCGACGCCGCCGTCTACGGCAGTCCGGCCTGGCATCGCGAGCAACTGTGCCGGTTGGCCGACGTCGAACCGGGGTGCGATCGATGAGCCATGATCCGAGCGACCTGTCGGACTACCGGCGGCAGGCCGGCGCCTGGGTCGAGCGCAACCTTGACCGGCAGCCGCCCTCGGCCGGCTCGCGGCGCCAACTGGCCGATGACCGCACTCCCGAACAGATGGCGCAGGCACGCGTGCTGCAGCGGCGTCTTTTCGACGGCGGGTTCGCCGGCATCGCCTTTCCGCACGAGTACGGCGGCCAGGGCCTGACGCCCGCGCACGAACGGGTGTTCGCGGAGGTTGCCCGCGGCTGCGTCCTGCCCGACTTCGGCGGGCTGGGCCGGGTGATGTTCGGCCCGATCGGCCACTCCCTGCTCGCCCACGGCACGCACGCGCTTCTGGACCGCTTCATTGCGCCGCTGCTGCGCGGTGACGAGCTGTGGTGCCAGTTCTACTCCGAACCCGATGCCGGATCCGATCTGGCCGGGATCAGGACCAGAGCAACGCCGACCGACGGCGGCTGGCTGCTCAGCGGCTCCAAGGTGTGGAGCACCGGCGCGCATCACGCCGACTACGCCATGTGCCTGGCTCGCTCCGACTGGAACGTGCCCAAGCACCAGGGCCTGACCTGGTTCGCGGTGCCGACCACGGCGCCCGGCGTCACCATCCGGCCGATCCGCCAGATCAACGGCAACTCCGGCTTCTGCCAGGCCTTCCTGGACGACGTCGTCGTCGGTGCCGAGAACGTCATCGGCGAGGTCAACGGTGGGTGGAGCGTCACTCAGTCGATGCTCGTCGAGGAACGCGGTGCCGGCGCCGCGCTCGTGCCGGTTGACGAACCGCGGCGGCTGGCACCGGATCTGGTCGCGCTCGCCGCCCGGTCCGGCAGCGACGACGATCCGCTCATCCGGCAGGAACTCGCGCGCGCACACGTGAACGACTTCGCGCTGTACCACCTGTTGCGTCGGGTGGCGTCCCGGCTGGGCACTCCGAACGCGCAACCGGCCGTCGCGGCGTACGCAAAGCTCGCGCTGGGCACGCTCGGGCCGGTCCGCGCGCGGATCGGGGTACATATCGGCGGTGCGGCGGTGCTGTCCCCCGCGGCGGACGATCCGGCTCCGCACGACTTCGATGCGATCGACTACCTCAACGGTCGGATCATGTCGATCGCCGGCGGCACCAACGAGATGCAGCGCAACGCGATCGCCGAGCGCGTCCTCGGGTTGCCGCGGGAACCGACGTTCGACGCGCGCAAGCCGTTCACCGAGGTGCTGCGGGCGGCACGTGCCTGGGATGGCCGCGTCGGGTGATGTGCGTGGCGAGGTGTCAGTCGCTTCGCATGGTGTAGCGCAGCCGCTTCATCATCGCCTCGGCACCGGGCTGGATTCCGCTCGCGTCGAACAGCTCGCCGACCCGGTCGGCCAACTGTTCCGGATCCCACCGGCGCCCGCCGTTCACGATCTCCGCAGCGGAGGTGTACGGGCGATAGATCTCGACTGAGTCACCCTGTACTCCGAAAACCTTGCCCGAGATATGTGCGGCCGCGTCGGAACAGAGGAACGCGACCAACGGCGCGACGTTTGCCGGATCCCAGAAGTCGAACCCCTCGATCGCGGCCGCGGGCCGTCCGTCCTCGGTGAACGACGTCATCCGGGTGCGGGCTGCGGGAGCGATGGCGTTGCAGGTGACCGCGAAGCGCGCCATCTCCTGGGCGACGATGGTGGCGAAGGAAGCGATGCCGGCCTTGGCGGCGCCGTAGTTGGCCTGTCCGAAATTGCCGAGCAGCCCGGACGTCGAGGAGGTGCAGACGATCCGGCCCGGTCGGCCGGTGCTTTTCCAGTACTCGCACGCATGATGCGTCGGCGCGAAGTGACCGCGCAGGTGCACCTTGACGACGGCGTCCCACTCCGCTGGCGTCATCTTGGCGACCGTGCGGTCCCGGAGAATGCCGGCGTTGTTGACCAGTGTGTCCAGTCCGCCGAACTCGTCCACGGCCTGGCGCACCAGCGCCTCCGCGTCCGCCCACTCGCTGCAGTCGCCGGTATTGAGGACGGCCTGGCCACCAGCGGCGACGATCTCTTCGACCACCGCGCTGCCGGCATCAGCGTCGAGGTCGTTGACGACCACCAGCGCACCGGCCCGGGCCAGCTCGGTCGCCTCGCCGCGCCCGATTCCCCGTCCGGCGCCGGTCACGATGGCGACCTTGTCCGCGAGCATCCTCGACATGGCGAGACCCTAACACCGCTCGTCAACTCATGAGTTGACAGGTTGGCGGCCGACCGGCCAGCATCTGCGTCACCATGCTGAGTGCAGAGGCACGGACCTGGCGAGGCCGCGAGGTGCTCGCGGCGACGCTGCGCATCAGCCGCCACGACATCGCCTACTTCGCGCACGCCGTCGGCCTGCGTGATCCGGTCCACTTCGATCCCGATGCCGCTTGTCGCGCCGGTTATCCGGACGTGCTGGCACCGCGAAGCTTCTACCTCTGCCTCGGCACGTTGGCCGAGACGCAGCCGCCGCTCGCACAGGTCACCCAGGACGGACTGAGCGTCACGACGTTGCCACCACTGCCACCGACCAGCGCACTGGGCGGCGGTGCCACAGTGCGGTTCCTGGGTCCGATGTACGCCGGCGACACAGTCACCGTGCGGATGGTGCTCACCGACATGCAGGAGAAGCGCAGCTCGACCGGCAGCACCCTGATCGTGTTGTCCTACCTGCGCTCGTTCGCGGTGGCGCACCGCGGTGTTGCGGTCGAGGAGCGCCAGACCAGGCTGCGGCGGGCGAGGCCTGGATCGACATGACGAGCTATGTCCCGGACGAGGTGAGCCTGTTCCTGTTCAGCTCGGCCGTGCACGTGCCACACCGCATCCACTACGACCACGCCTTTGCCGCGCAGGAGGGACATCCGGCACTCGTCGTGCACGGCACGCTGCAGGCGGCGTGGCTGATGGAGCGAGCTGATGCCATCGCCACCCAGCGACAAGCCCGGCTGACGAGCTTCACGTATCGCAACGTCGAGGTTGCGTTGCTCGGCGATCGCTTCGAGGTCGAGGTGACCGAGCAGCACACCTCGGGCGACGGAAACGTCGAGCTGACCATGCTGGTTCGCAGTGAACGGACCGGCCGCCCGACAACGATCGCGACGGCCGTGATCGGCGCGGATCCGCCCGCACCCTAGAACCCGGAGCCCGGCCTGCTAGCCAGGGCGGACCACGTCCATATTTCCGTCGCACCAGATTCGCTGGAAGCGCCGGACCTCGATCTGCCACCCCGGACCGACGCGAATCAGCCGATCGAAGTAGAAGCCGTTGGCGCGGAATGTGGGCCCGCGCGGATGATCGCGCCGGAGCAACAGCACATCCAGGTAGGTGCGGACGTCGACGGTGTCGGCGGCCGTGAAGGCAATCGCGATGTTGGACACAGCGTGCAACGATGCGTCCAACCCACCGTGGCTGGACGCCAGGTATTGCCGGATACCGTCACGGGTCCGATACACGGCGGCATCGCCAAGCTCATCCTTGCTCGTGACCCCGAATGCAACCGAAGTGTTCGGGGTGAAGCTCGCGGCGACGGCGTCCCAGTTCTTCGTGTCGATTCCCCAGGCACAGTCGATGATCGTGGCCTCGACCCGTCGACGATCGACGAGGTCGTCATGCTCGCTGGCCGGCATCGCTCACCTTCGATCATTCACGTGCGAACACCGGCCAGCATCCGCGCGCGCCGCACCGATTTTGGCCAGGATCACTCTCGCCGGTCGGCATGATCATCCGGCCGCCGCGGCGATCTGGTCGAGCACCGGATCCAACGCCGATTTGAACGCAACCGGATTGTCGGACGGTGCGAAGTGTCCGGCGCCGGGAATCATCTGCAGGTCGCAGCCGTCGATCAGCGATGCCAACGTCGCCGAGCCGCCGTTCAGGGCGAGCGGGTCGTACTCGCCGGTAAGCAGGTACACGCCGACCGTGGACGTGTCGATCTGGCGGGCCTGCTCGGCGGTGAGATCGTGGCCGTACAGGTAGAACGTCGCGTCACCGGTGAACACGCCCGGTCCGCCCTGACTGTAGAGCCACGCCGTCTCACGGCGATAAGGCTCCGGACTGTTCGGTGCCATCATCGCGAGCATCGCGGCACCCTTCCAGTCGTTAGCCACGCGGGGATGGAACCAGGTGGCGATCTGGCGGTACGCGCCGGTATCGCTGGTATCGATCGCCTTCGTGTAATCCGGCCGGTCCACCGGCAGCGTCGCATTGACGCCGATGACGGCACGGAACTGTTCCGGGTGTTCGAAGGCCAGCACCGGTGCGAGCTCGCCGCCGATCGAGCAACCCATGAACACCGGCCGATCCAGCTCGAGGGCACGGCATATCCCGGTGATCACGCCGAGCACGAATGCCTTCGACAGGACGTACTCCTGCGTCCACCACGGCACGCTCGTCGGCGGCAGGGACTTGCCGTGGAACGGCAGGTCGAAGGCGATCAGGCGGAACCGGCGCTGGTAGTCGCGATCGGCGAGGATGTGCCGCCACTGACGCCCGTCCGTTCCCGCGGTGTGCAGCATCACCAGTGGGACCCCGGCACCCGATTCCTCGTAGTAGATCCGGTACGTGGTGCCGAGGATCTGCACGTAGATGTAGTGGCCGGTTGCGTCGTCTGCCAGTCGTTCCGGCTCCGCGACTGGCTCGTCCAGCAGCGGACCGTTGACCTGCTCGCGCATGAGGGCGACGAGCCGGCAGATGGCCGCATAATACGGACCACGGTCGAGGATGTTGCCCTCGAAACTGAAGCCGTGTGCGGCACCGAGGTTGTGCCAACCGGCGGGCGGATACCGCTCCAGATGCTTCGCCCAGTCGGCCACTGCCGCGCGCACCCGGATCGGGCGCACATCGGTACCGAACGACCCGGGCTCGCCGAGGGCGATGATCGTCCCGTTGACGACGAGCAGTTCGGTGGCGTCCTCGCCGAGTGCGAATGTGACGCGGGCGTCCCAATAGCGAGCCGAGATGCAGAACTCCGGGTCGGCGTTTGCCGTCGCCATCAGTTTCGGGAAGTCGATTGCGACCACAGAGCACCTCGCTGGGTGAGGCGACGTTCGCCGCAAGCCGCGCTACCGAGGTGCGACCGCGCGTGCAGGTGCCGACCGGCGGGCCGAGCACGGCGACTGTAACGTTCGGTCGCGCGGCTTGTCAACACATGTGTTAACAGATCGGGGCAGCGCGCATCCTATGCGTCCAGACCTATGGAGCGATACCCAGCCACCGCGGCACCGTCGTAGTGATCGACGGAATCGCCATCACCAGCCCGACGTCGACCGCGAGCGCGCAGATGTAGGGAACGACATGGCGGTACATGCTCTCGATCGGCACCCGCCCCACTGTGGAGACAACCAGCAGGCACAGGCCGATCGGCGGCAGGATCAGCGAGATCGCGGCGTCGAGTTGGAGCAGCACGCCGAATCGGGCGAGCGGATAGTTCACCGTCTGCAGCAGCGGCAGCAACAGCGGCACCGCCAGCAAGATGGTCGAGCTGGCCTCCAGCACCGCGCTGACGAAGATGAGCACGAATAGCAGGATGATGACCACGAAGGTTGCGTTGGAGCTGAATTTGCCCAGCGAGTTGATCAGATCCTGCGGACCGTTGTATAGGACGACCACGAACCCCAGCGTGAGTGCCGCAGTGATGATGAAGCCGACGCGGGCAACCCCCTCCAGCGCCTCGTTGATCGAGATCGTGAGCATCCGGCGAATGCCCATCTGCCGGTAGCCGGCCACACCGATGGCCGCGCAATACGTCGCCGCCACCGCGCCCGCCTCGCTGGCGGTGAACAGCCCGGTAAAGATGCCGCCGAGCACCACCGCGATGGTTCCGAGCCCGGGCACCGCGAGGACCGTGTTCCGCACCGCGGCATTGATACTGAACGGCGTCGCATGCCCGATCTTGCGCCGGTGCGCGACAAGGACCGACACCACCATGAACGTGAGTGCCACCATCACACCGGGCAGCAGCAGGGCGGCGAACATATAGGCGACGGACAGGTTTGCGATCGCGGCATAGAGCAACATGCTGATGCTCGGCGGGAACAGGATTCCGAGCGTCCCGGCCGAAGCCTGGATCGCCGAGGCCATCGGCCTCGAATAACCGGCCCGCTCCATCTGCGGGATCATCGTGGTGCCCAGCGCCGCCGTGTCTGCCACCGCGGAGCCGGACACGTCGGCGAGCACCGCACTGGCCGCGACATCGGCCACCGCGATGCCGCCGGGGATGCGGCCCACGAAACTCTGGGCCATGTCGCTCAACCGCGGCGCACAGGCCGAGTACGCGACGATCGCGCCGGTGAGCAGGAACAACGGAATGGCGACGAGGGTGAAGTTGTCGAGGTTGTCGAACAGGTGCTGGCAGATCACCACCATCACGTCGGTCGGCTGGACCAGCGAATAGCTGAGAATCGTGGCCAGCAGGAAGCAGGTCGCAATCGGGGAACCGGCAACCAGGGCAGCCACCAGCACCGCGCCGGCGATCGGATAGAACGAACTCTGATCGACGGTGACGCGGTGGCTCAGCAGCCAGAGCCCGACCACGGTAGCGATCTCGATCAACTTCCAGCTTCGCGTGGGAATCAGCCGCAACGCGTAGCGCATCAGCGCGAGGCCGGCGCCCGTCGGTATCGCCGCCACCGCCCACGCGAGAGAGAACCCGCCGGTCGGTACCCGTTGCGGAGCCTCGAGCTGGGCGACGTGAATACCGCCCAGCAGGATGTAGACGAAGACGAAGATGGACGCCCCGTGCACCACAGCCTTCACCCGTGGCTGCACTGCGGCGGGCAGCTTGGAAACGAGTGCGAGGATGCGCGGCTCGGTCTCGTTGCCGATCGTGACGCCGATGCCGATGAAGGTGGCCCAGATGAACAGGTACACGGCGACTTCGTTGGTCCAGGCTGCCGCACCTCCGACGAGGAACCGGCGTCCGATGATCTCGTAGAGGACGACCCCGACCATCGCCAGCAGGCAGCCGGCGGCGAAGACCCGGGCCAGCACGTCCACCGCACGGTCCAGGGACGCGCAGATCGGCGCCAGCCTGCCGGAGACGAGCGGAGTACTCGGCTCCTCGGACGTCAGCCCCGCCGGCACCGGAGCCAGGCTCGGTTCTGGCGGCTCGTCCGGCTCGGTGGTGCTGGTGCCTACGCCGCCAGGACTTGCCGGCGGATCGGACTGCGCCGGGCTCGACCGTCCGCCTCTTGCGCCGCAGCAGACCGGTCTCACCTCGCCGGTCCATCCGCAGCCTCCCTCAGCCGCTCCGCCGCCCGTGCACCGGTCACCCCTACTTGCCCAGCAGGGTCCGCGCATCCTGAACGTACGTGCCACCGATCTTGGCACTGAACTGGGTCCAGATCGGCGTCGCGGCGGTTACGAACGAGGCCGTGTCAGCGTTGGTCACATGCATGCCCGGCTCGCCGGCGACGGTGTCGGCGTTCTTCGTGATGGCGGTGTTCTCGATCCCGAGCGCGTAGGTGGTGGTTTGCGTGGCCGCCTGGGTGATCGCATCGCGGTACTGGGCCGGAAGCTTGGCAAGGGCCTTGTTCGAGGTCATGAACAGCTCCACGTTCCAGCCGAGCACCGTCTGCGACAGGTAGTGCGCGACCTCGTACAGCTTGAAGCCGAGCAGGCCGGTCGGCGTGATCAAGTTCTGGTCGATGACGTGCTGCTGAAGAGCCGAGTACATCTGGGTCGGCGGCAGCGGCGACACCGACGCGCCCAGGCTCTGGAAGAACGCCGTCATGATCGGGTCCGTGGTGGTACGGACCCGCACGCCGTGCAGCGACGAGGCGTTCGCGATCGGCTTGGAACCGACGAGCTGGAACGCACCGGTGGTCGCCCACGCGATGCCGGGGGTGATGTCGTACTGCTTGGACACGTTGTCGTACAGCGTCTTCATGACCGAGCTGCCCAACAGCTTGCTGACCTCGTCCAGTGATTGCATCAGGCAGGGCAGACTCAGCAGGCCGAACGCGGGGATCTGTCCGGTGAGGTTCGTGGGCGAGAGGTCGACCATGTCCAGCGTGCCCGCCTCGAGCTGCGTGAGCTGCGCCTGAGGCGTGCCGAGCACGTTCGTCCGGTACAGCTTGATCGTGACGTGGCCGTTGGTCGCCTTCGATACCGCGTCGACGAAGTACTGCTCGGCGGCGGCCTGCGGCTGGGACTCCAGCGGCACGCCAGCCGCGGGTGCGGCGCCGTCGTCGCCCATCCGCAAGGTGTAGTTCGTGTTCACAGTGCCGGCGGAGTTATTCGAACTCGACTTGTTGCTGCACGCCGCGATCGTGGTGGCCGCAAGCACGCAGGCGCCGACGAGCGCGGTGACGTTGCGGAGCTTGCGGGCTATCCCACTCATGTGTCGTCCCCTTCGACCTTGTTAACGTGACCGTAATCCACGGTGTGAGGACGCGTCAACGATACTGTTGATAACGATTGCGCACGCCGGGCAACGGGCGGCGGCCCAGCTCATCCGAGCGTTGCGCCGCCATCGACCGCCAGCACTTGACCGGTCACCAGGCCCAGCCGCGAATCGCACAGCAGCACGACAGCCGCGGCGATCTCAGCGGGCGTCGCCAGCCGACCGAACGGGATCGCGCCGAGCTTTGCCGCGTGGAACGCCTCATCGGCAATTGCGTCCCGGGTCATGTCGGTCAGCACCAAGGTCGGGGCCACCGCGTTGACCCGCACACCGGCAGCTGCCCACTCGACCGCCAGGATCCGGGTGAGATGCAGCAGCGCGGCCTTGCTCACCGAGTACGCCGCGGCCCCCGTCGGCGCCGATATTCCGGCGGTGGAGCCGACGTTGACCACGCATCCGTGTGTCTCGGCCAGCACGGCAGCCGCGGCCCGGCACATGTGGAACGGGCCGCCGAGATTCACGGCCAGCACTCGCGTCCACTCGGCTGGCTCGGTTTCTCGCACCGGCTTGCGGATCAAGATGCCGGCGTTGTTCACCAGGATGTCGATGCGCCCGAAGCGCTCGAGGACGGCCGCCACGAACGATTCGCAGGAGGCCTCGTCGGCCACATCCAGGTGTGTGCGGAACTCGCCGCCGCCATCACCGCTCGCCTCGATGTCGCCGATCGCGACTGTGGCGCCCTCGGCCCGCAAGTGCTGGGCAATCGCTTGCCCGATTCCGCGGCCTCCCCCGGTGACGACGGCAACCTGGCCGGCGAACCGACTTGCCTCAGCCACCACAGAGCCCGCGGGCTCGACGTGCCCGTCGCCAGCGTCGCTCGGTCAGCGCCAGGACGAGGACGAAACCGGCGAGCACGGACGGCCGCGCCGCCCGGCGCAGCAGCAGGCCGGCCGCTACCCCGACCAGGTCGACCGGGGCAGCAGGGACGCCGCGGTGCGGCGGATCCGGCAGTTCCGGCTGATCCGCCTGATCCGGCTGGTCGGATGCAGACGAGGCGTCCGGGGCGGCCCGAATCTCCTCTTCAAGGTTGTCCACGAACTGCTGCATCAGCCGGGCGCTGACCTCAGCAAGCACGCCCCGGCCGAATTGCGCCGCCTTCCCGGTGATGGACAGGTCGGTGTCCACGGACACCGTGGTTCGCGTTCCGCCGCTGTCCCCCGTCAGGGTTGCCGTGATGAGCGCGTTGGCCGTGCCCTGGCCGCGCGCATCGCGTCCTTCCGCGCGCAGCACCGCGCGAAGGGCGACCTCGTCGAGCTCGACGAACCGAACCACGCCCCGGTACTGGGCCACGATCGGTCCGACCTTGACCTTCACCTGGCCGCGGTATTCCTCGCCGGACATGTCCTGCAGCACCGCACCCGGCAGGCACGACGCGATGCGCGGGATGTCGGTCAGCAGCGCCCACGCGCGATCGGCCGACACCGAGATCACGAACTCGTTGTGCAGATCGATTCCCATCAGTTCTCCCGAAGCATGTCGCGGCTCAGACCCCGGCTTCGTGCAGCGCACGCCGCACCAGCACTCTGGCCAGATGACGCCGGTAGTCCGCGGTGGCATTCACGTCCGCGGGCGGCTCGCATCCGTCGTCGGCACGCTGAGCAGCCACCGCGGGCGTGCCGCCGGAGGCCAGCACGCTTTCGCACGCCATCGCGCGCAGCGGCGTCGACCCCATGTTGACCAGCGCAACCCTGGTCTCGCGTTCACGTACCGCGACGGCACCGACGATGGCCCAGTCCTGGGCGCGTTTGACGAACTTCTGGAAGGAGTAACCGGCCTGGGGAACGGCCCGCACCTGCACTTCGACGAGCAATTCATCGGGCTGCACCGCTGTCTCCAGAAAACCCTGGAAGAAGTCGGCGGCGTTCACCAGGCGCTCCCCGCCACGGCCGCGCAACAACATCGCGCCGTCGAGCGCGAGCACCGCGGCCGGCAGGTCCGAGGCAGGGTCGCCGTGTGCCAACGAGCCACCGATCGTTCCTCGGTGCCGCACTTGCGGATCGCCGATGCCGGCGGCCACCTGGGCGAGCACGCCGCATTGCCGACGCAGGACCGGCGACGCGGCCACATCGCAGTGCCGGGTCAACGCGCCGATGCGGACGACGCCGTCCTCGTGCCGGATGTAGGACAGGCCGGTGAGCCGGCCGACGTCGATGATCAACGCCGGGGCGGCCAGCCGCAGCTTCATCAGCGGCAACAGTGAGTGGCCGCCGGCCAGCACCTTCGCTTCGTCTCCGTGTTCGGCGAGCAGATCCAGCACCTGGTCGACCGAACTCGCGCGGATGTACTCGAAATCCTCCGGAGTCATCCCCCGGCGCTCCGCTCGGCCGCGGCCAGCACCGCGACGACGATGTTGTGATAGCCCGTGCAGCGGCACAGATTGCCCTCGAGGCCCGCCCGTACCTGCTCCTCGGTCGGACGCGGGTTCTCGCGTAGCAGCGACGCGGCGGCCATCACCATGCCGGGCGTACAGAAGCCGCATTGGGAGGCGTGCCGCTCGCGGAAGGTCTGCTGCAGGGCATGCAGCTCGCCGGAGTTCCCGGCCAGTCCCTCGATGGTGGTGACCTCTCGTCCGTCGGCCTGGACGGCGAGCAGGGTGCACGACTTCACCGACTCGCCGTCGAGGTGCACGGTGCACGCTCCGCACGAGGACGTGTCACAACCGACGTTGGCTCCGGTCAGGCCGAGTTCGTCGCGCAGGTAGTGGATCAGTAGTACGCGCGCAGCGACGTCGGAGTGGCGTTCTCGGCCGTTGACGGTGACCGTGATGTCCACGGCACATTCCTCCGAGGCCGATGGATGGCACCGACTGGCACCGGGCTGCCATCGTAGGCTCAGCCGCCGAACCCGGTCAACACATCCGTTGAAAGATAGCCGGTCGACGGTTAGGGTCAGCCCATGGCCACGTTCGGCGCCCCCACGCCGCGGACAGAGGACGTTCGGATCCTGGTGGGCAAGGCGAACTACGTCTCGAATATCGACATACCCGGCGCCGCCTACGTGACGTATGTGCCGTCACCGATCGCGCACGGCCGGCTGATCTCGGTCGACGTCACCGCCGCCCGGGCCATGCCCGGCGTGCTCGGCGCGTACTCCGCGGCAGATCTCGACATCGGTCCATATCCGCTCGGACCCGTCGCACCAGCCGGGGTGATCCGACCGCTGCTGGCGACCGGCACCGTCCGCTTCGTGGGCGAACCGGTCGCGGCGATCGTCAGCGAAACCCGCGAGAGCGGTGAGGACGCCGCGGCGATGGTAGAGGTCGACATCGAGCCACTCCCGGCTGTGATCGACCTCGCGACCGCCCTGGACACCGATGTGCTGCTGTTCCCCGACGCGGGATCGAACCTGATCAGCTCGGCCGAGGACGCAACCAACGTGCCAGCAAATCGCGCCGAGGACTGCGAGGTCGTGGTGCGAGCGTCCTATCGGAGCTCGCGGGTAGCGCCGTGCCCGCTCGAAACTCGCGCGGCCGCGGCGCGGTGGGAGCCGGACGGCCGACTGGTGCACTGGTCTGCCTGCCAAGGTCCGCACCCCATTCGCGAGACCTTGGCCGCGCTGTACGGGATGGCATTGGACGACGTTCGGGTGATCACGCCCGATGTCGGCGGCAGCTTCGGCGCCAAGGCACGACCGAGCACCGAAGAGGTGGTCTTGCCGTGGCTCGCGGCGCGCGTCGGCCGCCCGGTGCGATGGCTACCGGACCGCTCGGACGACATGGTGGGAACCGGACATTCGCGTGCTCAACTGCAGCAGGTGACGCTGGGTGGCCACCGCGACGGCACGCTGGAGGTGCTGCACATCGACGTCCTCGGCGACGCCTGCGCGTACCCGTTGGCCTGCCCGATCCTCGCGCGCGCCTCCTGCGAGATCGCCCCCGGCGTGTACCGCATCCCGCACGTCAGCTGGCGCGCGCGAACCGCGGCGACGAACACGACGCCGATCGCCGCGTACCGGGGCGCCGGGCGTCCGGAGGGCACGGCAGCCACCGAACGAACTATCGACCTGTTCGCGGTGGAGATCGGGATGGACCCGGCCGAGCTGCGCCGGCGCAACCTCGTTCGCACCGAAGACTTTCCATATAAATCGGCCACTGGCTTGGTCTACGACAGCGGTGACTACGCGGCGCTGCTCGAACGCGCCCTGATCGAATCCGGCTACGACGCGCTGCGCGCCGAGCAAGCACGCCGGCGGGGAGAGGGGACGACGGAGCAGCTGGGCATCGGCGTGGCGATGTTTCTCGATCGATCCGCCGGGATCGCGCGAAACGGCTACTGCGAGCTCGACGTCGACGCCGACGGCAGGCTGCTGGTACGGACCAGCGCGACCGCGCACGGTCAGGGTCACGCCACCGCCTGGGCGATGCTCGCCGCCGAGGGCACCGGCTTCCCGACCGATCAGATCGAAATCGTCGCGGCGGACACGGATCTGATCCGCCGCGGCAGTTACACCGGCGGCTCGGAATCGCTGCAGCGGGTCGGCTCGGCTGTCGTGCTGGCGGTCGGGCAGCTGATCGAGCAGGCGAAAGAAATCGCCGCCGGGATGCTGGGTGTCACGGCGGCCGACGTCGTGTTGGACTCAGCCGACGGCGGCCGGTTCTCGGCCGAGGTGACACCCGGGCGGGTACTCGGCTGGGCCGAGCTTGCGGCTGCCGCGCCGGCCGGGCTGTGCAGCGAGGCCGAGTTCATGGGCGAGGCGACCTTCCCGTCCGGCGCGTACGTGGCGTTGGTCGAGGTCGACACCGAGACCGGACGAGTGCGAGTCGCCCGCTTGATCACCGTCGATGACGCCGGTCGGGTGCTGAACCCGTTACTCGCCGAGGGACAGATCCACGGCGGCGCATCCCAGGGCATCGGGCAGGCCATCCAGGAGGAGTTCCTCTACGACGAAGACGGCAACCCGCTCACCACGAACTTCGCCGACTATGCGGTGGTGTCCGCACCGGAGGTACCGATGTTCGAAACCTTCTTCCTGGAAACCGTGTCGCCGAACAACCCGCTCGGCGCGCGTGGCATCGGCGAGTCAGGGGCGATCGGCGCACCGGCCGCGGTGCAGAACGCCGTGGTGGACGCGCTGCGCCCACTCGGCGTCTCGCACCTTGATATGCCGTGCACACCGCTGCGCGTATGGCAGGCAATTCAAGCGGCAGCCGCAGCGCGCAAACCCGCGTGACGCCGACGATCGCGCACTGCCCGGCTTAGTCGAACACGACGACCGTGCGCGCGACACCTCCGTCACTGATCTTGGCGTAGCCCTCGTTGATCTCCTCGATCGAAATCTGGTCCGAGACCGCCTCTGTGAGCTTGAGCCGTCCGGCGCGATAGAGATCGAGCAGGTACGGGATGTCCCGTCGGAAATTGACCGAACCCATCAGGCACCCCTGGATCCGCTTCTCGGCCAGGAACGCTTCGCCGGGCAATTCGATCGGCCCGCTCATCACGCCGACGATGGTCGCGGTGCCCCCGGGCCGAAGCATGGCGAAGGCAAGTTCGGCGGTCTGCCGCTGCCCGAGCGCCTCGAACGCATAGTCCACACCACCCGTGCCGGGCAGTAGGTCCGCCAGTTGCCGGCGGGCGTCTCCGGCGGCGTTGTTGATTAGGTGTGTCGCGCCGAACTGGCGCGCGCGTTCGAGCTTGCCTTCGTTGATGTCCACGGCGATCACGTGATTGGCTCCGGCGAGCACCGCACCTTGGATGCAGTGCAGGCCTACGCCGCCGCAGCCGATGACGGCAACATCGGCGCCGGCGGGAACGTCCGCGGTACGCAGGACCGCGCCGACTCCGGTCGGCACCGCACATCCCACGATTGCGGCCACGTCCAGCGGGATGCTCTGGTCGATCTTCACCACACTGTTCTCGTGCACCAGCATCTGCTCGGCAAAGGTCGCTAGCCCGGCGAGTTGCACCGCCGGAGTGCCGTCCTCGAGCCGTACGCGCGGCGGCTCGCCCTCGGCGCGTCGCAGGCCGGTCTGGGCACACAGTGTCGGCCGGCCGCCGAGACAGCGCTCGCACTGTCCGCAGAACCCGATCGGAAACGAGATGACATGGTCGCCGGGTCGGACGTAGGTGACGGCGCTGCCCACCTCCTGCACGGTGCCCGCACCCTCGTGTCCCATCACGGTCGGTCCCTGCAACTCGTGCGGTCGGTCCAGGAAATGCAGATCGCTGTGACACAGGCCGGTCGCGCCGACTTGGACCAACACCTCGTGCTCGCGTGGAGCATCGAGCGAGATGTCTCGGATCTGTAGTCTTCCCGGACTCTCGAACAGCACCGCGGCTTTCATCAGCGCTCCCACCTGACGGCACACCGCCCGCATCGAGTCGGCTGTGCCTTTATCTCACCAATCGTTGCTTCCGTCTACGCGCATGTTGACACTAGGACGCACGCTCGGGGACTATGACGCATGCTGCGTCAGCGTGCGCGTATTGCGCACGACCGCCACCCTCGCGCGAGGGCCGCGCCGACGCAGGAGAGGTAGGGCTCAGTGACGCTCAGCGCGGACGAGTTCGTCGAGCATTTCGACTTCACCAACCCGGGCTTCGCCGACCTCAGCCCGGAATTCATGTTCGAGGTCTACGCGCGGCTCCGGAGTTTGGGTCCGGTCGCCTACGGCGAGAATAAGTATCCGCATCATCCCTTGCCGTTGAGTCGACGGGCAGGCGGCGAGTGGCATGTCATCGGCTACGAACACGTCTACGAATGCGCCCGTGATACCGGGCGGCTGTCCTCCGCCATCTATGGCAGCAGCGTGGACGGTCACCCACAGCCGCTTGTGGGCAGTGTGATCCAGTTGGATCCGCCGGAGCAGACCAACTACAAGAAGGCGCTGAATCCGTACTTCTCACCTGGGCGCATCCGAGACCTCGAGACGATCGCCCGCGAGATCGCCGATCGGCACATCGACGAGTTCATCGCCGACGGCCACGGTGACCTGGCAGATATCGCGTGGCGCGTACCCGGCACCCTGCTGTTTCGGGAGATGCTCGGCTTCCCAGTGGACGACGTCAACGAGGTGCTGGCGATGGTCGATCGCTACATGCACCCGGAGTTCTACGGCGAACAGGACCCGATGTCCCGCTCGGCCGATATGTACGCCTACTGCCACCAGCGGTTGCATGAGCGGCGAGGGACGGTCACCAGCCAACAGCACGACGTGCTCGACCATCTGCTCAAGGCCGAAGTGGGTGGCCGGGAACTGTCTTTCGAGGCGGTCGTCGCGAACGCGTTCCTTTTGGTGATCGCGGGCTTGGAGACGACCTCCAACGCACTGACCAACTCATTCGTCTGGCTCGCCGAGCACCCCGAGCAGCGACGGCGCCTGATCGAGGACCCGGAGCTGATGCCCAAGGCGATCGAGGAATTCGTCCGGCACAGCGGATCGATCCACGGGCTGCCACGCATCGCCCAGGAGGATGTCGAGATCGGCGGTTGCCCGGTGAAACAGGGCGAGGTGGTGGTCCTCAACTGGGCGGCGGCAAACCGCGATCCGGACGAGTTCCCGGAGCCGGATGAACTGATCCTCGACCGCGACCCGAACCGCCACGTCGGCTTCGGCGTCGGGCACCACCGATGCCTGGGCGCGAACCTGGCGCGGATGGAGATACGCGTGTCGATCGAGCAGGTGCTGCGGAGGCTCCCCGACTTCCGGCTCAGCGCCGAGCACGAGGCGGTCTACCGCCACGGCAGAATCCCCGGCTACAGCTCCATCCCGGTGGAGTTCACGCCGGGACCGCGCCGGTTCGCAGCCGACGCGACGTCGTGAGCGCATCGAGAGTACGAGGCAGGAGAGCCGAACGTGCGTGTCGTCGTCGATAGCAGCGTGTGCCAAGGGCACAACCGGTGCTGCGTCGAGGCGCCCGCAGTGTTCGACCTCAACGACGAACTGAAATCCGTCGTCCAGCTCGATCCGGTGCCGGCCGACCTCGAGGCAGCTGCCCGCGCCGCCGTCCGCAACTGCCCGGAGCGAGCCATCCGAACGATGGAGTAGCCCTGGGTGATCTCTGTAAACGCGAGCGTTGACAGCATCATCCGGAGGCGCCTACAGTCCAACGGTCTGAAGAACCAATCGATTGGTGCAAACGGCGCCAGGCAACCACCCGAAGCGCGAACTCGATGGCTGTTTCCGGTACGGGACAGTCTGATGGGTCGGTGGCATAGCTCCTCGAGCCGTGACCAGATTGAGGCCGACGAAGGGATTCTGGTGGCGCGTTCCGACGTGACCCGCGCGAGGGTCGTCGCAGTACTCGCGGCCGCACTTCTGGCCGCCACTGCCTGTAGCTCGGCGAAGTCCCACGCGGACGGTAGCGGGGGTTCCAACGGCACCGCGACCAAGTCGACGCTGATACTTGGCTCGATTGTCGACGCAACGGGCGCGAGTTCTGCCATCTTCGGCCCGGCTAAGGGCGTGCTGAACGCCTGGGTGTCCTACACGAACGCCAACGGGGGGATCGACGGCCATCCGGTCAAGATGATCGTCATGGATGACCAGAACACTCCATCGGTCGGTTTAGCCGACGCCCACACACTGGTCAACCAGGACCACATCATCGCGCTCGTAGGTAGTGAGGACAACAGCGCGCCAGGGTGGAAGGACTACCTCGCCGCCCAGAAGATCCCGGTCATCGGAGCGGCAGGGGCAGTGTCCCTCGCCTTCACTCCGGCGGACAAGTTGTACTACCCGACCGGCACCGACCTGAGCATCCAGAAAGAACTCGGCCTTCAACTGGCCGGGGCCCAGCAGAAGACCAAGGTTGGCGACGTGTACTGCGCCGAGGTTGTGGCATGTCTGCAGGGCGCCCAGGCGACCGAGGCCGCGGTCAAGAACGCCGGCTACACATTCACCAAGTCAGTGAAGGTCTCGACCACCGCACCGAGCTACGTGGCTCCGTGCCTGACACTGCGCGACGCCGCCACCCAAACGATCCAGCTGGCCGTGGCGACGACGACCGTCAAAGCCGTCGCCGATGCGTGCGCTCAGCAGAATTACTTCCCGTTCTACGTCGCCGACGGCGCGCAGATCACAAGCGATTACACGAGCGACCCGGCATTCAAGAATGCCGGCGGTGCGATCGACGAATTTCCCTGGTGGGACACGTCGAACCCGGCCATCGCCCAGTACAAGCAGGTGATGGATCAATACGATCCCAGCGGGGAAAACACGTTCACCACCGCCGCGGAAGCGTGGGCAGCGGCGTTGACCTTCGAGGCCGGGGCCAAGGCGGCCAACCTGGGCAGCAGCCCGAGCTCGCAGGACATCATCAACGGACTGGACACGCTGTCCAACGACACCCTCGGCGGTCTGGTCCCGCCGGTGACCTACACCAACGGCAACAGGTCGCTAAAGTGCGGCTACGTGTTCCTGATCAAGGACGGCGCTTTCACGCTGGCGAACAACGGCAAACTCGACTGCGTCTCATCCTGACCCGGAGCCATTCGAGACCCTCGCCCACACCGAGCAGGTGCGCAGGCAGCGCGACGACGATTCTGCCTCAAGGCGGACGGCGTAGCGTCGCCGCCGCCGGCTGTCCAGTGGATCGATCGGATGTCGTTCAGTACTGACGACGCGATGGCGGTCAGACCTCCGGGTGAGGCTAAGGGAGGTGCTCTGCACTGGCTACCCACGTCCACACAGTCATAGATATCGGCAGCCACGCAGTCTCAATCTCTCTCCTTATCCTGCCTGCACATGACGGTGGTTCAGCCAGTGGAAGCGTCGCGAGCACCAGACCGTCCATCACGTCGCCTCAAATGCGGCCTTGTGGCGTCCGTCCTGTCGTTTGCTTGTGCCGGCCGTCGAATCAGCGGACCTGAGGGGTGCCAAAAGTCTGCGCAGCGCCTGTTCGGCATGATCATTCTCGTGTCGCTGCGACTGCTCTACCTGATCTTGGTCCGGCTCACCGGGTGGCTGACGTTGCTGGCTCGGTCCTCGGCGTCGAAGGACGCTGAGCTGCTCGTCCTACGCCATGAGGTCGCGGTGCTGCGGCGAACCAACCCCAAGCCGCGGCTGAACTGGGCCGACCGAGCACTGTTCAGCGCTCTCTGCCGACACCTCCCCCGCGACCTGCTCGCGCACCGGCTGGTCACACCGGCCACCATCCTGCGCTGGCATCGCCGCCTCGTCGCGAAGAAGTGGACCTACCCGCACCGCACCGGACGCCCACCCATCGATCCCGAACTCGCGGCCCTGGTCGAGCAGTTCGCGCGGCAGAACCCGACCTGGGGCTACCAACGTATCCAAGGCGAACTGCTGAAGGTCGGCCGCCGGGTCGGCGCGTCCACGATCCGACGCATCCTGCGCAGCGCTCCGGATACCGCCAGCCCCGACCCGAGCAGACCGCACGACCTGGCGACAGTTCCTCCGCACCCAGGCGACGACCATGCTGGCCTGCGATTTCTTCCACGTCGACTGCGCCGTCACGTTGCAGCGGATCTACGTGTTCTTCGTGATCGAGATCCACACCCGCCACGTCCACATCCTCGGCACCACCACCAACCCCGACGGACCCTGGACCACTCAGCAGGCCCGCAACCTCGTCGCCGACCTCGGAGACCGAACGCGTCCAACTTCCGGTTCCTGATCCGCGACCGGGCCGGACAGTTCACCACCGCCTTCGACGCCGTGCTCGCCGACGCTGGAATCCAGATCGTCAAGATCCCGCCCCGCTGCCCGCAAGCCAACGCCTACGCCGAACGGTTCGTCAGAACAGTCAGAGCCGAACTCACCGACCGCATGCTGATCTTCGGACAACGACACCTACGACGAGTTCTCGAGGAGTACGTCTCCCACTACAACCAGCAACGCCCACACCGAGGCCGAGAACTGCGGCCACCGTCCCCGATCCAGCCGGCACCGACCGACCCCACGTCCCCGATCGTCCGTCACGCCATCCTCGGCGGCCTCATCAACGAATACCGCCACGCGGCATAGGGGCTGAGGTCATGCCCCGAGTTTTGGAACCCCTCACGATGACGGTGCACCCGACCTCGACATCGATGCGACGGTGTTGCTCGCCGACCTGCGTCTCGAGTTGCACATCCGTGAGGCCAAGTTCGGCGTCCAGGAGCAGATTTCGCACGTCAGACTGAACCGTCGCTTCAGACCGCACCCCGCCGGCTTTCGCCACGAGTCTGTCCATCAACGCAGCTCTGGTTGCCACCGAGGTCACGCAGTGAGGCTAACGGCGGCGGGAGTCGAAGCGGCGAAAGCAGCTAAGCGTCCTACAGCGGACCAGAGCAGCGAGTCCGCGCCAGGCGGGTCAGCCCGAGACTTGGCCTGGCATTGTCAACGCGCGGCACCCGTCACATCACGATCCGCATGCTCGTTGGCCAGCGCCGATCCACTCCGCGCCAATCGACCGTGTGGAGATCCCATCTGGGCGCAGATGGCCGCGCGGTCTTGCTCGTGGCATAGCTGGAGCGAGAACGTGACCCTATTTCGGCGCTGGAGAATGGATCCTCCAGTTTCGCTCCAGTTTCGGCGATACCGGGTACTCGAAGTCCCAGATCGAACCACAACATGTGGTGGTTGATTGGCCGTCTATACCTAAATATGGTGGTGGAGCTGAGGGGACTCGAACCCCTGACCCCCACACTGCCAGTGTGGTGCGCTACCAGCTGCGCCACAGCCCCGGATGTCGGCCGACCGTAAACACGGGCCAAGACCGAGCACCGATGCTACACGGCGGCACGGGAGCACCGGATCGGCTCGAAACCGTCGCCTCAACGGCCACACCAGATGCCAAAACGGACGACACGCCGCGCCCTGACCCCCCGAAATACGGGCTGTCCAGCCCCGTCACCCATACTGGAACCCGGAAAACAGCACACTCCAACAATCAAGGGAGACCCCGTGAACCGCAAGGAACTGGTTGCCGCCGTCGCCGACGCCGCCGAGCTCGAGCAGAAGACGGTCGACGCCGTCCTGCGCGGCCTGCAGACGACGCTCGAGGCCGCCGCCACCAAGGGCGAGAAGGTCAGCGTCCCCGGCTTCTTCGCTCTGTCCGTCGGAAGTCGCGCTGCCCGCGAGGGCCGCAACCCCGCCACCGGCGCGACGATCCAGATCCCGGCCGCCAAGACGGTCAAGCTCACCGCCGGCAGCGCACTGAAGGAAGCCGCCAACAAGTAACCCCACACGCGCGAAGGGCCGGTCTCCACACGGAGGCCGGCCCTTCGCGTTCCGCCTTCACGTCTCCCGCGCCTTCACGTTCTCCGACGCGTCGCTCCCCCCGCCGTAGCGCACCCCCGGTCCCGCCTCACACGCGCGGCCCCCAACGTGCGCCCGGCCCGTGCGCCCACAGCGAACATCGGCACACCCCGTCCGCACGACGCGTTTCACCCGCATGGCCGAGCAGGACACCCCAGCCAGCGCCCCTGATCCGCTGGACGCCTACTCGACTGCTGTCATCCGCGTCGCCGACACCGTCCTGCCCAGCGTCGCGAGCCTGGCCGTGCGCACACCGCGCGGCCGTGGCGCGGGCAGCGCCAGCGTGCTCACGTCCGACGGCTTCCTGCTCACCAGCGCGCACGTCGTGGACGACGCCACCGCGGTGGAAGCCAGCTTCAGCGATGGCCGCGTCGTGCGGGCTGACGTCATCGGCCGCGACACCCTGTCCGACCTCGCCGTGCTGCGCGCCCGTGACGACGTACCGGCACCGGTGACGCTCGGCGACGCCGCGAAGCTCCGCGTCGGACAACTCGTCGTCGCCCTCGGCAACCCGCTCGGCTTCGCCGGCAGCGTCACCGCCGGCATCGTCTCGGCACTAGGCCGCTCGCTGCCCACCCGTGCCGGCCGGGTCATCGACGAAGTGATCCAGACCGACGCCACGTTGAACCCGGGTAACAGCGGCGGCGCGCTGGCCGACTCGGCCGGCCACGTGGTCGGCGTCAACACCGCCGTCGCGGGTATCGGCGTCGGTCTCGCCGTCCCGATCAACGCCACCACCCGGCAAATCATCTCCACGCTGATGACGCACGGCAGGGTTCGCCGCGCGTGGCTCGGTATTGCCGGCGCCCAGACACCGCTGCCGCCCGCCCTCGCCGACAAGCTCGGTCGCCGCACCGGTCTACGCGTTGAACAGGTCATCGCGGGCTCGCCCGCAGCCAGCGCTGGGCTGCGCGTCGGCGACATCGTCGTTGCCGTGGACGGTGAGAACACGGCGAGCACCACCGCCGTTCAGCAACTCATGGTCGAGGCCGCCATCGGCCGACGGATCGAAGTCACCGTCTGGCGCAACGGCGCCCTCGTCGACGCGATCGCTATTCCCCGCGAACTCGCCGACGCGTAAGCCGCACGCCGACGGCCCAGGTCAGGCCGCGGCGGTCGCCCTGTTCGCCATCTCCTCGGGCGCCGGTGCATCGCCGGCGTAGAAGTAGATGCTCACCAGCGCGGCCACCACCCCACCGACCAGTGGCGCGACGATGAACAGCCACAACTGGTTCAGCGCGGTCCCGCCGACGAACAATGCCGGGCCGATGCTGCGGGCCGGGTTCACCGAGGTACCGGTGAGCGGAATGCCGATCAGGTGCACAGTTGCCAGCGCCAACCCGATCGCAACGCCGCCCAACTGCGGCCACGCCGCCTTGCGCGTCACAGCCAGCACCACGAAGACGAACAGGAAGGTGAGCACGACCTCGGCCAGGAACGCGCCACCCGCGGAGAGATGGACCATCGACTGCGTGCCCCACCCGTCGGTGCCCAGACCGACCGACTTTGTCGAATAGCCGCTCGCGCCGGCGAACATGCCACGCAGAATGCCGGCGCCGACGATGGCGCCGATGATCTGGGCGATCCAGTAGCCGATCGCCTCGGTCACCGAGATCCGCCGAGCGACCAGGAACCCGATCGTCACGGCTGGATTGACGTGGCAACCCGAAATCGGCCCCAGCGCGTATGCCAGCACCAGCAAGACGAGCCCGAAAGCAAGCGCCGTGGTCAGCACCCCGGCCGTCCGGGTCGATGCGGTCAGCGCGAACCCAAACGACAGGGTTGCCGTGCCGACACCGAAGAACACCAGGCACGCGGTACCAAGCGCTTCGGCGACGAGTTTGCGGATGTTCATGCGGTCCTCCGGCACTATCAATGGGTGCCATCGGCACCGTATTGATTCCGTGCCTCCGGCGCCGTCGAATTGTGTGCCCGTGACACCGTCACATCCGATGTCTGCGGCACAAGGCGCGTGACCAACGACGAACGAACCTGCTCGCGAATCGTCGCGGCTCGCCGCGTGCATGTCCAGCAACCACGCCGCGCATCCGATCCACCGGTGCGCGCCGGGCTGCGTCGCGGGTTAGTGCGTCACGCGGACGCGCTGGACTTCGGTGTCGTCTTCGGTGTCGTCTTCGGCGAGGTGGTCGCGGACTTCGACGGTGTCGGTGTCGGCGTCTTCGACGGGGACGGGGCCGGGCCCTTCGCGTCCGCGGCCGCGATCGCACTCGTCACCGCCGCCAACGTGGCAGTCACCGACTTGCCGTTCACCCACACCGTCGGCGTCGAGTTGACGCCACGCTTGGACGCGTTGTCCGTGATGGCCGTGACCAGCGCGGCATGCTGATTCGTATCGATACAGGTGGTCACTGTGGTGACCTGGGCCTTGGTGAGCCCCGCCTGTCCGGCATACACCGCCAGTTGTGCGTTGCTCGGACCCGCAGTGCCCTCCTTGGGCTGCACGGACGCGGAGAACAACAGGTTATGGAATTTCACGAACGCATCGGTGGAGATGTCCGAGACGCATAGCGCCGCGTTCGCCGCGCGCGAGGAATACTGGTTCGCCGAATTCGAGTCCAAGAACGACAGCGTATGGAATCGCAACTGCGACTTGTCCGCCCGGGTGTCGGCCTGCAACGTCGCGCCGACCTGTTCCTCGAATTCCAGGCAGTGCGGACATTGGAAGTCCTCGAACAGGTCGACTGTGGCCGCCGCAGCCTTGCCCCACACCACGCCGTTCGCGACGGTCGCGTTCGTCGCGGTGGTCGATCCGGTGATCTTCGCCCGGTTCGCCTGCATGCCCACGCCGACCAACGTCACCAGCACGACGATCAAAGCCAGCGAGCTGTTCAGCCACAGTGCCCGGTGCCGTGCCAGCTGCTGCTTCTGCGCCACCAGTGCTTGGTACTTTCGCTGTCCCTCCGGGGTGCGCATCCGCTTCGCCGACGGCGGTTCCACGTAGTCGTTGCGGCCCAGGTACTCCTCGATGGAGATACGGGTGAAGCTCCACACCACCAGGAACGCGGCCAGGATCAACAGCCCGACATCGCGCAGGATGTCCAGCGTGTAGGACGTCGAGCCGGCCGTCGCGCCCCCTCCGCCGAAGCACCCGCACTCGAGCTTGATCCCCCGCGCGGCTGCCTCGATGAGACCGATGAGGAACACCAGGAACAGCAACGCCGACACCGCCGCCGCCAGCCGCACCACGACACCGACGACCAGCAGCATGCCGAGGCAGATCTCCAGCACCGGCAACCCGTAGCCGATCGCCTTGGACAGCCACTCCGGGGTCGCGTCGTAGGCCCGTACGGTCTGCACGAACGTGCGCGGCGAGCTGATCTTCCCGATTCCCGCCCACAGCCAGATCCCACCCAGGCCGAGACGGATGACCGTGCTGACCCAGCTGCGCAGCGAGTACCAGTTCACGAGGGGGGATTCTGCCTCACACGATTGAGCGAGGCCGAGTGAGCCCTCCTGCCTTCGGCCCGAAGCGAGCCGGCTCGTTCGGGCCGAGCGACTGAGTGTTGCAGGCGCGAAGCGCCGAACACTCGCCTTGGAGCACGGGCATCACCTGGGGAGGATTGTTCCCGGATACCGGGAAGAAAGCTCCCCAAGTGCCGGGACGGGTGCGGGAGGTCAGGCCTTGGTGGCCAGCGGCAGGTCGTGCTGGATCAGCTGCTGCTCGTTCGTGCTCTGCGGGTACTCCACCCGCGCGTAGTCATCGGCGCCGTACATCTTCACCACCGCCGAGTGCGTCTGCCCGTCGTCCTCGGCCACCGTCACATGCGCGGCCGTTTGCGCGAAATCAATCTGCGCCTGCGTCCCGCGCAACCCGACCCAGGTGGCCGACGTTCCGTTGCTGAAGTTCGACAGCCACTGCTTCATCACCGGCCCGGTGTCGCGCTTGATGTCCGTCGTCACAAAGACGACGTAGGTCACCTTCTGCACCGCGGCCGGCAGCGCACGCAGCGCCAGGCCCACATCCGCCATGGTCTCCGGGCAGACATCCGGGCAGTTGGTGTAGCCGAAGTAGAGCAGTGTCGGATGCCCGGCGGTCTGGATACCGAACGAGAACGGCTTGCCCGAGGCGTCGGTGAGCGTGAACGTCGGCCGCGGCTCCGCAGGCGTGATGCCCAGCCCCTCGAAGCCGTTCCCCGTATTGCCGCTCTGGTCGTTCAACTGGGACGCGGACGCCGAGCCGCCGGTTGCCGGTGAGTTGGTCGAACTGCTGCACCCGGTCAGCAACACGGCCGCCGCGACCACGGCCGCGATGGCCACCACCGGAGTCCACCGTCGCCTCATTTGCTCGCCCCCGAAGTCGATGTCGCCGACGATGTTGCCCCCGACGGTGACGCCCCCGACGATGCCGCCCCCGATGTCGGCGCCGTACTCGCGCCGCCCGGCGCCGGCTGCGAGAACGGGATCACCGGGGCGCTCACCGTGATCAGGCCGGCGTTGGCAAACGTGAGTTCGATGTCCACCGTTTGTCCCGCGGTCAGCGGGCCGAACAGATTGCTGATCATGACGTGCCCGGCTCCGGCCGAGAGCACCAGGTTGCCGTGCGCGGGGATCACCACCGAACCGGACACGGCCGACATCACCCCGTTCACCACCTTGTGCAGCACCGCGTCCGCACCTGCCCCGGTGGAGATGGACAGCAATTGGTCATCCTGCGCCGTGGTGTTGTAGATAGTGAAGTAGGCGGCGGCGAGCTGGGTCGGCGGCACCGGCGGGCGAATGTAGGCGTTGGCCACGACGATCGGTTCCGAGCCCGTCGACCCGGTGCTGGCGACGGTCTGCGGGATAGCGCCGCGGATCAGGCCGGCGGCGCCGAGCGCCAGCACGATCGAACCGGCCACGCCGGCCGGCCACGACATCCTCATCGCCCCGCCTCATTCATGACACGACCACCCACGCCACCAACCCCGGCCATCTCCCAACTACCTCGCTCACGTTCCGCTCCTGCCCACCTGTTCAGTACAGGTGGATCGTCACCGACCCGGTCGTCGCGCTGAACTTCGACGTCGTCACCACCAAGTCGATGCGCCAGTTGCCTGCAGCCGGCAACAGCACCCCGCTCGCGCCGTATATATCGTGGCCGTTGGGCCGCAGGTCGAGCGGAATCGGACCCAGCTGCTGGCTCGGCAGCACCGCCGTCGCGGTCACCTGCACCGGCTGCGGACCGGTGAACTCGACGGTGGCGGTGATATCGCCGTGCTTGCCCGGATCGAGCGTCACCGTCACGATACGGCCGTCGCCGATATCGACCGCGCCCGACCTGGGATGGGCCCGGACCACTGCCAGCGCCTCCGCCCCGCGCGGCTGGGCGACAAGCAGCGAGGTCGCGACGAGGATGCCGATGGCCAACACCACCTCCACCAACACCGAGCGGCGCACCCGCTCTGCGCTGCCGACCGGGTCACGCCGGCGTAACACGCTGCGGTTGCTGTAGCCCAACGCGACGATGCCGAGCAGCAGCGCAACCTTCACTACTACAAGCAATCCATAAGTGGTGGTGAAGATTGCGTCCACGGTTTGCACGCCGCGCAGTGCGAGGTACGTCCCGGACGCGGTGAGCACCGCAATGGCGATGAGCGCGACCCGCGAGAACATCGGCACCACGACCCGCAGCTCGTCCGGATCTCGCCGCGGGAACACGCACGCGGCGAGGAGCACCAGCCCACCGAGCCACACTCCCATCGCGGCGATGTGTGCCATGTCGTCGGGCACCGATACCCATGTCGGCGACGTGGTCTCCGGATGACCGACCTCGGCGAACGTGTACGCGATTGCGAGAACGAGCAACCCGAACAAAGCGGCGAGCACGAACCGGCGCCGCGGCGTCTCCGGCATCGGCGGCGGCGCCACCGGCACCGGCACCCCCTCCGTCTGCATCGCCACCCCGAAGAACAGCGCGACAACCCCGATCAGCACCAGACGCACGCAGTGGTACTCGCCGAAGGATGCGTGCAACGTCGAGTCCAGCAACTGCCAGCGTGTGATGTTGGACAGTCCGGTGCCAGCGGTGTACGGCCCCTGCAGCACAGTCTCCGCGACCGCCCCGACCGCGCCGGCGCCTACGCCGGTCCAAGCCACCACCCGGGCCCGTCGATCCGAGCGCCCGGCCGGCCACACCGACAGCCACAGCCACGAGCCCGCGATCAGCGCGAACCCGGCGAAAGACACCCAGCGCGCGATGTCGAATACGTCGGTGGTGGCGTGGTTCACGGTCGCACCGGCCGGCGGGGCCGCGCTCAGCACGCCGTTGCCGACAACGAATCGCACGGTGCCGGCAACGGGATGTGAATCGGCCGAGATGACGCGGAAGCTCGCCGTATAGGTGCCGTCGCCGAGACCCGGCTTGAGCTTGTCCTCGACCTGCGCGCCGTTGCCATTCGGGTGGAACGCCGGTCCGGCGTCGACCTTGTTGCCGTTCTGGTCGGTGACGTGCAGGTAACCGACGTCGCCGAGGCCGACCGGCTGGTCGAACGTGATGATCACCGTTGCCGGCGCGGCCTTCAGCCTCGAGCCGTCCACCGGATCGGAGGAGACCACCGAGGCATGCGCCGATGCCGGCCCGGCAGCTGCGAACAACACCGCGAACAGCGCCGCGAGCAGCACCGCCAGCGCCGCTGCCCGCCGAACCGTCCGTGGCGCCGTCCGTGGAGCCGTCGCAGTCACCGGGCCATTGCAGTCACACAGCGCCCGAGGCGCGTGCGTCCCGGGTGACGAAGTGTTCGGCGACGAACGACATCGTCGGAATCGTGCCTGCGGCCATCACCAGCAGCAGCCGAAGAATCGGCCATCGCAACCGCACGCCCAGTTGCAAGGTGACGATGACGTAGGTGAGGTAGAGGTAGCCGTGCCCGACCCACAGGATCGCGTTGAGCACGCCGAGGTGATCGACGTCGAACGCCTTCTGCAGTATCAGCGCGATGGTGCCGGCGACGAGCACGGTACCGGTCACGAACGCCATCACTCGGTACCGAGTGAGCGCCGCATGCGCCTTCGCGGTCGTCACGGTCGCCGGCGCGGTCATCGGGCGGTCCCTTCGGCGCGGTTGCGCGCGTCGTTGCCCGGCACCGCGTCCTGCGCGGCGAGCTGGGCGAGGTACTCGTTGTACGCCGCCCGCGTCGGGTCGTCCGCATTCGCGACGACTTCGGCACTGGTGGGCATGACGTAGCGACGATAGGCGACCGCATTAGGTGCCCCTGAAGTTCCCTCAGCGAGCGCTGAGGCGGCCGACGCAGCGACCTCGGCAGCACCACTCGGGACACCGTCACGCTGGCGGCGGGCATCACGCAGCAACCGCACCCACATGACGATGACGAATCCGCTGAAGGCCCACCACTGCAACGCGTAGCCGAAGTTCTGCAGGCTGAAATGCTTGCTGTTGGAGACATCCAGCTGCCAGCGTCCGAGCAGCACCATCGTCACCACGAGGGCCAGGCACAGCAGATGCAGTGCGAGCCAGCCCGGGGTGAGCGCGAACCGGACCCGGCTGAACACTCGTTCACGGTACGCGGGATTTACGTCCCGTTTAGCAGTGGCCCGGTAGCGTCGGATCGACGGCGACGGCGTTTGCCTGCGGGGAGGCCTACTCGGTCACGAAGACGTCGTCCAGGCCAGTGATCGACAGCAATTTGGTGATCTTTTCCGGCACCGACCGCAGACGGAGAGGGACGTCTTTGTCGTGAGCGGCGTTCGAAATGGCCACCAGGGCCCCGATGCCGGTGGAGTCCAGGAACGTCACACCGGACAGGTCGATGCGCACCGGATTACCGCCAGCATGCGCGATCGCCGCGTCGCCGGCCTCACGCAGCGCCGGAGCGACCTGCAGATCGATCTCTCCGGACAGCATGATCGTCGGGCCGGCCGCGTCGTCGTGATCGAGCCTGACCTGCACGCCCATACCCTAGCTGGAGCGGGCCGCCGAGTGCCCGTCGTGTCACGGGGCGCGAAACCGGGTAGGCCGTTGGCATGGCCCTCGGGGGAACGGGCACACGGGTGACGTACGAGGCCGACGCCACCTTTGCTGCCGATCCGCAGACGCCAGGCCGCGCAAGGGCGTGGGCGCTGGACAGCATCCGCGCCGGATTGGCCGGGGCGAGTGACATGTTGCTGGACGACGCCGCGCTCGTGATCAGCGAGCTGATCACCAACGCCCTCCGCGCGGGCGGGTCGTCGGTGACGGTGAGCCTGCAGGTGTGGCCGGGCCGGCTGCTGGTCACGGTGACGGATCGTGCGGCGGGTCGGCCGAGGCTGCGGCAGCCCGGGGTGCGGGAGACGACGGGACGCGGCCTGCAGGTGGTGGCTGCGTTGGCCGACGACTGGGGCGTCACCGACCTCGATCAGGGCAAGCAGGTCTGGGCCGAACTCGCGCTCATCCGGGCCCGGGTGATGTAAGGCCCACGCACTTCATCCAGCGCCAGACTTCAGCCCGCGGCCGGTGCGCTCAGTCGCGAGTCCAACGTGGCCACGCCGTCGCCGGTGAGGCGCAACAGCGCGGGTCGTCGGCCGGTCATTGCCATCACCAACGCGAGCATCGGGCCGCTCACCTCGGCACCGGCGCCGGTGGACCAGTCCGTGTCGGTGGCGCGCATCCTCACCCCTTCAATGCGGCGCTTCGAACCGATGATGGCGTTGGAGTTCTTGTAGAAGTCGGCCAGGCGCACCAGCGCGTCGATCGGAAAATCGCGTTCGAGCCCGAGCGGCCAGCGGATGTCCGTGCCGTGCACGATGGTCTCGCCCAGCCAGGTGTCCGGTGGACCGGGCGGCGCCGTGGAGTCGTCGGCATGCGCCCTGAACTCCGCCAGCGTCTGTTGTGGCGTGCCCACCGTCTCCTTGTCCACGAGGCGCTGAGCCATCACGCTGAACCGGAAGCCGGCGCCGGCCATCCTCCCGACGAAGGTCAACGGCGTCATCTTCGCGGTGGCCGTCATGTGACCGAGCAGTTGCTGAACGTCCCACGAGCTGCACATGGACGGCGTCGTCCACGCCTCGTCGGAGATTGCAGCCAGATCGTTGGCCAGCGCCGCCCGTTCGGCGTGGATGGTGTCCCAGTTCGCACTCGCCATTGCTGCTCCTCGACCGGTGGATCCGGCGTCAATGCGACGCCTCCGGACGGCATGAGGCTAGTACCGGCCGCCCGCCGGCACACCCGCCTGATCCGCCCACCGCGAAACCCGGCTGACGCCTGTCGGTGACGGCGGCTACGTTGGGTGCGCTGACGAAGCGGCGTGCGAGACCGGCGCGCGCCATCGGCGTCGATCCACCAGGCGCCGCCCATCCGATCGCTCGGTTCGATGTCTCGGTGTTCGATCTCTCGGTATTCGATCTTTCGATATTCGACTTTCAATGGGAGGTGCGGGGTGACAGGCAGCGTGACCGGCTCGGATTCGGACACTGCCATCCTCGCCGAAGGGGTGACGAAGTCCTTCGGTGCGGTGAAGGCATTGCGCGGCATCGATCTTGCGGTACGCCGTGGCACGGTGCTCGGTGTGCTCGGCCCCAACGGCGCGGGCAAGACGACGGCGGTGCGCATCCTCACCACCTTGTTACTGCCCGACGGCGGCCGCGCACTGGTGGACGGGCACGACGTGGTCAAGCAGGCCGCGGCGGTGCGCCGCTCGATCGGACTTGCCGGACAGTCGGCCGCGATCCAAGAGGAGCTCACCGGCCGGGAGAACCTCGAGATCATCGGACGGCTGCACCATCTGAGCTGGCCGCAGGCCAGGGTCCGCGCCGGCGAACTGCTCGAGCAGTTCGACCTGGTAGAGGCCTCCGATCGCCCGGCCAAGGGATTCTCCGGCGGCATGCAGCGGCGCCTCGACCTTGCCGCCAGCCTGGTCGGCACACCAAAGGTGCTCTTCCTGGACGAGCCGACGACCGGCCTGGACCCGCGCTCCCGGCTGAACATGTGGGAGATCATCCGCGCCCTGGTGGCGCAGGGCACCACGCTGCTGCTCACCACGCAGTACCTCGACGAGGCGGACGAACTGGCCGACGAGATCGTCGTGATCGACCGCGGATTGGTGATCGCGGCCGGCACGTCGGAGGAGCTGAAGAACCGAGTCGGCGGTGACGTGCTCGAGTTCACCGTGGTCGACGAACGTCAGGCGCAAGTCGCGGTCGGCGCGATCGCACCACTGGGCGAGGGCGAGCCGCACGTCGACAACGGGCGGGTGAGCATCGGCGTCGGCAGCCGCGGCTCCGAGGCGCTGCTGAACGCCGTGCGGGCGCTCGATGTCGCACAAGTGGCCGTGCAGGGCCTCGCGCTGCGCCGCCCCTCGTTGGACGACGTCTTCCTCGCGCTCACCGGCCACGCAGCCGACGAGACGCCGGTCGACGCCGGCCGCGGGCGACGCGGCCGCGGTCGCGGCCGACCGGGTTCGCGGAGGCAGGGTCAGCCGCCGGATGCACAGCACGACGCGCCGCCGGGCTCGAGCCGCCAGGAGTCGCGGCAGGGCTCGACCAAGGACGGCTCAACCAACGACGGGAGTGCCCAGTCATGACGGCAGTCGCGGCTCCGGCGCCTACCCAGCTCGACGAACCAGGCCTCGGTACCCAGTTCCGCTGGGCGATCAATGACACCTTGGCCATCGCGCGCCGCAACCTGATGGTGTGGATGCGGGTGCCCGCCTACATCGCATTCACGGTGATCCAGCCGGTGATGTTCGTGCTGATGTTCCGGTACGTGTTCGGCGGCGCGATCCCGGTGCACGTCAAGGGCGGGTACGTGAACTTCTTGATGCCCGGCATCATCGGCCAGACGGCGGCGTTCGCCACCTTCGGCACCGCGATCGCGTTGGCGATCGAGGTGCAGAAGGGCGTGATCGACCGGCTGCGCTCGATGCCGATGGCGCGATCGGCGGTACTCGCCGGCCGGTTGGTCGCCGACACCGCGCGCATGCTGCTCACCATCCTGATCATCGTCGGGGTGGGGTACGCGGTCGGGTTCCGGTTCCAGAACGGTTTCCCCGGTGCGGTGGGGATGGTCGCGCTCGCCACGCTGTTCGGCGTCGCGTTCAGCCTCATCGCCGCATACACCGGGCTGGCCATCAAGGACGAGGAGTCGGTGCAGGCGTTCGGCATGATCTGGCTGTTCCCGGCCACCTTCCTGAGCAGCGCGTTCGTGCCGATCCGCACCATGCCGGGCTGGTTGCAGGCGTTCGCGAACAACCAGCCGGTGACGTACGTGATCGACACGTTGCGTGCGCTGGCGCTCGGCGGCCCGATCGAGGCAAGCCTGTGGAAGAGCCTGGTGTGGTTGGGCGGCATCTTCATCGTGTTCGCTCCACTCGCCGTGCGCGCGTACAAGCGGGCCGGCTGAAGCACACCCGGCAACATCCGGCACCGTCCCGCTCGGTCCCGGTGCGGCCAAGCGGCGGCGCGGTGGGTGCGGGCTCGGCTAGCGTTCCCACCATGTCGAGCCCCGAGCAGGCCAGAGTGCCCACGCCCGAGCAGGCCATGGACCGGATCAATGCCGCGTTCGGTCGACACCCCGGTTACCGCGCGCTGCACGCCCGCGGCAAGTACTACCAAGCCACCTTCACCGCCGAGCCGGTAGCTGCCACGCTGACCAGGGCCGCGCACATGAGCGGCGAGCCGATTCCGACCCTCGTACGGCTGTCCAACGGCGCGGGCGACCCGGACCTGCCCGACAAGGCGCCGGACGTACGCGGACTCGCCGTATCGTTCCGCCCACCCGGCGGTGCCACCGACCTGCTCGCCCAAACCGCGCCGCGGTTTCCGGTTCGGACCGTCGAGGACTTCCTGCAGCTCACGCAGGCCGCGGCCGGCACACGCCGCAAGCCGTGGCTGCTGCCGCTGTACATGGCACGGCACCCAGGCACCGTGCCCGCACTCGTGGCGAATCTGCGCGCCAAAGCGATCGTGCCGCCACCGAGCTTCGCCGTGCTGCCGTACTACCCGGTGCACGCCTACGGATGGCATGCGTCCGACGGCAGCTCTCGCTGGGTGCGTTACACCTGGCTGCCGGCGGCCTCATCGGACTCGCCGGAGGGGCCCAGCACGAACGCTCGCCGCGAACCCAATTACCTGCACGAAGAATTCGAGCAGCGGCTGGCGCGCGGCCCGGTTCGCTTCACGCTCGAGGTACGAATCGCCGCGGACGGAGATGACCCGAACGATCCCACGTCGGTGTGGCGAACCGACACGGTGCGGCGCGTCGGCACCCTGGAGATCACCGAACCGAAAGCCGATCCCGAAGCCGACGGCAGCGTGGTCGTGTTCGACCCGACCCGGGTGATCGACGGCATCGAACTCTCGCAGGACCCCATCCTGCGCTACCGGGCGGCCGCGTACTCCGAATCGGTACGCCGGCGCACGGGCGGCAGCTAGCCGACTGCCCCCCTTAGGCTGGGCCCGGTGAACTCGGGGCGCGTGGCGATGTCCGGACTCGCGCGCGCCGGCCATCCGCGGCAGGCGCTCGTCATCGCCTTCGCAGCTGCCGTGCTGGGCGTGAAGGCCGGCAACACGGCTATCGAGACGGTGTTTCTCGTGGGCGCCGTGCTGTCCGGTCAACTCCTTGCCGGCTGGGCCGAGGACCGCATGCACTATTCCGAGGACCGCATGCACTATTCCGAGGACCGACGTGCCGAGGACCGCCATGTCGCTCGGCTGGCGAAGCCGCTGGTGACGGGCGCACTGCCGCTGGGCGTTATCGAAACCGCGATCTTCGCAACGTTCGTGCTCACCGTCTTCTGCTCCCTGTTGCTCGGGTGGCGAGCCGGCATCGTCCAGCTGATCATCGTCGGCTGCGCCGTCGCATCTGCGTGGCGACTGCGCGCAACGCCGGTGGGCCGGCTGTCATACGTGGTGACCGCGGCGTTGCTACCCGCCGTGGCAACGCTCGCGTTGCCGGACGCGGTGTGGCCGGCATGGTGGGTCGTGGTCGCGGGCGGCCTGTTCGGCGCGTCGGTGGCCTGCGCGGACGCGATCGGTGCCGCAGCCGCGCAGTTGCCGCTCGACACGGTCACCACGCCGGCACGCAGTGGACGGCAGCGCACGCCGTTGACGCAGGTGCCGTGGCCGCACGGCGTCCTGGTGCCGACAGCCACGCTGCTGCTGGTGGCGACGGCGGCCGTGCTCGCACTCGCAGCGCCGCGCGCGCCGGATGCGATCACCGTCGTCGGCGGAGTCGTTGCGGTCGTGCTGATCGCGGCGGGAGCCCGCGAGCTGTGGCGTGAACCGGACAGCCGCGCCACGTGCTTCACCGTCGCGGCGCTCGGCCCGGTATTCCTGATCATGCTGAGCTCCGCCGGCGGCACGCTGCATTAGCGGTCGCACAAGCGCCGACGGTGTCGACGTTCGTCAGTGCACATCTGTCGGTTTCCGTCACAGCAGCCGCACGAAGCATCAGCCGTCCAATCATGGGCATGACGGTCCGTGGGGGCGACCGCGTCATCAGCTGCTGACGAACAGGACACCATGCCCAGACGCACCCCGACGACGATCATCACTCGAGATCCGCAGCTGCGCGCGCGGTTGCTGAGCACGTTGCGGCGGCATCCGGATGTGCACGTCGTCGAATCCGATGCCACCAATGGTCGTTACGACATCATCGCCACCGCACTCGACGGCGCTGTGAACGGTGAGTCGCTTGACGACCCTGCCGCGCTGGTCGGTGCGCACGTGGCACTGATCGGCGTCGAGGCCATCGATGCGGACGCGATGCGGCTGATCCGCTTCCACCGGCGACACAAGGGCCGCCGGGTGGTGGTGCTCGCCGGTCAACTGGATCCGGAATCGGTATGCGACGCGCTGGACGCCGGTGCGACGTCGTTCGTGCGCCTCGCGCCGGCTACGCCGGACGAACTCGTCCGCGCGATCGGTAACGCGGTGCGCGGCGAGAGCTCAGTGCCGCCGGAGATGATTCCCGGCGTCCTGCGGGGACTGAACCGACTGGAGCGTCGACAGCAGGACGATCCGGAAGACCCGAGCACGCTGACCGAGCGCGAGGTCACCGTGCTCCGGCTGCTCGCGGAGGGTTGGGCGGTCGCGGAGATTTCTCGGGAGATGTCCTACTCCGAACGCACCATCAAGAACATCGTGCACGACATCACGATCCGGCTGGGTCTGCGCAACCGCACGCACGCAGTTGCGTTCGCGGTGCGCTGCGGCTTGATCTGATCGGCCACAGAGGCAGGCCGCAGACAGACGAGTGGGCGGCCACCGAATCGGTGGCCGCCCACAATGGAATCGCAATGGTTGACGCTAGGACCAGACCCGCACGTAATCGATGTGCGTGGTCGCCGGTAGCGGTGTGCTGGCCGGAGCGAAGGCGTTTGTCTTGATGCCCAGCGCTTGGGTGAGTTGCACCATGAACGGCTGGTCGAACGGTGCCGGCTTGACCATGCCGGCTGGGTTCCAGGTGTCGACGAGGCAGGTCGTGCCGTCGATCTGGATGGTGATGCTGGTCGGAGTCCACACGGCCACGTAATCGTGGTACGTCGCCGGGTTGATCTGGCATGAGGTGTTGGTGACGTTCGGGTCGGCCTTCTTGGGTACGTAGTGGATGTACGGGATGGCCAGCTTCGGGTAGAGCGTGTAGTTCTCGGCGATGTCGATCTCGCCGGACTCCGGCCAGGTCGGGCCGTACTTGGTGTCGTCCACCGGCCACAGCCAGAACGACGTCTGCAGGCCCTTCACCGTCGCGCCGGGGAGCTTGGCGCGTACGTCGAAGCGGCCGTAGGTCTGGCTGAAGTGGCTGCCGGTGGTTACCGACGCGCTGGTGTACTGCGTGGTCCAGCCGCTGGTCTTGCTCTTCTGGCAGTAGAACGAGGCGGCTTCCTTGCGCGCGGTGAGGTTGAGCGTGCCGTTCGACTCCGAGATGTTGTTCGGGGAATCGACGTAGCACTCGGGCCCGTTGTGGTACCCGCCCTTCGCGGTGAGCATCGGCGTCCACTTGGTCGTGTCGAGCGCGGTGCCGTTGAACTCGTCGTCGAAGGTGCAGGTCCACGCCTGGCCGTTTGCCTTGGTCAGGTGCGCGCCGCCGCAGGTGTTCGCGCTGGCGGCGGCGGTCTTGGCGGATGACGTCACGGCCGAGGCCGGACCGGTGGCGAGAAGCGCCGTGGTGGTGATGCCGGCGATGAGGGTGGTCGCCGCAAGGACAAGCCGGCGGATGCTCCGGCTGTGCAGGGGTCGATTCATGGCAGAGGGACGCCGGCTCCGGCATCGCATTACGGCGAATTTCGCGGTCCTCGGCGGCAGCTCTCGAATGAGCCCGATTCGACTGCACTTTCGGGCATTAATGTCCCGATTTGCCGGGCGCCGCTGGTGGCGCGGATCACACCTCGCACCTGGCGCGTGTCGTGATCACGACGAGCAGTGGCTGGCTCGGAGACGACGACTGACGATGACCGGCATGGATCTACGGCAGCGCGGCTTGAGCGGCTCGATGCGGACCGCAGCTTCCGGCTCCGGGCATCGTGCGCGGCTACGGCATGCGGTTCGCAGCCTCGCGGTGGGCGATGTCGTGTACGCCGCGCCGGCGAGCGTAAACAAGCCCATCCTCGGACCGGTGGTCGACACCAACGACGTAGCGCTCGCCATCGACACCGACGACGACGGCATCGTGTGGGTACACGGTGCCGACTGCCCCGACCTGGCCCGCGCCGCCGCGCACGACTGACACCTCGCGTCCGCGCACGACTGACACCTGATCAGCTGTCGAGTAGTCGGCGCAGGCCGGCGGCGTTGGTCACCAGCACCTGACCGCGACCGCGGCGGTCGATCCAGCCGCGTCGCTGCAACGCGGAGATCGTCTTGTTCAGCGACTGACGGCTCACGCCGAGATGCCGTGCGACGGTGTGCTGCGGTGCGAAGAACCGCACCACGCCGTCCTCGTCGACCGAGGTGAGCAGCAGCTTGGCCACCCGTCGGCGCAGGTCCAGCAGGCCGAGGTCGCTGATCAGCTCGGAGATCGCCTCGATGTCGTACGCCATCTGCACCATCAGCCGGCGCAGTACGACCGGGTTGCGCTCGATCAGCTGATGCAGCGACGGGATGGGGATGCGGATCAGCTCCAGCCGGCTCGCCGCGCGCAGTCCCAATGGCAACGGCCGCGCGGTCAGCACGTGGTGCGCGCCGAATCCCGTGTTGCGGAAAGTCAACATGTCGACAATCAGCTCGGCGTCGCGACCGCTGGACCGAACAAGCAGACCGCGGCCGTTGCGCAGAATCGCCAGCGATTCAGGCAACTGCCCCTGACGGAAGATCCAGGTATCGCGGGCAACCGTGGAGGACGTGCATGCCCGCGCCAGGTCCGCGAGGTCGCACGGATCGACGTCGGCGAACCACGCACACTCGCGCAGCAGTTGCGGATCGACAGCGACCACGTTCTCTCTCCGGCCCATACGGCAATGTCGGAGCGAGTCTTGCCCGCCACGAGGTCCGTATGGCGGTGAAGACGCGAATGCGACACCGGAGTCAACTACCGGCGCGCAGCAGACGCCACAGTCCCTCCCGGTCGCGCACCACCACAGTGCCCCTGCCGGTACCGCCGATCAGCCCCCGCGCACGCATGTCCGACAGGATCTCGTTGAACGACTGACGGCTCATGCCGAGTTGTCCGGCGACATCGGCCTGGGTGACCAAGAACCGCGCATGCCCGGCTTGATCGGCGCTGTCCAGCAACACCTTCGCGACGCGCCGGCGGATGTCGAGCAGGCCCAGGTTGCCCGCCGTCTCGGCCAGCCCATGCACGTCCGCGGCCATCGCCGCGGCCACCCGCTTGGTGAGATCAAGGCTTGAATCAAGCGCGACCAGGAACGCCTCAGCCGGAATCCGGATGTAGTGGATCCGGTGCAGAGTCTGCAGACCGAGCGTGTGCTCACCGCCGCGGACCACGCTGCCGGCCGCATGCATCGTCCAGTCGAACGTCAGTACGGCAAGCACGAACTCGCGGCCGTGACCGTCGCCGCGCACCCAGCGCGCCGCCCCACGGGTGATGAGGTACGCGGCGTCGGCGGGCGAGCCTTCGCGGTAGAGCCAGTGCTCGCGATCGGAGACGCCGAAGGCGGCACTCATCGCGAGCCGCGTGAGCGGCCCGCGCTCGAGCGTGGCAAACCAGGAACACCGGCGCAACGCCAACGGGCTGACCGGCGTCATGCCGCCACCGTCTCAGCGGCAGCGCAAACATTCCGACCCCAAGTCTGGAATCGGACAGTTCAGCCGACGGCCGCCCGCGAACCGTCAGCGAAGCGGCCCGTCAGTCGAACAACGTGGCACCCAACGGACGGGACTCGTCGAACCCGGGCAGCACCAGGAACGATCCGGTGGCCGTAGTGGTGGTGAGGTCGAACAGATCGTCGCCGTCCTGCATACGGTTCAGCGTCGCCACGAACGTGTTCAGATCATTCTGGTAGCTGACGAACAGCAGCCCGGCCGGCGCGGACATCGAATAGGACCGGCGCAGCATTTGCGGGACTCCGGTAGCGGTGCTGTGGGCGCGGCGCACATGCGAGTGCAGCGGTACCAGGTAGCGGCCGTCGGCCGTCACCGCACCGAGAGCAGGCGGATCGATGATTGACCCGCCGGACAGCGGCGTCCCGGACTCGCGGTGCCGGCCGAGGACCGCTTCCTGTTGTGCGAGCGACTTCGCCGCGAAGGACGCGATGTCGATCTCCATCCGGCGCACTACCGCGATGGATGCGCCACGCACCGCCGCCGGTGCTGCAATCCACACCTCGGCAGCGGCGTCCGGCGAGCCGGACGGTGCCACGATCCCGTCGACGAAACCCATCACGTTGCGGCTCGCGTGGCGGCCGTCCGGCAACGACACGCCTGCGCCGCGTGCGGCCGTCTCCCGCCACCTGCTCGTCAACGCACCGATGCCATCGGTGACGGCCTCGAGGGCCACCGACGCGACCACCGGATCCGACGCGCACGCCTGCACCAGCACGTCGCCGCCTCGGTTCTGTTCGGTGATCTGCTCCCGCGCGAACTCCGGCAATGCCTGCGCCCCGGGCAGCGACGTATCCACGACGCTGACGAGTCGCGGTCCGACGCCGACGGTGATGGTGACGTCGCCGGGCGCCAGGCCCAGCATCGCGCCAGACCTGCCGGACGTCACGTCGAGGATCCGACGGCCCACCGTTGCGAGCACGGTCGCCGCGAGCGCCGGCCTGTCCAGGTCGAACACCGCCAGCACCTGGTGCGGTTGCGGGGTCGCCGGTCGGCCCACGCCGGCCTGGTGCGGGCCGGTCGCGGGCACGGGAGTCGCCGGACCGGCCGATGGCGCGACCGGCGCCGGGGGCGTGGCCTGGCTCGCTGCGGAGGACGCGCCGACCGAACCACCTACCGCGACCGCGGCGCCGGCGCCGGCCAACTGCAGGAACGAGCGCCGCGACGGGCTGCGCGTGCCCGCCGCGGCGGATCGATCGCGGTTGGTCACGGCCGGCAGAATTCCTCAGTGATCAGCAGCAGGTTCTTCACGGTGTCCACTCCGACCGCAATGCCGACCTCCGTGTACCTGGGGCTGAGGATGTTGTCGCGGTGGATGGTAGTGCCGGGCGGTTGCTCGTCGGCCATGACCTGCTCCTCGCCCACTGCGCCGGACGTGGACAGCGTCGTCGTCGTACCGACGTTCTCCGCCGCGGACGTGCAGGACGCGTACTGGCTCAGCCGGGTGCCGAAATCCGGTTCTCCGCTCACCTGATGGCCGATGGTGTGGGTCGCGATCATCGTGTTGTCATGTGCGATCGCGGAATGTTCCAGCGGTGTGCACCAGATCAATGCCGGCAGCCCGTGCGCCGCGCGTGAGTTGTTCAGGGCATGCAGCACCTGCGCTGCAGAGTTCTGCTCGGATGTGGTGGGGACGAAGTTGGTTGTGCACGTCGCGGTCGGCTGCGGGTTGGGATTCGGGTTCACCACTGCCGGGCGCGACTTCTTGGCAGCCGGCTTGATCGGCTTGACGGGCTGGTGCGCCGCCGGTGTGGTACTGCGCGGCGGGGTTGGCGTCGGCGCGGGCACCGACACCGATGCGATCGGGACCACCGGCGCAGCCAGCGCGGCTTTGTGATGTGTGCCCAGGTGGCCGGTGCCGGCGGCAACCGAGACACCGCCCGCGGTGAGCGCGAGCAGCACGCCGACGACGACGGCAACCGTGTGCGACCGCGCGAATCGGGACACCCGGCCGCGCTCTGAGTGCGTCCGCCGCTGCAGGCCGCCGTGGCGTGAAGCACGATGCGCGCCGCGGACGACGTCAGCGGGTCGCGATTGCGCCGCACCGGCATGCGTCTGCGCGGCCGCTGCCGTCGCCGGCGCCGTGCCGAGCGACCCGATGCCTGCCGTGACCTGGTGCAGGTGCACCAGCCAGGGTGCCGGCGCGAGCAGAGCCGGTAGGGCGATGGCCGGCATGACCCGGTTGAGGTCGGTGAGCATGACCGCGGCGACCCGGCACCGGCGGCAGCCGAGCAGGTGGCTGTCCGCGTGTTCCTTCTCCCGCGGACTGATCTTGGCGCGGACCAGCGCGGCGAGGTTCTTCACCGTGCGCCGGCACTCGTCCCGGGTGTCGGTGGTACGCAGGTGAGCGGTCAGGTAGTTCTGCCGCAGGCCCTCCCGAGCGCGCAGGGCGAGTGCGGCCACCGCGTTCGGCTTCAGGCCGAGGATCTCGGCGACCTCGTTGTGCCGTCGGCCCTCGACGCTGGTCAGCCAGAGCACCTGCTTCCACTGGTCGGTCAGCGCACCGAAAGCCTTGGACACGAAATCCCGGTCCTCCTCCACCGCCGCCATGTCCAGCGGCTCGGTGCTGTCCTCGTACGGCTGCAGGTCATCGGTATAGCGCACTTTCGAGGTGCGCCTGGCCTCGTCCACCACTGCGCTGCGGATGGCGGTGTACAGGTAGGCCCGGAACGCGTCCACGGGCCCATCGCCCTTGGTCAGGGCGGAGTAGACGCGCAGAAACCCGTCCGAGACCGCGTCGTTCGCGGCGAACTCGCTGTGCGCCAGGCTGCGCGCGTAGCGCATCGCCGCCGGGCGGTGCCGCTCGTACAGGATCGAGAACACCGCGACATCACCGGCGCGGAACGCCAGCAGGAGCTCAGCATCGGTCCGCTCGTCGACGGTGTCCTGCTCGCCGACGGCCGTGCTCCCGGCGCCCGATCCCATCGCCGTGGTCCACCTCCCCCTCGCGTCGACCAGCTGGGATGTCGACTCATAGAAGGTCGACATCCAGTTGATTCGATGCTTGCCCGTCGGGCCTGGCGAGATCAGGAAACGACGAAAGACGACACTTGGAAAGACTGGAAGGCGTTCGGATCGGTATCGATCTGCACCGGAACCGCGCTCTGCCCCAACACGACGTCGGCCCGCCGCAGGTGTCCGGACGCGTCCACCCAGTACGTCAACGCGCCGCTCGACGCGGTGCCCTGCCCTGACGTCCGGGGGCCGTCGAGCACGTCCACGGGCACCCCGCCGACGGAGTCGGCCCGGACGTACGTGGCGCCGTCCTGCTGGATCAGCGCGGAGTTGTCGGGACGGTCCTGCCCGAGCGCGAGCAGGATCGCCAACAGCGCATCCAGGTCGCTCTTGCTCGGGTCGAGGGCGCGAGTGCGGTGCTGCGTGGTGGGTAGCTTGGCCGGTGGCTCACCGGCCGCCGCGCTCGTCGGCCACGCCCACTGCACGAGCGTGCTGGTATTCCACTGCACCGGCGACGGCTGGCCGGCGTCGGTCGCCATCGCGTAGCCCACGTGCTTGTGGAAATCGAGGTCCCCGACCAGGGTCAGGCCGGTGTTGGTCGTGGTCCGGAAATGCAGACCGGTCTGGTAGTTCCGATAACGCATCACCGCGAGACGGTCTGCCTCGTCGGCGGTGAGGGGCCGGGGCGAGGCCGTCGGGTGCCCCCCGGAGGGCTTGGTGCCGCCCGAGGTCACCACGAGCACGATCGAGATCGTCACAGCGATCGCCGCCACGACTGCGACGGCGAGCCACACCCGTTTGCGCAGGCGGCTGCGGCGCAAGGTGGCCGATGGAGACCGCTTGGTCACCATCGAACCGTGCTCTGCTCGGCCAGCAACGTCGGGGACGGCACGGCGATCGACGTCACGTCGACCGCGCCCGGCAACCCGGTGGTAGTCGCCGGGCCGAGGGTGGCTGCGTTCGGCAGCGCCGGCGGGGCCGGCATGGCGGTGAAGTCCACGCCCGCCGGTGCCGTCGGCGGCTGGAACGTGACGCCGACGTGCGGCTGGTCGGCCACCGGGCAGTGCGTGGGGAGGTTCGGCGGCAGCACGGTGTGCAGACTGTTGCCGGACAGGCAGTTTCCCTGTCCTGGCGCGGCTTTGCTCGCCTCGTAGACCACGTCGACCTTGTTGGTGGCGAAGGTGTTACCGACGATCTGGTTGCCGATCGGGGCCAGGTCGTCGCCATTGGTGATGTCCAGCCCGGCCACCGGGTTGGCGACGATCAGGTTGCGCGCCACCGTGTTGTGCGTGCCGCCGCTGATGCCGATCCCGACACCGAAACCGCCCTCCGCCTGCTCCGGCGTGTGCACCGCGCCGTTGGCGGCCACCACATTGCCGACCAGGTCGTCGTCCAGCTGCGGCAGCAACGTCTCCTGATGATCGGAGTTGATCGTGGCGCCGACCCGGTTGCCGACGAACCGGTTGCCGTAGACGTAGACCTGCTCGCTGGCGTTGGTGCCTTCGTAGCCGACGGCGTTGTGCTCCGCGACGTTCCCGCGTATCGCGATGTCACACGGCTTGCACTGGCCGACGTAGATGCCGGAGTCGGGCATGCCCGAGGTGTAGGAGTTCTCGATCACGCCATGTTGGGCGTCGAAGGCGTAGATGCCGTAGCCACCGTTGTCGTAGCTGGTCACATGGTCGACAAGGAAGTCCTGCACCGGCGGGAAGGCGGACGCACTCTGGCTGCCATAGCTCGGATCGTTTTCCGGGGAGTTCTGTGCGCCGCTGACGAAGATGCCGTTCTGCGTCGCGTTGCGAACGGTGAGGTTCTCCACCGCAACACCGAGCGCATGTACGGCCACCGCATTTGGCCGCAGCACATCCCCGTCGATGATCACCTTGTTGCGGTCTACGCCGCGCAGCGTGATGTGCGGCGTGGTGACCGTGACCTGCTCGTGGTAGACGCCCGGCGAGACCAGCACGATGTCACCCGGATGCGCCTTGGCCAGCGCCGCGGTGATCGTCGTGGCGTCGGCCGGCACGCGAATGGTGACCGGTGCCCCGCTGCTGGCCGTAGACGATTGGGAGTGCGGCGTGCCGGCGTGACTCGAGCAGGCGGTGAGCGTCGCGGTCATGGCAACGAAGACGCCGATGACAGCCCGGACACGGCCGCTGACCGCCGGCGCGGTGTTACCGGCGCGATGACCAACCCGGTTACCGGCGCGGGCGCGCGCCGATGCAATGGCCCCTTGCATACCGGCAACGTACCGGCGGGGCGCCCCTCGAGCCCGAACTATCGGGTTGCCGACAGTTTGCCGCGGACTGCCACCCGCTCAGGTGTTATCGGTGTGCGGTGGCCGCCCGTTCCTGCGGTCGTGATCACACAACCACGGACGCAGGCAGCTGGGAGCAGGAGTTGGGCAAGCACAGGTGGGAAGATCCCGCGGGCCCCGACGACACCGGTGACACGCCCGACACCGGCGAGGTAAGCCCGCCGGGACCCGCGCAGATGGCCGAGTCCGACGTTGAGTCCGCGATGCCCGCGGTGCCCGCACGGCACGCTCATCGGGAGGATCCGCTCGTCGCCGATCCAGCCGATCCAGCCGATCCAGCCGATCCAGCCGATCCAGCCGAGTCTGACCTTGAGCCCGCGATCTCCGCGCGGCACGCTCATCCGCAGGATCCGCTCCATTCCGGTGCGGATCCGTCCGACGCGGGCGACTGGTTTGCGGAGGCCGGAGTGCCGGAGCTGACTGACTCGGCGGGAGCCGAACCCGAGGGTGCCGACAATCCGCGGCGGATTCGGCGCTGGCTGGTGGTCGGCCTGCTCGTTATCGTGGCCGGCGCGCTTGCGGTGCTCGGTGTTTCCTTGATCCAACACGGTGCCAAGCACACAGCGGCACCGCCGGCCCCGCTGCCGTCACAGACGTTCTCCGTCGATCCGGCCGCGATCGCGGCACTGCCGGCGATCATCACGCGACTGAATCCGACGCCGGGCTCGACCACGCCGTGTCCGGCGTCGGCCACCGCCAGCCACGTGATCGTCTCCGCGCTGTGCATCGACGCGCCGATCGTGCCCGAGGTGATCAAGGGCAATGAGCTGATCATTCCGTCGGATGTGCACCAGGTGGGGCTGTGGATGCAGGGTGCCGGCCTGACCTCGAAGGACGGGACGACGCTGCTGGCGGGGCACGTGAACTTCATCGGCCAGGGCGACGGTGCCTTCGCCGATCTGTACAAGGCCGAGCCGGGCATGTCGATCACGGTGGTCGACGCGGCCGGCAAGGCGACCGCCTGGCGCGCCATCAGCATGTCCGTCGTGTCCAAGTCGAAGCTGCCGCCGGCGGTCTTCGCGGGCACCGGCGGGGCGCGTCGACTGGTGCTGGTGACCTGTGGCGGCCCAGTGGATTTCGTCCCCGGGTACGGCTATTCGTACCGGGACAACGTGATCCTCACGGCCGTCCTCGCCCAGTGAGAGTGTCGTACAAATGACAGCGATGTATTTGTCGTAAACCCGGCGCTTGATACCCGCCGGGCCACTCTTGTGCTAAGTCCTCCGGGCCAGACGTGACGGCTGTCGGAAACGTCACCCGGTCTGCGTGTCGATGCCAGGCATTCCCAGCCGTCGTACTGACGTACAGACCGGTTGCCGGCGTCCGTCCGGCGCGACTCGAGGAGATCCTGATGTCGAAATTCGTTTACGCCTACGTCGGTGGGGCCATGGCGCCGACGCCCGAGGAGCAGGAAGCACAGATGCAGAAGTGGGGCGCCTGGTTCGGCACCCTCGGCAGCGCGGTCACCGACATCGGCAACCCGTTCGGCGCGTCGGCTACGGCCAAGGACGGCGGCTCGGTTGACGGCGGCGCCTCTCGCCTGGGCGGCTATTCGATCATCGAGGCCGGTTCGCTGGCCGAGGCCGTGGCCAAGACCGCCGGTTGCCCGGTGCTGGAGTCCGGCGGCACGGTCGAGGTGTACGAAGCCCTGCCGATGTAGTTCGGTGCAGCAGACGGGGCCGCGCGGGAGCCCTCCGGGCGCCCCCGTCTGCACGCGATCCGCCGTGTCCGTGCTGGCACAGATGACATGGCTCCCGCCGATAACCTAACTTCGGGCCAGGGGGCCGGATCGATCTGACTACGTGCGGGAGGACGCCATGGGCGCCAAAGGATTGCGCGATGACTGGAAGCTGTTCCTGAAGAAGAACCCGGGCTTCGCGAAGAACAAGGACTTCAAGAACACGCTCGCGCAGATGGCCAGGTTCGAGAAGGCGTGCAGCTACTGGGCGAAGGCGGAGTCCCAGGCGACGAAGTACATGCCGGTGGCATCGGACAGCTGGACCAAGACGCTGGCGGCCATGGAGGCGTTCGCGCAGCGACTGCCGGCCGGGCCGCAGAAGGCGGGCTTCGAGGCATTCCTCAAGCAGTGCACCGACATGGACCCGACGCTGAAGAAGGCCTTCGACGCGCGCAAGGCCTACGACCCGATCGCGAAGGCCGCCCGGACTCGGGCAGGCGCCGACGACGCCGCTGCCTGACCGTCCCACCGTCCCGACCGTCCTGACCGGTTTGGGGAAGTTTTTGGCCGTATAGGGGCCATAACCTTACCCAAACCGGTGACTGGTGGGGGTCACGCAAGGGCCAGTTGGCCTTCGTCCGCGGCGACGGTGGCGGACGTGGGTTGCGGCCGTCCGGGCAGGCACAGTGCGCGGGCCGCGCCGGCCAGGCAGATCAGCGCGCCGACCAGGCACGCGGTGTGGAATCCGCTCATGAACGCGGTCTGCACGCTGTCGAGCAGTCGTTGCTGTGCCGCCGCACTCGGCGCCCGTCCGACCGTGGTCAGCGCCGATGCCACCGAGTTCTTCGCGGCGGTGACGAGGTTGGTGGGCAACGTATTGAACGGCGTTGACGTGAGGTGGCTCGCGTAGAGGCTGGTGAAGATGCTGCCCAGCACCGCCACGCCGAGCGTGCCGCCGGCCTCCCGGGTGGCATCGTTCACGGCCGACCCGACGCCGGCCTTGGCTGGCGGCAGCACGCTGAGGATCGACTCGGTCGCCGGCGCCGTGGTGAGCCCGAGACCCAGGCCCATCAACACCATCTGCGCGACGATCGTGTGGTACGGCATGAACGTCGCCGACAGCGCGATCCAGCCGAATGACGAGCCGAGCAGAACCAGCCCGGTGCTCACCACCGCGCGGGTCCCGATCCGGCCGGCGAGCGCCACCCCGCTCACCGAGCCGATGGCGATGGTGATCGCCACCGGCAGGATGCGCACGCCGGTCGACAACGTGCCGAAGCCGCGCATGAACTGGAAGTACTGGGTGACCAGGAAGATGAACCCGAACAGCGCGAAGAAGGCCACCGTGACCGACGCGCTGGCCGCGGAGAACGCCGGCGTGCGGAACAGCGTCACGTCGATCATCGGCCGCTCCCGGCGCCGTTCGGTTGCCACGAAGGCGACGACCAGGGCCGCGGCACCGACGAAACCGGCCAGACTGGTCGGGGCTGCCCAACCGCGCCCGGGTGCCTCGATGATCGTGTAGACGAGCAGACCGATCGCGGCCGAGGACAGGATCAGGCCGGGCAGGTCGAGCCGTGCTTCGGCGGGATCGCTGGACTCGGGTACCCACACCCAGGTGGCGACCAGGGCGAGCAAGGCGACCGGGACGAGCGCAACGAACACCGACGGCCAGCCGAAGTGCGCGAGCAGCAGCCCGCCGGTGACCGGTCCGATCGCGACGCCGAGTCCAGTGACCGCTCCCCACAGTCCGATCGCCTTGGCCCGCTCGCCGCGGTCCGGGAACGCGTTCGTGATGATGGACAGGGTGGTCGGGAAGATCACGGCCGCGCTGGCGCCCATGACGAACCGGACCACCACCAGCGCTGACGCCGAGGTCATCAGCGCGCCGATGCCGCTGGACAAGGCGAAGGCCGCGAGCCCGGTCAGTAGCGCCGGTCGGCGGCCGAATCGGTCCCCCAGCGAACCGGCGGTCAGCACGAGTGCGGCGAACGCCAGGTTGTAACCGTCCACGATCCACTGCAGGTTCCGGGTGGTCGCGCCGAGCTGGCGACCCAGATCGGGCAGGGCGACGTTGACGATCGTGGTGTCCAGGTTGATGGCGAACGCGGCCAGGCACACCGTTGCCAGCACCAGCAGCCGGCGGCGGGACGTCAGTTCGGTCATGGTCGGCTCCAACCGTTCGGTCTTTATGTTGACGCTGCCAACATCGTCCATTGACGAACATGCCATACCTTGTGGACACTGTCAACATGATTCAGCGAGCCGCCGGCGCCGACAGCCAAAACCGCGGCTACCACCACGGCAACCTGCGCGAGGCCCTGGTCGACGCCGGGGTTGACCTCGCCCGCACCGGCGGCCCCGCGGCGATCCAACTGCGCGCGGTCTCGCGCGAGGCGGGCGTCTCGCACAACGCCGCATACCGGCACTTCGCCAACCAGGAGGACCTGGTCGCAGCGGTCGGAGCGCGCTGCATGATCAAGCTGGGCGAGCTGATGGCCGAACGCACCCGAGCGGTCACAGTGCGCGGCGCCGTGCTCCGCGCCCAGGCCCGGCTGCGCGCGATCGGTCGGGCTTATATCGAGTTCGCCCTCGCCGAGCCCGGTTGGTTCCGCACCGCGTTCAGCTCCGCCCGTGCCCACCAGGGGGGTCCGGAACCGGGAACTCCCCCGCCCGCCGAACCGATGCCAGACGCCGGGACCGATCCGTTCACGCTGCTCAACGCCCGTTTGGACGAGCTCGTCGAGGTGGGCTCGCTGGCGCCGGAACAGCGTCCCGGCGCGGAGTACGCCGCCTGGTCGGCAGTACACGGGCTGTCCAGCCTGTTGCTGGACGGACCGCTGCGCGATCTGCCCGAACCGGAGATCCAGCGTGCGATCGACGCGGTCCTGGGCGTCACCAACCGCGGCCTGGAGTAGTCCGCCGAGTGCGTCAAATCTGACGGCACAGCCCGGACGACGTGTCGGGCGAATCAGCCACGTACGCCCGTATTCACGGGGCCCGGCTGCCCTGCCGGTTGCCGAACGGGAGCCCACACAACCCAGCTGCGCCTGAGGTTCAGCGCGTCATCGATCCCAACTGTCAAGTTTCCGACGTTTGCTCGACCGCTAGCTAGCCCGGGTGTTGTGTCTGGTATCCGACCCATCGAGATGGGCGGAAGGTCGTACGTCAAGGAGCAAAAAGGCCAGTTGCATTACTCGGTGCCGGTCACGGTCGCCGATTGGTCGAGGGGTGGGGTGGGTTGACCGTGGTCTTCCGTCGTGCGACCGGTGCGCATCGAGCGAGCGCCCACTGGCACTCACTGTCGAAATTCGCGGGCGCGTCGAAATTTGCCGGCGCCCTGATCGCGTCCGGCTTCGTCGTGCTCGGCTTCGCCGTGGTCGGCTCCGGCGCCATCGCCAACGCCGCCACCACCGACGGCTCCGTGACCGTCGTCGTCGCGCGCGACTTCTCCGGCGACGGCCTCTACCGCACCACCGACCCCGGAGTCGCTGGCATCACCATCACGATGACCGACGGCGCCAACACCCTGACCGGCACCACCGACGCCACCGGCACCGTCACCTTCGCTCCATCCGCCACCCTGACCAACGCGACGCCGTACCGGGTCCAGGTACAACCACTGCCCGGCTCACTGAGCTACCTGCAAGCCGCACCCGCCGCCAACAACACCAACCCGAACCATTTCTCCAGCTTCACCAGCTTCGTCAACCCCAGCAGCGGCACCAACGTCACCCTGCACATCGGCATGTGGGACCCCGCCGACTACGTCCAACCGAACGCCAAGATCGCCGTTCCGGTCGAATCGAATGTCGGACCCGGCGGATGGGCAACCAACGACGAGTCGTTGGTGACGACGCCGAACAGTCCGCAGGGTGCGGTGACTGCGGTGGCGCACTACCCCGCCACCGGCACCACATTCGGAGTTACGTGGGACCGAGCAAACAAGGTGATCTACACGTCTGAGTTCGCGAAGTCCTACGCGGAGTACGGGCCGGACGGGCCCGGCGCCATCTACACCGTCAATCCGACCACGACGCAGACGTCGCTGTTCGCAGTCGTCCCCAACGTCGGCACGACACAACACAACACAACCGACATCAAGCAAGACAACGTCGGCCCCCTGGGCACTCCGCAGGTGGGTGGGTTCTATCCGACTCCAGGCACCGAGTCGCTGGGCGGCCTGGCACTGTCCGAGGACGGCTCGACGCTGTACACGGTCAACCTGAACACCAACCAGTTGGTCGCGATCGACACAGGTACCAAGGCGCAAGTGGACACCGCGATTCCAGATCCCGGCTGCGTGAACGGCCTTTGGCGTCCGATGGCAGTCTCCGCGCACGACGGCGACATCTACGTCGGCGGCATCTGTGACGCGTCGACGAGCGGGAACCGGGCAGATCTCCTTGCGGCCGTCGAGCGCTTCCACGCGAGCCAGTTCGACGCGAGCCCGGTCTTCACTCACGCGCTGGACTTCACGCGCCTGCCGGTTTACCCGTTCGCCAACGACGACATCGGAACGCACTGGAACGCATGGACACAGAATTTCCTGCCTGCCAATTACTCCCAAACAAGCGGCGCCTTCTTCAAGGTTCGGCCGGTACCGGAGCTTGCCAGCATTACGTTCGACAGCGACGAGTCGATGGTATTGGGATTCCGAGACAGAAGTGGTGACCAACTCGGCTTGCAGGCGCCGGTGAATCTGGTCTCTATGATTAACGGCAATGTGGTCGTCGCGACGCTTCCGTTCGTTTCCGTCATGACCGGCGGTGATGTGGACCGAGTGTGCAACACGTCGTCTGGTTTCGTGTGGGATGGCGACCCCGGTTGCCGCAACGTCAACAACGATGCGACCTATTACCCGCAGGACACGAGCATCCAAAGCCAGGACGAGGCGGCGCAGGGCTCCGCCGTGCTGGTGCCAAGTCTCGGTCAATTGACATCCACGTTCCTCGACCCAGGGGCGACCGCGTTCACGGATGGCCTGGGATTTTTCGCATCGGATGGCACCAGCGGGCCTACCGGTGGTGACCCGACAAAGACGACGGTGATCACTAGCATCACTACGACCGTGAACGGGCAAGGTATCTCGATACCTACCGGCGGCAATGGGTTCGGCAAGGCCAATGGCCTGGGGGCGGTCGCCC